>JACJDG010000002.1 GCA_016432725.1 Streptomyces sp. DHE7-1 | reverse complement strand
GAAGCGTCCTTGGACTGGGAGCGCAGCCACTCCGGGATCGCCCTGGGGGTCCGGCGCAACCAGTCCGCGTAGCGGGCCACCCCCTCCTCGACGGTGATCGTCGGCCTCCAGTCGAAGACCGTCTCCGTGCGGCGGGTGGCCGCGTACCCGCCGAGCGGGTCACGGGTGGCATCGGCGTCTCCACCATCCGAGTGCCCGGGTATCGGGCGGCGACCAGCTCAGCGACCTTCCGGATGCTGGTGGGCGTGCCCGTCCCGATGTTGATCGTCTCGTTGTGGGCGCGGGGCGCGATCAGGGCCCGCACGGTGGCTTCGGCGATGTCATCGACATGGACCAGGTCCCGGACCTGGAGGCCGCCTCCGTTGAGGTGCAGGGGCAGCCCCAGCGCGGCCCGGGTAGCGAACCAGGCCACCACCCACGAGTGGCTGTTCTCCTTGACGACCTGCGGATCGCCGTAAACGGAGAAGTACCGCACGATCGTGTACGAGGTGCGCACGGTGCCGAGCGTGAGCGCGGCCTGCGTCTCTCCCATGCCTTGGTGTTGGCGTAGACGGACATCGGTCGCAGCGGCGCGTGCTCATGGAACTGCGGCGGCACCCGCCCGTAGACGGATTCCAGTATGGCTCGCACCGTCCGGAATTCGTCGCAGGGGCGCGCCCAGTCGTCGGGGTTGCCGTTGCCGTAGACGCTGGCCGAGGAGACGTACACCAGGCGGCGGATCCGTTGGCAGGCTGCTACCGCATTGAGGATCACCTGGGTGCCGGTGATGTTGTTGTGGATCGCTGACATGGCTCGCGGGTGCAGGCGCGACGTCGGCGAGTGCAGCGGCGTGGATCACGTAGTCGGCGTCGGCGACTTCTTGACCAGGGCCGTGTCCTGGACGTCGCCGATGATGACGCCCGGGTGGGATGCGTCGACGCCGAACAGGTCCCGGTAGGTGTGGCGGGTAGGCGTCCAGCGTGCATAGAGCGATCGGCCGGGCTCCGATCTGCCGTAAGTGGCTGGTGATGCGGCTTCCGATTAGTCCGGCGCCGCCGGTGACCAGCACGGTCCGGCCTGCGAGTTCCTTCAACTGGGTGTCGTGCACAGTGCCCTCCGTCGGTGGTGTGGTGTGCGACTCGAACGCGCATAGGTGCGTGCTGGCGCTGGGGCTCAAGGGGGAACGCCAGCGCCGGTCTCCCGCCCGCGCCGACTGCCTGGTCAAGGACGGGCGGAGTGTGTCCCGCAGTTGCCCGGGGCGTGCCCGGCCGGGTTACTGCGGGCGTCTTGCCCTGTGCCGCACCGTCAGGGGGTGCGGTGCGAGACAGGAGTCTGGGCCCGGCGGGGCAGTGTGGGAAGCCGGCTGGCTTTGTTCGCGAGTTTGGACAGCACTCGTTCATGGTTTCGGGAGGAACCGTACCAGCCGGTTCGATGTTCATGAGAAACGACAGTTCGCAGTGGCCGCATGCAGCAGCGGCTTCGCAGGACTGTTCAATAGAGCGGGAAGGCCCAGCCGCCGGGTACCAGGGTTCGCGTTCGCCGCGGAAGGCCGCCGAGGCTCGGGAAAGCGCACCACCTCGCAGTTCCTCGACGAGGCCAGCGGCCGCGAGGGCCGTCAGCGAAGTGCCGCCGAGGAAGACCGCGCCGAGTTCAGCCGCCCTCAGCCGCAGGTCGGCCGGAGCGGTCGTGGGCTCGCAGACGGCGTTCCCTGCTTCCGCCTGCAGCCGGTGGCGACCGTTATTCCACGGGCAGAAGTCGTCCCGCACATCCAGCACGAGGTCCAGCGGAAGGCTGTAACTCCGGCCGACCAAGCTCTGTCCACGTCGGCCAGCCGCAGCCACAGGCGGTCCACCGGCGCGGCCTGGACCGCCCGGGGTTCGATGAGCAGGTGGGGCAAGGGCTCGTCCACAGAGCCCTCGTAGTCGATCCGGCTCACTAGGTCGATGCCGGCGAGGAAGCGCCACAGCGCCGCATACGCCTGGCGGAGCACGCCGCCAGTTCCACCACCTCCACCACTCCGGCGCTGCCGCCAGACCCGTCCGGGGCAGAGCCGTGCCGGTACAACGCGTAGCCGGTGGCACGTCCGTCGCGCTCCTGGTGAACGGCGAACCGCAGCGAGGTCGCGCCACCGCGCCGATGCGGATGGTCGGCGAGGCGCACTGCCCAATGGGCCGTCTGCCGGTCAGGCCAGCCGACCGTAGTGGTGCGGACCCGGTCGTAGATCTCCTCGAGCAGGGGGCGGGCCTGGTCGGCGTGCTGCAGCCGGACGGTTCCGTCGCCGAAGTCGGTGTCTGGGCGGAACCCCATGGCGGGTCGGTCGCAGCGCATCCGGTTACCGACGGTCGCGGGGCCGTAGCCGTACCGTCCGTAGATGCCGGCCTCCGAGGGACGGAGCGCGGCGATCGCCTCTCGTCGCTGCTCGTGCAGGTCGGTCAGCTGGGCGCGCATCATCGAGGTGAGGATGCCGCGGCGGCGATGCGTCGGGGCCACGCCCACCGAGGCGATCCCCGCCACGGGCAGGACGCCACCGGAACGGTCAGCATCCGGCTGTAGACGGAGGCCCCGCCAACCGGCTCGCCCTCGTCGAACATGGCCAGGGTGCGAGTGAGGTCCGTTGCAGCTCGCTGATCAGCCAGCTCCTCCTCCGACCGATCCATACCGTAGGTGTCGGCAATCATGCGCGCCCAGGGAACGAACTCCTGCTCGCCAACGCAGCGAAGCTGGAACTGAGAAGTGGTCATCGGACATGTGTACAGCACATCTGACGGAGCTGATCGGCCCACCTGCATGCAGTTCACCGTCGGTGCCGCCTGAACTCCTGCACAGTTCGATTCGTCCTCGGCGCCGGCCGCCTCCGAGATCGATGAACGTCTGCTGTCCGTTCTCATGGCCGAAGCCAGCCGGCACAAGGTCAGCAGCGACCGGGCCAGGATCGCCATGTCATGGAGATGCTCGGGGTTCCGGGCCGCGGCAGGGTCTTCGAGAGTGAGGACCTTGCGGGTGCGTGAGGCAACGTGGACGGCGGTCGCTTGGGTCTCCCCGTGGAACTGGTCCATGCGGCTTTCGAGCTCTTCAAGGAGTAAGTGGAGTTGTCCGCGCAGGATCCCGGCGAGGTTCGCGCGCTGTTCCTCGCTGTGCAGGTCTGGGCGGCTGATCCGTGCCTCGCCGAGCACCGTCGTGTAGGTGCGGCGGATGCGGTCGGCGTCGATGCTGTGCAGGGCTTTCATGCGATGTCCGGCTCCGGGTGGGGCGGCGGTTTGGGCGGTCGGGCGGCCGGTCGGGCTGTGCCATCGAGTTGCGTGGGCGGCCGGTGGTGGCGTCGTAGACGGTGACAGAGCAGCGTCTAGCCGGCGAGCTAGCCAGGGACGAACAGCGCGGTGATGGCTGCGCCTAACGACTCGGGGTGCGTGATCTCATGCGACACCTGCGGAGCGCTCGTCAGTCGGCCGGCAGAGACGGCACCGGCACGCACGCTGTCACCGCTGAGGCCGGCCATCCAGGTCCCGGTGACGAGTCCGCGGTGGGTGAAGGCCTGTCGATCGGCGACGTCGTGGCTGCAGCGGCCTCAGTTGTAGACCAGGCATACCCGCTCACGGCTGAGTTGGTTATCCATAGCGGTGAGCGTCTGGTGGAACGCGCGGCGGCGGTGGTTGTTGGTGGGCGTCGTCGGCGCAGTCGATGAACCGGGCCGCGCTCATCTCATCGCGACTGACCGCTAGCTTCAGGCTGGCCGGCGGCGGCCGGGGGGGCGTCTCTCTCCGGTCTCGGCTGCGGTGTGACCAGGCTGGTGCGGCGCACGGCCTGACGCAGCGCGGCGTCCTTCGGAGGGTTGGCAGCGGGGATCGGATTGCTTGATGCCGACGCGTCACGGCCCACGCCGTGACGCGCGGCGGTGAGGTGGCTGGGGCTGCGGGAGTCAGAGATCGGAGGGCAGTTTGGCTCCGGTCTCGGCGTCGTAGGCGGTGCCGGTCGGGGACAGGCGAACCGTACGCGAGTACGGTGCCATGCCTTTCCTCCAGCTCTTGCCGCCTACTGCCACGCGAATTGTCACGTCGCCAAGCCCGTCCGTGACAGGCACGCTGATCTCCGGGTCCTTGGATACCAGCCGGCTTCCCCGGTGCTCTGAGCGTCTCACCCGATAGGCGTCGATCCGTAGGAAGCGAGCGTTCTCGTCGAAGTAGGAGCGGAGTTGCACTACGACGCGGTCTCGATGGCTGTTCCACTGCGCCACCACGTCGGTTTCCACGCCGTCGAGGTGAAGTTCGGCCCCGGACCTTCCCTTGTACGCGCGCTTTGTGCTCACGTTCCTGCGCGCGGTGCTGGTCGTGGGTGTTCTGCCATACACAGCGGAGACGATGCCAGGCGCGATCGCCGCGACGTAGGCCAGTGCGTCGGCGTGCCCGTAGTTCCTGGCCGCCTGTGGCGGCGGGGGTGATCCGGGCGGCTGGGTTCGCTGCTCCTGTCGTTGGGCGCAGGTTGCTGCTGCCACCACTCGACGTCTTTGCCCATGCGGACGACGGTAGCCGCAGTTGAGCTGCGCGGTCGGTTTCCGCTCAGCTCTGCACACGGGCTCGGGTGGACAGCCACACACGGCCTGGTGGAGTTGATGCCGTGGTGTGATGTCCTCGCGTTCGCGATGGCGCCACTGGGCGCCTCGTCGCGCCGGCCTTTGCTCGCGGCCTGAATGACGTCGTAGTGCCGCCGGTCTATCACGTTGGCGGAATCTCCCAGTCCAGTCCCTGGGGCGTCGACGTCGCGGACGTCCTGCTCGTTCGGTGGCTGCTCGAGCGGCGCCTTCAGGTCTCGTTCCTGCCGGTGCGGTCGATGTCGGCACCATTGGAGGGTTCGCTGTTCGTCTTCCACGGTTGGCTTGCTGTGCTTTGCGGCGCTGCGATGACGTTCAGTCAGCTCGGCTTCTTCCGCGCTGAGAGCGGTCTGGATGATGTCGACGTAATCGGGGCCGATCTTCCACACGGCCTGGCCCGGTCGAGAGTCGGATCCTTTCAACTGCCAGGTGGGTAGGCCGAGCAGGGTGCCGACGATGGCGGCCTCTTCGGGCCGAGTCGTCCGACGTGGGCGATCTCGCACAGCCTCGCCAGTCCTGAGCTTTGCCGTCGCCGAGGTCGACAGCGTGTGCATCACACGTCCAGGGACAGAGCCGCTTCCGGAGTTCTTCAGCAGCCGCTGGATGAGTTCGCTGGTGCTGGGGAGAAGGATTTGCAGGCCTCTCGAGGACGAGGTGCCGGTGCACTGCGGTCGACTGGCGCAGCATACGTGCTCTGCCAGCAGGACACCGCGCCATGAGTGACGGGATCCGGGGCTGTTGCGGTCTAGGCGGAGAAGTCGAAGGAGAGGATCGGCAGGTCCGTCTCGGGAGACTGGCGTCCTGGCGTCGAAACCGGCCGCGCAGGCTGCCTTCGGTGTAGCGGGACAGGGCGATCGCGGCGCCCTCACCCCATTCGATCAGTTTGGCGGCTGGCCACCTGCCGTCCTCGGGCGGACCGGCGTCCACCAGTCCGTTCAGGGACGTCGCCTTCGGATGGTTCAGGGCGTGCTGGAGTGCGTGGGTGGCCTGGTGGGTGAGGGCGTCGGGTTCGACGGCGGTGATGAGGGAGCGGACCAGTTGCTCGCGGACCTCGGCGGGAACATAGTGCTGCAGGGATTGAGGGTGAAGGCGCCGCGTTGATGATCGGCCGCCAGGAGCGCACCAGCGGTGCCCACTCGCCGCCGGTGGTGTCTTGTCCGAAGCTGTCGATGACGACGGCCTGGTGTCGTGGTGGAGGATTTCGCGGCGGATCCTCGCCTTGGCGGTGTGCTTTTGCCGGTGCCGAGTCCTCGAGGCGAGGAGTTGGTGGACGGCAGTACGGGCGGCGGGGCGAGACGGGGGAGAGGTGGAAGGGGCGTCCGTCCAGCAGGGATCGCCCGATCGGGATGCGGGAATGTGGTGCGGGAGGTGACGAGGGGCGTGGTGATCGCGGCGTGGCTGAGGGTAGGCGGATCATCAGAGATTGCCCTTTCTGGTGGAGGCTCCGTGGGGGGTAGTCATCACGTGGCGCGGTGTTGCTGGCCGGGGAGCCAGTCGAGTGGATGCGGTGCCGGTCGCGGTGAGTGAGGCCTGCCAGCGGGCGTCGGTGATGTCCTCGGGGGAGTGGCCCAGACGGTCAGGTAGGCGTCGATGTCGACGAGGTGGCGCCTTGGACGAGGGCGCCGTGGGTGGTGTGGGAGGCGATCTCGTGGGTGCGGCCTTGATCTGTCGGTGGTGAAGGCCTCGCTGGCGGCTGCCTGCCACTTCGCCGAGCGGCGGGACTGGCCTGCTGGAGCGGCCGGTAGAGGACGCGAGGGAGCGGTCGGTTGACTGTCCGAGCAGTAGCTTGGGCATGAGGTCGCCGCCGGTTTCTTCGGGCAGGCGTGATGCGGGCGGTGGCCGCGTAGCGGCCGTCGTCCAGTGCAGCCCAGCCAGGTCCGCGCCCGATCGTGGTGGGGATCGGGTCGGGGTGATGGGGGTGAGGGCGCCCAGGGTGGCGAACTCGCTTGCCAGGGTGTCGAGGATCCGGGCGGCTGGCCGACCAGACCCTTGGGGATGTGCGCGCTGAGGGTCTGGGTGTGGGTGGTGTGGTCGCCGATGGTCGCGTGGTGGGTGACGTGGATCTGGATGCCGGCGGTGCGGGTCTGGCTGCTGGTGAACGCGAGTGCGCGGAGAAGGCGTCGTGGAACGCGGTCCGGCGCTGCGGGTCCTGCATGTGCCGTGCTCTGGTAGAGCGTCCATGAGGTGGTGGCTCCGGCCTGGCCCGCCATGGTGGTGGGGGTGGTGCGCTCGAGCAGATGTCGGTAGCCGACGGCTGCCATCGGGCGATCGAGCGCGGTCCGGGCGCGAGGTTGAGCAGCGCCGCGGCCGCGCCGACCGCGCCGAAGGTCCATACGGGCGGTGGAGTGAGCATGGCCGATGCCAGGATCGCGCTGCCGACGCCGGCGTTCACTTTCGTCAGCAGGGTTTCGGCGGGGCTGAGCCCGCGCTGCAGGCTGGTACGCGTAGCCGGCGTCAGGAGTACATGCGAAGCCTCAAGGATTGAGCCGGGTAGGCACCGGCCCTGTGTCGGTCCGCGCTGTTATGGCGGGGGAGGGAGCACCGGGGCCGGGAGTGGCCGCGATTGCTGCTACGGGGTGTTGGGGCGGCCGGTCGTCGTCGGGGGTTCGCCGCTGGGCCCGGGAGTGGGCGCGGGCCTCGGGTTGGGTGCTGGGCTCCGGGGGTTGGCGCTGGGTGCCGCCGGCTGGGTTGGACGGCGGCGCGCGCCTGCCGGCGCACCTCGGTGATCTGCGCGTTGCGGTTCGCGGTTTCGGTCGCCTGCCGGCGGGCTGACGCGACTGCGGACTCGTGGTCAGGCGTCCCGGCCGCTGTGGCTGCTTGGCGCCGTAGGCGGCGAACAGCACGCCCCGGTCCTGCGACATCGCGCGCCGGGGTGGGCACCGTGCGCGCAGGCGTGGGGTGTTCTCCTGCTCGTAGAAGTCAGGTGCCCGGCCCGTACCATCGCCGCGCCACGGGGTTGGTGGTGTTGCGCTCCACCAGCGTCCGGGCGCCCCGGGCGACCTTGGTCCGAAGTAGGGCACTCCGTGGAAGATCATCCGCAGCATGAGTGCGTCCGCGGCGACCAGGAGGACGGAGTCCACGACGAGGAGCCTCGGGCGAGCTCCACGAAGGGGCTGACCAGCAGGAGGCGAAGGGGGCGAACATCAGGCCCAGCAGCCGCATCGCCCATTGCTTGACGGCTGTCATGTCGCCGCCGCGTGCCAGGGACGCCAGCACCAGCGGGGCCATGCATACGAAGACCAGGATGCCGAGCTGACGGGTCAGGAACACGAGCGCCGCGAAGGCGAGGGCGACGACGAGCGCGGAGATGATCAGCAGGAGTGCCAGCGGGTTCCCCGCGTCCGCTCCGTGCTCGAGGTCATCGCGGATGACGGTGAACAGGGTCGATTCGTTGCTGTCGAACGCGTCGTGAACGCGCCGCTCACGGCCTTGTTCAGCAGCATGACGGCGCCCGGGACCGAGGCCATGGCGGCGACGGCTGCCAGCGTCCAGCCGGTGGAGGCGCCATCTGCCGCATGCGGGGTGTGCCCTGCCATGCGGTCAGGGCGCACACGACGACGACGCAGATGAAGATCGCGACGGCGAGGTGCTGGCCGAGCCACAGGAACGGCTCGTACAGGCCGCCGTCCGCTGTGGCCGGCGCCCACGCTTGCTTCGGGCGATCAGCTGTTTGAGTGTCGTGATCAGGCTTTCGGCGAGCTGCTTGACGTGTTCGGACGCCCGTGGGTGAGGCCTCCGCCGCCCCGACACCGCTGGTGTCGGGGGACCGCCGCCTGAGTTGTTCGCTTCGCAGTAGGCCCGGCCGGGCCTTTGATCAGGTCGCAGGGGTCTTTGTCTGCCATACCCGGATCAGCCCTTGGCGTCGGTGACGGTGGAGAAGAGGGTGTCGCCGTAGAGGCGAGGATGACGGCGACGAACAGGGTGCCGACGGCGAGGGAGCCCTTCTGCAGGGCGCCCTTGGGGTCGTTGGACAGCTGCAGCAGCATGCGGACGGCGATGATGGCGATCACGGCGGCGATGCCCTTGGTGACCAGACCGCCGCCGGTGAGGCCGATGGTGTCGAAGAAGTCCTTGAAGCCGCCGGACATGTCGACGGGCTTGGCGAGGGGGTGAGCTGGGCATGGGTCAGATCTCCTGGCTGTGGTGGGCGGCGGGCGGGCGACGGCGATCAGGTCCGGCATGGTGTCCATGGGTCGTAGCGACCTGGGTGCCGGGGCGGGGGGCGTCGAGAATCCAGCCGCCGCCGATATAGATGCCGACGTGATGAATGCTGCTGAGGCTGGAGCCGTAGAACACGAGGTCGCCGGGGCGAACCTGTCCCGCTTTACGGGTTCTGATGCGGCGTATTGCTGTGCTGCTGTGCGGGGCAGGTGATACCGGCTTGGGCGTAGGCGTAGAGCGTGAGCCCGGAGCAGTCGAAACCGGTGATGGATTTACCGGAGTGGCCGTTGGGGAGCAGCAGGTGCCGGTGCTGGGGCCGCTGGCGTTTCCTCCGCCCCACGAGTACGGGTGCCGATCATTTTGGTTGCCGCGTTGAGGGCGGTGGAGGCTTGCACTGTGGTCACAGTTTTGCTGCTGTGGGTTGTTGGTTTGTTGGCGAGGGCTTGGATGGATCGGACGTAATTCTGTGTCTCCTTGTAGGAGGCACGCCACCGTATTTGCGGACGGCTCCGCTTCCAGCGTTGTAGGCGGCCAGCATGTTGCTTTGCTTGTCACCGGGAACATTCTGGACGTCTTTCGCTATGCGCACAGGTATGTGGCGGCTGCGGGATCGCGTCTTCGGGATCCCAGACATCCTTTTTACCGTCGCCGTTTCCGTCGACACCGTGCATCTCCCATGTGGATGGCATAAATTGTGCGATGCCTTGCGCGCCGACTTGGGAGCGTGCTTTGGGATTGAATCCGGATTCTTGTGTGAGGAGCGCGGCGAGCAGTTCGGGCTGACCTCGGGGCAGGTGCGTCCCGCGTCCTGGATCAGCGACCTGTACTGGGTGGGGACGGCCAGGCTGAGCGCCATGGACACCGGGTTGTCGCCAGCGCCCTGCACGAGCGCGGCTAAGACGACAGCCGCGGTCGCTCCTACGCCGATGGTGACGGCTGCAGAGGCACGCAACGGGCCTCCTCCCTCTCATTCTGCTGTTTTGACTGTTTGCGCTGGTCAGGACCGCCACGGGGACCGTCAGGGCATCGCCATGAGGCGGTCTGGGACCGCCATGACACCGCCATGGACTGTCCGGTGTGGCGGTGCCATGGCGGTCGCGGCGATGCCGGGCGGTGCGCCGGCGGTGGTGCGTGGCTGTCACGTGTCGGACTTCGCGAAGGCGAGCAGGTCCTCCAGGCGGTAGCCGCGGCCCTGTGAAGTCTTGTGAGCCGGCGGGCCGCCCAGAAGCTCGTTGAGCTTCTTTCCGCGCTTTACCGGATCGTCTTCCAGAATCCCGAGGGCGGGTGCCATGTCCGGTGTGGTCATGAACTCCACGCCTTTGCTTCGCATCAGATCGATGGCCTGCCGCAGCGGAGTTTCTTCCGGGAGCGCCTCCACGCGCGCCTCGACTTTTTCGTCGACCACGTCCCAGATGAACTTGTCTGCGAAGTGGAATCCCCGGATGAGCGTGGAACGCCCTTGGTGAAGAGGACGCCCTGTCCCTTGATGTCGGATCGAGGAGTGCCGGGTTGATCGGGGCGACGGTTTCGAAATACGTGTCGCCGAGAGCGACCTTGGCGGTTCCCGCCGATGCCACATACAGGCACAGGCGGTAAAGGAACTGGTCACGGACCATGACAGGAATGGCGTTCGTGGACGGGCGTTGTGTCATGAGGACCGTGGAGATCCCGGATTCCAGGGATTTGGAGACCAGTGACCGTGTGTCTTCCGCGATCTGCTTGGCCTGATCCTTTTCTTCGCTGGTTCCGCCTGAGGAGAAGAAGTCGGCCGCCTCGTCCACGATGAAAATGACGGGCTTAAACTTCGGTGCGGGTTGCCGTTTCCGGAGGATTCCTTGATTTCCTCGTAGCGGCGGTCCGAGAGGTTGTTCAGCTCTTGGACCATGTCCCAGAAAACGGCCGGATCATCCGATGACTCGTAGCGGTGGCGATCGGTTCGAACCTGGTCAGCCCGCAGAACTTCCCGTCGAGCAGGTACAGGTCGAACTCGCCGTACGCGATCAGCAGGCAGGTGATAAGCCCATTGATCAGCGTGGTTTTGCCCATCTGCGTCATGCCCGCCACCAGCAGCGACGCCTTGTCGAAGGTGGGCACACCGACGAGCTGGCCGGTGACGTCGTGTCCGAGCGGGACCCCGGCGAACGCCTCGATCTCCTGCCGAGTGGGCGCGGGGAAAGGGCGGGTGAACGGCGGCTCGTGCAGCTTGAGCAGCTTGACCCGGCGCTCGTTGTCCCGGCTGCGTTCCATCGTCAGGTGCAGGCGGGTGACCTGGAACATGCCCGCCACGGTGCCGAGGCGCTTCTCAACGTCCTCGTAGGTGCGCCCTTCGGGCACGAGGAAGTCATACAGCGCGCCTGTCTGCACGTCACTGACCGTGGCCTCGTCGGCTCGGATCACTTCGTCCTTGCCGATGGCGCCGGCCGTGCGAAGCGCCGCCGTGAGCTCCGGGTGGGCCGGGGCGGTTTCGACCGGGGGCAGGGTGCTGCCCGCGGGCAGCGTGACGGCCTGGGCGACGGCCTGGGTCCCGGCAGCCGTCTGGGCCTTGGAGGCCTTGGGCTCGTGTGCCCAGAGGCGCTTGGCGGCCGTTTTGGCCTTCCAGGCGCCGTAGCCGCTCGCGATCAGGGCCCCGGCGGTCAGCAGCACCGTGGCCGGCCAGGTGAGGCCGAGCTTGTCCTTGATGGCGGCGAGGACGCCGAAGGCGGTGGCGAGGACGCCGATCGCGCCGGCAGTCTGCGCGTACATGTCCTCACCTGCTTGTTTTCCTGACACGCCTCTCCTTCTTCGGGTCGTGCATGGGTGCACGGGGTTGTGCACGCGGGGGGGTGATGCTGGGGTGGTGCGCGCCGGGTCTGCTCTCTGGGTCTGCGAATCGTCCGTTCGCTCGCCAGGTCACTCACCGGGTCTGCAACCGGTCGACTGCGTTGGTTTCCGGCAGTCGCAGCAAGGGCCAGTCCGCGGGGTGCGGGCTGGCCCTCACTGGTGGTGCCGGACAGAGCTGGGTCAGATGTCGGCGTCCTCGGACGCCTCGTCATCGGTGCCGGTGTCGGTCATCTCGCCGTGGCCCTCGTTGGCGCGCAGCGCGGCCCAGGCGTGGCGGATTCGTTCCTCGCTGCCCTGGTAGCCGGCGCCGCGGTAGGAACTGCGGGCCTGACGGAAGGACAGCGGCGGGTCGTCCGAGTAGCGCAGGTGACGGAGCACGACGCCGATCTGCGTGTCGGTCAGTTGCTCGCCGGGCTGCGGGACCGGCACGCCTTCGACGGCCGCGAGGTCCGTGAGCGTGACGGTGTGTGCCGCCGGGTGGGCCGGTGTGCCGGTGGCGTGACGGCGAGCGTGCCGGTTGCCGTGCCGGACGCGTGTGGAAGGGCGCTGACCTGCGTGCCGTTGGTGTCACGGCCCGGTAGCGGCGTGCCGGTGGGTGTGCCGGGAAGGGCGGGCGCGCCGGCTTGAAGGTGCCGAGTTCGGGCAGGGCGATCGCCGCGACCGAAGCGGGCAGCACCTTCTCGGCGATCGTTGCGATGGTGGACTCGGCCTGCTCGTGCAGGTTCTCGGTCATGGTCTGCTGGGTCTTGAGGACCGACAGGCGGTAGGCCGTCTCGGCTTCGGACACCCGCTCGTTGAGATCCGTTGCCAGGGTCAGCAGCTCGATCCGGTCGGCGGCTTCGGCCTCCATCTCCTCGAGCTGGTCCGCGACCTGCTGGCGCCTGGTCGCGATGGTGCGGCGGGTCTTGTCCGACACCCGCCGCCCAGCGCCGGCAGGCGATCCACCATGCGCCCTTGGTCGCCACGATGGCGATTGGAGCAATGACCACGGCCAGGTCGAACCCGGAGTCCGTGCTCTTCAGCCTCAGAGCCAAATCGACCGTGGGATCGCTGCGTTGACGAGCGTGAGCGCCAGTCCCGCCCACCGCACACGCCCGGCCCGTCGGCGGTTGTTGCAGGACAGGATCTCGGTCGCCTGGAAGACGACCCAGAGCGCGTCCAGGGCGCCCACGGTCGGACCGCCCACTTCCCGAAGGGCGGCTCCAGGATCTGATAGCTGACGGCCATCGACAGGACGGCCACCCCGAGGGTGACCACACCCAGGATTGCGAGGACCATCCCGCGCGACGTAGGCCGCCGCCAGATCTTCTTGATCACTCTTCTGTTTCCTCTCGAGTGTCGGGTTGGCGGGAGCCGAAGCCGTTCACAGGGCGTTGGGTTCCAGGGACCAGAAGACGATGTGGGCGCCCTGGCAGTCGGGGTGGTTATCGGCGATCTGCTCGCGCAGCTCGGTGAGGAGTTCGGCGCGCGTCCAGCCCGCGGGCGGGTGATGGGGCCGGTGAAGGTGTGCATCAGGAACCCGTTACCGGCCGGGGACTGCAGGGTGAGCACGAAGTGATGCGTGCCGGTGTCGGCCGCCGGGGCTGCGCCGGTCGTCTGGGTGGTGCCGGTCGTCTGGGACGGTGAGGTCATCGGTGGTCGCCTTTCAGCGCCGACGGCGCTGGTTGAGTCGAGTGAGGTACGCGTCCTGCAGCCGCGTGAACGACGCCCACAGGCGTGCGCCGTCAGGGCAGCGGGAGGCGTCGGTGCATCTGGTGCAGGACGTGGTGTGCGCCTGCTGGGCCCGGTACGCGGCCTGGTAGCGCTGGTACAGGTCGTCAGGCAAGGGGCGCCTGTCTTTCGTGGTGATGCCGGCGGATGAGTTAGAGGTCGATGACGCGGCCCGGCGTCCCACGCGGCCGCGGGTGCCAGGGCGGCAACCGCGAGCAACAGAGGGTCAGCGGGTGTGCCGGTCCGGCCTCGGCTGTGACCCGGGCAGCGCGGTGCTGCGCTGCCCGGGCCACGTGCATGAGGTACGGCAGACGGGTCAGCTGCAGGCGCTGCAGACGCCGCCGGACCAGCCCTCGAACCAGCCACCACACACCGAGCACTGGCCGCCACCGTTGGACACGACGGCGGGGCCGGGCCGGATCCTGGGCTGCGTCGTCCGGCGCGGGCGTGTGAGCACCGCCTCGCTGCAGCGGCACCGCCAGTAGCCACACACGGGCAGGCGTCGTCGGCCATTGCCGGGTGGTGCATGGTGAGCACCGGCTGCCGCTGGAAGCCGGGCATCATCTCTTGCAGAGTGCGGCGCGCCCGTCGGCCGACCGGGATCCGGGCGTCGGCCTCGCGCACCATGCGTGCCAGGAGGTCACCGAGCTGGTGGGGCGCGGCGGCGGTGCAGGCACCGGAGTGCCAGCCGCCGCACCGGTCGCACGCATACTCGGGATTGACCGCGGCTCCTGTCCTATGGGCCACGGGACGTGTCATGATCGCAGTGGTCAAGGGAAGTCCTCTTTCCTGGTGACCGGACAGCCCCGGAAGGTCAGAGTTCCGGGCTGTCGCCTGTGGCTGGCCGGACGGCCAGCCACGGCCCTTCTCCCACCCCCTTGTTCACGCGCTCTGTGGGGTGGAGCGGGACCGTGGCGGGCGGTCAGGCCGCTGGCACGTAGACGCTCGTGTCGGGGGCGGAGCGGATCAGGTAGTCGCTGTCTGTCCACACCGTGCCGACAGCGAAGGGCTGGCCGTCGGGGCGGAGGGTGTCGTGGACGATGACCGCCCATCGCGCGGCGGTCCGGCGTAGCAGCTGCGCGGCGTCGGCCGGGTTCGTAACGAGTGCCAGGACCTCGAACCGCCCGTCAGCGTTTTGGTAGATCGCGCCAGGGCGGCGGGGCCGATCTCGTCTCGGCCGCTCAGACGGGTCTGGTGGAATGTGATGCTGTGCATGTGGGTCGTCCTTCCGGATCTCGACCTGCGACAAGAACCCTCAGGGCTGCATCCCTGAGGGGTTCGTCGTGTTCTGGCCCCGCACAGCAGCGGGGCAGTGCGCCCTGCTCCGCCGGCCACGGGCCCATCCAGGGGCTGGTGGTCGGTGGGCAGCACAGGGCTGCAGATGGTGCGCGCGGCCTCTTCCGCCGCGGGTGCTCGCCTTACTGAGTGAGGGAGGCGAAGTGCCCTCAGTCCCGACGCGTCCTCCTCGCCTCCAGCCGGGACCGATTGCTAGAGGGTTTTGGGAGGGACATCGCGTCGTTCTTTTGCGTCGCGGGGGTGTCGGCCCTACGGGCTGCCGTCAGTGATGAGCGCCTGGTCGTTTACGGCTTCCTGGCCGCCAGCTAGGGCTGGCGCCTGACGGGTCGTTGCACGTGCTGACTGTCGCCACCAAGGGGGGCGACGCCGCGCGACGGGTCTCCACTCACCTCGACCGGGGCTATCACGGCCGTCATAGCTGTGGTGGATCACGCTATGGAGATCTCAAAGAGCGAGCGCTACGCCGTCAGTAGCCATCGAGTGAGAGACCGTCACCACGCGCGCCATGCAACTCAGTTCAGGGAATCCAACTTGCGTTGGTTCCCTTGAGGAGACCGTGCCACAACAGTGAGAGTAAGGTCAACAACCATCGCAAGATGGATTGGGGCATGTTGCGATGGTCGTTGCGTTGGGGTCAGGGGGGTGAGAGAGTGCCCCTATGGCATCGACGTCGAAGTACATGGAGCTAGCCGACGTGCTGGCCGCTGCTATCCGCGGAGGGGATTACGCGCCGGACCAGCGGTTTCCGACAGTCATAGAGCTAGCCAAGGCCCACGGCGTTGCTCCGAACACGGCCAGCAGGGCAGTGCAGGTACTTAAGGAGCGGGGCTTGCTTTCAGGCAAGGCCGGCGGCACGACGCGTGTCCGTGTTCCACCTATTCATCAGGTCAGATCCAACTTGCGCTATCAGACAGAGAAGGACAGAGTCCTCCTCCCGGAGGATGAGCGCGCTACGGCCGGTGTCGCCGAGCTCGACTCGGGTGTGTCGCTGGCCTCGATGTTCGAGATCCATGCTCAGTTGGACGTCATCCCTGCCCCACCCGACGTAGCGGAGACCTTGGGTCTTGAGCCGGGTGCCCTGGTGTTGCGTCGCATCGGCACGCGTCGCCATAAGCAGGGAGCAGGTGTCGGAAGGTCCGTGTCCTACATGCCGCACGACCTCGCTCGCCAGAACCCAGCCCTTTTCGACGTCGACCGCGAGCCGTGGCCGGGCGGGGCCCTCCATCAACTCCACACCGTGGGTGTGGAGGTCGATCACATTGAAGACGTTGTGACCTCATCTATGCCCACTCAGCACGAGAGGGACGAGCAGGACATTCCGCCTGGGGTCCCGGTGATTCGCGTGCGGAAGATTTCGTACTCCACGACTGGCCAGGCTGTAGAGGTGACGGACATCCCGCTTCCTGCCGACCGGGTCGAGCTGCGCTACGTCACTCCCTTGAGGCGGTGGTCATGAGTCGGGTTATCAGTGTGGTGACACCCGTTTACGACGGAGGCACCGAATTTCTGCCGGAGGCGTACGAATCCGTGCGGGCCGAGCGCGAGCGCCTACCCAACGGGTGGGACTTGCAGTGGCTGGTCCAAGAGGACGGCACGACGGGGCGGCCCATCACCACGATTCCAGATGAGCCTTGGATTTCTGCTGGGATGGGCACTCGGAACGGTGCGGGGCGGCCCGCACAATGGCTCTTCCTCGAGCCGTAGGCGACCTCGTCCGTGCTCTGGACGCTGATGACGTGATCCTGCCCGGTGGCCTCGTCCGGGAGATCACTGCCTTGGAGGAGCACCCCGGAGCAGGGTGGTGCGTATCCGCTGGCCTGGACCTCTTGCCGGACGGCTCAACTGTTGCTGGGCCGTACGACCCCCAGAAGGCTCTCTGACGTATGACGCGCTGCTCCGCGCCTACGACGCTGATGTCTTTCCGGTGCTCGCCCAACACCTGACGGTACGCAAGTCGCTGCTCCTCGCCGTGGGCGCCTGGCCCACCCTCCCAGCCTGGGAGACAATCGCGACTGTCCTGTGCTGTGCGGCCGTCTCGGACGGGTGGATGATCTCAACTCCAGGCGGTATCTACCGAAAGCACCCCGGCCAAACCACGGCCCGAGCCGACTACGCCGAGGTTGCTGACCTGGCTCAGCTTCGGATCGTCGTCCGAGCGCAAGCGGAAGCGCTACGGGTCAGCGGTTGGCGGTGGCCGTAAGAAAAGATGAGGGCGACAAAGGGAAGAGGCCCCGTCGCCACAACGGAGCCTCTTCTAAGCCCGACTCACTGCCCTACCAAAAGCTTCGAGTCGTGTCCGGTGAGGTGACCTCGCCGGGGTGATGCCCGTGGACTTATAGCCCGCGCAGTCACCTGTCCCCAGAGTATGCGCAGAAGATTGCGCAACGCCACTACTCCGGGGCCCACATAGGTCACATTTGCGGGTCGCGGCTCCCCTACCTGGGGAGATACATCCCTATGCGCCACCAGACTCTCTCGGCCAAGGTGCCGGGGGTGTCCGCGTTCACGGACGCGCCATGGCCATCTACGCGACCGTCGGCCACGCCCCCGCAGCCGATGCCATCTCCTACGTCAGCCCCACCTGGGGGTGGCACTGTGATTCAGCATATGAACCTGGTGTTCCAGGCGGAAGGGCTGAGCATGGGGAGGGCGCGTTCTTGATGGCGTGCGCCAATCACACCGACGACCGGGGGTACGTCATCGCCCACATGCAGCAGCTGGCGGACGAGGCGCACATGTCTCTCAGATCCGCACGGGACCAGCGTGCCCGGCTGGAGAAGCGCCGGCTGCTCAAGGCGGGGCAACGGTTCAGCCCGAAAAACGGGGCGCAGCTCGCCAACCTGTTCCGGATCAACCTGGATTTGCTGGCCAGCATGAAGCGCGCACGCCGAGACTACGGGCCGTCCCTCGTGGAGGAGCTCACCTTCAGCGAGACACCCGAGGAAAAGCCCAGCTCAAACCCCCGGCGAAATCTGCCGCCCCTCCGTCAGACCCCCCGGCATATCTCGCACCCCCTCGGCAGATCTCGCACCCTCCCCGGCAGATCTCGCAGGGCAGGGGCGGCGAAATCTGCCCCCCTTCTCCTTCCTTCTTCCTCCCCCTCTTCTCTCCCTCCGGGCGCGGGCGTCGCGAGCGGCGTTGACGCCTCAGAGAGCACAGCACCGGACGGAGAGAGGGAGAGCGTGGCTTCGCCCGAGGGACAGAACCACTCCGGGGCTGGGCTGCCGCAGCAGCGCGAGGGTTCAAACCCAAGCACAGCAGCAGGGGGCCGGATCGTGGCCGCGTACGCGGCTGCCCTCGGGCGGCCGGTGCTGAAGGGCACCAGGGCCAAGCTGGAACGCCAGGCGGTGGAGCTGCTCGAGCAGGGCCTGCCCGAGGCGTGGCTGTGCGACCGGGCAGAGGAGCTGGCGGCGCGCGGCTGGTCCGACCTTGTCCAGCATGCAGAACGGTCCACCGCTCCGATCCAGGGGCAGGGTGGGAGGGTCGGCTCCCGCCGGGCTGGCCTGCCGGAGTGGTGCGGCGAGTGCGGTGAGGACAACCCGGCCGCACGCCTCAACCCGCGGTTCCGGACCCTCGGTGAGATGGGCGGTGGCGAGAAGTGCCCACGCTGCCATCCGGACCGAGTCATCTCCGCGGCCGCATGAAAACCACCACGAAGGCGCCATGAGCGCCTCCTCACGGCCGATCACCCCCTTCGGCGTCAATTCCCCAGCGGGCACCGTGATCGACCGTCAGGGGACCGCACAGCCGATCTTGAAAGGAAATCTTCGCGATGGGTCTGATCTCCGACAGCCTCGACCGCGCCACCCAGAAGGCGTTCACCCGCCCGATCCCGAAGTCCGCGCCCGCGCAAATGCGGCACCTAATAGGACTCCGTTAGGTCTGTCTCGATCTTGATGTCGTGCGTGGCCTGCTGGGCAGGGGCCGTTGGCAGGTGGTGCAGATGCCGGTCCAGCACCTCAGGATGTCTTGGAGGGCGTCGAGGGTCTGGTAGAGAGTGAGCCCGGTGTGGGTGCTTTTGGGGCCAGACGCTGTTCGGTGAGAAATGCATGGGCGGCGGTGACGAGGGTGGCGTGGTGGTGCCAGCCGGGCCAGGACCGGCCTTCGAAGTGGTCCAGGCCCAGGCCGTGCTTGAGTTCGCGGTAGTCGTGCTCGATGCGCCAGCGGACCTTGGCCAGACGGACCAGTTCGGCGATCGGGGTGTCGGCGGGCAGGCTGGACAGCCAGTAGTCGGTGGGCGCCTCGGCGTCCTCGGGCCACTCGATCAGCAGCCAGCAGTCCGGCAGGATGCCGTCCCACCAGCCCTGTCCGGCCGAAGCGGCGGCCCGGATCGGGCGCTCGACGGCCTTGCCGGCCGGGCGGACGCGCACGGCGGCGAAGCGGGAACGTAACTGGCCGCGTAAGCCCTGCCGCCAGGTAAGGGAGGTGAACGCTTCCTGCCCGAGACCGGCGGCCAGGGCTGCCACCGAGGGTGCGGGCTGGCGGTAGCGGGGCTGGGGCCAGCAGTCGACGGAGCCCTTGCGCTCCGGAGCCACGGGCTGGGCGTCGAACGGGTGGGCACTCACGTCCGCGCGGACGGCCAGCACGTAGTCGATTCCGCGGTCGGACAGTGCGGCCCGCAGGTGGGCGTTGGTGCCGTAGGCGGCATCGGCCACCACGACCGGCGGGTTCATGCCCCAGTCGGTCAGCTCATCGAGCATGTCCAGCGCCAGCCGCCACTTCTCGCGGTGCGTGACCTCGGGCGGAACACGAGTGAGGGTGCGGCGGTCGGTGTCCGCGTTCCACTCCTTGGGCAGGAACATCCGCCACTGCAGCGGGCAGGAGGCTGTGTCGCTGGCGGCGTGGACGCTGACCGCGACCTGGCAGTTGGCGCGTTTGCCCAGGGCCCCGCAGTACTGCGGGGCCACGGCGACCGACATTCTTCCGTCCTTGGGCAGCGACACGTCGTCGATCACCCAGGCCGTCGGGGCGATCAGCGGCAGCATCCGCTCTGCGATCCGCCGCTGCACCGGCACCGGGTCCCAGGTGGACTGGTTCACGAACTGCTGCAGGTTCTGTTCGTTGCCGTCCGGCAGCCTCGAGGCCATGGCCTGGATCGACTTGCGGCGGCCGTCCAGCATCAGTCCCCGCAGGTAGCAGTCGCCCTTGGCTCGCTGGTCCCTGCGCGGCACCGACGCGAACACATCAGCCACATACAACGCCAACTTCGCCCGGACACGGTTCACTTCATGTGCGTCCATCCACCCAACATGCCCAGGAACAGGCCGAACCCGAAGACCTAACGGAGTCCTACTAAGCGTTGTCCCGTAATTGATCACGGTCGTGCTTGCTGACCCGCCTGCTCGGGTCAGCCGGTGATGGTGAGGTTGTGGAGGCGGGCGATGCCGAGCACGGCGTGGTGAACGCCGTTGCCTTTCAAGCGGCAGTCGCGGAGGATCTTCCAGCTCTTCATCCGGGCGAAGGCGTGCTCGACGCGGGCCCTGAACTTGCGGTGCGAGGCGTTGTGTTCCTCTTTCCAACTCGGCAGTTCGGCCCGGCCAGGGTCACGGCGGTGAGGGATGATCAGGCCAGTGCCCCGGTAGCCGCCGTCAGCGATCACGGTGGTCCGGCCGAGGGCGTCCTTCGTTCCGGACAGCTCCCATGCCTTGCAGTCGTTGCGGTTGCCCAGGACCGGCCGGCCGACGACGACAACCAGACGAGTGTCGGCATCGATGACGACTTGGTGGTTGGTGGAGTACCTGTAGTTCTTCGACTGCTCGGCGATCGTGTGGTCCCGGGTGGGGACCACCAGGGTGCCGTCGACGATCAGCACCGAGTCCTTTCGGAACCTCGTGCGAGGCCGCAGGGCGAGCAATGGCCCAAGGTGGGCGATGATCCGGTCCGCGGCGGACTTGGAGACCCGGAATAACGGGGCCAACTGCCGCAGGGTGAGGTTCGTCCGCCAGTACGCGGCCACCAGCAGGAATCTGTCTTCCAGCGGCAGGCCCCAGGGCCGGCCTCTGCTCACCGGGTCGGCGCCCTCCCGCCGCAACGCGGTCACGAGCTTCGTGAACTGTCGTGGGCTCAGCCCGGTGAACGGGGCTATCCAGGAGGGTTCCGACGCAGTGATCACACCAGCCACGGCGAGATCGTCTCACCTTGATCATGCTCCAGGGCTCGCAACATCTGGGCGGGAAATATCTTGATCGCCCGGAATGGCTTCCGCGTGAGATCCTCCGTCCGTGGCTACGGAGACCGAGGTGGGAGAGCTGTTGCACCAGCGTGGCTGGCGGACGGCATTTACGGTCACTGAAAGGGTGAACGCGTGGGCCGCCCTGGTACGCGTCATCGAGCGCGGCTACGGCGACGACATCTACGAGTACACCAACGACCTCTACTGCCGAAACTGGCTGCACGAGGCATGGCGCCTGCTGGACGAACACATCGTCCAGCTCTGGACCCCGCGGATCAGAACTCTGGACGACCGGTACCGGGCCGCGACCGTCGACGATGACGGCCAAGCGCTCGACCAGTTCCACCGACTGCCCGGCCCCGACCTGTGGTGGTGGCGGCGACACCCGCGCATCCTCACCGGAGACCTTGGGCGTTCGCTTCGCTCGGCCGGTGCCATCGGCACCGACCCTGACGCAGCATGAACCTCAGCCTCATGGGGTTACGGGACAACTCATAGGTTCGCCGTTCGGCTTAAGCAGCAGATCCGCTTTGTGGGGCAGAGACAGTACGTCCGCGCTGGCGTAGCAGTCCGTCCAGCCGATGCTGCGGCCGGACGGTGGGCACACCCGGTCGGCGTGAACGGTGGCCAGTAGGCGGTGGGCGGGCTCGCCGTCGAGATCGGTTTCGTGCGGTTCTGGCAGAAGACGAGCGTTGAACTTCGCGGCGTTAACGCGTCCTATGGGCATGAGTCCTCCTGGACTCTCCAGCGGCCGCACCCCGACCGCCCAGGCCCCGCGCCTACCGATCAAGCTACAGCACGCTACTGACGGCCGTCAGCGCCGCTCGTCATGGTCGTGCAGCAGCTCACATTCGAGGAACTCGTGTAACCAACGCCATGAGAGACCACAGCTAGAGCACGTAGATACTGGCCGACATGACAGGAGGCCCCGTTTCGCAGCAGGACGTCACCTACCGGGCGCCCGTCGGCTCCGTCGACCTCAAGGCGTTCGACGACGACGGCAACTCGTATGAGATCCATGCGTGCCATGACTGTCTGCCATGGCATGCCGAGGTCGTGGTTGTGGACGGGGAAGTCCTCGTCAGGGAGTGGCATGCCGTCAGATGTCCTCAGTTTCAGAACCTCATCCGAGGCCGAGAGGGGAATCCGTCACTCAGGGCCGGGACACATCCCTGATGGGTGATGATGTTGTGGTGAGTCTGGACCTGAGTAACTACGAACTCCTTTGGCCCGCAGAGCTATTCGCGTCCGAAGGCGAGCGCATCCTTCGCGCCTCGGATAGCGCCTCGGACTCTTCATGGGTAGACCGAGCTACCTGGCTCATCACCGAGGCCCTGGCCGGCACCACGGCGGTCGCGGACTTCGAGGAGCTGCCAGACCGTGATGCGCCCACGGACGACCCCTGGGCGTCCACTACTCCGGGCTGGGGCAGCCGGGCCGGGACGGGCAAACGGCAGTGGTTCACCGAACTGGTCAACCGGGCGGGCGAGCTCCGGCAGGCGGCAACCCCCCGGCCCTACTGGCCGCAGCGCCGCGGCCGTGGGCTGTCGCGCGACGGCAGCACGCCGCGCGACACCCGCCGTGACTTCGCACAGATCATCAGCAACTTCGCCGACAACGGCTACCTGGCCGAAGTCTTCGGCGAGGAATGCGTCGACGACCCCAGAGATCTGCCAGACGCCTCACAGGTGATCGACCGGCGGCTCGGCATCCCCAACCTGTGGCCTCTGGCCCCGGAGACCTGGGACGAGGACACCTTTTTCGGCCTGATCGAGGTCTTCCACGACCTGGTCAGCCGCCCCCGCACGCGCCGCTTCCACAGCTGGAACATGTGCGGGTGGCACCACTCGGAGTTCCACAACGGGCCTGCCCGCGTCCTGTACCGGAGCAAGGTCAACGAGCTGCTGCGCGAGGCCGGCATCGACTACGAGCTGGCTGCCGAAGGCGAGGACCTCGGGCGCCTGGTCTCCGTCACCGACGACGCCCGCAACGCGCTGGTGCACCGGGCGTTGACCGACAGTGCCCCGGACATCACGACTCGGGTCCGCCACGCGATCGCCCTGTTCCGCGGCCGGGACACGACAGTGGAGAGCAAACGATCGGCGATCGTCACCCTCGCGGGCATCCTTGAGGAACGCCGCGCCCTGCTTAAGGACAAGCTCGGCAAGGACGAAGGGGCATTGTTCGAGATCGCCAATCGCTACGACCTGCGCCACCGCAAGGCAGACCAGCGCGGCGACTACGACGAAGCGTTCCTGGACTGGATCTTCTGGTGGTACCTCGGAACGGTGGAACTCACCAACCGGCTCATTGCGTCCCGTACCGCTGGCTGACCCTCGCGCACCAGTACCCGAACCCGCCGTCGAAGCCCTTCAGGACCAGGTCAAGCCTGCGGCGGCGCCGCACCGCGAGCACAGCCGTCCCCCGCCTGATCGGCGACGTCCACTTTCCGGTCCGGTGGCAGAATCGGCGCCCCGGCCGGCCCTCTTCGCAATCGACGGCGTGCACAACACCGCCCCGGCTAGCACCGTCATCGACATCCGCGCCGCACGAGACCAATGCAGGTGAAACCCGTCCGGCGGCTGCTCCCGCCCACCTACGATGCGCTCGTGCGGAACACCAAGGCGTTCAAGGAAGCCGTTGCCCAGACGCTCGCGGAGCTGGCCCGCCGGGGGTGACCCTCGCGCCGGCGACCGTGGAGGACACGATCGAGAAGCAGATCACCACCGTGGCGGAACGGCTCAGGATCCAGGTGCGCTCCGCCTGGCGGTACTTCGACGCCCCTGTCACGGCCGACCGGCTCGCGCAGAGTGTGGCGTCGTACGAGGAGAGCAGCAGCGAGAAGGACGTCGGGCAGGCCCCGATGCCGCCGATCGACAACCCGGAGCTCGCCCTGGTCCTCGCCGGGGTGCCGGACTCTCTGGCCCAGACCGGCGGGGATCTGTACGCGGTCATCATTAACGTCGCCGTCAACGCCTGGATGGCCGGCCACATTCACGGCGAGGACGGCTGCCGCGGCTGCGACGGCAGCCGCGGCCCGGCGGGACACGATTGGGAAGCGAGGATGCGCACCATCACCGTGATGCAGCCGAACATCACCAAGTGGTTCGACCGCGACGTGTGGACCCGCGCCGTCAACGACGCGGGCTACGCCGTTACCCGCCGCTGACGTCAGAGCGCAGGGACGGGCAGGACGCCACCGACGACCAGCTGCCGTCCGTACGGGGTGGACACGGGCTCCATCGGCATTCCGGTGCGCAGCGGCTTCACCAAGAAGCGGAAGCCCTTGATCGGTCCGTGGCAGATCAACCCGGTCGGGATCGGGATGCCGATGCCGTCGGGGAGAGGGTGAAGCCGAGCCCCGCGTAGCAGTCCGTCAGCTCCGGCTCGTGCGTGGCGTACGGGACTGCCGCCCCCAGCAACGGCTTGGGCGAGCTCACGTTGACCGGCCGTGCCCCGGCCGTCGGTACAACGGTCGTGCGGCACCTCGTACGAGATCCCGTCGCCAACCCCACGCCAAGCTCTGGCCCCCGACGCCTGCGCGCCGCTCACTGCCTCCTGCGCCCGGCAGCTTGCGTACGGTCCGCATCCAGGTCTCGCCGAAGCCGACAGCTCCGGTGTCGTTGCCGGGGAGGCTGAACCGAACGCTTCGGCCAGCGCGTCCGCCCCGACTTCCTGCGCTCCCAGAGCGATCGCGGCGGCCAGGTGCACCATGCTCCTGCCATCCTGCCCCTTGGTCTCGGCGGCACGTCCCCGCCGGCTTCGAGCGCTGCGCGCACCAGGCGGGGTTTGCCCGCCCGCGGTACGGCCTCATGAGCCGGCCGGCGGCCGCGTACAGCGCGTCCTAACCCTCCCCGCCCGCCGCGGCCGCGCTGCGCGCGAACTCCACCAGCAGCTGCGACGCCTAGCATTTGAGCACCCACCCAGCGCCTCGCGCACGGCGGCCAGGGGCGGCTCTGGCACCGGGACCGCCCCTGGCGCCGCCTGCGGTGTGCCGCGGCCTAGGTGTATTGACCCGCAGGGTTGTTGACGCGGCTGATGGGCGGGTGTCCGCCCAGTGCGGTGTGGCAGCGGTGGTGGTTGTAGGTGTGGAGGAAGTCTGCCAGTGCCGCTGTCCGCTCGGTGTTCGAGGTGTAGGGCCGCTGGTAGGCCCATTCGTCGAGCAGGATGCGGTTGAAGCGTTCGACTTTGCCGTTGGTCTGCGGCCGGTAGGGCCTGATCTTCTTGTGGGTGATGCCGGCCGTGGCCAGCGTCTGGGTGAACAGTCTTGATTTGTAGCAGGAGCCGTTGTCGGTCAGGACGCGTTCGACGGTGATGCCGTGGGCGGCGAAGAAGGCGTTCGCCCGCTGCCAGAAGCCGGCGGCGGTCTCTTTGCGCTCGTCGGTGAGGACCTCGCTGTAGGCCAGGCGGGAGTGGTCGTCGACGGCGGAGTGGACGAACGAGTAGCCGATCACCGGCTTGCAGCTGCGGCGGCGGTCGGTGGTGGCGAGTTTGTTGTCCATCGCCTGGCGGCGGTCCATGACCTTGTGGCCGCCGCCGTCGGGGATGTTGCCCAGCTTCTTGATGTCGACGTGGACCAGCTCGCCTGGCCGGGCCCGCTCATAGCGGCGGATCGGCTCGCCGGTGGGCCGGTCCAGCCAGGCCAGACGGTTCAGGCCGTGGCGGACCAGGACCCGGTGCACGGTCGAGGCGGGAAGGCCCAGGATCGGGCCGATCCTGGCCGGGCCGAGCTTGCGGCTGGTCCGCAGGTGGCAGACACGTGCTTCGGTGGCTGAGGACGTGCGGTGCGGGGTGGTTCGGGGCCGACTGGAACGGTCGGCGAGGCCCGCGTCGCCTTCGGTCCGCCAGCGGCGGACCCATTTGTGGGCGGTGGGACGGGATATCCCCATCTCGGCCGCGACATGCGCGACCGGCCGGCCCGTGAGAACGCGTTCGACCAGGATCCGCCTGCCGTGAACGGTCAGCCGGGCATTACGGTGGGACACGAAGACCTCCGTGTGCGGTGTGGAGCCTAGACACCTCCACCACACCGGAGGTCTTCGCCATGATCAAGACCCGGCACCGTTAACAACGCTCGTGATCAATACACCTAGGCGAAACCACGCCAGCGCGGCCTGCCGCCGGTCACGTCCCTGCCGTAGATGCCGGGCCAGCGACGCCGCGCTCTCCACCACCAGCGGATCGACCGCGTCGACGACCGATCCCCGGCCCCGCCCGAGCCCCCGCCGCCGGTGCCGGGGCAGCAGCCCCGCCCGCCGCCAGCTCCCCAGCTGGCTCGCCGTCACCGCCAGGTCCCACGCGGCAAGAGCACGGTTCACCCGTTGATCTGCTGGGCTCGCAGCTCCTCGTGTCATGCCCGCCAAGAGAACCCCGAGAAGTGCCTTTTTTCTGCGGGGTTCCGGCTCTGGCTCACTGGTCTCCAACAGCACCGGCAGTCCATCAACTTCAAAGAACAAGCCCGGCCATGACACCCCGTTCCCGCGTCCGCCCCCAGGCGGCCACCGCCCTCATCACCGTGCTCCTGACCGGCGCCATCACGGCCGGCCTGCACCACTCCGGCCACCTGGTGCGCCTCCTGGCCCTCCTGGCCCGTGCTGGGCGCTCTGACCGTCACGCTCGCCCTCGCCGCGGCCTTCGCCCCCACCGCCACCACCCGCACGGCCGCCCGCACCACCCTCGACCTCCTGCTGCGCCTGGTGCCCTGGTACACCCCGAAGAGCTGACAGCACATGCGAGAGCGCTGCGCGCACAGGCCCGCGAGCATGGCGCCAGGGAGCGCAGACGGCGCGGCGGGCCGCCGACGGGCACGCAGACCGGGCGCCGGTGCTGCTCTAGCCGGTATCGCGCAGACAGGAGCGAGCCATCTCGGCGCTGGCTGCTCACCGTGCCGGGCAACTACCCACCGGGTCAGAGGGCTGTCGCGGTTCTTCGTCGGCTGTGCGGTGTCCTCGTCGCCGCGGGGACGAGGCATGGCGTGGCGGGCACGGTCGTCGCCCTTGCCCTCTCAGCGGGACCCTTGACCGACATCGCGGTGCGGGCCGGGACCGGCCCGGCAGGGATGCGGGCTGGCCCCGGTGGCCCGGTCCGGGTGCTCCCGCTGGACGCCGTGGGCGGGGCCCG
The DNA here is from genome assembly GCA_016432725.1 of Streptomyces sp. DHE7-1. Classification (GTDB taxonomy): domain Bacteria; phylum Actinomycetota; class Actinomycetes; order Streptomycetales; family Streptomycetaceae; genus Streptomyces. The sequence continues at coordinate 61,771 of JACJDG010000002.1, read as the reverse complement.
TCACCGCTTTCGTGCGGACGGGGCCTGCCCAGGGCGGCGGTTCACGGGGTGTTCTTCGTGAACAGGGACCGTTCGAGAGCGGAGCGGACGGAACCGGAAGAGCTGCCGTCGGCCGGGGTGAGGGCCAGTGCGGCCGTCATTAGCAGTAGGACGCGCACGCCCGCTCCGGTGGCCCGGTCCACCCCGGGCAGCAGCGGGATGGCCAGGGCGAATGCCGTCAGGACGAGGCTGGAGGTGGTGCGGCGCAGCAGCCGGGCGGTCCGGGACGTCGGCGGTTCGGCGGCGCTGTGCCGCATCAGTGCCTCGGTGTCGCCGGTCACGAGGGCGAGGACGCCCGCGCGCAGCGAGGCGGTGACGGCGTCGTACTCCCGGCGGTGCGCACCTGGGTGAGGGCACGGTCGTGGCGGCGGACGAGTTCGGCCAGTGCCGTGTGGAAGCGCCGCGCCCGGCGTCGTGCCGCCAGCTCGGTGACGGAGGTCCTGCGGCGCACTGCCGAGATGTCGCCGGCAGCCGCGGTGGCGACGGCCAGCCGTGTCCTGACCGCCCTGACGGTCCGCGGGTCCCACCACCGGGCCCGTCCCCAGGAGCACACCGAGGTGGCCGCCATGAGCTCGACCAGCACGGCATCGAGCGGGTGCGGCCGGCCCGCCCGCCGCAGCCTGCGCTGCAGCAGCCGCTCCACCCCGCCGATCCACCGCGCCACCTGCAGCCCCAGGGTCGCTCCGAACAGTCCCGCCGCCGCAGTGATCATCTGCTGGCCCGTCGGCGCCGCCAGCGCGGTGACGAGGGTCAGCCAGGACGTCGCGGCCGCGACAACGGCCGTGACGCACAGCGTCGCCGGCACGAACCAGTACGCGATCTGCGGCTGGGTCAGGCGCCGCAGCGCACCCCGCGTTCCCAGCCGGCGGAAGACGGCGACGATCTGGTGCACGTCGTCGCGAACGACGAAGAGGCTGCCGAGGCAGACTGCCGCCCACGTCGCCGCGGGGAATAGCCACCAGGGCGCGCCACCGGGCGTCCCGGTGTGCGCTGCGAACAGTGCGGCCACCGCACCGCCGGTCGCGGCGACCCCGGCCATCCCCAGCGCGGTGGCGACGGTGGCGACGTAGTTGGCCACGAACTGCACGGCGACCGGGCAGCGGTTGCGCATCCAGGCGTAGAGCACGGCCATCCGTACGTGTTGCCGCTCCGCGTCGTCGGCATCGGGGAACGCCTCGGCGTACCGTCGGATCCGGAGCGCGCCGTGCCGCACCCACATCGCCTCGCGGTGGCGCAGTTCGTCGTCACTCATCACTCGCATGCGGCTAAACGTCCCCAACGCGGCCGGAGAACAAGCCCGTTGATTAGGTTCTGTCTCTTTGGTCAGCGTCGGATCCAGATGAGGATGCCGGCGAGGTGGAGTGCGGCCTGGTAGGCGATGGCGAGTTTGTCGGGTGTGGCCAGGCCGCGCCACTGCTTGAGTCGGTTGATGCACCGCTCGACGGTGTTGCGCTGCTTGTATGTCTCGCCGTCGAAGCCGGGTGGGCGGCCCCGCCGCAGGCGGTGGCTGATCTGGTCGGAAGGCTGCGGGATTACCGCCCGGATTCCCCGGCGCCGGAGGTGGCTGCGGATGGCGCGGGACGAGAAGGCCCGGTCGGCCAACAGGGCAAGGGGCCGGATTCGTGGTCTTCCGGGGCCGCTGCGCGGAACGCGGATGCGGGACATCACGGTCTCAAAGGCAGGCGCGTCACCAGCCTGACCTGCGGTGATGGTGAAGGCTAGAGGCCGTGCCCGCGAGCCCGGTCGGCCGGTCCAGAGGAATCAGGCTCGCGTGAGCGGCGCCGGCCGCGCCCACCCGTGACGGCGACCAGGCGCGCCTGGACGAGTGTCGGCTCAAGGAGGAAGTGGCCGCCTGCAAACACGCGCAGCTCGATCCTGGCCGGGCAGACAAATGCCGGAATCGAGAGCGGCGAGACGTTCGGCGGCCGGAAGCCCTCGGACTGGCGGCGCGGGGCCTCGCCGTCCAGTACCCGTCTCGCTCGCTGAACTCCACGGTGTACACCTCGCCGTCGGGCAGCTGACTCCACTGGCCAGGCGACAGGGCCGTGAAACTCGGGCCAGGATGGGAGGGAAGAACGTGGAGGGGGAGAGCGTGCGGCTGGTCATCGATACGCAGAGCGACACCTACGAGCAGGCGATCGCCGCGGTGCAGGCCGCATATGGGTTCAACCCTGTCGCCCTGGCGAGCGACTGGCCGGAGGTACCCACCCCGGACCCCCGACCTGGCCCGGAGCGCCTCAACGGCGAAGATCTCGGGGAGGGCTGGACGGAACGACTGCTGTTCGACACGATCGCCGCCGTGATGCCCGGCGCCCGCGCTGTCCTGCGCCGCCTGGTCGACCTGGGCGGCACGGCCTCCTACGACGACATACAGGACTACTTCGCCGACCATCCCGAGACACCGATCCCGCGGGCGAGGATCGGCGGGACGCTCACCAGCGTCCGCGCGGTATGCCGACGGACCGGCCCGGACAACAACACCCGGCTGCTTGAACTCGACAACCGCGCTCGGGTCTACCGGATCGCGCCTGTTTTTGCGGAGGGGCTGAGGCGGGCCTTCGCGCTTGCCGACGCCCGCCCAGACCTCCTGCGCCAGGTACCAGCCTGTCATTGACCAGCGGGCTGCGCCTTTGTCCCGGTGTCCGGCGGCGACGGGCTGCACAGTACGGCTGTGCAGCCCGTCCGCGTCCCCGCGCGCGACGGCCAGTCACCTCACCAGCGGTACGAAGATCGCCAGCATGGCGATGCAAAGCGTCATGATGCCGAGGGCGACGATGCTCCCCAGCCGAACGCCTTGTCCACCAGTGCCTTGACCAGGCGGGCGATTCCGAATCCGATGAGGCCGGCGAGTGCGGCGAAGAGGATGCGCATGCCCAGCACGAGCATCAGGACGACGAGCAGTTGTACGGTCACGCGGCACCCCGCTGCTTGCGCTGACGGGTGCGGGCGCGCCGACGTGTGGTGATCACGGTTCGGCATTTGGATCCTCGTTCGCGCTTGCCCCGTCAGCGCCAGGTGGCCGACCGGCGCTCTGCACGACAGCCAGGATCTGTGCAAGCACGGCTGCGGCCGCGCGACGACGTGCGGGCTGCCCTGACCAAATGGCCGGTAGTACCACGCCCACGAACAGGCAGGCAAAGATGGCGAGTAGTAGGGCAGGAAGGCTGCCGGGGCTTGTGAGCATCGAAACTCCTCGCGTAAGGACGGCGGCTTTGACACCCCGACACTGGCGCTCGCCGTAGCCCGGTTGGTCAGATGCTGAATAGTCCTGAATCCCGGAGTTGTTGATGCAGGTCAGACCCTACGCTTGGAGGCGTTGCAGTGAAATGGGGTGAAGAACGGAGTGAGGCATGGCAGCAGCGGGGGAGCCGCCCCAGGCGGTGGTGAGCTTCTGCAGACTGCTGCGGCGTCTGGTGCGCGAGTGCGGTATCGCCCAGAGCGACGTGGCCAGAGCGCTGCACCGCAGCAACGGCGCCGTTTCAGCTCTCCTCAATGGACAGCGTGCCACCCCGCCGGCCTGGGACGATGTGGCGCGCATCGTGGAGTACTGCGGAAGCCGCCGTGCGAGTGTTCCTCCAGGAGTCAGTCTCGACCTGTCGTGGTGGCGGCTTCGTCATCACGAGATGGAGATCAGCGCCGAGGAGCTACGGGGGGAGCAGTGTCGACGCCCCGACCCGTTACCTCCTCCGCCACCGGAGCCGGACGAGGTTCCGGACGACTTCGCCAGCGCAATCGACGTCCTGGTTGCCAGCCGGGAAGAGTTCGAGGGACTCGCGGCGGAGCTGCTGGAACCTCTCACTCTAAGCGGTGCTGCCACTAATGGCCTGCCTGCAGTACTGGAGGGATTCGGTGACCGGGTTCGCTCCCGCCACGGGAATGCGCGTACAGCACTGTTGGCCGCAGCCGACCGGGCCATTTTGGTCACCGCGTTCTGCGACGCCGTGGCCAGTTCTGGCATCCGTTACGGGCCCGAACTCGGCTACCAACAGGGAGATATCACCACCCAGATCGTGGCCGAACTCGAACAGGTAGTCCTCAGCACAGAGCGGGTCAGAGACGCCAGTGAACTGCGCCATGAGATAACCGCCGCCTATACCTACGCTGCCGGCATCGTGCACGGTGAAGGCAGCCCTCAGGGCCAGTACCCCGAAGACCTGGCCCATCAGGCTTGGCAGCGCTATGAAGCACTTATGGCCTCGGCCACATGGGACTGCCCCGAGCTACGCCTGACCTCCAACACCGAAGACCCGCCCGAGGTCATCGAGCAAGAGTCCCAGCCGTCAGGGCCGAGCTACGGGCTGCGGCCGTTATCGCACTGGCTTGATCAGTTCGCCGTCGATCCCGCCCCCGCACACCGTTACAGGCGACTGCTGCGCGCACCCGTCGCTGACGCCGAGGAAGCCGGCCCGGTGATGCCCACCCTGGAAAACGGTTACGTCGACCCGGCCTTCCGCCTGGCAAGCGAGCATTACAGCGGCCGGCATTTGTCCAGCGACGACTGGTGGCTCACGCAGCCCGTCCGCGAGGACCTCGGCGCATTCCTCGCAGCCCACCTCCTCACCACCCACGCCACCAGTGCCCCCCTGGTCATCCTCGGCCACCCGGGCTCGGGAAAGTCACTGCTGACCAAGCTCCTCGCCGCACGACTGCCTGAGGCAGAGTTCTTCTGCCAGCGCGTCGAGCTGCGTCACATTCCCGCGGACCTGGATATCCAGCAACAGCTCGAAGAATCGCTCAGGCGCTCTACCGGCCAGTCCACCCCCTGGCCCGAGGTCGCCGACCCCAGCACGGTCCGGGTTATAGTCCTGGATGGCTTCGACGAACTCCTCCAAGCAGCCTCTACCGACCATGCCCACTACTCCAATTACCTTCACGACCTAGCCGACTTCCAAGCACGCGAATACGAACTCGGCCGTCCTACGATCACGGTCGTCACGAGCCGCACCATCGTCGCCGACCAGGCCCCCACCCCCCGTCTGAGTACTGTCATCCGCCTGGAGCCCTTCGACGACAATCGCATCGGACACTGGGTACAGGTCTGGAACACCGCCAACCGCCGCTACTTCACCGCACGCAGCCTGCACCCCTTGGACCCCAACGTGCTGCAGCCGCACGGCAACCTCATCAGTCAGCCCCTCCTCCTGCTGATGCTCGCCCTTTACGACGCCTCGTCAAACGCACTAGACCAGCTGAAAGGCGAGGACATCGGACGACTCGGCCTGTACGAGAGGCTCTTGACCGAATTCACTGGCCGTCAGGTCGCCAAGCGCCAAGGCGCCTTACCCCCCGCCGCAGAAGCCGCTGCCGTGGAGCACGAACTGCAACGCCTCGGCGTGATCGCCCTCGGCATGTTCAACCGACGGCGCCAGGGCATCACAGCGTCCGAAGCCCACGCAGACCAGTCCGCCCTCCTCGACGCCGACAACACCCCCTCACCGATGCTCTTCGGCCGCTTCTTCTTCATCCACGAAGCCCAAGCCGTCGTCAGCGGGCAGCACAGACACTCCTATGAATTCCTCCATGCCACCTTCGGCGAGTACCTCACCGCCCGCCTCATCACCGACGAATCAAAGCGCCTCCTGCACGCTGACACCCCTCAATACGCCATCGCCGATGCCCGGTTGCATGCTCTGCTGTCCCATGTGCCGCTCGTCGACCGGGCCGAAGTCGTACGTAACCTGACCGACCTGATCAGCAGTCTCAGCGAGCAACAGCGCCATCAGTTCACCGCTCTGCTGATCCGCCTACTCAAAACAGCCATCGACGACGTACCCCGACCCGGCCGGCCGCCTTACGAGCCTCTCCCAGGGCGCCGCGGCGAACGAGAGGCCGTCTACAGCGTCAACCTGCTCCTGTTGGCCGTGCTGGCAGAGAGCCCCCTCTACGTCTCACGCCTCTTCGATACACGTGACCCGCTCGACTCCTGGCGCCGCCAGACCATGCTGTGGCGATCCCAGCTGCGCGAGGACTCTTGGACCACTCTGACCAGCACCCTCACCACGCAAAGGTGCACCAACCCAAACACCGGCGACGTCGACGTGCGCGTACGGCTGATCCCCGCCGACCGCGCAGAAGACCTGGTCTGGCCCGCGCATCTAGACCCGCAAGCCCCGCACGCCGGCCCCTACCGGCACCACCAGCCGACCAGCCTCCACGATCTCTACAGGGCCGCGGTCTTCACCCACGACATCAGCTCACTGCACGTTCTGCACGCCGTGACTCCCCTGGCGCAGCATCTGCCCACCGCACTGGAGACCTACCACATCACTGACGGCCAACACCCCCGCTCGGCAGCGAACACTCTCCTCGCTCTGCTCGCTCCCTTCACCCCCACCCCGTTCGCTGCCCCGCAAGCGCTTGTCGACCTCCTGAACGCCCTCCCCATACGAGAGCGCACGGCCGCAGCGGATATTCTCGCCCGGCTCCTCTCCCATGCCCTCCCGCACCAGCCCGTCCGCGTCGTCGCTGATGTCCTGGACCAGTTCACGTCCCTGCGCGTGACTGGCTCCCGCGGCCTCGGAGCAACTACCTGGCTGATCCTCGCCCAGTGCATCCAAGCCCTCATCGGCTTCCCAGACGCCCCTCACGCCCTGCTTGAATCCATCAGCGCCCGTTTTGGCCCCCACGCTCCGGCCCTGGACGGCGCCAGCCCCCTGCAGCGGCTTCAATGCCTTCTCATTGAGGCCGGCACAACAGCCACCTGGAATGCTGTCGAACGCCCAGCCACCGCCACCGTGCTCACCACCGCCCTGGAACTGCTTCAGCAAGTCCCGTTGGCAGACAGGCCTGCACAGACGGTCATCGAACTCCTTCGCCTCGCACGCGACCTCAACGCGGCAGACTGGCTGGCCGACCACGCAGAGCCGCTGCTGAGCGCGCTTACCCCTGACGGGCTCCTCAGACTCCGGCCGACAGACGTAAGCTGGCTCCGCTCCACCATTAACAGCGAGCGCCTGCTCGCCGAGCTCGACCGGATTCGCAGCTGCTGGCAGCGCACGTGACCCGATCGATCGCTGAGCGGCCCTTCGGCCATACCGAGCACGGCACCTGACCTGCTTCAGCTTCGGTCCGATCAAGAACCTGACCTGCGGGCAGGGCGGCATCGTCATCCCGCGCGGCTTCGACGAGGCCGACACGGTCCGCCGCCTGCGGATGCTTGGTGTCGTCCAGTCCCAGGCCGAACGCGGCCGGACCACCAGCTACGGCGTGGAGGGCTTCGGCCTGCGCTACCAGATGTCCGGCATCAACGCCGCCATCGGCCTCGCCCAGCTCGTTCACTTCGAGAAGGCGGAGACGACCAGCCGCCTCCTGTGGCGCGCCTACCAGCGGGCCCTTGCCGGCCTGGATGGCGTACGCCTGGTCGACGTCGACGTGGACTACTCCGTGCCGCACCTGTGCCAGGTCCTCATCGCGAACCGGGACCAGGTGCACGCACAGATGAAGGCCCGTGGTGTCGGCGTCGGCGTCCACTACCCGCCCAACCACCTGCAGCCCGCCTTCGCCCAATGGCGGCGCGACTTGCCCACCACCGAGAAGATCGGCAGCGAGCTGCTGAGCCTGCCGTTCCACCAGCACCTCACCGAGAACGACATCGACCAAGTCGTCACCGTCCTCGGCCAGGCCCTCAAGACCACGGGAGCCGCATCGTGCACCAGGTCCTGACCGTCTGCCTCGGCAACTACTGCCGCAGCCCCTTCGCCGCCCTGGCACTCGCCAAGCGGGGCGCCGGCGAGCTCGAAGTCCGCTCCGCTGCCTGCCTCCGGACTCTGCTGGCCCATGCGAAGATCACGGGATGCCTCGTGTGATCACCGCATTGGAAGCCTCGTGGATACTCCCGTTCACGGGCTCACTCCGCGGGTTTTCAGTACGTTGATCGACGCTGCGACGCGAGGGCGCCGATGGAGTACGTCCGGGACGCCCCTGGGGACTGTCGCTTGAGGACCGGGTTCTACTGGTGGCTGCCTACTGGCGGACGAACCTGACGTTGCGACAGCTTGCGCCGCTCTTCGGTGTGTCCAAGTCGGTAGCTGACCGCATGCTGCAGCACATTGGCCCGCTGCTCGCGTTCAAGTCCCATAGCCGGTTCCGCCGGGGTACCGTGCTGATAGTGGACGGCACGCTGGTGCCCACCCGGGACCGCTCCATCGCCGCACAGTCGAAGATCTATCGCTACTCGACCAACCACCAGGTCGTCGTCGACGCTGGCACCCGCCTGGTCGTCGCCGTGGGCCGCCCGCTGCCGGGCAACCGCAATGACTGCAAGGCCTGGACCGAGTCGGGTGCCGCTGCCGCGGTGGGCAAAACGACGACCATCGCCGACGGCGGCTATCAGGGCACCGGACTTGTCATCCCGCACCGGCGCCCGGCCGGCGGCGAGCTGTGCGGCCGGAAGAAGGACACAACCACTCGCACAGGCAGGTCCGCGCCCGCGTCGAGCACGTCTTCGCGCGGACGCAGACCTGCAAGATCCTTCACGACTGGCGCCTCAAGGGCGACGGTGTCCATACCGCCATGCTCGGCATCGCCCGTCTCCACAACCTAAAAGGTCTTGGACAAGCAGCTGCCCAACAGCAAGCCGAAGCTGCGGGCCGTGTTCGACAAGCTGACCGCGAAGTTCGGCACCGTCTTGGTGGTCGTGGACCAGCCCGCCTCCATCGGTGCCCTGCCTCTGACCGTGGCCCGGGACGCGGGCTGCAAGGTGCCTACCTGCCCGGACTAGCGATGCGGCGGATCGCCGGCCTCTACCCGGGCGAGGCCAAGACCGACGCGAAGGACGCCGCGGTGATCGCGGACGCCGCCCGCACCATGCCGCACACCCTGCGCTCCCTGGAGATGAGATCACCGCCGAACTGACGGTCCTCGTCGGCTTCGACCAGGACCTCGCCGCAGAGGCCACCCGCACCAGTAACCGGATACGGGGCCTGCTCACCCAGTTCCACCCGTCGCTGGAGCGCGTCCTCGGCCCTCGCCTCGACCACCAGGCCGTCACCTGGCTGCTGGAACGCTACGGATCCCCAGCCGCGCTGCGGAAAGCCAGCCGCCGCAGACTCGTCAAGGCCATCAGACCCAAGGCCCCGCGCATGGCCGCACGGCTGATCGACGAGGTCTTCGACGCGCTCGACGAACAGACCGTCGTCGTTCCCGGGACCGGCACCCTCGACGTCGTCATCTCGTCCCTGGCCCGGTCGCTCGGAGCCGTCCACCAGCAGCGACGCGCGCTGGAGGCCCAGATCGAGGCCCTACTGGAGGCACACCCTCTTTCGACGGCCCTGACCTCGATGCCCGGGGTCGCGGTCAGGACCGCCGCCGTACTGCTGGTCACCGTCGGCGACGGCCCCAGCTTCCCCACCGCTGCCCACCTGGCCTCCTACGCCGGACTCGCGCCCACCACGAAGTCGTTGGACCTCGATCCGCGGCGAACACGCGCCCCGAGGCGGCAACCGGCAGCTCAAACGGGCGATGTTCCTCTCCGCTTTCGCAGCCCGACACGATCCCGCTTCCCGGACCCACTACAACAACTGCCGAGCCCGCGGAAAGACCCACACCCAAGCCCTTCTCCGCCTGGCTCGGCACCGCATCAGCGTGCTGTTCGCGATGCTCCGCGACGGCACCTTCTACGAACCCCGCGTCCCCCACGCGATAGCTGCATGAACCAGCCCACAGGCAGCTCGACTCACATCAGCACCTTGTGCCGTCCGCCCACGCCGAGACCTCCGCGGCACCCCGACGGACAGCTTCTTCCGGGTCCCGGGCGAGCTGCCCGCAGACCGCTGCAACGCCCAGCACACCGTCCGGCCCCACGAGCGCGTCATGCACCCAGGTCCTCAGCCAGTCAGCCTGGTGGTCGTCAGCCTTGGCAACCGCGAGAGCGATGATCCTTACGGCGGCCACCGTTCCCACCCGGGCCAGCGCCTCTGCCGTCTGCCGGGTCACCACCGTGTCCTCGACGTCCAGCAACAGCCCCACCAACGCTTCCGCAGCCTCAGGTTCGATCCCGAGGATGTGTTTGCACATCCACTGCTGCACGGTCGTCAGGCTGTCCCAGCCGAGCCGGACCGACTGCACCCACAGCCCGAGGTGCTCGCCTTGGCGCACGACGTCGCCAGCTCAGCGGAGGCGCGGGAGCTGGCCGGCTGGGCGGATCCGCGCGCCATGACGTTCTTCTCCGGCTCCCGCCGGGCCACGGCCTGGCTGAAGGCCCTTCAGGAACACGCGCCGTACTTGCTGCTGGCCGACGGGGCCGTCGGTGTCTGGCCGGCGACCCCGATTCTGGAGGACTGGCCACCGTCGTCGTTCTTGTGAACGGCGGCCGGGCAGTACCGACAGTCGGGAGCAAGGGATAGGTGCCCGGAGTGCTTGATCGGGGACCAGCAAGTTCGCCTCAGACGTCAGCTAACTCAAGCGCGTGCAGCGGTCGTGGACGCTGCAGCTGGTCCCCCCCGAACGAGTCAGGCACATCAGTTCAAGTTACCCATAGCCATCCAGGGCGCCACTCGCTCATCGTTGGACGATGCAGTGGACCACTTTCTTAGCCGCGGCGATCGGAGCCATCGCCGGCTCGCTCGGCACCGGCATAGCCGATCGCTTCCGATGGCGCCGCGACGTCTCAGAGCGGAAGCGCCAAGAGTTACAAGCCGCCTATGCGAACTTTTTGGATGCCGTGAAACGGACTGGCATCGCCATCAGTCAGGCAGCACATGAAGAGACGCTGCCTCTAGAAGATCGGGCGAGACAAGCGCGCCAAGCCATGGGTCAGCATGGCTTGTACGAGAAGCAAGCCCAAGCCGAACTATGCGCGCCGAAAACAATCATCCCCTTGATGAACGAGCTTGTCCGCGCCCTGCTCTCCCTTCGCGACGAAGTCATCGGCGGACGCCTTCCCGGAGCGCCGGCATACGAAGGTGCGTGGCGGAAGGTGCACACAGACACTGTGCAGGTGCGTGAAGCTATGCGCACTACGCTCTTCAAGGATTGAAGAGCCCGGCTCGGGCAAGGGCGAAGCTCGAAACGGCAGGCCTCACTCCACGGTCGGACGGGCTTCGAGTGCCGGGGAAGGTGCGCGAGACGTGTGCGCCGCGGATCCCGGAGGCCACCGTGATGGCATGTGCCGCCGGTCCACGGCCCAGCCGCGGGACTCGACCTGGAGACCGACAACCGCACGGCCCGCCACCACCGCCTGCTTGACACGTGCCCACCTCCTCGTGGTCTACGGCCAGGAGATCAACGAGCAGGCTTGGCGACTCGCCAGGATGAACCTGGCCGTACACGGAGTCGAGGGAGACTTGGGCGCCCGCTGGGGCGACACCCTCGCCGACGACCGGCACCCCGGCCTGGAAGCCGACTTCGTGCTGAGCGTCCCGCCCTTCAACATGTCGCACCGGGCACTCAACGAAACCGACCCGAGATGGCGATACGGCGTCCCGCCGCGTGACGGCGCCAACTACGCCTGGCTGCAACACGCCCTAGCCAAGCTGGGACCCTATGGGACTGCGGCCGTCGTCCTGGCCAACGGCTCCCTGTACGCGAAGAGCGGGGGCGGGATCCGCCGGGCGATGCTGGAGGACGACGTCGTGGCCTGTGTGGTCGCGCTTCCACGTCGCCTCTTCCATACGACCCAGATCCCGGTCTGCCTCTGGATCCTGACCAAGGACAAGGGCCCGCAGGGCACGCGGGAGTCGGTGGACCGGCGAGGCCAGATCCTGTTCGTCGATGCTCGCGAGGCGGGCACGCTCGTCGGCCGGACGGAACGCGTCCTCACCGAGGCCGATCTCGCGATTATCGCCGGAACCTACCACGCCTGGCGGGGCACACTGTCGGCAGGGGGAAAGCGGGCCGCGTACCGCGACGAGCCCGGCTTCTGTGCCTCCATCGGCCTGGAGGCCGTACGGCACCACGGGCACGACCTGACGCCGTCGCGGTACGTGTTCCACGCTCCGGTCGGTTCCGCGCCCCAGGACGACCGGCGGGGCGAGCTCCAGGCTTTGACGAGGAACCTGGACGTGCTGTTCGACTGACCACGCCCGACACGGTCCCGCGCGCTGCCGGACCACCACCGTCGTCACCTCTATCGACCTCACCGCCCCGATCCCGGTCGCGATGTTTGTCCCCGCCGCCGCCCCGGCTACTCACCGGTTCGGGCGGATACGCGGCTCCCGGACGAACTCGTTTGCTCGTCCTCCGGCGAGCCGGACATCGAGGTCGCGCAGCTCAGGCCCCTGCCGGTCCAGCTTCGCTGTCACAGGTCACAGCTGCGCGTGTCGTGACCGCCCGCCGGCCCGTTGGGCCGACCACGCCAAAGATCCCCCTCGCCCGCAACGGTAGCTGCAGCCCTCGGCGTAGCGCTCCTCAGCCCGGCGCCGGCTTCCACGTCCGGCTGCGGGTACGAAGCCACCACCACCGCGCATCTGCGCTCAGGACCAGGCGCCCACTACACCAAAGCCGCCTACCTGCGCGCCTCTACCTGCATGAGGTACTGACCCGTCCCAGCCCGCACTGCCTGGTCGGTCGCCTGTGCTGCCTTGCCCGTCCGGCCAGCAGTGCAGACCCCGTGCGCACGGTCGGCCCCGCCGCGTACGCGAGGTGGAAATTCACCCAGCGGGCCCAACTCGACAGCGGGTAGCGTCCGGCCATGAGCGATCTCGACGCGGATGAGGCGTGGGAGCGGCTGCGGGCCAGCCGTTCCAATCCACCGGCCAGAGCTAGCAGTGCCTCCCGGCGCAAGACGTATACGGCAGCCCTGGAACAGGCTCAGCAGCTGTTCCGTGCCGCCGCTGTCGTGGGCCCGGCCACGAGCCCGATCCTGGCCTTCTACGGCCTCAGCCAGGCTGGCCGCGCCATTACGGCCGCAGCCCGGTCCCTTGAGGGCGAGGACTGGCGCCTCGCCGCCCACGGGATCAGCAGCAAGGGGTTCCATGTGCCCTTCCCCGATATCGAGATCCGCACCGACCCGCCCGGCACCCAGGGCAGCTTCGTGAAGGTTAGCGAGGTCCTCGACTCACCTGTGTGGGAAAAGGACTCGCTGCGCCTGGAAGACATCTGGGACCTGCTGCCGACGAACCTCCACTACCCGCTCACCGCCAGAGACCGGCTCACCCCGCTCTACACAAGCGAGGGCAGCATCGACGAAGGCGACCACTCCCTGCTCAGCGTCTGGGTGAGCAACATTCCCGACCGGGTCGTCAAGGCCGGCACTCGTGAGGCACTGGACGACTTCCTGACCGGGTACCCGGCTGTCGCCCAGCACGAGAGCTACTCAAATGTGGGAGCGGCGGCGCTTCCGAACTACGTCCGTTACGACCACGGCGGGGGCCAGTTGTCGATGAACTGGCTGATGCCCGAGGGCGTGGGCACGGGCTTCGATGGGATGGCGACCATGGCCGAACGGCAGGCCCACCTGCGGACCATGACCCGCGGCTACGCCGGAGGCCGGTACTTTCTGCCGGTCCTGGGCTCGATGAAGCGAGATCTGCACCCGTTGATGGCCTGGTGGGCTGTGCTGTACACGCTGTCCATGCTCGCCCGCTACGACCCCGCAGTCTGGGGCAAGCACATCAACGTCGACAACAGTCCGCACGCGGTCCCCATCGAGCGGCTCTTGGAGCGGGCTATCAACCACCTGCCCGTCCTGATTGCGGACACCATCGCCGACGTGAGCACCTGATCCAGCGGCAGCACAGCGCCGGCCTCGGTGCCGATCGGGGAGGAACTTGCCGTGAACGCGGCACCGGCTATTCGCCCGGGATGTGGGGCTGGCCGAAGGCTATCGGCGAGTGCTGCGTATTGGTAGACGAGAGCGGCCGGTGCCCAATCCGCTGAGCCGGTGGCAAGGGCACCGGCCGACCAAAGGCCCTCAGCTAAGAGGTCCTAACAGAAGTCGCTGATGATGTGGCTGTCGGCCTGGATGCTCGTTGGGTCGTTCGTGGGGAAGAGGAACTCGCGACCGTGGGTCGTGTCGGACGAACTGTGGTCGTTGATCGAGCCGTTGTTACCGGATCCGGGTCCGAAGCTGGTAGCGGGATGGCCGCGAGTTCCCGACCGGCAGGCTATGTGCGGGATCCTGTTCGTCCTGCACACAGGGATCCAGTGGGAGTACCTGCCTCAGGAGCTCGGCTACGGGTCCGGCATGACGTGCTGGCGCCGGCTGGCTGCGTGGAACGAGGCCGGTGTGTGGGACAGGCTCCATGTCGTCCTGCTGTCGAAGCTGCGGGCGGCGAAGCAGCTCGACTGGTCGCGGGCGGTGATCGACTCCAGCCGCGTGCGGGCGGCTCGACGGGGCCCAAAAGCGGACCCAGTCCGGTCGACCGCGCACGGCCGGGCAGCAAGCACCACGTCCTCACCGACGGCCAGGGCATCCCGCTCGCGGTGTCACTGACCGGCGGGAACCGCAACGACGTCACGCAACTGCTACCGCTCCTCGCCAAGGTCCCCTCGGTCCCGGGCCTGGTCGGCCGACCGCGCAGACGGCCCGACGTTCTGCTCGGCGACCGCGGCTACGACCACGACAAGTACCGCCGGCTCGTCTGGACCCAGGGCATCAAACCGGTGATCGCCCGCCGCGGTATCCCGCACGGCTCCGGCCTCGGAGTACACCGATGGGTCGTCGAGCGCACCATTGGCCGGACCTTCTATCCGCTCCACCACCTCGGCACACTGCTCCCGCACCGGCGGGGATGGTCCCGTCTGAGTCGCTGGAACCAGTGTCTGTTGTCGGCCGGGTAACCGTCCGGAGCCGTGCCGTCGGTCCAGCACCACATCTGTACGGATGTTGCGTCGTGCACGTAGGTGGCCTGCACCCGAGGCTCCAGTGGTGGCGGGGCGTGTCAGCTTTACCTCTATCATCTGACGTTCCGGTACGTGAGTTGGGGGACGAATGAGTGGGGATGGTCAGTCCGGAACCTCGGAGAAGCCGGTCAGAGGCGTGCGTGCGGGCCTGGCGAGGCTACGCGGAGACCTGGCCGCTTCTGAGCTGATGGCCTCCGGCGCTGCGATTGCTGGTGTGGTCGCCGGTGTGGGGGCCATCTTCTCGCCGGGCCACAGCACGAAGGCTGCCTCAGCCTCTGCCCCTGTTCCAGCCTGGATGTGGCCTGGCGTCTTGATCGCACTAGCCCTACTGCTTATGAGTGTGGTGTGGGTGCTCTGGGGATTCAGGAAGGCCAAGGCCAAGGAGATCGAGCGGAAGCGCGATGCCCTTGAATCGGCGGCTGACCGGCTTGCAGAGAAGATGGAGCTGCCCAGTCTCGTCAACTTCAACCGAGTTCTGCTGGACAAGTACCACGGGATCGCGACCGATCAGGCGACGAAGGCCTACCGAAGTAGCCGCCTTGCCATGTGGGTCGGGATCATTGTCCTGGTTGTCGCGTTCCTCGCCGGTTGGCATCTCAACGCCCAGGGCGATCGGCTCTTCGTCGGCTCGGTTGCGGCGGTCGGCACCGCTTTTACTGCCTACCTCAGCCGCACTTTCATGCAGACCTACGAGCGGGCCCTGCAGCAGCTCAACCAGTACTTCAACCAGCCCGTCCTCAACAGCTACTTCCTCACCGCTGAGCGCATCGCGGACAAGCTGCCAAAAGACAGCGATCTCCAAAACGAGAACCTGGTGCGGGTCCTGAGCGACGTCCTGGAGAGCGGCAAGGAGATGCACCGCATCGCGAGCTCCGCCAACTCGCAGCAGGCCAGTGCTCCCAAGCCGCGTCAGCGCCGAAAGGCGGCTCAGGCTGAGGCCAGCGTCCCGGAGCAGCAGACGCAGTAGCCGCCTCGCCGACCCCGCCGGCGCCCATGGTGCGGTCCGCGAGTACTTGGGGCAGCCCGAAGCGGACCCCGTGCAGCAGGTGCCGCTCGTCAACCCTCGCGAGGGACACAGGGCTGTCGGTGCCGCCACCCAGAGCAGTGCGACATGATGCCGGGGTGGAATAGCCAAGTTGGTTCTTGAGTACTTCAAAGCCCTGCTGTTTGGGCGGCTCAGCATCTTGCGGGGAGGCGTGGCCGAAGCGGAGTTCGCAGACGCGGCTGCAGACCTTCGGGTAGAGACAGAAATCGCTGTGGCCGAGCAGCTGGCGTCTACGGGCCATGAGCTGTCCAGCGTGGACTGCACCGTGACGCTGCCCTTCCAGGAGGTGCTGGAGCACCTGCTGTCTAAGTCCTGCCATCGCTGTCGTGAGTGGCTGGGATGATCTCCGAGCCCGCCTGATCAATATGGCCCTTGCGATGAAGTATTCCGGGCCGATCCGGTTGAAATCGCGGCTGGGTCGGGCATGGTCCCCCTCCGAGTGCTCGAAGACATGGGCCTGCCGGGCGCGACAGTTAGGCCGTGTATCGAAAGTGGATCTTGAGTTGTGAATGATCACGGTTCATGGGGCGGGGAGATCTCGCGGACGAGCAGTGGGCGGTGCTGGAGCCGTTGTTGCCGAAGGGGGCCAGGGCGGGACGGCCGCCCGTCTGGCCTCGGCGGCAGTTGATCGACGGCATACGGTTCCGGGTCCGTACCGGTGTTCCGTGGCGGGACATGCCCGTCGGCGACGGGCCGTGGGGCCGGGTCTACGACCTGTTCCGCCGATGGCAGCGCTGGCCGACGCGAAGGGCGAGATCACGTGGGACCTGAACGTCGACTCCACCGTCTGCCGCGCCCATCAGCACGCGGCCGGGGCCCGCAACCAGGGCGGTCTGCAGAAGTGACCACCAGGTGGCGTGTTCACCGAGCCCCGTGATCAGGGGCTAGGAAGGTCGCGCGGCGGGTTTACCACCAAGCTGCACCTCGCCGTCGAGCAAGGTCAGAAGCCCATGTCGTTTGTGGTGATGGCAGGACAGCGCGGAGACTCGCCGCAGTTCGAACCCGTGCTGGAGAAGGTTCGTGTGCCTCGCATCGGACTGGGCCGACCGCGCGTCCGCCCCGATCGCGTGCGGGCTGACAAGGCGTACGCGTCCCGCAAGAACCGTGCCTATCTGCGCCGCTGCGGGATCCGGTGCACCATCCCGGACAAGGCTGACCAGGCACGTAACCGCCAAAAGCTCGGCTCCCGCGGCGGCCGACCTCCGCGCTTCGACCCGGCCGACTACCGCGAGCGCCATGCGGTCGAGTGCGGGATCAACCGGCTCAAGAGACGCCGTGCTGTCGCCACGCGCTACGACAAGCTCGCCGTCCGTTACGAGGCGATCGTGCTCGTCGCTGCCATCATCGAGTGGCTGTGACCCCCGGCCGTCACGCGGTGGGATCCACGTTCCACGTAGCGGGCAGATCGCTGCCGCAGAAGACGCAGATGAAGTCGTCCTCACGCACGATGTTGTGCTCCTGGCAGTCGGGGCACCGCCGGAATGCAACCTCGTGGGTGAAGCCGGGAGGCCGCCGGAGGTCTACAGCATCCAGAGCCTGGGCGACCTCCGCCCAGGAGGTAACGTCCGGGCAGTACCCGGTGGACTGGTTGCTGACCTCGCTCACGGTCCACCGGTCTGCCTCACGCATGAAGCTGATCTCGCCGGCACTCAGAACCATGTCTCCGCCGGCACAGGCCACGTGCTCACTTCGCCGCGGGGCCAGCCGGAGCACACCATCCATATCGATCACGAAGGTGAACGGCTCGGTCAGTTCCGCCGCCGATTGCTCCACGATCCAGCTACCAAAGTCAGCTGCCGAGACGATCCGACGGCCGCCGTCACCGGGCCGCACCGCAGCCTTCAGCTCAACCGGTCCGACATATCGGTAACTCCGCCCCTGCGCGTTCACGTCAGCCAACCTAGAGCACTTCCGACACACGCCCTAGTGTTCTGAGTCGGGAATTCTGTTCAGATAGCTGGCGAGGCGTTCGAGGATCTCGTCCGCGGTCTTCGTCCAGACGTAGGGTTTGGGGTGTTCCAGGCGGCGATCCAGTTGCGGATGTCCTTCTCCAGAGCCTGAACGGACCGGTGGACGCCTCGCCGTATCCGCTTGTTGGTCAGTTCGGCGAACCAGCGCTCGACGAGGTTCAGCCAGGACGAGCCGGTCGGCGTGAAGTGCAGATGGAACCGGGGATGGGCCAGCAGCCACTTCTTGATCGCGGGCGTCTTGTGGGTGGCGTAGTTGTCACAGATGAGATGGACGTCCAGGCCGGCGGGCACCTCTTTGTCGAGCTTGACCAGGAACTTCTTGAACTCCTCGGCCCGATGTCTGCGGTGCAGGGAGCCGATCACTTTGCCGGTGGCGACCTCGAGGGCGGCGAACAGAGTGGTGGTGCCGGCCCGGACGTAGTCGTGGGTCGTCCGTTGAGGAACCCCGGGCATCATCGGCAGCACGGGCTGGGACCGGTCCAGCGCCTGGATCTGCGACTTCTCGTCGACGCAGAACACCAGGGCCCGCTCGGGCGGGTCCAGATACAGGCCCACGACATCGTGGACCTTGTCGACGAAGTACGGATCGGTCGACAGCTTGAAGGTCTGCGACCGGTGCGGCTGCAGGCCGAACGCCCGCCAGATCCGTGACACCGACGACTGCGAGAGGCCATCTCCTTCGCCATCGACCTTGTCGACCAGTGCGTCGCGTCCTTCGGAGTGGATTCCAGTGTCCTGGTGACCACCGCGGCGACCTGCTCGTCCGTCACGGTCCTGGGGCCGCCCGGACGCGGCATGTCACCCAGCCCGGCGATCCGGTACTGCACGAACCGGGCCCGCCAGCGGCCCACCGCATGAGGCATCGAGCCCAACTGCTCCGCAACATCCTTGTTCGACGCACCGGCTGCACAGGCCAGGACGATCCGACACCGCAAGGCCCACGCCTGCGGCGTGGAACGACGCCGCACCCACTCCTCGAGCGCGGCTCGTTCCTCGTCCGACAGCGTCAACTCGGCCTTCGGCCGCCCCATCCGTGCCATAGGGCAAGCCTATACATCTGAATGGAATTCCCGACTCAGAACACTAGAACGGCGGTTTCAGCGCGCCGTTCTCCTTCTTGATCAAGATGTTGCCTGCCGTCCTTGCGGGGAGGTCCGCCAACGAGGGGCTATGCAAGATAGACCACCGTGGGAGATCCATCGGATCTACTTGTTCACACAGCGTGAACGGACCGTGGCCGGTCACGGTGACGACGGTGCCATCCTCCCAGACGCACAGGTACAGACCTCCCCGTGAATCGCCTTCCCAGACGTCGAGTGGCCAGCCGCGCCCCACGGTGGTCGTGACGGTCTTGCCGCTCCAGCGCTTCTGTCGAAAGCCCCTTATCGGCACCAGGGCCACCCCGTGGTTGCGGCAGAAGCCCACGAACTCCAGGCCCTCGGGCGTAGGCGTGACCACGCGTGCTCGACGCGCCTCTGTAGCAGTCGCCGCTGCAGTGTCCTTGCTCCGCTGTTCATTAGCCAATCTGCGGGCAGCGTCTTCAAGGCTCACAAATGCACGCTATCGCATCGGCCCCAGGGACGCCGGTGTCTTGCCTCCTCACGACGAAGTCCGGTCCTGGCGCGTGGTGAGTGAAGGTGCCCCGCCGGCGGTAGCAGGGAGCAGGCCGTAGGTGGGTTCCTGTGGCGGCCCTACACCGGAATACCGCATCTCCGGAACAAGTGCGCTGCGCCAGCACCGCCACGCACCATCGGCAGCTGCCTTCTCCGAACTACCAGGGATGTCCTACTCGGGGACGGGACGAGCAGTCCGAGAGGAAGGGCCGGTATGGGGCCGGAGAACGGCTGCAAATGGCGCGGGTGTTAGTTTCCTGCCCGTGTTAAGACACCAGGACGAGACCAGGGCGGCCTACGACGGGGTCGTCGAACTCTATGCGTCGATGTTCACTAGTCGGTTGGAGACGCGGCCATTCGCACGGAACATGATCGGCACCTTCGCGGAGCTCGTGCGTGACACGGGGAACCTGCGGGTAGCCGACGTCGGGTGCGGACCCGGTCATTTGACGGCCATGCTCCACGATCTGGGGTTGGACGCCTTCGGGATCGACCTCTCCCCGGCCATGGTCGACCACGCTCGGCGGACCCAGCCAGCGCTGCGGTTCGACGAAGCGCGGATGGAGGCCCTGCCGGTCGACGACGGCGCACTCGGCGGAGTGCTCGCCCACTACTCGATGATCCATACCCCACCTGAAGAGCTGCCCGCGCTGCTCGTTGAGCAGATGCGTGTCCTGGCACCAGGGGGCCTGCTCTTGGTGTCCTTCTTCGGAACCGAAGGGCCTGAGCCGGTCCGCTTCGACCATAAGGTGGCACCCGCCTATAGCTGGCCGGCGGAGCAGTTTGCCGAGTTGCTGGCCGGTGCCGGACTCATTACGGTGGCTCGGCTGCTCCACGACCCAGCGACCGAGCGGGGCTTCCTCGACACCCACCTGCTGGCCCGCCGCCCGTAGAACGTGGCCCGTGGCCGGGCCGGAGTGGTGTAGATCATCCGCGTAGATGAAGCTCGGCCAAGGGCCGCGTTCTGCGGCGGTGTCCGCTGAGCACGCCGGAGTGACAGCCGTTCTGGCCGACCCTGCACCGCGGCTTCTGTCCGCGCTGCGGGACCCACCTGGTCTCCGTCGCCGAAGGCTCGGAAATGATCATGGTGGCGTGCTTCAGTCTCACCGAGTAGAGCGGCCTTGATCCTGTCGGGCACAGCTTCCGTGAAGCCGCCGTGCCCTGGATGGCCATCACCCTCGCTCCCGCCCCGCTTCACCAGTAGCGCCTCCCGGCTGCTCCCGGACCGCGCAACACGGGACATCTAATTCGGCCACGCCCGGATGGGTTTGTGCCATTCGCCAGTAATCCACTCTCAAGATCATTGTGGTGCGGCTACATAGGAAGGCCGGGGGTGAGCGTCGGGCTGTCCCTGTGCGGTTGGTGGGGGAGGTGGGGCGGTTGCTGACGATCAATGTGGCGTTGCTGCTCGCGGTCATCGTATTCTTCCGGTTGCGGCAGCGTACGGAGGCCCGGAGCCGCTTCGATGAGAAGTTGACCGTGGTGACCGTTCTGGCGCTCGGAATCCTGCTGGCCCCCACTCCGGTGGGCCAGGGCATCCTGAACGTTCTGGAGCAGTTGGCGGGTGGCGTCACGCAGGCCAGCCGGTGAGCCCCCGCACCCGCAAGGGCCGGCCCGCGACAACCAGGCGCCCACCCGCCCGGCGCCGCACCCGCACCCGCAGGCCCTACAGGCGGCGGCAGCAGCGTGCGGACGACCGGCTGATGGGCCTGTTGATAGCCGCAACCCTGGGCGTGGCCTTGGTGGTGGCCGTCGTCAACTGGCTCCTCGCGCATTGGTGGATCCTGGCGGTCGTCGGTGTGCTCGGGCTGCTGGCCGGTGGCGCCTGGATCCACCGCAGGCGGCAGCAGGCTCAGTGGGAGGCGGTCCGTACACAAGGCCTGCGCAGGGTCGTTGAGGCGACGCAGGCGGGCTTCGGTCTCCCACTGCTGGCGTACTGCCTGCGCGAGTTGGTCAGCCACGTCGCCCAAATGAATGGGCGCCGGATCAGCCTTGCCAAGAGCGAGCACGCCAATTACTGCGGCAGGGAGGGCGAGGAGCGCAGTGAACGCGGAGACCAGGGTGACCAGCGAGTCCACCCGGTGACCGCGCGCAGAGCTCCACGCCAAGAGCGCCACAACCAGGACAAGGTAAAGCAGTCCCACCAACTTCGGCACACGTCTCACACAGCGATCATGCTGGACTGCGGACGGCGTACCTGGGATTTACGGTCTCTTCTGTACGTGGGATGGCTCGCGTACACGGCGCTCCGCGAGCCAGCGGGACGACACCCCGCACTACTGACACGCCAGCACTCTCGATACCGCTACAGGGGGAGGGGTCAACTATCTGTGTAGTGATCCCGCTGATGGGCGGGACGCGGCCATCAGACAGGCGACGTCGACGCATACGCGCCACTGCCGTGGGGCCGCCTACCATGGCGCCTGTGCGAGGCGGTTCGAGCCACGGAACCCGCATATAGATCGACTACCGCACGACGGCGCCATCACGAGCCAGGCAGCGCCCGGTCGAATGCGGGCCGGGTGACATGGACCGGCGGCGAGGCGAGGCCGACGACGGCGCCGTTGGCGGCCGCGCCGAAGGCGAGGTCGACGTCGTGCCGACCAGGCGGCGACTCATGCACTCGGCGTCGGTCAGGTCCCGTGCCCAGTCGAAGGCCTCCTCGAACAGCCGCTCGTCGGGGCCGCGTACGTGGAAGCGGGGCAGGTCGGTCAGGACGGGGTGTCCGTCGGGCGCCCCGCACGGGGCCGGGGCCGTCGGCTGGGTGCCCAGCGAGCCGGGACGGTGTTCGGGTGCCTTTGCCGTCGGCGTCCGGTGCGCTGGCGCGGGTCGGCGGGTTCAGCGCGGTCATCAGCTGCAGGCCGGTGACGGCCGTGGAGCCCACCCGCACCGCTTACAGGCCCAGCACATGGGCGAGCTCCTCCGGCTCAAGCTGGGCGGCATGCCCCCACACCCGGCCATCGAGGGCGCGCCACGAGGGGATGCACAACTGCACGCAACTTCGGCGGCCCTCCCTGGGCGGGACGATAGATCCGCGCCCACGGCCCCAGCCCCCGCTTGGTCAGCTTCCATTCGGTTTCTCATTCCCGGGTGCCGCCCGGTAGCTGCGGGGCACGCCCAGCACGCGCAGACCTGCTTCAACCAGGCGGGCGCCATTGCGGAAGGTTCGTATGCACCGCGATCCGCTCGGACGAACTGCCCGCGACTCGGTGAATCACCGGCGACATGCGCAACACGGAACCCGTGTCGACGTTCCGTACCTTGACCCACCACGCCCCACGGTGCAGCAGACCGACGCGGTCGGCCGTCTGGCTGATGGCCCCGCAAGTGACGTGAGAGAGTTGCGATCCGACCGGCGCGGTTGGGGTGTTCTTGTCTGTGGGGGCGTCGTTGTCCACGCGTGTTCATTCTGCGCGGCCTGGTGATCCGGGTCGGATCGGTCCGTATCGAGTCATCGGGCGGCTGGGTTCGGGCGGCATGGGAACAGTTCACGCAGCCTTGGACCCCGACGGCCGGCGGGTGGCGGTCAAGGTCGTTCACCCGGCGCAGGCCGGCGATGAAGAGTTCCGGGCGCGGTTCAAGCGGGAAGTCGAGCTGTCCCGGCGGGTCACGGGCCCCTGCCTGGTGCCGCTGCTCGCCGCGGACCCGAGCGCGGCCGATCCCTGGCTGGCCACCCCGTACGTCCCTGGCCCCACGCTCGGCGAGCACCTCGCCGCGCACGGCCCGCTCTCGGGAGCCCCGCTCTATGCGCTAGCGGCGGGTAGCGCGGCCGCGCTGGCCGCCGTCCACGCAGCCGGGGTGGTGCACCGCGATGTGAAGCCGGGGAACGTCATCCTGGCCCCGACGGGCCGCGGATGGTGGACTTCGGCATCGCCCATGCCCTGGACGGCACCTCCGTCACCCGGACCGGCGTGATGACCGGCACCATGGGCTGGATCAGCCCCGAGGGCTACCGTACCGGCGCCGTAGGGCCGGCCGGGGACGTCTTCTCCTGGGGAGCCTTGGTCGCCTACGCCGCCACCGGACGCCTGCCGTTCGGCACCGGCGCACCGGACGCGGTCGCAGCCCGGGTCATGTCCGCCGACCCTGACCTTGCCGGAATCCCCGACGACCTCCTGGCCCTGGTGACGTCCGCGCTGGTCAAAACACCGCAGGAGCGGCCCACGGCTGCCGCGCTGGCCGGGCAGAGCGCAGCGCTGCTCGCTGCCCAGAGCACCCAGGTCCTGCATCCCGGGGCCACGGCGCCGACCCTGGTCGGTGACCTGGTCACGGCTGGATGGGAGGGCCTGCCGACGTCCGAGGACGACCCGACCTGGACCCTGGCTCGGCGTCGGGTCGCCCGCCGCAGGCTCTGGCTCGGTGCTGCGGCCGCCGCCACCAGTTTCGCTGTGGCTGCCGTAAGCACCTACCTGATCGCCGGGCACAATTGGGGCGGGCAGCCGAGCAGCCCAGCGGCCGGGGCGGACACGACGGCCTCCATCACCACCTCCCCTGACGGACGTCGCGCAGCAGTCACCGTCCCCCGGGCGGCAGACACCCCGAACACCAGGCGGAAGGGGACCCCAGCGGCGACAGTCTCCGCCCAGTGCCTGCCGGTCACCTACAAGACCGCGGCGGGTGAGCCGGACTGTAAGTCCAAGAAGGACATCTGCGCCGTCGGATCTCCGTACTACGTCAAGGACATCAACAGCCTGTGCGGCGGCCCGCCCGTCCTGCAAAGGGTGAACGTAATCTCCGAGCCGTCCACGGGCGGAGACCCAGGGTCTTGTACTGCGTCGCTTGGACCGGCAGCGGCAACGGGACCGTCCGTGACGGCGTGCTGCTGATGAACGCCCCCGGCTACCAGTGCGGCGCCGACCTGGTGAACTCCGCCGGCACCCGCGATGTACCGGGGGACGAAACGGTCGACTTCTACGAGGCCGAACAGGACTGCACGCCTCTCTACCCAGGAACCCGCCTGACGTACCCGGCCGTTCTGGACTACAGCAGTCTCGGTGACCAGGAACCCCCGCAGTACGTCTGCCTCACCGAACACACCGGCGCCTGACCCAGACGCGGATGAGTGACGCGATCACCGAAAGTGATCGATATACGTGAAGGTGCCTGCGGACATCCGCGGCCGCGCTGGACCGGCACTGCCGAAGACGGCGGTCGCCGCCCTGCGTCGCCGGCGCGAGGACGGGCTGCCCGTCTGGGAATAGGTGGCCAGAGCGCTACCACGCTTTCGCATCCGAAAGCGTGCCGACGGCTTAGCGCCCAGACACCGTTCATCAGGCGGTGGCGTTTAAGAGGTCCTAGCAAAGGCGTTGGACGTGACGGTGGGTGACGACGCAGGTCGCGAGGCCGAGGAAGGCTTCGTGGATGTCGTCGCGTCGTTTCCCAGCGGACGCGTAGGCGCCGGAGGCCGTGGAGCCAGGCGATGGTGCGCTCGACGACCCATCGGTGTACTCCGAGGCCGGAGCCGTGCGGGATACCGCGGCGGGCGATCACCGGTTTGATGCCCTGGGTCCAGACGAGTCGGCGGTACTTGTCGTGGTCGTAGCCGCGGTCGCCGAGCAGAACGTCGGGCCGTCTGCGCGGTCGGCCGACCAGGCCCGGGACCGAGGGGACCTTGGCGAGGAGCGGTAGCAGTTGCGTGACGTCGTTGCGGTTCCCGCCGGTCAGTGACACCGCGAGCGGGATGCCCTGGCCGTCGGTGAGGACGTGGTGCTTGCTGCCCGGCCGTGCGCGGTCGACCGGACTGGGTCCGCTTTTGGGCCCCGTCGAGCCGCCCGCACGTGGCTGGAGTCGATCACCGCCCGCGACCAGTCGAGCTGCTTCGCCGCCCGCAGCTTCGACAGCAGGACGACATGGAGCCTGTCCCACACGTCGGCCTCGTTCCACGCGGCCAGCCGGCGCCAGCATGTCATGCCGGACCCGTAGCCGAGCTCCTGAGGCAGGTACTCCCACTGGATCCCGGTGTGCAGGACGAACAGGATCCCGCACATAGCCTGCCGGTCGGGAACTCGCGGCCGTCCCGCTACCAGCTTCGGACCCGGATCCGGTAACAACGGCTCGATCAACGACCACAGTTCGTCCGACACGACCCACGGTCGCGAGTTCCTCTTCCCCACGAACGACCCAACGAGCATCCAGGCCGACAGCCACATCATCAGCGACTTCTGTTAGGACCTCTAAAACATGGTTCCCGGGGAAGCTCCCCACACCCAGGCTCCCAGCACCGTAGGGACGCCAACTGCAGCTGGCGCCCCTCGTGGTCTCCGGCATGATCAGTGGGCGCGAGCGTGCTCGGGGCTTGGGGCGCCCTGCTCTGGCTGCGATCACGGCTTCGAGGGCGGCCCGGGGTGCGGCGGCCTGCTGGTTGCGGAGTGTGGCAGGGGTGGGGTTTGGACGTGCGGCCCCCTCTTGGGTCTTTCTTCAGCACAGGGGGCCGCACGTGAGTGCGGCGTCGAAGAGCGCCTGTGCTCTCCATGATGACGGACACTTCACCGGCGAGTGGTGCAAGTGACGAATCCGCCCCAAAGTGCTGAATCCTCGGCCGCCTGCTTCTGCGGCGGGGGTGGCGGGAGGTAGCGCACCGTGGCGGATATGGCCATTGTTCCGTAACTCCATGATCACGTGGCGTGGCGAGACGTTGTGGGGTCATGCTGGCGGTCCTTCTGATGGCGCTTCAGCACCGCTGTCTGCAAGGTCTGTTGTTGTCCTCACTCACAGAAACCGAGTGCGCCCGTGTCGAAGAAGGTGGTGATCGTCGCCGTGTTGGCGGCGGTCCTCACATGGAGCACGATCATGATCGTGCTGGGGCATGCGGCCGCGGCTGCGGTCCTGCTGCCCTCCCTGGGCCTGCTTGTTCAACAGATCGTCCAGGCCCTCACGGCGTACGACGGCCATACCCGTCCCGCCGTTACTCATCCGGCCCCGGCTGCTGCCCCTGCCGCCGACGGCGGAATGGACGGCCAGGAGGCGGTCCGATGATGCCGTCTCCTGGCCCCGCCCAGCCCCCGCCGGTACACCACACAATCAGACGCGGCAGGCCCCCGGCTCCCATCTCGCCCCTTGCGGGGCCGTCACACCGTGCCTGGCTCGAGCCCGCCCGCAGCGTCCTGTTCACCAGCGGCCTGACCCTCGACGATCTCGTCGACCGCTCCGGCTACTCCAAGACGCGCATCAGCGAACTCATGCGCGGCAACGGCAACTACCCCCAGTGGGAGATCACCTTCAGCGTCACGCGCGCTCTCGGCTTGCCCACCCAGCCACTGCGCCGGCTGTGGACGGCGGCCGCACGTGAGGCCCACAAGGACGACGACTGGATCCGCCGCTCCATACGGCAAGTCGCGTATGAGGGCGAGGGACCGCCCCTGCCCTACCAGGCATTCACCGAGGCCGTCGAAGGCGCGTACACCGACTACGCCCGCGCCTTCCTCCTCACCGACCGACGCGCCCGATGGGTGGTCTCCCAAGCCTTCGACATCCTCTGGGTCCGCTGGGACGAAGCCGCCGCCAGCGCGAACCTCTACCGCTACGCCTGGAGCCTGTTCCGCTCCCGCGTCATGCTTCGCGCCTCCCGCCGCTCGGACGGACATCCCGACCTGCGCGCCGCAGTCTTCTCCACCCGCGCGGTCCACGGCCATCCCGGGGACCCCGGCCACCTGGTCGACCTGACCGAACTCATCGACCTGTTCGACGCCATCAACCGCCTGTCCGACGACCAGATGGACCTCGCGGTCCTGCAGTACCTGTACGGCATGCCCAGCGAGCACATCGCCCACCTCCTGGGCATCACCCCCGCCCTTGCCCGCGCCGTAGACCACCACGCCCGCGCCACCGTCGAAGCCCTCCTCAACGTTCCGAACCCGGAGTGACTCGCCCGCCATGACTGCCATCGACCAGCTCCTCGCCCGAGCCCGCCTCCACCCCCAGCCCGACGTCCCCGACGACACCGTTCCCTACGAAGACACCCCCTACCCCACCGACCTACCCGACCCCGCCCACCGACCCAGCCACCCCGAACCCCACGACCACGCCGCGGCCTGGCACCTGCACACCCTGTGCGAGACCGCCATCGGCACACTCGCACCGAACGCGCTGGACTTCCTCACCGACCAGATCCCCGACCTGCACTCCGCCTGGCTGCTTGGCTGCACCCTGCACGTCGCCGGCCTCGAGGACGGCGCCCGCTTCTGGTGGCAGTACGCCGCAGGCGACAACCACGCCCCCGCCTGCTACTCCCTGTTCCTCTACCACCAGGTCCGTGGGGAACAGCACGCCGCCGACTTCTACCAGCGCCAGGCCCACCTGGAGACCACCCCACCAAGTGTCCCCCTCACCGTGGCCGGCACTTGCCCGCCCCAGGAGATCAGCTTCGACGCCAGCCTCTCCACCGTCTTGCGCACCCTCAGCAGACTGGGCACTGACTCCGGTACCCGTTCGCGACGCCGCCACCGCATCGACGCGCTGACCAACTACGTCGCCGACACCGTCACCCGTCACTACACGCGCCACCCCAGCATCGAGCTGCCCGTCCCCGAACCCCTCTTCGCGAACCGCGTCCACTGGCTTCTGGAGGCCACACCGCCATGGACTATGTGCAGGAAGCCGACTCGCGTTTCCGAACCGGCGCTTCCTGCCCGCAGAACGCGATTGACCCGTGAACAGCAAGCGAAGGACAGCAGTGGCTGTGCGACGACCCCATGAACCCGGTCGGCCGCTGGGTGCCGTTCACTTCAGGCTGGTGTTCCCTGCGGGTGCTCATCCGGTGTGAACGGTCCGGTTGCGGGGGCTACGCATTCGTCGACGACGGTCTCCTCGCCGGCTGCCGAGCCCCTCAGGCAGAGTCGGCCGCCTTGGTCGCGCAGGTCGAGGAAGAACTGCGTGGTCGCACCGGACTGCTTGAGGTCGTGGATGCATTCGTCGACGTAGCCGAGGTCGTGCAGGCTCGTCCTGACCTTGGCGGGAGTGGGCTCCGCCAGAGCCCACAGCGCCCGCGCGACGCGTTCTTCGTGTCGGGCGCCGGCGCACCAGTCGCGGGCGTTAAGCTCCACTTCCGGCCCTGCCGTGGGCGTGACGGGCTCGACGTCCGGCGACACCTCGACCGCGCCCGCCGGCAGTGGCTTCGACGGGCCGGTCGGCGGCGGTACCGGCGGGGCGCTCGGGGGACACGACTGTGCGACCTTGTCCAGCATCGCCGTGAAGGCCGCGTCGGGCCGGCCTGCAACAGCGCGGGCGCGCTTGTCTTGGGCTCCATCGGCGCCTGTCTTCTCGGTGCCGCAGGCGCCAAGTGCCATCACGGCACATGCCGTGATGGCGAGCGTGAGCCGCGAGCGGCGCGAAGAGCGGGTGAATGTGCTGGTCAGGATGGGGATGCGTGTCATGGGCACAGTCTGTGATCAAGCCACGCTCGCGCCCGTGAGTACGCGCACTCAGATCAGTGGGAGGACGCACTCACACGTGGATGGCCCGTCATCCTCACCTCCGACCCGCTTCACCGGTAGCACCGCCCTGGGCTGCAACACCCCCGCGTCGGCGAGGAGGACCCGGGGGCCACGCTTGCCACGGTCTTCACGGTCGCAACACCCCCGCGTCGGCGGGGAGGACGCCGGGCCCAGGCCGTCTGGGAAGTCTTAGATCGGAACACCCCCGCGTCGGCGGGGAGGACTTGAGCTGCTTCTGAACGTCGAGCTTCTCCTGCGGAGCACCCCGCGTCGGCGGGGAGGACGGCCTGCCGGGCGTAGCCCAGGACGACCCAGGCGGAACACCCCCGCGTCGGCAGGGAGGAGGACATCCAGCTGGACACGGAGACCGCCGCGAACCTCGGAATACCCCCGCGTCGGCGGGAGGACTCAAGGAGCAGTGCGAGCCCGGAACACCCCGCATTGGCGGGGAACACATGCTCGGATCGATCTTGCCCCGCTGCCACTCCGGAACACCCCCGCGTCGGCCGGGAGGAGGGCTGGCCCGCGATGGCGAACGTGACGGTGAACGGAACACCCCCGCGTCGGCGGGGAGGAATTGGCCTCGTCGTGTCGCTCGGCGGCCTACGACCTGCGTCGCATTGTTCGTGTCACGGATCCCCAGGTCCAGACATGGCTTCTTGAGCTCGAAGAATGAACTCATGACGAGCCTTATGCAGCGCGGTGATGGCCTGAGCACCTGCGGCACGGCAGTCTTCTACGGCGAGCCGGGGACGCCATGCGCCTGCCTGCTGGTCCGCCGCAGCGAGCATCGTCTCGGCGAGATGACCAATGGGGGCTGGTCCAGTGATTGCAACAAGCGTTGCTGCTTGATACAGACGATCAAGGGCTGTATCAACTTCTGACCACAGCGAGGCCTCATCAGACGGTGACTCGGAGGCCGAAGTAACACGGGTCTCGATCACGGCGTTGATGGAACGCTGTACCGCGTCAGATGCGTCGAGAACGGCTTTGAAGGCTGTCTGCCGTTCCTCACGCAGTCGTTGACGAACGTCGGCCTTTTCTTGCTCCCGTGTTTGGCGGCGTGCTGCACGAGCCTGTAGGAGCGGACCTCCCAACGCTGCGGCCAGTGTTCCGGCGATGCCCATGCCAGCCGCCCATATGGCGGCGTCCCCCTGGTTCATACATAGAGGATGCGTCGACAGGGCACCGGATCATGCCAGCAGCCCTGCATGAATAACCAGCCCGGGCAGTATGAAGTCCAGCACCGCGTCCTCGCCATCGCGTACGACCATCCCCGCCTTGGCGGGGAGGACACGGAGAGCGGACGGCGGGACGAGCAGGCGGCCGGAACACCCCCGCGTCGGCGGGGGAGGACCCGAGCAGGGATCGCCGCGTTGAACTGCGGCGTAACACCCCCGCGTCGGCGGGGAGGACCCGACCGGGGATCGCCGAACGTCTCGTCGAGCGGAACACCCCCGCGTCGGCGGGGAGGACCGGTTGGCGTCAGCGATCCGGTCCTTGGCGTTCGGAACACCCCCGCGTCGGCGGGGAGGACCCGGCGTGCTCGGCACCAGCGTGCTGTTCCTGGGCGTGTTCGGAACACCCCCGCGTCGGCGGGAGGACACCGACCCTCCCAGGAGTTCCCCCGTGAAGACCGGAACACCCCCGCGTCGGCGGGGAGGACGCAGGGCCGCAAGGGTCACCGGACGCCGTTCGAGGAACACCCCCGCGTCGGCGGGGAGGACGGCGCCCGCATCGATCTCTGACCAGTGGGTCCCGGAACACCCCCGCGTCGGCGGGAGAACCATGATGTCGTGCTCCTCATCTCTGGGCGTGGCGGAACACCCCCGCGTCGGCGGGGAGGACGAGCAGTCGCGGATCGACCGTCTGTTCCGGCGCAGAACACCCCCGCGTCGGCGGGGAGGACCACGACGGGCCGATCACCAACCGGGTCAAGAACGGAACACCCCGCGTCGGCGGGGAGGACACCCGGACCCATATGCGGGGCCGGAACACCCCTCACGTCGGTGGGGAGGACTCGAGATGGTTGTCGATCCACTCCCGCAGGGCCGGCAGCGCCCCTGCGTCGGCGGGAAGGACGATCATCGGCATGCGTTGGGCCCCTCTCTTCTACGGAACACCCCGCGTCGGCGGGGAGGACACGCGGGCTGCGGCCTCGTTGTCGTTGACGGCCGGAAGACCCCCACGTCAGTGGGGAGGACGTCGATGCCAGATACCTCCGCTACCTCGGAGCCGAAGCACCCCCACGTCGGTGGGGAGGACGATGCTCTGGATGACCCGGCTGGTCTCGTACTCGGAATACCCCCGCGTCGGTGGGGAGGGGGCCTCGTCCGGGGCCGCGTTGACGGCCTGGCGCGGAACACCCCCGCGTCGGCGGGGAGGACGGGGATCCCGGGTCTCCGGGCCCGTCCTCGACTGGAACACCCCCGCGTCGGCGGGGAGGACTCGGCCATCCTCGGCCTCATCGTGTCGCTCGGCGGAACACCCCCGCGTCGGCGGGGAGGACACGACCGAGCTGATGTCCGACGACGTCGCGGACGGAACACCCCCGCGTCGGCGGGGAGGACAGGTCGGGGATGAGGCGGATGGCGCCGTGGTCCGGAACACCCCCGCGTCGACGTGGAGGACGGTGGAACTAGCCCTTTTGTGGAGGCTGTTGCCGGAACACCCCCGCGTCGGCGGGGAGGACGTGGACCGGCCGACCGGCGGCATGGCCGGCTCGGGAACACCCCCGCGTCGGCGGGAGGACATCGGCGCACAGGCACCGTCGCCCGAGGCCGTCGGAACACCCCGCGTCGGCGGGGAGGACGGCCGCCCGGTGGGGGTGTCTCCGCGCCCTGGGGAACACCCCCGCGTCGGCGGGGAGGACTCGTCCACTGGTCACCGAGCAGCGCGCGCGCCGGAACACCCCCGCGTCGGCGGGGAGGACGCGACGCCGTACCGCTCCGCGGTGGGCTGCATCGGAACACCCCCGCGTCGGCGGGAGGACCTGGTCGCGGGCATGGACGGCGAATCCAGCCGCGGAACACCCCCGCGTCGGCGGGGAGGACTCGGCGGCCTCGGCGGCCTGGCCCTCGGCGGGCTTGGAACACCCCCGCGTCGGCGGGGAGGACGGCACCCCACCGAGCGGGCCTCCGCCGTTCCCCGGAACACCCCCGCGTCGGCGGGGAGGACTAGTCCGCCGCCAGGGCCAGGCCGGGTAGTTCCGGAACACCCCCGCGTCGGCGGGGAGGACGACCAAGGAACGCGCTCCACGGGGTGCACTGCCGGAACACCCCCGCGTCGGCGGGAGGACCCCGAGGTGAGCCGCGAGGCCGCGCACGCCGACGGAACACCCCCGCGTCGGCGGGGAGGACTCGTAGGCCTTGAGGCTGAACGCCTTCGGTGCCGGAACACCCCGCGTCGGCGGGGAGGACCTGACCGGCGATCTGCGAGTCGATCCCGTGCCCGGAACACCCCCGCGTTGGCGGGGAGGACCGCTTTGCGCGGCGGCGCTCGGCGGCCACGGCCGGAACACCCCCGCGTCGGCGGGGAGGACTTGGCGCAGTGTTCCGCTGGCACCGTGACTGGCGGAACACCCCCGCGTCGGCGGGGAGGACGCTGAGGACCAGGTGGACCTGTCCGGCGCGATCGGAACACCCCCGCGTCGGCGGGGAGGACTCTCCGCGCTCGTGCGTGCGGCGTGGGACGACCGGAACACCCCCGCGTCGGCGGGGAGGACTCCTTCGGCTGGCTGTAGTACGCGTACGCCACCGGAACACCCCCGCGTCGGCGGGGAGGACGTCTGGCTTTCCTGTGGCTGGCCTACTGCGCGGGGAACACCCCCGCGTCGGCGGGGAGGACCTGCTCAAGGGCCGCAGGATCAAGCAATTCAGCGGAACACCCCCGCGTCGGCGGGGAGGACGACCGGGCAATCTCGAACGGCGTCCGGTGACCCGGAACACCCCCGCGTCGGCGGGGAGGACTCCGGCGGCAACGGCCGGTTCGGCGTCCACAACGGAACACCCCCGCGTCGGCGGGGAGGACACCTGGGTGTCGATGTCATCGGTCGCGTTCAGCGGAACACCCCCGCGTCGGCGGGGAGGACTCCCGCGCCCGCCAGAACGAAGAGAACACCGGCGGAACACCCCCGCGTCGGCGGGGAGGACGCCTGCCGCGAGGTCCGGGCCGCGCTCGCCGACGGAACACCCCGCGTCGGCGGGGAGGACCGCACCGTGCGCTCCGAGGAGACCCCTGCTGACGGAACACCCCGCGTCGGCGGGGAGGACTCGGCCCGGCCGCCACGGCGCGCGGCGACCGCCGGAACACCCCCGCGTCGGCGGGGAGGACGTTCAGTGTGGCATCCGGGTCTGACAGCGGGCCGGAACACCCCCGCGTCGGCGGGGAGGACGCAACGACGATGCCGAGCACGAGATAGACGATCGGAACACCCCCGCGTCGGCGGGGAGGACACGTCGTGTTCGGCGTGGCGGCAGGTGCCGTTCGGAACACCCCGCGTCGGCGGGGAGGACGGCTCCGGCCTCACCGACGAATTCATCCGCGAGGGAACACCCCCGCGTCGGCGGGGAGGACCTGGCGACGGACGTGACGAAGAGGGACTCGACCGGAACACCCCCGCGTCGGCGGGGAGGACACCGGCGAGTCCGTGCGGGTGCATTGGCTGGCGGGAACACCCCCGCGTCGGCGGGGAGGACACTTTCTGACCTGCGGTTCAGTGGGGGCTTTGCGTTTCGTTTGCTTTGGTGGATGCGGTCATGTGACGAGGGTAGGGCCTTGTACGCGGCGGTGGTTCGTTTCTGGTGCGGCGTCGGGGTGGGCGCGGCTCGTAGCCAGGTGCTTCCGGACCAGATACGGGCGCGGCTGAGGCGGGAAGGCCGTGTTGTCGGGGGTGGGTGTTTGGATCGTGGGTGTAGGTGGGGTGTTCCGCTCGGCTGGGGAGGGGTGTGGCTGGTGTTGGATGAGTCGGCGTGGGGGAAGTCGCGGGGGTTGGACCAGGGTGGTCCGCCGTATCCGTTGGTGCGGCATTTGTTGGATGCGGCGGCGATGGCGCTGCATGTGTGGGATGTGTATCTGTCGGCGAATCAGCGGCGCGCGATCGCGGCTGGTTTGGGGTGTTCGCTTGAGCAGGCCCGTGGTGTGGTCGCGTTATGTGCCGGGCTGCATGACATCGGGAAGATCTCGGGTTTTCAGTTCTGTTCCCGGCACGGCAAGGCGCATTTGAGTGAGGCGTTCCTGGCGGACGTGGGGAAGATCGGCGTTGAGCGGGTCGGTCATGATGTCGCGGGTATGCAGGCCGCGTCCGCTGTGCTTGAGGCTCTCGGGTTCGAGGACGCGGGTGAGGGGTCCGCGGTGCGGCGTATCGCGGAGATCATCGGCGGGCATCACGGCCGTTTCCACCGCAATGACTACCGCCGCACTGTGCTGTGGGCGGTGCAGGAGCGGCTGGGGGGTCGGACGTGGGCTGTGCAGCGGGGGCTGCACGGGCAGGCGGTGCATCGCCTGCTGGGGGAGCCGAAGGTTCCGGAGGCGTTCGGTGCGGGGGCGGCTGTGCTGGTGACGGGGGTGGTGATCCTGGCGGACTGGCTCGTGAGCCAGGCCGACTACGTCCGGGGCCGGCAGCGGGCGTTGGAGGGCTCGCTGGAGAATCACTTCCGCCGCTCGCAGGCCGATGCGCCCGCTGTGCTGCGGGAGGCGGGGCTGGAGCCGGTCGAGCTGGCTTATCCGGGCTTCTCGCAGTCCTATGGGATCGATGGTGATCCCAACCCGTTGCAGCGGTCGGTGATGGACGAGCTCCCGGCTGCGGCGAAGGGCGGCCGCAAGGGCGGGATCATGCTGGTCACCGCTGCCCCGGGGACGGCAAGAGCGAGACCGCGCTGGAGGCGGTGCGGGCGCTGTCGCAGGTCTTCCATACGCGGGGGTACGACTTCGTGCTGCCGACCATGGCCACCAGCGATCAGATGTATGGCCGGGTGGCCGCCTGTCTGCGGCGGCAGGCAGCGGACGGGGCCGGCCTGACCTTGCTGCACAGCATGGCCTGGCTGAACACCGCCTACGCGAACGACGAACTCGACGGCGGGGACGGAATTCTGGTCTGTGATGGGGACGAGGGCCGGGTGCGGCGCGGGCGGAGGCCGATCTGCGGCCGCGGCGCTGGCTGCGGGGATGAAGCGGGCGCTGCTGGCGCAGTTCGCGGTCGGCACGGTGGACCAGGCGCTGATGTCGGTGCTGCCGGTGCGGCACAACGCGCTGCGACTGCTCGGATTGTCGGGCAAGGCGTTCATCGTCGATGAGGCGCACGCGTACGACCCGTACATGCAGGTGCTGCTGGGGCGGCTGCTGAACTGGCTGGGGACGTTCGGGGTGCCGGTGGTGCTGTTGTCGGCGACGCTTCCGGTGTCGGTCAGCGACCGCCTGATCAAGGAGTACCTGCGGGGCGCAGGGCTGAAGCCCTCCGAGCTGAGGAAGCGGCAGTTCCAGGCGCCGTATCCGGGCTGGCTGTACGTGGACGCCGACACCGGCGCCTGCACACCGATGTCCCAGGAGCGCCAGCGGGAGCAGGCAGCTGTGCGGAGCATGGACCTGCAGGTCCGTATCAAGCCGGTGGCCCACCATGCGACGGCGGGGAGCGGGGCCGGCTGGCGGTGATCGAGCGGCTGCTGGAGCCGGTCGCTGTGGGCGAGGGCGGCTGCGCTCTGGTGGTGTGCAATACGGTCGGCGAAGCCCAGCAGACCTATCTCCGGCTGCAGGAGCGCTACCCGTCGCTGGACGGTGAGGAGCTGCTGCTGGTGCACGCCCGTTTCCCGGGGGACGTGCGCGAGGAGCGCACCGCGCTGGTGACCGCCGGGATGGGCCGCGGCGGGCCGCGCCCTGCCCGGCGGATCGTCGTGGCGACACAGGTGGTGGAGCAGTCCCTGGACCTGGACGCGGACCTCGTCATCAGCGATCTGGCGCCGCTGGCGCTGTTGCTGCAGCGGGCGGGCCGGTGCTGGCGGCACGAGAACTGGTGGACCCGGCACGGTTACCCCGGCGGCCGTGGCCGGCCCTGCTGGGCCGATGCCCCGCGGCTGGTCGTGCTCGACCCGCTGGCCGGCGCAGGGAAGGTGCCCGTGCAGTGGGCGAGGTCTACGCCGAGCACCTGCTGATCGAGACCTCTAAGGTGATGGCCGAACTGGACGGGGAGAAGATCGCCATTCCCGGCGGCGTGCAGCAGCTGGTGGAGCGGGTGCACGGAGATCGGGCCGACCGCTTCGACTGGGACGATCCGGCGAAGTCGGCCGCCTGGAGCGCGTACCGCGGTGGGGAGATGGCGGCGCGCGGCATGGCGGACGTCGTGGTCGTGCCGCGGGCACGCAGCCTGTGGGAACTGCACGAGATGCACCACCTGGAAGGCGCCGAGGACGAGTGGGAGGCCGCCACCCGCCTGGGCGCCGACTCGGTACGCCTGCTGTGCGTTCACCAGCAGCCGGACGGACGCGTGACGCTGGACGCGGCCGGCCAGGAAGACCTTCCCGCGGAGGACGCCGAGCCGATGGCATCCGATGTACGGCGCGTGATGCGGCGCACGATCCCGGTCCGCGCCGACTGGTTCACCGGCGCCGAAGCCGACGCCCACCGGCCGCCCGCCTCCTGGGCGGAGCACCCCATGCTCGGCGAGATCCGCATCCTGTGCCAGCCCATGGCGGACGGGCGGGCACAGGCCGTACAGGTGGGCAAGAAGACTCTGCGCCTGGATGCCGAACTGGGCCTCGTTAGGCAGTGACAGCCGCCAGACCTGCAGCTCAAGCGGCGGATTTCCCGGCTTGCGGCCCCATTGTCAGTGCTGCCTGCTTGAATGTCACACCCTGACCGGACACGTGCCGGTTGAGGGGGAACTGCCATGCCTGCATGGCGATTTCATGGCGAGGGGGCCTGATGGGTGGGGGCTTTGACCTGCGGGATGAGCCGTGGGTGCCGGTCCGGCTGGTTTCGGGGAGTCGGTCCGGGTCGGTTTCCGGGAGTTATTCCGGCGGGCGCATAAGATCGAGGATCTTGAGTTGCCGGTCGCGCCGGCGGCGTCGGGGCTGATGCGGATTCTCGCGGCGATGACGACGCGGATCGCGCACCACGCGGGGGTGCGTCTGGACGACGAGGACACCGCGGAGGAGATCGCCCAGTGGTACGCCCTGAGGCGGGCCGTTTTGGGTGCAGGCCGCTTCGATCCGGACGCGGTCGACGCCTACTTCGACGAGCAGGTCCCAGCAGGCCGGTTCGACCTGTTCGACGCCGAGCGGCCGTTTCTGCAGGATCCCCGGCTGGCCAAGGAGTGTGTCGACGGGCAGGGACGGCCGAACCCGTCGGGTGTGAACAAGCTGGTGATGGGACGGCCGACCGGGGTGAACGGCGCGGTGCTGTTCGGGCACTTCACCGACGCCGACCCCGTGCCCGTCGAGGCGGCGGAAGCCCTCTGGCATCTGCTCGCGCAGTTGTACTTCGGCCCCTCGGGCAGTGCACGCCGCGCCGGATCACCCAGATGCGGGCGGGCAGCGGGGACGCGGGTCCGCTGCGCAAGTCGATCTCCTACTTTCCCTGGGCGCCGGATCTGTTCACCACGCTGGTGCTGGCCGTGCCGCGCCCGGGTGACCATGAGCCCGATGCGGCG
Organism: Streptomyces sp. DHE7-1; assembly: GCA_016432725.1. Classification (GTDB taxonomy): domain Bacteria; phylum Actinomycetota; class Actinomycetes; order Streptomycetales; family Streptomycetaceae; genus Streptomyces. The sequence goes on along the minus strand of JACJDG010000002.1, from coordinate 24,251 downwards.
GACGCCTGCCCCTGGGAGGAGGAGCTGCCCGATCCGCTGGGCCCGGTCCCTTCACTGTCGTGGCCGTGCCGGGTGCTGACGGGCCGGTTCCGCCACGCCGCTTTGCTGGTGCCCTCTGCGGACCGCCGTGAAGCGACCGACGCCTACCTGACGTGGTCCACGCACGAGGCCCCCCATGAGGCGCGGGATCCGTTCGTCGTGGTGGACCGGCGCCGGGACGGCGGCCTGCAGGCGCGGGAGGCGGACGCCTCACGCGCGCTGTGGCGGGATGTGGATGCGCTGCTGCTGATGGACAGCGCTCAGGACGCCTCGCGTCCACGTGCTCTCGACGCTCTCCCGGACGGTTTGCGGGGCCGGCTGCGGGTGCGGGCCTACGGCTTCGACCAGGACGGGCAGCAAAAGGACAGCGGCTGGTTCCAGGCGACCACCCCGCCGGTCCTGCAATGGCAGCAGGAAGCGGACCCCGAGATGGCCGGGCACGTGGAGCGCTGCCACCGGGCCGCGGAAGACGCCGGTGACCGCCTTGAGTACGCGGCGAAGGTCGCCTGGAAACTCGCCACCGATGTGAACGCTGACGCCTCCGGCAAGGTAAAGATCGACCAGCGCAAGCCGGGACCGTGGGCTGCCGCGGCCACCGCCCGGTACTGGCCGGCGGCCGAGCGGGAATTCTGGCGGCTGGTCCAGGCGGGCGACACGGGCCTGTGGCCGCAGTCGCCGTTCGTGACCGCTGCCCTTGCCGCACTCGACGCTGCGATCGGCACCGTGAACCGGGCGGACATCCGCGTGGCCCGCGCCCGCAGCCGGCCCGGGCCATCCTCCGAGGCCTGCTGCAGGCACCCACCACCGCCTGACCCGCCGCCCGTCTCCCCTTCTCATCAACCGCCCCTTTCTCCAGGGATACGCCTATGTCTGATCAGGTACCGGCGGACGGCGCGCCGCCGAAGAACGGCTCCGAGCGGGCCTCGGACGCCTTCGTCACCTACGTCCTCAACCTGTGCAAGGTCAAAAAGACACAGTCGGACCTGCGCACCGGGCTCGGCCTGCCGGTCGAGCGCTGCAACTACCTGCACCGCTACCTCGTGCCGCGGCTGCCCGCGGCGATGCACCCCGATGCCCGCCGCGCCCATTACGCGGTGGCCGCGCTGATCGCCGCGCGCCCGCGCGCCGCTCGCGAAGCCGACACCCACACCGCCGCCGGGCAGTGGTACCAGCGTGCCAACCTCGGCGCCTCGCTGGCCCAGGCGGTCAACAAGCACGTCATCAAACCGGACTCCGCCGAGGGCGATCTGCACCTGATGGCCCGGCAGAGCAGCGGGGCCATCCATCCCCGGCTGCCGGCACTGACCCGGCACCTGCTCACCGGGGGCGTGGCCGTGGACTGGGCGGTGCTGCTGGAAGACCTCTCATGGTGGAACCGCGACCGCGACCGGATCGCCACCCGCTGGCTCGAGGCCTACTTCCGCACCACCACCCCCGACCCCGAGCAGAACCCCGCTGCCGGCCCGTCCCGCCTGACCGAGGAGAACTAGATGTCCCTGTATCTCGACCTGTCGTGCCTGCAGTCGGTACCGGCCGCCAACCTCAACCGCGACGACCTCGGCTCGCCCAAGCAGGTCCTGTACGGCGGCGCCTCCCGCATCCGCGTCTCCAGCCAGTCCTGGAAGCGCGTCATCCGCCAAGGTGTCGAACGGGACCTCGGTGAGCGGGCCGCCCGCACCCGCATGGTCCCGGTGAAGGTCCGCCAGGCCCTCCAGCGGGCCGGGTGGGACGAAGAGCTCGCCGCGTTCGCCGGAGCCCAGGTCGCCGCGAGCGCCGGAAAGAAAGGCATCGGAACGGAGAAGGCCGGCCACACCTCGGTGCTGCTGTTCCTGCCCGAGGCCGCCATCGACGAACTCGCCGCCGTGTGCGAGGAACACCGCAGCGAGCTGGACAAGGCCCAGGGCAAGAAGAACCCGGGGCAGCTGCTGCCACCGGCCCGGATCGAGGAGATCCTCAAGCGGCGCACCGCCTCGATCAGCCTGCTGGGCCGGATGCTGGCCGAGCTGCCCGACGCCAACGTCGACGGCGCCGCCCAGGTCGCGCACGCCTTCACCACCCACGCCAGCGAGCCGCAGCGCGACTACTTCACCGCCGTCGACGACTGGCTGGGGGAAGCCGAGACCGGCAGCGGCCACCTGGACACCGCCGAGTTCAGCTCCGGCGTCTTCTACCGCTACGCCACAGTCAACGTCGCCGACCTGGTCAAAAACCTCGACGGCGACCAGAAGGCGGCTCGCACCGTGCTGGCCTCGTTCGCCGAGCACTTCGTGATGTCGCTGCCCCAGGCGAAGAAGAACAGCACCGCCCCCACACCCTGCCCGACCTGGCCTACCTGGCCGTGCGCGAGCACCGCCCCCTGTCCCTCGCTGCCGCGTTCGAGACACCCATCACCGCGGACGCCACCGGCGGATACGCCAGGCCGTCCCGGCACGCCCTCGCCTCCTACACGGCGAACATCAACCGGCTCACCGGCGCCCGCCACCGCCCCTTCCACGGCCACGCCACCATCGCGCCCGACGAGCAGCTCACCGGACTCGGCAACCCCCACGACTCCTTCGACCAGCTGATCGAGGCAGCCGCGGAGGCAGCCCTGCCCCAGACGGGAGCGCAGCAGTGAGCGGTCTGCTGCTCCGCCTGGCCGGCCCGCTGCAGTCCTTCGGTGAGCGCTCCGCGTTCACCCCCGTCCGCGACAGCGCGCCCTTCCCCACCCGCTCCGCACTGACCGGCATCCTCGCCGCAGCCGAGGGCCGCGCCCGCGACGACGACGGCCTCGACGCCTACGACCACCTCCAGTTCACCGTGCGGGTGGACCGCCCCGGCATCCGGATGGTCGACTACCACACCGCCGGCGGCGGCTTCCCCAAACCACAGACCCCGGCCACCAGCGGCGGCAGCAACAAGGGCGCCGCCGTCATCACCCGCCGCCACTACCTGGCCGACGCCGTGTTCACCATCGCCGTCACCGGCCCCGAAAACGACACCGCGCGCATCGCCCACGCCCTGCAGCACCCGCACTGGGCGCCCTACCTCGGACGCCGCTCCTGCGTGCCCGACGAGCCGTTCCTGCTGCGCGCCCACGTCGCCGACCCCGTTGACGAACTGCGCCACCGCGTGCCGCTCAGCCGCGAACCCGCTCACCCCGCACCCGAGACCGTCCCGGTCACCTTCCTGTACGAGCAGGCCCCTGCCTCTGTGCCGGACACCGAGGTGGACATCCTGACCGCCAACGACTACCCGGTCAGCTTCGCCCAGCACCGACGCAGCCACCGCACCCGCCGCATCTACCGCGTCGAGCACCACCTCGCCCACACCCTGGCCTGCCCCAGCCGGCAGCTGACGGACCAGCTGATCGCCTACTGCCTGGAGGAGAACGCCGCATGAGCCCTACCGCGGTGATCACCCGCATCCGTCTCAACCCCTACAGCCGCACCGTCCAACGCGACCTGCGCGACGCCACCCAGATGCACCGCACCGTCATGCGGCTCGCCCCCGACAACCTCGGCACCTCCCCCCGCCGCACCGCCGGCCTGCTCTACCGCGTCGACGAAACCACCACCACGAGCACCCTCCTCATCCAAGGCAACACCCTCGACCCTTCCCGGCTGCCCGCCGACTACGGCCACGCCGACCTCAAAGACCTCACCCCCATGTTCACCGCCCTACGCAAAGACCTGCCGGTCAGCTACCGGGTCGTCCTCAACCCCGTCAAACGAGAACGCCTGCCACTCGAACACAAGGGCCAGCGCGGCCGGATCATCCCCCTGTCCGGGCCGGACGCCGACCAGTGGTGGATACAGCGCGCCGCCGACGCCGGTCTCCAACTCCACGTCCTCACCCCCACCAACCTCGCCCCAGCAAGGCCGCGCGGCGCCGACGCCCCACCCATGCGACACAGCCTGATCCGCTACGACGGCACCGCCACCATCACCGACCCCGACGCCCTCACCCAAGCCATCCTCACGGGCATCGGACGCGGCAAGGCCTACGGCGCCGGCCTCCTCAGCCTCGCCCCGGCCAGAACCACGTGAGCGCACCAAGACGGGGCGGCGACGCCCGTAAACGCCTCGCCGCTCCCACCCTGGCCATGCTGCCCGCGTCGCGGACTCCCTGTCCTTCCTCTACATGGACATGGTCCGCATCGTCCAAGACGACACCGGCGTATGCGCCCAGATCCCCACCCAAGACCGCCGCACCGACACCGTATACATCCCCACCGCAGCCCTAACCTGCCTCCTGCTCGGCCCCGGCGTCTCCATCACCACCCCAGCCCTGGCAACCCTCGCCCGCCACGGCACCACCGTCGTATGCACCGGCGCCGGCGTCGTCCGCACCTACGCCGCCATCCTGCCCGACTCCCTCACCACCCACTGGCTCGAACAGCAAGTCGCCGCCTGGACCGACACCGAGCGCCGCCTCGACGTCGCCACCCGCATGTACGCCATGCGCTTCAACGACGAAGTACCCCACGGCACGACACTTGCCCAGCTGCGCGGCATGGAAGGCCAGCGCATGAAAGCCCTCTACCGCCTCCTGGCCCAACAACACGGCATCGGCCGATTCCGCCGCAACTACCACCCCGACCAATGGCACACCCAGGACCCCGTCAACCTCGCCTATCGGCAGCGAACACCTGCCTCTACGGCATCGTCCACGCCGCCCTACTCGCCCTGGGATGCTCCCCCGCGCTCGGCTTCGTCCACACAGGCACCCAGCACGCCTTCGTCTACGACATCGCCGACCTCTACAAAGCCGACACCACCCTCCCGTCGCCTTCGCCCTCCACCAATCCCCCAACCCCGAACAAGAAGCACGCCGCCGATTCCGAGAAGAACTCCGCCTCCTGCGCCTCCTGCCCCGCATCGTCAACGACATCCAGACACTGCTCACCCCGGCGCGGATCCCGAAGACCGCTCCGAACGCCCAGACACCGACATGGTCCACCTCTGGGACCCCCAAGCCGGCATCTTGCCCGCAGGCGTCAACTACGCCCCCGAAAGCGACAACTAATGCCGTCCATGGTCGTCATCGCCACCACCGCCGTTCCTGACCACCTGCGCGGCGCCCTCAGCCGCTGGACCAGCGAAGTCGTTCCCGGCATTTTCGTCGGCAGCGTCTCCGCTCGAGTCCGTGACGAACTCTGGAACGCCGTCACCGAAACCGTTACCGACGGCGCCGCCCTCCTCATCCACCCCGCCCCCACCGAACAGGGCTACGCTCTCCGCACCGCCAGCACCCGCCGTCGCGTCCCCATCGACTTCGAAGGCCTCACCCTCATCCGCATGACAGGACCACCGACGGCAAAGGCATTGCAAACCGGCCCCTGAGCCACAGGTCAGGAAGTGTGCTCCCCGCCGACGCGGGGGTGTTCCGGCGTCCTGAGCGATGCCCTCGGCCTGGCCGCCGTGCTCCCCGCCGACGCGGGGGTGTTCCGTTCACGACCGGATAGCATCGTTCTATGGACGCGTGCTCCCCGCCGACGCGGGGTGTTCCGAAGTCCCTCGAGACGGCCGCGGCCCGGGAGGAGTGCTCCCCGCCGACGCGGGGTGTTCCGCATGCCGCCTCGCCATCGAACATCAGGCGGACGTGCTCCCCGCCGACGCGGGGGTGTTCCGACGCCGAGCGTCATTCCGTCCTGGATTCGGCAGTGCTCCCCGCCGACGCGGGGGTGTTCCGTCGGGGATGACGAGCGTGCGATGCGACTCGTAGTGCTCCCCGCCGACGCGGGGTGTTCCGCTGAACAAGAACGTCATGATGCTGGGCGGGGCGTGCTCCCCGCCGACGCGGGGTGTTCCGCGACCGGCAGCAGTGGCTGGCCCCGGGCGGTGGTGCTCCCCGCCGACGCGGGGGTGTTCCGCCGGTCCGCAACCTCACCCACCCGGGCGAGCAGTGCTCCCCGCCGACGCGGGGGTGTTCCGGCCGCAATCGCCCTGTACTACACGACCCCGCCGTGCTCCCCGCCGACGCGGGGGTGTTCCGCACACGGAAACGGAGCACCATGCCTTCCAGCAGTGCTCCCCGCCGACGCGGGGGTGTTCCGGTCCCTTTGCCTGACTCGGTGCGGATGAACCCGTGCTCCCCGCCGACGCGGGGGTGTTCCGCCGTTCGGCACCCCGCAGTCCCGCGCGCTGTGGTGCTCCCCGCCGACGCGGGGGTGTTCCGAGTGGCCATGTCTGGTGGAGCCCACGAAGGCCGTGCTCCCCGCCGACGCGGGGTGTTCCGACCCGTGTGGACGCGGTGAAGGCGGCTGTGCGGTGCTCCCCGCCGACGCGGGGGTGTTCCATCCGCGGGCTCGCTGGCTGTCGGCCGCTCCCCGTGCTCCCCGCCGACGCGGGGGTGTTCCGGATGCCGTCGGCAACGGCACCGCCGACGACGTGTGCTCCCCGCCGACGCGGGGGTGTTCCGACACCGACCCGCCCTCGGTCACCTATCCCGCAGTGCTCCCCGCCGACGCGGGGGTGTTCCGGTGCGCATCGGGTCGTCGTCGTCGTCGGGCAGGTGCTCCCCGCCGACGCGGGGGTGTTCCGCGGACGGCGGCGCGCTGCATGGCGGTGAGGGCGTGCTCCCCGCTGACGCGGGGGTGTTCCGGTGCGCGCGGCCGAGGCGATGATCCTGCCGTCGTGCTCCCCGCCGACGCGGGGGTGTTCCGACGCAGTCCGGCGGGATGGTCCGGGTACTGCGGTGCTCCCCGCCGACGCGGGGGTGTTCCGGCTTCCGGACCTGGAAGGTGACCGTCATCAACGTGCTCCCCGCCGACGCGGGGGTGTTCCGGCCGGGAACCTGTACTGGTCCGGGCAGCGGCAGTGCTCCCCGCCGACGCGGGGGTGTTTCGTAGTTCTTGGTGATCGCGAGCGTGTGCGCGCCGTGCTCCCCGCCGACGCGGGGGTGTTCCGGTCACGTACGACATGTGCGTAGCCCTGGCGGCGTGCTCCCCGCCGACGCGGGGTGTTCCGACCGCCATGCAGGAGCTGCGCGCCAAGAAGGAGTGCTCCCCGCCGACGCGGGGGTGTTCCCCCACACCGGAGGCAGACGAAATGACCGTCAAGGTACTCCCCGCCGACGCGGGGGTGTTCCGCTGCTCCGCGACACCAACGCCCGCACGCTCCTGTGCTCCCCGCCGACGCGGGGGTGTTCCGCTGAACCCGTGACCGACCTGCCGCCCGACCTGGTGCTCCCCGCCGACGCGGGGGTGTTCCGACCACATTCCGCCTTCGGCAGGCTACAGCGCGGTGCTCCCCGCCGACGCGGGGGTGTTCCGGCGTACGGCCAGGTCACCCTCCGTTCCGACTCGTGCTCCCCGCCGACGCGGGGGTGTTCCGTTCCACTCCCACGTCTCACCGAAGGACCAATCGTGCTCCCCGCCGACGCGGGGGTGTTCCGAGGCGGGGGCCGCACTGGTCGACCATGTACCAGTGCTCCCCGCCGACGCGGGGGTGTTCCGGCTGCGATGCCGGCCACGAGGTTGAGCAGTGTGTGCTCCCCGCCGACGCGGGGTGTTCCGCAGGACGGGCTTTCTCCTGAATCATCGGCAGCGTGACGCGGGGGTGTTCCGACCATCACCGGTGGCACGATCAACGGCACCACGTGGTCCCCGCCGACGCGGGGGTGTTCCGAAGGGGTTCAGTGCCGGCTGGGACGTCGGGCCGTGCTCCCCGCCGACGCGGGGGTGTTCCGTGTTCCGCGACTTCACGAACCGTCAGCCACTCGTGCTCCCCGCCGACGCGGGGGTGTTCCGGAGTTCGCCAACGACGGCATGGTGCCGATCGAGTGCTCCCCGCCGACGCGGGGGTGTTCCGGAGTTCGCCAACGACGGCATGGTGCCGATCGAGTGCTCCCCGCCGACGCGGGGGTGTTCCGACGGGCACGCTGACCACTCAGCAGATTCCGCTGTGCTCCCCGCCGACGCGGGGGTGTTCCGTCCTTAAGCGTGGCCTTGGCCATGTCACCGGTGTGCTCCTCGCCGACGCGGGGGTGTTCCGAGTACGAGACCACCCGGGTCATCCAGTCCATCGTCCTCCCTGCCGACGCGGGGGGGGGGGTATTGCGGTGTGGTGGATCAACTGCACGGCCGGATCCGGGCCGTGGCGGGCGTCCTCCCCGCTGAGGCGGGGGTACTCCCACGCCCAGGAACAGGCCTGGCCGAACGACTGGGTTTTCCCCGCTTATGCGGGGGTGTTCCACAGATTCTCGGCCCGCTCGACGGCTGGAAGCGGTCCTCCCCACACGACCCCGGGGCGTACAGAGCACCGAGGTAAGAATGCGGAGCTCTACCGACGGCGGGTCGGCAAAACCCCGCCCGTGCATCCTAGTGATGCCCTGTCCATCCCGGCAGCTGTGATCTCCCGGCAATGGTCAGTGAGGCTGGGGCCGCGTGTGCTGTGCCCAGGTGAGTCCGAGGTCGGCGAGTCGCTGGAGCTGGTCGGTGTCCAGCTTGGCGCGCCTGGTCTTGGTGCTGGACATAAACACCCCGAGTTTCACCTGGGTGCCGTCTGGCAGGACTTCGGTGTGGGTGCGGCTGACGGGCCCTGTGACGCCAGTGCGTGCCTTGTACTGCGCGAGGGCCGCGCACCCTCGCTCGAACGCGGCAGAACCACCCCTGGGAGCCTTCCCGGGCCCCTCCCGCTCCTCCGGTGGCAGCGGGGCGACACCCAGACCGGTCAACCGTTCACCCTGCCCGGCTGCAAGCCCCCGCCACACGACGTGCTGGCGTTGCCGCTCGAGCCATCGCCCCACATCCACTCCGTCTGCGGTCACGCCGGGCACGATCTCCTCCAGCCGGGCTCCGAGCTCCACCAGCTGCGCAAGGCTGGCGTAGTGGCGCTGCCAGTCCACGGGCCACCCAGGCCGCCAGTCCGGGTCGATCGCGGCGAGCTGCCGCTCCCGCCGCGCGGCGGTATCCGCGTCCTTGCCCAGTCCGCCCTTCTTACGGCAGTTGGCCAGCCATTGCCCCACCGGCTTGTCCAGCGCCGTGGCGGTGACCGGGGCGGCCAGTGTGCCGGTCTCGGCGTAGTAGGCGCGGGCCGCGGACAGGTTTTCCTCCCAGGCCGCGTCCGTGGGGTCCCAGACCATGCCCAGCTCGTCCAGGTCCGCTGCGCGCTCGGCGGCCATCCTGCCCGCGGCCAGGGCCCTGCGCTGGTCGGCCAGCCAGCGGCCGAGGGGGAAGGAGTGTCCGGCCGGCATGAGTTCCCGGTGCCCGTACGGCACCGCGAGGTGCCCGGTCCGCTCCTTGAACGCGACCGCGGCCTGGTGGCCGGCCTTCCAGTTCGCGTGCTCGGGGTGATCAGGTTGTAGCGGACCATCCGCGCGATCAGCGCGGGATCGCGGTGGCTGCCGAACCGCAGCAGCACGCGCCGCTCGTCCTCGCCCTCGTCCGGCGCTTCACCGAGAAACGACGGCAGTGTGCCCGTCACCGAAGAATTCTCCTGCGGAATCGCGAGCATTTCCACGGCACGCTCATCATGCGCGCGTAGCCCGTTTATCAAGGGGTGGTGGCGGTGTGTGGTGTGTTTGTTGTGGCGGACGGGCTGGGTTTGGGGGTGGCCGCTGTGCGCACGAGAGCAGACATATGTTGTCGAAGTTCGCTTCGCAGGGCGTGGGGTTCTGGGGCTGGTGCGAGGGCGTGGGCGATGGCCAGTGGTACGCGGCACCCTGGTTCGTGTGCTGCTGTGGCGATGGCTGCTTCGACAGCTGGCGTGAAGTTTTCCTGGAGGCCGCGAGTGAGGGAGAAGGCCGCTGCGGCGCGGACTTGGTACTGCGGATCGCCGGTGAGAGCGACCAGTGTCCCCTGGATGACCGGGTCGTTCGTGTGGTGGCTGAGGGCAGTCACGAGGTGGGCGGCGGATCGGCGCTGTGATGCGGAGCCGCGCAGCCAGGTGAGGATGCGGTGGAGCGCCGTGGTGCTGTCGACTGCGCCGAGGGCAAGGCCAAGGGCGAAGGCTGCCTCAGTGAGGTCCCCGGCTTCGTCGATCAAGCCTGCTACACCCCTGATTCTGGGCAGCCCTGTCTCGAAGGCAGCCCGCAGGCGGGTGGCGGCCGGGGCAGGGAGCTGGTCTGCGCGTGTGGTGAGGGCGCGGACGGCTCCTGCTTTGTGCTCTTGAGCGACTTGGGGGTCGAGCACCAGGTCGATAACGGACTCCCAGCGGGCGTGCTCGGGGAAGAAGAAGTTGCACAGTGCCAGGAGGCGCGCCCAGTCCCAACCGCCGAGTCCCCAGCTGTTTTGGTGAGCGTCGTCGAGTTGCTGCCGGCAGTGAGTCTCGGCCAGGTCGATCACCCGTTGGCCGGCGCTGGGGGAGAGATCCGCCGGTGAACGTACCTCGCCGATGGCGTCGATGTCCCCGGCTTCGGTGCGGCGCAGCAGTTCGGCTTCGGCCGTGGAGTCGCCGCTGGCGATCAGCACGCCCAGGAGCGCGGCGGACATGCTCGGGTTGGAATGGCCTGTTGCGGCCGCGCGGAGGTGGTCGGAGAAGGCTGCGACGGCAGAAGGCCTCAGGTGCGTAGCGAGGTTGATCAGGTCGGTTTCCGCTGACTCGCCCGGCCGGTCCGGCAGGATGCGCAGGAGCATGTCTGCTGCTTCCGCGTGGATGGCGTCGGTGGCTGCGGGCAGCACCCGCCAAAGAGCCCTGTGGGCGTAGTGATCGATGGAAAACGTTGGCCGTACGCGTTGCGCAAAGGGCGCGGGGTCTGCAAGCAGGGTCAGACAGTGACGCCCTGCCTGATCGGCCAGTTCGGGCGGGAGGAGGTCTCCAGCGTGCCGGAGAAGGGCCAGTTTCGTGGGCGCGTTGGTGTGGGTCCAGGGCGCCGTCACTGACCGCTGTACTGCGGCTTGTACCGGGCTGGCGGGCCCCGCCGCCCACAGACGTTGCACGGCGATCTGCAGAGTCTTGGTGCAGCCGTAGCGTCTTAGTTCGTCGAGCGTGTCCTCCAGGCCGCGGGCGTGAGGGCCGGTTAGTACCTGGCCAGGCTGGCTGTGCTGCACGCTGAGTTCTACTGCCGCATCGTTGCGCCATGCCGCTTCGTGCTGGATGACTTCATGCCGAGCATGTTGGGCTAGGGCGGCTGCCGCGGGGCCCCGCGTTCCCGCAAGAGAGGCGCTCAGCCAGGCGCTGAGCAGACGGTTCTGTGCCTCTTCTGATGGCCAGGTGCCTGGATCTTCGCACTCTCCCCAGGCGCGGAATGCCTTTTCCTCATGCTCTTCCAGAGCCCAGGCAACGGTTTGAGAGCGCCACCAGGAGGCGGCGGTGTCGACGGCCGTCATGGTGGCACCCAGGTCCTTTGCCTCCAACCCCGAGGTCCGGAAGAGGAAGTCGGCAGCCGACGCACCGATGGCAGCTGCGGTGACATCATCAAGATCGAGTGCGACACTCCGCTGCGCTTCGGCGGCCAGTCGACGGGACGTGTCGAGGTCTCCCTGCTCACTCATCACGATGGCTCGGTGAATGAGAACCCAGGCCTGGTCGATGGGGAGGAGATCTTCGCCCGCCGCCTCCAGAAGTGCTTCTGCCTCCTCCAGTCGCTCGGTTGCGGTGAGGAAGGCGGCACCGGTCACGACGCTGGCCGCGATCCGGTGAGCCTGTTCTGGTTTCCGTTTCCGCTCACCGGGAGTCGGCGGCGCGGGGCAGGCGTCTCTTGCGAGGTCGAGTAGCGGTTGGAAGCTCGAATCAACCACCGCGTCGTGGTAGGCGGAGAAGAACCTCCATTCCCACAGACGGGAGCGGCTGTCGGCCCCCGCAAGCTGAGGATTGGAGCCCTTCTTGATGTACCACTCCAGATCCTGGACACGCCCCTGGGTGACCAGGGCGATGGCTTCCTCGGGAGCGAGGGTGCGTTCGAAGCTGGTGTTGCGGTGGGGAGCGATGAGGCGTGGGGTCAGCAAGGCGTGTCGCAGCGCCCTTCCCGGAGCGACTGCCCTGGCTCCTGCCGCGAACGAGGTGCCTTGAAGTACGGGCTGCTGCTTTGCTGAGGTGGCTACCTCCAACAAGGTGTCCCGACTACTTGGCTCTACCTTCTGGTGGATCGGCACGTGGATCTTGAAACCGTCCCCCGTGCTCTGAACTGCTTCTTTCGTCACATGCGCCCAGTACGAGGTACGAGTCGCGTCGTCGTGCATCACGAGCAGATGAGGCAGGGCGTGCTGGACCCAGTCCTCGAAATGCCTGGCGTCACTTTCCGCGTACCACCATCCAGTGCAGGTGCCTTGATCGTCGCTGGTCGGTGCGCCGAAATATGAGGGTCCTGACTTGACTTGAGCCGCCATCAGGATAATCCGGTCAAAACGCCGTTCGTCGCGCACCTGAAGGAAAAGATCGATACCGAGGTCATGGCGGGTGTTTTCCACAGGGCCCCAGCCAAGGTCTGTGAAGTCGGCTATGACCCGGGATACCCCCGCTCCGCCGGTCTGTTCCTGCTCGCTGCCGCGCATACCCATTCCGCAGCCCCCTTCGCACATTCCTGTCGCATCGGCAGCGACACCCGTCGCAATGCACGTCCTTGTGAAGTGGCAAGCGCAGGCCCCGGACGCCCTCGGCCTCAGGCACGGAGATTATCTCGGGGAAAGCCAGGCGCGTGGTGCGCTTGTTTGGGTTGTCGCCTGCGCGGATGGCCCGTGATTGAGTGCCGTACGCGCCGCTGGCCGTGGTGGTTGTGTTTGTCACGTGGATGCCGATTTTGTGGCGGAGCGTGCTGTTTCTCCGGTGACGGGTGTGGCGCGGTGGGTGGTGGTCGACGCCGGTTCGTTTGATCTGCACACCTAGGCGGTGGCGTTCCTGGCGTCGTTGCGGGCGCGGGATGTTCGCCGAACACCGAGCGCGCCTATGCCGGTCGGGTCGCTCTGTACCTGAACTACTGCCGGATGCGGCGGCTGGACTGGCGGACCCCCGGCTTCCTGGATCTGGCCGACCTGCAGCGGTGGCTGGTCGAGACACCTGTCTCGCTCCATGCTGGCCAGGTGCGGCCGGGTCCTGTTCGTTACCGCTCGCAGGGGACGGCGAACGCGGTCATGACGGTGGTGGGGGAGTTCCTGCGGTTCGGTGCTGTGCACGGCTGGGTGTCGGCCGATACGACGGCGTTGCTGTCTCAGCCGAAGTTGCTGCGCTTCACCCCGCCCGGCTTCGATACCGGCGAATCGGGCCAGCGGCGCCAGGTCGAGGCGGCCGCGTTCCGCTTCAAGGTCACCGAGCCGGGCTATGAGGACCTCAGCGACGAGCAGATCCGCCGGATGATCGCTGCGGCTCCGAGTGCCCGGGACCGTTTCCTGGTCGCGCTGCTGGCGTGTACGGGGCTGCGAATCGGTGAGGCGCTAGGCCTGCACCGCGGCGACATGCACCTGCTGGCCTCCTCCCGCGTGGTGGGCTGCGGCGTGGAGGGTCCGCACGTGCATGTCCGCCGCCGTATGGACAACCCCAACCGCGCCCTGGCGAAGTCCCGGCACCTTCGCTTCGTGCCGGTCACCGCCGATCTAGTCGCGCTGTATACCGACTACCAGTACGAACGCGACGATGCGGCCGAGGCGGCGGAGTCGGAGATGGTGTTCGTGAACCTGTTCCGCCAGCCACTGGGCCGCGCTTCGGCGGTACGTGGCGGCCGGCTTCCAGCCGGTAGAACTCCGCGTCGATCGACGACTTCGGCAGGGCGTCCGCGTCGGCCAGGGCCTCGTCGGAGACCTCGGCCGCGTACAACTCGGCGGCTGTCTGCGGCATCTTCTCCGCGAACGCCATCGCCTCCTCCACCCGCTGGTGGAAGGTCATGACCGTGCGCAGGTTCAGCGCGGCGGCGTGCTCCAGGAGCGCAGTCTGCAGCAGCGCCAGCCGCCGGCCCCGCTGCGCCTCCTCTGATACTTCCTGGACGGGGGAGGGGTCGTGGATCTCCAGCACGTCGATCTCGAACCCGGCGAGGATGCCGCACTCGATCGCCTCGGACAGTTCGAGCTCGTAGATCCACTCGCCATACAGGCCTTCCGGGTCGGACGCCATGGTGGCGATCTCCAGCTCCCGGCCGTCAGCGCCCTTCTGCGGCCGGGGCGAGGCGAGGATGCGGGGGGTGGCGGTCAGGTATAGCCGGAAGTCCGCCGGGACGCGGGTGTTGTCGTGGATCGCCGCCCACGGCCGACCAAGATCACCGGCGGTTGAGTGGGCTTCGTCGACGACAGCGAGGTCGAACGGGGCCATTGTCTGTCCGTACAGCCGCTCCCCGCCCGCCAGAGCAGCCTCCAGCGGCCCGCGTACCTTCGCCCGGCCCGTGACGTCCTCGGGATCCTCGCGGTCCACGAGCGAGGCGTACGTCGCGAACACCACCGCCGGCCCGTACCCCGCCCACAGCGCCAACTGGATCGCGTTCGTGGTGGTCCGCACGCCCAGCCGCTCCAGGACCTCGTACTTCTCCAGTGAGCACACCGCGACCATCGGCCCCGTGTGACCGACCCTCCGCCACGCCTGGGCGGTGTGCACGAGCAGATCGAGGGTGGGGACCATGACGAGGATCCGCCCGCCACGGAAGCACTCCAGCGCAGCCCACGCGGCCGTGATCGTCTTTCCGGAGCCGGTCGCGGAGATCACCGTGCCACGCAGCCCTTGGGCGGGCGCAGACGCGCGTACGGGGAAGCCCGCCCACGCGCGGATCTGCGAGACGGCCTCCGCCTGGTGTGCCCGAAGACTGATCACGACGCATCTCCCGCCTGGCCGGCAGGCTCGGGGCTGTCCCGCTGCTCCGGGCTCTGGGGTGGCGGCTGCTGTAGCGGGGAGTCTGCTGCTTGCGGCGCCGACGCAGTTCGCGCTGCGCTTGGGCACGGGCGCACTCGCGGGTGCAGTACTTGATGCCGCTGGTGCGGTTCTGCCCGTACTCGGCGCGCCCGCGCTGGCGTACGAAGCTGCGGCGGCAGGTCTCATTCGCGCACTCGCGGATGGTGGCGTCCTCGGCGAGATGGTTGTAGAGCTGGAGGAACGCCACGGCGAGGATGGTGGGGTAGCGGTCGTCCAGGCCGCCGATGCCGATGCTGAACCGCTTCAGCGCGGCGTTCAGCTCACTCTCCAATTGCATGATCCTGAATTCCAGGGTGAGCTCGCGTAGGTGGTCCAGGTCCCGAGGCCATACCTCCTCCTGGTGTGTGTTCTCGGCACGCCATTGGGCCAGTTGTTCCTCGGAGACCTCGGGCTCGACGAGCGCGTCGAGGCCGCCCTCGCGGCGCAGGGCCAGCCAGGTGGTGATGGCGGCCTGTGCCTCCGTCATGTAGAGCGTGGCCAGTTCGCCGTGCAGGGCGAACGGCGCGCGGGGGTGTTCGCGCTCGGTGAGTTCCTTGAGCCGCTCGTACTCGTCTTCGTCCCAACTGCCGGTGTTGATGCTGCCGCCGAGATGTCCGTAAGTGCGCATCAAGGCGGCTACGGCGTCGAGGTCCTCGGGGTCGACCTCCATGAACTCGCGCAGGTAGAAGTCCTCCGGCACGGGGACCGTGTGCGAACGGGAACGGGCCTGCGGGGTCCAAACGATCCATTCACCGTGGGCCCGCGCCTCGTGAAGAGGCATCAACTCCGGTGTCGGCACGGGCGTTCCAGGCCACAGAGTGGGACGAAACCGTGGGTCAACGTATGCCGCCATGAGGAGCATCATAGCGTCCAGGAGGGTAGGACGAACTATGAATCCTTCGTATCACGCACAGGGATCGCGGAACTTAACCGAAGGGGAACCAGGGTGACGCAGTGGCAGGACCGCCAGGCGATAGGCGACATGCATGAACGTCGGGTGGCAGCCGCGCTGCGCGCCCGCGGCTGGACCGTCCAGTCCTGCGGACAAGGCACCTACCCGCCCGCCATACGGGAAGCCCTGCGCCGGACCCGCTCCGCCCTGCGGCACTTCCCGACCTCATCGCCGCCCGCGGCGCCGACCTCGTCACCATCGACGCCAAAGACCGCATGCCAGCACCGACACCGACCGCTACGCCGTCAGCGCCGACACCGTGACCGCTGGCCTCTTCTTCACCGCGGCCCACGCACCGACCCCCTGTACTACGTCTTTGGCGACCTAAAGGTCCTCACTCCGGCCGCCCACGCCCTGCGCCACCGCAGCGGCGCGTTCCACCTCGTACGCACAGAGCAGGCGCACCGCTTCGACGACGTCTTCGGATCGGCCGGCGCAGCGGCAGCGGCATGACGCAAGTGTTCCTGCCCGACCTGCGGGCACGCCGTCTACCCCCCCCGAGGCCGGCATCGCCCCCGGCAGCGAGTGCCGCCCCTGCCTCAACGATCGCGAGCGTGCCGCCGCAGCATCCGCTCAGGCCCAGGACGGGAAACTGCCGACC
This sequence comes from Streptomyces sp. DHE7-1, assembly GCA_016432725.1. Classification (GTDB taxonomy): domain Bacteria; phylum Actinomycetota; class Actinomycetes; order Streptomycetales; family Streptomycetaceae; genus Streptomyces. The sequence goes on along the minus strand of JACJDG010000002.1, from coordinate 7,930 downwards.
GGCAACCGCCTCTTCCGACGCCCCGCTCCTGACCGCCCACCGTAACGGCCGCAAGCCCGCAACCATGACGCCGTACCGTCACCATTGGTTTGGCACATGCTGGTTCAGTCGTCCGGTGTCCCGGACACGCCTGTCGTACCGGGGGAAGGTGTCGCAGCGGTTTCCTCCCCTTTTGTTGCCGGGGCAAGGTTGCCTCCGCTCGCGAGAGGCGGGCCTATCAGGCGTTCGGGGTGTGCGTAGAAGTCGGCGATCTGTTGCACAAGGTCTCGTAGTTCTGGATCGTGCTCGGCCGTGTGAATGAACGCGGCTTGCTGCTCGCGCTGTTCCTGTTCCAGCTCCTGCTCCACGGCCCGCACCGCTTCTAGAGCGCGCGCTTCGATGGCCTGTGGGGGGACGCCACCCACCAGAGCCGCTCCGGACAAGTGGAGGTCGAGAGCTCCGCCTGGCAGTTTTCTGATGGCACGCCCGATGTACTCCTTTCCCTTCACCGGAACCGGGGATCTGGCCTGGCCCTGGGTGAAGTCAACTTCGTCCAGGTGCTCCAGGGCGTCTCGTACGTCCTTCAGGAAGGGGTCTTCCTTACGAGGTTCCTGTCCGCGCTCGCGGCGTAGACGGGTATCCCACCGTTCAAGCTGGTGCGCGGCCCAGACAAGTTGGTGTTCCTCGGCCCACTGGGCGCGAAAGTTCTCCTCGAGCACTTCCATCGGGGGGCTCCAGTCCTCCATCCGCTCGTAATTGCGGTCGTCCTGACCTGCCTTGCGCCGTATCGCCTGGGCTCGCTCAGCCTGCCGCAGCACCGCTTCGGCCCACGTGCGGACGAAGAAACGGGCCTGCTCCTCGTTGTCGTTCACCCGCTGATGCTAGAGCTCATGACGGTCGACCGTGCGTGCCTCGGCGGGATGGTCGCTCGGACACACCCTCCAGCCCGGCGCCCCACCCGCCTAGTAGTGCTTCGTTACCTTGGGTGATCTCGCCTGGTGGTGGGCATCTTTCTGGCATGAGGCTGGGGAGGTGGAACGGCTCCGGGCTGAGTTATCGGAGTTCGTTGCCGATGTGTTCGCTTCGGTGCCGCGGCGGGATCAGCGGCGGTGGGGCGCGTGTTATCTGCGGGGTCTGATGCTGGACGGCCGGCGGAAGTCGATCCAGCCGATGGCCGAGCGGCTGCCGGACGGGAACATGCAGGCTCTGCAGCAGTTCGTGAACCAGTCGCCGTGGGACCCGTTGCCGGTGCGGCGGCGGATCGCCGAGCGGTTGTGCGAGGCGGTCCGCCCTGAGGTGTGGGTGATCGACGATGTGTCGTTTCCCAAGTGCGGCCAGGCGTCGGTCGGAGGACCAGATCAGAAAGCCGCGTCCGGACCTCGCCGCGCGCCTGGAGCGCGAGGTGAAGGCGCGCTGGCAGCCGCAAATCCGTGCCAAGGCCAAGGAGCGGGCGGCGACGACCGGCGGCATCGTCATCGACACCCGCGCCCGCCTCGGCTACACCGCCCGATCGGGTCGACGGACCAGGACCGCATCCGGCACCTGACCGTCGCCCTGCCCCCGCAGCACGCGGCGCGCCTCTTCGAAGCCCAGGAACAGGGCGCCACCGAGCAGCGCCTCCAGGAACTCGCCGCTGAGGCACTCAAGGAGGTGTACTTCCAAGACGGCGGCCGCCGCGCCGGGAGCCTGGAGGAAGTCCGGTTCACAGACATCGAGCACCTCGAGTTCGACCTGTAGATCTCGAACATCCGCGAGCCCCGTCGACAGCATCACGCTGTCGTCAGAGCCGGTCGGCAGCGCGGAACTCGATGAACTGGCCAGGCCGGCCGCGAGGTCCGCGTGCGCTACATGCCGCACCACGACCACGAGATCGAGGTCTGCGACGCCCGTGGCCGCCACCTCGGCCCGGCGCACCTCGCGGACGCGGCCACCCCGAGCAGTTGCAGGCACTACGCGAGGCACGTGCGGAGCGCGCCCGACGTCCGCGCGCCGACGCGAAGGCCGCCGAGCGCCTGCGGCGCCAGCGATTGGCCCCACCACCAGCGCGGAGCCCGCCCAGCGGCTGGGAGCCGTCACGGCCGCCCAAGCCGAGCGTGAACTCGCCGCCGCCGACTACACCGACGCACCTTCGCCCACAGCCGCGCCGCGCACGGCAACTTCCGCGCCTGGGCGAGACTGACCGCCCACACCTGCACCGCACTTGCCCGCACCGGCCGCACCCGCGTCGACCAGGAGATGCTGCGCTGGGCCTTCAGTCGCCTGGGCGCCTCAGCATAGGAACGACTGCCTGTGAGGGGCGCGGAGAAAGACGAGGAGTCGGCGGTCGGGGGACGGTCGTTGAGGACGATGGTCGTCCGTCCGCGGCACTCTCACTCGCCCCGGATTCGGCTGTGGGGGTCATGGCGGTGTAGCGGGTGGGGGGTCGGCCACGTTCGTGGGCGTCGATATCGGTTCGCCCACTGCAGACGGGGCAAGGGGCGAAGCCTGTACTCGCTCGAGGTAGGCAAGCGCGGTGCCGATGTCGGTGGCCCCGCTCAGGAGTCTGTCTTCCTGCCTGCATCTCATCGAAGCCGTGCGGTAGCGGGAGATCCCGGCAAGTACCTCGTTGAAGATCCGTGCCAGGGCGATCAGCACCGGGGGGAGCGCGATGGTGAGCGCGAGCCAGAGAGGGGCCTTGCTCAGCGCTGTCAGGCTGGCAGCGGCGATGGTGAGAACGTCGTGGACGCGGGGCGTCGTCATGGGCTGGCTCCAGGAGGCGAGGCGGTGAGCGTGGGCAAGCAGGGGCGGGCAGCAGGAGGGATGGCGGTGCGGCGTGATTGACGGGACTGTGCCGAGCACGGTCGCTAGTGGCGCAGGCCCGCTGTAAACGGGGAGCGGACCGCCGTCGCACCCTGAGTCGAGCGAGTCGAATGCCCGACAGCAGCAGATGGGCCGTGTGTTACACCGCCACCGCCCAAGCCGCGCAACCCGCGGAGGCCCGGGCCAGAGCCTGGGCCTCCGCCGGCGTATGGGGTATGTCGTAATGCGGGCGTCCGTGACGCTCGGCCGTGGAGCTTGTTGCGCTACTTGACCGCAGTGATCAGCACGCCGAGGAGGGCCACGCCGATCGTCAGCGTGCCCGCGAAGGCGAGGGCAGCACGGCTGACGGCGTCGGGCACCGCAGCGCCGGTCCACCGGGCCAGGCCGAAGCCGATGATGCTTACGAGAACCGAGGCCAGTACCAGGACCAGCACGGTGAGCATCAGGAACAACACGTCATGCGTGGTCACGCGGCACTCCGCTGGCTCGTGCGATCGCCGTCGACGTGCAGCGGCGCCGGGATCCAGATCCGGCGCTCGCGGGCCGCCTCATAGAGGACCGTGCGGAAGCGTGACCGGCGGTTGCGCACGGCGCCGACCGTCGACCTGAGCTTCTCGGCGATCTCGCTGTCCACGTAGCCCTCGAACGTCAGGCGCACCACGGCCTGCGTCTCGGCCGGCTGAGTATCGAGCAACTCCATGAACGGCCCCGTGAACAGCACGACCTCGGGCTCCGCGAGGTGCGGCAGCGCGGGACGCAGACGGAAGAACGCCTCCGGGTCCAGCAGGACGGCCTCCTGCTCCGCCAGCCGCGCCCGCTGCTTGGCCCACTTCAGGTAGGCGCGACGGAACTCCAGGATGCACAGCCCGATGAAGTACGACGTCAGGCATCCGGGACCCTTCGGCCCCGATACTCGGGGTTCCAGCCGCCGCCATCAGCGCCTTGAGGCGGAACTTCCGCAGCGCCGGCAGCACGATGTCGACGAGCAGCTCGTCCCGCTCCAGGCCGCTGGTGCGCAGCAGGTCCTTGTGGTCAGGGGGCACGAAGAAGACGATCTGGCGGTCGGTGAACCACTTCACGGACAGCTGGATGAGCAGGCCCGTGCGCAGCATGCCCCGCAGCGCCGGCCAGGCCTCACGACACAGCCGGTCCTCGAACGTCTTGTAGACCGGGCCCTCGAAGCCGTGTGCGGCCAGCCCTTCCACCACCGCGACGTCACGCGCGATGCGCGCCGTACGCGGTTCCGGAAGGATGTCGTCCAGGACCTCAGCGGCTGACATCTCGTTTGTCATGTAACCCTCCCGTCTTGAGCTGCCCCTCCGAGCCGTCAGTTTCAACTCGCGCGCGAGGAACAGAGATCTGGTTGTACGCGCTCGTTGGCTTCTATGCGGGCTGAAAGTGCGAACGTCACACGAGCGAGCAAAAAACTTTCTGACGAGGCGAAAAAGTTGAGCCCGCACGGGAATTGGTGCGGGCTCAAATGTTTCTGCCGAATGGTGCAATGCCGCACTGAGCAGCAGCAATGCACCGGAAGCACACCGAGGTTCATGCTGCGGGAACCGGGCCTGCGGACGACCCGGCCCGGCAGCTACCAGCGCATGCCAAAGGCTTCGAGGACAGCCCGCCCTGCAGAACCGCTGCTCAAACGGTCACGAGCACGCCGCGGGACCAGTCGCCGGAGGATCGACGGGAGTTCACCCCTGGTGCCGCTCGCCGGACCGCAGACAGTGGCGAGGCATGGCTTGTAAGCGGGCTTACGTGTTGTGTGTGGGGCGCGGCCCGGGCGGGTTGTAGGTAGTCCGAGCGCGTAAAGACTCGGCGATCGCCACAGCCCCACCGATTCACCAGCCTCGGCGGTAGCTTGCATCCTCTTCCGTCCAGGACGGCAACGCCCGCGCCAGCACGGCTTCCTCCCCGCTGCATATGCCGACCAGGAGCTGCCGTCCGGCGCGTTCAGTGTGATTGGGCGTTGGGGTGCAGCGGGTGGGCGTCAGCGGAATCGCGGAGTGGATGTCTGGTAGCGGGTGTGGGGCGGGTTGTGGCTGCTGTCATGGGGTGACCAAGCGGCTGTTGCGGTGTGGCTAGCAGGTTGGTTCTGGCTGTCATGGGTTTCGCTGTTCCTATGTGAGGGGTCGGCGGGTCGGGTGGGCTGGCCCGTATGACGGTTCAAGCGGGTTCGGCGGGTGAGCCCGGGGCGGGGTCGGCTGGGGCTGTGCCGGCCGGGGGTGTGCCGTTGGCGCGGGGTGTGGTGGTACGGCGGCTGCTGGCGGTGGACCGGGGTGAGGGTGGCCTGTCGTCGTTGCACGTGCGGATCGCGGCCGGGCTGGCGGGGTGACGGAGCGGACGGTATGGCGGTGGCTGGCCGAGGGACGCGAGGGGCGGTGGAGGCCCGGCCGCGGCAGGGCGGGTTCACGGTGGGCGACGCCTTGTGGGAGGTACTCACCCAGGTGGGGGGAACGTCGCCGAGCTGCGCCGCAGGATGGTCCGGGCGCAGGACGAGGGAGTGCTGGACCACTGGGGAGCGGAGTTTGTGCCGTCGTTGGCGACGCTGCACCGCGCGATCAAGGACGAACTGAGGGCGGGCCGGGCGCTTCAGATCGCCCGCCCGGCGTCGGGCCGGGTGGAGCCGAGCCGGTATGACCGGGCACTGGCCGAACTCGGTTTCGCAGAAGGTGCGGACGGTCCGCCGGTCGTGGACGGCCCGGACGCCATGCCACCCGGTACGGGTGGTGAGGAACGGGCCGGCGCGTTGAAGACTGCTGCGCGTCCCCGGGTGTCCGGTGGGGCGCCTGTACGCGCCGGGGGCGCGGCTGGTGTCCACGCGGCAGGTGGCCGCCGTGGTGGAGGCGGTGGGGCACACGGTCGCCGCGCGGGGATCGGCTGCGTGTACGGGGACACGGGGCTGGGAAAGACGGTCGCGGTCGAGCAGGCTCTGCATCTGCTGCCCGGCCGGGTGCCGGTGTGGGCGCGCGGTGGTGGGGGTCAGGCCCGGGTTGCCGCAGGTGCGGGCCGCGTTGTGCGAGGCACTGGGGCTGCCGTCGGGGTCCCTGACCCACCGTGCCGGACCGGCCGACCAAGCACTGGCGGAGGCGCTGACCGAGCCGGGTGTGCTGTTCCTCGACGACGCGCAGCGCTTGTCGCCGCCGGTGCTGGACTACTTGCGGCAGCTGTGGGACTCGCCCGGTTGCACGGCTGCCCTGGTGCTGTGCGGGCGGGCAGCGAGCGGGCACTGGCCCGGGCAGCGGCGATGCGTTCCCGCGTCCTGACCTGGCACCAGGTCAGCCGCCTCGACACGGAGGATGTGCGCGGACGTTGGGTCTGTTCCACCCGGTGTGGGAGGACGCTGATCCGGCCGACCTGGTGCGGGTGGATGAGCAGACCGCCCGCGGCAACTTCGTACCTGGGCGAAGATCACCTCGCATGTCTGCGCCGCCCGGGGCCGCGACCCCGGTGCGGGAGTGGAGCGAGACGCGATCGACCGGGCATGCGCCCGCTTGGCCCGTACTCGTGACGGCCCCGGCCCCTCTCACGTGCCCGGCGCACACCGGTTCCGACGGCAGAGAGCCTCACTCCGTTCGGCGAGGAGAAGAAACGGCGCGATGACGGACAGCAGAGCGCAGGACATCAACGAGGGCCGTGGCCTTGACGGGGAGGGCAGCGGCTGCCACCGCCGGGGGATCCGGCCGGTGTGCTTGGAAAGCAGTCGCTGGTTGCGCTGCGGGCGCCTGCGGTGCGTCGTCTGCTGGCGCTGCGGGCCCGGGGCGGTCTTTCGCGGCAGCACGTGCGGCTGGCGGGGGAGTGTCTGGGGGTATCGGAGCGCACGGTGTGGCGGTGGCTGGCCGAGGCATCCCAGAGCCCGGCGGCGGCTGCGCACCCCGGAGCCCGCCGCACCGGCCGGTTCGAGATCACCGCGGAGATCCGGGTGCTGCTGGCGTACTGGCACGGCAACGCCTCCGCAGTGCACCGCCAGCTCATAGAGCGCGCCGCAGCGGAGGCCGGGGGCCACCAGCGCAAACGACCGGCGCTACCGTGCCCCTCCCGCCGGACCCGGTGGCTGTTCCGGGCGGGGCAGCCCTGTCGCAGGTGCCGCTGCTGGATTCGGTCCCGTCCCTGTCGACGTTCCTGCGCGCGCTGCGCCGCGACCTGACGGCGGGGGAGCGCGCCGGTCTCGCCATCGGACCGGAGGCAGCACGCGCCCATGACGTGTTCGGCAAGCGGCCACCGTCATGGCGCAACTACGCCTGGGAGACCGACCACGTCCAGGCCCCGCTGCTGGTCGACGCCGACGGCGATCTGGTGCGCCCGTGGATCACCTGGTTCATCGACACTGCCACCAAGGTCATCACCGGTACCGCTGTCACCCCGGGCCATCCCTCCGCGCGTCGGTACTGGCAGCCTTGCGCGCGCGCAGTGGTGCGGGACGAGCCCTACGGCCCGGCCGGGGGAGTGCCGGAGCTGGTGAGGATGGACCGGGGCAAGGACTTCCTGTCGGCCACCGTCACCACCGCACTCGGCGCGATGGGCGTGACGGTCAAAGACCTGCCCGCCTACAGCCCGCATCTGAAGGGCACGGTGGAAAGCCTCAACCGGGCCGCGGACCGGATGCTGTTCGCCGCCCTGCCCGGCTACACCGCCGGGCCCACCGGGCCCCGCTCGGAGCGGCGCCAACGTACCGCAGGGGCGGCGTCCGCCCTGTCGTTCAAGGACTTCACCGCAGAGGTCCTGGCGTGGACGAACTGGTGGAACACCACGCACCGTCCGAAAGCCCTGTCGGGCCGTACGCCGCTTCAGGCGTGGCAGGCCGATCCGACCCCTGTCACCGACATTCCCGCCGCCGATCTGTGGGCCTTCACCCTCGAGGACGACGGCCGGTCCCGGAAGCTGACCCGCCACGGCGTGAGCTGGCGCGGCCGCACCTACGTCGCCGCGTGGATGACCGGTCAGGCCGGCCGCCAGGTCCGCGTGCGCTATATGCCGCACCACGATCACGAGATCGAGGTCTGCGACGCCCGTGGCCGCCACCTCGGCCCGGCGCACCTCGCGGACGCGGCCACCCCCGAGCAACTGCAGGCCCTGCGCGAGGCACGTGCGGAGCGCGCTCGGCGCCTGCGCTCCGACGCGAAGGCCGCCGAGCGCCTGCGGCGCCAGCGAT
>JACJDG010000001.1 GCA_016432725.1 Streptomyces sp. DHE7-1 | reverse complement strand
ACCCCAGCCGGTACGACCACTACCTGACCTACGGCCAGGACGACAACACAGCCCGGATGACCGTAGCCGGACGCGCCATCGACTTCATCTACGACGACGCGGACGGGAGGTGACCCGCCGCATAGCCGGATTCGCGACACTGACCCACACCTACAGTCCCTCCGGCCAACTCATCGGCCAAGCCGTCACGGCGGGCACCGACCAGCGTCTCATTCAGCGCAGGACGTACACACACCGTGCCGACGGCCATCTCACCGGCATCGACGACCTCCACGCAGGCCCCCGGCGCTTCGATCTCGATGCCGCAGGGCGGGTCACCGCGGTCCACGCCGCGAACTGGAGTGAGTCCTACGCCTACGACACCATGGGAACCAGACGACGGCCTCCTGGCCCATCCGTCACGCCGGACAGGACGCCACGGGCACCCGCGACTACACCGCACCCGCATCAACCGCGCCGGTCACGTCCGCTACGAACACGACGCCCTCGGCCGCATCGTGCTGCTGCGAGGACCCGTTGTCTCACAAGCCCGATACCTGGCGCTACGAATGGAACACCGACGACCAGCTGGCCGCCGTCACCACCCCGACGGCACCCGCTGGCGCTACACCTACGACGCTCTTGGCCGGCGCACAACGAAGCTGCGCATGGCCGCCGACGGCGTCACCGTTCTCGAACGCACCTTCTTCACCTGGGACGGCGCCACCCTGTGCGAGCAGACCGTCCACAGCCATGGCTCCGCGGAACTGGTGACACTCACCTGGGATCACGATGGCCGCACACCGGTCGCACAGACCGAATCCAAGGCGCTCGCGGCCACGCCCCAAGATGTCATCGATCAGCGATTTTTCGCCATCGTCACCGACCAGATCGGCACGCCGACCGAACTGGTGGACGAGGCGGGCACAGTGGCCTGGCGCACCCGCGCCACCGTCTGGGCGCCACCACATGAAACAAAGACGCAGCCGCCTACACCCCCTTGCGGTTCCCAGGGCAGTACTACGACCCCGAGACAGGCCTGCACTACAACTACTTCCGCCACTACGACCCCGAGTCCGCCCGCTACCTCACCCCGGACCCGCTCGGGCTGCTGCCGGCCCCCAACCCCGTCGCCTACGTCGACAACCCGCACTCGCGCAGCGACCCACTGGGCCTCACCCCCTGCGACGAGAACGACGTCAGCTGGGGCGACCGAGTGCAGTACGGCCCACTCGGCCCGCACGACCGTGCCACCTCGATGCACGCCACCATCACCCGCGACATGCTCGGGGCAAGACCAACCCACAAGTCGACCCGGCCGGCTGGGAGTCCGGTAAGGGATACAAACCGCGCTCACCTCCTGGCAGCCATGATCGGCGGCTCCAACAAGGACCGCCGCAACTTCGTGACCATGCACAGCTACGCCAATTCACCCGTCATGCGCCAAGTCGAACTACAGGTGCGCAACGCCGTTCGAGATGGCGAGATCATTCAGTACAGCGTCAGAGCCATCTACGCTGACGACAATGCGAAGATCCCCTTGGCGTGACTATCGAGGCTCACGGCAACAACGGGTTCCAGATGCACCCGCACGGCAGCAACGGCGAGGGAACCAACATCTTCACCATCTGGAACCGCAAGCGGTGACGAAAGGACCCCTTACGTGACTCCCGACCTGACCCGACTCACGGAATTGCTCGCCCCCCCGCAGGGCGCCGCTCCTGTCCCGGACTGGGCCGCCGCGGAGACCGCTCTTCGCACCGTCCTGCCCGCGGACTACAAGGAGCTCATCGAGACGTACGGAGGTGGCTTCATCGACGGCTACCTCCTACTCCTGGAGCCGAACTGCCTAACGACGTCTACGACCTCCTCAAGATCTCCGCGGAGCGCGAGGAGGCCAATGACTCGTTGTGGCAGTTCGAAGACAAGCCGAAGAGATGGAGACCCCAGGCAGCCGCCTGGTCTGCTGGGCCACCACGGACAACGGTGAGTACCTGTACTGGCTCGTGCAGGCGAACGACGACCCTGACTCCCGCGTCATCATGATCAACAGTGAGTCGGGAGAAGACTGGGAGCGATACGACATGACGGTGACTCGCCTTCTGGCAGCCGTCCTCACCGGGGAGATCCGCTCAGAGATCCTTTGGGACAAGTTCCCGCTGCCGGAGCACCAGTTCCGTCCAGCGGGCGAGATGTAGGCCTAGAGCTCGTCTAAAGATCTTGGTAGTCGTCATCGGGGATGGGGATCGTCGAATCCTCGCTGGCCGCTCTGGTGGGCTGCCGAGACGGTGTCTGGGAGCGTGGCTCTCCCGGGGTGGCTCGATGGTCTCTTGGTGATACGGCTGGGGCTTCCGATACCTTGCGTGGCATGGATGCTGGCTTCAACGTGGCCGAGGCTCTGGACGGCGAAGTTTCCGACCGGGAGCGGGCCTGGGCATTCATCCGCAGATTTGCTGGTGCTTGGGGTGATCCGTTGACCGAGAACGACGGCACGCCCAGGGCGGAACTGGAGCAGGCGGAGGCGGCTCTCGGCTGCTCGCTACCGACTGCGCTGCACGAGTTCTATTCGCTCGCCGGAGCCCGGACCGACCTGGTCGCCAATCAGGACCCCCTACTGCCGCCTCACGAGATGTTCGTGCATGACGAGTGCGGCGGTGTCCTCGTATTCCGCAGCGAGAACCAGGGCTGCGCCTTCTGGGGCGTACGCCTTACCGACCTTGACCAAGCGGATCCCCCGTCTTCGTCCAGGCGCGGCAGGGCTGGGTGCCGTTCATGGACCGGGTGTCCTTGGCCTGCGTCGAGCTCGTACTGAGCGAGGCGCTGTTCAGCGGCGGGGGACGGCTCTACAACGCATGCGAGATGCCGGCGGACCTGCTTGATGAGGTGCCCGAACACTTTCAGCGGATCCAACTGCCGGACTACCCGATGTGGACCGGTCCGGAAGAGTTTCCCGTGCGTTGGTTCTCCGCCCCGGGCAAGCTGCTGCGCCAAGACGGCCTCGGCGTCCACAGCTGGCTTCACGTCCGGGGCCGGACACGCGCCGATTTGGATGCGATCTGCGTGACCGTTCCGGGGCGGTGGTCCCTGGAATACACCGAGTCGCTCAGCTCCGAGCCGCCGCCCTTCTGATCTTGCTACGGACCTCCTTGAGACGTCTCCAGCGAACGAGGCCGCACGCGATGGGACGAGAGCGTCGTGATATCGAGACGGCGCTCCCAGCGTACGGCGAGACGTTTGAAGTGTGCAGGAGCGAGAAGGTCTGCTCGACGACATAGCGGAGCTTGCCCAGCCCTCTTGATGTTGGGGTCCCCTAGCGGGCGATCACCGGCAGGATGCGGCGCCTGCGCAACTCGCGCCGGTTGCCGCCGTAGCCCCCTATCGCCCAGAAGTGCGTCGAGGCGCCTGCGCGGACGGCCCGGCTTTCCCAATGGGTAGGATGCGTCGACCAGGCAGTGGCTTCGTTCACCTTCAGTGACAGCGTTTGTCGACCAGTTTGAGCGGCGGTTTGCGATCTCTGGGGCGACGAGTTCTTCACGATTTTTGACGGCGCTTCGCGTCAGTGATCTTGCCTGCGGTCCGTGCGAAGCAGTCGTGTCCGTCGCCGGCAGGCCCATGACGTTCAGCACGGTTCCTCGCCCTCGGGATCTCGAGGGTGAAGTTCGCTCCTGACGCGATCGCCGTGAGCGAGCACTGGCTGCCGAAGGTCAGCCGAGCATGCGGCTCCCAGGAACAGCCGGCCCTGCCAAGGCGGAAACGACGTCCGCGTGCTTGAGCCTGCCGGGAAGGTGCCCGTCCCCCCGACAACCGGCGGAGGGAGTTCGACGACGTCACGCCAGGTCTGGACGCAGATGAGGGAAACCTTGCGGCAGCGGCAGACACTCAGCTCAAGGTCTCCGTAAGCGAAGAGGCGCGGCCACTTTCTGTTCCGGCTCATTGTTCCGATGTCCCACGGCTCGCCGAGTGCTGCTGTCACATCGTTCCAGTCGGCTCCGCTGAACACCGGGCCCAGCCGACCTGTCTTCGCCATGCTGGTCAGGACATCGAGAATCTCCACGAGGCGGAGCCTGGCAGTGCCCTGAACAGCAGTCCAGCTGTTTCAGGGGTCAACCCGCTGAGGGTTGTTCGGTTCGGGCCCGGGTGGAGGCGAGGCGGTAGGAGTCGGTGCCGGTCTCGATGATGGTGCCGTTAACGGTGAGCCGGTCGACGATGCCGCGCAGAGCGAGGGTCGGTGAAGGTCTTTGGTCCAGCCGCGAAGGACTCGTTGGAGGCGATGGCGACGTTGTTCTTCTCCTCGCGTTTGGTCAGCACCTGGAAGAGGAGCTCGGCGCCATGGCGGTCGAGTTCCATATAGCCGAGCTCGTCGATGCAGAGCAGATCGACGCGGCCGTAGCGGTCGATGGTCTTGTTCAGCTGCTTCTCGTCGCGGCCTCGACCAGCTCGTTGACAGCTTCGTGGCGAGCGTGTAGCGGACGCGTAGCCCTTCATCGCGGCCTCGGTGCCAGAGCGATGAGCATGTGGGACTTGCTGGTGCCGGAGTCGCCGATCAGGCAGAGTGGCTGGCTCTTCTTGATCCACTCGCAGCTGGCGAGGGTATGGATGGTGGCCGGGTCGATGTTCGGGTTGGCGTCGAAATCGAAGGACCGCAACGACTTCTCCGCGGGAAGCCGGCAGCCTTGATCCGCCTCTCCGACCGGCGACGGCCCGGTGTCCCTGCCGAGGATGGCTGGCCGTACTTGGCGTACTTGAGGTATCGGCGAAGTGTTCGAAGCTTTCGCTTGTGACGGCCGTAGGGTCTCAGGCTCGAAGGATGCCACCACCTCGACCCGGTAGCGGGCGCCGGTGACGGCGACGTTGAGCCGTCGCCAGCCGTCCTTGCGGTTATCGGTCCGAAGTTCTGGTTGAGTTTGCCGTTCTCGTCCGGGCCGTAACCGGCCGACATGATGATCACATCGCGCTCGTCGCCCTGCACCGCTTCGAGGTTTTTGATGAAGAAGCCGTCCAGGCGGTCGTGGGAGATGCACTCGTCCAGGTCGGGGTTCCGCCCGCGCTCCAGCTCGACGGCCTCCCGGATCACCTCGGCCTCGCGTCCGTGACCTTCCGCTGAGCCTCCGCCAGGTCGATGAGCGCTGCACCTCTCGCAGCCGGATCCTCCGCTATGAGTCCGAACGCTCAACCCAGCCGCTCAGCCCCTGCACAAGCGTCGTCCGCATCTGCACCTGCCTCTTCAGCCATGCACTGGATCATCTCCTAGCGCAGTCGGCTCGCTCCACCGACGGTGCGGGTGAGAGACGCAGGGGTTGCAAGGCGCAACGGACATGAGTAGGAACCGCCCGCCCTCTCTTTGCCTCAAGTGATCACGAAACGGACGTCCGCCGACTACGCCGAAGACCTGCCATGACAGGCCGTCGACGCGAAGGAACTTGGCGTTGCGATCGAAGTAGGGGCGCAGATCCACAACAACGCTATGGCTGTCACTGCTCCAGTGCGCGACCCCGTCGGCGTTAACGCCGACGATGTGGAGGGCCGCTGCGGAGCGGCCTTGTAGGAGGCCGCTTTGCTTTGCCCAGAAGACCTCTGTGCCAAGTGGATCACTATGGAAGCGGACGGCCACGAGGCTTCCACCTCTCAGCGGACTTCCAGAACCCGGACCACGCAGCACAACAGATCCGACGCAGGGACGGAATCGAATGAGCCCCTCGAGCGCCTCACTGAGCTCTGCCCCCCACCCGCACCGAGCAGCCTCCGGTGGACTGGCCGGGCGTCGAATTCGCACTCGGCCTGCGTCTTCCCGAGGACTACAAGAGGCTCACCGCGACCTACGACCCCGGACGCTTCGCGAAACTACCTCTGGGTCTACGATCCCGTCACACATCGGTTGCACGTCAACCTCACGGGACCTGTGTCCGAGCGTATTCGGGATCAGATGCGCTCGGACTACGCTCGGGGAATCTACCCGTCACTGTTGACCAGAGCTGCTCCTTCCCTGTGGCGCCACCGACAACGGCGAGTACCTGTTCTGGGTCACCACCCCTCGCGAAGATCCGGATGCGTGGACGATCGCCGTCAACGAAGCACGCGGACCACGCTGGTTCACCATTGACGGGAACCTCACCCAGTTCCTCGTCTCCGTCCTGAGCGGCAGCACAGCGGTGCCTCAGTTTCCGAAGGACCTTCTGCGCGCCGGAATCGCCTTCGAGCCGTCACGCCTGGACGAGTGGTCCCACCGCTACCACGGCGGAGACCCCGCCCTCTGACCCTGAAGCCATCCGAGAATGGGCGCGAGCGAACGGGTGCGAGGTCCCTATGCGAGGACGCATCCCCGCCGCCGTCCGACAGGCCTGGGAACAGGCACACGGAGCAACTGATCACACCAACGCGCCTTGCGCATGGAAACGCGGCCGAACTGCCATCGCACCGACGCTCAAAGCATCCCTGGGAATGCCGTCGGCCCAGCGAAGGCAACGATGGCTGGCGCGTCCCGACCTGGTGCTGCATCAAGCGGCGTTCGCCCTGCCGACTACCCCGCGGAGGCCGGTGCCGACGGCACGCTTGTTCCACCAGATGTTGTAACGGCGGATGTGGCTGCCCGCTCCTTATGGTGGGCGTGGTCCTGGTCGAGCAGCCTGCCGCCGCGGTGCCGGCTCCCGCCCGGGCTGGACGGCGCTCAGGCTCCCGGCCGCCGTTCGGGTCGGCGCCCGCCGCGCCCCCAGCGCCGACGCACCGGCCAACGCTGAATCAGCGGCAAGCCGGCGGGTGCCCGTATGTGTTTGGTCAAGGTGGTAGCTCAGGATGGCGGCATGACGATCTGGTTCCGCACCTACTACGAGGACGAAGATCTGTGGCTGTAATTCGAGGCCCTCCGTGGAGGAGTTCGAGCGACTGTGGACTGAAGCAAGGCGGGTTCTCGGGGACTCCGCCTGACCTAAGCCGGGTGAGGATGTCGGCATGACGGATCGGGATCGGTTGGGGCGGACCGCGGTGCACTATGCGGCTGGTGGCGGCGACGTGGACGGCCTGAGGAAGCTGTTGGCTGAGGGCGCTGACCCTGGGGCTGCCGATACGAGGGCTGGGCTCCGCTGCATTTCGCTGCTCAGGCGCAGGTGCCTGCGGCTGTCGAAGTCTTGCTGGCCGCGGGTGCGGCGGTCGATGTCGTGGACCGTCATGGCAATACGCCATTGTTGAGGGCGGTGTACTGCTCGCGGGGCGAAGGCGGGACGATCCGGCTCCTGTTGGAAGCCGGTGCTGACCCTAACCGGGACAACGTTCATGGCGTGAACCCTAGGGCGCTGGCGGGGCGAATCGCCAACTATGACGTGGCTGTTCACCTTTCGGCGGGGACGACACTGCCTCCTAGACGCCCTCTGGCGTGGCTGGCTGGGGTTCGTAGAAGGTTCCATCGCGGAGCATGGCGAAGAGGACGTCGGCCCGGCGTTGGGCGAGGCGTAGCAGGGCCTGGTTGTGGTGCTTGCCCTGGGTGATCTCTTGTCGTAGTAGGCCCGGGATGCCAGGTCACCCAGGCGGCGAATGCGGAGACAAAGGAAGGCCCGTTTGAGCTGCCTGTTTCCTGCCTGGAGGGCTGTCACCTCGGATCGAGGAGCCCGAGCTGCGGGTTGCCGGGCGAGGCCCGCGTTGGCGGCGAGATGGCCGGCGGTCGGAAGGTGTTGCCTGGCCGACCTCGATCAGGATCCGGGCTCCGGTCCTGACGCCGACCCTGGCATCGACGTCAGGACCTTCGAAAGAGGGTGAGCCTCCAGCAGTTCCTTGATCCGCCCCGCCAGCAGCGTGCGCTGCCTTGGGACACGCACAGGTGCTGAGGGGGAGACCCGGTGCTGACAGCCCTCCGGGAGCCGACTAGCTCCCCGAGCCCTTTCACCGAGCCGCCCACCTGAACTGCGGAAAGGCCATCTAAGCTGGCAGGCTCACCGACCGAACCTCATCCGGGACGAAGGGGGACGCTCCGTTAGGGTGCGCCGCATGACTGACGACGTTCCGGACTGTCCTGAGTGCAGCCAGCCCATGAAGGCGGGCGGCTTTGTCCTTTCCAGGCGGGAGGACGATGGTCGGCGCGCCTGCCGGTCGCTCTGGGGGTGTGCTGATGGGCATGTCTGGTGGCGCTGGGCTGACCGGCAGGACGAGCCTTTGGAGGCCTGCCCGGTGCCGAATCTGTTCCGCTGACATCCGACGTCAACGGCTCCAGATGAGTGCGCCAGACGGGGCCACGCCCGACCAGCGCGAGCCGGCGTCAGCGAGACGTGGTGCGGCAGTTCACGGGTATGTTCCTCACGGCGTGAGGACGACTTTCTCGCAGTGGTCTGTGCGGCTCGGGCCACGGCCAGCGGGATCGGGCGTAGCGCCCAGTGTGCGGCTCGGGCCCGGCTCATCCGGCCGAGCGCTGGCACGAGGGTGTTGGCATCGAGCAATTGCGCTTCACGCCGCTCTGGTTCTGGATTCTGCCCGCCGGTAGGCAGCGTACCCAGCCAGCATGTTCCAGTTCCTGCCAAGGCATGGCGTGACCACCAAAGCGCATTCCGCGTAGGAACCTACCCGCAGATGCACCTGCCGTGGCCGTCGGCGCGCAGCGCACACTGCAGCGCGAAGACGAAGTGTTCTGATTTGCGTTCGTAACGGCGGTGGAGGCGTCGACAGCCCAACTCGTTGTCCTGGTCATCGGTGAGCGTGGTACCTGGCCGACGTCGGCCCGGCTCGGCTGGCCAGGAGCTGGCAGCACTCCCGCGCCGGGAGCGCTGCCCGTCGAAGCGCGAAAGGCGCCGTCAGTCCCTGACGGTCAGCAGGCGCACAACTACTCGGCGGCCGTCGTGTTCGTACTCCACGCGGCTGCCAGCCGTCCGACCGAACAAGGCTTGTCCGAGCGGCGCGAAGGGGCTGAGCTTCTCCAAGTCCGACGAATATGGCTCTTGGGAAGTGATCTCGTACTCCTGCTGCTCCCCGCCGATCTCCACCCGGACTAGGCGGCCAGGCACACCGCGTCCACCGCAGCCGTGCGGTCGCCGGTCAGGTAGGCCTTGAGCAGTGCAGCGCGCTCCTCCAACTGCTCGATGCGTCCGCGCTGCTTCCGCTGCTGGTCGGTGCGGGCCGCGGACGCGAACCGTTCCGTGCCTGGCCGGTCTGCCGCTCCAGCTCCGCTCGCAACTGGTCCAGCTCGTGGCGAATCCGCTGTTCCGCGGACGCCGGCAAGGCAGGCACGGTCAGCATTTTGTCTCTGGCCGCCGGCCGCCGGGGGTGGGCACGGGAGTCCTGGCGAGCGGTGCTACCGACGCGTGGGCGGTCTTTGGCGCGGCGGTGACCGGCGCGGCGCTCTGATGCAGGGCGACACTTACGCTCCGGGCGGCTGCCTGTTCGACGGCTGTCCTCAGCCGGGCCTCGGCCTTGACCGGTTGCGGTACCAGTCCGTTCCCCAGATCCGGTGCAATGACCAGCCGAGGCTCGTGAGCATGGATTCGCGTAGCCGGTCGCGATCACGGGCGGCCTTGGAGGAGTGGTACATGGCACCGTCGCACTCGATGCCCAGGGCGTAGCGACCAGGGCGCTGCGGATCGCGTACCCAAGGTCGATGCGGTAGCCGGCGACGCCCACCTGTGGCTGGACGGTGTAGCCCCAGCCGCGCAGCACCTCGAGCACTGACTCTCGAAGGGGCTCTCGGGTACGGCCTCGTCGTCCTCGGCTTCCTGGGCGAGGACGGTTGGCCCGTACTTGGCGTACTTGAGGTACCGGGCGAAGTGTTCGAAGCTTTCGCTTGCTGACGGCCGTAGGGTCTCAGGCTCGAAGGATGCCACCACCTCGACCCGGTAGCGGGCGCGGGTGACAGCGACGTTGAGCCGTCGCCAGCCGTCCTTGCGGTTGATCGGTCCGAAGTTCTGGTTGAGTTTGCCGTTCTCGTCCGGGCCGTAACCGACCGACATGATGATCACATCGCGCTCGTCGCCCTGCACCGCTTCGAGGTTTTTGATGAAGAAGCCGTCCAGGCGGTCGTCGGAGAAGCACTCGTCCAGGTCGGGTTCCGCCCGCGCTCCAGCTCGACGGCCTCCCGGATCACCTCGGCCTGGGACTGGGAGAGCGCAACGACGCCCAGTGAGCGGTTGGGCCGGGTGCGAAAGTGGTGGATGACGCGCCGGGCGACCGCGATGGCCTCACCGGGATTGTTGCGCGCTGCCGAACCAGAGTGGTAGACGCCGTGTTCAGCTTTGAAAAAGGCCACACCTACGTCGGGCCCGTCGGAGAGTGCACCGGGAAGGTGGTCATGGAGCCCCGGTAGAACTGCTTGTTGCTGTAGGCGATCAGGTACTCGTGGCGGCTGCGGTAGTGCCAGCGCAGCGACAGCTCCTTGAGCATCCCGTTGCCCTTGGCCAGGGAGAGCAGGGACTCGTAACGGGGCATCTGCTCCTCGGCGTACGGATCGTCCTCCTCGTCCTCGCCGGCGGTGAAGAACGCGGTGGGCGGCAGCTGATTCTCGTCGCCGGCGACGATCAGAGCCTTGGCCCGGTAGATGCAGTTGATGGCATCCTGCGGCAGGACCTGGGATGCCTCGTCGAAGATCACGACGTCGAAGGTGAAATCCGGCGGCAGGAACCGGCTGACCGTCAGGGGGCTCATCATGAAACAGGGCTTCACGCGCAGTGCGGCCTCACCAGCCTCCCGAAGCAGCACGTGCACCGGCTTGTGCCGCATCTTCTTCTTGCCCTCATGCTGGATCAGCTTGGTGCCGGCACTGCTGAGCACACTGGGCCGATTTATGTCGCAGGCGCTCGCCACCCGGATCCGAGCATGTTCGGCCAGGGCCAGGTCGACCCCGCGGAAGGCGGCGACCTTGTCGTCCCGGTCCTTCGCCCGATTCCACACCAGGCGAGGATCGTTCTGGATGACGCGGTCGGCCCAGGAGTGCAATACAGACTTCTCCACCACCTGCGGGAAGTCCTCCGGAGTGACGCCGGCCCGGACGGCACGTGCGGTCAGGTCGCCCAGGGCGGCCTTCTCCAGCGCCCGCTGACCGCGCTGATAGGCCGCCCACTCATCCGGTCCTCCGCGGTCACCGTCCAGCAGAGTCAGCAGCCGCTCGGCCGACGCTGTCACGGACAGGGCCACGCGCAACTCACGCCGCCGCTCCTCGTCGAACCTCCCGACCAACCGGGTGCAGGAGCGGTCCCAGGACTCCTTGGCCTTCTCCAGTGCGCTGTCCGGAAGCGCCTGATGGAGAATCCGGGCCGCCTTGGCAGGGAAGGGCCCTTCTCAAGCATGCAGCCTTCCCGCAACCGCTGTATCCAGGCAGTGGCCTTGACCAGTGTGGTGCGGTCGGTGCTGCGGCCGGCATACAGCACGCCGAGGAAGTCGCCGTCGCGCTTGGCGCGGGCGGAGAACTTCTCGTCAGCGGCCCGGGCGGCCCGGGCCGCCACGATCGCGGCGCGCGCCTCGGCCAGGGTCCAGCCATCTCGCCCGGAGACAGTGCTGACGTGCTCGAGCAGCCGTGCGGCCTCGCGCAGTGGTGCCACGTGCGCGTGGCTCCATCGGGCAGCGTCCACCAAGGTGCCGTCCTCCAGGTCGCACGGCGCACCGGGGAGCGGCGGGAGGACCAGCGCGTCGCGCCACGCGGTGAGGCGTTCTTCGGCATTCCGGGCTGCCTCGCGGGCCGCCGGCGGGGCGTCCCGCCGTACGCAAGCTGAGCGCGCAGCGCCTCGGGATCCACGGGCTGTGGGGCCAGTTCTGCGACCCGCTCGGCAATGCGGAGTGCCTTCTCCGCGGCGGAGAAGTCGGTCTCTTCGCCCTTCCAGAAGTGGCCGAGGAGCTCGCCGTCGCGGCGGCCCTCCTGTTCCAGCCGCTGGTGGGCCTGCTGCCAGGCGACAGCGTCCGGCAGCGCCGCCAGGACTTGCTTGGTGCACTTGGCGCCCTCGGGAGCAGGGCGCGCACGGCACGGCGGTCGGCGCGGTAGGAAGAGGACAAGCGCGCTGTAAGCGAGCGGTGGACGGTGGCGAAGCGGTGGGCCACGTCCGTCAGTGCGGCCTCGTCCAGGATGCGTTCGGTGAAATGCAGGCGGCCTTCTCCGGGCCGCCCTGAGGTCGGCAACCGCATCTGACAGCCGGTGCAGCGCAACGCGGGCCTGGTCCGTGCCGCAGCGGTGAGCCACCCTGCGGGGGCTTCTCGTCCTGTTGCGTCAAAGACAGCTCGGTCAGGCGGACCAACCGCAGACCCTGCGCGCAGGTATCCGGGGCGGGACGCCGTATGCGCGGGCGCTGTTGGCCAGCAGTTGCTGGGCGCGCTCGAGGTTCTGCGCATCGGCCGCCAGCAGGTCGGCAAGAGCAGTGGCTTGTTGTGCAGTGAGACCGGATAGTTCCAGCCCGGACGGGAGGAGCTCGGCCAGTGCCTGTTCCTGTGGTCCAGGTTCAGGTGAGGCTGGGACGGAGGAGACGGCCAGCTCGGCCCAGTGCGGTCCAAGAAGCCTCTGGGCTGCCCGTTCGGCAGCCTCGACGGCATCGAGCCGCTGCTCGAACTTCCGGATGCCTTCCGCGACACTGGTCGGATCGGTTCCGAGCCAAGACAGGGGGACAACAGGCCGTTCGGCCCCAGCCGCAGTGCCTGGACGAGGCACTCGGCATTGGACAGACCGTCCCAGTTCATGGCCTCCAGCAGCGGGGCATGTGGCGCCAGGCACCGCGCAGGACGGCGAGATCCTCCAGGGCCCTCGAGAGTGCGTCCAGTTCGCCACCGGCTTTACCCAGTCCACGCCAGGCGAACGCCTCGCCCTCAAGGGCGGGGCGCCAGGAACGGGACACCCAGCTCGCGCCGTCGAGGATGCGACGCAGACGCTCCTCGGTGAGGCCTTCCGCGTCGAACTCCGGCTCCGGGGCGAGCTGCTGCAGGGTGTGCAGCAGTGAGACCCGGCCCAGGACGTCGTGCAGGGAGCGGTTCATCCCTCGTGGTGCTCGTTCATTGCGGCGGCGTAGCCGGAAAGCTCGCGGCGCAACTCCTCGGCTTTCAGCAGTTCGTCGCGGCGCGCGGCCGGGAAGGAACGGCGGGGCGCGGCGAGCGACCGGCCAAGCTCCTGCGCGACCTGCTTGCGGTTGGCCGTGTTGCTGTGCAGGGCAAGGACGTAGTCATCCAGGCCCACCTGTTCGAGGCGGTTGCGTACCACGTCCAGTGCGGCCGCCTTCTCGCTGACGAATAGGACGCTGCGGCCCTTCTCCAGCAAGCCTGCGATCATGTTGGTGATGGTCTGGCTCTTACCGGTGCCGGGTGGGCCATCCATTACGAAACTACGGCCTTCGATCGCGGCGGCCACGCACTGACGCTGGGAAGAGTCGGCGTCCAGAACAAGCGGAGCCTTCTCCGGCGGCTGCTTCTGGTCGATCTGCTCCAGCGGTACCGGGTCGAAGCCGAACGAGTCCGCGGTGCCAGCCGCGTCGGCGCCCAGACCGAGGGTGCGCACCAGTGGGCTGCCCAGAACTCGTTGCATGTTGTCCCGCAAGTCCCGGTACATCACCTCCTTGCTGGAGTTGAAAGCGTCCAGCACCATGCGCTCGCTCACCTGCCAACCGGCACGCGCCGAGACAGCCTTCCGGACCTGCTCCAGCAGAGCCGAGGCATCGGTGAGCTCAATCTGCTCTGGAGCGGGCCACTCGACACCCAACTCCTCCATCTTGACTGCCAGCGCCGGATTGAAGCTCACTTCTTCATCCTCATTGAGCTCCAGGAGGTAGGAGTACCCTTCCATCTACGCAGCCGCACCGGCACCAGCAACAGGGGCGAGGCGACCGGATCGGCGTCGGCAGTCGGCCGCCACTGAAGGAAGCCAACACCGAGGTAAAGCACCCACAGGCCGTAGTCGTTGTACTTCTCCTGCGCGACGGTCGCCAGACGTTTGAGATGCCTCTCCTGTTCGGCCTGGGTCGCCTTCGTCGTGTGCAAGGCGAGGCGCGTTGTGCCGGCACCCGTCCGAGAGGCGGGAGTGTCGATGGGACGGCTGCCGGTCGAGGATGCGGCCGCATCACTCGGGCGACCAGGCTCCCGCTGGACAGCAGCGGAAACGTTCTCCGGCACCGGAGCGAACAGGCAGCCCTTGGGCAGAGCCTCCAGCACCTGCGCCGGCGTCGGCGCGGTGATGTCCGCGCCCGCCTGCCTGCCGCTCCGCCGATAGTGCACCAGCCGGTTACGAAAGCCTAGGTCGATCAGGGCCTTCTGCCAGGACTCCAGTAGCGGCTTCAAAGGATCGGCGCTTGCGGGCTGTCTGGAGCGACGCTGGACCATGCAAGTGACTCCGTTCGAAACCGATCAGACGGTGTGGAAAAAGTGAAGGATGAGTGGCGGAAGCATAGTGGGTGCGCTCAACTGGCCGTTATGAGAGGCATGGCAGCTTCGCACTCACCGTCACGACGACCTCAGTCGAGTCGTCCTGGCGGCAATGCCCGGCCAGGCATGTGACTCGGGACGAGAGTCTCGGCCTCGGCTCGCTACCTGACAACCTAGCCAGGAGGCTGCCCGATCTTGCGTGAGTGGCAGCGAGCCCTGGCCGGCCTCGCTCTGTGCGCTCACGCCTCGGGACAGCAGCTCTCTTGGTGGTGGGTTCTGTAACTCGCTGGCGTCTGGTGATGTTTTCCTTGCTGAGCAGTTCGCGCCGCTGGCGGGTGCGGTGGGAGTCGTCAGTGAGGGTGAGGGCATCGGCGTTGGAAGTCGGCGGCAGCCACACGATGTTCTTCACGGTGAAGGCTTCGGGACCGGCGAGCAGATCGAGCGACGTGCCTGCAGCAAGCGCGGCGCGCCACCATATGGCCATCGCGTTCACGGTTTTATGGGCGTGGCAGTGGACGCCTCCGGGGGGCGCGGACTATGTCCCGCGCCACCGCTAGGATGGGCGAGCGGGGTTGCGCTGGCCCGCCGTCAGTGGAGCCCCGCACCTTCGCAGCGGCACAGTGCCGCTGAAGTCACTGTTGCTGACCGTACGAGAGCTTGACTCCCGATTCGAGCTGCTCGCGCACCTTGATCAGCGGGTCCCGGTCGCCGAACTGAACGCGGTACTGCGTGGCCCGCCGGGAGCGCCCCTGACGGACAGAGCCCAAGTACAGCTGCCTGCGACGACCTCGCCCTGGACGCCGTCGGCGAGCGCGCCTTGAGCCAGTTTGTGCCCGTCCAGGTCAGAGACGGTCACGGGGGTGCCGCCTCGCAAGTCGGCGAAGTCTTCCGTGCCGACGCATCCTTCACCGTCCTGGCCGTTCACCCAGGAACCGAAGACCGTGACCTTGCCGGATACCGTGAACGCAGGCCCGCTGGGACATCCGCCTGCCCGGCCGAGGTGGTCCACCACACCGTTCCAGTAATGGCCGCGCCGACGGCGGCGCCGACAGCCGCGGCGAGCACGGGATGACCACGTCGGAGTGCGCTTGCCTGGGTGGCTATGGCCGGGGTCGTCTGTGACATGCCAGGAATGATGGCAGGTGACTGGAGCGGTTGACCCGCTACTGCGCATGCAGGCCGAGTGAGAGCGCGCTTGAGCCGGTCATCGCGGAGGCCGCGACCCCTCTGGCCCGGCCCGGGCTGCGCTGGCGCTTCCGTTATTGTTCATTCTTCTACCAACCAGGGGCGCGTTGAGGGGGCCAGTGGAACGCGGTAAGTGTCCGGTATGTGGACGAAGAGCACCGGCGAACGATGGGGTCATCGGCGTCCACGGCACGGGTGGTGCCGGAGGCTGCCCTGGCCTCGGCCGGAGGCCCGTGGGCTGGCAGCCGCCGAAGCAGGCCGTGATAGCAGCGGCCGATGACAGTGACACTCCAGGCCGGCCGACACTGCGGTCGCCGGGCGATCGCCGTGTCGAGTCGACTATGGGGCTGCTTGGCTGCGTAGCGGTGATGGCACTGCTCGTCATGATTGTGGGCGCGTTCGTGTCCGACGTCGTGTGGGGGAGCGCGACGGTCGTCTTCCTCCTCACCACGTCTACTGCGTTGCTGCTCGGCAAGACACCTGCCGGTCGGCGCAATGCCGCCCGCGATGAACGTGACGTGGCCCGCCGGACCCGGAGCAGGCCCAAGCCGCTGCGGAAGCCGAGCGAGAGCGGCAGGCGGCTGCCGCCGCTCTCGAAAAGCGCCGGGCACGCGAAGCGGCGCGGGCGATGCGACGCGCGGTGCGGGAACTGCTCGACGATCTCCCGCCGCGGGGAACGCCCCAGGACGAGGCGATCGCCTACTGTTTGGAGCAGACGCTCGATGCGCGCAATCCACGCCTTCAGGCGGAGGCGGAGCGTCTCGCCCGCCGGCATGTCGCCGTGGACGAACGCATCCTGTGTGTCGAGCAGTCGGTGACCGAGGGGAGAGAACGCCCCGCACTGCTTATCCTCACCGACCGGGGAGCGGCCGTATCGGACCAGGGCTTTGCCTACCGGTTCGATCCCCGACCCGAGGACGTGTGGGAGATGCCCGAGATACCGATGGGACATCTGCGCGTCGGGGAGTTGAGGTTCCAGTTCTCCCCTATTCACGCCTGCGGGTAGCGCTGGCGGCCCGCGAAAAAGCCGCTGCGCAGACCGCACCGCCCGCTGCCGCTGCCCATCGCCCCGAGCAGCGGCTGATCCGCGATGCCCGGGATGCGGAACTCGCGGCCGTCGACTGGATGCGCTACCTGGGCTTCACCGACGCCGCGGCCACCCCTGTCGGCGCGGACGGGGCATAGACGTCCTCGCCGAGCGCGCTGTGGCCCAGGTGAAGAAGGAAGGCAGCCGTACCACCCGCCCCACCGTTCAGCAACTCCACGGTGTCGCGGCCGCCAAGCAGCGCGCCGCACTGTTCTTCTCGATGGCCGGCTACACCCCGCCGGCCATTACATGGGCAACCCAGCAGGACGTCGCCCTCTTCCAGTACGACCTGCAGGAAACACCCCAACCCATCAACCCGCCCGCCCTGCGCCTGCTGGACGCGGCCGACGAGCACCGGCAGGCACGGTAGGCAAGCTTCTACAGGCAGATACGCCGAAGGGCGGCAGACGCGCGGCCAGGCGACTACCGTCTCTTCTTCGGTGATCAAGGGGGACAGGATGCAGACGACGTCGCTGCGCAAGGGAGAGAACAGAGCGCTGTTAACAGCGCGGACGGTGCTGTCGGTGTCTGTACAGGGTCTCGCCGTGGACGTGTCTGCGCTGCTGCTCGGGCCTGATGGCAAGGTTCGCGCCGATCATGACCTGGTCTTCTACAACCACCCGGCTCAGGACGGTGTCTCCATCGAGGGCGCGGCGGTGACGGCGGAGCTCTCCCGCGTGCCGGTAGACGTGCACCGCGTCGTGATTGTGGTGAGTGTGGACCCACTGCAGCCAGGCGCCGCCTTCACCCGAGCACCCCAGCTGTCGATCACCCAGAGCGGCGCCACCCCATTATCGTTCACCGCGCCGGACTTCGAGGCGGGGGAGACGGTCGTGGTCCTGGCGGAGCTCTACCGCCGCGGTGACGGCTGGAAGGCGCGGGCTGTAGGGCAGGGCTACGCCTCCGGTCTTGCGGGACTGGCAACCGACTACGGCGTCGACGTCGATCCCGAACCCGCTGTAGCGCCGCTTTCCACGCCGACACGCACCACCACCGCCGCCGCGGTGGACCTGACGAAGGTGGAACGGCGAGCTCCGGGTCTGTTGGCGCCCGTGCGACAGGCCGGCCAAGCCCTCGCCGACCGGGGTATCACAGGGCGGCGAGCTGCCGTTTACCTCATCCTCGATCACGACTGGCACATGGAGGAGCTGTACGAGTCGTTCGCCGTGCAGGCCTTCGCGGAACGCGTATTGGCTCTGTCGGCCAACCTCGACGACGACGGCACGGTGCCCGTGATCTTCTCCAGTGGGCAAGAGCCATTCCTGGAGGAGATCCGGTTGGACAACTACCGCGGCCGTATCGGGCAGCTGCACACCCAGGTCGACTGGGGCTGGGGCAACGTTGCCGACGCCATGCGCCGCGCGGTCAGCCACTATCAGGAGTCCGGCGCCGCAGACCCTGCCTTCATCGTGACTCAGGTCGGTGACGAGCCCTGGGACAAAGCAGAGGTCCGCTCCATGCTGCAGAACACCGCCTCACTGGGGGTCTTCTGGCTGTTTGTGGGATTCGGCCGCGGCAAGCTCGCCTTCTACAAGAACCTCAACGCCTCCGCCTCAGCCACCTACACCAACGTCGCGTTCTACGACGCCAGCAAAAACCCGGGCTCAGTACCCGGCGAGCGATTCTACACCGGTCTTGTCGACGCCTTTGCTACCTGGATGCGACCGTGACCGGCGGGTCGAAGCAGTCGGCCTGAGAGGGGACGACGTAGTCGGTCTTCAGGCCGGTGCGGGAGGCGCCGGTCTGTTTTCCCACGGTCCGATGGGGTCGCTTCTCAGCCCCGCCGACTGCTAGTTCGGTCAACAGGGCTGGCTACGCCTTCACTGGCTTTGTCCATGAGAACGGACAGCAGATGTTCACAGCTACGGGAGGCGTCAGAGCGCACCGAGGATTCGAACGCGGCTTGAGTTTCGACCCGAGAAGCGGCCCCCAGGGCTCGGCAGGCGGTGTACGGCCCTGCCGAAACCCGTCCCAACATAGTCGCGACGTTCCCGCCAATGTGCGGCGCCGACTGTGTCGGAGCCGCACTGGCGGCCTGGACGGCTCAGTGGTCGCCCGGCGGGGGCACGAGGCGTGGCAGTGGCTGATGCCAGTCTCCCAGCCTCGTGAGGAGAAACTGGCGAGCGAGAGAACGAATGTCGTCCCACACCGAATCCGTGGCCAGAGCGTTGTCCCAGGGGCCGACGCGGTGGGTGCCATCGATCTCGCCGATGCGACGGCCGATGGCCCGAAGGTGACGCTGATCCTCAGGCTCGAAGGCTCCGCGGACCGCGAGCCCTTCGGACACGCGGCACATGAGCTCCACCTCTTCAACGACGTCCTTCGTTTCCAGCTCACGCTCGCCCAGCCAGGCAAGTTGATCTCGGGTGTCGGCCGCCAAGAGCGCCGTGATGCGCAGCGTCCAGGTGCGCAGGTTCGCGTCGCCGAGATGGTTCATGCGTGCATGATCGCACCCAGCATCCGCAATCGTGTTCGGGAGCACGGAGGGCGGTAACGGCCTGCACGGCGGTCGCGGAGGGTTGAAGCGGAATTGCTACTGCTGCAATCGAACAGTGCCAGACGGCGGCGCCTCCCATAGTCGTGAACATCTGCTGTCCGTTCTCATGAACACAGCCAGTGATTGCTGACAGGGTTTGATGACAGACAGGGTTCGATCCTCCGTACGGGAGGGGCCCTCGGTGGCGAACCTGGCCTACAAGCGGGTCTCGACCGACCAGCAGTCGACCGCCCGGCAGAACCTCGTCCTGGACGAGGCCGGGATCGAGGACCCGGTCGTCTTCGAGGAGGACCCGGGAACCTCCAGCCGCCTCCACCCCCTTCAGCGCCCGAAGTTCCGCGAACTGCTCACCTAAGTGCTGTCCCGTAATCCCTCGAGGCTGAGGGTCATGTCGTGCCCGGGTCGGCGCCGATGGCACCGGCCGAGCGCAGCGAACGTCCGAGGTCTCCGGTGAGGATGCGGGGGTGGCGCCGCCACCACCACAGGTCGGGGCCAGGCAGCCTGTGGAAATGATCGAGTGCGTGGCCGTCGTCGACAGTCGCGGCCTTGTACTGCGCGTCCAAGGCTTTGATCCGCGGGTCCAGAGCTGGACGACGTGTTCGTCCAGCAGGAGCCATGCCTCGTGCAGCCAGTTTCGGCAGTAGAGGTCGTTGGTGTACTCGTAGATGTCGTCGCCGTAGCCGCGCTCGATGACGCGTACCAGGGCGGCCCACGCGTTCACCCTTTCAGTGACCGTAAATGCCGTCCGCCAGCCACGCTGGTGCAACAGCTCTCCCACCTCGGTCTCCGTAGCCACGGACGGAGGATCTCACGCGGAAGCCATTCCGGGCGATCAAGATATTTCCCGCCCAGATGTTGCGAGCCCTGGAGCATGATCAAGGTGAGACGATCTCGCCGTGGCTGGTGTGATCACTGCGTCGGAACCCTCCTGGATAGCCCCGTTCACCGGGCTGAGCCCACGACAGTTCACGAAGCTCGTGACCGCGTTGCGGCGGGAGGGCGCCGACCCGGTGAGCAGAGGCCGGCCCTGGGGCCTGCCGCTGGAAGACAGATTCCTGCTGGTGGCCGCGTACTGGCGGACGAACCTCACCCTGCGGCAGTTGGCCCCGTTATTCCGGGTCTCCAAGTCCGCCGCGGACCGGATCATCGCCCACCTTGGGCCATTGCTCGCCCTGCGGCCTCGCACGAGGTTCCGAAAGGACTCGGTGCTGATCGTCGACGGCACCCTGGTGGTCCCCACCCGGGACCACACGATCGCCGAGCAGTCGAAGAACTACAGGTACTCCACCAACCACCAAGTCGTCATCGATGCCGACACTCGTCTGGTTGTCGTCGTCGGCCGGCCGGTCCTGGGCAACCGCAACGACTGCAAGGCATGGGAGCTGTCCGGAACGAAGGACGCCCTCGGCCGGACCACCGTGATCGCTGACGGCGGCTACCGGGGCACTGGCCTGATCATCCCTCACCGCCGTGACCCTGGCCGGGCCGAACTGCCGAGTTGGAAAGAGGAACACAACGCCTCGCACCGCAAGTTCAGGGCCCGCGTCGAGCACGCCTTCGCCCGGATGAAGAGCTGGAAGATCCTCCGCGACTGCCGCTTGAAAGGCAACGGCGTTCACCACGCCGTGCTCGGCATCGCCCGCCTCCACAACCTCACCATCACCGGCTGACCCGAGCAGGCGGGTCAGCAAGCACGACCGTGATCAATTACGGGACAACGCTTAGTAGGACTCCGTTAGGTCTTCGGGTTCGGCCTGTTCCTGGGCATGTTGGGTGGATGGACGCACATGAAGTGAACCGTGTCCGGGCGAAGTTGGCGTTGTATGTGGCTGATGTGTTCGCGTCGGTGCCGCGCAGGGACCAGCGAGCCAAGGGCGACTGCTACCTGCGGGGACTGATGCTGGACGGCCGCCGCAAGTCGATCCAGGCCATGGCCTCGAGGCTGCCGGACGGCAACGAACAGAACCTGCAGCAGTTCGTGAACCAGTCCACCTGGGACCCGGTGCCGGTGCAGCGGCGGATCGCAGAGCGGATGCTGCCGCTGATCGCCCCGACGGCCTGGGTGATCGACGACGTGTCGCTGCCCAAGGACGGAAGAATGTCGGTCGCCGTGGCCCCGCAGTACTGCGGGGCCCTGGGCAAACGCGCCAACTGCCAGGTCGCGGTCAGCGTCCACGCCGCCAGCGACACAGCCTCCTGCCCGCTGCAGTGGCGGATGTTCCTGCCCAAGGAGTGGAACGCGGACACCGACCGCCGCACCCTCACTCGTGTTCCGCCCGAGGTCACGCACCGCGAGAAGTGGCGGCTGGCGCTGGACATGCTCGATGAGCTGACCGACTGGGGCATGAACCCGCCGGTCGTGGTGGCCGATGCCGCCTACGGCACCAACGCCCACCTGCGGGCCGCACTGTCCGACCGCGGAATCGACTACGTGCTGGCCGTCCGCGCGGACGTGAGTGCCCACCCGTTCGACGCCCAGCCCGTGGCTCCGGAGCGCAAGGGCTCCGTCGACTGCTGGCCCCAGCCCCGCTACCGCCAGCCCGCACCCTCGGTGGCAGCCCTGGCCGCCGGTCTCGGGCAGGAAGCGTTCACCTCCCTTACCTGGCGGCAGGGCTTACGCGGCCAGTTACGTTCCCGCTTCGCCGCCGTGCGCGTCCGCCCGGCCGGCAAGGCCGTCGAGCGCCCGATCCGGGCCGCCGCTTCGGCCGGACAGGGCTGGTGGGACGGCATCCTGCCGGACTGCTGGCTGCTGATCGAGTGGCCCGAGGACGCCGAGGCGCCCACCGACTACTGGCTGTCCAGCCTGCCCGCCGACACCCCGATCGCCGAACTGGTCCGTCTGGCCAAGGTCCGCTGGCGCATCGAGCACGACTACCGCGAACTCAAGCACGGCCTGGGCCTGGACCACTTCGAAGGCCGGTCCTGGCCCGGCTGGCACCACCACGCCACCCTCGTCACCGCCGCCCATGCATTTCTCACCGAACAGCGTCTGGCCCCAAAAGCACCCACACCGGGCTCACTCTCTACCAGACCCTCGACGCCCTCCAAGACATCCTGAGGTGCTGGACCGGCATCTGCACCACCTGCCAACGGCCCCTGCCCAGCAGGCCACGCACGACATCAAGATCGAGACAGACCTAACGGAGTCCTATTAGGTGCCGCATTTGCGCGGGCGCGGACTTCGGGATCGGGCGGGTGAACGCCTTCTGGGTGGCGCGGTCGAGGCTGTCGGAGATCAGACCCATCGCGAAGATTTCCTTTCAAGATCGGCTGTGCGGTCCCCTGACGGTCGATCACGGTGCCCGCTGGGGAATTGACGCCGAAGGGGGTGATCGGCCGTGAGGAGGCGCTCATGGCGCCTTCGTGGTGGTTTTCATGCGGCCGCGGAGATGACTCGGTCCGGATGGCAGCGTGGGCACTTCTCGCCACCGCCCATCTCACCGAGGGTCCGGAACCGCGGGTTGAGGCGTGCGGCCGGGTTGTCCTCACCGCACTCGCCGCACCACTCCGGCAGGCCAGCCCGGCGGGAGCCGACCCTCCCACCCTGCCCCTGGATCGGAGCGGTGGACCGTTCTGCATGCTGGACAAGGTCGGACCAGCCGCGCGCCGCCAGCTCCTCTGCCCGGTCGCACAGCCACGCCTCGGGCAGGCCCTGCTCGAGCAGCTCCACCGCCTGGCGTTCCAGCTTGGCCCTGGTGCCCTTCAGCACCGGCCGCCCGAGGGCAGCCGCGTACGCGGCCACGATCCGGCCCCCTGCTGCTGTGCTTGGGTTTGAACCCTCGCGCTGCTGCGGCAGCCCAGCCCCGGAGTGGTTCTGTCCCTCGGGCGAAGCCACGCTCTCCCTCTCTCCGTCCGGTGCTGTGCTCTCTGAGGCGTCAACGCCGCTCGCGACGCCCGCGCCCGGAGGGAGAGAAGAGGGGAGGAAGAAGGAAGGAGAAGGGGGGCAGATTTCGCCGCCCCTGCCCCTGCGAGATCTGCCGGGGAGGGTGCGAGATCTGCCGAGGGGGGTGCGAGATATGCCGGGGGGTCTGACGGAGGGGCGGCAGATTTCGCCGGGGGGTTTGAGCTGGGCTTTTCCTCGGGTGTCTCGCTGAAGGTGAGCTCCTCCACGAGGGACGGCCCGTAGTCTCGGCGTGCGCGCTTCATGCTGGCCAGCAAATCCAGGTTGATCCGGAACAGGTTGGCGAGCTGCGCCCCGTTTTTCGGGCTGAACCGTTGCCCCGCCTTGAGCAGCCGGCGCTTCTCCAGCCGGGCACGCTGGTCCCGTGCGGATCTGAGAGACATGTGCGCCTCGTCCGCCAGCTGCTGCATGTGGGCGATGACGTACCCCCGGTCGTCGGTGTGATTGGCGCACGCCATCAAGAACGCGCCCTCCCCCATGCTCAGCCCTTCCGCCTGGAACACCAGGTTCATATGCTGAATCACAGTGCCACCCCCCAGGTGGGGCTGACGTAGGAGATGGCATCGGCTGCGGGGGCGTGGCCGACGGTCGCGTAGATGGCCATGGCGCGTCCGTGAACGCGGACACCCCCGGCACCTTGGCCGAGAGAGTCTGGTGGCGCATAGGGATGTATCTCCCCAGGTAGGGGAGCCGCGACCCGCAAATGTGACCTATGTGGGCCCCGGAGTAGTGGCGTTGCGCAATCTTCTGCGCATACTCTGGGGACAGGTGACTGCGCGGGCTATAAGTCCACGGGCATCACCCCGGCGAGGTCACCTCACCGGACACGACTCGAAGCTTTTGGTAGGGCAGTGAGTCGGGCTTAGAAGAGGCTCCGTTGTGGCGACGGGGCCTCTTCCCTTTGTCGCCCTCATCTTTTCTTACGGCCACCGCCAACCGCTGACCCGTAGCGCTTCCGCTTGCGCTCGGACGACGATCCGAAGCTGAGCCAGGTCAGCAACCTCGGCGTAGTCGGCTCGGGCCGTGGTTTGGCCGGGGTGCTTTCGGTAGATACCGCCTGGAGTTGAGATCATCCACCCGTCCGAGACGGCCGCACAGCACAGGACAGTCGCGATTGTCTCCCAGGCTGGGAGGGTGGGCCAGGCGCCCACGGCGAGGAGCAGCGACTTGCGTACCGTCAGGTGTTGGGCGAGCACCGGAAAGACATCAGCGTCGTAGGCGCGGAGCAGCGCGTCATACGTCAGAGAGCCTTCTGGGGGGTCGTACGGCCCAGCAACAGTTGAGCCGTCCGGCAAGAGGTCCAGGCCAGCGGATACGCACCACCCTGCTCCGGGGTGCTCCTCCAAGGCAGTGATCTCCCGGACGAGGCCACCGGGCAGGATCACGTCATCAGCGTCCAGAGCACGGACGAGGTCGCCTACGGCTCGAGGAAGAGCCATTGTGCGGGCCGCCCCCGCACCGTTCCGAGTGCCCATCCCAGCAGAAATCCAAGGCTCATCTGGAATCGTGGTGATG
Organism: Streptomyces sp. DHE7-1; assembly: GCA_016432725.1. Classification (GTDB taxonomy): domain Bacteria; phylum Actinomycetota; class Actinomycetes; order Streptomycetales; family Streptomycetaceae; genus Streptomyces. The sequence continues at coordinate 201,849 of JACJDG010000001.1, read as the reverse complement.
GGCCGCCCCGTCGTGCCGTCCTCTTGGACCAGCCACTGCAAGTCCCACCCGTTGGGTAGGCGCTCGCGCTCGGCCCGCACGGATTCGTACGCCTCCGGCAGAAATTCGGTGCCTCCGTCGTAAACGGGTGTCACCACACTGATAACCCGACTCATGACCACCGCCTCAAGGGAGTGACGTAGCGCAGCTCGACCCGGTCGGCAGGAAGCGGGATGTCCGTCACCTCTACAGCCTGGCCAGTCGTGGAGTACGAAATCTTCCGCACGCGAATCACCGGGACCCCAGGCGGAATGTCCTGCTCGTCCCTCTCGTGCTGAGTGGGCATAGATGAGGTCACAACGTCTTCAATGTGATCGACCTCCACACCCACGGTGTGGAGTTGATGGAGGGCCCCGCCCGGCCACGGCTCGCGGTCGACGTCGAAAAGGGCTGGGTTCTGGCGAGCGAGGTCGTGCGGCATGTAGGACACGGACCTTCCGACACCTGCTCCCTGCTTATGGCGACGCGTGCCGATGCGACGCAACACCAGGGCACCCGGCTCAAGACCCAAGGTCTCCGCTACGTCGGGTGGGGCAGGGATGACGTCCAACTGAGCATGGATCTCGAACATCGAGGCCAGCGACACACCCGAGTCGAGCTCGGCGACACCGGCCGTAGCGCGCTCATCCTCCGGGAGGAGGACTCTGTCCTTCTCTGTCTGATAGCGCAAGTTGGATCTGACCTGATGAATAGGTGGAACACGGACACGCGTCGTGCCGCCGGCCTTGCCTGAAAGCAAGCCCCGCTCCTTAAGTACCTGCACTGCCCTGCTGGCCGTGTTCGGAGCAACGCCGTGGGCCTTGGCTAGCTCTATGACTGTCGGAAACCGCTGGTCCGGCGCGTAATCCCCTCCGCGGATAGCAGCGGCCAGCACGTCGGCTAGCTCCATGTACTTCGACGTCGATGCCATAGGGGCACTCTCTCACCCCCCTGACCCCAACGCAACGACCATCGCAACATGCCCCAATCCATCTTGCGATGGTTGTTGACCTTACTCTCACTGTTGTGGCACGGTCTCCTCAAGGGAACCAACGCAAGTTGGATTCCCTGAACTGAGTTGCATGGCGCGCGTGGTGACGGTCTCTCACTCGATGGCTACTGACGGCGTAGCGCTCGCTCTTTGAGATCTCCATAGCGTGATCCACCACAGCTATGACGGCCGTGATAGCCCCGGTCGAGGTGAGTGGAGACCCGTCGCGCGGCGTCGCCCCCTTGGTGGCGACAGTCAGCACGTGCAACGACCCGTCAGGCGCCAGCCCTAGCTGGCGGCCAGGAAGCCGTAAACGACCAGGCGCTCATCACTGACGGCAGCCCGTAGGGCCGACACCCCCGCGACGCAAAAGAACGACGCGATGTCCCTCCCAAAACCCTCTAGCAATCGGTCCCGGCTGGAGGCGAGGAGGACGCGTCGGGACTGAGGGCACTTCGCCTCCCTCACTCAGTAAGGCGAGCACCCGCGGCGGAAGAGGCCGCGCGCACCATCTGCAGCCCTGTGCTGCCCACCGACCACCAGCCCCCTGGATGGGCCCGTGGCCGGCGGAGCAGGGCGCACTGCCCCGCTGCTGTGCGGGGCCAGAACACGACGAACCCCTCAGGGATGCAGCCCTGAGGGGTTCTTGTCGCAGGTCGAGATCCGGAAGGACGACCCACATGCACAGCATCACATTCCACCAGACCCGTCTGAGCGGCCGAGACGAGATCGGCCCCGCCGCCCTGGCGCGATCTACCAAAACGCTGACGGGCGGTTCGAGGTCCTGGCACTCGTTACGAACCCGGCCGACGCCGCGCAGCTGCTACGCCGGACCGCCGCGCGATGGGCGGTCATCGTCCACGACACCCTCCGCCCCGACGGCCAGCCCTTCGCTGTCGGCACGGTGTGGACAGACAGCGACTACCTGATCCGCTCCGCCCCGACACGAGCGTCTACGTGCCAGCGGCCTGACCGCCCGCCACGGTCCCGCTCCCACCCCACAGAGCGCGTGAACAAGGGGGTGGGAGAAGGGCCGTGGCTGGCCGTCCGGCCAGCCACAGGCGACAGCCCCGGAACTCTGACCTTCCGGGCTGTCCGGTCACCAGGAAAGAGGACTTCCCTTGACCACTGCGATCATGACACGTCCCGTGGCCCATAGGACAGGAGCCGCGGTCAATCCCGAGTATGCGTGCGACCGGTGCGGCGGCTGGCACTCCGGTGCCTGCACCGCCGCCGCGCCCCACCAGCTCGGTGACCTCCTGGCACGCATGGTGCGCGAGGCCGACGCCCGGATCCCGGTCGGCCGACGGGCGCGCCGCACTCTGCAAGAGATGATGCCCGGCTTCCAGCGGCAGCCGGTGCTCACCATGCACCACCCGGCAATGGCCGACGACGCCTGCCCCGTGTGTGGCTACTGGCGGTGCCGCTGCAGCGAGGCCGGTGCTCACACGCCCGCGCCGGACGACGCAGCCCAGGATCCGGCCCCGGCCCCGCCGTCGTGTCCAACGGTGGCGGCCAGTGCTCGGTGTGTGGTGGCTGGTTCGAGGGCTGGTCCGGCGGCGTCTGCAGCGCCTGCAGCTGACCCGTCTGCCGTACCTCATGCACGTGGCCCGGGCAGCGCAGCACCGCGCTGCCCGGGTCACAGCCGAGGCCGGACCGGCACACCCGCTGACCCCTCTGTTGCTCGCGGTTGCCGCCCTGGCACCCGCGGCCGCGTGGGACGCCGGGCCGCGTCATCGACCTCTAACTCATCCGCCGGCATCACCACGAAAGACAGGCGCCCCTTGCCTGACGACCTGTACCAGCGCTACCAGGCCGCGTACCGGGCCCAGCAGGCGCACACCACGTCCTGCACCAGATGCACCGACGCCTCCCGCTGCCCTGACGGCGCACGCCTGTGGGCGTCGTTCACGCGGCTGCAGGACGCGTACCTCACTCGACTCAACCAGCGCCGTCGGCGCTGAAAGGCGACCACCGATGACCTCACCGTCCCAGACGACCGGCACCACCCAGACGACCGGCGCAGCCCCGGCGGCCGACACCGGCACGCATCACTTCGTGCTCACCCTGCAGTCCCCGGCCGGTAACGGGTTCCTGATGCACACCTTCACCGGCCCCATCACCCCGCCCGCGGGCTGGACGCGCGCCGAACTCCTCACCGAGCTGCGCGAGCAGATCGCCGATAACCACCCCGACTGCCAGGGCGCCCACATCGTCTTCTGGTCCCTGGAACCCAACGCCCTGTGAACGGCTTCGGCTCCCGCCAACCCGACACTCGAGAGGAAACAGAAGAGTGATCAAGAAGATCTGGCGGCGGCCTACGTCGCGCGGGATGGTCCTCGCAATCCTGGGTGTGGTCACCCTCGGGGTGGCCGTCCTGTCGATGGCCGTCAGCTATCAGATCCTGGAGCCGCCCTTCGGGAAGTGGGCGGTCCCGACCGTGGGCGCCCTGGACGCGCTCTGGGTCGTCTTCCAGGCGACCGAGATCCTGTCCTGCAACAACCGCCGACGGGCCGGGCGTGTGCGGTGGGCGGGACTGGCGCTCACGCTCGTCAACGCAGCGATCCCCACGGTCGATTTGGCTCTGAGGCTGAAGAGCACGGACTCCGGGTTCGACCTGGCCGTGGTCATTGCTCCAATCGCCATCGTGGCGACCAAGGGCGCATGGTGGATCGCCCTGCCGGCGCTGGGCCGGCGGGTGTCGGACAAGACCCGCCGCACCATCGCGACCAGGCGCCAGCAGGTCGCGGACCAGCTCGAGGAGATGGAGGCCGAAGCCGCCGACCGGATCGAGCTGCTGACCCTGGCAACGGATCTCAACGAGCGGGTGTCCGAAGCCGAGACGGCCTACCGCCTGTCGGTCCTCAAGACCCAGCAGACCATGACCGAGAACCTGCACGAGCAGGCCGAGTCCACCATCGCAACGATCGCCGAGAAGGTGCTGCCCGCTTCGGTCGCGGCGATCGCCCTGCCCGAACTCGGCACCTTCAAGCCCGGCGCGCCCGCCCTTCCCGGCACACCCACCGGCACGCCGCTACCGGGCCGTGACACCAACGGCACGCAGGTCAGCGCCCTTCCACACGCGTCCGGCACGGCAACCGGCACGCTCGCCGTCACGCCCACCGGCACACCGGCCCACCCGGCGGCACACACCGTCACGCTCACGGACCTCGCGGCCGTCGAAGGCGTGCCGGTCCCGCAGCCCGGCGAGCAACTGACCGACACGCAGATCGGCGTCGTGCTCCGTCACCTGCGCTACTCGGACGACCCGCCGCTGTCCTTCCGTCAGGCCCGCAGTTCCTACCGCGGCGCCGGCTACCAGGGCAGCGAGGAACGAATCCGCCACGCCTGGGCCGCGCTGCGCGCCAACGAGGGCCACGGCGAGATGACCGACACCGGCACCGATGACGAGGCGTCCGAGGACGCCGACATCTGACCCAGCTCTGTCCGGCACCACCAGTGAGGGCCAGCCCGCACCCCGCGGACTGGCCCTTGCTGCGACTGCCGGAAACCAACGCAGTCGACCGGTTGCAGACCCGGTGAGTGACCTGGCGAGCGAACGGACGATTCGCAGACCCAGAGAGCAGACCCGGCGCGCACCCACCCCCAGCATCACCCCCCGCGTGCACAACCCCGTGCACCCATGCACGACCCGAAGAAGGAGAGGCGTGTCAGGAAAACAAGCAGGTGAGGACATGTACGCGCAGACTGCCGGCGCGATCGGCGTCCTCGCCACCGCCTTCGGCGTCCTCGCCGCCATCAAGGACAAGCTCGGCCTCACCTGGCCGGCCACGGTGCTGCTGACCGCCGGGGCCCTGATCGCGAGCGGCTACGGCGCCTGGAAGGCCAAAACGGCCGCCAAGCGCCTCTGGGCACACGAGCCCAAGGCCTCCAAGGCCCAGACGGCTGCCGGGACCCAGGCCGTCGCCCAGGCCGTCACGCTGCCCGCGGGCAGCACCCTGCCCCGGTCGAAACCGCCCCGGCCCACCCGGAGCTCACGGCGGCGCTTCGCACGGCCGGCGCCATCGGCAAGGACGAAGTGATCCGAGCCGACGAGGCCACGGTCAGTGACGTGCAGACAGGCGCGCTGTATGACTTCCTCGTGCCCGAAGGGCGCACCTACGAGGACGTTGAGAAGCGCCTCGGCACCGTGGCGGGCATGTTCCAGGTCACCCGCCTGCACCTGACGATGGAACGCAGCCGGGACAACGAGCGCCGGGTCAAGCTGCTCAAGCTGCACGAGCCGCCGTTCACCCGCCCTTTCCCCGCGCCCACTCGGCAGGAGATCGAGGCGTTCGCCGGGGTCCCGCTCGGACACGACGTCACCGGCCAGCTCGTCGGTGTGCCCACCTTCGACAAGGCGTCGCTGCTGGTGGCGGGCATGACGCAGATGGGCAAAACCACGCTGATCAATGGGCTTATCACCTGCCTGCTGATCGCGTACGGCGAGTTCGACCTGTACCTGCTCGACGGGAAGTTCTGCGGGCTGACCAGGTTCGAACCGATCGCCACCCGCTACGAGTCATCGGATGATCCGGCCGTTTTCTGGGACATGGTCCAAGAGCTGAACAACCTCTCGGACCGCCGCTACGAGGAAATCAAGGAATCCCTCCGGAAACGGCAACCCGCACCGAAGTTTAAGCCCGTCATTTTCATCGTGGACGAGGCGGCCGACTTCTTCTCCTCAGGCGGAACCAGCGAAGAAAAGGATCAGGCCAAGCAGATCGCGGAAGACACACGGTCACTGGTCTCCAAATCCCTGGAATCCGGGATCTCCACGGTCCTCATGACACAACGCCCGTCCACGAACGCCATTCCTGTCATGGTCCGTGACCAGTTCCTTTACCGCCTGTGCCTGTATGTGGCATCGGCGGGAACCGCCAAGGTCGCTCTCGGCGACACGTATTTCGAAACCGTCGCCCCGATCAACCCGGCACTCCTCGATCCCGACATCAAGGGACAGGGCGTCCTCTTCACCAAGGGGCGTTCCACGCTCATCCGGGGATTCCACTTCGCAGACAAGTTCATCTGGGACGTGGTCGACGAAAAAGTCGAGGCGCGCGTGGAGGCGCTCCCGGAAGAAACTCCGCTGCGGCAGGCCATCGATCTGATGCGAAGCAAAGGCGTGGAGTTCATGACCACACCGGACATGGCACCCGCCCTCGGGATTCTGGAAGACGATCCGGTAAAGCGCGGAAAGAAGCTCAACGAGCTTCTGGGCGGCCCGCCGGCTCACAAGACTTCACAGGGCCGCGGCTACCGCCTGGAGGACCTGCTCGCCTTCGCGAAGTCCGACACGTGACAGCCACGCACCACCGCCGGCGCACCGCCCCGGCATCGCCGGCGACCGCCATGGCACCGCCACACCGGACAGTCCCATGGCGGTGTCATGGCGGTCCCAGACCGCCTCATGGCGATGCCCTGACGGTCCCCGTGGCGGTCCTGACCAGCGCAAACAGTCAAAACAGCAGAATGAGAGGGAGGAGGCCCGTTGCGTGCCTCTGCAGCCGTCACCATCGGCGTAGGAGCGACCGCGGCTGTCGTCTTAGCCGCGCTCGTGCAGGGCGCTGGCGACAACCCGGTGTCCATGGCGCTCAGCCTGGCCGTCCCCACCCAGTACAGGTCGCTGATCCAGGACGCGGGACGCACCTGCCCCGAGGTCAGCCCGAACCTGCTCGCCGCGCTCCTCACACAAGAATCCGGATTCAATCCCAAAGCACGCTCCCAAGTCGGCGCGCAAGGCATCGCACAATTTATGCCATCCACATGGGAGATGCACGGTGTCGACGGAAACGGCGACGGTAAAAAGGATGTCTGGGATCCCGAAGACGCGATCCCCGCAGCCGCCACATACCTGTGCGGCATAGCGAAAGACGTCCAGAATGTTCCCGGTGACAAGCAAAGCAACATGCTGGCCGCCTACAACGCTGGAAGCGGAGCCGTCCGCAAATACGGTGGCGTGCCTCCCTACAAGGAGACACAGAATTACGTCCGATCCATCCAAGCCCTCGCCAACAAACCAACAACCCACAGCAGCAAAACTGTGACCACAGTGCAAGCCTCCACCGCCCTCAACGCGGCAACCAAAATGATCGGCACCCCGTACTCGTGGGGCGGAGGAAACGCCAGCGGCCCCAGCACCGGCACCTGCTGCTCCCCCAACGGCCACTCCGGTAAATCCATCACCGGTTTCGACTGCTCCGGGCTCACGCTCTACGCCTACGCCCAAGCCGGTATCACCCTGCCCCGCACAGCAGCACAGCAATACGCCGCATCAGAACCCGTAAAGCCGGGACAGGTTCGCCCCGGCGACCTCGTGTTCTACGGCTCCAGCCTCAGCAGCATTCATCACGTCGGCATCTATATCGGCGGCGGCTGGATTCTCGACGCCCCCCGCCCCGGCACCCAGGTCCGCTACGACCCCATGGACACCATGCCGGACCTGATCGCCGTCGCCCGCCCCGCCGCCCACCACAGCCAGGAGATCTGACCCATGCCCCAGCTCACCCCCCTCGCCAAGCCCGTCGACATGTCCGGCGGCTTCAAGGACTTCTTCGACACCATCGGCCTCACCGGCGGCGGTCTGGTCACCAAGGGCATCGCCGCCGTGATCGCCATCATCGCCGTCCGCATGCTGCTGCAGCTGTCCAACGACCCCAAGGGCGCCCTGCAGAAGGGCTCCCTCGCCGTCGGCACCCTGTTCGTCGCCGTCATCCTCGCCCTCTACGGCGACACCCTCTTCTCCACCGTCACCGACGCCAAGGGCTGATCCGGGTATGGCAGACAAAGACCCCTGCGACCTGATCAAAGGCCCCGGCCGGGCCTACTGCGAAGCGAACAACTCAGGCGGCGGTCCCCCCGACACCAGCGGTGTCGGGGGCGGCGGAGGCCTCACCCACGGGGCGTCCGAACACGTCAAGCAGCTCGCCGAAAGCCTGATCACGACACTCAAACAGCTGATCGCCCCGAAGCAAGCGTGGGCGCCGGCCACAGCGGACGGCGGCCTGTACGAGCCGTTCCTGTGGCTCGGCCAGCACCTCGCCGTCGCGATCTTCATCTGCGTCGTCGTCGTGTGCGCCCTGACCGCATGGCAGGGCACACCCCGCATGCGGCAGATGGGCGCCTCCACCGGCTGGACGCTGGCAGCCGTCGCCGCCATGGCCTCGGTCCCGGGCGCCGTCATGCTGCTGAACAAGGCCGTGAGCGGCGCGTTCACGACCGCGTTCGACAGCAACGAATCGACCCTGTTCACCGTCATCCGCGATGACCTCGAGCACGGAGCGGACGCGGGGAACCCGCTGGCACTCCTGCTGATCATCTCCGCGCTCGTCGTCGCCCTCGCCTTCGCGGCGCTCGTGTTCCTGACCCGTCAGCTCGGCATCCTGGTCTTCGTATGCATGGCCCCGCTGGTGCTGGCGTCCCTGGCACGCGGCGGCGACATGACAGCCGTCAAGCAATGGGCGATGCGGCTGCTGGGCCTGATGTTCGCCCCCTTCGCCCTCCTGCTGGTCAGCCCCTTCGTGGAGCTCGCCCGAGGCTCCCTCGTCGTGGACTCCGTCCTCCTGGTCGCCGCGGACGCACTCATGCTGCGGATGATCTTCCACGGAGTGCCCTACTTCGGACCCAAGGTCGCCCGGGGCGCCCGGACGCTGGTGGAGCGCAACACCACCAACCCCGTGGCGCGGGCGATGGTACGGGCCGGGGCACCTGACTTCTACGAGCAGGAGAACACCCCACGCCTGCCGCGCACGGTGCCCACCCCGGCCGCGCGATGTCGCAGGACCGGGGCGTGCTGTTCGCCGCCTACGGCGCCAAGCAGCCACAGCGGCCGGGACGCCTGACCACCGAGTCCGCAGTCGCGTCAGCCCGCCGGCAGGCGACCGAAACCGCGAACCGCAACGCGCAGATCACCGAGGTGCGCCGGCAGGCGCGCGCCGCCGTCCAACCCCAGCCCGGCGGCACCCAGCCGCCCAACCCCCGGAGCCCAGCACCCAACCCCCGAGGCCCCGCGCCCACTCCCCGGGGCCCAGCGGCGAACCCCCGACCGACGACCGGCCGCCCCAACACCCCGTAGCAGCAATCGCCGGCCACTCCCGGCCCCGGTGCTCCCCTCCCCCGCCCATAACAGCGCGGGACCGACACCAGGGCCGGTGCCTACCCGGCCTCAATCCTTGGAGGCTTCGCATGTACTCCCTGACGCCCGGCTACCGCGTACCAGCCCTGCAGCGCGGGCTCAGCCCCGCCGAAACCCTGCTGACGAAAGTGAACGCCGGCGTCGGCAGCGCGATCCTGGCATCGGCCATGCTCACTCCACCGCCCGTATGGACCTTCGGCGCGGTCGGCGCGGCCGCGGCGCTGCTCAACCTCGCGCCCGGACCGCGCTCGATCGCCCGATGGGCAGCCGTCGGCTACCGACATCTGCTCGAGCGCACCACCCCCACCACCATGGCGGGCCAGGCCGGAGCCACCACCTCATGGACGCTCTACCCAGAGCACGGCACCATGCAGGACCCGCAGCGCCGGACCGCGTTCCACGACGCCTTCTCCCGCGCACTCGCGTTCACCAGCAGCCAGACCCGCACCGCCGGCATCCAGATCCACGTCACCCACCACGCGACCATCGGCGACCACACCACCCACACCCAGACCCTCAGCGCGCACATCCCCAAGGGTCTGGTCGGCCAGCCCGCCCGGATCCTCGACACCCTGGCAAGCGAGTTCGCCACCCTGGGCGCCCTCACCCCCATCACCCCCGACCCGATCCCCACCACGATCGGGCGCGGACCTGGCTGGGCTGCACTGGACGACGGCCGCTACGCGGCCACCGCCCGCATCACCGCCTGGCCCGAAGAAACCGGCGGCGACCTCATGCCCAAGCTACTGCTCGGACAGTCAACCGACCGCTCCCTCGCCGTCCTCTACCGGCCGCTCCCAGCAGGCCAGTCCCGCCGCTCGGCGAAGTGGCAGGCAGCCGCCAGCGAGGCCTTCACCACCGACAAGATCAAGGCCGCCACCCACGAGATCGCCTCCCACACCACCCACGGCGCCCTCGTCCAAGGCGCCACCCTCGTCGACATCGACGCCTACCTGACCGTCTGGGGCCACTCCCCCGAGGACATCACCGACGCCCGCTGGCAGGCCTCACTCACCGCCGACCGGCACCGCATCCACCTCGACTGGCTCCCCGGCCAGCAACACCGCGCCCACGTGATGACTACCCCCACGGAGCCTCCACCCAGAAAGGGGCAATCCTCTGATGATCCGCCTACCCTCCAGCCACGCCGCGATCACCACGCCCCTCGTCACCTCCCGCACCACATTCCCCGGCATCCCGATCGGGCGATCCCTGCTGGACGGACGCCCCTTCCACCTCTCCCCCGTCCTCGCCCCCGCCGCCGTACTGCCGTCCACCAACTCCCTCGCCCTCGGAGGACTCGGCACCGGCAAAAGCACCACCGCCAAGGCGAGGATCCGCCGCGAAATCCTCCACCACGACCACCAGGCCGTCGTCATCGACAGCTTCGGACAAGACACCACCGGCGGCGAGTGGGCACCGCTGGTGCGCTCCCTGGGCGGCCGAGTCATCAACGCCGGCGCCTTCACCCTCAATCCCTGCAGCACTATGTTCCCGCCCGAGGTCCGCGAGCAACTGGTCCGCTCCCTCATCACCGCCGTCGAACCCGACGCCCTCACCCACCAGGCCACCCACGCACTCCAGCACGCCCTGAACCATCCGAAGGCGACGTCCCTGAACGGACTGGTGGACGCCCTGGTCCGCCCCGAGGACGGCAGGTGGCCAGCCGCCAAACTGATCGAATGGGGTGAGGGCGCCGCGATCGCCCTGTCCCGCTACACCGAAGGCAGCCTGCGCGGCCTGTTCGACGGCCAGGACGCCAGTCTTCCCGAGACGGACCTGCCGATCCTCTCCTTCGACTTCTCCCGCCTAGACCGCAACAGCCCCGCGATCCCGTCACTCATGGCCGCGGTGTCCTGCTGGGCAGAGCACGTATGGCTGCGCCAGTCGACCGCAGTGCACCGGCACCTCGTCCTCGAGGAGGCCTGGCAAATCCTTCTGTCCCCAGCCACCAGCGAACTCATCCAGCGGCTGCTGAAGAACTCCCGGAAGGCGGCTCTGTCCCTGGACGTCGTGATGCACACGCTGTCCGACCTCGGCGACGGCAAAGCTCAGGACCTGGCGAGGCTGTGCGAGATCGCCCACGTCGGACGACTCGGCCCCGAAGAGGCCGCCATCGTCGGCACCCTGCTCGGCCTACCCACCTGGGCAGTTGAAAGGATCCCGACTCTCGACCCGGGCCAGGCCGTGTGGAAGATCGGCCCCGATTACGTCGACATCATCCAGACCGCTCTCAGCGCGGAAGAAGCCGAGCTGACTGACACGTCATCGCAGCGCCGCAAAGCACAGCAAGCCCAAACCGTGGAAGACGAACAGCGAACCCTCCACATGGTGCCCGACATCGACCGCACCGGCAGGAACGAGGACCTGAAGGCGCCGCTCGAGCAGCCACCGAACGAGCAGGACGTCCGCGACGTCGACCGCCCCAGGGACTGGGACTGGGAGATGCCGCCCAACGTGATAGACCGGCGGCACTACGACGTCATTCAGGCCGCGAGCAAAGGCCGGCGCGACGAGGCCGCCCAGCTGGCCGCCATCGGCGAACGCGAGGACATCACCACCCACGGCATCAACTCCCACCAGGCCGTGTCGTGGCTGTCCACCCGAGCCCGTGTGGCAGAGCTGAGCGGAAACCCCGACCGCGCAGCTCAACTGCGGGCTACCGTCGTCCGCATGGGCAAAGACGTCGAGTGGTGGCAGCAGCAACCTGCGCCCAACGACAGGAGCAGCGAACCCCAGCCGCCCGGATCACCCCCGCCGCCACAGGCGGCCAGGAACCTACGGGGCCACGCCGACGCACCTGGCCCTACGTCGCGGCGATCGCCGCCCTGGGCATCGTCTCCGCCTGTGTATGGCAGAACACCCACGACCAGCACCGCGCGCAGGAACGTGAGCACAAAGCCGCCGCGTACAAGGGAAGGTCCGGGGCCGAACTTCACCTCGACGGCGTGGAAACCGACGTGGTGGCGCAGTGGAACAGCCATCGAGACCGCGTCGTAGTGCAACTCCGCTCCTACTTCGACGAGAACGCTCGCTTCCTACGGATCGACGCCCTATCGGGTGAGACCGCTCAGAGCACCCGGGAAGCCGGCTGGTATCCCAAGGACCCGGAGATCAGCGTGCCTGTCACGGACGGGCTTGGCGACGTGACAATTCGCGTGGCAGTAGGCGGCAAGAGCTGGAGGAAAGGCATGGCACCGTACTCGCGTACGGTTCGCCTGTCCCCGACCGGCACCGCCTACGACGCCGAGACCGGAGCCAAACTGCCCTCCGATCTCTGACTCCCGCAGCCCCAGCCACCTCACCGCCGCGCGTCACGGCGTGGGCCGTGACGCGTCGGCATCAAGCAATCCGATCCCCGCTGCCAACCCTCCGAAGGACGCCGCGCTGCGTCAGGCCGTGCGCCGCACCAGCCTGGTCACACCGCAGCCGAGACCGGAGAGAGACGCCCCCCGGCCGCCGCCGGCCAGCCTGAAGCTAGCGGTCAGTCGCGATGAGATGAGCGCGGCCCGGTTCATCGACTGCGCCGACGACGCCCACCAACAACCACCGCCGCCGCGCGTTCCACCAGACGCTCACCGCTATGGATAACCAACTCAGCCGTGAGCGGGTATGCCTGGTCTACAACTGAGGCCGCTGCAGCCACGACGTCGCCGATCGACAGGCCTTCACCCACCGCGGACTCGTCACCGGGACCTGGATGGCCGGCCTCAGCGGTGACAGCGTGCGTGCCGGTGCCGTCTCTGCCGGCCGACTGACGAGCGCTCCGCAGGTGTCGCATGAGATCACGCACCCCGAGTCGTTAGGCGCAGCCATCACCGCGCTGTTCGTCCCTGGCTAGCTCGCCGGCTAGACGCTGCTCTGCGTCACCGTCTACGACGCCACCACCGGCCGCCCACGCAACTCGATGGCACAGCCCGACCGGCCGCCCGACCGCCCAAACCCGCCGCCCCACCCGGAGCCGGACATCGCATGAAAGCCCTGCACAGCATCGACGCCGACCGCATCCGCCGCACCTACACGACGGTGCTCGGCGAGGCACGGATCAGCCGCCCAGACCTGCACAGCGAGGAACAGCGCGCGAACCTCGCCGGGATCCTGCGCGGACAACTCCACTTACTCCTTGAAGAGCTCGAAAGCCGCATGGACCAGTTCCACGGGGAGACCCAAGCGACCGCCGTCCACGTTGCCTCACGCACCCGCAAGGTCCTCACTCTCGAAGACCCTGCCGCGGCCCGGAACCCCGAGCATCTCCATGACATGGCGATCCTGGCCCGGTCGCTGCTGACCTTGTGCCGGCTGGCTTCGGCCATGAGAACGGACAGCAGACGTTCATCGATCTCGGAGGCGGCCGGCGCCGAGGACGAATCGAACTGTGCAGGAGTTCAGGCGGCACCGACGGTGAACTGCATGCAGGTGGGCCGATCAGCTCCGTCAGATGTGCTGTACACATGTCCGATGACCACTTCTCAGTTCCAGCTTCGCTGCGTTGGCGAGCAGGAGTTCGTTCCCTGGGCGCGCATGATTGCCGACACCTACGGTATGGATCGGTCGGAGGAGGAGCTGGCTGATCAGCGAGCTGCAACGGACCTCACTCGCACCCTGGCCATGTTCGACGAGGGCGAGCCGGTTGGCGGGGCCTCCGTCTACAGCCGGATGCTGACCGTTCCCGGTGGCGTCCTGCCCGTGGCGGGGATCGCCTCGGTGGGCGTGGCCCCGACGCATCGCCGCCGCGGCATCCTCACCTCGATGATGCGCGCCCAGCTGACCGACCTGCACGAGCAGCGACGAGAGGCGATCGCCGCGCTCCGTCCCTCGGAGGCCGGCATCTACGGACGGTACGGCTACGGCCCCGCGACCGTCGGTAACCGGATGCGCTGCGACCGACCCGCCATGGGGTTCCGCCCAGACACCGACTTCGGCGACGGAACCGTCCGGCTGCAGCACGCCGACCAGGCCCGCCCCTGCTCGAGGAGATCTACGACCGGGTCCGCACCACTACGGTCGGCTGGCCTGACCGGCAGACGGCCCATTGGGCAGTGCGCCTCGCCGACCATCCGCATCGGCGCGGTGGCGCGACCTCGCTGCGGTTCGCCGTTCACCAGGAGCGCGACGGACGTGCCACCGGCTACGCGTTGTACCGGCACGGCTCTGCCCCGGACGGGTCTGGCGGCAGCGCCGGAGTGGTGGAGGTGGTGGAACTGGCGGCGTGCTCCCGCCAGGCGTATGCGGCGCTGTGGCGCTTCCTCGCCGGCATCGACCTAGTGAGCCGGATCGACTACGAGGGCTCTGTGGACGAGCCCTTGCCCCACCTGCTCATCGAACCCGGGCGGTCCAGGCCGCGCCGGTGGACCGCCTGTGGCTGCGGCTGGCCGACGTGGACAGAGCCTTGGTCGGCCGGAGTTACAGCCTTCCGCTGGACCTCGTGCTGGATGTGCGGGACGACTTCTGCCCGTGGAATAACGGTCGCCACCGGCTGCAGGCGGAAGCAGGGAACGCCGTCTGCGAGCCCACGACCGCTCCGGCCGACCTGCGGCTGAGGGCGGCTGAACTCGGCGCGGTCTTCCTCGGCGGCACTTCGCTGACGGCCCTCGCGGCCGCTGGCCTCGTCGAGGAACTGCGAGGTGGTGCGCTTTCCCGAGCCTCGGCGGCCTTCCGCGGCGAACGCGAACCCTGGTACCCCGGCGGCTGGGCCTTCCCGCTCTATTGAACAGTCCTGCGGAAGCCGCTGCTGCATGCGGCCACTGCGAACTGTCGTTTCTCATGAACATCGAACACCGGCTGGTACGGGTTCCTCCCGAAACCATGAACGAGTGCTGTCCAAACTCGCGAACAAAGCCAGCCGGCTTCCCACACTGCCCCCGCCGGGCCCCAGACTCCTGTCTCGCACCGCACCCCCTGACGGTGCGGCACAGGGCAAGACGCCCGCAGTAACCCGGCCGGGCACGCCCCGGGCAACTGCGGGACACACTCCGCCCGTCCTTGACCAGGCAGTCGGCGCGGGCGGAGACCGGCGCTGGCGTTCCCCCTTGAGCCCCAGCGCCAGCACGCACCTATGCGCGTTCGAGTCGCACACCACACCACCGACGGAGGGCACTGTGCACGACACCCAGTTGAAGGAACTCGCAGGCCGGACCGTGCTGGTCACCGGCGGCGCCGGACTAATCGGAAGCCGCATCACCAGCCACTTACGGCAGATCGGAGCCCGGCCGATCGCTCTATGCACGCTGGACGCCTACCCACGCCACACCTACCGGGACCTGTTCGGCGTCGACGCATCCCACCCGGGCGTCATCATCGGCGACGTCCAGGACACGGCCCTGGTCAAGAAGTCGCCGACGCCGACTACGTGATCCACGCCGCTGCACTCGCCGACGTCGCCGCCTGCACCCGCGAGCCCATGTCAGCGATCCACAACAACATCACCGGCACCCAGGTGATCCTCAATGCGGTAGCAGCCTGCCAACGGATCCGCCGCCTGGTGTACGTCTCCTCGGCCAGCGTCTACGGCAACGGCAACCCCGACGACTGGGCGCGCCCCTGCGACGAATTCCGGACGGTGCGAGCCATACTGGAATCCGTCTACGGGCGGGTGCCGCCGCAGTTCCATGAGCACGCGCCGCTGCGACCGATGTCCGTCTACGCCAACACCAAGGCATGGGGAGAGACGCAGGCCGCGCTCACGCTCGGCACCGTGCGCACCTCGTACACGATCGTGCGGTACTTCTCCGTTTACGGCGATCCGCAGGTCGTCAAGGAGAACAGCCACTCGTGGGTGGTGGCCTGGTTCGCTACCCGGGCCGCGCTGGGGCTGCCCCTGCACCTCAACGGAGGCGGCCTCCAGGTCCGGGACCTGGTCCATGTCGATGACATCGCCGAAGCCACCGTGCGGGCCCTGATCGCGCCCCGCGCCCACAACGAGACGATCAACATCGGGACGGGCACGCCCACCAGCATCCGGAAGGTCGCTGAGCTGGTCGCCGCCCGATACCCGGGCACTCGGATGGTGGAGACGCCGATGCCACCCGGTGACCCGCTCGGCGGGTACGCGGCCACCCGCCGCACGGAGACGGTCTTCGACTGGAGGCCGACGATCACCGTCGAGGAGGGGGTGGCCCGCTACGCGGACTGGTTGCGCCGGACCCCCAGGGCGATCCCGGAGTGGCTGCGCTCCCAGTCCAAGGACGCTTCCGCCTGATCAGATGACCGGTGGCCGACCCAGCCGGGTCATACGCCACACCGTGGCCCACCGCATCGGCCGGCGGGGCGGACACGGGGTACGCACGCCTTCGGTAAACCCGCCAAACCAGGCCCGAAGCCCCGCTACTGACCGGGTGCGGGCCACGGTCAGCACAGCCCACACACCCAGGTAGACGGGGACGAGGAGGGCGGGAAGGTGCCTCTTGGCGAGCCAGACCCGGTTACGGGCCACCATGCGGTGGAAGACCGCGTGCCGGGTCGGCGACGTCCACGGATGCTGAAGCACCAGCTCCGGCGCATAGAGCACCTTCCAGCCCGCATCCAGCGCCCGCCACGCCAGATCAGTCTCCTCGTGCGCGTAGAAGAACGGCTCCGGCCAGCCGCCGACCTGATCAAGCATCCGCATGGATAGCCCGTGACCGCCACCCAGGAACGTCGTCACCAGCCCGCCCCGCATCGGGTCCGTTGCGCGCAGGCGGGGGACGTGGCGACGCTGGGTCCGGCCACGTTCGTCGGCGATACGGAAGCTGACCACGCCCAACCGGTCATCCGCCGCGTACAGCTCCGTGAGCCGCGTGAACACGTCCCGGCTGATCAGCGACCCGTCATCGTCCAGGTCCACCACGACATCGACGTCCCCGAACTCCCGCAGCCGGGCCAGCGCCACGTTGCGACCACCCGCCACCCCCAAATTCTCCGGCAGCTCGACACCGGTCACTTCCTCGGGGAGCGGCGGTAGCGGCGAGCCGTTGCCGACGACCACCACCCGCGCGCCGGGCGTGTCCTGCCCAGCAACCGACGCCAGCAGGTCAGCAAGCTCACCGCGCCGATTGCCCATGGTCAAAATGGCGACGCCTAAGCGCGGGTGACGCACGGATGAACTCCCCGTTCCTCGGTTCCGGTGCCGGTGATGCTAGTCGCCGCCAAGCTGACCACCGACCACCCACAGGAAGGCCCCATGCCTACTCTCCGCCTCGGTGACTACGTCACCGCCCCGACCAGCGGCATGCTGACCGGCACCCCGTACGAGCAGCTCGAGGAGACGGAGCTGTCCGACTTCCTCGCAGCCTGGGAGAACTGGCACACCCGTACTCTGGCCCGGCTCCCCCACCGCATCCACCCCACCGCGCAGATCCACCCGACCGCGATCATCGGCGACGACGTGATCATCGGCCCCGGGGTGCGCGTATGGGAGTTCTCCACCGTCCGCGCTGGGTCCCTGCTTTGCGCGGGCGTCTCGATCGGCTTCAACTGCGAAGTCACCCGCACGTTCCTCGGCGAGCGGACCCTCCTCGGCCACCGGATCGGCGTGAACCGCACCCTGATCGGCGCGGACGCCCGCCTGTCCGCCAACGTGAGCGTCGTCGCGGCCATCAGCATGTGGAGCCCCCACATGAGCAACCCCGAACGACAGATCGTGCTCCGCGCCCCCGGCGGCCTGTACCGATGCGGCACACCCCAGTTCGGCGCCCTGCTCGGTGACCGGGTCCAGACCGGCAACAACATCAGCCTGGACCCCGGCCTCGCAGTCGGCCGTGACTGCCGAATAGCCAGCGGCGTCACCCTCGCGGCCCGCACCATCCCCAACCACAGTGCCATCACGGCCCCGCACGCCGCCGAAGCCCACGTCCGGCAGCGCCCCGCACGGCGCACCCCCGGGACATTGCGCGGTGACTTCTTCGTCCCGAAGCAACTTGCGTAGGCACTCGACCTTGGGCTGCTGTGCCGCTCACCTGCTGGGATGGTCCGCAGGCGTCCGCGCATGTTCGCGGCTGTCCATTGGCGTTGTCACGCAGCTAGACACGCAGCGCTCCCCGAAGTCGGGTGTGAGCTTGTGACAAGATCGCGGGATGCTGCGACTCACCGATTTCATTATCGACTGCCCGGACACGATGAAGCTGGCGGCTTTCTACTCCGAGGTGACGGGTCGTCCGATCAAGGAAGGCAGTTCCGAGGACTGGGCTGGCATCCAGTTCGGCGAGATCGAGCTGGCATTCATCCGGGTGGACGACTACCGCGCTCCACAGTGGCCCGACAGTGAGCACCCCAAGCAGTTCCACCTCGACTTCGAAGTGGACGAGTTCGAGTCCGAGCAGCGCCGCGTCCTCGACCTCGGCGCGACGCTGAGGCAGGACTTCATCGGCCCCAACGGCTACGGCTGGCAGGTCTACACCGACCCGATCGGCCATCCCTTCTGCCTGTGCCGCAACAAGGGCGTCATCTGGACCGACCAGGGCCCGATCTGGCCCAGGCGCGACTGATCAGCCACCCACTTCCTCACCCACCACTCTCCCCAGCTCCCATCACATCCGCCGTCGACCCACACGCTTTCCAACTGTGGTGGTGGGGTCTGGGGCATCGGACGGCGCCGTTAACCTGCGTTCATCGATGGCCGGTGGTACGTTCGGCTACCGCCTTCGGTCTCGTCTGAACGGCCGTGAACGGCGCTGAATGAGACGGAAACTGAGACGGACGGCGGGGCCGGGCTCGCTAGCGTCTTCGCTGTTGAGGCGGGAGCCATGGCACTGGTCCGCAAGGGATCACGACGGATCGTTGTCGACGGCACGGCCTACCGCTGGCGGCTGCGAGGCAGGCCGACATACGACCAGGGGCTGGTCTAGTCGCCGTGCACGTTCGCGGTCGAGCACGCGGACACGCCGGGCATGACGCTCGTGGTCACCACCGACCAGCCGCATCCGAGCAACTGGATCGGTCGAGGAGCTGTGCCTGTACTGCCGTCCGATGTTGCCGTGGCTATTCGGCTCGCTCTGCGAGGGTTGGACTCCGACAACTCTGGGCTCCGCGTTCCACCTCGACCAGGCCGCCGGCTTCACGCCTTCGCACCGAACAGAGCCGGAGAATCGTTGAAGCCTGTGCCTCAGCCGACGACAGTCCGCTACGACGGCGGCGGGTGCGCCGACCGATCAGGCGCGCGTGTGCATCACTGCACCCCCACCGGCCTCCGCCACGCCTCCGTCGGTGGTTGATCAACCACCGTAGCGGCTGCGCAAATCCTCGGTGATCCTCGACATCAGCCCTATCGCGCCTTGCGGTTGCACCTCCGCCAGCGGACGTTCCGTCTGGGGGTCGTAGGCAGTCAGACCCGTTTCCTTCTCGACGATGGCCGCCAGGGCAAAGACCTTGCCGAGCACGACCGCAGCATCTTCCCCTGCATGCCAGTAGGGCACGGTGATGCTTACCTCGTCACCGAAGACGGACAGGTCAATGCCGGTACCCGAGTGGCTGAGGTCTCGCGACTCCTGTTCGTACTCCGTGATGTCCACTTCGCCCAGCAGAAGCCGGGCCTGCGGGACTATGCGTTCCCAAGATTCAAGGAGGCGGGCAGGGATCGGCTCGCTGTGCTCCGCCGCGTCTTCCATCGCCTCCAGGACCTCATCCCAGGACTGCCCGTCGCGTCGGCTCAAGAAGTAGATGTCGTAGCTCATCGCGCGATCGTAGACATTCCTCTCGCTGGCCACAGTCGACCCTGATCTCTCACGACGACGGGTTGCTCACCAGTCCCGCCACCGGTCCGTGAGCTCGTGTCGGCCTAGCCCGTGCCTAGCGGTCAGGGCCGCGACATCGACTCCCTGCTCGGTGAGCGCCTCATCGATGTAGGCGCACAACTGCTCGCGCTCATCGGTTTCGAAGGCGCACTCGTCGTGAGCCTCGTTCACGGCGTTCAGGGCCAGGACGACGCGCTCCACTGCGGCGAAGATTCGTGCGTCATCTCCTTCGATGAGCGTGGGCAACTCAGCCTCGAACCCGTCGAGGACGGCATCGGTCTCAAGCAAGAGCTCTTTGGGGAACAACTCGACCATGCACGCGCAGTCTGGATCCAGGGTGCCGGCGGCAAGCTCCGCGGCCTCCTTGGCTATGCCCCTGCGCCAGTTCGTCGTCGGTCTCTCAGCCATGGAGCGGACCGTACAGCGCAGGTCTGACAGCAAGACCCGTCTTCACGAGGGGAACCTCAGCTTGGGAAGCTTGGGGCTTCCAGGGCTAGTGGTTGCGCTGACCTGCGAGGGAGCAGCTGCGACGCCTCACTGGCCGCTGACTTGGTGTCCGGTGTTCCCCATGGTTCCCCGCACGATCTGGCACGGCTTGCCAGGCCTTATTGCATGATCGCGAGTATGGGATACGAGCTGCACGCGACGCGAGTCTCGGGTGCCGGGCGGACTAGGAGGCGGGGCCGGCCGTGTTCGTGGATCGGTGATCGCCTCGACCGCTTCACGTCCTGTCAGCCAGCGGCCAATCTCCGCTTCGCCTCGATCCGGAAACCGTCGGCGCCTTGTGTCAACCAGCTAAACGCGGCCTCAAGATCGTCCTCACTCGCCCCAAAGATGACCCCACCGCATATCTGCTCAGCCATGGCAAGCACTTGTTGCGCGTGGGGCACCAGTTCTTCAGTTGCTAATAGTTGTATCTGAGCTACGTGCCGTCGCAGCTCTTGACGGTTTGTAAGGTAATGATCGATTGCTCGCAGCACGCCTTCGTGATCACCCCGAAGATGCCGGCTCACCATAGACTTGGTAGCTGGCTGCACCTCGGCCACCACCATCAGAAAGGCCGCGTAGAGATCTTTCTCAGCGTCGAGTGTTTGCTGATTTCGTTCGCGGGCTCTGTGACCTCTTTCTCGCAAGGCTGTTGTCCATGAGCCAAGTACAACTCCAGCGAGCACTCCGCTCGTACTGATGATCACTGACCACAGGCTGTTGTCCACGTTGTGTTATTGGCCGCAGGACCAGCCGAACATGCGCATGGCTGCCCCTGCAGACGCAGGGAGTTTGCGCCTGGAGTGGACGCCCCCGGCGCTCCGGTGCGCACACTCGGGTACACCGCCCGCTCCCACCGCTCCTTGGAACGGAGACCTCTTCGTCCCGAAGCAACTTGGACGGGGGGCTGCCTTGGACCACCGCGTGTCTTACCTGTGTCGTTGATCCGCCGACGTTCACGCTCGTCCGCCGGTGTTCGTCGGCATTGTCGCTCAGTTAGACACTCAGGGGTGCTGCTCAGGCCAGGGACGGCCTTGCCCCGTGGCGCTCGTAAAGTCGTCGTACCTGCCTGATCCAGAAGCTGTCCTTCTCCTCCTTCGACGCACTCATGGGGAGGAGTTGAAGCTCCTTGGCGAGCTGGTAGAAGCCGGGGCCGGCATCGTTGGCGGTCAGGTAGTTGACGAGAGCCGACAGCATCAGCGGGGGATCAGAGGGCGCGATCCGCTGGTCTCGTTCCACGATCAGACCGAGCAGATGTCCCATAGCCGCTCGCTCGTCGGCACGCTCAAAGTCGAAGGGTCGACAGCCAGTTCGCGTGGCCAAAGTGACGTTGAGCTCGGTGTACGAAGTGAGCCTGCCCAACTTCGCCCGCTCAACGAGGAACTCGCGCCCTGAGTCCACCAGGCAGTCCCACTCGCTGCCGTCGCGGCCATATGCAGACATCCCGCCCCCTGTGTGTCGTACCGGTCCGTGCGAACGTACCCTGCTGGCTGAATGCTCACAATCACTCGATGGGCCCGAGCCTGCTGTTGAGATGCGGGGTGTCGCAGGCGATCGGAACGGGCGTGGAGAGAAACACCCCATCTTGCCGTACCGCCACCCCTGTGCGGAAACGCGCATGGCTGGGCGTCTCTGACCTGGGGTTTCACTGATGGCGACGGCGGCTCGCCTGTCAGTGTCGGTCGCCGTTGGTCGGCCTCGGCCACCCTCGCACGGCCCAGAGACGGCCCAGGAACGATCACTCGTTAGTCCGCCTGCCACTCATCGAGCCGGACCCTCACCCGGTGGTTGCGTGCGTCGAGCCAGTAGACGACGCCCGGGACGGCGGCCCCAAGGGCAGGCAGCCCCACCCCGAGCGGCATGGCTGTGATCTCAGCCAGCCCCAAGGCATCGGGCCCACCTTCTATACGTATGAAGATCCCGAACAGCTGACGGCTCACGACCTTCCCGGTGATCCGGGGCCCCACGGGCAGGGCGGCGACGGTCGCCGCCCAGCTCCGCCGCACCATGTCTCTGGCCGGCGCCTCAGGGCCCGTAGGCGTCACGTACTCATCCGTTGCCAGATCATGACGCCGGGGGCGGGTCGGCGCTTAGAAGGCACAAGGCTAGTAGAGGCCTAGATGGCATCTGACCTGCGCACTTTCGTTGCTCGACCAGCTCCAAGGATTCCCTTCGACACACATTCGACAGGCCGTGGCTGGGCCTCCCTCGCCGGGGTATCCCTGGTTAGCCTTCTTGGAGCTCAGTCCGCATGAGTTCTCCGAACTGCCTGACAAGCCGCTGCATCGTGTCCAAGTCGTGGGCCTCTGTGGCCACCCGCCATCCCTCAGCGAAGTGGCGGGCCTCCTCGCTGCCGAACGCGTGCAGAGCGATGAGGGCCTCCATGCTCATCTCGATGCGTTTGGTCTTCGTCCAGTACTGCTCGACTTCTCGAAGCTTCTCGGTCTTGCCGGACCGTTCGTACCGCAGGCGGCGCACATCGAGGACGGCCACGCGGAGTGCTTCGAAGTAGGCATCACGCCGTTCCCTTCGTAGATAGGTGTGCTGCTCGGCTTCTCGTGACTGCGCCACCATGCGCTCTGCGTGTGCTCTACCTTGCGCTCCGGCGAGCCACGTGAAGGTGACTCCGAGGGCTCCTGAGACTCCGGTGACCACAGCGGGAATCCACTCCGATGCCATGCACGCATCCTGCCCAGATGAGTCAGCACCCGAGGCGATCTGGAGCGACCGGTTGATCGGGAATCTCATAGACGATCTCGCGCCGTGGACTTCTGTCGTCGTCGGTTGGCGTCGACGGACCTCGGACGGCCCTGCCATGGCACCGGGCCTTTCCGTGGGCTGGGCCCGCTAGCATCCCGCCATTGAAGGGGTACAGACATGGCACTGGGCCGTATGAGAGCGCGCCGCATAGTCGTGGACGGCACAAGCTATCGCTGGCGCCTGCGGCGCAGGCCCACCTACGGCCAGGCCCTCTGCTGGTCACCGTGCACTTACGCCGTGGAGCATGCGGTTCACCCGGGGACGACTCTCATCGTCACCACGAATCACCCCACACTGGCAACTGGCTTGGACGTCCGGGCAATGCGGTACTGTCCTCCGATGTCGCCGACGCCATCGGGGCCGCCCTACGGCAAGGTTGGGTTCCCACTCGTCCGGGCTCACCGTTTCACCTCGACCAGTCCGCCGGCTTCTCCGCCTCGCCTTGAACTGGCAGGGCTGAGCGACGCTTTACAAGTTCGTTCGCTCTCCAGTGTTACTGGGGAGCTGCCCGGCCATCCTGGGTATGCGAGACCGCCTAGGAGTGCTGACGTCCGGAGCCGCTGATGTCACTCGTGGATGTCACACAACTGCGCAACTACGTGCGCTCGCTGGCACGATGGTCTGGTGGTTGACCTGGAGCACACCACAGCGGAGATGGCTCCCGGGACCGCGCGCTCCGTAATCGCCTCATAGGTCGAACAGACTCTCCTGGAAGTTTTCGACCACATCCCGTCGTGGGTAGAAGAGGCCCAGCAGCAGAAAAGTCTTAGGACGAGCTGCTACGTTCCCCACGAAGCAGTGCACGGCCCTCTCCCGAGTGACCATCCGATCGAACCAGCGCTCGCGAAGCTTTTCCTCCACCTCGTCCTTCCCGTACTGACGAAGGAACTTACGGTAAGACTCGCCAGCCTCCCAGTCCCTCAGCCCCATGTCATGACCACCGCACTCCTGATCCGTACATCGGAAGCTGTACCGAAACTCAAGCGGCACCCATTCCAGTTGGCGAAGGTCCTGCGCAAGTAGATCCATCTGATATGCCAGGGCGGCCTTCGAAGCGGGCCAGGGCTCGGCAGGGACGAGGCGGAAGCCAGTGAACTCCGCCGGGCGGAAGACACCGAGCGACGTACCCCGCACCTCCTGGTCCCGCCTTATGGAGCACAGGGACGGCGCCACGAGCGGCTCAACGTGCGAAAAGCGTTCACGCCAGCCGTCCGCTGTTCCGAGACGCTCGATGACCTTGAGAGTCTGCAGATTAGGGCGCAAGCTCTCGGGACGGCGGTCCCCATGGTGCCGCTGCACGTCGACCTCGACGATCGTGTACTTGGCGAACTGGCTTTCTTCGTCAAGCAACCGGAACGGAACCGGGAAGAGCCGCACATGCTGAGGCGCCCCCTGGTCGAGCCGTATGCCAGCCACGCAACTCGTCTCGTGGTACTTCGCAGACAGTTCCGGATAGGTCTTGACCGTGATCATGATCCGCGCGCGTTGCCACTTTGCCGATCCCATGGTTGCCCCTCCACTGATCTCCCGACCTGATTGGAGAGGAGGTATGCACCAGGGGCAAGAGCGCGTACAGGAATCAGGAATGAAGTCAGGCCAGGGGCACGACGGGCACCGCGGCCCGTTCGCAGACCATGTCGAGAACCACCTGCCGGTGGCAGCGGCTCTCGTCCTTCTCGAAGCACAGGACCGCGACCCTCGACTGACGGGCATGCTCCGTGAGGCGCTCAAGATCGGTCTGCGCCTCCTCGGACCGGAGTACTCCGCGAAACCGGGCTCGGCCCACGTCGAGCCGGCCGTCCCAGAATGGGGCCCGGTTGTCCTTGGGATTTCCCAGACTCCTTAGGTGCGTGTACTCGATGCCGGCCTCGGCAAGTGCCTCCCCGAGGCGGGTCTTGCTGAAGCCCTTCTTTCGGCTGATCGGCGTAAGCCGTACGTCTGCCACGACTTCGATACGGCTGTTGCGGAGCGAGGTGACGAAGGAGTCGATGTCACGGCCTTCGTACCCAGCGGACCAGAGGCCGGGAGTCCCCCTGGTCTCCCTGAAAAGCTCATCGAGCGAGACTGTAAGAGCTTCTGCAACCGCTCCGATGGTGAAAAAGCTTGGCTGGATCGCTCCCTCACTCTCCAGACGGGCAAGCGTTCCGAGGGCGATGCCAGCCTCCTTGGCGAGCCGTTCACGCGTCCACCCGCAGTCCTCCCGCAACGCTCGGATCCGCTGGGCGAGAGCACGTGCGTGGTCGTGGGGACGCTCTGAGTGATGGCCTGCCATGCTCGTGATCCTAATGGGCTTTAAGGCGGCTGAGCATGGTGTATCCCTGATCAACACCAGGGCAGGGCTCTGGCCTGGTAGTTCACTGTCAGGGTGGCGGGATTTGGCGCATGACCTATTCGTCCCGAAGCAACTCAGGACGGTCGCTGTCCTTGGGCTGGCGCGCCTCTCACCTGCGCTGATGGTGCGTGGGCGTACGCGGGCGTTCGCGGTTGTGCGCCGTGGTTGTCACGCAGTTAGACACTCAGCCCGCCGCGCACACGGAGCAGGGCTTCAGAGGCCCCGTAGCGCCTCGTACAGGTCGCCGTAGGCGGTCCAGCAGTCGATCCTGCCGTCGTCGTACAGGCTGCCCATGTACCAGTCGTCGTCATCGACAAGCTTCACGAGACACAGGCTGTGGAACCCGAGAACGATCTCCGGATGTGACATCTCGTGGGCCTCGCCGACGTTGACCCAGCGCACTGGCCGATCGGAGTCCAGGGCGGCAGCTTCTTGGTCCCCCGAGACATCGCGGATCTGCTGAAGAGTCCAATCGCGGGGAGCCGTATGTCTGCCATCCATGGATGATCCCACTCGCCCAGTGAAATTCGTCGTGGGCAAGAGTTGCTCGCGCGCGCTCACTTCTTCGTGCCCTGGGTCTTGCCGGAGATCTTGCCGACCTGCGTTCTCGCTGCTCAGAGGCGGTGGGCTCGTGCGCCTGGTGGTCGTCATTGGTCGTCATTGGCCACCGTCGAGCGGACTCGGACGGCCCAGGGACGGCCCAAACAACGACCCGTCAGCCAAGCCTACGAGCTAATCGGCAGCTGCCTCGTTCGCGGCCGTGCTTGAGCCCGCAGCGCCTCCAGTCGACTGCTTGTGGGAGCGCGCAGCCGCGGCCGCTCGTGGCCGAGTTGAGGCTATGGGCGTGGTTCCGAGGTAAGTGAGGGCCCTCGCTGGGCGTTCACTCCGCCGCCATATGGAGCAAGGAGCGAGCTAAGGACTGCGACCACGGGCCAGAGTAAGACCGTGGTCGACAGTGGTGAGGGAGCGACGATGCTCCGAAGAAGTCGTTTCGACGCCGTGCACAAGTGGGTGGCTACCGGCGCCGCTGTCGCCGCCCTAATCATTTCACTGTATAACCTTGCTGAACTTCACAAGAAGCCGAAAATCGATGTAACGCTTCCTCATCTGATTCGCATCGGACCAAGAGACAAGGGGACCTTGATCTATTTTCAGCCGACAATGGCCACCAGGTTCAAGACCCAGGATATCGAGGTAATCCATGACGTGCTTTTTCAACTGACTCCCACCGGCTCGATGTCGACTGAAAAGAGACCGAAATTTTACTGGAGCGAGAATGCTACGGCGAAGTTCGACTTCGCTTCGCAGCAGATCAACTATGACTGGGCGGGCGATCCTGCCCCGTTCATCGTTAGTCAAGACAAACCTCAGCAGCCGACATTCATGTTCTTGGACGATAGCTGGAGCTTCCAGCCCGGGCGGTACGAGGGGTCTCTTCAGTTGAGCCTGACAGGGAATCGAAAACTGACCAAGAAGTTCTGCTTGACAATGTCAAAAAAAGCCGTCGATGAAATCCGAAATGGAGATCAACGAGGGCTCTATTTTTTCCGCAATGATCTACCCAAGTTCACCTCCTCCAGGAAATATTCAGGCTGTTACGTGAGAGAAACCGATTGAACGCGCTGGCTAGCTTTACGGAGCTTATCTCCTGGCTCTGTCGACGCCCAATGCCAGCCCCAGTAGTCAGGGCCAGGGGCACACTCGCGCTGACCAGCATGGAGTCTGCGCACCGCACTGCTGCTCCAGCCGCAGTCGCGGGGGTCGGGCGGATGGTTGCCGTGGAAGGTGGCGGACGGTCTACCGGTGACCAAGCGGCTGATCTTCACCGCGCCGCGTGGCGGGCACGTCTGGCATACGTCGCTCAACGAAGAGGCGTGGAAGCGGGCTCTCGCCTCGGCCGGCGTGATTCCCAAGCGGAAGCCGGGCGGGTCGTACGCCGAGTCACCGAGAACGGCATGCACGCGCTGCGCCACTTCTACGCCTCGGTGCTCCTGGACGCGGGAGAGAACATCAAGGCCCTCGCCTAGTACCTCGGCCACTCGGACCCAGGGCTGACGCTCCGCGTGTACGCGCACCTCATGCCGTCAAGCCAGGAGCGGACCCGCAAGGCCGTGGGCGCTGTCTTCAACGCCGCCCAAAGGATGCGACATGACGGTTGAGGGCTCGTACGCTCCGGACCGGAGAAGGGCGGGGAGAGCAATGGCCGACGACTACTTCTTGCTGGTGTGCGACGACGTGCCTCATGACGTGGTGCTCACCAATCCTGGCGTCCGCGTGATGGACGTCGTCCAGGTCGTGCGTCGGCTGACGGGGCTGAGCCTGTGGCGTAGCAAGATTCTGGCGACGCAGGTTCCCACCGTCATCCTCGCCGACGTGCCCCAAGAAGACGCGATGGCAGCCGTCTCGGCCCTCCGCGATGTGGGAGCCCGGGCAGAGGCGAGAGAATAGCCGGAGCCAGGCTTCCTGAAGCACTGAGCACGGCCCGATCAACCGGCTGACGGCCCAGAGGCAGCAACAAGCCCCTGCTCGCGGCAAAACCGCAGGCAGGGGCTTGATCAATACCGCTTACTTCTTCTTGCCCTGGGTCTTGCCGTGGATCTTGGTGAGCTGGGTTTTTGCTGGTCAGGGGCGGCGGGGTCGTGCACCTGGTGGTCGTCATTGGTCGTCGTTGGTCGTCATTTGCGACTGTTGAGCGGCCTCGAACGGCCCAGAGACGGCTCAGCCGGGGGCCCTCGGGCTTCGTCATCTCGCTTTGTCAGTGGGGCGGCTACTGTGCATCGCCAACGTGGGCCACACCCTGGGGAGGGGCTTTGGGAGCCAAGACGGGCTTTCTGGTGTACACCGACGGCGAGGTACCGGGGCTGCTGCGAGAAGCGGGCACAGCAGACCTCGCACGCACGGCCGGCATGATGCGGCTGCTCTACCCGGGCTGGGAGATAGAGGAGAGCGAGGGCTCGACTCTCTGGGACGGCGTATACCCCCGGAGGGGACGGCGTACTCGGCGAGCTGGCCCGGCGTCGAGGTCATCGGCGACCAGAGGGTGATGATCGACTTTCCTTCCCAACTCCCGGAACACCTCGTAGCGTCGAGCGCTGGCCGGCGGCTCGTGCTGCATGCCATGCACAGCGGCGTGGACTGGCTCGCTTTCGCCGTATGGGAGGACGGCCGACTCGTCCGCTCTCTGAGCCTGTCCCCGGACAGCGGCATCATCGAGAACATCGGCGAACCACTCTCCTTTGAACTGCCCTACTGGTCCGGAGACCGCCCGGCCGACGTCATCCCCTGGCCGGACGAGGACGAAGAGCCGTACCCACTGCCGTTCCACCCCTTGGAAATGGGCGAAGACGCACTGCGCGCGCTCTGCGGCTTCGTCCTGGAGGGCCACGCCGAGCCGGACGACATCGACACGGATAGCATCCGACTGCACGGCTTCCGGGTCCGGGACCCGTGCGGCCCTGATCCCGCGGAGCGGGAAGCGGCGCTACAGAAGGCCGTGGACGCCATGGGCCCACCGCGCTTCTTCTCTCTGGGCCCTGACGGCTCGCTCGTCGAGCGCGATGGCCTCTAGCTCCGGACTTCTTCGTCCCGAAGCAACTGGGACGGGGGTGCTGCCTCGGGTTGGCTTGGCTGTCACCTGCGTTGATGTTCCGTAGACGTCCGTGCTCGTCCGCCATCGTTCGTCCGCGTTGTCACGCAGTTACTGACCTTCAAAGCGTGGTGTCGTGCAGGCTGACGTCTCGTGATCCCTGCGGTATGCCGACTGCATGAGGTATGCGCAAGGGGCGGCCTGACCGACGAGCGGCGGGCCTTCCGCGAGAAGTTGCGGCTGGAGGCGGCCGAGCGGTTCGTCCTGGGCGACGAGAACGCGGTCATCGCGCACGACCTGCGGGTTAGCGTCCGGTCGGTACAGCGTTGGCGCAAGGCATGGTCCCAGGAGGGATCGAGAGCCCTGGCCTCGAAGGGCCCGGCATCGCTGCCGCTGTTTTGCTGCCGCTCGGCACCTGGCTCATCATTCGGACCCTCCGCCCCGAGCCTTTGGAGTCTCGGGGCCCTGGACCTGCGCCCCGGACGGTTACCGGCCTGGCACTCGCGGTCGGGATCGTGGGTGGTGTCTACGGCATCGGCGGCGGCTCGATACTCGGCCCCCATCCTCGTCGGCCGCGGCGTCCCGGTCTCCCAGGTCGCCCCCGCTGCGCTTGCCTCCACCTTCGCCACCTCGCTGGTCGGCGCCGCTACCTACGCCCTACTGTCCCTGGCGCACAGCGGCAGCATCGCCCTCGACTGGTTCCTCGGCTTGGCGTGCGGCCTGGGCGGCCTCGTCGGCGGCTACCTCGGAGCCTACCTTCAGCCGCGGATGCCCGAGACGTTCCTCCGCCTGCTCCTGGGCGCCCTGGCAGCCGGACTCGGCGCGCTCTACGCGATCAGTGCACTGCGCTGACCTACCTCCTCAACCCACCGCTCACCCCAGCTCCCATCGACCCACACACCGTGGAGCGGGCGTGGTTCCTGGCGTCCAGGTGGAGCGCGCCACTGTACGCACGACCTGGACGCCATGGGCCGCGTCTGCTCGGCTCTGCCTGGTCGTAGTGTTCGGCCTGTTCAAGATCCTCGGCTACAACTTCAGCCCGCGGTTCCGCGACCTGGACGACCAGCGGTTCTGGCGGGCCACGATGCCCGGCGTCGAGACGGGCACGTACGGCGCGGTGGAGGACCTGGCCCGCAACCGCGTGAACCTGAACAAGGTGATCACGCACTGGCCGGACATGCTGAAGGTCGCCGGCTCCCTGATCACCAACCAGGTCCGCGCCTACGACCTGCTGCGCATGTTCGGACGCGACGGCCGCCCGACCCCGCTCGGGGCGGCGTTCGCGGAGTACGGCTGGATCGCCAAGACCGAGCACCTGCTGCGGGTGGTCGACCCGGTTGACGACACCTACCGCCGTCAGATGAACCGGCAGCTCACCGTCCAGGAGTCCCGCCACAAGCTTGCCCGCGACGTGTGCCACGGCAAGCGCGGCACCATCCACCAGGCCTACCGCGACGGCATGGAGGACCTATTGACCGAACTACCGGGGTGTGAGCCGACGAGTCTCCGGAGATCGACACACGGTGACGGGACCAAGCACCAGGCCGGTCAGCTTGCCTCGGATGCCTTGCCACATCACGTTCCTGATGTGCTGTCATCACGAGCTGTTGGAGACCACAGCAACTCGTGGAGGCTCAGGTGCAAGAGAGCATGCAGTTACGGGACGTCACGGCGCTTACGGTGCCGAGGGTCGGCCGGGTCGAGGAGACCGGCGATCCGTCCCTGCCATACCGGCTGCTCGACCGGGACGGGATTGAGGTGGCGGCAGTCAGTGAGTTCCTGCTCGACATGCTCGCCGACGACGACAGCCCGGCCTCGCTCCGCTCGTACGCGTACGAGCTGCTGGCCTGGTTCCGGTTTCTGTGGGCTGTCGACGTGCCGTGGGACCGGGCCGGACGGGCGGAGGCCCGAGACTTCGCACTGTGGCTGAAGATGGTCAAGAAGCCGCCGCGGCCCCGGCGCCCGGGTCGGTCAACCCGGTGACCGGCAAGCGGTACGCGGGCGAGAACTACGCGGCACGCACCCGGAGGCACGCGCGGGCAGTCGTCCGCAGCTTCTACGAGTACCACCGCGACATGCACGGACGGCCGCTGCTCAACCCGTGCCCGAAGACCAAGCGCGCCGAGGACGAGCACCTCAACGCCCACCACAACCCGATGCACGCCTTCAAGCACCCTGGCCGCCGGGCCCC
Source organism: Streptomyces sp. DHE7-1 (assembly GCA_016432725.1). Taxonomy (GTDB): domain Bacteria; phylum Actinomycetota; class Actinomycetes; order Streptomycetales; family Streptomycetaceae; genus Streptomyces. Next base: position 170,645 of record JACJDG010000001.1, on the reverse strand, counting down.
TACCAGCCGAAGGAGCCACGGCGAACCCCGCGCGGCATCCCCGACCAGGCATTCAACGAACTGTTCGCGGCCCTGCCCTCGCACCGCGACCGCGCGCTGGTCGCCTTCTACATCTCGGCCGGCCCGCGCGCCTCGGAGCTCCTCGGCGTCAGCCGGGACCGGGTCAGCCCCGGTGACCAGACGATCGGTGTCATCCGCAAGGGCTCCCGGGCCCTGCAATGGATCCCTGCCTCCAGCGACGCGTTCGTCTGGCTGCGGCTCTACCAGCAGCAGATCCGCCCGCAGGCCCTCGACGGGCCGGAGGAGCCGCTGTGGTGGACCCTCCGGCGCCCGATCAGACCGTTGAGCTACGACGCGGCACGCATGGTGTTCACCCGGGCCAACGAGACCCTGGGAGCGAACTGGACCCTGCATGACCTGCGGCACAGCGCGGCCAAACGCATGGTGCGCGACCCCAAGCTCTCGCTCACCGACGTCCAATGGGTCCTTGGCCATCTCCACATCAGCACCACGGAGCAGTACCTCGAACCCGCCGAGGACGAGGTCGTCGCGCACGTCCTGGCCCACCACGTCCGGCAGGCTGCGGAGCCCGTCAAACCGGTGATGCCCGCCCCGGGCTACCGTTCCGAGGTTCTCCAGACACTGCTCGGCACGGCCGCCCTCGGCGGAGGCCCGGCATGACCACCGCGACCGTGACTGCCCGGCCCTCCGCCCCGTCCGTCACGCCCCCTTGCGTCCCGGCCAGGAGAAACGCGAAGCACCGGCGACCTGGTGGCAGACGGAGGAACCGCGCGAACAGGTGCTGGAGCGCACACTCGCGCTGCCGTTCACCGCGGACAGCGACGCCAACCTGCGCACACGGCACCGCGGTCTGATCAAGCTGTTGGACTGGCTGGAGGACCAGCCCGGCCGCACCTGGCAGGAGCGCTGGATGGCCAGTGGAGCCGAGGACGCCGGCCGAGAGTGGACGCGGCTGCCGATGCAGTGGCTCGCCGAGCGCCAGCGGGCACGCAAGTACGACCGCGCCGATCTGTGCTGCGGCATGATCCCGCTGCGGGGCGGACAAGTCGTACGCCCCGCCTACCGATGGCTACTGCGGCAGCGCCCTTCGCAACTGCTGACACACATCCGCAGCGTCACCGATCCCGACGGTTTCGCGGCGCTCAAGGACCAGTACACGGCCACCGGCCACGCGGGATCCAACGACTGCAACAACGCACTCAACCGCGTCACCTGGATCGTGGCCTCCAAGGGCGGCACCGTCCACGACGTCACCATCGGCGACTGCGTCGAGCTGCAGCACGCCATCGGCGAGCACCAGACGAACGGCTACCACGGCAAGCACCTCTTCTACGCGCTCCTTGCGGGCCTCGGCGTCTTCGGCCCCGACGCCCCGGCACGGCTGAAGACGGTGATGCTGCCAGGGCAGCTGACACCGGCCGCCCTGGTCGACCGGCAGGGCATCACCTGCACCGCGATACGCGACCTCCTGGTCGACTACCTCACCGAGCGCGCGGTGGACGTCGACTACACCACGCTGGAGGACATGGCCCGCACCCTGGCCGGACTGTTCTGGCGCGACCTGGAGAAACACCACCCGGGCATCGACTCGCTGCGGCTGGACGCCGACACCGTCACCGCCTGGCGGGAGCGGGTCCGCATGGTCCGTGACCGGCACGGCACCCCCATCCGGCCGCGGGTCAACGCACACACCGTGTTCAGCTGGGTCCGCACGTTCTACCAGGATCTCGCCCGCTGGGCCGCCGACGAACCGACGCGCTGGGGCCCGTGGGTGGCACCCTGCCCGATCCGCGACAGCGACACCGACCACAGCAAGAACCGCGCCCGCCGCAAGGCGGCCATGGACCAGCGCACCCGCACCCTGCTGCCCGCACTCCCGGCCCTGGTCAAGGCTGTCGAGTGCCAGCTCAAGGACGCCCAGACCTGTCTCGCCACCGGGCGGGAGACCCCGGCCGGAGCCCCGTTCACCACTCCGGCGGGCGAGAACCTCCTCCGCCGGGCAGGGGTGTCCTCCCGCGTCTACGCCGACGACCCCGCCACCGGCCGCCGCCGGGACCTGACGGTGGAAGAGGAACGCGCCTTCTGGGCCTGGGCCATTGTCGAGGTCCTTCGCCACACCGGCATGCGCATCGAGGAAGCACTCGAACTCACCCACCACAGCTTCGTCGCCTACCAGCTGCCCACCACCGGCGAGATCGTGCCCATGCTCCAGGTCGCCCCGTCCAAGCTCGACCAGGAGCGGCTGCTGCTGGTCTCACCAGAGCTCGGCGAGGTGCTGACAGCGATCATCCATCGCGTTCGGCGCGGGCAGCAGGCCATGCCCCTGGTTTCCGCCTACGACAGTCTGGAACGGCTCTGGAGTGCGCCGATGCCGTTCCTGTTCCAGCGCCGCTGCGGCCCAGAAGACCGGGCGATCCCGCGCAACTACATCTACACCTGCCTCAACGACGCCCTCGCCGCGAGCGGGCTGACCGGGCCGGGCGATGAGCAGCTGCGATACACGCCGCACGACTTCCGGAGAATCTTCGTGACCGACGCCCTCCGCTCCGGCCTGCCCCCGCACATCGCCGCCCGCATCTGTGGCCACCGGATGGTCGACACGACTCTCGGCTATGCCGCGATCTATCCCGAGGACGTCATCAACCACCACCGGTCCTTCATCGCCCGCCGCCGGTCGCTGCGGCCCGGGGAGGAGTACCGCGAGCCCACCGTCCAGGAGTGGCAGGACTTCCTCGCCCACTTCGAGCTGCGGAAGGTCGCCCTCGGCGTCTGCGCACGCGATTTCGGCACCCCCTGCGTCCATGAACACGCCTGCATCCGCTGTCCTGTCCTGCGGCCCGATCCCGAGCAGATGCCCCGATTGGAGGAGATCCACGCGAACCTGCTCGACCGGCTCCAGGAGGCCAAGGAACAGGGATGGCTCGGCGAGGTCGCCGCGATCGAGGCCAGCCTCGCCGCCGCCGAGCAGAAGCTCGCCGCTATGCGCGACCTCGCGGCCCGGCACACCACCGTCCACCTGGGCATGCCCGATCTCCGTGGCGTCGTCGCACGCATCGACTCCGAGCAGCGAAACGAGGATGCGAAGGGGCAGTCTTGAGCACTACAACGAGGGGATGACCGTCTTCCTCTGTTCCAAGTGCGGCACCGCGATCACGCCGGAGCTGGCCGAGCTTGCCGCCGTCCCTGACGTCTCAGACGACGAGTGCGACCGGGACAAGGAGACACGCCGGGCACCTGCCACTGTTCCGCGGGGCCACTACGCGATCGATCCCGAGCCCTGGGGCCTCCCTACGTGGTGCAGGACGATCAGGAGGACCCGAAGCCGGCTCAGTCGCGCGGACCTGTGGTCTGCCGTGAAGAAGGATTCGTCATCTCGGCGGGCAGCCGACACACAGTGCTGGTGCACCCTGATGACGCCGCCAGCCTTCAGCCACTGCCCAACTGGGAGAACAGCAGTGGGTGCTGCGGACCGACAGGCGATGAGGGACTCAACCGGGCCTGCCCCTGCGGCGCTCCGGTCGCGACCCTCGCGGCCGACTGTTTCGGGCCCTTCGAACTGCACCTCGACCCCGTCCGGACCTACGCGTTCTCCCAGTAAGACCGCGAAGCACGCGGACGACGTGCACGACACGCCCGACGGAACCCGTCCACCCAACTTCTTCACGACTACTTTCCGTGGTGAACGACTGCTCGCAGGCGGACCTGCCACCGAGCTGGGCTAGTTCGGATAAGACCAGCTCGGCGCGCTCGGCCTGGTCCTCAATGCCGTCGTGCTCCGGACCACGAAGTACATCGACGCCGCCGTCGCCCAGCTCCGCGCCGAAGGCCACGAGATCCGAGACGAGGACGTCGCCCGCCTGTCCCCGCTCAAGCACCGCAACCTGAACCTGCTCGGCCGCTACAGCTTTACCGCCTCCACCCCAGCCGCCGGATCCTTGCGTCCGCTGCGCGACCCGGACGCACCGGAGCTGGACGAGGACGACGGGGGACAGAACTGACTTCTTTTCCTGCGCCGGATGAGGAAGACCGCGCCGAAGACGGCCACAGCAGCGCCAAAGGGGCCCCAGATCACCGGTGACGACAGCGAGGAGGCGGCAGTGCCCATCGCCACACACGCACCTGTGGCAGGGAGTGTGCCGAGCGCGGTGGCCAGAGCGAACGGAAGAACGGGCAAGCGGCTGGAGCCTGCTGCCACACTCACCGCCGCAAAGGGCATACCCGGTGTGATGCGCATCCAGAGCATGCTGACAAAGGGCCGCTGCGCAAGCCGTGCCCGCAGGGCGTCGACGTGACGGTTGCGCGTGCTCAGCAGGTTCAGGGCGTCGCTGCCCAGAAGCCGGGAGGCGCCGTACCCGATCAGGGCTCCTGCCGTGTTTCCCAGGGCAGCAACGAGTAGTCCGACCGGCAGGCCGAAGAGAATGCCGGCGACAGCGCTCAGCGCGGGCTTGGGAATGAAGACGCACGTGGCCAGGGCGTACATGCCGATGAAGGCGATCACGGTGGGACTGGTCCCGGTCGTCCTGTCGCCCGGGCTGAGCAGGCCGTCCGGCGCTGTCGAGATCAGCATGGCCGCGGTGCCCGCCATGACCACCGCCAGAAGTCCCAGCCTGACGCCTGCCACGGCCCAGGTCGTTCGGGCGGCTTCTCCCTGCGCCGCATTCAAGCGCACGTCAGGAGCGGTCGAGGCGTGTCACGCCCGCGATCGTCTTCTGTCCGACCTCGACCGCGGCCTCGACACCCTCGGGGAGGTAGATATCGACGCGCGAGCCGAAGCGGATCAGACCGATCCGGTCGCCCTGCTCGACCTTCGTGCCCTGCGGGATGTAGGGCACGATGCGCCGGGCGACAGTACCGGCGATCTGGATCATCTCGATGTCGCCGAGTTCGGTGTCGAAGTGCCAGACGACGCGCTCGTTGTTCTCGGACTCCTTGTTGAAGGCCGGGACGAAGGCGCCGGAGACGTGCTCGACCGAGGTCACCGTGCCGGCCAGCGGCGCACGGTTGACGTGCACGTTGAGCGGGCTCATGAAGATGGCGACCCGGGTGCGTCCGTCCTTCCACGGCATGATGCTCTGCACCACGCCGTCGGCGGGTGAGATGACCCGGCCCTCAGCGATCTCGCGCTCGGGGTCGCGGAAAAACCACAGCATCCCGGCTGCGAGCGCTGTGGCCGGCACCGCAATGGCCCGGGCGCGCTTCGAACGGGGGGCGCGGATCAGGCTCGCGACCGCCGTGGCGACGGTCGGCGCAAGCCAGGGCGAGGATCCGCGGGCGAGGCGAGCCGGAGAATGAACGGGCATGCGTACTCCAGACAACAGTTTTACGAGGGGGGTTCCATGGTGGCAGGCACCGCTGGTCCAGCAGTGCCCCCACAGGGTGAAACCTCGGCGAGCGGGGAGGATGATCAACAGGAGTCGGGTCATCCCTCAAGCTGACAACGATGTACATCAGCGGCGGTACGAGTGCGATCACGACGACGGGCCAGGCTGCGTAAGTTCTTGAACCCGAGGCTATGCCCCCGTCACTGCCGCCGGATCTCAAGGCGAGCGGCGCCGGCGGCCGGCTTCAGAGCGCGCCTGTCGCCAAACGATCGTTTGCCGACACTGAAGATCGGTCTGATACATGACCGGACGGGCCTGGGTGTGTTCGGCGGTTGCTCAACTGTTTGATTATCGAACGGGTGCTACCCGTGTTGGTGCTTGCGCCGGGCGCGAGGCGGTCGTGTCGTCTCCTTCCTGGCGGGCCGGGCGCCGGGGCAGCCGCGACGCGGGCAACAGGCCGAGAGCGGCGAGTGAGGCCAGGATCAGCAGAGTGGAGCTCATGGTAAAAACAGCCGTGCCAGCTGCACTGGCCGCGACAGCGATGCCGAGGGTCGGCCCGATATTCATGGCGGTCTGCTTGAGTCCGCTGACGACCCCTGCGTACCCGGGCGGCGCGTCACCGACGACGGTCCCGGTGGCGGTGACCATCACGGTGGCGAACCCGGCACCGATGGCGGCAAAGGCTGCAGCCATGGCCATCCATGTGCTGACGGAACCGAGCCGGGAAAGCCCCGCGATGCCGACCACGACGAGGACCGTACCGGCGATCGCGGTGCGGCGCGCACCATATCGGCGCATTGCGGCAACCGCGGCAGGTGAGCCGAGGACCATGAGCACGGTCAGCGGGAGCACGCGCAGACCGCTGTCGAGTGGGTCGAGTTGAAGTACGTCCTGGAGGTAGAAGGTGGCCCTGAACAGCGCGCCCAACACGCCGGCGGTGATGACCAACAGGATCGTCATCGACGCCGACACCGGTACGGACCGCGCTACGGCCGGCGGAACGATCGGGTGTGCGGTGCGGCGTTCGTGCCAGGTGAGCACCGTTGCGACGCCGATGACGGCGAGGCATTCGAGCAGCGTCGGCGAGGCGGTCCACCCCCGCGCGGGTACGTCGGCCAAGGCGTGGACCAGGATTGCGAGCGCGACAGCTAGCAGGCCCGCGCTTCTTCCGCGACGTCGGCCTGAGCAGCGTGGTCTGGCTCGTTCGGGATGACGATGGAAGCCCGACTCACCTCTCTGCGGATGGCACGCGAAGTCTTCCCTTCTGGTCGACCTCGTCGCGGGCCCAGAGGGCAGCAAAGATCTGGGGGCAGGGGCTTCGCGTTGATTCCATGCCCTTGGACACATGGTGCGATCGCGTGCTACCAGATGCCGCCCGGGATGGACTCGTGATCGGCATCAACTGGAGTGGGCCGCGCCTGGTCGGCTGGAGCTTCACCCCCGACGAAGTTGTCAACCGTCTAGCGGCGGTCCGCGCAGTGACCTGAGCTGCCGGTGGGTGATGAGGCAGCAGGCCAGTTTGAGGAAGGCTTCGTGAATGTCGGCTCGGCGTTCCCAGCGAACGCGGAGTCGTCGGAAGCGGTGGAGCCAGGCGAAGGTCCGCTCTACCACCCAGCGGTAGACACCGAGTCCGGTGCCGTGGCAGGTGTTTCGGCGGGCGATGGCGGGGACGATACCGCGGGCTCGGACTTGGTTGCGGTAGATGTCGTAGTCGTAGCCGCGGTCTGCGAAGAGCGAGTCCGGCTTGCGGCGGGGATGACCGACGCGTCCGCGGATGGGCGGGATGGCGTCCAGCAGCGGCATCAGCTGGGTGACGTCGTTGCGGTTGCCACCGGTGAGGATGACCGCCAGCGGGGTCCCGTGCCCATCCGTGATCACATGGTGCTTCGAGCCCGCCCGGCCCCGGTCGACCGGCGACGGGCCCGTGTGGAACCCCCTTTTAGGGCCCTGACGTGCGAAGAGTCGACCACGCAGCGGGACCAGTCGAGTCGGGCTGCCGCGTTGAGCTCAGCCAACAGGGTCTCGTGGAGCCGCCGCCAGACGCCGGCCTCGTTCCAGTCCCGCAGCCGGCGCCAGCACGTCATCCCGGAGCCGAAGCCGAGCTCCTTGGGGAGGTGTTCCCACTGGATGTCGGTGTGCAGGACGTACAGGATCCCGCACAGGACCTGGCGGTCCGGGACTGAAAGACGACCGGGATATCGGAACCGCCGTTGCTTCTTCGGTAGCAGCGGCTCGATCCGCTCCCACAGTTCATCCGGCACGATCCACGGTGAAGTCCCCACGGCCCGGACAACGCCCAACTCGCCTACGAGGCACGGCGACCAGGGCTGACGTACCTCATTGTGTTAGCCGTTCTAAGAGTTCGATCAGCACGTCGCCTCCATGTTCGGACTGGTCTCCGATGCGTGTGTACAACCGCTGACGTTCGAGGCCGTGGATGTCAGAATTGGATGTCACCGGCCAGTCTCACTTCGGATCAACGCAGAGCAACCATGGGGATGGTGTGCTCGTGCAAGACCCAGCCCCTCGACAACCGCCCCGCTTACGCCCTCGCCGCCCCGAACAACTCCACACTGAGGAGCGACCTGATGACGAGTAGGGGACGTCCGCGCGTCCGCCTCACCACTGGCGGACCCGCCTGGGAACAGCGCCGGGCCAAGCAGCCGCAGTTCCCAGGGTTCACAAAGACGCAGAAAGAAGCCCGCAGACCACTGACGCGAGCGTTGAGTGAGGTTAGTAGGGCCATCATGCGTGAGGACTGGCCTGCCGCTAGAGCGGCCCGCGCAGCAGCCTGGGACGAGGTGGGGAAACTCCCCCGGACCTGACGCGCGAGGATCGGAACAAGCTATGGGAGTACAAGCAGAGCATCCTCGCCGGCGAAGCACGGGAACGCATCTTGGGGAAGAGGTCACCTCGTCACCCAACCCGAGATGGAGGCAGCCGACGAGGGCAGACTGGCTGAAGACGGCCACCTGCCTGCGGCCTGAACGCGGCGCGCGGAAGCCGCGAGCCGTCCGCGCCACACTGCCTACCCCCGCAGGTTCCCCCGTCCCGGCGGGGGCTACTGTGTGAAAGCCGCAGCGACTAGGGGCCGGGAAAGGGTCACTGCCCCCGGGTCGTCGCCGACCATACCGAAGCTACCAGTCAGTCGAGCCGCACTCTTGCAGCCGTAGGGCCTCAACACACAAGTCCCCAGACGCGGCCCGTGGCCGGGACTAAGCGCTGTCCCGTAAATGATCTTCGGGTTGACTCAAGCACGGTTGCCCGCGGTGGGACCCGCTGGCTTACCCGGCAAGGGCGAGGTTGTGCATCCGCGCGATGCCGAGCATGGCGTGATGGACACCGTCGCCCTTCAAACGACAATCGCGGAGGATCTTCCAGGTCTTCATGCGGGCGAAGACGGGCTCGACGCGGCGCGGACCTGTTTGTGGGACTTGTTGTGGTCCTCCTTCCAGCCTGGGAGTTCGCTTTGGCCGCGCTGCCGGCGGTGAGGGATGACGAGTCCGGTGCCTGGGTAGCCGCCGTCGGCGATCGTAATGATGTTGCCCACGGCAGCCTTGGCGCCGGATTCCTCCCAGGCCCTGCAGTCGTTGCGATTCCCGGCGAGCGGTCGACCGACCACGACGATCAGGCGGGTGTCGGCGTCGATGACGACCTGGTGGTTGGTGGAGTATCGGTAGTTCTTCGACCGCTCGGCGATGGTGTGATCCCGGGTGGGGACCAGGGTGCCGTCCACGATGAGCACGGTGTTTTTGGCGAACCGCTTGCGGGGCTGGAGGGCGAGCATCGGCCCGAGGTGGTCGATGATGCGGTCCGCTGCCGACTTGGACACCCCGAACAGCGGGGCGAGTTGGCGCATGGTCAGGTTCGTGCGCCAGTAGGCCGCGACCAGCAGGGCCCGGTCCTCCGGAAGGCTCCACGGCCGGCCCTTGCGGACGGCGTCAGCACCCTGGCGCCTCAGAACGGCTACCAGCTTCCCGAACTGCCTCGGGCTCAGCCCGCTGAACAGGGCTATCCAGGATGGCTCCGACGCCGTGATTACACCAGCCACGGCGAGATCGTCTCACCTTGATCATGGGGCGGGGCCGCCGTCCTCTGACGGGACACATCTCGGTCGCCCGGACGGATTCGGCATGAGAGCCTCACGCCCGTGGCTACTGAAACCGAGGTGGGAGAGCTGTTGCACCAGCGCGGCTGGAGGTCGGCGTTCACGGTCGCCGAAAGGGTGAACGCCTGGGCTGCCCTGGTGAGCGCCATCGAGCGCGGCTACGGCGACGACATCTACGAGTACACCAATGACCTCTACTGCCGAAACTGGCTGCACGAGGCGTGGCTCCTGCTGGACGAACACGTCGTCCAGCTCTGGACCCGCGGATCAAAGCCTTGGACGCGCAGTACAAGGCCGCGACTGTCGACGACGGCCACGCACTCGATCATTTCCACAGGCTGCCTGGCCCCGACCTGTGGTGGTGGCGGCGCCACCCCCGCATCCTCACCGGAGACCTCGGACGTTCGCTGCGCTCGGCCGGTGCCATCGGCGCCGACCCGGGCACGACATGACCCTCAGCCTCGAGGGATTACGGGACAGCACTTAGGTGAGCAGTTCGCGGAACTTCGGGCGCTGAAGGGGGTGGAGGCGGCTGGAGGTTCCCGGGTCCTCCTCGAAGACGACCGGGTCCTCGATCCCGGCCTCGTCCAGGACGAGGTTCTGCCGGGCGGTCGACTGCTGGTCGGTCGAGACCCGCTTGTAGGCCAGGTTCGCCACCGAGGGCCCCTCCCGTACGGAGGATCGAACCCTGTCTGTCATCAAACCCTGTCAGCAATCACTGGCTGTGTTCATGAGAACGGACAGCAGATGTTCACGACTATGGGAGGCGCCGCCGTCTGGCACTGTTCGATTGCAGCAGTAGCAATTCCGCTTCAACCCTCCGCGACCGCCGTGCAGGCCGTTACCGCCCTCCGTGCTCCCGAACACGATTGCGGATGCTGGGTGCGATCATGCACGCATGAACCATCTCGGCGACGCGAACCTGCGCACCTGGACGCTGCGCATCACGGCGCTCTTGGCGGCCGACACCCGAGATCAACTTGCCTGGCTGGGCGAGCGTGAGCTGGAAACGAAGGACGTCGTTGAAGAGGTGGAGCTCATGTGCCGCGTGTCCGAAGGGCTCGCGGTCCGCGGAGCCTTCGAGCCTGAGGATCAGCGTCACCTTCGGGCCATCGGCCGTCGCATCGGCGAGATCGATGGCACCCACCGCGTCGGCCCCTGGGACAACGCTCTGGCCACGGATTCGGTGTGGGACGACATTCGTTCTCTCGCTCGCCAGTTTCTCCTCACGAGGCTGGGAGACTGGCATCAGCCACTGCCACGCCTCGTGCCCCGCCGGGCGACCACTGAGCCGTCCAGGCCGCCAGTGCGGCTCCGACACAGTCGGCGCCGCACATTGGCGGGAACGTCGCGACTATGTTGGGACGGGTTTCGGCAGGGCCGTACACCGCCTGCCGAGCCCTGGGGGCCGCTTCTCGGGTCGAAACTCAAGCCGCGTTCGAATCCTCGGTGCGCTCTGACGCCTCCCGTAGCTGTGAACATCTGCTGTCCGTTCTCATGGACAAAGCCAGTGAAGGCGTAGCCAGCCCTGTTGACCGAACTAGCAGTCGGCGGGGCTGAGAAGCGACCCATCGGACCGTGGGAAAACAGACCGGCGCCTCCCGCACCGGCCTGAAGACCGACTACGTCGTCCCCTCTCAGGCCGACTGCTTCGACCCGCCGGTCACGGTCGCATCCAGGTAGCAAAGGCGTCGACAAGACCGGTGTAGAATCGCTCGCCGGGTACTGAGCCCGGGTTTTTGCTGGCGTCGTAGAACGCGACGTTGGTGTAGGTGGCTGAGGCGGAGGCGTTGAGGTTCTTGTAGAAGGCGAGCTTGCCGCGGCCGAATCCCACAAACAGCCAGAAGACCCCCAGTGAGGCGGTGTTCTGCAGCATGGAGCGGACCTCTGCTTTGTCCCAGGGCTCGTCACCGACCTGAGTCACGATGAAGGCAGGGTCTGCGGCGCCGGACTCCTGATAGTGGCTGACCGCGCGGCGCATGGCGTCGGCAACGTTGCCCCAGCCCCAGTCGACCTGGGTGTGCAGCTGCCCGATACGGCCGCGGTAGTTGTCCAACCGGATCTCCTCCAGGAATGGCTCTTGCCCACTGGAGAAGATCACGGGCACCGTGCCGTCGTCGTCGAGGTTGGCCGACAGAGCCAATACGCGTTCCGCGAAGGCCTGCACGGCGAACGACTCGTACAGCTCCTCCATGTGCCAGTCGTGATCGAGGATGAGGTAAACGGCAGCTCGCCGCCCTGTGATACCCCGGTCGGCGAGGGCTTGGCCGGCCTGTCGCACGGGCGCCAACAGACCCGGAGCTCGCCGTTCCACCTTCGTCAGGTCCACCGCGGCGGCGGTGGTGGTGCGTGTCGGCGTGGAAAGCGGCGCTACAGCGGGTTCGGGATCGACGTCGACGCCGTAGTCGGTTGCCAGTCCCGCAAGACCGGAGGCGTAGCCCTGCCCTACAGCCCGCGCCTTCCAGCCGTCACCGCGGCGGTAGAGCTCCGCCAGGACCACGACCGTCTCCCCCGCCTCGAAGTCCGGCGCGGTGAACGATAATGGGGTGGCGCCGCTCTGGGTGATCGACAGCTGGGGTGCTCGGGTGAAGGCGGCGCCTGGCTGCAGTGGGTCCACACTCACCACAATCACGACGCGGTGCACGTCTACCGGCACGCGGGAGAGCTCCGCCGTCACCGCCGCGCCCTCGATGGAGACACCGTCCTGAGCCGGGTGGTTGTAGAAGACCAGGTCATGATCGGCGCGAACCTTGCCATCAGGCCCGAGCAGCAGCGCAGACACGTCCACGGCGAGACCCTGTACAGACACCGACAGCACCGTCCGCGCTGTTAACAGCGCTCTGTTCTCTCCCTTGCGCAGCGACGTCGTCTGCATCCTGTCCCCCTTGATCACCGAAGAAGAGACGGTAGTCGCCTGGCCGCGCGTCTGCCGCCCCTTCGGCGTATCTGCCTGTAGAAGCTTGCCTACCGTGCCTGCCGGTGCTCGTCGGCCGCGTCCAGCAGGCGCAGGGCGGGCGGGTTGATGGGTTGGGGTGTTTCCTGCAGGTCGTACTGGAAGAGGGCGACGTCCTGCTGGGTTGCCCATGTAATGGCCGGCGGGGTGTAGCCGGCCATCGAGAAGAACAGTGCGGCGCGCTGCTTGGCGGCCGCGACACCGTGGAGTTGCTGAACGGTGGGGCGGGTGGTACGGCTGCCTTCCTTCTTCACCTGGGCCACAGCGCGCTCGGCGAGGACGTCTATGCCCCCGTCCGCGCCGACAGGGGTGGCCGCGGCGTCGGTGAAGCCCAGGTAGCGCATCCAGTCGACGGCCGCGAGTTCCGCATCCCGGGCATCGCGGATCAGCCGCTGCTCGGGGCGATGGGCAGCGGCAGCGGGCGGTGCGGTCTGCGCAGCGGCTTTTTCGCGGGCCGCCAGCGCTACCCGCAGGCGTGAATAGGGGGAGAACTGGAACCTCAACTCCCCGACGCGCAGATGTCCCATCGGTATCTCGGGCATCTCCCACACGTCCTCGGGTCGGGGATCGAACCGGTAGGCAAAGCCCTGGTCCGATACGGCCGCTCCCCGGTCGGTGAGGATAAGCAGTGCGGGGCGTTCTCTCCCTCGGTCACCGACTGCTCGACACACAGGATGCGTTCGTCCACGGCGACATGCCGGCGGGCGAGACGCTCCGCCTCCGCCTGAAGGCGTGGATTGCGCGCATCGAGCGTCTGCTCCAAACAGTAGGCGATCGCCTCGTCCTGGGGCGTTCCCGCGGCGGGAGATCGTCGAGCAGTTCCCGCACCGCGCGTCGCATCGCCCGCGCCGCTTCGCGTGCCCGGCGCTTTTCGAGAGCGGCGGCAGCCGCCTGCCGCTCTCGCTCGGCTTCCGCAGCGGCTTGGGCCTGCTCCCGGGTCCGGCGGGCCACGTCACGTTCATCGCGGGCGGCATTGCGCCGACCGGCAGGTGTCTTGCCGAGCAGCAACGCAGTAGACGTGGTGAGGAGGAAGACGACCGTCGCGCTCCCCCACACGACGTCGGACACGAACGCGCCCACAATCATGACGAGCAGTGCCATCACCGCTACGCAGCCAAGCAGCCCCATAGTCGACTCGACACGGCGATCGCCCGGCGACCGCAGTGTCGGCCGGCCTGGAGTGTCACTGTCATCGGCCGCTGCTATCACGGCCTGCTTCGGCGGCTGCCAGCCCACGGGCCTCCGGCCGAGGCCAGGGCAGCCTCCGGCACCACCCGTGCCGTGGACGCCGATGACCCCATCGTTCGCCGGTGCTCTTCGTCCACATACCGGACACTTACCGCGTTCCACTGGCCCCCTCAACGCGCCCCTGGTTGGTAGAAGAATGAACAATAACGGAAGCGCCAGCGCAGCCCGGGCCGGGCCAGAGGGGTCGCGGCCTCCGCGATGACCGGCTCAAGCGCGCTCTCACTCGGCCTGCATGCGCAGTAGCGGGTCAACCGCTCCAGTCACCTGCCATCATTCCTGGCATGTCACAGACGACCCGGCCATAGCCACCCAGGCAAGCGCACTCCGACGTGGTCATCCCGTGCTCGCCGCGGCTGTCGGCGCCGCCGTCGGCGCGGCCATTACTGGAACGGTGTGGTGGACCACCTCGGCCGGGCAGGCGGATGTCCCCAGCGGGCCTGCGTTCACGGTATCCGGCAAGGTCACGGTCTTCGGTTCCTGGGTGAACGGCCAGGACGGTGAAGGATGCGTCGGCACGGAAGACTTCGCCGACTTGCGAGGCGGCACCCCCGTGACCGTCTCTGACCTGGACGGGCACAAACTGGCTCAAGGCGCGCTCGCCGACGGCGTCCAGGGCGAGGTCGTCGCAGGCAGCTGTACTTGGGCTCTGTCCGTCAGGGGCGCTCCCGGCGGGGCCACGCAGTACCGCGTTCAGTTCGGCGACCGGGACCCGCTGATCAAGGTGCGCGAGCAGCTCGAATCGGGAGTCAAGCTCTCGTACGGTCAGCAACAGTGACTTCAGCGGCACTGTGCCGCTGCGAAGGTGCGGGGCTCCACTGACGGCGGGCCAGCGCAACCCCGCTCGCCCATCCTAGCGGTGGCGCGGGACATAGTCCGCGCCCCCGGAGGCGTCCACTGCCACGCCCATAAAACCGTGAACGCGATGGCCATATGGTGGCGCGCCGCGCTTGCTGCAGGCACGTCGCTCGATCTGCTCGCCGGTCCCGAAGCCTTCACCGTGAAGAACATCGTGTGGCTGCCGCCGACTTCCAACGCCGATGCCCTCACCCTCACTGACGACTCCCACCGCACCCGCCAGCGGCGCGAACTGCTCAGCAAGGAAAACATCACCAGACGCCAGCGAGTTACAGAACCCACCACCAAGAGAGCTGCTGTCCCGAGGCGTGAGCGCACAGAGCGAGGCCGGCCAGGGCTCGCTGCCACTCACGCAAGATCGGGCAGCCTCCTGGCTAGGTTGTCAGGTAGCGAGCCGAGGCCGAGACTCTCGTCCCGAGTCACATGCCTGGCCGGGCATTGCCGCCAGGACGACTCGACTGAGGTCGTCGTGACGGTGAGTGCGAAGCTGCCATGCCTCTCATAACGGCCAGTTGAGCGCACCCACTATGCTTCCGCCACTCATCCTTCACTTTTTCCACACCGTCTGATCGGTTTCGAACGGAGTCACTTGCATGGTCCAGCGTCGCTCCAGACAGCCCGCAAGCGCCGATCCTTTGAAGCCGCTACTGGAGTCCTGGCAGAAGGCCCTGATCGACCTAGGCTTTCGTAACCGGCTGGTGCACTATCGGCGGAGCGGCAGGCAGGCGGGCGCGGACATCACCGCGCCGACGCCGGCGCAGGTGCTGGAGGCTCTGCCCAAGGGCTGCCTGTTCGCTCCGGTGCCGGAGAACGTTTCCGCTGCTGTCCAGCGGGAGCCTGGTCGCCCGAGTGATGCGGCCGCATCCTCGACCGGCAGCCGTCCCATCGACACTCCCGCCTCTCGGACGGGTGCCGGCACAACGCGCCTCGCCTTGCACACGACGAAGGCGACCCAGGCCGAACAGGAGAGGCATCTCAAACGTCTGGCGACCGTCGCGCAGGAGAAGTACAACGACTACGGCCTGTGGGTGCTTTACCTCGGTGTTGGCTTCCTTCAGTGGCGGCCGACTGCCGACGCCGATCCGGTCGCCTCGCCCCTGTTGCTGGTGCCGGTGCGGCTGCGTAGATGGAAGGGGTACTCCTACCTCCTGGAGCTCAATGAGGATGAAGAAGTGAGCTTCAATCCGGCGCTGGCAGTCAAGATGGAGGAGTTGGGTGTCGAGTGGCCCGCTCCAGAGCAGATTGAGCTCACCGATGCCTCGGCTCTGCTGGAGCAGGTCCGGAAGGCTGTCTCGGCGCGTGCCGGTTGGCAGGTGAGCGAGCGCATGGTGCTGGACGCTTTCAACTCCAGCAAGGAGGTGATGTACCGGGACTTGCGGGACAACATGCAACGAGTTCTGGGCAGCCCACTGGTGCGCACCCTCGGTCTGGGCGCCGACGCGGCTGGCACCGCGGACTCGTTCGGCTTCGACCCGGTACCGCTGGAGCAGATCGACCAGAAGCAGCCGCCGGAGAAGGCTCCGCTTGTTCTGGACGCCGACTCTTCCCAGCGTCAGTGCGTGGCCGCCGCGATCGAAGGCCGTAGTTTCGTAATGGATGGCCCACCCGGCACCGGTAAGAGCCAGACCATCACCAACATGATCGCAGGCTTGCTGGAGAAGGGCCGCAGCGTCCTATTCGTCAGCGAGAAGGCGGCCGCACTGGACGTGGTACGCAACCGCCTCGAACAGGTGGGCCTGGATGACTACGTCCTTGCCCTGCACAGCAACACGGCCAACCGCAAGCAGGTCGCGCAGGAGCTTGGCCGGTCGCTCGCCGCGCCCCGCCGTTCCTTCCCGGCCGCGCGCCGCGACGAACTGCTGAAAGCCGAGGAGTTGCGCCGCGAGCTTTCCGGCTACGCCGCCGCAATGAACGAGCACCACGAGGGGATGAACCGCTCCCTGCACGACGTCCTGGGCCGGGTCTCACTGCTGCACACCCTGCAGCAGCTCGCCCCGGAGCCGGAGTTCGACGCGGAAGGCCTCACCGAGGAGCGTCTGCGTCGCATCCTCGACGGCGCGAGCTGGGTGTCCCGTTCCTGGCGCCCCGCCCTTGAGGGCGAGGCGTTCGCCTGGCGTGGACTGGGTAAAGCCGGTGGCGAACTGGACGCACTCTCGAGGGCCCTGGAGGATCTCGCCGTCCTGCGCGGTGCCCTGGCGCCACATGCCCCGCTGCTGGAGGCCATGAACTGGGACGGTCTGTCCAATGCCGAGTGCCTCGTCCAGGCACTGCGGCTGGGGGCCGAACGGCCTGTTGTCCCCCTGTCTTGGCTCGGAACCGATCCGACCAGTGTCGCGGAAGGCATCCGGAAGTTCGAGCAGCGGCTCGATGCCGTCGAGGCTGCCGAACGGGCAGCCCAGAGGCTTCTTGGACCGCACTGGGCCGAGCTGGCCGTCTCCTCCGTCCCAGCCTCACCTGAACCTGGACCACAGGAACAGGCACTGGCCGAGCTCCTCCCGTCCGGGCTGGAACTATCCGGTCTCACTGCACAACAAGCCACTGCTCTTGCCGACCTGCTGGCGGCCGATGCGCAGAACCTCGAGCGCGCCCAGCAACTGCTGGCCAACAGCGCCCGCGCATACGGCGTCCCCGCCCCGGATACCTGCGCGCAGGGTCTGCGGTTGGTCCGCCTGACCGAGCTGTCTTTGACGCAACAGGACGAGAAGCCCCCGCAGGGTGGCTCACCGCTGCGGGCACGGACCAGGCCCGCGTTGCGCTGCACCGGCTGTCAGATGCGGTTGCCGACCTCAGGGCGGCCCGGGAGAAGGCCCGCCTGCATTTCACCGAACGCATCCTGGACGAGGCCGCACTGACGGACGTGGCCCACCGCTTCGCCACCGTCCACCGCTCGCTTACAGCGCGCTTGTCCTCTTCCTACCGCGCCGACCGCCGTGCCGTGCGCGCCCTGCTCCCCGAGGGCGCCAAGTGCACCAAGCAAGTCCTGGCGGCGCTGCCGGACGCTGTCGCCTGGCAGCAGGCCCACCAGCGGCTGGAACAGGAGGGCCGCCGCGACGGCGAGCTCCTCGGCCACTTCTGGAAGGGCGAAGAGACCGACTTCTCCGCCGCGGAGAAGGCACTCCGCATTGCCGAGCGGGTCGCAGAACTGGCCCCACAGCCCGTGGATCCCGAGGCGCTGCGCGCTCAGCTTGCGTACGGCGGGACGCCCCGCCCGGCGGCCCGCGAGGCAGCCCGGAATGCCGAAGAACGCCTCACCGCGTGGCGCGACGCGCTGGTCCTCCCGCCGCTCCCCGGTGCGCCGTGCGACCTGGAGGACGGCACCTTGGTGGACGCTGCCCGATGGAGCCACGCGCACGTGGCACCACTGCGCGAGGCCGCACGGCTGCTCGAGCACGTCAGCACTGTCTCCGGGCGAGATGGCTGGACCCTGGCCGAGGCGCGCGCCGCGATCGTGGCGGCCCGGGCCGCCCGGGCCGCTGACGAGAAGTTCTCCGCCCGCGCCAAGCGCGACGGCGACTTCCTCGGCGTGCTGTATGCCGGCCGCAGCACCGACCGCACCACACTGGTCAAGGCCACTGCCTGGATACAGCGGTTGCGGGAAGGCTGCATGCTTGAGAAGGGCCCCTTCCCTGCCAAGGCGGCCCGGATTCTCCATCAGGCGCTTCCGGACAGCGCACTGGAGAAGGCCAAGGAGTCCTGGGACCGCTCCTGCACCCGGTTGGTCGGGAGGTTCGACGAGGAGCGGCGGCGTGAGTTGCGCGTGGCCCTGTCCGTGACAGCGTCGGCCGAGCGGCTGCTGACTCTGCTGGACGGTGACCGCGGAGGACCGGATGAGTGGGCGGCCTATCAGCGCGGTCAGCGGGCGCTGGAGAAGGCCGCCCTGGGCGACCTGACCGCACGTGCCGTCCGGGCCGGCGTCACTCCGGAGGACTTCCCGCAGGTGGTGGAGAAGTCTGTATTGCACTCCTGGGCCGACCGCGTCATCCAGAACGATCCTCGCCTGGTGTGGAATCGGGCGAAGGACCGGGACGACAAGGTCGCCGCCTTCCGCGGGGTCGACCTGGCCCTGGCCGAACATGCTCGGATCCGGGTGGCGAGCGCCTGCGACATAAATCGGCCCAGTGTGCTCAGCAGTGCCGGCACCAAGCTGATCCAGCATGAGGGCAAGAAGAAGATGCGGCACAAGCCGGTGCACGTGCTGCTTCGGGAGGCTGGTGAGGCCGCACTGCGCGTGAAGCCCTGTTTCATGATGAGCCCCCTGACGGTCAGCCGGTTCCTGCCGCCGGATTTCACCTTCGACGTCGTGATCTTCGACGAGGCATCCCAGGTCCTGCCGCAGGATGCCATCAACTGCATCTACCGGGCCAAGGCTCTGATCGTCGCCGGCGACGAGAATCAGCTGCCGCCCACCGCGTTCTTCACCGCCGGCGAGGACGAGGAGGACGATCCGTACGCCGAGGAGCAGATGCCCCGTTACGAGTCCCTGCTCTCCCTGGCCAAGGGCAACGGGATGCTCAAGGAGCTGTCGCTGCGCTGGCACTACCGCAGCCGCCACGAGTACCTGATCGCCTACAGCAACAAGCAGTTCTACCGGGGCTCCATGACCACCTTCCCCGGTGCACTCTCCGACGGGCCCGACGTAGGTGTGGCCTTTTTCAAAGCTGAACACGGCGTCTACCACTCTGGTTCGGCAGCGCGCAACAATCCCGGTGAGGCCATCGCGGTCGCCCGGCGCGTCATCCACCACTTTCGCACCCGGCCCAACCGCTCACTGGGCGTCGTTGCGCTCTCCCAGTCCCAGGCCGAGGTGATCCGGGAGGCCGTCGAGCTGGAGCGCGGGCGGAACCCCGACCTGGACGAGTGCTTCTCCGACGACCGCCTGGACGGCTTCTTCATCAAAAACCTCGAAGCGGTGCAGGGCGACGAGCGCGATGTGATCATCATGTCGGTCGGTTACGGCCCGGACGAGAACGGCAAACTCAACCAGAACTTCGGACCGATCAACCGCAAGGACGGCTGGCGACGGCTCAACGTCGCTGTCACCCGCGCCCGCTACCGGGTCGAGGTGGTGGCATCCTTCGAGCCTGAGACCCTACGGCCGTCAGCAAGCGAAAGCTTCGAACACTTCGCCCGGTACCTCAAGTACGCCAAGTACGGGCCAACCGTCCTCGCCCAGGAAGCCGAGGACGACGAGGCCGTACCCGAGAGCCCCTTCGAGGAGTCAGTGCTCGAGGTGCTGCGCGGCTGGGGCTACACCGTCCAGCCACAGGTGGGCGTCGCCGGCTACCGCATCGACCTTGGGGTACGCGATCCGCAGCGCCCTGGTCGCTACGCCCTGGGCATCGAGTGCGACGGTGCCATGTACCACTCCTCCAAGGCCGCCCGTGATCGCGACCGGCTACGCGAATCCATGCTCACGAGCCTCGGCTGGTCATTGCACCGGATCTGGGGAACGGACTGGTACCGCAACCGGGTCAAGGCCGAGGCCCGGCTGAGGACAGCCGTCGAACAGGCAGCCGCCCGGAGCGTAAGTGTCGCCCTGCATCAGAGCGCCGCGCCGGTCACCGCCGCGCCAAAGACCGCCCACGCGTCGGTAGCACCGCTCGCCAGGACTCCCGTGCCCACCCCCGGCGGCCGGCGGCCAGAGACAAAATGCTGACCGTGCCTGCCTTGCCGGCGTCCGCGGAACAGCGGATTCGCCACGAGCTGGACCAGTTGCGAGCGGAGCTGGAGCGGCAGACCGGCCAGGCACGGAACGGTTCGCGTCCGCGGGCCCGCACCGACCAGCAGCGGAAGCAGCGCGGACGCATCGAGCAGTTGGAGGAGCGCGCTGCACTGCTCAAGGCCTACCTGACCGGCGACCGCACGGCTGCGGTGGACGCGGTGTGCCCTGGCCGCCTAGTCCGGGTGGAGATCGGCGGGGAGCAGCAGGAGTACGAGATCACTTCCCAAGAGCCATATTCGTCGGACTTGGAGAAGCTCAGCCCCTTCGCGCCGCTCGGACAAGCCTTGTTCGGTCGGACGGCTGGCAGCCGCGTGGAGTACGAACACGACGGCCGCCGAGTAGTTGTGCGCCTGCTGACCGTCAGGGACTGACGGCGCCTTTCGCGCTTCGACGGGCAGCGCTCCCGGCGCGGGAGTGCTGCCCAGCTCCTGGCCAGCCGAGCCGGGCCGACGTCGGCCAGGTACCACGCTCACCGATGACCAGGACAACGAGTTGGGCTGTCGACGCCTCCACCGCCGTTACGAACGCAAATCAGAACACTTCGTCTTCGCGCTGCAGTGTGCGCTGCGCGCCGACGGCCACGGGCAGGTGCATCTGCCGGGTAGGTTCCTACGCGGAATGCGCTTTGGTGGTCACGCCATGCCTTGGCAGGAACTGGAACATGCTGGCTGGGTACGCTGCCTACCGGCGGGCAGAATCCAGAACCAGAGCGGCGTGAAGCGCAATTGCTCGATGCCAACACCCTCGTGCCAGCGCTCGGCCGGATGAGCCGGGCCCGAGCCGCACACTGGGCGCTACGCCCGATCCCGCTGGCCGTGGCCCGAGCCGCACAGACCACTGCGAGAAAGTCGTCCTCACGCCGTGAGGAACATACCCGTGAACTGCCGCACCACGTCTCGCTGACGCCGGCTCGCGCTGGTCGGGCGTGGCCCCGTCTGGCGCACTCATCTGGAGCCGTTGACGTCGGATGTCAGCGGAACAGATTCGGCACCGGGCAGGCCTCCAAAGGCTCGTCCTGCCGGTCAGCCCAGCGCCACCAGACATGCCCATCAGCACACCCCCAGAGCGACCGGCAGGCGCGCCGACCATCGTCCTCCCGCCTGGAAAGGACAAAGCCGCCCGCCTTCATGGGCTGGCTGCACTCAGGACAGTCCGGAACGTCGTCAGTCATGCGGCGCACCCTAACGGAGCGTCCCCCTTCGTCCCGGATGAGGTTCGGTCGGTGAGCCTGCCAGCTTAGATGGCCTTTCCGCAGTTCAGGTGGGGCGGCTCGGTGAAAGGGGCTCGGGGGAGCTAGTCGGCTCCCGGAGGGCTGTCAGCACCGGGTCTCCCCCTCAGCACCTGTGCGTGTCCCAAGGCAGCGCACGCTGCTGGCGGGGCGGATCAAGGAACTGCTGGAGGCTCACCCTCTTTCGAAGGTCCTGACGTCGATGCCAGGGGTCGGCGTCAGGACCGGAGCCCGGATCCTGATCGAGGTCGGCCAGGCAACACCTTCCCGACCGCCGGCCATCTCGCCGCCAACGCGGGCCTCGCCCCGGCAACCCGCAGCTCGGGCTCCTCGATCCGAGGTGACAGCCCTCCAGGGCAGGAAACAGGCAGCTCAAACGGGCCTTCCTTTGTCTCCGCATTCGCCGCCTGGGTGACCTGGCATCCCGGGCCTACTACGACAAGGAGATCACCCAGGGCAAGCACCACAACCAGGCCCTGCTACGCCTCGCCCAACGCCGGGCCGACGTCCTCTTCGCCATGCTCCGCGATGGAACCTTCTACGAACCCCAGCCAGCCACGCCAGAGGGCGTCTAGGAGGCAGTGTCGTCCCCGGCCGAAAGGTGAACAGCCACGTCATAGTTGGCGATTCGCCCCGCCAGCGCCCTAGGGTTCACGCCATGAACGTTGTCCCGGTTAGGGTCAGCACCGGCTTCCAACAGGAGCCGGATCGTCCCGCCTTCGCCCCGCGAGCAGTACACCGCCCTCAACAATGGCGTATTGCCATGACGGTCCACGACATCGACCGCCGCACCCGCGGCCAGCAAGACTTCGACAGCCGCAGGCACCTGCGCCTGAGCAGCGAAATGCAGCGGAGCCCAGCCCTCGGTATCGGCAGCCCCAGGGTCAGCGCCCTCAGCCAACAGCTTCCTCAGGCCGTCCACGTCGCCGCCACCAGCCGCATAGTGCACCGCGGTCCGCCCCAACCGATCCCGATCCGTCATGCCGACCATCCTCACCCGGCTTAGGTCAGGCGGAGTCCCCGAGAACCCGCCTTGCTTCAGTCCACAGTCGCTCGAACTCCTCCACGGAGGGCCTCGAATTACAGCCACAGATCTTCGTCCTCGTAGTAGGTGCGGAACCAGATCGTCATGCCGCCATCCTGAGCTACCACCTTGACCAAACACATACGGGCACCCGCCGGGCTTGCCGCTGATTCAGCGTTGGCCGGTGCGTCGGCGCTGGGGGCGCGGCGGGCGCCGACCCGAACGGCGGCCGGGAGCCTGAGCGCCGTCCAGCCCGGGCGGGAGCCGGCACCGCGGCGGCAGGCTGCTCGACCAGGACCACGCCCACCATAAGGAGCGGGGCAGCCACATCCGCCGTTACAACATCTGGTGGAACAAGCGTGCCGTCGGCACCGGCCTCCGCGGGGTAGTCGGCAGGGCGAACGCCGCTTGATGCAGCACCAGGTCGGGGACGCGCCAGCCATCGTTGCCTTCGGCTGGGCCGACGGCATTCCCAGGGATGCTTTGAGCGTCGGTGCGATGGCAGTTCGGCCGCGTTTCCATGCGCAAGGCGCGTTGGTGTGATCAGTTGCTCCCGTGTGCCTGTTCCCAGGCCTGTCGGACGGCGGCGGGGATGCGTCCTCGCATAGGGACCTCGCACCCGTTCGCTCGCGCCCATTCTCGGATGGCTTCAGGGTCAGAGGGCGGGGTCTCCGCCGGTGGTAGCGGTGGGGACCACTCGTCCAGGCGTGACGGCTCGAAGGCGATTCCGGCGCGCAGAAGGTCCTTCGGAAACTGAGGCACCGCTGTGCTGCCGCTCAGGACGGAGACGAGGAACTGGGTGAGGTTCCCGTCAATGGTGAACCAGCGTGGTCCGCGTGCTTCGTTGACGGCGATCGTCCACGCATCCGGATCTTCGCGAGGGGTGGTGACCCAGAACAGGTACTCGCCGTTGTCGGTGGCGCCACAGGGAAGGAGCAGCTCTGGGTCAACAGGTGACGGGTAGATTCCCCGAGCGTAGTCCGAGCGCATCTGATCCCGAATACGCTCGGACACAGGTCCCGTGAGGTTGACGTGCACCGATGTGTGACGGGGATCGTAGACCCAGAGGTAGTTCGCGAAGCGTCCGGGGTCGTAGGTCGCGGTGAGCCTCTTGTAGTCCTCGGGAAGACGCAGGCCGAGTGCGAATTCGACGCCCGGCCAGTCCACCGGAGGCTGCTCGGTGCGGGGTGGGGGCAGAGCTCAGTGAGGCGCTCGAGGGGGCTCATTCGATTCCGTCCCTGCGTCGGATCTGTTGTGCTGCGTGGTCCGGGTTCTGGAAGTCCGCTGAGAGGTGGAAGCCTCGGTGGCCGTCCGCTTCCATAGTGATCCACTTGGGCACAGAGGTCTTCTGGGCAAAGCAAAGCGGCCTCCTACAAGGCCGCTCCGCAGCGGCCCTCCACATCGTCGGCGTTAACGCCGACGGGGTCGCGCACTGGAGCAGTGACAGCCATAGCGTTGTTGTGGATCTGCGCCCCTACTTCGATCGCAACGCCAAGTTCCTTCGCGTCGACGGCCTGTCATGGCAGGTCTTCGGCGTAGTCGGCGGACGTCCGTTTCGTGATCACTTGAGGCAAAGAGAGGGCGGGCGGTTCCTACTCATGTCCGTTGCGCCTTGCAACCCCTGCGTCTCTCACCCGCACCGTCGGGTGGAGCGAGCCGACTGCGCTAGGAGATGATCCAGTGCATGGCTGAAGAGGCAGGTGCAGATGCGGACGACGCTTGTGCAGGGGCTGAGCGGCTGGGTTGAGCGTTCGGACTCATAGCGGAGGATCCGGCTGCGAGAGGTGCAGCGCTCATCGACCTGGCGGAGGCTCAGCGGAAGGTCACGGACGCGAGGCCGAGGTGATCCGGGAGGCCGTCGAGCTGGAGCGCGGGCGGAACCCCGACCTGGACGAGTGCATCTCCCACGACCGCCTGGACGGCTTCTTCATCAAAAACCTCGAAGCGGTGCAGGGCGACGAGCGCGATGTGATCATCATGTCGGCCGGTTACGGCCCGGACGAGAACGGCAAACTCAACCAGAACTTCGGACCGATCAACCGCAAGGACGGCTGGCGACGGCTCAACGTCGCCGTCACCGGCGCCCGCTACCGGGTCGAGGTGGTGGCATCCTTCGAGCCTGAGACCCTACGGCCGTCAGCAAGCGAAAGCTTCGAACACTTCGCCCGATACCTCAAGTACGCCAAGTACGGGCCAGCCATCCTCGGCCAGGGACGACCGGGCCCGTCGCCGGTCGGAGAGGCGGATCAAGGCTGCCGGCTTCCCGCGGGAGAAGTCGTTGCGGTCCTTCGATTTCGACGCCAACCCGAACATCGACCCGGCCACCATCCATACCCTCGCCAGCTGCGAGTGGATCAAGAAGAGCCAGCCACTCTGCCTGATCGGCGACTCCGGCACCAGCAAGTCCCACATGCTCATCGCTCTGGGCACCGAGGCCGCGATGAAGGGCTACCGCGTCCGCTACACGCTCGCCACGAAGCTGGTCAACGAGCTGGTCGAGGCCGCGGACGAGAAGCAGCTGAACAAGACCATCGACCGCTACGGCCGCGTCGATCTGCTCTGCATCGACGAGCTCGGCTATATGGAACTCGACCGCCATGGCGCCGAGCTCCTCTTCCAGGTGCTGACCAAACGCGAGGAGAAGAACAACGTCGCCATCGCCTCCAACGAGTCCTTCGCGGCTGGACCAAGACCTTCACCGACCCTCGGCTCTGCGCGGCCATCGTCGACCGGCTCACCGTTAACGGCACCATCATCGAGACCGGCACCGACTCCTACCGCCTCGCCTCCACCCGGGCCCGAACCGAACAACCCTCAGCGGGTTGACCCCCTGAAACAGCTGGACTGCTGTTCAGGGCACCTGCCAGGCTCCGCCTCGTGGAGATTCTCGATGTCCTGACCAGCATGGCGAAGACAGGTCGGCTGGGCCCGGTGTTCAGCGGAGCCGACTGGAACGATGTGACAGCAGCACTCGGCGAGCCGTGGGACATCGGAACAATGAGCCGGAACAGAAAGTGGCCGCGCCTCTTCGCTTACGGAGACCTTGAGCTGAGTGTCTGCCGCTGCCGCAAGGTTTCCCTCATCTGCGTCCAGACCTGGCGTGACGTCGTCGAACTCCCTCCGCCGGTTGTCGGGGGACGGGCACCTTCCCGGCAGGGCTCAAGCACGCGGACGTCGTTTCCGCCTTGGGCAGGGCCGGCTGTTCCTGGGAGCCGCATGCTCGGCTGACCTTCGGCAGCCAGTGCTCGCTCACGGCGATCGCGTCAGGAGCGAACTTCACCCTCGAGATCCCCGAGGGCGAGGAACCCGTGCTGAACGTCATGGGCCTGCCCGGCGACGGACACGACTGCTTCGCACGGACCGCAGGCCAAGATCACTGACGCGAAGCGCCGTCAAAAATCGTGAAGACTCGTCGCCCCAGAGATCGCAAACCGCCGCTCAAACTGGTCGACAAACGCTGTCACTGAAGGTGAACGAAGCCACTGGCCCTGGTCGACGGCATCCTACCCATTGGGGAAAGCCGGGCCGTCCGCGCAGGCGCCTCGACGCACTTCTGGGCGATAGGGGCTACGGCGGCAACCGGCGCGAGTTGCGCAGGCGCCGCATCCTGCCGGTGATCGCCCGCTAGGGGACCCCAACATCAAGAGGGCCTGGGCAAGCTCCGCT
Source organism: Streptomyces sp. DHE7-1 (assembly GCA_016432725.1). Lineage (GTDB taxonomy): Bacteria > Actinomycetota > Actinomycetes > Streptomycetales > Streptomycetaceae > Streptomyces. Next base: position 144,499 of record JACJDG010000001.1, on the reverse strand, counting down.
ATGTCGTCGAGCAGACCTTCTCGCTCCTGCACCACTTCAAACGTCTCGCCGTACGCTGGGAGCGCCGTCTCGATATCCACGACGCTCTCGTCCCACTCGCGTGCGGCCTCGTTCGCTGGAGACGTCTCAAGGAGGTCCGTAGCAGATCAGAAGGGCGGCGGCTCGGAGCTGAGCGACTCGGTGTATCCCAGGGACCACCGCCCCGGAACGGTCACGCAGATCGCATCCAAATCGGCGCGTGTCCGGCCCCGGACGTGAAGCCAGCTGTGGACGCCGAGGCCGTCTTGGCGCAGCAGCTTGCCCGGGGCGGAGAACCAACGCACGGGAAACTCTTCCGGACCGGTCCACATCGGGTAGTCCGGCAGTTGGATCCGCTGAAAGTGTTCGGGCACCTCATCAAGCAGGTCCGCCGGCATCTCGCATGCGTTGTAGAGCCGTCCCCCGCCGCTGAACAGCGCCTCGCTCAGTACGAGCTCGACGCAGGCCAAGGACACCCGGTCCATGAACGGCACCCAGCCCTGCCGCGCCTGGACGAAGACCGGGGGATCCGCTTGGTCAAGGTCGGTAAGGCGTACGCCCCAGAAGGCGCAGCCCTGGTTCTCGCTGCGGAATACGAGGACACCGCCGCACTCGTCATGCACGAACATCTCGTGAGGCGGCAGTAGGGGGTCCTGATTGGCGACCAGGTCGGTCCGGGCTCCGGCGAGCGAATAGAACTCGTGCAGCGCAGTCGGTAGCGAGCAGCCGAGAGCCGCCTCCGCCTGCTCCAGTTCCGCCCTGGGCGTGCCGTCGTTCTCGGTCAACGGATCACCCCAAGCACCAGCAAATCTGCGGATGAATGCCCAGGCCCGCTCCCGGTCGGAAACTTCGCCGTCCAGAGCCTCGGCCACGTTGAAGCCAGCATCCATGCCACGCAAGGTATCGGAAGCCCCAGCCGTATCACCAAGAGACCATCGAGCCACCCCGGGAGAGCCACGCTCCCAGACACCGTCTCGGCAGCCCACCAGAGCGGCCAGCGAGGATTCGACGATCCCCATCCCCCGATGACGACTACCAAGATCTTTAGACGAGCTCTAGGCCTACATCTCGCCCGCTGGACGGAACTGGTGCTCCGGCAGCGGGAACTTGTCCCAAAGGATCTCTGAGCGGATCTCCCCGGTGAGGACGGCTGCCAGAAGGCGAGTCACCGTCATGTCGTATCGCTCCCAGTCTTCTCCCGACTCACTGTTGATCATGATGACGCGGGAGTCAGGGTCGTCGTTCGCCTGCACGAGCCAGTACAGGTACTCACCGTTGTCCGTGGTGGCCCAGCAGACCAGGCGGCTGCCTGGGGTCTCCATCTCTTCGGGCTTGTCTTCGAACTGCCACAACGAGTCATTGGCCTCCTCGCGCTCCGCGGAGATCTTGAGGAGGTCGTAGACGTCGTTAGGGCAGTTCGGCTCCAGGAGTAGGAGGTAGCCGTCGATGAAGCCACCTCCGTACGTCTCGATGAGCTCCTTGTAGTCCGCGGGCAGGACGGTGCGAAGAGCGGTCTCCGCGGCGGCCCAGTCCGGGACAGGAGCGGCGCCCTGCGGGGGGCGAGCAATTCCGTGAGTCGGGTCAGGTCGGGAGTCACGTAAGGGGTCCTTTCGTCACCGCTTGCGGTTCCAGATGGTGAAGATGTTGGTTCCCTCGCCGTTGCTGCCGTGCGGGTGCATCTGGAACCCGTTGTTGCCGTGAGCCTCGATAGTCACGCCAAGGGGGATCTTCGCATTGTCGTCAGCGTAGATGGCTCTGACGCTGTACTGAATGATCTCGCCATCTCGAACGGCGTTGCGCACCTGTAGTTCGACTTGGCGCATGACGGGTGAATTGGCGTAGCTGTGCATGGTCACGAAGTTGCGGCGGTCCTTGTTGGAGCCGCCGATCATGGCTGCCAGGAGGTGAGCGCGGTTGTATCCCTTACCGGACTCCCAGCCGGCCGGGTCGACTTGTGGGTTGGTCTTGCCCCGAGCATGTCGCGGGTGATGGTGGCGTGCATCGAGGTGGCACGGTCGTGCGGGCCGAGTGGGCCGTACTGCACTCGGTCGCCCCAGCTGACGTCGTTCTCGTCGCAGGGGGTGAGGCCCAGTGGGTCGCTGCGCGAGTGCGGGTTGTCGACGTAGGCGACGGGGTTGGGGGCCGGCAGCAGCCCGAGCGGGTCCGGGGTGAGGTAGCGGGCGGACTCGGGGTCGTAGTGGCGGAAGTAGTTGTAGTGCAGGCCTGTCTCGGGGTCGTAGTACTGCCCTGGGAACCGCAAGGGGGTGTAGGCGGCTGCGTCTTTGTTTCATGTGGTGGCGCCCCAGACGGTGGCGCGGGTGCGCCAGGCCACTGTGCCCGCCTCGTCCACCAGTTCGGTCGGCGTGCCGATCTGGTCGGTGACGATGGCGAAAAATCGCTGATCGATGACATCTTGGGGCGTGGCCGCGAGCGCCTTGGATTCGGTCTGTGCGACCGGTGTGCGGCCATCGTGATCCCAGGTGAGTGTCACCAGTTCCGCGGAGCCATGGCTGTGGACGGTCTGCTCGCACAGGGTGGCGCCGTCCCAGGTGAAGAAGGTGCGTTCGAGAACGGTGACGCCGTCGGCGGCCATGCGCAGCTTCGTTGTGCGCCGGCCAAGAGCGTCGTAGGTGTAGCGCCAGCGGGTGCCGTCCGGGGTGGTGACGGCGGCCAGCTGGTCGTCGGTGTTCCATTCGTAGCGCCAGGTATCGGGCTTGTGAGACAAACGGGTCCTCTGACGCAGCACGATGCGGCCGAGGGCGTCGTGTTCGTAGCGGACGTGACCGGCGCGGTTGATGCGGGTGCCGGTGTAGTCGCGGGTGCCCGTGGCGTCCTGTCCGGCGTGACGGATGGGCCAGGAGGCCGTCGTCTGGTTCCCCATGGTGTCGTAGGCGTAGGACTCACTCCAGTTCGCGGCGTGGACCGCGGTGACCCGCCCTGCGGCATCGAGATCGAAGCGCCGGGGCCTGCGTGGAGGTCGTCGATGCCGGTGAGATGGCCGTCGGCACGGTGTGTGTACGTCCTGCGCTGAATGAGACGCTGGTCGGTGCCCGCCGTGACGGCTTGGCCGATGAGTTGGCCGGAGGGACTGTAGGTGTGGGTCAGTGTCGCGAATCCGGCTATGCGGCGGGTCACCTCCCGTCCCGCGTCGTCGTAGATGAAGTCGATGGCGCGTCCGGCTACGGTCATCCGGGCTGTGTTGTCGTCCTGGCCGTAGGTCCAGGTAGTGGTCGTACCGGCTGGGGTGGTGCGGCTGCAGCGTCGCCCGGCCCGGTCGTGCCTGAAGCTGAGGGTGGCGCCATCGACGGTCTGCGAGGTGAGGCGTCCCGTACTGTCGTAACCGAAGGCCAGTACGTGGTCCTGGTTGACGGCGCGCGTCACCCGGGATGCCGCGTCGTAGTGGTATTCGGTGCGCTCCCCGTCAGTGCTCTTAACGCTCAGCCGCCCGGCTGCATCGAAGGTGTAGGTGATCGTCTCGCCTGCGGCGTTCGTGCGAGAGGCGGGTTGTCCGGCGGCGTCGTAGGCGTAGTGGGATGTGCGGCCGTCAAAGTCGGTCTCTCCTATGAGACGGCCGGCAGCGTCGTAGGTGTAAGTCCAGGTCAGCCCAGCTGTGTTGGTGACGTGGGTGAGCCGACGTTCGGTGTCGTAGCGGAAGGTGTGCGCGGCGCCGTCGGGCGATATGCGGGAGGCCGGCAGGTCGAAGGTCCCGTAAGTGTGGCGGGTGACGCCGCCGAGAGGGTCAGTGTGGCTGGTGCAATTGCTCTCGCCATCCCAGGTCCAGGACTCGGTGGTCCCATCGGCTGCCGTGCGGCGCAGCAGTCGTCCTTCTGCGTCCCAGACGGATGTCGTAACCTTCCCGAGCGGGTCGACGAGTTCGACGGTGCGGCCGAGAGCGTCGTAGCAAGCATGGCTGACGGCGCTGTGCGCATCGGTGACGCGGGTGGGCAGGCCGGCCGGGTTGGCCAGGATACTGAGGTGTGAGCCGAGAGGGTCGGTGGCACTGGCCACCGCTCCGTTGGGGTGGTGGGTGAAGCACAGTGCGCCGCCGTCTGCGGAGATGAGGGCGGTGCGGTTACCGCGTACGTCGAATTCCTGGTGGAGGCGGCTGCCGTCGGGGCCGATCAGCTCCACGGGCAGGTGGAGGTCGTTGTAGCCGATGCGGGTGGTGGCGCCGTCAGGGGTGGTAACCCGAATCAGGTCGCCGGCGTCGTTGTACTCCCAGTGTGTGCTGCGGCCGAGCGGGTCTGTACGGGCGACCAGGCGGTCGTGAAGGTCCCAGCGCTGGGTCGTGGTGTTGCCGAGTTCATGGGTGATCGAGGTGATCTGGCCGTGTCGGTTGGCTCGGTAGACCGATGAGTGGCCGAGTGAGTTGGTGTAGGTGGCGGTGGTGGTGCCGTCGGTGTCCGGGCCAGCGTAGGTGAGGCGGGCGTCGAGTATTCCGTCGGTGCCGTGGGTGGTAATGACGCGGTGTTGGTCGTCGTAGCCGTAGGCGTACGTGGTGTCGTTGCTGTCGCGCCAGCGGGTGATGCGGTGGGCTGTGTCGTAGCCCAGGTGAAGGGGCGCGTCGACAGCGTTGCGGATCTCGGTGAGGTCTCCCGCGTCGTCGTAGTGGAAGCTCCGCAGGCGTATCGGCCCGTCGTCGGTGAGCACCGAAAGCGAGGTGACCCGTCCCTGTTCGGCGTCGGTGAGGACGTGGACGCGGTAGCCGCCGTTGTGGGTGACGGTGAGTGGGACGTCGTGCTCGTCGCGTTCCACGGTCACGGCGTTGCCGTTGCGGTCCTCAAGGCGGACGAGCCACCACACGCCGTCTTGGGCGGCTGCCGGCTCGAAGTGTCGGGTCAGGCCGCTATGCGGGTCCTGCACAGCCAGGACGTAGCTGCTCGCGCGCGTCATATAGGTAAGCGGCAGCTGCGGCCCCTCAGCCGGGTCCACCCGGTCGCCGGGCAGGTCGGGCAGGCGCGGGTAGGCCAGAGCGGAGCCGTCCTCCCGATGCCACCAAAGACCGCCCAACGACTCGTCATGCTCGAGGCGTTCGTCGAGCGTGGCGGCCCACGACGGGCCGAAGGAGCGGCCATCTGCGTAGCCGGACAAGTGCGTGCGACGCAGTGCCAGCGGCAGCACGCCGGGCAGTTCGACGTCGGTCTGGGCGAGGATCATCTGGCCCGTGGCCATGTCGATCGGGTCACCGCACGTGAACTTGTTCTTTATCGTGCGAGCCCTTTGGGCCAGTTGGGCCGATGCGAGTTTCATCTTGTCCCGCAGGCGGTCGCCGCGACCGTCGTCTGGGCCCAGGCGGCCTCCCCCGCCCTTGCTGTCCCCGTGTTTGCCGCCGTCGATGGCGTTGACCCTGTCCCGTACGTCGTGATCCTTGGCCCTGTGGAGCCGGGAAGCCCCCTTCACCCGCTCGGGCACAGTTTCCGTGATGTGCTTGGCAATCTTCTTCAGGGCCTTTTCGGACCCCTTGAGCGCGCCGTGCAGCACGCTGTCGAAGGCCTGTGTGAACGGGTCACGCCCCTTGCTGCGGCCGAACGCTCCTCTGGCCCGCCCCAGCGGGTCGGCGGCGGCCAGGTGCAGCTCATGTCCGTGCTTGGAGACCTTGCCGGCTCCGTCCTCGAACTCGATGTGATCGATCTTGGTGGTCCTGCCGGAGCCTGCCGAGCCACCTGCCGAGGCGAGCTGCATGCCGCCGTGGCCGCCGCCGCCCTTGACACTATTAGCGCCGCTGCCATCCGCGGGCGGCATGGAAAAGGCACCGTCGACCAGGTCGAGCACCATGTCCTCGACCATCGACTCCAGCTTGGCGTTCACCGGCTCCGTCAGCTTGGCAATCACCTCGTCGACGATGCGGTCCACCGCCTCGTCGATGATGCGCTTGACCGCCTGCCGCATGGCCGCGATCTCCGCCGCGCCGAGCACGGCGGACAGACCGCCAGTGACCCAGGCAAGCCCGATGGACAGACCCACCGACGCGGCCATCACCGCCAGTTCGGCCTCCGCCTTGGTCTTCATCCAGAAGATGATTTCCGCGAGCGCGTCACAGGCATCCGCGAACAGCCGCGCGAGCTCCGGCAGCTTCTCCAGGTGGCTGGCCTTCACCTGGCTCCAGTGCTTCTCCATCGCATCAACGGCCCAGCCCTCGGAGGAGGACAGGATCCGGGAGAATGCCTTGTGCGCGTCCGCGCCATGACCCTCGAACCTGTCCGCGAACTCGCGCATGGCGTCGGCCATATCGCGGTAGTCATCCTCGTCGACGTTCGGGAAGTTGATCCCGATGAAGTCCAAGACCTCGTCCAGCCAACCCGGGATCGTGTAACCCATCCCCGTACCTCTCCCCCGTGTGTCTCCGAGCCCACGGGCACACACCCCGTGTTCGCGATCATGAACTCTAGTAGACGGCAAAGACAGCGAGACACCGCAAAGCAAGCCAGCCGTGAGTCAACGCGGCGTCTGCGCCAGGCCATCGCTCCCGTAGAGGTCATCGTCGTCAGCCGCGACATCGGCGAGCGGACCTGGTTCAGCGGCTGCAGACGCGGCCCGCCCCACACGCACAGATCGAAGACGGCGAATGCCACCGACAAGCCCGGGAGCAGACAACGACCGAGCACGAGCCGGCCGCAGCTCGACCGCAACAGTCCAAACCGACTCCGCCCAATCCCTTTCCGACCCGGCGGGCACATCAGGCAAGGAGCGGAACATGTGTCAGCAGTGCCATGGCGCTCAGCTGGGTGCGCGATCCGACGCCGGACGGCTTCGCACTGCCCGAGGTCGAGGGCCGGAGCACTACCCAGAACGCCGCGGACAGCAGCGCCTCACTCACAGCAAGCTCCACCGCTCAACGACCAAGATCATGGAAGGCGGGGTCACGGACAACCCCACCGCCGCCATGACCGCTCGGGTAGGGGCGCTGAACAACGACTACATCATGGCCTCTCATCCGGTGCATCGCCCTTGGTGCCAGGGAAAATCAGTCGTGCGCTGAGGCCGATCGCCCCCAGAGCTCCCAGCATGACGCCGGTGCGAAGCCACTTCATGTCGCCCTGCCAGTCCTGAGGGCTGCCGAAAACCCTCCAGAGCACGCCGGCGATACCGAGCAGAAGGAGCGCTACGCCAGCGATGCGGCTTAACCGAGGATGCATGCGCTCATGCCCCACGGGCACCATGGCAGGTGTCATGACGGTCATCCCGTGGTGGCACGACTTTCAGCCTGTTCCGGCTATGCCGAACCTCGTCTCACTGACCACGTGGAGGCCGACGAAGGTGCTCCGGAAGGAAGAAGGAAGGACGCTGCAGATCACAACACGAGGCACCCGTCCGCAACCGCCAGAGCGCAGCTTGACCACCTGGCGATGGTCCCGCCACGGGCGGCCTGGACCAGCCAGCCCTCCCGGGCAGCGGTCCGAGGCTGCTGCCGCCTGATGACTGCGATGGATCCGCTTGTGCCGGCTCTTGCCGGGTTGGTTGCCCGCCCTCTGGTTCCTCGACGGCTGCGGTGACGGCGAGGTCGTCGGGCTTCCTCGGGGATGCGGACATTGGCGTCGGACAGGTCGTGCTCCCTTCCGCCCTCGGGTATGGGTACGTACCCATACCCGTAGAGGTCCGGCCACTGCTCCCGGACAGTCGAAGCCCTGCTCCCGGGGTATGTCTGCGCTAGGGCCTGTCTGACGCTTGATCATCGAGCGGGTGCGGCTCGGTCCAACTGCCTTGCCGTACTGACGGCAGCCAAGGATTCTGGGCAGGTGCCAGGACAGGGGAAGAGAAGGCGGCGGCAAGAGGACACACGGCAGCGGCTTGCTGCTCGCACTGCGCCGGATGCGGGACAGTGGGAAGTGGTCGTTGAGACTCAGGACCAGGCGGAGATGCGTACGCGGTTGCGCCGTCTACGGAAGGCAGGGGTCGGTGGGGAGATGATCCGGATCGACACGCTGTGCGGGCGCCTTGCGCTGCCGACCACCTACCGGCTGAGCCGTTTCGTGATGGACCCCGCGTGGGAGTCCGAGCACGAGCACTCTGATCTTGATCTTGTGGCAGGTCGAGGTGACTGACGGATGCGGCGTGGGAGCGAATAGCGCCCCTGTTGCCGCGGGTAGCTGGGAGTGGTCGACCGCGGCGTGAACACCGGCAGGTGGTCAACCGAGTGCTGTGGCGGCTGCGGACCGGGGCTCCGTAGCGTGATCTGCCCGAGCGGTACGGGCCCTGGCAGACCGTCTACGACCGGTCCGCCGCTAGGAAGCGGACGAGCCCTGGGCGAAGTTGCTGCAACGCATCCAGGTCCGCGACGCCGTCTCCGCCGAATCCACGACCACCCGGCCCCACCAGCGTGCGGCCGGCGCCCGCAAAAAGGGGCCGCAGACGGGGATGAACCGGAAAATCCGAGCCGCTCGCAGGCGCGTTAGGCTCTCGGCCGGTGTTTTGCCGAGTCGTCACCACGGTCCCCTGGGCTCACACGAAGGCGCCCCTGGCCGCCGAGGCGTGGACCACGGCCGCCGATGTGCCGTCGGCGAGGAGGCCGGCGATCCGGAAGTACGACGTCTGGCCGAGCTGCATGGGCACGTATGTGCGGTGGATGCGGCCTGGGACCGACGTGACGGAGGCGACCGGTTCGTATGCCGCAGTGCAGGCGCTATTGGGGCGCTGGCTACTCCCACGGTGGTACGCGGGACTGCGACGAGTATCCGTTCGCGAGCACCTATGAGGGGGCCGCAGAGCACGACTACGATCCCGAAGTGCGGAAATTCAACTTCTCGGTGAAGCCGATCGCCAAGGAGGACAATCAGGCTGGCGGTCTCATCCTGAAGGGCTTCTACTCCAAGAATCGTATCCTCGACGGTCTCGATGACGGCTTCACCGTCAAGGTGAGCGGCTGACTGGCCTCGGGGCGGAAGCGGCTGGCCCGGTCCCGCCCCGACGGTCTGCTACGAGCCGGCAGGCCAGAACTGCACGAGGTAGTGCTCCACTCCCTCGATAGTCTCCTCGCTCTCCGCCAGAGCCTTGACTGCAGCGCGGCCCGAGCAGCTGACCCGCACCCGCCATGATCCGCCCGATTCCGCGAGCGTGATGAGATCGTCCAGCCGACCCAGGCTCATCGACCACACGGCCACCTGGCCGCTGACCGACTCGAAGTCCGCCTCCGCCTGCTCCTCCCAGCGGGCCGGGTCCTGCGCTGGCGGAGACCCGTCCCACAGCTCGACAGTGAGGGCAGCGGTGTGGGTATGCCCGGCACTGGTGATGTCGAGGCGACCGGGATGAGTGCTCAGGAACGTTCCGAAGTCGAAGTTGTCGGGGAACAGCACGTCCAGGACGGCATCGTCGGATTCCTGCAGCCCGAACGCGTGGTAACCGACGAACATGTCGGTCTGCTGCTGACGGACAAGCTGTGCCATGGGTGTGCCCCAAGAGATGGCAGACGACTGGTCATCACCAACGATCGTAGACACACGCCCGCAGCCTCAACCGCAAGCGAGTCAACCGCCAACTGACTCTGCCGACAGCTGTTGATCCCGTAATCGTTGACTGTCTTGGTCTTGGACTTGGCCATGCGTCAGACGCGGCATCGGTCGTTTACGGATGAACGTTGTTCGCTCATCGAGCAGTTGTTGCCCCCAGTCGACGCCGAAGCCGGTCGAGGGAAGACCTCGAGTGCCGGACCGGCAGGCGCTGTGCAGGATCCTCTTCGTCCTGCACACCAAGATCCAGGGGGTGCGCCTCCCCCATTCGAGACTTTCCGGCACTCCTTGAGCGAGGCCTGCACGCGCCGGCGAGCAACCGCCTGACCTGGGCTGGAACACGATCGGCGCTGCTCCCTGTGAGCCCCCGCTGCGTCCCGCCGGACCGGGCACGCAACGGGCGCGACTGGGCACGGGGTGATGTCGTTCTTTTCAGGCCCTTAGTCCCGGCCATCACCCAGGATCGTGCCGATCAGGGCCTCCGCCGACCCGGGATCACCGGCGAGCCGCCCGGCCTCGCGTATCTGCTCCGTCTAGGGCCCCGGCCTTCGCCAGCTGGATTGCCTCCTGGATGCCGTCTCCGTCGCCGTGCGCGAGCATGACGAAGAACCAGCGCACCGCCTTCACCGGGTCCGGCGCGGTGCCGAAGCCGTCGCGGTACCAGCAGGCGGCGGCATTCATCGCCCCCGTATGCCCGCGCTCGGCCGCCCAGACGTACCAACCCAGCGCCTCCTCGTCCCGGTCCAGCGCCGACAGCCGGTCGGCGAGCATGGCACCGGCGACAACGATCTCTTCCCGCGCCACAGCCTCGCACAGCCGTAGGGACTCGTCGGGGTCGTCGAGCAGTTGGGCGAGGTTGAACCTGCCGTAAGCGTCCCCGCCCTCGGCGGCCGCCCGGAACAGCTCGGCGGCACGCTCGCGGTCCTCTTCGATACCGAGACCCATCACCAGCATGTGTCCGTAGGTTCGCTGTCCGGCCGAGAGCCCGGCCACGGCCGACGCACGGGCGTACGACACGGCCAAGGGCAGGGCCGACTCGTCGAAATACTCCAGATAGATCCCGGCGAGCAGCGCTGCGGCCTCCGCCGACCCGCCGTCCGCCAGCGGCACGAGCTCGACGGTCACCCGGGTCGCCAACTCGGCGCCCTCCGCACTGCCCTCCATGGCGGCCCGGACGAAGGCGTGCCCCGCGGCTACCCAGTCCCCGACCTCGGCGACCCTTCGCCCCGCGTCCAGATGCACGCAAAAACCCTAAGGCCGTTGTCCGGCGGGCTACAGGCGGGGCCATTAGACGGGAACTGAGGTCGGCCGGAGTCTTAATGGCCGAACCAAGGCCTCTCCTGGGGCGCTGGCACTGTCAGGCGTCATGGTCGGCGGCCCCTTCGAGCAGGTCCATGGCGTGGTTGTGAAAGCGCCGTTCGGCGTCGCGGCACGAGGCGTTGAAGGGCGATTAGGTTGGTGCGCCAGTACGCCACGACCAGAAATGCCTGGTCCTCCAGGGGCAGGCCCCATCTCCGACCTTTGCAGACCGCGTCCGCACCTTCGCGCCGCAGCATGGTCACCAGCTTCCCGAAGGCACGCGGGCTCAGCCCGGTGAACGGGGCTATCCAGGACGGCTCCGACACCGTGATCACACCAGCCACGCCGGGATCATCGCACCGCAGCGTGCCCCGCCAGCAGGCCTCCCCGCCTCAGCGGAACTCGTGGACCACCTGGATCTCGCCGACGATGTGGGCGTTGAAGTCGTCCAACTCCTCGGCCGGAACCCAGAGCTCGAGGATCGTCTGCCCACCGGCCTGCTGGACGGGATACCGGCTCAAGAACTCCGACTCGACCTCAAAACGAGTGACGAAGCCGGCGCCATCGTGCTTCACGTTCCAGTCCCGCGCGATCCTGACCGCGTAGTCCTCGTTGAGGACCGGATAGAAGATCGGCTGCTCGGGCAGCCGGGGCGGCCAGGCACGCCAGTTAAGCTCCCGAACCAGACCCAACTCCTTGGGGCCGGTGGGCCGCCACAGGGGTCGTCGTTGCTGATGCCGACGAGTAACCGAGCCGTGAGCCGCGGCAGGCGGTCCGGAGTCATTGCAGCTGACTCCGGACCGCCTTCGACTGTACGGCGCCGGGCTCTGCGGGGGCGATTGCTGCTACAGCCCGGCTCCGGGCTCGTCGATGGGTACGGTTCGCAGGGGCCGGTGGCACTGCTCGCTTCGCTGCTGTACGCAGAATCGCGCGCATGGGATCTATGCAGCCAGAGCTGAGGTGGCCATACCAGGGCGGGGCCTTACCTGAGGGACTGCTGGCGATCGTCCAGCGAACTGTTTCAGAGGCACAGTTTCCCGCGCTGACTGTGATCCACGATGAGGAAGACGACTGGTTGGTCTGTGACGATGTGCACGACCCGAACGAAGACGGCGCGTCGACGGTCCAACACCTGCACCACGTCTTGACCCGTCACTGGCCGAACTGGTCACGATGCCACCCGGCTACGTTGCCCACCGCATGAGTGCGACTACGTCCTGGGAGATCGCTGAGTGGGCCTACGCTGACGACTAGAGAGGCGGGGACCCAGGGTCACTCAATGGCAACCGGCACGCACAGGGAGACGGCGCCCGTGCGGTGATGAGACTTTGCAGTCTTGTCCTCACACTTATCAGTCGATCACGGAAGGCCTGAGGGCTGGAGGGTGCCCAGTCCTACGACGGTCCACCGACCGCTGAGGGCCGCTCTCGTACGGTCGTGTTCGCCTCTGTTGGTGTCAGCCGTTGATGTCAGACGTTAGCGCTGTTCTTGACGCATCAGTCCCCTGAGGCCTCTTCCGATGTCGCCAGCCCTGGGACCAGCAAGTCAGCACGAGGCCAGCCAGCATGAGCAGGCTCTGGCCACGGAAGGGCACCAGCCACGCCGCCGTGAGGCTCGCCGCGATCAGCAACGTCCCGGCACCCCATACGCGAGGCTGTTTCACTCCCTTGCGCACCCAAGGGAGTGCAATGCGCCCGGTCGTCATGGCCCATACACCAATCACACTCAGTGTCAGCGCCAACACTAGAACGAACGCAAGAACGACGAACACACGACCCTCCCCGGTGCCTACTCCGAGGCACTCGCCGCAACGATCTCAGCGCTCACCGCGGGACACAATGCCGGAATCTAGCGGGCTACAACCCTGAGGTCGGTGCAGTCTGGAAAACCGTCGTGGAGTCCGTGGGTTCAAATCCCACACCCACCGCCAGCAGAAACCGACCCTGACCAGGTGAATCAGTCAGAGTCCGTTCTCATGCCCGGCGTCCGCTGGTGCCCGTGACTCCCCGCTGTTCCCGCCTGAACGGGCACGCTAGGGGCACGTGGCTTCAGTCGACTTCAACAGGGAGTCGGCCGGTTCGAGGACGTCGAGGCGGACCAGCGTGGTGGCGTCGCTGGACTGCTGCGCTCCGATGCCCGCTCCCGCAGCGAGTTCCTCACCCTGACCGGCGCGGCCTCATGACCCGGGAGCCGTGCGTCCGGCGCATTGGATGGGCGTTGGGCCCTGGGTCGCTGTGGCACCCACCTGCACCGGCGTCCGCGCTCGCTCGCTGGCGTACGTCGGCGTTGTCACGCAGTTAGACACTCGGTCGGTGCGGCTCTTCCCGCCTCGCAGACTCCGAGGCGTACAGCAAGGCGTCCAAAGCCGCTCGAGCTCCGGCGATTCCACGGCGCCACTCTTCGCCTTGCAGGGCCGCGGTGTCCCACTCGACCACCGGTTCGGCGCCGGTCGTGCAGTAGCCGTAGATCTGGTGGGCCACTTCATCGGTGAGGAGTTCGTCATAGTGGAACGTCCCCTCGAAAGCCGTCCAGGCCACTGCCCGGGTGTCTGCGCAGACACGTCGAAGTACTGCTCGCGTGTACTCGCGCAGATCGAGCGAGACGTCATCGAAGTCGAGGTCGTACGACACCAGACCGAGCCGCTCAACGGCTTCGGGCTGCTCCAACAGAGGGAACGGCAGGTAGGCGTCGGGGACCAGCCCCCCGAGGTGAAAAGCCTCCTTCGGCAAGGGGTGTTGCCGGAGCCGATGACGAACACGTTCACCGAGACCGGACCTCGCCAGCACAACATGTCGTGCACCTCACCTGCCATGGTCTTTCTCCCACTCCCCTCCGACAGCCCCCATTGTGCGCACTGTCGTCTGCCTGCCAGCCACCAGCGGTATTGCACGGTGTCGGCGCCATCATGACCAGCGTAATCATTGCCGACCACCGCCTTAGGAGTTCGATCAAGCGAGCCCCACCGGCCCTCCGTGCTCGGGAGATCGGGTCATCGCGGTTCACGGAGAGCCGCTGTTGGCCGCCGACGTTGATGTCAGGTGTGGATGTCAGGGATCGGGCTCGCCGGGGCTTCGGAGATCTGACGCGCCAGTTCCTCGACGACCTGAGGGACGATGCGTTGAGCGCCCTCGTGTTCCAGTGCCCCGACGAGCGCCCGGTGGACTTCGGAGTAGGGCTGTCCGGAGTGAGAGGCGCGGGTCCGGTCGACTGCTCGTTCGAGCTTGGCAAGTCTGGCGGCCACGGCCGGCATAGCCTTCTCATACTCGCTGGGGTCGGTTGCCATAGGCACAGCCCATCAGGCCAGTTCGACGGAGGCAAGGTCGACGGCAGGACATCAGCTTGGGAAGCTGTGATCATTGGGGGTCGGTTCGGGCGCTGACCTGCTCTAATGGCCGAGCTCCGGCCTGGTCGACGTCGCTTGCTTTCACCGTGATTCCCCGCTGTTCCCCGCTCGATCTGGTGCGCTTGTAGTGCGCCCCTAGCGCGTAGCGCAACGGGCCCGGATGATCGCCTGGACTGGCTTACAAATCCACCCGTGTTTCGCTGTCGCCGTGCCTGAGAAGGACGTGCGCCGGCCTGAACGGCAGACTGCGCAAAGTGGGCTCCATGATCTTGAAGAGCGTAGTGGCGTCCGGTCCGTGGGCATACACCACGGCCTCGCCCCCTCCGAACTCGTTGCCATCGACCTCACCGACACGAGCGTCTTCGGTCGCTGTTGCCATCGCCTGTCGAGCTTCGCGGACGAGCTGGCGTTGGTCGGCCTCGCCGAAGCCACCGTGGGCAAGTCGGAAGTGGGCGATGACAGCGTGCTGTGCATCCCCGTCACCTGGGGCCGTGGGTGTCTCCATGCAGGACACGCTCTCATCAGAGGGCGGCATCGTCACGGCTCAGTGCCTGCTGAATCTCGGCACGACCAACACGCTTTCCACCTGTGTTGGTGGTCCAGAGGGCTTCGAACGGGGCCGTTCACCGGGCCTTGGTCCTGTCTGAACGGCCGTGAATGGCGCTGAATGAGACGGAAAAGTTCGGCGTGAACCTCTCCGCGTCGCTCACCGCCAAGCTCGGCAACACCATCAGCGTGGACACCCCGGCGCACAAGACGACATCCGCCCGGTACGGTGTCTACCGCCTGAAGGCCTACGGGTACAGCCAGTACACGCACGCAAACTGTGTCAAGGGCAGCAAGAAGAACGCGACCGTCTACACGCCGCACCGCATCGGCTGGGCCATCTGGGAGAGCTGACATGTCCATTCGAACCTTGGCAGGACTGGGCATCGCGTGTGCTGCGCTGCTTGTCCCTCTCGCTGGCTGCTCCTCGGATCACACCGATGCCAAAGAGCCTTCGCATGGCACAAGTTCGTCCGAGCCTGGCGCGCCGACGGTGACGACCACTCCGGGCAGCAGCGCACAGCCGTCCGTGCAAAAACCCCCAGAGTTGGACGCCGACGAAACACTCGCCGGCCGTCAGAAGGTGACCACTGGCAACGCAAGTCTCGCTTTCAGCAAGGGCAAGAAGGGGGACGCGCTGATCGTCGCGGTCCGTTGCCAGGGCGCAGGCAAGATCAAGGTCGCGGTGCGGTCCGTGCACATCGCCTTCCCACTTGAGTGTCTGGCCGACCAAGTCAGCACCACATACAACCAAGTAGGTGTTGGCGGAGTGGACCGCAGCGGCGTCGTCTCGGTCCAGGCCCCCCCATCCGTGCGCTGGTCGATGACCATCGGCCGCGGTGAGGCCGCGCAGGAAGAGACCCCCACGGCGACGGCTGAATCGCTCTGATTCGCCAGCCACGACCGAACGGGTCCGGCTTCCACCAGGAGGCCGGACCCGAGGCATGTGGTCATGCTTATGGTGGTAGTCCAGTAACTCGCAAAGCCACGGTGACAGCCAGACAGCGCTTGGCCGCTCCACGGGAACTGTCGGAGCCCTGGCAGGCCAGGTGGAGGGGTGGGAGCGTCCATGAGTACCGGAAACTCCTCCGCGACCGCTCACGTGATCAGTCCCCATGAAGCTCATCCATGACCTGTTCGGCCATGCGCTGTGCAGGTTCCAACAGAGGATCCTCAGGGTGCGCGTGCGGCCCAAGGATCTTCGAGCAGATGAACAGCGTCATCAGCTTGCCGTCCCGGCTCTCGAAGTCCCGCCAACGCTCCTGCCGTACAAGATCGGCCAGAGAAGGGACGGCAAGCGAGCTCGCCCACAGCGAAGCCGAGTCCAGTCCCTGTGGGGCGTTCCCCCAGTCCTCCTGGTCGAAGAGGCTGAACACCGACGCCGTACGTTGGCCCAGTTCAGGTCGGCGTGAGCGGGCACCCGACGCTGGACAGTCGTCTCGAAATCACCGGCAAAGACAGCTTGAATGGTCTCGGTGACTGACGTCTGGGTGATGGTCTCGCTGTCGAGTGTGGCGACCCGCCTGTCTAGTGCTCTGACCGCATACCTTCGCCGGGTTGGGCGGATGTGGGGCCATTAATGCCAGCTACCTGGCCGGGCATCCGCCTATGCTCGGCTCGTGCAGCCGCTTTCCGACCGCAGCAATCCGTTGATCACGGCGTTCCCAGCCGAGCTTGCAAGCGATGCCGAGGCAGTCCTGGCGGTGATGCCTGATTCTCGGCTCCAGCCGCATGCCTCGTTCTCGGTCGCTGTCGAGGGCCAGCAGGTTTTGATCCCCGGGCGCCTCTACAACGACGAGCCGCCAACTGACAGGGTGGCGTCGCTTTCGTCGCGCCAACAACAGCTTCTGCACTGCCTGTACTCAAGGCACTGCGACGGCATGGTCAGGCAGCGCCACCTGGAGAAGGTCGTTGGTTCCACGGACCCATGGGTCGTCCCCTTCGTCGTGCAGCTGGTTGGCGAGTACGTTTTGGAGATCCTGGTCGTCATCTGCGATGAGCTCCGTGATCTCGCCACGCCCGGCACCTACGGCCACCTCGCTTACGGGCAGTTCCTCGTGGACAACGCTGCCTTCTTCGCGCGCACTCAACGGCGGGTCGTGAGCTACTGGAGCTGCTACTACCGGGGCACCTACGCGAGTTTTCGGGGCTACCCGGGGTGCACGATTCTTGACCTCCTACGGTCCGCTGCCTCCGACAGAGCAGGACATCCCTGGCCCAACCTCGCTCCAGCTGGCGCCAGGGTGGACGGCTACTGCTAGAACCCGGCCGGGCAAGGTCGCCGGGCTGGTCAAGCGGCATCGGCGAGGGGACGTCCGCCCCAACGGATGCCCTTCTCCCTGCGGATGCGAGCGCGCTCGCGGCGCTGGGCTGCCAGCACGTCGGGGTGACGGGCATTCGCGTTGCGCCAGCGCAGATAGGCGTGCAGGGCCCGGGTCTGCACGGTGTGGTTGCGGTGGTTGGAGTTGGCGATGGTGAACTGCCGCAGCGGCCCGAAGTGCGCCTCGATTGGGTTGGCCCAGGACGCGTATGTCGGCGTGAAGCACAGCTCGACTCGGTTCTTCTTCGCCCAGTGGCGAATCGTCTCGCCCTTGTGGGCGGACAGGTTGTCCAGGATGACGTAGATGGGGCCGCCGTCCGGTCGGGCAGCCCGGACCGATCTGAGCGCGGCCAGCGTGTTCGCGGCGCCCTTCTTCCGGCGGTTGACGCCCCAGAGCGTGTCGTCACCAACCGAATAGCAGCCGTGGAAGTACCTGATGCCATGCGTGCGGTGGTAGGTCGCCGGGTGCCGGTCGGGGTGACTGGCCGGGGCCCAGCCCGCACCGGCGGTGGGGCGGATGCCGAGCGGGCCGAACTCGTCGAACGCGAAGACCCGGTCCGGGAAGCGGTCCAGGACCTCCTCGATCCGGTCCAGCTTTGTCTCGCGGTCGGGGTCCGGGGACTCCTTCCACGTCTTGGTGCGCTGGAAGGTGATGCCGCGGCGGGCGAGCAGACGGCGTAACGCCTCGCGGCCGATGCGGATGACCCGCCCATGAACTTTCCGCAGGTGGGCCAACAGTTTGCGGATGGACCAGCGAGTGAAGGGCTGACCGAGCTTTGTGGGGCGGGTGGTGGCCGTCTGGATGACGAAGTCCTCGTCGTCAGGGCTGAGCAGGCGTGGACGGCCTCCCGACCACCGAGGGTCCAGACAGGCCAGGCCGATCTCGTTGAACCGGTGGATCATCTCCCGGACGGTGCCGTCGTCGGCCTGCACCAGCTGGGCGATCACCGGGACCCGGTTCCCGCCGGCCGACGCCAGCAGCATCATCATCGCCCGTCGGAAGCGGACCGAACTG
This sequence comes from Streptomyces sp. DHE7-1, assembly GCA_016432725.1. Lineage (GTDB taxonomy): Bacteria > Actinomycetota > Actinomycetes > Streptomycetales > Streptomycetaceae > Streptomyces. The sequence continues at coordinate 126,515 of JACJDG010000001.1, read as the reverse complement.
GTGCTGCCCCGACGCACGATCTGCTGCAGCTTCTGCCCCTCCTGATCGGTCAACCTGCGCACGCGGACAGGCTCAGCCACCACACCCCCAGCACTCGGATCGAACGTCACGCAACATCCAACCGCCCCGATCACCAACCCGGCGAACCAATGTGGTCAGAGCACTAGCGGGCTCGCCGTCCACAGTGCTTCAGCGAATCAAGACCCCACTCCCCACTGCTAGGTGGTCAGTCGTGCTACTAGGGCGGCAGGTCTAGTAAGGAACGTGCAGCACTTCAGCGCAGGGCCGTTCGGGGTCGGCCGAGTGCCGCTCCACTGGAGCTTGGGCGGCTACGGGGCTGGAGGTCTCATCGGATTGGCAGTCCTGAGGCCAGGCCGGGTCTTCGCGCCTAGGGTCGTTGCATCCTCGGCCCTGGCGGGCCTCCGGTGCACCGACGAGGCTGACAGGCAGCTTGGCGACTGCGGGTCCTTGAGGTTTTCAAGGCGAACATGGCCAGGGCGGGGATGAGCTGGCGGTGACACACGTGACGGGTGCTTCGCTGGCTAGCGGCGCGTCGTGGCGTGCTTTCGTCGGCTGAGGACGGGGAGGGGAGCGGGAGCCTTTTGTCGGTAGATGGAAACGGGTACGGATGTGGCCGCAAGCAGAGAGGAACTTGGGCTTCGACTCGCGCGATCACTCAGGGGAGCGCAGTGTTGTAGTGGGATCGGCTCAGTGAACAGCTTGTCATCCTGCTAAAGAGGGCGCAGAGCCAGTAGGCGGTCTGACCTGCGAAAACGTCGACCGAACCGAGCTCTGAGGATCTGGCACCCAGCTCATAGCATCCTTCACCCAGTTTCTGGGGCGGGGCACACGGCTCTGAGGACATCGATGCCCATGTCTCACGAACCGTGAGCACGACCACAGGACCTGACTAGATTGACCTCACGTTCATGAGGAGGCCCCGTTCCTGGCCGCGGGGATCCAGTCACTGGATTGATATGTGGTTGAGCGACACGCCCTGCAGGCGGAGTTGATGAACTTTCTGCTCATGTACGTTAAGTTCATCTAGTCGGCCTGAGGGTCGTCGCTCATGCACGTAGAGGCAAGCCCACCGTGGAGGGCCCATTGGGAGCAGCACGCAGACTGGTCGACGCCGATACCGGTGAGGCCATCCCATATGCGCCCTACGCCTTCTCGGGCGACCACATCCAGGTCGACAAGGCCAGAGTTGAAGCCATCACCGAGAGCAAGGACTTCACTCCCAGCCAGAAGTACTTGGTTCTGTGGTGGATCGGAGTGTCTCCTGCGGGCATGGCACCGCTGAGAGCGACCGGTGCGGACATCGCCAGGAAGGTCGGCATGACCGCCGACGCCGTCGGCAAGATCAACCGAAAGCTCCTCAAGCGACGCATCCTGATCGAGCGCGGCCGCATCGGCAACTACAGGCTCTACAGGATCAGTCCGTACATTGCCTTCCACGGCACCGGGATCGAACAGAGGGAAGCAATCAAGACGTGCAACCCGCCGGACATCCCCGGCTTCGACAACAAGACCCCTTCGCTGTGGGAGGCCCAGTGAACAACGACGACAAGCAGAAGCTCCTGGACGTCCTCCACCGCACCTCTGGCATGACCGCCAATCAGCGTCTCGTCGTCATGCTCTACGCCATGCACCCCACCGACCGAGCCGGCACCGTCATCGAGACAGGCGCCAACCTCGCCAAACTCGTCGGCATGTCCCCCACCGTCTTCTCACGCACCCGCCGCCAGGTCGTCGAAACCGGATGGCTCGAGGAATCAGAGCGGCTCGCACACATCAGCTACTACCGCCTCAGCCCGAAGAGCACCGGCGAAGACGTCGTCGTCCCCCTGCGCCGCGCAACCTGATCTCAGAGGCAAGGCTCATGTACGTGAGGTCAATGAGCAGCTGTCACAAGGCAGCTGCTCATTGACCTCACGTACATGAGGAGGCAGAGACCAGGGAAGGCGAGGCATACAAGGCCGTCAGGCGACTGACTGCCGGTGACTCCCCCGGACCAGGTGCTCGACGTAAGTGCGGGGTCCGCGAGGACACGGACGGGCTTCGGGCGCTGTTCGCGCACCGGCCCCTCCAGTGTGCGCACCTGCACGGTGGCGGGACTGCGGGCGCTGGACGCGGTGCGTCAACGACGCACCGCCGTTCCTGAATGACCCGGCGTCAGGAGTGGTCCGTGCCGGCGGCCACGGCTCTGCTGCCGCCGACCGCGTATCGAGAGAACTGCTGCGCGGGTTCCTGGCCATGGGCTGCCCGCGCCACCAACGAGTCGCGACCAGGCTGATGCGTGCGGTCAGGATCCACGCCCCGTGACGCACGGCTCTCAGCCGAACCGCCGGACAGGCACTGCACAACCTGCCGCCAGCCTCGACCGGTCTACATAGACGCGGTTAGACCCTCGCTGACGGGTCATCGGCCGCAGTATGATCTCTTCAGCTCTATCCGCGTCTAATGTAACGGGAGCCTTTGTGGAGATCACCGTAAACGTGAAGGATCCAACCCCAGCGTTCGAGCGCGAGCTGCTGGCACTCCTCGACAAGTACCGCGCCTCCCTCCGCCACAACCCCGGCTGGGATGCCGAGCGCGCCCGCACCTTCTACGACGCCCTCGCCCCGCGAGCCCAGCGAATCCTCCGAGCAGCCGTTGCCGGAGTCGATGGTGAGGTATCCGCCGACGACCTTCGCGACAACGACGACAGCAGTCTCCGTGGTCACGCTGGTGCCTTCACTCGTGTCCTCAAACGCGGGGCCACGGAAGGCTGGTGGGACAGCGGCATGCAGTCCCCGATCATTGCGCTCGGACCGGGCTCAGGAAAAGTGCAGGGATACAGGCTCCGCGACGAAGCAACCTTGCAGGCCTTCCTCAGCGCCCTCGAAAGCATGACCACCGAGAAGTAGGCACACCGAATACCGTCCACCGGCCGCACACGCAACATATGGCTACCCGATAGCGGCAGGTCTGCTATCGGGGTGGCCAACAGGTTGCCTGGTCCCCCAAGCTGGCTCGATGCGAGAAACCCCATCAACTCGAAGTCGTGTTGGACCCCAGCCTGGCCGCTCTGAGCCGGTTCGTCAGCGCTGGCCGTTGGCCCATATCGCTGAGGTCGTGCGTCGCCAGTGCGATGTCGAATACACCCCGTTCGGGCTTGAGGTCCTACTGCACGGCGTCGGCTAGAGCGCGCAAGCCCTTCCGTAAGAAGCCCGAACGGGACGCGGCGGAGATCACCGCATGGGACGAGCAGCGTCCCGTCATAAATGGAGGTGTGCAGACCTGAGTTCCTGAGTCCGCTTCGAGACAAAGCCGGCCAGGACCTGGGGCCGCTCAGGAGCCGTACCTAATCCACCGAGGCCGCATCCTGATCGTGCGGGCCACTGCCCAGGGCCCCATGCGCTTCGCAATGGCGGCGCCGATCTGCATCAGAGCCGGCCACCGGCCACGGCTGATCTACCGCATTCATCTTGACCGCAGCTCGCCAAGGGGTTTCGCACGGGCTTTGCCGAGACCCTCACTGCGCGCCTGCCGGATACCGCACACCTGCAGTCCGGCCGACCCCGATCCTCTTGACATGGGACCACTTGAAGACGCGTACGTCGGCTGCACCAAGCGCGCGTTGATCGCCGCCCTATGACGGCCGACCGTCAACCAGGTGCCGGCGCACGCCCTCGAGCTCACACTCTTTGAGAGCGTTTGATCGCTGCTTGGAAGATCGCTGCCACACTCACTAGACACAGGCGCGACTAGCCGCCCTCGTTGGTGCAGGCTCGACTCAGACGGACGCAGCCCCCTGCCTCATCGAGGGCCTCGATGCCAGGTCCGGGCTCGACTTCGGGCCGCCGCAACCCCGACCGCTAGAGATCCTCTAGGGCTTTTTGGGATCGCATCTGCGGCGCACGAAAGCCAAGGATGCCGAAGCTTTTATCCTTCGCTGGCCCCAGCCCAAGCAGCTCCGCCCTAGATGCGGGCTCACGTGACCGGCCTGGCCCAGATTCCGCCGAGGGACTCCGTGCACCGCTGGGCCAGTCCTGGTGAGTCCCCAGCGCGAATAGTCCGGACCAGGTCCGACGCGACGAACGGGCTGCCTAAGTCCTCCAGATACATCACCACGTCGTCCTCTTCATCTTCGCGTGCCGCGGGGGCGTCGAGGATCTCGACGAGCAGGATGGTACGTCCCTCGGGCGAGATCTCCGCCCGGCCCACCGCAGCATGCTCAGTATCCATTACGGCGTAATAGATGTGCGTACCTGAGCAGGACCACTCCTGCCTTCGCACGGTACAAGCCCGACCGAGGACGCCGTGTGTAGCTGGGCTCCAAAGCGGAGTCGGCCCAGAGCTCCTCTCGAGCCGCCTGATAGTCATCACGGCTCGTGGCTCATCTGCCGGTAAGGCCTGTGGTCACTACGCGGATGAAGACGCAGCGGTGGCCCGCCAAGGCAGTCCGACGACGAGGGCTATTACGGCGTAATAGCTCACCACCTCGAGGCCCCGTGGTCTCGGCCACCAAGCAAGCCCTCCTATAGGAAGTGTCTGGTCGAGCAGGACCAGCGCTTCAGATCAGATCAAGGAGCGTTTGCCGCGAGCCGGAGCCAGCGCGTGCGGAAGTTCTCCTGACTCCTCGGATGGCGGCTGCCGTGGCTGTCGCCTACTCCCCTACTCCCCTTAGGGCCCGTTGCGAAAGTGGATCTTGGTCCTAGATGATCACGCTTTGCGGGACGTGGGGACCTGACGAACGGCTAGTAGGCCCGGCTGGAGATGGTGGAGTCGACGTTCACGTCCCAGGTGATCAGGCCCGTCGCGTCGGCCTCGGCCTGCAACTGGGTGACGATCCTGGCTCAGGTGCCATCATGCGCAACCGCAGGAAACTCGGCGCTCACGGCAGTCGGCCGCGGAAGGCCGACAAGACCGACTGCCGTGAACGTCACGCGGTTGAATGCGGCATCAACGGCCTCAAGCGCCACCGTGCGGTGGCCACCCGCTCAAGTTGGCCGTCCACTACGAGGCCACCGCGCTGGTCGCAGTCCTGAACGAATGGCTTTGACCAGCAGCAGAATCGTCCTCATCGATCACCTTGTAGCCGGGGACAGAAGGCCAGCGGACTGTCAGAACCACAGACTCTTCCTCCGCGAACCAGGAGTGATCGACGCCCCGGCCCCACACGACGTAATCCCCCTGCTCGGCCAGGAGAACACTGCGCCCGGGCAGTTTTATCCGGAAGCGCCCGCTGATGAGGACCAGCAGGGCAGTGCGCTCTTCGCCGATCACCCACTGCGCCCGCTCATCGCCCTGCGGGTGGACGCCCCACTTGATCTCCACGTCCTCGCTATGCCGAGGATCGGCAGCGTCCTTGAAATGTCCCAGCAGCCACCCCCGGTCCAGTGCCGCGTCCCTGCCGGCATTGCCCACATACACGCTGTCGGTCATGGCTCCGGAAGGTAGCAGCTAGCCACATCCGAACTCACAGCAGCAACTACCGACGCTCTTTGCAACAGGCCCTAGATGTATTGACCCGCAGCGTTGTTGACGCGGCTGATCGGTGGGTGGCCACCGAGTGCGGTGTGGCAGCGGTGGTGGTTGTAGGTGTGCAAGAAGTCTGTCAGGGCTTCGGTGCGTTCGTCGTTACTGGTGTAGGGCCGCAGGTAGGCCCACTCGTCCAGCAGAGTGCGATTGAAGCGTTCGACCTTGCCGTTGGTCTGGGGCCGGTAGGCGCGAGTCAGCTTGCGGCTCGCGCCCAGGTCGGCCAGGGCCTGCCGCCAGGCGAAGCTCTTGCGGTAGGGCCAGGCGTTGTCGGTCAGGACCCGCTCGATGCGGTCGATCCCGGATGCGGCGAAGAAGGCAGCGGCCCGTCGCAGGAAGGCGGCGCAGGTGGCGGCCTTCTCGTCGGGGTGGATCTCGCTGTAGGCCAGCCGGGTGTGGTCATCGACGGCGGAGTGGATGTAGTCGAAGCCCACGTTGCTTCGCTGGGCCCGGCCGGCCTGACGGCCCAGGACCTTGTGGCCGCCGCCGTCGGGGATCCGGCCGAGTTTCTTGACGTCGACGTGGACCAGCTCACCGGGCCGTTCGCGTTCGTAGCGGCGGATGACCTGTCCGGTGGGCCGGTCCAGGAAGGCCAGCCGGTTCAGGCCGTGCCGGGCGAGGATGCGGTGCACGGTGGAGGCGGGCAGGCCCAGGATCGGTCCGATACGGGCTGGGCCGAGCTTGCGGTCCTGCCGCAGCCTGCAGACATGCGCCTCGGTAGCGGCCGCGGTCCGGTGCGGGGTCCTGCGCGGACGGCTGGAACGGTCGATGAGTCCGCTCTCGCCCTCGGAACGCCAGCGCCGGATCCACTTGTGAGCCGTGGCGCGGGAGATGCCCATCTCTGCGGCAACGTGGGCGACGGGACGGCCGGCGTCGACACATTCGACGAGCAGTCGCCTGCCGTGAACGGTCAGCCGGGCATTACGGTGGGACACGAACGCCTCCGTGCGGTGAAGATTCGACACCTCCACCCCACACGGGGGCCTTCGCCGTGATCAAGCCCGGTCAGCGTTAACAACGCTCATGATCAATACACCTAGACCCCATTACGACGTAATGGCTTCGACTTCGCCGACCGTGCCCGGCGCACTGGGAGATGACTGTACGGCTGCTCCCCCGGCGGCGTGCTCGGTCGCATCTACCCTGCCAGGGTCGCTTCTTGCTGTCCCCGCGACCCGTTGCCCGCCGCGCTCGGAAAGGTGATGGGCGCCTCACCAGTCAGAGACGGAGTGCCGTTGTCGCCTGCTGAGCTGAGGACTGCTACTTGATGAGGAACGCCAACCACAGTCTCCCTCGATCCATTACCGCGTAATAGAGGTGAACACCGAAGGATCCCCTCTACCCCTTGCGCGGTACCCACTCGACCCGACGATGACGCGGCCGCTGGGTGCCGAGGACCCTGGGGGCGACCAGAGCTGCTTGAGCAACGCCGTTTCATCGTCAGCTCGAGCGCTGAAGCTGTTGCATCGAGGAAGGGGCTGACGAGCGGAGGTATTACCGCGTAATACCTCACTAGGCTGAAGTCCTCGTTGAGATCGATCAAGGGTTGTCCCGTGATCGGTGGTGTCTGTTCGACGTACGGTCTGCAGGACGGCGCGGTCGGCGCTGTTGTCTCGGACGTGAGAAGGCATCGTTGAACGCGAACCCCACTTGCTGCTTCTGCTGGCAGGTCATCGACTTCAACCAGGACCGGGCGGCGACCGAGATCAGGCTTGGGGCGGTTGACCTGGCGCGAGGCGGTACCGTGCGGCAGCAGGCCTACTCGCACTCAAGCTGTCTGCGAGAACGAGTCCATCCGCACATCGACCTGTGGTTCGAGTTCTGAGACCAGGCGACCTCCGAGGCTGACCGGAGGGGTGATGATCATGCGACGCCTTGCGTGATCACGGCGTCGGAGCCGCCCCGGATAGCGACATTTACCGGGCTGAGCCCGCGAGACTTCAGCAAGCTGATGACCGCACTGGGACGCGAGGGCTCCGACATTGTGTGGCCCGGACGGCCGTCGGGCCCTGCCCCCTGGAGGACCGGGTACTGCTGGTCGCGGCCTACTGGCGAACCAACCTGACCTTGCGACGGCTCGCGCCGCTGTTCGGGGCGTCCACGCCGGCGGCAGACCAGATGATCGACCACTCGGTCCGCTCCTTGCACCCAAACCGAGCGACCGTAACCCTCCGGCAGATCATGCCAACGCACACCTGTGCGTACCCAGTGGTACCCGCCGTACATCTTCCCGCAGTCCCCCAGGCCACCAGACGCAACGCCCGTTGCTCACCCGGTAGAAGCGGCTTCAGCCGCTCCCGCCGGGCATCCGTCAAATCACCCCTGTCTCCCCCACTCCTATCGACGACTGGACTGATCGCCGGGACGTGGTCCAGATCCGGTGGCTGCTGCCTGATCGCTGAATACGGTGCAGGGGCCCAGTCGAATGAGAGGACGCGAAAGCGTGGATGTATACGAGGCCGTGGACAGCCGCCGAGCCGTGCGAGCGTTCAGCGATGAACCGGTGCCAAAGGCGGCACTCGATCGAGTGCTGACCGCAGCGACCCGGGCTCCGTCCAGTGGGAACCTCCAGCCGTGGCACGTGTATGTCGTGACCGGCGGCCCCCTGGCCGACCTGAAGAGGCGTGCGACCGCCAGGGCACTGGCGGGAGACCTGGGCGATGAGCGGGAGTATCCGATGTACCCAGACGAACTGAGTCCCCCGTATCAGGACCGCTTCTCCGCTGCGGCAGCCCAGCGTTACGAAGCGCTGGGGATTGAACGCGACGACCCCAACCGGCCCCAGAAGATCGCTACTTTGAACTCGGACGCATTCGGAGCACCGGTCGTCTTGTTCTGCTACATCGACCGGACGATGGGGCCCGGACAGTGGGGCGACGCGGGGATGTACTTGCAGACGGTCATGCTGTTGCTGAGGGCGGAAGGGTTGGACAGCTGTCCCCAGGTCATGTGGACCATGTACCACAAAACCGTCAGCCGAACGGTCGGTGCCGACCGCGAGCTCGTGCTGTTCTGCGGCCTCTCAGTGGGATATGAGAAAGAAGGGGTGCCAAGGCTGCGTACCGGTCGGGCAGCCATGACGGAGACGGTGAGCTTCATCGGCGTGTGACCGCTGAAGGCCGAGATCGACAGAACAGGCCCAGGGGCTTCTCCGAGTCCAACCGAAGCCGCAACGGGGCTGACATGCGTATGTAGGCGGAGTGGCAACGCGCGGTCTTGCTCAGGGGCATCACTCGGTCATGTGACTGCGCCCTGACTCGGGCGCCCATGGAGACAAGCACTGGCCCCGTCCTCACCCCTACAAGCGAGGAGAACGGGGCCAGTGCCTAACTCAGTTACTGCGCCGTCTTGCGAGCCGATGCCTCGAGGTGGTTCTGGATGAGTAGTTCTAGTTCCTCCGGGCAGCGCTTGGCTGCCTCCTCGAGCATGCTGTCCAGGAGCTCCAGTCCCTTTTCGGGTCCCGCCTTGTCCCAGCAACGAGTGGTCATCTGCCGCGTCGCCCGGACGAAGGGCTCGACCTCCATCTTGGTGCCCAGGTGCATGGCGATGTACGTGGGATCGTCATAGGGAAGAGTGCGGGGCTTTCGCTGCCCTGCGACGCCCGTCGGCTCCTCCTGCTCCCGGGGCTCCGGGATACCGGCGCCGGCGTCATGCTCGTTGCCGGACGCAGGATCCGACGGTTCCTGCTTCGCCTCGGCGGGTTGCTGCATCACAGATGCGTTCTGGCGAGGCTGACCGTCATCCCGTGTGGGATGCCGCTCGCCCCCACCAACTCCCCCGGGCTCTATTACGGCGTAATGGCTCTGCGGCTCGACGACCGCGCCCGGCGTAGTGGGGGAGGGCTGCTTGGCTGCTCCCTTGCGCGTGCTCTGTCGCTTCAACTCGTTCAGAGCGGCTACCTGCTGCTCTGGCGGCTTGTTTCCCACCGCTCGCAGAAGCGTGATGGGTTCCGTACCGATCAGAGCTTTGAGTTCCGGTGTCAGGTTCAGAAGCGCGAGACGCTGAGAGATCCAGCCTTGCGACTTGTGGAGGCGCTTCGCCAAAGCCGATTGCGAGCCGTGGATAGCCATCAGGCGTTCAAGGGCGCGTGCTTCGTCGAGTTCGGCGAGGTCGTGGCGGTGGATGTTTGCGACCAGCGCCGACTCCAGCAGCGATTCGGAGTCCTGGCCCTGCTCGTCGTCGACCCAGACGCTCAGGTGCGTCAGGCCAGCTTCGCGTGCGGCGGCCAGGCGGCTGCTGCCGTCGATGACCACGTGGGTGGCGTGAGGATCCAGGTCCTTCTCGCGAGCCGGGTTGGCCTTCACGTAGGCGTCCCGGTTCATGACCGTGATGGCCTGCTTCTGCCCGTGCTCCACGAGGCTGCCCGCCAGTTCGGAGAGGTCGCCGAGGCTAGAGCGGGGGTTGTCGGGGTTGGGACTGATCCGCTCCACTGGCAGCTTGCTGGGTGGAGCGACGCCTTCGGTGGGAACCCCGGTGGCTGCGGCGACTGCCTGGCGGCGCGCACTGACGGGGGCCGCGGTGCGGCTCCCGAACCGGCCGGCTCCCAGAGCGCTGGCCTTGCTGGTCATGAGATCTCCCGTGCGAGTGCGCGCATGCCGACCGACTGCTGGCAGCGGGGCGCGTAGGACAGCAGAGGCCGCTTCACGCGGACGGCTTCCTTTTGCTCTTTCAGGTCTCCAATGAGGCCGACGACCCGCGGGTCCTTTATGTCGACCCAGCCCTGAAGGGAGGAGGTGGCAATGTACCCGCGGCGGCCGTCGTAGAGGTTGACGACGATGCCGAGGTAGTCGAGGACCAACCCGAGGTCATTGCTGAGGTCTTCGATCTGGGTGGTGAGCAGGTCGTAGGCGTCGGCGCTGCTGTCTTCGGCTTGGACGACGATGAGGGCGCCGGACTTTCCGGCCTCCTCTCCGTCGCGGCGTCGCCCGTAGTAGGCGGCGGCGTCCATGCTGAGGCCGAGGCTGGGCGGGCAGTCGACGATGATGACGTCGTAATCACCCTCCAGTGGAGCCAGGGCTCGCTCGAGGGCCGCTTCGCGGGCGCGGACGCTGGAGAGGCGGACGTCCAAGAGGAAGGCGTCGTTGCAGGCGGGCAGCAGATGCAGCCGGTCACCGAATGTCTCGGGTTCCACTGCGATGATGAGGTCCCTCAGCTCGCCCTTGGGCGTGCCTCCCATGTGGTTGGTGAGGGAGTCGCCGTCCATGGGGAGCGGGGTGCCGCCGAGCTGGTTGGTGAGGTGACACTGCGGGTCGAAGTCGACCAGCAGAACACGCATTCCAGGTCCAGGCAGGTTCTCCACATCCAAGGGGCCGTCAGCCGGGATGGCCTCGCGGCCGTCGTCGGCCGCGCGCAGAGCGTCGAGGAGCTGCTTGGCAACACGGACCGGGTGGAGCTTGTCGGAGTCCTCCGCGAGAGCCTCGCCCAGGCCGGCGGTGATGGCTGTCTTGCCGACGCCGCCCTTCTGGTTGCAGACAACGATGCGCCGCGTGATGGCGGGTCGTTCGACACCGGGGAGGGGTTGTTGTCCAGCCACAGCTGCACGGACTGGGCCAGGCCCTGGATGAGCGAGACATTGCGGTCGTTGGCGACGCTGCGGAACTCGTCCCACTGCCCTGGCGGGAGGAGGGTGGAGAAGGAGTCGGCGCCGGCGGTGTCGATGTTTCCGGGGTGGAGGCGAGCCGGCACCAGTCGACGATGCCCTGCTCGACGGCCTGCTGAATCTCAAGACCGTGCTGTGCGGCTCTGACTTTGAGGTTCTGCCGGAGCCATCCCGGCAGTTTGGACACGACCTTCTCGCGGTCGCTCGAGGTGGCTGGAGAACTCATGCGAGATACCTTACTAACGCGCAAGATCGAATCAAGCACCGGCACGCTACATAGGGAAAGTTCGGCCGCTGGAGCACCACTATTACGCCGTTATGCCTCACAAGGCAGCCCGATCACCCCCCCTCACTCTCGGACAGCGACGCGCCATCTACGACCTAGTAAGAGCTCCCTGCGCGACGCCCCCACCGTCGGACAAACGCCGCCCGTCATTACCTCGTAATAGCCACAGCCCGGCTCGCCTCAATCAGCCCGGCGCACCGACGGCTGCCCCAGCACCGTGCGACAGGCGCAACGGCCCCAGCACGGCCCAGTGGTCACCTGGCAGCAGATCCTCCTGCCTGCTGAAGCGTCACGGCAGGAAGGTCGACCACCACCCGTTCTGAAACACGGTTCCTGGCCGCGTCGAGGAGGCAAGGCTGGGGGAGTGGTGGACTGAATCTGGAGCCAGACCACGACCGTGACATCGGCCTGCGGCGGGGCGACTTCAGGCGCTCACCAACCCGGCTCACCGCCCCTCGGTGGTACCACCAGGACACTGCGACCCGAGGCTTGGGGGGGTGCCCCCATGTCGGTCAAGGGAAACGGGGGTGCGTCGGGTCACGGAGCCGGGAAACATGGCGGTGTGGCTGATCTGCTGTGGGATGACGTGAGTTGCTTCCTCGACCCGGACTTGATGGGGTCGCTGCCGGACGTGCGTGTCCCTGGTGCCTCGATGGAGGACTGGCAGGCGGTCCTCGATCTTGTTGCGGAGAAGGGCTGGAAGTGCGAGTACTCCGAAGGAGAGGCGGTGCTTCCGGTGCCCCTGGCGAAGCCCGTGCTCGCCCGTCCGGCGGATGCCGAGTGCCCGAACCTGCGGGTCTGGCCGACTGCAGATGTGCTGGCGATCTTTCGTTTCTATGCTGACGATGAAATCGACTTCGACGTTGACCTGCGGGAGTTGCAAGACCAAGAGCGACTCGACGTGCTCTGCGGCCTCCTTCGGGAGATCGGGCGGCGGCTGGGCAAACCGGTGCTGATGGATCCAGAGGGCGGTTATGGCCATCCGGTGCTCGGCTTCGATGCCGAGGCTGATCGAGTCGTTCTCCTCGCATAGCCGCTGGTCAGGTAACTGAGGCCGACGGCTGGGAGTCGTAGAAGGTGTCGTCGCGGAGCATCGCGACGAGGACGTCGGCCCGGCGCCTTGCGAGGCAGAGCAGGGCCTGGGTGTGGTGCTTGCCCTGGGCGATCTTCATGCCGTAGTAAGCCACGGACGCCCGGTCGCCCAGGGCAGCGAACGCGGAGAGGAAGAAAGCCCGTTTGAACTGCCTGTTTCCTCGTCTGGAGGGCTGCTCGCCGCGGATCGAGGAGCCCGAGCTCCGGGTCGCTGGGGCGAGATCCGCGTAGGCGTCGATGTCGCCGGTGTCGATCATGTGGAGAACCCCTCCATCAGGCTCTCGGCCGACCCTGCCACGGCACCGAGCTGCCACATCCACGTTACGGAGAACTCTTCCGGCTCGGGTGAAGCCGGCGCTAAAGCCCCTTATCAGCGGTCCGTCGATGCCTCCGGACCCGGTGACACGCCCCCGATCATCAATAACAAGGGGGAAGTCATGCTGGACCCGAAGGCCGTAGGCACCCTTGCGGAGCCACGAAAACGGTAGCCGGGGGAGAGAGTCTCTCGAGCAGTTGCCCGCGTGAAAATTGCCGGGCGGCCCGCCAGCGCCCGAGCCGCGGTACGACCAAGTCGACAGACCGAGTCCGTCGCTGTGAAAGCTCACTGCCATCCATGATCGACGGCCGGAACCGGGCGCGATGACAAACCGAGAACGGCGCACCCTGCTGCGACGCAAGCACACGGTGTCGTCCTGGCGGAACCTGCTGGAGACCGCCCCTACGGAGCACGACCAGCGAGCAAGCTGGGGGAGAGGTGAGCGTCGGGACGCTGCTGGCTGCCCAGCGGCACTGCCCTCGTTGGCAACCTACGTGGTCTGGCCCTCAACAACTGGGCGCCGCTTCGCCCCGAGCTCCGAGGACGCTCTTGCATCAGAAGTCGTCGGGTCTTCCTCTGTCTGCAACTGTGCGGCGATGTTGGTGGCCCAGCTGAGAGCCCACGTCCGCAGGGCGTCGATCTGATCGGGCTGGAGCCCATAGTCGGCATAGTCCTGGTCATCCCACCACTCCGCGCCGGCGAGACGGTCGCGCAAGTCTTCCAGGCTGAACTCGTATCGGGCATGACGGCGACCAAGGTTCTCGAGCTCAGCTTTGGACCGGTGCTGGGAAGCCGCGTGGACGTCGATCAGATCGCGCACCGCGCCCCTGTCGGCAAGGGCCCGTACCTTCGTTCCGATCACGTCGTCGAGCGACAGCACGGGGCCGTACTCGCTGGACGCGGGAGGGTGCCAGAGCACCTCCTTGAGTACGTCGACCTCGCACTGTTCGCCTGTACCGGGGTCGGTGGCGAGAAGCCGGCCGGACAGCGCAGCGATCTCGATAGGCTCGACATGCCAGCCACGCTCGGTGAGTCCCTGGCTCACCGAGCGGACGATCTCGCTCATTGGGGCCGGATGGTCCGTAGCGACGTCAACGTCCTGAGATAGACGGTCTACCAAGCCGTGCGCTTGAACTGCGTATCCGCCGGTGAGTACCAGGGGATATGGATTCCCGATGTCGAGGATGTCGGTCAGGAGGCGGCGGTGGAGGTCGGAGAGGCTCACGCGGCAGTGGCGGCCTTGTCCGTGGGCAACTCTGGGAAGCGGTTCTCCCACGCGTCGCGGAGAGGGCGGCTGATCAGCGTCCGCAGAATCGGCCACTGGGCGATGAGCAGGCTGCGGTCGAGGAAAGCGATCAGATCCTGCTGCTGCCCCTCTGCCAGTACGGTGCGGTAAAGGCTCATCCGTGAACGAGGCTGGCTGAGCCCGTACGAGCGACGACCGGACCATACGACGTGCAACGGCAGATCCACCGTGCCGGCCGTCGGCCCGGCGAGCTCCTCCAAGGACCTGGGAAGCCGCGAGGCATACTGCTCGCGCAGCATCTCGTAGGCGCTCGGCGTCGAAGAGGTCGCGGATACGGACATGCCTCCCAGTATCGCCCCTCGAGCCCTACCAAGACCACGCAACTGGACACACGGGTTAACGATCAAGATCACAGGACGCCTGACATGCTCCCGGACCTACCGCCTGGCCCAGCCCAAGAGGGAAAGACCAGAACATAGGTCCGCGTCGACATCGCCACCCAGTCGCTGCGCTGCCTCGCCCATGTCGACGCAGAAGGAGACAACCTCGTGCTGCACCTGTGTGACGCCGCTGAACAGGTTTCCCTGCTCGATCGCGCGTCGCACGTCCTGGTCGCCGGAGGTGCGCCGCCTGACGGGCAGCCTCCGGGTTCGCATACTGCCGCCTCTGGCCCACCCGCGCTTCCGAGCCCTGCGCGGTCATAGAGGGTGCCGACGGCGTTCACACAGTCACCTGCGGCACCGACGAGGACCAGCATCGGCCGTCGGCCGAGTACTGCCTCATCAGTGCTGCTCCGGCTGCAGGAACACTACGAGGCGGGCGCCCAGGCCCACTGGCTGCATGACTGGCCCGGCTGCCGTTGATCAGCGAGGAGGGGGTCCGCGCCCGGGGGTGCGGACCCCCTCTGTCGCCTGGGTCTCAGAGGGTGAAGAGCTGGTGGTAGTGCCAGGAGCCGCCGTAGTACTCCTGCCAGCCCTGGCTGCCATACCGTGGGTTACCCCCACCGCAGGCGACAACGCTGGTTCCCGTGGAGTTGATGGTGTTGCCGTACGCGTAGTACGTGCCGTATGGGAAGTTCTGGCAGTGCGCTCGTGCTCGCGTCGGCCGGTTGCACGGGTTCCAGTGGACGTAGACCTTGTGCCCGTAGTGATTGCCGGCGATATCGGTGTAGGAGTAGTAGTCCCAAGTGACGCTGGGCGTGCATGAGTCGCTGGCGGCTGCAGTGCCTGTGCCGATGAGGGGCAGCAACATGGCCACGACCGCAGCCGTAACAGCGGCGGCGAGATTGAGTCTGCGTCTTCGCATCGAGATCTCCTGTCGAGCGCCCCTCGAGGGGCCTGGCGTATGCAGTCGGAGGGCAAAGATCAAGTGTGCGGGTCGTGTGCTTTGGTGTCCCGCCCACCGACAGCTGGCCACCAGATTGAGTCAGCCAGGCATGTTGCCGCGACGTTCCGTGCCAGGATTCGAGCAGGTTCGAAGGGATGGCTGCGGGACCGGCAGGACCAAACAGCGGGAGGTCCCTTGAAGGAGATCACCGCGCCCGGCGAAGACGACGAAGACGAACAGTACGAACATCAAGCTCTTGACCGCCATCGGCGACTATCGACGCCGCCACCACCGCGCCGGCCCTGACGTCCTGGGCCTGCGCCCCGAGGCCTCGACGACGAGGCCAGGATCCGCGGGGTCGCGGTCAGGTAGAGCCGTTAGTCGGCAGGGATGCGGGTGTTGTCGTGGAGCGCCGCCGCCGGCCGCCCGAGATCCCCCGCTGTGCCATGGGCCTCGTCCGTTTTACGTGCGGTCTAGCTGTCTTGTTGCGGCTGACCAGCGGGGATGTGTGATGTAAATGTACGGACGTAGCCTCCGACGGAACCAGTGAACCTCGGTGGTCAGCCCGCCCCGGGACCGGCCGAGGCCTTGGTGTGCTTGCGAGCGGCCCGGATCTCTCAGTTAGTCCCTGTCTACGGCCCCGTTTTGTGGGCGCCGGCCGCGTGCTGGTGGGCTGGGTTGACTGTGGAGCCGACAGAGATGGCCCACTCCACCCGGCCTACCGCATCGTCACGGACCTGGCCATGTTCCAGCAGCGTTGCCCAGGTTCCGTTCGCTTTACAGCGGGCCAACCGCGCGTAGATGGTCTGCCAAGGCCCTTGATACCCGGGCAGAATCGCGCCATGGGGCTCCGTTCCGCAGTCGCCACAGCATCCCGTCGATCACTTGCCGGTGGTTACGCCACGGACGACCACGCCCGTCCACCCGTGGCAATAGGGGCCCTGTTGGCTTCTACGCCACGTCCGTCAACTCACCTCGAGCTGCCACAAATTCCATGCTCAGAGCCCTCGCGCTTGGACTCCCATCCAAGGTCCGTCACGAACCGGCTCAGTCGGTAGGTGGTCGGCAGCGCCAGACGCCCGCACAGCGTGTCGATCCGGATCATAGACCCTTCGACTCCTGCCTCCCGAAGGCAGCGCAACTGCGTACGCAGCTCCGCCTGGTCTCGAGTCTCAAGGATCACTTCCCAGCGTCTCGCGTCCGGCGCGGTGCGAGCGGCAAGCCGCTGACTCTCGGCCTCTTGTCGCAGCCATCTCTTCCCTTGTCCTGGCATCAGTCCAGACTCACTGGCCGCCGTCAGGACGGCAAGGCAATTGGGACGGATTTCATGACGGTGAGTACCGCCTCTTCACCCGCGGATCTGCCGTGCCCGCAGGGTGAAGGAGGCGTGGGGAGTTGTCGTATCTGGTCCACGCGCGTAGCGCGTCTCCTCAACGCTGCGGTTTTCTCGTGTGCGCATCTCCAACCCCCACAGACCATGGAGACTTCATGCACCGTGTGACCCTCGGCCTGCCCATCGCCGCCCTCCTCCTGGCAGTTGTCGACACTGCCCCTGCTCTGGCCGACCCGCCCCCGCCGCCCTCGACGGCAACCGCCCGCACCGAGCTGGCCGCGCTCACCGTGGCCGCCCCGCACTCCATGGACGGCTACGCTCGGGACAAGTTCGACATCTGGTCCACTCAGCCGGACGGCTGCACCACCCGCCAGACGGTCCTCGCACGTGACGGCAAGGAACTGCAGGACAAGCCCGACCACTGTCAGCCCGCGTCCGGCTCCTGGTACTCCGCCTACGACGACACCACTGTCTCCGAGGTCGCGAAAGCCACCATTGATCACATGGTGCCCCTGGCAGAGGCCTGGCGCTCCGGCGCCGACACCTGGACTGCTGACCAGCGCAAAGCATTCGGCAACGACCTCAAAGACCCTCAGCTGCTCATCGCTTCAGAGTCTTCGAACACCTCAAAGTCAGACAGCGGGCCAGCCGACTGGAAGCCCACCAACCACGCCTTCTGGTGCACGTACGCCAAGGACTACACGCACATCAAGTCCGTCTGGAAGCTGACCACCACCAGCAACGAAAAATCTGCAGTGTCGTCCATGCTCGACACCTGCACCAACTGACCACATCCCGCCACGACAGTGCAGCCACGGGGCCGCTCGGAATGGGTGAGAGCGGCCTCGTCGCTCGCTGCAGAGTGAAGAGGCAGACAGGGTGCAGGCGGCATCGCTGCCCCACCAACCCTCGGGAACTGGCGGCGGTAAATGCATGTCGTCCCGTGACACTGGAGGAGGCCAGGAGCACACTCTCGACTGGCAGAACATGGTCTACGCGCGCTACCCGTACTACTGGGCCAGGACTGGCAATGGATAACCTGCGGCTCCTGGAGGCCGCCGAGCCTGAGCAGGGCCAGTTCGTGCCCGCCGGATCCGTCCGCGTGGTGCTGCCCGCTCGACCGAACCTGCACTGAGATCCAGGAGCGGTTCAGACCGAACCCGATGACCTCCCTTAACCGCGCGGTCGCCGTTGCCATGCTCCACGGCCCAGCCGCAGGACTCGACCTGAGCACCGCACTGCAGGCGACAACCACACGGCCCGATACAGCCGCCTGTTTGCCACCCGTGCCCACCTCCTTGAACTCCATGGCGAACACGGTGGTGCGGCGACCCCCTACTGCGAAGCCGCCCGCCGCACCACCAGCCTCCCCGTCGACAGCCGGCTGCGAGGCCGGCTCCACATGCGCCTGGTACGAGAGGCCCCGGGAAAGGATGGGGAGTCAGGTTAGTAGCCCCCTAGAGCTGTAACGCTGGAAGCCCGACTGGGGCTCGGCTGGCCTCATTGCAGCGGTGGAGGAAGGACTGTCACCGACGACGGGCGTTCGTTGGCGGTGGCTGAGTTCCTAAAGGTGAGCATGCTTGATCGTGAGTCGCTTCAGTCGCTACTGCTTCGGTAAAAGCGACCCAAGCGCCACCGACCGGGCGGACTTTGAGTCGCTGGCCTGTCAACGAGGAAACTGCAGGTCACAGCTGTGACCGGGATCGATCAGCGACTGAAGCGACTGCACCGCCCCTATATGGGATAGCCAACAGGTCTTCGTGTGCGTCATATATAGAGAGATTCAGTCGCTTCAGTCGCTAACCGTCCCGTTGCACCGCCCTGACCTGGCGTTCTACCAGGAAGGACACACAGCGACCAGAGGCAGTCCGGTAGCTGTCACGGACCGTCAGTCGCTTGGCGCGGTCCACCTGCGCGGGGCATGAACATCGAGACCATGCCGTTCCGTAGATGCTCCACGACGACACCGAGCCCGTTCGCTAGTCTGTGCCTGTCGTTGAGTCGCTTCGGTCGCTGTTAAGGGGGTCCTCATGCCTGCTGAACTGCAGTTTCACAGCGGCGGCTCAGGGCACCTTGGCCCTGAACCCTCAGTCGCTGACCAGGCAGTGAATGTCGCGCAGTGGTGCGCCCGCCGCGGCTGGCCAGTGCACCCCCTTGCCGCAGGCCGCAAGACACCGGCCGCGAACTGCAGGAAATGCCGTTCAAGCACCCACTCGCCTGCCAGCTGTCCATGTCTCCGTGCAGGCAACGCCTGGTGCCACGGCTTCCACGCGGCCACCCTCAACCAGGAGCGCATCCACCGCTGGTGGGCCGCTCACCCGGAATTCGGCATCGGCGTCTCTTGTGGTCCCGCCAGGTTGGTCGTCCTCGACATCGACGCCCATCCTGCCGAACCCCCGCCCGAGACCGGATCCTGCCCGGTATCCCCATTGGCGATCATGTGGATCTCAGAGGTCTGGCCAACGGCTTCCACACCCTCGCCATCCTTGCTGCCCTACGCGGACAACCCAGTCCAGCCGACGACTCCACAACACTGCGCGTCCAAACGCCCTCCGGCGGACTCCACGTCTGGTACCGGGCTACCGACAACCGACACTGGCTGTCTTCCGTTGGGTCCAGCCGCGGTCGAGCCCTCGCATGGCAAGTCGACATCCGAGCCCACGGCAGCTACATCATCGCCCCGGGCACCAGCACTCAACACGGCACCTACACTCCCATCGGCGACACCCGCGAACCAACAGCCCTGCCTCTCTGGCTCGCCCAGGAGCTCTCCCGAACGGGCACCTGCCCGCACCCAACGTCCCCGCACCGCGCCCAGTACCACCACGTGCCCAGCAGGCCGTCCTCGCCGCCGGCGGCCGCTCTAACCACGTTCAGCACACTCTTGCCTCTGTTCTCGCCCCGTAGAGGCATGCGGCTACGTCACAGAAGGCGCCGGCTTCTCTGACACTCTGAACCGTGCCGCATACACCCTCGGAGGCCTCGTCGCTGCCGGCCGCCTAACGCAGGAAGAGGCCAAAGACGCCCTGACCCGTACGGCAGCCGCAGCCCGCCCAGGCCAGGACCGGCGCATCACGCAGATCATCAACAGCGGACTCGCCGCAGGTCTCAAAAAGCCCCTGCACGCCACCGGAAGGCGCCCGTGACCTCGCCGCGCCCAGAAGCCCTCTTCGAATTCGACCCCCAAGCCGTCGCCGCTCAAATCCGCGACCAGAGTCGAACCGTCCCGCTGCCCGCACAGGCCACCCCCGCACACCCCGCGGGTGAAGCGAGCCCCAATGGACTGCTTCCCGACACCCTGACCGACCGCGGCAACGCCAAACTGTTCGTCAAGCTCTACTCCAACGACTACCGGCACGTACCCGGCATCGGCTGGTACCGGTGGGACACCACCCGTTGGCAGATCGACGAGGACGACACCGTCCTATGGGCCGCCGGCGACCTCGCCGAGAACATCGCCACCCACGACCCCGCGGCATCTTCACCACCACCTCGCTACAGCAACACCGTCGCCGAGCCCTGTCCACCACCGGAATCAACGCCATGCTCACCCAAGCCAGATCCGCCCCGGCATGGTCCTCAACGCCTCCCGGCTGGACGCCGATCCCTACGCGCTGTGCACCCCTAACGGCATCGTCGATCTGCGCACCGGCCTACTGAAGACCCCAGACCCGAACAAGGACTTCCACTCCCGGTCCACCACAGTCGGCCCCAGCCCATGCCGACCCCCGCTGGGATCGCTTCCTAGTTGACACCTTCGGTGACGACACCGAAGCCCGAGAGATGATCGGCTACCTGCACCTCCTACTCGGGTACTCGATCACCGGAGACGTGGGCGGCCAGGTCCTGCCCTTCCTCTTCGGCGCGGGCAAGAACGGCAAGTCCGTATTGATGGACGTGCTGATGAAAGTCCTCGGCGACTATGCGGACGCCGCGCCACCCGGCTTCCTCATGGCCAAACCGTACGAAGGCCACCCCACCGATCTCGCCGAACTCCACGGCCGACGCGTCATCGTCTGCTCCGAGGTCAAGCCAGGCGACAAGTTCGACGAGGCCCGCGTCAAACTTCTGACCGGCGGCGAGCGCATCAAGGCCCGCCGCATGCGCCAGGACTTCTTCAGCTTTGAGCCCACCCACAAACTCTGGCTGCTGGGCAACCACCGACCCGAGGTGGGCACCGGCGGCTTCGCATTCTGGCGCCGCATGCGCCTGATCCCCTTCGAACGCGTCGTCCCCGACAGCCGCAAGATCGACAACCTGGCCGACATCCTCGTCACCGAGGAAGGCCCAGGCATCCTCGGCTGGCTCATCGACGGCGCCCGCCGCTACCTGGCAGGCGAGCGCGACCTGACCGGTCCAGAACGCGTGCGCATCGCCACCACTGCCTACGCCGAAACCGAAGACCACACCGGCCGCTTCTACGAAGAACGCTGCCGCGTCGCCCCGGACCTGCGCGCCGAGCAGACCGCGCTCTACGCCGCCTACAAGACGTGGTGCCACAATGAAGGCGCACCGGCGATGTCGTCCCGAGCCTTCGCATCTCGCACCCGGGAACTGGTCGGGCTGGCCTCGCCCAAAGAAATGATCCTTTCCAACCAGCGCAAGCACTACCCGGGCATCGGACTGCTCACCGACGACGAGAGGGACACCGGCGCATGAGCTCCCTGATCAGCGCGGACGAGATCGGCCACGAGACCGAACTGGTATGGCTGGAGGACATTGACAGCCTTGACTACGTCCGGCAGAGCCTGGACCGATTGCCCACCCGCAAGGGCAAGCCGGCCTACCACCGCGACGGCCGCATGATCGGCTACGCCCTCCTCGGCACAACTGCGAAACCATCCCGTGCCTCAGGAACCTTCCGCCGTCGCGTCTTCTGGCTCCTACCTCACGACAGGGACAGCGAACCTAACGGGCTCTACGCCAAAAGCGCCCCAGCCGAGGCAGTCGACCCTCGCACGCTCGAACCGCAAGTGAAGGGCTACAAAACTGAACGCTCGGAGGGCGGTCCGCCCTCAAGTGCCATGCGGGAGCTCGGCATAACGTTGCCCCTGTGAGCCGCTGTCTGCCCTAACTAGTTGGAGGGCATGGTCCTAGGCTGCCTCCTGGGTTCAACTGGTGGTCGCGACGGTGGCGAAGACCCGGCCCGTGCCTTTGAGCCGTGTATCGTCGCATTTCGCCCGTAACCCGAGAACTCCCTGGACGGCGCAGAGCCGATCAGATCCTGCGCGCGAAAGCACCGCCTCAAGAGCCATGGCTTCCTGCACGCCATGCTCAGCACCATCCGCATGCAGGGTTGCCGTGCCACCTGGCCGTATCCCTCTCGTGAGGTCCTCGTTGGTTCTCGCGGTAGCAGCCTGACTTTCAAGGTGCTGCCTTGACCGTTCAGGTGTGAGGAAGGTGTGCCGGTGGCCGAGGCGAGACTGCAGGTCATCGCAGGCGGGGCCGTCCCCCAGGCCTCGCTGACGATGGATCCGTGGCAGTTCCGGGCAGCAGGCGTCGACGCATTCGTTGCTTCGTGGAGGGCCCGTGGGTTCAGCCCGCTGACCATTGACAACGACATCGGGCTGTTGGAGAGGCCCCTCGCGGCGCTCGGCCGGCCCGCGTGGAACGTGACGCCTGAGGACATCGACCGCGTCGTCGGTGACCTCGCGGTCCGGGGCCCTAGGACCTCGACCCCGCGCGAGTACGTGCAGATCTTCAAGTAAGGCGGCCCTGCACCTACGCGGAGTCATCGACTGCGCGGCGACGGCCGAGCCCCAGGTGCCGTTGTAGGGGGACGAGGTGGCGCGGGTGGGGAGGCTCCTGGCGGGGGCGGGGGCGGGGCTGCTGTAAGTGGAGGCTGCGGCCCGAAGGCACCTGATAGACGTAACGGAGTCCGCCGCACCTACGGAATCGGAATCCGCTGCAAATACTGAACAATGAGATCGATATCATCAATTGACTTAATGCAGAATTCCTGATCTTGAGTATTCATGGAGTGGATGACTTCGGAGAAGGCCGGATCCGCGAGGCCCTGGGCTTCGATCAGAACCTGTTCGGGCAGCAGAACCCAGTCCATCCTCGTCACATCGAGAACCCATTCGAGCTGAGTGGGAATTCCTTTCACGACACTCTCGATGAAACGATCGATCCCTTCTGTCGGCGTTTTGTAGCGCCATCCCATGTAGGCCAGCTGACGGTAGCCGCGCTCGGCATTGTATTCAGTCGGCAGCTTGAACCATGCGAGCTCGCCGAATCTACTCAGGGCTTTCATCGCGTCTACTGTTCGAGTCGACATGCAACGTCCGATCTCCGCTACCAAAGAGGGTCACTGTAACCACCGTCACCAACGAGGAGTATTTCCCCGGGTTCAGCAGCCGGATGGACCGCTTGTAGTCACCGTAGAGCTCGTAACCCGATCTTCTGCGTTGACCGGGGTGCAGCCAAAGTGAAGCGGTTGAGGGATCTTTGCGCCGTGGAAGCTGACGGAGTGGCCCTCTGCGCTAGAGGTGCCGTTCTGTGGTTCAGGTCCATGTGTGGGTCATTCGACGCGGTAGAGATCATTGCGGATCAGCATGGCGGGGCTCCTCGGTTCAATGGGCTAAATTTCGATGGTGAACGAATGCGAAGAGAGCCGCGCCAGTGCGCGATTCGACCCTTATTTTTGTCATTATTTTCGTCAGGTGTGCCTTTACTGTCCTTTCGGCTATTCCGAGAGTCCGGCCGATTTCTCGGTTCGATGCTGCAGTGGAGAGCAGTAAGAGGACCTCGCGTTCTCGTGACGTGAGAATTCCGATGGCCTCGGGTCGCCGGGTGTCCGAGGGGCGTCCTTAAAGCTGGAATGCCTACTGTATGTAACGTTCGTCTCGGCGGCGCTTTCTGGCACTGCTATTCACCATCCCTGTGCGAGTTTCACGTTAATTCTTGACCGGTTCTGCGGCGTTTCTCCGGGAACCGCGTCGAAATACAACGTGTAGAGCATGCGATCCGGTTGGTCGCACCCGATTTGTGGACCGAGCTTGCACCTGCATGGTTACAGGGCGTCCGCTGTCTGGCGCCGAACCTGCAGCATCTAACTGATGACAGAAGTGCACGGTGCGATGCCGACTATGAATTCTTGTGACATCTGATCTAGCGTCGTGTGGCAATCTCCAGCCGTTGGGCCCATGACGACCCAGTGCGCGAGACGGTCGGTCGAGGTTGCGTCGGATACCGCGGCGACCTCGTGACCTATTTGCTGAGTGACAGCGGCGTGATCGACCAGCGGATGATATTGAGGAGTGGTCAGGGCCAGTCGCTCGATGCGGCCGCTGGTGGCGGGGTAAGCGAAGTGCACAGCAGCTGCCCGTTGCTTAGTGGGGGTCAGCTGCGGGGGCCGGCCGAACATCAGGTCCGCGGCCACCTGGGGAAGGCTGATGCCGGTGGCCCGTTTGATGAGCAGGGAGATGAAATCGCCAGGTACATGACATTTGGCGTCCGTGATCCGTGGGCCTAGTGCCGTCAGCTTCATCTCCAAATGAAGTAATCCAGATGTGACACCCAAAGCTGAGGCAGCTTGTTTGACCCTTCGTCGCATGAGGTGGTTGTGCATCAGGCTGTCGTGAGCGTAGACGCTATGGCGCACCGGTTGTCGCGCAGGGGGCGGCCCAAGATGGTGCGCGTGATTGCCACGATCTGTGGGTCTTCCCTGTCCGTGATGACAACCTCAGCCGCGATCTGTGGACCAGCGTGAAGTTGCTCGAGCAGCACGCCTTGACGTGGTCTGTCACAAGTCGATGCTGGCTCACCGTTCATACGGCCGTACACATTGAGTACGTCACGACGACTATTGGCCTGCATCGCGCTGATTTCTCTGGTCCTCGGTCTGATGGCTACCGGGTATCCGAGCAAGTCGGCCTGAGCTGCCGCATCTTCGGGGCTGTAAGCCTCCGCCCAGCGAGGGACAGGAACATTGTGCTGGGCGAGTGCTGCCCGGGCCGCTATCCGATCACAACAGATGGCAACGGACTCCGCGGCGGGCCCGCGTAGCTCCAGTCGGTTGGCGACCTGGGCGGCGGTGTGGAGATGTTCCCCCATGTAAGTGAGTACGCCTTTGAGTGCATGCTTCGCTGCGTACGCTTCCACCACGTCGATCGTTGTCACTCCGTCGGCAGGGTCAACTGCGAGGTGACGGACCAGGTAGGGGCGTGCCCAGGTAGGGAGGACAGCGTCCGCCAGTACTACAGGATGAAGAGCTGCGATCTGAGCCAGCGTGAACTCGTGGACGGCGGAGTAACCGCTCCCGAGGAGGAGTAAAGGCTGGTGCATCGTCGTACCTTCGCGAAGAGGGAGTGGGTGATACGGCCCCCTGGCCGGAGGGACCCACGGCAAGAACTGGTACGCCGAGTGGGCGAGATGGTCGCGGCCAACTGAGCCGGCTGGCCGCGGATGGTCCTGAAGGGCGGACAGAAAGACGGTGACCAGCAGCCAGTACCTGCGGATTTCCTGACACTGCACTTATCTCTCTGGACGGTATCGTCAAGTTTTGGCGCCGATGACTCAGTACTTCGGGGATGTTGCTATGCACGGGTGCCATGTGTCAACGATCGTTTTCAGCTAGTGAACGATCGTTGAATCGTGACCGGTCTCGTGTGCGATGCCATCCGAGTGCTCGCTTCCCGAAGATCGCCAACTCCTGAAGCAGACCGTGTCCTACCCGCCGAAGCAACTGCCTCAGGTGCTCCGCAACCCGAAGGCGCCGGTGATCGGCAGTGAGGTAACAGGGACAGCCACTTAGGGCATAACGACCGTGCCGCAGGACGCACAACGTAGGTAGTTCAACGATCGCCTATGGCGATAAACGATCGTTGCGGGCCAATGAAGGGGCTCAGTAGGGTGTCGTGCGCACACCAACGTTGATCTGTCGGCCCTGGGGAGCGCTTCGGTGTCCAACGCCTCGCCTCTGCGCACAACCCTTGAGCGCCTAGAAGCACTCATCCGTGAGCGAGGACTCAAGAGATCTGACCTGTTCACCGCCCGAACGCTGGCCGGCGCAACAGCGCTTCCCGAAAGCGTCGTGCACACCCTGCTGCAGGGTGATGAGCCGCCCGCCGACACGGTGAACGAGAGAGTCCGCACCCGCATCAAAGCCCTCGCGGATGCCCGCATGGCGCGTACAGGCGAGCGCATGTCAGAACTCTCTGGCAGCATCGCGCAACAGTTGGGGGTATCCGCTTTCTGGGCAAGGCAGGTCTGCTCCGGCACGAAGGTGCCCAGCATCGAGCTCCTGCACGGCTTGGTAGATGTCTTCGGTGTTCAGGCAGGGGAGATGTTCTTTACCGCCCCTCCCGCCGAAGCCCTCAACCGCGCACTGCTCTCCATCTTCGCTGCACTGGACCCGATGCAGGACGGACAGGACCTCGTCGCCACGTCCGGTGCCGAGACGCGCGCGGGACTAGCCGACGTACGTGGTATCGCCCTACGCCAGGCCATGGACCTGCCCAAGGAGCGATGGAACGTACTAGAAGCGACCTTGAAGGCGCTGCTCGAGGTCGATGACGGAGAAGAGCATCAGTGATGACCGGACCCAGAGCGATGCGGCGACTCAGCGCCCGACTCATCGAGAACTTACCCGCACCGGCCGATGCTGAGGACATTATCCCCTCGATAGGCCATGCCCTTAGCCAAGTCCGCGGCAGGCAGGTCCGGGTACGCAGCGCCGTATTCCCACCCATGACGGCCAGCGGGCTCTGGGTGGACCGCACCCACCACGATCTGATCGTCTATGAAGCGAACACCGACCAAGAGCATCAGCTCGTGATCATCGGTCACGAGGCGTGGCACATGTTCAACGGCCACTGCGGCAGCGCCACCCACCACGGCCCCGCAGCGCACCGCACTGATACCAGTGAGGTACAAGGCATCCACGAAAAAATCCTCGCCGTCATCGCACAATGCGACCTCGGGACCGATACACCTCTCACCGAACACATGGACGCCAACCTCCACTTCGCCACACGCGCACAGCCACGTCAGGTTGACGAAGAACTCGAGGCCGAGCACTTCGGCGTCCGGTTCGCCACAGACCTTCAAGCCGTGCTGAACGAGATCCGCTCCACCGCCCACCAACCGAACGTAGCCGGACGCATCCAGGCATCCATGGCACACCGCTTCCACCAGACATGAGCCCGCCCACAAAAGGCCACTTGCCACACCCCCCACAAGAAGAGAGAACGACGTGTCATCCGGTCCCAGCAGTCTCGGCTTCTACATCAGCGGGACCCTGCTCCTGCTGGCATGCGCCATGAAAATCCCCGCGCTGCTGCGAAGACGGCACGACACACTCTTACAGGCAGCATGCTTACTCCTCTTCTCCGCAGCGTCCCTCATACTTCTGGCCGCCCCAGAGTCCATCGTCACAATCAACGAGCTCACCAAGGTCCCCAACGCCGCAGCCCCCCTTGTCTACGCCATGACGACCGCCTTCTCCGGAGCGAGCCTCGTGCTGATCGTCAACTGGCGATCAGCATCACCGGAGCAGACCCGCCGAGTAACACGCCTGGTCGCCGGCACATACAGCCTAGCCATCGTCGCGATTATCGTCCTGTTCTGGGCCGGGGACGCATCCGCGGAACAGGTGACTCTGTTCGACGCCTACTACGCCAGCACGCCGTACATCAGAGAAATGATCGTCACCTACTTGCTCGCCCAAGCCGTGGCCATGACGGCAGCGAGCACGCTGTGCTGGCGATGGTCCGCCCACGTGCACGGGTCACTCCGGGCGGGACTACGCATCCTCGCGCCCGCGTACCTGTCCATCGTCGCCTACGACCTGATCAGATTGATCGCAGTCGCCGCCCGATGGACAGGCAGGAACCTGGACTTCCTCGTCGACAAAGTATCCCCACAACTCGCCGTACCCTCATGCGTATTCGGAGCTCTTGGATTCGCCCTGCCTCTCACAGGCCCACGCCTTACCGCCACCGCACGTGCCCTGCGGCAACTGCGGCAACTCACGCCCTTGTGGAAGGTCCTTGAGGATGTGCCCACACCAGGGGCGGTCCGCGCGCCACTCCCATGGTGGAGAACGCCCCCAGCCGTACTGCTCACAGGACGCAGAACCGCACTCCACGACGCCATCCTCGCTCTGGCCCCGTACTGCGACCCAGTTGTCCGCCAGGCCGCCTATGACGCAGACCTACGCCACGGCAGCCACGAGGCCCACGCCACAGTCACTGGGAACGCGGCCATGATCCTCGCCGCACGAGAACGGCAGCGCACAACTCCCGAAGAAGCACACGACGCCCCGCACACCTCGACCTGGCGCTTGGACGATCTGGTGCACCTATCGCAGGCGATCGCCTCGCCCATTGTCCAACACACATGTCAGCAGTACAGGCACGCACGGAAAGCAGCAGCCCACCATGACTGAGACGTTGGACAGCCCAATCAAGCGCGCGGTCGTCGTGGGAGGAAGTAGCGCGGGCATGCTCGCAGCAGCCGCCATCAAAGACCGCGTCGACTCCGTCGAGATCATCGAGGCACACGAACTGCCCACCGGCTCCGAGCCGCGCATCGGCGTCCCACAAGCCGCTCACATCCACTTCCTGCAGGCCGGCGGCGCCGAGGCCATCGACTCGCTGCTGCCAGACACCATCAACGAGTTGCTGGCCGCAGGCGCCCACCGCGTTCCCATGACCACGAACATGATCGTCCACTCTCCCGAGGGCTGGTATCGCAGGTGGCGGAACACAACCCACTACGTCGTCACCGCGAGCCGAAATCTGACCGACTCCATCATCCGAAACCAAGTCCTGAAGGACCCCCGAGTCAGCGTCCGTACCCAGACCAGGGTCACCGGGCTACTGGGGAACAACCGCCAAGTCACTGGTGTCAGGGTCCGCGAAGCCGAGGGCGGTGAGTCGACACTGAGGGCCGACCTGGTCGTCGACGCCTCCGGCCGGGCCTCCCGAATGCCTCGTTGGCTCGAGGAAATGGGGGTCACGGGCCTCGTCGAGGACCGTATCGATTCCGGCTTGGTGTATGCCAGCCGTATCTACCGGGCTCCCGTACCCACCCGGAACTGGCCCGTTGTCGCGATTCAGGCCGATCCGAGTCTGCCCCAGCCCGGCACCGCCGGCGGCATACTGCCCATCGAAGGCGATCACTGGCACGTGAGCCTGATGGGTGCTCCCGGCGGGCACCCAACCAGCGACCCCAGCCAATTTGCAGCCTTCGCCCGCACACTGCGCCACCCAGTCATCGCTGACCTCATCGAGCATGCCGAACCGGTCACCGACGTCAGCGTCACCCACAGCACCGCGAACCGGCGCTACCGCTACGAAAGGCTCAACCCGTGGCCGGCGGGACTGGTCGTGCTGGGGGACGCTCTCGCCGCCTTCAACCCCCTCTACGGGCAGGGCATATCAGTGGCGGCGCTGAGCGCTGTCGCGCTGCGTGATGGCCCTGACCACGGCTTCACCCCCGACTTCGCCAGAAAGGCCATGCGGGACATTGCTCGCCGCACCAACACGGCCTGGACCCTAGCCGTAGGGCAGGACATCCATTTCCCCACCACTACAGGCAAAAGCCCGACTGTGGCAGACCGGCTCCTGCGCCGCTACATCAGCCGCCTCTCCCGCACCGCGACCGGCTCATTCCATGCAGCGACGGCCCTCACCGACGTGCTGGCCTTGCAGGCACCGCCCACGTCTCTCGTGAAACCGAGCGTGCTCCTCGCGGCCCTCGTAGGCCCGCAGCGTCCCCAACTGCACGGTCCGCAGTTCACCCCAGCCGAGCAAATCCTGCTTAAGAAACTAGAAGTACCCAAGTAGCCGGAAAATGGAAGCCAGGCGCTGGTCCGGTTTGCATGGGCTCGGCGACCATCGAGGCCGGCACGCAGTCGCCCAGCACCGTCTGCGCCACTAGCACTTCACCCTACTGGGCGCTTCACCAAGCGCAAGGCTCAGCACGCGGCACTGGTGAAGCAAATTCTGAGCGTCCGCGAGCCCCCATGTCGGCGGCGAGGAGGTCACTTCACCGAGCCGGTCCGCCTCATGGGGTTGCTGTCGTAGTCCGTGTCGCACGAAGACAGTTGGGGCGCCTGCGCGGACGGCCCGGCTCGCCAGCCACGGGCGGGATGCCGTCGGCCAGGGCCAGGCTCTAGGTTCTCTCTTTGGTCAGCTTCGGATCCAGATGAGGGGCCTGGTAGGCGATGGCGAGTTTGTCGGTTCGTGTGGCCAGGCCGCGCCACTGCTTGAGTCGGTTGATGCACCGCTCGACGGTGTTGCGCTGCTTGTATGTCTCGCGGTCGAAGCCGGGTGGGCGGCCGCCTCGGCGGCCCCGCCGCAGGCGGTGGCCGATCTGGTTGGAAGGCTGCGGGATCACCGCCCGGATTCCCCGGCGCCGGAGGTGGTTGCGGATGGCGCGGGAGGAGTAGGCCCGGTCGGCCAGCAGGGTGAGGGGCCGGGTTCATGGTCTTCCGGGGCCGCTGCGCGGAACGCGGATGCGGGACATCACGGTCTCGAAGGCAGGCGCGTCACCAGCCTGACCTGCGGTGATGGTGAAGGCCAGAGGCCGTGCCCCGCCGTCCGCGGCCAGGTGGACCTTCGTGCTCAGGCCGCCGCGGGAGCGTCCGAGTGCGTGGTCCGGTGGGCTCGCTGGAGCGGATCGCCCCCTTTTGCGGGCCCCGGCTGCGTGCTGGTGGGCCCGGATGACCGTGGAGTCCACCGACACCGTCCAGTCAATGTCGTCGGCGTCCGCCGCTGCGAGGACAGCGGCAAGGATTATCTCCCAGGTGCCGTCGACTGCCCACCTGATCAGTCGTTT
This sequence comes from Streptomyces sp. DHE7-1, assembly GCA_016432725.1. GTDB lineage: Bacteria > Actinomycetota > Actinomycetes > Streptomycetales > Streptomycetaceae > Streptomyces. The sequence continues at coordinate 96,006 of JACJDG010000001.1, read as the reverse complement.
GTGGGCGGTCTGGAACGGGCCGAGCTCGTCGGGGACGTCCCGCCAGGGGGAGTTGGTGCGGCACGGTGGGCCATTCCCATTCCCAGGGACTGCCCAACGAAAGGCCCCCAGGACCGACGCATTTCCTCACGAACTCGTTCCGTTAGCTCCTCTTCGACCTACCGGATCGAACCGACAGTCACTCGTACTCTCACCTTGCCTCCACGACCCGAATGGGCATCGCACCTTAAGGCAGTGCCCGAACGGGCCATGCCTGAAGGGACAATTTCGGTCAGGGAGTGCTGTTCGTAAGGTCGCTGGCGATCGCAGATAAGCCCATACAACACGGGAGTCACGCATGCTCACGTCCTCGACCGTCTGCCTCTCCACTGCCGCCATCGCTGCCGCTGCCGGGCTTTCCATCCTCGTCCCGACTGTCCACGCCGCTGGCGCCGCCCGTCGAAGCCAGCAGCCAAGCTGACTGTCACGGCGTACGAGACGTATCTGAAGCAGCAGAGCTCGCCGGCCGCGAAGAAGAGCGCCGCCCGGTTCGCCAAGCTGAACAAGGATCAGAAGCAGGTCTTCGTCAAGACCCTTCAGGACCAGAAGGTCTACAAAGCCCTCACCGGCAAGGCGTGGGGTTTGATCCGCAACGTCACCACTAACGACCACTACAACAAGAACGTCACCTTCGTCACCAAGGCGTCCTTCAAGACCACCCAGGACAAGGCCCGCACCACCACGGCGACGTTCTCCGTGACGGAGAAGATCTTCAACATTCCCGTCACCACCGAGGGCGCCACCCTCGTCTACCCGACCCTCGGCAAGCTCCCCGTCGCCACAACGGCCAGCACCGACGTGTTCAACATTAACGCCGCGATCCGCGTCGATTCCACCAACGGCGTCAAAGGCAACGACACCAGCGGTGACATCACCGCCCTCCCGCAGGTCAAGTCCTTTGGGAAGAAGGCCGTCAAGCGCGTCACACTCCACGCCACCAAGGCAGCCTTCATCGGCCAGCTCGTCAACCAGAAGTAGCACCACCCCACACGGCAGGATGCTGTTCTCCTTATATCCCCGAGGAGAGCGGCGGTCCCCGTCCCAAAAGCCTGAACGGCGCCCGAGGACGGATTCGATTCCCCATCCAGCCCTGGTCAGGCGATTGTCCTCCGCTTGCGCACGGAGCGACGGCCGGGTGCCGCTCTCCTAACGAGCTTGTGCATGGTTAGCGGTGCGACGTCGAAAGGTGCAGTTCGGTCTGGTGATCATTGTGCCTGACGGTCCGTGCGGGTGGCGGTCTGTTGGTGTGAGAGCAGGCTGGTGATGGCTTGGATCATGTCGCTCGTGTGCTTGCGTCGGCCGTGGTGGCGGGCGAGTGCCCGCCAGTTCCTCAGGTGTGCGACGCCGTGCTCGACCCGGATGCGGCGTGAGGAGTGCGCCTTGCGCTGTCGTTCGTAGGTCTCCTCGTACCACTCTGGCGGGTCCTTCTTGAACTTGCGGTGTGGTGGTGTCACCACGCGGCCGCCGGTCTGGGCGCCCAGGCACTGATAGCCCGCATCGGCGAGGATCTCGACGGGCAGGCCGTCAGCCAGGTGCTTGACCAGGCCCATTTTCCGGGCGTGGGTGATGTCGGCACAGCTTGCCGGCTGGGCTGGACTGTAGAACAGGAGCCTGCCGCTCGCGTCCGTGAGGACCATGGACTTGACGGCGTTCTGCTTGTTCTTGCCTGAGATGAAGCTCTCCCGGTCCTTGCGGCCGGCGGCGGGCCTGCGCACCCGGACCTCGGTGCCGTCGACGATCCCGGTCTGTCCGCTGGCGCCAAGATGGTCGACCTCGGCGAGGGTGCGGAGCCGGACACCGGCCGCGATGGTGCAGCCCCGCTCGGCGAGCAGCGGCCGCACCTCGCCGAGCGCTCCACCGGCACGGCCGGACCGTAGCCAGCGCCGACATCCGCCCGACAATCTTTACGGGAACCCCAGGCGAGGGCCCCGGCAGGTGAGTTAGACGGGCAAGATCAATCTCGGCGGCACTTTCTGTACCTCAACTACTCACGCCCGGCACCGGCGTCGGGCATCGGAAGTGCGCACAGATGAGGCCCGCGCCGAGCGACCCGTCAGCGAGGGCGGCAAGACCGGTGAACCAGTTCGCAAGGTGATTGAGCATCGCGGACACCGCCACCGACCCCTACGAATGGGGGTAGGTGACGCCGACCGGTGAGTCGGCGCCCACGATGGGCCTCCCCGCTGGGTGGGAAGGCCCATCTGCCTGCCAGGCCACGCAGTGCGCGTCACACCCGTCGTTAATGAGGACGTGCTAGCACGTTGACGACCCGCCGGAGCAGACCGGAGCCGTCTGCCAGACTGCGGATCACAGCTCACCGCCCCTACCCGAACCGCGAGCGTGCCCGCCGTCAGATTGACCGCCACAACGCCACCAGCTGGGCCCTGACCCGGACGCGCACCGACGCCATGCCTCTCGCACTGCATCTGGTGGACGGATTCCGCGCCGATGAGTACCGCCTGTCCACCCGTTGATCTGCGGTGCGCCTGTCAGGGGACGGGGCCGCTGCATGACCAACCCCAAACCTGCAAAAACATGGTGACGTCAGCACCCCCCTTGGACGGCTCCCGCCACTGGGACACTCCAGCCATCGGGCAATCATTGCGGTTACCGACGCCCCCCCCGCGACTGATCCTTTAGGGCGGCCACTATGGCCTGTGCTGGGGTCGGTCAGCCTGTGCGGCGGCGGTAGACGGCGAAGCCGCTGAACGCTGCGGCTGCTGTCCAGGCGAGGAACACCGCGGTTGCGGCCGGTACGGACAGGTCGCTGCCAACAAGGGCGGAAGTGAACAGCTTCTGATCCTCCGGCAGGGAGGCGACGTCCACGAGCATCGCGCGGCCGGCTGCGAACGGCAGCCACGCGCCGATACCGTCCAGGTGGATGCCGGGGATCTGGGAGATAAGGAGGGCGATGACGCGCTCTGCGAGCAGCGGGCCAAGACACAGAACCAGGATCGGCAGGACGCGGTTGCGGACCAGAGAGGCGACGGCGGTGCACAGGACCATCCAGCAGGCCGTCCACAGCATGAGCCGGCCGGAGGGAACGAGGAGCCCGGTGAAGCCGGTAAAGCGGGCCTGACGCATGAAGGAGGCCGCGCCGACAGTGATCAGTTCGACGGCGGAAGAAGCCCACGCGACGAAGGCGCCGATCGCGGCACCGGTGGCGCACTTGGCCCAGTAGGCGGTCGTCCGGCCGCCGACGGTCAGCCACGTAGTTCGGGCCGTACCGCGCACGAGTTCGGTGGAGACCGGCCCCGTGGCTAAGACCATGAGGTAGAAGCCGAGAGCAGAGACCTGTGCGATCTGGGGCGACCACAGGATGGTCGAGATCAAATCGTTGGTAGTGACCTTCTCACCATGGTGCAGGACGAACAGGGCGACCACGCCGGGATACAAAGACAGGGCTGCGATCAGGGTGAGAACGATCCAGGTGGAGCGCAGGCCAGTCAGGTGGCGCAGCTCGAACAGGCAGGCCCGGCGGAAGGCTTCGGCGCGGGTAACGTCGTCCGCCCGCACGGTGGGGGTGACAGCCGGTGTCATGAGATCTTGTGCTCCTCTTCGGCGATGGTGAGGTAGAAGTCCTCCAGGCTGGTGGTGGCCTCGGCCAGCTGGTACAGGACGATGGAGTGGTCGGCGGCCAAGTGGCCGACCTTGCGGCGGTTCATGCCGGTAATGCGGCCGGTGCCGTCCTCGCTGGCCTGGAGGTGGCCGCCGTGGGAATTGACGATCGCAGTGAATTCGGCCAGCTGAGGGCTTTCGACGGTAATGACGGAACGGGAGTCGGCGTAGGCGAGGAGGTCACGCATGGAACCCTCGGAGACGATGCGCCCCTTGGACAGGACGGCCACGCGGTCGGCTAACTGCTGCATCTCCGCCAGAAGGTGGCTGGAGACGAGAACAGCGGCCCCTTCGTCAGCCTGGGCGCGCAGAAATTCGCGCAACCAGTGAATGGAGTGCGGGTCGAGGCCGTTGGCCGGCTCGTCGAGGATGAGCACCTTCGGGCGGCCGATCACGGCCTGGGCGATGCCGACGCGCTGAGCCATCCCCAGGGACAACTTAGCCAGGGGGGTGCGGGCCGCGTCGCGCATGCCGATGAGGTCGATCATCTCCTCTACTCGCCGGTCGCCCTCCCCGACGCCGGCGGCCACCATCTGAAGGTGTGCGCGAACGCTGTGTCGTCGATGGCCTGTGGCGCCCCCAAAGACCGCGCCGACAACGGACGCGGGCGCGCGCCACTGGGCGAGCGGTCGGCCAAGGAAGAGGGTCTGGCCATGACCGGGGATAAGACCGAGCATCAGGCGCAGGGCGGTGGTCTTGCCTGCCCCGTTGGCGCCGACGAAACCAGTGATGGATCCGGCGTGCAGAGTGAGGTTGACCTGGTCGAGGACGATCTTCTTACCGAATGTGCGAGACAACTGCTGTGCCTCGACGAGCACTTGGGACATGGCTGGCATGACTCCTCTGCCTAAAAGCTCGGTTGATGCGCCCCAGCACACTAGACGGTGGATGTGCGAGGGAAGTTGACCGTTCCTTTAGACGGGGCAACCCGGGGCCACTCTGGGGCATCTTGGTCGACGGGCAACCCAAGCTGGTCTATGACTTCTGGGCGTCGCCCGTGCGTCTGTCGCCCCAAGGTCCCATGGCGGCAGAGCTGTTCGGCCAGCGACGATCGTTGGCGCGTGGCCGGTCTGGTCGCGTCGCCCCTCTCTCTCGCTGCTCGTGGGCGGGGTGCGTGCATTCTTTCCTGGGAGATAAGTCGTGAACAACAAACTCCGTGTGACGGCGGCATCCGTTGTTGCTGCAGTGGCGCTCGGTGCAGCCGGTCCCGTGGCGCACGCGGCCACGGAGACGCCGCAGGGCCGTGTCGCCGCCACGCAGACGGTCTCCGCCGGCGACATCGCGCAGGCCCGCACCCTGGTCACCGACCTCAACCGTGCGGGTGTGTCGGCGAAGCTGGTCGGCCAGGGCTCTTCGGCTGCGGTCGAGGTCGGTGGCATCACCGCTAAGGGCGGCAAGCTCAGCGTACTGATCGCCGCGCTGAAGCGACTCGGCCCGGCGGCATGGAGGAGTGTCATCAACGCGGCGAAGTGGGCGGCCCGTCACGGCCGTACGGTCGCGGAGAAGGTCAAGCAGTTCAAGAAGTGGGTGAACGGACTGGCCTGGTACAACCCGATCAAGTGGGTGCTGAAGGGCACTCCTGACCAGCTGCTGTGGGAGCTGATCAGCTACATCATCCACCACTTCTGATCGACTGCTGAACGGACGTTAGGGTGAATGTCCCCACCAGTTACTCCCGGTGGGGACGTTCGCATGAAAGGACGCTTACCGTGGAACACGAGACTGAGTCATCGGCATCCGTACCGGCCAAGTCCAGTGAGCTGTATGAGAGCCTGTGGGCCTCCCCGTCGCTGTTCACGTTCGCTTCCGTGGTCTTAGGCGTGCTGGCGGACAGCGACCGTGGCCATGAGATGGCGTGGTGGATTTACTTCGCCGGGTGGGTCCCCCTGCTGCTCATGGGGTGTTCTCGCTGGTCTCCGGCAGGAAGCCGGCGAAGCCCGCGGCGCAGATCGGGGTGTGCGTACTGGTGCTGTTCGGGGTGGTGCAGGGCGTGTTCAACTCCGGCGGCTGGCCGCTTTGACGCGGAACCCGTACGAAGGGGTCATGCCCAAAGATCCGATGGCGCGAGCTCGGGGCGGAGCGGAAGACTTTTGAGTGCTCGATCGGACCATCCCGGTCACTCCCCCGCCTCCCCGTGTGCGGTTCTTTCCCGCAGTGAGGCGGCGGGTGTAAACCCTGCCTGAGGAGTTCTTTTCGTGAACACCAAGCTGCGTCTTGCCGCTGCTACCGCGACCGCTGCCATCGCTCTGGGCGTGGCCGCTCCGCTCGCCAACGCCTCCGAGGCCGCCCGTCCGGCGGCCGTCGCCTCGGTGCAGACCCAGGCCGTCACCGACGCTGGCGCCGTGAACGCCTTCACCACCTCGGCTCGCACAGTCGCCGCACGTGACGCCGGCCTGCAAGGCACGACTTCCGACCAGGACCTGCGCGACGTCGCGAAGTACATCGTCCAGTTCCTCAAGACGAAGGCGACGGGCGACTACCTGAAGGCCAAGGCGGCGGCGAAGAAGGGCTACGCCGCGTTCGTGAAGTGGGTGAAGTCCCTCAAGCCGTCCAATCCGGTCCGGATCGTGCTGGAGTTCGGCGGCAAGAAGCTCATATCGATCGTCATCAGCCTCCTCAAGTAGGTGGTACGAACGCCAATTGAGGAAACGGGGTGCCAGTGGATCCGCAAGTATGGCGTGTGGTGTGCGTGCTCGTAGCCGCAGTGGCCGGTCTGGTGGTAGCCCTCGTGCTGTCTCCCGACCGCAGGGACTCCCGGCCGCTTAAGCGCCGCAGGGACGGCTCTGCGTCTTCAGGCTGAGTGGTGCCCGGGGAAAACCCCCTCCGGCCCTGGTCAGGCTCCTTTGGCCCCTTGCACACACGAGGGACCAGGTCGGGCACCGCTCCCCTTGAGTGGCCCTCTGTCATGTCCCCCGTGCATGACAGAGGGCCACCGTCGTATGAATTCGGTGGTGCGGGGAGGACGGCCACCCTGCCCGACATGGGCCCGGCAGACTGCGACCCCGCTGAACCACTTCTGCCGCTCCGCCTGCCTGATGCCTGTTGCCCTCGCTCGTCCGATCGTCCTGGCTAACGCCGAACCTGAGTGGTGGAACGAGGCGGCCTACGGTCACAAAACCGGGGCCCAGGCCCAGCGGCGGGCCGCGATCGTGCTGAACGCGCCCGTAGGGGCTCCGACGCGCGCATCCCCTGCGAGACGGGCCTGCACCTGAACACCGTGCGGACTCTAGAGGTTGTCCCGTATGGGATGTGGGTTATCCGGTGAGGGCCAGGTTGAGGAGCCGGGCGATGCCGAGCGTGGCTTGGTGAACGCCGTTGCCCTTGAGCCGGCCGTCCCGCAGGATTTTCCAGTTCTTCAGCCGCGACAGGGCGTGTTCCACGCGTGCCCGCGCTCGGCGGTGAATGGCATTCTCCGCTTCCTGGTGAGGGCTGAGGTGCGTCTGACCTCGTCGTTCGCGGTGCGGGATGAGAAGGCCGGTTCCCTGGTAGCCGCCGTCGGCGATGGTAGGTGCGCCGCGGCAGGCGCGATCGACGCCGGATTCGGTGAAAGCCCGGCAGTCGTTGCGGCTGCCGGGCAACGGCAAGCCGATCGCCACGACCAGTCGGCTGTTGGCGTCGATGACGACCTGCAAGTTGGTCGAGTAGCGGTAGTTCTTGCTCGAGGCGGCAATGCTTCGGTCGCGGGTAGGTGCCAGGGTGCCGTCCACGATGTAGACGGTGTCCCTGCGCGGCCGGCGGGCCGGCGAGATGGCCAGCAGAGGTGCAAGGTGGTCGAGGATGCCGTCGGCCGCCGACTTCGAGACCCCGACCAATAGGGCCACCTGCCGCAACGTGAGGTTCGCGCGCCAGTACGTCGCCACCAGCAACACCCGGTCCGCCAGAGGTAGCCGCCACGGCCGGCCGCGCTGCATGTCATCGCCCCGACGCCGAACCAACGCCACCAGCCTGGCGAACTGCGACTCGGTCACTCCGGGCCGGCGTAGCCGCCCGCCGCGTCCGGGCAGGCAGCGTCTGGCCTACCCGCAGGTGGACGCGTCCGCCCGAACGACGGCGCACCGCTACCTGGCCGAGGCCCGCACGTACGCGGGCCCCTACCGGCTGACCGTCACCCCGAAGGCGTCCCAGACGCTGGCCGGGACGAAGGTGACGGTCACCGTCACGGTCACCGCCCAGCTCTCCGGCGCCCACGTTCCCGGAGTGACGGCCGCCCTCACCGAGACAGGGGAGCATGGTGAGCAGGGTCACCACCGGTCCGGATGGCACCGCCGACTGGGAGTTCACCGCCGCCACCAAGGGCGCGGCCATCGTCCGCGCCACCGCCGAGGACCTGCCCGGCTCCGGTCTGAAGATCCTCACCCTCCCGCGACAGCGGGGCACAGCGGATGCTGCTGGCCGGCGACACCACCACCGGGAGCGCGGGCGCCGCCATCAAGGTCACCGCCGCCCCGGAGGCGACCATCCACGAGCAGGACCCGGGCGGTGACCGCCTGGCCCGCGCCGCCTTCCAGCTCATCGACCACGGCAGCGGCCGCGTCGTCGCCGAAGGCGTCACCGCGCCGACGGCACCCTGGTCTTCGTCGGCATCGAGCCGGGCGTCTACCGGCTCCGCGAGACGGACACCGGCAGCCGCGTGCACGAGCGCGTACCGGACCAGGACATCACCATCACCGAGGGCACGCAGGCGGCCGCCAACTCCCTCACCGTCATCGACCCCTTCATGCCCCGGGGAGCTGCTGGTGAAGAAGACCGACAAGGCGACGGGCAAGCCACTGCCCGGAGCGGTCATCACCATCAACGCCGACACCCCCGACACGTCCGGCACGCACACCCGGGGCAAGGAGATCGCCCGACTGACCACCGGCAAGGACGGCACCGCCAGGATCAAACTCGATGTGAACGCCAGGAACGGCACCCCGTACTGGGCCAGCGAGACCACCGCACCGGACGGCTACCGGGCCGACGCCACACCCCAGCGCTTCACCGCCGCCCCCGCCGCCTGGACCGCCGTCATCCTCGCCGACACCAAGACCCCCACCCGCCCGACGGCCACCACACCACCCCCGGCCACGCCCGCGCCGCACCGGCCGGTCACGCCCACCGCGCAGCTCGCCCACACCGGCTCATCCGGCACCCCCTGGCTGATCGGCGCGGGCGGCGTCCTGGTGGCCGCCGGAGGCGGCGCGGTATGGCCGGATCCCGCCGGCGCCGCCACCCGCACGCCTCCGACAGCCAGTGACCACCCGCCGGACGGGCAGAGCAACGTGGCCGCCGGCCCGGGGCCGGGGCCATCGCCGCGCGCCGTGATGCTGCCCGGGCACCTGAAGCGCTCGGCCCGCAGGCTGTCGCGGGTGCCCGGGCGGGCCGTAGCGCGGGTCAGACCTCCGCCGGAACCTTCTCGGGAGCCTGATCGGCCTTGCCGTCTGCGGTGCCGTCCGCAGCGGATACCGCATTCGCTGCGGTGTCTGCGTAGGCGGTGTACATCACGTTCCCCTGCTGGCGGGACTTCTCGGCGAGGCCCTTCTGGACGAGGGTCTGCAGGTTGTTGCGCACCGTCTGGGCGGATGTTTTTCGACTGGGGTGGTCCTGCGTGAGCTGGTCGTGGACCTCGCGGGCCACGTACGGCTGTCCTGGGGTCTTGCGCAGGATGTCCAGGATGAGCTGCCACAGCGGCGGCCCCGACTTCTTCTCGGCCGCGGCCCTTCCCGCCGACGCCCTATTAGTGGCGGCGGCCTGCTGGGCCGGGACCTTCCCGGCCGACACCTTCTTCGCGGCGGTCTTCTTCGCCGGTTCGGCCGACGTTTTCTTCGCGGCGGCCTTCTCCACCGGCTCGGCCGACGCCTTCTTCGCCGTGATCCTGGTGGCGGCCTTCTCGGCGGTCTTCCGGCCCGTGGTCTTCTTCGCCGGGGCCGTCTTCTTGACTGCGACCCTCTTCCTGGCAGGTCGCTCGGGTTGTGCCTCCTTCACCAGCTGGTCCCGCCGCTGCTGCGGAACCTGGGCCGCATCGGCGGCCTCCCCGGCCGGTGCGGAGGTGTCGGCCTGCTCGGCCGCGGCCCCCTGCGGAGCCTCGGCCGCCCCGGTGGCCGGTCGCGCCTCGGGCACGCCCGACACCGCAGCCCCCGGCAAACTGCCCTGCGCCTGGGCCAACCAGGCTTCCTCCGCCTTGAGTTGCTCCAAGCGCTCCTGCAGACCGGAGATCTGCGCGGTGACCTCGCTCTGCTCCTCGCGGTTGGCCGCGAGGTCATCGGCGTAACTCTGGGCGTACTTGTTCTGGATGGGCGTCTTCGCGGGCTCGTCGGCCACGACCACACTCCTTGCCTGGTTGTTGCTGCCGGATGCTAGCCACTACGAGAGAGCGAGAGTTGCTCTTCCGCACGGTCACCACCCTCACGGTGCGAGCGGAGATCGTCGCGCTGCCTGTCCCCACGGTGGTTACCACCACGCGGCGGCGGGATTCGTAGCAAGATGCGCCGTGAGGTGACGTGACGCGAAAACGAACAGCTCTGGCCGCGTCACGTCACCTCATCACATCGCCGGCTTGCGCCTCGGCGCGGGCGCGAACCTACCGGCGAGGGAACTCGGTCGATCCTGAGGCTGCTGGGAGGGCGTGTGGAAGAACCAGGTCTTCGAGTCCTGCTGACGGAGTCAGGAGACCGGAAGACGGAGGCGATCCATGCGATCCGAACGGTCACCGGCCTGAGCTTGTGGAACAGCAAGCTCAGGCCGGACAGTGCGCCCGTGGCGGTCACAGAACCCGACTGGCTCGAAGCCGCCCAGAAGGCAGCCGGTGTCCTTGAGGCCGCGGGAGCCCAGGCGGCAGTGGTCTGCGACTGGTGCGAGCGCACCGTCAGCCGAGGAACTGGTCCGCTGGACCCGGCCCCGTGCAGTGGGCCTTGGCCTCCGGAAGCCTGTCGGGTGGTTGGCGTTCGTGCGGAATCGGTACGCGAAATGTGCGCTTCAATGCCAGGGCGAGAACGCCGTTTCCACTGTCACTGACGTAGGTGCTGGCGGGGTCAGGCGAGGGTGCCGCGGAGGTAGGCGGGCAGGGCCTGGCAGATGGCCGGGTTCGCTGTCCAGTCGGGGCGGGTGAGGTGGGCCGCGGGTGATGACGCTCTGGCTGCCGTTGTCGGCGCGGACGTCGACGCGGAGCATTTCGCCCTGGCTGTCGCGGCCCGCGAGGTATGCGGCGAGAAGAGTCCGGCCCAGCTCAGCGGGATCCGCGTCGGTGGTGGCGCGGCCGAGGTCTTTGCAGATCCACACGTCGCTGAATGGCTCGTGCATCAGGATTTCCCACCGCACACAGCTGGGCATGTCTTCGCCGAACACGATCGCGATCATCCTCCGCAAGCAGCCCTCTCGCACCGCTACCTGCGAGTAGTGGCCAGAAGGCGCGCCCGCACGTGCTCAGTTCGTCAGGTGAGGGAAGCCGTTGCTGCGAAGTCCGTTGCCCGATCTGGTGATACCCGGACCGCTGGACCGGTGTGCGAACAGCGAAACCGTCACCGGGCAACGGTGATCTCCGGCAACGGCTGCTGCCATTTGCCCAGTTCGGCAACGAGAGCCCGCCGGGCCAGTCGCCGGGCGCGAGTCCACCCTTCATCGACGTGCAACGCGTCTTTCGTCCACCGATCAGCGTTCTCGGGACCGCTCATCTCGCTGAGGACGGCGTCGATTTCCCGCAAGTCGGGCAGGACCCCGCGATCGAGATAGCCCTCCTCCGCCAGGACCTCGGCCATGCCAAAGGCGTGATCGAAGTCCAGGGCGATCTCATCCGTCACCACGCTGTGCCGGGCCAGCCAAGTGATCTGGGTCTGGGGATCGGCTGCCAGCACGGTCAACGCCTCCATCAGCAAGCGCCGAGAGAACGAGGGATCAGGACTCTTCATCGCACGATCGTTGCACGCGTCCACCTGTCGGATCGCGCAGACGAGCACCCGGCTGAGTGCCTTCGTCTGTGCTTCGCTGAGCACGTTCACGGGCACGCCGGGGCGTTTCAAGGGCGGGCGCTGCTGCAGACTCTGCCCTTGAGGGAGCGGATAGACGCGGCGGATGCCGTGTCCGTCTTCGAGCGCCAGATCACCTGGCGTCCGGTGCGCGTTGCCTCGGCTGGTGGTCAGCCTGTTCGTACGGTGGCGCCGTAGCTGTCCGTCTGGCGCAGCACCCTGGCGTCGTGCGGGGTGCCGGCCACACCTGGATGAGGTAGTACTCGGTGACCTCGTCGGGGGCGAGGTCGATGGCGGTGTCGCGGCCGCGGGCATGGATGCGAAGCCGATAGTCGCCGGGTCCGTCGAAGGAGAGGACCGGCAGCTCCTCGTCCAGGTCGTCCATCAGGCCGCGCACCATCAGCTCCCCGGACACCGAGTGCAGGGACACCTCGACGATGTCGTCCCATTCGGCGCCTTCGGGATCGGTGTGCAGGGTGACGGTGACGGTGACGTCGACGTCTGCGGTGTGGATGCCGGTGTGGACGGTGGCGATGCCGTCCTGGACCTCGAGCAGTCCGTTGTGGGTGCGGGGCCGCCAGGGCCGTCCTCGTCGTTGATCTGGAACTGGTGGTACTGCACGGGTACGAGCCCGCGCCCGTACTCGGCCGGATCGCTCATGACGTGTGCTCCCGGAATGGACGGCTGGTGATGTGCTCAGGGGAGGACAGCATCGTGTCAGGGCGGGGTCAGCGGATGCTGCCACAGTGGGTCTCGTGAACGGCGGCCGGTCAGCATCGGCGACCGGGAGCAGGGGAGAGGTGCCCGGAGTGGTTGATCGGCGACCAGCGAGTTCGCCTCACGGTCGGGCCCCTTTAGGGGTCCACGCAGGTTCGAATCCTGCCCTCTCCGCCGTAACCCTTCCGATCCTTCCAGGGCACCGAAGGGCCGGGGCGGGCCCGTCAGCCCTCGAGTCGGCAATGCCTGCCTGTGTCTGTTACTCACTTTCGGGTGAACGCGATCACGGTGGCGGGCTGCGGCCTGCGTCGGATGGTTGCCTCAGGCCCGTAATTTCGCGGCATCTGTGTCTGAGGGCTCGTCAAGGTGGTGCGTTCCGGGCGTAGATGGTCGTTACATGCGAGTGTCACAGGGATTCGGTGGATTCGTCATCGCATGCGCATGTTCCCCGCATTGTGAAGATCGGGGATGCAGGGTGTGGGTGTGCGGCCGGCCGGCCGCACATCAGCACAACACACCCCGCGGGCCGGCGGCTTCAAGCGTCGTGGCCGGACACTGGGGTGTGCGCACGAAGGGGGACCCTGTGTCCGCTGCTTCCTCCGTCCGTCGCCTGACCGCCGTCGCCGCCGTGGCGGCCGCCGCCGTGGGCGCGGTGACGCTGCCCGCTACGGCTGCCGACCACCACTACCCGGGCCCCGCGCACGCGGCGGTGTACATCTCCCAGGTGCGGTATGACTCCCCGGGCCGGGATGACCGCTCGAACTGGTCGCTGAACCAGGAGTGGGTGGACGTCACCAACTCCACCCGCCGGGCGGTGAACCTGAACGGCTGGACCCTCCGGGACGCGGACGGCCACACCTACACCTTCCGCTACCTCCGCCTGGACGGCCGGTCCACGGTCCGCGTGCACACCGGCGTCGGACGCGACACCCGCACCGACGTGTTCCAGGACCGGCGGGCGTACGTGTGGAACAACGACTACGACACCGCTACCCTGCGCAACGACCGCGGCCGTTTCATCGACGACGTCTCCTGGGGCCGCCACCACCGCGGACACCGGCACTGATCCCCTACCGGCGGCAGTAGCTGGCACCGGCCCATAAGGGCCTGCGTTCCACGGGTGGGCTTCCCCTGCACCGGAGGCCCACCCGCTGCCAGACCGCGTACATGCGAGCTCCGCCGGTGCGGTGCCCTGACGGAAGACCCCAGGCACACCCTCGACGGCATACGTATGTACCGTGCAACCATCTGGCCCTTTCGCGAGTCGCATCACGCGAACTATCAGCACCACCGTGGGGACCAGATGAACCGCGCCACCATGACCACGCTCGCCTCCCTCGCCCTCGCCGCCACGCTCACCGCGTGCGGCAGCAGCGACGACAGCAGCACCAAGCCCGCCAAGACGCCGACCCCCTCGGCCACCGCGACCAAGGCCTCGCCCACCGCATCGAAGGCGTCCAATCCGCTCGCCGTCGCCGGCATCCCGGCCGCGCCCACCGGGCAGGCCCGAACCGACCTGCTGGCCGCACTGCGCAAGGTGAACCCCGCCCTGGTCGCCGACCCCGACAAGGCCATCAACAACACCCGTAACCAGTGCTCCGCCATCAACGGCAAATCGCCGAAGGTCGACGACGTCGCACAGGCCCGGTTCAGCAACGGCACGCACACCGTGAGCCCGGCCGAGGCCAAGCAGATCAACACCGCCATCGGCGCGTACTGCAAGACCGCCTAGCGTCCACCTCAACGCCCCGCTTCACGGCCGCCGCCCTGTAGCCCGCGCTGCCCGCTGCAGCCCGGCCGGAGCAGCAGGCGAGGGCCCGCGCCTGCCTGCGGCACCTCGAGCGCTCGGAGGGGCTTGTCTCACCGGGGGCTGGCCCCGGTGTCCGTTCAGGTGTACGGCAGCTCCTCGAGGAGCTGCCATACACCTCGTCGATGTCCTCACCCGTGACGCTCCGGCCGCCGATGCTCAGGAACGCACGGCTGAGCCGACTGCACCATCGGCGCACCACGGACGACTGACCTGGTGCCCGGGGTGCACCGCACTGTCAGTCGCCGCTGCGACTGTGGGGAACATGACGCCCACCGTGGAGGCCGCACCCGACAAACTGGTCGCGGCGCTGCGCATGCCCGTGTGGAACATCCTCACCCAGCGGGCCGACGGTATCCGTCGCGATCTGCCCCCGCGCCCCGAGACCACGGCGGAACGCCTCGCATGGCTGCGCTCGCTGAACCCCGAGCAGGCGCGCCGCGCTGCTCTCCTCGATCACCTGGACGCCTTGCGCGGGCACGTCACCGGGTGCCCCGCCCTCGGCTATGCCGTCGACGACCCGATGCCCGATCTGGCCCTGCAGGAGGCAGAGGGGTTCAACCCGCGCCTCACCGTCCTCATTGCCGTCTACCGGGCCGCTTGTTCGGGTGGGTGAGCTGGTCAGGTTGGCTGGTCCTTGGCAGCGTGGGTGACTTCTGGGCGGCCGGTGGGGGCCGCTTGGGGCCGACTTGGCTCCTCACGGTGGTGGGTTACAGGCTGTCCCTCCATGAGGGGCGGGGTAGGTGTGGACGTCGCCGAATGAGAGGCGGAAGGGGCCGAGGAGAGCAGCGCGGCAGTGGTGATGGCGCGGGAGCGCATGAGTGGTGGTTGCCTCCGGACCTGGCGGTACAAGTAGCCCCGGCCTGGGTGGGGGCCGACTGGGGCGGGGTGGGGGAGGACCGTTCGCGCCGCCATCGATGTCGATTTGATCACCTAGATGTGGGCGGCATATATATGCGCTGTGATCAGATACCTTGCAGGCGCGCTCGCGGCCTGCGTGTCCTCGTAGGTTGCGGGGCCACACCTGCGCCCGCTCCCGCCCAGTCCGCGGTCTCTTAAGCCGCTGTCGTCACCGAGCGGGCCGCCGCTCATCAAGAAGCCAGCAGGCTTCGATGAAATGAAAGACACTGCTTGCTTCGGGGACCCGCAAGTCAAGTGTCAGGAAGACATCGATGTGGACAGCGTCAACCGACCAGTCGTCTGCAGCCGCGATGCGAACATCTGCACTGTTGTGACAGCGACAGTCCCCGCCGATATGAAGATCACCTCGCGGATGCTGAAAGCGCATACTGTTAGGCAGGCCTACGGAGCTCCCTTCCCCGATCGTTCCTGGGAACGTCTCACGCTCAAGTGGCCGGACGGCTCCAACGCCAAACTCAGCATCAAGATCGAAACTGAGTGGTCGCTCATCACCGTCACATCAAAGCTGGTCAGTGCAACCGGCAAGCACCGCCTAGGGCGCCCGTTCTCTGGACAGTTCTCCATCTGCGACACCTATAACGATGACGCTGCCTGCAGCGCCTGACGGTGGCCCGGGTCTGTCTCGTCTTGCTCCGCCTCTCATTGGTTGAATATGCGCGGGACGGCAGCTGCGGACACCGGGTCGACGCGCTCAAACGTGGACGGCGCCCAGGATGCGCCACCGAGGACGTGCTGGAAGAGGCCGACCGCCTGGCCCCTCGCGCATCGACGGCGGTGCCCGCGCCGTTGCACCGACTCCCTGATGACTCCGATGACCCGATGCTGCCGGCCGGTGAGCCCGGAGCTGTCCGCCACGGCTAGGTCGGCCCGTATCAGACCCCGTGTAGCCGCGCCTGAACCAGCTGCACAATCACCGGGTTGCCGGGGTCCGGCCCGGTGAGCAGCTCAATCGCCTCCACCCTGAAGCCGTGATCCTGCAGCAGTTCCTCCCACAGCTCGGGAGCGAGCACCCACATCGTGGTCGGAATCGGCTCCTCGTCCCGCAGCCGGATCAGCTCCTGCCGCACCACCACCTCAGCCGAGGGGCCCAGCCCGTCGATATCCGTGTGCAGCGCCGAGAAGACCAGCGGCGCACCAGGCGCAAGGCCGTCCCGTAGAGCGGCCAGCAGGTACACCGGATTGATGCAGCCGAACGTGCGGAGACCGTACGCGGCCTCGTACGGCTCGGCGCCCCGCAGATGCTCGGCGACGTCGGCGCAGAAGAACCGAACACCAGGTTCTGCGCCATGGTCGTTCACCGCCCGCTGATGCTGCGTGGGTGAAACGTCGACACCGTCCACCAGGGCACCGTGTGCACGAGCGAGGTGAACCGCGTGGTGGCCGGGCCCCGACCCGACGTCGAGCACACGCCTACCGCGCACGTCACCCAGGACCTCGGCCCCGGGTCCAACCCCCGCCCAAAACCCCCAGTCGATGCGATCCGGCACGGGAGGCGAGTAGCCGTACTCCAACTGCCGCCGGCCGTAGACCGTCCAACTCTCGTCATGCTCTGTCGGGTGCGTCATGGATTCTCCCTCGGTCGAGTTCTCGGCTCTGGTGCGCTACGGCCGGGCGGTCTGCGTCAACCCGACGCCCTGTCGGGGGCTCGGATGGGTGAGGCGGGGCAGGGCTGGAACAGTCCCATGGGTACGACCAGGACCGGGACGGTGCGCAGCCAGGCCCCAGCGGCCCGACGCCCGCAGAAGTGGGGCGGTTACCGGCTCCTCCGCTGAAGCCTAGGTAGCCCTCGATGCTCCCGAAGCCGGGAGGGTGGCCTGACGCGCGGATGAGCGGCCCGCTAGGCCGCAGATAACCGCGCGCCCGGCCTGCACGCGTCATCGCGAGGGATGGTCACCGGAATGTCAATCCATCCTGCTTGCGGGCGCTGCGCTCGTTAGGCGCCGCAGGGGTGTCGTTGTTGCGGAGGCTGTGGGTGGTGTCGTTGAGCTGGTAGGAGCGCAGGTCGCTGATGGTGCCGCCCTCGCGGCCGACGCAGACGTGCCGGCCGAAGTAGTTGTCCTTCTGGTAGATGCGCGCGGTGCGGCTGCTGTTGTTGAGGATGGAGCTGCCTTTGCCGCGGATGTAGTCGGGCAGGTGCCGCACGGATCCGTCGATGGCGCGCTTGACGTAGGGCTGTCCGTTGAAGTGGATGTCGGGGTAGATGCACACGAAGCCGCGCGGGCAGGCGATCTGGTCCCGGGCTGCGGAGAGTGCGCCCGCGGGGGTCGTGGCGTGGGCGGGCACGGGGCCGATCAGTGAGGCGGCCAGGACGGTCGGGACAGCCGCGGCGAGCAGAGCGGTCACACCTGCATAGGGCCGTCGTAGACGAAGGATTCTCATGACCTCCGCCTGTCCTGGTGGAACGGTTCGCCATTCCAGTTCCTGCTGGCGTTCATTCGGATGAGCGAGGCGAAGGCGTGCTCGTCCCTGACATCGCCCGTGGATAGGTACGGGCCGTGGGGCCGGGTCTACGACCAGTTCCGCCGGTGCAGCGGGACGGCACCTGGCACCGCATCCTCACCCGGCTCCAGGCCCTGACTGCCCCAAGCGGCGCGATCACGGGGGACCTGAGCGTCGACTCCACGGTGTGCCGCGCCCATCAGCATGCGACCGGCGTCCGCAAGCAGGGCGACCTGCAGAAGGAGCCACCGGGCGGTGTGCTCACCGAGCCCGGAGATCACGGACTGGGACGCTCGCGCGGCGGGTTCACGACCAAGCTGCACCTGGCTGTCGAGCAGGTCAGAAGCCCATGTCTACATGGTCACGGCCGGGCAGCGCGGCGACTCGCCGCAGTTCTAGCCCGTGCCGGAGAAGGTCCGCGTGCCTCGCATCGGGCAGGGTCGGCCACGCGTCCGCCCCAACCGGGTCCGCGCGGACAAGGCGTACGCCTCGCGCAAGAACCGTGCCTACCTGCGCCGCCGCAGAATCCGCCGCACCATTCCCGACAAGACTGACCAGGCGCACAACCGCAGGAAGCTCGGATCCTGCGGCCGGCCAGCGCGCTTCGCCCCGGTCGACTACCGCGAGCGTCATGTGGTGGAGTGCTGGATCAACCGCCTCACGAGGAACCGCGCCGTCGCCACGCAATACGACAAGCTCGCGGTCCGCTACGAGGCGACCGTCCGCGTCGCGGCCATCAACTGGTGGCTGTGACCCTCGGCCGTCACGCGGTGGGATCAACATTCCACGCCTCCGGCAGATCGCTGCCGCAGAAGACGCAGACGAAGTCGTCCTCGCGCACAATGTTGTGCTCCTGGCAGCCAGGACACCGGCGGAACACCACCTCGTGGGTGAAGCAGGAGGGCCGTGCGAGCCCTACGTCGTCCAGAGCACGAGAGACTTCCGACCAGGAGCTGATGTCGGGGCAATACCCGGTGGACTGGTTGCTGACCTCGCTCACGGCCCACCGGTCCGCCTCGCGCACGAAACCGATCTCGCCAGCACTCAAGACCATGGCTCCGCCAGCACAGGCCACGTGCTCGCTCCGTCGCGGCGCCAGCCGAAGCGCACCGTCCGCGCCGACCACGAAGGTGAACGGTTCGGCCAGCTCCGCCGCCGATCGCCCAGCGATCCAGTCATCGAATTCAGCTGCCGAGCCGATCCGGCACCCGCCGCTGCCAGGCCGGACCGCAGCCTGCAGCTCGACCGGTCCGACATATCGGTAACTCCGCCCCCGCGCACTCACATCAGCCAACCTAGAGCACTCCCGACACACCCCCTACGGGCCAGGTCGGCGATGGGGCGAGGACGTGTTCGTGAGAAGTGGACGTTCCGCGCTGGGCCGTCACGCCTGTTGCGACCAGACCGCCCGTGCCCAGGGCAGCTACGGCGAATCGTACTTGTCGAGGATCTCCCGTCTGCCTGTCTGCCGCACCTGTTTGGTCCCGCGTTCCCTCGCCTCGGTGGACCGCTGCGCTTCTTCCTCGATGGAATTACAGGAGGGCTCGCAGCGGCTTGAGCAACATCAGGGTTCACTGAGGCGGTGCGTAACGTGCTGGGAGGAGAACTCCCATCAGTACGTGCTGTGTGCAGCCCTCCACCCGAGCGCGATGTCCTGCTCAGAAGACTGTCTACAGCGCACGTAAAGAGCAGGAACGCGCCAACCATCGCACTTACCACCCGTTCGGGTAGAGCCACGGCAGGTCCCCGGGCGAATCGTTGGCACAAGCCGCTACGAAGATTACGCACTGCCCGTGATCTTCGAAGGGACGCCCTCCGTGCGTTTTGCCCGCACCGCCGCAACCGTCGCCGCCTTCGCCGCCCTGTTCACTGCCGCCCCGGCACACGCGAACGCTACAAACCACGACCCCGGTGAAGTGATCACCGCTCCCGTGCAAGAGGTTCTGGCCCGGCTCGAGGTCAGCAACGAGGACCGCACCGGCTACGACCGCACGAAGTTCAAGCACTGGATCGACGCCGACAAAGACGGCTGCAACACCCGAGCCGAGGTCCTCAAAGCCGAGGCCATCGTCGCTCCCGAGCAGGGTTCTAAGTGCGTGCTCACTGGTGGTGAGTGGTACTCGCCTTACGACGACCGCTACATCGACGGGGCCCGGGGCCTGGACATCGATCACCTGGGCCCGCTCGCCGAGGCGTGGGACTCAGGCGCTTCAGTGTGGTCGGCGGCCGAGCGGGAGGCGTACGCCAACGACCTCGGTGACGATCGGGCGCTGATCGCGGTGTCTGCCGCCTCCAACCGGTCCAAGGCTGATCAGGACCCCAGTACCTGGCTGCCGCCGGCCGCTGGCTATCGCTGCCAGTACGCCACCGACTGGATCGCGGACAAAACGCGATGGAACCTGAGCATCGACGCCACCGAAGAGGCCGCGCTCACCGGAGAACTGAGCCGCTGCCCCAACGTCCCGATCACTGTCACGACGGCCCGTTAGACGCTTGACGACCACCGGGCCCGACTCCCTGTGCTGTACGACTATCCGAGGCTGGCGGCGAGTTCCCCGTTCTCAGCCTCCTTGGCACTCAGTTGCACGGTTCCGCGGTGGGAGACTTCCACCTTGTAGAACTTCTCTCCCCTGGGCACGTCGGGCACAGTGATTTTGAAGGTGCAGGTCGTGCCCATTTCATCCGAGTTGGACTGGCCCAGGCTGCTGGTGGCGATGACGTCGCCCTTGGCGCCGTACACGGTGACGCTGGTGCCCTCTGCGATGTCGTCATAGCCGCCGTCGGCACTGCCTCGGCAACTGTCGTCGCCGGAGTCCGTGTACACCGAGTCTGTGAGGGCGAAGGTGCCCTTCAGCGTGAACGTTGCGGGCTTGCTTGGGCCTGCGTTGGCGGTGATGACCCAAGCGCCGCCGACGACGGCAGCGCCGACCGTGAGGCCGAGGACACCAGCCTTAAGCGGGCTGAGCCGTCTCTTGGCCAGTTCAGTCGTCGATACGACGAGGGGTTCGGCCGGGGGCTCGGTGGGAGGAGGCGGGGTGGTCGGCTGCGGTGGAAGCTGGTCGGTCATGGTCTCCTCTTGGGATGCGGAACAGGCAGGCCCCGCCGTCACGGGTCGGCGGGGCCGATATAGACAGCAGTCGTCAGTAGTTGGCGTTGGCGATCAGGTCGCCGTCCTTGCCGTAGATGCTCACAAGTCCGTTCTTTGACTCGTAGCAGGACGTGAACGCGGACGCGATCAGCTTCGCGTCTCCCGCGTTGCTGCTCATGAGACCGCCGGTGTAGTCGGTCCACACCTCGGCGGCGTCGAGGATGTCATTGCGCTTGTCGGTGCCGGTCACCTTCGTGACGTGCTTGACCGCGGCCTTCTCCGTGGGCGTGCCGGACTTGGCCACGCACGCCTGGAACTGCTCGGCCTGCGACTTGCTTCCCTCGGCCGGCTTCTTCTCCTTGGCGGGCGCCTTCTCGGACTGGTCGGCCTTCGGCTTGCTGCCGGCCGCGGAGATGGCCTTGTCCTTGCTGCTGTTGTCGGTGGAGTCGCTGCCGCCGCTCACGGCCGCGCCGATGATGCCGAGCACGACGAACAGGGCTACGACGCCGAGGCATCCGAACCCGATGATCTTCCCGGCGCTGGACTTCTTCGGGGGCTGCGGAGGACCCCACATCTGCTGTGGCGCGCCAGGCCCGGCCCATCCGGCCGGCGGCTGGCCGGGCTGCTGCTGGCCGTTCCAGCCGGGCTGGGGCGGCTGCTGCGGGTACTGCTGAGTCATGGGTTTCCTCTTGAGGGTAGAGCGTGTACAGCACATGTATGACTCGTGGAGAACTTGTGTGGTTGCACGCTCAATCAAAGTATTTTTGCGCATCGATCAGGACCCTCCTGAAGAGGTTCCACCGGGGCCTGAATCTCAGTCGGGGTCTGGCAGTTGGCGCTGCGGGAAACCCACCGCAGTACCTGACCCGGTGATCACGGAACAGCGCCTTCTCCGGCGCCTACCGCGCCCCTTTCCCATCACGTCGTGAGCCGCTTCGGCAACCGGACTGCGGATCACGGTTCACTACCCCTCCCCGAACCGCGAGCGCACCCGCCGCCAGGTCGACCGCCACAACGACACGGTCACCGGCTGGGCGCTGGCCTGAATGCGCACCGACGCCAAGCCTCCCGCGCTGCATCTGCCCGGATTCGGCGCGGATGAGTACCGCCTCTCCACTCGCTGATCCTTGGTGCCCGCAGAGTGATGGGAGCCTGGGGGAGTTGTTGCAGTCGGTCGAGCCCTGTCGTGCACGGTGCCTGACGCTGCGCACGGCCCCGCGGAAGCGGGGAGGTCACGAGCGTACGGTGTGCATCCAGCCGACGCGACTGTCTGAGGCTTTGACGGGTGACGGGGGCCGTGCAGTAACAGTTCCAAGGGTGCGACCGGAACCGGGACGGTGCGCAGCAGGGCCCCTGCGGCCCGACGCCCGCAGAAGCGGATCGGTTGCCGGCTTCTCCGATGGGGCCGAGGTAGCCTTGGACGCTTCATCGCAATGGATCTGTCACCGAAAGGTCAACCCGTCCCGCTTCGGGCGCTGCGCTAATCAGGCGCCCCAGGGGGTTTCGTTGTTGCGCAGGCTGTGGGTGGTGTCGTTGAGCTGGTACGAGCGCAGGTCGCTGATGGAGCCGCCTCCGCGGCCGACACAGACGTGCCGGCCGAAGTATTTGTCCTTCAGGTAGAGGCCTGGTTGCCGTGTCCGGAGCGGTAGTTGAGCGTTCGATCCGGTGTGGGGACATCGCCGTAGATCGCGTCGGATGAGCTGTGGGATCACTGGCTGTCCCGCGAGCGGGGTTCAGCGGTCGCCGTGCTTCAGTGGAAGCGCAGCGATACGTTCTTCTCGATGCAGACTCGCAGGATTGCCGCCAGATCGCGGGCCTGTTCGATGTGCTCGCGGAGGAGCGTGTCCTCGCCATCCTGTGCCCACTGATGGGTAATAGCCTCCAGGCGAGGCAGCATCGCCGCGCAGTCGGCGGGCGAGAGGTCGTCACCACCGTCGTCGGGGTGATCGATCAGTGGCTCCAGCACGGTGACCACCTCGCTCCACGGACGTTCGCCGCCGAAGCCCCACATCTCGTACAGGTCGAACCCTTCGGCCTGGGCCAGGCGCTGCCGGAAGGCGGCAAAGCCGCCGTAGGACCAGGAGACATCTGGACCGCTCACATCTCCATCAGCCGCGTGCAGGACCAGCCCCATGCGCCTTACCCTTCCCTTCGATACTGAGCACACAGGATCGACGAGAGGGGACAGCGGCGGCAAAAACAATTTCCCGTGCGGCCCGGCTTGGGTCCTGGTGCCGGATCACGGACGGTGGAGGACGTGACCTGCTCGACCGCTTGATGCGCGGGTGTCTAGTAGTCGCTCACCAAGACATTCAACCGTCGCCACAGCACACCTGCCAGTGACTATTCCTCGCCTTCACGAGCATCGCCAGCACCCTCATCTCCCTGCGCCGCCTGGCCCGCTGATGTGCCGCTCCAACAGTTTGACTGCCAGGTCATGGCCGTAGTGAACGGCGAGGTTCATGGGCGTTCGCCCGTCGGACCCTGGGAGCTGTGGGTCAGCGCCGAAGGCCAGGAGTACTGCGGTGGTGTGCACGGTCAGCGGACAGCCGCTCTGCAAGGCGGCATCGCCTTCCGCGTCGATGGCGTGCGTCAGGAGCGTCATGCTGCCGCATACCTCATCGGGGTCGACGCCCTTGGCCAGCAGTTGCGCCAGAGCCTCTGCGTCCTCGTCCTCCACCGCCTGGTGGGCCGGTGTCCAGATGTTCTCCACGGCGGCATTCAACCGTTGCTGCACCAGCCCGGCCAGCACCTCTCCCAGCCTTTGATCGCCAATTGAGATGGGCTGTAAGACCGTGTCCTACGTGGTGAGGCGTCGTTGACCTCGGTATGGGGCGGGGTACATGGAGTTGGATTGTTCCGGACGGACTGTGGGAGATCGCGAAGCCGTTGATTCCGCCGTCGAAGGTGCGGCCGCAGGGTGGCGGAACGCAGGGCACCCCTGATGAGACGCTGTTCGCCGCCATCATCTACGTACTGGTCAGCGGCTGCGCCTGGCGGGCCCTGCCGCCCTGCTTCGGCATATCGAAGTCGACCGCCCACCGCCGGTTCCTCATCTGGTCGAGAGCCGGCGTCTGGGGCCGCCTGCACGAGGCCGTGCTGCACCGGCTCGACGACGCCGACCTCATCGACGTCACCCGCGTCGTCCTCGACACCGCCCACGTCCGGGCTAAAAAGGGGGCGAACACACAGGTCCGGGGCAAGCCGGGTTCCAAGATGCACGTCCTGTCGGACGCGAACGGACTGCCCCTCCTCGTCGGCGTCTCTGCCGGCAACACCCACGACAGCGAAGGGCTGAAGCCCATGGTTGAGGGTCACCAAACGAGACACGACCCCCACCGCGGCCGCCACTTCAAGCCCCAGCGCCTCCACGCGGACAAGGCCTATGACCGTTCTGACCTGCGCAGATGGCTCCGGTGGAAGCGCATCGGAGTGCGCATTGCCCGCAAAGGCGTTGAGTCCAGTGAGCGATTAGGGCGCCGCCGCTGGGTCATCGAGCGCACCATGTCCTGGCTCTCCGGCTACCGTCGGCTCAGCCCACGCTACGAACGCGATCCCCGCAACTACCTGGCCTTTCTCGGACTGGCAGCCGCCCTGTGCTGCTACAAACGGCTCGTCCGCCTCACCACGTAGGACACGGTCTAAAGGGACAGTGGGCACGTCTGCAAACGACCGGGACCTGCCGCCTGCCACATGCCGGAGCTCGACCTGACGCTGTGGCCGCTGACCGCCCTACGAGTCCCTACGGCCACCGCAGATGGCCTCGGTTAAAGATCGTTCCGGTATCGAAACGGTGGCGGGTTGGCTGCACTGTGCTGTCGTTTCAGCAACGGATCGGCCTCAGACTCCCGAGCCACCAGAGCTTCTTGGTGATCATGGTCGGGTCTGTCCCAGATAGCGGTATGGCAAGCCCTGTCCAAGCGCTCACCCCAAAGGTGAATGACGCGCTCCCGCCAACCCCTTAATGTCTGCGCCTGGCCTGGTCCGTTTCGGAAGGCTGACATCGATCCCTGGGGGCACATGCGCTGGTTCATCGCGGCGTTCAAAAAGTACGCCGTTTTCAAGGGGCGGGCACGCCGCAAGGAATACTGGATGTTCATGCTGGTCGTGTACATCGTCTACGGCGTGCTGGGCGGCCTCGGCTTTGCGACCCACATGCCGATCTTCGTCGTCGGCCTCGTCATCGCCCTTCTCGTCTTCGCACTGCCGACCTGGGCTGTCACGGTCCGCCGCCTGCACGACTCCGGCCTTTCCGGCTGGCTGATCCTCATCGGGCTCGCCCCAACGATTGGGATGGTCGCGCTGACGACCTTCTGCTGCGCGAAGAGCAATGAGGGCGCGAATAAGTACGGCCCGAACCCGAAGGCGGTCCTCGCGGCCGCGTAACGCCGCGAGCTCGACATCCGCTGTTCTGCGGCCGCCGGGCATCCCAGGCATGACCAGTTCGTCGATGAGGACCGTCTCTCTTCCTGCACGGGCTGACGATCCTCCCGAACACGAATGACTGCAGCCCAGCGAAGGCCTCTGGCCGACACCCCTGTCGGCCAGAGGCCTCCCCTCCTCCCACATGGCTGTGGCGGCGGAGAGACCGAGTCGGTGCTGGTGATCGTGCAAGGTGTTGAAGGCGTGCAGCGTTGTCCCGGCTGGCGTCCGCGCTGGCCTCAACGACCATTTCGGGCCAAGAGTGATGGCGGCCAGACGCCCCGGCGTGACCGTCCAGACGGCGATCTCACGGCTCAGTCCGCCGCCGTCGTAGAGCTTGAGGTCGTAGCTCAATCAGATCTGCGAGAGCAGTGTTGCCAGGACCTTGAGCGTGCCACGGCCGCTGACTCCGTTAGCAGGACGTTGGCTGTGTTGGCCGAGTCAAGCTCGTTCCGGCGCCGGGCTGTTGCGACTTCGTAGGCGTCACAGGGCGATGGCTGGGACCTTCAGCCGGCTCTGACGAACACTCCACCACAGCGGAGGTATCGCTACTCCGCGGCACCTCGCAAAGCTTGTCTTCGGCACTCCGCCGTTTTGGAGCCGGCTCGAGACCGCGTCTGAGATCTCCGCGACGGGATCGTGCACCCGAGGTGGGGCGGTGCAGCCGCCGACGTTGTCTGGGCGTCTCCACCTCGGGCCGTACGAGGTGACTTCCAGAGTTCCCTGGGCGCGCCCCACCGGCTGAGAAGACCGCACCGTCCAGGGATGTCAGTTCTGCTGGGACGAGCATCTGCAACCGGCGGTACGGCGGTGGCCCGCGGGAGTGTGGCGCAGTGGCGCTGCCACTCAATGGAAGCGTCCGATGTCGTCGTGGTGACCCAGAAGCAGGTCGCGGTGGGGTCGTGGAGCCGGCACCAGCTACCTATCGGGATCAAGGTGGTGGTGCACAAGCCGCGCCAGACGCACCGGTTGGGCGAGAGGGCCGGGAGCAGCGCTGCCTTGCGTCCTGTCTGGGTGCTGCATGGCTCTTCGTCCTGCTGGTCCGGACTGCATCGTGTTTCTGTGAAAGCTCCGCTTTTTGCGGTCAGGGTTTATTGGCTGGATTTATATGTGCAGGTCAGGGCGCCATCGACTCTTCGCGTGTGACCTACCTCATAGTCAATTGACTGCAGTGTGTAACTGCCTTTTAACTTTGCGGGGCCTTTACAAGATTCATATACGGGGGGATTCGGTGAAGCCTGAGGGGTCTGGCGTCACGCCGGCGCGAAGGGAACGAAGAGGTCGCTGTCTGTGGGGCGGAGTCGCGGCCGCGCTCGCGCTGTCTGTGCTTCCTGGATTGCCGACCGCGGCGGCCGGCGCGACACCGACGACTGCTGCAAGCGATCCCGCAGCAGTGGATGAGACCAGTGCTTCGGCTCAGGCCCAGGCGTCGGGCGAGCCGGTGGAGGTGACGGCGGACCGCACCGAGTACTCCACGACCAACGCGAACCCGGACGGCTCGTTCACGCTGACGCAGTCCACCACTCCCCAGCGGGTGAGGGAATCCAACGGTGGCTGGGGAGCAGTCGATCCAGTCCTGGAACGCCGAACAGATGGCCGGATCGCCCCTAAGGGGGCCATCGTGGACCTGTCGTTCTCCGGCGGCGGTTCGGGAGCGGACATGATCCGCCTGGGCAAGGATGGACGGTCGATCACCCTGGGCTGGACCGGTGCCCTGCCGGAGCCGACTCTGGACGGTGCAACAGCGACCTATGCGAACGTCTTTGACGGAGTGGACCTGCAACTGACGGCCACGGCCGAGAGCTACCGCGAAGTCCTGGTCGTCAAGACGCCCGAGGCGGCGCAAAATCCCGCACTGGAACAGGTCAAGCTGGCCGCGTCCGGGGACGGCCTGTCGGTGGCCCCGGGCGCAGGCGGGGGTCTGCGGGCCATCGACCAGGACGGCAACGCTGTCT
This sequence comes from Streptomyces sp. DHE7-1, assembly GCA_016432725.1. GTDB lineage: Bacteria > Actinomycetota > Actinomycetes > Streptomycetales > Streptomycetaceae > Streptomyces. The sequence continues at coordinate 69,060 of JACJDG010000001.1, read as the reverse complement.
TCCGCGGACCGGCGGGCCAGATGTGGGACTCCGCCGGTGACACCGAAGCAGGCCCCCAGGCGCAGTTGATGCGCACCGACGCGACGGCGCCAGCCGAGGGCCAGGCGCCCGACGATCCATCGCAGCCAGGGGAGGGCGACACCACGGCGGTGTTGCCAGTCAAGGTGGATGACGGCGCGGTTGCCGTGCACCCCGATCTTGACCTGCTGCGCGGCACGGACACCGTCTACCCGGTCTACATCGACCCCTCGTTCGGACTGGGCGTCTCAGAACGCACCAAGCTGTCCTCCGACGGCGACAAGTTCTGGATGTTCGACGGTGACAAGGGCGTCGGCAAGTGCGGCACCGCGGACGGATACTACTGCGGTGGCGGCTATGTCGACCGCATGTACTTCGAGTTCGCGCCCAACAAGCTCGCTGGCAAGTACGTGCTGGATGCCACCTTCCGTGCCCGTGAGACGTGGTCGTTCAATTGCGACCCTCACGGGGTGGACCTGGTGCGCACCGACAACATCTCCGAGGGCACCATATGGCCCGGCCCCAAACAGCTGGACCTAATGGGTGATCAGAACGTTTCGGCGGGACGCGGAGACCTGTGCAGCCCGGACCAGCCAGACAAGTGGATCGAGTTCAACGACAGCCCGACCGAGTCGGACGAGAACTTGAAGAGCACCGTCCGTTCCTTCGCGGACGGCAAGATCAGCCGACTGACCCTGATGCTGCGCGCCAAGGACGAGAGCGACCCGCGAGCCTGGAAGCGGTTCGACGACAACGCCGAGCTACAGGTGGATTTCGCGTACAAGCCGGGTGTCCCCGCCGATGTGGGTGTCATTACGGATGATCTGGCGAAGGGCTCCTGCAGCAAGTCCTCCTCCAGCCCTTTGATCGTCACGCTCAAGGCCCCGACGGTCCAGGCCCGTGTGGAGACACTGGTTGAGTCTCATGAGGGAGAGAAGGAAGGCGCTCTGCAGGCTGAGTTCATCGTTGAGCGCGGTGATGACGCGGCCTGGCACCAAGTGTGGTCCGGATATTCACCCGACGGCGGGTGGGACCCCGATGGCGTGCTGGAAAAGAGGCAGACTAGCGATCGCGCTGACGGAGGCTTGTACCGCTACAGAGCCCGAACCCAATCGCACTGGTCCTACCACGACAAGCCTGGCGATCTGTGGTCCTCCTACAGCCCCTGGTGCTACTTCAAGATCGACTCTTCGGCTCCGAAGGCACCGCGGATCACGCCCGGCTCACCGTACACCGAGTGCACCGCGAACGCATGTGAAGGTCAGGGCGGCCCCGGCAAGGCCGGCTCCTTCACATTCCAGCCCAACACCGCGGACATCGACTCCTCCGGGCACACCGACATCACCGCCTACAAGTACAAACTGCTGTCCACATCGACCAAGACAGCCTCCGGGACCACGAAGGACGGCGTCAAGGTAAACGATGTGACGCCACCGCTGTCGGGCACACAGGTGCTCTCGGTGTGGGCCATCGACGTCCATGACCGCAAGGGAACGCCCAAGGATTTCGTCTTCAAAGTGTCACCCGCAGAGGGGGCCGTGGGCCGCTGGCACCTAAATGACGGCGCACCGGGCACGGGCATCATGACGGCCAAGGACACCGCCACCGAAGGCACCCGTCACGATGCCCAACTGGTGGGTGCCGCGGGAACCGGCTGGTCGACCCGGGCCCGGCGCGGCGAGTCGGACTACTCGCTGCGGCTGAACGACGACACCACCGATCCCGCCCAGCAAACCGGCTATGCGGCAACCTCGACACCGGCGATTACCACGCAGGAGTCCTTCACCGTCTCGGCCTGGGTACAGCTGTCGAACGCGTCCGCCAACCGGGTTGTGCTGTCCGAACCCGGAACCAACGGAAGTTCCTTCGCCCTGTACTACTCGGCGTCCTACAAGAAGTGGGTGTTCAACCGGACGGACAAAGATCTGACGAGCCCCGTCTACATCCGCTCACTCGCGGACCGTGACAATCCTGCGCTGAACGTGTGGACCCACGTAGCCGGCGTGTTCAAGACGGAAGAAGACACCGACCCGGGCAACGACACCATCCAGCTCTTCATCAATGGACGTCCTCAGGGCGAGCCGGTCCTGCTGTCAAAGGCAGCCCCGAGCTATACGCCATGGGCGGCCACCGGCGGCCTGCAGATCGGCCGCTCCAAATCAGGCGGTGCGTGGGGCGACTACCACTTCGGCCTGATCGACGAGGTCACCGTCTGGCAGTCGGCGCTGCAACCTGAGCAGGTTGCGGAGGAGGCCATGTTGCGCGAGGACGGCGTTGCGGCGAACGAGCTGGTGGCGCAGTGGGACGCCACCTCCGCCAAGGGCAATGAGATCGCCGAGAACACCGCCTATCCGCTGCCGTCCATGAAGCTGTCGCCCAGCGGAACCACCGTGAACGAAGACGACAACGCCCTGTTCCTGGACGGCGACGCCCAGTACGCCGCCGCCTCCGGCCCCGTGGTCGATGAAACCGGATCTTTCACCGTCTCCGCCAGTGTCCGCCTGGACTCCAAGGCGCTGGCCGGTAAACCGGTCGGCTACCAAGCCCAGGTGGCAGCGCAGCGCCTGGGTACCGACTCCTCGTGGGCGCTGTGGGCAGTCAAACTCGCTGACGACGCCTACCAGTGGAAGTTCACCCGCACCGCGGTGGACTCCACAGGCAAAGTGACCCAGACCGCGGAAGTACCTGCCGGCGACTTCGCCCAGACCGACTCCTGGGTTCAGCTCACCGGCGTCTTCAACGCGCAGGAAGACTGGGAATGGACGGACCCGTCCGACAATGCCAAGACCGAGACCCGGTACGGCAAGTGCCACCTGTTCGTAAGTGAATTGGAGCAGCTCGCCGACACCGACACCTTCACCGCGCCGCAGCAGGGCAGCGGCGAACTGAGTCTTGGACGAGGCACCGCTTCCGGTACCACGGGCCACTACCTGCCCGGCGGCCTGCAGGAGCTGAGGGTCTGGACCGGAGCCATGGCCTACGACCAGGTGCGTTCCCAGGTCTTGGGCACTCTCGACGGCGTGTAGGGCACGTTCCGACGGGCGGCCCGCTCACCGAGCGGGCCGCCCAGTCATCTCCCCACGCCCCCGCCGCACCGCTTCTGCACTCCCGTTCTCAACGGCACGCGCCCGATCAGGACAACCCGCGGGCGCCTCGTAGGAAGAACCCATCATGAATCCGTTTGCCATACCGCGACCTCCGGCAGGTCGCGGGCCTGGGACCAGAATACGCTGGTCCCGGCGTATCGCCGGCGCAACGGGCCTGGCACTACTGACAGGTCTGCTCACTCCCGTGGCGTTCGCAGCCGACACCGATCCGCTGGGACAACCGCACCTCAAGGCCCCGCACGCCACCAAGGTCAGTCCGTTCACCGCCAAGGTGAACAAGAAGGCCGCCGCCGTGGTGAGGAAGGCGGCAGCAGCCGACCGGGCCGCGGCGGCGCGGGCACACCACGACCAGCAGCATGAGGTGGCTTGGCCGAAGGCAGGCAAGGTCCTGCTGAACGTGCCCCGCAAGGGAAGCCACCATGCCGCACCGGGATCCTTGCCCGTCACCGTCGCGGCACCCGGAAAGGGCACTTCGGCCGCATCCGTCGCCGTGGAGGTCCTGGACCAGAATGCGGCCGCCAAGCTCGGTGTCAGGGGAGTGGTTCTCAAGCTCACCGGCTCCGAGGCCGGGGGCAGGGCCCGGCTCGGCATCGACTACTCGGCCTTCGCCGCCGCCTACGGCGGTGACTGGGCGGGACGGCTTCAGCTCACCCGTCTACCCGACTGCGCCGTGAAGAACCCAGCCACCGCGAAATGCCGAAAGCGCATCGCACTGGACTTCATCAACAACCGTGAGACGAACAGCATTTCGGCGCCCGTGAGCCTCGCCTCTGGGGGCCGGCCCATGATGCTGGCCCTGGCGGCAGGCACGACCTCCGGCGCCGGCAGCTACAAGGCGACGCCGCTGTCCTCCTCATCGACATGGGAGGCAGGCGGCTCGTCGGGGTCGTTCACCTGGTCCTACCCGCTGCGCGCACCGCTGGCGGCAGCCGGACCCACGCCGGACCTGTCCATCTCGTACGACTCTGGCAACGTCGACGGTCAGACGGCGAACTCCAACAACCAGGGCAGCCAGGTCGGCACCGGCTTCGACCTCACATCCTCCTACATCGAGCGCAAGTACGGCTCCTGCGACGACGACGGCCAGGACGACAAGTCGGACCTGTGCTGGAAGTACGACAACGCCTCACTGGTGCTGAACGGCAAGGCCAGCGAACTGGTCAAGGACGACACCACGGGGGTGTGGCGGCTAAAGGAGGACGACGCCTCCACCGTCACCCGATCCACGGGCGCCGAGAACGGCGATGACAACGGTGAGTACTGGAAAGTCGTCACAGGTGACGGCACGAAATACGTCTTCGGCCTCAACAAGCTCGACGGCACCAGCGCCAGCGATCGCACCAACTCGGTCTGGACGGCCCCCGTCTTCGGCGACGACGAGGGCGAGCCCGGCTACTCCGAGGGCAGCTCCTTCTCCAGCCGGGACAAGACCCAAGCATGGCGATGGAACCTCGACTACGTCGAGGACACCCACGGCAACGCCATATCCTACTGGTATACCGCCGAGCACAACAACTACGACAAACTCGGAGATGACAACACCGGATCCGACTACGTCCGTGGCGGCTACCTGAAGGAGATCCGCTACGGCCAGCGTGCCGACTCCCTGTTCTCAGGAACTCCGGCCGCATCCGACAAGGTGGTCCTCAGCTACGACGAGCGTTGTCTGGCCTCGGGCACCGGTTGTGACTCGCTGACGGAGGACACGCGGGACAACTGGCCGGACGTACCGTTCGACGCCATCTGCAAGGACGGCGACAAGTGCACCGGGAACGTCGGACCATCGTTCTTCACTCGCAAACGGCTGACGTCGATCACCACGTATGCCTGGAACGCGTCGGCCACCACGCCCGGCTTCGAGCCGGTCGACGCCTGGTCGCTCAAGCAGCTCTACCTCGACCCCGGTGACACGGGTGACTCGACCGATCAGTCGCTGTGGTTGGACGAGATCAAGCACACCGGTAAGCGAGGCACTGACCTGTCCCTGGACCCGGTCAAGTTCGACCACGTCATGCTCCCCAACCGGGTCGACGGCACCGCGGACGACATCCTGCCGCTGAACAAGCCCCGTCTGAAGAGCGTCACCTCCGAGTCCGGCGCGCAGACGATCGCCACCTACAAAGACGCCGACTGCACCGCAACTGGCACCAAACCCGCGGTGGACGACAACACCAAGCGCTGCTACCCGGTGTACTGGTCACCGAACGGCGAGAAGACCCCGATCCGCGACTGGTTCCAGAAGTACCCCGTCAGCTCGGTGTCCAGCACCGATCCCAAGGGCGGCTCGGAAGCGGTCGAGCACAGCTACCAGTACAGCGGCGGTAGTGCCTGGCACTACGACGAGGACCCGATGACTCCCGCCAAGGAGCGCACCTGGTCCATCTGGCGCGGCTACCAGCAGGTCACCCACCTGACCGGCATCTCCACCGGCACCCAGAGCAAGCAAGTCTCCGTCTACCTACGTGGTATGAACGGCGACCGCGTACTCGGCTCCGACGGCAAGACCCCAGACCCCGACAAGCGCAAGACCGTCACAGTCTCCGGCCTCAAGGCCGCCGACATCACGGACTCCGAACAGTACGCGGGCTTCACCCGCGAGACGGTGACGTACGACGGTGCCACTGAGGTCGGCGGAACGATCAACGATCCGTGGTCGAAGCGGACGGCGACCCAGCACAAGTCGTACGCCGACACCGAGGCCTACTACATACGCACCGCCGCCACCCACACCCGCGCCAACATCACCAGCAAGATCGCACCCTACGACCGCGTGCACACGGTGAAGACGACCTACGACGACTACGGCATGGCCGAAACCGTCGAGGATGAAGGCGACGACTCCGCCACGGGCGACGAGAAATGCACCCGCACCTGGTACGCCCGCAACGACAGCAAGGGCATCAACTCCCTCGTATCCCGTACCCGCACGGTCGCTTCGACCTGCGGCACGGCTGACGGTTCACTCGACCTGCCGGCCGATTACAAGACCTCCGGCGACGTCATCTCCGACACCGCCACCGTCTACGACGACACCGCGGCCACCACGTGGTCGGCCTCGCAGATCCCGACCAAGGGCGAGGCCAACTGGACTGGACGGGCCAAGGGCTACGGCAGCGACAACGCCCCGGCCTGGCAGAAGGTGGCCAAAACCACGTACGACACTCTCGGGCGACCGCGGACCGTCGAGAACGCCAACGGCGTGGCCGTCTCCTCGACCACGTACACGCCGCAGACCACCGGCCCCCTGACGTCGACGTCCGTCACCGACGCCAAGACGTACAAGACCACGACCGCACTGGACTTCGCCACCGGCGCGGCGCTAAAAGTCACCGACCCCAACAACAAGGTGACCGAAAGCGAATACGACAGCCTCGGCCGGGTGACGAAGACCTGGCTGCCCAACCGTCCCAAGCTCCTGGGCAAGACCCCGAACTACGTCTACGACTATCACGTCACCAGCGCCGAGATGTCCTGGGTCTCCACCGGAACCCTCAGGAACGACGGATCCGGCTACAACACCACGTTCGAGTTCTATGACTCCCTGCTGCGCTCCCGGCAGACTCAGGCACCAACCCCGCAGGGCGGCCGGCTCATCACCCTGACTTCGTACGACCCACGAGGCCTCGCGGTCAGCCAGCAGGCAGACATCTGGGACGACACCTCACAGCCCAGCTCGACGGCGGTACAGATCGCCGGAGGCCGTGCACCGATACAGACGGACACGACGTACGACGGGGCAGGCCGCGCCACCAAAGCAGTAACGAAGGTCCACGGTGTTGCCCGCTGGACGACCGACACCACCTACACCGGCGACACTGTCACCACCACGGCCCCGAACGGCGGCCAGGCAACCGCGGTTGTCACCAACGCACTCGGAGAGACGACCCAGCGCCGCGAATACGCCGGCCCGACGCCGACCGGTACAGACTCCACGACGACCGACTACACATACACGCCCGCCGGTCAGCAGAAGAAGGTCACCGGCCCAGACCACACCGCGTGGTCCTACACCTACGACCTCTTCGGCCGGCAGGTCACCTCAACCGACCCCGACAAGGGCAAGAGCAGCACCGAGTACAACGACCTCGACCAGGTCATCAGCGCCACTCCCAACGACGACGCCTCGAAGAAACTGCTGTACGAATACGACGTCCTGGGGCGCAAGACAAGCATGTGGCAGGTCGACAAGACCGACGCCAACAAACTCGCCGCATGGGGCTTCGACTCAGTGGCCAAGGGCCAGCAGGACACCGCCACCCGCTACGACGGCGGAGTCACCGGCAGGGCCTACACCCAGAAGGCCACCGCCTTCGACGCGATGTACCACGCGACCACCAGCGAGCTGCAGCTGCCCGACACCGAGCCTCTCGTCTCGGGCGGCTACGTGCCGAAGACCCTGACCTACAGCACGGGCTACAACCTGGACGGCTCGATCAGCCAGTACTCCGCGCCAGCCGCCGGCGGCCTGCCCTCCGAAGGGGTTTCCTACAAGTCCGGCGCCCTGGGCCAGCAGCTCACCTCAACCGGCACCACGGGCTACCTACAGGGCGCTCTCTTCTCCCCCAGGGCGACCTGATGCAGCTCTCCCTGAGCAAGGACTCGGGCAGCACGGCGAAGAAGATATTTCTCAACTGGGAATATGAGGAGGGTACGCGCCGCCTGACCCGCTCTTTCGTCACCGACGACGTGCACGGCTACATGCCGCAGGAGCTGAAGTTCACCCAGGACGACGCGGGCAACGTCACCTCGATCTTCGACGCCACCACACAGGGCGGCACAGCGAAGGCCGACTACCAGTGCTTCGCCTACGACGGCAATCGCCGCATGATCGAGGCCTGGACCCCGAAGACCGCGGACTGCGCGGCTTCCGGCCGCACGGTGTCGAACCTCGACGGGGCTGCCCCGTACTGGGCGTCGTACACGTACAGCGACGCCGGCCAGCGCAAGACGGAGACCCAGCACACCACGGCGGGCGACAAGACCACGTCGTACACCTACGACGACACCACTGACACCAAGCCGCACACGCTGGACAAGACGACCGGCGACCGCGCCGGCACCTACCGCTATGACGCAAGCGGCAATACCACCTCCCGCCCCGGCCCCACCGCGCAGCAGACGCTGCTGTGGAATACCGAGGGCGACCTGTCCAAGCTCACCGAGAGCACGAAGGAGACGAGCTACCTCTACGACGCGAACGGCGAGTTGCTGATCCGCCGGGCCAAGGGCGACGGCGACACGATCCTCTACATGGGCGCTGGCACAGAACTCCGCCTGACGACGAAGGGCACCACGAAAACCGCCTCCGGCACCCGCTACTACACAGCCAACGGCCAGACCATCGCGGTCCGCACCGCCACTGCCGGCGTCTCCGGCACGAAACTCAGCTTCCTCGCCGCCGACCAGCACGGCACGTCCAGCATCGCCATGGACGCCAGTACGTACGCGGTCACCAAGCGCTACAGCACCCCGTTCGGCGCCCCTCGGGGCACCAAGCCGACGTCCTGGCCGGACGACAAAGCTTTCCTGGGCAAGCCAGCCGACGACACCACCGGCCTCACCCACATCGGGGCACGCGAGTACGACCCCAAGATCGGCCAGTTCACCAGCGCTGACCCTCTCCTTGAACTCGACCACCACCAAACCCTCAACGGCTACACCTACGGAGCCCAAAACCCCGTCACACAGTCCGACCCCACCGGCATGGGACTCGCCTGCGACGGCCGGGGAGGCATGAGCGAGGCCTGCCCCACCCGACCCGACGGAACCAAGGGCAACGGCGCACCCAATGAAGCCGTCGACTACTCCAAACCGCACCCAGCACATCCCTGCAACAGCAACTGCGGAACGGCGCAGACCGGGAGTAGCGGAGGAGTAATCGGCTGGTTCGGTGACATGCTCGGCACGGTCAAAGACGAGGCGACCAGGACTGTAATCTCATATTTTCAAGGCGGCTACCAGGAATACGTCACAGAAAAGCAATGCGTCCTCCATGGCGATTGTGGAGGAGTGATCGATATTCTCCTCGGCATCGCCAACCCGGGCGCATCAATGGCTGATGGCACGGTCTCCCGTGCAGCCGAGATCTACGGCGATTTCTCAAACGGAAGAACCGCCGCAGGTTCCGGAAAAATAGCATTCGACGTGGCCCTGCTTTTGGCGACGCGAGGCCGAGGCGGTGCCATGGCCGAGGCTGAAGGGATAAGAGCGAGGACATTGGCGAGGATGGGGTGCAGCTTTACCCCGTCCACCGCGGTCCTCATGGCTGACGGCAAGACCAAATCCATCGGAAAAATCAAGACCGGTGACAAGGTCGAGGCCGCTGACCCCGGCAATGGAAAGCACAAAAGCCCGCGCAAGGTCACCGCTACCCTGATCAACCACGACTACGACCTCATCGACCTCCGTGTACGGCATGACAACGGAACAACCGTCACCCTCCACACCACTGCTATGCATCCCTTCTGGGATGACACATTCCACGCCTGGGTATCCGCCGACAAACTCGAACCCGGCCATGCCCTCAACACATCCACAAATGAACATGTCTACGTCGCCGCCGTCATAGTCCGTCCCGGTGACCGCGACATGTACAACCTCACGGTCGACGGCCTCCACACGTACTATGTGCTGGCGGGGGCTACGCCGGTCCTGGTTCACAACAGCAATGGCTGTCCTGGCGGAAAACTGTCTGATCCGCTTCCGCAGGGGATGTCGAGGCACTTCGTAAATACCTATGACGACATCAGGGCTGGGAGGGGCGTTCCACAGACGGATCCCGCCACGGGAGCGCAGAAGATATTCCAAGGCAGGGCGACTCACGAGAAGCGCTGGGCGGGTGCTCTGGAGTATCGAGTTCCCGGATCTAAGGGTGACAGTGCTCGGGTTCTAGCGAAGACCCTGCCTGATGGCCGGATAGTGATGGGGTGGACGAATGACCACTATAAGACGATCAAGCCCTTCAGTGCGCCCCACTTCCCTGACTCTGGGTGGCAGTAGGCATAAGTAAATGCAATGGAGAGTCCGAAGAGGTCGCCGTCAGGCCTCCCCGGACTCTCCGCTAGGATTCGCCTGGTCGATAGCGGGAAGGTGCGAGATGAGTGAAAGCGGTTCGATTATTCCGCTCTATCACCTAGTCGAAGAAGAGGTCGGAACTGTCATTATTGCGGCGCGCGAAATTAGCGGGTTCTTTGTAGAGTCGGATCACGGGCAACCTGCGGAAATCCTGATCTACGGGTCAGCGCGACACGCGGTCCGCCTCGGCAAGGACCTGTCCGACGTGGAGTTGCGCGTAGTCAACTCGCTCGGCAAGGCCATCGGGTCGTATTACATCGGGCGGGTAGGGCTGCGCTCTTGGTTCGAAGGTACGGGGAGCCCCGGGCAGGGCGGATTTGTCGCGACCTTCTATGGCCATACCTGCCCACACGCCACGGCGGGAGCGATTTGGCGTCGATGGGCCTCTGGAAGTCCTCTTGAGAATGGGGAGTGGGCCAGGTATCCCGTCGAATCTCACGATAGTTGGCTCCACGTGGTTCAGAACTCCTGGTTCGAAACAGGCCATGAGGCTAAGAGGTACGGCGTCGGGGAGATCTGCATAATCGATGGCAAGAAGATTCTAAGTGAAAGCAGCTTCTACTGCGCACTTGGTGAATCGGTTAATGGCCCCGGTGGATATTTTGGATCCACTCTTGACGGGCTTGCTGACTGCCTTGCTTCGTCCCGAAATGCTAGCGCTCCGTTCGAGTTGGTCTGGGAACACTTTTCCGGTGCGCAGGAAAGGATGGGTGCCTCGCTATCGGCGTCCGTGGTGGGCGTTCTGAGGGAATTCGACGTGGGTGTGACGCTCAGGTAGAAGCGGGAGTCGGGTCACATCCGCTTGGGCCAGGCGTGCGTGCGTAGTGACTGGCGGCGAGCGCCGCCTACTGGGAGCCGCGCTGGGCCGAGGGCCGCCGCTACCGGCAGTTGTGCGAAGCCGAGCAGCGGCTGATGAACGAGTACATCGGACCCGGACGCGCCCGCCCCGCCCTGGACATCGGCAGCGGCGCTGGCGCTCTGGCCCGCCACCTCCATTACGAACTCGGATACCGCACGACAGGCGTCGACTGCTCACCCAGCGCAGTCGCCGTCGCGGCCGCCCAGGACACCGGCACCGCCCCCGGGCCAGCCTGGCGGTGCCTGGACATCACCACCACCGACCTCACCCTGGTCGAACGCGTTCTCGCGGGCCGGCCGGTCGCGCATGTCGCGGCCGAGATGGGGATATCCCGTCCCACCGCCCACAAATGGGTCCGCCGCTGGCGGACCGAAGGCGACGCGGGCCTCGCCGACCGTTCCAGTCGGCCCCGAACCACCCCGCACCGCACGTCCTCAGCCACCGAAGCACCTGTCTGCCACCTGCGGACCAGCCGCAAGCTCGGCCTGGCCAGGATCGGCCCGATCCTGGGCCTTCCCGCCTCGACCGTGCACCGGGTCCTGGTCCGCCACGGCCTCAATCGCCTCGCCTGGCTGGACCGGCCCACCGGGGCAATCGTCCGCCGCTACGAACGCGCCCGGCCGGGCGAACTCGTCCACGTCGACATCAAAAAGCTCGGCAATATCCCCGACGGCGGCGGCCACAAGATCATGGACCGCCGACAGGTGATGGACAACAAACTCGCCACCACGGACGAGCGCAAGAGCTGCAAGCCGCTGATCGGCTACTCCTTCATCCACTCCGCCGTCGACGACTACTCCCGTCTGGCCTACAGCGAGGTCCTGCCCGACGAGCGTCAGCACACCGCGATCGCCTTCTGGCAGAGGGCGAACGCGTTCTTCACCGGACAGAGCGTCATCGTCGAGCGGGTTCTGACCGACAACGGCTCCTGCTACAAGTCGAAGCTCTTCACCCAAGCCCTTGCCGCGTCCGGCATCACCCACAAGAAGATCCGGCCCTACCGGCCGCAGACCAACGGCAAGGTCGAACGCTTCAACCGCACCCTGCTCGACGAATGGGCCTACCTACGGCCCTGCACCTCGAACACCGAGCGGACAGCGGCACTGGCAGACTTCCTCCACGGCTACAACCACCACCGCTGTCACACCGCACTCGGCGGCCACCCACCGATCAGCCGCGTCGAGTCGGTGGGCGGGTTGGCCCTCGTCGAGGCTGAGCGGGTGGGGTCACAGACGGCGTGAGCGCTGGACCGAAAGGGTTTGGCACGGGGGCCACACATCGACGATGATCACCTCATGACCACCAGAAAGGGCCATGCCTTCTAGGCGGTGTCTTCAATTGTCACGCCCACATCAGGAGCGAGGCGAGTGTGATGGCTGCTTGGTAGGACTCGGCGGTCTTGTCGTAACGGGTCGCGATGCCGCGCCACTGCTTCAAGCGGTTGAAGCACCGTTCCACCACGTTGCGCCGCTTGTAGAGCTGTCTGTCGAAGGCCGGCGGCCGCCCGCCGCGGCTGCCGCGGCGGAGCCGGTTGCGAATCTGGTCGGCCCGCTCGGGGATGGTGTGGGCGGTGCCCCGGCGTCGCAGCCACGTCCGGATGGCCCGGGAGCTGTAGCCCTTGTCGCCCAGGACGTGGGCGGGCCGGACCCGCGGCCGTCCCGGTTCCGGGCGGGGTACCCGGATCGCCTCCTTCACGGCGGTGAACTGCGTGCAGTCGTTGGTGTTCCCGCTCGTGACAGTGAAGGCGAGCGGGCGGCCGTAGGCATCGCAGGCCAGGTGGATTTTGCTGGTCAGCCCGCCTCGAGAGCGTCCGAGACCGGGACTGCGGAGCCCCCTTTTCGGGCTCCCGCCGCGTGCTGGTGGGCCCGGACGACGGTGGAGTCGACCGACACCAGCCAGTCGATGTCACCGGCCGCGTCCGCACGGGTCTGGGCGGCCCGCAGCATCCGCTCGAACGTGCCGTCCAGAGCCCACCGGCGGAAGCGGGTGTGCAGCGTGTGCCACGACCCGTACCGCTCGGGCACATCCCGCCACGCGGTCCCGGTCCGGAACTTCCACACGATCCCGTTGAGCACAGTGCGGTCATCAAGACGCTTCCGCCCGCGCAGTGACTCGGGCAGCAACGGCCGGACGAACTCCCACTCCATGTCGGTCAGTTCATGACGACGTATCACTCGACCATGATCCACCACCCAAGATCAATTGAAGACACCGCCTAGGGGCCCCGCTTCGCTCTCCACCGCTCGCGCACCGCCGCCGCTCACCGCAGCGCCCGAACGCCGTGACCGCCCACCCAGGAGAGCCCACCCGTGCAGAAGACTGCCCTCGTTCCCTACGCCCACCTCCCCGAGCGCACCACGCCCACCACGTCCTGACCAGCATCGTCGACGTCTTCGGCACCGCCCACTGGCTGCTTACCGACCGCGCTCCGCAGCCCGGCGGCGATGCCCTGCCCTTCGACGCGCTGGTCGTCTCCGTCCATCCGGGCGGCGACGTCGAACTCACCGAGCTGAGCGCCGTGCGTGCCCGCTGGCCGCACCTGGACCGCCTGCCTGACGGCGGGTTCGTCGTCGCAGCATCCCGCGCCCGCCGGTACGAGGACGCGGACCAGGTCCAGGTCTTCGACGCGCTCGGTCGCGAGGCCTCCTCCTTCTCCGTCGGGGACGCCATCGAGCACCTGCTCGTGGACGAGGCCGGCCACATCTGGGTTGGGCACTTCGACGAAAACCCGGCCGGAATCCGCCGCTGGAGCCCCACAGGCCACATCTACTGGACGTCCGACGGCGCAAGCATCCCTGGCCTCTTCGACTGCTACGCCCTGAACGTGTCGGGCACCACTGCCTGGGCTTGCGCGTACACCGACTTCCCGCTCGTCGAGATACGCCCCGACCGGCCCGTGAGGGTGTGGCCGAATCAGGTACGAGGCGCCAAGGCAGTGGCCATCCACGGCGAGCGGGTCGCCTTCTACGGCGGCTACGGCGAAGAGGTGGACCGGCTCACCCACGGAGAGCTCACCGAAGCATCCGTCGAGCCAACGGACGTCGGCCTGCTCACCCTGCCCGACGGCCACCTGCCCGGCCGCCGCCGCGCCGTCAGCCGAGGAAGCAGGATCTACGTCCAGGCCGAGCCGTTCACCGCGTGGGGAGTGGTTGACCTCAGCAGCTGAGCCCCCGAAAGGAGTTGCCGCAGCGCGTGCCAGCAAGGATCCAGACGGTCTTCGACGCGCAAGCGCCCGACGCTTTTCTACTGCGCTCCCTGCAGCGTCACCTGTGGACCAATTCTGTGCATCGGAGTTGTCCATCCACGCCAGGTACCGTGCTCAGTCACAGGACATGTGACTGAGCACGGCAGTTGGCCTCTGAGCGTTCCAGACGAGCGCTGCAGAGGGCCCAACCGCTGCGGACGGAGACATGCGGCAAGATGCGGACGCATGCCCCTCTCATCGCGTTTCACCATGCCGGGCCAGATTCGGGCTGTGGCCACATCCGACCCCTCCGGGCCACTGACTGTGACCGGCTACGGCCCGAATCCGTTGGCGACCGTCATCACGAGGGTTGATCTTTCAGGCAAGGTGGAGTGGCAGCGGACCTACCCCGGGACAGGCAAGCCGCAATCCCGTCTGGCCACGGACGGCGCGCTGTGGCTCGCCTATCCAGACTGCGACAGTCAGCTCCTGGAAGGTGTTCTGCCGGACGGTTCCACTGGGCCCACCGCCCGCCTGGAGTGCCGCGCCGATGAGGAGATCGGCGCATTCGTCCTCCTCGACGACGGGTTCGTCATTTCCTGGGTCAGCGGCTCCGGCATGGTCCGTAGGGAAGGAAGCCGACCCATCTCTGTACCGGAGCCTCGCGTGGCCCGGTACACGAGAGAGGGGGAGTGCCTCTGGTCCACGCCGATTGCGCTCGGTGCGCTCTCGTTCCCGGGTGTGGTGGAGATGGGAGACCGGGCCGGATGGGAGATCCGGCCGCGTAGACCTTGGGTCCCGAAGGAGATCGGCATTGATCACTGGGAGCCACTGCTCGTATCGGCCGACCGGATCGCAGCCAGTTTCACCGACACACGGGGTGGCATCGGAAGGACGTTCTTCCTCGACCTGGACAGTGGCGCGACCATCTCGGTCACCGCTCCCGCTCCCACAGGCCGAAAGGCGATAGCTGGCCCTGGCCAGTTCCTGCTCGGATCCCAGGGTTACGGTGCCTTCACGACCGGCCGTTTCGGCCGGGACGGCGTCGAAAGCGCGCGCTGGGCCAGCCATGGGGCGATGCTCGTCGGCAAGAACGGCGGCGTCTGCGGCCCGGAGCTCGAAAACGGCCTGCCTTCGCGATCACGCTTCCGGCGGCTCGCACCGGACAACAGCCTTGTGGACGGGCCGCCACTGACGGGTTACTACACGTCCTACCCTGCGATGGACTGCGAGGGAACCGCGGTGTTCTGGCGAGACGGCAAGCTGCTCGCTGTGGACACGGATCTCGCCGGACACGAACTGTTCGCCATGGATGACAGCCGAGCGGTTATCGGTCGTGCGCTACTGCTGAGCGAAGGCAGTGTCGTCGTCTCCCTGGACAACGAGGTCCTGGTCTTCCGTACACCGCTGGGGTCCCTGGCCGAGGGTCCCTGGCCGTGCGGGGAAGCGAACCTCAGGGGCAATCCTCTTCTGAGCTGAAACTGCCTGCGTGACGGCGGAGGAGACTGAAGCTGAGCATGGAGCCGGCAGGACGGGTCGACTACATAACTCGTTCGCAGGACGCGCTCAACAGCCATGTCGCCTCGCCCTTCAGGCCCTGGTGGGCAGGCTCCGGACGGGGGCTGCGGTAGGTGGTGCTGTCGGTGCGCCTGTCCAGCTCAGTCCGGAGTTCGTGGATGACCTGGGCATAGACGGCGACGCGCTCGCGAGGTGGTCGTTGTCCTCCCGCAGGGGCTTTGCGGCGGCTTCGGCGTCGACGGCGCGGGCGTGCAGGTGTTGGAACGCGGGCGGGATGCCGTTCGCCTCGGACTTTCGGCGGACGAATTCTTCTTTCAGGTCGACGTGCTTGTGGGTGAGGACCCAGCGCTTGACGCCTGCCTCGGCGGCGAGTGGCAGCGTGGTGAGCGCCTCGGTGGACCGGGTGGGACGTCCGTCGAGCAGCCGCTGGATCCCTGCTGTGATGGCGTCGCGTTCGGCGTCGCGGTCAGTGGCCATCGTGGGGTTCTCCGGTGCGGACGTGGGCGGTGACGATGCGCTCCAGGCGGTCGAACTCGTGCTGTTCGTGGGCGTGTCGGAACGCGGGGGCCAGTGGGTCGTCGACGAGCGGCCGTAGCCGCTCGATCTGGACGAGGACTTGTTCGATGTCGCGGTCGGTGCGTGCGATGTTGACGCAGTTCGGGCGGCAGTCGTCGATGTCGGGTGTGCGGCGGGTGCTGTCCTCCTCGCTGCGTACGACCCTGGCAACCGCCGCTTCACCAGCGCCGACCCCGAACCGGCTTCCAACGACAGTCCGAACCTGTCGCCTTACACCTACGCCAACAACGACCCCATCGACCAGGACGACCCCTCCGGCCGCTGCCCCCTCTGCGCCAGCGCCAGCATCGGTGCCGCCGTCGACGGCGGCATCTACGGATGGCAGCACCGCAACAGTGGGGGTCACCTGGGGCGGCTTCGCCAACGCCGCCGGAGAAGGCGCGAGGGTGCTGGCTTCTCTTGGGGAGGCAACGAAGCACACTGCCAGCCCACCACCCCTGGGACCTGCTCTTCGGGGCTGCTGTACGGCTATCCGATCCCCGTGCTGATCACGGTCGTCATCGCCATCCAGGTGCTGGCCGTTGTACTGCTGCTGCTCATGGCAACAGCCCGGCGCGGCGCGTTTTCGCGCGCTTCGTGACGGAGTCGGCGCAGAGCAGTTCCTGGAAGCATGTCACGGAGACCGAAGCGGAAGCCGGAGACAGGAAAAGGCCCGCGTAAGAACCGGCTCGAATTACTTCGCGCACCATTCTGGGAACTGCCTCTGGATTCTCAATGGCGACATTCTGGCGCCCCGCTGGCGGCAATGGCGACGTGCACAATTCCCTTGTGTAGGCGTTGGGTTGGATGGCACCATCGGGCTGGTGAACGCAGTTAGCATCGAATACGTCGAGCTCTATACGACGGACCGGAAAAAGACGCTGGACTATTTTGTCTCCGCGCTCGGCTTCACGGAGAAAGCCAGCGCGGAGGACGCCGATCGACACTCGTCGCTCCTGCGGCAGGCGGAAGTGACAGTGGTGGTCACTGACGGCCCGATCGCCGAGCAATTCTGTGCCACGCACGGCGACGGTGTGGCCGACATAGGCTTCCGCTGCGCCGACCCCGTCCTGGCCCGGGAGTCGGCGTTGCGGGCGGGCGCCGGCCCGGTGACAGGCCATGCGGACAGCGTGACGGTGCCCGGCCTCGGCAGCGTGCGCCACACGATGTGCCCGCTGTCCGGCGGGTTGCCGGGGGACCGCGACTGGATCTCCGTTGAGGATGCCGGCCCGTCGGCGTCCGAGGGGCATGTGCAGCGGCTGGACCACCTGGCGGTCTGCCTGCGCCCCGGCACTCTCGCGGACACCGCTCGCTTCTACGCCGAGGCCATGGGCCTGGAGTGGTTCTCCAGTGAGTTCGTAGAGGTCGGCGACCAGGCGATGGACTCCGTCGTGGTGCGCAGCCCGTCCGGCGGTGTCACGTTCACGATGATCGAACCGGTCCCGGACCGGGCACCGGGGCAGATCGACGACTTCTTGGCCCGCAACGCCGGGCCGGGGGTCCAGCATCTGGCCTTCCAGGTGGCGGAGATCATCCCGGCCGTCCGTGAATACCGCCGCCGGTCGGCCGAGTTCCTGAAAACACCGGGAACGTACTACGAGGCGCTGGAACGCCGCATCGGCACCATGCCGAAGCAGATCCAGGATCTGCGGGAAACAGGCGTACTCGTGGACCGCGACGAGAACGGACACCTGCTCCAGATCTTCTCCCGGTCGCCGCACGAGCGCGCCACGCTGTTCTACGAACTGATCGAACGGGCCGGCGCGAGGGGCTTCGGCAGCGCCAACATCCGCGCCCTCTACGAGGCGGTGGAGCGCGAGCGCGGAGGGTCGCGATGACCGTACCCGAAACCGTGGAGGGCCTGTCGAGGGCCTTCAGTCTGGAGGCCGTCGCCGACCTGGCACGGGCCCGGCTGCACCGCGCCGTCGTGGACTTCATCGACGGCGGCGCCGGTGCCGAACGCACCCTCAGCGCCAACCGAGAGGCGTTCGAGGCGGCACGCCTCATGCCGCGGGTCCTGACCGGTGGCGGCTCCCGGACGGACACCTCGGTGCGCGTCCTCGGACGCGACTGGTCGGCACCCCTGGGCGTGGCCCCGGTGGCCTACCACACCCTTGCCCATCCCGAAGGTGAGTGTGCCACCGTCGAGGCCGCCGGTCACGCGGGCCTACCGACCGTGGTGAGTACCTTCGCCGGACGGACGTTCGAGGACATCGCCGCCGCGGCGCACTCCCCCTGTGGCTGCAGGTCTATTGCTTCCGGGACCGCTCGATCACCCGTGACATGGTCCAACGGGCCGAGCGCGCGGGCTTCGAGGCCCTGGTCCTGACCGTCGACACCCCCAGGATGGGGCGCCGCGTCCGGGACCTGCTCAACGGCTTCCGGCTGCCCGCCGGTGTCGTGTCCGCCAACGTCCCGGTGATGGACACCGCCGACCCGGCCGCGCACAGCCTGCTTCATCTCGATCCCGACCTGGACTGGTCGATCCTGGACTGGTTTCGGTCGGTGAGCTCCCTGCCCGTCATCGTCAAGGGCGTGCTCGCACCGCATGACGCGGAACGCGCCGTCGCGGCCGGAGCGGCCGGCATCGTTGTCTCCAACCACGGCGGGCGGCAGCTCGACGCGGCTCCCGCGACACTCGACGTCCTCCCGGACATCGCGCAGGCGGTGGCCGGGCGTTGTCCGCTGCTCCTGGACGGCGGCGTACGGCACGGAACGGACATCCTCACCGCGCTCGCGCTCGGCGCCGACGCCGTACTGATCGGGCGCCCCGTGCTGCACGGTCTCGCGGCGGGCGGGCGCAGCGGTGTCTCCCGGGTGCTCGACATCCTCCACACGGAACTGACCGACGCGATGGCGCTCACCGGTGTCGACGCGCTCTCCCGAGTGCCCGAGAGCCTGGTCCGCCGCGCCGCGCCCCACCAACCGGCCCCCAGGCCGACCTCGCCCGCCGTACCCGCCCCGCGACCGGCCGAGCCCGCCGGCGTACTTTGGCAGACCGATCTCCACGGCAGCACCGGCGACCCGTTGATGGACACCATGACGTTCCTCAACGACATCACCCATGCGTATCCGGACGCCATATCCTTCGCGCCGGGCCGGCCCTACGAGGGCCTGTTCGAGCCGGAGGAGCTGTTCGGGCACATGCGCCGCTACATGGACCACCTCCGCGCGCAAGGCGCCTCCGACGCGGACCTGAAGGAGGCGCTCTTCCAGTACGGCCCGACCGCCGGACGCATCCGGGAACTGGTGGCCGACGCCCTGCGCGCCGACGAGGGCGTCGACGTCCTGGCGCGGGACATCGTGGTCACCGTCGGCTGCCAGGAAGCGATGCTGCTGGCCCTGCGCGCGCTGTTCCGCGACAGCGGCGACGCCCTGATGGTGGTGAGTCCCTGCTACGTGGGCATCGTCGGCGCGGCCAGGCTGCTGGACATCACCGTGCGCACCGTGCCGGAGCGGGAGGACGGACTGCACGTCGCCGACGTGGAGGACGCCGTCCGGCGGACGCGGCAGGCCGGACTGCGCCCACGGGCCCTCTACGTCGTGCCGGACCACTCCAACCCGTCGGGCAACTCGCTGGAACTCCCTGAGCGCAAGGGGCTGCTCGACCTCGCCGGCCGTGAGGACTTCCTGATCCTCGAGGACAGCCCCTACCGGCACGTCAGCCCGGGCCCCCAGGTGCCGCTGCTGAAGGCGCTCGACACCGAGCGCAGGGTGGTGCACCTGGGCTCGTTCTCCAAGACCGCCTTCCCCGCCGCCCGCCTCGGCTACGTGGTCGCGGACCAGGAGGTCCGCGGTCTGCACGGTGAGACCCGCCCGCTTGCCGGGGATCTGGCCAAACTCAAGAGCATGGTCACGGTCAACACCCCGGCGCTGAGCCAGGCCGCGGTCGCCGGGATGCTGCTGTCGGCGGCCGGAAGCGTGTCACAGCTGGCCGCCGGGCCGGCCGGCCACTACGAAGCGGCGCTGCGGCAGACGCTGGACAGTCTGGAGCGGCACTTCGGCTCTCCGGGACAAGGGGCGTCGCAGGTGCGGTGGAACCGTCCCCGCGGCGGGTTCTTCATGACCCTGCACGTCCCCTTCGACGCCGACGAGGCCGCGCTGACCCGGTCGGCGGTGGACCACGGTGTGATCTGGACCCCGATGCGGTACTTCCACCCCGAAGGCGGTGGTCTGCGGTCCATCCGGCTGTCGTACAGCTGCCTCACGCTCGGGGACATCGACGAGGGCGTCGCACGCCTCGCCCGCTTCGTGCGCTCCGAGATCACCGGCCGTCATGACTGAACGGGACCAGCTCTTGCGCCGGGTGGAGCCATCGGGGCGAGATCACCTGGCGGGGCGGCACCTGCCGCAGGATCGCGTCGTGTACGGCCCGCAAATCCCTGCCGGGCTCGACGCCGAGTTCGTCCCGCAGTCGACGCCGGACCGCGGAGTAGGTCTGGAGCGCCTCCGCCTGTCTGCCGACCCGGTACAGGGCGACGAGCAGCTCAGCCGCGAGGCTCTCGCGGAACGGATGCGCGTCGGCGAGCTTCGCCAGTTCCGGCAGCACCTGCTGGTCGTTGCCGAGGGCCAGTTCGATGCCGAGCAGCTCCTCGTGGGCCGTGACCCTCTCGGACTCCATGAAACGGGCCTCGTGCTGGAACCACTGTCCCGGGATACCCGCCAGGGCGTTGCCCCGCCACATCGCCAGCGCCCGCCGCAGCCTGTCCGCGGCGGCACGCGGATCGTCCCGGCGCACAAGAGCCCGGGCCGCGGCGACGTGTTCGCGGAAGACGACGAGGTCGATCTCCTCCTCGTCGCTCTCCAAGACGTAGCCGGGCGCCCGGGTGTGCAGACCGACCCCGCTCATGGGGGCGAGGAGGTTGCGGAGCCGGTAGACGTACGCCTGGAGGGTGGTCTGCCATGACGTGGGCGGGCTGCCGTCCCATATGTGGTCCACGATCCGGTCGAGGGGAACGACGTTCCCGGCGTCGAGCAGCAGGGTGGCCAGCACCGCCTGCTGTTTCGGCGCGGTCACCGGAATCACACGGTCGCCGTGGCGGGCCTCGAAGGTGCCGAGGATCAGAAAACTCATCAGGACCTCGCTTGACTCAGGGCTGCTTCCGTCCGGCACGGGTCGGGCCCGGTCCGGCGGAACGATCGGGGGAGGCGTGCAGGTATGACAGGAAGTGGCGTGGTGGACGTACGGGTTGACACATGGGTGGAGCGGACGGCGGCCCGCCGTCCGGATGCCACGGCGGTACGGGACCGCGGGCGGGCGGTGAGCTACGCGCAACTGATCGCCGCGGCCGGGCAGGTGCGGGACGTGTTGCGGGCCGAGGGGGTCACCCCGGGCAGCCTGGTCGGCCTCCGGCTGCCGCGGTGCTGGCAGGCGTACGCCGCGATGCTCGGCATCTGGCAGTGCGGCGCCGGCTACGTGCCGATCGACCCGTCCTACCCTGAGGAACGCCAGGCGTACATCGCCGAGGACGCGGGAGCGGACATCGTCGTCGAACCGGGTTCGGTGGTTGCGGGCCTGGGCTTCCAACGGCTCCGCCCCTCCGGCGGCCAGCGTCCGGCGGTACCGCGGGACACGGCCTACGTGATCTACACCTCCGGTTCGACCGGACGGCCCAAGGGAGTGGTGGTGACCCACGACGCCGTCGGGGCGTTCCTGGCGGGCTTCACCGCGCACATCCCCTTCGACGAGTCGGACGTCTGGGCGCAGTTCACCTCCCCGTGCTTCGACGTCGCCGTTGCCGAGACATGGGCACCACTGGTGACCGGGGCGTGCCTGCTCGTGGTCCCGGAGGAGGCGCTGCTGGATCCCGCCGCGTTCGCCCGGCTGCTGCGCCACGAGGACGCCACGGTGCTCAGCCAGGTACCGACGGTCTTCCGGCATCTGGCCGGCGCGGCCCACGACGAGGCGCTGACCTTCCCCCGGTTGCGGCACATCCTGCTGGCCGGCGAACCCGTCGAACTGGCCGTGGTGGCGCGGTGGATGGAGGACGGCCTTGCCCCGGGCGCCGACGTGTACAACCTCTACGGACCGACCGAGGGGGTCGTGTACGCCACGAGCCGGCGCCTGACACCGAAGCTGGCCCGTGCCGGATCCTTCGACGGCACCCCGATCGGCACCCCCCTGGCACACCTCAGCGTCGCCCTGTTCCGTGACGGAGCCCCCGTGGCCGACGGCGAGGAGGGGGAGATCCACCTGGCCGGCGCCATCGCCCAGGGCTATCTGGGGGCGGCGGAGCAGACGTCCGCCCGGTTCGCCCGCGGCGCCGACGGGTGTGTCTGGTACGCCACGGGGGATCTCGCCGTGCGGGACGCCGACGGAACGCTGTGGTTCCGGGGCCGGGACGACGGCCAGGTGAAACTGCGCGGGATGCGGATCGAACTGGGTGAGATAGAGGCGCGGCTGCACGCGGCGGCCGGCGTCCGTGACGCGGCAGCCGTCATGGCGAGCAGCCGCCGGGGCGATCCGGTCATCACCGCCTTCTACGTACCGTCCGAAAGCGGGGGCGGCTCCCTCGTGGCCGCCCTGCGGTCGTCGTTGTCCGCGTTCCTGCCCCGGCACATGGTGCCCGCGCGGTTCGTCGAGCTGCCGGCCCTGCCCCGCACCCTGAGCGGCAAGGTCGACCGATCCGCGCTGCGCGAGGTCGCGATGACGCGTCACAAGGACTCCGTTCGACGTGTGTAACGACCTTGGCGGGTCCTGGTGTGCCAGCACCCGCGCTCGGCGACGGTGGTTCCCCACGGTCAGTCGGCCGGCCACCGGGCGGCCCGCAGCTCCCTGTTGAAGCTGGCTGTCACCAGCGGCACACAGAGGACGACCGCGAGGGTGGCCAGTGCCACCGCCGGTGACTCGAACTGCAGCAGCAGTCCGCCCAGCGCGCTGCCGACGGGCGTGCCGACCCCGATGGTGGCGATGGTGGTGGCGATCACCCGGCCGCGGACCGCGTCGTCGACCTGGCGGAAGACCAGGATGTCCAGCATCACCGTAAGGCTGGGCTGGCCGAGAGCGATCAGCGAGAGGACTACCAGCAGCCAGCCGGTGCCCCAGGGGACGGCCATCAGCAGCAGGAGCGGCGCCACGCACCATCCGACGGCGAGCAGGAGGTGGCCGGGGGCCAGCGCCGCGTGCAGGCGCTTGGTCAGCAGGGCGCCCAGCACACCGCCGAGAGCCTCCCCCGCCAGGACCAGGCCGACCGTCCCCGACGACGCCCCGTCGTGCTGAAGCTGGACGATCACCACCAGCGTCAGCGCGGCGTTGACGACCCCGAGGGTGCCCACCAGGAACAGGACCGTCCGCAGCAGGCGGCCGGCCCACAGGATGCGGACACCCTGCAGGAAGCTGCCTCTCGCCTGGCCCGCGGGCCGTTGGACCCGGCCGTCGAACCTGACGACGAAGATGCTTATCACCGCGAGCACACAGCCGACGGCTGAGGCGACGAAGGGCAGGGCTCTGCCGAGCGCGTACAGGACGCCGCCGAGCGGCGCACCGACGAGGTTGCCGCCGCTGGTGCGCACCTCCTCCTGCACCAGTGCCTGGCTCAGTTGCTCGGGCGGGACCAGGGACCGCAGGGCCAGCATGCGGACCGGGCCGCCGAACGCGGTGCCGGCGCCCAGGAGCACGGCGGTGCCCATGAGCTGGGCGACGGTGAGGACGTGCAACGCCATCGCGATCGACACACTGGCGACGGCGGCCGCCTGGAGGGCCAGCGCGCCCGCCAGGACCGTCCTGCGGTTCGCCCGGTCGGCGACGGCCCCGCCCGGAATGGCCAGCAGGAGCATGGTGCCAGTCTGCAGCGCCCCGAACGCCCCGGCGGTGGCCGGCGACCCGGTGAGGGCCAGGATGAGCAGTGGATACGCGAGCCCCGCGATTCTCAGGCCCAACAGGGAGGCGACGGCCCCCGACCAGAACACCTGGAACCGCCAGTTCCTGCGCAGGGGCACGGTGCCCGACGGAGGTGCCTGTACGTCCACGGACTCGTTCATCGTTGTGTCCCACCCATGATTGCGAAGTTTTCCCTTTCAGTGACCGCCGGGGACCGGGTGTGCGCGGCGGGCGCGTGCCCGCGGGCCACCCCCGCGGTCACAGGAGCCGGTCCTTGATCTCGCCGCCCACGCGGGCGAGTGCCTCGGGGCTCGTCATCTCCAGGTGGCGCGCTTCCAGGGGAACGTGGTGCACCGGACCGGTGAGATAGGGGACCCAGGTCTCCCGGGCCGGCGGCAGCCGTGGATCGCTGTGCGCCGCACTGAAGAAGACGACTGGGCCGTCGAACCTGTCCGGCACATGGACGTCGGCGAGGGTCTCGGCCTCGACGACCGACCGGACGGCCGGCTCCACGGTGTCCGCGTCGAAGCCGGGCTGTGCGCCCTCGCCGCCCAGCATGACGCCGGTGAGCTGCCGGGCCCTCTCCCAGCGGTCCGTCTCCGACGCGTCCACCGACAGACGGGCGGCGTAGGAGTCGAGCAGGGCGAGCAGATGCACCGTCTCGCCGGCCGCGCGCAGCCGGGTCGCGACGGCCTGGGCGACGACCCCGCCGAAGGACCAGCCCAGCAGTTGGTAGGGCCCCTGCGGCTGGAGGGACCGGATGTCGGCGAGATACGCGTCGGCCAGCTCGCCCACGTCCCGCAGTTCGTGGTCCGCAGCGGTGAAACGGCGTGACTGCAGGCCGTACACCGGCCGGTCGGGGCCGATGTGACGCAACAGCCCGGCGTAGCACCAGCTCAGACCGGTTGCCGCCGGCAAGCAGAACAGCGGCGGGCGCGACCCGCCCTGTCGCAGGGCCAGCACCGGCGCCAGGGCGTTCCCCTCCGGGGCGCCCTGGGCGATGTGCGCGGCCAGCCCGGCGACGGTGTGATGCTCGAACAGGCTGCGCACGGCGAGCTTCACCCCGAGGGTCGCCCGAATGCGTCCGACGAGGCGAAGGGCCGACAGGGAGTGCCCGCCCCGCTCGAAGAAGTCGTCGTCGATGTCCACCGGGCACTGCAGGACCTCGGCGAAGAGGGCGCAGAGCGTCTCCTCTCGCGGGGTACGCGGACGGCGCCGGGCTTGGGCCGGGGCCGAGTCCGCCGGGTCGGGCAGCGCGGCGCGGTCGACCTTGCCGTGCCTGGTCAGCGGCAGCGCCGGCAGGGTGACGCAGAGGTCGGGTCGCATGTACGAGGGCAGTGACGACATCAGATGCCGGCGCAGCTCGTCGGCGCGGGGGCCGTTTGCCCCGCCGGCGCCGGCGCCGGCGACGTACGCGATCAGCCCTTGTCCGTCGCCGCTCCCGGTGAGCACCACGGCCGCGGCGTCCACCTCCGGGTGGGCCACCAGTACCGCCTCGATCTCACCGAGTTCGACGCGGTGGCCGCGGACCTTGACCTGGTGGTCCCGGCGGCCGAGGAATTCCAGGTTGCCGTCCGCCCGCCATTGTGCGAGATCACCCGACCGGTACATCCGGCTGCCGGGCGGGCCGAACGGGTCGGGCACGAAACGGCTGTCGGTGGCAGCGGGGTCGTGCCGGTATCCGCGGGCCAGCCCGGCCCCGGCGATGTAGAGCTCGCCCGGCGCACCGACCGGCACCGGGCGCAGCCTGGAGTCCAGTACGTAGAGCCTCGTGTTGTGCATCGGGCGGCCGATCGGGACCGGGCCGTCCGGGAGGTCGGTCCCGGGCTCGATGACGAACTGAGAGCAGTTGACGGTCGCTTCGGAAGGGCCGTAGGTGTTGATCACGGTCACATCCGGGTACCGCTCGCGAAAGGCGGCGAGGGCGGCCCCGGTCAGTGCCTCACCACCGACCAGGAGACGCCCGGTCGGCACGCAGGTGTCGGGCGCTTCCAGCAGCAGGGGCAGATGGCTGGGGGTGAGTTTGAGCAGCGCGGGTCGCTCCGGCGGCGCGTGCCGTGGGTCCACGACGGCGTCCCGCAGGTCTGTCAGCCAGATCTCCCCGCCGTTGACCAGAGCGGGATAGAGCCCGGTGACGGTGAGGTCGAAGGAGAGCGCGGTGGGAACCAGTACCCTCCCGGTCACCTCCGGGTAGGCGTCCCCGGCCCAGGCGAGGTAGTCCGTGAGCGCGGAATGCTCCACGACGACGCACTTGGGGGCGCCGGTGGAGCCCGAGGTGCCGATGACGTAGGCGGCATCCTGCGGCAGGATCGCCCGGCCGCGTTCGGTGTCGGTGACGTCATGGGAGTCGGCGGCGGCGACGGCCGCTCGGGTGTCCGGATCGTCGACGAGGCAGCGGCGCACACCGGGGACACCGACGGCGCTGTGCGTACCCGTGGTGGCGACGACCAGGTCGGGGGCGGCCCGTTCGGCGATGTGCGTGGTCCGGGCGACGAGTTCGGCCGGATCGAGCGGGAGGTAGGACGCGCCGGTCTTGAGGACGGCCAGCAGTGTGGCGACGGTCTCCGGGGACTTCGGCAGCGCGACGATCACCAGCCGTCCGGGACCTGCCCCGTGGGCCAGCAGGACTCGGGCGATGCGGTTGGCCCGCGCGTCGAGCTGGGCGTAGGTCCAGCGCGCCGTCGCGTCACCGACGGCGAACGCGTCGGGTGAGCGGCGCACCTGCTCCTCGAAGAGGGCGGGCAGCGGGCGGGCCGGGACGTCGGTGTGCGCTCCGGTCCACTCGGTGAGCTGGCGTTGCCGCTCGTCGGGGTCGAAGACGTCGAGGGAGTTCATGACCCGGTCCGGGTGATGGGCGATGTCCGCGAGCGCACCCAGCAGCATGGCGACGGCACGGTGGGCGGTGTCGGCACCGACCAGGTCGGAGCGGTGGTCCAGACGCATCGTCATCGCCTCGCCGGGAGCGACGGCCAGCAGCAGGGGGAAGTGCGTGGCACTGTGCCCGGTGACGGCTCCGACCCGCAGGGCCGGGCCGGGGCCGCCGTCCGCGGTCGTGGCGGTGGCCGGGGTGTTCTGGAACACGAAGAGCGTGTCGAAGAGGTCGCGGTCGCCGGCGATCCGCGCGATGTCGGTCAGCCCCAGGTGCTGGTGGGCGGCGAGCCGCGACTGCTCCTCCTGGAGGCCGCGCAGGACTTCGGCGACGGTGGCCTCGCCGCGCATGTCGACCCGGACCGGGACGGTGTTGATGAGCAGCCCGACCATGCGTTCCACGCCGGGGATCTCCGGCGGGCGGCCGGAGACGGTGACACCGAAGACGATGTCGTCCCGGCCGGTCAGTCGGCTCAGCACCAGCGCCCACGCCCCTGGAAGAGGGTGTTGAGCGTGACCCCCAGAGCGCGGGCCCGCGCGGTGAGCGCGGCCGAGAGGTCGGCCGGCACGACGCCGCGCACCTGCCGCGGCATGCTCGTGGCCTGGCCCGAGCGGCCGCGCACGAGGCAGGTGGGTTCGGCACCGCGGAGTGCCGCTTCCCATTCCTTCGCGCCGGCGTCGCGGTCCTGCGCGCTTAGCCATTCGAGGAAGCGGCGGTAGGGACGGGAGCGGGCAGGGACGCCCCGCCGTCGGTGTAGGCGGTGAGGGCCTCGTCGAGCAGGACGGGGATGGACCAGCCGTCCAGCAGGATGTGATGGAAGGTCAGGACGAGGTCGTGCCGTTCCCGGCCGAGCGTCACCAGGTGGGCGCGGAACAGTGGCGGCCGCGCGGGGTTGAACCGCTCGTCCTGCTCGGCCCGCAGTACGCGGCCTCGCTCGGTCTCGCGGAGTGCGGGCTCGAGACTGCTCAGATCGCTGTGTTTCCAGGGCAGCTCCACATGGCGGTGCACCACTTGCACCGGACGGCTCACGCCCTGGTAGCGGAAGCCGACGCGCAGGTTGGCGTGACGGTCGACGAGGAACCGGAGGGCGTCACGCAGTCGCTCGGCGTGGACGGGACCTTCCAGTTCGACGACGAACTGGGACTGGTAGGGGTCCGGCGTCTGGCCGTCGTACAGGGTCTCGAACAGCAGCCCCTCCTGGAGCGGGGCCAGAGGCAGGACGTCCTCGATTTCCGGTGCGGGCATCGGTTCTCCGGGGTCGGTGCGGTTGGGTACGGTCCGGTGTCGCAACCGGTGTCTACTCCGCGTCCCATCCGCTTTCGATGAGTTCGATCTCGTCCTGGGTGAGCCCGGACAGTGGAACGTCGGACGGGGTCAGACCGCTGCCTGCGTCGGCCGGCAGGAGGGCGACGAGTTCGGCGAGGGCGGCGATCCAGCGCCCAGCCAGCAGGCGGACCTCGTGCGGCGCGAGCGTGCCGTGTCCGTCCGACCACTCGGCTTCCAGGCGCGCGCCCTTGCCACCGCCGCGGACCAGGGCGTTGACCTCCAGCGGTCCGTGGTCGCCGGGCGGCGGTCCCGTGGGCGCCTCGGTGTGCGCCGATTCCGGCGCCTCGGTCCAGTCCTGGGCGTCCCCGAAGTCCCCGCCGGGCACGCGTCCGAGGTAGTTGAAGCGGATCGGGGCGGCGGGGAGTGCGGCGAGCAGGGGTGCGGTCCGTGTGTTGACGTGCCGCAGCAGCCCGTGCCCCAGGCCGTGCCCGGGGGTGGCACGGATCTGTTCCTTGACGGCCTTCAGGGCACGGGCCGCGGCCGAGGGCGACTCCCAGTACTTGTCCTGCCCGACCCGCCCGGCGTCCAGCCGTACGGGGTGGACACTGGTGAACCAGCCGACGGTGCGCGACAGGTCCTGACCCGGCGCGGTCTCGTGCCGGCCGTGTCCCTCGACGTCCACGACGACGTCCGTACCGGCCCCGGGATCGGCTCCCCGCGTTGCGGTGACGGCGGCCGCCAAGGCGGTGAGCATCACGTCGTCGGGGCGGCAGCCGAACGCCGCCGGAACGGTGGTCAGGAGAGCCGCCGTCTCCTCGCGCGGCAGCACGACGGTGGCGGTCGTGCCGGTGGCCGCGGAGGCGGGGCCGGGGACCGCGGCCGTGCCGACGGCCGAGGGCGGTTCGAGGACCTTCTGCCAGTGGGGCATTTCGGCGATCACCTCGGAGCTGTCGGCCATGGCCATCAGCCCCTGGACCCAGGAATGGTAGGACGTGCCGACGGGGAGCAGATCCGCGGCCGTCGCCCGGTCGCCGGCCTCCCAGAGCGTGCGCAGGTCCATCAGCAGAACGTGCCAGGACACCGCGTCGACAGCCACATGGTGGAGCGCCAGGTAGAGCCGGCCCTGTCGCTCGGGACCCGCGTCGAACCAGACGGCCTGGAGCACGGCGCCGTCCGCCGGGCGCAGCCGGGACCGGGCGGCGGCCGTCTCGTGCGTGAGGACCTCCGTCGGCACGTCGCCGTCCGGCACCGCTACGCGGGTGATGCGGTCCGTGGCGCGGACGGTGCCGGTGGGTGCGACCACGATCTGTCCGTGCTCGCCGGGCGCGGACGAGGTGTACCTCGCGCGGAGCATGGCATGGTGGTCCGTCAGCGTCTGCAGCAGGGCGGTGAGTCGGTCCGAGGTGAGTCCGGCCGGTGAGCGGAGCAGGACAGACTGGTACAGGGTGTCGGCCGCGCCGTTGAGTTCGGCTTCCCGCAGGACCGGGACGGCCGCAAGCGTGCCGGTTCCGTCGTCGCCGGACGGCGGACGTTCGTCTGGCAGCGGCTGCGCCACCTCGGCCATGGCCGCCACGCTGCGGTGCGTGAAGATCTCCCGCGGGGTGAGCACCAGTCCCTGGGACCGGGCCCGGCTGACCAGTTGGATGGAGGTGATGCTGTCGCCGCCGAGGGCGAAGAAGTCGTCCCGCGCGCCGACGTGGTCCAGGCCCAGGACGTCGGCCACGATCTGCCGCAGCGCCTCGCCCTGAGGGGCAGGGTCTCGTCCGGGGTGTCGCTGTGGGCCGGCGTGGGGTCCGGCAGCCGGGACCGGTCGACCTTTCCGTTGGGGGACAACGGCAGCCGGTCGAGCACGACCACGGCGCCCGGGACCATGGGGCGGGGAGGTGCAGGGTGGCGTGGTGCTGGAGACCGGTCGGTGCGGGGCGACAGCCGGGCGCCGGGGTGACGTAGGCGATCAGTCGCTTGCGGCCGGGCGTGTCCTCCCGCACGGCCACGACGGCCTCCTCGACGTCGGGATGGGCCGCGAGGACCGCCTCGACCTCGCCGGGCTCGACCCGGAACCCGCGGATCTTCACCTGGCTGTCGCGTCGTCCGGCGAAACGCAGTCGGCCGTCCGTGTCCCACCAGGCGAGGTCTCCGGTCCGGTACAGACGGCTGCCCGAAGGGCCGAAGGGATCGGGAACGAACGCGGTGGCGGAGACAGCCGGCGGGCCGGCGTAGCGGGCGACACCGGCTCCGCCGATGCACAGTTCACCGACCACGCCGCGGGGCACCAGGCGCATCCGGTCGTCGACGACGTACAGCCGGCGATTGCCGAGCGGACGGCCCAGCGGGACCGTCGCCGACGGTGCGTCGGCGACGGTGAGGACCTCACGGGTCGCGCAGAGGGTCGTCTCCGTGGGCCCGTAGAGGGCGGAGACGGTCGCCTCCGGATGTGTGGTGAGGACCTTTCTGACCGCGGCGGCGGACACCACGTCGCCCCCCGTGAGGATCTCCCGCACCCCCGCGAGAGCTTCGGGACGCTCATGGGCCAGGACGGCGAACAGGCCGGCCGTCAGGTGGACGTGCGTGAGGGCGTGCCGGGCGACCAGCTGTTCCAGAAGATCTGCGGTGACCGTGCCGTGCGGGGCGACGACGATGGTTCCACCGGTGAGCAGCGGCCGCCAGATCTCGTACAAGGACGCGTCGAAGGCGTGCGGGGCGTGGAACAGCACGCGCTGCCGCTCGCCACGGCCCCAGGCGGGGTCCAGGCAGAATCCGGCGATGTCCCGGTCGGTGACCACCACGCCCTTGGGTTCGCCCGTCGATCCGGAGGTGTACATGACGTACGTGGCGTCGTCCGGGCCGCGGACGGCGGCCACGGGCGGTGCCTGGCCGTCGGGGGCGGCGGGCAGGTCGCCGTCGACGGTCACCCGTTCGGCGGGGGCGGGGTCGGACACCAGCGGGCGGGTGGTTCGGTCCACGACGACCACGTCGGACCGGACGTCCGCGAGGACGGCGTCGATGCGGGCCTTCGGCCAGTCCGGGTCCAGGGGTACGTAGTGGCCGCCAGCGCCGAGCACCGCGAGCAGCGCGACGATCAGGTGCTCCGACCGCCGCATCAGTACGGCGACGGGACGGCCCGGACGGGCTCCGTGCTCGGCCAGCACCCGGGCCAGTGCTGTGGCGCGCTCGGCGGTCTCGGCGTAGGTGAGCACCTGTTCGCCGCGGATGAGGGCCGCGCTCAGGGGAGCCTGCCGTACGCGATCGTGGAATAACTGCCACAGGCCCGCTTCCGGCACCGGGTGCGCAGGACCGCGGCCGGCTCGCAGAAGCGCGCGCCGGTCGTCGTCGGTGAGCAGGTCGAAGTCGTCGACGCGGGTCTCGGGGGCGGCGACGGCCGCACGCAGGATCCGCATCAGCCGGTCGGCCAGGTCCCGGGCCGTGGCGCTGTTCAACATCCCGGTCCGGTGGACGAGGAGTCCGTCCGCCGCGGTCGTCCCGTCCGCCCTTCTTTCCTCGGTGAGCAGGAATTCGAGGTCGAACCGCGCCGTGGTGACCGGCAGGACGAGCGGAGCGGCGTCCAGCCCGGCCATGCGCAGGCGCGCTTCACCGTCGTTCTGCATGGCCAGGCTCACGGAGAAGAACGGGTTCTCTCCGGGGAGCGGTGCGGGGCGACTGCCTCGACGACGAGGTCGAACGGGATGTCCTGGTGACGGAACGCCTCCAGGTCCGTCTTCCTCACCCGCCCCAGCAGGTCCCGGAAGGTGGGGTCGCCGGATGTGTCGGTGCGCAGGACCAGCGTGTTCACGAAGCAGCCGACCAGGTCGTCGAACGCGACGTCGGACCGCCCGGAGACCGGAGCCCCGACCGGGATGTCCTCTCCGCAGCCCGACCGGGTGAACAGAACGGCCAGGGCCGCTTGGAGCACCATGAAGACGGTGCAGCGTTCCGCGAGGGCGAGTTCCCTGATACGTGCGTGCAGTTCGGGTTCGATGAAGAACGGGACGCTGCCGGCTTCGGCGGACAGCGGACCGGTGTGCCGTATCCCCGGCAGACCCAGCTGCGCCGGCAGCCCTTCGAGCGCCTTCTTCCAGTACGCGGCCTGCGTGGCGTGGAGGTCCGTCGGGCCGTCGTCGTCGTGGAGTTGCGCACGCTGCCACAGAGCGAAGTCCGCATACTGCACGGGAAGCGGCGGCTGGGCCGGCGGACAGTCGGTCAGCCATGCGTTGTAGGCGTCGGACAGGTCCCGCAGAAGGGGTTCCATCGACCAGCCGTCACAGGCGATGTGATGGAGCTGCAGCAACAGCACGTGCTCGTCCGGCGCCACGCGGAAGACGTGGGCCCTCAACGGGCGGTCGACGCAGAGGTCGAAGCCCTCCCGGGCCGCGTCGGCCAGGCTGGCCCGGAGCGTCTCCTCCGTGGCGTCGCCGACCACGAGCGGAACCCGGCCGACGGGGTCGACGATCTGCACGGGTTCGCCGTCGGCCCCGGCGTCGACGCGGGTACGCAGTATCTCATGGCGCGCGACGAGCGAGTACAGCGCCGAGGTCAGGGCGTCTAGACGGAGCTCTCCGGTCAGCCGGACGGCGTAGGACAGGTTGTACGCGCTGCCGCCGGGGGCGAAGCGGTCCAGCAACCACAGACGTCGCTGCGCGGGGGACACGGGAACCGCCCCGGCCGACCGGGCCACGCGGCCCGGCCGCAGGCCCCGCTGCTCGGCGTCCCGCACCCGCAGCGCGAGTTCTTGCACCGTCGGGGCTTCGAAAACGTCCTGGAGCAGGAGCTCGACTCCGAGTTCCGCCTTCACCCGGCCGGTGAGGCGGGCCACCAGAAGAGAGTGTCCACCCAGTTCGAAGAAATCCTCGTCGGGCTCGACGTCCGGAACGTCCAGGAGATCCTCGAAGATTCTGCACAGAACCTCGGTGAAATATTCTAATTCGGTCGAACCGGCAGGGCCGGAATCACCAACCGCACGGCATCTGCCGTCGTTCCTCTCCGTTCCGAGCACGCCATTCTCCCCGTATACCGTTGGACGGTGGATCACACCACGATGCGACAGCGCCCCCGTCCCAATAGGTAGGGGGAACGGGGGATTTCGCATAAGCGAAGCCCGTCGAGACCGGGCTGGAATTCGCCGCCCCCACACTACCCAGCGCGATTGCATGTACGACCCCAACACCCTGGACTGTGACGTGACTCACGAAGATGATCTTGATTTTGCCAACCTTTTCCACGTGTGGTGTTGCGTTCAGAGGGTCGATCCTTGCATGGTGAAAACGATTGGGCGCCGCTAAAGCGCGAAATTCACGCGCGCGAACCTGCGCGCGGGACGTTCCCGGCTCTGCGGGCGTGGCACCGAAAATGCCTTTCGTAACCACGTACCCGCCCTGTACGGTGGTCGATCGTGACTGGGCATGACATCGAAAGCCGACCATTATTCCCGGCTGACTCTTCGTTCGAAGAACCCGCGACAGGGGAATTCCCCGGAGCTGCCGCATCCGAAACGGACAATGTCCTCGCAATGCTGCGTCACTGGGTGAGGACGACACCCGCCGCGGTGGCCGTGACGGACGGCGAGCGGACGTTGTCGTACGCCGACCTGGACGCCATGTCGGGACGGCTGGCCGAGCACCTGCGTCTGCGCGGCGCGGCCCGGGGATCGCTCGTCGCGATCCACCTTCCGCGGTCGGCGGCGATCGTGGTGGCGGCTCTGGCCGTCCTCAAGACCGGGGCGGCCTACGTACCCCTCGACGACGACCTGCCGCCCGAGCGCCTGCGTCACATCCTGGGCGACTCCGGCGCGGACCTGGTCCTCGCACCGCCTGACGTGCCGGCGGCCACGCTCCTGACCGGGACGGCAGCGCTCGTCCCGTGGCCGGCGGACGGTACCGGCGCACAAGACGCGGCCGACAGCGGTGCCGAAACGATTCCCTCGGTGTCGGCAGCCCCGGCGTCGGAGCACGATGACCTCGCTTACGTCATCTACACATCCGGCTCCACCGGGAGACCGAAGGGCGTGCAGATCGACCACGGGAGCCTGACACATCTGCTGCGTGGCGCGCTCGGCGTCCTGCCCGCACGCGCCCCGGGAGCCGTCTGGAGCATGGCGCACTCCTTCTCCTTCGACTTCTCGGTCTGGGAGATGTGGGGTTGCCTGTGCTCAGGGGGCCGCCTCGTCGTCGTGCCGCGTGCCGTGGTCCGCGACCCGGCCGAGTTCGCCGCGCTACTGGTGCGCGAGAAGGTCACGGACCTCAGCTGCACCCCTTCGGCCTTCCGTCAACTCTCGCCGCGCCTACTGGAGTCGCGGCACGAGGCGAGCCTTCGACACATCGTGTTCGGGGGCGAGGCACTGACCCCGTCGGACGTCGCGCCATGGCTGCGCGCGGAAGTGCCGGCCACCCATCTGATCAACATGTACGGCATCACCGAGATCACCGTGCACGGGACCCACCGGCTCCTGTCGGAACGGGACCTTCTCGATGCGGGGCGCAGTGTCATCGGTTCCCCGCTGCCCGGCTACACGACACGCGTCGTGCGAGAGGGGACGGTGACGGAGGTCCCGGCCGGGGAGGCCGGCGAACTGCTCGTCGGCGGCAGGGGTGTCGCCCGCGGATACCTCAACCGCCCAGAACTCACGGCGGAACGCTTCGTGCAGGTGCCCTGCGACGGAGGCACCGAGCGGATGTACCGCAGCGGCGACCTGGTACGACGGCTCCCGGACGGCGGCCTGGAGTACCTCGGCCGCATCGACCGGCAGGTGAAACTGCGCGGCTTCCGCATCGAACTGGGCGAGATCGAGGCGGCCCTGACCCGACACCCGGCGGTGAGCGCCGCCGTGGCAGCCGTGTGGACCTCTCCCTCCGACGCGCACGACCAGCGCCTGGTGGCCTGGGTCGTCCCCACCGCACCCGACGCGAGCCCGACACACCGCCGGCTGGCCGCCTACCTCGCCGACCGGCTGCCGCAGCACATGATCCCGGCGCTGCACCTCGCGGTGGACCACATCCCCCTTACGGCGAACGGCAAGGCCGACAGCAGCCGACTGCCGGACCCCGGACCGATGCTGAGCGCCGGTCACCCGACGGACAGCTCCGGTGCCGGCGCGCCGGCCGGCTCGGGTGACGGCCCGGGTACGGCGGCGGAACACACTTTGCTGGCCGTCGTTCGCAGTGTGCTCGGCGACCGGGACCATCGGCTGTCCGACACGTTCTTCGCCGCCGGCGGTGACTCGCTGACGGCGATCCGCGTCGTGGCGGAACTGGGCGAGCACGGCTACACGCTGAACCTGACCGACTTCTTCCGCAGTACCAGCCTGCGGGACACGGCACGTCTGCTGCGACCCGCCGCCGGACCGCGGCGGGAGGCACCGGCGCCATTCTCCCTCCTGCCGCCCGGGGACCAGGCGGCCCTGCCCGAGGGGCTGGAGGACGCCTACCCCGCCACCATGCTGCAGGAAGGCATGCTGTTCGAGATCCGCCGGTCCCCACAGGCGCTGCCCTACCACGTGTGTTCCAGTACCGCCCTGGATCGTGCGGTGAGGCCGGAGGAGGCGAGGAACGCGGTGACCGAGCTGACGCGCGCCCACCCGGTGCTGCGGACGTCCTTCGTCACCGGCTCGAGCGGCGGCACCGTCCGGCGGGTGCACCGCGAGGCACGGATCGCCGTCGACTTCGTCGACTGGTCGTCGTACGACGCCGCCGAAACGGAGCGGGCACTGCACGCGTTCGTCGAGGCCGAGAGCCTGCGGCCCATCGATCACTCCCTCGCTCCGCTCTGCACGTTCACGTTCTTCAGGACCGGCGCCGGAGACTGGGCCGCCATCACCCATCCGCACACCGTCCTGGACGGTTGGAGCGTCGCCCGGCTCGTGCAGGACCTGCGTGGCCGACTGGGCGGGCAGCCGGTGCCGACCGCGCCCGATCTGGCGCCCCGGCACCTGGTCCTGGAGAACGCCGCGTGCGGTGGCGAGAGCAAGGAGTTCTGGGCGGCGGCACTGGCCGGAGCCACGTCCGAGCGCATGCCCGTTCGACATCGTACGGCCGCCGGCCGCCACTCCGAGACGTGGTTCGCGCTCCCGGAAGGGCTGGGTGAACAGCTCGTGGCCACGTCGCGCAAGCTCGACATCCCGCTGAAGAGCCTGTACTTCGCGGCCCATATGCGGCTCGCACACCACTGGACCGCGTCCGGGGCTCCCGTGGTCAGCGGACTCGTCTGCAACGGACGTCCCGAGGTGACCGAGGCGACCGCCGCGACCGGTCTGTTCCTCAACACCGTTCCGGTTGTCCTGCCCGAACTCCCGCAATCGTGGGCTGCGTTGGCCGGGCGACTCTTCGACCTGGAGACCCAGCTCCTTCCGCACCGCCGCACCCCCCTGCCCGTCATTCGGTCCTGTGCACCCGGCCCTCTCCACCCCGACCTGTCCTTCAACTACGTCGACTTCGCATCGACCGGCGCACCGAGCGTCCCCTCTCCGGAATCGAGCAGGACCGAGACCCCCTGCTGCTGAGCGCCGGCCCCGCCGGTGTCGGCGTGCAGACCAACGACCGTTATTTCGACGCGGGCGACGTGGAACTGCTCGTCGGTACCTTCACCGCGTGTCTGGAGGCGCTCGCCACCGAACCGTCCAGTGACCCGCGCACGGTCGTATGTCCCCTGCCGGTGCGCACGGACCACGCGGAGACGGGCCCTCCGCGACGGCGCCCCGGCCGGCCAGGCCCCCACCCCGCTCGCCCAGCTCGAGGAATGGCTCGCCGAGGAAGGCGGCCGGGTCTTCGGCACCGGCCGACTGCGCCGCGAGGACGACGTCCTGACGCTCGCCGCGTCGCCGGACGACATCGAGCGGTTCGCCGAACGCATACGTCTGCGCGGCATCGACATCACCCAGGACGACATCGTCAGCCACTCGACGGTGCGCCGGCTCGCGGCCTTCGCGGCGCGACGCCGGGCGCGCTCCTGAACAGCCCGTCGCGACGAGCACACACCCGCCCCGCCGGCGACCCGTCCGGCATCCCGGGGGCCGCCATCACGACATCACGACACCACGGAGACCACGATGCAGGTGACAGACGACTGCGGCGAGGCGTCCAGCGGCCGCAGGGCCATCCGCGGCCGCCTCATCCGCACCCGGCCACCGGCACGGCGCACGCCGCGGACTCCCGCCCAGCGGGCGGAGCGAAACCGGTGAGCGCCCGGCCGAAGATCGCGGTGGTGTACGAGCAGGGCGCGGTGACTCCCGCCGAGATCGCTGTGGGATTCGCCGACCTCGGTACGACGCTGTTCGCCGTGCCCGGCACAGGCACAGCCCACCTCGACCGGGTCCGGCCGCTCCTGGAACACCTGGGAGAGGTCGTCGAGTTGACCGGTGAAGCCGAGGAGGACATACGTCGGCTGGGCGCCCGTCGTCCCGCCGCCGTCCTCACGTTCAGCGAGTCCCAGCTGCGCCGCACCTCCGTGCTAGCAAGCGGCCTCGGCCTGCCGTACCACGACTCCACCACGGTCCGACTGCTGACGGACAAGGCGCGCCAGCGCGCCCGACTGCGCGAGGCCGGAGTCGACCGGGTGCGCAGCCGCGGACTGCGCACCGCCGATGACTTGCCGGAGGCGCTGGCAGAGGTCGGGCTGCCGGCCGTGGTGAAGCCGGTGCGCAGCGAAGGCAGCCGGGGCACGTTCCTGGTCCGCGACGCCGACGAGGCGACACGGCTGGTGCCCATGGTGTTCGCCGTGGCCGGCGCCAGCGCCGACGGCGAACCGGTCGCGGTGGTGGAGGAATACCTGCGCGGGCGGCCGAGCGGCGAGAGCGGCGACTACGTCAGTGTCGAGAGCATGAGCGGTGCTCACGGCGTGGCCCACCTCGCCGTCACCGGCAAGTTCCCCAGCTTCCGCCGTTCCGGGAAGTCGGGGCTTCTGGCCCGCCACGGTCGCCCCGGACGAGCACCGAGAGATCCTCGACCTCACCACACGCGCCCTGGAGGCCCTGGGCGTCACCACGGGGCTGACGCACACGGAGATCAAACTCACTCCGGACGGCCCACGCGTCATCGAGGTCAACGGACGCGTCGGCGGCACGTTGAACGAGTTCTACGAGAACGCGGCCGGACAGAACCTGGTACGCCTTGCCGGATTGCTGGCCCTGGGCGAACAGGTGGAGCCGCCAGCCTTCCACCCGGCCGACCGGGTCTACTTCGCGTTCAGCGTGCTGGCACCGACCGAGGCGTGCACCTACCTCGGTTCCCACGGCGACGCCGAGGTCCGCGATCTTCCCGGCATCGCCGGGTACCGGCTCTATGTCCGCCCCGGTGACCAGCTGACCGTCGGGGTCATGACGCGGAACCTGGACATGATCTGGGGCTGGTGCGCCGACCACGCGGAACTCTCGGCCTTGAAGCGGCACGTCCTGGCCGCTCTGTCGTACGAATTCGAGTTCCCCGACGGCCGGCGGCGCATCCCGGCCACGGATCTCATGCGCTGACCCGGTCGAACCCAGTCCTCACCCATCCCACCCAAGCAGCCACGGCTTCCTCACTCGGTCCCACCGTCGTGGCGTCCCCCACCGGAGGTGCTCCACCCGATCATGCCAACACACGGAGACATCTATGCCCCACCAGCACTCACTGCCAAGGACGACCGCCCGATGGTGAACGGCGAGGTCCCCGAGGACCTCCTCCAAGTCAGCGACCTGAGCCCGCAGACCCTGACGGAGGTACTCGACCTCGCGGCAGCGATGAAACAGCAGCCGCTGGGCTGGGACCAGGACCTGCGCGGCGGCGCCATCGGCTGCTTCTTCGAGAAGCCGTCCACCCGGACCCGGGTGTCCCTGGCCACGGCCGCCCAACGGCTGGGCATGATCGCCATCGCCCTGAATCCGGACGAGATGCAACTCGGACACGGCGAGACGGCCGCCGACACCGCCCGCGTGCTGTCGTCCTACCTCGACGCCGTCACCGTGCGGACCTTCGACCACGCCGCTGTCGAGCACATGGCCGACGCCGCGACGATCCCGGTCGTCAACGCCCTCACCAACACCCACCACCCGTGCCAGTCGCTGGCCGACCTTCTCGCGCTGCGCGAGCACTTCGGCACCTTGGCGGGAATGACCGCGGTCTTCCTCGGCGACGGCACCAGCAACACCTGCAATTCCTTCCTCGCCGCCTGCGCCGCGACCGGCATGCACCTCACCATCGCCAGCCCGGCCGCCTACGCGACAGACCCGCAGCTCCTCGCGCGGGCCCGCGAACTGATGGCACAGACCGGCGGCTCGGTCACGGTCACCACCGAACCCAAGGATGCCGTCCGCACCGCGCAGGCCGTCTACGCCGAGGTGTGGGTACCCATGGACAAGCCCGGCGAGCGCGAGGAACGCGCCGCCAGCCTTGCTCCGTACCGGGTGGACGACGCCCTGCTGGCCCACGCTCCGAGCGATGCGGTAGCCCTGCACTGCCTCCCCGCCGTCCGCGGAGAGGAAATCACCTCCCAAGTACTCGACGGCCCCCGCTCCCTGGTCTGGCGCCAAGCCGCGAACCGCCTCCCCACGGCCCAGGCGGTCCTGTACACCCTCATCACCACCAACCGCCAGAAGACCGCAGGGCAACGGGCATAGCCTCTGCTGATCACCTCAGCGGCGCACTGTTGGGAGTCCGCCTGTCAAACGATCGGCCTCGCTCACCTCTGACGGCTCTGCGTCGCCTCGCCGCGGTGCCCGGCGCATCCGCCGGGCACCGCTGTCCTGGGCACACACCGTCCGGCCCCACACGCTCGTCACGACTGCACCAATCCACTTGGGACGGCCGCGCCTCTCGACGGTGCTGTCCTGCCCA
Source organism: Streptomyces sp. DHE7-1 (assembly GCA_016432725.1). GTDB lineage: Bacteria > Actinomycetota > Actinomycetes > Streptomycetales > Streptomycetaceae > Streptomyces. Next base: position 28,996 of record JACJDG010000001.1, on the reverse strand, counting down.
CGACGGCACCGTGAAACCTGTCATCGGTCGGGACCCGGAACATAGGCACGAGCACAGGCTGCCGCCGACAGGGCCGTTGGATAAACGCGGCCGTGCGGGCATTGGCCCGCGAAGGGAGGGAAAGCGCGCACGTCAGCGGACCGTATGGCGCACCGTGATCGGGTCCTGGTGAGCACTGAGCGCTGGAGCAGCCACCACACGGGCACTTGGAAGAACCATCTACGACCGTGACTTGCGTAGTGAGGCGAACGAGACACCAGGTCCGCTTCCTGCATGTTCGTGCAGATCTCACCTGTGGATTCTGGGGCTCCTGAGTACCTGGTGCCGCTATCTACCTTGTCCGCGCGCACCCCAACTTTCGCCCAACTCTGCCCACGCTGCATACTCGTCTCGGGCCTGGTTCAGTGGCCCGTCAACAGGAATGTGACGTACTTCCGGACACCGAGGTTGCGTCGGGTCTCCGTCCGTGCGGTGCTGAGTTCGCCCGTCACCCTCGCTCGCTCCGCCTCGGCGCCGCTCAGCTGCTTCTGACGTTGCAACAGGTCAGCACGCTTGCGCTGGGTCTCCATAGCGCGCTGCTGTCGGTCGGCCGTGAGCCGCTGCCGTTCGTCGGTGATCTGCTTTTGGAGGGTGTCCCGGTCCTGCTGGGCCTTGCTCTCCGCCTGCTTTACCTCCCGGTCGTACTGCGCCCGCAGCGTGGCGATCTCCGCGCGGATCCTCGTCAGGGCGGGCCCGGGCAGCTTGGCGGGTGCGGAGGCCCTGGCCCGTTGCTCCAGGGACCGCCGCCATGCGTCGAGGGCACTCGCCCGCGCTTCGCCCACGCCGGACACGCGGACGTGGTGGCCGCCTGGGCGGACGAAGTAGGCGACACGGCTCCCGGAACCCTGGCTCTGGGAGTAGGACACCCCGTGAAGTCGGCCGCCATGCGGATACCGGCCTGCACCAGAGCCCCGACCGTCTTGGCGCCCATGTTCGGCAGTGACCGCGCTTCCTGGATCGAGGTGGCGCGGAGCTTCGCCTCGACGTGCTGGCGCACCGCGGGTTCCAGCGCGGCGGCGATCATGCTCTGCTCTCTGGCGGGCAGTTCCGCCTTGCGCTTGCGGGACTGGTCGGTGCGGCGGTTCAGGTCCATAGTGATGCGGGCCAGTCCGTCGCGCAGGTCGGTCTGGATGGTCTGGATGCGCTTGTCGGTGGCCGCGCCGTCCTTGGCCGTGGCGGCGTCCAGCTTCTGGATCTCCTGCTCCAGCCGCCGGTGGGCGCCGGCCGGATCCTTGAGTTCGCGGGCCCGGCGACGTATCACCACGGCTTCTGCCGCGTAGCCCTTGCGTCGATGCCCAGCACCCATCGTGATGCCGTACTCAAACCGTCCCGCATGCGGATCTGCGTGGTGCGAGCCGACGGCACCGACGATCTGCCCCGTGTCCACGGCTTCGATGGCCAACGTGAAGCAGCCACCAGCGGACTTCGCGACGGCCTGTTCCTTCACCCAGACGCGGAACCCCTCGGCAGACCGGGGCGGATGCAGCAGATCTCCCAACCGCTCTTCGTCGGTGGCGAAGCCCATAAACGCCGTCTAGTTGTTCTGTCCGGGGAGGTTGTGGACGGGTGAGCGAGGTCTCGGCTGAGGGATCTTGAAAGGGTGAGGGCCTTCCGGGTTCGGTGTGGATTGCGACGTCTACACCAACCAGAAAGGCCCTCGTGGTCCACCGTAATGCACCCCTGTCCGAGACCGGCCGCCTGCGCCTTGCCCGCTGTGTAGTCGAGGAGGGCTGGACTCTTCGCCGAGCCGCGGAACGCTTCCAGGTCTCACCGACCACGGCCCAGCGATGGGCCGACCGCTACCGGACGTCCGGTGGGGCCGGCATGGCCGACCGTTCCAGCCGGCCTCACCACAGCCCCTGCCGCACTCCCACCCGAACCGAGCGACGGATCATCAAGGTCCGCCTGCTGCGCCGGTGGGGACTGGCCCGCATCGCGCACTTCCTGCGCCTGGTGCCGTCCACCGTGCACCGCGTCCTCACCCGCTACCGTCTGGCCCGCCTGTCCCACCTGGACCGGGCAACGGGCCGCGTCATCCGCCGCTACGAACACGACCGCCCCGGCGAACTTATCCACGTCGACATCAAGAAGCTGGGCAACATCCCCGACGGCGGCGGACACAAGGTCCACGGCAGAGCCCAGGGCGGCCGCAACAGTTCCGCGCACCGCGACGCAGCCCGGCCCCGCATCCGCCACGGCCGTCCCAACCTGGGTTACAGCTACCTGCACACCGCCGTCGACGACCACTCCCGCCTCGCCTACAGCGAGATCCACACGGACGAGAAGAAGGAGACCGCCACCGGCTTCTGGACCCGAGCCCACGCCTTCTTCACCCAGGCCGGGATCACCGTCGAGCGGGTGCTGACCGACAACGGCTCCTGCTACCGCTCACGCGACTGGCGCGACGCTCTGGCAGCAGCCGGGATCGCCCACAAGCGAACCCGGCCCTACCGGCCCCAGACCAACGGCAAGGTCGAACGCTTCAACCGCACCCTGCTCGACGAATGGGCCTACGCCCGCCCCTACCGGTCAGAAACCGAGCGCCGCGAAGCGTTCCCACAGTGGCTGCACACCTACAATCACCACCGCGGACACACCGCGCTCAAAGGGCAACCACCCGCCAGCCGCGTCCCCAACCTCACGGGTCAGTACATCTAGTCCTCGGGCTCGATACCGCGCAGACGTATCCGCTTACCAGTCCAAAATGAAGTCATCCCCTATTCGATCACGCCGCAAGATACGATGCACAGGCCCTCCGAAACCCGGCCTGAACTGCTTTGTTATACCGGTGGAGCCAGATCAACTTGGTACGAGTGGAGCCGCGAAACGCTGGTGCGCTGGTGCCCAAAAAAGTGCGTAGAAACAGCCGCACGCCCGGCCGGCAGGCGGCGTCTCGAGCCGCTCTACACGGGGCCAGGCGTTGCACCTGACGCATCGGCGTGGCCAGCCTACGGCCCTCGCCGCGGCCGTAGATAGCGGTCCCGCGCAGCGTGTGATCGGAGCGCGGGACCGCCGAGTCCCGGTTGTCCTGTCAGAGCCGGGAACTGCAACCGTACTGAATCGGATCATCAGACGCAGGCACATCGGCACGTGAGCGTGGCCTGCCCTCGCCGGATGGCTGACAGCCCCGCGAGGAGCCCTCGGAGAGAATTTTGGGACTGTTCACCGGGCTAAAGGTTGCACCGGGTGCGTCGGAAGCGGTGCGAGCAGACAGCGGCTGGCTCTGATCGCGTCGGCGGCATCCAGCACAGACGCGAAGCGTCCCGGTGGCACGGGGGAGACCACCGGGACGACGACTTCAGCCTACGCAGCACCATGCGCCCGCGTACGGGGATTCACGGGACGTGGCCGGTTGCCCCGTCCAGGTCCGTGGGGAAGCCGATCGGATCCACCGCGACCTGGCCAAGTGCTTCCAGCCGAGCGCGCTGCAGGCGTCTTCGACTCGAAGGTTCCTCCCGCCGCCTTGTAAGGGCTCAGGCCCCAGGGCGCCCTTGTGCGAGCGGTGCCGCTTCCGATGAAGGAGTGCCGGACCCCTCGCACGGTCAGGCGGGGCGAGACCGTCGCGCCGGCCTGGACACACTGGGAAACGTTCTGGCGCGGCTGTGGAATCACAGGCGAGCGCACGCTTGAGCAGTGGAAGCAGGCGTGGAGGCACCCGCACGCGGACGGAGCACGGCCTGCGTACGCCGCTCCCCGAATCGGGTGTCGGCCGCCCCTGCCAGTCGGCAGGGTGTTGTGCCCCAGCTGCCCGGTACGGTTACGGACCCCTGTTGCGTCGCCCTATCCGCGGTCTTGGAAGACGCAGTTCCATCCGTACGTGCCCGCGACGCTGCTGTCGGCGCGTACTGCCTCCAGGGTGTAGAAGTATGTGTCCCCGCGCGTGGCTTTGGTGTCGGTGTAGGTGCGCGTCTGGGCCGGGAGCAGTCCGGTGTGCAGCGGCTGGTACGCCTGGGTGGTCGTGTCCCACCTGCTGATCCGGTAGCCCGCGACGGTGTCGCACTCGGCGGTCCTGTCGCACTGCCAGCCGATGGACGGCCCGTCCACGTCCGGACCGCCGATCACGGCGTCGTGGCTCACGGTGCCGAGGTTCCAGTCCTGGGTGACCGTCACCGAGGGCCGCACGTCCAGTTCGGTGGCCTCGACGACCGCGGCCTTCGGGTCGCTCGGGTGCAGCGTGTTGTTCCAGCGGTCCCTGGCGACGACCGCGTACACGTGCGTTTCGCCGTCGGGCAGGTCGCCGCACAGGTGTGCGAGCGGGTCGCTCGTGTCCGAGCAGCCGTAGCCGAGCCACTTGACGGTGCCGTCGGCCTGCCGGGTGCCGATCCAGGCGTCGTAGTGGTTGATGTCCTCCTCGGTCGAGGGCGCCCAGCTCAGCAGCACGCCGTCGGCGCGCGGGGTGGCCTTCAGGCCGGTGACCGGGGCAGGCGCGATGCGGTCGCCGGTGCGGACGACGACCGGGGTGGAGAGTGCCGATTCGTTTCCGGCCGGGTCCACCGCTGCGACTGCGTATGTCACGAACGTGCCTGCGGGCATGTCCAGGTCGTGGCACAGGCCCCCGGTGGAGGTCTCGTCGCTCTCGTCATCGTCACAGGTCACGCGGGTGAGCGCGGCCGGGTCGAGGGTCTTGCCGGGCGAACGGTAGACGTGGTAGCTCCCGCCGTTGGAGTGGTCCCAGTCGAAGCCGTCGGGCTGTTTCCAGTACACGTTGGTGTAGTCGACCTCGGCGGTGGAACTGAGTGAGGTCGGGGACTTGGGCGGGGTCCGGTCGACGCCGTCGCCGGTGGCGGTGGCGTACGCCGAGGGGTTGCCGAGCGCGTCGAGGGCGCGGACGCGGTAGTACCGGGTGGTGTTCACGGGCGAGTTCGCGCGGTACGCCGTCGCGGCCGTGGTGCCCAGCAGTTCGAACGGGCCGGTGGCCGAGGGCGCGGCATACACCTCGTAGGTCTTGGCGTCAGCGTCCCCGTGCCAGGCCAGGTTGGTCCACCAGGCGTCGCCGACCGCCGTGAGACCGGTCGGCGCCGCCGGTCCGGTGCGGTCCACGGTCACGGCGGTGACGTCGGCGCTGCCGGTGGACTCGTGGCCCGCCTTGTCGACGGCGCGGACCTCGTACAGGAAGGTCTGGCCGGTGACTGGCGGCGCGTCAACGAAGGACGGGGAGGTGAGCAGCGACGAGCCGCTGACCTTGGCCCACTGGGTGCTGCTCAGCCGGCGGTACACGCGGTAACCGGCGAGGTCCATCTCCTTGTTCGCGGTCCAGCGCAGCGTGGTCTTGGCGGTGTCCCGGCTGTACGCGGCCGTGAGGCCGGCCGGGGCGAGCGGCTTGACCTTGTCCACGGTGGCGTCGGTGCGCGGGGTGTAGGTGAACCGGACCTCGGCGCGGCCGGTCCAGGCGACGTAGTCCACGCGGATGGTGTGCTTGCCGGCCGGGACGGTCAGGTCGACGGTCTTGCCGACGGTGGTGGAGACGTTCTTCCACAGGTCGATCTTCCGCACGCCGTCCACGTAGACGCGGATGCCGTCCTGTGTGCTGCCGGAGAGCCGGAAGGGGCCGCCGGAGCCGAAGTCCCGGGTGACGGACCAGCGGACGGAGAAGTTGTCCTTGGGCAGCGTGACACCGCTCGGGTCGCCGTACCCGTAGTTCTCGGACATGGCGGAGTCGCAGGCGGTCCGCTTCGGTGTACCGCTGAAGGTGGTGTTGCCGAAGTACTGCGCCTTCCAGAGGGGAGAGGCGCAAGTGACGGCCGCGGATGCCGGCGCGGCGGTGATCAGGCCGCCGGTGGCGACGAGGAAGGCCGTCGCGGCCACCGCGGTCAGTCGGGTACGAGTCATCACAGAGTGCTCAGGCCTTCCGGAGCGATGTCTAACGGGCGGCCACAACCGTCCTCGGTGACACTTGTGGTACCTGTGTGACTGCTGTGGGTTGATCTTGGTTGCCCCCGGTCTCGCGCTTTTTTCGGCGACTCGTGTATCACTGCTCGTAGCGGCTGGGGCCGGGGACGGCGCCTCCACCGGCGTCACGCCCAGCCGGGTCAAACGTTCCTGCTGCTCGTGGTTTCTTCGTTGGAGCCTCGTCCGAGGTCGTCGACGTCGAGGGGGACGCCGGGTGCGATATCGGGGAGCCGACCGTGGGGCTAGGCAGTTTCATTTGGATCACCGCGCTGACCAGAGGAAGATGCCCGCGATGTGGAGTCCGGCCAGGTAGATGGTCGCGGTCTTCTCGTAGCGGGTGGCGATGCCTCGCCACTGTTTCAAGCGGTTGATGCAGCGTTCGACGGTATTGCGCAGCTTGTATGCCTCACGGTCGAAGGCGGGTGGTCTGCCGCCCAAGCTGCCGCGCCGCAGTCGGTGGCCGCGCTGATCTGCCGGGACGGGATGACCGCCCGGATACCGCGCTTGCGCAGGTGCTCGCGGATCGCGCGGGAGGAGTACGCCTTATCGGCCAGGACCACGTCTGGCCTTGTGCGGGGCCGTCCTCGCCGTCGAGGAACGCGAAGGCGGGCCATGACGTGAACGAAGGCGGGTGCGTCACCGGCCTGTCGGGCGGTGAGCACGAAGGCCAGTGGCCGGCATTGGGCATCGGAGGCCAGGTGGATCTTTGTGGTCAGTCCGCCCCGGGACCGGCCGATGGCGTGGTCTGCCGGTTCGCCTGCTGGGGCCCCTTTTTGCGGGCTCCGGCCGCATGCTGGTGTGCGCGCACGACGGTGGAGTCCACCGAGACAGCCCAGTTGAGGTCGTCGTCGGCGTCGGCCTGGGCGACCAGCGCGGTTAACACCCGCTCCCATGTGCCGTCGACGGCCCACATCCGCAGCCGGTTGTATACACCCCGCCAGTTGCCGTATTTCTCGAGGAGGTGGATCCACTGCGATTCCCGTTTGGAACTTCCAGGCGATCGCGTCGATCACCTCACGGTGATCCCGACACCGGCCACCCCTCTGCGGCGTCCGATCTGGGAGTAACGGCTCGATTCGCGCCCACTGCGCGTCAGTCAACGGCACACGCGAACAACGACTGGTGGAGCTGGCTGGAACGGCACCGCCGTCAGTCGGTCGGCCCAGTGCGGAGCCGCCGCACGTCCCGCACGAGCGTGTACGAAGCGCTGAGGAAGATCACGACTCCAGCCACGAGCCAGAGGACCGACGCGCCAGAACGGTACTCACGAACGCCCGCGACTACCAGCACCACGCTGGCAAGGACGCCGAAGGCCGAGATCAGAGCGCTGATGCGGTTAGTCACACGGACATCATCAACGACAACCTCGGCCAGCGGAAGTGATCCAAACGAACCGGCCTAGACGTGCCGCGTCGCTCACAGCGCCCCGCCCGTGGTAGTTACGCCACCCAGCAGGCGCCGGATCGTGGGACCGCCCACGAGGACGGCACGGCCATGACCTCCACCCACCCGCGCAAGCGGCCCCAGCGGCGCAGCGAGATCCCTCACGGCCCGCAGCAGGACGAGGGCCTGCAGCAGAACCGCGACACCCTGCCACCCGCGCCCGCCCCCTGCACGGTCGAGCCCGCCCCGCGCCCGGTAGGCGAGGAGGTGCTCCCGCAGTTGCTGGCCCTGGTCACCCACCACCGCCGCCGCATCAACGCCTACCCCCAGCAGCAGCCCGGTGGTGACGAGACCCCGCAGCAGCCCAGTCTGGGATAGCGGAACCGAAGGTGCGACAAGCGGAGGACCCGCAGTCGACCACTGCTGACCCTGAGGTTGAGCTACTCGCTCTGCTCCTGCTCGGTTCGGGTTTCCGCCACGCACCGCGCGCAGTCGGGGCAGCGCTTAGGCCAGCCCTCCGGCGGCACTATGACAGCGTGCGCGCCTGGGTGGCCGCACATTCCGCACTCAACCAGGGCAATCACTTCCTTCTACCTCTTATTGATCGTGCTGGTGCGTAGTGCTTGGCGTATGCGGGGGTCGGCGGTGCGGTCGTCGGCGATGTGGCTGAAGTGCTGGGCGGAGTCGGGGTGGTCGCGCAGGACGGCGGCGATGACGGATGCGGCCTCACTCGTCAGAGCCCGCAGCCAGGGGAGATCTTGTCCTGGGCGCTCCACTGGTCCCAGGCGCCGTCCCAGGTGCACATGGTGTGGGCGGCTTCCTCCAGCAGGTCCCAGTCGCGGTGGTCGGCGGCGTAGGAGCAGATGCCGTGCAGCCAGATCACGACCCTCGCCGCTTCGCCGAACTGCACGATGTGGGTGTCGTCTCCGTGGACGTGCTCTGCCAGGGCGCGTAGGAGATTGTGAGCTTGGGCGGATTCTCGTGCGAGGGCTGGTCCCGTCTGCTGGGGGTCGAGGTGGGCGAGCACGCCGATGTGGAGTTCGTAGTCCGCGGGGTGATCACCCACCAGGGTCAGCAGAGTGTCGACGGCGGCCGAATCGCCGTTGCCGGCGGCTTCGAGCAGCGTATGGGCTGCCGGGAAGGGGTCTTCGGGGATGACCGCGTGTTCGCGGTCGATCAGGGCGAGGAGGTCGCTGACGGTCTGGGGGCGGCGTTGCGGATCCTGGTGGGTGGCGGCGCGGACGATGGTGCGCCACGGGCCGGGAGGGGCAGGAGCGGCAGGTTGGTCTGCGGCAGTGTGCCGGTGAGGGCCCAGGCGATGACTCTGCCGATGCTGTAGATGTCGCTGGACGCCGTGGCCTCGTGCGGCGTTGCGGACAGTTCCGGGGCGGCGAACCCCTCGGTGCCGAGGAAGTGGCCGGTGCGGCCCGCCTTGGTGGTCTGGCCTCGTGGCCGGCGGACGATGCCCAGTCGGCGAGGGTCCAGCGGCCGTCGAAGAAAAGGATGTTCGACGGTTTGATGTCGCGGTGCAGCCAGCCGTCCTCGTGCGCGGTGGCCAGCACCGATGCCAGGGCGGCGACCAGGGCGCGCAGCTCAGCCGGATCCCGCAGCACCTCTTGGCGTTGCGCGGCGGTCGCTTCCGCCCAGGGCATCACGAACCAGGTGTGGTCGGCGCCGAAGTCGAGGATCGGCATGGCGTGGGGATGACTGTTCAGCAGCTGGCCGATCTCGATCTCCCGCCGCATGCGCGCCACTTGGCGTTCGGCCGGGTACTTGCTGTGCAGCTTCTTCAACGCCACGGTCGTGCCGGTGGGCTTGTGTATCGCCTGGAACACATCGGCCTGGCCCCCGTCTGGGACCGGCTCACGCGGGCAGGCGTAGTCCTTGCGCTCGCCGCGAGCGGCGCGGCGAACCGCAGCGTAGACGCCCTCGCCGGATGGTGCGGACGGCGCAACGGCCAGGGGAGCGGGGCGTTTGGTAAGGCGTGCCGGGAGCATGCGAGCCTCGTACACCGGGTAGCCGCTGACAGAGTGGGCCTCGGCGAGCTCGTAGCCGTCGGGGCCCAGCTGGTGGTTGACCACGGCCTGCAGTCGACGGGCCTCGCTCTTTGTAACGGTGTCTTCGTTTCGCTTCGTGTCTGCCTGCATGGCGGTGATCTCTTCCAGAGACACAGTGGTGCCACGATGACCGTGCCGAGTGACCAGGTCGGCGAAGCCGGGCAGGCTGAGCGCTTCGTGGACGGGTGCGGCCTGCAGACGGCGACCGCCCATCGGCCGGTTGTCCTCAACCGCCACCCCGACCAGCCGGTCCCGGCAGAAGATCGCCGCCCCCGATGCGCCCGCCCATGGCCGCTCGCCGCCGCGTCCCGGCCACACACGGCAGTCCAGGACCCAGCCAGACGACGACGTGGACACCACAGGCAGCTCGCCCCGCAGATGCTCGACGTCCCCGCGGGCGGCTTCGTCGGCGAAGGCGGGGAAACCGGCTCCGTCGAACGGCAGCGGCACGATCCCTCCGGGCCGCCCCCACCGCACCGGACCAGCCTCCACAGGGACAGGCACCTCCAGCCATAACAGTGCCATGTCGAGAGCGTCCTTGGCCGGAACACCCTCAAGGGGTCCGGCCAGCACACCTCGGCCCGCCGATGCACAACGCCACCGAAACGGGGATGCCCCACCCGCGCCTGCACCCGTAGCGCCCACCGCTGGTCCGGCAGCACCACATGCAGGGCCGTCAGCACGAGCTGGGGCCCGATCAGATAGCCGGAACCGGAACCCCCCGGATTCCCGGTACGCACCCACACAAGGCGTCGTGCGTCCATCTCACCGCTCCCACGGCTGCTTGACTCCGGCTGAACCTGACACCCCAACTGGCGCATCAGCACCTGTGGACTGCTCGGACGCTTCAGCACCGGTGGACTTCGCCACGGTAGCTCCGGCGCCGTCCTCCGTAGACGGGCGGCGGATCTTGACACGGCTGCCGCCCAGGGCCTCGTCAAAAACCTGCAGGCTCAGCGTCAGCGTCAGTGTCTGATGATGCGTGGCCTCCAACTTGCCACCCGCCTCCGCACCGGCCTCGACCCAGGAAAGCCAACCTCGCCCTTCACCTTGCCGTCACCACCAAGGCTGAACTCCACGTCCAACGTCAACTGTGCTTGCTCCACCTCGAACTGCAGTTGCTGGCCGCCCCCGTCGTCCTGTGCGGCGTACAACTCACGCCGCAGCTCCATCAACGCTTCCGCCAACATGACCTTCGCTTCCACAGCACCCCCATGTGCCGCGCCAAACTGACGGCCCCCGAAAACAATCAGCATGTCCCATTCGCCATGCGCCCCGCAGCACTTCCGCCAGCCGCGCCGCTCCGACGACTGCACCCTGCTCGCCCATGTCTTCCTCGCCGCGGCTGCACTCGGCGCCCTGACGTGACAGATGCTGCTGCCGCTTGGACGGGCGACAGGCTCTCGGGCTCGTCTGCGCTGGCACTCTGGGCTGGACGCTGCTGCGCGGTGCCCTGGAGAACTTCGCCACCGGCCTGTGGCTCCTCGACGGCACCGGATGCAGCGAGCGCCGACGCCGCGCCCTGTCGCTGTGGGACGAGTACATGCGCAACCGGCAGCAGCACGAGACGGACACCGGCCACCTCCCGTCCGGCGGCGGCCTGACCGGTGCGCAGCGCCGGACCGAGATACGCGCCATCGCCGACCAGCTCGGCCTGGCCCCGCTGACCGCCTGCTCACCGCCGCACCGGCCGCCGGTCTAACCGCCGTGAAGGTAGGCGCCGCCTGGCGGGCGGCTTCCGGGTTCGCACACGGCCGCTACTGGCCTGACCTGCGCGCGTCCCAGCCTCGCGCCGGTCATCCCGGGGAGACGACGGTGTCCACACCGTCGCCTTCGTCCTGGACGAGGATCAGCACCGGCCGCTGGCCGAGTAGTGCCGCGTCATGCTGGGCCGGCTGCAGGAACACTATTAAGCGCGCGCCAGGGCCGCTGATCCCCAGTGCGAGATGACCTCTCGCAGTGAAGGCTGAGCTCTTCTCATCGAAGGTTGAGCGCCGATCGCGCGACGTGAGGCTGGTCGAGATAGTTGTCACTGGCCGCGCCGGTTTCCCCGGGCTGCGATCATGTTGGGATGGCTCATGACGTCCTGTTCTTCCTCGCAGCCGACGACGAGGCTGCGGCGGCTACGCGACTGCGGGGACCCGGTGCGGCCTTCGAGTCGGTGAGCTGCCACTTCATCGATCCGGACACGGCCATTGCCGAGTGGGACATGTACTTCGAGGAGCCCTCGACCGAGGCCCCGTCATCTGAGCGGCTGTATGCGTGGCGGCCGTGGCCTGAGTGGGTCGTTCCTCCCTTGAACGATGGCGTTGAGGTGCTCGCTCTGCCGAAGCGGTTGACCCGTGCGCTAGCCAATGCGGGCCTCGCCGAACTGGAAGAGCTTGCCGGTCGCTGGACCGCGCGGCTCTGGTCCGAGGATGGGGACGAGATGACGGACGACGATCTTCTGGCGGTCCTCCAAAAGGTCGCCCGGCTCGCGGCATCTGCTGTGCACACCGGTGGCGGCCTCTACAGCTGGAGCTTCTGACCGTCCTCCTGCTGCCTCGCGCCCGCACGGGACGCCACGGTGAAGCAGCGCGTCCCCCTTGCTCTGACCGGCCCGCTCAACCTTCGATGAGAAAGAGGCCCACCGACCAGCCTTCGGTGAGGACGCTCAACCTTCGCTGCGACAGAACACGAGAGGTGGCTGTCATGAACTGCGCGCTTACGGGCGCCTTCCGTACGCGCTCCGTACGGTTAAGGGGAGAGGTGCGGGGCTCTGCCGACGGCGGGCCGGCAAAACCCCGCCCGTGCATCCTAGTGATGCCCTGGCCGTCCCCGCAGCTGTGATCTGCTGGCCATGGTCAGCGTGGCTGGGGCAGTGTCTGCTGCGCCCAGTCCAGCCCGAGATCGACGAGGGCCTGTAGCTGCTCGGCGATGCCCGTACGGCACCGCCAGGTGCCCCGTCCGCTCCCGAAAGGCGACCGCCGCCTGATGCCCGGCCTGCCAGTTCGCGTGCTCGGGTAACGCTCCGAGGGGGGGCCATGAGAGGATTCTGGCCTGCGGCGAGCGGCAACTGCTGTGGCCGTGAGAGCGGGAGGCCGTTTCCCTGGCGTCTCGCGCGGAAGCAGCGGCGGTGTTGTCGGCCGTGCTCGTGGGCGGCCTTCGTTGCCGTCGCTCTTCCCTTTCCGGCCTGCGGCGCACTGTCGTCCGTGCCACCACCGCCGTGTATTCGGTTGCGGATGTGTCCCGTGGCGCGACAGTGTGCGCAGCCTGCGTAGCGTCTGTGGTTTGGGAGGCACTTTCGTGGTGGTCGCTCCGGTTGGTCGTGTAGCGCTTCTTGGGGGCGGCTTCTCAACGGATGGGGACGGGCTGCTCGACGACTGGGTGCTGAGTCACGCGCGGGGTCCCAGGCCGAAGGTGTGCTTCGTTCCCACGGCCAGTGGCGACGCGCCTGCGTACATTGATCAGTTCCTGACCGCGTTCACGTCACGCGACTGTGAGCCCTCTGTCTTGTCGTTGTTCCGGCGAGAGCTGGACGATGAGGCCCTGCGGGCGTTTCTGCTCAGCCAGGACGTCGTGTACGTCGGCGGCGGCAATACCGCGAACCTGCTGGCGGTATGGCGCGTGCATGGGGTCGATCGGCTGCTGCGTGAGGCCTGCAGCCGCGGGACATTGCTGTGCGGAATCAGTGCTGGCGCCAACTGCTGGGCCGAGGGCTCCCACACAGACTCCTTCGGCCCGCTGACGTTTCTGCAGGACGGACTGGGCCTCCTGCCGGGATCGGTGTGTCCGCACTACGACAGCGAACCTGGGCGTCGCGCCTCCTTCCGGGAGACAGTCGCGTACGGCATGCTGCCCGCCGGCTGGGCGCTCGAGGACGGAGTGGGCGCCCTTTTCACGCATGGACGTCTCGAGGAAGCCGTCACCCGCCGACCGGAGGCCCGCCTGTACTGGGTACAAGCTGATGAAACCAACGGAGTGACCGAGCAAGCGCCGTCCTGCCGCTTGCTCCCCGGAGCGCCACGCCATGGCAGCTGATGTCACCGTCTCACTTCAGGAAACGGCTCTACGGCGCCTCCCCGTCCGGTGCCCAGGGCCGGTGACGCTCGGTGGGGGGTTTGTTGGTGTGTCGGGTGCTTGCTGGCCTGGGGTGTTGTGGGTTCGCTGAGGAGTCGTGTGGGCGGGTTGGGTTGGGGTGGGCGGGGTGTGAGCTGGGGGTTTGTGTTTGTTGTGGATTGCGGCGTGGTGGGTGGTAGGTAGCCCTAGCGTGTAATGGCTCGGTGGGTGTTTTCGCTGGTCAGGACGGTTTTGCCTGGTGGGTGGGGTGGGGGTTAGCGGGGTTCGGGTGCGGGGGCGGTGGTGGGTATCGGCGAGGTGGTCGAGTCGGATGGTGTCGAGGGTGGTTTTGGTGATGCGTTCGGTGCCGTCGTGGATGGCGGTGATGGCTGCTTGGCGGATGAGGCGGGTGAGGGATCCGATGCGGCCGGCGGTGCGTTGGTGGAGGTATGCAGCGTGGGCTGGGGGGTGCCGGGTGTGTGTTGGTGGAGGTCGAGGTTGTTTTCGATGTCGGTGATGACGTCGCGGAAGGGTTGGCGGGTGCCGTGGCGGGTGGGGAGGGGCCGCAGGTGATGAGGGTGGCGCGTCCGGCGAGCTGGGCGCCGCGGGTGCCGGTGAACAGGGGTGTGTCGGTGACGTTGATGCCGGCGTGGACGAACGTGGCGGGGAGGCGTTCGGTGAGGTCTTTGAGCAGGTCGGCGGTCTGAGCGCCGCTGGTGGTGGCCGACGTCTGCCTGGCGCACCGTGCTCAGCCGCGCCTGTCCGCGGTCAGCATCTCTCGGAGGACCTCGACGGGCATGTCCACCCACCGGGCCACCTCTTGAAGGGGCACGCCGCCGTTCACCGCCGCCAGGGCGGTCCGTTTCCAGGCGTTCTCGATCAGGCTGGCGCTGTGACCGAGGCCGCGCAGTAGCCGCCGGGCGACGTCGGCGGTCGGCCCGCTGTGCACCCCGCGCAGCTGCAGCAGCTGCTCCTGGACGCTGTCGACAGTGCTGGTGATCAGCATCCGCTGTTCGGCGGGTACCGCAGCCCGCCACATCGTCCCCGAACCGGGCGCCTTCTTCTCCTTGCCCAGCACCCGCAGCTGGCCGGCCATGGTCGCGGCCTGGTGCTCCTGCCGGAGCCACCACGGGTCGTTGTCGTACCCGGGTGGCCCGCCGGCGCCGCGGCGAAGGCGGATGACGCTGCCCATCCATGCGATGAGCGGCCCGCCGTGGTCTGTCGCGGCCAGCGGCCCCAGCCACACACGCCCCAACCGTTCACCGAGCCTGCGGCAGAACATCCCATCAACGGGCAGCGCCCGCGGCCGCCCGGCACCGCTGTCGGCCCACACCGGCTCGGCCACGCCCGGGTCCAGCAGCGTGTCGGCCACCGCCGCCACTTCCGGGAAGACGACCGCGTCCCGCCCCACGATCCGCCACCGCTCCAGATCACCGCCGGCATCCCCGCCCGCAACCTGGTGCAGGCGCCGGGGCCAGATGGTCTCCCGCTCCCAGCCGTAAGCCTGCTCCCACCATCGGGCCACCACCGCCCGCGCCAGCGCGAACACCCTCGCCGGCTCTGCTCCTGCCCGCACCGCCCGCCGCGCCACCCCAGCCCACCGCCGCTGCGCCGCCACCACTTCTGGCAAGCTCCGCAGGTCGAGGTGCTCCAGCGGCTGGTTGGCGTCCGCGTCCAACAGTCAACGCCCATGCCGCACACACACCCGCTCCCACTGCGGCGCATACCGCACCACCCGCACGGCCGCCCCCGTGCGCCGGGCTGCGCACAACCGGCAGCCGAACCCCACCGGTCCGACCACCGCGCCAGCGATACGCCACAGCCCCACCGGATTACCAGCCTCGGCGCGCAGCTTGGCATCCTCTTCCGCCCAGGACGGCAACGCCCGCGCCAGCACGGCTTCCTCCACGCCGCAGATGCCGACCAGGAGCTGCCGGCCGGCTGCGTTCAGCAGCACCTCGGCGTCGGCCCGCGCGCCTCCGCCTTCGTGCCCAGGTGGGTAGTTGCGCCAGTGCCAGCACGCCCGCAGCACTTTCGCTTCCATCCCATAGCGGCTCGCGATGCGGCAGATCAGCGACGAGGTCGTCTCTGCCTGCAGGGGAGCGGTCCGCAGCAGGCCAGGGTGATGGGTCACTGCACCACGGTCTCGTGTTCGCCGTCCCGGGCGGGCGCTTTCGTAACGGGTGCCCAGCGGAATCCAAGCAAGTCGGTTCCTGGGAGGGGCTGTGGAGAGCTGATTCGGCTGGTTTCAGTCACGGTGTACGGAGCTGTCTGTCCTGGTCCCCACGGTGGCTGCGGCGCACGGACCCCCGGTGCCGCGAGGGCGGGACACAGGGCGGGACTCCAGCACTGACGCCCAACTTTTTTCGTACGCAATATGTACGCCATATGTACGCCATCCGGACGTTTTGTGGGTTAGAGTGCGGCTCAGGAGGTGTTCCGTGTCCGAGTTGTTCGACGCGGTCGACGCGCTGGTCGCATCCCGGTCTGTGCTGCCGCCGCCGACGGAACGTAAGCGGCTGCGCACCGCGCACGGCCTGACGCTGGACGAGGTGGCTGCTGCCCTGCAGGTGCGGCGGGCGACGGTCGGCGGCTGGGAGGCCGGGAAGACCGAGCCGCGGCCGCCGGAGCGCGATGCGTACGCGCGGCTGCTCGGCAAGCTCGCGGAGCTCTACCCCGCCGGCCCCAACGCCACCGCGGCGGTGGAGGACGCGGCTGCTCCACAGGCGTTGTCGAACGCTCCCGCCCCGGCTCCGCAGGCGCAGCCTGTCCCCGCCGACGTGGCGCCCGATGCGGCCGTGACGACCGGACAGAACACCCAGGCCTCCGCCCCGCCGCCCCAGCGCCGGAGGCTGCGTCGCGTCCGGCGCGCACGACCAGGAAGGCGGCCTCGCCGGCTGCGGATCCTGCGAGCGGCGCTGATCCGCGGTTCGAGAATGGTCCGCTGGCGGTCGTCGACGTCGCCGACGGCCAGGCGTTGGCGTACTGCACCGGCGGCCTGGTCCTGGACGTGCCCGCCAAGAGCATCCCGTCCCTGGTGGAGTGGACGCTCAAGGAGGCGAGACTCGGTGCGCCGAGGCTGTCCGGGCCGGGCAAGGACGCCGACCCGCTGATCGTGCTCACCGAGGCCGCGCTGGAGCGCTACGGACTGCCTGTCACGCTCACGGAGGAGGAGCGGCATGCCGGGCGGATCCCGGAGGGCCACAAGGTCATCAAGCAGCTGGTCCGCGCCGACTGGAAGCTGACCAAGCGCGGCTTCGGCCCGTGGGCGAGGATCTACCGCCCGGCCACCGGTTCAGAGCGGGCCTGCGTGCAGTTCTGCATTCCCTCGTGGAACGCGCTGGACACCCGGCACTGGGGCGCAGCCAAGCAGCTTCCGCCGGCGGACCTCGCCCGGGTCCTGGGCGAGTACGCGTCCCGGGTCATGACGCCGCGCGGTTCGACCGCCGTGACCGGCCTGGAGCTGATGACCGCGCTGCACCCGCCGACCCGCGCCTCCGAGCCCGACGCCACGGGGAAGCGGCATTCCGAGCGCAACCCCGGCTCGCTGGGCAAGGACCCGGTCGACCCAGCGCCGTGCGAGGCCCCCGACGGGCACCCGCTGCTCAAGGCCCTGCCGCGGTTCCACGTCCGCGGTCCCGGCGAGAAGCTGTTCGAGGAGGCCTACGACTGGGCACGCCCGATGACGGATGCCGAGTGCACCCTGCGGCACCTGGTCGGCATCGACGTGAACATGGCCTTCGCCGCCGGCGCCAACGGCCTGCTCGTCGGCCTCGGTGCTCCCACGCACGTGAAGACACCGGTGTTCGACCCGAAGCTGCCCGGCTCCTGGCTGGTCGACCTCTCCCACGTCGACCTGTCCCGGGTGAAGGTCGGCAAGGACAAGTGGGCCGACCTGGACGCACATCTGCTGCCCAGCCCGTTCACGCCCCAAGGCGAGCGCCCGAGGGCCCGGCCTGGTACGCCACGCCGACCGTCGCCTACGCGGTGGAGCTCGGCTACGACGTCACCCCGATCGAGGCGTACGTCCGCTACGACAACGGCCGCTACCTGGACGGCTGGTACCAGCGGCTGCGCGACGCCTTCCTCACCACGATGGCCGACCTCGGCGTGCACGCCGACATGGAGCCGGCCGACTTCCTCGCCGCGATGGACGGCTACCGGAGCCGTGACCCGGAGCTGGCGATCGTCGTCTCGGCGGTCAAGGCGACGGTCAAGGGCGGCCTGGGCAAGCTGCGCGAGCGGCCCCGCGGCGAGGGCTGGAAGCCCGGGCAGCCGTGGCGCGCCCTGTCCCGACCGACGTGGCGGCCGGACATCCGTGCGGCGGTCATCTCCCGCACGCGCATCAACCTGCACCGCAAGATCGTCAAGCACGCCGCCTTCACCGGGCAGTACCCGGTTGCGGTCCTGTCCGACTGCGTCGTCTACGCGGCCGACGGCACCAGCCCGCTGGACTTCCTCCCTTACCGCGAGGGCAAGCCGCTGCCGGGCGGGTTCAAGCTCGGCATCAACCCGGGCCTGGTCAAGTGGGAGGGCACGCAGAGCGTCCTGTGGGGCGAAGAGGTCCGCGAGCGGTTCAACGCCCCCGAACTCAACCTCGCCCGCTATATCAAGGACGGGCAGGTCACGGACAAGGACAGCGGGGAGTAGCAGGCGATGAGCATGTTCGGGAACGGCCTGGACCAGGCGGTGCAGAAGGCGTTCACCCGCCCGGCACCCAAGAGCGCCGGCGCCCAGATGCGCTACCTGGTCAAGCAGCTCAAGGGCACCAAGGCGGTCGCCCAGATGCTGCGGATCTCCCAGCGCACCGTCGAGCGGTATGTGAAGGACCAGATCAGAAAGCCGCGTCCGGACCTCGCCGCGCGCCTGGAGCGCGAGGTGAAGGCGCGCTGGCAGCCGCAAATCCGTGCCAAGGCCAAGGAGCGGGCGGCGACGACCGGCGGCATCGTCATCGACACCCGCGCCCGCCTCGGCTACACCGCCCGATCGGGTCGACGGACCAGGACCGCATCCGGCACCTGACCGTCGCCCTGCCCCCGCAGCACGCGGCGCGCCTCTTCGAAGCCCAGGAACAGGGCGCCACCGAGCAGCGCCTCCAGGAACTCGCCGCTGAGGCACTCAAGGAGGTGTACTTCCAAGACGGCGGCCGCCGCGCCGGGAGCCTGGAGGAAGTCCGGTTCACAGACATCGAGCACCTCGAGTTCGACCTGTAGATCTCGAACATCCGCGAGCCCCGTCGACAGCATCACGCTGTCGTCAGAGCCGGTCGGCAGCGCGGAACTCGATGAACTGGCCAGGCCGGCCGCGAGGTCCGCGTGCGCTACATGCCGCACCACGACCACGAGATCGAGGTCTGCGACGCCCGTGGCCGCCACCTCGGCCCGGCGCACCTCGCGGACGCGGCCACCCCGAGCAGTTGCAGGCACTACGCGAGGCACGTGCGGAGCGCGCCGACGTCCGCGCGCCGACGCGAAGGCCGCCGAGCGCCTGCGGCGCCAGCGATTGGCCCCCACCACCAGCGCGGAGCCCGCCCAGCGGCTGGGAGCCGTCACGGCCGCCCAAGCCGAGCGTGAACTCGCCGCCGCCGACTACACCGACGCACCTTCGCCCACAGCCGCGCCGCGCACGGCAACTTCCGCGCCTGGGCGAGACTGACCGCCCACACCTGCACCGCACTTGCCCGCACCGGCCGCACCCGCGTCGACCAGGAGATGCTGCGCTGGGCCTTCAGTCGCCTGGGCGCCTCAGCATAGGAACGACTGCCTGTGAGGGGCGCGGAGAAAGACGAGGAGTCGGCGGTCGGGGGACGGTCGTTGAGGACGATGGTCGTCCGTCCGCGGCACTCTCACTCGCCCCGGATTCGGCTGTGGGGGTCATGGCGGTGTAGCGGGTGGGGGTCGGCCACGTTCGTGGGCGTCGATATCGGTTCGCCCACTGCAGACGGGGCAAGGGGCGAAGCCTGTACTCGCTCGAGGTAGGCAAGCGCGGTGCCGATGTCGGTGGCCCCGCTCAGGAGTCTGTCTTCCTGCCTGCATCTCATCGAAGCCGTGCGGTAGCGGGAGATCCCGGCAAGTACCTCGTTGAAGATCCGTGCCAGGGCGATCAGCACCGGGGGAGCGCGATGGTGAGCGCGAGCCAGAGAGGGGCCTTGCTCAGCGCTGTCAGGCTGGCAGCGGCGATGGTGAGAACGTCGTGGACGCGGGGCGTCGTCATGGGCTGGCTCCAGGAGGCGAGGCGGTGAGCGTGGGCAAGCAGGGGCGGGCAGCAGGAGGGATGGCGGTGCGGCGTGATTGACGGGACTGTGCCGAGCACGGTCGCTAGTGGCGCAGGCCCGCTGTAAACGGGGAGCGGACCGCCGTCGCACCCTGAGTCGAGCGAGTCGAATGCCCGACAGCAGCAGATGGGCCGTGTGTTACACCGCCACCGCCCAAGCCGCGCAACCCGCGGAGGCCCGGGCCAGAGCCTGGGCCTCCGCCGGCGTATGGGGTATGTCGTAATGCCGGGCGTCCGTGACGCTCGGCCGTGGAGCTTGTTGCGCTACTTGACCGCAGTGATCAGCACGCCGAGGAGGGCCACGCCGATCGTCAGCGTGCCCGCGAAGGCGAGGGCAGCACGGCTGACGGCGTCGGGCACCGCAGCGCCGGTCCACCGGGCCAGGCCGAAGCCGATGATGCTTACGAGAACCGAGGCCAGTACCAGGACCAGCACGGTGAGCATCAGGAACAACACGTCATGCGTGGTCACGCGGCACTCCGCTGGCTCGTGCGATCGCCGTCGACGTGCAGCGGCGCCGGGATCCAGATCCGGCGCTCGCGGGCCGCCTCATAGAGGACCGTGCGGAAGCGTGACCGGCGGTTGCGCACGGCGCCGACCGTCGACCTGAGCTTCTCGGCGATCTCGCTGTCCACGTAGCCCTCGAACGTCAGGCGCACCACGGCCTGCGTCTCGGCCGGCTGAGTATCGAGCAACTCCATGAACGGCCCCGTGAACAGCACGACCTCGGGCTCCGCGAGGTGCGGCAGCGCGGGACGCAGACGGAAGAACGCCTCCGGGTCCAGCAGGACGGCCTCCTGCTCCGCCAGCCGCGCCCGCTGCTTGGCCCACTTCAGGTAGGCGCGACGGAACTCCAGGATGCACAGCCCGATGAAGTACGACGTCAGGCATCCGGGACCCTTCGGCCCCGATACTCGGGGTTCCAGCCGCCGCCCATCAGCGCCTTGAGGCGGAACTTCCGCAGCGCCGGCAGCACGATGTCGACGAGCAGCTCGTCCCGCTCCAGGCCGCTGGTGCGCAGCAGGTCCTTGTGGTCAGGGGGCACGAAGAAGACGATCTGGCGGTCGGTGAACCACTTCACGGACAGCTGGATGAGCAGGCCCGTGCGCAGCATGCCCCGCAGCGCCGGCCAGGCCTCACGACACAGCCGGTCCTCGAACGTCTTGTAGACCGGGCCCTCGAAGCCGTGTGCGGCCAGCCCTTCCACCACCGCGACGTCACGCGCGATGCGCGCCGTACGCGGTTCCGGAAGGATGTCGTCCAGGACCTCAGCGGCTGACATCTCGTTTGTCATGTAACCCTCCCGTCTTGAGCTGCCCTCCGAGCCGTCAGTTTCAACTCGCGCGCGAGGAACAGAGATCTGGTTGTACGCGCTCGTTGGCTTCTATGCGGGCTGAAAGTGCGAACGTCACACGAGCGAGCAAAAAACTTTCTGACGAGGCGAAAAAGTTGAGCCCGCACGGGAATTGGTGCGGGCTCAAATGTTTCTGCCGAATGGTGCAATGCCGCACTGAGCAGCAGCAATGCACCGGAAGCACACCGAGGTTCATGCTGCGGGAACCGGGCCTGCGGACGACCCGGCCCGGCAGCTACCAGCGCATGCCAAAGGCTTCGAGGACAGCCCGGCCCTGCAGAACCGCTGCTCAAACGGTCACGAGCACGCCGCGGACCAGTCGCCGGAGGATCGACGGGAGTTCACCCCTGGTGCCGCTCGCCGGACCGCAGACAGTGGCGAGGCATGGCTTGTAAGCTGGGCTTACGTGTTGTGTGTGGGGCGCGGCCCGGGCGGGTTGTAGGTAGTCCGAGCGCGTAAAGACTCGGCGATACGCCACAGCCCCACCGATTCACCAGCCTCGGCGGGTAGCTTGGCATCCTCTTCCGTCCAGGACGGCAACGCCCGCGCCAGCACGGCTTCCTCCCCGCTGCATATGCCGACCAGGAGCTGCCGTCCGGCGCGTTCAGTGTGATTGGGCGTTGGGGTGGCAGCGGGTGGGCGTCAGCGGAATCGCGGAGTGGATGTCCTGGTAGCGGGTGTGGGCGGGGTTGTGGCTGCTGTCATGGGGTGACCAAGCGGCTGTTGCGGTGTGGCTAGCAGGTTGGTTGCTGGCTGTCATGGGTTTCGCTGTTCCTATGTGAGGGGTCGGCGGGGTCGGGTGGGCTGGCCCGTATGACGGTTCAAGCGGGTTCGGCGGGTGAGCCCGGGGCGGGGTCGGCTGGGGCTGTGCCGGCCGGGGGTGTGCCGTTGGCGCGGGGTGTGGTGGTACGGCGGCTGCTGGCGGTGGACCGGGGTGAGGGTGGCCTGTCGTCGTTGCACGTGCGGATCGCGGCCGGGCTGGCGGGGTGACGGAGCGGACGGTATGGCGGTGGCTGGCCGAGGGACGCGAGGGGCGGTGGAGGCCCGGCCGCGGCAGGGCGGGTTCACGGTGGGCGACGCCTTGTGGGAGGTACTCACCCAGGTGGGCGGGAACGTCGCCGAGCTGCGCCGCAGGATGGTCCGGGCGCAGGACGAGGGAGTGCTGGACCACTGGGGAGCGGAGTTTGTGCCGTCGTTGGCGACGCTGCACCGCGCGATCAAGGACGAACTGAGGGCGGCCGGGCGCTTCAGATCGCCCGCCCGGCGTCGGGCCGGGTGGAGCCGAGCCGGTATGACCGGGCACTGGCCGAACTCGGTTTCGCAGAAGGTGCGGACGGTCCGCCGGTCGTGGACGGCCCGGACGCCATGCCACCCGGTACGGGTGGTGAGGAACGGGCCGGCGCGTTGAAGACTGCTGCGCGTCCCGGGTGTCCGGTGGGGTGCGCCTGTACGCGCCGGGGGCGCGGCTGGTGTCCACGCGGCAGGTGGCCGCCGTGGTGGAGGCGGTGGGGCACACGGTCGCCGCGCGGGGATCGGCTGCGTGTACGGGGACACGGGGCTGGGAAAGACGGTCGCGGTCGAGCAGGCTCTGCATCTGCTGCCCGGCCGGGTGCCGGTGTGGCGCGCGGTGGTGGGGTCAGGCCCGGGTTGCCGCAGGTGCGGGCCGCGTTGTGCGAGGCACTGGGGCTGCCGTCGGGGTCCCTGACCCACCGTGCCGGACCGGCCGACCAAGCACTGGCGGAGGCGCTGACCGAGCCGGGTGTGCTGTTCCTCGACGACGCGCAGCGCTTGTCGCCGCCGGTGCTGGACTACTTGCGGCAGCTGTGGGACTCGCCGGTTGCACGGCTGCCCTGGTGCTGTGCGGGGCGGGCAGCGAGCGGGCACTGGCCCGGGCAGCGGCGATGCGTTCCCGCGTCCTGACCTGGCACCAGGTCAGCCGCCTCGACACGGAGGATGTGCCGCGGACGTTGGGTCTGTTCCACCCGGTGTGGAGGACGCTGATCCGGCCGACCTGGTGCGGGTGGATGAGCAGACCGCCCGCGGCAACTTCCGTACCTGGGCGAAGATCACCTCGCATGTCTGCGCCGCCCGGGGCCGCGACCCCGGTGCGGGAGTGGAGCGAGACGCGATCGACCGGGCATGCGCCCGGCTTGGCCCGTACTCGTGACGGCCCGGCCCCTCTCACGTGCCCGGCGCACACCGGTTCCGACGGCAGAGAGCCTCACTCCGTTCGGCGAGGAGAAGAAACGGCGCGATGACGGACAGCAGAGCGCAGGACATCAACGAGGGCCGTGGCCTTGACGGGGAGGGCAGCGGCTGCCACCGCCGGGGGATCCGGCCGGTGTGCTTGGAAAGCAGTCGCTGGTTGCGCTGCGGGCGCCTGCGGTGCGTCGTCTGCTGGCGCTGCGGGCCCGGGGCGGTCTTTCGCGGCAGCACGTGCGGCTGGCGGGGGAGTGTCTGGGGGTATCGGAGCGCACGGTGTGGCGGTGGCTGGCCGAGGCATCCCAGAGCCCGGCGGCGGCTGCGCACCCCGGAGCCCGCCGCACCGGCCGGTTCGAGATCACCGCGGAGATCCGGGTGCTGCTGGCGTACTGGCACGGCAACGCCTCCGCAGTGCACCGCCAGCTCATAGAGCGCGCCGCAGCGGAGGCCGGGGGGCCACCAGCGCAAACGACCGGCGCTACCGTGCCCCTCCCGCCGGACCCGGTGGCTGTTCCGGGCGGGCAGCCCTGTCGCAGGTGCCGCTGCTGGATTCGGTCCCGTCCCTGTCGACGTTCCTGCGCGCGCTGCGCCGCGACCTGACGGCGGGGAGCGCGCCGGTCTCGCCATCGGACCGGAGGCAGCACGCGCCCATGACGTGTTCGGCAAGCGGCCACCGTCATGGCGCAACTACGCCTGGGAGACCGACCACGTCCAGGCCCGCTGCTGGTCGACGCCGACGGCGATCTGGTGCGCCCGTGGATCACCTGGTTCATCGACACTGCCACCAAGGTCATCACCGGTACCGCTGTCACCCGGGCCATCCCTCCCGCGCGTCGGTACTGGCAGCCTTGCGCGCCGCAGTGGTGCGGGACGAGCCCTACGGCCCGGCCGGGGGAGTGCCGGAGCTGGTGAGGATGGACCGGGGCAAGGACTTCCTGTCGGCCACCGTCACCACCGCACTCGGCGCGATGGGCGTGACGGTCAAAGACCTGCCCGCCTACAGCCCGCATCTGAAGGGCACGGTGGAAAGCCTCAACCGGGCCGCGGACCGGATGCTGTTCGCCGCCCTGCCCGGCTACACCGCCGGGCCCACCGGGCCCCGCTCGGAGCGGCGCCAACGTACCGCAGGGGCGGCGTCCGCCCTGTCGTTCAAGGACTTCACCGCAGAGGTCCTGGCGTGGACGAACTGGTGGAACACCACGCACCGTCCGAAAGCCCTGTCGGGCCGTACGCCGCTTCAGGCGTGGCAGGCCGATCCGACCCCTGTCACCGACATTCCCGCCGCCGATCTGTGGGCCTTCACCCTCGAGGACGACGGCCGGTCCCGGAAGCTGACCCGCCACGGCGTGAGCTGGCGCGGCCGCACCTACGTCGCCGCGTGGATGACCGGTCAGGCCGGCCGCCAGGTCCGCGTGCGCTATATGCCGCACCACGATCACGAGATCGAGGTCTGCGACGCCCGTGGCCGCCACCTCGGCCCGGCGCACCTCGCGGACGCGGCCACCCCCGAGCAACTGCAGGCCCTGCGCGAGGCACGTGCGGAGCGCGCTCGGCGCCTGCGCTCCGACGCGAAGGCCGCCGAGCGCCTGCGGCGCCAGCGATTCGCCCCCACCACCAGCGCGGAGCCCGCCCAGCGGCTGGAGCCGTCACGGCCGCCCAGGCCGAGCGTGAACTCGCCGCCGTCGACTACACCGACGTCGTACGACTGGCACTGCCTGACCTGATCCCGCCCGCCCCGCCTCCGGCGCACTGGCGTACCCCGCCCGCCCTCGCTGCTGGCACAGCGCCGCCCCCGCCCGCCTCCACTCCAGCCGACCCGTCGGTGGACGTTGCGCCGGAGTCCGACTCCCGACCTGCAGGAGACGCCTCGTGACCGCGGCCACCTACCAGTACGTCGACCTGCCCGACGCCTCCGTCGTCACCACCGCGCGCTGCTGACGGCACGGGAGAACATCACCGACACCGTCGCCGCCCGCGCCATGATGTGCATCCACGGCGGCGCCGGCTTCGGCAAGACCCTCGCCGTCAACACCTGCCTGCGCGCACTCGAACCCGGCGAGGACGTCCGCAAGATCACCTTCCGGCCCGGCCCACCGCCCGCGCGGTGCGCTACGAACTGTTCACCGCCCTCGATCTGGCCGGCGAACCACCGCGCCATCCCAGCGAGTTCGACCGCCTGCTGAAGACGGCCTGGCTGAGCGCCCCCGCACCTTCCTGGTGGATGAGGCCCAGTGGCTCAACGGGGAGGCGTTCGAATACTTCCGCTACCTCTGGGACGAACCCTCCACCCAGCTCGCGATCATCTTCGTCGGTGGCGCGGGCTGCCACACCGTGCTGCGCCGCGAACCGATGCTCTCCTCGCGCATCTTCATCTGGCAGCAGTTCACCCGCCTCACCCTGACGAGGTCCGCGAGGTCATCCCGCTGTTCCACCCGGTCTGGGCTGACGCCGACCCCGACGACATCACGTTCGCCGACAGCCACGCCACGCACGGCAACTTCCGCGCCTGGGCCCAGCTGACCGCCCACACCCGCACCGCACTGGCACGCACCGGCCGCCCCCGCGTGGACCAGGAACTGCTGCGCTGGGCCTTCAGCCGCCTTGGCTGATCCCCAGCACTGCCGCTTGCCGTGCTACCGCCGTCCGTCACTGTGGTCCTCGACCCAGGCGACGACGCGGTCCATGCGCTCACCGCCTTACCGCCCACCATCCACCGTTCAGCTGCACCCCGGCCCGGGCACCACCAGTGAGACCGGCCTCGCCCACGACCTTCTCGCCGCTCTGGGCATGCCGTGGGAACCAGCCTCGCCGGCACTCGCAGGAGCGAGAGGAAAGAGCGCGTCGCACTCTGGGGTGGAGCCCCGCTGGACCCGAGGCAGGTCGGCCCGGCACGAGTCGGCTTGAGGCGTGCGGTAAATGCAACGGGGGGTCTTGGGGCAGCAACCATGGTGATGGTTGCTGCCCCAAGACCCCCGGGGCCTGTGGGGGTGTTCAGCCGATGATGGCCTGGAAGAACAGCACGCCCGCACCGAAGCCGGCGCCGGCGGCGAGTGCCGTGGCGGGCAGGGAGTGCTCGGACAGGTAGGTGAGGACGCCTGCTCCGACACCGGTGAGGACGCCGAGCAGCAGCACCATCGCGCTGCGCAGGCCGAGCAGTGGTTGGTTGCCTCTGGTGTGCTGACTCACTGTGAACTCCGTTTCCATGATGCTGATTTCACCCGCTGCCGGGTGGCTGGTGTGGATGCTTTAGCGGACGGCGGTACCTGTCCCCTCGCCCGATCACATGTGGCCTGAGTCACATAAATTCTTCTGGTGGGGGCGAGGGGAGAGCGGCCGGTGATGCCTATGACATCCGCGTCAGGCTGGAAAGGGGCCCATATGGGCGGCAGGGACGCAAGGGAGCGAGTGTGCCGGATGAGACGTGCCAGGGGCGTGCTCCCCAAGCACTGCTGCAGGAGGACCTGGAGCTTACGGAGCTCAGCTCCGAGGAGTTGCTGAGCCTGGAGCACACCCTTGCCGGTCCCACCTCGGAGAACGGCGTCACGCATGCGGCACGGCTGCAGGCCGACGCTCGTATCGTCGACATCCTGCGCGCGGACGACTTCCAGGGGCCCCGATACCAAAAGGTGACGGCCGCCTGATGAACTACGGCTGGCGCACCGTCAGTAAGTGGAACGCGAGCGGCGAAATCTTTGAGCACGCACGGCAGGCCGGCCGCCCTGTGCCTGCTCGGATGACCACGCCTGACTGGAACGCGGACGACCGCGCCGAAGTTGCCACCGACACCGTGATCGCCGGCCTGGACCTCTTCCACGAGCACGGCCTTGTCCGCGGCAAGTGGGCGCCCAGCGGCGGAGCCAGCTTGAGCACCTACTTCGTCGGTGCCTCCATCCGCTCCTTCCGCACCGTCTACACCCGTTGGTTCCGAGCCCGGCAGATGGGGCAGGCTGAGCTGGATCTCCCCACAGCCGACAATGAGAGGCAGCGCGGGAAATCCCTGACCAGCGCGCCACCGACCCCTTCTACGCCGCAGCCACCCACGAAGAAATCAAGCGCATCCTCCCGTACATCACTGATACCAAGGTCCGCAAGGGACTGGCCCTGCGCGCCCAGGGTTACACCAGCAGCAAGCCGCCGCGGAGGTAGGGCTGACGGAGAAGGCTCTGGAAGGCCGTATCGGCCGACTCCGGGCCCGCATCCTCGCCGACCTCGCCGACACGCCCGGCCCTGGGAAGGGGAGCACGATGACCGTCCGGAAGGACGAACCCATGGATCACCTCGCCGTGACAACGGACGACTTCGACGCGCTACTCGATGCATCCAGTCTCGGTGCACCGCACGTCCTGGCGGAGACCGAGCCGATCCTCCGGCGAGCCGGTGCCGGATGGCACAAGCTGTCGACCAGCAGCAGACTCGACCGACACGTGCTCCGAGCCCAAGACAGCGCAGGCGAGTGAGCAAGACCGTCCCGGCACCGTCCCCACGGAAAGAACCGTCACCACCCGCGACCTACTCGACGTGCGCGGGACCAACCTGGTGCTGGTGGTCCCGCAATCCCAGTACGAGGACATGATCAGGTCGCTCACGCCTCCGGGCTTCATGCCTCGCCGTGCGGCCCGCCCGCATCTGTACAGCGATGGCGGCGAGCACTCGTTGGCCGCCGCCATGCGGGAGTTCCACCGATCGCGGTCCAGTAGTTATCTGGTCCTAACGGAGCACGGGCGACGGCAGAGCATGGCCGATGGGAAGCCGAGGACCTACGGGCCCACTGCATCCGCGGATTCCTGCGCACATCACTGCCGCCGTATCTTCTGCGCGATCCGCTAACGACGAGGCACATTCCCGCACCGGCGATGGACTGCACCAAATGCAGAAATCCTAGAGGAGTGGCAGTTCACGCCCGGTTCGTGCGGACTGGGTGCAGGACTGTGGTCCACCAGCGGAGAACTGCTTCGGTATGCATTGGCAGGGCAATCCCGGATCAATCTTCAGGCGTACCTCCAACCTGTCCTTCTCTCACGGAGGGATGCAATGGGTGATCTGTCACGGACCTGCTCGTTCGCAGAATTGCGCCACCGCCCTTGCACGTAGCGCGCCTTGCCCTTCGGCGTATACGAGAACTGCAAGCGGACTCCACATGTCGGCTGACATCGCGGCGCCGTTACCTTTGCGTGACTGCGTTGTGCCGACGAAGCCTCCAGCGGTTCGAACCGCCACGCCAACTGTGCTTGCACGGAAACGGCGCAGAGCACGGCAGTGGACCACCACCGTCGACGGCGTTCGCACCCAACATGCTGTCGTGCCAATGCGGATCCATCCGGAGGAACACGAGGCACTCACGCAACCCCTTGGTACGCGTCTCACGTACCGCGTCTCTGACCCCTACGCCGTCGAAGCACGGTTCCGAGTGGGAACCCATGACGAAACCGTCTGGACCTTCTCAGAGACCTACTTAAGGACGGACTGCAGAAGGAGGCCGGGCTGGGCGACGTGATTGTCTGGCCGGAGAAAGAACCACGGCAACAAGCTCGGGTCTTCATCAGACTGACGTCCCCGGAGGGTAAAGCCCTGCTCTCCGCGGCCGAGCACGACGTACGCGCATTCGTCGAAGCGGCCGGCAGGCTCGTCCCATACGGACTGGAACACTCCTATCTGCAGCCCATGATGGATTCTCTTGAGGCGACCGTAGGAGAGCTTGCCCGGCCGGTGGGCGCGACTGACAAGGGAAAACTTGCCCCTGTTGCGGATGGGGAGCGTGAGT
>JACJDG010000003.1:4990000-7829429 GCA_016432725.1 Streptomyces sp. DHE7-1 | reverse complement strand
GTCGCCGAGTGCATGGACACGGCCTTGCCGCGACTGCGCGAGGCCGGACCGACCGTCCCCTTCTGAGCGTGAACCACGTACCCCGGCCCCGAACCACGCCGGCGCTGAGCGCTCGTACCGGAACCCCGGTGACGCGACGCGGACTCCACTCGCGTGGCGCATCGCGGCGCAGGCGCCGTCGTCGTCGTCGCCGTCGTCGCCGTCGTCGCCGTCGTCGTCGTCGAGACAGCGTGCCGCGGTCGATGCGGCGCGTCGACGCGCCGTTTCGTGCCGTCAGCGGCGCACGGGCGGCCGGGCCGACGCGCCCTCCTCTGAGACTCCTCAGTCGCTTGCCTGCGGCGGACATGACCGTCAGGCTGATGCGCATGACGGGATTCATGGACTGGGCAAGAAGAACGACGTCGTGCTGACGGTACGGGACGCGGACGTGGTCGCGGCGGCCCTGCGACAGGCGCTGAAGAAGCCTCACCCAGGAGCGCCCGGGTCTGGAACATGCCGCCGTTCGTGGAGGCCACCGCCGCGCGACCGACAGCGACTGCGGGCCGCTGGGTCCGCTCGCGCTGGCGCCGTCGGCTTCACCGGCGACATCACCTCGGTCGCGGCGGTGAAGGCACTGCGCCAGGCGGAACCGGAACTGAGCTGCTCGCGGCGGTGCGACTGCAGAAGGAGGCGGTGGCCACCCGGATGAACGGGGCCCGCGGTTCGCCGACGGGGGCGCTGACGGCCGGTCCAGGAGCCGCCGGCAGCGGCAGGGCGCTGGGTCCCGGGCTCTGCACACCGCTCTCGCCGCCGTCTTCCTCACGAACACAGGGGGGCGGCGCCGCCGCCCGCTCGATGCCTCGGCCCGCCGGCGTGGAACTTCGATGAGGGCCGCACCGTTCGTGCTCGCTGATGCGGACACCGGTGTCAGCACGCCCGGGGCCGCGACGACTACCCGGGGCTCCCGCCGTGCCGTGCGGCGCCCTGCGCGCAGGGCGGGCTGCGCACAGGCACGCACCGGCAGGATCCATGCCATGACTATCGACATGCCGTCGCGGCCGACGCCCCGGCGATGGCCGAGCTTCTCGCGCCATCACCATGACGCGCTCACCGAGCAGGAGCGTGCGCAGCAGGCTTCGTGCAGGGCGGCTTCGACGCCGGCACCCTGCGCGCGATGGCCGAGGACGGGAGCCTGCTCGTCGCGGACGATGACGGGCACCTGGCCGGCCTGCTCGGGCTGGTCCCCGGAGAACACACACGGTGCGCCCCCGCCGGTAAAGGCGCTGCTGGACGCGCAGGACTCACTCACCTGCAGGGACGCCCGCTGCGTTCCACGTCCTTCCTGCTCTACGGACCCGTGGTGGTCGCCTCCGCCTACCGCGGGAAGGAGTGGCGAGGGACTGTTCACGGCGGCACTCGGCGGCCGCACCACGAGCCGAGGTGATGGTCGCCTTCATCGAACTGGCCAACACGGTGTCGTGGCACGTCCACGTGGACGGTTTCGGCATGGTCCCCCTGGCGAGTTCACCCTGGGCGACCGTGCCTACGGCGTCGTCGCGTATCACCGGCCGGCAGCAAGGGCGGCGGCTGAACGATCCGACGGGCTGCGTCCGCGCGTACACCTCGGCGGCGCGTCCGCATCCTGGAGCCGCCGGACGAGCCGGGCGGGCGGTCGTCGACGCAATTCGGCCCTGGCCGATCCTCACAGGGCTGGTCTGTTCGCCGTGTGGTGCGAAGGGGCTGCGCCGCTGGTACCGGGGGCGCCCGGTCAGCCGTCGAGCGCGGCGGACGGCGCGTTCCCGTCCTGGGGCTTGCGGCGCGCTTGGCGAGCACCGTGGCCAGGTCCTTGACCGCGTCCTCGTCGATGCCGGGCTTGTCCTTGTCCGCGGAATCCGCCAGCGTCCCAGCAGCTTCGTGCCGACCCGGGTCTGGGTCACGCGCCGGGCTCGCCGTGGAACCGGAGGAACGAACAAGGCGTCGCGCTCGTCACCGATCGGGCCGATCCCGAACGTCCTGGCCCTCTGTCCCGCTTCTTGCCGTATTGACGTCTCTTTCCCTGAAGGGGGAGATTCCGCCTACCGCGCCGTTGAAGGTGCTCGTGTTCGGGTGGGTTCCTGCTTCGCTGCGCGGTGCCGGGAGGGGTCCCGGTCTTACCTGCGCTCCACAGGCTGTCACGGCCAGTCCGGCGCCTTGGCGACGTTGACCGCCGGTTGATGTCCCGGTCCAGGACGGCCCGCATGCCTGCACGTCCACACCGCGGACGTGCAGGGGCTTGGGGCCGTCCTTGACGCCGCACGCGAGCACACCTGGGAGGTCGGCTCGAACCGGCCGATCTTCACGAGGGTGCGCCCGTACCGGGCGGCCTTGTACTCCAGCATGGTCACGAACGCCGACCATCCGGCGTCGTGGACGGACTTGGCCAGGCGCGTGCGGGCGAGTCCCTTCACCGCCAGTCCTCCACGGCGACCGCTTGTTCTCGCGGATCAGCTTCGTGGAGAGCCGGTGGTGGAACTCGCGGCGCGCGTCGCGACCCGCGCGTGCGCGCGGGCGACCTTGACCCTGGCCTTGTCCCGGTTGCTGGAGCCCTTGACCTTGCGGGACAGGTCCCGCTGCACCTTCTTCAGGCGCTTCTCGGCCCGGCGCAGGAAGCGCGGACTGTCGACCTTCCGGCCGTCGGAGAGGACCGCGAAGTGCCGAGCCCCAAGTCGATGCCGATTCTGGTGTCGCCTTTGCAGCACCTCGCACGGGCCGGTCTCCACCACGAAGGATGCGAAGTACCGGCCCGCCGAGTCCTTGACCACCGTCACCGTGGACGGCGTCGAGGGCAGCGTCCGCGACCACTTCATCTTGAGGTCGCCGATCTTCGGCAGGCGCAGCTCTGCCGGAGTGATCGACCAGCGGGCGTTCGCGGTGAACCGCACGGCCTGCCGGGTGTCCTTGCGGGACTTGTACCGGGGCGCGCCCATGCCCGGGCGCTTGCCCTTCAGGGCGTCGAAGAAGTTCCGGTACGCCGTATCCAGGTCCCTCAAGGACTGCTGCAGGACGACCGCCGACACCTCGCCGAGCCAAGTGCGTTCCGGGGTGTTCTTCGCCTGGGTGATGAGCTGCTTCGAAAGGTCCCCGGTCTTCGGAACGGCAGCCCTCGCTGCGGGCGGTCTCCCGAGCCCTGAGAGCGTCGTTGTAGACCACCGCGCACACCCGAACGCCCTCGCCAACGCCATGCGCTGACCGGCACTCGGGTACAGACGGAAGCTGTACCGAAGCTGCACGCGGATCATGTTACGCAGTTGGTTTATGGGTAGGCCGTTGACGTGTGCCTGGCGTGGTTCGGCGATGACCGGGCGGCGCGGGTGGCGGAGGCTCAGCTGCGCTCCTGCACGAGCTTGACCCGGTGCCCTTCGGGTCGCGCAGCCAGGCGAATCGAAGGCGGCCGTCCGGGGAGTCGGCGGGAGTCGTCAGCGGCTCGCTCCCGCGTCGAGTGCCGCCCGGTCCAGGCTGTCGACGTCGTCGCACCACAGCACGATCTCGGTGTTCTCCCCGGGCGTCGTGGCGATACCGAACAGCTCCTCACCACACGGGCCGAGGTGAACCCGATCCGCACCCGGCGGCCTCCACTTCGACCTGGTGCGGCTCGCCGTCGGGTGGAAAGCGGAAACGCTCCGGCATCCCGAGGCGGCGGTAGAACGCCGCGCAGCGTTCGACGTCGTCGCACCACAGGTTCACCTGGACAGCGCCGAACTTCGCCATGCCGCACGCTACTGCAGCGCCTGCACACTTCCCCCCTCCCCCGACTCCCGGTCCCCTCTCCCCGCAGCCCTTCCGCCCAGTCCTCCGCGCACCGATCGGCCACACCCCGTGGAGCAGGCGCGTGAGAGCGTGCCGCTTCGCGAACGGCCTGGACGGCGGGGGCGACGTCAACGGGCCGCCGCCCGCGGTCAGGGCGCTGACCGCGGGCGGCTCGGATGTGGTGTGGACGCAGGACGTCAGTCGCAGTCCCAGTTGGAGCCGCGGTGGTGGTTGCCGTACCGGTACTGGCCCCAGTCCCAGCGGTCGTAGCGGCAGTGGTTGCGGTGATGCCAGCGGTCGAACCGGCCGTAGCGGTCGTAGCGGTCGTAGCGGTCGTCGTCGCAGCCCCGCCGCCAGTCGTCGAAGTGGCGGTAGCCGTAGGCGTGGTGGTTGCCCGGGTGGAACGAGGGCGCCACTGCGTCGTGTGGACCGCCGCCGGGGCCGCGGATGCCTCCATCGAGAGAGGCGCCATGACAGCGCCGGCCGCAAGAAGCGTGCCCGCTACTGCCTTAGCAATGGTCTTCACCTGATCTCCTTTCAAACACCAGGGCTGTTTAGCTCTGGTGCTGATCGTGACGCTACACAAATGCCCCGTCGTTCATTGCGGATTGAGTTTCCATCAAATTTGTCGGCATGGCGGCGCGATATCGAAAAACAGCAGCTCAGTGGCGCTTCCGTGCCCTTGGACGGGAATCCGCGACCTGTTCGGTGATGGCGTCCGACCAGGTGAACTCCCGCATCAGGCAGACTGGTTCGCAGGGGTGCGACAGGTTGGGGCCGATGGATTGATACACCGTCAGGAATTGCCTCGGTTTTATCGGAGTCGTGTGATGAGAAAACGTGCGGCCGGTCTGCGGTGAATCGGTGAGGCGGGGTTCTGGTACTGCCCTGACTTTCGTGGAGTGGATTTCTCGCCGAGAGAGGGCGGCCGGCTGCCCGCAGAGGGAAGGACACGCCGGGCCTGGCGTGTCGCCGTCGCCGCCGCACGGCGGCCCACGCGGGAGGAGGGCCGCGCCGCAGGGCCGCCGGAAGGCCCTGCGGCGCGGCGCGGCGTGGCGTGGCGTGGCGTCGGGCACAGGGGGGTGACCGTCCGGGTCCGGTCGGGGGCAGGAGGGGGTACGCCGGTGGCGGTGGCGCCCTGAGCCGCGCCCTCGCACGGCGGGCCCGGCGGGTGCCGGCCTCACGCCCGTACGCCGTCGGCCTGCAGGAGCGGTGACCACAACGCGCAGTGGAGGGCGGGCGGTTGAGGCGCCGGGGCGAGGAATGGAACAGGCACACGCTTTTGAACGTATGTCGGATATAAGCGGTTTGCGTTGGCCGTTCCCCTTCCGCTACCGTCCACGCTCTCCGGACGAATCGTCCGGAGGCTCCGGACGGCGGGGTTGCGCATGGCCCTGCCGTCCGGAGTGACCGTTCCCGTACGGGATCCGTGCGACGCCATCGCGCCCGGCCTGCGGCTTCTGCAGTGGCCGGCAGACCTGTGGCCGGTGGCGCCGGCCGGGGGTGGAGTGCAGCCGGCGGCGGGCAGTTGGTCTGTCCGCCGCCGGCCCGGCTCCTGATTTCGCGTACATCCCTTCCTTCATTGAAAGGCTTCCTCATGAACAACGACCTGCTCGAGGCCGAGACCGCCGAACTGCTTCCCGCCGCGAGGCGCTGGGCAAGTTCTCGTTCAGCTTCACGAAGATGACGACCGTCTCGAAGAAGATCGCGCACGTGGACGCCCACAACGAGTCGGCGGCGGTGAACCAGTACTCGCCGTTCGCGGTCGCCCAGTCCCAGGCCACCCAGGCCATCAGCGTCCGGCAGTAGCACGGCCCCTGACGCGGCGCAGGGGCACGCCCGTAAAGGGCGTGTCCTGCGGCGCGCGGAGCCGCGGGGACCGAGGCGCACGGCCTGCCGGGTGGTGGACACGGCCGGCAGCCGGTGCCGGCGCCGGACGGAGACTGCCTGCCGCCGGTGCCCGGGGTCCCCGCGGCGCCCGCCCGTTGGGCGAAGGACGCACCCCGTGGGGTGCGTCGGTC
The DNA here is from genome assembly GCA_016432725.1 of Streptomyces sp. DHE7-1. Classification (GTDB taxonomy): domain Bacteria; phylum Actinomycetota; class Actinomycetes; order Streptomycetales; family Streptomycetaceae; genus Streptomyces. Next base: position 7,823,643 of record JACJDG010000003.1, on the reverse strand, counting down.
TTCGCACGCCGGGCGGGCGCCGGGCCCGGCGGCGTCCCGGGGTCGGGCGCCCGGCAGACACCCCGCAGACGTCAGGCAGGCACCCAGCAGACGTCAGGCAGGCGCCCAGCAGGCGTCGGGCGGTGAACCGTTTCCCGGGGCAAGGTCCTTATCGCCCGTCCTTCGGTGGCGGCATGAAGAGGTGGGATCCAGATCCAGTGAGCAGTCCTCACCCCGCAGCGCTGCGCGCCCGCGCGGAGCAACTGGCCTCGGAGGGCCGGCCGGCGAAGGAAGTGGCGCGGCAACTGGGCGTCTCCGCGCAGACCGTGTACCGCTGGCGGCGCTCCGCTTCGTCGGGTGCGGACCTGGCACGGGCCCGCACCCGCATCGGCGAGCTGGAGAGGGAAGTGCTGTTGTGCCGCGAAGTCATCGCCACCTTGCGGCAGATGATGCCCCCAAAAGACGTTACGAGGTGATCCACGGCCTGGCGTCGCACGGTGTCACGGCGCGCCACCTCGCCGCGCTGCTGGGCGTCTCGGAGTCCGGGTACTACGCCTGGCGCGCCCGCACCCCCTTGCCCCGCGCGCTGCGCCGGGCGTGGCTGACCCGTCTGATCCTGGACATCCACCAGGAGTCCGGCTCCGTCTACGGGTACCGCAGGGTGATGCAGGAACTCGGCCGCCGCTACGGCATCGACGTCGGCCACACCACCGTGGAGGCCGTCATGAGGGGGCCGGGATCCGCGGCCGGGCAGGAAGGCCGCACGAACAGGCCCCGCCCGAAGGCGCCGGTACGCCGGCCGGCGCTGGGTTGTCGACGTGCTGGCCGTCACCACGGTGCAGGGCCCCGTGTACGCGGCCGTCGTCCTCGACACCGTCTCGCGCCGTCCGGTCGGCTGGAGCACCGCCGCGGCAGCCCACCGCACGCTCGTGCACCGCGCCCTGATGGCCGCCGTCACCCGCGCCGAGCACGCCGAACCCGCCGCCCGGGCGGGGGGTGAGAGTCTGCCGGGCTGCTCCTTCACCGAGCGGGCCGGCTCCTTGCAGTGCGCCCCCGTCCACGCGGCCGTCGGGGACTGGTACGACCACGCGGTCGTCGGCGCCTTCTGGGACGGCGTCCACCGCGACCTGCACGGCCCGTCGCCCTGGCCGGACCGGCAGTCGGCCGAGGGCCGGCTCGGCGAGATCTTCGACCGCTTCGCCGCTCGGGCCCCGGCCGCCCCGCCGGCGCCACCTCCCACCCCGTAAGGCGGATCCTTTGGAAACGACAGCATCCGGGACAGCCGCCGGCCGTCCCCGGCCCGACATCCACCCCGGGCAGGACACCTCCACCGCCCACGCCCACCGGCTGCGCCTGTACGGCGCGCTGGACCGGGTGTGTGTGCCCCTCGCCGCCGCCGACGTCCAGGCCGTGTTCAAACTGGCCGAACTCGACTGCGTCACCGTGCACGCCGTCATCGACTGGATCACCACGGCGCGCACGCTCGAACCACTCCCGCACCCGCACCCGCTGCCGCACCCGAGGTGACGGCCACCCGAGGCGACAGCTACCCGAGGTGACGGCACCCGGCGTGCGGCCGGGCGAGAAGCCCCTTCTCCTAGGGGGCGCCGTTCGCGTGCAGCAGCGACTCGACGAGGACGGCCACGTGCCGGCGGTCCGTCGGGCTCAGCTTGTGCACGCTCGCGATGAGGATCGCCACCTCCGGATCGGCGGCCTCGGGGGCGTCCTCGAGGTAGAGGTGGACGCCCGCGGCCTCGGCGGCGGCCCGCTGCACCGGCGCCACCGGGATGCCCAGTCCCTTGGCCAAGCCCTCCAGAGTGGTCTGCTGGGGCATCTGCGCCAGCCGCTCCGACGTCGCCAGATGGTGGACCGTCGAACGGGAGATGCCACCGCGGCGCGCTACATCGCTGTAGGACCAGCCGTACTGGTCCAACTTGTGCTTGATCATTTCCTGCAGTGTGTTGGGCACGCCGGTTCTTCCTGTGAAAGAGGGAGGGACCGCCTGTCGATGAGTCTAACGGCCCTACCGCCGGGGCGTTCCGCACCTTCTTCTCCCCCGGCGCCCTGCGCTACCCTGCCCGCCGACTTCACGTCATGATCGGCACCCGCGAACCGGGGCGCCGCGTCTCGCCGCCCGGGTCGGCCCGCGACGCGGCGAGACGCGGCAGCCGGTCCCTTCGTCGGCAGGTTCCGGGCTCGTCCCGTGCGTTGCCGATCAGTTCCGGCAGGCGGCGGCCGGCCGAAGCGATGCGGGCCGTCGCCCGCGGGGTGAGGGCATGGGACGATGACGGCCGTGTCAGGTCAGGTCTGGGTGTCGCTCATCTCGCTGGGCGGTGTCGTCCTCGGCGGTGCGTTGTCCTACCTCGTGCAGCACCGGACTCAGCTCTCGGCCGAACGCGCTGAACAGCGGCGGCAGCGGATCTCCTTGTCGAAAGGCCAGGCGCGCGGAACGGCTGGCGTTGCTGGAGCGGTTCATCGAAGTGGGGGCCGAGGCCGAACGCTGCGCCTTCAGCCGGCCTTCCGAGTGGGACGACACCCACGACTGGTTCCGCACGACCCGGGACGTCATGAACCGGCTGTGGGTCGCGGAACGGCTCATCCGCATCCAGTTCCCCTGACCGTGCACGACGCGGCCCGCGCGTACTTCCTCGACCTCAACCGGACGGTGTGGGAAGGCCTGCCCGACGGGGAGAGCGTGCGCGACTACCTGGAGGACAACCGGCTCGCGTTCCTGGACGCGGCCCGCGCCGTCATGGACTAGCGCACCGCCGGCCCCGGGGGATCCTTCCGGGCCCCGCTCGCGGTCAGGCCGGCAGGAAGCCCGGCCACCAGGGCGGGACGCCGTCCGGGCACGACGGGGCGGGATAGGAGTCCGGCATGCCGAGCCATGTGACCAGGAACCAGGCACACCCCAGGGCGAGGACCAGCCAGCCGGCCAGTGCCGTCCCGCGATGACGCCTGCCGAGGGTGCGGTGCAGCACCACCCACGAGGCGGCAGCGGCGATCCAGAGGAGAGGCGCAAGGAGCAGCAACGTCAGGCCATTGGCCGCCGGGCCGCTGCCGATGTCACAGGCAGCCCACGCCCTCCCGATCGCGGTGACGGTCACCACCGCGGTCAGCGCACCGAAGACCGCGCCCGAGCTGGCCCCTGCCCACCGGCGGCTCGGGAACCCGACGGCTCAGCCCCCACGATCGTCTCCCCCTCAACTCGCCGTAACGCGCCGTAACTCGCCGTAGGGGCGGACCGTATCAACATCAACGCCGCGCAGCTGGTTGGCAGTTGCTCCTCGGCTGCGGCAGCGTTGCTGTCGCGCCGTGACGCCGTGGCGTCGCTGGAGCCCTCGTCCGCCGGCGGGTCAGGCCATGGCGCCTTCGGCGGTCCGGCGACGACGGGCTGCGTCGCACCGCGGCCTCGCTGCCCCTGCCCGGGGGGCGGGGGGTGCGGTGGGGCGGTGGGGGCGGGGGGGGGGCTGGCGCGTCCGTGCCGGAAGAGGGGCGGGGCCGGGGCTTCCCGGGTCCCGTGTCTGCGTCGGCCGTCGCCCCGGGGGCCGGGGTGGTGCCGTGGGCGGCCACCCGCTGGAACAGGCTCGCCGCACCGTCGAAGGACGCATCAACCGCCCGGGGCAGGGGTGCGGCGTCGCCGCCCGCTGCGTGCAGGAGGGCCCCGGTGGTGATGCGATCCCAGGGGCAGGGGGTCCTGTCAGCGGACGACGTCGAACACGTTCTTCTGCAGGCCGTTGGCGTAGACGTCGTGCTCGACCAGCTTCAGCTTCTGGGTGTCCTTGTCCGTGGTGGAAAAGAGCCGCTTGCCCGCTCCGAGCAGGAGCGGGAAGACGAGCAGGTGGTAGCGGTCGATGAGGTCGGCGTCGGCGAGGGCCTGGTTGAGGCCGGCGCTGCCGTGGACGATGATCGGGCCGCCTTCGGTCCGCTTCAGCGCGGCGACCTCGTCGAGGGAGCGCAGGATCGTCGTCTCCCCCCAGTTCGTCACCAGGTCGTCCTCGGTCAGGGTGGTCGAGACGACGTACTTCGGCATCAGTTTGTAGTCGGCGAAGTCCTCCATGGCGGGCCACACCGGGCTGAACGACTGATAGCTGGTCCGGCCCATCAGCATCGCGGTGGCTTCCTTCTGCTCACGGCCCTTGAGGTCGAACGCCTCGGGAGGAACTCGACGTCCTTGAAGGTCCAGCCGGAGTTGCGGTAACCGGGCTCGCCGCCCGGGGCCTCCACGACGCCGTCGAGGGAGATGAAGGCGGTGCTGATCAGGGTGCGCATGGCGGTTTCCTCGGTGTCTCGTGTCCGGTTTGCGAGCCGACTCGGTCGGCGCGCGCTTCGACCGCTGTCGCGGCCGCCGCGCACCCACCGTGATCTTTGACTGTCGATCATGAAGGAACTCATCGGCCGCCACCGCCCTTTTCGGCAGACCCGGCGAAGCGCGCACCACGCGGAGAGATCCGCGCGCGCCGCTCGACCGCACGACGTGTCAACGGCGCAGCAGCGGCGAGCAGCGGCGCAGCAGAGGGCCTGCCTCACCAGGCGGCGTAGCGTCCGATGCGGTCGGGCTCACGGATCCGGACGACGCGGGGCCGGCCCGGTGACAGCGCCGGCCGATGCCCTCTTCGCGATGACTCCACGACCTTCGCGATGCTCCGCGACGGCTTCCCCGAACCCCGACCCGCCGCAACCGGGTGAGGGTTCGCACCGGCGCCGAGTCCAGTGCCCGGTTCGGCCCCTGTGCCCGAAGCCGCCGGCGAGCGGTGTCACGCCGCTGGTCGTCGTCGGGCGCGACCACTCAATCGCCCATCCCTCCCCCTCCCCCTGGCGGACGGGCTGGTGCGCGGGCCGGGCGCGGTCCGGCCGTCGACCGCCCTGCGGGGATCCCGCGTCGAGGCCCCAGGGCCGCGCAGGGGCGGGCCGGCGGCGGGGGGGTGGTCAGCCCGTTTCGTGGCGGCCGGGGTTCGCGGCGACGGGGGTGAGGGGCCCGTTCGCCTCCACGATGGAGGTGAGCGGGTAGGGCGGGCCGCTGGTCCCGTCCAGGGTGAGAAGGGGGGTGTCGTCCGCCTGGCGCAGGCCGTCGTAGAGCCACATCTGGCCGAGGCGGTCGGTGTGGTTGAGGGCGAGGTCGTAGACGCGGCCCCCAGAACGAAGGGGTCGGCCGCCCGCTGGGCCGCCTCCTGAAGAAGGCGGGGCACGGCCTCCGCGGTGAGACGGACCTCCACCCCGTCGAGGTCTGCGGTGGCGGTCTGGACCCATCCGCTGCGGTGGGTCGGCGCGTTCAACGGTGCACCGATCGCGGCCAGCCAGTACTCCCAGTCGCTCAGCGACACGGCGTGGATGCGGACGTCGACGCGGTCATGGTCCGCGGTGATCCCGGTGACCTCGAGCCGGGCCGCGTTCTCCGCCCGCAGCCTGGCCGCCGTGACCGCGGCCGACGGCCGCGACCCGTCCTCGCCGGGCGTGCGCGACTCCTGGACGCCGGTGTGCTGGGCCGGTTCGGGTGCCGGTGCGGTCGGCTGCTGGGCGAGGGCCGGTTCGAGCCCCACGGTCTGATGGGCGGGGACTGGGGCGAGCGCCGCGGCCTGCTGGACGGGGGCCGGTTCGAGCTCCACGGCCTGCTGGGCGAGGGCCGGTTCGAGCCCCTCGGCCTGCTGGGCGGGGACTGGGGCGAGCGCCGCAGCCTGCTGGACGGAGTGCGGTTCGAGCCCCTCGACCTGCTGGGTGGGGGGCGGAGGCTGGGCCTGGCTGCCGGCGGCCGTGCGCGGCCCCTGGGCGCCGGTGTTCTGTCCGGTGACCGGTCCGAGCGCGACCGGCCGTCGGGCGGCAGCCAGGGCAGGCGCGGCGGTCTGCCGGGCGGAGGCCGGGGCGCAAGCGGCGGTCTGCCGGGCGGAGGCCGGGGCGGAAGCGACGGTCGGCCGGGCGGAGGCCGGGGCGGGCACGGCGGCCTGCCGAGCCGGGGGCTGGGGCTGGCTCTCGTCGGTGGTGCGCGGCTCCTGGACACCGGTGCCTTGTCCGGTGACCGGTGCGGGTGCGAGTGCGGTCGGTTGGTGGACGAGGGCCGGTTCGAGCGCCGGGGCCGGGGCGTCGCAGAAGTCGGGCAGGGTCAGGCCCACGGGGCACGGCTCGGACGCGCCGAGGATGCGCAGCGGGCGGGGTGTTGCGGGCGGGCCGGGGCTGTCCTCGCCCGAGCAGGGCGCTGTGACCGCCTCCCACTGGGCCGGTGCGCCCGGTACGGGGTGCGCCTCGATCTCGGTGACCTCGCCTCCGGGCTCGCCGGGGTCCGCGTCGGGCGCGGGGGGCGGTGTGGGGTGTTGTTGTCTCAGTCGTCTGAGGGTGTCGGCGCCGCCGGTCTCCACCAGGCGGCCCTGTGCGTTGAGATCGGCGATGAAGGCGTGGGCGAGTTCGCTGAGCCGCGCGGTCAGTTCCCGCTCGAGGTCGGTGTCCTTGTTGTAGGCGATGGTCATGCCACAGCTCCCGGGTAGGCCTTGCGGAGGGAGTCGAGCGCGCGCCACTGGAGTGTTTTGACGGCGCCGTCGGTGGTGCCCATGGTGCGGGCGGTCTCGCGGACGGACATCTCTCCCAGGAACCGCAGCCGGATGACGACCTGCTGACGGGGGGTGATCTCCGACAGGGCGTGGTGCAGGTCGTCGAGCGCGAGGGAGAACAGAACGGTTTCTTCTGGGTCGCTGACCGACGGAGCCCAGGCGTCTCCCACCTGGGTGATGTGGTCGACGAAGGTGAGGTTGCGGGACGTGGCGGTCTTGAAGTGGTCGGCGACCGCGTGACGGGCGATGGTGCACAGCCAGGCGCGGATCGACGTACCCGTCCAGGTGAAAGTCTTGATCTTGATCCATGCCTTCATGAAGACGTCCGCGGTGAGGTCCTCGGCCAGCGCGGAGTTCGATCTGACGCGCTGGCCGATGAGGGTGGCGATGACACCGTGATGCATCCGGTACAGCTCGGCGAACGCCTCGCGGTCGCCTTGCTGGGCGCGGGTGATGAGGGCCAGTTCCCCCGTGGTGCCGCCGTCGACGGCAGCGTCGTGGGCCTGAGTGGTCAAAGGATTGCTCCCGGTCGTTGGGACAGAAGGTGAGGTGGGCTGCCGGCAGAACGTGAGGCGGGGGTCGCGAAGACCGCCCGGCGGGCCCGCGGGCCCCGGGGACGAAGGACCCGGGCCGGTACACGGCTCAGCCGCGCGCGCCGGCCGAGGCCCCCATGCACGGTGAGGATCGGGCCGGTTCCTCGGACGGCCGCATGCCATCCGAGGCCCCCCGGACCCGGTGGGGATCGGACAGGTTTCCCGGGCGGCCGCATGCCGCCCGAGGCCCCGCGCCTGCCGAGGAGGGGGCCGGTTTCCCCGGACGGACCCTGCCGGCCGAGACCCCCCTGCCGGCCGAGACCCCCGTGCCGGCCTAGACCCCCGTGCCGGCCGAGGCCCCGTGCCGGCCGAGGCCCCGTGGCGGCCGAGGCCGCTGTGTCGGCTGGGGATCCGGGCCGGTGTTCAGTCGGCCGTGTACCGGCCGGCGTCCCCGTGCCGCAGTCGGTGCCGCTCCCGGGCGGGCACCCGCTGGCGCTGCGGAAGGCTGCGCTGCATCGTGTGCGGGTCGTCGTAGACGAGCGCGTCGAGCCGGACACTGTAGGCGTCCCGCAGCGTCCAGAGCGTGGCCAGGCTCGGCTGTTTCGTTCCGCTCGCGAGCCGGTGGAGCGTCGACCTGCTGATCCCGGTGCGCAGCGCCATGTCGGCGACGCTTTCGTCACCCAGCTCCCTGGCCTTGAGCAGGAGCGTGGCCATATGGAGGCGAAGCATGGTCAATAGACCCCCTCAGCAACGTGCAGCCGTGCGGCTGACCCACACGCGCGCAACATATGCAAGTTGCCGGAAATGAGTGACGCAAGGGTATTTTGATTCGCACACCAATACGAGAATCGGGATGTGGCCTGCAGAAATGCCGATCTAGGTTTTGACCTGCAAAGGTGCACGCGTGCAACCAGCGTGTGACAACATGCCTGCGCGCTACCCTCCGACCATGCGGAGTGCGAAGGATTCCCCCCACGAAAGCCGGACCCTACGACAGGCTCAGGCGCAGCGGATCGGCGCGTATCTCACCCAGGCCGCGACGGCGGCCGGATACGACGTCCGCCGGCGCCACGGCGGCCGGGCGCAACTGGCGGCCGTGACCGGTCTGAGCCTGACCACCATCAGCCGGACACTGGACGGCAAAACACTGCCGCTGTCCTCGCAATTGAGCACGTGGGCGACCGTCCTCAACCTCGATCACCGCAGGGTTCTGGTGGAGAGCGGTCTCATTCCCGAGCAGCGCGGACCCGAATCGCAGCGGCGGGGACCGGCCCCGGCGACGCTTTCCCCGGACGAGGCCATGACCGCCTGGAGAATCACCGACCCGATCATCCGCCGGACCCTGAACGGCAGCATCGTCCACGCGATCGCACTCCAGGCCGAAATCGACGCGGCCGCCGGGTCGCGGGCTCTGCGCGAAGACACTCACAACGGCACGTGGCGCGCCCGCAGATGACACCCTCGCGCCACGTTCCCCCTCCCCCGGATCACCGCACGCCGGCCGTCGCGGCGTGAACCGACCGCCCGTGCAGGGGGCGTGACGCACACCGGCCGACCCGTCGCCGCCAGGCGAGCGCCGCCCCGCCACGCCGCGGCAAGCGGGGGCCGGTACTGGCCGGGCAAGAGCGGGCCGCTGCCGCCAGGCGAGCGCGGCCCGGTGCCGCATATCGCGCGCGACGCACGGGCCGGTACCGCGGGGGGGATGCGGGCCGGTGTGCGCCGCCTGCCGCAGCGCCTGGGAGGCGCTGCTCGGGTCGGTGGTGCGGCCCGGTCGGCAGGGCGGCCCGGTCGGCGGGGCGGGTGGTGGGGCGGCCGGCGGGGCCGGGGCCAGGTCGCCGCGCGCCGCGATCACCGGCAGTGCCCTCACGGCTGCGGCCGCGCCGAAATCGAGCACATGCGCGCCCGCCGGGTCCGACCCCCTCGGCCATGGCTCTCCGGCTAAGCTCGGCGGAATCTTCCGCGAAATCCCGTGTCCGCACCGCGGCTCACGGTCACCGGAAGAGCGGGGAATATCCTCCTGCCGTGCCACATCCAGCGGGTCGAAAAGGGGCCACGCCGAGAGGGGTATCAGGTGCTTGTCGTACAGGGAGCCCCCACGACCGCTGTCGTGCGCAGCCATACCGGCGAGGCGGTGGTCCTGCTTTCCGGCGCCACGCTGCGGCAGATACCGGAGAAGACGTTCACCGAAATGATCAAAGCCGCTGCCGCCGTCCTCAGCGCCGCAGAACTCAAAACCGTCCACAACGCCGTTCCCAGCCTCGGCACCGGACCCCCGGATTTCCATGTCCATGTCGGCGGAAAAGAGTTGACGGTCTACCGGCTGATCGTGAACTGAGCCGCGCCCGCGGCCGGCGAACACCACGCATTCCCCCGTCTTTTCGCTGCGCGGCAGCCGGTCCTTCACGGCGAAGCCCGCCCCGCGGCGGCGTAAGGTTTCCCCGGGAAAGGATCTCGCGGAACGCCCGGCCCCCAAGGGGATGCCGCGAGCCGTGATGAGTTTCGCGGCGCCAGCCGGTCCTACAGTCGAACCGGTGTCACGGAGGAGGACTTTGGATGCGCAGCGTGACCTATTCGATGGGCGTCTCGCTCGACGGCTACATCGTCGGACCCGACGGTGAATTCGGCTGGACGGCCCCCGACGCGGACGTCTTCCGCTTCTGGATCGAGGAGATCCGCGAGGTCGGCGTCCACCTGATGGGGCGACGCCTGTACGAGACGATGCTGTACTGGGAGAGCGCCGACCAGGACCCCACGCTCGGCGCCGCCGAACGCGAGTGGACCGCGCTGTGGAAGCCGCTTCCCAAGGTGGTGTTCTCCACCACGCTGGAGACGGTGCAGGGCCAGGCCCGCCTCGCCTCCGGCACCCTGGCGCGCGAGATCGAACGCCTGCGAGCCGAACCGGGCCAGGGCGACATCGCGATCGGCGGCGCGACCCTCGCCGCCGAAGCAGCCGCAGCCGATCTGATCGACGAATACCGGACCGTGGTCTACCCCGTACTCGTCGGCGGCGGCACCCCGTTCTTCCCCCGACACGAACGCCGGGTCAACCTCGAACTCGCCGAGACCCGCACCTTCCCCTCGAACATCGTCTACCTCCGCTACCGCGTCACACGGTAGGACCAGGCCCGCGACCAGCACGGCACCCCCGTAGCCGCAGCCGCAGCCGTGACCCCGTGGCCGTGGCCGTGGCCGTGGCACGACGACGCCACCGGGCCACGACCACCGGGCCGCGGCCACGGGGGCACAGCCACAGCCACAGCCACAGCCACAGCCACAGCCACAGCCACAGGAAGTCTCTCCGACTCCCCAGACACCGTTGCCTTCGGTGCTGGGCCCGGCGCGCGGGGCCTCTGCGGGTGGGCGGCGCCATCCACCGAGGGGGCCTCCCGGCGGGCGGTGGGGCAGGCGGTCGCAGGACGCCGGCCCCAGGCACGACAAGCACGTCAAGTACGACGAGGTACGACGAGGTACGACGAGTACGACGAGTACGACGAGTACGACGAGTGCGACGAGTACGTCGAGTGCAGGCAGCCATCGAGGGCCGCACCCGGTACCGGGGTGCGGCCCTCGGCGTCCGTGCTTAGGCGGGCCAGCCGCCGTAGGGCACGGTGATGAGTTCCATGGCGTGGCCGGCCGGGTCCATGAAGTAGACGCCGCGGCCGCCGTCGTTGTGGTTGACCGTGCCGGGCTGCTGCCGGCGCGGATCGGCGTAGTGCTCGATGCCGCGCTGGGTGATCTGTGCGTATGCCGCGTCGAACTCCTCTTCGGAGATCAGGAACGCGTAGTGCTGGGGAGTGATCTTGTCGGCGGGGATCGTGGCGAAGTCCAGCGTGACGCCGTTGCTCAGACCGACCGCGATGAACGGGCCCCACTCGGCGGTGATCTCCAGGCCCAGCAGGCCGGCGAGGAACTCTGCCGACTCCCGGTTGTCCCGGGCGTGGACGATCGTGTGGTTCAACTGCACTGTCAAGGAATGCCTCCGAGGGCATCTCCTGACACCTCCATGCCTCACCCAGCCGGTGACCGGCACGCGATGTCACCGCAGATGCTAGTCGCTGCTGCCCTCCGAGGTGAGCCGGTGGCCGACGAGAGCCGCGCCCGTACCGGCGCAGGCGGCAAAGGGTTCGGCCCTTGTGTGCGTAGCGGTGATGCAGGCTCCGGCAGCCGGCCAGGCCCCGTGGATCCGCTCCGGCTATTTCGTCGTGGCCGGCTTCTTCACCCGAGTGCAGGGCCGTGACGGCAGCGGCCGGGCCGCGGAACTCACGATCCGCAGCGCAGCCCCAGCACACTGTGCTCCACCGCACCCGCGGGAAGATCACTCCTTCCCGAAGCCCTGGCGGTCAACTCGACCAGACCGGCCCGGAGTTCCACGGCCCGCTCCCCCAGGACGACCGCACTGGTGATCAGCTCCAAAATCAGACAGTCGTACGCGTCACCCATGTTCCGGTAGCGCTGGGCGTCGCCCTCGACCACGGCGGAGGCGATCCTCCTGCCGGGGCCGGCCGCGCGGGTGAAGGACACCTCGTAGACGCCGTGACCGGTCCAACTCCGGTGCATGAACAGGACATCGCCCTCGACGAAGACGTTCCACTTCTCATCCATACTCCCGGCGCGAGCGCCGTGCCGGATCCGATCCCACTCCTCCTCCGTCCAGACCCGGTCCGGTACCTGGGACACCGGCCGGGGCACGCCGATCGGGTGCAGGCGCCGGAACGACTCTCGACTGAGCGGGACATCGGCCATCATGACGCGATCCCAGGGAAGCACCACTCCCCCACGACAGCCGAATTACCTCCCCCGGCCCCCGACTCCGGCGCAGGGCCGCCCACCCCGACCGGGCCGCGCCTGCCAGATGACGGGACGCAGCAGCCGTGCGGGGGCGCCGGCCGCACTCCCCGGCGCCGCAACGGCCCCGGCTCCCGCACCCCGGCCGGCGCGCCCGACAGGCGAACCGCCCGCCCGCCCGCTCGCCCGCCACCGCCGGTCCGCCGGTCCGCCGCACTGCCGGTCCGCCTGCCCGAGCCCGCTTGCCGGTCTACCGGACTGCCGGTCCGCCTGCCCGTGCCCGCCTGCCGGTCTGCCGGTCTGCCCGCCTGCCGGTCTGCCGGTCTGCCGGTCTGCCGGTCTGCCGGCCACGGTGCCGTGCAGGCACGGCCGGATCCGATGAGGACGCGGGCACGGACAGCCCAGCCGGTCCCGCTGACGCCGGACGGAAGAACAGCCGTGCGACTTTGAACGAATGTCGCATTTGGATTGTTTGCGCTTTTCCTTCTGCTTCGGTTACTGTCCAGGCCCTCCGAACGAATTGTTCGGAGACTTCGGACGGTTGGGCGGCTTCTCCCCCGATTCCGCCACGCCCCGACCCGAGCAGCCGGGTTTCCGCATGACCCGGCAGCGACAGGCCAGGCACTTCGCGCCGTCCGTCGAACCTCCCGGCGCGGGCCGTGCGGACGGCCTGCTGCTCGCTCACTGTCAGCCGGAACGCGCCGGCAGGTTCGAAAAAGGCGAGGACCGAAGACGCGGCCCGACACCACGCCGGGCCACGCCGCACCGGACATCGCTTTGTTCACAGACCACTTGAAGGATGAAAGGACTCCTTTTCATGAACATGGACCAGCTCGAGACCGAGACCGCGGAACTGCTGCCGGGACGTGAGGCGCTCGGCAAGTTCTCGTTCAACTTCGCCAAGATGACCACCGTCACCAAGAAGGTGGCCCACGTGGACGCGCACAACGAGTCGGCCGCGCTGAACCAGTGCTCGCCCTACGCGGTCGCCCAGTCCGAGGCCGCCCAGAGCATCAGCGTGCAGCAGTAACACCGCAAAGCCGGGCAGGGCCGGGTCGGTGGACGGACCCGGCCCCACCCGGCACCCCCGGGCCCCACCCGGCCCCCGCGGCGACGAGAACGCCACCGGGTCGGCCCCGACCGCCGCTGACGAGCGTTCAGGCCGACGAGGCCGGGCAGCGCGGCACCACCCCGCGCAACTCCCGCGCCCCGGCCGGTGCACCACGCAACGTCACGGCCGACGAGACATCAACCCATATCGACGCCACAGCAGTTGGCACCGGAGTGCCGCGCAGGCGCACCGCCGCAACCGGCCTTCAACGCTCGGCCCCGCCGCACCGGAACCGCTCCCCCGGCACCGCATCGCACCGCAGCCCACCCCCCGCCACGCGCCCGCCCGCCGCCCGGTGACCGCGCCCGTGCGGGCGTCGCCCTCGCGGGCAGCCGGGCAGCCGCCCCGGGACGCGGCGAACGCTCCCACGGACCCGCGCCGCAACACCCACGCCCATGAGCCGAACCGTCAACCGCGCCCAGGAGAAGCCCATGCCGGCGTCCGACGACCACGCCAGCCGCACCACCCTGCAGGCCCACCCCCCTCACCACGGACACCTCCCCGGGCAGGCAGCCGGCCCCCACCCGCCCCACGGCCACACACCCGACACCCCCGCGCCCGGCGAACCCGCACACCCATCACACCCGGCGCACCCGGCGCACCCGGCGCACCCGGCGACCGCGCACGCCCCCGGAACCTGGGGCGGCACGCCGGTACCGCAGCCGAGCCCGGACCTGCAGACCCTCGGCGAGTACAAGGGATCAGGCTTCACCGACCGCCGGTACATCGTCCGCCGCGGCGACGGACAGATGATCCAGCTCTCCCGCCTGCTCTACCTCGTCGTCGCCAGCATCGACGGCATCCGCGACGCCGAGGCCATCTCCCACCGCGTCAGCGGCCGCTACGGCGCCGAAGTCACCACCGACAACATCCTCCACCTCGTCGAGCACAAACTCACCCCGCTCGGCATCACCCTGCCCCCCGGCGGACACCCCGACCAGGCCGCGGCCCCCCGCTCCGACCTGCTGCTCGCCCTGCGCGGCCACAGAACGATCTTCCACGAGAGACACGTGGCCCGCATCGCCGCCGCCCTCGCCTGGCTGCACCGGCCCACCATCGTGGCCCTCACCCTGGCCGGCGCCGTCGTCATGGACGTCTGGCTCTTCGCCGTCCACGGCGCCATGACCGCCGTCCTGCAAGTCCTCGAGCAGCCCCTGTGGATGCTCATCATCTTCCTGCTGACCGTCGCCTCCCTCCTCTTCCACGAATTCGGACACGCATCCGCCTGCCGCTACAGCGGAGCCGTCCCAGGAAAAATCGGCTGCGGCATCTTCCTGATCTGGCCCTCCATGTACACCGACGTCACCGACGTCTACCGCATCGGCAAAGCCGGCCGCCTGCGCACCGGACTGGGCGGCGTCTACTTCAACGTCCTGTTCATGCTGGCCCTCACCACCGCCTACCTCATCACCGGCCAGCCCTTCCTCCTCGCCGCCGTCTACCTCGCCCACTTCGAAGTCCTCGAACAACTCATGCCCGCCGTCCGCCTCGACGGCTACTACATCCTCGGCGACCTCGCCGGCGTCCCCGACCTCTACGGCAAGATCAAACCCATCCTGCAAAACCTGCTCCCCGGCACCCGCCACCACACCGCCAAAGCCCAGGTCAGCGACCTCAAACGCTCCGCACGGACCATCGTCACCGTATGGGTCCTCACCATGGTCCCCCTCCTCATCGCCGAAGCCGCCTACGCCCTGTGGAACCTCCCCCGCCTCCTCACCACCGCCACCCGCGCCCTCCACGACCAAACCCTCGGCACCATCACCGCCTTCACCCACGGACACCCCGCCGCCGGACTCGTCGGCACCCTCGGCACCCTCATGCTCCTGTGCCCCCTCGCCGGAGGCACCTACCTCACCACCCGCATCACCACCCGCCTCTGGCGCGCCACCACCCGAGCAACCCACGGCAAACCCCTGCTCCGCCTCGCCCTCGCCGCCACCACCACCGCCACCTGCGCCGTCCTCGCCACCGCCTGGACCCAAGGCCTCACCCCCAAACCCCTCCCCAAGCAGCCCCCGCCACCCCCGCCCTCCAACCCCGCACACCCACCCCACCCCCCACCCCAGCCCCACACAACCAGCCACCACCGGCCCGGCCACCACCCCCTCCCCCACCACCCCGCCCGGCCACAGCCCCTCCGCACAACTCCCACACCCGACCGAGGACGTTCAGCACACCCCCACAGCCACACCCACCACCACACCCCCAGCAAGCAAAGCCCCCGGCACCCGCGCACCCGGCCCCGCAACCTCACCCGGCGCCACCCCCACCCGCCCCCGGCCCAGCCCATCCCCACCCGCACCCCTACCCAAACCCCCTCCCAGACCTCCCAACCCTCACAACCCCCCTCCGCCTCACCCTCACCCACAGCGACCACACCGTCGAACCCCAGCCAGTCCTGACGCCACATCACCCCACCCCCTCCCAGGAGAAGACCATGCACCACCGCAAACCCCGCACCCCGAAAAACACCACCACCGCCGTCCGCCTCGGCGCCGTCGTCACCGCCGGCCTCGCCCTCACCACCGCCACCACCACAGCACGCGCCACACCCCACCCCACCCGCACCCTCCCCCACGCCGCCATCGCCGTCGACACCGCCTACAGCCACGCCGACAGAACCCACACCAACCAGACCGACCAATCCTTCACCATCCACGAATACGGCCCCACCATCGCCGTCACCGCCAACAACCGCGCCACCGCCATCTCCGCCGGCTGCACACCGAACAACCCCTGCCGCTCCATCGCCCTCTCCTACCAAATCGTCACCACAGCCGGCCGCAACGCACGCCTCATCAACGCCACCAACATCAGCAGATCCCTAAACGAACACTGCCCCACCTGCCAAACCCTCTCCGCCGCCTACCAATTCATCATCGCCACACCCCGCCAATTCCACCTGAGCCCCCACGCACGCAACGAACTCAACAACATCAACCGCAAGATCAACACCCTCCAAACATCCCACCTACCCATCAACCAAATCACCCACCAAGCCGACGAACTCGCCCACCAAATCAAAACCATCCTCGACCACGAAACAACACACACCCCCCACACCACCACCAACGACCCCCAAACCAACTTCACCCCCACCGTCACCCTCCACCGCACCATCCACTAACCCCACCCCACCCAGGCCAGGCCAGGCCAGGCCAGGCCAAGACGATGAAGACGACCTCACCAGGGGCGCTTCTCGTCCTGGATCGGCGACGCAATGGCCCACACGGAAACCAGGTGCTGGACCGGCGAGGCGTGCCAGGGAACCGTCCGACCGATCAGGGGCCCTCCGCCGGACGAGAGCCGCCAGAAGGGCAGAAGCACCTATCCGCGTTCCCGGATTCCGAGCGGCCTGATGGGTTGTCCGAGGACTCCGGATGTCGGACGTCGGTGCTCAGGCTGCGGCCAACGGCTGCGACCGGGGGTACGGTCCGATGCCCTGAATTGCTCCGCAGCTGTCGCACCCCGCAGCGGCATATCGGCTGAAGCAGCGCTTGGCGGCCGTTCAGCGGGGCGGGCCCGGGACGACCGCTCGCGTCGTCCCGGGCCCGACGGAGCCCACAGCTCGCTGTCTTACTATCCCGCGCATGACTGCGACGACGTCGGGAGCGAACGCCCGGCAGCCACGTACCCGGATCCTCCTCGTCGAGGACGACGAGCCGATGGCCGAGCTGCTGGAAGCGTCGCTGCGGCACGAGGGCTACGACACCGTCACCGTCAGCAGCGGCCGTGACTGTCTGTCCGCCGGCCCGACTCCCGACTGCGATCTGTTGATCCTCGACGTCACCCTGCCCGGCCTCGACGGGTTCGAGGTGTGCGGGCGGCTGCGCAGCGCAGGCTGTGAGCTGCCGGTCATCTTCCTCACCGCCCGGGACAGTCGGGCCGACCTGCGCACGGGGTTCGCGCGGGGCTGCGACGACTACCTGACAAAGCCCTTCAGCCTGGAGGAACTGACCCTCAGGATCGCCGCCGTACTGCGCCGAAGTGGGCGGACCGACCGGGCGGACCAGCCGTTGCAGATCACCGATCTCGTGCTCGACGACCGTGCCCACCGGGTGACCCGCGGCGGCCGGGAGGTCGTCCTCTCCCCCACCGAGTACCGGATCCTGCGCTACCTGCTCCAGGGACGCGGCCAGGTGCTGTCGAAGGCGCAGATCATCGAGGCCGTCTGGGGGCCAGCCGAGGCAGGTCGTGGCGACGGCAACCTGGTGGAGGCGCACATCAGCCAGCTGCGCAGAAAGGTGGACGCGCAAGGTCCGCCCCTGATCCATACGGTGCGCGGCTTCGGCTATGTGCTGCGGTCGGAGAGGTGAGGCATGCGGCTGCGCGCGCGTCTGGCCCTGCTGGTGACCGTGCTGCTCACCGGGTCGGTGGCGGCCTTCGGCGGCGGAACCCTGTGGTGGACCCGGTCGAACCTCGTCGCCGAGGCCGACGCACGGCTCCTGCGCGCCCGCGCCCAGCCGCAGTCGGCACAGCCGGGTCAGTCGGCGCGGTCAGGTGTCCGGCCGGGCAAGGATCAGTCTCCGGCTAGGCAGGTCGCCCTACTGCGCTTCGGTTCGCGGGGGCACCTTGAGGAGACCGTGCCCTCGGAGCTGACCGGGGACCTGGATCCGCTGCCGGACGTCCCCTGGACGACGGCGCTGTCCGGCGGCCCGGACGGCCAGATCAGAAGTGTCGGGAGCGTGGACGGCGCGCTGGAGTACCGCTGGACCGCGGTCCGCCGCCCCGACGGCGGCGTGACCGTCTTCGCCGTGTCGCTGGCGGAGGCGGCCCGGACAACCGACCTGCTGCTGGGGAGCCTGCTGCTGGGCGGCGGCGCCGTCGTGGCACTCGGCGGCGGCGTCGGCTGGTGGGTGGTACGACGGCAACTGCAGCCTCTGGATGATCTGGTTGACGCCACGGAGGCGGTGGCTGCCGGTGACCTGACGCGCCCTGCCCGGCAGCGCGCCACCCAGGACGAGGTCGGACGGTTGACCACGCGGTTCGACCACATGGTCGTCCAGCTCGACGCGTCCCTCGCCGCCCGCGAGGCCGCCCGGATCAAGCTGGAGAAGTTTGCGGCCGACGCCTCCCACGAACTGCGCACGCCCCTGGCACTCATCCGCGGCTACGCCGAGCTCCACGGCCGCGGCGGGCTGCCGCCCGGACCGCCGCTCGAGCGGGCGATGTCCCGGATCGCCACAGAGACGGAGCGGATGACCGGCCTGGTGGAGGATCTGCTCCTCCTGGCACGCCTCGATCACGAAGCCACGGACGTGGATGTCGACACGGATGGCGGCGCCGATGTGGACGTGGAGGTGGCCGCAGTCCTCTGGGACGCGGTCGAAGAACACCGCGCCGTCGGCCCCGGCCACCGGGTCGAACCGGACCTCGCGACCGGCCCGGCGGTCTCCGTCCGCGCGAACGCGCTGCGGCTGCGGCAGGTGATCGGGAATCTACTGGCGAACGTCCGCACGCACACGCCGCCCGGCACCGTCACCCGGATCACTGCCGTGGCGGTCGGACCGATGGTCGAGATACGGGTGATCGACAACGGCCCCGGCATCGCGGCCGCCGACCGTCCGTACGTCTTCGAGCGCTTCTTCCGTCCCGACGGTTCCCGGGCGCGCACACGGTCCGCAACGGGGTCAGGTCTCGGGCTCGCCATCGTGGCGGCGCTGGTGAGCAGCTGCGACGGGACGGTGACCGCGCTGGAGACCCCTGGTGGCGGCGCCACCTTCCTGGTTCGGCTGCCCGGCCACCGGCGTCGGGCGAACCGGTCGCGAGTGAGGTTTCAGCAAATCTTCAGGAGGACCTCAGCGGCTCGCGCCCCTGAGACTGCCAGCGTTCTCGCTCGACGGACCAGCAAGGCCCGGGGCCGCGTCGGCCGTGGGTCGGAGGCCGACCCGTCTTCACTCTCCCGAGCAAAGGAACGCCCGTGACCACGTCTGTGAAATCTGGAGGGTTCGCGCTGCGAGGGCTGGCCATGGCAAGCGGTACGGTGCTGCTGGCAGCCTGCGCGTCAGCAGTCCCCTCCTCCCCCGGACAGCAGTCCTCACCCGGGCAGTCCGTGAGCTCGGCGCCGTCGGTGGCCGGCGGAGGCGTCCCCGCGTCCTGGTCCGGGGTCACCGACCCCAGGAAGATCCCGCTCGGCGACGACATGGTCTCGACCGCTGCACAAACCGGTCACGTCTACTCGTGCCAGACCTCCTTCCGCCCCGGAGGGGCACGCCACGACGGCCCCTGGATGGACACCGCGAACAGGACGTGGGACTCCACCGCGAAGGTGCAGGTGCAGGGCGAACACAGCTGGCCTAACGCCGAGTACAACGAGACCGTCCAGGGCGACTCCCGGGTCATCACCTCCAAAGACCTGCCGACGCACCAGAGCACCGGCACCTTCCCCATCCAGCAGTCCGACCCGGCCTACCAGTACGACACCAACCCGAACGCCATCGCGTCGAAGACCGTCAACCTCACCCTGCCGCTCACCCCGAGCCTCGCCGACAACGCCGGCTGTCTCTCCATGGGAGCCATCGGCATCCTCAAGAACGGCGTCTACCTCTACAACGCCCTCGACGACGCGGGACGGGACGCCGCGGCCCACGAGACCCAGGACATGTGCGACGGCCATCCCGATGGCGCGGAGGACTACCACTACCACGACATCCCGTCCTGCCTGCTCTCCGCCACCACGGAAAGGGGCTCGACCCTGGTCGGCTACGCACTGGACGGCTTCGGCATCTACGTCGAGCGAGACGACAAGGGCAACCTCCCCACCAACGCCGACCTCGACGGCTGTCACGGCCGCACCGGCAAGGTGATGTGGAACGACAAAGAGACGACGATGTACCACTACAGCGCCACCCTGGAATTCCCCTACACCGTGGGTTGCTACCGCGGCACACCGATCGAGGCCCCGGCACACGACCGCACTGGGGACAACCGCAGGGGCGCCGGTCAGGGCCAAGGCGCCGGCCAGGGGCAGGGCCGGCGCCAACGGCAGGGACAGCGCCCGGCCCAGGGCGCGGGCCAAGGGCAGGGATAACCCGACCACCGTCCACGGCAACCACGCTGATTCCGTGGCCTTCGGGAAGGTCTGACGTCCTCGTGGCGACGAGCGGCGCTCTGGCCTCCTGCGCCAGGGGCTGCCAGGCCCACCCTGAGAATCACCACCAGCGCTGCCGTGATGATGGCCGCGTAGTCATCGCTGATGGCCAGACTCAGGAGTGCATGCGCTGCAGGGCTCTCATCCCACTGTCGACGACCTCGTCGTCGGATGCTCGGGCGAGGTCGTGGGCCTGGTCGCCACCGTTGAGGCCGAGGAGCACAGGCTTGCCGAAGGCCTTGTATCCGTTGACCCACCAGGACCACAGTTCGGGATTCGTGGGGTCGAACCACTCGATGACGTCGACGTCTATGTCCCAGAAAGGCTCGGGGAATTCGAGCCACAGCTTGTCAAGAAGACCGGCTCCCAGCGCTTTGACGGCCTCCTGTTTGGCGTCGGGCAGGGCCGGCTCGAAGTCGATCGTTGCCGCCTTGAGTACGCCGATCGGAACGGTGACCACTGCGCGGTCGGCCTGCACGGTGTTGCCGTCCCGCAGGGTCACCGTCGCGCCGTCCGAGCCGTACCGGATGCCGGTGACGACGTGCCCCGTGCGCACCGGGATGTCACCGCGGACGTGCGCGAGGAGACGGTCGTAGCCCCGCGGGAGCAGAAGATCGGGTCCCTTCAGGTCCCGACCCTCGAAGGTGGCTTCCACTGAGAGTTGGCTCGGCTCGGCGGCGTACTCCAGCGGATAGTTGATGTTCAGTGCGGTGCGCAGTGCGACGGAGGGATTGCGCGGCATTACGGAGGCGACGGTGGCTTCGTTGGGATCGTCGACCTGGTCCAGCTTCTTTTCGTAGCGGGCGAGTTCACGCGTCGCACGTTCGTCCTCGCCGGTGGAGTTGTCGTAGTCGAACGTGTAGCTCGGGTCGCCAGTTTCTTTCAGGACGCGGGTCATGACGTTGCCGGAGGAGCCGTGGATCCAGGAGGCTCCCATTTCCGCCGGAACTCCGGCGATGTGCTGGGTCCAGATGCGCCCGCCAACGCGGTTGCGGCCCTCGAGAACCGTCACCTGGTAGTTCTCGTCGACAAGCGTGCGAGCGCAGCCGAGTCCGGCGAACCCGGACCCGATGATCACAATGTGCTCGCCCTCCCCGGCCGCGTCGATGACTTGCCTGGCCGCGCGCCGTCCGCTCTCCAGTGCTCCGTGGGCTGTGGAGGGCGCCTCGGAGGACGTCGCCTCCCCGGCGAAGAACAGGCGGTCTTGCACCGGCGCGGCCAACACTGGGCGTGCCCTCGCACCCAGGCTGCTCGGTGCGAGGTAGGAGTAGGAGCAGCGGGCGAAGGCGTCGATGGACCAGGACGTTCGCAGGTATGCCACCGGCTTTGGGATGGCAGGGTTGCCGCGTCCTGGAGCTGTGCCCAACTTACAGGAAGCCATCGTCCCGGTGACGGCCATGGCGAGAGCCGAGCCGAGTAGCCCGCGACGCCCGATTTGGTTCGGTGGCTTCATGCGAGGCAATCCTGTCCAGGGCAGCGGTAAGGGAGAGTCGCCTGGAAGACGGGAACGAGACAGTCGTGGTTGCGCATCTGCGGTTGCTTCCTGGGGATGACGGCCGGCTGCCCGTCCTGGCCTCGCCCCGGGCGGTTGCTGAGTCACTGAGCGCCATGGCTCGGTGCCCCGCGCCAAGGGTCGCGGGGGGGACGGGTCGGCCGGCTGTGCGGGCCGGGCATGAGATGGTCCCCGGACGTCGGGGGCCCAGCGGTGCCGGCGGTGAAGCTTGCGTACGGGGCGAAGAACGCTGCCGTCATGCACGCCTATCCGCGTGATGGGCGTCCCGGGCTGGACGTTTGGCGACGTTGAGGACTGCGGGGGTCAGGTGGCGGTGGGCCAGGTCCGCAGCAGAGCGGCGATCTTCCCCGCAGTGCAGGCGGGGTCGAGAAGCAGGTCCTTGAGAGCGATGGCGTCCTCGCGGGCGGGTTTGACGGTGATCCCGGCGGCTTCGAGGTACATGACGCCTGACGCGGCGGCGACGGCCAGGTTGGAGCGGTCCAGCCAGCGGCAACGGCCCAGCGTGTGCACCAGGGCGGCAGCCTTGGCGTAGGGGCCGTCGTAGACGGGCTGCTCGAACAGTTCCGCCCGGTGACGGGCGACCGCCGACACGGGCACGCCGTAGTCGTCGGGGGCCGGATCGTTCGCCCCGGCTGCCTCGGCAACCTGCAGGATCCAGGGAACGTCGATGTTCAGATCCATCAGGCTGCGCGCGCTCCTCGAGGCGTCTGCTCGGATTGTTCGGCCTCGTCGAAGAGCGCCTGGTGTTCGGCCAGGAAGCGGGCGGCCGCGTCCACCGCGCGGGCGCGTAGGCCGCTGGTGTCGTCCTGCACCAACCGGCCGAGGTAGTCGCCGATGCTCAGCCCCAGGTCGGCGGCGCGTTTCTTCGCGAGTTCCGCTACGTCCTCGTCTACGCGCGCGCCCAGCTGTGTCTTCGCCATACCGGCATGGTAACAGCTGTTACCGGAGGTGGGGCGGCGCCGCTTCATCGAGCGGGGACCGGACGGCTTGTGCGACGACCCCAGGCCCGGCGTCCCCCGGAAGATCACCTACGCCGACGTCGACCCTGCTGCTTGCGTTGGACGGTCTGCGCCACCAGACACGCACACGAGGTGCTCCGTAACGAACTCGCACAGGAGCTCAGCTCTGTGGACGAGGGCGTCGAGTGGTTCACGGGTCTCTCAGACGGGGACCAACGGAACATCCTGCACGCGCTGGTGCTGTTCTGCGGGCAGGCCCGCGCCCGCGAAAAAGAACGTGCCGGAGAGCATCGCGCGATCCGGCATCCGCCCCGAGCATACGACGGTGGTGATGCTCGCGAGGTGGCGCTTCAAAAGGGAGCGTCCCGTCGGCATGGAATGGGCGTACTCCCCGATTCCCGGGCTCGCACCGCATGACTGTCGGACTTGCCCAGGTCGCCGAGACAGACGGCGGTGAACCTTCCGCACCGGGCCCACGTCTTCCTGCGCGACCACAACCCCCCTCACGCGCAGGAGAATCAGACCGTGGACAACAAGGCCGTTGAACGAGCAGACGAGCCCGACTACGTAGCAGGCCCCTGGTGGGCGGACTTGGGAACGTGGGGGGCTATCGCACTGATCGCTTTCGGCGGCATCGCGACAGCATGGGTCTTTTTCCGGCTTCCCGGCTCCCCGCAGGAGCTTGCGTCCGGCTACCACGGGGCCGCCAAGCTCATCGCCATCGGCCTCGTGACCGCGGGATGCACCCTGATGAGCCGACGCCGCGGCCAGCCCACAACAACCGAGAACACCGACGAGCAGGAACACGCCTGAAGCCACCGGCTGGTGAGCACCGAGACTTGGCCAGCCGAAACCTTCCTCTGTGAGGCAGAAAGCATCGCCCTGGGGTGTCCCAGGTGGGCAGTGGCCCTGTCTGCGACCAGGGTTGATCACGGAGATCGCGCAACGGCCGCGCGGGTTAGTGGGGCTCACCGAAGTAGACGTCATCGGTGAGGCTTCTGCATCGCAGCCACTCTGATCGCCGACTGCAACCGGTGGCGGCGGGAGGAAGCCCGGCATGCTCTGGAGGTACGGCGCGAGGTCTACACGGAGTACGTCTCCGCCCTCAAAGCCGCGGGTGAGGAGATACGCGCCGTCGCCCTGGGCGACCACATGTCCGAGTCGGCACGCGACGCGGCGGTGCGGGAGCCGTGCGCGGCACCGGTATCTACACGGCGAGCGAACGCCTCTGGCTCGTGGGCCCACCACAGGTCGTGGAGGCCGGGAACGAGGCGTTCCATCGCCTGCGCGCGATCCGCGACGCCTATGCCCGCGGAGTGGCTGTCGGCTCCGCCGACGACGCACCCCTGATAGAGCGACGACGCAAGGCCATGGCGCAGATGCGTCGCCTCATGCGTGAGGACCTCGGCATCGGTCCCCTCGGTATCGAGTGAAGTGTCACCAGTGCGGACCGCCGGGAAGGCGTCGCTGCGGTCGCTTGCGCGGAGGGGTTGGAGGTCGTGGCAGTGCCGTCCTCGCGGCGGGTCCCGCGTCCGGTGCCTGCCGGGTGGCGTGGCCGCCGAGCCGCGGTACCGCACAGCCGTCTCGCCTTCCCCGACCGCCCCTCGGAGACGCAAAGTGCCGGTGATCGATACCCCTCTCAGGGGAATCGGCGGTGCTTCGCCACGGATCGCCCTACTGTGATGTCCCGTCAACCGTTAGGACGATGCGGCGCGGGGTGAGGGTGGGTGTCGGGCGGCAAGGCCGGTCAAGAGGGACAGGACTGGCGCTGGCGGCTGGCCGCGGCGGGCGACGCCTTCGCCATGCGGGTGCTGGCCACCGCGCTGGCCGAGGACGGGCGTCACGACGAGGCCGTCGCGTGGTGGGAGAAGGCGATCGCGGCCGGAGACGAGACCGCGCTGCGCCAACTCGCGGATCACGTGGGTGCCAGAAGCCTGGAAGGACAGCTGCGCCGGCGGGCCGAGAGCGGTGACGTGAGTGCCATGGGCAACCTGGCGAAACTCCTCGTGCGCAACAGCGGCGGCCAACGGCTCGCCGAAGGCGTCCACTGGCTGACGCTCGCCGTGCGCGCGGGCGCCACGCTGGAGTGGGAACTCGTCACGGCCCTCGACAGCGCCGGACGGTCGGCCGAGGCAGAGAACCGGCTGCGGCACATGGCCGCCGCCAGTGATCTTCGTGCCTTGAAGGATCTCGTCGGGCGGCTGCGCGAGGGCGACGACGGCGAGCGGCTCGACGAAGCGGTCGTCTGGCTGACCCGGGGCGTCGCAGCCGGTGAACCATGGGAGTGGGACCTCATCGCCGTCCTCGACCGCGCCGGGCGCGCGGACGAGGCCGAGGCGCGGCTGCGGCGGCTGGCCGACCACCATGACGTCAAGGCGGTGGCGACGCTGGTGCGGCGCGCCACCGATACCAAGCGTGTGCAGGTGTCCCGACGGGAGCTGGACGGGGCCGTGCGGACGCGCCCTCTGGACCATATCCGCCGGGTGGCAGCCGCGCTCGCCCGTCTCGATGTGCAGGAGGAGGCCGTCCGCTGGTGGACGGCAGCGAACGCGCGCGACGAACGTATCCTCTCCTCCCCCGCCGCGCGCCTGGCCGACCGGCCGACTTCCGTGTCCGGGGCCCCGGACGCCGGTGTGGAGTGGCAGTTGCGGGAGATGGCCGCCACTGACGACGTGACGGCGACGCGGGTGCTGGCTGGATATCTCGCGCGGACCGGCCAGACTGCCGAGGCCGTGCGAATGTGGACGCGCGCTGACGCCGCGGACGACCGGGGCCTGTGGGGCGATGTGTTCGAGGAGCGCGCCCTTGGCGGCACCTCGAACACGAAGACGGGTGACGGCGTGGTGACCGACACCTCGCCCGCGGACGCCATGTCCGAAGAGACCCCGGCCGGGACTGCAGGGGAACCCGACACCGCTCCTGCGACGGCCACGCACCACTTGTCGGCCCAGATGCCCTGCCAGGCCGGACTGTGCGAACCGGTCAGCGTGGTCGTGCGGGTGCCGTTCGCGGCGGATCACGACGACGGCGGGGTGTCGGCCCCGCTGGCCGGGTTCCGGCCGGCGCGCGAGGGCTCCCTGTTGACGCTCATCGTGCGGGCGCCCGCCGGTCTGGAACCCCAGGGTCCGCTGGAACACACTGTGCTGGTACCGCCCTTCGAGGCCCCCGCGCCGGTGCGGTTCGCGTTCCTGACCCGGGAACCGGGCCTGCACCGCGTCCGGGTCAGCGCCTGGGCCGGGGGGACGTTCCTCACCGAGATCGGCCTGGAGGTGTCGGTAGAGCGCGACGGCCCCTACGCGGTGAAGCCGCCCAGCACCGCCGCCATGGGCGAGATACGCGCCCAACCAGGCGAGGTCACGCTGCTGGTGGACCGGGTCGGCGACCAGTACACGTTCCGTCTCATCTCCGACCGGTGCATCTACGGCGCCGTCCTCGCGCAGGCCCTCACCGCCGCGCCGGAAGCGGCCGCTGAGCGCGCGTACGCCATGCTGCAGAAACTGGCTGCGGGCCGCGGGGAGTACTCCGGCGCCCACGCCCGGCGCTGGATGAAGGAGACGGGGGTGGGTCTGTGGACGGAGATGGTGCCGGACCCGATCAAGGAGCAGTTCTGGCAACTACGCGACCACATCACGGCCTTCAGCGTCGCGTCCGAGCACGACGTCCTCCCGTGGGAACTCCTCTATCCCGTCGCGCCGGGCCGTGACGAGGGGTTCCTGGTCCAGCAGTTCCCGGTCCTGCGCCACAGCCTGGGCCGGCCCCGCTCGTCCGTGCTGCCGATCGGTGAGCCGCACTACGTGGTCTCCGCGCGGGCCCCGGTCAACGGTGACAGCGAGATCGAGTCGATCCGCCGGATTCTCGGCACCGGACCCGTCGTGGACACGCTGGACGGCGTCTTGACCGTCGTTGACGCGGGCACGACGGGACCGCTCCACTTCACCTGCCACAACACCTTCGACCCCGGCGGCGGTTCGTCGATCCTCCTCGCGGACGGCCCCTTCGTCCCGGCTCTTTTGAACAGCGCCGTCGCCCGCCGCGCCCTGCAGGACGGCCGTCCGCTCATCTTCATCAACGCCTGCCGGGCGGCGGGAGCCGTCCCGCAGTACACCCGGATGCTCGGCTGGGCGCAGCAGTTCATGGGCGCGGGCGCCGGCGCCTTCGTGGGCACGCTGTGGGCGGTGCGCAGCGACAGCGCCCAGCGGTTCGCGGAAGCCTTCTACGCCTCCCTCTCGGCGGGGAGCCGCTGGGCACGGCCGTGCACCGGGCCCGCTCCCACGCCGGACACGATGAGACCGACCCCACCTGGCTGGCGTACACGGTCTACGGCGATCCCGCGGCGATCGCCTCCACCCCCGCCCCCGCCCCCGCCGCTGCGCCCGCCCCTGGCGTTTTCGGTCCCGCCCGAGTCGTCCCCACCCCCGTCCGATGCGAGGACACGTGAACGTGACCGACGACGGCGTGCCCGTCGAGGACCTGGTGACCGCCGTCAAGCGGGCGGTCACGGAGTCGAACATGTCGGCCACCACGGCTGGGCGGGATCTACGTGTCACCTCAGTGCGGCTGACCCTGCACGCCCTCGCAACCGCGACGGCCGGCGGCTCCCTGAACTTCCGGCTGCCGTTCATCGGCATGAAACTCAGGATCGGACGCACGGTGTCCCGCCGCGACACCCATGCCATCGAGATGACCCTGGTACCTCCCGACCTGGCGCACCAGCACGAGCTGCGGCACGGGACGGTGGACACCGTCCTGGTCGACGCGATCGCGATGATCCGCCGCGTGACGGCATCGGCGCAGACCGGAGACGATCCGTTCCACCTCCAGGAAGGCACGGTGCGGCTGGAGTTCGCGATCACAGCGGACGGGTCCGTGTCCCTCGGCCTGGACGGCGCCCGGCACGACGAGGTGACCCACACCCTGCTCGTCACGATCGCTCCTCCGACGGACGGAATTCACACAGCCCCCAGACCTGCTCATAGTCGGGGCGGGCAACGACCACACGCGAACCCCGACGGTGAAGATCTCTCCAGCGCGCACGAGAGACGGACCCACCTGCCAAGTCCGTCGACGACGGCCGCCGCCATGACCGCGCTTGGCCGGTGTGATGGACTCCGCCGTCGTCGGCGAGACGGCGGCTGAACTGCTGGCTGCGATGCTCGGCGACCGGTCCTACGACGCTTGGCGGCCTCGCCCACGACCGAGCGGCGGCTGAGCACCGACCGGACCCCCAACAGCCGGGGACCTCGGCAGGAGATGGCGGTCATCACCGCCGGGCCCTCCGTGCGGCGCGCCGATCGCTGGCATCACCCGCGTCTTAGGCGACGTCCACGCCGAGGGGGCCAACGCAGGACGAGAAGCCCCGTCCGCCACGGCATCCTCGGGCGGCCGCAGCAAGAGAACTCCTCCGCTTGTTGTCCGGTTCGGACCGTGATACACGGCCTTCGCCCGGGTAGCCGCTGCTGTGATCGACGCAGGGCGCTGACGGCGTCCGCTTCGCGGGAAGGGGATGAGAACGCATGGCTACCGGCGCGAACTCGGCGAGGATCACGGCGAAGGTCCAAGGCAGGGACATCACCCTCCACGGCCCCCTGACGAAGGACGAGATCCGGAACACGATCTGGTGGTGGCAGAGTGCTGCCCCCAAGACTCCCCAGGACCAGGAACGGGAAGAATCTCAGCACGATCACGATGACTCCCACAAGGACGTGATCACGACCTTGGGCGGGTACTACGAGGTCTCCCCGACCCCCGAACACCCGAGGCCGAAAGACTCGTGGACCTGGTCTACGACGAACTCAACTCGAACGAGTGACACAGTGCGGCACGGACATAGCCGGTGTCCGAGACTGTCCCGTGGCAGGGCGCCTCCGGCAGAGTGCGGCGGGAAGTGCACACGGTGACCACCTACCTCAGCGGCACGGCACTGGCCCTCACCACAGCCCCGGAAGCGGCCGCGGAGCGCTCTGGGTCAGCGGCAGGTGGCCGGTCCGGTTCGTGTCGGGCGGGGTCGGCCGGGCGGCGGCGCATCGAGGTGGCCGAGGGCCGTTAACGACGACCATCCCGAGTTCACCGACCGGGGCCGACGAACCTTGACCGGCTCATGAGGGAGTCCAAGCAGTGAGCGGTGTCCGCCGGTGCTTCCGGAACGTGAGGGCCCTGCTCTGGTGGTTCGGCGAGAGGTGGGGCGTCGTGATGAGCGTTTTGCGGGCTATGACCTGCTGAGCTGCTGGACCGGCACTTTGCACCACCTGCGGCCGACCACTCACCACAACCATTACCTAACGAAGCACTGCTAGGGGACGGCCGACTGGTTTTCCCGGAGCTTCGCGTGGTTCCCCACGCGATCTGACACGCGTCATTCGTCGTCGCATCTCTCCAGGACCAGTCCCACGGAGCCCTCTTGGAGTCCGTTGTACTCCTCCAAGTGGAGATGAGCACCGTCCGGTGTGCCCTCCTCGGCGAGCGTGAGGAAGTGGCCGGCCAATGCCCTAAGCCCGGCAGCATTGGCCTCGATGACGATCTCGCCGCCCAGGTTGCGGACCTCGATGCGCGCGCCTTCCTCCCACGTGAAGTCTCTGGTGACCCCATCGGTTACCGCAGTCACGTGAGTGGTCGTCGAGGGAGCAGCGCTGGGTTCAGAGGCCATGCTCAAGGATCGCGCACTCAGGGACCGTCAGACAGCAGGGGTGCACGCCTTCCAACTGTGGTGCCGGCTCGGGAGCTTTAGGCCGGGCGGCTCATCTGCGTTCAAGGGCCGCCGGTCATCTTGGTGGCTACCGCCTCGGTCTCGTCTCAACGGCCGTGAAGGGTGCCGAATGAGACGGGAACTGGAGGTTGACCCCAGGGAAACTTCCTGCACCCGGCAGGGCAACCAACCGGCGACGTGGCGAGTCGTACTGGGCAGCCTGGAGGGATCTTGATCCTCTCCATGCCCAACTACCTTGCAAATTATCGGAGTTCGTGTGTCCCAGCCTGCAGCACCCAGAATGCGACGTACCCTCGTCGTCGCCCTCGCCCTCTTGTCCGCCACCGCCGTCGCTCCCGCGCGGACCGCGCATGCCGCGTCCGCGACCATCCGGGTGCGGGAGGACTTCAACGGGGACGGGTACGCGGATCTGGCCGTCGCCGCCTCGTCCGGTACGGCGAGCGGCAAGACCGGGGCCGGATACGTCGCCGTGCTGTACGGGTCCGCGAAGGGACTCGACACCCGTGGGAAGCAGGTGTACTCGCAGGCGTCCGCGGGTGTCCCCGGTTCGCCCGAGGTGAACGACCACTTCGGGTCCCGGCTCGACGCAGCCGACCTGGACGGGGACGGGTTCACCGACCTGGTGGTCACGGCCGATTCCGAGAACTGGACGCAGGACGGCGTCGACCTGGAGGGCAGCAGGACCGTGCTGTGGGGTGCCCCCGGCGGCTTCGTCTCCGGGACGGTCCTGCGGGCTGCCGGCAGTGACGCGTACCGCGAGAGCGTGTCCGCCACCGGTGACTTCAACGGCGACGGGCACCAGGACCTGCTCCGGCCCGACCGCGTGGAGTACGGCCCCTTCGGACGGGACGGCAGCGCCGCCTCGGTCCAGGGGATCAAGGTCGCCGGAAGCTACGACCCCCTCTACGCCGCGGCGGCCGGCGACGTGGACGGCGACGGGATCACCGACCTCGTCGTCGGCGTCAGCGCGATCGCACCGGACGACGAGGAGTACACCCCGTCCCACCTGAACTACCTGCGCGGCAGCCGCGACGGCCTGCTGCCGCCCATCACCCTGAAGGACGGGAAGGGACGACTCCTCGCGCCCGGCACCCAGGTGGGCCTCGGAGACCTCAACGGCGACCGCCGGGCCGACCTCGTCGTCGGGGGGACCTCGCTCCACATCAACTACGGCACCGCGACCGGCCCGGGCACCACCACGACCCGGGTGATCGACCAGGACACCCCCGGTGTTCCCGGCACCCAGGAGGAAGACGACAGTTTCGGCTCCGCCCTCTCCATCGGGGACGTCGACGGCGACGGGTACGGGGACGTCCTGGCAGGCAATGGGCAGGAGGCAGTCGGCAAGCAGGGCTGGGCGGGCACCTTCGCCGTGGTCCCGGGCGCCCCGACGGGGCCGACCGGTGCCGGCACCAAGGTCTTCAGCCAGAACACCTCGAATGTCCCCGGCACCGCCGAGTCCGTGGACCTGTTCGGCCGCAGCGTCCACCTCGTCGACGGTGACAGCGACGGCCGGGCGGAGCCTGTCGTGGCGGCGCCCGGGGAGAACCACGGCGTCGGTGCCGTGTGGGTGTTCCGTACCACCTCATCGGGAGCCACCGCCACGGGTTCCTTCTCCTTCGGCCCGGCAACACTCGGCATGGTCGCGAATGTCGGCGGCTCGCTGGGCCAGTTCCCCAGCTGAACGGAGTCAGCCACATGGACAGACCGCCCGCCGCCACGGAGCTTTAGAGGTCCAACAAAGGGGTTGGACGTGTCGGTTGGTGATCAGGCAGGCGGCGAGGGCGAGGAAGGCTTCGGGGATGTCGTCGCGATTTCCGCCTGTCAACGACACCGTGAGCGGCATGAAATGGTCTCCCGTTCGCGCGCGAACGCGGAGAGGGCGAGGAAACTCAGCGGGTGGGCGGCGTGAACTCGGGCTGGTCGAGCAGGCGCAGCCAGCTTCCGTCCGGCTGACGCCGGACGACCTGTGCCCGGGCGCCGGCCCCGTCCTTCGGCGGGGTCGAGGTGAGGGCGATGTCGCCGCTGATCAGCGTCGGCAGCGGTTGTTCCCGCTCGAAGTGGGGACGGTCGGCCAGCACCTTCTCCCACAACGAACGGATTGCCTCCCGGCCCACCGTCCGGTCGCCGGGCGGATAGGCCATCACCGCATCCTCTTCGTAGAGTGCGGCGACTCCGGCCGCGTCACCGGCGTTGGATCGTTCGACGAACAATCGGGTGATGTCTTCGGGGCGCATGGCCTTCTCGTATTCCGGCATGAATTCCTCCTGACGTCGGGCTTCGGCGCTTCCCAGCGTCGCCTCCTCCTGGTCAGAAGTCCAATAGATGGATCTTCTGCGAGCTACAATCTGTAGTCATGGATCTGAGGCAGCTGGAATACTTCGTAGCGGTCGCCGAGGAACAGAACTTCACCCGGGCGGCCGAACGGGTCCATATCAGCCAGTCCGGCGTCAGCGCCCAGATCCGCCAGTTGGAACGGGAACTCGGCGCCGAGCTGTTCGACCGGTCGGCCCGCACCGTCACCCTCACGGTCGCGGGAAAGGCCGCGCTCGAACACGCCCGCTCCGCGCTCGCCGCCGCCGGGGCGGTCGGTCAGGCGGTGGGCGAGGTGACCGGCCTGATCCGCGGCCGGCTCACCGTCGGAATGGTCATCGGCTGCAACCTCACTCCGCTGTTCGACGCCCTCGCCACGTTTCACCAGGCGCATCCCGGCGTGGAGATCTCACTGGTGGAGGACAGTTCCGACCGGCTCATCGAGAAGGTGCGCGCCAGCACCATCGACCTGGCACTCATCGGGGCCGCAAACACCACCCCCGACGGACTGGACGCGCTGACCCTCATCAGCGAGCGGCTCGTCGCGGCAGTCCCGGCCGGTCACCCCCTGGCGAAACAGCGACGAGTCGCCTTGCGTGACCTGGTTGCACACCCGATCGTGTGCATGCCGCGCGGCACCGGCATGCGCACGGTATTCGACCAGGCCTGCGCCGCACAGAGCCTCAAACCCTCGATCGCACTTCAAGCCAGCGCCGCCGACGCCATTGCCGATCTTGCCGCCCGTGGGCTCGCCGTAGCCATCCTCAGCGACTCCATGGCCGCGCGCTACCGTGACCGGCTCACCGCCCACACCATCGATGACGTCGATACACCCGCAGTGCTCGCCCTGATCTGGAAGAGCGCGCACAGCCCCGGGATACGTGAGTTGCTTGCGCACAGCAGGGAGGCATTCATCAAGCCCGACCCTACGTAACGGGACGCCTTACAAGATCCACTCGACGGGTGTTTCGACTTTGCTTGGTTGCCAGGTGAAGCGACCCGCGGCTTCACCGCGAGCCCACGGGTCCACCCCCGTCACATCGGGGCGTCAGCCCCGGGGCTCCCGCTGAAGCGCCTTCGGTCTTCGCGAACTCACGGGGAACAACGGGGTTGAGGAACATCCATGTCAGATCGTGCGCCAAAGCTGACCTTTAGTCATTTTCTGGTGCGCAGCGACCAGTCGGCTGAGACCAGCGAGGGGTACATCGTGACCGGGGACTCCACGGCTTCAACCATCTCCCGGGCCCGGACCCCGCGCCCTAGTTATGGCGGATACTGCGGGCCATCCGGCATACCACCGACCCAGGCAGAGCCGAGCGGACGCGGCCCCTGGCATCCAGGTCGTTCGTACAGTGGCGCGCTCCACCTGGACGCCATGGACCATGCCCGCTCCACGGTGTGTGGGTCGACGGCGCACGCGATGGGAACTGGGGAGAGTGCTGGGTGCAGGTGAGGTGGAGGCGTTGGATCCTCGGCCGGCGTGGGGGTCCTGTGGCCGCCAAGCCCCCCGACGCGTACCGCTGTCGGGTCTGACCGCACAATGGTCACTGAATTTCTGAAACACCAAGTATGGAGCACGACTCATGGTGAAATCCGCCGCTCAGCAAGACTCCGGGCAGACATCGGCCCCCCAGACGGCACCTGTGGCGACCGAAGGGCTCGGACAACTGCGTGAGACGTTCCTGCCCAAGCGTGTCGGCCCTGTGCGGATCGCTGCCCTTCTGCTCATGGGGACCGTTTCCCTGATCCTTCCTCCCCTGGGCGCCTACTTCCTCTGGCTCGCTGCCCAGACGCCCAATCTCTCACGCAAGCAGGCTGCTCGCCGACTGCACTTCTTCGAGCACGGCCTGGCCGAGGTGGGCAAGAGCGGCGAAGTGTCCGTTTTCCGCTGGGACACGATGACGGCGCTTCAGGAGATCACCGAGCGGTACGCGAACGGCATATATGTCGGCACCACCTACGTCTACACGCTCTATCGCGCGGACGGTACGACGCTCAAGGTGACCGGCTTCTACGACCAGCCCGAGCGCTGGGGCCAGGCGTTGCAACAGGAGATCACCCGGGCACAGCTCCCCGGACTGCTCGCCGGGCTGGAGCAGGGCGAGACCCTGACCTACGGGGTGCTCTCTGTCGACCTGCGCGGTGTGGCCACGTCAAAGGACAGCCTGACGTGGCCGCAGATCGAGAAGGCCGAGATCTCACAGGGAGTGCTGGTGCTGCGCAAGGCAGGCAAGAAACTGCCCTGGGCAAGGATGCCGGTCAAGAAGATCCCGAATCTCTTCCTCTTCCTCGCCCTCATGGAGCAGCTCCGACACGGCGGGCCGCGCCAGGACGCCTGACCGCCGGAGCGCGGTCAAGGACAGCGCATGAAGGGGCAGTCGCAGACGTGGAGCCCTCCCCAGCCGGCGTACTGCTGCCAGTACGCCCGGCGGGAAAGGACGGGGAACACGGCGAGCGCTTCAAAAACAGGCAGGCTGCGGTCTCCCCAGGTCAACCGCCATCCGCGTCCACGTTCTTCCAAACCAGTGCTACTGGGTGACGCCCACTGCTGCCGCGTGGCTGTGAAACCGGCCGCCGACAGCGCCACGAGTGAGGATGATCGCCTCATGCATATGCGACGAGAGGCCCGCTGGATCCTGTGGGGCCTGTGGCTTGCCTGTCTGGGGTTCTCCATGTGGATCTTCGTGGAGGTGATCAGATTGTTCCTGCAGGCCGAATCATGGTGACCTCTACACAAGACCCTCGCGAGGACCGGGCATGCGGAGGACTCTGACACCAGCGTCTGAAGCAAGGGCGGACAGCGACGGCCGGGGCCGGACCGTCCATCGAGGTGCTAAGGCGGTTGCCCAGTACTGACGGTGCTCAAGCGGAGGCAGTGGGACTTGAACCCATGGTGACATCGCTGCCACGACGGTTGGGACCGAAGAACGTCAGTGATGGTGGCGTTCGACGTGCCGGCATGCATGGACCTCGGCGCGCTCGAGCAGACGCGTCGGGCTCGGCCCAGTACCGCATCAGCGGGACTGGGATCGCCATTCGAAGAGCAGGATGGTCGCGTCGTCCCGCAGCTGGTTGCCCTGGTAGTCGAGGATCGCGTGGATGAGCAGCCGCAGTACCTCTGCCGGGCGCTCGCCGGCAGCGTTGGACCGGATGATGAAGTCGGTGAAGCGGTCGAGACCGAACTCTCCACCGCTCTCGTCCCGGGCCTCCACGACGCCGTCGCTGTAGAGCAGGACGCAGTCGTCCGGTTCGAGTTCCGTCTCCTGAACCTGCCGCGTTGCCGGGGCGAGTGGGCCCGCGAGCCCCAACGGTGGCTGCGGCGGACTGTCCAGTGCCCCGGCCAGTACCCTGCCCTTGCGGATCAGCAGTGGTGGTGGATGACCGCAGTTCACCCAGCGCAGCAGCCCGGTCTCGGCGTCGAATCGACTCAGCACTCCGGTGCAGAAGTGGTCCGGTAGCCACTGGGCGAGTGCCTGGTCGACGGAGCTGACGACGTCGACCAGGGAAGCTCCGGCGCGGCGGGCGTTACGCGCCGCGGCCATCGCGACCGATGCCGTCAGACCGGCGGTCAGATCATGGCCCATGGCATCGAGGATCGCGGTGTGCAGCTCGTTCTTGATCACCGAGTGATCGAAGGCATCACCGGCTATCTCGTAAGCCGGTTCAAGCACCGCTGTCGAGACGCATCTGCTGGATCCGATGGTGCGTGGTGGCATGAAGGCGCGCACCATCTCTGCGGGCAACTGCATGGGCGCGGTGCGGATGCGGGCGGCGAGCCAGTCGCTGTAGGCGCGCTTGGAGGTGATCAGCATCGCGAACAGATGGGCCAGCATACGGCTGCGGCGCATCAGCACGCTGTCGAGCGAGACGGTTCCCACTCCCAGCACGCCGAGCCGCTCTGCGCCGTCGACGAGAGGTATCCATACCATCAGGCTGGCGTCGGATTCCGCCACGCGCGGAGAGAGGGTGCGATAGGCCCAGCCGGCCGACGAGTGGTCCACCAGCAACGGTTCCAGAGTCTCGTCGAGTGGAACGAGTAGCCGTTGTTGCAGGTCGGCCAGGTAGATCTGCGCTGTGTCCAGTCCGACAGCCATGGCGCATTGGTTGGCCAGTGCAGGCAATTCGACCGGCAGCGCCGTTTGCGCCTCGTCTATCAGCTGCTCCAGCCGGCTTTCATCTATTACGGGCCCGGGACGAACGGACCTGTGAGGTGGGTCCGGCACGGGAATCACCCCTTCACTCCCCCAGTTTCGCATTGATCACGTCCTGTCACCCAGTCGCTGCGCCGCACCTGCCCGACCAGGGTCTGAGGTGGTATCCGTGCACGGCCCCGTCACCCAGCTACCGACTGCGATTCGAAAATCGATCAGGACTGGGGCACCGGCGCACCCGCCGCCGGGCTGCGCCCAGCAACTACTTCGGCGTGCGCTGGACGGTCACCCGGGACTTCGGCTCCGGCGGCTCGTTCTCGATCCCCCTCGCGACCCGCGACGGCCTGCGCGTCTACCTCGACGGCACACGCAAGGCCGACCTCTGGAAGAACGTCTCGACGACCCAGACGAAGACCGTCAACATCACCATCCCGCCCGGTGCGCACACCCTCCGCTTCGACTTCGCCAACTGGACGAGCGCCGCGTACGTCAAAGGGGAAGCTGTGAGGGCGCCCGGCGGTAATTCCCGGCCGGGCGCCCCTGCTTTGTGCCGCTGCATGCGTCAGAACGAGGCGCGGGCCGCTGCTTCGACGAAGTCATCCCGATCATGGAGAACTGTTCCACCCGCTCGGGTCATGCGGTGGACCTGCCGGCGAACAGGTATGCCCCCAGGCACAGCCGCTGCGCCGCCGAACCGACCAGGAAGTGTGCGATCAGCCGACGAGAGCCGCAAACGCTCGGAGGCCGACGCTTCAGGTGCCGGACGCCGCCTGCGGCGTCATCATGGGAACGTGACCGAGCTGTTCCCCTCGATGCCGCTGACGGAGTGGCGGGACACCAAGGAGACACTGCACCGCTTCGCGCAGATCGTCGGCAAGATCCGCCTGGCGGCGAGCGCCCGGTGCAACCACTGGTGGAACGTCCCGTTCCACGTCACGGGGCGAGGCATCACCACGCGCCCAATGCGTCAGGTGGACGGAAATCTGATCTTCACGATCGACTTCGACTTCGTCGACCACCGGCTCGTCATCGCGACACTGGACGGCGAAGAGCGGTCGTTCCCGCTTCCGGGTCACTCCGTCGCGTCCTTCTACGACGCGACCCTGGCCGCTCTGGCCGCGTTGGGCATCCATGTGCCGATCGCCCTTCCCAGGCCTTTCGACCTACCCGACACGGGTCGGCCGTTCGCCGAAGACACCGAGCACGCGACCTACGACCCCGTGGCCGCCAACCGCTACTGGCGGATCCTGAGCCAGGTGGCGACCACACTGGAGGAGTTCGCGGCGGGCTACTCGGGCAAGCACAGCCCGGTACACCACTTCTGGCACACCTTCGACATCGCCCACAGTCGGTTCTCCGGGCGACAGATCGACCAGCCCCGGCAGACGGACCCCGTCACCCGGGAGGCGTACTCGCGGGAAGTGATCAGCTTCGGCTTCTGGTTCGGCGACGACACGTTCGCCGAGCCCGCCTTCTACTCCTACACCGCCCCGAGCCCACCGGCCTGGCCGGCGAGCCGCTCAGCCCCGCGTCCGCGCAATGGCTCGCGCGCGGCGACAGCCACCTGGCCGTGCTGCGCTACGACGCTGCCCGCGGCGAAACCGATCCCCGGGCGGCCGTCCTCGCCTTCTACGAGAGCGCCTACCGGGCCGGAGCCGGACGCGCCGGCTGGGACGTCACGGCGCTCGCGTGCCCCGGAGGGATCACGGACCCGGTCCTGCGGCTCTGACTCCCCAGGGGACCGCACAGCGGACCTAGTGGCGGCGGTGGGCGCTATTCGTGGTGGTCGCGACCTGCTGCATCGCCATGACCAGGAGTCGACCTGCACGGTCCTCCTCACGCCAACGCCCACCTCTGGGCCGCGGCCTGGCGGAGCAGTGAGATGACGGGATGGGGATGTCCCAGTACGGGGTAGGCGAGCGGCACGACGCGGGGCGGTCCGGCGCGCTGCTTGAGGGAAAGTCAACGCATGCAATTCGACGACGATGCTGCTCTCGACACGTCCGAGGTCGAAGATGGTCGGGGAGGAGCGCTGGGCGGGATTCCGGGTGGCGGGAAGACCATCGGAGGGGATTGGTCGGGCTCGTGGTGGTGGTCGCTTCCGTGCTCTTGGGCGTCGATCCCGGCATCTTCAGCTCGGGCAGCAGCGACACGTCCTCATCCGTCGAGTCAGCCGCGGACCTCGCGGCGGGCTGTTGGACCGGTGCCGATGCCAATCGCAAGGAGGAGTGCCGGATAGTCGCCGTGGTCGACAGCGTGCAGGCATTCTGGGAGCAGACGGAGACGGCCGCCGGCAAGCCCTACCACCAGGCTCCGACCTTCCTGTTCACCGGCAGTGTGAACAC
This sequence comes from Streptomyces sp. DHE7-1, assembly GCA_016432725.1. Classification (GTDB taxonomy): domain Bacteria; phylum Actinomycetota; class Actinomycetes; order Streptomycetales; family Streptomycetaceae; genus Streptomyces. Next base: position 7,785,619 of record JACJDG010000003.1, on the reverse strand, counting down.
CGGCTGCGGGAACGCCACTTCCGACGTCGGCCCCTTCTACTGCTCAGCCGATGACAAGGTCTATCTCGACCTCGGCTTCTTCAACGACCTGAGCAGCAAGTTCGGCGCCAAGGGGGCCCGTTCGCCGAGGCCTACGTCATCGCGCACGAGTACGGCCACCATGTCCAGGACCTCAGCGGAACGATCTCCCGCGGCAGTGGGAAGGGCCAGAACAGCGGCTCGGTGAAACTCGAGTTGCAGGCGGACTGCTACGCCGGAGTCTGGGCCCACCACGCCACCACCACCCCCGACCCCAAGAGCGGTAAGCCACTGATCACCGACTTGACGAAGGACGACATCGACCGCGGGCTGGACGCGGCCGCCTCCGTCGGAGACGACCGTATCCAGCAGCGCTACCAGGGCAAGATCACACCCGACACCTGGACCCACGGCTCCGCGAGCCAGCGCCGGCAATGGTTCTCCACCGGCTACCGCTCCGGCCGCGTCGCCAGCTGCAACACCTTCAGCTGACCACGCTGACAACCACGACGTGACACCCGGCTGCGCACGCTGCCTGCTGCTCGGCCGGGCAGGGAACAGCGGTCAGGTGAGGACGTTGACGGCTCGGGCGACGACGAGTCCGAGGATGACTAGGGAGACGATGGACTGGAGAGCCATGGCGATCTTGGCCCACGGGACCAGTGGCATGACGTCGGTGGGGCTGAAGGCGGTGGCGTTGGTGAAGCCGAGGTAGAGGTAGTCGATGTAGCGGGGACGCCAGTGGGGGCGTTCAGTTCGGGGCTGAGGTGCTGGGGAAAGGCGAGAGCGGGGGTGGGCGGCACGTGGTGGGCCCGGGCGGCGGGTCCGCCGCTGTCGAGTTCGAAGTACAGCAGGGAGAACGCGAGGACGGTGGAGGCCCAAACGCTGCCGCCGGCTTGCAGAAGTGCGTCGGCGGTGTTGGTCTCGTTGCCGCCGTGCACGAGGTCGTCGGTCAACCGGATGGTCGACCAGATGGCGCTGCACGCGAGCACGCCGACCAGGGCGATCGACATCGCGCGCAGGGCGGCCGAGCGGCGGCTGATGCGGCCCGGGTCGCCGGCGATCAGCGCCACCAGGAGCAGCCCTTCTACGAGGGGGAGCGCCCAGCGGGGCCCCAGGCGCAGGTCGTCGGGCAGCAGCAGGGTCAGCACCGCGGCGGCGACCACAGCTGCGGCCATCGGCCAGCGGGCTTCGCCGTACGTCGCCTGCTGGGGCTCGTGCCGGCTGCTCTCGGCGCGGGGGCGCTGTCCGGTCATGGTCGGCCGCCATCCATGGTCAGGCTGGTGAGGCGGGTGCGGTGGCGGACCGGCCGCTGTCGTGTCCTTTCGAGTGCCATCGCCTCATTGTGTGGAGGGCTGCCGTGTCGGCGTCGTGTGACACGCGGGCGGTTGACCAGCGTCGTCGTCTCTCATCCGGCTGGTGTCAGGGCGTGACGGCACGGGTTCTGCCGCCGCGTGTCGTCCACGCCACCGGATGAGCTAGTCGACGTTCACCGGACCGTCGTCCGACTTCCGCTCCCTGCCCGAGCGCAGTTGCAGCAGCCCCTTGGCGCCGGTGTCGCCGTCCTCCTTGGTGTCCTGGTCCTGCCCGCTCATGTTCTGCCGCACCGAGTCGAGGATCGTCAGCCCCTGGGACACCAGGCCGGCGGCGATCTCGCCGAGGCCGTCCGCGCCGTTCAGGATGTTGACGTTGGCGCCGGACAGGCCGCCTGCCGCCTCCTTCACGATCTGCGGGAGCTGGTCGATCAGCATCCGGTCCAGCGCGACCCGGTCGTACGAGGCCGCCGCCTCCGCCTGGATCTTCATGCGCTGGGCCTCGGCGGCCGCGAGGATCCGCACCCGCTCGGCCTCGGCCTCGGCCGGCTTGACGACCTCGGCGACCAGTTGCTGCTGGCGCAGCTTCGCCTGGCGCTCGGCCAGCTCCGTCTGGGCGGCCAGCACCTCCTGCTGGGCATGGGCCTGGGCCAGCGGCCCCGCCTGTGCGGCCTCGGCCTGGGCGCGGTCCACCTCGGCCGAGTACTCGGCCTTGACGATCGCGGTCTGCCGGGCGTACTCGGCCTGCTTTCGGGCGGCCTCCTGCTCCGCCTCGACGGAGGCCTGGGTGGCCTGGGCCTGGGCGATCTGGGCCTGCCGCTGGATCGCCGCCTTGTGCGGGGCCGACATCGCGTCGATGTAGCCGGTGTCGCCGTCGTCGATCGACTGGATTTGCAGGGAGTCGACGATCAGGCCGATCGTCGCCATCTCCGTCTTGGAGGTGTCCAGCACCTCGGCGGCGAGCTTCTGCCGCTCGGTGACGATCTCCTCGACCGTCATCGAGCCGATGATGGCCCGCAGGTGGCCGGCGAAGATCCGGCCGGTGAGCACCGACATCTGATCCTGGTCGGAGAGGAACCGCTGACCGGCGTTGATGATGCTCTCGTGGTCGTTGCCGACCTTGAAGGCGATGACCGCGCGGACGTGCAGGGAGATGCCCTGCTTGGTCACACAGGTCTCGGTGACCTCCGCCTCGCACATCGACAGGGTGAGGAAGCGGACCTTGCGAAAGACCGGGAGCACGAACTTGCCGTGCCCCGTGACCACTCGGAACGGCGCGCCCCCAGTCCCCGCCGGCCCCCCGAGATCAACATCGCCTCGTCGGGAGCGGGAACGCGGTATCCGAACATGCTGTACTCCTCAGCTTGCGCCGGCGGTCTGTCCGCCGAGCGCGTCCAATGGATCCACCCACTCGATGACGCCGACTTTCCGGCATCCGCGTGATTCGATCACGAGGACCGTCGTGCCCGCGGGCAGGGGGTCCTCGGACCAGGCCAGAAAGGTCTCCGAGCCGCCTCGGACCCGCACCAGGATCTCGCCGGGGCCTGCGGCTCCCCGCGTCCCGATGAGCACCGTGCCCGTGCAGCCGATCACGGCGTCGTCCTGCGGCATCACCGGCTGTCCTCCTCGTCCTGACCTCAGAAGTCTGACGATAGACCCAGCGGGGCCGCGACCCAACGGGTGGGAGGAGCGTGGAGCGTTCCCGTGCCCGCCAGGCGGTGGTCAGCAGGCCGGTTTCCAGGCTCTGGATGACCGGGGCGCCTTCCCAGCCCAAGCACTGGGGAGGGAACCCGGTCTGTTCATGCCCTCATGTGCCAGGGCACAGGACGAAGAGCGGGAAGGCCCGACGACGCGGCTGGTCGCCGATCTCTTCCAGCGCTCTGCGGATCTCGCGCAGGTGGTCGGTGGTCATCTGCAGCGGGGGCTCGTCAGGCTGATAGACGGTACGGATCGGATAGTCCACACCAGGTTGCCGGGACATCTCGATGTGGCAGCCGAGCACGTGGGTGACCGTCCGGTGGTCGCAGAAGTCGATCAAGCGGTCGATCGTCCGGATGAAGGCAGGCCAGTCGTCGATGTAGAGCCGGCCGGGGTAGACCGTGTCACCGGTGAGAAGGAACCCGGTCCACGGATCGTAGAACGTCACCGCCGCTTCGTGGTGGCCCGGGGTCGCCAGACACTCCAGCACCCTCCCCCGAGGTCAATGCGCGCCACAGCATCAGGGTCGGTGGCAAATCCGAAATACGGCCAGGCGGCGGTCGACTCCGCACCGACAACCCTGGTGTCAGGACGATCGGAGAACTGGCCGTCGCCTGCGACATGATCACCGTGCGGGTGAGTGTGCAGCACGAGCAATTGGTAGCCGTCCCGTGGGTGACACGCGAGCCAGGACTCCATGAGCTCGTCGACCACTTGGCGGAGAGGGAAGAACTCGGCGGATGCGGTGGCACCGGTGTCGATCAGTACCGCCCGCTCATTGCCGAACAGCAGGAACAAGAACGGCGCCTCGTAGTCGATCGCCATGTTCTGCCGGAGGATGAACGTGTGCTCGTCATAGCCGTGGACCTGGATGTCCGGATCGGCGTTGTGCTTGGCCGACGGCGAGCCGTGAATCCACCGCACATCCAGCGCACTGGGCCGGGGCTTGGCTCCCTCGAAGTCGATCAGGGAACTATCGGCACCCATGACGTCTCCTTGAGTGCGTCGTCTTGGCGGGCCGGGTACGGCGCACATCTCGTCCGGGGAAGGCACCTATGAGCCTCCCCTGCGACGCTAACACGCTGTCGATCAGGGTTTGCCGGAAGCCCGATGGCCTCGGATCGCGTCCTGTTTCTGCGCCAAAACCTCGGCCCAGCTCAACAGCAACCCGCGCGACCAACGGTACCCACTCCGGGCCCCGTCTCCGCCGTATTCGTGGATCTCAACCAGACACCCACCAGACACCCTGCGTATCAACCTCGTGCAGCCGACGATCTCTGGCCCGGCACGAAGCGAGCGCGGGGGCGTGTTTCGAAAGTGTGGGTCACAGCTACACGTAGCAGGCACCACCGGCGCCAGCGCACCGGTTTCGACAAGCTGCGACTCATCGACTGGACGCCTCCGCGTGGTGCCCGGTCCTGGAATCGGGAAAACCATCTGGTTCGAGTGCGCGCCGCGCTAGGGTCCCTGTCCTGATTCAGGTCGTTCAGGAAGTTAGAGCTGGACTGGGGGTTTGACGATGCTTGACGAGGTGATGACGGCGGCCGCCGCGGCGGGGGGCACCGCAGTGGTGGAAGCCGCCGGTTCGGACCTGTGGGCGTGGTTCCGGACAAGGTGCGCCCGACTGGTCGGCCGCGGTGACCCGGACCGGGAGGGTGAGGCGCTGCAGCGGCTGGACCGCACCGCCGCCGCGCTGGCGTCGGGCGAGGACGAGGGCAACGGGAGTGGCAGCGCGAGGTGCAGGCGCGCGCGTGGCGAGGGGAGTTCGCCGCGCTGCTGGAGAGTGTGGCGGCGGCGGAGCGGGAGGAGCTGTTGGCCGGAATCGACGCGCTGCGGACGCGGGCCGGGGCGAGGAGACCGGCGGGGCGGTGTCCGGGAACACCTTTCACGGGCCGGTCGCCTTCCAGACGGGTGCGCACAGCACCCAGGACATCCGCTTCGGGACGGCGGGATGAGCGGGTCCGGTGCCGGGCCGGACGGGGTGAGCGGCAACGCCTTTCACGGGCCGGTCGCCCTGCAGACCGGCGCCGGCAGCACGCAGAACGTCCATCACCATCACGGATCCGAGCTCCCGTCCCCGCTGGACGCCTCAGCCGACGAGCTGGCCCGTGTCGTGTGGACGCAGTGGCAGGAGGAGGCCGGGCTGCGGCGGCTGCTGGAGCCGCCCCCGCTGCCGCCGCGCTGGCGGGTGACCGGCCGGGACCTGTCGGGCCCCGTCGGCGCGGCGACCGCCAAGGGCCGGTGGGCCCGGTTCGAACCGCTGCCCGGCCTGGCGGCGGTGACCCAGGAGCGGCTGCGGGCCGGTGGCGGGCTGGACGAACTGCACGCCGTTTACGGCGGGTTGGCCTCGGGTCGGCTGCTTCTGCTCGGTGCGCCCGCGGTGGGCAAGACGGCGACCGCGGTGCTGCTTCTGCTGGCCGCGCTGCGCCACCGCGCCCGGCCGGACCTCAGTGCGAAGGAGCGGGCACGTGTCCCGGTGCCGGTGCTGCTGACGCTCGACGGCTGGGACCCAGCCCGGGAGAAGCCGACGGAGTGGGCGGCGCAACGGCTGGCTCGGGAGTACACGCTGTTCGCCGGGCGGGGCGGGCGCGGGCGGGCCCGACAACTCCTGGAGTCCGGACGGGTGGCGTTGTTCCTGGACGGGCTCGACGAGGTCGACGGCAACAAGCTGCGGGGCGCGATGGTGACCGCGCTGGCGCAGGCTCCGTGCCGGCTGGTGCTGGTCTCCCGGGCGCTGGAGGCCGTACTGACCGCGAAGAGGTGCGCCCGGCTGGGCAGCGCCGTGGCACTGGAGATCCAGCCCGTCGAGCCGGCCGAGGCCGCCACCTACCTGCTCGACCAGCTGCCCGACCCGGCGCCCGCCGCGTGGCGGGCGCTCACCGACAGGCTGCTCCACGCCCCGGACAGCGCGGTGGCCCGCGCCCTCGCCAAGCCGCTGGCGATCACCTTGGTGCGGGACATCTACGCCGACGACGGTCCGGTGGACGAACTCCTCGACAGCGCCGGCTTCGGCACGTCCACCGAAGTCGAGAACCATCTCCTGGACCACGCCGTCACCGCCGCCTACGCCCCGCGGTCCGGCACCCCGGCACCCCGCTGGTCGGCCGAGACGGCGGAACTGACCCTGCGGTTCGTAGCGCGGCGCCTCTCCGGCGAAGGAGAACGGGACCTGCGGTGGTGGCACATGACGGGGTGGGCTGAGGTCCGACCCAGACGGCTCGCCATGTGGGCGCTGGTCAGCGTGGTGTGCGGGGTGCCCACCTTCGTCGTGATGTGGCTGACGTCCCCCACTCTGTCCACCGTGCTGCTCGCGGTCCCGGGCGCGGTTCTGGGCGGCTGGGCGGCCGGCGACCGCTTCGCGGAACTCAGTGATCCGCAGCCGTTGCAGAGTGCCGGCTGGCGGGACATCTTCACTCCGGGAGCGATCACCTCGGGCGTGGTGGAGTGGCTGGTCCTCGGCACCGCGACGACACTGAGCGCCCCTATGCTGCCGGGCGACAACCCGCCACCCGCGTGGCTCTGCTTTCTCACCACTCTGCCGCTCGGGTACACCGGGGTGCTGGTGACGGGCCGCGGCCACCAGATCGTGGTGGGCGTGCCGTTCCTGTCCGCCGGTGCGGGCTCCTGGTACGACGATGTACGGGACCGCTACAACCGCCCACCGTTGCAGGACACCCGTTCGGTCGGGCCCAGGGATGTGTGGCGGCATCACCTCGGACTGCGTCTCGTCCTCGGCCTGTTGACCGGGGTCGCGGCAGGGCTGCTGGCTGGGCCTCTGGTCGCCTGGTTCTTCGGCTCGCCCCTGGGCGTGCTGGCCGCGTTCTCGGGTGGGCTGCTGACGGCCGTCATGGCCGGCCCGGTCTGCAACACGGCCGTCGCCACCGCCGCCACCGCCCTTCAGCTCTCCGCCCGCGAGGGCACCCCCGTGTGCCTGATGGCGTTCTTGGAGGACGCCCGCCGCCGCAACCTGCTCCGGGCGACCGGCCCGGTGTATCAGTTCCGGCACGCCCGCCTCCAGGAACGCCTGGCACGGCCCCGCTGATCAGCCGGGTGCGGCAGCCGCACGAAGTCAGTGGCCGCCTGCGAGCGCGAGGTCACCCTCGCGCTCAAGCGCGCCGTGCTCCCCGTCCCGACCCCCGTCGGCCGTCACCGGGGCACGGTGCGCCACCGGTCCGAGATCGGCTCCCTCAACGTCCGCGGCGACTGGTACGACCTCATCCAGTTCCATGACAGCGACAAGATCGCCGAAGGCCCGACGGCTGGGAGGGAAATGTTCGTAACCACTGGGCCGCACCGCCTCACCCCGCACCTGGTGAGTCTCGGTCAGGTACCCGATGCTGAGCTGCCACAGGTCACGTGACGCTTGGGCAGCGTGCTGCCGCATCATGCCTCGGCTTTCGTCTGCGTGAGGGACTGGAACGCTCTACGGTGGTTTTCGGACGACGGGGGCGGAGCGAAGAGGGGCGGGGTTCGTGGACATTCCCTTGGTGAAGGCGGTCGCTGCGGTGCGCGACGAGCTGATCGAGGCCGCGGGTGCGGGCAGCAGCCACCCTGATCTGGTCTTTGCGGTCGGGCCCGTGGAGATGGAGTTCGAGGTGGAGATCCGGGCGGACGCGAAGGCGAAGGCGGGCTTCCGGCTCTGGACGGTCGGCGCGGAGACCGAGGCGGGCGTGTCCCGAGGTCGCACCCACCGGGTGTCGTTCACGCTTACCCCGCGCAAGGCGACCGGCGGTGACCTTCTTGTCAGCGGTGCCGCCGACCAGCCCACCATTCCTGCGCATGCGGAGGACCGTATCCCGGACTGATCCGGGTACGAAGGGCGACTTTGCAGCTTGCCCTGAGCGGCTTACCGAAGCGTCCGGAAGGAGGACCCGATGCACCGTCAGCGTGTGGTGGCCGTGGAGGGCGCACGCACGCGAGGCTCAGGGTACGTGATCGGTTCCCGGCTTGTTCTGACCTCGGCACACGTCGTCCCGGATGCTGCGGAGACCGAGGTGCTCAGGCCGGGCGACGGAGCCAGGTACCGGGCCAGTGTGGCCTGGCGTGGCACTCCTGGTGGCCGGGACGATGCGGCTCTGCTGTCCGTCACCGATCCGGCATGGGTTCCGCCGGACGGCGCCGCGCCTGCCTGGGGGCGACTGGTGACCGACCGTCCCGGCACGCCCTGTGAGTTTGCTGGGATGCCAGAGATCATTCAGCGTTCTGACCGTCCTCGCGAGGTATGGCAGGCGACCGGCACCCTTAACCCGCTAACCGGCCGGGTCGACAACCGGCACGTCGTCAACTTGCGGGAAGTGCCCGCTCCGACGCCCGATGGCACGTCTCCTTGGAGTGGTCTGTCCGGGGCTGCGGTCTTCAGCGGTGACCTGCTCACCGGGTAGTGGCTGCCGACCTAGCTGGACTCGGGCACGCTGGTCTCGCCGTTGTGCCGGCTTACGTCCTCCACCACGGTCCGGCCTTCCGGGCGGCCTTGGCCGAGCACGGCGCGGCACGGTATGGCGGGAACCGCTGGAGCCGGTGGAGTGGCAGCATTTGGCCGACACCAACGACAGTCGCCCGACGGGGGCCTTCTGGCGTCCCCCGCCGTCATGCTGCGGGCCCGGCGGGCTGTCGTGCCGTTTCGGGGTCGGCAGGAATTGCTGAGACGAATGCACGCATGGTGCGACGAGCCGGGCTTCGGCGCCTGGTTGGTACACGGCCCGGCCGGCCAGGGCAAGACGCGTCTGGCCCATCAACTCGCAACCGAACTTGAGCAAGGTTCGCCCAGGTGGGCCACGCTGTGGCTACGTGCCGACGCCCCCATCGACGGCCTGGCGGTGCTTGCGGCAGCCGCGGTCCCCACCCTGGTGGTAGTCGACTACGCCGAGACACGTCCCCGCCAAGTCTCCGCTTTGCTGGCCGTATTGGCGCGGAACGGCGGCCATACCCGCATCAAGCTGGTCCTGCTTGCCCGGACTGCTGAAGGCTGGTGGGATGATCTGCGCGGCGACACCTTCGAGGCTGAGGATCTGCTCGATGGGGCTCCCGTGACCGCGCTCAAACCGCTGGAGCCGCAAGCGGACGACCGGGAGGCGGCCTACCGCGAGGCGGCGGACGGATTCGCCGCGGAACTGGGGCATGTGCGGGGTTGGCAAGATCATCCTTGGCCCGAGTTGACCGCGGATTTGTCCGTGCCAGTGCTGGGCGCGCCCGGCTTCGCGGGCGCCCTCACCCTGCACATGACTGTCCTGGCCGATCTCCTCGACGCGGCCACCGGCACAGCTTCCGTTGACCTGGGTGCTACCGACTACGTGGACAGGCCGGTCCCTGGCGCCGGTGGTACCGAAACTGTCGAGGACCGGTTGCTGCGTCACGAACGCCGATACTGGACGACCTCGGCGAAGGCGCACGATCTCCGCCCGCAGCTCACCATGAGCACCCTCGTCGACGCCCTGGCCGCCGCATTCCTTCTTGGGGCCGACGACGGGCACGAGGCGGACGCGCTCTTGGCGAGGGTACCCAACCTGTCCGACCAGCCCCGCGACCGGCGGGCGCCGTGCGTGCCTGGATCCGCGCCTTGTATCCGCCCGACGATGCCCGTGTGTGGGACAGTCTCCAGCCCGACCGGCTCGCCGAGCGCTTCCTCGGGCAGCACCTGGACCGCCATCCGCGCCTGCTGGAGAGTCTGCTGCCAGGATCCGGCCCAACCCAGGCCACCCGCCTGCTCACCGTCCTCACCCGGGCGGCTGCCCAGCCCGACCTACGCGACCGGCTCGGCCCCGATCTGTCTGCGTTGTGCGCCGCACACCCCGGCCTGCTCGCCGCCCCGGCCCTCGAGGTCGCCACCCGCACAGAGAATCCGGGACCGCTGGTGGAGGCCCTGCGCCGTGTCACCGACGACCCGGCCGTCTCAGGTGCCCTCTTGGAGAACCTGGCCGACCGTCTGCCGCAACACAGCCACCACCTCGCTGACGTCGCGGCCCAACTGCTGCTACGGCTCGTGCAGCACCACCGCAACCACATCGACGGCCCTGTCCAGTTGGCCCCATACGCGCGTGCCTTGGACCGCGCCTCGCAGCGACTTGCGGTGCTGCGTCGATACGAGGAGGGACTGGACGCCAGTCGGGAGGCCGTAGCCATCTGGCGCAAGCTGTGCGCGCGGCGCTCGTCGCCCCTGATCGAAGACCGGGCGCACCTCGCGGAGAGTATCAACGGCCTGAGTTTGCGCCTAGCCGCATTGGGCCGACAAGAGGAGTCGCTGACCGCCATCATGGAAGCCGTGGAGATCCGCGGGGAACTGGCCAGTGAACGACCCGACCGGTACCGCGATGATCTCGCAAAAAGCCTCAATAACCTCTCGGTTCGGCTGGGACGGGATGGACGGGCGACGGAGGCGTTGAGCGCGGTGCGGGAAGCGGTGGCCATACGTCGCGACTTGGTCGCCGCACAGCCCGAGCAATACTGGTTCGCCCTTTCCACCAACTTGACCGTTCTTTCTACCCGCCTGGTGGCTGTTGGCCGCTACGAGGAGGCATTGGCAGCCTCGGAGGAGGCCGTGGAGACTCGCCGTCGGCTCGCCGACAGCGTTCCGGACGCCGCTCTGCCCGCGCTGGCCTTCAGCCTCAACAACCTGGCCGTCCGTCTGGGGAAGGTCGATCGTCGTGAAGAAGCTCTCGCAGCGATCACCGAGGCCGTGGCGATCCGCCGCCGCCTGACTGTCGTTCAGCCCACCGTGTACGAGCCTCACCTCGCCACCTCCCTGAGCAACCTCTCGTCCCGGCTTTTCGCTTTGGACCGTCACGAGGAGGCGGAGACGGCCGTCAGGGAGGCCGTCACCATCCGGCGCCGTCTGGCCGCTGACCGGCCCGGCATGTTCATCCCCCTCCTTGCGAAGGCCCTGCGTAAGCAGGCGGACCACCTGGCCGAGCTGGGACGCCGTGAAGAGGCTGAGATGGCGGCAGCCGAGGCGGCCGCACTCGAGTAGCGGCAAGGCCGGAAGGGTGGATGAGGGCGCTTCCGTCCGAGGATTTCCGCCATCGCCGTCGCCTCATCGCCGTCCACGTCCGCGTGCGCCCCGAGTCAGGTTCCATCGGTAGCCCGGTAGCCCGGTAGCCGCCGGACGGTGATCACTTCAACGGAGAGGCCCGTACCCGACGAGGGCATCGAGCCACTCCTCGGAATCCGTCCGCCTTCGCCTGACGACAGAGGCGGCCCCGGGCTGCTCAGGTCAGTAGTTCGGCGACGGCGTCCGGGGCCTCCCCCATTGCATTGTGGCCGGTGGGGAGTTCGTGCACTTGCCAGTCCGAATCCGCTTGCAGTCGGGTGCGGACGTCGGTGAAGGGGTGCGGTCCTTCCATCCGGAGCAGTAGATGAACTCGCGACGAGGCACGAGGTCGACAGCACCGGTGAGCCGGACCGTCTGCAGGAACGAGGCGAGCGGATGGGACGGCGGCGGGGATCGCCACCGACAGGCGGAAGCACGGCGTAGCCGGTGCTGGCAGCGCCGGTGATGAAAGCTTGCCGGTAGCGCTCGGTGGTCAGCGTCCAGCACGACTCGCCGTCGCGCGGGACGTAGGCGTCGAGATACACGAGTCGTGAGACCCGGCCGCGGGCACGATCGGCGGCGGCGGTGATCACCATGCCTCCGTAGCTGTGGCCGACCAGCGTCGCGTCGGCGATGTGAGCGCGGTCGAGGAGGCGCAGAACGTCGTCTGTGTGGGTGTCAAGGTTGGCGGTCGCGACCGTCGCGGTGTCGTCGTCGGGCCGCAGACCGGTCAGGGTCAGGGCGTGGACGGTGTGCCCCGCACGCTCCAGCAGCGGAACCACCGCGTCGAACGACCATGAGCCGTGCCAGCCGCCGGGGACGAGGACGAACGTCGCCATGGGCTTCTCCTCTCTCCAACCACCGCATCGGGGCGCGCCGCCGGCGAAGTGACCTGCGGGGCGTCGTTGAGCTCCTAGCCACTTCAGATCATCACGTCGACGCATGGCTGACCACCGATAAACTGCCACCTGATGCCCGACAGCCGCCAACCGCCCAGAATCACCGCCACAACGTCAGACGTGTGGCCGTCCGGCGGACGCCACCTCTGGCCGTCCGGCGGGACAAGCGCGGTGCAGTCGCACGCACGTGGACACCTGGTCTACGCGGCCACCGGTGTGTTGGCGGTTCATACCGACCGCGGCACGTCGATCGTCCCGGCCGACCGGATCGCCTGGACCCCAGCCGGATACACGCACCAGCACCGCGCCCACGGCGACACCGACATGCGGATCGTCTTTCTCGCCCCATCCCTGGCTCGACTCATACCGGACCGACCGGCCGTCTTCCTGGCCTCCGGCCTGGCGCGCGATGTCCTGCTCGCTCTGACCGAGCAGCACAAATACCGCCATGACGGGTCGACTTACAGCCGCGCCGCTCGTTCTCGGCTCCTCCGGGTCCTCATTGATGAACTCCGGGAGACGCAGGAGCAGCCGCTGCACCTACCGAAGCCACAGGACGACCGATTGCAAGCCATCGCGCGGCTGCTGTCCGAGAAGCCGGCGGACAACGCCTCGCTGACCGAACTCGGAAAGACGACAGGAGCCAGCTCTCGCACCCTCAGCCGGCTGCTGCGCGACGAACTCGGCATGACCTTCCACGAGTGGCGCACCCAGCTACGCATTTATCACGCCCTCGTACTTCTCACCGACGGCCACGACATCACCCAAACCTCCCACGCCTGCGGATGGGCCAACCCCAGCAGCTTCATCGCCGCGTTCACCAACGTCATCGGCACCACTCCAGGCCGCTACCGAGCCAGCCGTCAGAGCGCCGTTCGTGGCTCGGGCCTGTAACAGGCACCAGTTGCGTCTGCGCCAGGGCGCCGAGCGGTCGGGCTGGATGGACCGTCCCGCCGCCGGTGCGCCTGTGAAGCAGATGGGGATGGGTGACTTGAGGAAGTGGTGCAGGCGGTGCCGGGAGGTGGAGGCACCGCCTGCTGGTGTTGCTGGGGGTGGATCAGAAGGTGGGCCGGGTGTCGGCGGTTCCGACGGTCAGGCCGGTGCTGAAGACCTTGGTCTTGAGGGTGGTGTTGAGGGCGCCGGCTGCTTCCTTGGTGAGCTTGAGGGTGACGTTGGTGGCGTCGGCCTTGTGCTTGCCGAGCTTGACGTGGGCGGTTGACAGGTCGAGCTTGAAGACGGGCACGCGGGTCTTGGTGCCGGCGACAAGACCGGTCAGCCTGGCCTTGGTGAGGTCGACAGTGAAGTTCTTGACCTCCAGAGAGCGGCCGTTGAAGACGTTGGTGAACTTCAGCCCGCCGCTGTGCTTGATCTTTCCACCGAGGGGACTGGTGGTCAGCGAACCGCCGGTCACGGGATAGGTGGCCTTCAGCGTGGGCCGGCCACCGACGGTGGTGAGGCTGGGCTTACCGGGGCGGGTGACGATAGGGACAATTCCGTTGGACAGCAGCGCCTTGGCGATCGCCGGAGCCACCGTCACGGAGGTGTGGCCGCCCTTGATGTGAACGGTGTGAGGCGTCGCCGAGGCGGTGGGCGCTGCGATCACCAGAGCCGCGACAGCAGACGCGGCGGAGACAAGTACGGTGCGCTTCATGGCAGTTCACTCCTGAGCCGTGTTGTACCGGGTGAAGCGGATGACGGGGACGTATTCCGCCACCGCCGCGGGAGTGGATGCAGCCGACAGCCCAGCAATTTGCATGCAGAAGATGAGTCCGCTTGATCCCTAATCATCGTTTTTTGGGACTGTCCTGAGCGCTGAAGCCCCTGTTCCTCCTTGATCGTTCGTAGATCTGCAACCGAAGCGGGCTCGAGGGCGGAATGTGTCCTCGACTCACTCACCTACGCAGCGCAGCAGCCCCCTTCGTCCTTACGCTGAAATGGCGGTGTTCCATGAGCAGGCCCGGGTCGAGGCGCTCACCACGGGTATCGAGCATGCGTCTCTGCCACCCCGGGGTGGCGCGGCATCGCTGGACGCGTTCGGAGCCGCGATGCTGCCATGCGTCATGGAGTCGCCCCGCCGCCAGAGCGTCCTGCGGGACTTCTGAATTCTCGGCGGCTCCCCCGCCGTCAAGTCCTGGCCCTGAGGTGATCGGTGCAAACGCGGCGCTGAGCGTGTGGGAGTCGGGCCTGGCCGAGCAATCCGCCGAGCCTCAGCGAAAGGGCCGGTGGTGCTGCTCATCGGTTCTGGGATCGACAGCGGTGGTGGACCGTGCCATATCTGCAGGACAACAGGGGTTCGTGAAGGACCACTTGGGGGCAGCGGGCGCGTGCGGTCCGGAGAGGACGGCGGCGTTGCCGCGAATGACGTGCACCCGCCCGTACTCCGCCGAGGTGAGGGGCTACCGAAACGATCTGGTGATCGAGGCGGGACGGGTGGACCGATGACAGCGCTCTGGGCGGGATCTGAGGTACTGGCGGCTAAAGTTGCGACGGTGACCAGACCATTGTCCGATGATCTGCTGGCCCGAGGGTTCGCCGATGGGGACGAGGCATGTCTGACCGAGGCTTACCGGCGCTGGGGGGCTCTGCTGTTCACCGTGGCCTTTCGCAAGCTTGGTGATTCCGAAGAGGCCAAGGATGTAACGCAGCAGGTGTTCGTCGGAGCGTGGAGGGGCCGAAAGGGCTTCGATCCTGACCGTGGTTCGCTCAAGACGTGGCTCGTGGGTATCACGTACAAGAAGATCGCTGACGCGCTGGAGCGACGGTCGCGGAATCTGCGGAACCATGAGGCTGCCGCCGAGTTCGCGTCCCTTGACAACGAGGTGCAATCAGCCGCGACGGCGGATGCGGTAGTCGACCACGTCGTGATCATGGATGAGCTCGACCAGTTGCCCGCACCTCAACAGACAGTGCTGAGGATGGCGTTCTACGACGACTTGAGCCAGTCGCAGATCGCCCAGCGGACGGGCATGCCGCTAGGAACGGTCAAGAGTCATACACGGCGCGGGATGATGCGCTTGAAGCATCGACTGGAGGTGGACGGTGAAGCACACTGATGAGGAGACGCTGGCCCTGATGGCGCTCGGAGAGCTCCCTTCGGACAGCGACGACCTCCACCTGCAGACCTGTCCGGCCTGTCGCGGCGAACTCGAAGCGCTCCGACGCGTCGTCACCGCGAGCCGGGCACCGGATCCCGAGGACTTCGAACTCCTGAAGCCGCCAGCGGAGTTGTGGACCGAGATCGCAGACGAACTCGCTCTGGCCCAAGCGCATGCCGGCGTTGTCACCGCCGTCACCGAAGGACCTCGTGCGGTCACCGCCGCCGCCCAGGAAGAGCGGACCGCGTCTCCTGCCGAGCACAGTACGCCCACCCCACGAGCAGCGCGTCGGCCGCTGCTTTCACGCCGCGCGCGCTTCAGTGTCGCTCTTGCCGCGTGCGCGGCACTGCTTGGCGCCACGGCGGGGAGCACTGTCACGTGGTGGGTGACTCGCGGGGACAGCACGGCGGCCGCCGCCCACAGCAGGCCGCTCGACTCCCTGCGCCCCTCGTCGACGGGCTACGCGAGTCTCCGCGGTACGGGAGCGCACCGCAGCCTGACCATACAGGTCAAGGGGCTTCCCACGACGTCGGGCTATTTCGAGGTGTGGCTCATGGACCGCTCCCACACGAACCTGGTGTCCATGGGCGTCCTGGACCCCGACGGAAAGGCCACCCTGCCGGTGCCGGAGAACATCGACCTCAGGGAGTACTCGGTCGTCGACGTTTCCGTACAGCCCTACAACGGCAAGCCCGATCATTCCGGCAAGAGCATTGTCCGTGGACGTTACGCCGGTTGAGGACCGGGGGCCCGTGACGTGAGGCCGTGGCGAGTCTGCTTGGCCGCCAGTCACGCCCTTACCTCTCCGCTGTTACCGAGCGGACCCCGGCCTTCGACACCCACCTTTCGCGGTGACCGGGTTTCACGCCGCGCCTCCAGGCCGAAGCGGCTGTCCAAGGGCAACGGCCATCCGATGACCTGGGGGAGGGTCACCGGGAAACGGGCGCCACCGCTCTCGGCGTCGGGGCGGTGGCGGGCGGCGGAGCGCACGCCACCGCCCTACCACCCCACCGGCGCAGCAATTGGGCAGGCGGACCACCACATGATTACCCGCGTGGCTGGGCTCAGGCCGCGCAGCGCGGCTTGCCGACACCGGACGACGCCGTGTGCACGAGTGGACCAAACGGTCCCCCAGCACTCGCCGATGCCGGCCGTCTGCGCTGAGGCTGAACTATCACTTCAGCCGAGCCAGGGAGCGAACCTGCGATGATCGTCAAGAAGCTGCACGAGTCCGGCATCCGAGCCGAGCACGCCTACGCCGCCGCATTCGTCTCAATCGGCCTGTCCGTGATCTCCTGGACCGCCTCCATGCAGGTGGAGAAGAAGGGTGAGGAGCGCGCGGACCGGTGGGGCATCTTCGTCGGGGAATGGGCCCCCACCTTCTTCGGCCTCGGACTGGCCCTCTCCACCTACGAATAGGGGTCATGGTCAGGGGGCCGAAGGGGTGGTGGGGGCCCATGCCGAGGGCCGGCCTGCCACCTCAGCTCCCTCGACTCCGCCGATGAGGACGTTCGCAGTGGATGCGGGACAGCTGGGCGAGCGGGCGGGCATGCTGCTGTCCGCGAGGTCTCCTCGGAACGCCGCACGCGATCACAGCGAGTACTCGATACGGCCAGGTGCGGTCGACGTCTCCCACCTCGGCGGAAGGACGGTGACGGGCGCCGGATCCGCCCGCCCGTCGCTCCCGCACTCAGGAGAGGCGGCGGACCGGTTCCGCTCCGGTTTGGATCAGGAAGTCGGTGAGTACTTGGGCGAGTCGTTCGGGCTGGTCCTCGGGGACGAGGGTGGACGAGTCGGCGATCTCGATCAGCCGGCCCTTCGGGTACAGCTCGGCCAGCCGGGGGCCGTGCTCACGCGGCATCAACCGGTCCTCGGTCGCCCAGACGACCAGTACCGGGCGATCGAAGTCACGCAGTCGCTCGCTCCAGGCGAGCAAGGTCCTGCGCCCGGGGCCCCGGTGGCGAATTTGGCGAAGTCCCTGCGGATAGCCCTGCTGCGGGTGGCGGGAGCGAACCAGTCGTCCATGATCTCGTCGGGGACCCCACGCAGGCTCATCCCGCCGTATCCGCCCGGCTGTGACGGAAGGCGGGAAGGCGCATGAGGCGCGTCAGGAGCCAGACGCCACCGGGAAGCCTGCACACCTGCGCCATGGCCTTGGCCGGACCCGGGGGAAAGTTGTCGAAGGCCTCGCAGGCCACCAGCACCAGGCGCGCAATGTGCTGTTCCTGCCCCTCCGAGATCAGGAACTGGCCCCCTCCCCAGTCGTTGAGCACGAGGGTCACCTGGCCCAGCCCGAGCTTCTCGATGAACTCGCCCAGGAGCCGGGCGACACCGCGCTGGGACAGGTCGGCATCCGGGTTCATCGGCCGGCGATGACCACCCAGGGGCAGCGTGGGCAGGACGCAGCGGTATCCGTCCAGCAGCGGCACCACCTTGCGCCACTGGGTCTCGTTCATCGGCAGGCCGTGGCCGAAGACCAGCACAGGCCCCTCACCGCCGGTGTCCTGGTAGTCGATCGATCCGGCCGACAACTCGATTCTCGGCATCGCGACCCCCTGTTTGATAGATCGTTCTACTGTAATCTTGGAGGGGACAGGGAGCGAAGACAATGGGACAGACGGACACGCGAGCCAGAATCCGGGGTGCCGCCGCGGCGCTGTTCCGCCGCCACGGCTACTCGGCCACAGGCCTGAAGCGGATCGCCGCAGAGGCGGACGCGCCGTTCGGCTCGATCTACCACTTCTTCCCCGGCGGCAAGCAGCAACTGGCCGAGGACATGATCCGCACGTCCGGAACCGAGTACGGCCGAATGGTCCTGGCTCTGCTGGACAGCGCGCCGGACCCGGCGGAGTCCCTCGTGGGTGCGTTCGAAGCGGCTGCCCACGACCTTGCGGCGGCGGACTATGCCGACGCGTGCCCGATCGGGACGGTGGCCCTCGAGGTGGCGAGCAGCAACGAGGTGTTGCGGGTCGCAACGGCTGAGGTCTTCGAGGAGTGGGTCGGCACGGCGACGCGGTGGTTCGAACGCTGGGTGGCCGAACCGAAGGCGGCGCAGTCCCTCGCGTACTCGATGGTCATGATGCTGGAGGGGGCTTTCATGCTCAGCCGCGCCGCCCGTGATCCGGAACCCCTGCGGGTGGCGGGACGATCGATGGCCAAGTTGTTGCACGCAGCCATGGTCCAAGCCGGCGAGGACTGATCTCGAACAGCGAGGAAGACAGCCCGCGGAAGAGCGGTTACGGCACAGCGGCCCACTGCCCTGGGATCATCACCCCTACGACCCCCGAGCGCGCCTGGCTCCCTGTTGGGACGAACGACGTCCACTTGCGGCTGTTTGCGGCGGCTACCCCCGCTGCTGCTTGGTCCGACAGTGACTCGCGGGCTTCGTCCGCGTGTCATCAGCGGGTTCCGGGCCGGTGTGTGCGGTGCCGATGCAGGTACTCGAGGGCGTCGCGGATGATCGTGCGATGATACCACGAGTTCCATGACGCGATTTCGGTCGCGAGGACGCCAAGTGTGTGCTGCTGCAAGCCTGACAGCCATGTGCCCGGTTGGCAGCGGTGGACGGTCAGAGTCCCGGTGCAGTGCCCGTCGGGCGTGATCAGCGGAAGGCCGTGAACGGCCCGGGTGCCCGCCTCGAGCAGAGCCCGGCCGACGGGGTGGGTTGGCAGTGCGGCGTCGGTCGTGATGTCAGGCACCGTCACCGGCTCGAGTTGCCGCTGTACCCGCGCGCATACTGCGGGCGGGCCGGCGATCAGGGCGGCCCGAGCACGGTAGGCGGCGTCCAGGCCATGATGCTGCTCCAGAATGAGCGCGTCGTCCTGCGCAGCGTCCTTGAGGTGCAGCTCGGCCGCGTCCGCATCGGCTGCCGTCACCGCCTTGGAGATGGCCGCGGTCAGTACCTGGCGCCGATGGGAGGGCTTTGCGCGGTGGCCACGCAGGAAGGCCGCCGTCGGTGGTGCGGGTCTAGTGGTGTGCCCGAAGAACCATTGATCGGTGTTTCGCGGCGGTGGAGCGGTGATGACGGCAGAGGCGAGGACGCGCAGCGGCACGTTGAAGTACTGAGAGGTCTCTTCGAGGATTTCGTGTGCGATGGAGGGCCTCGGCAGGCCGTAGCGGGTCAGCAGGATCCCTTGGGCTACACCGATCATGCCGCTGATGGTGGCCTTGGTTTGTATGTGGAGCATTTGCTCACGCAGGACTTCGGGCTCCTCTTGCCCAGGGGCGAGCGGGGCCGCTGTCTGCGAGTTGAGGTCGGGTGCGGATAGCGCGGCAAGTGCTTCGGCCAGGGTGCGGTACTGGCGCATGCCGGTGATCTCGGAGCGTTCGAGGGCTCTGCGGACTCGTGGTGGCGCGGCGATCACCAGGACCGGCGTATCGGCTTGCTCGATGACCCTCTGAAGGATGCGGTGGAGAGAGGGAGGGATCAGCGGCACATCGGCCATGTCGAGGATCAGTGGCTGTCCCCGCCTTTCCGTGCGACTGCCATGCCCCTTGCGCAGCCTCCGCATGAGTTGGGCGCAGCTGTCGGCATCCAGCGGCCCGGACAGGCTCATCACCGACACCTGATGGACACCTGACGTCACCGGCGAGTGCTTGTCGTTCACCATCATCGTCGTCGCCTCGCATCCCTGTGCCGGCTGCGGCCTGACCGCGCTGTCCCTGTGTATTCGGCAGTCCGGGTGCTCGAGGACGCGCCGTCGAGGGGACGAAGTGGTGATCTGAGGCGGTGAGCGATGTCCAGGCGTGGCCGGCGTTCACTCCTCCCCGGCCGTCTGCGCATCACCGTCCGTGACTCCTCCCCCACCGCGCCCGGGCTACGTGTGCCCGACCCGTACCGGCGGCGGACCTGGCCTGCACCTGATCACCCGCCTGTCATCGCACAGCTCCGCCCGTGGACGGCACCGCTGTGCAGCCAAGGAGCACCGTGTAGTGCATCCGGTGCGCGCGCGCAGGTGGAAGAGAGGTCGACAGAACGTGCTGCGTTCCGGCACGGCCCTCATCGGCGGGAGGCGGCGGCCGGGGACCTGCGGGGTCGGGCCTCGGTTGCCGGCCTCATCGCAAGCTTCGTGACGCAAAGGCAAGACATGGTAAATGATCACCCTGCCAGGTGGGGGTTTCTCACCAACCACGCCCACGTGTTCCTGGCAATCGCACGCGACCCCGAGATCCGATTCCGCGACATCGCCGCCGTCTGCCACATCGCCGAACGCACCGCCCAAAGCATTGTGGCGGACCTCGAGCGGGCTGGATACCTCAGCCGTGAGCGCCGTGGACGCCGCACGCGCTACACGGTCAGCCGGGACGGCCTGCTCCGCGATTCGACGGAGGCTCACATATCGGTCGGGCAACTGTTGGACGTCTGCATTCCGCATCAGCGCACCGCCGACGATCCTGGACAGCGCACGGCAGGGGCCGGTGACCAGTCTCTCGCTGCCTCACGGCACCGTGACGGGTTGCGCTGACCGAGTGCAGTCGAATTTCTCGTGGGCTGAAGTTGCAGCGATGAATCGACCGGCCGCAGCGTATCAACGCAACGCCTTGACTGATGCTGCTCACCGGATATGCCCATGTCACTCCTTCAGCGCGGGGGCGACGGACGGCTCGTTGGCAGCGAGCAGCACGGTCCCGTCCCAGTGCGGTTCAGCGTAGATGTCGCGGGCGCCGACAGGGAGAAGAGTCGCCTTGCTCCGCCACTTCATACGCCTCGCCTTCCGCGAGGAAGGTCGCACCGCACGCCACGCCCTCCCTTCGTCTCGTGCTGCAAGTCTTAAGGTCAGGGCTCGAGTTCTCGCATGACGGAGGCCCCCGAGAAAATCTCGGGGCCTCCGTCATGCTACGTATTCACGACTGTCATGTCAGATAGCAGTCTCGCTGGTGGATTTCCTTGAAGCTCCGGGGACTGAGCCGTGCCGCTAACCGCCAGCACACTCGCGACGTAGTCAACCGTCTAATCAGTTGTGAATTGCCCCGCTGGCTCCTCCGCAACTGTGGTATATGCGGAGGTAGTAAGATCCGTAAAGGCCCCCGATCGTACCGCCCACCGTTCCCGAACCGACATGGCGGGAGTAGACGACCACCTTGTTGCCGGCGTCAATCACCTGGAAGTCAGCCTGAGCGCAGAAGAAGCCGCCTTCGACGTAGTACTTGATTTCGTGGGCACTGCTCGCAGGGATAGTGGCAGTGGTGCACCCGGAGTTCCCCAGACTTACCGAGCAGTTCGCCTCGGTGGACGCTTGCGCGGTGCCCGCCCAGAGCATACTGACGGCCGCCAGGCTGGTCGCGAGGACCAGGGGCTTCTTCCAATCCTTCATAAACTACCTCAATCTCTGAATTACTTCACTCTCGGATACTCCGGTGAAGGCAGACGCCCGCCCAACAGACGCTGCGGACGTACTTGCGGCAACAAGCCGTGGGCCACCAGGCTGCGCCAGTCAGGGATGCCACTGCGACGCCTTGTGCCACGATTCGAGCAGGTTCGAATCGGATGGACGGGGCGCGGGACCACCCGCGTGGAGGTCGCGGCGCGGTCAGCGTCGGCACGCTCGCACCGCTTCGTACTTGAGCTGCCGGCGCTGCTGGAAGCGCGGTCATTCCCGTAGTGGAGAGATCAGTCAGGCCAGACCGGCGTCGCAGGCGGGGAGGGCGACCTAGACACGGTGTTGACCTCCAGAGCAGCGAGAATGCAACTGACTTGGGCTTGGGGCGCCCTGTCGTTTCCCGCATGCCCAGAGCTGTCGCGATGTGGGCGCTGGCGGCCCCTTGAGCCAGCAAGGTCAAGACGTCGAGCTCGCCAGGGGCACTGGTCGCAGTGCGCGCGAGCATCAGTGGTTTGAGGTCGACCGGGCTGGTGGCAGCGGTTGATATCGCCGCGGGCGACAGTATGCGAGGCCTGGCGCCCCAGACGCATCGCGGACCTGCACCTCCGGCCCGCCGCGGCGGCGGGGCAAGGCGTGGGACGCCGGCGCCCGAGGGCGTCCTCGCCTCCTGTTCAGAGACCGGCGTTGACCGTGGCCTTGGGAATGGCGATTCCCGGCACATGGTATTTCTCGAGGATCTTTTTGTACGTACCGTCGTCCATCAGGGACTGAAGCGCCGCCTGTACCGACCTCGCTAGCCGGGGGTCGGTCTTGGATATCCCTATGCCCATGGGCGAAGGGCTGTGGGGGCCCACCGCCTTGTCGCCCGTGACCGTGGCGAACGTCTTCCCGTCATCCGTGGTCGAGGCGACCCAGGCGGCCGTCACCTCGTCGAGGTAGTCCGCCACGACCCGTCCGCTGCGCAGCGCGAGCTGGGCCTCGGAGTCCTTGGCGAAGGCCAGGACCTTGATCGGGGGACGACCGGCGGCCTTGCAGGTGGCCTGGCGTTCCTTCAGGAGCTGCTGGTGATTGGTCCCGCTCTGGACTCCGACGGGCTTTCCGCAGACGTCGGTGATCTCGTCCAGCCCGGTGGGGTTGCCCTTCTTGACCAGCCAGCCAGGGCCCGCGTTGAGGTAGTCGACGAAGTCGACCGCCGTCTGCCGTTCCTTCTTGTCGGTCATGGCCGACATCACCACGTCGAACTTGCCCGCCTGTACGGCGGGAAGCAGCCCGTCGAACTTCTGCGGGGAGAATGTGAACGTAACGCCGAGCCGTGCGGCGATGGCGCGGCCCAAGTCGTAGTCGATTCCGGTCATCTGCCGGCTGCCCGCTTGGGTGAACATCTCGAACGGCGGGTACGGCACATCGGTGGCCACCTGGACCACTCCCCGCTCGCGAATGGGGGCGCTCAGGCCGGCGTGCAGCTTCGGGTCTGTCTTTACCGTCACTCCCGGTATCACTTCGGCGGACGTGGCGGGGCCGGATGGCCGGCCGGCCTCTTCTGTTCCGCCGCAGGCGGTCACTGCAAGCGAGCCGGCCAGCAGCAGCGGCACCGAGACGCAGGTGCTCAGGGTGAGATGTCTGGGCATGACGGTTCCTTCCATGGAGGGGCGCACGAGGGCCGGGCCATGAGGTATGGCCGGGCGTGTGCTGCGGGCTCTGCGTGGTGGTGCGCCGGGCGACGGGGTGAGGGAGCACCGGGTGTCGGGCGGACCCGGCGGATCGCGGTCATACCAGGCCGATCCGCTGGGCGATGTCCTCTCCTTGCCGCAGGCGTTGGTGCGCGGCCTCACCGAGCGACACGATGACCGATGCGACGACGGTCTCGATCACGGCCATGGTCGGGACCAGGCTGTCGTACGGCGAGGGCGACGTGACCTGGCTGGGCAGGACGACCTCCGCGTGCGCGGTCACCGGGGAGAGCCATGTATCGGTGAAGAGGACTACCTTGCCGCCCTGTTCTCGCAGCAGTTGGGCCATGGCGACCTTGTCGTCCTCGTAGCGCCGGTAGTCGAACACGACCAGCACGTCGCGTCGTGTCAGCGCGGCCAGGGCGGCGGTGCGCTCGACGTCGCGGTCGGGGAGGAAGGCCACGTCGTTGCGTAGTTGCATGAGGTGGAGGCCGAGGTACTGGGCCAGCAGGTGGGTGAACCGGCCACCGGCGAGGATGATCCGTCGCTTGGGGTCGGCGAGGAGCTGGGTGGCCCGGTCCAGGTCGTGCAGCGGGAGTTCGGCGAGGGACCGGGTGAGCGCGGCCGCGAACAGCCTGCTGCCGCTCGTCAGCAGCGGTTCGTTGGCGTCCGCCTCGTCGGACCGGGTCAGGGTGGCCGATTCGTAGAGCGCCAGTGGTGAGGCGCTGCGTTCCTCGAGTTCGTCGCGCAGGGCCGCCTGAAAGTCCGGGTAGCCGCGGAAGCCGAGGCGTCCGACGAACCTGAGGACGGTCGGTGCGCTCACCGCCGCGCGTTCGGCGATGGTGGCGATGGTCTCGAAGCCCGGCGCCGGATATCCCGCCAGCATGACTCGGCCGACTTTGCGTTCTGCGGGACTGAGCTCACCCAGCTTGAGCCGGATTTCGTCGGCGAGCCTGCCAGAAGCCATCGAGATGTTCCTTTTCCGAGCCGGGAGGGCTTTGTCCGTGGAGCCCATGGAGCGGGTGAGGGGCCGGAGCGCCCGCCGGAGGACCGCAGCCCGTCCAGGGGCAGAGGGCTCCCTGGTCTCTTTCCAGGGAGCCCTCTGCCCTGTCGGTGCGGTGGCGTCAGTTGGGGGTGATGGACACGGTCATCCCGATGAGGGTGTCCGCTGTCCTGCCGTCGTCCGTCAGCGGGGTGAAGTGCCGGTTCCTGTCGAAGGTGACGGTGAACCGTGGCCCGGACTCGAACGTGGTGGCGGTGGCCTCGCGTTGCTCCGCGGACTGCGCGAGGGCGCGCGCGGTGCCCAGGAAGCTGTAGGGGACGCCGTTGTCGTTGGCGAGGGAGTAGAAGACGTCGTGGTTCGCGGGCACGGGCGTACGGTCCTGCGGGTGGAGCCGCTTCTTGTCGGATGCCGGCCGCACCCGCCAGCGGCGCGGCTCGTAGCGGTCGCCGTCGGTGAGGTAGTCGTAGGTGGCGCCGGTCAGCGACCAGCCTCCGTCGTGTCGGGTCACACGAGCGTGCCGCAGATCGAACACCGCGAGGCCCTGGGGGCCGACCACGCGCATGGTCTCGTCGGGCGAGCCGGGGTGCTCGACGACGAGAGCGGTGTTCTCCTCCAGCGCGTAGACCCGCTGGTGGCCCGTGTCGGCGGCCAGGCGCAGCGAACGGCCCTCACGTCCGCTGGTGCCGGTATGTGTGTCGAGCAGCCCCGAGCGCAGGAAGCCGAAGCCGCCCTCGGGCAGGTAGCCGAGCTTGGAGGCGTCATCGAAGTAGCCCGGCGCGCTGCCGTCCCGCAGAGCCTCGTAGGAGTCGCCGCCGGTGATCATGTCGGCTCCGGCCGCGATCTGGGCACCTGCGCTCGACCCGGCCACCACCGCACCGTCGGCGAGCTTGGCGCGGATGGCGGCCAGCACCTTCGAGTCGGTGTGGGCGGAGCCGTGCAACAGGGCGGTCACGTACCGGTACTGGTCGCCGCCGCCGAAGAAGAAGCCGGTCATGCTGTTGACCTGGGCGACGACACGGTCGGAGTCGGCCTCGGTGACGTGGTCGATGTCGACGGGGATCCATTCTGCGTCCGCGGCACCGTGGCGGGTGAACAGGTCGGCGTAATAGGCGCCGTTGCAGGCGGAGTTGGAGCATGTGGCCGGGTCACCGGCGTTCGGGTCCTGGCTCTCGGGCACGGAGGCGGCGGTCAGCACACCGATGCGTGCGTGCCCCTTGCCGCCGGCCCGGTCGATGATCTCGCCGTACACCTGGTCGTTGTCGTTCTTCAGCCCGCCGCCGACCAGGACGAGCGACCCGGCGGAACGGTGTCCGGCGGCCGGGTGTGCGACGGCTGCCGGAGCGGCCGCCAGAGCCAGCAGGAGCGCGGTGCTTCCGGCCAGGACGGTGCGACCGGCTCTGTGCGGGGTGCGCATGAGGTGCCTCCAGGAAGTGTGCGGACGTGGGTGAGGTGCTGTCGGGGCGGGCTGTTCGAGAGCGGCTTCAACGACGGCTGGGGGGACTGCTCCGGTGCCCGGGGGCGACGGCACCGGCCGGCGAAAAGAAATTGCTGTCGGCGGCCGGAGTCGTCGCGTCAGCCGGTGGGAGGCTGCTCGCAGCCGAGTACGGCGATGAGCGAGGCGAGCAGGGCGACACGGCTGACGACTGTCGTGGTGTCCAGCCACTCCTGCGGGCTGTGATCACCGCCGCCGACCGGTCCGAGCCCGTCCAGAACGGGCACGCCCATGCCGGCGATCAGGTTCGCGTCACCCACTCCGCCGGTCGCGGCGGCCCCGATGGACAGTCCCAGTTCTTCCCCGATGGACTGGGCGGCCCGCAGGATTCGCCGTGAGGCCTCGGTGTCCTCCATCGGCGGGCAGAGGTCGAGTTGCTCCACGGTCACGGTGGTCCCGGCGACGGCAGGGCGCGCGGCGAGATCCTCGATCGCCCGCCGGGCCTGCTGGATGCCTCGCGTCGTCGCCGAGCGGACCTCGACGTGCAGTTCTGCCTCGGGGCAGACGATGTTGATGCGTGTGCCGGCGTGCACCATCCCGACGTTGACCGTCACGTCGTCCCAGCGGCCGTTGAGCCCCTGCAGCGCGACGGTGAGGTGAGCCGCCGTCAGCGCGGCGTTCGCACCCCGCTCCGGTTCGATGCCGGCGTGGGCGGCGCGCCCCGTTACGGTGAGCCGGAAGTCGGCTACGCCCTTGCGGGCGATCACGACGTCGCCGTTCTCGCGGGCGCATTCCAGGGCCAGCGCGTAATGCATCCCGTGCGCCGTCTCCTCGGTGAGGGGACGGCTCGCCGGGGAGCCGATCTCCTCGTCGGGCACGGCCAGGAACACCACCTCGGCGTAGTCCTGGAAGCCCGCCTCGTCGAGGATGCGCAGCGCCGTGAGACCGGCGACGAGGCCGCCCTTGTCGTCGCTCACGCCCGGCCCACGGGCGTGCGAGCCGACCAGACCGAACGGCCGTGCCGCGGCCGTCCCGTCCTCGAAGACCGTGTCCAGGTGACCGACGAGCAGAATGCGGCGTCCGCCGTCCTCGACGGAGAGCGCCCCCTTCTTCCGCGCCACGATCAGGTCACCGGTGCCGTGGGTGCCGATGGACGGCGGGGTGAGGCGGCGGGTGTCGAATCCGATGGCCCGCAGCCGTTCGCCGACGATATCGCCTACGCGGTTGACGCCCGCGGGGCTGTACGACCCGGAGTCGATCGCGACGAGTTCGGCAAGTTCCCGCAGGTACCGGGGCTGGTGGGCGCGGGCGAGCGTCAGCAGTGCGGCAGTGTGCGGCCGCTGACGGACCGAGGCGCTCACAGGACCTTCGAGAGGAATCCGCGGGTGCGTTCCTGCTCGGGGTCGACGAGTACCTGCTGAGGGTGTCCGGCTTCGACGACGACACCTTCGTCCATGAAGACGGCGGTGTCACCCACCTCGCGGGCGAAGCCGATCTCATGGGTGACGACGACCATGGTCATGCCGTCGGCCGCGAGTTGCCGCATGACGTCCAGGACGTCGCCGACCAGCTCCGGGTCGAGTGCGGAGGTCGGCTCGTCGAACAGCATCAGCTTCGGTTTCATGGCCAGGGCCCGGGCGATGGCGACTCGTTGCTGCTGTCCGCCGGAGAGCTGCGCGGGGTAGTGCCCGGCGCGGTCGGCGAGGCCGACCTGCTCCAGCAGGCGCATACCGTCCTCCCGTGCCTCGGCGCGGCTGACACCCGCGACGCGTACGGGTGCCTCGGTCACGTTCTCCAGCGCCGTCAGGTGGGGAAGAGGTTGAAGCGCTGGAAGACCATGCCGATGTCGCGTCGGCGGGAGGCGACCTCCCGCTCACGCAGTTCGTGCAGCCGGTCGCCTTGCCGGCGGTAGCCCACGAGTTGGCCGTCGACGGACAGCCTGCCGCCGTCGACCGTCTCGAGGTGGTTGATGCACCGCAGGAACGTGGATTTGCCCGAGCCCGACGGGCCCAGCAGACAGCACACTTCTCCCGCGCCGACGGTCAGGTCGATGCCCTTGAGGACCTCGAGCTTCCCGAAGTGTTTGCGCACACCCTGTGCGTCCACCATGGGCGTGGTCATCGCTGTGACTCCTTCTTCACGCGGCCCAGCGAGACGGCGCCCGCGAGCATGCGCTGCACGGGGACACCCGGCCGGCTCCCGAAGTGCCGCGGCCGTAGCGCCGCTCCATCCAGGCCTGCGGGATGCTCAGCAGGCTGACCAGGGCCAGGTACCAGATGCTGGCGACCACGAGCATGGGGATGACCTGGTAGTTCTGCGCGTACACGTCCTGGATGTTCGACATCAGGTCGTGGGCCGCGATGACGGAGACGAGAGCCGTCATCTTCAGCATGTTGATGGTCTCGTTGCCCATCGGCGGGATGATCACCCGCATGGCCTGCGGGAGGACGATCCGGCGCATGGTCAGGGCGGGACGCATGCCGAGCGAGTGAGCCGCCTCCGTCTGTCCCGGGTCGACGGACTGGATGCCGGCGCGCACGATCTCGCTCGCGTACGCCGCCTCGTTCAGCCCGAGTGCCAGCAGAGCCGCGACCGCCGGGGTGAGCAGGGAGTTCGTGTCGGCCTGGACGAACGTGATGTCGGTGAAGGGGATACCGATCAGCACCTTCTTGTAGAGAGCCGCGGCATAGCCCCAGAAGATGATCTGGACCAGCAGCGGCGTCCCCGGAAGACCCAGACGAACAGGGAGGAGAGTCCGTACAGGACGGGGTTGGACGACAGACGCATGACCGCGATCAGGGTGCCGAGGACCAGACCGAGGGCCATGGCCGCGGCGGTCAGCCAAAGCGTCGTCGCCAGGCCGTCGAAGATGAGCCCGGCGAAGAGGTAGTGGCCGATGACATCCCAGTGCAGGTTGGCGTTCTTGGCCAGGGAACCGATCAGTCCGCCGACGGCGGCCACGGCCGCCACGGCGGCGACCCAGCGGCCGTAGTGCCGCACCGGCACGATGTCGATGTCCGCGGAGGCGGAGTCGCGGTGCGGTGAGGCACTCACAGGTGTGGAGGTGGCGGGCATCGTCAGTCCACCGCCGCGTTGCGGGTGGCTTCCTTGACCGCGATCGAGGCGACGCCGTACTTGTCGAAGATCTTGGTGACGGTCCCGTCGTCGATGAGGGCCTGGAGGGCCTTCTGCACCGCCCCGGTCAGTTCCGGCAGCTTCTTGGTGACGGCGATGCCGTTCGGCGAGGCGTTGTAGCCGCCGGGCGCCTTGGGGTCCTCCACGAGTTCGAAGGCCTTGCCGCCGTCGGCCGTCTTCGCGGTCCAGCCGGCGGCGGGCTTGGTCAGCACGTCGGCGACGACCTTCCCCGACCGGAGCGCCAGCTGCGCGTCGGAGTCCTTGGGGAAGGTCGATATGGCGATCTTCGGCTTGCCGGCCGCGGTGCAGTCGCCCTGTGTCGCGGTGAGCAGCTTCAGCTGATTGGTCGCGGCCTGCACGGCGACCGGCGACCCGCACAGGTCGGTCAGGGTGGTGATCTTCTTGGGGTTGCCCTTGGCGACGAGGATGCCGGACCCGGACTGGGAGTAGTCGACGAAGTCGACGACCTTCTGGCGGTCCTTGTTGTCCGTGATCGCCGACATCGCGGCGTCGAACTTGCCTGCCTGCAGGGCCGGCACGATGCCGTCGAACTTCTGCGGGGTGAAGGCGAACTTCACCCCGAGCTTCGCGCCGATGGCCTGACCGAGGTCGTAGTCGAGTCCGGTGAGCTCCTTGCCGCCCTCACTGACGAACATCTCGAAGGGCGCGTAGGGGACGTCGGTGGCGACGCGGACCGTGCCGGACTTCTTGATGCCGGCGGGCAGAGCGTCGTGCAGGGCCTGGTCCTTCTTCACCGTCACGCCGGCGACCTTCGCGGTGCCGGCCGACGCGGCCTCGCCGGTGTCCGACCCGTCGTCGCAGGCACTCACCGTCGTCAGCGCCACGACGGCGGTCGCGACTCTGATCACGGTGCGGCGGGAGGAATGTGACATCACGATCGGTCCCTCTCGGAAGTACTGCCGGGGAAGGTCTGCCCTCTCCCTCTGACAAGGCAGGAAACTACAGGTGTCCCGAGACCTTGCATAGATGTAACGCCAATTACATCCGCGCAGCACACTCTCGCCGTCGCAAAAAGTTACTGAATGCCCGATTATGTAGCGCTTCAGATGCGCTGATAGAGCCACCTCGTCGAATTTTCTCTTACATCTTCCCGTAACAAGCCACTGCTTGTATGTTCCGCTACTGCCGACGCGCCACGCTGCTGTCGGTCCGTCAGAAGGGGATGCGGGGAGGCGTGTTCCTCCCGCACTCGCCTCTTCCCGCAACCCA
Organism: Streptomyces sp. DHE7-1; assembly: GCA_016432725.1. Classification (GTDB taxonomy): domain Bacteria; phylum Actinomycetota; class Actinomycetes; order Streptomycetales; family Streptomycetaceae; genus Streptomyces. Next base: position 7,755,783 of record JACJDG010000003.1, on the reverse strand, counting down.
GGAGCACCGATGACCTCACGCGCGCTGAGCAGGCCCCTCGCCTCGCTCCTTGTGATCGCGGCCGCCGCCACCACCCTCGCCGTCACCAGTGACCCCGCCCACGCCTCCGCCGACCGCATCCGCCTCGGCAGCGCATCAGACGTCAGCCGATCGAGCTGGTCCGGCCCGGCCTTCACCATGAACGGCGCCGGCAGTGTCGTCGGCGGCTCCATGACGAGGGCGATCGACGCAATCCGCGGCAACACCGGAAGCCTCGATGTGGTCGTGCTGGCCGGCTCGGCTCCGACATCGGGCAGCAAGACGCCCGAGTGCGACACGATCACCGGGCTTTCCGGCGTCAACTCCTGTACCACCTGGACGCTGACTGCCGCGTCCGACGGCAACAACACCCAGCTGAACAATGACATCCGCAACGCGGAGTTCGTCTACTTCGCCGGGGCGACCAGTGCCGTTACGCGGCCTGGAAAGGCACCTCTCTCCAGGCCTCCGTACAGTCCGTCGTCGCCAAGGGCGGCGGCTCCGGCGGCGGCAGTGCCGGCCTCCACATCAACAGCTCGATCGTGTACGACGCCTGCACCGCGAGCGCTACCTCGGCCACCGCGCTCGCCAACCCCTACGACAAGTCCCTCACGTTCACCACCGGCATGTTCAACTGGCCGAACTACGGCGACACCATCAACGACTCGCACTTCGTCGCCCGCGACCGCATGGGTCGCACCATGGCGTTCGTCGCGCGCGCCATCAAGGACGGCCTGACCAGCCAGGGCAAGGCGTGGGTGTGGGAATCGACGAGGGCGGCAGCTCCCTCTACATCGACAAGAACGGACTGGCCACACTGTTCGGCAGCGACGCCTACGTCGTGCTCGGCGACCACCAGCCGGAGCAGGCCGTCTCCGGCAAGCCTCTGACCTTCTCCGACTACAAGATCTGGCACCTCACCAGCGGCCAGACCTTCGACTTCAAGAACCGTCCGACTTGCGGCTATTACCGACGCAGCGTCAACGACGGCGTCGCCGACCCCAACCTGTACAGCGGCACACCCGATACCGGTTGCGGCACCTCCGGGGCGGCACGACGGTCGGCGAGAGCGAGCCGAACGACTCCCGCTCGGCCGCCGACGACATCACGTCGAGCACTCCCCCGGTGACCCTGACCGGCGCCCTGAGCACCACGTCCGACCGGGACTACTTCAAGTTCACCCTGGCCTCCGGCAGGACCGCGTCCATCTCATGCGCTGTACCGGACGCCTACGACGCGGACGCCTATCTCCTCGACTCGACCGGAACTACGCTCACGAGGTCGGTGAACGACGGCCGGGGAAGCGACGAGTCCCTCACGTACACCCGCACGGCCTCGGGCAGCGGGACATACTACCTGGACCTCGAGGCCTACGCCGGTTCTGGCTCCGCCACGTACACCTGCGACCTGAGCACGGTCTGACTGCGACCAGAGGCCGAGACCGATCGCGCGCCGGCCGACGTGCTGTGGGACGGCTACCGTCAGCGGCTGGAGGCGGACCGGGACGCCGAGGCCGTCACCTACTCGCTGTGGGTGGACTGGTTCTAGGACCACGCCACTTCCACGACGGCCTTCGCCGAGGTTCTGGGTAACGACATCCACGGGGTGGTGGCCGAGCGATCGGAAGCACTGCTGCGCCGAGCCCGTCGGGTTCTGGAGTGTTCGGGACCGGTGCGCTGGGCGGTGAAGGAGATGACGTACCGCACCGCCATGCAGCTTCCCACCCTGCACTCGGCCGTCTTCCGCGGCCTCCTGGCAAGCTTCCGCGACGTCTACGGCGACCTTGAACCGGCTGCCGCACTGGAGTTCCTCGGCCGGCTGGATCTCCCGACGAACACCGAGCACCTTGCCTGTTTGCGCGATCATATGAGCGGCTATCCGGAGTTCATGACTGATACGGAGAGACGAACCGGGCGCGACGAGACCGCGGAAGAGCGCGCCGACCGGAAGTGGGGTGAGCTCATCCAGGAGGTCCGCGTCGCGCAGACCGGGGTGCAGATCTTGTTCGGGTTCCTGCTCACCGTGGTCTTCACCCCCAAGTACACGGCTCTGGGCCACGTCGAGCAGGTCATCTACATCGTCACCGTGGTCCTCGGCGCCTGCGCCACGGGGCCCTCATCGGACCGGTGTCGCTACACCGCCTGGTGTCCGGGCAGCAGGTCAAACCCCAGGCCGTACGACTCGCATCGCGCCTGACCTTCGTCGGCCTGCTCCTGCTGCTGGCCACCATGGTTTCCTCGCTCCTGCTCGTCCTGAGGGTCGCCACCCACAACGCCCTCGTCCCTGGCTCGTCGGAGCCGTCCTGCTCTGGTACTTGGTCTGCTGGTACGCCCTGCCGCTCTGGGCTCGCTACCGGCACGCAGACCGCTGACTCCGCCGCGCCGCCTCACATCTGGCCGACTGGGCGTGGCCGTTGTCGCAGAACAAGGCCTCAGACCCCGCCCGCAGATGCCGTGCCTGATGGCGCGCGATCAGCGGGCGCCGGCGAGCCACTCGTCGAAGGTGGTTGGCGCGATGCGGGCGTCCTCGCCGGGCAGGAGGACGTTTCCGGCCGCCTCCGGCCCCAGTATCGAGGACCACGTCGGGACCAGCTTGACCGTGTGTCCGCGTGCGTCGCAGGTGCGGCGGGCCATGTCCACCAGGTCCTGCGGTTCCGGGCCGGCGACGTCGCGGTGGCGCCCCCGCGGTGTGCCCGTGGCTGTTTCGGCGAGGATGTCGGCCACGTCCGCGGGTGCGATCGGCTGGACCAGCAGCGGTGGGATAGGGGCGACGCCGTCCTCTTCGGTCCAGCTGGTGACCGTCGCGGCGAAGTCATGGAACTGAGTGAAGGGAACGATCGTCCACGGCACCGGGCTCTCGGCCACGAGGCGCTCCTGCTCGCGCTTGCCGGCGTAGTGCGCGTTGCCTTCGAGCCGGTCGATGCCGACGATCGAGAGCAGTACGTGGTGACGGACCCCGGCTCGCTGTTCGCCGGCGAGCAGATTGCGGGTGGCGGTGCCGAAGTACGCGACCGCATCGTCTCGGTCCGCTGCCTCGTAGCTCGTGGCGTCCACGACGACGTCGACGCCCCTCAGAGCGGCGTCGAGACCGTCCCCGCTGATCAGGTCCACGCCGAGCGAACGGCTGATACGCACCACTTCGTGCGCGGCCCGCTCCAGGGCGCCGGCGGTGCGGGCTCCGATGTTTCCGGTTGCTCCGGCCACGGCGATGCGCATGGTCATCTCTCCTCTGCCTCTCGTTGGTCTCTCGCGCCATCACTCAGCTTTCCCTGTTGTCGGCATCCGCGCGTGGTGATCACTCCCTACTTGAGGCCTCCACGCGCTTGCCGCTTCCACAATAGGAGCATATGCTCTTATCTCAGATGGGGCCCCTGCCGGGCCCGCTTCCCGCGTTCTCCGAGCAAAAGGTTGTGCCATGGCTATCCCTACTGGATCGGTCTCCGCCGAGAGGCAGCGGACGCACCCCGCGGGTGTGGAGCAGACCCACAGACAGGGGCAGGGGGCTCTTCGGCCGCCCGTGACGGCGTGGCTCCAGCCGTTCCTGATCTCCCTGATCGTGGTGGCCGCCTTCATCGCGTGCTACGTCGGCCTTCAGCGCGACCCACAGCCCCACCAGGTACCCATCGCCGTCACCGGATCCACCCTGCCGGGCGAGATACAGCAGGCCCTGGGCAACGCCGTCACGGTCCACCCCAGCTCGGACGCCGCGACGGCCCGCCTCGCACTGGAGCGGCACGACGTCGTGGCCGTGCTCGGTACCGGAGCTCCCGGCCACCTGAAGCTGGAGATCGCCGGAGCCGCCGGGGCGTCCACCACGTCGGCCGTGAGCACACTGGTGGACGCATACGCCCGCGGTGCCGGCGCGCATGTGACCGTCGCGGACGTCGTCCCTCTGGCAAAGCATGACGCCCGGGGCCTGGCCGGGTTCTATCTGGCCTTCGGCGTGAGCCTGGCAGGCTTCGTCCTCGGGTCGAACGTCCTCGGGCTGACCGGCGTCATGCGCCTGCGCCACCGGTTCGTCCTGCTCATCGGCACCTCCGCCGCCATCGGCGCCGTCGGGGCGCTCGTCGTGGGCCCCGTGCTGGGCGCCACCCCGGCCCCGCTGGCACCGCTGATCTTCGTCCTCGCCCTGCTGGCCGCCGCGACGGCGTTCACGACCACGCTCATGGGTGCCGTCCTCGGCCCGATCGGGCTACCGGTCACCACGCTGCTGCTGCTGACCGTCGGCAACGCCACGAGCGGCGCGGTCATCGGCGCCGACCTGCTGCCCGCCGGGGCCCGAGCGGTTTCCGCCCTGCTCCCGCCGGGAGCGGCCGTGCGGGGCATCGCCGATCTCGGCTACTACAACGGCTCGCACCTGAGTGGCCCCGTGATCACCCTGGCCCTGTGGGCCGTCCTCGCCGGGACCCTGCTGAGCCTGAGTCCCCGACTCACTCGACGTCGAGCAGCCATCGCCTGACGTCATTCGCCCCCCCGCAAGTCCTTTGCCGCAGCCCTGTCGCCGACCGGGCGGAGACGTCGAGCGCGTCGCGAACGCCGCGATGAGGAGAGCAAGCATGGAACACGAACGCACATCCGCCGACGCGAGGGAGCGGCAGCGCAGTCCGCGGTTCTCCAAGCTGCCGGAACGCATCCGGCTCGAGGAGACCGTGGAAGTGCGGCCACCTGTCACGCACGACTCGGCGAGCGGGGCCTACAACCCGGATTGGTGGCTCATACGCATGGGAGGCCTGTGACCTCCCGCCCCAGCCGCCTTGGACGGTCACCCGTCCACGCCACTGAGACCGCCTGTCGCACCGGCTGGCGGCCTCACGGAAACCGCAGCCCCGGGCTTTCGTGAGGCCGCTGCACCAGTCCCGAAAGAGGCTGCCGTGAAGTCCCAGAAGATCCTCGTCCGCCTGACATCGATCGCAGCCGCCGGAGCGGTCGCGGTCGGATGTTTCCTTCACATCTTCTAGCCCAAGATCGCCAGTTCGCCACCCGTACCCGGGCTCGGCTCCAGGGCCTGCGCCATGAGGTGCGCCGGCGCCGGCCGATTCGATGCCCCGGTTGTCGCCGTCTACTCGGCCCAGGGGTGGAATCCGGTGTCCAGGACGTCTTCGAGAGCTTCGCGGAGCCGCGCCGCCTTCTCGCCGCCGAAGCTCTCCTCGAATTCGGACTGCACGGTACGCCAGTAAGGAAGGGCGGCTGTCATCCTGGCGAGGCCATCGGGGGTGAGGGTGACGATGCGGGCACGGCGGTCCGTCGGCGACGGTTCGACGATGACCAGGCCCTCGCGAGCAAGTGGTTTGAGGTTGCTCGCCAGGGTGGTGCGGTCCATCGCGATCATCTCGGCGAGGCTGCTGATGGTGATCTGCTCGTGCCTGCTCAGCTTCTGGAGGATGCTGAACTGCGTGGCGCGCAGGCCCGTCGGAGCGAGCGCCTTGTCGTAGGTGGCGCTGAGATACCGGGCCGCCTTACGCAGAGCCAGGTTGTTGCAGGAACTGGTGGCGTCCTTCTCGGTGCCGGCCATGCTCTCCTCCAGATACGGAATTCAAGGTACGAGTATATGCCCGTAACTGTTGGGAGGTCGCCCCCCGGCGACTGAGCACAGCGCGCTTTCGCTGCGGCGGGAGACGGCGCCTTCCCCGTTGGCCGCGACTACCGTTTCGTCGGAGCGTAGGCTCGAACAGCGCCGAAGCAGTCGTCGGAGGCGAGAGTCCGGACGCCGGGTTCGTGAGCCGTATTCACGATCCGAGGAGACCTCCCCGGGCGCCCGAATGCGGAGTGTCCGCTCACGAGCGCGTCGTAATCGCCTGGGGACACGTCCACCCGACAGCGGAGGAGAACGCCTTGCACCTCGACAATTAGGAGCATATGCTCTTAATTATCAGGATGGGGCTCAGCGAGTCCCTCCTACCCCGCCCGCGACACCATCCAGGCAGGCGCCGCCGAGACGGCCGCGCCCCCGATTCCGGCCGCGGATGCGATGCGATTGCGATCTTGTCCAGTCACTGAGAAGGAGAGACAGGCTTATGGCTGCCAGAAACCTCGCCCTCGTCACAAGCGCGGGCGGCGTGGGCCGCAAGGTCCTCGAGACGCTGCGTGCGTGGGACGTACCGGTGCGTGTCATGGTCCGTCGGGACGACGAGCGTGCCGCGCGGTTGCGGGCACTCGGGGCTGAGGTCGTCCTCGGTGACCTCACGCGCCCCGAGACCGTCGCGGCCGCCCTGGAGGGCGCTCGGAGCATGTACTTCGCCATGCCTGTGTCACCGGACCATCTGCTCGCCGCCACCGTCGTGGCTAGCGTCGCCCGGGAGTACGGCGGGCTGGACGCACTTGTGGACATGTCGCAGATGACCGTGTCGCAGATGACCGCCACCAGCACCGCGGAGTCCCGCCAGCAGCGGCTGCATTGGCTTGCGGAGCAGGTGTTCGACTGGTCGGGCCTGCCGGTGGTCCATATCCGGCCCACGTCTTTCCTGGACAACCCCCTGTTCACCACGCTGCCGGCGCAGACGATCCGCAAGAGGGGCACGATCGAGCTGCCATTCGGAACGGGGCGCACCTCGCCGATCGCCGTGGACGACGTCGCCAGGGTGGTCGCCACCGTACTGCGCGATCCCGGCCCCCACCGCGGTCACGTCTACGAGCTGACCGGCCCACGCACGGTCGACATGACCGAGATGGCCGAGGCCTTTTCGAAGGAGTTGGGCCGGCCGGTGTCGTACGTGGACGTCCCCTTGGAGCAGTGGCGCGAGGAGGTGCTCTCCACGATCGGTCTGCCGCCGCACGTCGAGCAGCACATCGTCACCATGTGCCGCCTGCATCAGCAGAACAGGTACGACCGGGCTTCGGACGACGTCGAGCGTCTCACCGGTACTCCGGCCCGGACGATCGAGGAATTCATCGCGGCACGCAGGGACTTCTACCTGGCTTGACATCTCCCCGGGGGATCGCCGCCACACGGGTGGCGACCACCACTGCCCCTCGTCCCGCGCCGAGTGCGCGTACGAGGACAACGAAAGTGATCAGAGAAGTGAACTTGAAACTAGAGCTTTTGGTCCTGCCGGTCTCGGACGTCGACCGCTCCAGGGCTTTCTACGAGAAGGCCGGATTCCGGCTCGACCTCGCCGCGGACATCACCGAGGACTACCGGGTGGTCCACCTCACGCCGCCCGGGTCCGAGGCATCGATCATCTTCGGGCACGGCCTCACCACGGCCGCCCCGGATCGACTCAGGGCCTGTACCTCGTCGTCGAGGACATACAAGAGGCCCGCGCGGACCTGGTCGGCCGTGGAATCGAGGTGAGCGAGGTGTTCCACGACGACAAGGGCCTCTTCTTCCACGGCCACGATGCCGGAGATGTCGTCCACGACGGTGAGGGCCAGGGGCGAATCGGCGGAGCGCACCCCGAGCGTGCCAGCTACGGCTCCTACGCCACTTTCAGCGACCCGGACGGCAACGGCTGGGTGCTCCAGGAAGTCACGCAGCGGTTCCCCGGCCGATGACCGGCCTCTGGACGGGCCGAGGGCGCGCCCCTTGGGCCGGCCCGCCTCGATCGATCCGGTGGCACGCCCGACGCACGGCGGGCCCGGCAGCCTCACCGCCGTTCGAGAGGAACCGCTCATGGCAGTCGTACGAGCGCCGCTGTACGGATCAGCCCCGTGCTCAGCGGCCGCGCCGGCACCACGGCCAGGATCGTGGTCGCGACCGTCGAGGTCGAGAGCGTCCTGTTCGTCTGAGCATCCCGAGCGCCCCTCCCGGAGATGCGATGTCCCGGCAGGCAACGACGACACATGTGCGAACACTTCAGGAGGCGCCTCATGCGCAAGCTCCACCTACGCCCACTCCTGTCGGTCACCGCGGCCGCCCTGGTCCTCACGGGCGTTCAACTGGCATCGGCCGGTACAAGCAGCGCACAGGGCGCACACCAGCGTGCGGAAACCATCCAGTTGGTCGCCAAACAGACCCAGTCCCACACCGTCGACACCGGCCGGAAGGGGGCCAGCCTCGGTGATCAATTGATCACGGCCGAAGACCTCTACCAGGACGGGAAGAAGGTCGGCGACCACGCCGTGGTGTGCACCTACGTGCACATCGGCCCGGACGCGCTCCAGTGCCTGGGCACCTTTGCCCTCCCTGGGGGCAGATCACCGGACAGGCTCTGCTCCACCTGCCCTCCCACTCCCCCGTCGACGTCGCCGTCACGGGCGGATCGGGCACCTACAACGGTGCCGGCGGTTACGTCCACACCGTTCCCGCCGGCACCACGGAGAGGCACCTCACCTTCCACCTCAACCGCTGACCCTCCCAGCCTGCTCGCATCCGCCGGCCTGGTGTGACAGCGGCCGCCAGCCCACCCCGAACACGCGTCCCCAGGACGGAACATCAAGGAAGACACGTCATGACAAGCACGGAAGACAGCGGAACCGATCGCCAAGGGCTGGACTACTACCCGTGGTGGCTGGACGAACTGGCCGACGACGCCACCCTGGAGGGCGCCGCGATGAACGGCACGGCGCGCGGAGCGAAAGCGGTCAGGACCATCGTGGTCAAGGCCCGCGAACTGTACGAGTTCCAGGACTTCAGTTACGCCGGAGACTTCGGCGACAAGGGTTTCCTGGAAATCTACGACGCGTCGGTCCAGGGCGAGCCCCTGAAGGTCGTCGTCACCGTCACCCGCAACGCGGAGGGGCAGGCCCAGGACCTCGCGGTGCTCCACCGGCCGCGCCACTCGCTGCTGCTCTTCTCCCGACTGATGCACGAGAAGTTCGCCGGCACCCCGCTCGCCGAGTACTTCCTCTCCGACGGCTCCTGAGACACACGTCCGTGGCCGGGTCCCGACGACGGCGTCAGGTTCGCCGAGCGCGGCGACAACCAGGCCTGGCGCTGGGCGTGCCCGCCACTGGCCCTGACCGCCCGAGGAACTGAGCGTTCGCCGTGGCATCCGGAACGTAGGCGGGCCGCGCCGTCCACCGCGGCTAGGCGGTCACACGGATGGCCAGTTCCTTGGCCCGGGACGCGGCGACCGCGAGGGCTTCGGTGCGGGAGGCCTCGAAGAGCGGAACCAGGTCGGCCATCGCCGGGACGCTCGGGCCAGGGTCAGCTCCGGGACGATGAAGCTGACGTTCAGACCGAGACCGCCGCCGAGGGCCTGTCGGAGGTAGCTCTCCACGTAGTCGTTGCCGTACTGGGGGGTGCCCTCCTGGTACGAACCGCCGCGGCTGGTCACGACGACCGCCGGCTTGCCCGCGAGCGAGGGGTGCTCGGTGATCGCGGTGCGGCCCACGGCGAAGACGTGGTCGATCCAAGCCTTCAACGTCGACGGGATGGAGTAGTTGTACATCGGGGCGCTGAGGAGGATCACGTCCGCCGCCTCTGCCTCCTCGATCAGCCGGGCGCGCAGCGCGAAGGCGTCCCTCTCCTCGGGGACCGGTCGGCGGGTGCGACATACCCCGCGTAGTAGGCGTCGGCCCGGAGGTGCGGTACGGGGTCGGCGTCGAGATCCCGGTAGATCACCGTGCCGTGAGGATGCTCGCTCTCCCATACCTCGCGGAAGGCGGCGGTCACCGCGCGGGAGTGCGAGTTCTCGGCGTTGAGGGAGGTGTCGATGTGAAGCAGCGTGGGCATGTCCGTCTCCTGGATCTCAAGGGGAGGGCCTCCGTCGACCGGCCGCCCCGTCATGTCCGACAGCCTGCTTCCTCAAGCATGGTTGAGGTCCAGAACTTGTGATCCACATCACCGGTCCCCTGGAGTCCTGGGGTGGCCCGTCCTGCCCCTCCTCGCGTGGCGTCTCGATGTCCTTGCAGTCGCAGGACCAACATCAACAGCGATGCGGCCCGCTAGGGTCAGGTGCATGACGACACCCCTTGCCAGCAGTGCCTTCGACGCGCTCCGCCTCGACGCCGTGTCCGACGAGGAGGCGCTGCGCCGGGTCTACGATCTTCCCGGCGCCGCGGCCGTGCGCAAGCAGATGACCGAACTCACCGATCAGACACGGCGGTTGATCGCATGCTCTTCGTTGGTCATGGTCGCCAGCGCGGACGCCGAGGGCAACTGTGACGTCTCCCCGCGCGGCGGCCCCGCCGGGTTCGTAGCGGTTCTGGACGAACGGACGTTGGCGATACCGGACGCAACCGGCAACAAGCGTCTGGACACCCTGCAGAACGTCATCGCCACCGGACGGGCCGGGCTGCTGTTCCTCATCCCGGGGCGCACCACGACGCTCAGGGTGAACGGCCGGGCATGCGTCTCCACCCGCCCGGAGTTGCTGTCCCAGCTGACCGCCGTGGGCAAGCCGCCGGCCAGCGCGCTGGTACTCGGGATCGAGGAGGTCTACCCGCACTGCCCCAAGTCGCTCCTGCGCAGCGGGGCGTGGAAGCCGGAGCAGTGGCTGCCGGCGGACAGCCAGCCGACCTCGGCCGAGGTGACGCTCGCCCAGTTGCGGATGCCGGAGCTGACGATCGCCGACGTCGAACGGGCGGAGGCGGAGTCTCTGAAGTACCGCTACGAATAGCAGGACGGCGTCCCCACCGGCGCGGTGATCCTAGTCGACCACGCCGTCCGCACCGACGGCACGGTGGAGGGCGGCGGGAGCCAGGTCGGGCGAATCCGTCAGCACCCAGCGGACCGCGAGGCCGATCTGGCCGATCTGGCCGATCTGGCCGATCTGGCCGATGGCGAACGGGCGGCCGAGAACACCGCCCTCGGCCGCCTGCCCCAGTGTTGTCCGCAGTGCTCAGACTTCGCCGCGCCACCGGCCGGTCTCGGTGCCACCGCGGGACTCGATGAACCCCTTGAAGCGCTTCAGGTCACCAGTGGCCTGACGCTTGACGAGGCCGAGCTTGTCCCCGACGGTTTCGGCCAGGCCCTCGGGTTCGTAGTCGAGCTGCAGCATGATCTTGGTCGTGTGGTCGTCGATGTAGTGGAAGGTGACGACGCCGGCCTGGTGCGCCTCCCCACCGATGGAGCTCCAGGCGACCCGCTCATCCGGAATCTGCTCGGTGATCTCCGCGTCGAACTCGCGCTCCACGCCGCCGATCTTCGTCTTCCAGTGAGTGAGGGTGTCCGTGCGCTGTTCGATGCGCTCGACACCGTCCATGAACTGCGGGAAGTCCTCGAACTGGGTCCACTGGTTGTACGCGGCGCTGACGGGGACGTGGACCTCGATGCTTTCTTCAACCTGCGACATGGTCGACCCTCTCTACGAACCTTGGCGGCTATCGCCAGAGGGCCGGGTTTCCGCTCCACCATCAGGCATGCGTCCGAATTACCCTTTCCTGCGGCGACCCCGACGCGGGGCCTGCCGTGCCGACGACCAGGCCGCGTCACCCCGCCTGGATGCCACCACCCGCGAGGACATCGTCCACGTCACCGCCCGCGCGTCAATGGCCTTTGACCTCGCACACCTGCCGGCGGCCCGACGGGAACTCGAGCGCCCTGAGGCGATCGCACGGTACTGGGGCGTGGAGCCCTGACACTTCGCCGGCCGCCATCCCCGGCCCGGGTGCACTGATCAGCACACCGGGAGGATCCGAATCGCGCTCCGAGGAGTCGCCTCGCCGGGGTGCGGCGCTTCGGTTCACCGCAGGCCGTACGGTCCGGGCGCCGACCTGTAAGGATTTCACCACTCGGTAGGCGCCGGGGGGTTGGCAAGCCCTGTTGATGCCTCAATCATCTTGTCATGAACCTGCGAACCGACTGGCGGTTCGCGGTCTCATGGAGGTGTTGCGATGCACCGAAGACTCTCCGTCGGCCTTTCCGTCTCGGCCCTGGCCGTCATCACCGTCGTCGGCACCGCGACCGCCGCCGACGCCGCGCCTGCGGACAAGCCCCAGGTCCTCGCCGGCTGGACCCAGACCAGCGCGTCGAGCTACAACACCTGGGCCGCCGCCCGCGCGAACCAGGCCGCCTGGTCCGCCTACGCGTTCGACTGGTCCACCGACTACTGCTCCAGCTCCCCGGACAACCCGTTCGGATTCCCCTTCTCCATGTCCTGCGCCCGCCATGACTTCGGCTACCGCAACTACAAGGCCGCAGGCACCTTCAGCGCCAACAAGAACCGCCTCGACAGCGCCCTCTACGAGGATCTCAAGCGCGTCTGCCTCAACTACACCGGCGGCACCAGGACCGCCTGTGACAGCACGGCATGGACCTACTACCAGGCGGTCAAGGCGTTCGGCTGAGAACCACCTCCGCGCCGGACGGCCGGCAGCGGCAGGGGTCACCAGGACCGAGGCACCGCGGAAAGGGATGTGGCATGGCGGACTTGAACGCCGCGGGGAGCGCGGACGACGGCATGCGCCGTCGCACCTTCCTGCGCGGCGCGGCAGGCTGGTCGGCAGTGGCCGGGACGGCGCTTGCGTTCGGCGTGGGGACGGCGGGCCCTGCTTCGGCGTACGGGTGGACGCGCACTCTCCAGCAGGGCATGAGCGGCGCCGACGTGACGGAACTGCAGGTACGCGTGGGCGGTTGGGCGGCATCGGGCGCCCAGCAGACCTGTGTCGCCTGGGACGGCGCCTTCGGACCGACCACCGAGAGCGCGGTCAGGCGGTTCCAGTCCGCCTACGGCCTGACGTCCGACGGTGTGGTCGGGCCGCAGACGCACAGCATCCTGAACAGCCTGGAGAGCAGCGACGGTTCGTCCGCGCACTTCGAGTGGAGCGAGTTCTACTCCAAGGACGGCTCGGGGTTCGGTGGCGGCAAGGTGAGCGCCACTCAGGTCAAGGAGAACGTGCGCCGCCTGATGTACAAGCTCGAGGCCGTTCGCAGGAAGGCCGGCGACAGCTCGATCACCGTCAACTCCGGCTTCCGCAGCATCGCCCACAACTCCTCGGTGGGCGGTGCCTCGAACAGCATGCACGTCTACGGAGTCGCCGCCGACATCGTGGTCGCGGGTCACACCACCCTCCAGACGTACAAGATCGCCGAGACCTGCGGCTTCTCCGGCCTGGAGGCCTACACCCACTCCTGGCAGCACACGGACAGCCGGGTTCAGTACCCTCGTACGGCTCCGGCTCCTGGTGGTGGGAGAGCGGCGTCGTGTGATTCCTCCCCCGCCCCGTGCCGACGGGAGCACACGACCCACGGCACGGCAGCCCCTGCCACCCTTGTGACAAAGGGAGTTGGTGTTCGGTGAAAACCTTGGACAGGACCCTCGCCGTGACGGTGGCCGCCGTCGCCGCCGTCGCCCTGCAGCAGTCCGCGGCCAGGGCCGACGTCCCACCGCAGCACGCGATCATCGTGTGCCAGAGCGCGAGTTTCTACGCGAACTACGACAGCGCATCCGGACCGGCCGGCTACCTGCGAACCCTCACCTACGGCAACAAGGTCGGCCACACGCAGGGCGCGCATCCCGTCTACAACGGCTGGGCCGCCACCTTCGACTACGGCCCCAACGACTGGGGTTACGTGCGCTACGAGTGCATCGGCGGCTACGACTCCTGGTGAGCGGTGACGGCCGTCCTTCCCGGCAACGGCAGTGAAAGGACTCTCCTCGATGCCCGTTTTCCGTGGCGGCCGTGCGGCCGCCGTCATCACAGCGGCAGGCACCGCGCTGCTGCTCGGCGCCGGACCGGCGCTCGCCTACTCGAACGGCACCGTAGGTGTGCGCGAGACAGTGTGCGCCACCGACCTCTACGTCCGCACCGAACCGGTCGGCGCCTGGATGGGCACCCTGTACAAGGGCCAGACCTTCCTGGTGGAGAGCAAGAAGAGCGGCTGGGCGTACGGCTTCGCCTACGGAGACGTCAACCGCCGCGGCTGGGTCCAGGACGGCTGGTTCTGCTGACGTCCCTTGGGGCCTGGCCCTCGGCGACGGGGCCCGGCCTCATGGAGCGGGGCCCCTGCCCCGCCGTCCCGTACACCCGTGCCTCGGGGAAGGGCGCTCGTGCCCGCCCATGGCCGCGTCGCCGGGGGCGGAGGATGCCGCGGGGCCGCCACTCCGGCCCGGTGCCGGGTTGGCACGGACACGGGGCCCGGCTGTCCCTGTTGCGCTACGGTCGTTCCTTGCCCTATGCACGAGATCAGGAAGGCGATCAAGTGGCCGAACTGCGTCTGGGACCCCTGCTGAGGTGCACCGACGGCTCGTTCGCGACGGTCTGGGTCGAGACCAGCGCGTCCTGCACGGTACAGGTGCGCTGCTCCGACGGCGCGGTGGGCACGGCGCCCACCTTCCAGGTGGCCGGGCACCACTACGCGCTCGTGACGGTGACCGGCCTGCGCCCCGGCGCGTCCCCGTCCTACGAGGTGCTCCTCGACGACACCTCGGTGTGGCCCCTTGCCGACTCCCCCTTCCCGCCCTCGGTCATCCGCTCGCCCGCCACCGGCGGCGCCGTCCGCGTCACCTTCGGATCGTGCCGCTGGGCCGCGCCCCCGGCCCGAGGCACGGATCCGATCGGCCCGGACGCCCTCGACACCCTCGCGACCCGTCTGGCAACCGACCCCGACGCCGAACGCCCCGACGTCCTGCTCCTGTTGGGCGACCAGATCTACGCGGACGAGACCTCCGAGCAGACCCGGCGCTGGCTCGCCGGCCGTCGTGACCTCGACCAGCCGCCCGGAGCCCAGGTCACCGACTACGAGGAGTACTGCCACCTCTACTACGAGTCCTGGCTCGACCCCGAGATCCGCTGGCTGCTGTCCACCGTGCCGAGTCTGATGATCTTCGACGACCACGACGTCGTCGACGACTGGAACACCTCCGCCGCCTGGCTCGCCGACATGCGCACCACCGACTGGTGGCAGGAACGGCTGCTGAGCGGCCTGATATCCTACTGGGTGTACCAGCACCTGGGCAACCTCTCCCCGGGGAACTGGCCGACGACCCCGCCTGGGCCGCCGTCCACGCCGCGCCGGACGGCACGCCGGCACTGCGCGCGCTGGCCGAGCGGGCCGATGCCGATTCAGCCTCGGTCCGCTTCAGTTACCGTCGCGACTTCGGCCGGGTCCGGGTCGTGATGGTGGACTCCCGGGCCGCGAGAGTCCTCGCCGAGGAGCGCCGCGCCATGCTCGACCCGGCCGAAGCCGCCTGGCTGCGCGAGCAGGTCCTGTCCGACGAGCAGACCTACGACCACCTCCTGATCGGCACCTCCTTGCCGTGGCTCCTGCCGCACCTGGTCCATGACACCGAAACCTGGAACGCCGCGCTGTGTGCCGGGGAACGCGGCAAGCGCTGGGCCCGTCTCGGCGAGCGGCTGCGTCGCGGAGCCGACCTGGAGCACTGGGCGGCCTTTCCGCGCTCGTTCGCCGACCTCGCCGACCTCATCGCCGAGGCCGGGGCCGCCCGGGCAGCCCCGGCGACCGTGTGCGTCCTGTCGGGCGACGTCCACCACGGCTACATCGCCAAGGCGTCCTGGCGGTCGGGCGGCCCCCGCATCCCCGTCGTCCAGCTCACGTGTTCACCCGTGCACAACTCCGTGCCCCTGATGATGCGGATGGGCTTCCGCTTCGGCTGGAGTTCTCCGGCCCGTCTGCTGGGACGCCTGCTCACCCGGCACGGCCGCTGTCCCCGGCCTCCGGTCAGCTGGCGCAAACAGGGCGGCCCCTGGTTCGGCAACCAGTTGATGACCCTGATCCTGCGCGACCGCTCGGCCCACCTCCGTCTGGAGCGCACCACCTCTGACGCGACGCTGCAGACCGTGCACGAATCCGTCCTGACCGACGACTAGGGGGCGTCTCCCCGAGCTTCGTGGATCAGGCCGCGGCGTCCGGTGCGGTGCCTCGGCGTGCGGCCGAGTCGCCCTCGTACCGGGCGTACGTGGGCGGTTCGGCCGTGCGGCGAGGTGCCGTGCCGGGCGTCGCGGACCCGCGAAGACCGGGGAGACGCCCCCTAGTACCTGCCCGGTCGAGAGGACTTGTCCCGCCGATCATGTGCGGAGCCGGCTGCGCTCAGGTGGCTCATTCGCCCTTCACGGTGGACCTGTTGATCGGACCCGGGGCGGCGTCGCCGCTGTCGCGTCGGTCGACGAGGCGGACGTCGAGGTCGTGCCAGTGCGCGGTCCATCGTGTCAGGTCTTCGGGGTTCAGCGGCCCATGCGGACGGAGCGTCCTGGTCGGCGCGAAGCGGACGGTCGTCCCGGTGCTCCCGTCGGCCTGCAGAGACTCCAGGCCGGTGACCGGGACACCGTGTTCGTAGCGCTGGGTCCAGGCCCCGTTGTGACGGCGATTGGTGTGCACCAGCCACTCGCTGAGCGCCGCCACGACGGACATGCCGCGACGCGGATGCCCGTCCGGAAGACGCTCGGCGTCCGGGGAGTCGAAGAACCGCAGATCCTTCGTCGCCATCACCGGCTTCTTCACGAACCGGCCGTGCTCATCCGCACGGGTGTCGGTGCCCCGGCCGTTGTCCGCCACGGAAACGGATCCGTCGCGGTGAAGAGTGATCAGGCAGCCTCCCCCGCCCTATCCGCTGCCTCGTCGGCGGCATAGGCGACGACTTCGAGGACGAGGTGCGCTGGACCACCGGGAGCGAACTCCGCAGGTTCTCGGCGTATCGCAGCGAGGTGGCCGCGGTCGACAGTGCCGGCCCAGTCGTGGGTGGTGTTGGTCCAGGAGGCGCTTGATCCATCCATTGCGCAAGCATTCCACCCTGCGAGGTCCGTCGCGACGGGCGGCGCGGCGCGCGGTCAGCAGCTGGGTGGCGGCGTCTCAGAAGTCGGCGAGCGGGGCGCCTTCAAAGCCGGGCAACCTCCTTACGATGTCACCATGATGATCTCCGGACAGGGACGGCCACACATACGCGTCCTGCACGACGAGTCGCGGCACGACCTGCGGGATCCGACTCGCCCGCGCCCTGTCCGTCTCTACCTGTGGGAGCCGAGCCACCCCCGGAGTGCACCGCCTCCGCTGGTGATCGTCTCCCACGGCACAGGGGGCTCGGGCAGCACCATGGAGTGGCTGGTACAGCCGCTGCACGAGGCAGGTTTCCGGGTCGTCGCTCTTGATCACCACGGCAACAACCATGTCGACGGCTACGAGCCGGAGGGCTTCCTGCACATATGGGATCGGCCTCGGGACGTGTCCTTCGTTCTCGAAGCACTCTCCCAGGAACAAGTGCTCGGTCCGGTCGGTGTGGCGGGTTTCTCCCTCGGCGGCTACGCGGCAGCGGCCCTCGCCGGGCCCGTCTCGATCCGCAGATCGTTTGGGGCGTACTGACGGGACGGATCCCTCTGCCGGACATCCCTGAATTCCCCGGTGCGCTCGAAGCGTTGTGGAAGAAGCATCCGCTGGACGAGTCGTCACGGCGTGTGCTGGACGCCGCCGCGGCGGACCTCGCGGATCCCCGAGTGCGGGCCGTCTTCCAGGTTGCCCCTGGAGCCGGCGGTCTCGTGACCTCGGAAAGCCTGGCAGCCGTGCGGCTGCCTGTCGGCATCCGCTGGGGTGGAGCGGACACCGTCAACCCGTACGACGTCGACACCAGGCCGTACTTGGAGCACATCCCCACAGCGAGTGGCGGCTCGGCCGGCCCCGATGTCCGCCACGACGACTTCTTCGCCCCGGAACCTGCCGATCCGACCGTCCGCGTTCGCGTCGGCAGGGAGGCGGCCGCCTTCTTCCAGCAGCACCTGGGCTGACCCCTCCGCGATCAGGCGTCGGCGCAGAGCACGGAGCCACCGGCGAGGGCAACGGACGGCTGCGCCGTGGGAAGGTGTTGCCGACGTGATCGGCGATGTACGCGACGGCCTTCGCGCCGGTGTCCCACGGGGTTGTCGCGGGCCGCGACGCCCGGCTCCTGGTCGAGTACCGAGGCGGTCGGTCATGGGGTGGGCTTGAGGAAGCGGAGGACGGCGTCCTGCTCCATGTCGACTTTCCGCTGGATCTCCGGGGGGACCGGTTCGAACGCACTCACCTGGACGGAGCGCGCGCCGGAGCCGCGGCTCCAGGTGGCGATGGCCAGGCCGTCGGCGATGACGGTCGGTCGGATGACGCCGCCGCCCGGCCAGACGCGAGCCTGGTGGGCGGCGGGGACGGACACCTCGCGGGTGCGGTAGCCGACGAGGTAGTCGTCGTAGGCGGGCAGCATGCGAACGTCAGGAGAGTCGGACGGGCCCGGAAGTTCCCACGACCGGCCGGCGATCATGGTCAGCACGCCGTACTCGGTGATAACGCCGGATTCCGCCAGCAGTTTCCAGGCCCTGCGTGCCCAGGAGATCGGCAGCCCCGACCATGCGGCGAAGTCTTCCTCGGCGGCGGGGGCGTGCGCGGCCAGGTAGCGACGGGCCAGCTCGACGAGAGCGGTGTCTCCCTCCCCCTGGAAGCGCCCGGCGGGAGGCAGCCAGTCGTCGAGCAGCACATAGGTGGCCTCACCGGCGCGCTGCGGGCCGTGGCAGAGGACGCCGGTGAGTGCCGCGTGGCGGATCAGGTGGAACGGCGCCTGCCCGTCCGGCCGGACACCAAGGGTGGTGAGGTGCCCGGTCAGGTCGGCCCGGGTAAGCGGGCCGTGTACGGCTAGAACGCGCCGGATGAGGTGGTCGGCACGCCGGCGCAGATCGTCGTTCAGGCCCAGCTGCCGGTAGCGGCGGCTGCTTGCGGCGAGGATCCGCGGCGACAGCAACCGCGCCACCCAGCGGGCGTCGTCGCTGGGGATGGTGTGCAGGGTGCCGCGCATGTACCAGCCGCGGACGATGCTCCGTTCGTCCTCGTACGCCGTGCGAATGGCCCCGGCCGTGAGGTCCCGCGCACGCACCCGGACGCCCAGGTCGGCGGCCGTGGCGTCCTGGGACTGGATGGCGAAGACCCGTTGGACGACCGCCTCGGCGGAGGCCTCCCGGGCTCCGCCGGCCAGGGCTTGGGCATGGGCCCGCAGCCGGTTGATGTCTTCATGGTCGACCATCGGGCTCGCCTCTCGTCCGGCGCGGTCAGGAGACGGCCGCGTCGAGGATGCCGGCGAGTTCGTCCGGCGCGGACAGCATCGGCCAGTGACCGGTGGGCAGGTCGAAGCGCCGCCACGGCGGCTGGTTCAGGTAGGCCAGCATCGGCTCTCCGGCATCCACCAGTCCCATGAAGTCACGGCAGGCGACCAGGACGCGGTCCACACCGGGGCCGGGCTCGGCCGGGCCGGCGAGGCGCTGGGTGTAGGTGCCGAACGGCTGTGGGGTGGCACGGGCGCGCAGCGCGTCCCGCGGTCCGTCACACAGCCCGTCGAGGCTGCCGGACCGGCTCAGAACCTCGAAGGCCGGCATCGGCAGTCGCCACCCGTCGCCGGAGGCGAGGACCTCGTGGTGCAGCTGGTCCGCCGCCTGCGGTGGCATGAGGTCGAGCATGCGCATGCCCACGGCGAACGGGGCGCTGTCCACGTAGATCACGCGCACCAGCCGGTCGCCGAGTCGTCCGGCCGCCCCGGTGACCGGCGCTGCCGCGTAGCTGTGGGCGACCAGCGTGACGTCACGCAGATCGTTCCGCTCGACGAATCCGGTGATGTCCGCGATGTGAGTGTCAAGGTCGGTCTCGGGTCCCCCTGGTCCGCGCGCTCGGCCAGGCCGGTCAGTGTCAGCGGCAGCGCCGTGTGGCCGCGCTCCCGCAGCGCGCGGGCGGTGTCTTCCCAGACCCAGGCCCCGAGCCAGGCGCCGGGAACGAGTACGCAGGTGGCCATGTCATCTCCCAGAAATAGGTACTGCCGGGAGCGTAGAGTCGATACAGGACAGAATCCGCCCTGAAATGTTGAGTGATCGATGTCGCATCCCCTGACGCGTGTGCTGACGCTTCTGGAACTGCTCCAGTCCAACGCGCGGCTCACCGGGGCGGAGCTCGCCGGCCGCTTGGACACCGACGTCCGCACGGTGCGTCGGTACGTGTCCCACCTGCGCGACCTGGGCATACCTGTGGAGGCGGAGCGCGGTCGCCACGGCGGCTACCGGCTGGCCCGCGGTTACCGGATGCCACCCCTGGTGCTCACCAACGACGAGGCACTCGCCGTGGTTCTCGGCCTGCTCGCGGCAGAACGTCTGGGCATGACCGCGGCCGAGCCGGCCGGTGCCGGTGCTCTGGCCAAGATCGAGCGGGTGCTACCTCACGCGCTGCGCGAACCCCTCGCCGCCATGCGGGAGACCTTGTCCTTCACCGCGAACACCGTGATCGGGCAGGCCCCGGGAACCGGCGTCCTGCTGGCACTGGCCCAGGCCTCCCGCGCTCGCACGACCGTCGGTATCCACCACCGGTCGTGGCGCGAGGAGCACACCGAACGTGACATCGACCCCTACGGCGTGGTCTTCCACAGGGGCCGCTGGTACGTCGTCGGCCACGACCACCTCCGCGACAGCATGCGTACCTTCCGCATCGACCGCATCACCTCCGTCACCCCCCGAGCCGACGACTTCACCGCACCGGACGGCTTCGACCCCGTGACCCACCTGACCTCGACCCTGGCCCAGGGGCCCTACCGCTGGCCTGTCGAGCTGACCATCCATGGCCCCCTCGACGAGGTAGCCCGCAGGCTGCCGCGCTCCGCTGTGACCCTCACCGCCCAGCCCACCGGCGTGCTGATGCACGCACGGACGGAGCGACTGGACGGCATGGCGCACCTGCTTGCCTCCCTGGAGTGGCCGTTCACCATCCACCAGCCCGACGAACTACGGCAGGCACTCAGGAATCTGGCCGCACAGCTCGCCGAATCGGCGGAGCGAACACCAGGCGGTGATGGCGGCTAGCCACCGGGGAAGAGTCTTGTCCGCCGGAGACCGTTGGTGCTCTCGTGGGACTTCGGGTCCGAGGTGATGTGAGAGCCATGCGCCCGGTGTGGTCCCCGTCGTGGTCGAGGGGTTGCTGCCGCACCCGACCACGCCCGGGTGCGCCAGGTGTCCGGACCCGCCCCGGCGTCGCACAACTCCGTCTGCCAGACTGCGGGTTCATGAGGAGAGAGGCAGCGGTGCACGCGTCGGTCACCTTGGGGCTGCCGGCCGCCTGTCCTGTCCCGCCGACTCGTACGGCCCCGCTGACCGGAAGGCGGCCGCTCACGGCGCCCGCCTTCCGGATCCGACGGGTCCTGGATCTCGGGCCCGTCCGTCGTCCCCCGCCGTCCGTCGCTCACTTCCCGTCCGTGGAGCGATCTCGTCCGGTGGCGAGTGCCCGGAGGCGGAACCGGCGGGTTTCCGCCGCCCGGCCCCGCACCCGCAGGGACGGACCATCGCGGGCCGGGCGCTGGGCCCGGCTGGTCAGGGAGCCGCGCGTCGAGCGTGCGGCGCCCCCGCCCCCGCAGAGGGCGGATGCGGGTCGTCAGCCCTGCCGGGCCTTGAAGCGGGGGTCCTTCTTGTTGATGACGAAGGTCACGCCCCGTCGGCGCACCACCTGGGCGCCGGGCCTGGCCTTCAGTGAACGCAAGGAGTTGCGCACCTTCATGAGGGGCTCCTCTCAGAGATCGAACGGGCCCGCGACTCAGACCCGGGCCGCAGTGGTACGGCCGTAGCGGCGCTCGAAGCGTCGCACGCGGCCCGCGGTGTCGACGACGCGCGCGTTGCCGGTGTAGAACGGGTGGCTCGCCGACGAGGTCTCGACGTCGACGACCGGGTAGGTGATGCCGTCCGCCCACTCGACCGTCTGCCGGGTGTCGATGGTCGTGCGGGTGAGCAGGTGGAACCCCGACGCCCGGTCGCGGAAGACGACGGGGCGGGAGACGGGGTGTATGCCGGGCCTCATGGAATGTCCCTCCTTGGGAGGTCTCCGTCGCCGGGCGGCGGAGGTGGGCGTCAGCGCTCCTCGCGGAACGGGACGTGCTTGCCGATCACGGGGTCGTACTTGCGCAGGACCAGCCGGTCGGGATCGTTCAGACGGTTCTTGCGGGTCACGTGGACGGCTCCGGTACCGGCCGTCGACCTCAACGTGACGACGGGCCGCACGGTGCTGCGTGCCATGAGAGGGCTCCTTCCCTTGTCCCACATCCCGAGTCGATTGACTCCGCCATGTCAGACAGCCTGGTAAACCACGCCACCCCGCAGCGCATTCCCGGTGGAAACGGCGCCTGAGTGGGTCCGCCTCACCCTCTTGTTCGCCGCGTCGCGGGTGCGGCGGCAGTCCTCCGACCCGACCCATAGAGAGCGCTTTTTACGACTCCGGAAGTGAGGGAGCCGCCGGGAGTGGACCGGAGCGCTTCGTCATTCCGAGGAGATGCGGAACTCGAATTCGGGACGGTCCCACGGCACGGCGGGCGGGTTCGCGAGCGCGGTCCCGGTCCGCACCGCGCCCACGCGGTGGTAGAAGTCCTCAGCGGGACGATGCGACACGACCTTGAGACGGTCGAGCCCGGCGGCCCGGGCCTCGGACCGCATGTGCTCGACGAGCTGTCGTCCTATACCCCGTCCCTGCGCCTCGTCTGCGACGAACAGCAGATCGAGTTCCGGTGGATCGAGGACGAGCGAGTAGAACCCGAGAACCCGGCCTCCGTCCTCGTCGGCGCCGACGGCCACGAAGGCGCGGTGGGCGTCGAGGTAATCGGGGCCGACCCGATAGCCCGCGACCGCGGACGCGTACTGGCCCTGGTAGGCGCCCGAGCTGCGTACGAGCCGTGTGAGCCGTTTGGCATCCCTCGCGACGGCCCTCCGTATCGTGATCGGCCGACGGGTCGGGGAAGTGCGTGAACTCATCGGGAGAGTATTTCGCACCAGAAGATGCCGTCGTGCGGCGGGTCGGTTGCTCGGGCAGGCGTACCCGCACCGCTCACCGGAACCACTCCCCGGGCTCGATCGACCGAACGTCCCTCGCCCTCCTCCCCGTCTCAGCGAGCCTGGTGCTTCGCCGACCTCTCCAGTCGCTCGACCAGTTCGGCAGCCATGGCCTTGATGGTTTCCAGCCCCTCGCGCCCCCACGGCTGCGGGTCCTGGTCGACCACGCAGATCGTGCCCAGGACCACGCCGGTGCTGTCTATCAGCGGTGCGCCCAGGTAGGAGTGAACGCCGATCGCGTCGACCACCGGGTTGCCGGCGAACCGCGGGAAGTCCCGGATGTCCTCCAGCACCAGCGCCCGCCGGCGCTTGACAACGTGCGGGCAGATGCCCATGTCGATGTCACGGGGCATGACGCGGCCGGGCACCGGCTCCTCAAGCAACGGCGGCCCCACGTGGACCGTGGTCTCCTGCGCGGCGCTGTACAACCCGGCGAAGTACTGGCGGTCGGCGTCGAGGAAGAAGTTGACCCCGGCGTAGCAGCCGCCGGTGCGCTGGGCCAGCCGACGTGCGAAGTCGTCGAGTTCGGCGTCCGGACGGGCCACGATGCCCAGCTCGCGCAGCCGCTCGGACCGGGTACGCACCTGTGGATCCTCCGGAGGGAGGAGCAGATGACGCAGGGCGATCCCGGACTCAGGCCCGGACGGTGGGTTGGTCGGTGTCGCTGACATGGGAACTCCTTGTCGTGATCAGATGCTGAACCAGATCGAGCAGCACGCGTATGCCCGAGTTCTGGACGCGGGCGTCGCACAGCACCACCGGCACCTCCTGCCTGAGGTCGAGCGCGGTCCGCACCTCCTCCCCGCGGTAGCGGTGAGCTCCGTCGAACTCGTTGACGGCGACGACGAAGGGGATGCCGCGCCGCTCGAAGAAGTCCACCGCCGCGAAGGAGTGCTCCAGCCTGCGGGTGTCCGCCAGGACCACCGCCCCGAGCGCTCCCTCGGAGAGTTCGTCCCACAGGAACCAGAAGCGCTCCTGCCCCGGCGTGCCGAACAGGTACAGGATGTGGGCCGGACTGAGCGTGATCCGGCCGAAGTCCAGGGCCACCGTGGTGGTGGCCTTGTTCTCCACTCCGTCCAGCCGGTCCGTGGCCGCGCTGACGGCGGTCAGCATCTCCTCGGTGCTCAGCGGCTCGATCTCGCTGAGCGCGTTGACGAAGGTGGTCTTGCCCACGCCGAACCCGCCGGCGATCAGCACCTTGACGCCCACCGGCAGGACGTCGGCGGGCAGCGGGTCACAGTCGTTTGAGGAGGCCATCGCGTATCGCTTCCAGGAGGTCTCGATCAGGTCGTGCGGAGTGGCCCGCGGGCGTCGGCCGCGTATCACCTGCGACCACCGCGCCACCCTCGGCCAGATCGGACAGCAGTACTTTGACCACGGCGGCGGGCACCTGCATCCGGGCCGCGACCTCGGCAACGCTCACCGGCTGTTCGCACAGCGCCAGCACCTGCGCGTGCTCGAGCCCGAAAGCGCCCTCCGTCTGGGCGCCGGTGGCCCGCACCGTGGTCACCAGCGTGAAGTGGGAGGTGGCCCTGGTCCGGCCGTCGCTCACGGTGTAGGGGCGGACCAGCCGCCCGGCCGCTTCGTCGAGCTGCGGTCCGTCCGGGAGGACCGGCGTCATCGGTCACCCCACCGATTGCCGGGGCGGTGTGGCCAGGTGCGGACGGACGCTCTTCACCAGCATCCCCATCTCGTAGCCCAGAACCGCCGCGTCCGCGTCGCGTCCGGCCAGCACCGCCAGCACCGCGCCGTGGCCGGCGGACGAGACGAACAGCAGCGAGCTGCTGAGCTCCGTGACGATCTGCCGCACGTCACCCCCGTCGTCGAAGTGCCGGCCCGCGCTGCGCGCCAGCGAGTACAGCCCGCTGGCGAGCGCGGCCAGCTGGTCCGCGGCGTCCTTGTCCAGCCCCTCCGCTGCCTTCACCAGCCCGTCCGAGGACAGCAACAACGCGCTTCGGGTGTGCGGCACCCGGTTCACCAGACCCGTCAACAGCCAGGAAAGGTCTTCGCTCGCCACGATCGTGTACTCCTCTTCGGCAGAAGGAAACGTTTTGCTGCACAGGCCTCGGGCCTTCGGGCGGCCTCGGCCATCAGGGCGTCTCGGCTTCCTCGGCCCTGCGTAGTCCGGTCTGGAATGCGGCCATGAGGCCGGGGTCGTGGGCGGTGTCCTCGGCGGCACCGGCACCACGGACCGGCTGCGGCGCTTCGGCGGCGTGGTCCTGGCGGCGGCGTTGAGGCAGCCGCGGGCGGTCGTCCTCGTCGTCGGAGGGGGCCGGGGCGGGCTCGGGTCCGGCATCGGGTGCGCTCGGATCCGCCACGGCGGTCGCCTCCGGCGCCCGGGCGTCCACCGCGCCGGTCCCCGCCGGATCGTGCGGCTCCTCGTCCGGGGCCGGGGCGGTGTGGAGGGCCGGGGCAGGAGTCGCCGACCGCGGACCGAGCAGGGCCTCGGGCAGCACCATGACGGCCTGGGTGCCGCCGTAGACGTTGCTCTGCAACTGCACGGCGATGTCGTGCCGCTGAGCCAGGACGGAGACCACGTACAGGCCGATGCGGCCGTCTTGCAGCAGCTCGCCGAGCGCGACCTTGTCGGGCGCGCTCAAGACGGTGTTCATCTGGCCGCGTTCGGCCGGGGACATGCCCAGGCCCCGGTCCTCGACCTCGATCGCCACCCCCGCGGCGACGGGCTCCACCCGCACGTGCACGGTGGTCTGGGGCGGCGAGAAGACCGTCGCGTTCTCGAGCAGTTCGGCCAGCAGGTGGACGACGTCGACCACGGCGTGGCCGCTTACCGATCCCTCGACAGGCGGGACCAGCTTGACCCGGGCGTACTGGTCGATCTCGGCGACGGCGGAACGCAGCACGTCGGTCAGGCCGACGGGGCGGGTCCACTGGCGGTGGGGGTTCGCGCCGCCGAGCACCGCCAGGTTCTCGGCGTAGCGGCGGATCCGGGTGGACAGGTGGTCCACCCGGAACAGCCCCTTGAGCAGGTCGGGGTCCTCGACCTCGTTCTCCAGGTCGTCCAGCAGGCCGATCTCGCGGTGCACCAGGGACTCCAGACGGCGCGCCAGGTTGGCGAACACCGCGAACTGCTCCAGCCGCGAGTGGTGTTCCGCACCGATCGCGGAGGCGGCGGTCTCCAGCAGGGCCGCCTCGGCCCCGTGCCGGGCCACGGCGATCTCGAAGCCCAGGCGGGAGAGTTCGTCCGGGCCGGTCTGCGGCGGGAGTTCCGGCCGGCGTCGCGCAGGCCGCTCCCCGGCCCGCAACCGACGACACAGCGACTCCAGTTCCGCCCTGCCCTCGGCGGTGGCACGAATCAACTCGGCCAGCTCGGCTCGGTTTCGGTCGGCTGCGCGGGACAGCTCGGCCCACTGTTTGGTGACTGCTCGTGCCTCCGCCGAAGCCCGTACGCCCGCGATCGCGGCCGCCACGGTGCCGATGAGCACCACCCCGCCGAACGCCGCTCCCTGGTATGCCCGTTCCAGGTGGCCGTCGCCGACCAGCGCGGTGGCCACCGCACCGGTGACGGCGACCACGCCCGACGGCAGCACGGACGACAGCATCAGACGCCGTCTCAAGGACCCGGCCGGCGGCTCGGCCGTCGCACGGGGCGTCACGGCAGGCGCCGGCCGGTCGTCCGGCGGCGTGGAAGGATCAGGCATAACAGTCCCCGGACAGTACGATGATCAGGCCGAGCGGGCACGTTATCGCGCACCAGTACCCCGGCGTCAGCCCTGGCGCGTACAGAAATCGAACCGTTGTACTTTGAACGCTTTACCAGGCGTCCGTGTCGGACCCACGAGCGCCGAGCCCAGGTAGGTCAGCGGTTCTGCTCCCGCGCCCGGCCGGCGCCCGAGGCGTCGATGCGGTCCAGGCCCGTGGCCCGGTCCCAGACCAGCCAGCCGTCCGCCTCGATGAACTGCACCCGGTGCCACGGGATGTCGCCGCCGGGCACGAAGGACGTCAGGGGGACGCGTTGGCAGGTGCCCCCGCGCTGCCTGATCCCCAGCACGAACCGGTCCGGGTCGAACCGCGGGTCCCAGCGGACCCGGTGATAGATCTCGTCGCTGGTTCGCATCACGCCTCCTCTCCTGCCGTCACGCCCCTGCCTCCAGGATGCCGCGCGCCCGTCCTCGACACCTTTTCTCACTCAGCGCGACAGTCGCGCGCGGTGCGTGAGGGAAACTGTGAAGCATGGCGGAGCGGTTCCCGCTTGGACTCCGGTCCTGGCTCCGGTGGTGGCGTCCGCACCGTGGTTCAGGGGAAGCGCATCCCATGCGGGCGGGGATCAGGTCGGGCACACACGGCTGGTCGCTCCGGGGGGAAGGTAGGTGATCCGCTCGCTCGTGGTGAGGTCCCGCCCCAGGACCTTGCAGATCCTGGCGGTGGCCTCGGCCGGGCCGGGCAGGTCCGCGTCCCAGAGGCGCGCGGTGTGGTCCTCGCCGATGGTGGCCAGGGTGGTGCCGTCGGGGCTGAACACCACCGAGAGCACGGTGCTGGTGTGACCGGTCAGGGTGTCCAGGGGGCGGCCGGTGGCGGTGTCCCAGAGGCGGGCGGTGCCGTCCCTGCTCGCGGTGGCCAGCATCGCGCCGTCAGGGCTGAACGCCGCTGCGGAGACGTTGGCGGTGTGACCGGTCAGGGTGTGCAGGGAGCGGCCGGTGGCGGTGTCCCACAGGCGGGCGGTGCCGTCCCTGCTCGCGGTGGCCAGCATCGTGCCGTCGGGGCTGAACGACACCGCGAGCACGGTGCTGGTGTGACCGGTCAGAGCGTGCAGGGGTCGGCCGGTGGCCGTGTCCCACAGGGTGGCACGGTCGCTGGCGGCGGCCAGGGTGCGGCCGTCCGGGCTGAACACGATCTCGTACACGACACCGGTCACGGGGAGGGTGCGCCGCGGTTCGCCGGTGGCGGTGTCCCACAACTGTAGGGGGCATGCGAGCCCACCCGTGGCCAGGGTGTGGCCGTCCGGACTGAAGGCCATCGCGAACAAGGAACCGGCGCCGATGCTGACGGTGTGCAGGCGGTGGCCGGTGGCCGTGTCCCACAGTTGCACGCTGCCGTCCTCGTCGGCGACGGCCAGGGTACGGCCGTCGGGACTGAACACCGCTTTGTACGAGTCCTTGTGCAGGCCGGAGAGGGTACGCAGCGGACGGCCGCCGGTCGGATCCCACAGCTGTACGGCACCGTCGCCGCCGGCGGTGGCCAGGGTCGCGCCGTCGGGACTGAACGCCACCGCGTTCACGCTGTGCCGGACCGGGAGGGTGCGCAGGGTGTGGCCGGTCGCGGTGTCCCGCAGTTGCACGCTGCCGTCCTCGTCGGCGACGGCCAGGATGCGGCCGTCGGGACTGAACACCGCTTTGTACGAGTCCTTGTGCAGGCCGGAGAGGGTACGCAGCGGACGGCCGCCGCTGAGGCCCCACAACTGCACGGCACCGTCGCTGCCGGCGGTCGCCAGGGTCGCGCCGTCAGGACTGAACACCACCGCGTTCACGCCGTCCAGGTGGGTGAGGGTGCGTGAGAGGTGGCCGGTGGCGGTGTCCCACAGGCGGGCGGTGCCGTCGCTGCCGGCGGTCGCCAGGGTCGCGCCGTCGGGACTGAAGGCGGCGGCGTTCACGGAACCTGTGTGGGTGAGGGTGTAAAGGGAGCGGCCGGAGGCGGTGTCCCACAGGCGCGCGGTGCCGTCCTCGCCCGCGGTGGCCAGCTTCTTGCCGTCAGGACTGAACACCACGTCCCGCACGTTCCCCTTGTGGGTGAGGGTGTGCGAGCGGCGGCCGGAGTCGGTGTCCCACAGGCGCGCGGTGCCGTCCTCGCCCGCGGTGACCAGAACCGTGCCGTCAGGGCTGAAGGCGGTCACGTTCACCGGGCCGGGGTGGGTGAGGGTGTGCAGGGAGCGACCGGAGTCGGTGTCCCACAAGCGGACGGTGCCCTCGCTGCCGGCGGTGGCCAGTATCTTGCCGTCCGGGCTGAACACCACGGCACGCACGTCCTCGTCGTGGGCGAGCGTGCGCAGGGAGCGGCCGGTGGCGGTGTCCCACAGACGCGCGGTGCCGTCGCTGCCCGCGGTGACCAGCATCGTGCCGTCCGGGCTGAACACAGCGGCCCGCACGTTCCCCTTGTGGTTGAGGGTGCGCAGGGGACGGCCGGTGGCGGTGTCCCACAAGCGGGCGGTGCCGTCCCTGCTCGCGGTGGCCAGCATCGTGCCGTCGGGGCTGAAGGCGGTCGTGTTCACCCAGTCCGTGTGGGTGAGGGTGTGCAGGGGGCGACCGGTGGCGGTGTCCCAGAGGCGGGCGGTGCCGTCCTCGCCCGCGCTGGCCAGCTTCTTGCCGTCAGGGCTGAACACCACCGTCCGCACCCACTCGGTATGGCCGAGGAGGGCGCGTGGCAAGGGGGCTGTCGCGAAGGCGCGGACGGCCGCGGTGGCTTCCGGCGTGTGGCTGGTCCGGTAGGCGTGGGCGGCCAGGAGCATGGCGACGTCGGGGTGCGTGTCCGTGAGGTGGTCGGATTCGGTGACGATCTCGCGGGACTCGGCCTCGTGCTGGCGGGACTCTGCTTCTCGGCGCGCGGCAGCGGCGTCGTACCACTGCCGGCTCGCCACCCCGGCGGCGACGAGGACGAGGGCGAGCAGCCCGGCCAGAACGGAAGTGCGGCGCCGGGCACGGCGGCGGCTGGCGGCGAGGTAGCGGCGGATGTGCGCGGGCAGGCCGCGGTGGCGCGCGTAGTCGAGGCCGATGGCCAAGTCACCGCCGTGCAGCAACTCGTCGGCCCGGCGGGGCCTCTGCTGACGTTCGGACTGGTCCGCGGCGCCTCGGAGCCAGCGTGTGTGGCGGTCCTCGGTGCGCTGGAGCCAGCGGTGGAAGTCCTGGTCCTCGGTGACCCACGCGTGCAGGTGGGGCCAGTCGCGGACGAGGGAATCGTGGATGAGTTCCGCGACCGGTTCGGGCGGTCGCACCGGATCGCGGTGTTCTCCCGTGGCGTGGCCCTGACCCGGCTCGACGGGTGGGAGGCCCGGCCGGGGGACGCGGATGGTGATGAACCGGTGGTGGGCGAGGGCGGCCAGGGCCGTGTCGAAATCGCTCTGGTCCGGGACGGGATCGGGTCCCGTGGCCAGTTCGCGGAGGGTGGACAAGGGCAGGCGGCGGCGGGCGGCGGGCGTGGCGTGGTCGGGGTCGGCGGGCTGGACCAGGGTGGTCAGGATCCTCTGGGCGGCGTCGCGGTGCGGCAGCTTGCGGAACTCGGCGGTGCACCAGGTGCTCAAGGCGCCGGTCACGGTGCCGATGCGCTCGTAGGCCTCATGGGTGAGGACTCCGTAGGAGCGGCTCTCCCACAGCTGGCGCAGAGTCAGCTGCAGGGCGGGCAGACAGGTGACCGGGGTGCTCCGGGCACTGCGGGGCTGCGTGCCGTCGGCGGGCGGGATGAGGTCGCCGATCAGCCGGGCGGTCAGGCCGTTCTCGATTCGTGGGCCGCGCTCGCCGTGCTCGATCATGGCGCGGAGGTCGTGCTCGCTGAGGGTGGCGGGGATGTTCAGGGGCGGGGAGGCGGCCTCCAGCAGGGCCGGGGCGCGGGAGGCGAGGGGGCGTAGAAGTCGTCTCGCATGGCCAGGACCACGGTGAGCGGGGCCCAGGACAAGGCCAGTCCGCCCAGTTGGTCGGCTGCCGCGTCGATACCGCCCCCGTCGCCCGGGGCGGTGGCGGGGGTGAGGAGCTCTTCGAACTGGTCGATGACCAGCAGGACGCGGGTGTGATCGGGGTGGCGGGCCAGGAGGCGGTCGGCCGCGGCCTCTATGCCGTACGCGGCGGCGCCGGTCAGCCCGTGGTGCTCGGCGGCGCGCAGCAGGTCGTCGCCGGGGTTGGGGATCAGGACGGGCAGCCAGCGGTCGCTGCCGGGGACCGTCCCTCCCTCGGCCAGCGCGGGCAGTACTCCGGCTTGCAGGAGGGACGACTTGCCCGATCCGGACGGCCCCAGCAGCAGCAGCGTCCGGGCGGGCCCGCGTAACGCCGTGAGTACGGCGTCCAGGGCGGTGGTACGACCGCCGAACACCGCGGCGTCGTCGGCGGTGAACGGCTCCAGGCCCGGGTAGGGGCACACCGCGTGCTCGGCCAGTTCGGGGTGCAGGGCGCGCAGGGTCCGGGCGGGGGTGGCGTAGGCGATCTCCTGCCCGCGGGAGTGCCGGTCGGGGTGGGTGATGGCCGTGGTCATGCCGATCACCAGCCCGGTGACGTCGTCGACGACGGGGCCGCCGCTGAATCCCTCGGTCAGGTCGTTGGCGTCGTACAGCTGGAGCAGCGGTGCCGCCCCTTGCGTGGAGGAGCCCTCCAGCAGGCGGCCGACCTTGAACGTGCCGAAGTGCCCGCCACGTCTGGCCTGCTGGGGGAAGCCGTAGGTGCTGCCGCGGTGGTCGGCGCAGTCCTCCGCGACGCCCAGCGCGAGCGCGGCCTCATCCGGCTGGGTGCCTTCCAGCCGCAGGAACGCCACGTCCTCCGCGTCCGGGTTCCGCCAGGTGCTGGTTTCCACGGCCCCCTGCACGTGGCCGAGTTCGGGCCGGGCGGGGAAGGCGAGCGGCACCCGCTGCCCGGGGCCGAACCCGGCCTTCTCCACGACGTGGGCGCACGTGGCCAGCAGTTGGGGACCGATGAGGAAGCCCGCTCCGGCCACCGCTCCGCTCGCACTGCGGACTTCGGCGACCGCGTGGTGGAACCCGTGCGCCGACCCGCCCGGCGGGCGCACCTCGTCCGTCACGTGCCGGCGCTACCAGGGCCGGCACCGTCCGGTGCGGCAGAGGCGTGCCAGGTCACCGTGACGGTCAGGTGGCAGCCCGTCTCGCTCTTGGCGATCACGGCACCGGCCTCCGCGGCCAGATCGACGCCGAACTCGATCACCACCTCGTCCGGACCGGCCTGGCGCAGCTGCTCCAGCGCCGCTCGCGCGAGGCCCGCCACCGGACGCAGCGCCTGCTGGACCGTGTGCGGCAGATCCTGCACGGCGTCCGCCAGCCGCCCCACCTTCACCGGCCCGTCCGGCTCCCGTCCCCCTCCAGCAGGACGGAGCCCCCGCCCTCCAGCGGCAACCGTGCCACTACCCCCACTGCGAGCCTCCTCGCTCCCCCCGGCCACAGACCGTTGACAAGCACCGTTAACCAAGCCAGGAGCCACCTACGCTAGACCAACGGCCTTTGCGCCGGACCGGTTTCGGTGGATGCGCGCAGTCGACGCGAAGTTCGGGGAAGGTGGCTTCCACGTCGCGGGTGGGGTGGTCAGGGGGAGGCCGGTCGGTGCTTGAGCCCCATGGTGCAGCCCTCCCCCAGCAACCAGGGCCACGTCGGCCCGACCGCAAGGAGTTCGCGCGAAGGGGTGTCCGGACGTGCCGCGTTCGCGCGGACGGCCGTTTCGCCGGCGCGGCGTGGTCGGTCAGCCGGCCGCGGTCCAGCGCTCGCCACCGCCAGGGCTCGCTCGCCGGTCGTGCTGCGTGCGGGCCGCCTCCAGCAGTCGGCGCCAGGACGACACGGTGGGCCTTCGCCGCAGCAGGGCGCGTCGTTCGCGGTCCGTCATCCCGCCCCAGATGCCGTGTTCGATACGACGGTCCAGGGCATGGGCAAGGCATTCCACGCGCACGACGCAGCCGACGCAGATCACCTTGGCTTCGTTCTGCGCCGCGCCGTTGACGAACAGGACGTCCGGGTCAGAGGTCCGGCAGGCCGCACGTGCCTCCCAGGCTTCCTCATTGGCTGCGAGCACCGGTGCCGTCCTCTCCTCGTTCCAACCTGCCGCATGCCCCTTGGGCCGGCGCTGATTCGGTGACGCCGGGGCAGTTGTGCAAGGTATGGAGCGTCGTGATCCTTAGTAACCCCGTTGCGCGAGAGAAAACGTGGCTGCTGAGGAAGAGGGTGCATCGTCGCGGTGGTGTCCAGGCTCCGCTGACGGATGCGCCGTACGCCGCTGCTCACGCAGCTGCCGCAACCCGCCGGCCCGGTGATCATTCCCGGTCGCAGCACTGGTCCATCCCGCGCCGCCGTGTACCGGCCCTCAGCGGCGAGTCAGCGCCAGCACGCTCAGGCCGAACATCGCCACCCCCAGCGGCAGATGGACCGAGGGACGTGCGCTATGCCGAGCACCACCTGGACCGAGGCGAGGACGAGGAATCCCGACGCGTGCCAGACAGGCCGCGGCGAGCCGCCGCCCGGCTTCCACGCCAGCACCGCCGCGAGCACGTAGAGCATCGTCGCCCCGTACATCACACGGGCTCCGACACCGTGCAGCGTCTGTCCGTAGGACGAGGTCAGCAACAGTCCGGCGGAGACGGCCTGAAGGAAGATGGTCAGGGTCTGCAGAGCGAGCGCGATCCGCAGGAACGAAGTGCCGCGTCGTCCGTTCGGTGTTACCTGAGTGGCCATGTCACTGTCCCCTCTTTCCGCCCTGGCGGGCAGCGGGTCGATAAGGTCTCACCAGCCCGACGACGTGGGCCTGCGAAAGGTAAGGCGAGGAGGGCGGCGGGAAGCATGGGGACCGTGGGGCCGAGGCCGCTGAGGTCGTCGGTGAGCGACGCCGACTACTCAACGTCGCCTATCGCTTGCTGGGTTCGGTGAGCGAGGCCGAGGACGCCGTGCAGGACGCCTACGCACGCTGGTACGGGCTGCCGCGCAGCCGGCAGGCGGAGATCCTGTCCCCCGGTGCCTGGCTCACTACGGTCACCGGACGTATCTGCCTGGATCTGCTCGGCTCGGCGCGGGCCCGCCGTGAACGCTATGTCGGCGCGTGGCTGCCCGAGCCGCTGCCCGACCGCACCGAGTGGGAGCCCACGGGCGGCGCCGACCCCGCCGACCAGATCGTTCTGGACGAGTCGGTGGCCACGGCCTTCCTCGTGGTCCTGGAGTCGATGACTCCCGCCGAGCGGGTGGCGTTCGTCCTGCACGACGTCTTCCGGTACCCGTTCGCCGAGATCGCCGAGGTGCTCGGCCGGACCCCTGCGGCCTGCAAGCAACTGGCGGCCTCCGCCCGGCGGAGGGTGAGCGCCGCACGCGCTCCGATGACGACGACCGGGCAGGCCGAGGTGGTGCGGTCTGTCAAAGAGGCGTGGGAGAGCAAGGACATCGCAGCCCTCGTCGGTCTTCTCGACCCGGCCGCCGTGATGACCGCCGACGGCGGCGGCATGGTCGGCACCGTCCTGCGCCCGGTCGAGGGCGGCGCGCGCATCGCCGAGTACATGGTCGCCATCAGCGACAGGGCTCCAGGTCTCCAACTCCTCGAGCGGTCGGTCAGCGGTGGGCCGGGGCTGGTGGCTCGACGTGACGGCGTCGTCGCGACCGTGGCCTCGTTCGAGGTCTCCGACGGGCGGGTGACCCGGATCTGGGTGGTCCGCAACCCGGAGAAACTGCGGCCGTGGGTGCGGGAGGGCTAGCGCGCGCTGGGAGCGCGCCCGCCGACTCGCCCTGCCGGTATGAGGGACCGTCAGTCGGCGCCCTCGGACGGCGAGCAACCCCGCGTGCGGCACAGCCGCCGCGGAGAGGACCCGCGGTCCTCTCCAGCCCCGTCCCGAAGCCCGGCGGTTCGACTCCCACACGAACACCGGCCCGCCACCGGGGCCGAGAGCGCTCCGCTGTAGGGGAAGGGTCGTATGCGCAGGGAACCTCCGAAGGCCTTCGGGTGGACGTTCACAGGGGGTTGTCGCTGAGCCAGGCAAGGACCTGGTCGGCGTGCCGGTCGGGCGGGAAGATCGGGTAGAAGACGTGCTCGATCACGTCGTCCCTGATGATCAGCGTCAGCCTCTTGTACAGCGTCAGCCCGCTGGTGGTGAACGTGGGCAGCTCCAGGGTCCGGGCGAGGCTTCGCGCGACGTCGGACAGCATCTGGAACGGCAGGTGGAGCCGTTCGGTGAGCTCACGCTGGTAGTCGGTGTCCTGACTGGAGAGGCCGTACACCCGGGCCGCACCGGCCGCGAGCAGGCTGCTGTGATGATCGCGGAAGCCGCACGTCTCGGCGGTGCAGCCGCGGGCGCCGGGAATGGAGTCCCAGCCCTCGGGCAGATCGGTGTCGGGACGGCCCGTGAGCGGATAGACGTAGAGCACCGTGCGGCCCGCACCCAGTGCCCCCAGGTCGACCGTCGCACCGTCTGTGGCCGGCAGCTCCAGATGCGGCACTCTCATACCGGGCAGGTGTTCAGCGGCGCCGTCGTCCTCGGGAGCGGGCAGGCCGGCAGGCAGGCTCGTGTGGTCGGTCATCGGTTCTTCTCCTCTGGTGGCTGGTGAGAGGCGGCCGCGGTGGGCGGCCTCGTGCAGGCGCGCCACCAGTGCCGACCGGCGGGCGATGAGGCCGTCGATCCGCTGTGTGAGATCGGTGATGGCGTCCCGGTACCCGGCCAGCGCGGCCGGGCAGTCGTCCACATGCCGGTGCCCCAGGGCCAGGCAATCCAGGAACGGGCGGGTCCCTCGGCAGGGATGCCGAGGCGGCCCAGCGCTCGGATCTCCTGTGTGAGTCGTACGTCGTGATCGTCGTAGTCCCGGTAGCCGTTGGTCAGCCGCGCCGGCGCGAGCAGACCCAGGGATTCGTAGTAGCGCACCGCCTTCGTCGTCACACCCGCCCGACGGGCCAGCTCACCTATTCGCATGCCTCTCACCTCGAAGAAACGGTAAACCTTGCCCTTGAGGGCAAGGTCAAGCGATCTTCCTTCACCCGGGTCCCGCGAGCGTCCTCGTCCGCTCCGGAGGTCGGGGCCGTGCCCGGTCGTGGACGGCATCCGCGACCGGCCCGCACACTGGCAGCGCCCCGCACGATCACCGGCACCGTCTCGGCCTCTCCCCCACTCCGGGCCACCGGCTTCAGACGCGGGGCCGCAGGATCTCCAGGGCGCCGGTCTCGGTGTCGTAGCTGCGCAGGGTGATGAGTTGGACCGACAGCGGCGGCGTCGGCAGCAGTTCGGGGACGCGACGGCCGGTGAAGGCACCGGGGCGCCGGGTGCGGCCCAGGGTGACGTGCGGGCTCCAGCGCGCGGGGGCGTGGAAGGGGTTGAGGGCCTCGGGCGGACTGTCGGAGGCCACCGCGTCCCACACCCGGCGGTGCAAGCCGGCCAGCGCGGCGTCGAGGTCCAGCGCCCAAGCCAGTACCGAGGTGGGCCGTTCGAAGCGGATCAGGCCGGTGAACCGCACCGGAAGCGGCAGGGCGGCGGCCACCTCGGCGAGTTCCCAGCGGATCGGGGCGGTCAGCTCCGGGCAGGCAGCCAGGGTGAGGTGCGGGCTGTTGGTAGGTGAGCGGTGGCGCGCCTGACTGGGCAGTCCCGCGTCGGCGAGCCGCCGCCAGGCCTCCCGGACGGCCAGCTCTGCCGCCTCGTCCAACAGAACCTCGACCGTGCGCATCGCCGCAGCTTACCGGCGTTCGCCTGGGCCCCTCGCGCACGCCGCCGAAGCCGCCCCGCGACTGCGTCCCGCCGATTTCGACGGCGATCCAGCTCTCATACTGGCGCCGCCCGGCTGCGGCACCCAGCTCGCCTGCACCGACGCTTCATAGCCACGGACCACGGACCACGGACCGGCGCAGCACCCGGCTCTCCCTCTGGCAGCAGCCGGAGCGTTCAGCCGTGTTCAGGCACCGTTGCGGATGGCCGTGAGGAGGCGGGCGCAGCGTGCGCTCATGTCCTGGGCGGACAGGTCGGGGTGCGAGATCCACCAGCCGAGCAGTGCGCTGACCGTACCCGTCCATATGTGCTTGAGCACGTCGGCGTCCAGGGCGTCGTCGTTTCCCTGGCCGTGCAGCAGTGCGGCCGTGCCGGTGGCCGCTAGTTCGTCGATGGCCTCGCGGTGGCGACGGGCCGCACTCCAGGGTTCGGAGCCGGGTGGCAGGGTTCGGTCGTAGAGCACGAACCAGGCGTGCCGTTGCCCTTCCAGAGCCTGGAAGAGGGCCGTGAGGACCGTGTGGGGCAGCCTGCCCTCCCGCGGGTTCGAGGCCATGGCTCGTTCGATCGTCTCGAGCAGGTGCGGGCCGATGCGGTCGAGGCAGGCGATGCAGAGGCCGTCTTTGGAGCCGAAGTAGGTGTACAGCAGGGGTTTCGTCACGCCGACGCGGCGGGCGATCTCCGCCATGGACGCCGCCGCGTATCCGTGTCTTCCGAACTCCTCGACGGCGGCGTCCAGGATCTGCTGTTCCCGGTGGGCCCGCGGTACGCCTTTGGTGCCCGCGCGCGTACCGGGGCGGTTCCGTTCCCGATCGCCGTCCAGGGGATCCGGTGGCGTCGAGGATCTTGCGGTTGTCATGGCAGAACTATACGTTGCGGTAAATTACCTAGGGGTAAATTACTGGAAGGTCAATCACCGTGGCCGACAGCACGAACAGCGAGGCGCCTTCGACCGGTACCGCCCCCCGCCGCTCCTGGTGGGGCTGGGGCGCCGAGATCAAGGCACTGTCCGACGCCGAATGTTCGGCACTCGGGCGTCTGCTCCCCGGCTCGCCGAACGCTCCCCTCCCCGTTCCCGACGTCTCCGCCCTCGCTCTGCCGAAAGTGCGCGTCGAACCGCCAACGGAACTCGCCCCGTTGATGTCGGACGCGCCCCGGGACCGCGCCTCGCACACCTACGGCAAGGCGTACCGCGACGTGGTCCGCGCACTGCGCGGGGACCTCTCGGCGGCACCCGACCAGGTCGCCCGCCCCGGAGCGAGCAGGACGTCGTCGACATCCTCGACTGGGCGGCGGGTGCCGAGGTGGCCGTGGTGCCTTTCGGTGGCGGCACTTCGGTCGTCGGCGGCGTCGAGTACCGCGCAGACCGGCATCGCGGCGTGGTCTCACTGGACCTCACAGCGATGAACCAGGTGCTGGAGATCGACAGGACCAGCCGCGCGGCACGCATCCGGGCCGGTGTCCTGGGCCCCGCTCTGGAGGCGCAGTTGCGACCGCACGGACTGACCTTGCGGCACTTCCCCCAGAGCTTCGAGTACTCCACGCTGGGCGGCTGGCTCGCGACGCGGGCGGGCGGCCACTACGCCACGCTCCACACGCACATAGACGACCTCGTGGAGTCGCTGCGCGTGGTGACCCCGGTCGGCGTCAACCAGTCGCTCCGGGTGCCGGGGTCGGGCGCGGGCCCTTCCCCCGACCGGCTCTTCCTGGGGTCCGAGGGCACGCTCGGCGTGATCACCGAGGCCTGGATGCGGCTCCAGGACCGACCCCGGCACAAGGCCTCGGCCACGGTTGTCTTCGACGACATCGTCAGTGCCATGGACGCGGTGCGCGCCATCGCGCAGTCGGGTCTGCATCCGGCGAACTGCCGGCTCCTCGATCCGGGGGAGGCCGCCCTGGCCGGCGTCGCGCACAAGGGTGAGAGCATCCTCGTCCTGGGCGAGGAATCGGCACACTCGCCCGTCGAGGAACGTCTGGCCACCCTGCTCGCCCTCGCACGTGACCACGGGGGCACACCCGCCGCCAGGGAATCCGGTGGCGCGGACACCGCCGCGAACACCTGGCGTTCGGCATTTCTGAAGATGCCCTATCTCCGCGACGGGCTCGCCCGTATGAGCGTGATCAGCGAGACCTTCGAAACAGCGTGCACCTGGGACCGTGCCCCGGAGTTGTACGCGGCGGTGCGCAGTGGGCTGACCGAGATCCTGGAGGAGGTGACGGGCGCGGCCGGCACGATCAACTGCCGCTTCACACACGTCTATCCGGACGGTCCCGCGCCCTACTTCACCGTGATCGCACCGGGCAGGCGCGGCTCGGAAGTGGCCATGTGGGACGAGATCAAGTCCGCGTCCATGAGCCTCCTCCACGAGCACGGTGCGACCGTCACCCACCATCACGCGGTCGGCCGCGACCACCGGCCCGGCTACGACCTCCAGCGCCCGGAACCCTTCGCGCTGGCTCTGCGCGCCGCGAAACAGGCGCTC
Source organism: Streptomyces sp. DHE7-1 (assembly GCA_016432725.1). Lineage (GTDB taxonomy): Bacteria > Actinomycetota > Actinomycetes > Streptomycetales > Streptomycetaceae > Streptomyces. The sequence continues at coordinate 7,717,277 of JACJDG010000003.1, read as the reverse complement.
GATCCGGCCGGGATCCTCAACGCGGGTGTGCTGCTCGACCCCGCCCCGTCGCACGACGTCGACGACAGAACGGTTTCCGCGCCGTCCGAACGACGCGAGTGATCCGCCCGGTGCGCAGCCCGGGTGGACGTGGCGCCGGCATCACCGAGGCCGTATGCGGGGCGTCACCCGGCAGGCACGGCGCCCGGCCGCCGCCCCTGGCCGCACCGCCGCGTCCGCGCCATCCGGGCCGAACACCGCCCGCGGGCCGGCACCCCGGCAACCAGAGACGGCGCCGAGGCATACACAAGCCGATGGGGCACGGGGCACGGCGACTCCCCCGTAGCCCCCGGCCGCATCGGTCGAGGGCCCGATCTCGCGGTCACGGGGCGGTCCGGTCGAGTGCGGCCTTCAGTCCGTCGAGGAAGACCTCCAGAGCGCCGGGGTAGGCGCTGGCGCTCATCGTCCGCGCCAGGGTGTCAGCGGATTCCGCGATGCGGGGGTACTCGTCGGGGGCAAGGAGGCGTACACCCCCTGCCAGGCCGCCCGGTCGGCCGCGCCGGCTTCCAGCGGCAGGGCGGTGGCGGCCGCGTCGATGGCGGCGAAGCCCAGGGTGAAGTCTATGAACCGGTGGTAGTAGAGGCCCGCGTCCCGCGGTCCGAATCCGGCGCCCCGGAGGATTCCCAGCCCGAGCTCCACGCCTCTCATCTCGTTGGGGCGGCGGGTGACCCGGGAGGCCGCGAGCACCGCGACATGCGGGTGAGCGGTGTACGTGCGATGCAGGTTCATCCCGATGAGGCGCAGGTCGTCACGCCAGTCGCCGGTGGGCCGCACGTTCTCGAGGCTCATGCCGATCAGTTCGTCCGCCACGGCGAGGACGAGGTCGTCGGTGCTGCGGAAGTAGCGGTACAGCGCCGACGGGTCGGCTCCCAGCGCGATGCCGAGGCGTCGCACGCTCAGCGCGTCGTTGCCGTGCTGGCTCAGCAGGCGGATCGCCGTCCGCACGATCAGCTCCTGGCTGAGCACCGTACCCGTACGCGTCGTACGGCGCCGCCGCCCGGCCGCGAGCCGGCCGGCGGGGCCGGCGTCGTCCATGTCACCGAAGGTGCTCACCCGGAGTCCGATCCATGGGGGAAAGTGCGGCGGACGCTCTTATGACAACGCGATTGACCTTAAAAGTCCAGAGCTGTTTGATGTGGCTCCGCCAGCGCGACACGTCCGCGCCAGCTCGCGCCGTCAGACACCGCGCGGGATAGGTACAGGCCGGCCTATTCCGACGGGTCGGCGGCACGGCTGTGCCTGGGCGGGTCCGGCCCATCCACCACTCCTTCGCCGCAACGCGGCGACGGTCACCAGACCAACGCGGCCCAGCCGCCGCACCGGCACACCCTCCTCCACCGCTCACGGACGCCGCGCGTGCGTCCCGCCACCCTGGATCGGTTGCCCATGAAACACACCACCTCGTCCCCGCAGCTGAAGAAGTCTCTGGGCGTCGTCGACGGCGTCGTACTGGCCGCTTCGAGCACCGCCGCGACCACCAGCATCGGTATCGGTATGGGCGTGCTCGCCTCGATCACCGGACGGCAGACGCCATTCATCCTGCTGCTCGGCTTCCTGCCGATGCTCGGCATCGCCAGCGCGTACGCCCGCCTGAACAAGGCGGAGCCGAACTGCGGCGCCGGATACACATGGGTGGGGCGCAGCATGGGCCCATGGCTCGGGATGATCGCCGGCTGGGTCCCGCTCGCCGGTGGCGTCGTCTTCCTCGCCTACACCACGTCCGTGACCGGCTCCGTCCTGGTGCAGTGCGCCCACAAGGCCGGCATCGACAGCCTCCTCGGCCGGCACCTGGACGCCAACTCCACTCTCCAGTGCACCCTGATCGGCCTGCTCGTGCTGGCCGCGGTCACCGTGACCGCCGTGACGGGCGTGAACAAGGCCACCCGTCTGCAGACCTATCTGCTCGTCTTCGAGTACGCCGTGCTGCTGGTCTTCAGTTGCTGGGGTCTGATCGCGGGCGACCAGCCCTTCTCCCTCTCCTGGTTCAGCCCGTTCGCCTTCGGCTCTCCCTCCGCCCTGGCCCAGGGTCTCGTCCTGGCGGTCTTCTTCTACTGGGGCTGGGACGCCGCGTTCTCGGTCACCGAGGAGACGAAGCGGGCCGGTGACGCGGCCCGCGGCAGCTACATCGCCCTGTTCACCATGCTCGGACTGTTCCTCCTGGGCGCCGTCGCCTTCCAACGCGTCATGACCGCCTCCGAGATGAGCGGCACCGGTGCCCAGGGCCTGACCTACTACGCCTCCCGGCTCGCCGACGAGCCCTGGGCCACCTTGCCGCTGATCGCCCTGATGTTCTCGGCCGTCGCCTCCCTGCAGGCCGGCATCATCCCCACCGCCCGGCTGACCCTGGCCATGAGCCGCGAGGGCACCCTCGGCCCCGTCTGGGCACGTATCAGCGCCCGGCACGGCGGGCCCACCGCCGGCACCGTGATCGTCACGGTCGTCTCCGCCGCCGTCGCCGTCCTGACCGTGGTGATTCCCAAGCTCAACGAGGCGATCCTGGCCGCGGTGAACGCCATCGGCATACTCGTCGCGCTGTACTACGGGCTCACCGCCATCGCCTGTGCCCTGCGCTTCCGCGGTCTCGTCCGCACCAGTCCGCGCGAAGCCGTCCTGGCCGTCCTCGTGCCGTCCGTGTGCGCCGCCCTCTTGTTCGCCCTCGGCGCCTACCTCGTGCTGTACTACGCGACCCTCAGCGACACCTTCGCCATCAGCGTCGACAACGGCTGGTTCAACCTGCTGTGCCCCATGGTGATCCTCGCGGCCGGCCTCGTGGTGTCGGCGGTCGCCAAGTGGTACCGCCGTGCACCCGCCTTCGCCCCGGCGACGACGCCCGGTGCCACCATCCCGGCGACCGAGGCCGAGTCCCTCCCCTGACCGCGGCGCCCCGCCAACTCCGCCACACATACCAGCGATTGGACGCTCCCACCTCATGTCCCAGCCCGCCGCAGACCTCGTCTTCACCAACGGCCCGGTCCTGGCCACGGACCCGGCCCGCACCCGGGCCACCACCCTGGCCGTCGCCGACGGCCGTATCACCGCTGTCGGTCACGACGAGGTCAAGGACCTCATCGGAACGCGCACGGAGGTCGTCGACCTGCACGGCCGCCTGCTGCTGCCCGGCTTCCAGGACGCCCACATCCACGCCGTCATGGGCGGCATCGAACTCGGCGAGTGCGACCTGACCGGGACCACCGACCCCGACGAGTACGCCCGCCGCATCCGCGCCTATGCCGACGCCCACCCGGACAGGGAGTGGATCACCGGTGGCGGCTGGTCCATGGAGAGTTTCGAGGGCGGTATACCGACCCGGCAGTTCCTCGACATCCTGGTACCCGACCGGCCCGTCTACCTGGTCAACCGGGACCACCACGGCGCATGGGTCAACTCCCGGGCCCTGGACATCGCCGGCATCACCGCCGCCACCCCCGACCCGCAGGACGGCCGCATCGAACGCGACCCGGCCGGCGTCCCCGTGGGCATGCTCCAGGAAGGCGCGGTGAGCCTGGTCGGCGCCCACCTGCCGCCGAAGACCGCGGCCGACCGGCTCGCCGGACTCCTGCGCGCCCAGGAACTCCTGCACGGCCTCGGCATCACCGCCTGGCAGGACGCCCTGCTGTGCGGGGCGGACGGCTACCCCGACCCCTCCGACGCCTATCTCACCGCGGCCCGCGACCGCACCCTGACCGCTTCGGTGACCGGCGCGCTGTGGTGGCGCAGGTCCGTCGGCGAAGAACAGATCCCCGACCTGCTGCACAACCGGCAGCGCCTCACCCACGGCAATCTCCGCTGCTCCACGGTCAAGATCATGCAGGACGGGGTCGCGGAGAACCACACCGCGGCCATGACCGCCCCCTATCTCGACGGCTGCGGATGCGCCACCGGCAACAGCGGTCTGAGCTTCGTCGATCCCGAAGCCCTCAAGCGGTACGTCACCGCCCTGGACGCCGCCGACTTCCAGGTCCACTTCCACGCTCTGGGCGACCGCGCGGTGCGCGAAGCCCTCGACGCCGTCGCCGCCGCTCGCGCGGCCAACGGCACCCGTGACACCCGCCCCCACCTGGCCCACCTCCAGGTCGTCCACCCCGACGACATCCACCGTTTCCGGCAGTTGGGGGCCACCGCCAACATCCAGGCCCTCTGGGCCGCCCATGAGCCGCAGATGGACGATCTCACCATCCCGTTCCTCGGCCCGGAGCGCTCGGCCTGGCAGTATCCCTTCGGTGACCTCCTGCGCGCCGGCACCACCCTCGCCGCCGGCAGTGACTGGCCCGTCTCCAGTCCCGACCCCCTGGCCGGCATCCATGTAGCCGTCAACCGCGTCCTGCCCGGCGCCTCCGACAAGCCGTTCCTGCCCGGGCAAGCTCTGGATCTCACCACCGCGCTCACCGCCTACACGGCGGGCAGCGCCTATGTGAACCACCTCGACGACACCGGAAGCCTCCGCCCCGGCAACCGGGCCGACCTCGTCGTGCTCGACCGGGACCCCTTCGCGGTTCCGCCCGAGGCCATCGCCGACACCCGTGTCCACCTCACCTACGTCAACGGGCGACGCGTCCACACCGCGTCCACCGCCTGACCGCCCGCCCCTCCTGCCGAGTTGCCTGTGGTGCGGCCTTGGGCGTTCCTGGCGACGCGCGAGGCCGCGGCGGCCGACGCGGGCAGGAGCGCGGCCGGACACGGAGGGCCGGCTTGGAGTCGACGGCCGTTGCCTGTCGATGGAGTTCGTCCTCACCGCCCAACAGGCGCCGTGACGCACTCGCCTTCACGGGCGTCATGGCCGGCCTGCGTGTTCCTCGACGCCGGTCCGCGGTGATCCACTAGCTCAGGTGATGCTGTGCCCAGTCGGAGACACCGCTCAGCCGGGCGGCGGCTTTGACCGGGTCACCGGTTCGGGTGGGCTGGCCCACCTCGAAGTCGTGGCCGGTCAAGCCGCTCTCGTCCTCGACGATGCGAGCGATGCGATAGGCGAGCCGCATCACTTCCAGCGCTGCCTCACCCGAGTGTCGATAGGCGACCTCGATATGGGCTGTGTCCCCGCAGTAGTCGAGCTGCACGCGACCGGGCGGACCAACGGTCTGAAGGGTGAGGCTGTACAGGTACTCCTCGGACTCGACAGCCCCGACGTCCCGCGAGACTCGTCCGAGGATCCGGGCCCACTCGTTCCGTTGCGCGCCGGTGAGCCGGAGCGGCGGCGGGTCGGCATCGGGGTCGAAGCCGGCGTTGAGGCGGTCGAGCGTTTCATGAAGCGTCAGGCCCGGCTGCACCCGCACGAGCATGATGTCGTAGGTCACCGGGTGAATGTACGCAACCACTCCGCTCGGCTCCATGGCGGTCGGCGGTACCAACTGCCGCCGTTCCGGTACGACCGCCGGAGGAGTGGGACCACTGGCTGTAGCGTCCGCGACCGGCTTCGGATGTGGGCCTGAAGCAGTGGCGGTGTGCCGAACGAAATCGCCTAGTGCAGCCTTGCTCGATCTCCCTCGAGGAGACGGTGGCCGAGCTGCGTCGCCGCGTGCCGCACGTGCTGTCCCTCTCGGCGGCTTGTCACCAGTCCGCCGTCGCGCAGGACGGTCAACTGGTAGCTCGCGCTCGCCGGCGCGATGCCGACGGCTGTGGCGACTTCGGAGGTGCTCCGGGGCCGTCCGCGGGCGACCTCGACGAGAACGGACGCCCTGGTGCGGCCCAGCAGGCGGTCGAGTCGGTTGTCTTTCTCGGGGCTGACGTCGAGCGGCCGTGCCGTGACCGGGAAGACGAGCACGGGGCCGAGGGCGGGATCGGCGAGGGCCGTCGGTCTGCGCCAGCAGAAATAGGAGGGGATGAGAAGCAGTCCGCGGCCTTCCAAGTGGAGGTCCCGGTGGGCGGGATAGTCCACTTCCAGTACGGGCGGGCGCCACTGGGCGAACGGGTACAGACTCTCCAGCAGGGCGAGCACGCCACCGTCGAGCAGGACACGGGAACGCGTGTCGAGCTCCTCGCTGACGGCCTGCCGGATGTGATCCCAGCGCGGTTCGAGCAGGGCTCTGCTGGAGACCTCCAGGACCTTGGTGAGAGAACGCAGACCGCGTCCTCCCGGCCGGCCGAGCCCTGTAACCCAGGAAGGGAGCGGCGTGGTCGTCCGAAGTCTGGCCAGGTCGTGGCGCAGCCGGTCGGGTGGGGTGGCCCGTACCTCCTCCAGGGCCCCGCTCAGGCCTCCCTCAGGAACAGCGGGAGTGAGGAAGTCCGGGATGTACCCGACCGGCGGAACGAGTGTCTGCAGCGTGGACACGGCACGGTTCGCGACCGGATCCCCGGCCAACCGCTCACGCGCCGAACGGCGCCATGCACCGAATTCGAGCGGCCCCTGCTGTGTGACGTATCGGCACGTCGCACAGACGAGTTCCCACAATGGCTGGGGTAGGCGCGAAATTCGGACGCTCTGCAAGTCGCGGGGGTGAAATGGATGCGGAGCATGGGACCTCATTCGTGCTGTGGCCGGGGAAAGAGTCGAGGAGGGGTGCGCCGGCGGCCGGCTGACGGCCTCCGAGGGCGCCGCGGCAGGGGCGGCGCTCCCGGGCCGTCAGCCGTTCGGCGCACGGGCTCTCGATCAGCGCGACCGGTTGTTTCCGGCCGAGGTCAGGCACGCCCCGGGTCTCCCGGTGGCGGATCTCCGCCGGGCACCGGTCACCACTTCAGCTCGTCCCCGGTGCCCGTCCGTGGGTGTCAGCTGACGTCCTTGCAGGGCAGCCCGACGGAGGTGTAGGTGCCGCCGGACAGCTCCCATCCCTCGGCGCAGGTCTGGCCGGTCCCCCTGCCGGACCCGACCACGCCGGGATAGGCGCTGTCCTGGCCGTTGACCCTCATGTTGGGGCCCCACACGTTGATGTGACCGTAGAACCGGTTCGTACCGCTGTAGCTGCCCCGGGTCGTGTAGCCCGACGCGTTGCCGGTCACGCTGACGCAGACCTTGTGGTTGCATCCGCGCGCATCCTTCAGCTGCGCCTGGCTGCCCACACGAAGACACACTTCCTTCGCGCAGGTCCAGCCCGCGCTGGACGGCTGAGCCGCCTCCGCGGCGCCGGACGCCGCGCCGCTTGCTACGACCAGGCCGAACACCGCCGCCGTGACGAGTACCGAACGCATCGAGCCTCCTGTGTGAGGGTGTCGCGGACCCCAGGGCCGTCCTTGGGGTCTCGGCTCAGGGATAGCCCGAGTTCTTTGTTCGGTGTCCGGACGGGAGCGATGAACAATCAATCTCGGAACATCACGTCCCCGCCCGGCCGACCGAGGAGCTGAGCACCGCCGAGCCGGACGGTGGCGAACGGGCCGAAAGTCGTCGCCCCGGCGCCGGTGACCTCCACCGGCCACGACACTTGTCGCGGAACAGGTGGATCGGGGGAAACATGCCACGCAAGGAGTCACCGCTTCCCGAGGGCGACGGCCCGGTGGTGCGGTTCGCCGCGGAACTGCGGGAACTTCGCCGGGCGGCGGGCGGGCCCTCCTACCGCGACCTCGCCGGACGGGCGCACTATTCGGTGGCGACTCTGTCGAGTGCCGCCGCGGGCCGGAGACTGCCGTCCCTGGAGGTGACCCGGGGGTACGTCAGTGCCTGCGGCGGCGACGTGGAGCGGTGGGAGACCCTCTGGCACACCACGGCCGCCGCCGTCGCTCTCGCGGAGGGCCCGGCGGACGAGACCGCTCCGCCACCGGATCAGGACGACTCGCCCTATCCGGGGCTGGCCTCCTTCGGCTCACGGCACAGCCGGTTCTTCTTCGGGCGCGAACGCGTGGTCGAGCAGCTGCGCAGGCGGCTCACGGACCAACGGTTCATCGCCCTCTTCGGCGCTTCGGGAGCCGGTAAGTCATCGGTGCTGCACGCGGGGCTGTCACCGTACTTGCGAGCCGAGGACCGGACCGTCCTCACGCTCACCCCGGGCGTCCGGCCGCTGGAGGAACTGGCGGTGCGTCTGGCGGGCCATGGCGCCGGCACGCCGGGCCGGCTGCTGGAGGACTTGCGGGCGGACCCCGGGAACCTGCACCTCCTGCTCCGCCAGATCGCCGCCGAGACGCCCGGACGGGACGAAGTGATCCTCGTCGTCGACCAGTTCGAGGAGGTCTTCACGCTCTGCTCCCGCCGCGAGGAACGCGACCGCTTCATCGACGCCCTCCTCCTGGCCGCCCGGGCCGAGAACAGCGTGTGCCGCATCGTGCTGGGAGTCCGGGCGGACTTCTACGCCCACTGCATCGCCCACGTCGACCTCGCCAGAGCGCTGGACGCGGCGATGGTGACGCTCGGTCCCATGGACTCCGAGGAACTGCACCGTGCCATCTGCCGTCCCGCGGAGGCGGTCGGAAGCCGAGTCGAAGGGCGATTGCTGGCCTACCTGATCGCCCAGGCCCAGGACAGCGCAGGAATGCTCCCGCTGCTCTCCCACGCGCTCCGGGAGACGTGGAGGCACCGCCGGGGCACACTGCTGACGATGGAGGCCTGCCGAAGTGCGGGATCCATCGAGCATGCCCTGACGCGCACCGCCGAACGCTTCCACCAGGCGCTCAGCGCCCGGCAGAAGGAAGCGGCCCGGCACCTCTTCCTGCGGCTCGTCGCCGTCGGAGAGGGCTTCGAGTACAGCAAGCGCCGCATCGGACGCGGCGAGTTGTCCTCCGATCCGGACACCACGGCCGTCGTCGATCGGGCAGCCGCCGAACGGCTGATCACCCTGGACGGCGAGCACCTGGATCTGACGCATGAGGCACTCATCCGCTGGTGGCCACGACTCCGTGGATGGCTGGCGGAGGACCGCGAGCTGCTGCGCACCCGGCGGCAGCTGACGGAAGCGGCCGCGACCTGGGCGCATCTGGAACGGGATCCGGGGGCCCTGCTGCGAGGCACTCGACTGGAAGCGGTTCGCCCGCTGGCCCGGGCCGAGGACGCGGGCCTCACCGCGCGCGAGAGGGAGTTCCTCGCTGCGAGTCTGGCAGCGGAGAGCGCGGACCGGGCCGCTGCGGCCCGGCGCAGGCGCCGACGCCGTCTGCTGATCGCCGCGTCGGCGGTGCTGCTCGTCATCTCCCTGGCCACCTCCGTCCTCGCCGTGCACGCCGACCGCGAGGTCACGGCCCAGCGCGACGAGGCAGTCGCACACAACGCGAGCACGGCGGCCACCGCGCTGTCGCACCGGTCACCGGGCCTCGCCACCCAGATCGCCCTGGCCGCCCACCGGCTGCGGCCCAGCCGGCACAGCCGCGACGCGCTCCTCAGCACGCTGATGTCCACGTGGACCGCGCACCGGGCCGAGATGTACGCCATGGACGTCAGCCCGAACGGCAGCCTCCTGGCGACGGCGAGTCGGGACCGCACGGTGCGCCTGTGGGACTTGCGCGCCCCACGCCACCCGCACCGGACAGCCGTGCTCACCGGCCACAAGGACGCCGTCTACGCGGTCGCCATGCACCCGCGCCGCCCCGTACTGGCCAGCGCGGGGGCCGACGGAGCCCTGAACCTGTGGGACATCGCCGACCCCCACAGGCCGCACCGGCTCGCCACCCTCGAGACGCACACGAGGACGGTGCGCGCACTGGCCTTCAGCCCTTCCGGAGACACCCTCGTCAGCGCCGGCAGTGACGGCGACGTGGTGCTCTGGAACACCCGGTCCGTCAGCCGACCCGTTCGCGGCGTCAGTCTGCGCGGCCATCACGACGAAGTCCGGTCCGTGGCCTTCAGCGCGGACGGACGACTGCTGGCGAGCGCGGGAGGCGGTGACGAGCGCGTCATCCTCTGGGACACCACATCTCCCGCCCACCCCGTGGAGCGCGCCGACTGGCGGGCGCACAGCGTGACCGCTCTCTCCGTCGCCTTCAACCCGCGCACCGGTGTCCTCGCCACGTCCGGCGGCGGGGACCGACCGGTGAAACTGTGGCGCGTGGCGGGGGTACACCGCCCGGTGCTGCTCACCGCGCTGGACGGGCCCACCGACGTGGTCGGCAGCGTCGGGTTCAGCCCCGACGGCCGCCTGCTGACGGCGGGGAGTGACGACCGCACCGCCCGGTTCTGGCGAGTGTCTCCACCGGGACGGGTCCGACGGGAGGCCGTCCTCACGGGATTCACCACTGCGGTGCTGGGACTCAGGTTCACCCCGGACGGCGAGCAGGTGGTCACCGGTGTGTTCGACGGGACCGCCCACGCGCTGCCGGCCGACTTCGACCAGCTCCTCACCCATGCGTGCACGTACGCGGGCCAACCTCTCACCCGCGAGCAATGGCGCCACTACCTCGGCAAAGTGCCCTACCGCCGGCCGTGCTGACGGGAGCGGCTCCTGCCGCCGGGCGGCGCGCCCTGGCTGAACCACCGGTCCTCCAGTTCGCCGATGCGGAGGACTCCTTTATGGCCCGCCAATCCGAGGAACCGGCACTCCACCGGAAGTCGAATATCGCGTGGAAGCGGTCCCACACGCGTCCGTTCTCCGCCTCCGGCAACACCGCCACGGGATCTTCCGTCGCGGCGTCTTTGGGATCTCCTGGCACCACGACACGTGATCACTGACCAGTTCAAGATCCACGATCGGAAATGGCTACAACTCGACTTCTCAGCACACCATTTGTGGCACCCCTCGCCCTTTTGAGGTCAGTGGTCTTGTACGCTTCAGTAGTGAACCTGGGACCCCTTGAGCCTCGCGTTGACCAACTCATCCTTGCCTTTGTCTGCTTCGGCATCGTCTTTGGCGTGTTTGCAGGGATGCTTCTTCCACGCATCCGGCGCGTCCTCGTGGACCGTGAGGACGCCATCGTCGGTACCAGGGACCGCGCCGCGGCCACCCGGCTTGAAGCCGACGGCATCCATACCGAGTACAAGGCGCAACTCGCCAAGGCCCACCGAGAGCTTGCCACTGCTCGCCAGAGGGCTCGTGAGGAGGGTGCCGAGATCATCGCCGCCGCTCGAGAAGAGGGGCAGCAGCAGAAGGCCGCTCTGGTGGCGGACGCGCATTCTCGGCTGGAGGTGGACCGAACCCTGGCCGCATCCGCTTTGAACGACAGCGTCACGTATCTCGCCGTGGAGCTTGCCGGCCGAATCGTCGGTGAGTCCCTGAGCGAATTCGCCAACGACAGTGACGTCATCGATCGGTTCTTCGACGAGCTGAACGCAGAGGCCTCCGAAGGCAGCAGCGCGGTCTGAACTTCGGAGCAACCTTCAGCAGGGCCTCGCAGGCGGAATTCACCCGTTCATCCCCCGCTTTCGATCACCCGGCGGCGGCCAAGCGGCGCTGCAGTTCCTCCTGGGACAGGTCAGCCACGTGGGTCAGGAACACCCACATGTGACCGCAAGGGTCCTTGAGGATGGCGGTGCGGTCACCGTGGAACATGTCCTTGGGCGGCTGGATGATCTCGGCGCCGGCGGCTTCCGCGCGCTCCGCCAGGCGGTCGACGTCGGGCACGAATACGTGCAGTGCGACGGACGTGCCTCCGCCGAGGGAGGCCGGCGAGGCGAAGGCGGCGGCCTCCGCCTCGCCCGTGCCGGCGTCGCCCAGCATCAGGGTCGACCGTCCAATGGTGATCTCGGCGTGCAGAATCCCGCCGCCCGGAGCGTCGATCCTGATGTCCTCACGGGCGCCGAAGGCCCGCTGGTAGAAATCGATCGCCGCTGCGGCGTCGTCGACCATGATGTGCGGGATCACGGCATAGCGGTAGCGGCTGGGGATCTCGGTCTGGGTCGAGTCTCCGGTCACGGCGAACTCCCTCGATAGGCACCGCCGGTCGTTCCCGCGGCTCTGCAGAAAACCTAAGAGCTCAAGCTTGGTTGAGGTCAACCGTAGATCCGAGCGTGCGAGTCCTGTCAGCCACCGACGTGCGTGCCGCCTGCCGGCCGGCCCAGCCTTTCGGGCCGTCGACGATGTCGAAGAGGTGGCGGCCGAGGACGACGGCGCCCGAGCGGGCGGTCCCGTCGCGCAGGATCCGCCGGTCGTCGGGATCGTCGGAGAACGCCCACGTGTGCAGGGCCTCGCCACCGGTGCCGAGACCGTTGTCCGGGCCGGGATCGGGCCCGGTGACGAAGCCGTCGAGAGAGACCGAGATGTCGGCGATGATTCGAGTCATGCCGGTGCGGACCTGATCCGTCGCCCGAACTCATCGCTCACGCCGGAAGCGGGTGGTGGGTGCGAGCCCGGTGGCACGACGCGCGAGGACGTACGCGGGACGCACGGGCGGACGACCGCATCCGTTACCTCGGAGGTAATGGCGCCGTTCCGTCGGCGCTGGCGAGAATGCCGGTCTCGCCGCGTCAGGCGGACGCGGAGGCCGGATCGGAGTGATGAGTCATGCCCATGGCCGCGTCTGCGACCACTCGTGCCGTCGTGGACGAGCTGCTGCGCCGGATCGGCGGGGGTGACCCCGAAAGCATCGCCGAGATGTACGCCGAGCAGGGCGACTGGAAGCTGGACTGGCCGGAGGCCGAGCACGGCCGGGCCGCCACTCCATGGATCCGGCACCGGTCCACCCGTGCCGATGCCGCCGCCCACTACCGCGAGCTCGCCGAGCACCATGTGCCCGAGCAGGCATCGACCGAGATCGAGCGCATCCTCGTCGACGGCCGCGACGCGGTCGTGATCGGCGAGATCCGTCAGACGGCCCGCTCCACCGGGCGCGCCTACTGCGCGCGATTTGCTCTGCACCTCACCGTGGAAGACGGCCTTGTCACGCGGCACCACGTCTACGAGGACAGTCTCGCCGTCGCCCAGGCATTCGACACGAAACGAACGACCAGGGCTTGCTGAGGCGTCCGCCGAGTCAACGGTTTCGGCCACGTTCGGACCACGCCGGAGGTCACACGCCGTGCACGTGTCGCGGCTCCGCGCCGGAACGGGACCCCCTGACGACAGCGCGAGTGTACGTTCGTACGCTCTCGGGCTAGGGTGGCGTACATGCAGACGGACCACTTCGCCCAGGACCCCCGCACGAACCTGGAGCGCATGCAAGCGGGTGATCTCTACATCGCCGACGACCCCGAGATCAGCCGCCGTCAGCAGCGAGCCGTCCGGTTGGCCGCCCGCTACCAGGCCGCCTACGCCGAGGACTCCGACGCCGCGCGGCCTGTGCTGCGTGAACTGCTCGGATTCCTCGGTGAGCAGGCCCATCTGCGGCCGCCCCTGTACGTCGACTACGGCAGCAACATCACCGTGGGGGCCCGCACCTTCGTCAACTACAACCTCACAGCGCTGGACGTCGCGGACATCACGATCGGCGAGGACTGTCAGATCGGGCCCAACGTCCAACTGCTCACCCCGACACATCCGTTGGAGCCCCAGCCGCGGCGGGACAAGCTGGAGGCCGCCCGTCCGATCACCATCGGCGACAACGTGTGGATCGGCGGCGGCGCCATCGTCCTGCCCGGAGTCACCATCGGAGACAACTCCGTCATCGGCGCCGGCGCCGTGGTCACCAAGGACGTGCCCGCGAGTGTCGTCGCCGTGGGCAACCCCGCCCGCGTGGTACGGAGTCTGTGAGCCCGACGTCATGGCCACCGGACACACGGACCCCGAGCGTCGCGCACGCATCCTCGACGCCGCTCTCGACCTGATCGCCGAGGAGGGCATCGCGCGCGTCTCCCATCGCAGGGTGGCAGCTCGCGCCGGCGTCCCTCTGGGGTCGATGACCTACCACTTCGACGGCATGGACGAGGTGCTGCGTGAGGCCTTCGGCCGGTTCACCGACCACATCGTCGCCGTCTTCGACGACCATCTCTCCGATCCCGCCGACCCCGGCCAGGCTCGGCAGGCGGTGGCCGATCTCGTCCATGCGCTGTCCGAGGGCGACGCGCGCGACCTGGTCCTGACGCAGGAGCTGTACACGCTCGCCGCCCGCCACCCCGCGTACCGGGAGCTCACGCACGAGTGGATGCGCCGCAGCCGCATCCATCTGGAGAAACACTTCGACGCGGACACCGCCCGCCAGCTCGACGCGCTCATCGAGGGCCTGACCCTGCACCGGGCGCTCTCCCGTCGGCCCCACGACCGAGCTCTTACCCTCGACGCGATCACCCGCATCACCACACCCACGAAGGGTTCCCTCTGACCGCCTGTGCGTATCCGTTGCCCGGCCGGCAACAGAACCGTGGGGACCCCACCCGCGCCTACGACGGGCTGGAGATGGCCGCCGAGCCCGGCCTCACCCTCACCATCTGCACCGCCGAACCGGGCTCGTCCTCCGCAGAGGGACTGGGGCTGCTCGCGTCCTGGACAGCGGCCCAAGGCGTCGACCTGCCCGCGGAGCACAAGGCCCACTGACGGCGGGCGGGATCCGGCGGCGGCGCCCGCTCCGGCCCGCGGGCGGTCGCCACCTCGCCGGGCCGCCGGACAAGTGCCGACGCCGCTGCCCCGCGGGCTACTGCCGCTCCCACTGCTCCTTGGTGATCTCGTAGCGCACGCCTCCATGCTCGGAGCCCTCGACCGTCGCCATGTCGGCGGGCACGGGGATGGTGCACGCCAACGTCATTTCGAGCTTCTCCATGATGTTGCGCGAGCCCTGGTTCACGGACATCGTCTCGGCCCAGACCATGCGCACTCCGAGCTCCGTGAACGCCTTGCCCAGCAAGGCCCGCGAGCCCTCGGTGGCATAACCCTTGCCCCAGGCCGCCTGCCGCAGCCGGTAGCCGAGTTCCACTTCGTCCAGCGGGCCCTCCGGCGCGGGACGCAGGATGAACCAGCCGACGAACGCGCCGCCGTCCTTCTCGTGCGCGGCGAACAGTCCGAGGTCGCCGCCCCATTTCTCGTAGCCGGCGAGGATGTTGGGCAGGTAGCGATCCCGGATGAGTTCCGGCGCGGTCGGGTTGCCGCCGCTCAGGTAGCGCATGACCGCCGGGTCGCTGTCCAGCTCGATCAGCAGGTCCGCGTCGGCGGCGGTGAAGTGGCGCAGGGCCAGACGCTCGGTCTCCAGGTACGGTTCCACGAGTTGATCATGCCCGAACGAGGGCGGACGGCCCAGCGGTTTTCGGGTGACGGATAAGGTCATTCGGGTGCGTGAGATCACTGAGGACCTGTTCCAGGGCACGGAGTGGCCGTCTGTGCGTCATCCGGACCCGCAGTGTGCCCGGCTCGCCGCGTACGGGATCGTGGCCACGCGTCTGTCCCTGCTGAGCGATCGCCAGCTCGGTGAGGCCGTGGCCGCCGCCGAACCACTTGGGTCCGGCATCGGCGGCAGGTCGGCGGAGTTGGATGTCGACGGCACCCGGGTGTTCGTCAAGCGGGTACCCCTCACGGACACGGAGTTGCATCCGGAGAACTTGCGGTCGACCGCGAACCTCTTCGGACTGCCGATGTTCTACCAGTACGGGGTGGGCTCGGCCGGGTTCGGGGCCTGGCGGGAACTGGCCGTGCACGTCATGACCACCAACTGGGTCCTCGGGAACGAGTACGAGGGCTTCCCGCTGATGTACCACTGGCGCATCCTGCCCGACTCCCCGCCCGAGGGGTTCGCCGACGCGTTCGGAGGCATCGATGGGGCCGTCACGCACTGGGAGGGGTCACCGGCCGTGGCCGAGCGCCTGGAGGCCATCGGCCGTTCCTCGTTCAGCCTGGTGCTCTTCCTGGAACACATCCCGCGGACACTCGCCGACTGGCTGCACGAGCACCGGACCGCCGCGCTGGATTCCGGCGCGGGCTCGGCGTATTCGCAGGTGGAGAAGGCCCTGACGCGTGGGAGCGACTTCATGAGCTCGCGCGGACTCGTCCACTTCGATGCGCACTTCGCCAACGTCCTGACCGACGGCCGGCTGATCTACTTCGCGGACTTCGGGCTCGCCCTGAGCTCCGGCTTCGAACTGTCGGCGGCGGAGGCGGAGTTCCTCTCCGACCACCTCGTGTACGACCGCTGCCACACGATGAACCATCTGCTCCACCACCACCTGCCCGATGGCATGCGCGACGGTATGGAACACGAGGCGTTCCTGCGCGAGTGGATCGCCGGCAACCGGCCCGGCGACATCCCTCGCGACATCGCCGCGATCGTGGACCGGCATGCCCGAGCTGCCTCGGTCCTGAGCGAATTCCATCGCCGGTTCCTCGACGAGAGCAAGCTGACCCCGTTTCCGGCCGCCGACATCAGACGGGAGACCTCCTGAGGAATCCGGCTGATCCGGTGCCCGCAGCCATCAAGGATTTGGCTGGAGACCGGGCCGGGCGGGAGGGACGGTGGCGGGCCGACCGTCGTGGCGATCGCGTCCCCGCTGCTCAGCTCAGGAACTTGTGGGGAACTCGCCGAACGCACCCTAGCCCCAGGCCTGATGGCACAGGCCCGCGATGTCGGGGGCGGCCACCCCGTCCGCGCTGTGGCACAGCTGCCGCATCTGTCGGGGATACGGCTGAGTCCGAGGCCAAGAGGGTCTCGGTGGCGCCTGCACGTCACGGTGCCGGGCTCGCGCCCGCGGGTGCGGCCGCCGCCCGGGGCGGGGTGGCCGCGCGGCACCGAACGCGTCCGTACAGGCGCTCGGTGTGGCTGTTGGGTGGGAGCCACAGCAACTCGCGAACGGTGCCGGTGCGTCTGCCTGGCCTTGGGCGTGTGCCGTGTCCGGTGGGCTCCCGTTCGTACCAGTGCGGAGGACGCCTGGGGCTGTGCCACGGGCGTCGGAGCGGTCGGTCCGTCCGATCCGAGCGGTGCCCGTACGTCCAGGGGGCGGCCGTCGGCCGACGGGGAGCCGGGAGTCACGGTTGCACAGCCCGTGACACCGAGCAGCACCAGGAGGAGAAGGATCACAGCGCGAGGAGACACCGGCCCACTGTGCTGCAGCGCGGGCAAGCGCGGGCAGCGCCACGCGGGCCCGTCACTGCAAGGGGGGACGCACCGGCAGTCGGCTGACTCCGGCGCCGGCACCGCGTCGCGAGCGTGCCCGCTCATGGCCCCGGGGTGGCCTCCACGACTGGCTTGATGCGCTGGAGCATCTGCTCCATGACCGGGACGGGCAGCGAGGGGTGCTGGGCGGCGGTTTCCGCGGTGTCGGGATCGTGCAGCAGCCGGACCACCACCCGGGCGGGCAGCCGGGGGTGTCCGGCAGCCGCACGGCGCACGCGCTCGCGCGGGTCGTCGAGCAGCCGCACGGCCGACGCGGGTGTCAGCCGCCGGTCGGTGGCCGCCCGGTACCGTACTTCCTCGTCGCCGTCCCGGGTGAACCGTTCGACGAGTTCGTCTGTCGATTCCGAATCGTCCAGGGCCAGTCGACGCATCCTCGGGTTCGGGTCCTCGGCGTGGCGGAGCAGGTCTCGGCGGGGGAAGTTCGGATGTCCGTGGGGCGATCGGGGGTACTGAGGCTGCCGGTCCACCACTGCCACACCCGCAGCAGCATCTCGGCGGGCGCGTCGTCGCAGGATTCGGCGAGGAAGAGCTGGACGACACGGTCCTCGTCGCGGGACAGGCGTGCCACGACGTCGGGTGGAAGGCGTCTGGCCCGGGCGACGCTTCTGCGCACGAGGGGGTGGGAGGAAGCGGCGAGGCGGCGCATGGCGTCGGGATCGTCGTGCAGTGCCCTGACCCAGTCGAGCGGGCGACAGTGCGCGCCGGGGTCGAAGTCGAAGTCGATGCCTGCCCGCTGTTCCTCGGTGAGGTCAGGGCGCTTGGACACCTCGAAGCGCACGGATTCCTCCGGGTCCTGGGCGAGGCGGAGCACCAGATCCGGGTCCAGGTGGGGGTTGGCCGCGAGGAGACGGCGTTGTGCGGCATCGCCGTGCTCGGCCAGGTGTCGCGCGAGGGCGCGCTCCAAGTGGCAGTCGCGCAGAGCGTCGTTGGCCTCGTTCCCGAGGTCCCCGGAGTCGAGGACCGAGCGAGGCATCGGGTGGTCCTGGTGGTACCGGAGCAGGGCCCGGACACGGACCCGGCCGTCCGGGTCGTCGAGCAGTGCCGTCCGGGCCGGGCCTTCCAGATGGGGCCAGGCTGCTCGGCAGGCCGAGGCGCGTACGGACGGATCGGCGTCACCGGCAAGGGCGATGAGCAGTTCTGCGGGCAGGCCGTGCAGGCGGACGGTCTCTTCACGGACCCGTGCGGAGGAGTCCGCGGCGAGCTGTGCGCAGGCGGCCTCGGTGAGCTGCTCGCGCCGGTCGGCCGCGAGCAGGGTGAGGATCCACCGGTACCGCTCGTTCCGCTCGCCCAGGATCAGGCGGGACCACTGCTCGGACGTGATGTTCGGCTGAGCCTCGGCCAGCAACTGCCGCACCTTCCAGTCGGGGTGGGCCATGGCCGCCTCGACCACCTCCGCCGGGAGGGGCGCCACAGGAGCAGGTGGGACAGGCCCAGCAGCCCGGCGCACAGGGCCTCGGGCACGGCCGGGTTGCGGACCAGTCCGTGCGCCCACAGCTCGCGCAGCCTTGCCGACGGCGCCGGTCCCCGAAGCAGCGTGGCCCAGGCAACCGCCCTTTCCTCAGGGGTCTCTCGGGCGGCGTCCTGCGCCGCCGCCTCTTGGCGCTCCGGGATGCGGTCCAGTGCGACGAGCCGGACCTCGTCCTCCTCGGCGGTCACCCCGAGCAGGGCGCTCCCGTCCGTCGAGAGCGTCACGAAGTCCGGACGCCCGGGTCGTTCGCCGAGGACTCCGGCGAGGTCCCACCGGTCGGTGAGCTTCACCCTCGTCCATCGCCGGGGTGCACAACCCGTCTAGTCACCGGCGACGTCAATGAGGAAGATGCCGTCCCCGCCGACCACCCCGTTGCTGACCGCGATCCGAAGCCACTCGTCGTTCAACTCGGAGATCCGGTCGGGTGATTCTCCCCGTACCGTCGCAGTCGGCTTGGCTTCGCCCGAGACGACCGGGCGCCACGCGGCCCGGGGCGGCAGCACCTCCTCGGTCCGCTGCTCCCCCACGACTTCCAGTCCGGCACGCTCCAGCAGCTCTACGAGCCCGTCTCTCCCACCCGTCATGGCAGCCCATCCTGCCCGAGCCGGTCCTCCGCTCCCCCAGCGGCCGTCGGAGGCGTGCGGAGGGCACGGTGGCTTGCGACCGATCACGCTCATGGTCGGTCAGTTGCCGCGCCGGCCAGTCGAGTTCGCGAAGGAAGGGTTGCGCATCTGCGTCGGGAAGACACCTCCGGCAGGTAGGGGCAGAAGCTGCCGGTACGCCTCGCGAAACCGATGTAGCTTGTCACCGGATGGATGACAGGTGCGGCAGTCATCCAGGCGATGACGACTTGAGGAGGGCGCCATGACGACAGCGGATCGACCTGACCGACCGGCCTCGGCCTCCAGCGACGCCCAGGGCCCGGCGTCGTTCCTCGCTGCCGCGGCAGCCCTGGAAGCCATGGACGACGCGCTGCGGAGCGCCCAGCGGCATTCCCCCGCTGCTTCCGCCGTCGCGGCCGGTGTCGGACCGGAGCGGGCGCTGGCCTCCTTGCTGCTGCTGCGCCACGTCCGTGAGCAGCTCGCCGGGTGGGAGACCCATCTGATCGAGACGGCTCGCGACGCGGGTGCCAGCTGGGCCGACCTCGCACTGCCCCTAGGGGTCGCCAGCCGCCAGGCCGCCGAACGCCGCTACCTGCGCAACCGGCCGGGTCCCGCCGGAACCACCGGCGAACAGCGCGTCCAGGCCACCCGCGAACACCGCGCCGCACAGCGCAGCACCAGCGCCTGGGCCCGGAACAACGCCGCCGGTCTGCGCCGCGTGGCCGCCCAGATCACCGCCCTCACCGACCTGCCCGCCGCCGCCCGCCGTCCGGTGACGGAACTCGACGCGGCCCTCGCCCAGGACGATCCCGCCGCCCTCATCCGTCCGCTGAACGCAGCCCGCCCCCATCTGGCGGACCACCCCGACCTCGCCGCCCAGCTCGACGCGCTCCCGACGTCCGCCACCAACCCCGGCTAGCCGAGGGCAGCCGCGGCGCCCGTCGACGGGGCGACGGCGGCCCGCGGGCGGTGCTCAGGGGAGGCGGCCCACGGGGTTGCCGAGACCCTGGCGGGGAGTGCGGCCGCCGGCGGCCCGCCACACCACGAATCACGCACGCCCGCACCGCGGTGAACCAGAGCTCCACGTCCGACGCTTTTTCAGTCACCCAGCAAGTTGTCCGACTACAGGACCCGTGAGGTATACGCGCACATGGCAACCGAAACCTTTGAGTTCCAGGTGGAAGCCCGTCAGCTGCTGCAGCTGATGATTCACTCCGTCTACTCGAACAAGGACGTCTTCCTCCGCGAGCTCGTCTCCAACGCCTCCGACGCGCTGGACAAGCTGCGCCTCGAGAAGTTGCGGCACGACTCCCTCGACGCCGATGTCTCCGACCTGCACATCGAGCTCGACATCGACAAGGACGCCCGCACCCTGACCGTGCGCGACAACGGCATCGGGATGTCCTACGACGAGGTGGGACAGCTCATCGGCACGATCGCGCACTCGGGCACCGCCCAGTTCCTGCAGGAACTGCGGGAGGCCAAGGAGGGGGCCGAGGAAGGCCTCATCGGCCAGTTCGGCGTCGGCTTCTACTCCGGCTTCATGGTGGCGGACGCGGTGACCCTCGTGACGCGGCGCGCCGGGGAGAGCGAGGGCACCCGCTGGACGTCACGCGGTGAGGGAACCTACACGCTGGAGACGGTCGCCGACGCGCCGCAGGGCACCTCAGTCACCCTCCACCTCAAGCCGGCCGACCCGGACAACCAACTGCACGACTACACCTCCCGTTCAAGATCCGGGAGATCATCAAGCGGTACTCGGACTTCATCACCTGGCCCATCCGTATGGCGTCCGAAGGTCCGGGCTCGGACGGCGAGAGCTCGGAGGAGGGAGCGGCGAGGCGTCCGCACCCGAGACGCTGAACTCCACCAAGGCCCTGTGGGCGCGCTCCCGCGACGAGGTGTCCGAGGAGGAGTACCACGAGCTGTACAAGCACGTCGGGCACGACTGGCGCGACCCTCTGGAGACGATCCGGCTCCAGGCGGAGGGCACCTTCGAGTACCAGGCGCTGCTGTTCCTGCCCGCCCACGCGCCCTATGACCTGTTCAACCGGGACTACAAGCGGGGTCTGCAGCTCTACGTCAGGCGCGTGCTCATCATGGAGGACTGCGAGGCGCTGCTGCCGCCCTACCTCCGCTTCGTCAAGGGAGTCGTCGACGCGGCGGATCTCTCGCTCAACGTCTCCCGCGAGATCCTCCAGCAGGACCGTCACATCGACATGATGCGCCGCCGCCTGACGAAGAAGGTCATCTCCACGGTCAAGGACATGATGACCAAGGACGCGGAGCAGTACGCGACGTTCTGGCGGGAGTTCGGCACCGTACTCAAGGAGGGACTGGTCACCGACTCGGACAACCGCGACGCCCTTCTCGCCGTGGCCTCGTTCGCGAGCACGCACCACGACACCGAGCAGACCACGCTCAAGGCGTACCTGGAGCGAATGAAGGACGGGCAGGACGACATCTACTACCTGACCGGCGAGTCCCGGCAGAGCATCGAGAACTCCCCTCACATGGAGGCGTTCCGGGATCGCGGGATCGAGGTGCTGCTGCTGACCGATCCCGTCGACGAGGTCTGGGCCGACGCCGTCGGCACGTACGAGGGAAGGAAACTGCGGTCCGTCGCGAAGGGCCGTATCGACCTCGACACCGAGGACGCCGACGCGTCCGAGAACGAGCAGAAGCAGAAGCGGAGTGAGGAGTACGCCGGGCTCCTCGACTGGATGACGAAGCAGCTGGGCGAGGAGGTCAAGGAGGTGCGCCTGTCTTCTCGCCTGACCGTCTCCCCGGCCTGCGTGGTCTCCGATGCCGACGACCTGACCCCTGCCCTGGAGAACATGTACCGGGCGATGGGCCAAGAGGTGCCCCGCACCAAGCGCATCCTGGAACTCAACCCCGACCACCAGCTGGTGAAGGACCTCAACCAGGCCCACGCGGAGCGCACGGACCACGCGACGCTCGCTGAGACCGCCGAGCTCCTGCACGGCCTGGCCGTGCTCGCCGAAGGCGGCCAGCCGAAGGACCCGGCGCGCTTCGTCAAGCTGATGGCGGACCGTCTGCAGCGCGCCCTGTAACCAGGCCGCCGTGCCGGCTGCGCCGGTACGCGAACGCGACGGAGTGGCTCACGCCGACCGCCCCGCCCGAGATGCGGGCAGGGCGGTCGGACACCGGCGGCCGGCGTCGCGAGCGGACTGGGAGGGTCGATCCCACGACACCGACCACGGTCAGCACGGGTCGTCGGGCAGCGTCCCCACCGTGTAGGTGTCGTAGATGCCGAGGAGGTCCTCCTCGGCATCCGGCCATACCTCCGGCGGCATCCTGCAGACCAGTGCGGTCAGCCGGCCGAGGGCGGTCAGCCCCGGCAGACGGTCGGCCTCCTCCGCGGAGAGGGGAGACGCGCCCGGCCACTCGGCGGACAGCGCGCGCAGGCAGTCGCGCCGGGCGCGTTCTCCGTCGACAGCCGGGCGCTCGTCCGTGACGTGCCACAGGCCCGCCGTAGGAATCAGCCGGCAGGAGTCGACGAGTCGCCGCCGCAGTGCCGGTTCCGCGCTCTGCCAGGAGGTGGGAAGGGCCGGCCCGGCCAGGGCCGTCGTGGTCTTCGCCTCCGCTTCCCTCAGCCGGTCCGGGCAGACGCCCAGCGCGGTCAGCCCGAAGGGTCGCTCACCGTGCCAGCGCAGAAGGCAGAGCACTCCCTGACCATGCGTCACAGGCACAACCCGGCTCGTCTCCTGTAGGCCACTCACGACACTCCCGGTCAGGGCCGTCGTTCGTCCCCTCGTAGGAGCGGCCGGCTCAGAGTGGCGTTCGGCCGGCCACCGACAAAGTCTGGAGACCCCGGGCGGATTCCCGATGCCGGCACCCAGCGGTGCACTCCCCCTTGATCTGCCCGGTCGGCCTTCATACGCTCACTCGATGGGACATGACGACCTTCCGACGCTGCAACTCGCGTTCCCGGGTCCGGAGCGTGACCGGGGTGTGGAGGCGATCCTGAGCGGACGGAAGACCGCCCTCACGGGGCTTCTGGAGATCCACGAGCACGAGGGGAGGCGGTTCCGGTAGCCGGCCAGCGGTTCTCGGTGCTTGATTCCGCAGGCCGTCCGGCCGTCACGATCGAGCTCGTCGACGTCCGTGTCGTTCCCATGAAGGAGATCGACGACGACTTCGCGCGAGCCGAGGGACGCGGGTACGCCGATGTCGCCGAGTGGCGGGCGGCCCACGAGGAGTTCTTCCGCGGTGACGGCGTGAGCGAGTACCTCGGACGCACTCCGGTCATCGACGACGACACGCTCGTCGTCGCGGAACGTTTCCGAGTCGTCGAGGCCGTCGATCCCGGTGGTCGATGACCCCGGAGCACGGGCAGGAGCGACGGTGGTGCAACCAACATTCGTCGCAACCTGTCTTCCTCGTGTGAGGCCGCGGCCCCGCGGCCCGAGGAGGGACGAGGATGCCGAGAGCGCGGTCGTTATGGACGGACTACTGGCCTCTGGCGGTACTCCCCGTCGCCGCCGGGGCCATGGATCTGTTCCTGTGGTGGCGCGGCGAGCCCTGGAGCTGGTCGGACTGGGCATCCAGCTTCGGTCTGGGTGCCGTCACCACGATGGTCGTGGGCATGCTGCTCGCCCGGCGTCAGGGAAACATCCAAGAGGCACTCGCCGATCTCGAGCTGACGGAGAAGGTCGCCTACCTGACGTTCTCGGTGTCGCGGTTGCGAGAAGACAGCGCGCCGGAGTTGACCCGCAGGGCGTTGTACGACTGCAGGGCCGGGCTGTCATTGGTGCCTCTCGCCCGGCGACCGATGCAGGAGGAGTATCTGCGGACGGTATCGCGGGTGCTGGAGACGATCACTGACAGACTCGGCTCCTCACTCCGTTCCCATGCGCAGTGGACGCGCGACGACTGGTCCGATTTCGCCTCGGTGGTCGGGACACTGCGGGAGACCGCCGCGTTCCATGCGAGGAGATCGAGGATCGTGGCTGCTCACTGGGCGGACGGAATCGACACGACGACGCGGGAGCTGGTGCGGATCGGGACTGCTCCCGTGCCTTTCGAGGTGTTCAAGGCCCATTTCACCGAGGGAGCGGACCGCATCCGCACCAGCCTCGACTGGACAGTGTTGTCGGAAATGGCCCGACGGGATGACGGAACCGTCCGGCTGTCCATGATCTCCACCGAACTCACGCCCTACCGGCTGTCCGACCTGGAGGGTTATCACGCCCCCTGGTATCGCGACGCATCCGGTTCCGGTGAGGTCGCATACGACCACGAGGACGCCGTGCCCATCCGGCACACGGAGCTCGTGACGGACCTGTCCGTCCTCCGTGGCGAGCGCCGGTCGAGGATAGAGGCGCTACGGGACCAGTACGCGACCCGGCTCGACGGCCCGGGCGTCTCGCTGACCCTCGCCACTTACGCCCTGGGTCCGGACCGTTCCCTCGTACTCGACGGCAACCATCGACTGACCGCTCTCGCGCAACTGGTCGCCAAGGGCTGTCCGGTGCGGCTCATCGAGTTCCGACTGACGGCTCCGGTGAGTTCCGCGATACTGCCGGACCTGATCCACCACCAGGTCGACTGATCACGGCGGGGCGGCCTCTGCGCCGATGGCGCGGCAGCCGTCGCTGATGCCCTGTCAGGCGATGCCGGATTCTCGTGACGGGCATCTCGTGGTGCGCCATGCGCCCTCGACACGACATCGGCTTCCGGGCCGGAAGGCCACGAAGGCTGCCGCGCCGGCGTCAGTCGATTCCGACGTCGAAGGTTTGCTTGCTGCCGTAGTTATAGGTGTTGAACACACCGCTGGTAGCGCCCACGATCAGATCGACGGTGTCGCCGGAGGACCGGTTGCCCTCAATGTTGATCTTGACCGGCGTGTCGGTGCACCAGTAGCTCTTGTACTGCCAGCCGCTCTTCGAGGCCCCGTAGCCCAGCGTGACGGACTGGCCGGTGATCGTGCTGTCGTGACAGTAGGCGTCCAGCTCCCCCTGGATCACGTACCGGGTCGGGCCGTCGGACCTGACGGTGCCGTTGAAGCGCACGTCGTACTTGATGTTCCCCCAGCCGTCCTTCTGGATGTACGAGACGTGTGCCTCCCGGGTCACGGCGCCGGCGGGAGCGGCCGACGCCACGGGGAGGACGGCCGCTGCCAGGGCGACCCCGACGCAAGCCAGGCGCCGTACACGACGAGCCGAAAAAGGAGCCATCGAGCGTTTCCTTTCGAGGGGCGGCATTGCTTCGTTCCTGGCGGGTGTTCCCGGCCACGACCCCTCACCAGGCACTCTGCCCGCTACAGCACCATTTCGAGTGACAAGGGCATATGCCCTTTGCATCTACTGCCGGACGGGCAACGCATCCGGTGGCCACACCGTCGCCACCTCCACCGGCACGGTTCACTTGCAATACCGAACCACTCGGTTTAGTTTTTATCGAGCGGGCCGGTTGTCGCGTCCGCCCCCTCCGAAAGGAACCCTCATGCGTTACGCCGTTCTCGGCACCGGTGTCGTCGGCCGGACCATCGCCGCCAAGCTCACCGCCCTCGGACACGAGACCGTCGTCGGCACCCGTGACCCGAAGTCCACCCTGGCCCGCACCGCATCCGACGGCTACGGCAATGCCCCGTTCGCACAGTGGCAGGCGAGCCACCCCGCCGTGCGCCTCGTCGCCTTCGCGGAGGCGGCGGCCTGGGCCGAGACCGTGGTCAACACGACCGCGGGTGCCGCCAGCCTGGAGGCCCTGACCGCCGCGGGCACGGACAACCTGGCCGGGAAGACACTCATCGACATCGCCAACCCGCTGGACTTCTCCGCCGGGATGCCGCCGTCGCTGGCTCCGGTCAACACCGACAGCCTCGGTGAGCAGATCCAGCGCGCCTTCCCCGACACGCGAGTCGTCAAGGCCCTCAACACGATGAACTGCGAGGTCATGGTCGACCCGTCCAGGGTGGCGGGCCCACACGACGTGTTCGTCTCCGGTGACGACCCCGACGCGAAGAAGCGCGTCACGGAACTCCTGATGTCCTTCGGCTGGCCCGCCGCGAGCATCATCGACCTCGGCGACATCACCACCGCGCGCGGCACCGAGATGATGCTGCCCATATGGCTGCGGCTGTGGGGCGCGCTCGGCCACGCCGACTTCAACTTCCACATCGCAGGAACCCGCGCGAGCGCCTGAACGGAAGTCCCGGTGACCGGGCACACCGCCATCCGTCCGCGCTCGCCCCGTCTTCCGCCTCCGTGCGGCAGCCCGCTCGCGCCACCATCCCCAGCGAGGAGCACGGGGCGCCAGCCGGCGGCCCTGCCTGCGCCCTTGAGCAGTGGTTCAGCGCATGGGGACGAGGTCGGGCCGGCATCCGCGCCCAACTATCCTGGCCAGGTGAGTGGAACGGAAACCAAGTCCGCGGGGCGGCCGCGCTCCGCCGAGAAAGACGCCGCCATCCTGCAGGCCGCACTGGAACTTCTGGCTTCCCAGGGCTACACGCGCATGAGCCTCAGCCAGGTGGCCGCCGCGGCGCAGGTCAGCAAGTCCACCATCCACTTGCGCTGGAAGACCAAGGCCGACCTCCTCACCGCGGCCCTCGCCGCAGCCCGCATGGCAGACGCGCCGTCCCCGCGAGGAGAGCTCCACACCGATCTGGTGAACATCCTGAAGGACTTCGCCGCCACCATCGAGCGAGTCAACGGCATGGCGCTCATCGGCACCTGTCTCGCAGAAGAGGCACACACACCGGAACTCCTCGCCCTGCTGCGCGAACGCACCGTACTCCCCCGCCGAAGCCTCCTGCGAGATGCACTGGAACAGGCGCGGCAGGCCGGGCAGATCCGCGAGGACGCCGATCTCGAAGCGGCCGTGTCGGCACTCCTCGGCCCGTTCTATGCCGACTACATGGCTGGCCGCGCCGGTCACCCGCAATGGGCCGAGCAGGCCGTTTCCCTGGTCCTCGCCGGACTTCGGGCCGACGGGTGAGCCTCCGACACGGCCGAGGGTCACAGGCTTCCTGGGACGCCGGGACGCGCGTGACGTCCGCGCTCGGAGTCCGCTCCGGCACGGACGGGGGCCGCACGACCGGGTCGTCCTCGTCCGCCCTCTTGCGAGGAGATCCGGCCCACGGCTAGCCTCCGCCGGTGCTTTCTCCCGTGCCCCTGCTGCCGCCCGGATACCGTTCGCGACCTACGACCACCGGCGACATCCCAGCCATTCACGCTCTGGTCACGGACTGCGAACGGCTGCTGTACGGGCGGAGCCGGAGCGACGCCGGAGCCATAGCGGCCGACCTCACGCGGCCGGGCCTCGTGCCGGAGTCGGACACCGTCGTCGTCCACGACCCGGCCGGCCGCCTCGTCGCCCGCGCCTGGGTGGACAGGCGCTCCGAGGTGGATGTGCATCCGGAACATCGGGGCCGGGGCCTGGGCTCGGCGCTTCTGGACTGGACGCTGGCGCGGGCACGGCAGGCCGGCACCGATCGCGTCGTGCAGACCGTGCCGGACGCGGACACGGAAGCCGTCGCGCTGCTGCGCGCGCACGGGTACGCGCCTCTGGTCACGGCATGGCTGCTGGAGTTCGCCATGTCGGCCGAGCCCGAGGTGCCCGATCTTCCGGCAGGCATCACGGTGCGGCCCTTCGCGGCCGCGGACGGGCCCGCCACACACGTTCTCATCCAGGACGCGTTCGACGAGTGGCAGGAGCGGCGACAGGGCTACGAGGAGTGGGCGGCCCACACCGTCAGGCGGCCCACGTTCGCGCCTCAGCGGTCGGCCCTGGCCTTCGCCGGCGACCATCTGGTGGGCGCCGCGCTGGCGCTGGACGATCCGGGCACGGACGAGGGCTACCTCGAGCAGGTCGCCGTGCGACGCGACCACCGAGGCCGCGGCATCGCCCGGCTCCTGCTGCGCCACAGCTTCCGCGCCTTCCATCGCACCGGCCTGCGTTCCTGCACCCTCTGGACCCACTCGGACACGGGTGCGCTCGACCTCTACCTGAGGGTCGGCATGACGGTCCGGCACAGCTCCACGGTTTTCCGCAAGGACCTCGGCGTGTAGGACCGCGCACCGGAGGCCCGAGGAACTCGGGAAGCGGGATCCGTGCGTCCGACCAGCCCGCCGCGACCGTGCTCGCCAAGCGCGCCACGGGCCGCCCCTCACCGGATCGGGCCACGGCTGGACGGGCGGCGTGGCCGTCGAGGGCGGCGCGCCCCAAGGCCCGAGCGGCGGCGGAGCGCGTCATCGGCTCGGGCCGTCCCTCTCACTCGACGGGTTAGTCCACCTGCGGGAAGAGGCTGAGTCGATCACCGGGCAACGTGGGATCCGATGCTTCGATCGAGCCAGGAGGCATATGCCATGGCTGACTATCGACAGCAGCTCTCACGATCCCCATTCACGACGTCCCGGCGCCGGATGCTGGCCGCGGCCGCCCTCGCGCCCGTGCTCAGCGCTGCGCCGGCCCGCGCCGGCGCCCTCTCCGCCCGGCGGGAGGACCACGCCCTGGTCGAACCGGTGATGACCAGGCCGGCGGACTGGGCGGACGTGGGCGCCGTGCTCGGCCGACCTGGTGACATGAGGCGATTCATGTACCACACGGCCTTTCCCCGCCGGGACCTGAAGGTCCTCTCCCGAGGCTTTCTGATCGACCCCGCGCTCGCCCTGGGCACGCACGTGTCCTTCGTCCGGTACTCCGACCACAGCACGCTCCTGATGGGCGACGTCGTGGTCACCGAACGCGAACTGCAGCACGTCTGCGACGTGCTGCAGCGGCACGGGATCATGCAGACCGCCATCCACAAGCACCTGCTCGCCCACGAGCCGCCGGTCTGGTGGCTCCACGTGCACGCACACGGTCACGATCCGGTGGCTGTGGGCCGGGGGTTGCGCGCCGCGTTCGACCGCACCGGTACCCCGCCTGCCGCACCCGCCCCGCCCGCGGCCCCCGTCGACCTTGACACCCTCGCCATCGACGCGGCGATGGGCGTCAAGGGCACCACCGACGGGGTGGTCTACAAGAGCACCTATGTCCGTCGTGAGACCGTCACGGACGGCCATCTGGTGCTGCCTCCCGGGCTGGGGTCCACCACTTCCGTGAACTTCCAGCCTCTCGGTGGCGGAAGGGCCGCCGTCAGCGGCGATCTGGTCATGATCGCCGGCGAGGTCCAGCCCGTCCTCACCGCCCTGCGGCACGGCGGCATCGAACTCGTCGAGGTGCACCACCACAACCTCGACGACCAGCCACGCCTGTTCTTCGTCCACTACTGGGCCGTCGGCGACGCGACCGGCCTCGCCAAGGCCGTTCGCAAGGCCGTGGACACCACCAACGTCGTACCCATGCCCGGAGGAGCCGGTTAATGTCCGCGGACAACGAGACACTGGTCTGCCCGTTCGACTTCAGCAGAGCCCTGGATTTCGATCCCTCACTCGGATCCCTGATGGAGCGCGACTCTCCCGTGCGCATCCGGCTTCCCTACGGCGCCGCGGACGCCTGGCTGGTCACGGGCTTCGAGGCCGTCAAGCAGGTGACCACCGACCAGCGGTTCAGCAGGGCGGGCATCATCGGTCAGGACTACCCCCGGATGACGCCGGAGCCCATCGTCTCCCCTGAGTCGATCAACGTGATGGACCCGCCCCAGAGCAGTCGCGTCCGCCACCTGGCCTCGCAGGCCTTCACGCAGCAGCAGGTCGACGGCATGCGGCACCGGATCGTCCAGCTCGCGGACCGCCTGCTGGACGACATGGAGAGACAGGGCCCGCCGGCGGACGTCGTCGAGCACCTGTCGGACAAGCTCCCGCGGCACGCCGTCCTGGACCTCCTCGGCATCGACTCGGCGGAATGGCCCTGGATCCAGGACGGCGTGCATCAACTGCTCGTCGTGGGTGCGGAGAACAAGGAAGCCGCCACGAAGGCCAAGGCCGATCTGGCGGGCTACTTCGCCGAACTGGTCGCACAGCGCAGGAAGTCTCCGGGCTCGGACCTCATCAGCGCGATGGCCGCGGCGCAGGAGGGGGACGAACGGCTCGACGACAGGGAACTGGCGGTCATGACCCTGACGTTGGCGCTCAGCGGCCAGGACACGTCAACCTGCCAGATCAGCAATATCGCCTATCTGCTCCTGACCCGTCCCGAGCTGTTGCGGCATCTCAGGAGCCGGCCCGAGACCATGACCGACGTCCTGCACGAGATGCTGCGCTGCATCCCGTTCCGCAAGGGGTGGGAATCCCCGGGTGGCTCTCGAGGACGTGGAACTCGACGGTGCGCTTATCCGGGCGGGGGACTTCGTGCACGTGTCGTACCTGACGGCCAATCGTGACTCCGAGCGCTACCCGGATCCGCATGTCATCGACCTCGACCGGCACAGCGCTCCGCACATGACCTTCGGCTGGGCGGGCACCGCTGCATCGCCATGCCGTTGGCCATGGCGGAGCTCGAAGTGGCGATCGGCCGGCTGTTGGAGAGATTCCCCGGCCTGAGGCTCGCGGTGGCGCCGGAGGAGGTCCGGTGGGACACGAAAACGATCAGGAGGTTCCCACTCGAGTTGCCGGTGAGCTGGTAGCAGGCTCGCGGCGCCGCGGTGCTCATACCCGTGACCTGAGTACGTCCTGAGTAGGCGCGCTCATGACCTTCGAGCCGGCGCGGCCCACACTCGCAACCATGACTCAAGTTCCGCCACCGTCCGAGGAGCTGCGGCTCATCGACACCGAGCTGTGGCAACTGGACGCTCGTCGCGCTCAGTTGCTGGCGCGCCGCGCCTGGTTGGTCAGCCGGCTTCAGGCGCTGCCGCAGCCCACCTGGACGCCGCCCGCGGCCGCGCCCGTCTCGCATCAACCTGAGACCGGCGCGCCGCGCGTGCAGAATGTGCTGCTGCTCCTGGGCGGCCTGCTGCTGACCATCGCGGCTGTCGCGTTCACGCTGGTCAGCTGGGGTCATCTGGGGATCGGCGGACGCTCGCTGGTGCTGGGAGCGGTCACGGTGGCCGCCCTGGCCGCACCGCTGCCGCTGCTGGGGCGCGGGCTGCGGTCGACGGCCGAGGCGGTGGCGGGCCTCGCTCTGGCGCTCACGGTGCTCGACGCCTACGCGCTGTACGCGGTCGCCCTCGCGGGCGCGGACGCCACGGCGTACGCGTCCGGGGCGGCGGCGGTGCTGGCGGTCGTGTGGACGGGTTACGGTCTGCTGCCGCGCACGAAGGCGCTGCGACTGCCGCTTCCGGCCGCGCTGGCCGCCGCCCAACTGCCGCTGCTGCTGGGTGCGGTGGCGGCCGACGCCGGCCCTTACGGGATCAGCGGCGCGCTGCTGGTGACGGCCGCGTGCGACACGCTCGTGGCGCTGCGTGCCGCGGCCGGGCTGGTTCGGATCAGCGCCACGGTCGGCGCGTACGGCACGGGGGCGTGGGCGTGCTGGGCGCGGTGTGGCTCTCCTGGACGGCCGGCGGGCCGGGCCCCGGTGCGCGCGCGGCGGCGCTGCTGTTGTTCGCGGCCGGTGTCGCGCTGGCGGCGGCATGGCGGGATCGTGCCCCGGGCACGCTGTCGGGTTGTCCCTCGCGGCCGGTCTGCTCGCCGTCATCGCGATCGGCGGTGTCGTCCGTCCCGTGCTGCCTGCCCCTGGACGGTTCCGGCGTATCTCGCCCTCGGTATCGCGCTGCTGGCGGTGGCAGGGGCCGATCGGCTGCCCGAGGCGGTGCGGCGGGGTCTCGCCGTCGCCTGCGCGGCCGTGCAGGGCGTGGCGGTGCTGTGGGCGCTGCCGCTGCTCGCGCTCACGGTGCTGGGGCCGGCCGGTGGGGCGGCACGGGTGTGGTCGGGGGCACCGGGCGGTGCCCGTCAGGCGGTGTCGGTGGGCGCGCCGTGGCTGCCGCAGTCGCAGACGGCGCCGCTGGTCCTGGCCGCCGTCGCCGCAGTGCTGGCACTCGCGGTGCGCGGTGCGACGTGGCGGCCCCGGGCGCTGACGGGTGTGCTGGTGCTCGGGTGGTCCGCGCTCATGGTCGCCCCCGTGGTGTTGGACGTGCCCTATCCGGCGTTGCTCGTGGTGGAGGTGCTGGTGACGGCCGCCCTGCTCGCGGTGGTGACGCGGGCCGGGGCGGCGGAGAGCGTCCTTGCGCTCCCGGCGGTGGTGCTGGCCCTCGTCACGTCCGTCTCGCTCGGGTTCCTCTCGCTGGCGACGCGGTCCGCGACCGTCGGGGTGCTCACCGCTGTGACGGCGCTCTTCGCGGCCGTGTCCCTGAAGCGGCGTCTCTCCGTCCTCACACTCCCGGCCGCGTTCGGCCACGGCGCCGCACTGGCCTGCGCGGTGGGCGCCGCGGCGGGCTGGGCGCCGCAGCACACCGCGCTGCTCGTGCTCGTGGTCCCCGCTGTCGCGGCACTCTGCGCCGCGCGGGTCTCCGACACGCGGACCGCGGTGGTGGTCGAGGTGGCGGGTGCGGCCGCCGGCTGCCTGGCGATCGCCCTCGCGGCAGTCGATGCGGGGATGCTGTCCCTGGTGCTGTCCCTGTTCGCGGTGATCGTGAGCGGGACGGCCCTGCGCGCCGACCGCCGCCCGGCCGCCGCCTACGCGGCCACCGCGCTGTTCGCTCTGGCCGCCTGGGTACGGCTGGCGGCCTGGGGTGTCACGGCTCCGGAGCCGTACACGGTGCCGGTGTCGGTCGCGGCACTCGTGGTGGGGCTGCTGAGGCGGCGCCGGGATCCGCAGGTGTCGTCGTGGGTCGCGTACGGGCCCGGTCTGGCCACCACGCTCGTCCCGAGCCTCGCTGCCGCCTGGACCGACGTGTACGCCACCCGGCCCTGGCTGCTGGGCGCGGCGGCGCTGCTGGTCACGCTGCTGGGTGCCCGGCACCGGTTGCGTGCGCCGCTACTGCTCGGCGGCGGGGTGCTCGTGCTGGACGCACTGCACGAGCTGGCCCCCTACCTGGTGCAGATCGCGGGGCTCCTCCCCCGCTGGGTGCCGCCCGCGCTCGCCGGGGTCCTGCTGCTCGCCGTCGGCGCGACGTACGAGCAGCGGCTGCGGGACGTGCGGCGGGCGCGGGACGTACTGGGCCGGATGGACTAGAGACGCCCCCTGGAACGGGGTGCACGCCCGCCGCTGTCACCTCGGCGCGCGGCGGGCCGCTGCCACCCGCGCGCTCCTGTGCGGCTTCAGTGGCGGCGGCCGGGCCGGTCGGTGTCGTCCTCGTCGCCTTCGCCCTCGGCACGCACGTCCGGCGGGGTGGGCGCGGTGATGTTCCGCTGCTCGGCGGACCTTTCCTTGGTCTCCTCGTCGACCTGCGGGGTGTGCTTCTCCTCGGAGGTACTCATCGTTCCGCCTTTCTCACCGGTTCGGATCCGGCAGTGGCCCGGCGCTCGATCGCCTCGGCGACCCGTGCGACCGGGACGGCCGTCCCACGCGTTCTCTCCTTCATTGGCAGCACAGGTTCCCTGGAGCGGCCACTCGACGCATGTCGCCGGCATGGATCTGATCGCCGCGTCCGGCCGGCCGGGTCGGCGCCCCTGAGGACGGTCCCTGCGTGCTCCCCGGAGGGTGATCGCGGCGCCGGTCGGGGACGGGGGCCGGACCGGCCGTCGCCGGACGGCCCGTCCGGCGCTGCCCAGGCCGACGTGTCGCGTGCCGGTCGGCGACGCCGTGCCCGATCCGGTCGCCGACCCTACGGTGGTGGCATGGCGGTGATCAGCGAGCGAAGCCGGCGAGCGCCGGGCCGGAGAGGTGCGGTGGAAGCACTGGGCCTGGCCGTCCTGTTCGTGCTGTCCGTGGTGGCCGCGTCGATCGAACCGCACGAGCACCGCTTCTCGTTGCGCTGGACCGCCGTGCTCCTGGCGGGCGTCGGCTGCTCCGCGCTCCTGCGGCGGCGCCGCCACCCGATCGGCGTACTGGCCGTCGCACTCGCCTGCGGAGTGAGCTTCCTGGTCCTCGGGTTCCGGGAGAGCCCGCTGGTGCTCAGCCCGGTCCTGCTGTCCGTGTACACCGTGGCCCTCCTGACCGACCGGCGCACGACGTGGCTCACCGCGTCCGCGTCGGCCGCCGTCCTGGTGGGCGCCGCCATCGTGTGTGCTCCCCGATCGTGGCTGAACCCCGACAACGTGGCCTTGCTGGCCTGGACGGCACTGCCGGCCGCGGTCGGCGACGGCCTGCGCTCCCGCCGCGCCTACGTGGCGGCCGTGGAGGAACGGGCGGTGCACGCCGAACGCACGCGCGAACAGGAGGCGCAGCAGCGGGTGGCGGCCGAACGCGTACGCATCGCACGCGAGTTGCACGACATCGTCGCGCACCACATCGCACTGATCAACGCCCAGGCCGGCGTCGCCGCCCATCTCGCGAAGCGGCAGCCCGAACAGATACTGACCGCCCTGGAGGACATCCGGGACACCAGCCGGTCGGCGCTGGACGAGCTGCGGGTGACCGTGGGGCTGCTGAGGCAGTCGGGTGACCCGGTCGCACCACGCACCCCCGCACCGGGGCTGGCCGACATCCCGGCGCTGCTGGCGTCCTTCGCCCGTGCCGGCCTGGCCGTCGACCACGCCTGCCACGGCGCCGCGGCCCCTCTGACACCGGCCGTCGACCTGACCGCGTACCGCATCGTCCAGGAAGCCCTGACGAACGTGCGCAAACACGCAGGCGCCGACCACGCCCGGCTGGTCCTGCACCACCACCCCGAGCGGCTGACCATCACCGTCGAGGACGACGGCGGAACCGCGCGCCCTCAGCCCGCGCCCGCCGGGACCGGTCACGGGCTGATCGGGATGCGGGAGCGGGTGGCCACGATCGGGGCCGGCTGCACGCGGGCCCCCGTCCCGACGGCGGCTTCATGGTGACGGCCGACCTTCCGCTGCGTCCCGGCCGGCTCGTCAGCGAAACATCCAGGAGAGACGGGCATGACGATTCGCGTACTGCTTGCCGATGACCAGGCCCTGCTGCGGGGCACCTTCAAGATGCTCTTCGAGTCCACCGACGACATGGAGACGGTGGGCGAGGCGTCCAACGGTCACGAGGCGGTGGAGCTGGCGCGGGCCCGGCACCCGGACGTGGTGCTGATGGACATCCGCATGCCGGAGATGGACGGCCTCGAAGCGACCCGGCTGATCAGCGAGGCGGAGGACCTCGCGGCGGTGAAGGTACTCGTCCTGACCACCTTCGAGGACGACGAGCACGTGGCCGAAGCGCTGCGCGCGGGCGCGAGCGGGTTCCTGGGCAAGGGTGCACGCCCGGAGGAACTGGTCGAGGCCGTCCGTACGGTCGCCGCCGGCGAAGCGTTGCTGTCACCCACGGCGACAGGTGCGCTGATCAGGCGTTTCCTCGCTCAGCCGGAGCCGGTTCCGGGACAGGTCCACGAGCGGCTGGAGTGCCTGACGCCACGGGAACGCGATGTCGTGGCGCTGGTGGCCCTGGGCCTGTCGAACGACGAGATCGCCGAGCACCTGTTCGTCAGCCCATTGACCGCGAAGACCCACGTCAACCGGGCCATGACCAAACTGGCGGCCCGCGACCGGGCCCAGCTCGTGGTCATCGCCTACCAGTGCGGACTGGCCACCACGGCGCCGTGACCAGGGGTTCTCGGTCCGCGCGGGGTACCCGCACGTCTGTCCCGGCCGTAGGCGGGCGTCCCGGGTACCGCAACCGTGGTACCCGGGAAACGCTGCGGCAGGACGACGCGCGAGGGGCGGTCGTTGAGCGAAGGTGAGATGGCGAACGGAGGTCTCACCATGATTGAAGCTCTCAGCCGGATCACCGATGGCGACCGGACAGCGGTGGCGGGCGACCAGGAGAACGACTGCCTCGCGGCCGTGG
Source organism: Streptomyces sp. DHE7-1 (assembly GCA_016432725.1). Lineage (GTDB taxonomy): Bacteria > Actinomycetota > Actinomycetes > Streptomycetales > Streptomycetaceae > Streptomyces. The sequence goes on along the minus strand of JACJDG010000003.1, from coordinate 7,681,619 downwards.
CACCCCACCTTTCCCTCCTGCGACACTCCCTGGCCGGCGGAGCCCGCCACGACCGGCACCGGTACCTCGACGACCGCGCCGGGCGCGGCCACCTGCCGCACTCCCGCCGCAGGCCGGCCCCCGCCGCCGGACGTCTCACCCTGCCGCAGTGGGTCAGCAGAACCAAGAACGTCTGCTGACGTCGGCCAGGGAGACGGTCATGAGCGGCGGCCGCGGTCACGAGCGACGGCATCCCCCTTCGCCGCGTGCCAGAAGGCCAATGCGGCGACAAGGGGCACCGGCCCCGCAGAAGTAGGAGGCGCAGGGTTCCCACTGCGGCTTCTGCGGGGCCGCTGCATGGCACACATACCCAACACCGCGCCCGATACGCCCGATCCATCCCGCCGTCCGAGCGGGATGGGTCACCGTCCACGACGTGGGGCCCGGCCGTTCCCGGCCGGGCCCCACGTCGTTCCGCGCTGTCAGGAGCGCTCCTCACACCGAGGATCCGCGCCTACCAGCGATACCAGCGGCCCTTTCGGCCCGAACCGTCCGCCGACCGGACGACGAAGCCCAGCAGCCAGACGATCAGCACGATCACCGCGATCCACCACAGCGCCTTCAGGGCGAAGCCCGCGCCGAAGAGGATCAGAGCCAGCAGAAGAACCAGAAGCAGGGGAACCATTGTTATCAACCTCCTGGCCACCGGATGCCCTTATCTCAGGCCTACAAGCACGCAAAATATGAGTTACTTCCGTGGAGTGCGGGGCACGCGCACGCCTCGCCCGATTCCCCTCCTCGGCTGCTGATGCACCGCGGCCACGCATTGATGGGCACACAGCGCGAATCTCTGGCCCTGGGTTTGCCGACGCCTACCGGGGTCATGCGCACAACCAGAACCTCACGCGACAGCCAAGGAGAGTGAGCAGCATGGCCGCCAGCGAGAAGGCACGGGCCAAGGCCGAGCAGGCCGTCGGAAAGGCCGCCCAGGCAGTCGGCCGAGCCACCGGCAACGAGAAGCTGATCGCCAAGGGACACGCGGCCGAGACCGCGGGCCACGCCCGCGAGGCCAAGGAGTCGGCCAAGGACGTCGGCCGGCCCTGACCGGCGATCATCAACTGCCTGTGGGGCGGTCCCGGTGTCGGGCCGCCCCCACACGTGTGCCTCCGAAGGTCTCGGGTCACGGTCGGAGACAGAGCCGTCGCCGGACGGAGGCCGCCTCGCCGCGCGGGGCCACCGCTTCCCCGCTCACCTCGGCGTCCGCCGCGCGCGGAGGTCAGCGGTCCAGGGCGGGGAGGTGGGCCAGACCGGTGTCGAGCAGGATGCGGTCAACGGTCGCGTGCAGAGCGCTCTCGGCAGGGATGACGGTCTCGAGTCCGCCGGGCAGCAGGTCACGCGGCCGGTACCAGTCGCGTAGCTGTGCTTCTGCGACGTCGTCGTGGATCGGCTTGGTGGCGTGCCGGGCGAACGTCTCCTCCAACGGCACGTCCAGGTAGTAGCCGTGGGTCGGGCCGCAGTGGTCGGCGCGCAATCGGGCGAGCATGTCGCCGTAGTGGTCGGCGTAGAGGATGCCCTCGACAACGACGTGGTAGCCGGCATCGAGGGCGTAGCGCGCCGTCAGGTCGATCAGGCCGATGTTCGCCGCACCCGGCCGGTCCCGCTCACGGAGCACGATACGGCGGAGGTTGTCCTGGCCGACGAGGGCCAGACCACGGCCGAACCTCTCGCGGAGGCCGGCCGCGACGGACGACTTGCCCGAGGCGCTGTTTCCCCGCAGGACGACCAGCCGTGTCTCTTCACTGCCCACCATCACGTCGGCCAGGCTACCGACGGCCACCGACACCGCGCGTCTCCCCCGTCGGGATGGCCGTCGCACGCTCCGAGGTCTTGTCGATCGCGGGAACCAGTGCATGCGCCGAGAAGGGTGCGGCGCCTGATCGGTGGAGGCCCGACCCGGCGTTCGCGGTAGCGCCGGCCCCGCATCCCCGGCAACTTCTTCGTACCCCTCTTCGTGCCCCATGGCCCGCTGGACTCCGGACAGCGATCTGGGCCCCTACGGCACCGCCATCGCGCCTACCCGGCTGAACGTTCGCGGCTGGTCCAGTCCCCCGCCGAGCGCTCTGTGCAGGGCGGGGGCACCTGTCGGCGTCGAATTGGTCTAGTCCCTTTTTGGTCCAGACCATTGACCCGCCCTCCGTGCGCGGCGATATTCCAGTACCGGCAACACCCTTTTCGCGCACGGACATTGGCCACCCCCTCCACACACCGGGACTGACATGAGACTCGTGCGTTCCTTCCGCGCGGCCCTCACCGCGGCCGCCACCGCCGCGGCCGCGGTAGGCCTCGCTCTCACGGGAACCGGCGCCGCCCAGGCCGCGACGCCACTGCCGAACCACGTCTTCGCCCCGTACTTCGAGGCCTGGACCGGCGAGAGCCCCGCCGCCCTCTCCGCACAGTCGGGCGCCAGGCACCTGACGATGGCGTTCCTGCAGACCGCCGCCAAGGGCTCGTGCACGCCGTACTGGAACGGCGACACCAGCATGCCGATCGCCGCCTCCACCTTCGGCACCGACATCAGGACGATCCAGGCCGGCGGCGGCGACGTCATCCCCTCGTTCGGGGGTTACACGGCCGACACCACAGGCACCGAGATCGCCGACAGCTGCACCGACGTCCAGCAGATCGCCGCCGCGTACGAGAAGGTCATCACGACCTACGACATCTCGCGGCTCGACATGGACATAGAGGTCGACTCGCTCGACGACACCGCCGCCATCGACCGCCGCAACAAGGCCATCAAGCTGGTCGAGGACTGGGCGGCGGCCAACGGGCGCAAGGTGGAGATCTCCTACACCCTGCCGACCACCACGCACGGCCTCGCGGACAACGGTGAGGCGCTGCTGCGCAACGCGGTCGGCAACGGCACCCGGGTCGACGTCGTGAACCTCATGACGTTCGACTACTACGACAACCAGGCCCACGACATGGCGAAGGACACCCAGACCGCCGCCCAGGGCCTGTACGACCTGCTCGCCGAGCTGTACCCGGGCAAGAGCCCGGCCCAGTTGTGGAACACGGTCGGCGTCATCGAGATGCCAGGCGTCGACGACTTCGGCAAGGCGGAGACCTTCACCCTGGACAACGCCCGCACCGTGTACGACTGGGCGGTCTCCAAAGGCATCAACACCCTGTCCTTCTGGGCGCTTCAGCGGGACAACGGCAGTTGCGCGGGCGGTTCCGCCGCGGACGACTGCTCGGGCATCCAGCAGAACACATGGGAATTCACGCACATCTTCGCGCCGTTCACCGGAGGCACCACCACCCCGTCCGACGACTTCTCCGTCGCGCTCAGCCCGGCCTCCGGGTCCGTGACGGCCGGCCAGTCCGCCACGGCCACCGTACGGACCGCCGTGACGAAGGGTGCGGCCCAGAGCGTGAAGCTCAGCGTCAGCGGGGCCCCGGCGGGCGTCACCGCCTCCCTGAGCCCGACGTCGGTCACCGCGGGCGCCACCTCCACGCTCACCCTGGCCACCACCTCCTCCGCGGCCTCGGGTACCTACACGGTCACCGTGACCGGCGCGGGCACGTCGGGCAGCCACTCGGCGACGTACTCCCTGACCGTGACCGGGGGTTCGGGCAACCAGTGCGCGGACGCCGCGTGGGTGAAGGACAAGGTGTACACGGGCGGTCAGCGGGTCTCGCACAAGGGCCACGCCTGGAAGGCCAAGTGGTGGACGACGGGCGAGGAACCCGGCACCACCGGCGAGTGGGGCGTCTGGCAGGACCTCGGCGCCTGCTGAGGCGAGCCTCCGCTCCGTCACCCGCCCGGACATCGCGACCCCGCAGGCGCTCCTGGACCAGGCCCCGAAAGTGGACACCGTCCGCCAGGACCGCCTGCGGGGTGGTCCTGCGCCCCTGCGGTCGTGGTGCTCCGCGTGCCGTTACCCTCCGGACATGGCCCGGGGCGAGCGATCGGCCACCTCACGACCGCGCTTGCCCGTGACCGTGACCTGAGTCACGAAGAACTCGGGGAACCCGGTGGCGCGCACGGACAGGATCAGATGTGGAACTCTCCCTGCGCGCCCGGCTGCGCTCCGGTGATCCGGAGGCCTTCGGGTCGATATTCGACGAACACGCTCAGACCGTGCACCGGTACGCGGTCCGGGTCACCGGGAACTGGGCGACGGCCGAGGACGTGGTGTCGCTGACCTTTCTGGAGGCGTGGCGGCTGCGCGAGACGGTGCGACCCGAAGGCGACGGCCTGCTGCCGTGGCTGCTGGGAATCGCCACCAATGTGCTGCGCAACACCACGCGGGCCGCCCGCCGCTACCAGGCCGCCCTCAACCGGGTCCCGCCGCACGACCGCGCGCCCGACTTCGCCGACGAGGTGGTCGACCGGATGGAGGACGCCGGGCGACTGGCCGCGGCGAAGCGGGCGCTGCGGCGGCTGCGCCGCGGCGAGCGGGAGGTGTTCGCCCTGTGCGTGTGGGCGGGCCTCGACTACGCGGCGGCGGCCGAGGCGCTGGACGTGCCGGTCGGGACGGTCCGCTCCCGTCTCTCCCGCGCCCGGAGCCGGCTGCGGAAACTGACCGACGAGGAACTCGCTTCCGGAACGACGGAACCGGCGTCCCGCCTCGGACAGCAACAGGGTGGCCGCACGACCGCGGCCCGGTCGATCCAGGAGCAGATCCGATGAACGCCAAGACGCCTCACGACGACGGCTTCGCCACGACGGAGTCCGCCGAGCGCGCGGACGCGGCCCGGCTGCTGCCGGCCCCGGCTGCCCGGGATCTGCCCGACGACCGCCTGCGCGTCCTCAAGGAGCACTTGATGAGCGAGATTGACCGGTCCGTACCCGTGGCCGGGCCCGGGCGGCCGCCACGGACCCCGTCGCGGCGCGGCGAGGTCGAAGGAGGCCCTGGATACCGGTCGTCGCCCCGCTCGCCGCGGCCGCCGTCGCGGTCACGGTCCTCGTCACCGGTGTCGATCACCACAGCCGGCCCGCCGACGCCAGGCATGCGTCCCCGGCCCCCTCCGAGGCGTCGCTGCTGCTGGAGAACGCCGCCGCCGTGGTCTCCCGCACCCCGGCCGTAGACGTCGGCCGTCACCAGTACGTCTACGTCCGCAGCGTGTCCGCCGGGCGGGACAACCCGCTCCGGGGATGTGGACCGACAAGGACGGCCGTGTGCACAAGGAGTACTCCAAGGAGCCGGAGAAGCTCACGGAGCCGGAGACTCTCCGCGAGTGGATTCCCTGGTCGCGCAAGCAGGACGGTGCCCAGGCATACGGCGACGAGGCCCCGAACGCCTCGAGTTCCCCGGCCCCGGGCAGGGCACCGTCGGGGCCCCGGCCACACGCAGAGCCCCTTCGAGGACCTGGCCGCCCTTCCCCGTGACCCGGCCGCGGCGCTCCGGGCGATCGAGGCGGACCTGCACCGGCAGATGGACAACGCGGAGAACACCAAGGGGAACAGGCACCCCTTCGTGAACACGCCCTGGGTCTTCGAGTACCTCGGCGGCATGCTCCAGGAGTCGGTGGACCCCCGGACCACGGCGTTCCTCTACCGTGTCGCCGCCCGGATTCCGGGCACCACGGTCGTCCCCGACGCGGTTGACGCCGTGGGCCGGCACGGTGTCGCGATCACCCTGAACGGTCAGGCCGAAGACCGCCAGGAGTGGATCTTCGACAAGTCCACGTACGCCTTCCTCGGTCTCCGCGACGTGACGCGGGAGGACACGGCGATCGGCGAGGCCGGCAGCGTCATTCAGACCACCGCGGTGCTCCAGCGCGCCGTGGTGGACCACGTGGGCGATGAGCCGCGCGAGAAGTCCTGACGAAAGGCGTCGCGAAAGCCAGGGCTTTCCCGCGCGCTGCGGGAACAGCTGATCCGGTCGGCGCTGTTGCACCAGCCGAGGGCCGGCGCGCGGGTGGGGAACAGAGGAATTCAGGAATCGTGCGCTCCGACGTGATCCGGCCCCCGGGTCCGCAGCACGCCCGGTCGTCCGATCTCCGGGCGTCCCCTATGCACCTGCTGCAGACTCGGACCGAGGCGTTTTCACTCTGGAGGCATGTTTCATGAATGACCGGCCCTTGACGCTCATGGCGGTGCACGCCCATCCCGACGACGAGGCCACCGGCACGGGAGGCGTCCTCGCCCGGTACGCGGCGGAGGGCGTCCGCACGGTTCTCGTGACGTGTACCGACGGCGGTTGCGGTGACGGACCGGGGGTGTCAAGCCGGGTGACCCCGGGCACGATCCGGCGGCCGTGGCCATGATGCGGCGTCAGGAACTCGAGTCGAGCTGCGGCATCCTGAAGGTCACTCACCTGGAGACGCTGGACTACGCCGACTCCGGAATGATGGGCTGGCCGACCAACGACGCCCCCGGATCCTTCTGGCAGACCCCCGTGGAGGAGGGCGCCGCCCGGCTCGCGGAACTGATGCGCCGCTACCAGCCCGATGTGGTCGTCACCTACGACGAGAACGGTTTCTACGGCCATCCCGACCACATCCAGGCGAACCGCATCACGATGGCGGCTCTGACGATGACCGAGCTGACACCGAAGGTGTACTGGACCACGGCGCCCCGCTCGATGATGCAGCGGTTCGGCGAGGTCATGCGCGAGTTCGGTGCGGACTGGCAGGAGCCGGATCCCGCCGAGGCCGCCGCGATGGCCGAGATCGGACTCCCTGACGACGAGATCACCACCTGGGTGGACACCACCGCGTTCGGCGGTCAGAAGTTCGATGCCCTGGCCGCCCACGCCAGCCAGGGCGAGAACATCTTCTTCCTCAGGATGGGACTGGAGAGGTTCACGGAACTGATGGGCGTCGAGACCTTCGTACGTGTCCGGGACACCACCGGCGCGGCGGCACCCGAGAACGACCTCTTCGCCGGACTGCGCTGATCAGCCGTCTTCCCGCCGAGCAGGGCCGCACCCCCACGGGGGTGCGGCCCTTCGGGTCGGTTCAGACCGGTTCGAGTTGCGGTTCCGGTTGCCGTGCCGGTGCGGCCGTCGGTTCCCACAGTTCGGTGGTCCGTACGTAGCCGTAGATCACCGAGGTCATCGCCAGAATGAGCAGTGGTCCGAAGATCCACGGATGTACGGCCATCTCCATCGGCAGCCAGCGATACGAGACCAGGAGCACGGCGAAGACCGCGGTGCCGTAGCTGACGAGCCGGATTCCCGAGCGGTCCCAGCCACGGTCGAACGAACGCAGTGCCGCCTCGATCGTGAGCGCGAAGACCACGCCCGCGACGAGGTCGGCGCCGTAGTGGTAGCCGAATCCCAGCGTTGCGCTGAGCGTGGCCATGAGCCAGAACGTTCCCGCGAATCGCAGAATTCTTGGGGCCCTGCGGGTGTGAACGAATATCGCGGTGGCCCACGCGGTGTGCAGGCTGGGCATGCAGTTGCGGGGGTGATGCCGTCGTACCGCATCGGGTGCGGGGTGTTGATGGCCGGCAGTGTGTCGGGCCACAGGTCGGCCGCCGCCCACTGCACTCCGCCGGTGCCGGAGGCGCCCGGCCCGTAGGCGAAGACCGGTCCGACCACGGGGAAGATCATGTAGACGGCCGGCCCGAGGAGGCCGATGACCAGGAAGGTACGCACCAGGTGGTGGCGGGGGAACCGGCGCACGGCCGCCACGTCGCGCAGCTGGTACAGCGCGACGACGACCGCGGCCACCGCGAGCTGCGCGTAGACCAGGTGGAGAACCGTGGGGCCGACCGGATCGGTGGCGTTGACGATCCGGCCCACCAGCCACGACGGGTTGCCCAGCGCGTGATCGGCGGTCGCCACGTACTGGTCGAGCACCGCCGGCCGGGCCTTCGCGGTGATGAGCAGCCAGGCGTCGCCGGTCTTGCGGCCGGCAACCAGCAGCAGGCCCAGGCCCACACCCTTCAGCAGCAGGGTGCGTTCGGGGCCCGTGCGGCGCGTGACGGCCAGGACCGCACAGCCCAGCATCACCCACAGTGCGCCGTTGCCGAAGAAGTGACCGTCGGCCGTCCTGGCGCCGGCCGCCCACCGCACCAGTACGAAGACGGCGTCGATGCCGATGGCGGCACCCGCCGCGATGAACCGTTGCCGCCAGGTGAGGACGACCATCGTCAACGCGAGACCGCCGTACAGCGGTCCCGGTTTCGGGGCGAATACCAGCCCGTTCAACTGGTCCGTGATGGGTCCTGGTTGACCGTAGCGGCGGGCCGAGATCTCCAGTGCGACGAGGATCGCCAATGCAGCCAGGCCCGCCACGGCCCACATAAGGACTCGCCGTTGACGGCACGCGCCCAACACTGCTCTACCGGCTTCTCCTGAAAAGACCCGCGATGGTTTGGATATCAATCGTTCAGCCGATGTGTTTGATATGGATCAAATGGACGGGAAGCGATGACGATCATCATCGCGAGCTCGAACATGCTATCGGAGTGATGCCTGGATTTCACTGGCTATTGGAGACGGCGTCACCAGTTGCCCCACTCCCCCGCGGCTTCTCTTCGGCACGCGCGCGGACGGCTCGGCCTTCTCGCTCCTGGAAGGCGCGCCGCACGGCCGCCAGCACGGTGTCCTCCTCGAAGCCCAGGGCGGCCGCCCAGGCGACGAAGTCCCGCGTGCCCGCGCTCAGCTCGGGCGGTTCCCGGAGGTCGGCGCCCGGCGGTGGCGGGGCGACCCGCGTTCCCGCACCGCGGCGGGTACGGATCAGGGAGGCCGCCTCCAGTTCGCGGTAGGCCCGGGCCACGGTGCCTGTCGCGAGACCGAGGTCCGCGGCCAGTTGCCGAACGGTCGGCAGCCGCTCGCCCTCGGCCAGCCGGCCGGTGCCGATCAGGTCGGCGAGCTGGGCCCGGATCTGCTCGTAGGGCGGGACGGGTCCGGTGGTGTCGACCCGGATGGCGGCGCCGCTCACCCGCGCGCCCCGCGGTTCGTCCGGTGCCACCATGCCGCCCGGGGCGAGCAGACGGTGAAGAGCATCCAGGGCGCGGCCACCAGGGAGACGAGCGCCAGGGGCAGGAGGATCGCGTCGGCGACGGTGCCGACGGCGCCGTCACATGTCATACCCGACAGGGCGCCCGAGGCCGTCGAGGCCGCGCCCAGCAGCGAGGAGGAGACGACGATGCCCCAGGCGGCCACGATCGCCAGGGAGCGGTCTCGACGCGACCGCTCGTCACCGGTCCGGGTGGCTATACGCCGCAGCGACCAGCCGCACGCGACCGTGGCGATCGCGAGGGCGCCCAGCATGGGCGCACCGTAGTAGAACCCGGGCCAGGGGCCGCGCCCCTCGGTCATACCCCGGCAGGTGAGCGTGAGCCGGCGGCCCGCCCGCCCTAGGTCGTGTCCGCAAAGTCGCGTCGTTCGCCCGCAGGGCGGGCGTTGCGGCGTCCGGTGCGTGCTCTCGGCGTGCCGGCCGGAAGCCCTCGTACTGGGTGTACTCGGGCTTTCGGCCGGTGCGGCGAGAGTGCGTGCCGGGCGCCGCGACGCAGGCGTGACTTTGCGGACACGACCTAGGTCGTCCGGAGCGGCCACCGCGCCGGCGATCACCAGCAGGGCGACCAGGGCGACCGCGAGGACGAGCAGCAGCAGGGTCATGCGGGGCGGTACGCAGTCGCGCACCCGGCGTGGCGTGAGGCCGGCGACGCGGACGGCGCCGCGGGCCGGCGCGGTCAGCGCGTCCCCCAGCAGCACACCGCCGACAGCGCAGAGGCCGAACGCCGGGATGGCGTAGAGGACGCCGCCGCCGTCGCGCAGCGGTGACAGCAGCCAGGCGGCCAGAACGCCCACGGCCAGTCCCGTGTATCGGGCGTAGCGGTCGACCGGCCCTCGGGAGACGGTCGGTGCGGTTCTCACGTCGGCATCAGCCATGGAAGTACCCCCGTACGAGGACGACTCGCGCCCAGCGCTTGTATCAATCAGTGAGTACAAGATGGCCGCCACCGCATCCTTGTGTCAACACGTTGCTACAAGTTGAGCCCGGTCCGGCGTGGAAGCGTCGCCACCCGCGGGAGGCGCGGCTGCCCGACTGTGGCGCAGCGCACAGCGCGATCCGGGATCGCCACGGAGAGTGGCCGTGAAAGGCGGTGCATACCGGGGGTACCAGGAGAAAAGGAAGCCAAAGAGAGCGGCTCGCTACTCTTCGCGTCCTTATCCCAACTGCCGCCGTTCACAACTGTGTTGTTCGTGAGGAATCCGAGTGACTACAGTTCAGCTGCATTTACGCAATCGACCACCGCAACACGCACAATCCCGGGGGATTTATGTCTTCGCTTGGTAAGAACTTGACGCGCGTCGCCGTCGCGGCTTCCGCCGTCGTGGCCATGGGTGTCGCAGTACCGAGCACGCCGGCGGCCGCGGCCTCCGCCACGGTGTGCGGCACCGGTTACGAGTTCACCGATGCCAAGGCCCTGCCCAGCGCCGACAAGCGCTACGCGACGCTCTTCTTCTACATGAAGGGCGACAGCGCCTGTGCGATTCTCGACAACAACACGCCTGGCGGGGCCAACTACATGGATCTGCGGATCTGGCCCGGCGACAACAAGTCGGCCGGTGACCGGGACTACGGGACCTTCTCGCAGTACGCGGGCCCCGTGTACAGCAGCACCCAGGCGGTCGGCGGCCGCTGTGTCGGCATTTCCGCGCTCATGAAGAACGAGGCCGGTACGTCCAACCTCGTCAACTGGTCGGGCGGATACGTGTTCTACGTCGGCAGCGACTCGTCCGAGTGTGCCTGACCCGCACCAGCCACAGCGCGCCGAGGGCCGGAGGTGCCTCGGCGGATTCGTCGAAGCAGCAGCCGGGTGAGACGCCGCTGACAGCGCCGCGGGGCCCGGCCGGGTGGATGGTCGCGGTCGTCTCCTAGCGGTCCGCCACGGGAGCAGCCGATGACCTGCTCGCCCGCCTCACCGGCCGGAGCCCCTTCCCGAGGGCTCCGGCCGGGTGCTTTCGAGCCCGCACGATCGTGGAGTCGATCGAACCCACCGGCGGCCCGCACCTCACCGGCGAGCAGGCCCTGCCGGGTCGCGGTACTCCGGCCGCCGGCCGTGCCCGTCGAGGTGGGTGGTGCGGCGCCGTGACGGTCACTCCGGCCCCGGCCGGGCCCGAGCCGGAGTGACCCGGCGCCAGGGTGCTCAGGGCCGATGCCGTACCTCGCGCGGTGGGTCAGAAGTCGTCCGCGCTGTTGCGGAGTTCGGGGGTCCAGTAGCCGGTGAGGGCCTTCGCCGGATCGACGGCGATGCCGCCACTGCCGGGCGCGCGTACGGCGATGACCTCGGAATCGCCCTCCAGCATCACGGAGAACGCCGACACGGGCTCGTTGTCCTCGTCGACCCCGCCGTCCGACAGCTTCACGAGGGCGTACGCGGGGGCTCCCGCCGTGAGCACGACCGGCGTGCCGGGCTTGCTCTTGGCGACGACCGGGACGTCCTGCTTGTGGCTCTCGAGGAACTGGATGTGCGGCGCGCCCGCCAGCCGGCAGGAGCGGCCGGAGGTGTTCCTCGCCGTGAGGACGAGGTGGGTGTAGGGAGCACCGCCCTGTGTGGCGGCGGTGACGGTCACGTCCCCCGCGGCGCAGACCCGGGTGGTGGTGCTCGCCTGCTCACCGGTGGAGCCGGTCGAGCCGGCGCTGTCGGTGCGGTCCGTCGAGCTCTTCGACGCCGTGGAGCGCCCCGGAGCGGTCGAGCCGTTCGTGCCCGAGGCGCCGGTGTGTTCGCCGCCCGCCGGCTTCCCGGTCGCCGAAGCGGTCGCCGCAGGGTCCGACTTGGCGGGCGTGTCGCTCTGGCAGGCGGTCAGGGACAGGGCGAGGGCCGTGCCCGCGACGGCGAGCAGCGTGGTGTGGTGACGCGGAATGTTCATGGTGAGATCCCCGTGAGTGGTGCGGGGGCCGCGGCTGAGTGCCGTCGGCCGAGGTGGTCCTGGTGGCGTGGTGCGGTTCTCAGGCGCCGGGTGGTCTGTCACCACTCCCCGGACCGCACGAAGTCCGCGCTCCGGCGGCCGACCCGCTCGGGTCGGCCGCCAGGGCCTGGTCCGTCCGGGAGAGAGGCATTCGGCGCCTGGTCACAGTCGATCAGCAACGGCCCGCGGTTCCCATGCGGTTCCACCGGCAGAAGTACCGTCCGCCATACTTCTGCCAGGGGCTCGCGCTCGACGAGCCGGATGATCGGGGACGTCGACGGTGCGCGGTGGCACACCTTCCGCGGAGGACTTCGGGCAGCGGCTGCGCGGACTGCGGGCTCGTGCCGGACTGAGCCAGGAGGCGCTGTCGCACGCGGCCGGGGTCAGTGTGCGGGCGCTGGCCGACATGGAGCGCGGGCGTACCAGGGGGCCGCAGCGCCGTACGGTCCAGGCGCTGGCCGAGGCGCTGGGGCTGGCCGAGGACGAGGCGGCGGGACTGGAGGAGTCCGCCGCTCTGGGGCGTCCGCGTCCTCGGACGACGGCCGGCCCCGCCGCGCCGGTCACCTTGGCCCTGCCGCGTGACATCCAGGACTTCACCGCCCGCGACGCGGCCCTCGCCAGGCTGCTGGACCTGGTGCGGGACGGCGGTCCGGACCGGCCCGCGGCCACGGTGGTCGCCGGACAGCCCGGTCTGGGCAAGACCGCGTTCGCGGTGCACGCCGCGCACCGTCTCGCCCCGCACTTCCCGGACGGACAGTTCGCCCTGGACCTGCACGGGATGGACGCCGAGCCGACCACTCCCCGGGACGCGCTGGCCCGGCTGCTGAGCGCCCTGGGGATCGCCGACGCCGCGATACCGGCCGACACTGACGACCGCGCGGGCCTGTGGCGGTCCCTGGCCGGCGAGCGGCGGCTGCTCCTGCTGCTGGACAACGCCGCCGACGAGTCGCAGGTCGGTCCGCTGCTGCCCGGTACCGGCCCGTCGCTGGCCATCGTCACCAGCCGCCAGGCCCTGGCGGGTCTGCCCTCCGTCCACCGCTGCGATCTGGCTCTGCTGCGGCGCGAGGAGGCGGTGGAACTGCTGACCCGCATCGTCGGCCCCGAACGGGTGCAGGCGGAGGCGCAGGCCGCACGCGACCTCGCCGATCTGTGCGGGCATCTGCCGCTGGCGGTCCGGATCGCCGGGCAGCGGCTTCTGAGCCGGCCGCACGAACGCCTGGGCAAACTCGCCGCCCGCCTCGCCGCCGAGGGGCGGCGGCTGGACGGCCTCCAGGCCGGAAGTCTGCGGGTACGCGCGGCCTTCGCCCTCTCCTACCGCCAACTGTCCGCCGGGTCACGGACTTTCCTGCGCCGCGCCGCGCTGGCCGCCGGACCGGACTTCAGCCCGGAGTCCGGCGCCCTGCTGGCCGGGCTGTCCTACGACGAGGCGGTCGCCTGCGCCGAGGAACTCACCGACGCCGGGCTGCTCCAGAGCGATCCCGCCGCCGAGCGCTACCGGTTCCACGATCTGCTCCGGCTCTACGCGGCCGAGCAGGTCGAGGCCGAGGACGGCCCCGCGGTCCGCGACGCCGCCCTCGACCGGACCATGCGGTGGATGCTGTGCCGGGCCACCGCCGCGGCCCTGCACTTCGACGCGGACCACGACCACACCGCGCCGTCCGGCGACCCGGACCCGGACGGAGCGCCCGCCGGCCGGGATGAGGCGCGGGCCTGGCTGGAGGCCGAGCGGGCCCAGTGGCTCGCCGCGCTGCGCCGGGCCCACGACACCGGCCGGCACCGGCAGGTGCTGGACGCGGCGGAGGCGATGCACTGGTTCTCCGACCTCAACCAGCACTGGGAGCAGTGGGTGGAGGTGTTCCGGCGTTCCTCCGACTCCGCCCGCGCCCTGGGCAGCAGACGGGAGGAGGCGGTCCATCTCAACTACCTCGCCTGGTCCTACAACCTCTGCGTGCACGACCCCGGGCCGCCCTGGGGGCCGCCGACGCCGCGCTCGTGGCGGCCCGCGACAGCGAGGACGGGCTCCAGCAGGGCTGGGCCCTCGGCTACGGCGCGGGGGCACTGCATCGGCTGGGCCGGTTGGAGGAGGCGCACACGCGGCTGCGTGCGGCGGCCGGCTGCCTCGCCTCGCAGGGCTCCCCGCAGGCGCGGCTGGCCGAACTGACGATCCTCAACGCCCTCGGCGCCCTGCTGCGCCAGCTCGGCCGGGCGGCGGAGGCTCTGGACATCCACCGCCGTGGCGAGCAGATCTGCCGGGCGGGTGTCCCGGGACGGGCGGACGAGCTGATCGCGTTCTATCACGCGGTCCACCGCCAGCAGATCGGCAACGACCTGGCGGCCCTGGAGCGCTGGCCCGAGGCCGAGCCGTCGCTCCGGCAGGCCCTCGCCTTCTTCGAGGCGGCGCAGATGCCGGCCTGGGCCGAGCAGGCGCGGCTCGACCTGGGCCAGGTGCTGGGCGCCCTGGGCCACCCGGAGGCCCGGGAGACGCTGCTCGCCGCCCGTGACGCCCTCGCCGCGCTGAGGAGCCCGCGGCAGGCCGAGGCGGCCACCGCACTCGCCGCGCTCGGTCAGGCCGTCACTGGCAACTGATCGGCCCGCCAAAGCATCCGGACGACCGGGGTCCGGTGCTGCGGCACTCGACGGCACGAGCAGTCGCCCCATGACAAAGGCGAGGAGATCCTCTCCTCGCCACTCTCAACTTATAGCGCACCGGGGGGCTTGCGGCAAGGCCCCGGTCTTGGCGCAGAATCGTCGGCCGAGCCCACAACCTGCGGAAACCAGGCGCGACGTGTGTGTCGTGGCCGACGTACGGGGGCGGGATGACGTCGAGGCGGCAGCGGGAGTGGTCATGACCGAGCAGTACGTGCTGGACCTTCGGGAGGTCGGCGAGGGGCAGACCGGCGCGGTCGGCGGCAAGGGCGCGAACCTGGGCCGGCTGTCACGTATCGCGGATCTCCACGTGCCGGCCGGCTTCTGCGTCACGACGGACGCCCTCCGGCGGATCATGGCGGAGACGCCGGCGATCGACGATCTGCTCGAGGAGCTGTCAGGCCTTGCCCCGGACGACCAGGAGGCGACCCGGACGCTGAGCGCGCGGATCCGCCGTGCCATCGAGGACACTCCCGTCCCGGGCGATATCGCGGCCCGGATCACGCGCGCGCTCGTCCGGCACGGCGAGCAGGCCGCGTACGCCGTCCGGTCCAGCGCGACGGCGGAGGACCTTCCGACAGCCTCTTTCGCCGGGCAGCAGGACACGTATCTGAACGTCGTGGGGCCGACGGCGGTACTCCGGCACGTCAGCCGGTGCTGGGCCTCGCTGTTCACCGAGCGAGCCGTCACCTACCGCCGGCGCAACGGCATCGACCACCGAACGGTTCACATGGCCGTGGTCGTGCAGCGGATGGTCTTCCCGCAGGCTGCCGGCATCCTGTTCACGGCCGACCCCGTGACGGGCAACCGGAACGTCGCCACCGTGGACGCCGGCTTCGGCCTCGGCGAGGCGCTGGTCTCCGGCCTGGTGAACCCGGACGTCTTCAAGGTGCGGGACGACGAGGTCGTCGCCGAGGCGATCGCCGCCAAACGGCTCGCCGTTCACGCCGTGCCGGGTGGCGGGACGCGGGAGGCCGCGATCGACGGGCGGCGTCAGGAGCAGCCGGCGCTGACGCACGCGCAGGTGGTTCGGCTCGTGCGGCTCGGGCGCCGGATCGAGGCCTGCTTCGGCCGCCCGCAGGACATCGAGTGGTGCCTGGTCGACGACGGCTTCCAGATCGTTCAGAGCCGCCCGATCACGACACTGTTCCCCGTGCCCGAGGCGGGTGACCAGGAGAACCACGTCTACGTCTCCGTGGGCCATCAGCAGATGATGACCGACGCCATGAAGGCTCTGGGGCTGTCCATGTGGAAGCTCACGGCCATGGTGCGGATGCACGACGCCGGCGGGAGGCTGTTCGTGGACGTCACCGGGCGCCTGGCCTCGCCCGCGAGCCGCGCCGGTCTCCTGGACCTCGTGGGGAGGTCCGATCCGCTGACCAGGGACGCGCTGGAGACCGTCCTGGACCGTGAAGGATTCGTCCCGTCACTCCCGGACGCGGCTCCCGGCGGGCCGCCGGCCGGCGCCGCCCCCGCACCTGTCGAGACCGATCCGGCCGTCGTCACCGAGCTGGTCGAGCGCAGCCGGAAGTCCGTCGCCGCCCTGGAGCGCGACATCCGGGCCAAGACCGGGCCGGAGCTGTTCGACTTCCTGCTGGAGGCCTTCGAGGAGCACAGGCGAGTCCTCGGCGATCCGCTGAACATCCAGGTCATCATGGCGGGGATGGAGGCCACGTGGTGGCTCAACGACAAGCTGTACGAATGGCTCGGCGAGAAGAACGCGGCCGACACGCTCACCCTGTCCGCCCCCGGCAACGTCACTTCGGAGATGGGGCTGGCGCTGCTCGACGTCGCCGACGTCATCCGCCCGCACGCGGAGGTGGTCGCCTTCCTGCGGAGCGTCGAGGACGACGGCTTCCTGGACGAGCTGGTGAAGCTTCCGGGCGGGTCCGGGGCACGCGACGCCATCGAGGATTACCTCGACCGGTACGGCATGCGCTGCGTCGGCGAGATCGACATCACGAGGCCGCGCTGGCGCGAGCACCCGAGCGCTCTCGTACCCGTGATCCTCGACAACGTCAGGAACTTCGAGCCGGGTGCCGCGAAGCGGCGCTTCGAGCAGGGGCGCCTGGAGGCGCGGAAGAAGGAGCAGGACGTGCTGACACGCCTGAGGGCCCTTCCGGACGGGGAGCGGAAGGCGGCCGAGGCCAAGCGGATGATCGACCGGGTCCGGACCTTCATCGGATACCGGGAGTACCCGAAGTACGGGATCGTCAGCCGCTACTTCGTCTACAAGCGGGCCTTGCTGGAGGAGGCCGGGCGCCTGGTGCGGGCCGGTGTGCTCGCAGAGCGGGAGGACGTCTTCCACCTCACGTTCCAGGAATTCCATGACGTCGTGCGCTCGAACCAGGTGGATCACGGGCTCATCCAGCAGCGCAAGGACGCCTTCCGGTCGTACCAGGCGCTCACCGCGCCGCGGGTGCTGACGTCGGAGGGCGAGTGCGTCAACGGGGCGTACCGGCGCGACGACGCGCCCGCCGGTGCCCTGATCGGCCTGCCGGTGTCCGCCGGGGCCGTGGAGGGCAGGGCCCGCGTCGTCCTCGACATCGCCGAAGCCGACCTGGAGGCGGGTGACATCCTGGTCACGGCCTACACGGACCCGAGCTGGTCTCCCCTGTTCGTCGGGATCGCGGGCCTGGTGACGGAAGTGGGCGGCCTGATGACCCATGGCGCCGTGATCGCCCGGGAGTACGGCCTGCCCACCGTGGTCGGCGTGGAGCGGGCCACCCGGCTGATCCGGGACGGGCAGCGGATCCGGGTGCACGGCACCGACGGGTACGTCGAGATCCTCTCCTGACCGGTGACCGGTGACCGGCCCCGTTCCCGGCCCGTCCCGTTCCGTCCTGGGCCCGGAAGTACACCGACGTCGTGCGGTGGGCCCGTTCCGGCTGCTTGACGTCCACCGGGTGGAACTCCTCCATCGCCGGCTTCGGGTCGATGGCACGGGTCGTCACCGATGCGATGGGGTCTGCGGGCCCACGCCTCACCGTGCCCCGCGCTGCCGCCTGATCGGCTCCCCCACCCGGTGCAGGTGGGTCAGGGCCTCGCGGTAGGAGCGGATCAGCCCGGTCTCGTGGTAGGGCACCCCGATCTCGGCGCAGTACTGCCGGACGACGGCTTGGGCGCGGCGCAGATGGGGCGTGGGCATGCTCGGGAACAGGTGGTGCTCGATCTGGTAGTTGAGACCTCCGAGCATCATGTCGGTGAACCGGCCGCCACGCACGTTGCGCGAGGTGAGGACCTGGCGCCGCAGGAAGTCGGGCCGCTCGTCACCGGTGAAGGTGGGCATACCTTTGTGGTTCGGGGCGAAGGTGCAGCCCAGGTACACGCCGAACAGGCACTGGTTCAGCGCCAGGAAGGCCACCGCCTTGCCCGGCGGAAGCACCAGGAAGAGAGCGGACAGCACACCCGCGATGTGCAGCACGAGCAGGGCACCCTCCAGTGCCCGCTTCCTCATGTACGGCGAACGCAGCGCCCGCAGGCTCGCGATGTGCAGGTTGAAGCCTTCGAGGGTCAGCAACGGGAAGAACAGCAGGGCCTGGTGGCCGCCGATCAGACGCGCCACGCCACGGCTGGCGCGCGCCTGGTCGGTGGACCACACCAGGATGTCAGGGGCGACATCGGGGTCGAGTTCCTCGTGGTTGGGGTTGGCGTGGTGGCGCGTGTGCTTGTTCATCCACCAGCCGTAGCTCATGCCCACGCCCAGATTGCCGAACAGCCTGCCCGTGATCTCGCCGGCCCGGCGTCGCCGGAAGACCTGCCGGTGGGCCAGGTCGTGCGCGAGCAGGGCCACCTGCCCGAACACGAGGGCCAGGAAAGCCGCGACGGCCAGCTGGCCCCAGGTGTCACCCAGAGCGAAGAAGGTGCCCCAGCCCGCCGCGTACAGGACGACGACCACGCCGATGCGTGCCGCGTAGTAGCCGGGGCGCCGACGCATCAGGCCGGCCGCGGCTATCCGTTGGGAGAGGCGTGCGAAGTCGCTGCCGCCGGCGGCGGCCGGCCTTTCCGCGGCGGCGGGAACGGGCTGGGACGTCAGGGAGACATCGGGGGAAGTCGTCATGTCCGAAAGTCTTCTGTCGGCCCGCGAGCCGAGGAAGCCTGCCAGCCACCCTACGTGTGCGAGGCATTCCCCCTGGGCGACCGGGGGTTATCCCCCGGTTCGATGGTGCGCCCGGCCACTCCCTCCGCGTTCCCCGCACAGTCCGACCGCCGAACGTGATATTGGGCAGCCGTTTCGTTCCGCGTCGCGGATCATGGTTGACGGCTTGTGGCGGATGACCTAAGCTCCCTTTCCATTCGATCAAGGTTGCGAAACTCTCGGGGGTGAATCCAACCATGATGGTCGAGACCAAGTGGGGATTGTGTGAGCGTGAGTGTTGAACATCCGCTCCGCATCGTGTTGTTCACCCATTGTTCAGCTTCCGACTTCTGATGCCGGCCGTTCTCAGCGGGACCTCGCGAAGAGAACCGCCGTGGCCAGGACCCGCTGACGTGCGGCCGGGATGGGATGCCGTGCTGTCCGGCGGAAGCCGGCGACCGAGCGCGGACCGCGGCTCCGGCCGCTCCCGAAGACCGTCCGAAAATGATCGGGTCGCACGGAGAACGCGCCTGATCGATCGACTCAGCACCAGGCGGCCAAGACTTTTTCCGGCCACCCCATTCAAATCGGCGAAGGTCGCCCGCGCTCTTTAGCGGCACCTTCCAGGATTCGATGCGGAGCTGATCGGCGACGGGAAATGACGGGGACTTCCCGCTCGATTCCACGCTCCGTTCCCATGGCCGACAGGGACCCGGATTTCGCCGTATCTCCGAGCCCTGACCGTTCCGTGTCGCATTCTTCCTGAATGCCGTCGTGCTGACCCGACACACAGCCTTCCGGCCCGCAGCGCGGTTCGGCCCGAACCGCATGCCCATGTGCCGACATCCGGGGATTCTCTGGCGCCTCCGGCTGTTCTCCACCGGCTATGCCCCCACCAGGCCCAGCATCCGGCCTGATGCTCCTACTGGGACGGACACCGATGACCGAAACGACCATGTTCAGCGAGACCTTCACCGTCACCGCCGACAATCCGCTGCTGCACGGACATGTCGTCTACGGGCGCAGCCTCCTGCCCGGAGTCGGCTACGTGGACCTCGTCCTCCAGGTCCTCGCTCGGCATGGCCACCCCATGCGGGACCTGGAGTTACGCGACCTCACGATCCTCGCCCCGCTCGTCGTCGGGTCCGGGAGCCGCGCCCTCACCACCGTCGAGGGTCACCCGGGGCCGGACGGCGGCTGGCGTGTCGAGGTCCGCAGCCGCCGTCCCGAGGACACCGCCGACATCGTCCACGCCGTCGCGACGGTGCGCCGCCGCGCCCCGGTCACCTACGCGGAACGACTCCCACTGCCCGTCGAGGGGGCCACCCGGCGGACCACGCTCGACGAGATCTACACCTGGTGCCGCGAGTACGACCTGGTCCACTCCGGCCTGATGAAGATCGGCGGAGTGGTCCACCACCGTCCCGGCGACTGGATCGCCGAGGTGGAACTCGCCCCCGAACACCGGGGAAGCGACTCCACGTTCCTCTTCCACCCGGCCCTGTTCGAGGCGGGCCTGCTCGGCGGCGGTGTGGCGATCGGGATGCTGTACGGGGACAACGACGGCCCCGGTCTCTATCTGCCGCTGATGTTCGAGCGGTTCCGCGCCACCGGATCGCTCGGCAGCCGCTGTTACGTCCGTGTCCGCGCCGACTCCGTGCGCCGGGACGAGGAACTCATCCGGCTCGGCGTGGAGTTCTACGACGCCACCGGCGCGAAGGTCGCGGAGGTGGGCCAGTTCGTGGCCAAGCGGGTCCGCGCCGAAGCCTCCCTCGACGTCGACGCCGCCACGATCCCGACACCGGCTCCTTCGGCGCCCGACGTGGCCGCTCCGGGTGAGGACGGCCTGGTGCAGGTGGTGCGGGAGCTGGTGGCCGCCCGGCTCGAGGTGGCGCCGGACCAGGTGGACGCGGGGCTTGGCTATTACGAGTTGGGGCTGGCGTCGGCTGATCTGTTGTCGCTGGTCACGGCGTTGGAGGAGCGGCTGTCGGTGGAACTGTCGCCGACGGTGATGTTCGAGTACCGGACGATCGCCGAGCTGGCGGAGTGGCTCGAGTCGCAAGTGCCGGCGCAGGCCCCGGCGATCACCACCCCCACGACACCCGCCGCCCGGAACACGACCTCCGCCGTGCCGCATCCTCGGACCGAACGCTCACCTGCCGCCCCCGACCCCGACTCCGCCGCCGTGCCCTCCGCCGCCGTCACCGCCGCACCGGCCGTCGAGGAGCGGGCCGTGGCCCACCTGCGGCGGGTGCTCGCGGCGGCGCTGAAGCTCGGACCCGAACGGCTCGATCCCGAGACGCCGTTGGAGCGGTACGGCATGGACTCGGTGCTCGCCGTGACCATGCTCCAGCCGCTGGAGGAGACCTTCGGCCCGCTGTCGCGGACCCTGCTCTTCGAGGTGCGGACCGTACGCGGCCTCGCCCGCCACCTCGCCGCCGACCACCCGCAAGCGCTGCGCGAACTCGTCGGCGAGCCCGCTCCCGCCGCAGCCCCCGCACCGGCCGGGGCGGACTCACGCGCCGCGAAGGCACCGGCACCAGAACCGGCACCAGCACCGGCACCAGCACCGGCACCAGCACCGGCACCGGCACCAGCACCGGCACCGGCACCGGCACCGGCCCGACGCGAGCAGAGCCATCGCGGCCAGGACATCGCCATCATCGGGATCAGCGGCCGCTACCCGCACGCCGACGACCTGGAGCAGTTCTGGGCCGCGCTGCGCGAAGGCCGGGACTGCGTCACCGAGGTGCCCGCCGACCGCTGGGACAGCGGCGGCAAGGCACAGTGGGGCGCCTTCCTCGACGACGTCGACCGCTTCGACCCGCTGCACTTCGGCGTCTCACCCCGCCAGGCCGCCGCCATGGACCCGCAGCAGCGGCTCTTCCTGGAGACCGTCTGGCACCTGCTGGAGCAGGGCGGCGTCACCCAGGAGGTCGTCGAGCGACGCTACCGTCGGCGCGTCGGCGTATACGTCGGCGCCGCCTGTCAGATGTATCTGGCGGACACCGCACAGAACCCGGTCCTCTCGGCGCTCACCGCCTCCGCCTCCTACAACCTCATCGCCAACCGCGTCTCGCACTTCTTCGGCCTCGAGGGCCCGAGCCTGGCCGTGGACAGCATGTGCACCTCGTCCGCGATGGCCGTGCACCTGGCCTGCGCCGACCTGCTGCGCGGCGAGTGCGAGCTGGCCGTCGCCGGCGGCGTCAACCTCAACGTCCACCCCGACAAGTACCTGGCGCTCGGCGAGATGGGGCTGCTCGGCACGCATCCCGGCGCACGCAGCTTCCGCGACGGCGACGGCTACCTGCCGGCCGAGGCGGTCGGCGCCGTCCTGCTCAAGCCGCTGGACGCCGCCCTGCGCGACGGCGACACCGTGCACGCCGTCATCAAGAGCACCGCGTCCCTGCACGGCGGCCGCTCCAACGGCTTCATGACGCCGAACCACCGCACGCAGGTCGCCGCCATGCGGAACGCTCTGGAGCGGGCCGGCACCGCACCGGCCGACATCGGCTGCGTGGAGGCCGCCGCCAACGGCACCGCCTTCTCCGACGAGGTCGAAGTGCGCGCCCTGCGCGAGGTGTTCGCCGACGTCCATGACACCGTCCAGGTGGGCACCGTGAAGTCCAACCTCGGCCACCCCGAGGCGGCCTCCGGCATCGCCCAGCTCACCAAGGTCGTCCTGCAGCTCCGGCACGGGCAGATCGCCCCGCTCGTCGCCACCGGGACCGCCAACCCCCGCCTGGACCTGGAGGGTTCGGCCCTGCGGCTCACCGACGAGCCGACCGGCTGGGAGGCGCGCGGCGCCGCGCCCCGCCGCGCCCTCATCAACTCCGTCGCGGCGGGCGGCAGTCACGTCAGCATCGTCGTCGAGGCACCGCCGGTGACCGCCCATGCCGGTCCGGGCGCCCCCGACCCAGCGCCACAGGTGGTCCTGGTGTCCGGCCGCACCCCCGAGCTGCTGGCCGCGGCCGCAGGCTCCCTGCACGCCTTCCTCGAAGGCGACGACACGGCGAGCCTGGCCGACATCGCCTACACCTCCCAGCTCGGCCGGGAGCACCTGTCCGAGCGGCTCGCCGTGGTCGCCGCCGACCGCGGGCAGCTCGCGCACGCCCTCGCACAGCACCTGGCCGGCGGTGCGGCCGCCACGGCGGGCGGCGCGAGCACGTATCGCGGCAACGCCGACGCGGACGCCGGACCCCTGGCCGCCGTCCTGACCGGCGCCCGGGGGATTCCTTCCTCGCCGCCCTGGTCGAGGACCACGTCCTGGAGCAGCTGGCCGAGCTGTGGGTGCGCGGTGCGCGGGTCCCGTGGCACGGTCTGCACGCCGGGCCACGCCGCGTCGCGCCTCTCCCGCCGACCGTGTTCGAAGCGGGCAGCTACTGGGTCGGCCACGCGCCCCGAGGGCCCGTGGAGGCCCCGGGGTCCGAGACCGCGGCCGCCGCCCCGCCTCTTGACCCCGCCGCGCCCACCGACGCCGGACGCGCCATGGCGGCGGCCCGGGCCGACGTCCCCCGGCCGGGGATGCCCGCACCCGGACGCGGGTGACGGACCGGATACGGCACCACGTCGCGGAGCTGCTGGGCTTCGACGCCGACCAACTGAACATCTCGGCCCCGCTCAACAAGCTCGGTATCGAGTCGGTGACGGCCATGCGCGTCCGAGGTCTGGTGGAGGCCGACTTCGGACAGGCACCGCCGGTGGCGGCGCTGCTCGGCGGGGCGAGCGTCGGGGACATCGTGGACTGGATCCTCGACAGCGTGGCCGCCGACGCGGAGTCCAGCGAGCCGCCGGTGCGGGGGAAGGGCGTGGACCCGGAAGGCCTCGGGCCGCTCGCCGTACCGGGCGCCGACGGAACCGTACGGTGGCCGGCGACCCGTGACGTCGTACGGATGCTGCGCACGGAGCAGCTCGGTACGCCGGGAGCCACCCACAACATCGGCTCCGCCGTGCGGCTCGCCACTCCGGTCGGCCGTGAACGGCTGACCGGAGTACTGGACAGCCTCGCCGCCCGGCACGCGGCCCTGCGGACGGCGATCGTCGCGGACCCCGAGCACGGCCTCCAGCTGGAGGTCGGGCAGAGCCTGCCCGGAACGCTGCTGCGGTGGTCGCCCGTCGACGAGGACACGGACCCGGACCTGCGACTGCGCGAGCTGCTGGAGTCACCGTTCGACCTCGCCGTGGCACCGCTGTGGCGGTTCGAGCTGCTGGAGTACCCGTCGGGGAAGCAGGTGCTGCTCTACGGTGCGCACCACGCGGTGTCCGACCTGTCCTCGCTCGCGCTGGTGGCGGCTGAGATCGGCGCGGACCTCACGGGTGAGCGTCTGTCGTCAGCTCCCTCCGTGGCCGACATCGAAGGTCTGATGCGGGCCCAGCCCGCGCCGCGGGAGGCGGAGGGCCGGCAGGCCTCGGCTGCGCGGCAGCGCGAATGGTTCTCCGGCATCCACAGGCTGGACCTGACCCTCGCCAGGCCC
Organism: Streptomyces sp. DHE7-1; assembly: GCA_016432725.1. Classification (GTDB taxonomy): domain Bacteria; phylum Actinomycetota; class Actinomycetes; order Streptomycetales; family Streptomycetaceae; genus Streptomyces. Next base: position 7,657,563 of record JACJDG010000003.1, on the reverse strand, counting down.
CGCCCCGCGGCACGGTCCTACCGGGCGGCGACCGAGCTCGTGGAGGTCCCGGACGGGCTCTCGGAGCGGGTCGGGGCCGAGGCCGGACGGCTCGGGATCACCCCGGCCGCCTTCTGGCTGGGGACGCTGACCATGTTCCTCGCGCGTCTGCGGGATCGCGGCCGGTTCGTGCTGGCGGTTCCGGTGGACACCCGGATGCACGCGGAAGCGCTGGACGCGGTCGGGTTCTTCGGTGTCCCGATACCGTTCCCCGCCGAGGCCGCACCGGGCGAGCCGGTGACCGACGTGCTGCGCCGGACCGACGAACGGCTGGGGGTGCATCTCGAGAAGGGCGTCTCCTTCTCCGACACCATGTCCACGCTGGTGGCGGAGGGGCTGTACCGCGAGAACGCGCCCCTGGTCGAGGTCTACTTCAACTACCTTCCGCCGCGCGGCCTGAAATTGCCGGGGCTGGAGATGCTGCCCGCGGGCACCGGTCGCTCGGACCTCGATCTGATGATCAGTGTGTCGCCGGACCTGGGTCATATGCGACTCGACTACAACCTGGACATCCTCGACAGCTCCAGCTGTGCGCGGTTCGGCCAGGACTTCCTCGACCTGCTCGCCGAGGTGGTCGGCCGAGCGGGCACGGGCACCGTGGGCGCCCTTCCGGTGCCCCGGACAGCGGACCCGGTGGTCGCGGCGTCGGCGGGAACCGAGACGGCAGGGCTCGCGCCGGAGCCGTCGCCGGCATCCCCGTCGCGCTCAGCGGGACCCCGGTCCGTCGCTCTGGCGGCCACCTTCGCCCTGGGCGACCTCTCCGCGCTGCTCGGCCTCGCGCTCGACGGCACCGGACTGGCCGTCGCCGAAGCTCCGTACCACCAGGTTCTGGCCGCACTGCACGACCCGGCCGGCGTTCTGTCCGATCCGTCGACCGCGGCGGCCCTCGTCCTGCTGCGCGCCGCCGACCTGGGGCGGTACGGCGAAGTCGGCGACGAGCTGCTCGCCGAGCTGGGCGAGGAGTACCCGGCGGCCCTGCGCTCGCTGGCCGACCGCACGGGAAGGCCGGTGATCGTCGGATTCCTTCCCTCCAGCCCGGCCGAGACGAGGTTCCGGGACTGGGAGGAGCGGGTGCGGTCCCGGCTCCTGGATCAGACGGGCATCGCGGTGCTGGGGCCGGAGGCGTTCGGCGGTGATGCCGTCGCCGACCCGTTCGACGCCGAGACGGACGCGCTGGCGCACCTGCCGTTCCGGACGGAGTTCCAGGCCGCGGTGGCGCTCGCCCTCGCCGAACTGGTGCGGGCCTCCCGGCGCGTCCCGCCCAAGGTGATCGCGGTTGACGGCGACGATACTCTCTGGGACGGCATCGCCGGCGAGAACGGCCCGGAGCAGGTCGGTCTCACGGGGGGCCGTGCCCAGCTCGCCCGGCGGCTGCTTCAGTGGCGTGCCGCCGGTGTTCTGCTGGTGCTGGTCTCCAACAACGACGAGGCCACCGTTCGTGCCGTTCTGGACCGGCCCGACAGTCCGCTCGGCGCCGAGCACTTCCAGGTGATCTCGGCGGGCTGGGCACCGAAGCCCGTGCGTCTAAGGGCGGTCGCGGAGGAACTCGGGCTCGGCCTGGACACGTTCATGTTCCTCGACGACAACCCGGCGGAGATCGCCAGGATGCGCGCGGCGCTGCCCGAGGTGCTCTGCGTGACCTGCCCGCCCGCAGCAGGGCTGCCGGACTTCCTGACCAGGCTCTGGCCCGTCACGCCGCGCGCGGCGACGCAGGAGGACGCCGCGCGCGCGGAGTTCTACCGGCAGGACAAGGTGCGCGAGGAGGCGCGTTCCCGGACCACCTTCGCCGACTTCCTGGAGCGACTGGAGCTGGAGACGGAGTTCCGGCCTCTCGGCGCCGACACGATGGAGCGTTCCGTCCAGCTTGCGCGGCGCACCAACCAGTTCAACCTCCGGCCCTCGAGGTTGGACGAGGCGGAGCTGACCCGCCGGCAGCAGGACGGCGAGGTGTGGACCGTGCGGGCGCGGGACAGGTTCGGCGACTACGGGCAGATCGCCGTGCTCGTGATCCGTCCCGACGGCGGGGCGCTCGAGGTCCTGGGCTGGATGATGAGCTGCCGGGTGCTCGGACGCGGCGCCGAGGAACGGGTTCTCGGCTGGCTGGCGGACCGGGCCGAGGCTCTGGGCTGCCCTGCCGTGCGCATGGTCGCAGAACGCACCCCTCGCAACATGCCCGCGAGGCGGCTGGTGGCCGCCCTGGCCGGCGGGGACCCGGAGGCGCCGCGCCTGGAGGCGCTGGTCCCCGCGGACCGGCTCCGGAACTTCCGCTCGTGGGACACCACAACCGACGAAACCGTGGAGGCAACCGCATGACATCCAGCCCTGATACCGGCGGCGCCGCACCGGCCCGCGATCACGGGTTAGACCGGCAGTACGAGGGGAGCTGCTCGAAGGCGGTGCGCGCGGGTCGGCGGCGATCGCCGGTCTGCTGGCGCGTTTTCAGCCGGCGGCCCCGCAACCGCGGACGGCGGACGGCGCCGACGGCCCCGAGGGCCCGGCCGGCGGCGCACCGGTCTGGGGCCTCGATCAGCTCGCCAAGGCCATCGTCTCGAAGGCGGCCGCGCTGCTGGGCGGCAAGGAGATCGACACCGAGACCGATCTCTTCGACGCCGGCGCCACGTCGGTGGACGCCGTCCGGCTCGTCGCCGTGCTCGACCGTGACCTCAACGTCAGACTCAGCCTGGACGACGTCTTCGCCGACGCCCGGCCCCGGCGCCTCGCCCAACGCTGGCTGGGCAGTCCCGCCAGGCGCACGCTGCCCGAGGCGCAGGCGCCCACCGGGGCCCTCGAACTGCCGGCGGCCGACGCCCCGTCCGCCACCACGGCCCCGTCCGTGACCGTCGCAACCGCCACCACGGCCCCGTCCGTGACCGTCGCGACCGTCACCTCGCCCCCGTCCGTGACGGCCGCGTCCGCCGTCACGGCCGCGTCCGCCACCACGACGGCGTCTCCGGGCACCGACCTCGTGCCGGCCGCTCCGGTCACGCCGGACCCGATGCTTCCCGTGCTCGACGACCACGCCGAGGACCTCGCCCTCATCACGGCCGACCTCGCGCGGGCGGACCTGCTCCCCTGGTGCGGCGACCCGGAGCCGGTCCCGCCCCGCCGTGTCCTGCTGACCGGCGCCAACGGCTTCCTGGGCGGCCACATGCTGCTCGACCTGCTGCGGCACAGCGACGCGCATGTCGTGTGCCTGGTGCGCGGGGACAGCGTGCAGGACGCGGAGCGTCGCCTCGCGGAGGGTCTCGCGAGCTTCTCCCTCCCCTGGTCGGGCGAGATCCGGCGACGGGTCACGGTCCTCCCCGGCGACCTGCGCCAACCACGGCTCGGTCTGACGGACGAGCAGTGGGATGTGCTGGCGAACGAACTCGACTCGGTCGTCAGCGTGGCGGCGGCCGTGGACTTCCTGCGCGGCTATCCGTCGCTGCGCCGGACCAACGTCCTCGGGGTGCTCTCGCTCGCCGAACTGGCGATGACCGGCCGGCCGAAGCCGCTGCACCACATCTCGTCGATCGCCGTGTTCAACGAGATCGGCATCGCCTCGATGGGCGAGGACGATCCGGTGGCCCACGTGGACCGGCTGTCAGCGGGTTACGACAAGTCGAAGTGGGCGGCCGAGGCGGCGCTCAGGCGAGCCCGCGACCGCGGCCTGAAGGCGACTTTCCTGCGCCCTGGCGGCATCGTCGGCCACACCCGTACCGGCGCCTACAACCCGCACGACATCAATACGGGTCTCTTCTCCGCCATTTCCCGCTACCGCGTCGCCCCCAAGATCAACTATTCGAACTCCGCCCCGGTGGACTGGGTGAGCCGTATCGCGACGGCCGTGATCTGCGAGCCGAGCGGCTGGGGCCAGAACTACCACCTCACGGGGCGGCCGGACACTCTCACCGAGATGGTCCGCGATCAGGAACTCGGCGGGCTGAACGTCCGGGTGATGCCGTGGGACGTCTGGCTCAAGGACTTCCTGGACCGCTGTGAGGCCGATCCGGTCCCCGAACTCGAGTTCATGGCGCGGGTGCTGCGCAACCCCGCCGGCCAGAAGATCGTCGAGGCGAGCGTCACGGCCCCGATGGCGACCGGGGACCGGACCGAGACGTTCGTCGCCCGGCACAAACTGCCGCCGCCGGCCCGTGTCGACGCCCAGGCCCGGCTGAAGAGCTACGAGCGGATGGCCCGTGACGGGCTGGTGATCCTGCCCAGCCGCGAGGACCCACCGTATCTGTGGTTCCGGGAGACGATGCGCGGCAAGGTGGGCCCGGTCGACGCCAAGGCCGACGCCCGCTGCACCTTCGCGCTGACCCTGTCGATCGCGAGCATGTACCAACTGGTGCAGCACCGCACCATCGACGTACGCGGCACGGTCTCCTGCCCCCTGCTGCACGCGGATCCGCTGACGGTGGACGACGGCGAGATCTGGGTGCGTCCCCATGAGGGAGTGCCGCACCGCCACGGCCTGGACCACCCCCTGCTGCGGTACCGCCTGGCCCTGCGCGACTCCGACGGGAACGGCTGGTGGCTGGAGGGCTGGAAGACGGCGCGGGCCCGCTTCGACTACCTGCAGCAGGCGCGCACCCTCACCATCCGGGCCGGCCGCGAGGGCGAGCCGGCGAGCCTGGCCGGGACGATGAAGGTGCCCAAGAAGTCCTACAAGCGCGAGCAGATCGACGGTATCCGGGTCAATCCCGAGCTGTCGATGCGGGAGCAGCGGATCGCCAAGTTCACCTGGCTGAGCTGGTTCGGCACCCAGTTGGGCCAGGGCCTGCTGGAGCCCACCCTGCGTGCGGGCGCCGAACTGCTCGACCTGCGCCCGGACGCGATCGACCGCGACAAGGACAGGTACCAGGCCAAGCTCACGAAGTGGGAAAAGGACAGGAAGAACCTTCGATGACACCACGACCGCTCTTCGCCCCGATGGACCGCGTCACCGTCGAGCAGATCCCGTTCCACGCCTCCGACGGCACGGAACTCGGCCTGTGCCGGCTGACGGCCAACACGCCCACGGATCACGACGGCACCGACCGTCCCGCGGTCCTGCTGCTGCACGGCCTGACGGCTTCGGCCGACATGTTCGTCCTCCCCGAGACCCGCAACCTCGTGGACGTCCTGCTCGGCGCGGGCTACGAACCGTGGCTGCTGGACTGGCGGGGCAGTTGCCGCCTGCCTTATAACGAGGGCCGCGTCCGCTACACCTTCGACGACGTGGCGCTCTACGACATCCCGGATGCGGTCTCGTACATCCGCGACCGGATCGGCTCGCGTCCGCTGTCCGTGGTCGCCCACTGTCTCGGAGCGCTGTCGCTGTCGCTGAGCATGACGGCCGGCCTGGTGCCGGGCCTCGCCGGCGTCGTGGCACAGGGCGTCTTCATGACCCCGAAGTACTCCGGGAGGTCCCGGCTGCTCGGCCACCTCGGCGGCGAGTGGGGCCGCTCCCGCTGGACGCACCTCCCGGTGGACTTCACCAAGGTGGGCTTCCGCTCGCGCTACACGCCGATGTTCGCGCTGGCTTCCCTCTCGGCCGGCCACTGCGACGACCCCACCTGCCACATCCTGCACAACTCCGCCTGGGGTACGGGCGCGTCGCTCTACGTCCACGAGAACCTGCACGAGACGACGCACGGTCGGCTCGCCGAACTGTTCGGCTCCGCGCCCACCTGGATAGGGCCGCACCTGCGGCGCATGGAACTGGCGCACACGGCGATGCCCTGGAACACCGGCGACCAGGGCCACCGCCGACTGCCCGAGAACGCCCTGGACCACGCCGACCGCATCGACTGCCCGCTCCTGCTGCTCTCCGGCAGTGACAACCAGACCTTCCACGACTCGAACGAGCTCTGCTACGACATCCTGTCGAGCCGCTGTCCGGACCTCGACCTTCGGTACGTCGAGGTTCCGGGCTACGGCCACGTCGATCCCTTCATCGGCCGCGGCGCCGCTCTTGACGTGTTCGGCCACATCGTCGACTTCCTCGACGAGATGTCCGTCAAGGTCGTCGAGGACGTCGACGTCATGGACGCCCGCGCGCCTCGCTCCTGACGCCCTGTGGGAGCGGGTGACGGCGTCGCCGCCACCCGCTCCCGTACGATGTGGGCCGGCGTCAGAAACGGCGCGGCCGAGACCGCGACCCGCTTCGTCACCGCTGTTCGAGGGGGACTTCGCGATGTGGTCCAGCGTCATCGCCGTGGTCGGCACTCTGCTCGGGGGTGCTCTGACCGGGCTGCTGCAGATCAGGAGTGCGCGGATCGCGCAGAGCGCCGCCCGTGCCGACCAGCGGGCGGAGGCGCTGCGCAGGGCGCTCGGCGAACTGGTGGCCTCGCTCGGCGACCATCGGCGGGCCATGTGGCATCGCGAGGTCCTGCGCCTGGACGGCGCGAGCGAGGAAGCCTTCGAGGCGGCCCGCTCGGCCTCCCGGCTCACGCGGTCGGCCGTGACCGGCCCCCTGGTCGCGGTGTCCGTCCTCGACCAGTCCCTCGCGGAGCCGGCTCGACAGGCCGCGCTGGCCGTGTTCGACCTGCGCGACGCCACCGATCACGCCACCCTGGCCTCGCGCCGCGAGGCCGCCATCGCGGCGACCGACGAACTGGTCGCCGCGGCCGGCCGTGCCATGGCCTGACGTCCCGGCCGGCCGGGACCGCCCGCTCCGCCGGCCTCGTACCGGTGTTTTGTCGCAGGTCGCGGGGGCATCCGCTCGTTGAAGCCCGGGTCGCGGCGGGGCCGGCACGGCCATCGCGGCGCTGACGGGCTCGCGGACGAGACCATGCCGGAACCACACGATGAGGGGTTGGTCGCGATGACCGTGGCGACACAGCAGGGCGGCGGCGGGGGCGGTTCCAGCGGCCTGTACGACGTTCTGGAGCTCATTCTCGACCGCGGACTGGTGATCGACGCCTTCGTGCGGGTCTCCCTCGTGGGGATCGAGATACTCAAGATCGACATACGGATCGTGGTCGCGAGTGTCGACACCTATCTGCGTTTCGCCGAGGCCTGCAACCGGCTCGACCTGGAGTCCGGGCCGCGCAAGCCGACCGGTATCACCGAGCTCAAGGGAAAGATGACGGAGTCGGGCGCCCAGGGCGCGGCCAAGGGCGTCCTCTCCGGCGCGGCGGAGACCATCTCCGATGCCTTCAAGCAGGCCCGCGAGGAGCACAGGGGAGCTGAGACAGCGAGACCCGGCCACCGTTCCATGGGCGGCCGGGTCCGCCGCACGCGCCCCGGGCACGGCTCTGCCGCCCGGGGCGCGCGGCGTGGTCACCCGTGGGGGTCCGTGAGCACCAGGCGAGCGGTCATGCGTTTCCCGACCGACTCCCGCACGGCCTCGACGCTCTGGCAGACGGCCTTCACGATCTCCAGGCCGTGCTGTCCGACCCGGCTCGCGTCCGCGTCCCGAACCAGCGGCAGCGCGGGATCGGAGTCCCACACCTGGACCTCCACCAGATCGTCGTCGATCCGCAGATCCAGCAGGATCGGCCCGGAGGCGTACTTGCGGGCGTTGGTGACCAGCTCGCTCACCACGAGCTGCGTCAGCTCCACGGCCCGCTGGGAGACGGGGGTCCGGTATTCGGCACGCATCCGGGACAGGAACCCGGCGGCCAGGCGGCGGGCCTCGGCGATGCAGGGGCTCTGCCCGTCCAGGGCCGCCACGGCATGCGGACGGTGGTCGTCGTGGAGTGTCACGCTGTCCTCATCAGACAAGGTCCGATCCATCCGCTCGCAGCCACTACCTCGTACTTCGGTCCAGGTACCCGGATAACGCCAGGGCATCACAACGAGCAGTACGCGGCATATGTCGGGACGGTTCACCGGCGGACGCCACCCCGTGAACCGCCCGGCGGCAATCAGGGGATATGCCAGGGCCGCAACCGGGCACTCTTCCGAAGAGCTATGCCTGGTCGAATCCGATCTCGAGGATGTTGAGGAACACCGTGGTGGAGACCGACACCGACAAGCCGCAAGAACCCGAGCTGCTGGAGGTGGTGTCGACCACCACCGACGGCATCACGGTGGTGACCGCGGCCGGCGAGATCGACCACAGCAGCGCCGGGCGGCTCGTCCAGGCCCTGGATCCCGGTGGTCTCGGCGAGCGGCCCCGGGTGGTCGTCGACATGGAGCGGGTGACCTTCATCGACTCCAGCGGCATCAACGTCCTGCTCGCCGCCCACCGCGATCTCACCGCGGCCGGCGGCTGGCTGCGCCTGGCGAATGCCTCGACGTACGTGCTGCGCACCTTGCAGATCGTGGGTATAGACACCCTCGTCCCCTGCTGCGGCAGCCTCGGCGAGGCCCTCACGGCCTGACCCGGCGGGCCCCGCCCGGCTCGGCCGGTGCCGAGGACCTCCGCCGGTGACGCGGACCTCCGCCGGTACCGGGGGTTACGGCACCGTGCGCCACTCGCTCGGTGTGCTGACGGTGTGGGTGTTGTTCCAGTCCAGGCGCAGGACGGCGAGGTCGTCGGTGTGCCGGTCGGCGTTGAGGGTGCGGCTGCGGGTGATGAGCTGGTCCAGGTGCGAGCCGGGGTCCGGCGTGTCGATGGCACCGATGATGTCCAGCAGACCCTCGACGCCGAGCCTGGCCGAGCGGTCGTCGGCGAAGCCTTCGATGAGGCCGTCCGTGTAGGCGACGAGCGCGCCCCGGGCGGGCAGGTCGATGGTGGTGGAAGGCCACTTGCCCAGCCCGGGGATGATCCCCAGGGCCACACCGTGGGCCGCGGTCACGACCCGCGCGCCGTCGGGGGTGACGAGGAGGGGTTCGTGGTGGCCGGCCAGATGGAGGGTGACGGTGGCCGCCTCCGGATCCAGGGTGATCAGGGTGCAGGTGGTGAAGAGGTCACTGCCGGCGCGTTCGGCGATGTGGATCTGCTCCAGCAGATGCAGCAGCTGCTGGTCGCGGTGTCCGCCGAGAATGAGGGCTCGCCAGGCGATGCGCAGGCAGACGCCCAGTGCCGCCGCGTCCGGACCGTGGCCGCTGACGTCACCGATGACCGCGTGGATGTGTCCGTCGTCGGTCTGGACGACGTCGAGGAAGTCTCCCCCAGCAGGGCCTGGGCCCGGCCGGGGTAGTAGCGGCTGGAGGCCGTGACGGTGGAGGACGACAGGAGGGGCTCTGGCAGCAGACCGCGTTCGAGGCGCGCGTTCTCCTCGGCGCGCAGGCGGCCGATCTGCAGTGCGGCGTTGGCGCGCTCGGCCTGCTTTCGCTGGACGGCGTAGCGCAGGGCGCGCTGCATCAGGTCGGGTTCGACCTTGCCCTTGATCAAATAGTCCTGGGCGCCTGCCGCGAGGGCGTCGACGCCCGCCCGGGGTTCGTCCAGGCCCGTGAGGACGATGATCGCGGCGTGGGTGTTCGACTGGATCGCCCGGACCGACTCCAGTCCGGACGCGTCGGGCAGGTGCAGATCGAGGAGTACGCAGTCCACGGCGTCCGAGGCCAGCGCCGCGCGTGCCTCGGCGGCCGTACGGCAGCGCGTGAGGGTGTGCGGCAGGTCGGTGTCGTGGAGGAGTTCCTCGACGAGCAGGGCGTCCCCGTCGTCGTCCTCCACGAGCAGGATGGCGTAGCGCGCATCGCCGACGGCGGCCGGATGGTTCACGGCTGGGCCCTCTCTGCGGGGCCGCGGACGAGGACGCGGTGGCGGGCAGGGTGAAGACGACGCGGGTACCCGTCGTGTGCCCGGCGTCGATGCCGATCGTGCCGCCGTGGAACTCCACGACCTTCTTGCACATCGCCAGGCCGATGCCGGTGCCCGGGTAGGCGTCCTTGGTGTGCAGGCGCTGGAAGAGGACGAAGACCTTCTCGTGGAACTCGGGCGCGATGCCGATCCCGTTGTCGGTCACCGCGAACGTCCACACGTCGTCGTGACACACCGCGCTCACCTGGACGCGGGGCGGCCGGTCGGGACTGCGGAACTTGATGGCGTTCGAGAGCAGGTTCTGCCAGAGCATGCCGAGCTGGGTGGCGTCCCCTACGACGGTGGGCAGCGGGTCGTGGGCGATCTCGGCGTCCGTCTCCTCGATGGTCACGCTGAGGTCGTCCAGGACCTTGGCCATCACCGATTCCAGATCGACGGTCTGGTGGTCGTTGTGCACCCGGCCGACCCGGGAGAAGGCCAGGAGGTCGTTGATGAGCGTCTGCATCCGGTTGGCGCCGTCGACGGCGAAGGCGATGTACTGGTCGGCCTTCGCGTCCAGCTGACCGCCGTAGCGGCGCTGCAGGAGCTGGGTGAAGCTGGACACCTTGCGCAGCGGCTCCTGCAGGTCGTGCGAGGCCACGTAGGCGAACTGCTCCAGTTCCGTGTTGGACCGCTTCAGGTCCTCGGCCTGCTCGTCCAGAAGCGTGCGTGCCTGCTCGCTGAACTTCAGCTCCTCCACCAGCCGTTGCCGCATCGCCTCCGTGTCGAGGGCCAGCTGACGCAGGTCCGCGGGTCCGGTACCGACGAGGGAGCGGTCGAACCGGCCCCGCGCCACCTCGCGGGCCGCCGAGCCGAGCCGGGTGAGCGGAGCGGTGACGCCACGGCGCAGTCCCTCGAACACGAGGGCCGCCACCAGGACGATGACGAGGGCGATGACGGCGAACATCCAGTTCCGCAACGTCTCCGCTCGCCTCAGCGCCCTTGCGGCCGTTGCTCGCTCCTCCTGCAGATGGTCCTGCTGACGCACCATGGATCGCCGCAGCGCGTCGAAGTCGGACTTGCCCTCCGCCGCCCGCTCTGTGGCGAGTTTCACGGCCTCGCCGGCCGGAGCCGCCGAGATGGGGCGGGCGACGCGCCGCTGCCAGTTACCGGCGAGCCTCTCGACCTCGGCCAGGTCGGCGGCGGCCCGGTCGTCCTCGGCCAGCGGCCGCAGCAGGCGCAGGGCGGCCTTCTCGTCGGTCACGCCCTGGGCGTAGGGCTGGAGGAAGTCGGCACGGCCGGAGAGGCCGTATCCGCGGATCCCGGTCTCCTGGTTGACCATCGCCTGCTCCAACCGCATGGCCTCGATCAGAGCGGGCGAGCGCCGGTCCACCAGCTCGGAGGTGATCTGCGACGTACGCCACATCGCCCAGCCACCCAGTGAGCCCAGGACCGCCAGGACCGCCAGGGTGGTGGCGACTCCGGCACGCAGCCAGCGCCGCGTCGTCCAGCCGGAGAGAACGCCTGTGTCGGACGACTCGGTATCTATGGCGGTCTGCATCTCTTCCTCGACGTGTGGGCCGCTGTTGCCATGTGGCAACCTCACTGTACCCACGGCTCGACAACGCATGTTGTCCCTGTCGGGAACATCACCGTAGAGTGGGCGTCATGCCTGGTCCCGCATCCACTCCGCCTTTGTCCGGGGAGACGGCCGCGCTGGTGACCCAGGTGGTGGACGAGCTCACCCGGCGCCTCGCCCGGGACGTCCCCCACCCGCCCGCAGAGCTCGTGAACACGGCCGGTGACGCCCGTCGCCACGCCCTCGCGCGCCTGCGTGTGCTGCGCGACGTCGAGCAGGCCGTCAGACGGCTGGAGGACCAGGCGGCGCATGCGGCGGCGGCGAGCGGGGCGGGCTACCCCGAGATCGGCCATGCCATGAGCATGAGCCGGCAGGGAGCCCGCCGCCGCTGGCCCGGTCTCATCACCAACAGCACATCCACCCCGCCCTCTCCCGAACCCCGGAGCTTGTGACACATGGCTGCCGCCGCCACCCGCCCCTACGACGTCCTGCTGGTCGAAGACGACGTCGCCGACGCCATGCTCATCCAGGACGCCCTCGCCGAGCGAGGTACGCGCAACCTGACCCAGGTCTCCGACGGTATGGCGGCCCTGGAATACCTGCGCGACCCGGACAACGAGCGTCCGGACCTCATCGTGCTGGACCTCAATATGCCCCGGATGAACGGCCGCGAATTCCTCGCCGTGGTGAAGGAGGACGCGGACCTGCGGACCATTCCGGTGGTCGTGCTGACCACGTCCGCGGCTCCCGACGACGTCACCGGCGCCTACCACCACCACGCCAACGCCTATGTGACCAAGCCGGTCAATCTCGAGGAGTTCGAGGCGGCGGTCCGCAGCATCGACACTTTCTACCTCGACATCACCGTCAAGCCGCCCAGGGACTAGCCCTCCCGGCAGCCCTCCCCTCCGCCGTGCGCGCACCCCTGCGCACGGCCTTCGACATGTCCGGAGCAGTCATTTTCCGATATACGGAAAATGACTGCTCCGGAAGTGGACGCCTGGTGCCGGGCATCGTCGAAGTGAGGCGACGGCCACAACGGACGGCGAAACCCTCATGAGAATGACGGCAGTGGGTAAGCGGTAGTGCACGACGAAAAGATCACTAGGTCAAAGGGCAAGGACACACCCCCACAGGAATACTCATGGTCATCCCGCTTAGGAATCAGGCGCCGGATGGACGAGAACCGGCAGGGCCCCTGCGATTCAGCACCGTCTGGAACCAGGAGCAGCCACCGATAGCCGACGCTCGTCAAGCTGTGCGCACGCTGCTCGCCCAGGCAGGACACTCTCCGGAACACCGGGCGTGCCAGGACGCTCAGCTCGTGGTCAGCGAGCTCGTCACCAACGCGCACCGCCATGCGCCCGGGCCCGGTGGGCTGGAGCTGGAGGTCTCACCCGACGCCGCGCTGCTGCGGATCACCGTCCGCGACAGCTCACCCCTGCGTCCCGAACTGCGAGAGCATGATGCCCGCCGTATCGGCGGCCATGGCCTCCGCCTGGTGACCAGGCTGTGCGCGCAGCTGCACACCGTGGCTCTGGAGACCGGCAAACAGGTGGTGGCCCATCTCCATCTGCACGGATCCTCGCCGGATCGGACACAGCCGGATCCCGGCTAGCCGGCCCGCACGGCTCATCGGCACCTTCCTCGCTTCACCGAGGGTGGATGGCCGGTGACCGGGTAGCCGCACTCCACGGGGCCCGGCCGAAGCCGGGCACCCACGGCGAGAGGAGTGACATGCCAGGCGTGATCCAGCGACTCAAGCAGTTCGCGCAGAGCCCGCAGGGCCGGCGCACCATCGAACAGGCCCGCCGCACAGCGGCCGACCCACGCCGCCGTGCCCAGGCCCAGCGCCTGTTCGACAAACTGCGCACCCGCCGGTCGACACCGGGAGTCTGATCCGAGCTCCTTTCACGACATGCCGGCCCGACGCGACCGATCGCTCAGCCGGGGGACGCGAACGGCCGGGTCCCGGCTCCGGGCCGGGGCCTCATCGGCCGCCCAGGGTGCGCCCGAGGAGGGGCAGCAGCCGGTCCCAGTGGCGCCGCAGACCCCCGGGATCGAAGGCGTCGGTGTCGGACATCGTGAAGCCGTGCACCGTTCCCGGGTAGATCTCGGAGGTGTGGTCGACACCCGCGGCGTCCAGGGCCTGGTTGAGTTCACCGAGGGCCTGCGGCGTCATGTCGGTTTCGGCATGGCCGAGGTGGACCCGAGCGGTGACCGTGGACAGGAGGCCGCGCAGGGCATCGGGGCCGTCGGCGCCCACGGGCCCGTGGAAACCGGCGACGGCCGCGACCCGGCCGGGGTGGGCCGCGGCGGTGCGCATCGCCAGGAGGCCGCCGATGCAGTAGCCGGTCACCGCGACCGGGCCGGTGCCGACCTCGGGCCGGGTGGTGAGGAACTCGATGTAGGCGGAGGCGTCACTCAGGACGCGTTCGGTGGTGTGCGCCTCGATCAAGGGCATCAGCCGGGCGAAGACCCCGGGCCGGGCGTCCTCGCCGATGTACTCGGGCAGTTCGATCACCGGCGCCGGGCCGTGGCGGTAGAAGAGGTTGGGGACGAGCACGTAGTAACCGTGCCCGGCCAGTTCGCGAGCCAGTTCCCGCACCACGGGCCGGATACCGAAGCCGTCCGCGTACATCAGCACCCCTGGATGCCGTTCGCCGTCGTCGGGGAAGGCGGCGAAGGCGTCGGCCCGTCCGTCCGCGGTCGGGATGTGCAGTGGATCGGTGAGCATGAGTTCTCCTGTCGTGGTTGACACGTCGACCAGTGATCAACACGGCAGGAGGCGGAGCCCGCGCGACGGCGCCGGCTCCTCGCTGCGACAGCGGGCCGGTACCGGCCCGCGCGGCGCTCAGTGGAGCACCGGGTAACCAGACTGTGTGTGGCGCGAAGCCGTCCCGGTGGTCATCGACGGACAACCTAGCCGCACGGACCGGACCGGTGCCAGCCGATTCGGCCGTGGACGGCCGTGTTCGCCGGCGGACGGCCGGGCTCGTGCGGGCCGCCGTCAGGGATGCGTCAGGTCCATGTCAGGGGCTGCCGCCAGTCTTGTTCCTGTGAACGGCACGGGGACTACACCCGCCGGACGCAGGGAGAGGTGCCCGGAGTGGTTGATCGGGGACCAGCGAGCTCGCCTCACGGTCGGGCCTCCTCGGAGGTCCACGCAGGTTCGAATCCTGCCCTCTCCGCCACCGCGGCCGTTCAGGTAAGGCCCGCCGTCCGCTCGGCGGGCTCCCCGGCGCCGGCCGGCATGCCCGGCCGCCCCCGGTCGCGGGCCAGGGTCCGCATGATGCCCGCCCCCGTCAGGACGGCCGTGAGGTGCAGAGTCACGGCGAGCGTGACGTTCTCCGGGTAGCTGACGTCGCTCGGTCGTGCCAGTGCCACGTACAGCGTGGCCGGAAGTCGCCAGCCGCTCCACGCGAACATCGAGCCCGATCCGAGCCAGGCCGGCGCGAGCACGAGCGGATACGGCAGCCGGGTCGGGCGGCGGCGGACGAGGAGCGTCACTGCGGCCGACGCGGCGAGGGCCCAGCACCCGCCGACGCCGACCAGCACATGCCAGTCGGCCGGCCGCTCGTCGCGGTGCGCGATGCCCAGGGGGCCACCGGCCGCCCAGTAGAGCCAGGCCAGGCCGGTCACGGTTCCGGTCACCGCGGGCCACGGCAGGCCGGGGGAAGCGGGGGCCCGGGTTCGTTCCGGCCGGCGCAGCACGTCGGGCCAACGTCGCCGGACGTAGGCGGGCAGCGCGACGGCGAGCGCGATCCCGGTGACCACGAAGCTGCACTGCAGCAGCACCGATTCCCAGCCGGGCATCGCCGCGTCGCCCCCTGAGCCGCCTGAGCCGCCGGAACTGCCCTTCTCCGAAGCCGAGTTCACGAGGGCGCTGAGGACCACGAACGGCAGGATCGACACGAGGAACCCCGAAGCCACCCAGGCGACGAAGCCCACCAGCGGGCCGCGGATCCGCGTCCCCCACGGCCGCACCAGCGCAAGTCCCAGTGTGATCCCGGCCGCGGCCATGCCGATCGTGACGGTGTTGAGCACCAGCCACCCGCCCAGGCTGAATCCCCGCCCCACCGGCAGCAGTCCCAGCAGCGAACCGACCACCCACGACACCTTGATCACCAGGTACGGCACCAGGGCCGCCGCCGCCCCGTACGCCGCCGCGCGCCCGATCCGGTCCCAACGCTCCACGGTCTCTCCCTCCGCCGGGCACCCATCGTCCGGCGCCCGCCGACCCCTTCGCATCAGCCCCGGGAGCACCCCGCTCCCCCGTTGGTCGAACCCGCCTCTCCGCCCTGCGGACCACACCGTCTCCGAGCCACGCAGTCACGCAGTCACGGCCCGAGTCTCCGATGACCTCGCCGAGTGTCAGTCGCTCCACTGCCAGACCCGTACGAGGCCCTCGTCGCCGACGGCGGCCAGCAGGTCACCGCCCGGGTGGGCGGCGAAGTCGTCGTAGCGGCCCTTCTGTTCGAGGTGGCGGATCTCGGGGCGGTCGGTGACCTGGCAGAGGCGCCCGCGTCGCAGCCACAGCACGCGGCCGCTGTCCGTACACAGAAGGCGCATGCCCTTGGCGCCGAGCCCGTCCCAGCTCTCCTGCGCGGAGAACGGACGGCGCAGCACGATCGAGTCGTCCGCGACCCGGCGCACGAGCAGTTCGCGGAAACTGGCGCACGCCACGTGCGTGCCGAGCGGGGAGACGGCCAGCCAGCAGCCCGGACGCAGGATCTCCAGCCGGTTGCGGACGGTCCATTCGGCCACTGGCTGACCGTGCCGGTGCACGAGGACCCGGTTGGTGGTGGCGAGGGCCACCACCGAGCCGTCCGTGCTCACACCGGAGGCGGCCAGACCGGAGGGACACGGAATCTCCCGGAGCACCTCGCCTCCGTCGAGGCCGCGCAGGGCCACGCGCCGCCGGTCGTGGGTGGCGATCACCTCGCCGCCGCCCGACACGGCGAACTCCTCCCCACCGAGCGGCACCGAGCACTGGCGGTACTCGCCCGACGTGCCGGCGAAGTGCAGTAGATCGAGAGTGCGCGGACGGACCAGGGCGACGCTGTGGCGGGACGGGGAGACGACCGCCTGGTGGCCGAACCCGAGATCCCGTCCGCCGGGTGCTCCGGGCAACCGGTCACCCGAGTCCAGGTCCCAGCGGTGCACGGCCCCGTCCCCGGTCACCGCGACCACGGTGTGCCCGGGGCCGAAGCCGATCGTGGACTGACCCGTCGGCGGGAGGTGACCGAGCCGCAGGTCCGTCACCCGTCGGCCCAGGCCGTCCTCCCGGGGCTGCGGCCGCGGCAGACGGCTGAGCAGCTCGAAGGTGAACGCGGCGGCGTGCCGGGAGGCGGCCGGCTGCCAGACGCGGTCGTTGTGGTCGCCCTTGTCCGACAGCCGGTCCGAGATGCCGCGCACCACGAGCGCCTGCAGACCGGCGTTGACGTAGGCGGCCTGGAGGAAGCCGTGTCCCTCCATCTCCACCGCGACCGCGTCACCGCAGTGCTCCGCGAGCAGCCGAGCGGTGGCGGATCGCTCGTGCGCGACGACCTTGGAGCCCGCCGCGAGGGGCTTGACCAGGACGCTCGGTTCACCCTCGGGCGGTGCGGCCGTGATCCGCCTGCGCCAGTCCTGTCCGCGAGCCACCGCCTGGGCCCGCTGCACGAGGGCGAACGCGGACAGATGGGTCGCCGTCCGGGTCCGGAACCCGCTCTCCGTGTCCTTTCCGCGCTCGTAGTCGTAGACGTGACGCGCGGCGACGACGTCGCCGAGCTCCACATCCTTCAGACCGCCGGCGACACCGACGAAGAACATGTACCGCGGCCGGAATTCCGTGACCGCCCGCTGGCACAGCGCCGCGGCGGCGGCGTTGCCCTCGCCCGTCTCCAGGCAGGCCACCCGCCACCGCGCGTGCCGGCCGGTGAAGGTGCCCACTTCGAACAGGGCGCCGGAGGCGTCGTGTTCCTCGAAGGGACCGGCCAGGTGTTCCCGTACCGCCTGGAACTCCACGCCGAGCGCGGTCAGCACCACGACGTCCGCCTGGGGCATGAACCCTCCTTCCCGAGGAGTCGCGGCAGGGGTCAGGACAGGGTCGCGTCACCCAGACCGCCGTAGAAGTAGGTGCTGGCCTCGTCGCCCGACTTCGTCATGACACACGTGATCCTGATCTGGTCCTGGCCGGAGATGTCCAGCGACAGCTCGTCGATCTCGCTGGACTTCACGGTCACCTCGTCGCCGATGGGGTTGCCGGCCGCGTTGGCCACCTTGATCGTGCCGACGGAGCCGATCGCGTTGTGCGAGTCGGCCAGGATCCCGACCTTGGCCTGCAGCTTTCGATATCCGCTGGTGCTGTACACGACGCTGTTGCCGGCGCTGTCGCAGCCCAGCCGGATGCTCTTGGCGTAGTGCCGGCCGCGGATGGTGATGGGCGTCGGGCTCACGTCTCCCGCGTGGTCGACGAAATCGAGGTCGGCCAGGTAGACCCGCGAGGCCGCGTTGACCGTGGTCGGGTCGCCCGGAGACGGGGAGTCGCTGCCGGACGGGTCACCGGGGCTGTCGTCGCCCGTACCCGGAGCAGGCCGGGGTGACGCCGTCACCGTGGCCGTCGCCGTGGCGGTCACGGTCACCTCCGGGCGCGGGTCGCCCGTCAGGACCACGGTCTGCCGGCCGCCGAAGAAGCCCGCGGCCATCGTCGCGGCGCACACCGCGAGGACCTCCAGCCACCTCGGGACGATGCCCCAGCGACGCCGCCTCGTGTGCCGTTCCTGCTTTTCCAGATCCATTGCCCGTCCCTCACCTGTGCTTGCGGCAGCCCGGCGTGCCGCATCCACGCCGTCACGCGGGGCTCGGCTCGCACGCGGAGGAAGTGAATGAGGACACGTGGGTGTGGCTTTCGGGTGGGCACGCGCGTGGGGACCGCTGCGTCGGTTCTGACGACTGGTCACATCGCCCTCGGCCCTGGCCTCTCTTCCTCTCCCCCGTACCGGCCAGGTCTCTCCCCCAGGCAGTCGCTGCCCGCCCCCCATGGGCCGCGACCACACTAGACATGCCGGTACAAGCCACACACGGGAGTTCGGCGCACAGGCGTCACGCGCGGAAGCACAATCGGGCTGGGGGCGCGCACACCGGAGTGCGTTCACCAGCGCGCTCCCCCGGCGCACACCCTTACAGGTGCTCGACTTGGCGGCGTGCACAAACGAAGCCGAACGAAGGCAAGAGACGAAAAGCGATCACACTCCGGCAACGAGTACGCGCCCCCTGCTCCTCTTGTCACCATCCCTGCATGCCTAGCTCTCGTGTCCGGCCCCTGGCCGTGCTCTCCCTCGTCACCGCGCTGGCCCTGTCCGCCTGTTCCGGCCCGGCGGCCCCCTCGAAGAAGGTCACCGGTGCCGGGGCCGCCGCCACCCGCGCCGCCGGTACTGAGTCACCGGCGGCATCAGGCGGCGGACGGTCGTCCGTCACCTTCCGGGGCACCTCCGCGCTGAGCACCGGCGTGCTGCGCGACACCGCCGAGCGCATGCGGCGGCGGGCCACGGCCCAGGGGCTCACGGGCGTACGGATCGACACGCGGTCGGACTCCGTCGTGGTCACCGGACCGGCCGCCGAGACGGACCGCATGCGGGCGCTCGGGAGCACGGGACTGCTCCACTTCCGGCCGGTGCTGGCCATGGAGGGCCCGGGCGGCCCGCAGCCGACGGACACCCCGCGGCCACGGCAGGGGCGCGCGGCCACCGAAGGGCTCCGGGCGGACCCCACGGCGTCACCGTCGGCCGGCGTGGTGCCGGGCACCGACGCGTCGGGCGCACTCGACGCGGCGCTTCAGCGCCGGTTCACCGCCCTGGACTGTTCCCGCCCGGGGCAGCGGCCCGACGGGACGGACGGAGGGGCGCCGCGGGATCCGGTCGTCGCCTGCGCCGCCGCCGGCGACACCACCGCCCGGGGAACCAAGTACGTGCTGGCACCGGCCGCTCTGGACGGCGCCGACGTCGACGCGGCCAAGGCGGTGCGCGACACGCAGACGGGGAGCTGGCAGGTGCGGCTGAGCTTCACCGTGAAGGGCGCCGCGAAGCTCGCCGATCTCACCGGCCGGCTGGCGCTGAACCAGGCACCGCGGAACGAGTTCGCCGTCGTCCTGGACGGCGCGGTGCTGACCGCGCCCTCGGTCGGTCAGCGGCTGACCGGTGGCGAGGCCGTCATCTCGGGTTCCTTCGACCGGCGGTCCGCCGCGCAGCTCGCCGCACTCGTCACGTCGGGTGCGCTGCCGGCCCCGCTGAGTGTCGCCGAGGTGACCACCGTCCCCGCGGCCTGAGCGTACGGCGGTCAGGACGAAGGCGCCCCCGCCCGGTGGTGACGCCGGACGGGGGCCCCTTCGCGTGGTGTGCGCGTCAGCCGTCGGACTCCGGCGACGGGATGTAGGCGCCCGGCACGTCGTCCGGCTCGAAGAGCTTGGTCTCGCCGGGGTACGGCTTCTTCCAGTTGTGCGTCTCGTACCAGGTGAAGTGGTTCATCTGCGCGGGATTGGCGTAGTCGGGCACCGCGTGGGGGCCGGTGAGGCGCTGCTGCGACTTCCAGCGGTCCCACTTCGCGGCGAGCGGCCGCTCGTCCGCGGGGACCTTCGCCGACGGCGCGGGCGCCGCGGCGGGGTCCTGCGGTGCAGGCGTGTCCACGCCGCAGGCGGGCGGGGTCTTCAGTCCGCCGGTCAGGGAGGTCCGGTTGGGCAGCGCGGTGAACGGCGTGAGGTCCGCCTTGCCGGTGAAGGCCGCCCGCATCGGGGTGGCCGCGCTGTCCTTCTGGTTCATCGGACGGATCCCGAGGATCTGCTCGATCGTCCGGATCACCGTGATCTGGGAGTAGTAATGGCTGTCGACGGTGCCGTGCCGGGCCCAGGGACTGATGATCTGGACCGGGGCGCGATGGCCGTCGACGTGGTCGAGGCCGGCCTGGGAGTCGTCCTCGAGGATGAAGACGGCCGAGTCCTTCCAGTACCGGCTGTGCGAGATCTCGTCGACGATCCGCCCGGTGGCGAGGTCGTTGTCGGCGACCTGGGCGGCCGCGTTCGCCGGGCCGCCGGTGTGGTCGCTGGAGAGCCAGAACATGTTGAGGTTCGCCGGGCCGTTCCTCTCGAAGTCACGCTTCCAGATCTGCTGCCGGTAGATGTCCGGGACGCTGGTGTCGAACTTCGCGAAGCCGTGCACGGAGACGTCGTTGAGCGACGGGATCGGTGAGGACGAGTCCAGGGTGTACGCGGTGTCCTGGCCGGTCGAGTCCATGTTCCTGGCGTCGCAGTACAGGTTCTGCCAGCTCGCGTCCGCGGGCTTCGACAGGAACTGCTGGAACTCGCCGAAGTTCCGTACGGTCTTCCCGGCCGCCTGGGCGCCGGACCAGATGAACCCGGTTCGCTGGTGGCCGAGAGCGTCGTCCTCGGTGTCGTAACTGCGCTTGTACTCACCGGCGGAGGACTCCGTGTACTCCGGATTGTCCGCCTGCATCAGCCAGTTGTGGCCCTCGGCGGAGTTCGTGCCGATGTCGTAGGTGTTGTCGTACAGCCCGAACTGCGCGGCCAGCGCATGCTGGTTCGGGGTCACGTTCTCGCCGAACTGCGCCAGCGACGGATCGCCGTTGCCCCGCGGGACGTCGCCGAAGAGCTGGTCGTAGGTCCGGTTCTCCTTGACTATCAGGAACACGTGCTTGATCGTCGACGGGTCGCCGAGCCGCCGCGGGACGGGCACCGGCTTCGCGTGGCCCTTGCCCTCGGCGAACTTCACCGAGCCCCGGCTCCAGCCGTTCTGCCGGAAGACCTTGGGGGTCTGGGACCGGATGACACTGTCGTCGGGCAGCTCGAACCGCGTCAGGCTCGACGTCGTGTCGTGGGTGGCGTGCCCGGCGGCGCCGGTGGGACGGCGGGCGTCGACACCGCGCGTGTTGGAGACCAGCACCTGGTCGCCGACGGTGGCGATCTCCGCGGGGAAGTAGTCCGTCGGGAGCAGGCCGACATAACTGACCGGCTCCTGCGGGGTGGTGTACCGGTAGACGGCGACCGCGTTGGCGCGGCCCAGGGTCACCAGCAGACGGCCGTCGTCGGTGAGCGTCACGGCGTCGGGCTCGTAGCCCACCGAGGCCTCGGGCCAGGGCTGGGTCGCGATGGTCTGTACGACCTTGTCGCGGCGGGTGTCGATGACCGACACGTCGTTGGTGGCGGTGTTGGTGACGAACAGCGCCCCGCGCTTTGCGTACAGGGCGGTCGGATGCAGTCCGACGTCGATGCTCGCGGGGGCGGCGTCCGGGTGTGCCAGGTCGATGACGCCGACCGTGCCGGTGGTGGTGGCACCGGTCCTGGGGTCGGCCGGCACCTGCGTGTCGTAGGAGTTGAGCGTGGTGTCGCCGGGCCTGGCGGGGCGCCCGCCCTCGTTGCTCACGTAGAGCTTGTCACCGACCCGGACCAGGTCGCGCGGGGCGTTGCCGACGGCCCAGCTCCGGAGGACGGCCCCGGTCGCCGCGTCGAGGGCGACGACCCGGTTCTGGCCGTTGACGGCGGAGTACACGGTGGAGCCGTCGGACGAGAACACCGCCTCGCCCACCAGTGCGTGCCTGGTTCCGTCCGCCGGGATCCGCACGGTCTTCGGGTCGGTGACGCCGCCGTCCGGGTTCACGGTGAACCTGGTGTAGCCGTCGGTCTGGCCGAGCCACAGCTGCGAGCCGTCGGGCGAGTAGGCTGGGCCTTCCTGGCCCACCTCGTTGCTGCCGAGTCGCGGGCTGGACGAGGCGGCGGTGCCGACGAGTTGCTGCACCGTCCAGTTCTTCAGGTTGACGACCGACAGTGCGGCACCGCCGTCGGTCACGGAGGCGGCGAGGTGGGTGCCGTCGGGGCTCACCGAGGACGACATGATCTTGCCGTTGTCGATGACGAGGCGTTCGCCGTACGGCGCGATGTACTGGTCGCTGGAGACGACCTGGCCGCGGTCGGTGATCTGGCCGACCTGGTCGGTGCCGAACTGGTGCGTCTGGGCGAAGGCGGTGCCCGCGGCGGTGACGGCGACAGCGGTGATGCCGGCGGTCAGCAGGGTCCGGCGGCCGACGCGTCTGCCGAGGAGAGCGACACCGGTCTTCCGGACACGCCTGCGGTGGCGTGTTACCTGCATGGGTTCATCCCTTCGAGGTGGACAACAGATCGACGTTGCCGTCGAACTGCCAGAGCGGGTTCGGTGCGTCCCCGGTCGGGGTGCGCACCAGGAAGTAGCCGTTCACTTCCTTCGGTCCGTCGCCGTCGGCGACGAACCGCCCGTCCGCGGTGACGTCGAGCTGGTAGACGGCCGAGCCGGTGGCCTCGACGCCGGGCAGATGCCACGAGACGACACAGCGCCAGTCGTTGCCCGGCCCCTCGGCGGCGACCCTGTCGCTGCCCTTGTCGCATGTGGCGGCGGCCCTCAGCCGCGCCTCGGTGACGTCGGGGCGGTGCAGTAGCTCGGTCTGCAGGCGGTAGAGGTGGGCGAACTCCGTGGCGAGGGAGCGCTGTACCTCGTCCTGCTCGATCCCGGAGCCGGTGGCCGAGGTCGTCGTGGCGACGACCAGCACCGTCGCCGCGGCCAGCCCGGCCAGCGGCAGCACCCCGGCGGTCACGGCGCGGCGTCCCGAGCCGTCGTAGGCGGCGTTGGTGAAGTCGCGGCGCACGAAGAGCAGGTGGGCCAGCGTCGTCGCGACCACGGCCCAGGCGAGGCTGACCGCGATCCCGATCAGCAGCGGCTGGAGCTGCGCCGGGTCGGTGAACAGGCCGTTCCAGGCGATGAAGGCGTAGCCGGGCAGGGCGAGGCGCAGGGCGACGGGCAGGGGCAGCATCTGGGCGAGCTGCATGGCGAGCGCGAACAGCGCGGGCAGCAGCAGTCCCATGGGTGACCGGCCCAGCGTGACGGAGCCGAGCAGTCCGATCGCGGCGAGGGCCAGCGTCGGGGCCAGTACGCAGATCCAGGCGAGCAGGACCCGGCCGGCGGCGTCCGCCGGTGTCAGCAGGTGTCCGTCGAGGCCGGTCAGCGGACGGTTGCCCACGGCCACGGCTCCGCCGGCCGCGCTGGAGCAGGCCAGACCGGACACCAGCAGCAGGATGACGGTGAGGGCGGCCAGTGCCTTCGCGGCGAAGATCCGTCGCGGGGACCGGACCGCCACCAGCAGGTGGCGCCAGGTGCCCAGGCGGTCCTCAGCGGCGAACACGTCCCCGGCCACCACCGAGGTCAGCAGGGGCAGCGCCCAGGCGCCCGCGAATCCGAGCACCACCAGCGGGCCGGCCCAGCCGGTGGTGTGCATCCAGCGGCCGAAGAGGGTGTCCACGGGGAGCGTGCTCTGCCGGCTCACCGCCGTCACGAAGAGCGCGGGCGTGATCCAGCAGGCGAGGACCAGCAGGCGCGTCCGCCACTGCGAGACCAGTTTGACCAGTTCGAACCGGTAGCCGCGCAGCAGCGGGACGGGACTGGGCCGGACATCGTCGCCAGCCGTGAGAGTCGCGGTCATCGGGCCGGCTCCTCCGGGTGCTGCTCGGTCAGGTCGAGGAAGGCGGCTTCGAGCGGCGACACCACGGGGGTGAGCTCGCGGGGCGCGATGCCGGCGTGGACGAGCCCCGTCACGAGTTCGTCGAGGGCGGGCACCCGCGCGCGTACGACGAGGACTTCGGCGCCGTACCGCGTGGCGGCGTCGACGGCGACGTGGATCCCCTGCGTGCCGGCGGCCAGGCGGCGGGCGGCCTCGGGATCCGAGGTCACCAGGCGGTAGTCGAGTTCGCGCTTCTCCGCGGCCAGCTTGTCCAGCGGGCCGGAGAAGACGACCCGTCCGGTGGCGATGATCGTCACCTCGGAGCACAGCGCTTCGAGGTCGTCCATGCGGTGGCTCGAGAGGACGACGCTGGTTCCGTCCGCCGCGAGCCGGGTGAGGACGCCGTGCACGTGCCGCTTGCCGGCCGGGTCCAGGCCGTTGGCGGGTTCGTCGAGCACGAGCAGCCGGGGCCGCGTGAGCAGGGCGGCGGCGAGTCCGAGCCGCTGGCGCATGCCGAGGGAGAACCCGCGTACGCGGTCGTCGGCGACGTCGGTGAGTCCGACCTGGTCGAGTGCGTCGTCGATCCCCGCCGTCCGTGCGCCGTCGCCGCGGAGGGCGGCCAGCGCGGCGAGGTTCTGGCGGGCGGTGAGCCAGGGGTAGAGGCCGGGCCCGTCCACGAAGCCGGCGACCCCGTCGGGGGCGGTGAGTGCCCGGCCGACCGGCGTGCCGAGAATCTCCAGGCGGCCGCCGTCGGCGGTGGCCAGCCCCAGCAGGAGGCCGAGCAGTGTCGTCTTGCCGGCGCCGTTCGGTCCGGCCAGGCCATGGATCTGGCCCTGCGTCACATCCAGGTCGACGCCGTCGAGTGCGACCACCTCGCCGAAACACTTGGTGATCCCGCGCGCCCGGACTGCGAGGAGTGCGTCCATGAGTCCCTTCTTCCGCAACGCTCAGGGACCCTACGGACGGCACACGGCTTCGGCGGGGTCGGCCGGTTGAACGTCCAGGAAACGAGTTGTCAAAGCATGGACAAGATCGGGGTACGAACCGGCCTGTACGCGACCAGACTTGGGCAGGGCGAGGTGCGGTCCTGCCGGGAGGTCCGGTCACCGGTGGAACGTCGCGGTGAGACGTTCGAGCGCGGCGTGAGCGGGCGGGCCCCAGGTCGGCTTGCCTCCGGGGCGGCCGTGGACACCGGCGTGTCCGATGTGGAGGCCGGCGAGGGCGCGCAGCACCGCCCAGCCACGGGCGCGGCGCAGGGTCGCGGTGTCCGGACCCGGCCGGTAGGTCTCGTGGAACAGGTCGGCGGCGCCGTCCGGCAGCAGGGTCCAGGCGGCGGCCAGGTCGCAGGCCGGGTCGCCCGCGAAGAGGTCGCCGAAGTCGATCACTCCGGTGAAGTTCCCGTGCGTGGTCAGGATGTTGGCCGGGTGCAGGTCGCCGTGGAGCCACAGGCGCGGGCCGGTCCACTCGGGCGCCGCGGCGGCGTCCTCCCACACCGCGCGGACGGCTGCCGGGTCGCGGATCAGCCCCAGTTCGGTGGCCGACGCGAGTGCTCGGGTGAAGTGTCCGGCGGTGTCGGCCAGCGGGCCGCCGCGGTCCCGGCCCGCCGGCGCGTGGTCCGGGGCGGGGCGGTGGAGAGCGGTCAGGAAGCCGGCCAGGGTGACGGCCGCCTCCGCGGGCCGCGTCGCGGGGGCGCGGTCGGCGGGCTCGCCCGGTACCCAGGTGGTGACGAGCCAGGGCCGCGGGAAGCGTGCGGAGGGCTCACCGAGGCGTTGCGGGACGGGAACCGGGAGAGGGAGGTGCGGGGCCAGGAGGGGCAGCCAGGCGTGCTCCTTGCGCAGCAGCGCGTCCGCGGACCGCGTCGCCCAGGGCACCCGGACGGCGAGCTCGTCACCGAGCCGCCACACCTGGTTGTCCCAGCCGAGCGCCCCCAGCTTCAGGGGCCGGTCCGCCAGGTCGGGGTGCTGCTCGCGCAGCAGTTCCCGGACCAGGTCCTCTGTGATGTCGGTGCCGGTGGCTGTCATGCGGGTCAAGGTAGTTGGGCAGCGGGCCGCCCGGTTCGCGGGCGGACCCGTGTCCGGGGTTCAGGCGGCCGCCGTACCGCGGAACGGGCCTCTCATCGAGGCGGCCGGCCGCCGTCACCGCTGCTTGCCGAGCTCCCGGTATCGCCGCTCGACGTCGGCCAGGAACCAGTCCGGCACTTCACCCGCCGCCCGCAGATGCTCGCGCTCGTCGGCGGAGAGCGTCTGCGCCGCCTCGTCCACGGCCACCGCGTAGTCGGTTCAAGGGCGCCATGGCCCGAGCATGTCCTTCATCACGTCCGCCAAGGCGACTTGCAGCAGTGGGCCGTTGGTGATGCGTCCGACGCCGAGGCGGCGGAAGCGGTCGAGGTCGTGCTTTCCGGGATGGGCGGTGGAGTTGACAGGAACCGCGACGGCGCCGGTCACCGCCGCGAGCAGTTCATCGTTGTCCTGGATACCCACTGGGTACACACTGTCGGCGCCTGCCTGCTCCAGTGCCCGCAATCGCTCGATCGCCTCGTCGAGGACGGCGGAGGCGTCCGCGGCGTGTTTGAAGAGGTCGGTGCGTCCGTTGACCCACACCGGGATCCCCTTGTCTTCTGCCGCCGCACGCAGACCGGCAACATAGTCCGCGTGCTCCTGCGTGCTGCGCACACGTCCGCCCTCCGAGTGGACGGTGTCCTCGATGTTGAGGCCGGCGCCGCCGGCCTCCGTGAGGCCGGTGATCAGTTCCGCAGGCGTCCGTCCGTACCCGGACTCCAGGTCGACGGAAACGGGAATATCGACCGCCTCGATGATCGGCCGAACAGCGGCGAGTACCTCCTCGAACGTCTGCCCCTCCTGGTCGGCCGCCCCCCGAGAGTCGGCGAGCGGATGGCTGCCGATCGTCAGCGCGGGGAATCCGGCGGCGGCCGCCGCCCGTGCGGACCAGACGTCCCACACGGTCGGAAGCACGAGCGGCTTGTACTCGGCGTGCAGCCGCCCGAGGCGCTGAGCGCGCTCAACAGTGGTACGGACATCCATGATGTGCTCCTTAAACGAGCGAAACCCCGCCGATGCGGTGCTGGGTGGGCCCGGAGGTCGGCCCCCTTAGGCCTGCCCACTCATGGCGGGTAACGGTGTCTGCCACACAGGTGTACCCGAGGAGAACGGGGCGCCGTGTTCGCTGCCTCGGGCGCCTGGCGTCACTCCCGACCTCACCTGGCGGATCCCAAGGCGTATCCACGCACCAGCGTCAGGCGCACAAGTGGCACAACACCGCAGCGCAATGCGGTGTTGTGCCGACGGTGCCCCGGGGATTGGCCCGGGGCACCTGAACCGCTGCGACAGCCGCTTCTCTTTTGCCGCAGCGGTCTCCTCCGCATCCGAGCTGCCGGAACACCCAAGGGCGACGGAGTAGGACTAGCGTGGACCGTGAGGTGCGCATGCCGTGCCCCTTCGGCACAGGCGTCACAGCCATGTAAGAAGACCGCGCGCCAAGGGCTGCCGTACTGGAACGTGTCCTCGCCGTCAGGGGCACGCCGCCGCTGACCGGCAAAGCTGCGGATGAACGCCCAGGCTCGCTCCCGGACACCGTCTCGGCAGCTCACCAGAGCGGCCGGCAAAGATTCGACGATCGCTGACCCTCGATTTGCGTCGCGCGGGCCTGCTGGACTTGGACGACTGTGCAGTGGCTCGGCGTCGTGACGCCGGCCTCCGTCGCGGACCCGGGCCCCCCGCCGCCCCCGTTCCGGTCACTTCCCCTCGGCGGGGAACTGCGCCAGCTGGTCCTTGACCCACGGGTCGTAGATCGCGAGCCGGCGGGCGGCCTCGGGATCGAACCGCGCCAGCTGGACCGCGACCCAGGGGTCGATGTGCGGGTGGCCGGCGGACGGCCGCGCCGGGGGATGATCGGCGGCCACCGCCCGGGCCGAAGCAGGCGGGGCCTGCGGTGTCGAGGCCGCGCTCGCGGGCCCGCCCAGGGCGACGAGTGCGCCCACGGTGGCCACAGCGGAAACGCCCGTGGCGGTACGGCGCCGTATCAGCTTGCTCACGGTCTGTCCTCCAGCATCCTCTAGCGGCGGATCCCTAAAGCGGAATCAGTGACTCCGGTTGGTTCGATTACCCAGCCCCACCTCCGCCACACACCTCGGCACCGGCACCGACCGATCTGATGTGGGCGAAGCGACTCCCGGTGTTATTCAATGAGGTGTGCGATCAGGGATCTCGGGGCCCGTCGCACGGGTCCGCGTACGGCCCCGGCGCCGCGCCGGGGATTGCTGAGAGAGCCGCATGGACTCCACACCGTCCCCTTCGTCCTCTTCGCCGTTCGAACTGGTCAGCAGCGCTCTTGGGCGCTACATCCCGCGCGGCGGACGTGCGGCGCCGACCGGTCCTTCCGACGCGCCGGGTGACCGCGCCATCGGTCCGCGCGTGCCCGAGGACGCGGTGGACGGTCCGCAGGACCAGATCCTCGGTGCGATCAACCTGGACCGGGACCTGAGAATCAGCCGCTGCAACCTGGACGCCCCCGTCTTCGCGGGCGTGGACGCCGTGGCCGGGAGTCCCTTCGTCGACCTCCTGCCCGCCGGGGACGTACCCACGGTGAAACGCCGGTTGCGCCAGGTACTGGAGACCGGGGAGGCGCACGTCGCGCGGATCCAGCGCCTGCGGCGCCGGGACGGGTCGGAGCTGGTGGTGTCACTGAGCATCCTGCCCGCCGCGGTGCCGCAGGAAGGCCTGACCGTCTCCGTGATCGCCATGGCCACGAGGCTGCACCTGTACGCGGCGGAGACCGCTATCGGCACCTCGCTGGACATCGGAGAGACCGCGCAGTCGCTGGCGGAGTCCCTGCTGGCCTGGGGAGACGTGGCCGCCGTCGACCTCGACTTCGCCGTGTGGACGGGCGAGGGGGTCAGCGAGCAGGCGCGGGGACGCATCCGGCTTCGGCGGGCGGCCCTGGTGCCGGACCGGGCCTGGCCCGAGGGCTATGTGACCCCGGGCAACGATCTTCCCAGCGACGCGAGCCGCCTGCTGGCGCAGGCGGTGCGGCGTGACGACGCCCCGCAGGCCATCGTCATACCCGACCGGGAGGCGGTCGAGCGGGTGCTCGGCACTCCGCGGGTGATGCGTGCCCTGGTGCCCGGTGACCGGTCGGCGGGCGTGGCGTGCATACCGCTGGTCCTGGACGGCGCGCCGCCCGTCGTGCTGGGCGTGGCGGAGGTCTGGCGGCGGGCGGACTGCCCCTTCCGCGACAGCGAGCTGTTCGACCTGCAGGAACTGGTGGCCAGGACCGCGCACCACGTCGACCTGGCCCGTCAGCACCAGCGCGAGCACACACAGGTGCTGGCGTTGCAGCGCCGGCTGCTGCCCCGGACCGGTGGCGACACCGTCGAGATCGCCAGCGTCTACCAGCCCGCCACCCCCGACAGCGCGGGCGTCGGCGGCGACTGGGTCAACAGCTTCCCGCTGCCGGACGGCCGTACCGCGCTGGTCGTCGGTGACGTCGTCGGGCACGGCCTGGGAGCCGCGGCGACCATGGGCCAGCTGAGCATGGAGGCCCGGGCCCTGCTGTCCGCGGGTCTGGCGCCGGACGAGGTGCTGGAGCACCTGGACGAGACCGTCACCATGCTGGACGACTCGGAGGCCGGGCTGGCGGCCGGCTACAGCGCCCTCGGCTCGACCTGCTGCATCGTCCTGTACGACCCGGTCAGTCATCACGTGGCGCTGTCCAGCGCGGGGCATCTTCCCCCGATCCTGGTGTCTCCGGACGGGCACGCGGGTCCGCTCGCGATCCGCCCTCACCCCGGGCTCGGCGCCGAGTTCGCGCTGCGGGAGCCGTTCCAGGTGCACACGTTCGAGGCTCCCCCGGGCTCCTTGCTCGCCCTGTACACCGACGGCCTGGTGGAGGATCCGGCCGTGTCGATCGACGAGGGCATCGGCAGACTGGCGGACGCCGTGTCCGCGGTGCATCCCTGGGACACCCTGCAGCAGGCCGCGCGACGTGTCGTCGCCACGCTGGCGCCCGCGCGTCAGCGCGACGACGTGACCCTGCTGATCGCGCGCATGATCGGCTACCGCAAGGAGGACACCGCGACCTGGCGGCTGCCCGCCCGCTACGACGCGCCCGCCCGGGCCCGCGCGCTGGTCTCCGCGCTGCTGCGGCAGTGGCACACCCGGGACAGCACGCGGGACAACGTGCTGCTGCTGGTCAGCGAGCTGGTGACGAACGCGGTGCGCTTCGCCACCGGTCCCGTCACGGTGCGGCTGATCAGGGCCGGTCACGGTCTGCTGTGCGAGGTGGGTGACACGGGCAACGGCAGGCCCCGGCTGGGCGGGGGCGGTCCGCTCGACGACGCCGGTCGTGGCCTGCACGTCGTGCACGGGCTCACCAGCCGGTGGGGGGTGCGGTGGACGGAGACCGGCAAGGTGATCTGGGCGGAGGTCGCGCGGTGAGGCGCGCCCGCCGCACACACCCGGCGCCGCACAGTACGGACGGCCAGTGGGCTCCGGCGGGTCACCCGGCACAGCCGCCCGTGCCTCCGCGGGCTGCCGGCTACAGCCACTCCCCCGCCAGGGCGGTGGCGGTGAGCCCCGGAGCCGCCGCGTACAGGACGGCGCGGCTGCCCGGTTTCTGCCCGGCGTCGTGCGCCCGCCGCATGATGTCGAACACGGCCGCGCCGCCGCGGTTTCCGCTGGTGTAGCTCTGCCGGCTGTAGTCCAGGAGTCCCGACGGCCAGGTGTCCGGCATCGTCTGCTCCATGTACTCCAGCACCCGGGTCCCGCCGGGGTGCGCGAGCAGTACGTCCGGGTGCCAGGAGTCGGGGTCGTCCTGGTACCGGGTGCGCAGCCACTCCCACATCGCGGTGACGGTCTCCTGCACGGCGCGCGGACCACGCCGGTCCATCACGAAGTGGGTGCCGTCCGCCCGCGTCTCCAGGCGGTGCAGGTCCTGGGTGCCGGGCAGGGTGTGGTGCCAGGCGCCGTCGAGCCGCAGCACCGACTCGCGCCGCGGGCGGCCCGTGACGACCGTGGCGACGGCGGTGTCCGCGAACAGCAGCCGGACGATCAGGGACTCCAGGGTGTCGTCCGCGGGCTGGTAGGTCGTGCTCAGCGCCTCCGCGATCACGACCAGGACCACCCGGTCGGGGTCCGCGGCGACGAGCTCCGCCGCCAGCGCCAGGGAGCGGGTCCCCGCGACACACGCCCACTGCGTGGCCGGGAGCAGCATCGTGTCAGAGCGCAGCGCGAGCTTGTTGGCCAGGGCGACGTCCAGGCCCGGCAGCGCCGGGGTGGTGGAGTGACTGGTTATCAGGCAGTCGACGTCGGCGACGTCCAGCCCGGCGATCTGCAGGGCGCCGCGCGCCGCGCGCTCGCCGTACGCCTGTACGGCCTCCCAGGCCGGCGCGGTGCGCTCCTGGACGGTCTGGGGCGCGGGTACCGACTCGAGGGCGGCGATGACACGCTGCACGTCCCGCTCTGTGAACCCGTCGCGCGCGAGCGCCTCTTGGGCCCGTCCGACGCCCATGTCCCGCAGGCCACCGCCGCTGCCCGGCGCTACGGCGGTCTCCAGCGGCAGCATCCATCCGCGGGTCTCGATGCCCGTGCTGGCCGCGATGCCGTCGATCCGCGGCGCCCACACCGCATCCGGGTGCCGGTCGCGCACCTCCGCCACGATCTGGCTGGTCTTCACCGCGTGCTGGCCGTGTATGACGGCAGGCGGGCAGAGGTAAGCGGCCATGATGGCACCTTTCCAGGGGAAACAGGAGGAACGTCGCGAGTGGTATGCCAGGCGCCACATCGGAACTTCACGCCCAAGGCAATGCCGGTCGGCTCCACTTCGGAAGCCGGTAGCCGCTTCGAGGATGGACGCTAAAGGGACATTTGCGCTGTGATGCACACAACTTGGGCGGTGTTTTGGGTGCGTGACACGGCACACACCGGTGAGGGGCTGCGGCCGGCGGGAAGACACGCTTCGGGCCTGACTTGCCGTCAACCGAGGAGGCGGCGGAGCCCGCCCACGGCGCTCGGAAGCGGGCGGGCCACCGGGCAGGCCGCGACCCCGCGGCCGGTCCGCTGCGCGCCGGTCGAGTGAGCGGGGTCACTCGCCGGGTCGGGCCCGACGGCGGTGACCGAGCCGCCCGGCGCGAGCGGCGTGCCGGGCGGCTCGGTCTTCGCTCTCCGGCGCCGAGGTCGAGTGCGCGGGGCCGGGCGCTGGATCGAGCGCCCAACGCGGGGCGGTCCGCGCGCAGTCCGGACGGTGCCGGGCCCACGCGGCGGCGGTGGGCGCCAACGCCCCGACACGCGGCAGCTGTTGATCGTCGTTCACATGGTCACGCGGTCACGTCATCAGTACCGCCGGCGGTCTGCCATCCCGCCTCACCACTCCGGCCACGGCATCTCCGACGCGCTCCAGGCCCGTAGCACCCGTCCGGCGAGGCCCGCGGGCGGCCGGGGTGTCGGTAGGACCACCCCTCCTCCGGGGTCCACGCCCAGCGACGGGGAGCGGTCCGCGCGGCAGCATTCACCTGACCGGCAACCAACCGACGAGGGCCCCGTCACACGGGCCCAGGGGGACATTCATGAACGACATCGGCGCCAGGCGCCTGACGGGCCTCGCGGGTATCGCCACCGCGGCCGCTCTCATCGTCGAAGTACCGCTGTACTTCATCTACTCCGGCCCGCCGCCGGACTCGAACGTCCTGGCCAGGCTGCTGGTCGGAATCCTCGGACTGGGGTTCCTGATCGTGTTCGTCACCGCCTTCCGCGAGCTCGTCAGGAGGACGGACCCCGCCTGCGAATGGGTCGGCACGACGGCCTTCGCGACCGGACTGGTCTACGCGACGATCACCCTGGTCTCCAGCGGGCTGGAAGCAGGCGCGGTCATCGCCACCGACCATCCGATCGACCCGACCATCACGGTCGAGGGCACCTACATCCTGTACGGGTCGATCGGCCGCCTCATGCTCGCGCTCTTCCTGACCGCCGTGGGCTACGCGATCTCCCGGACGAACCTGCTGCCGCGGTGGACCGGCCGCTCCGCGTTCGTGCTGGCAGCGGTCAACCTGGCCTTCGTGCCGTCCCTCTTCTTCGGCAACACCCCCGCGCACTTCTACGCGGCGAACGGCTGGGGCACCACCGCCCTGATGGGCGCGGTCCTCAGCTACTGGATACTCGCCCTGGGCATCTCCATCTACCGCAGCGCGGCGCGGCTGACGCCGACGTCCCGCTGATCCCGGAGGGGAGGAGCTCGTCGATGCAGGCGCGGGCCGGAGCAGGGCCTCCGGTCGGGTCAGGGTGACGCCGCAAGCCTGCCCGTCGGCGACCGGCCCGGTGGCCGGCCGTCACCGGGCCGGTCGGACGGCCGCCGCCGGCCGGCTCTCGCACCTTCTCGACGCCCTCGGCTCCGTGCTCGGCGACCACGCCGGTGGCGCCGAGCGTGCGGCCGGGGCAGCGGGGCGTGTGGTCAGCCTCCCGGGATGCACCTACAGTGATCCATGGATTCATGGAGGATGCCATGCGGGAGCACACGCCGAACGGGATGACGAGCGCGGCCAAGGCGCGGCTGTACGACGCGTTCGCGATCAGCGGCAAGGCGCTGGCCAGCGGAAAGCGTCTGGAGCTGCTGGACCTGCTGGCCCAGGGCGAGCGCACGGTCGACGCGCTCGCCAAGGCGGCGGGGCTGAACCTGACCACCGCGTCGGCGCATCTGCAGACCCTGAAGCAGGCCGGTTTCGTCGCGACCCGCCGTGAGGGGGTGCGCATCCACTACCGGCTCGCCGGCGAGGACGTGGCACGGCTCTTCGCACTGCTGCGCAAGGTCGCCGAGGCCCACCAGGCAGCGGTGCCCGCCGCCCGTGACGCCTATCTCGGCGAGGACGCCGCCGTCGAACTCAGCCGTGAGGAACTGCGGGCCCGAATCGCCGCCGGGGACGTCGTCCTGCTCGACGTGCGGCCGGTCGAGGAGTACCGGGCCGGGCACATCCCCGGCGCCGTCTCCATCCCGGTCCAGGAACTGGCCGAGCGGATCGGCGAACTGCCCGAGGACAAGGAGATCGTGGTCTACTGCCGCGGCGAGTACTGCGTCCTGGCCTACGACGCGGTGCGGATGCTGAGCGGCCACGGGCGCCGCGCGATCCGCCTCGACGACGGCATGCTGGAATGGCGCCTGTCGGAGCTGCCCGTCGACGCCACCACCCCGGCGTGACCGGCCCCGGCGGCGGCCTCGCACCGGCCACCTCGCCCGCACCTCCGACGAGGGCCGGCGCACCGTCACCCCGAGCCATCCGGCCGACCGCCTCCCGCCGGGCCGGCGCACCGATCCCGGGCCGGTGCGCCGCAGCGCCCGCGCCCCTGCCCCGGAAGAGAAGATGACCAGCACCGGACCCGCCGCCGCGACGGTCCACATATCCACCCCCGAGCAGGCACAGCGCCGCGTCCTGCGCGTCCTGGTCGCCTCCCAGGTCCTCAGCGGCGCGGGTCTCGCCGCCGGGGTCACGGTCGGCGCCCTGCTCGCCCAGGACATGCTCGGCTCCACCGGCCTCGCCGGGCTGCCCAGCGCGCTGATCACCGGCGGATCCGCGCTGGCCGCCGTCGCCGTGGGCCGCGTCTCCCAGGCCCGGGGGCGGCGGACCGGCCTCGCCACCGGCTATCTCACCGGCGCGATCGGCTCGGCCGGCGTCATCACCGCCGCCGTCCTGAGCAACCCGGTCCTGCTGTTCATCGCCCTGTTCGTCTACGGCGCCGGCACCGCCACCAACCTCCAGGCCCGCTACGCGGGAGCCGACCTCGCCGCACCCGGCCACCGCGCACGGGCCGTCTCCACCGTCCTGGTCGCCACCACGTTCGGCGGTGTCGCCGGACCCAATCTCGCCGCGCCGACCGGCACCTTCGCCGAGCACCTCGGCATCCCGAACCTCGCCGGGCCGTTCATCCTCTCCGGTACCGCCTACGCCCTGGCCGCGCTCGTCCTCGCCCTCCGTCTGCGACCCGATCCCCTGCTCATGGCCCGCGCCCTCGCCGAGGCCGAGGACGCCGGCACCACCACGCGCCCGGCCGCCGACGTCACCGGCGTCACCGGGGTCGAGAGCCGTGGAGGTGTGGTCCTCGGCGCGCTGGTCATGATCCTCACCCAGCTCGTCATGGTCGCGATCATGACGATGACGCCGGTGCACATGCACGACCACGGCCACGGCACGGCCGCCTCCGGCCTCGTGATCGCGGTCCACATCGGCGCCATGTACCTCCCCTCCCCCGTCACCGGCCGGCTCGTCGACCGCTACGGCCGCATGACGATCGCCGCCGCCTCCGGAATCACCCTGCTGGCCGCCGGCGTCCTCGCCGCCACCGCCCCCGGTGACTCCGTCGCCCTCCTCGCCCTCGCGCTGGCTCTGCTGGGCCTGGGCTGGAACCTCGGCCTGGTCTCCGGCACCGCGATCATCACCGACACCGTGCCGCTGGCCACGCGTGCCAGGACCCAGGGCCTGGTCGACGTCTCCATCGCCGTCGCGGGCGCCACCGGCGGACTGGCCTCCGGCGTCATGGTCGACGCCACCAGCTATCCCGCCCTCGCCCTCACCGGCGGCGTCCTCTCCCTCGCCCTGCTGCCCGCCACAGCCGCCACGGCGTACCGCCGCTGAGCCGTCCGAGAGGGGCGCCGCCGTCCGGCAGGCCGAGGGTGGCGGCCGCCCCCGGCCAGGGCCGGGGCGAGCACCGGTGAGCCGCGATCAGTACGCCGCCGCCTCGCTGACGGCGTCCCCGCCCGGAGGTCCCCCGTGCCACCCGGGCTCCAGGCTGTCGAGGAGGACGTGGAAAGCCCGGTCGGCGCGGTCCCAATGACCGTCCGCCAGGGGAGCCAGCAAGAGGCCGAAGGAGGCGTCGGTCAGGAGGGTGGCCTGGGTGCGGGCCCGGTCCTCGGTCAGCCCCAGGTCCTGGAAGACGGACGTCAGCAGGCCGGTCCACGAACCGAGGACGTCGCGCATGACGGAGCCGTAGCGGTCGGGGCGCAGGAGACCGGCACTCATGATCTCGAGATAGAGAGGGAGTGCGGCGCGTACGTCGGGGGCCTTGAACTGCCGCCACAACTCGCTCATGAAGCGGCGCAGGGACGTGGGGTCGGTGGGCGGGCCGACCGACTCCAGCAGTTCGCGGGCGCGCAGGAGAGGGCGGCTTTCGTACTCGGCGAGAGCCTCGGCGACCATCCGTTCCTTGGTGCCGAAGTAGTAGAGGAGCATGCGGTCACTGGTGCCGAGCGCCTGGGCCAGCGGTCGCAGGGAGAGGTTCGCGAGACCGTTGCGCAGCAGGTAGTCGCGGACCTGGTCGAGGAGCTCACGTCGTTTGGCCGTGTCCGGTGGGCGGGGCATGACGGCTCCTGGGTACGGGGCGATCCCATGCATGTCCGGTATGAGATCTTTTGCATAGGTCTTTACTGTAGCAGGTGCTACGTGTATATTTTTAGGTGTAGCAACCGCTACATGTTCGCCACCGAACGCGTCCAGCACGCACCACGGCGTACCGCTCGCTCCAGAAAGGACTGATTCCCCATGGCCGTCCTGGCCATCGGCCTCCCCGCAGCCGGCCGCCGCACAGGGCGCTTCTCGCGCGCCTCCGCAGGCGCCTGGGCCGTCAGACAGTGGGCCCTGTGGTCCCGCGCGCTGGCGCCGCTGCGCCCGCTGGACGCACCCCGTGGACGCGCAACCGCCTGGGACGCCTCCTGGCCCCTGGCCCAGGACCTCGGCTCCGTGCGCCGAGCCCGGCGGCTGGTCACCGCACAGCTCGCCGACTGGGCCGTGCCCGACCTCGGCGACACCGCCGAGCTCCTGGTCAGCGAAGTCGTCACCAACGCGCTGCGGCACACCCGCGGTCCGCTCAGGCTCAATCTGCGACTGTGCGACTCCCATGTGCTCTGCGAGGTCGAGGACACCGAGTCCGCCGGCCCCGTGCGCAACATCGCCGGCCCGGACGCGGAGGGCGGTCGCGGAACCGAACTGCTGGACCTGCTCGCGGATGCCTGGGGCAGCGTTCGGACGGCCACCGGCAAGAGCGTCTGGTTCGCGCTGCACCGCCCGGACGGATCCACCGGGCCCGAGCAGGGGCGGTGACGCCCGGGCGACCCGGCACCGCGAAAGGACCGGCCCGCACCGTGCCGATCAGATGTCCGCGCCCGGCGTCCGCCGCTCGCTGATCGCCCGCGCATCCGCGCGGGCCGCCAGCTCCAGCAGTTCGCCGACCGGCCACTGGTCGTAGGCGTGCTCGCCGTACTTGGCGGCGAGCACACGGCCGTCCGGCGCGATGAGGAAGTCGCCGGGGAGACCGAGCCGGCCGCCGTGCGGCCTGCCGGCCGGCAGACGCTCCCGTCCGCGCACGACATTCCAGACCCCGCTGACGACCGCCCACAGGATCGGCCCCCACACCCGCGGGTCGAGCAGCGCACGCGGCGCCCGCTCCACTCCGAACTCCGCGTAGAGCCGCCGGTCCGGGTCGGCGACCACCGCGAACGGCAGATCCGCAACGTGCGGCGCCAGTTCGTCGGCAGGCGAGTGGAACGCCACGACCTCGCGCACACCGGCGGCCTCGATCTCCCGGTGCCGAAGCGCCACCGAGCGCAGGTGCAGGTTGCAGACCGGGCATCCGGCGAAGCGCCGGAACTGCAGGTGAACCAGGCGGGCGGGATCAGGGATCGCGACGTCATCCCCCGAGACGGCAGTGAGATCGCGTCGCTCGACGATACTTCCGGGCTTCCCCGGGCTGCGGGTCATGCGCATGCCTCTCCGTAGGCGTACGACGTACGCTTACCAGCGTAGGCGTATGCCGTACGCTGTCAACCGTCATGCCACGCCCACGGTCACTCACCCCCCATCAGCTCGCCTCGGCCGCTCTCGCCGTCATCGACCGGGACGGTCTGACGGCTCTGTCGATGCGTGCCGTCGCCCAGGAACTCGGCATGAGCACCATGGGGCTCTACCGGTACGTACAGGACCGCGAGGACCTCGAAAGACTCGTCGTCGAACGGGTGTTGAGCGAAGTGGACACCGGCCTGCCGGACGCCGGCGCGTCATGGCGCGACCAGGTCGTGCTCATGGCGCGGCGCCTGCGGGACACCGTGGGCGCCCACCCGGAGGTCGTTCCCCTCACCGTGGTGCACCGGCACCACTCCCCCGCCGTGCTGCGCTGGTCGGAGACCGTGCTGACCATCCTCACCGGCGCCGGAATCGACGGTGAGCGGCGCGTCGTCGCGCTGCGCACCCTGCTCGGTTACCTCATCGGAGCCATCCAGCTCGAACACCTGGGCCCCCTGACCGGGCCGGGAACCACGGCCATCACCCGACTCCCCGCCACCGACTTCCCCCACATGACCGAAACCGCCCGCACCGCCCGGACCATGGACGCCGACCGGGAGTTCCTGGGGGACTCAGGCTGCTGCTCAGCGGACTCGACGGGCTTGACGGGCTCGACGCGTGAGACGGCTCCGCTCGCGCGCGTGACGGCTCGCCCCCTGTGCCGTCAGTGGCTCTCCGCCACGGCGACACGACCTGACCGCAGGGACGTCCGTCCGCGTACCGGGCCGAGCAGGCGCGCCGACGTGAGGAGGTCGTCGTCCGACACCACTCGCAGGCCGTACTCCGCGAGCAGCGCGGCCATCCGCCGCGGCCTCCACAGCGAGCGCCACGGCTCGCCCGACGTGACGGAACCGCCGAGAACCCGTGCCAGCAGCCGGCCGGCGGCCGCCCTCGCCGACGGCGCCTGGTAGTTGACGACCAGCGCACTGCCGGGGACGGTCCGGGCGGCGAGTGCGGCCACCGTGGCGCGCACCTCGTCGCGGGTGAGGTACGGGACGACGCCCTCCCACAGCCATGTCGTCGGCGCGGACGGGTCGTGCCCGGCGGCGTCCAGCGCCGCACCGAGATCATCGACGGCGAGGTCGACCGGGGTGAACCGCACGGAACGGGCCACGGGCGGTGGCTCGGCGGTTGCCAGGCCGCTCTCGTCAGGCCCTCGGAGCGCCGACGCCGCGACGGCGAGGCGGGCGCGCTTGTCCTGCTGGGAGGCCGGATGATCGACCTCCCACACATCGGTCCGCGCGAGTCCGGGCAGCCGCCACGCCCGGGTGTCCAGGCCGGCACCCAGGATCACGAGCTGACCGGTCGGACGGGCCCGCAGCGCCTCGTCGATCGCGACCGTCCGTGCCACGGCCACCTCGGCACACGCCCGCACGCTCTCGTAGGCGGTGCGCTCCTGCCAGCCCCGCGGTGGGGTGCCGGCGCGTACCGCGTCCACGGGCTCGCGTTCCGCGGCGCGCAGCAGGTCCACCGCGAGTGGATCCGCGAACCGGTCGGTGGCAGCCCTCCCGTTCGCGGCAGCGCGGCCCTGGCAGACCAGCACCGCCGTCCGGCTCGCCGCGCGCCCGTTCCCGCTCATGGGACCGTATTCAACACCGGTGGAGGTCCGTGGTGCACCACTCGGCCGGGTCCGGGCGGTGCACCACGGCCGTCGTCAGTTCCAGCGGACGGCGTGGAACAGGCTCGCGTCGGCGGGGTCGTCGATGCCGCACTCGCCGACCGTGGTGCCCGTCGCGTCGACCGAGGCCGGCATGCACACGTTCTTGCTGTCGGCGGGCGCACCGAGAGAGGTCACGGTGCCGTCCGGACTCCACCGCGCGGCACGTGGTCGGAGTCCGCCGTTCGTGGACTCGCCGACCACGGCCCCGAGGTTGTTGACGGCGTGGGCCTCGCCGCCGTCGTCGCCGCCGAGTTCCGGGAGCGCTGCGACCGTCCCGTCGGCCTTCCATCGCACCGGGGTGCGCCGGGTCGGTCCCATCGGGGTGCTGACGCCGGACATGCCGACGATCTCGCCGTCGTCGTTGATGCCGTTGGCCCGGCCGGCGGTGTCCCGGGAAGCGCGGGTAACTCCTGCACCGTGCCGTCCGCGTTCCACCGCACGGGACGCAGCCGGAGGTTGGGGCTGAGGGAGACGCCGACGGCCACGCCGGAGCCGTTGACCCCCAGGGCCCATGCCTGTCTGTCGCCGGTCAGGGCGGGCAGGATGGTTCTGCCGCCGTCGGGGTTCCAGCGGGCGGCCCGGGTGAGTCCGCTGGTCGCGTCGTAGGTCTCGCCCACGATCACGCCGTTGCCGCTGACGGCCCGCGCCACGCCGCCCTTGCCGCCTGGTGGCGCCCCGAGATCGGTGACCGTTCCGTCGGTGTTCCAGCGCACCGGCACCTTGCCGTCGGAGCCGGTCGCGTCACCGACCACGACACCGGCGTCGTTGACGGCGAACGCCTGGCTTCCGGTGCTTCCCCGGGGGTCGGCCAACCGGGTGATCGTGCCCTGCGCGTTCCATCGGGTGGCGTGGGTGGCGGCGGAGAGACGGGCCCAGCCGACCGTGAGGCCCGCGCTGTTGATGCCGGTGGCGCTGCTCTGCGTCCCGCCGGAGAGGGTGCCGAGGTCGGTCGGGGCCGCGGACGCGGGCGTGGCCAGCGCGGTGACCGTGGTCGCGGCGAGGCCGGCGCCCCATGCGATCTGTCGAAGAAGTCTCATGGCCGCGAGCCTGATCGACGTCGCTCCGGGAGGACAACAGGATCTTGCGTCAGATTCCGGACGGGAAGGTCCCCGGCGGTGATTGTCGTCGGGTCCGGGTGCATGGAATGCGTCATCGGAAGCACACAGAGAGACATGGAGTGCGTGATCTACCAGGAGAAGACCGGCGAGGGCGAGCACATCGACTGCGGGCGGGCGGACGGCGGATGCGACGTCGTCCTGGACCGGCTGGCGGTGCTGAAGCCGGACGAGTTCGCCTGGATCCGGATGGACGAACCCCGGGAGGAGGAGCTGCGGAGGCTGGGCGAGTATCTGCCGCTGCACCCTCTGGCCGTCGAGGACGCGGTGCAGGCCCGCCAGCGGCCGAAGCAGGAGCGGTACGGCGACGTGCTGGCGGTCGCGGTGAAGACGTTGTGGTTCGTCGAGCGGACCGCGGACGTGGAGACCGGGGAGGTGATGATCTTCCTCGGTCCGTCCTTCGCGCTGACCGTGCGCCACGGTGCGGACGATCCCACGGCGGAGGCCGCACGGCGGCTCGCGGAGCAGCCCGGGATGACCCGGCTCGGGCCCGTCTGCGTCCTGCACGCGGTGACCGATGTGATCGTCGACGCCTACGCCCGGGCCGCGGCCCAGGTGCGCACGGACCTGACGGAACTGGAGCGGTGCGTCTTCTCACCCGCCCGCGACGATCTGACCGAGCAGGTCTACTCGCTCAAGCGCGAGGTGGTGGAGTTCCGCGACGCCGTGCAGCCGCTGGTGCCGGTCATGGAGCCGTTCACCAGGGCGCGGGACGACTGGCCCAAGCAGGTCGTGCCGTACTTCCGCGACGTCACCGACCACCTCACGCGCACCGACGCCGAGGTCCGCGCCCTCGACGACCTGCTCGGCTCCGTCCTCGACGCCCATCTCGCCAAGGTGGCCACCTGGCAGAACGACGACATGCGCCGCATCAGCGCGTGGGCGGCCATCTTCGCCGTCCCCACCATGGTCGCCGGCATCTACGGCATGAACTTCGCCCACATGCCCGAACTCGACTGGCGTTACGGCTACCCGTGCGCGCTCGGGGTGATGGTGCTCGGTGCGGGACTGCTGTACCGGGTCTTCCGCCGCAACGGCTGGCTGTGAAGGCGGGTGCGCGCGAACCGGGCGGGAGCACCGGGCCCGGTCGCTCTACTGGGGCGGGCGTCCGGAAACGGCACCGCCGGGGTCGTCGATCAGGGCGATGCGCGCGGTGACGCGTTTGCCGACCGGTTCCCGCTGCGCCTCGAAGCCCTGGGCCACGGCCATGACGATCTCCAGGCCGTGCTGGCCCACCCGGTCGGCGTCCGCCGCCCGGGCCAGGGGCAGCTCCGGGTCGGAGTCCCACACCACGACCTCGACCGTGTCGCCGACGACGCGCAGGTCCAGCAGCACCGGGCCGGGAGCGTACTTGCGGGCGTTGGTGACCAGTTCGCTGACGACCAGTCGGGTGAGGTCGACGGCGCGCTGGGAGACCGGCAGCCCGTGTTCCGTGCGGACGCGGGTGAGGAAGTCGACGGCCAGGTGGCGGGCCTGGGCTATGTCGGTACCGTCCCTGTCCAGGGCCACCGTGGTCTGTACGAGCCGTGTGCCCGGCGTGACGCCGTCCTCGCCCACGGGCAATGATTCCATCGCGGCCATCTTCTGCACCCCGTTCGTCCTCCGCGCGTATACCCGCGTCGGTCATGAGTGACGCCGGATACCCCTGTGTCGGATCCGTCTCACCGCCGCTTCCACCGCGGGACCCCGCGCTCGGGCGGGTGTTCGCACGCCGCCGCGGCGAACAGGCGAAGTCGGGGTCCTGAACCGACCTGTTCGGGTACCCGCGCTCATCGGGGGCGCCGCGGTGCGCTTTCCGGATGACGGGACCAGTACGGAGGAGGTGATCGGCTTGTCGTCCAGTACGCAGCCGCGTCAGGGCGCGGGCCACGCGACGGCGGGGTCGGAGCCCGTGGGTGAGCTCGTGCAGCGCGCCTCGCAGCAGTTGACGGAGCTGGTGCGCGCTGAACTGCGCCTGGCACAGGCGGAGATGAAGGAGAAGGGCAGGAAGTACGGCAAGGGTGGCGGGCTGTTCGGCGGCGCCGGCCTGGTCGGGTTCCTGATGCTCCAGGCCATGGTGGCCACCGCGATCGCCGCGCTGGCGGTGGCGCTGCCGGTGTGGGCCGCGGGCCTCATCGTGACCGCGGTCCTCGCGGTGGTCGCGGCGGTGATGGCGCTGACGGGGAAGAAGGAGTTCGCCGAGGCCGCGCCGCCCGCGCCCGAGGCGACGATCGAGAACGTGAAGGCCGACGTGGCCGAGATCAAGGAGAGTGCGCACCGATGACCCAGCCGCCCCACGACGAGCCGACCGCCGCCACCCCGGAGGAACTGCGCGAACAGGTGGAGCACACCCGCCAGGAACTCGGGACACGGTGGAGGCGCTCGCGGCCAAGACCGACGTCAAGGCCCGCACCAAGGAGAAGGCCGCCGAGGTCAAGGACCAGGCGGCCGTCCGGGCGGGCGAGTTGAAGGAGCAGGCGGTGCTCAGGGCCGAGCAGGCCAGGACCGCGGCCGCCCAGGCGGTGTCGCGTGTGCAGGACAAGCTGCCCGATCCGGTCCGGCAGCAGGCCGCACAAGTGGCCGGGCAGGCACGGGCCAAGGCGGCGCAGGCCGGGCAGGTCTGGGACGAGAAGGTGCCCGAGCCGGTACGGGCCGGGACGGTCCGGGGCGCGCGGATGGCGCGGGACAACCGGGGTCTGGTGCTCGCCGCCGCCGGAGCGGCCGCCGTGGTGTGGCTGATGTGCCGTAGGAGGGGCTGACTCGGTGACGCCGGCCGGGGCCGCGCACAGGGCGGCCGGTGGCGACCGTGCGGGTGCCGTCTCCGTCGCCCGTCCGGCCGGCGTCCGCTCCCGCTGACCGGCAACGGGAAGGCGGGGCCGGAGAGTTCGTCCGGACCCGCCCCACCCCCAGGGTCTCGCCGTTCCGTGGCGGGGCCCTGGCCGCGCGGTCACGCCGTTGCCAGCCCTCACGGAGCCGAACGGTCCCACGTGTACCCACTGCGGCACCCTCGGCCTGATGGAGGGGTTCATCGAGGACGCCGGCGAGCATGCGCGCGGGTACGCGCGCTGGATCGAGGGTGCGCCGGAACGGGGCGTTTTCGGGGTGCCGAGCGGCTGGGCCGGCCCCGGCGGAAGACGGAGGCCGGTGCCCCGGGTGCGGGCACCTCGAACTGCTCGCCACCGGCGAGGTGCAGCCGGTTCGGTGCGTCGCGGCGGTGCGTGACCCGTCCGAGCGCACCCGGGCGCCCGCCGGGAGATGCGGTGAGGCCGGCGCCCCGCGATGGTGGAAGCGCAGAGCCCCAGCACCGGGACATCACGAGGAATGTGCGCATGGACAAGCCGAAGCTCATCGAAGCGACCGCCCGCCGCCATGCCGAACGCGCGGACGGCGGCGATCTCGACGCGGACGGCATCGGCCGGGTCGTCGACACCCTCTTCGGCACGGTGGAGCACGCGGGGACGATCGCCGAGGCTCTCAAGACCCAGGAGACGGTCACCCTGGGCAGCTTCGGCAGCTTCCACGTCGCCGACGGCACGGCCTCGTTCCGCCCCGGCAAGGCCCTCACCGAGTACTTGCGGGACCAGACCGGATGACGACGATGAGCACCGCGGGGGCGTCCTTCCCGGCGCGCTGCCCCGTGGATGCGCCATGGGCCGCCTGACCCTGCGGGCCTCGGGCCCGGCCACCCCGGAGACGGTCTGGCGGCGCTACGCGTGCGTCGACGAGTGGGCGTCGTGGTCCCCGCAGATCAAGGCCGTGCACACGGCCGAGCGCCGGCTGACCGCCGGTATGCGCGGGACGGTGGAGTCCGTGGCGGGCCTGCGGGTCGCCTTCGTCGTCGAATCCGTCGACGACGACCACCGCACCTGGACCTGGCGGGTCCGGCTGGGTCCGACGGGGCTCCGCCTGGGGCACGACGTGCGGGGAGACACGCACGGCAGCACGACGGGCCTGACCATGCGCGGCCCGTGGCCCGTCCTGCTGGGCTACGCCCCACTCGCCCGACTGGCCCTGCGCCGCCTGGTGCGGCCTTGACCGGCCGCCGCGCGCGGTACCCGCGAAGGCGGTGGCGGAGCGTCAGCCGGCTCCCTCGAGCCAGTCGTCCGCGCGGTCACGCGGCCGGCGTCGACCACGGCCGGCGGACTCCGG
The DNA here is from genome assembly GCA_016432725.1 of Streptomyces sp. DHE7-1. Lineage (GTDB taxonomy): Bacteria > Actinomycetota > Actinomycetes > Streptomycetales > Streptomycetaceae > Streptomyces. The sequence continues at coordinate 7,613,094 of JACJDG010000003.1, read as the reverse complement.
CGAAGCGCGACGGATGGCACGGCGCTGCACGGCCGTCGTGGCACCCCAGATACCGTCGTCCTCGCCCTGGTCGATCGCCCATGTACGGCAGGCGATGATCACGGGGCACCGACGGCATATGGCCCGTGCCAGGGACGCTTCGGTACCGGGGGCGGAGAAGTCGGCGAGCGGGAAGAAGACCTCCGGGTCCTCGCCGATGCACGCGGCCTGGTCACGCCAGTCGGAGCGCTCCGGGCGCGGGTGGAGAAAGCCGGTCATGAGGCACCTCTGCTCGGCCCGGCTGCCGGCTGGCAGTCCGGGTGGCGGCTGCGGCGCGTGAACCGTGCCGCAGGCCCGGCAGAGGTTCGGTCCAGAGTAATAGTGGATGCCTGGTTTGCGGTAGTAGCTCCTGGACACTTGCCGCCTGGCCCCCGCGAGGAGCCATGTGCACCACGACTCCCGCCATCGGACGAATCGCACGGTATACGACCGATTCGACCGGGTATGCGAGCCGGGACGGCGCTGTCCGTCTCCGCCTATGGGAACGAGGGCTGGCATTGCGTGAGATCTTCGTCGGAGCCGGGCACCGCCCCGGTGGCGGCGCACCGCTGCACGGTCGGGTCGCGGTCGTGACCGGGGCCGCGCGAGGAGTGGGCGAGGCCCTGGCGCGCCGCCTGTCCGAGTCCGGAATGAGTGTGGCCCTGCTCGGGCGCGAGAAGGAGACCCTCCACCGGGCGGCCGACTCCCTGCCGAACCGGACCATCTGCGTCGAAGCCGACGTCACCGACCGCGCCGCGCTCGAACACGCCGCCGGCCGGGTGGAGCGGGAGCTCGGCCCGGCGAGCGTGGTCGTGGCCAACGCGGGTATCGCGGCGGGCGGCCCGTTCGCCGACACTCCGGCGGACCTGTGGCAACGGGTCGTCGACGTCAATCTCGTCGGCGCCGCCAACACCGCCAGGGCCTTCCTCCCCAGTTGGTACGGACCCGCGGCTACTTCCTCCAGATCGCCTCCACGGCCGCCTTCGGCTCCGCCCCATGATGAGCGCATACTGCGCCTCCAAGGCCGGTGCGGAATCGTTCGCTCTGGCACTGCGCGGGGAGGTCGAACCCGATCACATCGCCGTGGGCGTCGCCTACCTGCACTGGACCGGGACCGACATGGTGGCCGGTATCGACGACCACCCCGTCCTGAGTGCACTGCGCCGCAACCAGCCACGCTTCGCACGCCGTGTCCACAGCACCGACCAGGTCGCCGACTGGCTCGCCGCCGGCATCGCCCGCCGCGCCCGCTCCGTCTACGCCCCGCCGTGGCTGCGCTGGTGCCAGCCGCTGCGGCCGGTCTTCCCGGCTCTGGTCGCCCGGATCACCCGACGTGAGCTGCGACGCCACTCGCCGTCCGAGCTGGCGGCCGATCTCGCCGTCCTGGGCGCCGGCGGCCGCGCCGACTGGAACGCGTACCGGGCGGCCCACGCCGGTCCGGACCGGCCGTAGGGCGGACACGGCCGGGGTCCCGGCGTACAGGACGTCCGGGCGGCGGGCATCGGGCAGCGGTGCCGCAGCGGACGGTGCGGCCGGACGGCGGTGTCGTGACCTCGTCCGGCCGCCGCGCCGTGTTTGCGGGGAACGCACCCGGTGACCCGGAGCAGCGCCGCGTCGAGCGGCGCACTGTGGATTGCCGGACGGAACGGGCGTCGCGCCATGACCGATGAAGCACAGCACATGGGCCGAGGGCCGACCCGGCGCCTGCGGGAGACGGCGGCCGAGGTGTTCGGCTGGGACGAGCTGCGTCCTGAGCAGCTCACCGCCATGCGGTGGGTGCTGGAGGGGCGGGACGCCCTCGTCGTCATGCCGACGGGATCCGGCAAGTCCGCCGTGTACCAGGTTCCCGCTCTGCTGCTGCCCCGGCCGGTGGTGGTCGTGTCGCCCCTGCTCGCGCTGCAGCGGGACCAGATCGCCGGGCTGCCCGGCGGCGACGGCGGCCCGGGCGCCGTCGCCGTGAACTCCGACCTGACCGTGGCCGAGGCGGATGCCGCCTGGGAAGCGGTCGGGGAAGGCGCCGTGCGCTACGTCTACCTCTCTCCCGAGCAACTGGCCAACGAACAGGTCGTGGGGCGACTGGCCGAGGTGCGGCCCAGCCTCTTCGTGGTGGACGAGGCCCAGTGCGTGTCGTCCTGGGGTCATGACTTCCGGCCCGACTACCTGCGTCTCGGTCAGGCGGCACGGCGACTGGGCCGGCCTCCCGTACTCGCGCTCACCGCGACCGCCGCGCCACCGGTGCGGCAGGACATCGTGGAGCGGCTGGACATGGACCGGCCGCGCCGGCTGGTCACCGGTTTCGACCGCCCCAACATCAGACTCGAGGCGTGCCGCCACCTGGACGACACCGAGCGGCGGCGCGTGGTCGTCGAGGCGGCCGCCGCCGCCGCGAAGCCGGGCATCGTCTACGCGGCGACCCGGAAGGACAGCGAGTCGTACGCGGCGGAGCTGGCGTCTCTCGGGTTCGCCGCCGAGGCGTACCACGCGGGTATGCGCGCCGCCGAACGCCGGCGCGTCCACGAGGCGTTCCTGGCGGGCGGGACGGATGTCGTGGTGGCCACCTCGGCCTTCGGCATGGGCATCGACAAGGAGGACGTGCGGTTCGTGCTGCACGCCTGCCTGCCCGGCTCCCTGGACGCCTACTACCAGGAGATCGGCCGCTGCGGCCGCGACGGGCGGCCCGCCCTCGCGGTGCTGCACTACCGGGCCGAGGACACGGGGATGCAGGCGTACTTCAGCAGCCGTACGGTCCGGCCGGAAACCGTGGACGCGGTGGCACGGACGGTGCGCGACGGCTCCGGCGATCCCCCGGACCTGGATGAACTGCGCCGGGACGTCGGTACGTCCCGCACCCGGGTCACCACGGCCGTGAACCTGCTGGAGGAGGCCGGCGCCGTGGTCACGGACGCCTCGGGGGCCATCCGGCCGGTCCCGGGCATGAAGCCGTCCAGCGCCGTGCGACGGGCCGCGGACGGCGCGGAGGCGCACAAGCGGATGGACCGGTCACGGGTGGACATGGCCCGGGCGTACGCCGAGGCGACCGGCTGCCGCCGGCGCTTCCTCCTCGGCTACTTCGGCGAGCGGTCCGAGCCGGCGTGCGGCAACTGCGACGTGTGCGACGAGCGGGAGGCCGGGGGCGGCGACGGGGTGGTCGAGGAGGTGCCGTCGGACGGCGGCCCCTATCCGGCCGGGGCGCCGGTGCGGCACGCCGAGTGGGGACGTGGCACCGTGCTGAGCGAGGACGGGGACCGCATCACGGTGCTCTTCGACGAGGTCGGCTATCGAACGCTCTCCCTGGACGCCCTGGCCGGCCGGGAACAGCTGCTCACGGTGGTGAGCGAGTCCGGCGAGGAGTGACCGGCGGCCGGGCGGCGCTCCCGGACGGCCGGCCGCGCCGTCGCCGGGCAGGAGTGCGGGGCGGTGAACAGCTCCCGGGCACCGACGAGGTCGAGCAGCCGGGCGACGGCCGGGCCGACGGCTCGGAACGTGACGGTCTTGCCCTGGCGCAGGGCGTGCTGCCGCAGGTCCAGCAGGACGCCGAGGCCGGCGCAGTCGCAGAAGTCGAGCCTGCCCAGGTCCAGGTCGAGACCGCAGGCCGAGTCGGCGAGCGCGGTGTGGAGCCGGGTGCGCAGATGGCGGCCGGCGTCGAGATCGAGTTCGCCGCGGACGGTCACGCGGGTGCGGCATCCGCTCGACGCGTAGGTGACGACCACCGGTCCCGGCGGCACCGGGCCGCGGCCGTCGTCCGCGCCCTCCCGCACCTCGAGGGACTTTCCGTGCTGGGCCGGCTCGTACATGGCTCCCTCCGTCATCCGCTCGACGCGTTCCTCGGGATCAAAGTACGTCAGTCGATGCCGGAAATAAAGTACGTGTTTTTGGATGCGTGAAGCCTGGGCCCCTAAACTTGAAACATGGATGGAGTGCCCGAGTCACACAGCGGATGGACGTTCCTGACGAACCATGCCCGCGTACTGGCCGCCATCGCGGACAACCACAACGCCCGCATCCGCGACATCGCCGCCCACTGCCGGCTCACCGAGCGCGCGGTGCAGAAGATCATCACCGATCTGGAGCAGGACGGATACCTCTCCCACACCCGGCAGGGGCGCAGCAACACCTACCGGATCGACCCCACCAGGGTGCTGCGCCATCCGGCGGAGGCCGGGATCGGGCTGACCGTGGCCTCGCTGCTCTCGCTGCTCGCCCAGGACGAGGCGCACCGAACGGTGAACACTGACTAGACGGGGTTCGCCGGGACCGTGCGGCAGGCCGGACACAGCGTGGCCGTCGACCCGTGGGGCACCGTCCTCGGTGCGGCCGGCGCCACGGAGGAGACGGTGACGGTGGACCTCGACATGGCCCGGGTCGCCGGGATCCGCTCCGAACTCCCCGTCCCGCGCGACCGTGTCCTCGGCGTCGAGGCTCCCGAACGGCCCCGCATCCGGTGACGGGCCATGTACGGACCCGCACCTTCCCGCCAAGTTCCCGGCGACGGCCCCGCGCGTGCGCGTCCGGACGTTAGGTTTCCCGTCTGAGACCGGCCAGGAGCCGACTCCACCGGAAGGAACGGGACTTGCGCACTCGGTACGCCCTTTTCGTGATGCTCGCCGCCGCCGGCCTCGCCGCGGTCGGCCCCGCCACCCAGGCCGTCGGGAAGGAGGCAGGGACCGCGGCCCGTTCCTGCGGCGCGCTGCGGCTGACGAGCTCGCTGCCGGAACCGCCCTCGGGCACGGCGGTGCAGCAGGACGTCTCCGTCGGCGCGGACTGCGTCCCGCGGTTCGGTGCGGTGCGGCTCATGCCGGTGGACCGCGCCGGGCAGGGGACCACCGGCGACCGACGGACCACCGTGGCCGGCGCGGCGGACGGCTCCCACCACCTCTCCAGCTGGAACGAGATGTACGACTGCTGCGGCATCCGGATGACCGCGCTGTACACGACGTCCGACTGGACCACCGACGGCGGCCGGGTCACCGGCGCCGCCACCGATGCCACCGAACGGCACAACCGCGAACCCTGGAACGCCGGTTGGTCCCCGGTATCGGTCACGCGCGGCACCGACTGCACCGCCGGCTGCGCGGACTCCCGTTCCGAGGCGCACGCGGACTTCACCTACCGGGGCATCTTCGACGCGACCGGGAACCGGTACGCCAACGGCCACCACTCCTACCTCGACCTCGGCGCCGACGGCACCGCCTCCTGCCGGTTCGAGGTGGTGCTGCGGCACACCTTCGTCGGCTGGAACTGGCGGCACGGCTGCGCCTGAACCGCCCCGGGACCTGCCCATTCCCAGGAGGTGCCGCCGGGCGCGGTGCCGGAGCGGGAGGTCCGTGCCGCGCAGGCCTCGATGGCGGGACGCGCGGGCCGGAACTAGGATCGGTCGCGGCGCGCACCCGGCGCCATCAGCGACTGCCCCGGCCTGCCACTTCGCAGGAGGTCCGCAATGGCGACGCTGCTGTCCGTCAACGTAGGCAAGCCCCGGGACGTCTCCTGGCAGGGGAGAACCGTGCACACGGGGCCTGGAAATCCGCCGTTCAGGGGCCGCGCATGGTCCGGCGGCTGAACATCGAGGGTGACGGCCAGGGAGATCTGGCGGGTCACGGGGGCGAGATGCGCGCCGTACTCGTCTACCAGCTGCAGTCTTACGAGTACTGGCGTAGGGAGCTCGGCCGTGACGACCTGGTCTTCGGCATGTTCGGGGAGAACTTCACCGTCGACGGTCTGCCCGATCACGAGGTGTGCATCGGTGACCGGTACCGCATCGGTGACGCCGAGTTCGAGGTCACCCAGCCGCGCGTCACCTGCTACCGGGTCGGCATGCGCCTGGGTGAGCCCACCATGGCCGCCCTCCTCGTCGCCCACCACCGGCCCGGCTTCTACCTGCGTGTGATCACCGAGGGGCACGTCCGGGCCGGTGACGGCATCACCCTGGTCCGCAGGGGCCCGGAGGAGCTCAGCGTGGCCGACACCGACGCGCTGCTCTACCTCCCCGACCGCGACCCCGCGAAACTGCGCAGGGCACTGAACATCCCCGCGCTGAGCCCCGGATGGCAGCGGTCCTTCCGTGAACTCGCCGACGCCGGGCCGCCCGCGGGGGAACAGGGACGGACGGACGGGCGCGCCGGCCCCGGCAACCGGAGCGGGACCCGGGGTGGCCCGGCTTCAGGAGCCTGCGCGTGACCCGTATCGTGCCCGAGACCCCCACCATCTCCTCGGTCCACCTCGACAGCGCCGACGGCACCCCCTGCCCGGACCCCGCGCGGGCCAGTACCTCTCCGTCCGCATCCCGGTCGGCGACGACGGACCGGTGGTACGCAGTTACTCGCTCTCCTCCGCGCCCACGGCGCGCACCTACCGCATCAGCGTCAAGCACGAGCCGCACGGGAAGCTCAGCGGCTACATCCATGCCGTGCTCCGGCCCGGGGACCTCGTGGACGTCGCGAGCCCGCGCGGGTCGTTCGTGCTCGAAGAGGGCACCCGGCCGATCGTCCTCGCGTCCGCGGGATCGGGGCGACTCCCCTGCTCGCCATGCTGCACCAGCTCGCCGACACACGGGACCGGCGTCCCGTCTGGTGGATCCACGCCGCCCGCGACCGCGCCCACCACGCCTTCGCGACGGAGACCCGCACGCTTCTCGGCCGCCTCCCCGACGCGCGCGAGCACATCCACTACACCGCCGCGACGGCCTCGGATAAGGACGTCCCCGGCTTCGTCCGGGGCCGTCCCACCGCGCAGTCGCTGAGGGCCATGGGCATCCCCGCCGACGCCGACGCCTACCTCTGCGGACCGCTCGCCTTCATGGACGACCTCGGCGGCTTCCTGCGCGATCACGGCCTGCCGGAGGAACGGATCCACACGGAACGGTTCGGCGCCCTGTCCGCCATCAATCCCGGCGTGACGGCCGCCGCCGCGGTCCGGCCGCACCAGCCGCCCGGGCTGGTCGGCACGGGCCCGCTCGTCACCTTCGCGCGCAGCGCGCTGAGCACCCCGTGGTCGCCCGCGCACGCCTCGCTCCTCGACCTCGCCGAGGCCTGCGACATCCCCACCCGCTGGTCCTGCCGCACCGGCGTCTGCCACACCTGCGTCACCCAACTCCTGACCGGCGACGTCACCTACACCACCCAGCCCCTGGAGCTGCCCGAGACCGGCACGGTCCTCGTCTGCTGCAGCGCGCCTACGGACGAAGTCGTCCTCGATCTGTAGCCGGCCGGCCGCCGCACCCGGTACGCGGCCCCGTTCACATCCGGCCGGTTCCACTCGCCGGGTCCTTCGGGATCGGTCATCTAGGCTGACCCGGTGACTGGTGAGCAGCAGCGGGTGCGGCCGTCGGGAGTGTGGGCCACGGCGGTGGGGGTGGCCAGGGTACGGGCGCTGGAGACCGAGCGGGAGAACGCGCTGTTCCGCGACCCCCTGGCACAGGCCTTCGCCGCAGCCGGCGGTCTGTGGCCCTCCTCGTCACCGCTGCCCGATGACGAGGCCGCGCGACGCCGCCGCCAGGCCGTGTCGTTCTCCGTCGTCATCAGGACGAGGTTCCTCGACGACCTGTTGCGGGAGGCCTCCGCCTCCGGGGTCCGGCAGGTCGTGCTGCTCGGCGCCGGCATGGACAGCCGGGCCTTCCGGATGGACTGGCCCGAGGGCACCCGGCTGTTCGAGGTCGACACCGCCGCCCCACTGGACTTCAAGGCCTCGGTGCTGCGCAGGGAGCGGGCCGTCGCGCGCTGCGAGCGGATCACCGTCGCGGTGGATCTGCGTGAGGACTGGCCGGGCGCGCTGGCCGCGGCGGGGCACGACCCGGCCGTGCCGACCGCGTGGATCGCCGAAGGACTGCTGATCTATCTGCCCGAGGACGCGGTGGAGCTGCTGCTGGCCCGGATCGGCGCGCGGTCGGCGGCAGGCAGTCGGCTGGGGCTGACACTGGGCTCGCGCGGCGTGATCGAGCGCTTCGGCGCGGACGCCGCGCCGGGATCGGCGGCGTCCATGTGGATCTCGGAGATGCCCGACGACCCGGTGGGCTGGCTGGCCGGGCACGGCTGGGAGGCCGTCGGCCACACCCTGCGCGAGCGCGCCGCCGCCTACGGCCGCCCGATCAGCACCCCGCCGCGGGCGGAGGAGCTGCCCGGCGGACTGGTCTCCGCGGTCCGCCGGCGGAGCGCACCCGTCTTCGGCGGCACCACTCCCCCGGTCGTCACCGGCTGATCGACGCGGCCTGCCCCGTGCCGACGTTCCTGCGGCCGGTCATGGTCAGCCGGTCCCGCCCGGCAGCGGCCGGAACTCCGTCATGACGGCTCACACGCCTCGAGGTGGTCGGCGCGGCCGTGCGGGCCGAGATACCCCTCACCCACCGTCCGGACCGTGGACGGCGCCACGGTGGAACACAGGCCCGCGAACCCGTCCTCGTAGACGACCAGCACGTTCGCCGGGCCGGCGCAGTCGTTGCCGGCTTCGGTGTACCGCCAGCTCTGGTACATCGCTACGCAGGAGGGGGCCGCCGGAGCCGTCCGGGGCGCGGCCTCGCCCGGTGCCGCGAGGAGGACGGGCAGGGTCAGGGAGGCCGCGCACACGGCTGCCGCAGTCCCGCCGTGGGACCGGCGCCCGACTTCGCTTCTGGTTCGCATGCCGGGGAAGCCTGGCAACGGCGCGGCACTCGACGCAACACGGAGGACGCCTTTCGGGCGGTCCGCGTCTTTCCATGCCCGACCTCCGCGACCTGCGCAAACTTATGATCCGGGTGTCCTGTGCGTGAATCGTGCTTCAACCGATTCAAGGCCGGGAGAGGACTCGCCACGCATCTCGGCAGCCGGCGGCCCGTCGGTGTGCGCCGCGCGCGCCGGCGCCTGCAAGCGAGCGCCGCCCGCGGATTGTCCTGGAGGCGGGCCCCTCGGATGCGCACACGCGATCAGTCCGCCAGCCTACGGAGTGAGTGAGCGATGGCGATGCGGGCACATCGACTGGGGAGGGGATAGGGATGGGGTCCCTGCCCAGTTGTTGTTGTGAGAGAGGTGCCGACCATGGCCGACGAGGCCCTGCTGTTCGTTCTCCCGGAGCGTCATCCGCGTCTGGGTGCGGCCTTGTCCGCGGTCGGTGAGCTGGAGTGTGCCGACAGCCCGGCGGTGCTGGGCTGGCTGCACGCCCACGGGATCCCCGCCTCCTCCGAGCACGTCAGGATCCTGCCGGCCGGGGCCGAGGTGCTCGTTCCGGAGGAGGCGGAGCGGCTTCCGGTCCCCCTCAGCGAGGAGGAGACGCTGCGGGTCGAGCACGCCTGTGCGCCCCGGTCCGTGACGGACCTGGAGTCCGAACTGCTGACGTTCCGGGACACCACGCAGGACTGGCAGTCACTGGTCCACCGCGCCCTCACCGCCGGTATCCCCGCGCCCCGCATCGCTCAGCTCACCGGCCTGGATCCGCAGGACATCCTCCAGGCCGTCGGGGACTGACCGGGCGGCCCGGCGCGGAGTTCGCGGTGCCCGGGCGGGCGACCGGACCGCCCGGGCCGGTCAGCCGGGGTCCGTGCGGCCGAACAGGCCGGCGTGGCCCGGCGGTAGCTGGGTGAGGAGGCGGCGCAGCAGCGCCTGGTCCGCCAGCTCGGCGAGAGTGGGCAGTACGGCGTCCACCTCGCGTCTGGCCTCGGCGAGGTCCTCGTGGCTGCGGTCGGCCACGGCCTCGACGAACGACGCGGGTGTCAGCGGTTCGCTGGCCGGTGCGCTCGCGGTCAGCAGCGCTCCGCAGCCTCCGGGCAGGAGCGCGGCCAGGTCCGTGCGGTCGTCGCCCACCAGGTGCGCGCCGAGCACCTCCAGCACGTTCCGCACGGCCCTGGCTCCCTGCTGCGGCCCGTCGTAGCCCGCGCGTTCGGCGACCTGGGCGAGGAAGGTGTCCAGGGTCCAGTTCATGACAGCCTCCTGTCGTGGTTCCCCCGGGCGTGGTTCCGTTCTCCGCGGCGGCCGGGACGGCCCGGTCGCCCGGTCCTCACGAAGCAGCCGCGACATCACGCGGGTGCGGCGTCGTGGACCATGCGGTGCACGTTGGCGACGCTGCCGCATCGTGCCGACAGCAACTCGGCCTCCGTCCTGGCGAAACCGGCGCCCAGCTCCTCCCGGCACCGTTGACTGAGGCTCTGCCGTACCCGGTTGACCAGGGTGCGCTCCTCCGCGTCCGTGTGCCGGGCGGTGACGGAGGCCAACTGCTGGAGCCTCCAGTCCCATTCGGCTGAGCCGATCCGGCGCACCTGGAGGAGTGCGAAGAGCACCTTGACGGCTTCCTGGTGCGCGGCCTCGACGTGCTCGACGGTGTCGGCGTCCTCGAAGGACAGCAGAACAGGGTGGACCGAGGCCCTCTCGGCCTCACCGTGCGCGATCATCAGGTGCGCGAAGTCGTGGAGCGCGCTCTGGCGGTCGGCCTCCGTGCTGCGCATCAGGCGGAGCAGATCTTCCATCGTGCGGTGATCCTCGAGGATCATCTCGACGACATCCTGAGTCGGCGTCATGGGATGCGCCTCCTTGTCGGAGTGACTTTCACATCCCGTTACCCGCACCCTCGTCAGGGATACTCCTTATACCCCGTTTGCCCGATTCTCCCTGATCGGCGCCTCCTTGGAGGCCCCGGACGCCGCGGTGCCCCGGCCGGCGAACGACGCGAGGGCCTCGGCCGACCGGTGGCGGTTGGCCCGCAGGCGGCGGAGATAGGACCGGGCCATGGGGCCCGGGGGCACGCCCCGGGCGAAGGCCAGCATGTTGCGCTCACCGGCGTTGTAGCCGAGGGCGAGGAGTTCGTCCCGGCGGTAGCGGCGCACATGCCGCCGCGGCAGGCACCGGTCGAGGTCCTTCAGGTGGAGGGCGGCCGCCCGCACGGCGAAGGCGGGATCGTCGCGCAGGTCCTCCCACCGGCCCGTCAGCCCGTGCGCACTGCGCACCTGTTCGAAGGTCGCCTGGTGCATGTTGGCGACGCCGAAGGAGGCTTCGGACTTCCACCAGTGCCACATCCGCTCCAGCAGCGGATGGTGCGGCTTGTACGCCTCGTTGTGCAGCACGCCCATCAGCAGCAGCGCCGACACCCCGGCGTCCTCGGCGCTGCGCACGACGAGTTCGGCGTAGTCGCCCGGATCGTACCCGCCCGGCCGCAGCGGCGGAGTCGGGGCGTCACCCCGGCCGGCCGGACCGGACGATTCCTCCGACGCCGCGATCGTCTCCCGCGTCATCCCTGCCCACTCTCCCTGGTCGCCCCGGCGGATGCGGCGACCCGCCCTGGTTCCGCCGTCGTGACGTCCGCCTGCCCGCCCGGCGGTCCCTCAATCCGGCGCGAAGGGCGGGCGGACGACGGCCCCGGCCCGCCGGGAAGCGGGGCCGGGGCCGGGAGTGGCGCCCGGGCCGAAGAAGGTGCCGGATCTACGGGGCGGCCGTGGAGGAGGCGACCGGGGCGCGGACGCCCTCCTCCGTGGAGGCGCTCTCGCCGTCCTCCAGGGAGACGTCCTTGGTCTCCTCACCGAGGAACAGCGCGATCAGCGTCAGCACGGCCATGACGGAGAGGTAGACGCCGACGAGCCAGGGTGACTCGTCCTGCCTTCCGGAAAGCAAGTACCACGATGTGAGATCTCGCGGAGAGCCCTCGGTCTCGGCGGCGACGCGATGCGCAGGGGTTCGCGCCGCGGCGGGGGTGGACCCGCGCGGTCGGCAGGGCCGATCGTGGGCGGCATGAGTGATCACCACACGCCTGCCGGGGCCGCCGGTTCGCCGGGCTCCACCAGTGACGCCGGCGCGGACGAGGCCGCGGAAGTCCGGCGCTTCTGGGGCCGGCTCGGCCTTCCGGGACTGATCGACGTCCACACCCACTTCATGCCCGAACGGGTCCTGCACAAGGTCTGGGACTACTTCGACACCCAGGGACCCCTGACCGCCGGGCTGGAGTGGCCGATCGCCTACCGGAAGGCGGAGCGGGAACGGACCTCCCTGCTGCGCCGGTTCGGTGTCCGGGCCTTCACGGCGATGCTCTACCCGCACAAGCCCGGAATGGCCCGGTGGCTGAACGGCTGGGCGGCCGACTTCGCCCGCCGCACCCCCGACTGCCTGCACACCGCCACGCTCTTCCCCGAGCCGGGCGTCGAGAGCTACGTCCGTGAGGCGGTCGAGGCGGGCGCCCGCGTGTTCAAGGCGCATGTGCAGGTCGGAGCGTACGATCCGGCCGACGCGCTGCTCCAGCCGGCCTGGGGTGCGCTGGCCGAGGCCCAGGTTCCCGTGGTGATCCACTGCGGTTCCGGGCCCGCGCCGGGCGCGTACACCGGTCCCGGGCCGATCGCGCGGGTACTGGCGCGGCATCCGGGGCTCAGGCTGATCGTCGCGCATCTGGGGATGCCCGAGTACGAGGAGTTCCTCCGTCTCGCGGAGCGGTACGAGGAGGTGCGGCTGGACACGACGATGGCGTTCACCGACTTCACCGAGGAGCTCATGCCGTTTCCGCGCCGGGCCCTGCCCAGGCTCGCCGGGCTCGGGGACCGTGTCCTGCTCGGCTCGGACTTCCCCAACATCCCGTACGCGTACGCGCACCAGTTGTACGCCCTGGAACGGCTGGATCTCGGCGAGGAGTGGCTGCGGGCGGTGTGTCACGACAACGCGGCGAAGCTGTTCCGGCTGTGAGCATGATGGATGTGCCGTGGTGGCTCCGTGGCGCGGCGGCCTTCCCCGGGCCCGGCCCGGTGGGGTGGCACGCTCGGGCGCACCGTCGGCGGGGCGGTGGAGGCGGCGGGCGGCCTCCGCACGTGCTCTGCTGATAGAGGTGGCGCCGCGGCGAGGAAGGGAGCGGGGCCGATGAGCCGAGCCGAGCAGCGCCCGCAGTGGGCGACGGAGCGCGCGGAGAGCGCCTTCGCGGAGCCGAGCGGATTGCTGGACCTGCTCGGTGTAGCGGCGGTCCTGGTGGAGGCCGACGGCCGGATCGACATGTGGAGCCCGCAGGCCGAGGAGCTGTTCGGCTACACCGGGGAGGAAGCCGTCGGACAGTACGCGGCCCCGCTGCTCCTGCACCCCGAGCACCGCGACGCGGCGATCACGCTCTTCGCCGAGGTGATGGAGTCGGGCCGGGGCTGGGCGGGGCGTTCCCCGTGCGGCACAAGGACGGCCGGACCCGGATGGTGGAGTTCCGCAACATGCGGCTGACCGATCACCTGGGCGACCACTACGCCCTGGGGCTCGCCACCGACCGGGCCACACTGCGGCAGGTGGAGCGCAAGGTGGCCCTGTCCACCCGGCTGGTCACCCAGGCACCGGTCGGGCTGTCCGTGCTGGACAACGACCTGCGGTACCTGGCGGTCAACCCGGCGATGGCCCAGATGCACGGGTTGCCCGAGGCCGAGCACGTCGGCCGGAGGTTCCGGGACGTCCTGCCCGGGGATCCGTTCCGCAGTGCCGAGTCCGCGATGCGGGAGGTCCTGGCGACCGGTGCGCCCATGGTGGACCGGCAGGTGGTGGGCCGAACCGCCGCCGACCCGGACAACGACCACGCCTGGGCGGTCTCGCTGTACCGGCTGGAGGACACGCACGGGCGCGTACTGGGCATCGCCAACGTGGTCATCGACGTCACCGACCGCTACCAGGCCGCCCGCAGAGCCGACCGGGCGCAGCAGCGGCTGCGGCTGATGGCGAACGGTTCCGCTCGCATCGGCACGACCCTGGAGGTGGAGCGGACGGCCCGGGAGCTGGCCGACGTCGTGGTGCCGGGCCTGGCCGACATGGTCGCGGTGGACCTGCTGGACTCCGTACTGCAGACGGGCCGGGCGGAACTGGGCGAGGATCTCGCGCAGTTCCGCGCCATGGCGGTCAAGACCGCCTACCCCACCGACGCCGCCGGGGCGATCGTCCCGCCCGGCTCCCTCACCACGTACCACGCCGACCACCCGGCGGCCCACTGCGTCCGCACCCGCAAGCCCCTGCTGATCACCCATGTGGACAGCGGCGGCCACGGCCGTATCGCCGCCGACTCCGAGAAGGCGGGTCTGCTCGCCCGGGCCGGCGTGCACACCGACATGGCCATCCCGCTCATCGCCCGCGACAACGTCATCGGCGTCATGGGCATGGCCCGCGCCCGCAACCCCCAGCCGTTCGACGAGGACGATCTCGCGCTGGCCTGCGAACTCGCCTCCACCGCCGCGCTGAGCATCGACAACGCCGTTCTGCACGAGCACATCCGCAGCGCCGCCGAGACCCTCCAGCGCAGCCTGCTCCCGCGGCTGCCGTCCCGGCATCCGGGCCTGGAAGTGGCCGCGCGCTACCGGCCCGCCCAGGCCTTCAACCAGGTGGGCGGCGACTGGTACGACGTGATCCCCCTCGACGGCGACCGCACCGTGCTCACCGTCGGAGACGTCATGGGCAGCGGCATCGACGCCGCCACCACCATGGGCCGTCTGCGCACCGCCACCTCCACCCTCGCCGATCTGGACCTCGACCCCGCCCGGGTGCTCACCCACCTCGACCGGATCACCCTGGGGCTCGACCCGTACATCGCGACCTGCCTGTACGCCGTCTACGACCCCCGGCGCACCCGGCTCCACCTGGCCTCCGCCGGGCACCTGCCCCCGGTCCTGATCCGGGACGGGCGGCCGCCCGAGCTGCTGGACCTGCCCACCGGACTTCCGCTGGGAGTGGGCGGCGCCCCCTTCGACACCACGACCCTCACGCTGCTGCCCGGCGACCGGCTGGTCCTCTACACCGACGGCCTGATCGAGACCCGCGACGACGCCATCGACGAACGTCTCGACGCGCTGCTGCGCCTGCTGGCGGAGCCTGGCCGCACCGTGGAGGAGACCTGCGACCGGCTCCTGCGGCGGCTGCGGCACTCGACCGGCCACGACGACGTCGCCCTGCTCATCGCCCGCGCCCAGCCCCTCGCGTCGTGAGCCTCCGGGCATCCCCGGCTCCTCGGCCGGTCAGACCCCGGTGGTGCGCGCCCGCGCCGGCGCGGGCGCGGGCGCGTCGCCCGGGTGTGCCGGCTCGCCCCGCACCAAGGGGCGGGCACCTGTCGGCGCGGTGAGGACGGCGAGGCACATGACGACGAGCGCGATGCCGGACCAGCCGGCCACCGGGAGGCGTTCGCCCACGACCAGGACGGCGAGGACGGCGGCGACGGCCGGTTCGAGCAGGGACAGCGTCGTGGCCGTGCTGGCCGGTACGTGTGCGAGCCCCCATCCGAAGAGTACGTAGCCGGCGAACATCGGGACCAGCGCCATGTAGACGCCGACGGCCGCGTTGGACCACGAGGCCACGAGCGGGGCGCCGGTCGCCAGCAGGACGGGGACCAGGAGCAGGCCGCCGATGCCGAACACGGCGCCCATCGCCGCACGCGAGGGGATCCCGCCGGTGATCAGCCGGTGCGCGGCCCACGAGTACAGGGCGTAGGTCGCGGCGGCGACGAGTCCGAGACCGACCCCGAGCAGCATGGCGGCCACGGACCGCCGGCCCGCGCCGCCGGAGGCGTGCGCGGCTTCCGCGACGCACAGCAGGACCGTGCCGGACAGTCCGAGGAGGGCGGCGAGCATCCAGCGGCGCGTGAGGCGGCGACGGTCCACCACCCGCTCGATCAGCGCCGAGGCCAGGGGGGCGGTGCCGATCGACACCACGGTGCCCACGGCGACGCCGGCCAGCCGCATGGAGCTGTAGAAGGCCAGCGGGTAGACGGCCACCGAGGCGGCGCCGAGGAGTACGGTTCCGCGGCGGGCGCGCAGACGGGGCGCGTCGCGGGCGGTCTGCCGCGCCGCGGCGAGTGCCTGGAGGAGCCCGCCGAGTCCCATGGCGACGGCGCCGATGGCCAGGGGGCCGACGTCCGGAGCGAAGGTGGCGGCGGTCCCCGTCGTGCCCCACAGCACGGAGGCCGCCAGTACGCACAGCGCCCCGGTGCCCGCGGACCGGGCGCGGCCGGCGCCCCTCACAGCCGGTCCAGGAGGCCGGCCGCGAGGGCTCGGGCGTGTCGCAGGCGCTCGCCGTCGCCCTCCAGGCCGGCGCGGGCCATGGCCCCCTCCAGGAGGAACGACAGGTGCTCGGCCGACCGGCGGGCCTCGTCGGGGCGGCCGGGCAGCAGCTCGTCCAGGTGCCCGGCGATCAGTCGCTCGACCTCCTCCTTGTGGGCGCGGACCACGGCCCGTCCCTCGTCCCCGGCGGGCAGCTCGGCGGCGGCGTTCAGCAGACCGCAGCCGCGGAAGCCCCGCTCGTACGCGAACGCCGCGTGGTCCGCGTAGGCGTCGAACACCGCGAGGACCCCGTCCCGCGGCCCCCGGGCCGACTCCAGCCGCGCCCGGTAGAGACCGAGCCACTCCTCGTGCCGGGCGTCGAGGTAGGCGCGGACCAGCTCGGCCTTGGAGGAGAAGTTGTTGTACAGGCTCATCTTGGCGACGCCGGCCTCGGCGGTGATCGTGTCGATGCCGGTCGCCGCCACTCCGTCGGCGTAGAAGCGCCGCGCCGCCGCCCGCAGCAGCCGCTCCCGGGCGGGACGCCGCCTTCCACGGGTCGCGGGATTCGTCTCGGTCTCGCTCATCGCCGTCCAAACTAGGTAGGTAGGTCTACCTAGACTAGACGTCCTTGGCGTCCGGGGCCAGGGCCGGCGAGCGAGGGGCCCGAACCCTCCTCAGAGCCGGCTGTGCTTGTCGATGTCCTCGGTGAACTCCTCGATCGCCCGGGCGGTGAGCGTCGGCCGGGTGTCGGCGATGGCGGTCAGGTAGTCCTCGGTGGTCGCCGGGCCGCCCTGGCGCTCGGTGACCTCCCGTTCGAACGCCGCCTGGGCACCCTTGCGCGCCGCGTACTCGATGTCGGCCGGGGTGAACAGCTTGCTGGCCTCCACCAGCCGGGGCAGGTCGACGGAGTCGGAGGCGGAGGATCTGAGATAGCGGGCCCAGATCGCGGAACGGGCGGTCGGGTCCGGCGGGCCGATCGGAATGACGTAGTCGAACCGGCCCGGCCGGAGGAAGGCCGGGTCGAGCGAGCGCACCGAGTTGGTGGCACAGGCCAGCAGGCGTGCGTCGTGCTCGCGGAAGACGGGGATGAGCTTGAGCAGTTCGTTGGTCACCCCGTGTCCGGGGTCGACCGCCTTCCCGGACCGTACGGCGGCGATCTCCTCGACCTCGTCGATGAAGAGTACGACCGAGTCCAGTTCCGCCAGTTCCGCGAACACCTCCCGCAGGGCCGCGGCCAGCCCTTCGCTGGTGTCGGCCGCGAGGCGGGAGGGGAAGAGCTCCACGAACGGCCAGCCGAGCCGTGAGGCCACGGCCTTGGCGAAGCTGGTCTTCCCGGTGCCGGGCGGGCCGAACAGCATGACCGCCTTCGGCGGGACGACGCCGTAGCGGTCGGCCAGCACCGGCTCGGTCAGCGGCAGCACGACACGGCGCTCGATGACCTGCTTCTCCCGCTCCATGCCCGCCATCGCGTCCCACAGCCCCTCGGGCAGCATGCGACCGCCGAGGGCCGCGAGGACGTCGGCGTCGGCGGTGCCCGGCGGTTCGAGTTTCTCGAAGTAGGTGAGATCGTCGCGGGACTGGTAGCCGGAGTTCGCCAGGGCCTTCGTCCCCGCGGCGTGGGCGGGCAGCAGCGCGCTGATGTGGCGGACTCCGGCCGCCCGCAGCCGCCGTTCCAGCTCGGCGACGAGGGCGCTGCCGATCCCGCGCTCGCGCCAGCGGGAGGCGAGTGCCACCAGGAGGATCCAGCCGCGCTTGGCGTAGGACTCCGCCACGGCCATGCCCACGAGCTCCTCACCGACCACGGCGACGACCGCCGTCTGCCCGGACTTGGCCGCCGCCATCACCTCGGAGACCGGGAAGACCCGGTCCTCGTCGGCCCCGCGGCTCTGGTCCCAGATCTGGATGGCCTGGTCGAGGTCGTCGTCGTGATAGTCGCGCAGGTGCCATACGGGCATCGTCACCACCACCTCGCTCGGCGTGGAGATCCCATTGTCCGCCGCGGGGGCGCACGATGACGAGTCAGGCCGCGCCGCTCCGGGCGACCGCGCCGGGGCCGCCTGGCCCGCGGGAAGCAGCGGGCCGCCGGGTTCCGCGATCGCTCGGGGCGCCGATAGCCTGCGTGTTCATGACTAGAAGCTGGACGGTGCCGGCGCTGATCGGGCTCTGCGGTGCGGTGATCGCGACCGGGCTGTTCCTCGGCAGGGGCCCGGGCGCGGCCGCACCGGTCCTGGTGTGGTTCGCGCTGCTGGCCGTCGTGTACTCGCCGGTGATCTTTCCCCGGCCGGTCGGCGCGGAGGAGGCGCGGCGTCGCGGCGCGGTCGACGGCCGGCCGATCGTGTACTGGCGGCCCGGCTGCAAGTACTGCCTTCGGCTGCGGATCGGGCTGGGCCGTGACGCCGACCGGTTGCACTGGGTGGACATCTGGCGTGATCCGGCGGGAGCGGCGGAGGTCCGGGCGGTCAACGGAGGCGACGAGACCGTACCGACCGTCGTCATGGCGGGCCGCCCGTACGTCAATCCCGATCCCGCCTGGCTGCGCGGCCGGCTCTCCCCCGCCGTTCGCGGGGGCGGGACGGCGGAGGATCCGGAGGGCCGCCGGTGACCGGTCCCGCTCAGTGCGCCGGGACCCGGGCGTCGTGGGACGCGGCCGTCGCCCCGCGTGCGGCGGAGGCGACGGCCGGTGGCGCGGGTGCCCTCGGTCAGGTCGTGGTGTGGACGGAGTCGACCATGTGGTCGTAGCTGGACCAGTCGATGCCGCCGTCCGCGGTGCCCTGCCACTTGCCCAGGAACGCCGTCAGGGCGACGCTGTGGCCCTCGGCGAACGACAGGTCGACGTCGCGCGCCGGCGCGTCCGCGCCCTGCCGGTCCCAGTAGTAGTAGGTGCCGTAACCCTCCACCTCGAGGCGGGCCACGGCCGACCAGCCGTCGGCCGACAGGTCGTTGACGAGGAGATGCTCGCCGTACGGCTTGAACGTCGCCATGCCCGCCTGGTTGTAGGTGTAGATGCTCACGTTGGAGCCGTCGGCGTGTGCGGACGTGGTCAGCCCCACGCTCAGCAGCGCGGCCGCGGAGGCGGCCAACGCGGTCTGCAGGAGTCGGCGCATTTCTTACCTTCCTCACCCGTTGTTCGACGGGTCAGTGTAGTAAGCAAGTTGCTTGTGGGACAAAGGAGTTCGGCGCACGGCGTGGCACGGACACGTACCACGCGCTCTCCCGCCCGACCGGTACGCAACGGCGTCCGGTCCGCCGGCCCGGCGTCGGGCGGTCAGCCGCGTTCGGTCACGTACAGGCTCTGTGTGCCGCGGCCGAGGGGGCCCTTCTCGTCGTGCAGGGCGGACTCGGCGAGACCGATGCCCGCCCCGTCCACCATCGTCCGCGCGTCCAGGCAGACCCACTCGCCCTCGGGATGGCGGTGCAGGCTGACGGTGAGGTCGGCGTTGACGAAGACGTAGCGATGGAAGTCGAGTGCCGAGCTGACGCCGTTGCCGGAGTCGGCGGCGGTCAGCACCCGGCTGAGCGGGGCGGTCTCCTCGCCCGCGACCAGCGGCACCCTCATCCGCATCCACGCCGTGGCCGGGCCGGGTTCGAGGAACGAGCCCGCGGCGAAGCGCACGTCCATGGCGGTGTGGTAGCCCTGATCCCACGGGACGGGGAAGAACGCCTGCGGTGCCACGGCCGCGGGCCCCGGCACCTGCGGGCCCGGCGACACCTCCGGTACCGACTCGGGCGCCGTCCGCATCAGCAGGGCCGTCACCCGCATCACCTCCGTACCACCGTCGGGTGTCAGGGCGGCCTCGACGAGTTCGACGTTGCGCCCGGCGCGCAGCACACGGGTGGTCACGGTGAGCGGCCGTATGGGGACGGGCCGGGTGATCTCGTAGCTGAGCCGGGTGACCCGCATGTCCGGCCGGCCGCCCGGGCGTCGCTCGACGGCGAGCCCGAGCAGCGCGGCCGGCGGGCCGGCGTGCTGGGAACCGGCGTCCCAGGGACCCCGGGTGTAGGCGGTGGGGAGGAACCGGTCGGCGGCCTCCCGCTCGTAGAAGGCCTCTGCTTGCGACGACGCCATGGCGCGTCCTCCCTTTCCGCGAACCTCCCGGCACCTTACCAAGCGCTTGCTCACCTCAGGAGGGGTGCGGCCCCACGCGGCGGGCGGCCGGGCTCACTCCGGCAGGGCGAAGACCGCGCAGGTGGTGGTGCCGTGCGCGTAGAGCTTTCCGTCCGCCGTGCCGGTGATCCTGGCCTCGGCGGTGGCGGTGGTGCGGCCGGTGTGGACCACCGTGCCCTCGCAGCGCAGCGTCGGGGCGCCCGCGAGGACGGGGCGCACCATGTGCACACCGAGCTGGACGGTGGAGTAGGCGCGTCCCGCGGGGAGCGTGGACATCACGGCGCTGCCGAGGGCGGAGTCCAGCAGCGTGGCGAGGAAGCCGCCGTGCACGGTGCCCATGGGATTGAGCAGGTGTTCGCCGGGGTCGCCCTCGAAGACGGCCCGGCCCGGCTCCGCCGCCACCAGGCGGAAGCCGAGCGTTCCGCAGATCGGCGCCTGGGGGAAGCGGCCGTCGAGGCACATGCGGAGCACCTCGAGACCCGAGCGTCCGGCGCCGTCGGCGTAACCGGTCGGCGGCTCCCAGGTGTGCGTGCGGGAACGGGCCGCCGGAGGCGTGTCGAGCGGGTCACGGAGCGCCGCGGCCGGGGCGGGCGTCGTCGCTGTCATGGGCGGTGGACCTCCTGTACGGGTGGAACTGCGGGGTGCGGGGTGGCGGTGGCGGGCTCGTTCACGGCAGCTTGACCGCGAGCAGGTCCACGGGCCGGATGTCCGGCGCCGCCGCGAGCATGGTGTCCGCGGCCCCCATGAGCGCGGCGGCGATCCGGCCGCGCAGATGCCCGGTGCGGTCCTCCTCGCTCTCGAAGGTGTCGAAGACGCCGAACGTGGTGTCGTTCTCACGGAAGGCGAACCAGGTGAGGGTCCTCTTCTCCTCCTCGGCGAGGTGCACGGCCTCGGTCAGCATGCGGGCGACGTCGTCGGCGTGTTCCGGCTTGGCCTCGATACGGGCGAGCAGACCGATGTTGTTCATGATGGCGGGCTCCTTGGTTCTGTCCGGCGCCTCGTACGACGGGCGCCTGGCGGGTGTTCCGGCGCGAGCGCGCGGCACGCGGTGCCGGCACCGGCCGGTATCGGGTCCTCCCTGCGGGGACACCATCCACGCTAGGCCGGTCCACGGTCCGGTCCCAGTGTCGGAAACGACACTCCTGGCATCGTTTCCGACACGCACTTCGACATTCGCCGACGGCACGCCCGAGCGGGGCCGTCGCGCTCGTCCAAGGTCAACAGGAATTGGGGCTTCCGTTTCAATCGGCGGGCGCGTAGGTTCCGACTACCCCGCGTCGGCGTCCACCGAGGCGTCGGGCCCGCCGGTCCCGGGACGGCGGGCCGCGCGGGGGCCAAATACCTGGTCACGGCGACGACTTCGGACGGCCGGGGGGCGCGGCCGGCCGCCTTCGGGCAGCGCGTACGCCCCCCTCCACGGCCTCCCCCGCGCTGTCGTGCCCCGCTCCGCCGCAGCAGGCCGCGGTGTCGGGAACGGCTCGCCTGTTAGCGTTTCCGGCATGGACGTCTCGGTGCTGGTGTACGACGGCGTGTTCGACTCAGGGCTCTGTGCCGTGCTGGACGTCCTGGAGGCCGCCAACGCGATGCGCGGCGAACTCCCCCAGCCGCCACCCGCCTGGAACGTGACGACGGTCGGCTTCAGCCGCCAGGTCCGCACGGGCGCCGGGCACCTCGTCACGGCCGAACCGGTCTCCGCCGCGGCCACCGCCGGTCTGCTGCTGGTTCCCGCGCTCGCCGAGCGCCGGCCGGACGCCCTCCTGGAACGGGTGGCGGGACCGGACCTGACCGGCGTCCGGGAACTGGTCGCCGACCGCCGGGACCGCGGCAAGCCCCTCGCCTCCGCCTGCACGGGCACCTTCCTGCTCGCCGAGTCCGGAGCCCTCGCGGGCCGCCGGGCGACGACCACCTGGTGGCTGGCGCCCGTCTTCCGCCGCCGCTACCCGGACGTCGCGCTCGACGAGAGCAGCATGGTGATCACGTCCCAGGGGGTGACCACGGCGGGCGCCGCGTTCGGGCACGTCGACCTCGCCCTCGCCGTCGTCCGCGCGGCCAGCCCGGCCCTGGCCGACCTCGTGGCCCGCTACCTCGTCGTCGACGAACGGCCCTCGCAGTCCGCGTACACCATCCCGAGCGCCCTGGCCCAGAGCGATCCGCTCGTCGCCGCCTTCGAGCGGTGGGCGCGGCTGCACCTCGACACGCCGGACAGCCTGGCCGCCGCGGCACGCGCCCTCGGGGTCAGCGAGCGCACGCTGCAGCGCACCGTCCGCCGGGTGCTGAACACCACGCCGGTGAGGTTCGTGCAGGATCTGCGCGTCGAACAGGCCACGCATCTGCTGCGCACGACGGACCTGTCCCTGGAGACCATCGCCCGCAGGGTCGGCTACGAACACGCCGCCACCCTGCGCGCCCTGCTGCGCGACCGCACCGGTACCACCACGGCGGGGCTGCGCGGCCGCTGAGCGGCACGGCGGGCGCACGTCCGGCGGCCGGGCCGATCCACCGGTGGGGAGCGGGCCGGCGGGGGCGGTGCCGAGGCCTCGACCACTCGGCCGTCGGGCGCGGCGGCGGTCCGCTCGGCGGCCGGGGTGACGGCTCCTCGGTGGACGCCGTGCACACCCGGCCTCACTCCCTCGCCCGGCCCCGCCACCGGTCGGCGTCACGACGGCGGCCGGCCGGTGGTCTCGGGGAGCACGGGGATCCCGGGCCCGAAAGGGGCCGCTCAGACCGGGCTCAGGGGGTGTGCAGCCGTGGCGGACCTCGGGGGCCAGGCCTGGGGGAGAGGATGCCGAGCACGTAGGCGCGCGCCACCAGGGCCGGGCGGGTGGCGGCGTCCAGGATCTCGCGCAGGCGGCTGAGGTGGTAGTCGACGGTCTGCCGGGAGAGGTGCAGGGCCCTGGCGATCTCCGCGTTGCTGCGCCCGGCGGCCAGCAGGGCGAGTATCCGGACCTGGGCGGCGGTCAGAGGTGACCGTGCCTCGTGGGGCAGGCCCAGGTGCGCGAGGACGGCCCAGACACCGGCCGCCCGCCCCGGGACGCGGTCCACGGCGGTCAACTGGATCAGGGCCCGGCGCTGCCGGTTGTCCGCGTCGACGAGCACGGCGCAGGCACGCGCGCTGCGGCGCCGGCCGCCGACGAGGTCGTGCCAGATCCGGTGCAGGCCGGTGCGTTCGGGGGTCTCCGCGAGCAGCGAGTCGGCGGGCCGGCCGATGAGGTCGGAGAGGCGGACGCGCAGGAGTTCGGCGACCGCCGTGCCGGCCTCCTCCACGAGTCCGTCCGCGGACAGGCGCACGCACGGCAGGCCGCTGTGGTCGCGCAGCGCGCGTAAGTCCGCCTCGGCCCGGTGCCGTTGGTCCAGTGCCCGGGCGTGCTCGGTGACATCGACATAGATGCCCGCCACGCAGCGCGCGGCGCCCCAGCGGACGGGGAAGCGGTACCCGGCGGCGTGGCCGGGTGATCCGTCGGAGCGCCGGTAGGTGAGGGTGTGCCGGACGGGTGTGCCGCAGGAGAGGGTCTCGCGGTCCAGGGCGAGGAACCGTTCGGCGTCGTCGGGTTCGTCGACGTCGGCGAGGTGACGGCCGATCACCGCGTCGCGCGTGGTGCCGTAGAGGTGGGCGTAGGCGTGGTTGGCCCACAGGTAGCGGCCGCCCGCGTCGCGTACGAAGGCCGCGGCCGGGGTGAGTTCGGCGAACGAGGCGTACGGGTTTCCCTCGGCGCGGCCGCCCACCTCCACCGCCACTCCCCTGCTGGCGTGCCGGTCCGGGCCCCTGTTCCGGGCCGGCCAGTTCACGTCGAAGGTCCGGCCCTCGAAGGACGTCTGGTACGGGCCGGCGGCGGAGGGGAAGGGTGTGCCGCCGCGGTCGGCGCAGAGGGCTTCCAGGAAGCGCCGGGCGGTGTGCTTATCGTCGAACGCGCCGCCTCCGCTGTCCACGACGGTCAGTCCGCCGTCGGCCTCCCACCAGGACACCGGAAGGGTCTCGAGCAGCGCCTTGAAATCGGCTTCGTCCACGGCCCAACTCCTTCAACCGTCTACTGCATTACTTTGCGTAACACATCATGCGTTTCCCGTAGCCCGGACGGACATGCGGGGTGGCCGGAAGCGGCGCTTCCGGGACGGCGGACGTAGCGCATCACCGGCCCCGCGCAGGACGTGGAACGCCCTCGGCAGTAGGGCATTTGCCTGAGCCCTTCGCGTATCACGGGCCCTCGGGCGGGGCACGCGACTGGTTCGCTTGAAGGAGGCGGTGAGACGGCGGGCGCGTACGGCGCAGCCGCGGTCCCGCCGTACGCACTTGGCGCGTGACGCGCCTCAACCGACAGTGCTATCAGAGGAGTTGGGTATTCGTGAGCACGGTGCTGTACGTGCATGCCAAGGGCGGCCCCCGGTGGGGCACGCCCTGTCGCGGGTGGCCGCGAGGGCCGCGGTGCACCTGCTGGCGCTCAGCGAGCTGCCGTCCGCCGTGGCGGCGGACGCCGGCGGACTGTGCGAGTCGGTCGTCACGATCGAGGATCTTCCCGGTGCCGACCTCGTCGGCCTGATCGCCGGACGGGCGCGCGAGGTCGGCGCGGACGCGGTGGTCACGTTCTCCGAGTACGCGGTGGTCGCGGTCGCCGAGGCGTCCCGGCGGCTCGGGCTGCGTGGCGCGGGGCCCGCCGCGGCGCTGGCCCGCGACAAGCGGCTGATGCGCGCGACGTGGGAGCGCCGCGGGATACCTCAGCCGAGGTTCCGCCCGGTCACGAACGCCGCCGAACTGGACGCCGCGGCGGCCGAGTTGTCGTACCCCCTGCTGCTGAAGGCCGCCTGGAGCGCCGGTTCGACGGCGCACCAGATCATCGAGGCGCCCGAACAGGCGCGGGAGGCCTGGCGGCGGTCGCGGGCGGTGATGACGGAGTCGGCGCTGCTGGGGTTCGCGGAGCTCCATGTGGCGGGCGCCGGCGAGGACTTCATCGTCGAGGAGATCGTCAGCGGCTGTGCCGGCGAGTGGTTCGACGGCTCGGGCTGGGGTGACTACGTCAGTGTCGAGGGCGTGGTCGTGGACGGTGTGTTCCGCCCGGTGTGCGTGAGCGGGCGGATGCCGACGGTGGCACCGTTCACGGAGCGCGCCGGCATCACCCCGGCGGCGCTCGGCGCTGACGCGCAGGACCGGATCGTGGCACTGGCCCGCCAGGCCGTCGAGGCCCTGGACCTGGAGAACTGCGGGACCCACACGGAGATCAAGCTGGGCTCGGACGGCCGGATGTGGGTCATCGAGACGGCCGCGCGGTTCGGCGGCGCGATGACGGTGCCGCAGATCGAGGAGGTCTTCGGGCTCGACCTGGTGGGCCTGTTCACCGACCAGTTGCTCGGCCGCGCCCCCGAGTGGCCGGCGCGAACCCTGACCGGCGAGGACGCCGACGGCGCGGCCGGTTCCCTGGTGGTCCTCGCGGTGGACGGTGACGGCGCTCCCTGGGAGCGGCGCCATCTGTGGGACCCGGCGGCGGTGCTGCGCGGCGCGCCGATCGGCGTGGGCAGCTCGCTGTCCGTCGTCCACGAGAACTCCCTGCCGCAGGGCGCCCCCGTACCCGTCTACGACCCGGCCGCCGGAGCCAACACCATGGCGGGGCTGTGCCTGTTGTCGGCCGACCGGCCGCAGTCGGTGGTGCGCGACCTCACCGCGCTGGTGGACGCCCTGCCGCGCATCCTGCCCGCGCACGCCGGCGAGGGGGTGCGGGCATGACCCTCGCACTGGACCCGACGGACGTGCCCGACGCGGCCGGCGACCGGACGGTGGTCGGGGCCAACCTCTCGCTGCCGCTGTTCCGCACCCTGTCCGGGGTGCTGGCCGGGCATCCCTACCTGAAGGTGGTGGTGGACCGGGCCGAGGACACCTGGCACCTGCTCGACACCCGGGTCCACCCCTTCCACGTCAACTACATCGCGACCCGCGTCCTCGGCCTGACACTGGACCAGCTCGACGCGGACCTGGACGCGTTCAACGCCTCCGTCTACACGGACCCCGAGCGGCGGTTCCTGCTGGGCGTGCTGTCCCTGCACACCGACGAGGAGGCCGACGGCGCCGAACGGCCCTTCCTGGTGCTGGAGACGACCGAGGCGGACACCATGCACGGCGCGCTGCTGGAGGAGTTCTACAGCTATGTGCGCGGCCGGGTGGACGGACGTCTGCCGCTGCTGCTGAAGCCCGCCAACCACGGGCAGGAGCACGAGCTGTCCCACGTCAGCGAGACGCGGGTACCGCGCATCCTCAGCCACGAGCTGTTCGGCAACCGGACGCGTACCTGCCTCAACCCGGGCGAGGCACGCGGCAGGCTGCGCTACTTCCGCACGACGGCGGAGTACGAGAGCGCGGCCGGGGAGCTGGGCTGGTCGGACATCGTCGCGATGCCCTGTCCGCCCGACGACGTGCCGCGCGTCGCGGGGATCATCAACACGGCCCCCATCACGCCGCTCTCCCACACCAACGTCCTCGCCTCGGGCTGGGGCATCCCGAACGCGATCGTCCGCGACCTCGACGACGTCGTGCGGCGCGACGGGCTCGACGGCGCGTGGGTGCGCTACCGCGCCCAGGAGGACGCCGTCACCCTGGAACGGCTGTCCCGCGCACCGGCCCTGACCAGGCCCGCCTGGCACCAGCAGCGGATCCGTCTCGAGGCGCCGTTCCTGGAGGACGCCCCGGTCCTCGCGCTGCACCGGCTGCGCGGCGCCGACCGGGACAGTTACGGCACCAAGGCGGCGAGCCTCGGGGAACTGCACCACGTACTGGACAGCCGCACCGCGGACCTGACCGCGTTCTACGCGCGTCCGCGTCCGCCCCGGCCCGACCTGCTCGGTCATCTGGCCGCCCGGCTCGGCGAGCCCGGCGCGTCACCGGAGCGGCTGCGGGCCGCGGCGGCGGCACGGGTGGCGGAGACGGTCCGCGCACCCGAGGGCGTGGCCCTGCCGTTCCGGCTGCACCACCTCTTCCTGACCTCGTCGCCCGCGCTGCAGCAGGGCATCGGCAAGCTGAAGATGGCGCTCGAACTGGAGGCGTTCGACGTGATCGACTCCCTCGCGCTCAGCCTCCAGCAGCTGACGCGCACCACGCCGATGCCCGACGAGGTGGAACGCGCGATCACCGCGTCGGTGGCGCCGCTGTCGGCCGACGGACGCCGTCTGGTGGTGCGTTCCTCCTCCAACGCCGAGGATCTGCCGGGGTTCTCGGCCGCCGGGATCTACGACTCGGTCACCACCGTGCGCGGCACGGACCAGCTCATGGACGCCGTGCGGCAGGTGTGGGCGTCGCTGGTGTCGCCGCGCAGTGTGCGTCTGCGGCACCAGGCCGGCATCCCGCTGGACGACACCTACATGGGGGTGATCGTCCAGGAGTACGTGCCGGCCGGCCTCGGGGGTGTGCTGGTGACCTGCAATCCGACCCGACGCGAGGACTTCCGCAACGTGTACATCAACTGCGCGCCGGGCTCGCCCGAGCGGGTGGTCGACGGCACGATCCTGCCGCAGCAGTACCTCTACAACACCGTGGAGGGCGGCGGACGCACGGTCGACGTCGGTTCGTCGGGCGAGGACCTGCCGGCCGCGACACGCGCCGCGCTGGCCCGACTGGCCCTGGCCGGGCGGCTGTTGCAGTCCCACTTCGGCGCGGACGACCCCGACGGCGCCCTGGACATCGAGTGGCTCATGACCACCGAGGGGGCGTTCCGCCTGGTCCAGGTCCGCCCCTACTCCCGGTGAGGCCCGGAATGCCGATCCTGCGGTCCACCCCACCGGCGCCGCTCCCGAGTCCGGCCGCGCGGCGCCTCATCCGCCTGAACAACGGGTTCCAGCTCCTGTTCAACCTGCTCTGGTGGATGCCCGTCTTCTACGCCTACCAGCGGGACGCGGGCCTGTCCGACGACCAGATCTTCGGCATCCAGAGCATCTACTACATCGCCTTCTGTCTCTTCGAGATACCGACCGGGGTCGTCGCCGACCGCATCGGCGCCCGCAACTGCCTGAGTGCCGGCGCGGTGGTCATGACGGCGGCCAACCTGGCGCCGGTCCTGTCCCCGTCGTACCCGGGCTTCCTGGTGCACTTCCTCGCCATCGCCGCCGGGCGTTCGCTGACGTCCGGCGCGGCCAGCGCCTATCTGTACGACGGGCTACGGGCCGAGGGGGCGCAGGCTCACTATCTGCGCGCCGAGGGTACGGCGCGGGCCCTCGGTCTCGCCGCCAAGGTGGTGTGCTGGCCGCTGGTCGGACCCCTGATGATGCTGGCGCCGCAGACCCCTTACGTGCTCAGTGCCGCGAGCGCGGCCGGTTCCCTCGGCTGCGCGCTCGCCCTGCCGCGGCTCGCCGCACCGGGGGCGGGCCGGTCCGCCCGGCTGCCCGGGCGCGTCGCGACGGGAGCCTCCTGCGCGACACGCGGGCGGCCCTGCGCGCCCTGCGGTCGTCACCGTGGCTGGCCCTGCTCATGGTGCAGGGCGTGGCCGTGTTCACGCTGTCCCGGATCTGCCAGGTCAACCTGTTCCAGCCGGTGCTCCTGGAACACGGCATCGGGGAGAGCGCGCACGGCGGGGTGCTCGCGGCGATGACGGTCGCGGAGGCGGTGACCTCGGCCCGTCCCCAGTGGCTGGGCCGCCGGCTGCCGCCGGTGGTGTGGGTCTCCCTGCTGAGCGTGGCGCTCGCCGGGACGCTCGCGGGCACGGCCGTCGGCGGGCCCTGGGCCGTGGTGGCGCTGTTGTGCGCGTTCGCCGCGATCACCGGGTTCGTCTATCCGGTGCAGCGCAAGCTCGTCAACGACGCCATCCCGGCGGACGCGCCGAGGGCCACCCTGCTGTCGGTGGAGAGCATCGTGGACCGGGGCGTGTGCGCGCTCGCCGCCGTCGCCGCGGGCGCCTATCTGGCGGCGGGCCGGCTCGACGCGCTGCTCTGGCACAGCGCCGCGGTCACGTGCGTGCTGATGCCGGTGCTCCTGCTGGCGCTGCGTCGCGCGCACACGCGAAGTGACCGCCCGGGCAAGGCACATGTGCCCGGCGCGCGAACCGCACCGCCCGCGGAGGAGCCGGTGGCGCTGCCCGTCGACGAGGGTGCCGCGCCCCGCCCCTGAGCCGGGCGCGGCACCGGAAGCCGGCCGGCCATGCCTTTACTCGGTTGCCGATCATGCAAGAAACTGGTGCGCGCCCGTGCCAGTCCGGCCTCGCGAGACGGTGCCCCCACCCCGGCTCCCCGTCCCCGGTGAAGGACGCCCATGCGACGCTCCACCCTGATCACCCGAGCCCTCGGCGGCGCCGCCCTGGCCTGCGCGGCCGTGGCACTGTCCCTGGTCTTCCTGCGCTACGACGCGCCCGCGCCGCGCTGGGACATCCTCTCGGCCCTCGGTGCGGCCCTGGTCACGGCCGGCGGATGGGCGCTCGCCGGCCGCGCGGCGCCCAGGCTCGGCCCGGACGTGCCGTCGGCGCCGGGGCAGGTGCCGCCGCCGCCCCGCCGGCTGCCCCTTCCCGCGCGTCAGGCGGGCCGTACCACGGGCGCCGTCCTTCTCCTGCTGACCCCGCTGGTGCTCACCCGGCTGGCCGCCGGATCGGGTGGAGTGCTCTCCGGAGTGGTGGTCATCCTCGTTCTCGTCCTGACGGTGAAGACCCTCCTCTTCGCGCGCCGTCAGGTCGGCCAGGCCGCCGTCCGGGCCAAGTTGCGCGTGCTGGTGGACGACGCCGCCCGGGGGAGCTGCACGCGGTACGGGTCCGGATCGGGGAGCCCGTGAGGATGCGGTACAGCGAACGCGGTTCCAAGCCGGGCGAGTTGAAGGTCACGCAGTACCACTGGCTGGTCCTGCGGGCCGACGGCCGCGAGCTGAAACTCGCCGCCCCTCCCGGGGAGGTCGGCCGGGCGGCCCTGCGTCTCGGCGGGCAGGACGGCTGGTTGTGCTGGCCGGAGCGGTGGAAGCTGATCGAGGACGAACTGCCGGCCGCGTTCGTCGCCGACGCCGGCGAGGTGATCATGGGGCTCGCGGACCCGGACGAGGCCCGCCCGTACCTGGACGGCACCCACCGTCCCGCCGCCTCCCGGCGCCCGGTCCGGCGCCTGCCCCGCACCACGGCGTTCGCCGCGGCCGTGCACGGCCCCATCGTCGGCGGCGCCCTGCTCGCCGCACTGATCACCTCGCCCGTCCTGTACTTCGGTCCCGACGGGATGCCCTGGGCGCTCGACTGGCTCCTGTGCGCGCTGGCGGCGGCCGCGGTCGTCGTGTTCCCGCTGCGCGGGGCCGGTGCGGCCTCCCAGGGCCTTCCCGAGGGCGCCTCCTGGTCCGTGCGGGAGGAGTACGACCCGTCGATCGCGTGAGCGGGCGGCCCGACGGGGGTCTTCGCGGCGGGGCGGCTCAGGCGGGCCGGCTCGTCAGGTGCCGCTGGATCCAGTCGGCGGCGGTCCTGCGGAAGAGGCGCCGGTTGTCGGCCCGGCGGAAGTCGTGTCCTTCCTGACGAAGCATCAGGACTTCGGCCTCCAGACCTCGTTCCCGTGCCGCCCGCACGAACTGCCGCGACTCCCCCACCGGCACGTTGGTGTCGTGCTCCCCGTGCACGGCGAGCACCGGCACGCGCAGGGCGTCGACACGGCTCATCGGGGAGAGGGACCGCAGCAGTTCGTGGTCGCGTTCGGGGTGCCCGTATTTGTGGGCGGCCGACTCGGCGATCCACGGCTCGGTGCCGGCGAAGAACGTGGTGAGGTCGGACATCCCGCAGACCGCCACGCCGGTGCGGAAGAGCTCCGGATGCCAGACGAGGGACGCCATCGTCAGATAACCGCCGTAGGAGCGGCCCATCACCGCCAGACGCTGCGGATCGGCCAGGCCCGCCACGACGACGTGGGCCGCGCAGGCGGCGACGTCCTCGATCGCGGCGAACCGGCTGGTGCCGAGGTCCGCGTCCACGAACGAACGGCCGTATCCGGACGAGCCGCGTACGTCGGGGGCGAAGACGTCGAGTCCGCGGCCGAGCAGCTCGTGGTAGAGGGTCTGCAGGACGGGGCGCTCCTGCTCCTCGGGACCGCCGTGCAGGTGCAGCACGCAGGGGCCGCCTCGCCCGGGGAGCGGCAGGGCGCCCTGTAGTACCAGCCGCCGAGGGCGAGCCCGTCCCGGGCGACGGGGCGGACCGGAAACGGCTGCACGGGTGCGTGGCCGGCGTCGGGGACCGCGTCCTCGTCGCGCGAGGACCAGGGGGTGCGCAGGGCCGAGGCGTGGGGCAGCCACCACACGCCGGGACGGCGCCGTGATCCCGACAGGGCCACGACGGGGCCGTCCGGGTCGGGGGCGGGCGCGAGCCGGGTGACCACCTCGTGGGGCAGCGGGATGCCGCGGGAGGTCCCGGCCGAGGGCGGGGCGGAGCTTCGCAGGGCGGCCGGGCCGTCCCCGTCGGGGCGGTCGCGGGCAGAACGGTGACCTCCAGCTCGCTGACCCCGCGCACGTTCCAGGACAGCACGGCGTGCCGCCCGTCCCGGTGCAGACTGAGCAGCTCCAGGTCGCAGTCGGGGCGCGCGGCGACCGGCCACTGGGCCAGCCGCTGTCCCTGCCGGCCCAGCCGCACCGCGAGGAGCGCCGCGAACTCGCGGTCGCTGTCGCTGCGCAGCCACAGGGTGCGGCCGTCCGGGGCGAAGCCCCCGATCCACGGATCGCCGTCGGCGGCGCGGACGGCACAGGTGACGGCCCGGTCCCGGCGGCGGACCACGAGCGCCTCGCGCCGGCCGCGCGGACCCCGGCGCAGCAGGGCGAACCTGCCGTCCCGGCTGAGCCCGCAGACGCGCAGGGTCGGTGCCCCCGCCTCGCTCGCCACCAGCACCGGCGCGGTCGCGCCCTCGGGGTCCACGAGATAGGCCGCCAGCGCCCTGGGGCCGGGCTCCCGCGCGGGCGACGCACCGGGCCCCGGAGCACGGTCACGTCCCCTCCGTGCGGGGCGCCGAGCGGCGGTCCGCCCAGCAGCACCGCGCGGCCGTCGCGGCCGGCCCAGCCGCCGGTGTGGGCGGGTTCCGGAAGGTCCGCCAGGGGTCCGTCGGGACCGGGCCGGCTCCGGCCGGGGGGCGCGGGCTCGGTGAGCGTCACGGCGATCGCCGAGCCGTCGTGCGTCCAGCAGCCCAGGTAGGCGGAGGCGCCGGGCTCGCCGCCGGCCAGCAGCCGGCGCCCGCTGCCGTCGGGGCGCACGCACAGGACCCGGGTGAGTTCGCCGCCGCCGGGGCCGTGGTGTAGGCGATCCAGCGGCCGTCCGGCGACCACGAGACCTCGGTGACCGGGTCCGGGTCGGCGTCCAGCAGCCGCGCCTCCTCGCCGTCCACCGGGCCGGTCCACAGTTGCGGCACCCCGGTCCGGTCGCAGATGAAGGCGACGTGGCGGCCGCCGGGGTCGACGGAGGGGTACCAGCAGCCGTGCGCGGTCAGCCGCTGCGGCACGTCGTGCGCGGCGGCGGCGTCGGTGAGGAGCACCGGCTCCGGCGCCGGACGCGCCGCCGCCGTGCCGCCCCCGGCCGTCTCGGCGTCGGCGCCCGTGAGCATGCTCGCGGAGTCCGCCGCAGGTGCCCCCGCGGGCCGCCGTCCACCGCCGCGGGGCCCGGTCGCCGTGGCGGTGCCCGCGCCCGGCGGCGCCGGCACCCACGTGTCCGGGCCGGTCGCGGTCAGCGGATTCCGTGCGTCTGCAGCCATATCTCCAGCAGCGCTACCTGCCACAGTGTGTTCGCTCCTCGCCTGGTGCGGTGCGCGTTGGGTGCTTCGAGCAGTTCCGCGACGTACTCCTGGCGGAAGACGCCGCGCTCCTTCGCCTCCGGCGCGGTGAGGGCCTCGCGGACCCGTTGCAGCACCGGACCCGCCATGTGCTTGATCGCCGGGACCGGGAAGTAGCCCTTGGGCCGGTCGACGACCTCCGCCGGGAGGACTCTGCGCCCGGCGGCCTTGAGGATCCCCTTGCCGCCGTCGGCGAGCTTCAGCCCGGGCGGACAGGCGGCGGCCAGTTCGACCAGCTCGTGGTCGAGGAACGGGACGCGGGCCTCCAGACCCCAGTCCATCGTCATGTTGTCCACGCGCTTGACGGGATCGTCGACCATCATCACCTGGGTGTCCAGCCGGAGGTCCGCGTCCAGCGCGGTCTCCGCGCCCTCGGCCGCCATGTGGGCGCGCACGAACTCGGCGGAGACGTCCCGCCAGGCCAGCATGCCGGGCTCCAGGATGCGGGCGAGCTCGCCGTGGGACCGGTCGAAGTAGGTGTCGATGTACGCCTCGGCGGCCTGCCGCCGGGGCACGCCGGACATCGCCGGGTACCAGTGGTAGCCCGCGAACACCTCGTCGGCGCCCTGGCCGCTCTGGACGACCTTCACCTCCTTGGCGACCTGCTCGGACAGCAGGTGGAAGGCGACCACGTCATGGCTCATCATCGGTTCGCTCATCGCGAGCACCGCCGACTCCAGCGCCCCGGGATGCGGTCCGACGCCACCAGGAGCTGGCGGTGCGCGGTGTCGAAGTGCCGGGCGACCAGGTCGGAGTAGTGGAACTCGTCCCCCTCCTCGCCGCCCTCGGCCTCGAACCCGACGCTGAAGGTCGCGAGATCGTGCTGCCCCTGCTCGGCCAGCAGGGCGACGATGAGGCTGGAGTCCAGCCCGCCGGACAGCAGGACGCCGACGGGGACGTCGGCCACCATCCGGCGGCGGACGGCGGTGCGCAGCGCGTCCAGCACTGCGTCCGTCCAGTCCTCGGCGTCCAGAGCGGCGAACTCGGGCCGGCGGGTGTGCGACGGCTGCCAGTAGCGGTGGTCGTGCTGGGTCCCGTCGGGCTCGATGACGCGCACCGTGGCCGGGGGAGCTTCTGCACGCCGTTGAGGACGGTGTGGGGCGCGGCCACGGTGGCGTGCCAGCTGAAGTACTGGTGCAGCGCGACGGGGTCCAGGGAGGTGTCGACGCCGCCGGCCGCCAGCAGGGCGGGCAGCGAGGAGGCGAAGCGCAGCCGGTCGGCGGTCCGCGTCAGGTAGAGGGGCTTGACGCCCATCCGGTCCCGGCCCAGTACGAGCCGCCCGCTGTCCAGCTCGACGAGCGCGAAGGCGAACATGCCGTGGAAGTGCCGGACGCAGTCGGTGCCCCACTGACGGTAGGCCTTGAGCACGACCTCGGTGTCGGAGTCGGAGAAGAACTGGTGGCCGAGCGCCCGCAGTTCGTCGCGCAGCTCACGGTAGTTGTAGACGCAGCCGTTGAAGACGCCCGCGATCCTGGAGCGCGGGTCGGTCATGGGCTGCGCGCCGTCCTCGGAGAGGTCGATGATCTTCAGGCGGCGGTGGCCGAGCGCGACGGCCCCCTGGGACCACACACCGCGGCCGTCGGGGCCGCGGGACGCGAGCCGGTCGGTCATCCGCTCCACGGCGGCGACGTCCGGCCGCTCACCGTCGAGACGTATCTCTCCACTGAGTCCGCACATCAGCTGGTCCTCCGTCCCCGCCCATGCTCCGAGCGGGCTCCGGGGGGCTCGCGCCCCGCCCGTGCCGCGCCCCGGGCGGGCGCGTGGGCGCGGCACGCCCGGGTCGGTGGTGTTCGGGGCCGGGAGATGCGGCGAGGTGTGCATGGGGACGTGACTCTCCTAGATCGACGGATGGGGCGTCTTGGTCGGCCGGGGCTCCGGAGCGGCTCGTGGGACTGGGTCCCCGGGCCGCCGCGGCCCGGGCGGGCTCAGGCGCTCCGGACCGGCGCGGCGGTGCCGTGGCCGGGGACGGGTGCTCCGACGGGGTCCCACCACGCGGTGGGCCGGGCCGGCCGCGCCGACGGACGGCCCGCCGGGCGCTCACCGCGGGTCTCGGCCGTCAGCAGGTCGACGCCGGCGAGCAGGCCTCCGGTCCGGGCGACGCGGCGCAGCCGGTGCGCGGCGCTCCCGAGGGCCAGTGCCTCCTCCATGAGCGCGTGCACGGTGTCCCAGTCGCCGGACGCCTCCAGCGCCGGGCGCAGCCGGGCCCGCATGCCGCGCAGCACCGCTCCGGCGGGCGCCGCGCGGCGGCTTGCGGGATCGACGAGCTGGCCCTCCAGACCGGATCGCGCGGCCCGCCAGGAGGCGGCGCGCAGCCAGTCGTGGCGGCCGTCGCACAGGGGCCGTCCGCCCGTGCCAGGCGCTCGCAGGCCTCGCGGACCAGGGCCCGGAAGAGGCCCGCGACGAGTACGACGGTCTCCACCCGCGGGCAGGCGTCGCAGATGCGCAGTTCGAGCGTGCGCTGGTGGGCCGACGGCCTGACGTCGTGGTAGACCATGCCGGCGTCGCTGATGACGCCCGAACGGATCAGTTCCTCGAGCGAGCTGTCGTAGTCGGCGGCGTCCCGGTGGCAGCCGGCCGGTCCGGCGGTCGGCCACCGCTGCCAGAGCATGGTCCGCCAGCTCGCGTACCCGGTGTCGGACCCCAGCCAGTACGGCGAGCTGCCCGACAGGGCGAGCAGCGGCGGCAGCCAGGGCGAGACCAGGCACATGGCGCGGACGGCGGTGTCCCGGTCGGGGACGTCGACGTGGATCTGCGCGCTGCAGATGAGCTGTTCGTCGGCGACCATCCGGTAGTCGTCGACCATCCGCTCGTAGCGGGCGTCGGCGGTGACGTCCAGGGGGCGCACACGGGCGAGCGGCACGGTGCCCGCGGCCGCGACGGCGAGGCCGAGGCCGGCGGCCGCCGAGTCCAGCCGCAGCCGGGTCGAGGAGAGGTCGGTGTACAGCTCCTCGAGCGTGCCGTGTACGCCGCTGTTGCTCTCCACCACCGACCGTTGCAGCTCGGTGGTGAAGCCCGGTCTGGCGAGACGCCCTATCAGTTCGGCGGCGCGTGGGACGAGTCGGCCGCTCTCCACGTCCAGTACATGGAACTCTTCTTCCGCTCCGAGGCGTGGTGTCACGACTTCTCCCCTGCGAGTGGACCACAGCCGCCGGTGCGCTGACGTGGCAGTCCGCACCGGCCGGTTGACGCGGCCCGGGTTCCCTGATCAGTCGGTGTCAATCAACTCGGCCTGCACATCTGACTCTCGCGTTTCACATGTGAGCGCACACATGTATGGCGCGCCCGTCGGTCCGAAGCGGGCGTCGGGTCGGCCGGGTTAGGCCGGATGCCGTGTGTGGATGCGTACGGGGTTCCCGCGCCCGAGGATCCTGATCATGCGGAAATCCACTGTTACCGGGTCCGTCCCGGGGTCCACTGCTCGGCGGCTGCGGCACGGCGGTGCGCGGCACGCCATATGCGCGGCCCTCGCCTGCGGTCTGCTGCTGGCCGCGACGGACGCCTGCGGCACCGGTGAGCCGTCGAGCCCGGGCGGCGCGCCGGGTAACAACAACCCGGCGATGTCGCCCTCTCCCCCGGCGTCCGTGGGCTCGCGCCTCCCGGGGGTAGGGGACCGGATGTGGCAGCAGGTGCCGGCCGCGTCCCGCCAGGTCGTGGTCGTCTACGGCGATCGCCGCGACTCGCCCGACAGCCTCCTCGTGCTCTACCAGAGGGGGCCTCGGGCTGGGAGCGTACGGCGGCCTGGCCCGCGCACAACGGAAGGCTGGGCTGGACCACGGACCACCGCATGGACGACGAGCGCACTCCGGTCGGCGTGTTCGGCCTGACCGACGCGGGCGGCACGCTCGGCAACCCCGGCAGCCGCCTGCCGTACTGGCACGACGACCATGCCTTCGCCTCCACGATCACCGATGACGAGGCCCACGCCCACGACTTCGACTACGTCATCGCCATCAACTACAACCGGCTCGTGGGCGCCCCGCCCTACGACTGGTCCCGGCCCGACGGGGTGGACAAGGGCGGCGGCATCTGGCTGCACCTGGACCACGGGGACGGAACCTCCGCCTGTGTCACGGTCCCGGAGTCCGGCATGCGGACCCTGCTGCGGACCCTTGATCCCGGCGACCACCCCGTGGTCGTGATGGGGGACCGGGAGCGCCTCATGTCCTGAGCGGGTCACCGCGGGCCGTCCTCGTCGAGCCGGGCGAGCCCGTCCCGCCAGCGGCGGCGGCGTTCGTCCCCGGACTGCTCCCACCAGGGTGTGCCGCGTTCGCCAAGCGCGATCTTCGCGCGGTGCACGCGTGCGCGTGCCGTCCGCTCGGCACCCGGGTCGCCCGCGGACGTCGCGGACCGCACCGCGCGGCGAGCCGCCATGAGATGGCTTCGGAGGCGGGCGGCGGCCTCCTCGGGCAGCGACGGGTCGGTCGCACGCCAGCGCCGCCCGCCGATGACGACGAAGTGTCCGTCGGGCGTCTTCTCCGGTGACTGCTGCGCGTCCACACCGTCGATTCTGCCCGCAGTCGGCCCCGTCGGCCCCCGGACGGCCGTTGACCAGGGACGGAGCCGGTTCGCCCCGGCGGTCCGGGCGCGGCGCCCCAGCTCAGCCGCGTGGACCGCTGACGCGTTCCGGCCGGATCACGTAGATCACCCGGACCTGGTCCCGCCCGCCGAACCACGGGTAGGGGCCACCGAGGTACTTCCGCGAGAGCGCCTCGATGTGGTCGACGGCGCCCTCGGTGGTCACCCGGACCACGCGGCCGCGGATCTGGACGTAGGAGGACGGCTCCGCGGGGTCGGAGACCGCGACGGCCACCCGTGGGTCACGGGCGATGTTCCGGGTCTTCTGGTGCGACTCCACGCTGTTGATCAGTACGTGCTCGCCGTCCGTGTCGACCCAGGTCTGGGTGAGCTGGGGCGAGCCGTCGGGCATCGTCGTGGCGATGTAGCAGGTGCTGGGGCGGCGCAGCAGCGCAACCACGTCCTCACCGAGGGGTACGGGCACCGGTGCTCTCCAGGGTCGTTCGGCGGCTGCTGGGACAAACGTAACGTCGGACCGGGTGACGCGAGGACATCAGGCGCCCCGACCCGGGTACCAGCTCTGTGGAGGTTCATGATGTTCGAGGCGGGAGACATCCGTGAGTGGCGGGGGCACGACGTGGTCGACCCCGGCGGGCGCCGGATCGGCGCCCTGGAGTCGGTCTACGTCGACACCGCCACCGACAAGCCGTTCTTCGCCACGGTGACCGTGGGGCTGCCCACCCGCCGCCGGCTGGCGTTCGTGCCGCTGACCGGCGCGACCGTCGGTCCGGGGTATCTGCGGGTCGCCTTCGCGAAGGACGCGGTGAAGAAGGCTCCCGCCATCGACACCGACGGAGAGCTGCCTGCGTCGGACGAGCCGGCCGTCTTCGCGCACTACGAACTCGACTACACGCCGGGCGCCGGTGGCGAACGCCGCCTCGGGCGCCGCTGAGGACCCGCCTCCGAACCACCGCGGCACAGCCGCCACCGTCGAACCGTCCGCCGCCGAGCGGCCGAGGCCACCTGGAGAGCCGATGAGTCTGTTTCTGCTCCTGATCCTCGTGGCCCTCGTCCTGGGCATCATCGGGTTCGCCGCCCACGGCCTGTTCTACCTGCTGGTCATCGGGGCCGTCGTACTGCTCGCCGACCTCGTGTACGGCGCCGTGCGCCTGCGCCGCGGCGGCCGGCGGCACCGCATCGCGCGGTAGCGGCGCCGGCGGCCGGGCGCCCCGGCCTACGCGTCATGGCGGGGCCGGTGCCCCGCCCGGCCATGAGGGCGGCCGTACGGCTCCTACCGGCGCCACGGCCCGGACACCGCGAAGGTGGTGCCGGGTGTGTAGCAGTTGACGTACATCGTGCGGCCGTCGGGCGCGAAGGTGACGCCGGCGAACTCGCCCCACTCGGGCTCCTGGTCCGTCCCGATGTTCTGGCGGCCCCGGGCCATGGCGTACACCTCGCCGCCGCGCGTCACGCCGAAGACGTGCTGCGCGCCGTTGCCGTCCTCGCAGACCATCAGGCCGCCGTCGGCGGCCAGGCAGATGTTGTCCGGGGACTCGCCGGGCAGTTGCACATCGGTGTCCGGGCCGAACACGACGACCAGGGTCAGCCGGCGGCGCGCCGGGTCGTAGCGCCAGATCTGCCCGTAGTGGTCGGCCGCCGAGCCGTCCGCGCTGCGGGCGAAGGACGACACGAAGTACACACAACTGCCGCCCCAGTAGCAGCCCTCCAGCTTCTGCGCGTGGGTGATGCCGCGGGGACCGTAGTCCTGCAGCCGGGTGGGGGTGGCGGCGGCCGACGGATCGGGCACGTCGACCCATTCGACGCCGTCGAAGTGCGCTCCGGTCTCCTGGATCGTCGACAGATCGGGTACGCCGGGTACGCGCATCGCCTGGAGCCGGCCCCCCGCCCGGAGCGAACCGACGCCGCCCAGCGGCTTCTGGGGCAGGAAGCGGTAGAAGAGGCCGAAGGGCCGGTCGAAGGCGTCCTCGGTCTCGTAGACGACGCCGAGGTGCGGGTCCACGGCGATCGCCTCGTGCTGGAAGCGGCCCATCGCGGTCAGCGGGACGGCGCCGGTGCGGTGCGGGTCGGTGGGGTGGACCTCGAAGATGAAGCCGTGGTCCTTGGCGTACCCGTTGGTACCGGCCCGGTCCTCGGTCTCCTCACAGGTGAGCCAGGTGCCCCAAGGAGTGCGGCCACCGGCGCAGTTGACGGCCGTGCCGGCGATGGCGACCCGCTCGGACAGCACGCGCCGTCCCGCGTCGAGCGTCAGGGCCGTACAGCCGCCCTTGCTCGCCGGGTCATAGGTGAGTCCGGCGACCGTCGGGACCGGGATCCTGGCGGTGACCCGGTTCTCGTGGTTGCGGACGAGGTGCGTACGGCTTCCTCGGCCGGCGAAGGCGGCCATCCCGTCGTGGTTGGAGGGCACCGGGCCCTCTCCCGAGCGGAGCTGGTCTCCCTCGCGGGAGAGCACGGTGTAGCG
This sequence comes from Streptomyces sp. DHE7-1, assembly GCA_016432725.1. Lineage (GTDB taxonomy): Bacteria > Actinomycetota > Actinomycetes > Streptomycetales > Streptomycetaceae > Streptomyces. The sequence continues at coordinate 7,573,335 of JACJDG010000003.1, read as the reverse complement.
GAAACCTTTCGGCAGGTCGAGCAGACCGTTGGGGTCGGGCACGAGCGGACCGTAGCCGGTGTCGCCCGGACTCCGCGCGAAGGCGGTGCCGGCGAAGAGTTCGGACAGGGCCCCGGTGAAGGCGATACCCGCCCCCACCGCACTTGCCCGGGCCAGGACCTGACGGCGTGTTGCGGACATGCGGCAGCAACCTTCCTGCTGGCGGACAGGAACTGTGACGCCGCTGTGTCTATCACCTGGTGCGGGCCTCGGGAACCACGCCTGTCGCCCGTGTCACACCGCCGGGGAGGACGCGATCGGCGCCACGGCGGCGGCCCGGTGGGCCCGCGAACGGCTCAGGCGGCCCGGACCACCGAGCGGACGGCGCTCCCCCGGACGGCACTGCCCCGGACGGTGCTCTCCCGGACGGCGCTGCCCCGGGCGGACCGAGCGGGGGCGGATCTGACGCGGTACGTGACCTTGCCGGGGTCGACGAGCGGGTCACCGAGGACGATGCGGCCGGCGGCGTGCAGCGCGTCGCACTCGTCCACGGGCAGGGCCACGTATCCGGCGCCCCTGCCCGTGGACGGGTCGAACGGCTGCCAGTAGGCGTACCGCCGGCGTCCCCCCTCGTGGACCGTCAGGAAGACCGTGGTGCCCGGGTCCGCGATGATGCGCAGGAGATCGGCGGCGCCACGACCGAGCCGGGCACCCTGGGACCTCTGGTGACGCGGGAGCATCTGCATCAAGAACGGCCTCCAACCGCAGGAACTGACGACCGATTACCCGCTTCGGGCCATATCGATCTCGCTGCACCGGAATTAATCAGACGGCACTGACAATCGCCCGTGCGCCGTTGTCGTCGCGCAGCGGCCCGGCTCTCCGATCACGGCCCCGCGCCCACCCTCCGGGACCCGAAGGCCCCGGCCCGCGCGGCGTCCACTCCCCCGGTCCGGTCGGTCGGCCTACCGCAGGCGCGGGTGCCGCCGCGCGGGTCAGGCGTCCCGCTGGGCCCGCGTGGGCTGCGGCTGCGCCGCGTCCCAGCTCCGTCCGGCGGACATCACCGGCGACCGGGTCAGACCGATGATGCCCAGCGCCATGAGGAGGACCCCGGCGATCTCGGGCAGCACCCGCCACCCGAGGGCGATGCTCTCCCCGAAGAGCAGTCCGCCGAGGATGACGCTGATCAGCGCGTCGCCCAAGGTCAGGGCCGGCTGGGAGGCGGCCAGCGTGCCGGCCCGCAGCGCCCACTGCAGGAGCAGGACGCTCAGCAGGCCGGTGAGAGCGGCCGCGTAGGTGTGCCAGGTGGTCAGGACCCCGGTGACGCCCTCGGGGAACCGGCCGGTCACCTCCTTGATCAGCGCTGCCGTGACCGCGAAGCAGGCGGCGGTCGCGGTGCCGAGGGTGGCGGCCTGCAGGGGCCCGCGCATGCGCCGGGCGGCCGTCAGGAGGACGGCGACACAGCAGGTCAGCCCACCGCCGACGGCGAGCCAGTGCCAGTCGGAGGCGCGGTCGCCGCCGGGTGCCGGGGAGGCGCTGAGCAGGAAGAGCGCCAGTCCGCCGGCCAGCATCACGAAGGAGCGCCAGGTACCGGCCGAGGGGCGGCGGCGGAACACGACCGCGCCGATGAGGAGGGTGAACAGCAGTTCGGTGGCCAGCAGGGGCTGCACCAGCGAGAGCTGCCCGGAGTCCAGGGCGATCACCTGGAAGACCGCGGAGGCCGCCATGGCCAGTGCTCCCGCCCACCAGAAGGGGCGGCGCAGCAGTCCCGCCAGGCGGGCCGTCGCCGCGCGGGCGCCGTGGCCGGAGACCGCGTCGGGCTCGACCGCGGCCCGCCGCTGCAGGACCGACGCCGCCCCGTTGGACAGCGCGGACAGCAGCGCCGTGATGACGGTGAGCACGTTCATGCGACTGCCTGTCGTTCGCTCGATGATCCCGGCGGGCGGCCACCGCACGCTCGGTAGGCGGACAAAAGATGACCAAAGCGAACAGAGACGTATCCGCCGTACACGGTGATAAACCTGTTCATACCGGCCGTACGCGAAGGGTGGGAACCGGTCACCGCCTGTCGGCGGCCGGTGCCACGGACACCCGTAGTCCCGGATCCCGGTCTTCAGTCCCAGTCCCCAGTCCCCAGTTCCCAGTTCCTTCGAGGTGACCATGCCGCACACGTGCCCCCGGCCGTGCCCGCACCCGCCGGCCCACCGTTCCGTCCCGGGGGCCCGCTCGGCCGGACGGACCACCGCCGCCACGCCGGTGTGGCGCCTGCCGTGAGCCGGCTGCTGGTGGTCAGCGCGAGCATGGGGTCGGGCCACGACGCGGTGGCCCGGGAGCTGGCCCGGCGGCTGCGCGCCGGCGGGCACGAGGCCGTGCACCGGGACGTGCTGGAGTTGCTGCCCGCCCGTGTCGGGGCAGGGCTGCGCGGCTTCTACCGCACGACGATCCGGCACGTCCCCGCCCTCTACGGGGGCATCTACGCCGCCTTCTTCAGGGGCGGCACGGGGCCGCGGCCGGGCAGCGCGCCGCTCGCCGCGCTCGCCGGCGACCGGCTGCGCGCGGAGGTGGCGCACGAGCGCGCCGACGCGGTCGTGTCGGTCTTCCACCTCGCCGCCCAGCTCACCGGCGGGATGCGGGCCAGGGGGCGGCTGGCGGTGCCCAGCGCGGTGGTCATCACCGACTTCGCCGTGCACCGGCAGTGGCTGCACCGGGGCAACGACCTGCACCTGTGTCTCACCCCGCGGATCGCCCGGGAGGTGGAGCACCGGCTGGGTCGTCCCGCCACCGCCTGCGGTCCGCTGCTGGCGGACCGCTTCCGGCCGCACCCCCCGGGCGAGGCGTCCTGGCGCCGGCGGCTCACGGCGGGTGGCGCAGGCCCGCCCGTCCTGCTGTCGGCGGGCGCGTGGGGGCGGGCAGCCGGCTCGGCGCGACGGCCCGGCTGCTGGCCGGGGCGGGCTATCTGCCGGTCGTCCTGTGCGGGCGGAACGAGCGCCTGCGCCGCGTGGTGTCGAAGGTGCCGGGAACGCTCGCGCCGGCATGGGTGGACGACATGCCGGGTCTGCTCTCGGCGTGCGCGGCGGTGGTCGACAACGCGGCGGGGCAGACGTCGCTGGAAGCGCTGGCCGTCGGGGTGCCGGTCGTCGGGTACCGTCCGATCCCCGGTCACGGCGCCGAGGGGGTGCACCGCATGGCGGCGCTCGGCCTGACCGAGCACGCCGCCGACCCGTGGCAGCTGGTGCAGTCCCTGGACCGTCTCACCTCGGGCGGCCCGGGATCCGGCCGCCGCGACGCGGCCGCCCGCGGCCTGGTCCGGGGCGACGTCGTGAGCCCGCTGGAACGTCTCTGCTCCTGAGGCCCGGGCCGTGACCCGGGTCAACCGTCGCGGGCCGTGCGGGCCGGGTGTGCCGGTGGTGCCGGACGCGCGACGCCGTGTTCGCCCAGCGGTCCGACGGTCAGACCCGCCTCGCGGCAGGCGGCGACCAGCCCAGGCAGCGCGCCCAGCGCCGCCCGCCAGCAGTCGGGTGCCGCGTGCCGGTCGGTGTCGTGCAGCAGCACCGTGCCGCCACCCCCGAGATCCGGCAGGACGGTCGCCAGCACGGAGGCCGCGGTGGCATCGGCCGTCCAGTCGCGGCCCCAGGCGGTCCACAGGACCGGACGCAGCCCGGTACGGCGCGCGGCCAGCAGCCGGTCGCCGGTCAGGATGCCGTACGGGGGCCGGTACCAGACGGGGCTCGTGCCGGACACCTCCGCCACGGCGTCCGCGGCCCGGGCCAGCCGCCGGGTCTCCCTCACCGGTGCGGGCCGCCAGGAGCGGTCGTGCGTCCAGCCGTGCACCGCGAGTTCGTGGCCGCGCCGGACGATCTCCCGGGTCAGCCGCCCGTGGGCCGGCACCCGCTCGCCCAGCACGAAGAACGTGGCGCGGACCGCCAGCCGGTCCAGCGCGTCGAGGAAAGCGGGCGTGGAGCGGGGATCAGGGCCGTCGTCGAAGGTCAGCGCCACGTGGTCGGCACGCCCGGCGCCGGCGAGGGCAGGCAGCCAGGCGCGGCGCGGTCCGGGCAGCCAGGAGGCGGCCGGGACGATGTGGGCGGCGGCGGCCAGTAGGGGCACGGTGGCGACGGCCGCGGTGAGCAGCCGGCCGCGGTGGGCAGAGCTCCGCATGCGCGTCTCCCTTCATGTCCCCCCGGTCCCTCGGTCGCCGGACGGGACGGGTTCCCGGTCCGGTCGTCAGCCGAACCGGGCCGCCAGGCGGCGGTACGGCGTGGGTGCCAGGCCGCGCAGCGCGACCGGGATGCGGAGCCAGCCGGGCACGAACACCTCGTGGCGCCCGCCGCGTACCGCCTCGACCACCGCCGCGGCCACCCGCTCGGGCGGGACCGGACGCGGGCGGCGGCGGGAGTAGGGGACCCCTCTCCTGGCGAAGAAGGGGGTGTTCACCACGCCGGGTACGACGTGGGTCACCCCGACGCCGGTGCCGTTCAGCTCGTATCGCAGCGCGTCGGCGAAGGCGCCGAGGCCCGCCTTGGCCGCGGAGTACACCGCTTCCTCGCGCACCCCGACGCATCCCGCGACGGAGCCGATGAGCACCAGCCGGCCCCGGCCGCGCGCCACCATGTGCGGCAGCACCTGGCGGACCAGGTGCATCACCGAGGCCAGGTCGACGGTGAGCACCCGGTCCACCTCGCCGCCGGGCATCGAGGTGAACGGTCCGGCCCAGCCCACTCCGGCCGCGGCGACGAGGAGATCGACGCCCGGTGCCCGGCTCAGGGCCCGTTCGGCGAGCTGCCGGGCGCCGTCCGCGCCGGCCAGGTCGCAGGGGATCGCGACGCCCGACGTCTCGCGCGCCACCGCGTCCAGCCGGTCCCGGTCGCGTCCGGACAGCAGCAGCGTCCACCGCTCCCCCGCCAGGGCCCGCGCGACCGCCGCGCCGATCCCGGAGGACGCGCCCGTCACGAGCGCCACGCCCGCCGTGGGCACGGTGCCCGGCAGGAGGGTGGACGGGGCGGGGTACGGATCCGCCGTCGCGCGTCCCAAGCTGAACCTCCTCGCGTGTGGGCCCCGGCGCGCCCTCGGGTCCGCCGGCCGCTCATGAGCGCACTCTCTCCGCCCCGCCCGTCCCCGTGCGTCCGTGCGCCGTGCGCCCGTCCGTGCCGGCGACCATCGAGGGATAGCCGGACCTCACGGCTTTCAAACGTGCGGCGGCCCCGGCCCCGCGGGCACGGGAGCCGCTCGGACACCGCGACGCCGGGGGCCCGCCGCGCCGAACCCGGTGAGCTGACCGCTTGCCGGCCGTCCGGCGCTCCGGGGCGCAGGACGGCGGCGCGCGAACGGCACGGCGATGAGCCATGCGGGTGTTCTTTCCGGGACGGTTTCGGCCGGGGTCCCGCCGTCCGGAGCCTTCGCCCGGCCGGGACGGGAGGATGGCCCGCCGTGGTGTACCTCTTCGGCCTTCCCGCCGCGTGTCTGCTGGGCTTCGGCTTCGTGCTGCAGCAGCACGCGGCCGAACGCGAACCGCTGTCCCTGATGCTGTCCTTCCGGCTGCTGCTGGACCTGATGCGGGTGCCGCTGTGGCTGGCGGGCATCGGCTGCATGGTGGTCGGCCAGGTGCTCGGCGCGCTGGCGCTCACGCAGGGCAGCCTCGCCCAGGTGGAGCCGTTGCTCACCATGAACCTGCTCTTCGCGATGGCGCTGGCCCGGTGGATGGGCGACCAGCCGCTGGGCTGGTCGGGGTGGCTGGGGGCGCTCGCCCTCAGCGGCGGGGTCGCGGCCTTCGTGCTGGCGGGGCGCCCGCACAGCGGTCAGGGCGAGGTCGGCGCCCTGCGGCACTGGGTGGTGATCGGCTGCGTGCTGGGGGTCGCCGGCATCCTCGTCGTCATCTCCCAGCGGCTGCGGCTGCTGCACCGGCCGCCTCTGCTCGCCGCGGCGGCCGGCACGCTGTACGGCCTGCAGGACGCGCTCACCCGGGTCTGCGGCGGCATCTTCGGCGCCGAGGGACTCACCGGGCTGCTGGCCTCCTGGCAGCCCTGGGGCGTGGTGGCGCTCGCGGTGGTGGGGCTGCTGCTCGTCCAGAGCGCCTTCGAGGCCGGGCCGCTGCGGCTGTCCCTGCCGGCGCTGAGCGCCGCCGAACCGCTGAGCGGCATCGCCTGCGGGATCGGCTTCCTCAACGACGAACTGCGGACGACGCCGGGCGCGCTGGCCTGGCAGGCGGCGGGCGTGGTGGCGGCGCTCACGGGGGTCTTCGTACTCGGCCGGCACCCGGTCATGCCGAGCGGCGAACGCCGCCCCGAGCCGCCACCGCACCATCTGATCCACCGGCACTGACCGACTCCGGGGACTCCGGGGTGCGTCGGCGGGCCGGGCGGCGCTCTCCAGCAGCGGGGCGTGGACGAAGGCACGGGGAGGCTGCCGCACGGACGGCGCCGGGCGGTGCCGAACGGAGCGGGGCGCCGGTTCCCCGTCCGCCGGCCGCGCGCGGTCGTGCAGCGCGTGCTCGTGCGGCGGGAACGAGGAGACGGTCGTCGCTCCGGTCCCCTCCCCCGGTCGGGCCGCGGCCGGACGCCCCCGTGGGAACGCGACGCCACGGTCCGCGGGATACCCGCGGCGCAGGGCGGGCGGGAGGTCACCGGGCTGCGGCGGGGGCCGGGGCGAGGACCGTCACACGGTGTCGCGTGGGTCCGTGCAGAACACCGGTACCCGCTGGACGAGGTTGTTGGCGAAGCCGCCTCGGTTCCAGGACTGTTCCAGTGGCTGGGTGTTCCCGGCCACGTCGTGGGCACGGGCGCTCAGCACGTGGTCGCCGGGCTCGGCGGTCCATTCGTGACTCCACCGGCGCCACGCCCAGCGATGTCCGTGGTCCGGTTCGAGATCGGCCGGGTGGTGGCTCGCACCGCCGTCCGTGCTGACCTCCACCGCCGTCACCGGGGCGCGCCCGGACCAGGCCCGTCCCTCGATGCGGACGGAGCCCGGTGCGACGACCCGCGTGCGGGACATGAAGTCGGGGAAGCCGGGCGGGATCAGCAGCGCCCGCGGAGCGATGCGCGTGACGGCGGCTCCCGCCTCGTCGGGCTCCTGCCTGATCCGGTAGGCGACGGACTGCTGGAAGCCGGTGAAGGGCCGGTCGGCGACGGTGATGGCGCGCAGCCACTTCACCTGGGCCATGCCGTACCAGCCGGGCACCACCAGGCGCAGGGGTCTGCCGTGCTGCGGCGGCAGGGGCGCGCCGTTCATGGCGTAGGCCACCAGGACCTCGGGCTCCGTGCCGGTGGCGACGCCGAGCGGGAGGGCGCGCTCGTAGTCCTGTTCGACACCGCGTTCCACTCCGTGGTCGGCGCCGGTGAAGACGACGTCGACGGCGTCGGGGGCGACACCGGCCTCGGCCAGCAGGAGGCGCAGCGGTACCCCCGTCCAGTCAGCCGTGCCCACCGCTTCCAGCAGCCAGGGCTGGCTCACCGGTCTCGGCGACAGCAGGGCTCTGCCGTTTCCGGCGCACTCCAGGGTCACGCGCGTGGTGACGGCGGGAAAGGCGCGCAGGTCCGCGGCCGAGAGGGTGAGGGCGCGCCGCACCCGCCCGTCGAGCGTCAGCCGCCAGGCGGCGTCGTCCGGTACGTGCGGGATGTCGTAGTGGGTGAGGACGTAGTGCAGGCCCGGCGGGGTCAGGTCGTAGCGCAGGGCCTCCAGCGGCAGGCCGTGGTTGCGGGCGGCCAGCGCCAGTTCGTCCTGCCCGAGGCCCTCGCCCGTGGCGGCCAGCCGGGCAGGAGCGCTCACGTCGCTGAGTCGACGCCCCATGCCGTCGATTATTCGCCTCGCCCCGCGCTCGCGCACCGGCTGGATCGGCGCGGCTCGCGCTCGCCGGGTGCGGCCGGTGTCTTGACGTCCCGGGCGGCAGTGGCGATCCTCGGGGCAGATTGTGTCGTACATGACAACCCTGCCTGGACGACACCGCGCCATCCCGCCGACCGAGGGACGTGGGCCGTGACCGTACGCAGAAGCCCGTACCGCCACCGCAGGGAGGCGGGCGTCCTCGCGGCGCTGCTCCTGGTGCTGGCCGTCGTCCTGAGCCCCACGCCGAGTTCGGCGGCGGCCGGGAACGACTGGTGGACACCCGTGGCACGGCCCGCCCCGGACGCGCGAATCGACGTCACCGGCGAGCCGTTCAAGGGCACCGACGCCCAGGGCCGGGTGCGGGGGTTCGCCGACGCCCACGACCACCTGTTCGCCAACGAGGCCTTCGGCGGCCGTCTCATCTGCGGCAAGGTGTTCTCCGAGGCCGGGATCGCCGACGCGCTCAAGGACTGCCCCGAGCACTACCCCGACGGCTCGCTCGCCGTCTTCGACTTCATCACCAAGGGCGGCGACGGAAGGCACGACCCGGTCGGCTGGCCGACGTTCAAGGACTGGCCCGCGCACGACTCGCTGACCCACCAGCAGAACTACTACGCGTGGGTGGAGCGCGCCTGGCGCGGCGGTCAGCGCGTGCTCGTCAACGACCTGGTCACCAACGGCGTGATCTGCTCGGTCTACTTCTTCAAGGACCGCGGCTGCGACGAGATGACCTCGATCCGGCTGCAGGCGAAGCTGACGTACGACCTCCAGTCCTACGTCGACCGGATGTACGGCGGCCCCGGCAAGGGCTGGTTCCGGATCGTCACCGACAGCGCGCAGGCCCGCGAGGTCGTCGAGCAGGGCAAACTCGCGGTCGTGCTGGGCGTGGAGACCTCCGAGCCGTTCGGCTGCAAGCAGATTCTGGACGTCCCGCAGTGCGACCGGCACGACATCGACGCGGGGTTGGACGAGCTGTACGCGCTCGGTGTGCGCAGCATGTTCCTCTGCCACAAGTTCGACAACGCGCTGTGCGGGGTCCGCTTCGACTCCGGCGGACTGGGAACGGCCATCAACGTGGGGCAGTTCCTGTCGACCGGCACGTTCTGGAGGACCGAGAAGTGCGCGGGCCCGCAGCACGACAACCCCATCGGCTCGGCGGCCGCGCCGGGGGCCGAGGCGAAGCTCCCCGCCGGCGTGAGCGTCCCCGCGTACGGCGCGGACGCGCAGTGCAACGTCCGCGGACTCACCGGTCTCGGCGAGTACGCCGTGCGCGGCATGATGAAGCGCAAGATGATGCTGGAGATCGACCACATGAGCGTCAAGGCCGTGGGCCGCGCGCTCGACATCCTGGAGGCCGACTCCTATCCCGGCGTGATCTCCTCGCACAGCTGGATGGACATGAACTGGACCGAACGGGTCTACGGCCTCGGCGGGTTCGTCGCCCAGTACATGAACGGCTCGCAAGGGTTCGTCGCCGAGGCGGACCGCACCAAGGCGCTGCGGGAGAAGTACGGCGTCGGCTACGGCTACGGCACGGACATGAACGGCGTCGGCGGCTGGCCGGGACCCCGGGGCGCGGACGCCCCCGACAAGGTCGTCTACCCCTTCCGCAGCGTCGACGGCGGCTCACTGATCGACCGTCAGACCACCGGTGAGCGCACCTGGGACCTGAACACCGACGGGGCCGCGCACTACGGCATGGTGCCGGACTGGATCGAGGACATCCGGCGGGTGGGCGGCCAGGACACGGTGAACGACCTCTTCCGCGGAGCCGAGTCCTACCTCGGCACCTGGGGCGCGGCCGAACGGCACCAGGCGTCCGTCGACCTCGCCGACGGGGCGCCGGCCACGGCCAGTTCCTCCGAGTGGAACCCGTTCACCAGCTACGCTCCCGGCCGGGCGGTGGACGGCCGGCGGGACACCCGGTGGGCCAGTGACTGGAGCGACGGCCAGTGGCTGCGGATCGACCTGGGCTCGACCCATCTGGTCGGACGGGTCACGCTCGACTGGGAGCGGGCCTACGGCAGGTCGTACCGGATCGAGCTCTCGACGGACGGGGAGAACTGGCGGACCGCCTGGTCGACCTCCACCGGTGACGGCGGTCTGGACACCGCGCGCTTCACCCCCGCACCGGCCCGCTGGGTCCGCGTCACGGGCACCGGACGCGGGACCCAGTGGGGCTACTCGCTGTACGAGGTCGGCGTCCACAGCGGCTGACACCGGCGTCACCGGCCGCTCAGGAGCGGCCGCCGCCGGACCCCGCCGTCCCGCCCGGCACACCCGCCGGCGGAGGCGGCGGAGCCGGACCGGTGGACGGCGGGGCGGCCGGGGCCTCGTCGTCCAGGTCGCCGCGCAGGGCCGCCATGGCGAAAGCCACCATGGAGGCGAGGAGGAACAGGGCGAGCGGCCCCCAGATCGCCGGGATCGCCCACATCGGCCAGTCGTTGGCCGACTGCGCCCAGAGCGTCAGGACGGCGGTGACGGCCATGCCGGCACCGTGCCACCGCACCACGGCGGCCGCGCGGGCGCGCCGCCGGTCGCCCCGGGCGAGCAGGGACCACACCGCCCCGACGAGCGCCGTCACGCCGAACGAGCCGCAGGCAAGGGTGCCACCGAGCCGGTCCTCGGGCCACCCCAACGGCCCGTCGGACGTCTGCTGCCGCCGCCCCTCGGCGTCCCGCACCTCGACGACACGGCCGTGCCAGATCAGCCCGACGACCTCGTCGCCCGGTTCCAGCTCGGACGCCACGGGCTCGGTCTGCCGGAACGTCACCCGCCACGGCCTGCCGGAGGGCGGCGCCAACCGGGCCTCGGGCGACTCACCGCGCTTCCCGCGGTGCAGGTCGGCGGTGCGGACGGTGAAATCCTGCCGCCACACGCAGCCCGACGGCTTCTCCGGCACGGAGGCACACACCGGGGCGACCCGGTACGCGCGCTCCCGCTCCAGCGCCCCCCGCATTGCGGAGGCCGTCGCCACTCCCCGCCGAGCGCCACCACGGCGATCAGCAGCCACATCACACCCCGCAGCCCGTCGTGCTCCCCCACCCCGCCCTGCCTCCTCGCCCGCCCGCCCCGCGACGTTCCGTGCGCTTACTCGATCACGCCGGCCCGGGACCGCCCAGGCCCGGCACCGGCAGCGACACCCCGCGGGCCTGCCGGACCTCGGCAACGAACCGCGGGCCGTCCGGTGGCCGGCGCTCGGTTCACGCGGCGCCGTCTTGTGGAGAGCCGCCCCAGCCACTTCAATGCTCCCTACCTCCCCACAGGAGAACACCTGTCCCACACACCCAGTGAAGGGGTTCTTCTTGACCGCCATACGCGCCACCGCCGTCACCGCGGCCACCTGCGCCCTCGTCCTCGCCGGCGCGCTGCCGTCCTCCGCGATCAACTCGTACAACGCCACTCCCGCGCCCGAACGCACCGAAGTGGGCGCCCTCGTGGCCACCTGGGACGACGACGGCGATCCGGCGACCCCGGACCGCGCCGACTGGGTGTGCTCCGGCACCATGGTCGACGCCGACACCTTCCTGACCGCCGCGCACTGCACCAGCGACTGGCCGGCCGGAGTCAGGTTCTACGTCTCCCTCGACCAGGACGTCCAGTCCGGTCTCGACGCCGCCGCGAAGCGCTACCCCGGCGACCCGGCCGCCCAGGCGAACGCCGTCGCGGTGGAGGGCACCGCGCACACGCACCCCGACTATCCGGGCCCCGCCTCCGACACGCACGACATCGCGGTGATCGAACTGCCCGCCGCGAAGGTCGCGTCCCGCTGGTCGTTCACCCCGGCCACCCTGCCGCCCGCGAACCAGCTGGGCACCCTCACGTCGAAGGAGCTGGACTCCACCGACTGGGTCGTCGCCGGGTACGGCACCCAGGAGGCGGCGCGGGCCCGGGCGGCCAGACGCACCCGGGCGGCGGGGTCCGCATGAAGGCACCCGTGGGCTTCGACGCCCTCAACACGGCATGGGTCCGCCTCGCCATGACGGCACCCCAGGGCAACGGCGGTGCCTGCTACGGCGACTCCGGCGGCCCCAACTTCGCGTTGCTCGGCGGCAAGAGGGTCCTCACCTCCACGACCATCACCGGTGACACCCCGTGCTACGCCACGAACGTCACCTACCGCCTCGACACACCCGGAGCCCGGGCGTTCCTGTCCCCGTTCGTGAAACTCCCGTAACAGCCGCACGGCGCCGCCGCCGGCCGGCCGCTCTACGGCTCGCGGGCCGGCCGCGGCACTGCCCGGACTTCGACGGGGCGCCGTCCGGGGTGGAACCCGGACGGCGCTGCGTCAGGTCCGGCCCGAGCGGGCCGGGTTCCGGTTCAGGCCGCCGTCGCCGCTCCGTGGTCGGCGTCGCGGTGGATCGGGGTGTCCGTGCCGGTGAGGGGGACGCCCGTGCCGCCCCGCCGGGCGGCGACGACCTCCGCCACGATCGACAGGGCCGTCTCCTCCGGGGTGCGGGCGCCGAGGTCGAGTCCGATCGGGGACCGGAGCCGGGCCAGTTCCCGGGCGCTCACGCCCTCTTCCCGCAGCCGCCGCGTACGGTCCTCGTGGGTGCGGCGCGAGCCGAGCGCGCCGACGAACGCCACCGGCAGCGCGAGCGCCACCTTCAGCAGCGGTACGTCGAACTTCGCGTCGTGGGTGAGGACGCACAGCACCGTGCGGGCGTCGGTCTCCGTCCCCCGCAGATAGCGGTGGGGCCAGTCGACGACGACCTCGTCGGCGTCGGGGAAGCGGGCCCGGGTGGCGAAGACGGGCCGGGCGTCGCAGACGGTCACGTGGTAGCCGAGGAACTTGCCGGCCCGGGCCAGCGCGGACGCGAAGTCCACCGCCCGAAGACGATCATGCGCGGGGGCGGCACGTTCGACTCGACCAGCAGGGTGATGCCGCCGGGGCAGCGCGAGCCGTCCTCGGCGATGTCCACCGTGCCGGTGCGCCCCGCCTCCAGCAGTGCCCCGGCCTCGGCCACCGCCGTCCGGTCCAGGTCCCGGTGGCCGCCGAGACCGCCCTCGTGCGTGCCGTCGGGCCGTACCAGCACTGCGTGGCCGAGGAGTTCGGCCGGGCCCCGGACGACCCGGGCGAGAGCGGCCGGCCGGCCGTGGGCAGCGGCCGACAGAGCCGTCGCCAGGGCCGTGCGGGCGGGCGCCGGCGCCGCCACCGGCGTGATCAGCACCTCGATGGTGCCGCCGCAGGTCAGGCCGACGGCGAAGGCGTCCTCGTCGCTGTACCCGAACCGCTCCAGGACGCTCTCGCCGGTCTCCAGCGCCTGCCGGCACAGCTCGTAGACGGCGCCCTCCACGCATCCGCCGGAGACCGAGCCGATGACGGTGCCCTCGCGGTCGACGGCGAGGGCCGCGCCGAGCCCGCGGGGCGCGCTGCCCGCGACCGCCACCACGGTGGCGACGGCGAACTCCCGGCCCTCCCGGATCCAGTGGTCCAGCTCCTCAGCCAGATCAAGCATCCGGCGCTCCTCCGGCGGCGAGGACGCGGTCGGGCCGGATCGGCAGGTTGCGGTGGCGAACGCCGGTCGCGTGCCAGACCGCGTTGGCGATGGCCGCCGCGGCGCCCACGATGCCGATCTCGCCGATGCCCTTGATCCCCACCGGGTCGTCCGGGTCGGTGTCCTCGATCCAGTCGGCCTCGATGTGCGGGACGTCGGCGTGCGTGGCCACGTGGTATCCGGCGAGGTCGGCGCCGACGTGGCCACCGCTGGCGCGGTCCCGGACGGCCTCCTCGTGCAGGGCCATGGAGATGCCCCAGGTCATGCCGCCCAGGAACTGGCCGCGCGCGGTGAGCGGATTGACGATCCGGCCGGCGGCGAAGATGCCGAGCATCCGGCGCACGCGCACCTCGCCGGTGGCCACGTCCACGGCGACCTCCGCGAACTGGGCGCCGTAGGAGTGCCGTTCGGCGGGTGCGAGGGCTCCGATGGCGGCGGTGGTGTCCGACCGTACGGTGATGCCCTCCGCCGGGATGTCGCCGCTCAGCGCGAGACGTTCGCGCAGTTCGGCGCCGGCCGTCGTGACCGCCCAGGACCAGGAGCGGGTGCCCATGGAGCCGCCGGCGATCATCGCCGGGCCGAAGTCGCTGTCGCCGATGCGGACCCGGACGCGGTCGGGGGCGACGCCCAGGGCGTCCGCGGCGACGAGGGTGAGCGCGGTGCGGGCTCCGGTGCCGATGTCGGCGGCGGCGATACGGACGGTGAAGGTGCCGTCCTGGTGGGCGGTCGCGGTGGCGGTGGACGGTGCGGCGCCGGCGCCGAAGGAGGCCGCGGCGGTGCCGGTGCCGAGCAGCCAGCGGCCGTCGCGGCGCCGTCCGGGACGCGGGTCGCGGTCCGCCCAGCCGAACCTGCGGGCGCCTTCCTCGAAGCAGGCGGGCAGGCTGCGGCCGGCGAAGGGCAGCCCGGAGACCGGTCCCCGCTCCGGCTCGTTGCGCAGGCGCAGTTCGATCGGGTCGATACCGCACCGCTCGGCGAGTTCGTCCAGCGCCGCCTCCAGCGCGAACGAGCCCGGCGCCTCGCCGGGGGCCCGCATCCAGGTGGGCGTCGGCAGGTCGAGCCGTACCACGCGGTTGGCGGTGTGGTGGGCGTCGGCGTCGTACATCACCCGCGCCACCCCGGCGCTGGGTTCGACGAACTCGTGCACCGTGGAGGTGACGCTCACCGAACGGTGCTCGAGGGCGCGCAGCCGGCCGGTGGCGTCGGCGCCCAGCCTGACGTGCTGCGTGGTCGGGCTGCGATAGCCGGCCAGTGAGAACATCTGACGCCGGGTCAGCACCACGCGTACGGGGCGCCGCAGGGCGGTCGCGGCCATCACGGCGGCCACCTGGTGGGCGCGGACGCCCTTGCTGCCGAAGCCGCCGCCGACGTGCTCGGAGCGCACCCGCACCGAGGCCGGGTCGAGCGAGAAGAGGTTGGCGAGTTCACCGACGACCCAGGTGGCGCCCTGGTTGGAGTCGACCACCTCGAGCCGGCCGCCGTCCCAGCGGGCGGTCGCCGCGTGCGGCTCCATCATGCTGTGGTGCTCTTCGGGGGTGGTGTACTCGGCGTCCACGACATGGGCGGACGCGGCCAGTTCGGCTTCGAGGTCGCCCTTCCCGGTCACCGCCGGCATGAAGCCGTCCACCGGGTAGGCGTCCGGGTGCTCGCCGTCGAAGTCGATGTCGTGGGGCTCTTGTTCGTAGTGCACGACGAGCGATTCGGCCGCTTCCCGGGCCTGTTCCGACGTCTCGGCGACGACCAGCGCCACCGGCCAGCCGAGATGCGGCACCCGGTCGTGCTGGAAGACGGCGCAGGTGGGGTCGGGGGGCGTGCCCAGCATTCCGACGTAGTCGGTGTTGAGACGCGGGGCCTCGCGGTGGTCCAGGACGGCGACGACGCCCGGCATGGCCAGGACGGCGTCCGTGTCGAGGGCGGTGATGCGGCCGCGGGCCACCGTGGAGAGGACCAGCCAGCCGTGCGCCATACCCGCGAAGGGGATCTCCCCCGAGTAGCGGGCGGCTCCGGTGACCTTGTCCCTGCCTTCCACGCGGGTGTGCGCGGTGCCGACGGAGGCCGCCTGCGCGGGGGTGCCGGTCGTGACGGTGGTCATCGGGCGGCCTCCTCGGCGAGTTCGGTCAGGACGGCCACCACGACGTTGCGCATCAGGGTCACCTTGTATCCGTTGTGGGGCAGTGGCCGGGCCGCGGCGAGTTCGGCGTCCGCGGCGGCGGCGAAGGTGTCGGCGCCGGCGGGCGCGCCGGTCAGGACGCTTTCGGCCGCGTGGGCCCGCCAGGGTCGGGACGCGACCGCGCCCAGGGCCAGACGCGCGTCCCGGACCACGCCGTCCCGGATGTCGAGCGCGGCCGCGACCGAGCCGATCGCGAAGGCGTACGAAGCCCGCTCACGCACCTTGCGATAGCGGGAGTGGGCGGCGACCGGCGCGGGCGGCAGCGAGACACCGGTGATCAGAGCGCCCGGCGGAAGGGCGGTCTCGTGGTGCGGGGTGTCGCCGACGGGCAGGTAGAAGTCGGCCAGCGGCGACTCCCCCGGTCCGTCCGCGGTCTCGAAGTGGACGACGGCGTCGAGCGCGGTGAGCGCGACACCCATGTCCGAGGGGTGCACGGCGACGCAGTGCTCGGAGGCCCCGAGAATGGCGTGGTTGTGGTGCTCGCCCTGGACGGCGGGGCAACCGCTGCCCGGGACACGCTTGTTGCAGGGCTTGGAGATGTCGGTGAAGTAGCCGCAGCGGGTGCGCTGCAGCAGGTTCCCGCCGACGGTGGCCATGTTGCGCAACTGCCCGGACGCTCCGGCCAGCACCGCCTGTGCCAGCACCGGGTAGTGGCGTCGGACCGCGGGATGGGCGGCCAGGTCGCCGTTGGTGACGGTCGCGCCGATCCGCAGACCGCCGTCGCCGGTCGACTCGATCTCGTCCAGCGGCAGTTCGCGGATGTCGACGAGCCGGCCCGGCCGCTCCACACCGGTCTTCATCAGGTCGACGAGGTTGGTGCCGCCGCCGAGGAAACGCGCGTCCGGGTCGGCGCCGAGCACGGCGACGGCACCGGCGACGTCGGACGCGCGCTGATAGCCGAACTCCCTCATGCCACGGCCTCCTTCGTGCCCGGCGCGGGAGCGGCGGCGTCTTCGGTCCCCGCCGCGCGGGCCACCGCCCGGACGATGGAGACGTACGCGCCGCAGCGGCACAGGTTGCCGCTCATCCGCTCCCTGATCTCCTCGGCGGTCAGGGGTGGCGGTCCCGCTTCGGGACTGAGGTCACCGGTGACGGCGCTGGGCCAGCCCGCCGCGTGTTCCTCGATCACCCCGATCGCCGAACAGATCTGGCCGGGTGTGCAGTAGCCGCACTGGAAGCCGTCCAGGTCGAGGAAGGCCTGCTGCACGGGGTGCAGCTGATCGCCGTCGGCCAGACCCTCGACGGTGGTGATCTCGCGGCCCTCGGCCGCCACGGCCAGTTGCAGACAGGCCACGGTCCGGCGGCCGTCCACCAGGACGGTGCAGGCGCCGCACTGGCCCTGGTCGCAGCCCTTCTTGGTGCCGGTGAGATCGAGGCGCTCGCGCAGGGCGTCGAGCAGGGTGGTGCGGTGGTCGACGGGCAGTGTGTACTTCTCGCCGTTGATCTTCAGGGTGATGACACTGGACGTCGATGAGGCCATGAGCAGCTTCTTTCGCATTTCCAGAAGATGGGGGGTGGCCCGGCGACGGAGTGCCGGACGGTGCGGAGAGTGCGTGGTGCGGGCCGTTGCCGCTGGGGCGAAGCGAGGTGCGGGGCGCTTGGACCGAAAGGACGGACGCGGACTGCCGCGGGTTCGCGGCCCCGGCTATCGTGGACGCAACAACCGGACAGCTGTCCGCTACCTGGAAAACCTAACGGACAGCTGTCCGGTTAGCAAGGGCGAGGTTCGGCCACGGACCTGCGAGGAGGACGAGTGCCACTCAGAGACGACTCACCCCGGCGCTCGGACGCGCAGCGCAACCGTGAGCGCATCCTGGAGGTGGCCCTCGTGGAGCTGACGCGCTGCGCCGACGCCCCGCTGAGCGCGATCGCCAAGAAGGCCGGTGTCGGGCAGGGCACGTTCTACCGGAACTTCCCCAATCGTGAGGCGCTGGTCCTGGAGATCTACCGGCACGAGATACAGCAGGTCGCCGACAGCGCGGCCCAGCTCCTGCGGACCCGGACGCCCGAGGAGGCCCTGCGCGCCTGGATGGACCGGCTGGCCGGGTTCGCCATGGCCAAGGCCGGCCTGGCCGATGCCATCCGCCAGGTCACGGGCACGCCGGGCAGCCCGGCGAAGCCGACGCATACTCCGGTGACCTCCGCGGCGGAGCTGCTGCTGCGCGCCAACGAGGAGGCCGGCACCATCCGCCCCGGCATCACGGCGGACGACTTCATCCTGGCCATCGCCGGTCTCTGGCAGCTCGACCCGCACGACGACTGGCGGTCACGCGCCACCCGGCTCCTCGACCTCGTCATGGACGGCCTGCGCACGGGGGCGCCAGGGCCGCGGGGACGGTAGGGGCGCGCGACCACGAAGGGTGTGCGGGCAGGCGGCGGTTGCGCGCCCCCGCCCCGAGCGCACCCCGCCTCCACCCCTCACACGACCCGACCCGAAACGCACCCGCGCGCTCCACCTCCTCCCCCGCGGGCCTGCCCGGGCGCACCCCGCCGCCGCCCCTCACACGGCCCGACGCGAGACGCACCCCCGCACCCGACCTCCGGAGCCTGCCCGCCCCCGATCGAGGCGCACCCACCTCCGTCGCCTGCGTGAGCCCACCCTCCGAGGACACCCCGCCTCCGGCCGCCGCGGGAGCCCGCTCGGGGGCGGCTCCGCGCCGCCGGCCGCCGCGCGGCGATCACCCGCCGGTACCGTGACGCGGTAGCCCAGGTGGGCGACCCGCCCGGCCGGCGGCTCCGGCGATCCCGGCGGCCGGCGGGCGGGCCGCCCCGTCCGCGTCCGGGAGGTCACCCCCATGTCCGAGTCCGCCACCGCCACCGCACACGCCACCCCACCCGTGCCCGCCCCGCAGCCGTGACCGAGCCCCGTACCGCTCCGGTGCTCGCCGAGGTCGTTCGTTCCGGATTCACCGAGGGCGGCACCGCGGCAGCCTGGTACTGCTCGCGGCGGACGGCTCGGTGGAACTGGCGCTCGGCGACGTGGACTCCCCCGTCTTCCCGCGCTCCGCCAACAAGCCGATGCAGGCGGTGGGCATGCTGCGGGCGGGACTCCGGCTCGCGGGCGAGCGGCTGGCCGTGGCGGCCGGCAGCCATTCGGGCGAACCCTTCCACCGCGACCTGGTGCGCACGATGCTCGACGAGCACGGGCTGAGCCCCGAGGACCTGCGGTGCCCGCCCGCCCTCCCCTGGACCAGGAGGAGCAGGAGAGGTATCTGGCGGCGGGCGCCCGGCGTGATCGGGTGGCCATGAACTGCTCCGGCAAGCACACCGCGATGCTCGCGGCGTGCGCGCTGCGCGAGTGGCCGCTGGAGTCCTATCTCGACCCCGCCCACCCGCTGCAGCAGCTCATCCGGACGGCGGTGGAGGAGGCGGCCGGGGAGAAGGTGGCGGCGGTC
The DNA here is from genome assembly GCA_016432725.1 of Streptomyces sp. DHE7-1. Lineage (GTDB taxonomy): Bacteria > Actinomycetota > Actinomycetes > Streptomycetales > Streptomycetaceae > Streptomyces. Next base: position 7,554,481 of record JACJDG010000003.1, on the reverse strand, counting down.
GGCACGGACGGCTGCGGAGCACCGCTCATGGCGATCAGCCTCACCGGCCTCGCCCGCGCCTTCCGCTCCTACGTGCTCGCCGAGCCCGGCACTCCCGAACGACGGGTCGCCGACGCCATGCGCGCCCATCCCGAGTACGTCGCCGGCACCCGCCGTCACGACACCTGGCTGATGCGGGAACTGCCGGGCACGCTGGCGAAGGTGGGCGCGGAAGCGGTCCAGGGACTCGCCCTGCCCGACGGACGCGCCCTGGCCCTCAAGATCGAGGACGGCGGCGGCCGGGCCCTGGGCCCGGTTCTGGCCCGTGCCCTGCGCATGGCCGGTGTCACCGCGCCCGTGATCGACCGGGTGGGCCGCGTGCCCCTGCTGGGCGGCGGCCGGGAGGTGGGAGAGGTCCTGCCGGTCTTCTGAGTCCGGCCGCCGAGGGGTGGCGGCCGCCACCCCTCGGCGGCCGCCCCACCAGCCGGTCGACTGCGGGCGCCGAGGATCAGGCGCCCGCCGTCACGGCCTTCAGACTCAGTTCGCCGTGGACGAGGCCCGGCGCGGCAGCTTCCAGCCAGGACGCGGGAAGTGGCAGGTGTAGCCGTTCGGATAGCGCTCCAGGTAGTCCTGGTGCTCCGGCTCGGCCTCCCAGAAGTCGCCGACGGGCTCGACCTCGGTGACCACCTTCCCCGGCCACAGTCCGCTCGCCTCGACGTCGGCGATCGTGTCCACGGCGACGCGGTGCTGCTCCTCGTCCGCGTAATAGATCGCGGACCGGTAGCTGCGCCCGATGTCGTTGCCCTGGCGGTCCCGCGTGGTCGGGTCGTGGATCTGGAAGAAGAACTCCAGGATGTCGCGGTAGCTCGTGGCCGCCGGATCGAAGAGGATCTCGATGGCCTCGGCGTGGTCGCCGTGATCGCGGTACGTGGCGTTCGGCGTGTCACCGCCGGAGTAGCCCACTCGCGTGGACACGACGCCGGGCTGCTTGCGGATCAGGTCCTGCATGCCCCAGAAACAACCGCCGGCCAGTACGGCTCGCTGGGTTCCCACAGTCATCGGTCGCTCCCTCGCCTGCTGCTTCTACGTTCGTCCAGCCTAAGGTCGCACCGGGCCTGGATATTCCCCGGCCCGGGCCTCGGGTGATCAGGAGCGGAGGCGAGTCCGCACAGCCGTCCGGCGTACGTCCGGCCGACCGCCGGGTGTGTCGATTGACAGCCTCGGCACCGTGGCGGACGCTCGCCGCATGCCGAGTGAGACCGCGCCCGCCGGACGGCCGGCACCCCCGCCCCGGCTCCTCGGCAGCCCGTACGGCCCCGGCCCCGCCGAGCGGCGCGAGGCCCGGTCATGACCGGTCGGCCGCCCGGCGGGGCAAGCGGCGACGGCCGTTACGGGGAGGCCCTGTTCGAGCCGGGGCACCCCCAGGAGGCGGAGCGCATCGACGCCGGTGCCCTGGCGTACGACCCCGTCACCACCGGGCGGCTGCGGGCGCTCGGCGTGGGCCCCGGCAGCCGCTGCCTGGACGTCGGGGCCGGGACCGGCACGGTGACCCGCTGGCTGCTGGAGGAGACCGGAGCGGCGGAGGTCGTCGCGCTGGACCGGGACACCAGCGGTCTCGGCACCCTGACGGACCCGAGGCTGCGGGTGCTCACCGCCGACCTCACGGACGAGAGCCTGCGGCCCGGCACCTTCGACCTGATCCACGCCCGGTTCGTGCTCATGCACCTGCCCGGGCGGCGCGGGATCATCTCCCGGCTCGCGGCGTGGCTGAACCCGGGAGGCCGGCTGGTGCTCGCCGATGCCGTCGAGGTGCCGGATCCGCTGGACACCTCGTCCGCCTACCGGCGGGTCATGGACGCCATGTGGCAGGCGCTGAGGTCGACGATCGGCACCGACACCTCGTCCGTACCGGCGTACCCGCGCTTCCTGCGGGAGGAGGGGCTGTGCGACGTCGCGGCGGAGCTCTACTGTCCGCCGCTGGTCGCGGGCAGCCCCTTGTCTCTCTTCTGGTCCGAGACGTGGAACCGGATGCGTCCCGAACTCGAGGGGACCGGACGGGTGGACGGCGCCGTCATCGACGAGGCGCAGGCCTACCTGGCCTCGCCCCGGTTCGCCGAACTGGGCCCGGGCATGGTGATGGCCTGGGGACGGCGGCCCTGAGAACGCCGAACGGCCGGTGACGGTTCGTCACCGGCCGCCGGACGTCCCGGCTCAGCGTCTGCGGGACCAGCCCGAGCCGATGCCCGCCACGTGCAGCGCCAGCAGGGTCAGGCCCAGCAGCATCACGTTGACCGAGGAGAACGTGTCGTTGGTGCTGAGGTCCGCCGCGTTGATCAGGAATGAGATGAAGAACAGTACTGCCGCGCCTATGCCGAGCATGGGTGGATTCCTCTCCTGAGAAGTTCCTTCCCAGCCCCGTCTGCCCCTGAACGCCGGGGCAGACACACGGAACCCTCCGTTCCTCGCCCGTACGTGACCGTCCCGGTCCGCCCTTCGCCGATGCGGCGGCTGACCGGACCGGGACGGTCACGTCAGCGCACCCGTGGAGCCACGGCGGTCGGCGGGGAGGCGACAGCCGCCGTGGCCCGGGAGTCAGACGCAGCCCGCCACGACCGCCCGCGACGCGTCGTCGATCAGCGCGTCCTGGGCCGCCTTCAGGCGCCGCACGTCGGGTTTGGTCACCTTGCGGTCGTACGTCACCAGGCCATTGAGCTCACCTTCGACGTCCGTGATCTGCGTGTAGACCGCGCCGTTGCCGCCCTTGCAGGCCAGGGCGTGCACCTCGCCGAGCTTCTTCAGGTAGTCGTCGGTGTAGGTGCTGGGGTCGACGTCCACGTAGGACTGCTGCACCGACCAGGCATGGCCCGGCACCGCGAGGCCGAGACCGCCGTACTCGCCCGCGACCAGGGCGCGTCGGCCGTCCGGGTGCGGTGGAAGGGCCGGGCTCGGATAGCCGTGCTCGTCCATGATGTCGCCGGCTCCGCCGTCCGCGCCCAGGTTGAGGCCGGACATGTTGTTCACCAGGCGGGTGGGGTCCCAGGCCTTGGCCTGGGAGGCGACGCGGCCGATGTCGTACTGGCCCCAGCCCTCGTTGAAGACCACCCACATGACGACCGACGGGCTGCTGATGTGCTCGTCGATCATCTGCTTCATCTCCCGCTCGTACTCGGCGCGGGCGGCGGGCGACGGGTTCACCCCGGCCGTCATGGCCGGCATGTCCTGCCACACCAGCAGGCCGAGCCGGTCGGCCCAGTAGAACCAGCGGTCGGGTTCGACCTTGATGTGCTTGCGGACGGAGTTGAAGCCCATCCGCTTGTGCATCCTCAGGTCGTGGGCCAGGGCCTCGTCACTTGGTGCGGTGTGCAGGCCGTCGGGCCAGAAGCCCTGGTCGAGGGTGGCCATCATGAACACCGGCTTGCCGTTGAGGACCGTGCGCGGCACGCCGTCGACCTTCTCCACGGCGATGGAGCGCATCCCGAAGTAGCTGCCCACCTGGTCGTCGCCGACCTTCACCTCGAGGTCGTAGAGGAACGGGTCGTCCGGGGACCACAGACGGGCCTTCGGGATCTTCAGGGTGAGGGGCCCGTCGGTGCTTCCGGTGGCCGTGGCCACCGGGCGCCTGCCGTCGTACGCGGTCGCGGTGACCGGTACGCCGTCGCGCACGCCCTGCGGCTCGACGGTGAGCGTGCCGGTGTCGACGTGCGGGGTCAGCTTCAGCTGGTCGACGTGGTCGGCGGCGACGGGTTCCAGCCACACGGTCTGCCAGATACCGGAGGACGGGGTGTACCAGATGCCGCTCGGGTCCAGACGCTGCTTGCCCATCGGCGGGTTCTCGCCACCCGAGGCGTCCGTCGGGTCGTAGACGCCGACGATCAGCTCCTGGGTGCGGCCGGGCTTCAGGGCGTCGGTGATGTCGGCGCTGAACTTGTCGTAGCCGCCCTTGTGTTCGGCGACCTTCGTGCCGTTGACGTAGACGTCGGCCTGCCAGTCGACGGCGCCGAAGTTCAGCTGGAGCCGCTTGTGGCCGCCGATCCTCCAGCCGGCCGGGACGGTGAAGGTGCGCCGGTACCACATGCGGTCCTCGTGCCGTTCGATGCCCGAGAGCTGGGACTCGACGGGGTACGGGACCAGGATCCGCTCGCCGAGGGTGCGGCCGACCGGCGGCTGCTCGCCCTGCTCGGCCGCGGCGAACTGCCAGCTCCCGTTGAGGTTCTGCCAGGCGTCCCGGGTCAACTGCGGCCGGGGGTACTCGCGGTGGGCGTTGGCCGGGGTGACGTCGTCGGCCCACTTGGTGCGCAGTTCGTAGGTGGAGTGGTTGCCGCCGCTGCTCCAGAACGTGCTGACAACGTTGCCATCCTCGCCGGAGAGTCCACCTTCGCCGTCGTAACGGACGTCCGCCAGGCCGGACGCCGTGCCCGTCTTGTTCCCGACGACCGGTTCCCTCAGGGAGACCAGCAGGGATCTGGGGTCGGCCGGATCCCGCCGGGCGCTGCCGAGCGGCCAGGTGGCGCCGCCGATGACGGCGTCGAGGTGGCTGGTCAGCGCCGCGGTGGGCTTGGCCAGCGCCTGGGCGAAGTCGAGCCGCAGGGTGCGGCCGTCCTTCAGGACGGTGGTGGCGATGGCGCCGTCGTAGGCGTACCCCTCGGGCAGCAGGAACGCCGACCGGGGTACGGCGGTCTTGGTGCCGCCCGGCGGCGTCCAGCGCAGGTGGAGGTTGGAGCCTCCGTAGTGCTCGAAGTACTCGACCTTGATGTCGTACGCCTTGCCGGCGGTCAACTCGACCGGGGCGCCGGTCTGTTCACGATCCCAGTCGTCGACCCAGTGGTCGATGACGAGTCTGCCGTCGACCCAGAGGCGGAATCCGTTGTCGCCGATGATCGAGAAGGTGGTGGCACCGGTCTTCTCGGGCACGATCCGGCCGGTCCAGCGGACGCTGACGTCGTCCGACCGGCCGGTGGCCGAGTTCAGGCGGGACTCCAGGGAGTCGAAGTCGAGTTCCGGGTCGAATCCGGTTGCCTTGAGCTGGTCGAAGTCGAAGGCTCCAGGGGCCGACTGGGTGTAGTACTCGCCCTTGAGGCCATGGACCTCGACGGGGTCGTCCGCCGCGGTGGCGCTGGGCGCCGCGGCGAGTCCGGCCGCGCCGAGGGCGGCCGCCAGGAGGAGTGAGAGGCGATGTCGGAGTGATCTGGTGCGCACGGATCTCCCTGTGGCTGAGGAAGGGTGGCGGCTCTCTGCTTCAGTCTGTACAACGTTGGAAGCACGGCAGTTGGCATGAGAGCAAGGCTCCCGGCCGCTGTCCAGAGTCATGACATGGCTCCGCCCTTCGGAGCACCCATCGATGCCGAGGAGATCCCCTTGCGGGTCAGCCTGAAGGACGTGGCCGAGCGGGCCGGCGTCTCGATCAAGACCGTGTCCAACGTCGTGAACAACTATCCGCACGTCACACCGGGGATGCGGGCCCGGGTCCAGCAGGCCATCGACGAGCTGGGCTACCGGCCGAACCTGACGGCCCGGCACCTGCGCAAGGGCCGCACCGGCATCATCGCGCTGGCCGTGCCGGAGCTGGGCAACCCGTACTTCGCCGAACTGGCGAGCGCGGTGGTGGACGCGGCAGCGGAGCACGAGTTCACCGTGCTGCTGGACCACACCCGCGGCAGGCGCGAGCAGGAGGTGCTGGTCAGCCAGGGCTTCCGGGCCCGGGTGATCGACGGCCTGATCCTCAGCCCGCTGGAGCTGGAGGCAGAGGACCTCCAGGGACGGTCCGACGACGTCCCGCTGGTGCTGCTCGGCGAGCGCGAGTACGACGCCCCGCACGACCACATCGCCATCGACAACGTGGCCGCCGCCCGGGCCGCGGTGCGCCATCTGCTGAGCCGGGGCCGCACCCGGATCGCCTACCTGGGTGCGCGCACGGACTCCGCGAACCGCCCCGCCCACCTGCGACTCGTGGGCTGGCGGCAGGAGTTGGCGGCGGCCGGGGTGCCGGCGCCGGACGACCTGGTGGTCCCGGTCGGCGGCTGGGACCGGGACGACGGCGCCCGGGCCATGGCCGAGCTGCTCGACTCGGGCGTACGGCCGGACGCGGTGTTCGCGCTGAACGACCTGATCGCGATCGGCGCGATGCGGGTGCTGCACGAGCGGGGTCTGCGGGTGCCGTGGGACGTCGCCGTGGTGGGTTTCGACGACATCGCGGAGGGCCGTTTCGGCGCGGTGTCGCTCACCACGATCGCACCGGACAAGCAGGCCATCGCACGGATGGCGGTGGGCTCGCTGCTGCGCAGTCTGTCGGGCCGCGAGGAGCCCGGCGGACGCGAACTCACCGCCGAGTTCCGGCTGGTGGAGCGGGAGAGCACGCTCGGGCGACGGTGAGGGGGAACTCCGGGCGCCCGGCCGGGATTTCGGACGGGAGGGTTTACAGCGCTCTTCCAACGATGTAAAAACCTCCCCTGAACGACGTGCACGCCGAGTTGACCGCAAGCCGTCCTACCCCCGTGAGCGCCGACGGCGCGCCGGGGCCACGCCGTTTGGGGACTCCCATGAAGCCCACAGCACCACTGCGTCGCGCCTGTACGCGGACCCTCATCGCCACCGGACTCGCCGCGAGCCTGGCCCTCATGACCGGATGCGCCAAGTCGGAAGACGACTCCGGCGGCGACAAGGCCGCCTCGCAGGACAAGGACGCCGGCCAGGTCGTCGCCTCGCCGAGCGGCGGTTCCGGGCCGTCCTGCGCCATCGACGCCTACGGCGGCGAGAAGCTGGACCTGAAGTCCGCCACCGTCGGGTTCTCCCAGTCCGAGAAGGAGGCCAACCCCTTCCGGATCGCGGAGACCGCCTCCATCAAGGCGGAGGCCCGGAAGCGGGGCGTCGAACTGCTCACCGCCAACGCCCAGTCGCAGTTCTCCAAGCAGATCAGCGACGTCCAGGACCTCATCGCCAAGGGCGCCGACCTCCTGGTCATCGCGCCGCTCAACTCGGACGGCTGGGAACCCGTGCTGCGCACGGCGGCGGCCAAGCACATCCCGATCGTGACGGTCGACCGCAAGATCAACGCCACCGCCTGCAAGGACTACGTGAGCTTCATCGGCTCCGACTTCGTCGAGCAGGGCAAGCGGGCGGCCGACCAGATGATCGCCGCGACCGGCGGCAAGGGCGAGATCGCGATCCTGCTCGGCGCGGCCGGCAACAACGTCACCACCGAACGCACCAAGGGCTTCGAGGACCGCGTCAAGGAGAAGGCGCCGGGCCTGAAGATCGTGTTCCGGCAGACCGCCGAGTTCGCCCGGGAGAAGGGCCAGTCGGTCACCGAGAACCTGATCCAGTCCAAGCCGGGGATCAAGGGGATCTACGCCGAGAACGACGAGATGGGCCTCGGCGCGGTCAACGCCCTCAAGAGCGCGGGCAAGAAGCCCGGTGACGTGAAGATCGTGACCATCGACGGCACGCGCAACGCCGTGCAGGGCATCGTGGACGGCTGGATCTCCGGTGTGATCGAGTCCAACCCGCGCTTCGGGCCGCTGGCCTTCTCCACCCTGGACAGCTTCACCCAGGGCCGGAAGGTCGCGCAGGACATCGTCATCCAGGACAGCTCCTATACCGAGGCCAACGCCAAGTCCGATCTGGGCAAGGCCTTCTGAGATGCTTGACGTCACCGGACTGTGCAAGACCTTCCCCGGCGTACGGGCGTTGTCCGAGGTGGACTTCACCGCCCGCGCCGGGGAGGTGCACGCCCTGGTGGGCGAGAACGGCGCGGGCAAGTCGACCCTGATCAAGGTGCTCACCGGCGTGTACCAGCCGGACGCCGGCGAGATGTCCTACGACGGCTCCGCGGTCCGTTTCGCCACACCGCTGCAGGCGCAGCAGGCGGGGATCTCCACGATCTACCAGGAGGTCAACCTCGTCCCGCTGATGAGCGTGGCCCGCAACCTGTTCCTCGGCCGCGAGCCACGCGGCCGGCTGGGCCTGATCGACTTCCGCCGGATGCACCGGGAGGCGGAGGAGACCCTGCGCGCGATGGGCATCCGGGTCGACGTCCGCCGTCCGCTGCGCGAACTGGGCGTCGGCGCGCAGCAGATGGTCGCGCTGGCCCGCGCGGTGGCGATCGACGCCCGGGTCGTGATCATGGACGAGCCCACCTCCTCGCTGGAACCCCGCGAGGTGCGCACCCTGTTCGGGGTCATCCGCACCCTGCGGGACCGGGGCATCGCCGTGATCTACGTCAGTCACCGCATGGACGAGCTGTACGAGATCTGCGACGCGGTCACCGTGCTGCGGGACGGCCGGGTGGTGCACACCGGCCGGCTCGCCGAACTGGACCGGCTCCGGCTGGTCGCGCTCATGCTCGGGCGGGAGATCGGCGAGGTGCGCGCGGAGGGGCTCACCAAGTTCACCGGCTCGCACGACGCCGCCGCCCAACCGGTGCTCGAAGCCCAGGGGTTGCGCGTTCGCCATCAGCTGGACGGCGTGTCGGTGTCCTTGCGGCCGGGCGAGGTGGTCGGGCTCGGCGGGCTGCTCGGTTCGGGGCGCAGCGAGACCGCGAAGGCCATCGCGGGCGCCCTGCCCGTGGACGGCGGGAGGGTCGTGGTGGCCGGGGAGCCGGTGCGCGGCGGCTCGACCGCGGCGGCGATCCGGGCCGGCATCAGCCTGCTCCCCGAGGACCGCAAGACCGAGGGCATCGTGCCGGGCCTGTCGGTGCGCGAGAACATCGCGCTCGCCGCGCTTCCGGGGCTGTCGCGGTTCGGCCTGGTCGACGACGCCCGCGTCGACCGGATCGTCGACACGTTCATGAAGCGGCTGCGCATCAAGGCGGCGGGACCGCACCAGAAGGTGGGCGAACTGTCCGGCGGCAACCAGCAGAAGGTGCTGCTCGCCCGGTGGCTCGCCCTGCACCCGAGGGTGCTGCTGCTGGACGAGCCGACCCGGGGCATCGACGTGGGTGCCAAGGCGGAGGTGCAGGCGCTCGTCGACGAACTGGCCGACGACGGCCTGGCGGTGCTGCTGATCTCCTCGGACACCGAGGAACTGATCGAGGGCAGCGACCGCGTGATCGTCCTCAAGGACGGGGCGGTGGTGCGCGAGCTGACCGGCGACGCCGTCACCGAGGACGAGCTGATGCGCGCGATCGCCGCCGTACCGGCCGGAGGGCACGATGACTGAACTGAGCCTCGCCCGGGGCACGGTGGACCGGGACCGGGCGCTGCGCCTGCTGCAGGACTACGGCGTGTACGGCGGTGTGGTGGTCCTGCTGCTGTTCAACTTCGTCTTCACCCCGCACTTCGCCTCCACGGAGAACTTCCGCACCCAGGCCGTGCAGGTGGCGCCCGTGCTGATCGTGGCCCTTGGCATGGCGCTCGCCATCGGCACCGAGGGCGTCGACCTGTCGGTGGGCTCGGTGATGGCGCTGTCCACCTCGCTGCTGTCGCTGTACCTCGGGTACGGGCCCTGGATCGCCACGCTGATCGCGGTGGCCGGGGGCATGGCGGCCGGGCTCGCGAGCGGGGCGCTGGTCGCCTTCGTCGGGGTCCAGCCGATCGTCGCGACGCTCGCCCTGATGGTGGCCGCCCGGGGACTGGCCCTGGTGCTGCTCCCCCAGCTCAAGGACGTCCACGACCCGGGTCTGGCGTCCCTCGGCTCCGGGGACGTGCTGGGCGTCCCCCATCTGGTGCTGATCGCGGCGGCGCTGGCGCTGTTCGTGGCGTTCGTCGTGCGGCGCTCCACGTTCGGCCGGCAGTTGCTGGCCATCGGCGACAGCCGGCCGGCCGCCCGTCTCGCGGGACTGCCGGTGCGCCGGGTGCTGGTCGTGGTGTACGTGTGCTCCGGCGCGCTGGCCGCGATCGCGGGCGTGCTGGCGACCGCCCGGCTCGCCGCGAGCGACCCGACCTCGCTGGGCACCCTGATGGAGCTGTCCGCCATCACCGCGGTGGTCGTCGGCGGCACCCCGCTCAGCGGCGGCCGGGTCCGCATCGGCGGCACGGTCGCGGGCGCCGTACTGATCCAACTGCTCACCACCACGCTCATCAAGCACGACCTGCCCCTTCGTGGACGCAGATCGCGCAGGCCGTGGTGATCGTCGGTGCCGTCTACGCGGCACGCGAACGGGGGAAGCGATGACCACGGACGCCGGGGAGGCCACCCTGCGGAAAGAGCCCCGCCCGCCCACGCCGGCGACGGTCCGCCGGGCGCGAGCCGCTCGGAGCGGCTGAGCGCGCTCGCCCAGCAGCACGGCGCGCTGGTGACCCTGGTGATCGCGATGGTCGCCGCCTCGCTGAGCTTCGACACCTTCCTGACCGGTGACAACCTCGGGAACATGGCGCTGTCGTCGGCGTTCCTGGCCGTCGTCGCGCTCGGCATGACGTTCGTGATCGTCACCGGGGGCATCGACCTGTCGGTGGGCTCGCTGTTCGCGCTCGGCGGGGTGCTCGCGGCGTGGGGTTCGCGGTACGGCACCGTGGTGGCGCTGCTGCTGCCGCTCGTGGTGTGCGGGCTGGTCGGCCTGCTCAACGGGCTGCTCATCGCGCGCTCGGGGCTGGCCCCGTTCATCGTGACCCTGGCGTCCATGCTCGGTGCGCGCGGTGTCCTGCTGGCACTGACCGACGAGGGTTCGCGGACTTATCTCGTCGACAAGGGTTCGTTCTTCACCCGGCTCGGGCAGGGTTCGCTGCTCGGCGTCGGCGTGCCGGTGTGGATCACGGTGGCGCTGTTCGTGCTGGGCGCCGTGGTGCTGCGGGGCACGCGTTTCGGTCAGTACGTGTACGCGGTCGGCGGCAACGAGGACGCGGCCGCGCTGATGGGCGCTCCGGTGGCCCGCACCAAGGTCGCCGTCTACACGGTGTCCGGGCTGTGCGCGGGTCTCGCGGGCGCGCTGAACGCGGCGTGGCTGCTGTCGGGGGTGACGATCCTCGGTTCCGGTATGGAACTGGAGGCGATCTCGGCGGTGGTCATCGGCGGCACGCTGCTGACCGGCGGGTTCGGATTCATCAGCGGCTCGCTCGTCGGCGTGGCGCTGCTGAAGGTCATCCAGAACGTGATCAACCAGATCGGCTCCCTGGACTCGGCCTACCAGCAGGTGGTGAGCGGCGCCTTCCTGGCGGTGGTCGTCATCGCCCAGACATGGCTGGGACGCCGGCGCCGGGTGCTGTGAACCGGCGGTGCTGTGAACCGCCGGCCCGGTGCCGCTCGCGGCAGCGCCGGTCCCGGTGCGTCGGGCCCCGCCGAGACCCCGCAGGTCCGCGCGCCCGTGAACACGCACCGGGCCCGCGGGCCCGCAGGTCATGCCGGGTCGGCGCGCGTCCGTGGCCGAACCGGGCCCGGCGCACGACCCGCGGGTGCCGAGGGGGTGCGCACCGCGGCCCTGTCAGCCCCCGGTGCCCTCCCGCATCAGGCGACGACAAGGGGTGCGCTCCCCCGGGCCCGGTCAGCGCCCGGCAGTGTCACATCGTCAAGTCCGTAGCCACGACCGGTCTCGGCGGTCAGCGACCCGCCGGGCGTCCCGGACGACGTGCCGCGCCGGGCCGGGGCGCCCGCGCGGCACGAACGGCACGAACGGCACGAACGGCACGAACGGCACGAACGACATGAACGGCATGAACGGTCTCAGATGCCGAACGGTTCCGCGTAGCGCACGGTTCCGGCGGGCGGCGGGCCGCCGGCGTCCAGGGTGAGCGCCATCAGGGCCTCGTCGGGTACGTCGACGGTCAGGGCGATGCCGTGGGCGGAGGCACGGGTGAAGCCGAAGCGCGGATAGTACTCCGGGTGCCCGAGGACCACGACGTGCCGCTCGCCCAGCGCCCGCGCGGCCCGGAGCGCGGCGCGCACGACCGCCGATCCGGCGCCGGTGCGCTGGTGCTCGGGGCGGACGGCGACGGGGCCGAGGCACAGGGCCGGAACGTCACCGATGTGGCACCGGGTCAGCAGCGCGTGGCCCACCGGTGTGCCGTCCGCCCCGGCGCAGACCCAGGACAGCCCGTCGATCCAGGCGGGGTCGGCGCGCAGGGCGTCGACGAGGTCGGCCTCCAGCGGGGTGTCGAAGGCGGCGAGATGGATCTCGCGGACGGCGGCCGCGTCGGCGGTGGTCTCGGGGCGGGTGGTCCAGGTGTCGCGCATGGTGGGTGGAGATCCGTTCCACGGTGGTGTCGTCACGCGGCCGCTCTCGCCGCCCCGTGGCGCCGGGGTCGCGAATGGGGGTTCCGCGCCGGACGCGGAACCCCCGGGCCGCCGCGTGCGGTCAGTAGGTGTGCAGGGTCAGACCGTACCGGTTGAGGATCTCGTTGACCGGCTGGAACCAGGTCTCGCCGCCGCTGGAGCAGTTGCCCCAGCCGCCGGAGGTGACGCCCTGGGCCTGGTCGCCGGTGATGAAGGAGCCGCCCGAGTCCCCGGGTTCGGCGCAGGCGCTGGTCTTGGTGAGCTGGTGCACCGCGCCCTGGCTGTAGTTGACGGTCTCGTTCAGCGCCAGCACCCTGCCGCAGTGCCAGTGCGAGGTGGATCCCGAACGGCAGACCGAGGAGCCGACGGGCGCCACGTTCGAACCGCGTACGAGCTGGTCCGGCACCGTGCCCCAGCCGAGCACCACCGGCACCGTCCACCAGCCGCTGCCCACGCTGACCCAGGCGTAGTCGTTGTCCGGGAACGAGGAGCCCTGGAAGGTCCCGATGTAGGAGTGGTCCCAGCCACTGACCCCGGCGCCGGGCTGCCCGCAGTGCCCGGCGGTGACGAAGCCGCCGTACACCGAGAAGCCGATGGAGCAGCGGACGTTGCCGGTGTAGTACGGGTCGCCGCCCACGGTGCCGGCGGCGAGGGTCCGCGGAGCCGAGGAGGCCTCGACGGTGACGGGCCCGGTCCGGCGGGCCTGTGCCAGGAAGCGCCGGACATCGTTGTCGGCCCGCTCGCCGCGCACGACCTCGACGACGACCGTGTTGGCCTTCGGATCGACGTGCCAGCCGCTGATCCCCGAGGGGCGGTCAGCCGGTCGATGCGCGCCTTGGCCGCGTCCAGTTGCCGGGCGCTGCGCTCGGCGGTGCGGACGGTGGCGCCGGAGCGCTCGATCGCCCGGCGGGTCGTGGCCGGGGCGCTGCGGGTGAGCGCCACGGTCAAGTGCCCGCTCGGGGCGTCGAACCAGGAGCCCGCATAGGCGGTGCCCGCCGTGCGGCGCGCCTCGGGGTCGAGGGCGGCGGCGGCCTTCTCGGCGGCGAGCCGGGCCACCGCCTGGGTGCGGGTCAGGCCGAGGTCCCGTCGCATGGCGGTGACGATCCCGTCGGAGGCGGGCTCGGTGGACCGTGCGGTAGTGGCGGGTCCGGCGGCCGAGCCGGTCGCGGAGGCGGGGAAGGTGCCGGCCGCGCCCAGTCCGCCGAGGACGAGGAGTGCGGCCAGGGCGGTGTGCGCAAGTCTGGTGCGTCTCATGGGGGTTGCCCTTCGTCGTTCCAGGAGTGGGGTGGAACAGCCGATGCCTGAGAGCGCTCTGATGTGTGGCGGGGCAGAGCCTAGCCCCGGTTTGCACGTCAGGTCCATGCCAATGCGGCCATCGATTCAACGATGTAAGCGGCCCCGGTGCTCCGCCGGCCGGGTGACGGCCCATCGGGTGAAGTCCGCCGGGGTCGGCACCGCACCGCGGTGCCCGGACGCGGTCCGCACTCCCGCCGTCGCCGGGCGCCGCCGCCGGCGCCATGACCGGCGGCGTCCGTCAACCGGACCGGGCCGCACGGCGAGCGGGCGCGGGCGGCGCCGGCCGGGCCGGGATAGAGGAGAGTCATGAGAAAGTCCCGCATAGTCCCCTGGGCGGCCGCCCTCCTCCTCGCGGCCGTCTGCACCCTCGCCGGTCCCGCTGCCACGGCGGCCGCACCCGGCATCGCGGCCACGGGGTACGTGGCCCTCGGTGACTCCTACTCGGCGGGGGTCGGAGCCGGCAGCTACCTCACCGCCGCGCCGCGCTGCCTGCGCAGCAACCTGTCCTTCCCCGCCCTGTGGGCCGCGGCCCACTCCCCCTCGTCGTTCAGCTTCACCGCCTGCGACGGCGCCAAGACCGGCGACGTGCTGAACAAGCAGCTCGGCCCGCTCGGCCCGCACACCGGTCTGGTCACCCTCACGGCGGGCGGCCGGGACGCGGGTTTCACCAGTGTGATGGCGGCCTGCGTGCTGGGCGGCAGCGGCACGTGCCTGTCCGCCGTGGCCAAGGCGCGCGCCGCCACGGACGGGACGCTGCCGGGCGACCTCGACCGTCTCTACTCGGCCATCCGCGGCAAGGCGCCCGCAGCCCGCGTCGTGGTGCTGGGCTATCCGCGCCTGTACGAGCTGAACGGCGCGTGTTCGGGCGGCCTGCCGGACACCGAACGGTCCGCGCTCAACGACGCCTCGGACCATCTCAACCAGGTGATCGCCGCGCGCGCCGCCGCCCACGGCTTCACCTTCGTCGACGTGCGGACCGCCTTCGACGGGCACGGTATCTGCTCGTCCGAACCCTGGCTGCACAGTGTCGACTGGCTGGATCTGGGCGAGTCCTACCACCCGACGGCCACCGGCCAGTCCCTCGGCTACCTCCCCCTGCTCACCGCCGCGCTCTGAGACCGCGCCGCGTGCCGGTCACATACCGGCCGTCGCCTTGCGCCGCGCCTGCTCGAACTCCTCCACCGGGTCGCCGCCGGCCTGCCAGGGCCAGGCGGTGACGGTGCCGTCGAGCAGCTCGAAGACCGCACGGGCCTCCACCCGCCGGTCGGCGGCCAGCAACGCGTAGGCGAGGACGTTGAGATCGGCCGGGGCCGCGGCGTGGCTCAGGAACCCCGGCCGCACCCAGGTGTGGACGACCCGGTCGAGGGCCTGCGCCGCCATGGCCTGGGACCAGTGGTTGCGCGCCACCAGCGCCTCGAACCCGCCCCGGTCGAGCACGGCTTGGTACTGCTGGACCTGGGCGGTGAGTTCCGTCGCCGCGCAGGGGGCGTTCGCAGGCATCCGGGCCCGCAGGGTGTCCACGAACTCCAGCACCTGGATGCGCGATCCGGCCTCCTCCGGGCTCAGATAGCCCAGCATGCTCAGATAGGCCTCACGGTTCCAGCGGTCACGCGCGAGCACCTCGTTCCACACCCCGAACACCCGGGGCTGCGCCCAGCGTTCCGCACGCGCGACCGCCAGGAGGGCGACCCAGGGGGTGGGGTCCTCCGGCGCGAGTTCGGCGGCCCGCAGACAGCGGTCCACGGTGCCGGCCGCGTCCTCCAGACCGCCCCTCGCGCGGGCGTGGGCGACCTCGGTCCAGGCGTGCAGGACGAGCGCGTTCACGTCCCCCGGCTCGCGGGCGGCCCAGGACCGCGCCAGATGCGATCCGGCCAGGAATCCGCCCAGCACCCCCATCCGGTGCGTACGGCGGTCCCAGTCCCCCGGCTCCTGGCTGAGGAGCCGGGACAGTTGGGCGGCGCACAGGTCCGTCGTCGCGATCGTTCCGGTCCTCGTGGTCGCCAGCAGGGACTTCAGCAGCCTGCCCAGATCCTGGTCGCCGAGTTCCGGCGCCAGGCGTGCCCCTCGGCGGCGGCGCGATAGAAAAGCCATGGCCGGAGGCTAGAGGGGCATGGGGATAACGCAAGGTGTTCGCCGAGATCGTTATCTGTCACCGACCGATTGCCCGCCCCCAGAAGTGGAACTCTGCCGGCATGGGCAGGACCGCGCTGATCGTCATCGACATGATCAACACCTACGACCACGAGGACGCCGAGCTGCTGCTCCCCTCGGTGGCCTCCGTCGTGCCCGTGCTGACCGGGCTCCTCGGGCGGGCCCGGCGCGAGGACGTGCCGGTGATCTACGTGAACGACAACTTCGGCGAGTGGCGCTCCCACCACGGCGAACTGCTGGAGCACGCGCTGGCCGGACCGCACGCCGAGCTGGTCGAGCCGTTGCGGCCCGACCGGAGGTCCCTGTTCGTGGTCAAGGCCCGCCACTCGATCTTCTTCGACACCCCGCTGACGTACCTGCTCCACCAGCAGGGACCGACCGGCTGGTGCTGACCGGCCAGGTCACCGAGCAGTGCGTGCTCTACTCCTCCCTCGACGCCCACATCAGGCACTTCGACGTGGTGATCCCCGGGACGCGGTGGCGCACATCCACGCGGACCTGGCGGAGGCGGCCCTGCGCATGATGGAGCGGAACATGGGGGCCCGGGTGTGCGAGAGCCGGGAGCTGTGGGCCTGACCTCGCGCCACCCCTCCACGACCCCTACGGCCGGTCCAGGAGGCCCGACACCTGCTCCCGGACGGCTTCCCAGACCACCGGCGGCAGCGCGCCGAGAGGCGTTTCGCCCAGCGCGCCGAGGGTGTCCTCGGCATCCGCGCCGCGGCCGACGTCCTCGCTGAGCACGTCGTAGCCGGCGCGCACGGCGACGCGCAGGCGCGGGCCCCGCCCGCCGTCGTGCAGCGCTGAGGCGACGACCAGGGGCGGCGGGCCGCCTTCCGCGCCGGGGAACTTGCGGTACGCGGCGGCGACCGGCTCCCGCCAGTGCACGCCCAGCAGCACCGCGCGTCCGGCCGCGGCCTCGGCGAGGCCGGTCTCCCGGACACCGTCCGGACCCAGCACCCTCGCGCGGGCGTCCAGGACGAGCGCGGGCGGAAGCAGACACCGCAGGGCGCTGCCCACGAGGTTGCCGCCCACCGTGGCCGTCCGGCGCACGGCTCCGGTGCCCACCGAGGCGGCGGCACGACGCAGCACGTCCGGCACCCGGTCGTCGAGGCGGGCGAGGACCACGGCGGCGCCCAGCTCCTCGCGGCCGATCACATTGGCCTCCGGCAGTTCCCGCAGGGACATGGCCCGCGCGGGGAAGCCGTCCCGCTGCCAGGCGGCCCAGACCAGGGTCGCCCCGCCGACCGGCACGGCTCCCTCGGCCAGGCACTCCTGCGCTTCGGACACGGACGTGGGCAGACGCAGCAGCACGGTGGCCGACCTGCCTTCCTGTGGGACGACTGGGCAGCCGGTGTGGCGGCGCCCCGGTGCCGGCTCGCCGGCACGGCGGAGTCTGCTCGCCCCGGCGGGGGCGCGTACAGGGCTCACGCGAGCATGGGCGCTCCGGCCGGAGGGGGCATGGACGGCCTGCCGCGGGGTGCGCCGGGGACCGCCGGTCGGGTGATCCGCCCCGAGCCTCCGGGGGCCGGAGGGCCGGTAAATCCCGGCATCCAGGTCATTCGTAATAACCATGACCAAGGCCGCGAAGTGGCAGTCTCAGGGTGATCGAACGAAACTGAAGCTGGCGGTTCGTGATCAGGAATGACACGCCAAGAACCTCCGACGGCCCGGTCGGGCCGACCTTCGGTCCACGCGGACCGCGGACCGGCCGCGCCCCGCCGTCGGCTGTCCCAGAAGCCCTGCAGGAGATCGAATGGTGGAACAGTCCTCCGAGGTCCAGATAGCAGGACCGGACGAAGGCACGGTCACCAGTCGGAACGACGCGGGTCCGGCGGAAGCGGACACCGAGAGAGAACTCGCCGCCGCGCTGGCCGATGTCGTGGGCGTCGCGAACGTACCGGTGGACGGGCACTTCTTCACCGACCTCGGCGCCAACTCCCTGGTGATGGCGCAGTTCTGCGCCCGCGTCAGGAAGCGGACCGACCTTCCTTCCCCGTCCATGAAGGACATCTACCGGTACCCCACGATCCGGAGCCTGGCGGCCGCTCTCGCGGAAACCGCCGCCCCCAGGCCACCGCGGCCGCTCCCGCCGTCTCGTCGCAGGCACCGGACAACGTGCCCGACCGGGTACCGCGCCCGAGCAGCCGTAACCATTTCCTCTGCGGTTTCTCCCAGTTGCTCGTCTTCCTGTCGTACTCCCTGGTCGCCGGGTTCGTCACGGACCGCGGCTACCGGTGGATCGCGGCCGGCTCGGGAGCGGCCGACATCTACGTGCGGTCGCTGCTGTTCGGCGGCCTCGGGTTCATCGCCCTGTGCGTGTTCCCCGTGGTCGCCAAGTGGGTGCTCGTGGGCCGCTGGAAGCCGGCCGAATTCCCGCTCTGGGGCCCGCGTTACTTCCGCTTCTGGCTTCTGAAGGTACTGCTGCACGCGAACCCGATGATCCTCTTCGTCGGGAACCCGCTGTACGTGCTGTACCTGCGGGCCCTGGGCGCGCGCGTCGGCAAGGGGGTCACGATCCTCACCCGCTCCGTGCCGGTCTGCACCGACCTGGTGACCATCGGCGCCGGAACGGTGATCCGCAAGGACTCCTTCCTGCTCGGCTACCGGGCCCACTCCGGACGGATCCAGACCGGCCGGATCACCCTCGGCCGGGGCGCCTTCGTAGGTGAGAAGACCATCCTGGACATCGACACCTCGATCGGTGACGACGCGCAGATCGGCCACTCCTCGGCGCTGCACCGCGGCCAGGCGGTCCCGGACGGCGAGCGCTGGCACGGCTCCCCGGCGGAGCCCGGCGGGACCGACTACGTGCGCGTCGAACCGGCCGCGTGCGGCGGCGCGCGCCGGGCCTGGTTCGGCTTCGTGACGCTGGCCCAGCTCTTCTTCCTGTACATCCCCCTGGCCGTGGGCGGAATGTACATGCTGTTCACCGAGGTCCCGGCGCTCGGAAAGCGACTGGAGCCCCAGACGGCCGCGCTGTCCCGGGCCGAGCTGATCCCCGACGCGCTGCTGCTGTCCCTCGTGCTCTTCGGGGGGTTCCTGGTGGGCGGCCTGTTGGTGCTGTACACCGTGCCGCGCCTGCTGAGGCCGCTGGTCCGGCCCGACCGCGTCTACCCCCTCTACGGGTTCCACTACGCGGCGCACCGGGCGACCGCCCGGATGACGAACATCAGGTTCTTCGCCTGGCTGTTCGGCGACAGCTCCTACATCGTGCACTATCTGCGCGGGCTCGGTTACGACCTGTCGCACGTGGAGCAGACGGGATCGAACTTCGGCACCGAGGTGCAGCACGAGACCCCGTTCCTGGTGACCGTGGGCAGCGGCACGATGGTGGCCGACGGACTCTCCGTCCTGAACGCGGACTACTCCAGCACGTCGTTCCGGCTCTCCCGGACGTCGATCGGGGCGCACAACTTCCTGGGCAACAACATCGCGTACCCCGCCGGGGGCCGCACCGGCGAGAACTGCCTGCTGGCCACGAAGGTGATGGTGCCGCTCGACGGGGAGGTCAGGGAAGGCGTCGGGCTGCTCGGCTCGCCGTGCTTCGAGATTCCCCGGACGGTGGACCGGGACGCGCGCTTCGACGACCTCAGGACCGGCGAGACGCTGCGCCGGCGGCTCGCGGCGAAGAACCGCTACAACCTGCGCTCGATGGGCGTGATGCTGTTCGCCAGGTGGGTGCACACCTTCGGGCTCACCCTGTTCGCCCTCGTCTCGGTGGACCTGTACGGCATCGCCGGGCAGGTGGTCATCGCCCTCTATCTGGCGGTCACGCTGCTCTTCACCACGCTCTACCACGTCCTGGTGGAACGCCTGATCATGCGGTTCCGCAGGCTGCGGCCCCGGCTGTGCTCCATCTACGACCCGTTGTTCTGGCGGCACGAGCGCCTGTGGAAGGTCCCGGACCGTCACCTCAACATCTTCAACGGCACCCCCTTCAAGAGCCTCGCCTGGCGCCTGATGGGCGTGCGCATCGGCCGCAGGGTGTTCGACGACGGCTGCTACCTGACGGAGCGGACACTGACCGTCATCGGCGACGACTGCACCCTGAACGCGGGGAGCAAGATCCAGTGCCACTCGCAGGAGGACGGCACGTTCAAGTCCGAGGGCACCACCCTCGGGTCGGCTGCACGCTGGGCGTCGGCTCCCATGTGCACTACGGCGTGACGGTGGGCGACGGCGCCGTGCTGGCGGCCGACTCCTTCCTGATGAAGGGCGAGGAGGTCCCGCCGCACGCGCGGTGGGGCGGCAACCCCGCCGTGGACATGCCCGAGGCCGCCGGCCGGCCCGGTGACGGCGACCTGGCGGCACCCCCGTGCCCGGCCGGCGCCACTTCGGTGACGGTGAGTTGAGGAAGGCCATTCGATGAGAGCGCGCGTGGATGCGGACCGGGAGTTCTGGAGCCGTGTGCTGACCGCCGGCGGTGCCACCTCGGTGCCGCGGTGGGTCCGGGAGCCGGTGCCGGGAACGGCGGAGTTCGAGGCCGCCGTACCGGGCGACGTCGCCGAGGCGGTGCGCGGCCTCGCCGAGCGGTGCGGGGCGCCGGCCGGCGCACTGCTGCTGGCAGCGCACGCCAAGGTGCTGGCCGCCCTCTCCGGCGAGCAGGACGTGGTGACGGGGTACGCCGCGGGCCCGCGGGGAGAACCCCTGCCCTGCCGTCTCACCGTCCCCCGGGATCCTGGCTGGAGCTGGTGTCCGCCGCCCGGCGGGCCGAGGCCGAGGTCCGGGAGCACCGGGAGTTCCCGGTGGCGGAGCTGCGGCGGGAGCTGGGTCTGACCGAGCCCTCCTACGAGGTCGTGCTCGGGCCCCGGACGCCGCGGACACCTTCGCCGACGAGGGCGTGCTGCAGGTGCGCTGGACCGGCGGGGAAGAGCGGCCGGTGCTGCGGCTGCGGTACCGCACGGACGTGCTGGACGCCGCCTGCGCGAAGCGGATCGCCGGCTACCACCTGACGGCGCTGCGGCTGATGACGGCCGACGTGGACGCCGGGCACACGGAGCGGAGCCTGCTGGACGACGACGAGGTGCGCGAGCAGCTCGAAGGGTTCGCCGGGCCGCACCGGCCGCTGCCGGACGCGCGGGCGCACGAACTGTTCGAGCGGCGGGCCCGGGAGCATCCGGAGGCCGTGGCGGCGGTGCGGGGCGACCGGGAGTGGACCTACGGCGAGCTGAACGCGCGCGCCAACCGGCTGGCCCGGGCCCTGCTGGCCCGCGGGGTCGGCCGCGAGGACGTGGTCGCCGTGGTCACCGAACGCGACCTCGACTGGCTGGCCGCGACGCTGGCGGTGTTCAAGGCGGGGGTGTGTACCTGCCGATCGAGCCGCACTTCCCCGCCGGCCGGATCGCGGCGACCCTGTCCCGGGCCGGCTGCCGCCTGGTGCTGACCGAGTCCGGCAGCACCGCCACCCTCGACGAGGCGCTCGCCACGCTCTCGGACACCGCGAAGCTGCTGGTCGAGGAGGCCTACGCGGAGCCGCACCCCGAGGACGACCCCGGGGTGCGGGTGGACGCGGGACAGCTCGCCTACATCTACTTCACCTCCGGCTCCACCGGCGAGCCGAAGGGCGCGATGTGCGAGCACGCGGGGATGCTCAACCACCTCTTCGCCAAGATCGACGACCTCGGGATCGGCGAGGGCTCGGTGGTGGCGCAGACGGCTCCGCAGTGCTTCGACATCTCGCTGTGGCAACTGGTGTCCGCGCTGCTGGTGGGCGGGCGGACGCTGCTGGTCCCGCAGGACGTGATCGTGGACGTGGAGCGGTTCGTCGACACCCTGGCCGAGGGCCGGGTCACCGTGGCGCAGGTCGTGCCCTCGTACCTGGAGGTCGTGGTCGCGTACCTGGAGCGGCACCCCCGCGAGCTTCCCGATCTGCGCCGGGTGTCGGTGACCGGTGAGGCGCTGAAACGGGAGCTGGTCCAGCGGTGGTTCGCGAGCCGGCCGGGGATCGGGCTGCTCAACGCCTACGGCCTGACGGAGACCTCGGACGACACCAACCACGAGGTCATGGACCGGGTGCCCGAACGGGTGCTGCTGGGCCGCGCGGTGAACAACGTCCGCGTCCACGTCGTGGACGAGCGGCTGGCGCCGGTACCGATGGGCGCCCCCGGCCTGATCGCGTTCTCCGGTGTCTGCGTGGGCCGGGGGTACGTCAACGACCCCGAGCGCACCCGGGAGGCGTACCGCGAGGACCCCTACCGGCCGGGTGAGCGGCTCTACCTGGGCGGTGACTGGGGCGCTGGCACCCGGACGGCAGGCTGGAGTTCCTGGGCCGCCGGGACAACCAGGTCAAGATCCGCGGCTTCCGGATCGAGATCGGCGAGATCGAGAACACGCTGCTGCGGGTCCCCGGGGTGCGGGACGCCTCGGTGGTCGTCGCCGAGCAGGGCGGCGGGAGCAAGCACCTCATCGCCTACTACACGGGTGAGCGGCAGACCGTGGAGACGCTGCGCGAGTCGCTGGGAGGCGTGCTGCCCGGCTACATGGTGCCCTCGGCCTTCCACTGGCAGCCGGAACTGCCGCTGACCGCCAACGGCAAGACCGACCGCAAGGCGCTCACCGCGTTGGCCGAGCGCACTCCGGAACCCGCGGCGGGCGACGGCCCCGAGGAGCGAGAGGGTGCGCCGCTCACCCCGACCGAGCGCAAACTGGCGGCCGCCTGGGCCGAGTTGCTCGGTGTGCCCGAGCACCGGATCGGCCGGACGGACCACTTCTTCGACTCCGGCGGCACCTCCCTGACGGCGGTCCGGCTCACCATCGCGCTCGACCGCGCGGTGTCCCTGAAGGACATCACCCGGCAGCCGGTCCTCGCCGACCTCGCGGCCCTGCTCGACGGCGCGGGCCGGCAGCGCACCGAGCTGCTCCAGCCGCTGTCGCCGGCGGCCGGTACCGCGGAGTGCGCCCTGATCTGCTTCCCCTACGCGGGCGGCAACGCCGTCAACTACCAGCCGATGGCCGGTGTGCTGGCGGACAGCGGCCTGCGGGTCCTCGCGGTCGACCTGCCCGGGCACGACCTGTCCGACCGTCCCGAGCCGTTCGCTTCGGTCGCGCGGGTGGCGGAGCGGGTCGTGGACGAGATCGCCGCGCACGGTCTGACCCGGGTCATGGTCTGGGGCCACTCGTCGGGCGCCGCACCGGCCGTGGAGACGGCCAGACGGCTCGAGGAGCGCGGGGTGACCGTGTCCCGGGTGTTCCTCGGCGCCCAGTTGCTCGGTACCGCCGACGAGCGGCGGGCCGCCGCCGAGGAGCTGAGCGGCCGCAGCGACGCGGAGATCGCCGCCCGGCTGACCTCGGACAGCGGCTACACCGAACTCGCGGAGCTGAACGACCGGCACGCCGGGCTCATCGGTGCCGCCTACCGGCACGACTGCGTGTCCGCGCACCGCTACTTCCGTGACGCCCTGCGCGATCCGCCGGCGGTACGGCTGGCCGCTCCGGTCTCCGTGGTCGTGGCCGCCGACGACCCGCACACCGCCGGGCACGCCGACCGCCACCGGGACTGGCTGCTGCTGGCCGACCACGTGGAGCTGTACGAACTCCCCGACGGGGGCACTACTTCCCGCGCACGCGGCCGGCCGAGGCGGCGCGGGCCGTCCTGACCGCCGCGGCGCCCCTGCCTTCCTGAACCTCGCCGAGCCCGCAGCCGGGCAACGAAAGGAATCCGAGATGTCCTCCTCACCTCTGGCCCCCTCGCTCGACGTGGAGCCCCGGCCGGGCAGTCCCGCCATCGTGCGCGTCGACTCCCCCGGTGACGCCGCGGGTTGGGCGGCCGAGCACCGTGAGTCGCTGCGCGCGCAGGTCACCGAGCACGGGGCGCTCCTCGTCCGCGGGCTGGGGCTGCGGGACGCGGACGGGGCCGGAGCGGTCTTCGCGAAGCTGGCCGGTGCCCTCATGACGGAGCGGGAGGCGTTCGCTCCCCGGGAACCCCTCGGCCCGGGGCTGTACTCCTCGACCGCCTGGCCGGCCAACCAGCCGATGTGCATGCACCACGAGCTGAGTTACACGCTGGAGGTGCCCGGCCTGATGCTGTTCGCCTGCCTGACCGCGCCCGACGGAGGCGGCGCGACGGCGGTGGCCGACGCAGAAGAGGTGCTCAGGGCGCTGCCCGCCGGTCTGACCGAGCGGTTCGAGCGCGAGGGCTGGCTGCTGACCCGCAGCTACAACGACGAGATCGGGGCCTCGCTCGCGGAGTCGTTCGGCACCGAGGACCGCGCGGAGATCGAACGGTACTGCCGTGCGCACGCCATCGACTTCCACTGGCAGCCGGACGGTTCGCTGCGCACCGAGCAGCGCCGCAGCGCCGTGGTGCGGCACCCGGTGACCGGCGGGCGCTGCTGGTTCAACCAGATCGCGTTCCTCAACGAGTGGACGCTAGCCCCGGAGGTGCGCGAGTACCTGGTGGACGAGTACGGCGCGGACGGCCTGCCGTTCAACACCCGCTACGGCGACGGCTCCCCGATCGGCGAGGACGTCGTCCAGTTGCTCAACGCAACGTACGAGAAGCACACCAGGCGCGAGCCCTGGCAGACGGGTGACCTGCTGCTGGTGGACAACATCCGCACCGCGCACAGCAGGGAGCCCTTCACCGGCGAGCGGCGGGTGGTGGTCGGCATGGCCGAGCCGCAGCGCCTGGCCGACGGCTGCCCGACCCCGGAGGCGAGTGAGCGATGACCCATCTTCTGTCGGCCGGTACCCAGCCGGCCACGTCCGTCCCGGCCACCGTGCCCACGTTCGCGGTGATCTCCGGAGAACAGGTGCAGCAGGCGCTCGGCGGCCGCGAGAGACAGATCGTGGAGCTGGTCGAGGCGACCTACCGGCTGCACGGCGCCGGGGACTCGGTGAACCCGCCGTCGTACTTCCTGCGCTTCCCCGACCGGCCCACCTCACGGATCATCGCGCTGCCCGCGTCCATCGGCGGCTCGGTGCACGTGGACGGCGTGAAGTGGATCTCCAGCTTCCCGGAGAACGTGAACGCCGGGCTGCCCCGGGCCTCCGCGGTGCTCATCCTCAACGACCACGACACGGGCTACCCGTTCGCGTGCATGGAGAGCTCCATCATCAGCGCCACCAGGACGGCGGCGTCCGCCGCGCTGGCGGCCGACTGGCTCAGCCGCACCCGTGCCCGGCCCACCCGCGTGGGCTTCTTCGGCACCGGGCTGATCGCCCGGTACATCCACACCTTCCTGGCCGGCACCGGCTGGGCGTTCGACTCGATCGGCGTGCACGACGTGTCCCCCGACAGCGCGGCCGGCTTCAGCGGCTACCTGCGCGGGACCGGCACCTCGGCGCGGATCACCGTCCACGACAGCGCCGAGGCACTCGTCCGCTCCAGCGACCTCGTGGTCTTCGCCACCGTCGCCGGCCGGCCGCACGTCACGTCGCCGGCCTGGTTCGACCACAACCCCGTGGTGCTGCACGTGTCGCTGCGCGACCTCGCCCCCGAGGTCCTGCTCGGCGCGGCGAACTTCGTCGACGACGTCGAGCACTGCCTGAAGGCCGACACCTCCCCCCATCTGGTCGAGCAGCGCACCGGCGACCGCGACTTCCTGAACGGCACCCTCAACGACGTGATGCTCGGCCGGGCCGCGCCGCCGCCCGACCAGCCGGTGATCTTCTCGCCCTTCGGCCTGGGCGTCCTCGATCTCGCCGTCGGCAAGTACGTCTACGACGAAGTGGCCCGGGCGGGGAACCTCCGCCTCGTCGACGACTTCTTCCACGACCTGCGTCGGTACGGCTGAGCCCGCTCTCAGCCGGGACCAGGAGGCCCGCCGTGCCCGTCATTTCCTCCCCAACGCCTTCAACGAAGGCAACCTCTTCGTCGACCTGGAGTCGATCTTCGGGTGCCCCTCTACCTGAAATGCGAGGGCTTCAACTTCGCCGGCTCCATCAAGCTGAAAGCCGCGAACGAGATGGTGGAGAGCGCCGAGCGGGACGGGATCCTGAAGCCGGACTCCGTCCTCGTGGAGTCCTCCTCGGGGAACCTGGGCGTGGCGCTCAGCATGATCGCCGCGAGCAAGGGCTACCGGTTCCTGTGCGTCACGGACGCCCGCTGCAACCTGTCGACCAGGCTGCTGATGGAGGCCCTGGGCAGCCAGGTGCACGTGGTGGCCGACCTGGACGAGAACGGCGGCTTCCTCGGCACACGCCTGGAGTACGTCCGGTCGCTGTGCGAGTCCGACGACCGGTACGTGTGGCTCAGCCAGTACACGAACCCGGGCAACTGGCGGGCGCACTACCGGACCACCGGGCCGGAGATCGCCAGTCACTTCCCGCGTCTGGACGTGCTGTTCGTCGGTGCGGGCACCACCGGAACCCTGATGGGCTGCGCGCGCTTCTTCCGGCAGTGGCACCGCCCGGTGCGGATCGTCGCGGTGGACAGCGTGGGCTCGGTGGCCTTCGGCGGGGAGCCGGGCCGCCGGATGATCCCCGGCCTGGGGATGAGCATGCGCCCGCCGCTGCTGGACGAGTCCTACGTGGACGAGGTGATCCGGGTGGAGGAGGCCGACACCATCCGCACCTGCCACCGGATGGCCAGGCGCGGCTTCCTGTTCGGCGGTTCCACCGGCACGGTGGTCAGCGGGGCGACCGACTGGCTGGCCGAGCACGACACCGGCGGCACGACCGCGGTGGCCATCGCGCCCGACCTCGGCGAGCGCTACCTCGACACCATCTACCAGACCAACTGGCTGCAGGACCTGTACGGCGAGCACATCCTGGACACCGTCCGGGACCCGGTCCAGGTGGACGGCGGCTCCCAGGAGGTCGGCTCCGCCGGCCCCTCGCCGGAACGCCGCCGGAGGCGGTAGGGAGCCCGTGCCCCGTCGAGGAGTACAGTATTCATCAGTCGATGAATTAATGTTCTCCGGAGAGGCGGGGGCATGATGGAGCGGACCACGTGCTGTGTGGTGGGAGGCGGTCCCGCCGGGATGGTGCTCGCCCTGCTGCTGGCGCGAACGGGCGTCGAGGTGACGGTGCTGGAGAAGCACGGTGACTTCCTCCGCGACTTCCGCGGCGACACCGTGCACCCCTCGACCCTGGCGCTGCTGGACGACCTGGGGCTGGCCGAGCGCTTCGCCCGGCTGCCGCAGCGCAGGGTGCGTACCGTCCGGCTGCCCGTGGGCGACGGGCGGTCGCAGGTCACGGTCGCCGACCTCTCGGTGCTGCGCGGCCCGTACAACTACGTGGCGATGGTCCCCCAGTGGGACCTGCTCGACCTGCTGGCCGCCGAGGCCGGGCGGGAGGCGACGTTCCGGCTGCGCATGAACACCGAGGCGACCGCCCTGCTGACCGAGGGCGGCCGGGTGACCGGGGTGCGCTACCGCACCTCCGACGGCCGCACCGGCGAACTGCGCGCCACGCTCACCGTCGCCTGCGACGGCCGGGGCTCCCTGGCGCGTGGACGGCCGGAACTCGGGCTGCGCCGCTTCGGCTGCCCGATGGACGCCTGGTGGTTCCGGCTGCCGCGCCGGGAGAGCGACCCGAGCGGTCTGGTCGGTGGCGCCGGGGACCGCTTCCTCACCGCGATGATCGACCGCGGTCACTACTGGCAGTGCGCGGCGCTCATCCGCAAGGGCAGCGACCGGCAGCGCCGGGCGGCCGGCCTGGACCGGTTCCGGGCCGAGTTCGGTGCCGCCGTCCCCTGGATCGCGGACCGCACCGGGCAGCTCGCCTCATGGGACGAGGTCAGGCTCCTCGACGTACGCCTGGACCGGCTGCGCCGCTGGCACCGGCCGGGGCTGCTGTGCATCGGCGACGCCGCGCACGCGATGTCCCCGGTCTTCGGCATCGGCATCAACCTCGCCGTCGAGGACGCCGTGGCCGCCGCGCGGTACCTGGCCGCCCCGCTCGGACGCGGGACCGTGGGGCTGCGCGACGTCCGCAGGGTGCAGCGCCGGCGCCGCCCCACCACGGTCCTCACCCAGGCGCTGCAGCGGGCGGCCCACGCCCGCTTCGTCGCACCGGTGCTGGACGGACGGCCGCCCCTCGGGAGCGCGGCACGCGCCCGGCGCCTCGCCGCGCTGGTCACCGGATCGCGGCTCGGCCGCCTCCCGGCATACTTCATCGGGTACGGCGCGCTGCGGGAGCGCCCGCCGGATGCGGCGGTCCGGTAGCCGCCGTCCGCGGACCGTCCCGCCGCACCCCGGGCCGTCGGACGTCAGATCCGGCCGCCGGTGAAGCGGGTGATCGGCCCCTGGGTGCGGCGGCCCGAGCGGCGGCCGGCCGCGTAGGAGGCGACACCCACCGCGGTCACACCGGCGCTCACGCCCGCGGCCACGATCTTGCGGTGGGCGAGGACCGCCCACGCGGTCGTGGCCACCGTGGCGACCCGGCCCGAGGCCGCGACGGCCGCCCGCCGTCCCGCCTCGACGCCCTTGGCCGCCGCGCTCACGGTGCCGGCCATGCTGTCGGCGGCGCGCCCGGTGGCCTTCTTCGCCGCTGACGCTCCGTCACCGGCCGCGGCCTCGGCCTTCTTCGCGGCGCCGGAGGCCGGTGCGGTCGCCTTGGCGGCGGTGCGCCGGGCCGCCGAGGCGGCGTTGCGCTTCTTGTCCTGCGTCTGCTGGCTCGTGCCCTTGGTCGGTTCACTCATGGAATGCGGCTTGCCCCTCACGCAGCCCGCAAACGTGGCCTCGTGCCGGGCCGGTGCGGGGGTGGGTCCGCGCAACCGGCGGTAGCCTGCTCGTGAGGACAGTCATGGCCGATGAGGTGAGTATCCGGCTCCTCGGCGGTTTCGCCGTGGCGGTCGAGGACCGCCCGGTGGCCACCGGGGCGTGGCGGCTGCGCAAGGCGCGGACCCTGCTCAAACTGCTCTGCCTGGCACCGGGCCACCGGCTGCACCGGGAGCGGCTCTACGACCTCCTGTGGCCGGACCTCGATGTGACGGCCGCGTCGAACAACCTGCACCAGGTGCTGCACGCCGTACGGCGCGCGCTGGCCTCCGCCGGGCGCGGGACGAGCTCGTCGTTCTGCGCGACGACATGGTGCTGCTGGGGCCGGACGGCGGTGTGCGCGTCGACCTGGACCGGCTCGACGAGGCGATCCGGCGGGCCGCGTCCGGCGGCACGGCGGCGGACTGCCGGGCCGCGCTGGTCCTGGCCGGCGCCGAACTGCTGCCCGAGGACCGCTACGAGACCTGGGTGGCCGAGGCGGCCGGGGCGCTGGAGACCCGGCTCACGGCCGTCCGGCTGGCGCTGGCCGAGGCGCTGGAGCGCGATCACCGCACGGCCGAGGCGGTCGAGGTGCTGCGGGACCTGGTCGCCCGGGACCCGCTGGACGAGCCGGGCCTGCGGGCCCTGATGCGGACGCTGGCCGAGTCCGGGCGGCGCCGGGAGGCACTGGCGGTGTACGAGCGGCTGCGCGACACGCTCCGCCGGGACACCGGTGCCGATCCCGATCCGCAGACCCGCCGCCTCTACCGGACCCTGCTGGCCGACTCGGTGGACCCCGGCGAGCGGCCGGCGGACGGGCGGCGGGGCCGGCTGCCGGCACCGGCGACCGGGCTCGTCGGCCGGGAGCGGGAGATCACCGAGGTGCGACGGCTGCTCGGGCGCGGCGAGCTGCTCACCCTGACCGGGGCCGGGGGCTGCGGCAAGACCCGGCTGGCGCTCGCCGTGGCGGACCGGTGCGGCGACGGTTTCCGGGACGGGGCGTGGTTCGTGGACCTTTCCTCGCTGACGGAGCCGGACCTGGTCCCCGAGGCCGTCGCCGCCGTGCTCGGGCTGCGGCTCCCACCGTCCGGCAGGGCCCGGGAAGCGCTGCTCGAACAGCTCGGCGGCCGCCGGACGCTGCTGGTCCTGGACAACTGCGAGCACCTGGTCGACGCGTGTGCCGACCTGGTCGCGCAGATCACCGCCCGCTGCCCCGGGGTCGCCGTGCTCGCCACCAGCCGGGAGCCGCTGCGCAGCTACGGCGAGCGCACGTTCCGGGTGCCGTCGCTCGGGCTGCCGGATCCACGGCGGCTGCCGCCCGTCGGGGAACTCGCCCGTTTCGCCTCCGTGCGGCTGTTCCTGGACCGCGCCGCCGACGCGGCACCGGGCTTCCGGCTGACCGCCCGGAACGCGGCGGCCGTGGCGCAGATCTGCTTCCGGCTCGACGGGATGCCCCTGGCCCTGGAACTGGCCGCGGCCCGGGTGCACTTGCTGGCCCCGGACCAGATCGCCGAACGCCTCGACGACGCGCTCGCCCTGCTCAGCCGGGGCAGCCGGCACGGCGCGACCCGGCAGCAGACGCTGCTGGCCACCCTGGAGTGGAGTCACCGGCTGCTCGACGGCGAGGAGCAGTGCCTGTTCCGCAGGCTCGCGGTCTTCGCGGGCGGGTTCTCGCTCGCGGCGGCCGAGGACGTCTGCGCGGACGGCGTGCCGGCCGGCTCAGTGCTGGACCTCCTCGGCCGGCTGGCCGACAAGTCCCTGGTGTGCGTGGAGCCCGGGCCGCACGAGTCCCGGTACCGGCTGCTGGAGACGATCCGGCAGTACGCCGCCGAACTCCTGCGCGGCAGCGGGGAATCGACCGGGGTGGAGACCCGGCACCGGCAGTTCTACCTGCGGCTGGCCGAGGCACGGGACCGTGAGCCGGCCACCGGGGTCGCCGGCGCGACCGCACTGGAACTGGAGGCGGACTACGGCAATCTCCGGGCCGCCCTGCGCTCGTTCCTGCGCCACCGGCCGGAGAGCGGACTGCGCCTGGCGGTCGCGCTGCGCTCGTTCTGGCCGGAGCGCGGAAGGCTCGCCGAGGGCCGGCGCTGGCTGGACGACGCGCTGGCCGCCGCCCCGGAGCCCACACCGCAGCGGGCGAAGGCCCTGATGGGCCGGGCCGTGCTGGCGATCCGGCTCGGTGACGGCTCCCCGCTGGAGGACATCGCCGCCGAGATCGTCGGCATCCAGCAGCGCCGGCCGGACCGGGCGGCCCTGGCGTACGCCTGCTACCAGCAGGCGATCCTGCTGTGGATGCGCGGTGCGTGGGCGCGGGGGCGCGCCGCCCTCGACCGGGCGCGCGCGCTCGCGCAGGAGGCCGGCGAGCCCTCGGTGCTCGCCGCCGTCGCACACCTGGACTGTGTCCGGGCCGCCTGTCGTGGTGAGGGGGCGACGGCTCGTGCCGCCTGCGCGGAGAGTCTGCGGCTGCTCGACGACGTCACGGTGGCCACCGGTCCCTTCTTCCCGGTCATGACGCCGGGCTACGTGGTGGAGGCCGACGGCCGCGGTCAGGTGTCGGTCCTCTTCGAGGAGACCGTGCTCAGCGGCCGCACGGTCGGCCCGGCCCGGGCCCGCGGGTACGTCCTGACGACCCTCGCGTGGGCCGCCCGGCTGGAGGGGGACACGGACGCCGCCACGGACGCGGCGGAGAGCGGCGCCGACTGCTTCCGCGCGCTCGGCGACCGGCACGGGGAGTCCATGGCGCTCAACGTGCTCGGGAACATCCATCGCGGCACGGGCGGCCACGACGTGGCGCGCAAGCACCTCGAGGCGGCCCTGGCCATGAGACGCCGGCTCGGCGACCGCCGGGAGGAGGGCATCACGCTCGGCTGCCTCGGACTGCTGGAACTGGCCACCGGAGACACCGGCGGCGCACAGGCCACCTTCGAGACGGTGCTCGCCGATTTCCAGGAGGCGGACGACCGCCCCGGCGCCACCAACAGCCTGCTGCACCTCGGGCTCGTGGCCCGGGCCGCGGGTGACCGGGACCGGGCGCGCGCCCTGTTCACCCGCGCCCGGAGCCTGGAACAGGTCGCCGGGTCGGTGCCCGCCGCCGGCTGGGTCGAGCTGATGCTGGCGGATCTGCTCCGGCAGCGGGGCGAGGAGGACGCGGCCGCCGCGGCGGCCGCCCGGGCCGAGGCCCAGTTCACCCGCCTGGGCGACCGGCGGGGCCTCGCCGCGCTGCGGCGTCCGGTGCCGCCGCCGACGGGTCAAAGCGGCTGCTGAGTGGTTGCTAAGAGGCGCTGCCTACGGTCACGGACATCAGCACAAGCACTAGTGACCGAGGAGCCGACCATGTCGATCGACACGGCACAGGGCGTCCTGGGAGACGCCACCGTCGCCGAACTCCAGGCAGGCCTGCGCGGCACCGTCGTCCGGCCCGGCGACGCCGACTACGACGAGGCGCGTGCGGTCTGGAACGCCGCGCACGACAAGCGGCCGGCGCTCGTCGTGCGCTGCGCCGGCACCGCCGACGTGATCCGTGCCGTCGAGTTCGCCCGCAGCCAGGACCTGCTCGTCGCGGTGCGCGGCGGCGCGCACAGCATCGCCGGGTTCTCCACCTGCGACGGCGGCATCGTCATCGACCTGTCCCCGATGAAGGGGGCCGTCGTCGATCCGGTGCGCCGGCGGGTCGTCGCCCAGGCGGGCATGACCTGGGGCGACCTCGACCACGAGACGCAGGCCTTCGGCCTCGCCGTGACCGGCGGGCTGGTCTCCTCCACCGGCATCTCCGGATTCACGCTCGGCGGCGGGGTCGGTTGGCTGGTCCGCCGCCACGGGCTGGCCTCCGACAACCTGACGGCGGCCGAGGTGGTCACCGCCGACGGACGTGTGGTCCGCGCGGACG
Source organism: Streptomyces sp. DHE7-1 (assembly GCA_016432725.1). Taxonomy (GTDB): domain Bacteria; phylum Actinomycetota; class Actinomycetes; order Streptomycetales; family Streptomycetaceae; genus Streptomyces. The sequence continues at coordinate 7,522,387 of JACJDG010000003.1, read as the reverse complement.
CGGAGCAGAACTCCGAACTGTTCTGGGCGCTGCGCGGGGGCGGCGGCAACTTCGGGGTCGTCACCTCGCTGGAGTACCGGCTGCACCCGGTCGGCCCCCAGGTGCTGGGCGGTCTGATCTTCTACCCCCTGGACCAGGCCCGGCAGGTGATCACCGGCTGGCGCGACCTGACCCGCGGCATGCCCGACGAGCTGACGACCATGGCCGTCCTGACGACGGCGCCCCCGCTGCCGTTCCTGCCGCCGGAGGCGCACGGCACCCGCGTCGTGGTGCTGGCCGGCATGTACGCGGGCGACCCGGCGGCGGGCGAGGCGGCCGTCGGCCCGCTGCGCACCCTGGGCACACCCGTCGCCGACCTCATGGGCCCGGTGCCGTACACGGGCATGCAGTCCTTGCTCGACCCGTTGTGGACGCCCGGCGCCCACAACTACTTCACCTCGGCGTTCGTCGAGCCGTCCGACGACGCCCTCGACGCGGTGCTGCGGCACCACCTCACGACGCCCACGCCCTTCAGCGAGGTGCATCTGCACCAGCTCGGCGGAGCCTTCGCCAGGGTCCCGGCCGAGGCGACGGCGTTCAGCCGGCGGACGCCGGGCGTGCTGTGCAACGTGATCGCGCGGTCGCCCGACGGGGCGGACTTCGGCGCGCACGTCGCCTGGGCCCGTGAGACCCGTGAGGACATCGCGCGGCACGGCGACGGCTCGATGTACGTGAACTTCACCGGTGACGCCGCCGAGGACCGGGTGCGGGCCTCGTACCCCGGCGCGGTGTACGAGCGGCTGGTGCGGGTGAAGGACGCCTACGACCCGACCAACCTGTTCCGTCTCAACCAGAACATCCGCCCGTCGGCGGTGGCCTGACCGGACCGGAGCGGCGCGCCGGGCACGGGTCCCTCACCCGCCCGGCGCGTCGCGCCGCTCCGGCGCGCGGGCCGCCGCCTCGGCGCGCCCCACCCTGGTCATCAGGCGGTCCCGCCGTCGGGGCCACCAGACCAGACCCAGCGCCACCAGGGCGACCACCAGCCACGACACCAGGGCCTCCCGCGCCGTCCCGGCCACGGTGTCGTACCCGGCGAGGGCCAGCGCCACCACGGCCACCAGCACCATCACCCAGCGGCGGAGCCGATCCTGCTCCGCGGTGACGCGCAGCGCCTCGGCATGGCGGACGACGTCGGGCGCGAGCCGGGGGTCCGCCACGGTCCCGCCGCGCCGGGTGGCCCGTACCACCGCCGCCCGGTCAGCCGGAGCGAGGTCCCCGCCGGCGGGCCAGACCCTGCTCATCCGCCGCGCCACCCGAACACCGTGCAGCGGGGTCAGCACCAGGAGGACGACGGCGGCGGCAGCCCAGGCTCCGGACTCCAGGAGGACGAACAGGCCGAAGAACACACCCGCGGCCAGTCCGGCGCCCAGCGCCCTGCGCACCGGGCCCCCCTGCCACACCCAGCCGGGAACGAGAAGCACCCGACCATGCTGACGATCACGGGTACCCCGGGCAACCACCGCGCACCGCGAGTCGCCCTCAGACGTCGAAGTGCGCCTCCGTGATCGCCAGGGCCGCCGCCATGACGCTCAGCTGGGGGTTCACCTGCGGGCAGCTCGGCAGCACCGAGGCGTCGGCGACCAGGACCCCGCGCACCCCGCGGAGCCGGCCGGCGGGGTCCACCGGGAAGAGCCGGGGATTCGCCCCCGCCGCGACCGTGCCGGTGGGGTGGTACGCCGACAGGTGGAGCTGCCGCGCCGTCGTACGGGCGAGCAGGGCGTCCAGTTCGGCGAGCCGGTGGACGCGGGGTGTGCCGGGGATGCCGGTGAGCACCTCCTCGGCACCCGCCGCGAACAGCAGCTCCCCATGGCCCGTACGGCCCGCATGAGCCGGCCGGCGTCGCGGGGGTCCAGGTCGTAGCGGAGCAGGGTGCGGTCCCGGCCGAGGACCCGGCCCGAGGGGCGGTCGGCGATCATCGCGCCGAGTATGGCGAGCCGGTCGGCGCCCTCCAGTTCGTGGCGCAGCTCGCCGCCCAGCCCGGGGAGGACGAAGGAGCCCATGCCGGGCGGGGTCGCGGTGGCCTCGATGAGGATGCCGTCGGCGTGGTGTTCCTCCACGCCGACGCTCTGCAGCACGCCCTCCCACGCGGTGACCGGTTCGGCGAAGCGTCCCGCGACGCTCGTGGCCGGGTGGACACTGAGGTTGCGGCCGAGGCGGGGGTGCCGGCCGAGTCCGGAGCGGCGCAGCAGCGGCGGGGACTCCAGTGCGCCGGCGGCCACGACGACCAGCGGCGCGAGGATCTCGAACGCGCCGTCCGCCCGGCGCACGCGGACGCCGGCCGCCCGGGGGCCGCCGGGACGGTCGGGATCGACGAGGACGCGCTCGGCCCGGGCACCGGTGACGATCCGGGCCCCGGCGGCGCAGGCCTCGGGCAGCACGGAGAGCTGCACGCTCTGTTTGGCGCCGGCCGGGCAGCCCACCACGCACTGGCAGGAACCCCGGCAGCCGGGTGCGTTGCGGCGCAGCGGCGCGGCCCGCCAGCCGAGTTCGCGGGCGCCGGCGAGCGCGAGTAGGCCGTTGTTCCCCAGGACGTCGGTGGGCTGGGCCGCCACTCTCAGCGTGCGCTCGACCTCGTCCAGGTGCCGGTCGAAGCCGTCGGCGAGGGTGAACCCCAGGTCCCGGCTCCAGTGGGCGAGGACATGGCCGGGAGTGCGGTAGCAGGTACCGGAGTTGACGACGGTGGTGCCGCCGACGGCCCGGCCCACCGGCAGCAGCAGCGGCGGCCGGCCCACGGCCACCGTCGCTCCTCCGTCCCGGTAGAGCCGGGTGAACCGGTCGAGGGGCGCGCTCCTGCCGAAGGACTCGGTGGAGTGGTGCCGGCCCTCTTCGAGGACGACGACGTCGAGTCCGGCCCGCGCGAGGGTCCGTGCGGCCATCGCCCCGCCCGCGCCGGAGCCGACGACCACGGCGTCGGCACGCGACCGGGCGGGCCAGTCGGCCGCGGGCGTCAGGTCGAGCGGCGGGTCCTCGCGGGCCGGGCCACGCGGTGCGGGGCCGTCCTGGAGCATCCGCTCGGTTCCGGCCGCAAGGAGGACGGGCACCTTGAGGACGTCCAGGAGCGGCAGCAGGGCGGGCCGGGCGCCCAGTTCGTCCAGGACGTGCTGCCTCTCAGATGCGCCGAGGGTGTCGAGGGTGCGTCCGGTGCGCGCCACGGCGTAGGCGTCGACGGCGCCGGCCGCCGCCCGGAGTCCGGCCCGGGCGGGCAGCGGCATCGCCGAGAGGACCGTGCGGAGTCTGCCGGGGACACGCCGGGGCCAGTCGGCGCCGCCGTCGTCGGCGAGGAGGGCGGACACCAGTCCGGTGAGGCTCATCGGGTGCCCACCTCCGCGTGGGCCGTGCCGTCGAGCGTCCACTCGGCCTCGGTGCGCCAGCCGCCGGCCCACCATCGCTCCAGCAGCACGTGTGCGTCGGCGCGTTCGCTGTTGCGGCAGGTCGCGTGGCTGCCGTCGGGGTCGGTGTAGTCGAGGGCGAGGGTGCCCTCCGGGGGCTGGGTGACCTCGACCCGGATGCGGCGCAGGCCGCTGCGGCCGGTGACCGTCCAGGTGGGCAGGTCGAGGCCGGCCCGGAACCGGCCCGCGCCGGCCCAGCCGACGGCCGCCCGTTCGGGCGGCGGGGCCAGGTGCGGCCGGAGCGGCGCAGCCGCAGGAAGACCAGCGGCGGAAGCCTGCGCAGACCCGGGCTCGTGGAGACGGCGGCGACAATCTCCAAAACGTCGCCACCGCCGAGGTCGGCGTGCAGCCAGGCCCAGCGGCGGGCGTTGCCGTGGCCGTAGATCCGGGCGGAGGCGCCGGGGGCCGCGGTGAGGGTCAGCGTGGTGCCGTCGTGGGTGAAGGTTCCGTCGTAGGCGGCGCGGGCGGCCGGGAGCATCTGGGCGGCCGGCAGCAGGGGCGGCGCCAGGACCAGCGGGGGAAGGTGAACAGCGGCTCGTCCGCAGGGCGTTCGGTCAGCTCCCAGTGCAGGGCTCCGTCCTCGGCGGTGCCGGTCAGGCGCCCCGGTTCGGCCGTGGCCCCGGCGGCGTGGAAGCCGGTCGTCCCGGGTGTCCATTCGGCGGGGCCGAAGCGGGCGTGCCGCACGGGGCCGTCCTTGGGGAACACGGCGGCCCAGCCGTGCGCGTACGGCCGGGATCCGTCGGCGGGCGCGGTCAGTTCGTGGTGCAGCCACAGTCCGCTGCCGCTCTCCGGGTCGGTGAGGGTGGTGTACCAGACCTCGGTACGGCCGGGTTCGCCGCGCCAACGGGGCGCGAGGAAGGTTCCCCGGTTCCCGGTCCGCGGGAAGCGGAAGCTCGCCAGGAACGGCAGGAACTGGGTGCCGAGCGGGAAGCGGAGCGTGCCGGTGCCGATCCGCCGTCCGTTCTCCAGGAGGGTGTACGGCAGCACGGTCATCGAGGCGACGGGCCTCAGCGCGGTGACCGACTTCCAGCCGTCGAGGGTGAGCCGGCGGTCGCCGGCGTCGAAGGCGAGGCGGTAGTGGATGCGGCGGCGGGCCACCGGCGAGATCTCCAGCTCACCCTCGGCGCACGGGTCGTCGGCCCAGCCGGCCACCCGTATCCGTCCGGTGGCCCGGGCCTCGGTCGTGCCGAGGAGTCGCAGCGGGCGGTCCGCGCGGACCGTCAGGTCGAGGCGGATCCGGCGGGCGCGGTCCTCGCCGTCGAGCCGCAGCGTGCCGAGCATCGTCTCGGCGAAGGAGGTGCCGCGGGCGGCCGTGCCGGAGCGGCCGCGGGTGCCGTCGCTCATGCGAGGTCCTCCAGCATGATCCGTTCGGTCGTCGCCAGGTACCGCTCGGCCGCGCTCCGGGCGCCGGCCCGGTCACCGGCCAGGACCGCCTCGACCACCGGCGCCAGGCGTTCGCGGGCCACGCCGGCGTCGGTGAACGGACCGCTGAGCGCGGCACGGACCGGCAGGTAGGCGTTGAAGAGGGTGTTGGTCAGCAGGACGTAGACGCGGTTGCCGGTGGCGCGGGCGAGGGCCCGGTGGACCTCGATGTCCGCGAGCTGCACGGCGTCGGTGTCCGCCGCGTCCCCGACGGCCGCGAGCAGCTCGCGCAGTTCGGCCCGTTGCCGGGCGCCGGCCCGGGCCGCGGCCCGCTCGGCGATCAGCGCCCCGATGCCGCGCCGCACTTCGAAGACCTCGCGGATCCAGTCGGGGCTGTGCCGGACGAGCATCGGCAGCAGATCGGCGCCGCCGAGTCGCAGGTAGTCGCGCACCCGGGTGCCGACGCCGTGCCGGGTCTCCAGCAGTCCAGCCTGGGTCAGTCGCCCGAAGGCGTGCTTGAGGGTGGTGCGGGTGACGCCGTAGCCGTCGGCGAGGGTGCGTTCGGGCGGCAGGTAACTGCCAGCGGGATGGCGTCCGGTGAGGATGTCCTCCCGCAGCCGGCCCTCCAGCACGTCGACGATGGTCTCCCGGGGCAGTGCCTCCACGCGGTCCTCCCAGTGGCTCAGTGGATGAGCCACTCAACCAACGTCGGCGTGCGCCGTCAATGGCGGTGACGTGATGAACCGGGGTTCCGAACGCCTCACAACGCGCCCCGCCGGTATGGAGCGTGGCGGTCCGTCAGGCCGCGGGACCGCGCCCGGCCGAGGGCCCGACGGCTCCGCGCACGAGGAGGAGCAGGGCGTCGGCGAGGTCGTCCGCGGGGCTGCCGGTGGCCAGGCGGCGCAGCTGAAGGCCCATCACCAGGGCGACGGTGGTGGCCGCCAGGCGTCCGGCGTCCGGGACGCCCAGCGCGGTGAGGATCTGGGTGGCGAGCCGGTCGTAGGCCCGGAACGCCTCCGCCGCCGACTCCCGGAGCCGTTCGTCGCGCCCGGCGTGCAGGTACAGCTCGAACGGCGCCAGATGGGCGCTGTCGAGCGCCGCGCCGCAGGCGACCTGGCCGGCGAGGGTGGCCGCGTCCGCGATGTCGAGGCCGAGGCCGTCCGTCTGGCACTGGTCGGCCAGCTCGGTGAAGTGCCGGGCCTCCTCGCGCACGAAGTGCAGCAGACTCTCCCGCAGCAGATCGTGCTGGGTCTCGAAGTGGTACGTGACCGAGCCGAGCGAGACTCCCGCCTCCTTGGCGATCCGCCGGTTGGTCACGGCCGCGACGCCGTCCTCGCCGATGATCCGCAGGACGGCGGTGATGATGCGCTGGCGCGTCGGGGCGGAGGCCGAGGGGGCGTCGTTCTGCATGCCCCGCATTGTTCCACCAGTGGACACGGCGTCCCCTCCTGCCTATTGTTCGTTCGAACGAACAACACTCTGGAGGATGGCCGTGCGCATTGCTGGGGCAACTGTTCTGCTGACCGGGGTCACGGGCGGGATCGGCGGCTCGCTCGCCGCGGAACTGTCCGCGCGCGGCGCGCGGCTCGTCCTCACCGGCCGGCGGCGCGAGGCGCTGGAACCCCTGGCGGAGCGGTACGGCGCGCGCATGATCCTGGCCGACCTCGGCGACACCGACGACGTGGCGCGCCTCGCGGAGGAGGCCGCCGGAACGGACATCCTGCTCGCCAACGCGGCGCTGCCGTCCAGCGGCGACCTGCTCGACTACACCCCCGAGCAGATCGACCGCGCGCTCGCGGTGAACCTGCGCGCGCCCGCGATGCTCGCCCGCCTGCTCGCCCCCGCCATGGTGGCCGGCGGCCGCGGCCACCTCTGCTTCGTGGGCTCGCTGTCGGGGATGGCGGCGACCAGGTCGTCGTCGCTGTACAACGCCACGAAGTTCGGCCTGCGCGGCTTCTCGCTGGCCCTGCGCCAGGACCTGCACGGCACCGGTGTGGGCGTCTCGATCGTGCAGCCCGGTTTCGTGCGGGAGCTGGGGATGTTCGCCGACACGGGCTCGCCCACCCCGGGCGGTGTCCGCACGGTGGCGCCGCAGCAGGTCGTCAGGGGCGTGGTCCGGGCGATCGAGCGCGATGTCGCGGAGATCAACGTGGCACCGCTCGAACTGCGCCTCCTGACGAGGGTCGCGTCGCAGTTCCCGGGGTTCGCGGAGCGGGTGCAGCGCAGGGCGGGGGCGGAGCGGACGCTGGAGACGATCGTGACGGCGCAGCGCGCGAGCCGCTGAGCCGGGGTGGGCTGGGGACGCCGGGGCGTCCGGCGCGCCCGGGGTCAGGAGGGCGGGGCGGTTTGACCCAGCCCAGGGAGCGTTCGACGGCCCGCTGCCAGTCCTCGTACTCCGCGTCGCGCAGGGCGGGGTCCATGTCGGGCAGCCACTGGGCGGCCCGGTGCCAGTTGCGGCGCAGGACCTCCAGGTCCGGCCAGTAGCCGGCGGCGAGTCCGGCGGCGTAGGCGGCGCCGAGGGAGACGGTCTCGGCGACCATGGGCCGCACCACCGGGACGTCGAGCACATCGGCGACGAACTGCATCAGCAGGTTGTTGGCGGTCATGCCGCCGTCCACCTTCAGCTCCCGCAGCGGCACCGAGGAGTCGGCGTTCATCGCGTCGACGACCTCCCGGGTCTGCCAGCCGGTGGCCTCCAGGACGGCCCGGGCCAGGTGACCGCTGGTGATGTACGAGGTGAGGCCGACGATGACCCGCGCGCGTCGCTGCGCCAGCGGGGTGCGAAGAGGCCGGAGAAGGCGGGGACGATGTAGCAGCCGCCGTTGTCCTCCACCGTCCGCGCCAGGGTCTCGATCTCCGGCGCGCTGTTGATCAGCCGCAGCCGGTCGCGGAACCACTGGACCAGGGAGCCGGTGACGGCGATCGACCCCTCCAGGGCGTAGACCGGTGGCCGGTCGCCGATCTGGTAGGCGACGGTGGTGAGGAGGCCGTGCCGGGACCGGACCAGTTCGGTGCCGGTGTTGAGCAGCAGGAAGCTGCCCGTTCCGTAGGTGCACTTTGCCTCGCCCGGGAGAAGCAGGTCTGGCCGAACAGGGCGGCCTGCTGGTCGCCGAGGGCCGCCGTGATCCACACCCCGGGCAGGAGGGCGCGGGCCTCGGCGTAGGGCGCCGCGGAGGACCTGATCTCCGGCAGCATCGCGCGGGGCACGCCGAAGAACGACAGGAGTTCGTCGTCCCAGGTGAGGGTGCGGACGTTCATCAGCATGGTGCGGCTGGCGTTGGTGGCGTCGGTGATGTGCAGTCCGCCGTCGGTGCCCCCGGTGAGGTTCCAGATCAGCCAGCTCTCCATCGTGCCGAACAGCACCTCACCGTCCCTTGCGCGCTGTTCGAGGCCCTTGACGTGGTCGAACAGCCAGCGCAGGCGCAGCGCCGAGAAGTAGGTGGAGGGCGGCAGGCCGCACCGGTCGAGGAAGAACTCCCTGCCGGGGTCCCGGCCGAGGGCCTCGACGAGCGGCTCGGTACGGGTGTCCTGCCAGACGATCGCCCGGTCCAGCGGCGCGCCGGTGCGCCGGTCCCAGAGCACGGTCGTCTCGCGCTGGTTGGCCAGTCCGATGGCGGCGATCCGGTCCGGTTCGACTCCGACGCCGGAGAGCGCCTCGGGCACCACCCGACGCAGGTTCTGCCATATCTCGACGGCGTCGTGCTCCACCCAGCCGGGTTTCGGGAAGTGCTGCTCGTGCTCCCGCTGCGCCACGGACACCAGCCGTCCCCGGTGGTCGAACAGGATGCAGCGGGTGGAATTGGTGCCCTGATCGATGGACATCACATACCGGTCAACCATGATCGGGTTCACCTTCCGATGCGTCGCGTCGGGGGCGGGTGGGGGCTACCAGCGGGCCGCGCCCAGGTCTCTGGAGATGGCGCGTGCCGCCTCCCGGATCAGGGTGATCAGGTTCGGCCGGGGCTGGCCCTGGTTGTCACAGATCCTTTCGACCGGCCCGGACAGCCCGATGGCGCCGACCACGAGACCGCCGTGTCCCCGGATCGGCACGGAGATGCCGGCCTCGCCCATGCTCATCTCCTGGATCTCGGCGGCCCATCCGTGGTCGCGCACCTCGGCCAGCGCCTGGTGGAGCCGTTCGGGACTGACCAGGGTGTGCCGGGTGTACGTCTCCAGGCCGGACTCCAGGGCCTGCTCGAAGGGCGCGGTGCCGAAGGCCAGCAGCACCTTGCCCAGCGAGGAGGCGTGCAGCGGCAGCAGCGAGCCGACGTCCAGGGTCTGGAGGCTGTCGTCGGGCCGGAACACATGGTGGACGACCAGGACCTTGCCCTCCAGCGGGGTGCCCAGGCGCACCGCCTCCCCGCTGCGGGCGGCCAGGGCGTCGGCCCAGTTGATGGAGCGCGACCGCAGTTCGTTGACGTCGAGATAGCTGGTGCCGAGGTGCAGCAGGGCGGCCCCGAGCTGGTACTTGCCCGTCGCCGCGTCCTGTTCGACGAAGTCCACGTGCTGCAGGGTGCGCAGGATGCCGTGGGCGGTTCCCTTCGCCAGCCCCAGCGAAGCGGCCACCTCGCCGAGCCCGAGCCGTCGGGGCCCACCGGCGAGCAGGCGCAGAATCGCCGCCGCCCGTTCGATCGACTGGACCGGACCGGCCATGAAGCGAGCCTATTACCGTTGCCGGGGATTCGCTCCGCGTGCGCCGGGACCGTCCGGTAACCCCCTCGGGCGGGAGCGTTCGGCAATGCCGACCCCTGTTCATTGACCGGCGCGCCGGCCCTCCCTAGCGTGCCTACAAGGCCCGGCACCTGCCCGGGCGCGGCCTGGCCCGCAGTGCTTCACCCTCCAGGAGACCAACATGGCGGTACAGCTCAATACGCTGGCGCGGGAGACGCGCGAGCAGGTCTTCGTGTTGCCGCCCTTCGCCGGGGCCGTCTCGGTCGTACGCCGGCGGGTGGCCGCGATCCTCGCGGGCTGGAAGGTGTCCCCGGCGATCGTCGAGGACGCGCTGCTGGTGGTGTCGGAGCTGCTGACCAACGCGATCGTGCACGCCCTGCCCCCGGCGGTGCTGCGGCTTTCGTGGGTGCCGGGCGACGGGCCCGGGGTGCTGCGGGTGGAGGTCACCGACGCGGGGCCGGCCCGGCCGGCGGGGACGTCGCCCGCCTGGGACGACCCGGACGAACACGGGCGGGGCGAGGACATCGTGCACGCCCTGGCCGACCGGCACGGCATGCGCACCCACCCCGGCGGATGCACGCGCTGGGCCGACCTCGCGGCGGCCTGATCAGCGCTCGCGCGGCGGCCTGATCAGCGCGCTCAGCGGCCGCCGCGGCAGCTGGCGGCCACCGGCACGGCCTCGGACCGCACCGGCACGACTCCGCGCCCGGCGTCCGGCGCGTGGTCGGTCTCTTCCGGCTCGTTCCCGGCCGGCTCCTCGATCGACTTCCTGAGCAGCAGCAGGGCCGCGTCGTCGTGCAGCCGGCCGCCCACGTGCGCGAGGAGGTCGGCGTGCACCGCGGACAGGGTGCGGGCCGGCTCGTCGGACACGTGCCGCGCCACGCCTTCGGCCAGCGGGTAGAACTCCCGCGCGTGGTCGCGGGCCTCGGTGACCCCGTCGGTGTAGAGCAGGAGCTGGTCGCCCTCGGCGAAGGGCAGCAGGTGCAGCTCGGGGTGTTCACCGGACAGCGCGCGCAGCCCGAGGGGCGGGGCGGGACGGACGGGCTCCACCGGCTCCACTTCCCCGGCCTCGGTTATCAGCAGCGGGGGCGCGTGCCCGCAGTTGACCACTTCCAGTTCCCCGGGCCGCGGGCAGCCCACGACCACGGCGGTGACGAAGTCGTCCGGCCCGAGGTTGCGGGCCAGGCTCCGCTCGATCCTGCCGACGACGGCCAGCAGGTCGGGCTCGTCGTAGGCGGCCTCGCGGAAGACACCGAGGACCAGCGCGGCGGTGCTCACCGCCGGCAGCCCCTTGCCGCGCACGTCTCCGACGATCAGCCGGACGCCGTGCGGGGTGGGCACCAGGGCGTAGAGGTCCCCGCCGATACGGGCCTCCGCCGCGGCCGCGCTGTAGCGGACCGCCACCTGGAACGGGCCGACGGTCTCCGGGACCGGCTTGAGCAGGGCGTGCTGGGCGGCCTCCGCGACCGAGCGGACCGCCGCGAGCACCCGCTCCCGCCGGCCGCGCAGCTCGCTGGCCAGGGCGCTCGCCGCGGTGACAGCCAGCACGGCGCTCAGCACGGCCACCGGCTCACGGCCCGGCACGGTGTAGACGGTGCTGAGGGCCGCGCACAGCGCCGCGGCGAGGAGACCGACGCACAGGACACCGCGCGGCCCGTTGGTGGTGGCCGCCAGCGCGGGCCCCGCCGCCATCAGGGGCAGCCAGGGCAGGCCGGCTCCGGTCAGCAGGTCGACGAGCACGACGACCATGACGAGCACCACCGGAAGCGCGGACGCCGCCTGCGCGGCGGCTCGCCGTGGCGCCGACGCGCCGGGGCCGGCCGCCCTGTGCAGCCGTGACGCCCAGTGCTCGCCACCGTGCTCCCGGCGCCGGCTCGAGTTCTGTCCGGAATCGCTCACCTGTCGCGCTGCCCCTCGCCTGTACGGGGTGCTCCCCTGCCCGGTCCCCTGCCTTGTTTCTGTATTCAAGGAAAGGGGCTGGGCGGAACCGCTTCAAGGAGCGGGTTTTCAGATAGTGAGCGAGAGGCATCTGGTCACGCGGCTCGCGGTCGGCATCAGCCGGGCACCGATCTCCGGCAGCCGGGAGAGCCGCTCGACCGGCAGGGACACGCCGAGCGAGCCGAGGGTGTCCCCGCTGTACACGGGCACGGCGACGCACACGGTGCCGAGCGAGTACTCCTCGAGGTCCGTGACGGCCGGGGCCAGCGGGGCGGAGTCGAGCCGCCTGAGCAGTTCGGTCAGGCTGGTGACGGTCCGCGGGGTGAGGTCGGCGAGGTGGTGCCGGGAGAGGTAGTCGCGGCGGGACTCGTCGTCCAGTTCGCGCAGCACCGACTTGCCCAGGGCGGTGGCGTGGCCCGCGTCCTCGAAACCCACCCACAGGTCGGCCCGGGGTGCGCGTGGCCCGTCGACGATCTCGGCGACCCTGATCTCGCCGTCCTCGTAGAAGGTGAGGTAGGCGGCGCCGGCCAGTTCGTCGCGCAGCGCGGCGAGGGTCGGCCGGACCCGGTTGAGCAGGACCTGCGCACGGCTGGTGGTGCGCAGCGTCTGGAGCCGGTCGCCCAGGACGAAGCCGCCGTCGTCGAGCTTGCGCAGATATCCGTCGTGCACCAGCGTCCGCAGCAGGTGGTAGGCGGTGGCGAGGGGCAGTCCGGTCTCCCGGGCCAGCTGCTTGGCGGGCGCGCCGTTCTCGTGTGCGCTGACCGCCTCCATCAGGCGGAAGGCGCGCTGTACGGACGTGATCAGCGTGGGGCTGTCGTGCGCGCGCATAGCAACAGGGTGCGCCGGGCGCCCGGCGGGGGCAAGGCACGGGCCGGGGCGCCGCCGTGCGGCCCCGGCCCGTGTCCCCCGCGGGCGCCGGGCGGTCAGCCCGTACTCACCCGGACGGAGAGGTCGTTGTCGAGCGTGTAGTAGGGCCGCAGGACGGCCCCGGCGGCGCGCGCGCCCGGGTGGACGAACGACGCCTTGCGGTCCGCCACGTCGTCCAGGAGCCGGGCGACCCGGACCGGGGCGGCGTCCTCCGCGGGGTGGACGAAGACGTCCCAGATGCCGCCCTCGGCGGTGGTGGCGGCGGCCAGGGCCTCGTGGTCGAGGGTGAAGCCGAACCCCCGCCGGTCTGCGTCGGTCACCGGCCGCACCTCGTGCCCGGGGGCGTCGCTCCCCCGCGGCCGCAGGCGGACGACGGCGCCGTCCTCGAAGGTGGCGCCGTGCAGCCGGGCGGTGACCGTCGTCGACCGGTCGCCGACGTCGATCCGGCCGGCCTCCGCGTGGGCCGTGCGCAGCCAGGCCCGCACCGCGAGATAGCCCTCCTTGGTCACGTACGGGATCCGCACCGCCACCGGGGACGGCCGGTCCCTGAGGTGTCCGTCGACGAGGGCCCGCAGGTCGCGCAGGCCGGGCCGGAGCCGTACGGGCGCCGTGTCGTCGGGTCCGTCCAGCAGGAACGCGTCCCAGCGGCCCTCCTCCAGGGCGGGCAGGGGTTCCAGGACGGCACGCGCCGGTCCGTTCCCCGCGGCTTCGAAGGGAACGATCCTGCGGACCGTGACGGGGTCCCCCTTCTTCGGCCGCAGCCGCAGCAGCAGGTGCGGCCGAAGAGCCTCCGCGGCCGTCGGCAGTTCGAGGGTCATGCGGCCCTCGGCGTCCACGACGCAGTTCACGCGCGCTCCGGCGCCGTTCTCCGTGGTCACCGCTGCCCCCTGCGCAGAGTCCTCAGCACCCGCCCGGTGGCGGTGTGCGCGATGTCGCGGGCCGCGAACCCGTGGCTCACCAGGTTCCGCCGCACGTCGCGCGGTGCCGCCGTGGCGCTCCGGCCCGCGGACCGGGCCGCGATGGCCTCCTCCAGCAGGCGCTCCGCTTGCGCCACCACGCTCCGGGGAGCGAAGCGGCGGGCGTTCTCGGCGGCCGCACATCCCATGGCCCGGCGGCGCTCGTCGTCGCGGACCAGCTCCAGCAGCGCCGACCCCAGCCGGTCCCGGTCGCCGACCGGCACCAGCCGGCCGTCCACCCCGTCCTCGATGATCTCGGCGGGGCCGTAGGGGCAGTCGGTGCTCACGACCGGCAGTCCGCAGCGCATGGCCTCGACGATGGTCATGCCGAACGGTTCGAAGGAGGAGGTGGACACGCCGATGGACGCCTTGACCCACTCCGCCTCCATGGGCGCGGCCGGGCCCATCAGGAAGGCGTTGTTGCTCAGTCCGAGCCGCTCGATGCGGGCCCGCAGGGCGTCCCGCTGCTCACCGGCCCCGTAGATGCGCAGGTGCCAGTCGGGGTACTCGCCGGCGACCCGGGCGAACGCCTGGATGAGCAGGTCGTAGCGTTTCACCGGGACGAGCCGGCCGGCCGCCACGATCATCTTCGCGTGGCCGTCGGCGGGCGGCAGCACGGGGTCGGGCACGCTGTTCGGCAGGACCTCGACGCGGACGCCGGGCAGGTGCATCCTGCGCCGGTAGTCGTCGGCGTCCGCCTCGGTGACCGTGGTGAGCACGTCGAGGCGCCGGTAGGCCCGGCGCAGCGCGGTGCGCAGCGGTGCCGGATGGTTGTCGAGCGTGAGGTGCTCCTGGCCGACGCGCAGCACCCGGTCGGGGGCCTGGAGCGCGAGGTGCACGTTGAGTCCCGGCCGCGTGCCGACGACCACGTCGGCGTCGGTGGCCGCCAGGCACTCGGCGATCCGCTCGTCCGTGAGCCGGCTGTACTGGCGGTAGCGGTACTCGGCGGAGGGGAACACCCTCGCCGGTTCGCGGTGCGACGCGTGGTCCTTCTCCTGCCGCAGGTCGACCAGCGGCCGCAGGCTCACCCGGGGGTCGGGGGTGATCTGGGGGCGCTTGCGGTGCCGTAACACGGAGACGATCTCCACGTCGTGCCGCTCGGCCAGTGCCTGGGCCAGGTTGAACGTCGTGGTGATCGTCCCCCGATGCCGTAGGCGTTGTGGAGCAGGAAAGAGATCTTCATGCCGGTGCAGACCGCGTCAACTGCGATCCAGTTGTGCGCTGTTACCAGTTCGTGTCTCCGGACGCCGGGCCGGTGCGCCGCCGGCGGACGGTGGAACATGCCGCTGGGTGGAGCAATGACCGGTGCGCCGGGGCCCCGCGCACCAGGCTGGGTCCCGGTCGGGATCGTGCGACGGGAGTGGCGGGTGCGAGGGGTGAAGCACGGACGTGCCGGTCACGGCCCGGCGGACGGCACGGTCTCGCGGATCGGCTCACCGGCGGCCCCGGCCTGGATGCGCTGGCTGCCGGTCATGTTCGTCGCGGCCGTGCTGCTGCTCGAACCCGTCACCCCCGTGCAGTGGCCGGTGAGTTTCGTGCTGATCGCGCTGCCGCTGGTGACCGCCTTCGCCCACCGGCCGGCCGTCGTGGTCGCCGCCACCGCGTTCGCCGTGTTCCTCGAAGGGGTGCTGGCCGGCACCCCGTGCTGCGCGGGCCGGCAGGTGGGCTACCTGTGGGAGCGCCATTACGTGGCCGCGTACGTGTGCACCGCTCTGGTCGGCGCCCTCGGCACGATCCTGGCCACGCACCGCGTCCGCCGCGAGCGCACCCTGGCGGACGTCCGCTTCGTGGCCGACATCGCGCAGCGGGTCCTGCTCCGGCCGGTACCGCACCGGATCGGCAACCTGCGTCTGGAGAGCCTGTACCTCTCGGCGGCTGCGGAGGCCCGCATCGGCGGCGACCTGTACGAGGCCGTGCCGACCCGGTTCGGGGTCCGGCTGCTCATCGGCGACGTACGCGGCAAGGGGCTGCTCGCGGTGGAGACCGCGGCCGCGCTGCTCGGTGCGTTCCGCGAGGCGGCGCACGACGAGCCCGATCTGGCCGCCCTGGCCGACCGGGTGGAGACGAGCATGAGCCGCCGGGCGTCGCAGCTCGGCGGGAACGACGCGGGCGAACGGTTCGTGACCGCCGTGTTCGCCGAGATCCCCGGCGAGGGCCAGGTCGTCCGCGTCGTCAACTGCGGCCATCCGCCGCCGCTGCTCATCCTTCCCGGGGAGGTGCGGGAGCTGGACCGGGGCCGGTCGGCGCCGCCGCTGAACCTCGGCGTGCTGGTCGGGGACGCGTATCACGTGGACGCCTACCCGTTCCGGCCCGGTGACCAGCTCCTGCTGTACACGGACGGGGTCACCGAGACACGGGACGCGGCCGGCGCCTTCTACCCGCTCACCGAGCGGCTGCGCCAGTGGGGTCCGCTGCCGCCCGGGGAGCTGCTGGACCGGCTCCACCACGACCTGCTGGACTACAGCGGCGACTGCCTGCAGGACGACACGGCGGCGCTGGCCGCCTGTCTGCTCACCGGCGAGCCGAGGGCCGGCGAGCCCTAGGGCCCGTCCGACCATTCCCGTCGTCCGCCCGGAGGGCGGGCAACGCCGCGCGGCAGGCTCGCATGGTCGGACGGGCGCCGGCGGCCGGATCAGAAGGCCGTGTGGGCGAACCAGTGGCCGAGGGCCTCGGCGTCGCCCGAGACGTCGAAGCCGGGCTCCTCGTGCGACCTGCGGCCGTAGAGCAGGAGCAGCAGGTCCGCCGCCGGTGCGGACACCGCGGCGGCGCACGGTTCGGGCCGGTCGGCGCCGTCCGCCGCGGGCGGCAGCGGGCGGAAGCCGTCCGGGTCCAGCCGGACCCGCCACTCCTCGCCGGTGTCGGCGCACCTGAAGGCGATGGTCTCGCCGTCGCCCCGCAGTTTCCGCACGGCGGGGGCGAAGAGGCCCGCGTAGGGCAGGTTGACGAGGAACTCGTCGACGCCGTCCGCGGCCAGCGCGCTGTCGATGTCCGGGTCCAGACCGGCGGCGCGCTCCGCGTCCACCCGGTGCACGAGTGTCTCGAAGAGCATGCGGCGGGCCCAGAACCGCGCGTGCTGGTCCTCGCCCCAGGCCCACATCGGCGCCTCGGGATCGGTGTCCCGCAGCACGACCGCCACCGCCGGCACCCCGGCCACAACCCAGCCGGGGTACGCGGCGGCGCTGTCCGGCAGCCCCAGCTCCACGTCACGGGAGCGGGGCGGCTCCTGCACCAGCCGGGTCAGCAGCGTGCAGAACCAGCGCTGCAGCGCACCCACGTGCCGGGTGAGGTCGGCCAGGGTCCAGTCGGGGCACGAGGGCACCGCGCTCGTGGGGTCGGCGCCGTCGACCGCCTCGGTGAAGCGCAGCGTCTCGCGTGCGATCGCCTCACGGTAGGTGTCGTACGGCAGCGGGTGCCCTGTCCTGCTCGTCGTGTCCATCGGCTGCGCCCGTCCTCGTCCCGGTTGCGGATTCCGTCGGGCCCAGTGTGGACGCTGGAGTCCGCTCGAAGGCAAGCCGGGCCGGCCGGCGGTCGGTCAGCCGAGTCCGAGGACGGTCATGGTGCGCTCGGCCATGCGCTGTTCTCCCAGGGCGTTGGGGTGCACGGGGACGATGTTGCGCCCGAACAGCAGCGGTTCGATCCAGCGGGTGCCGACGGCCTGGCAGGCGTCGTGGCCCGCGGACGCCTGGGCGAAGTCGACGTACGTCGCCCCGGCCTCCTCGGCGGCGCGCCGGACGACGGCGTTGAGATGGGCCTGCATGGCGTGCAGGTAGGGGACGTCGCCGGAGGCGATGGGCAGTTTGACGAAGCAGTCCGGGTCGGCGGTGGCGGGCGTGATCCACGGGTAGCCGAGCACGGCCACGCGGGCCCCCGGCGCCTTGGCCCGGACGCTGCCGAGGGCCTGCTTGAGGGCGGGGTAGGTGTTCGCGTCGATGGCGTCGTCGAAGGAGGTCCCGTACTTGTCCTTGCAGGGGCTGCCCTTGCCGCCGGTGAGGACGCCGGCGGTGCCGCAGGACAGGATGGCGTTGATGAAGGTGCCGTTGTCGTTGCCGCCGATCGTCAGGGTCACCAGGTCGGTGTCGGCCGTGACGGCGTTCGCCTGCGGCGCGACACCGGGGTACTGGGACGCGGTGAAGTCCTTGGTCTGGGCGGCGCCGCAGGTGACGTCCGTCAGGCGGGCTCCGGTCCGGGACGCGAGCACGTGCGGGTAGTTCGCCGTGGAACGCAGGCAGAGCGGGCTGGAGAGGTCGACGGGGAGGACACCCGAGGCGGCGCTGTAACTGTCGCCGAGGGCCG
Source organism: Streptomyces sp. DHE7-1 (assembly GCA_016432725.1). Classification (GTDB taxonomy): domain Bacteria; phylum Actinomycetota; class Actinomycetes; order Streptomycetales; family Streptomycetaceae; genus Streptomyces. The sequence goes on along the minus strand of JACJDG010000003.1, from coordinate 7,504,872 downwards.
CGTAGTTCAGCGGCGTGGTGGCCTGGGCGGTGGTACCGGTGAGGCCGAGCGCCAGCGCACCGGCGGCGGCTGCTGTCGCGGTCATGACACGGCGCAATGCGGGCATGAGTATCTGCTCTCTCTTCTCGGTGGGGGCGCGTGGGGAGCACGCGGGCACAGCGGTGCCCGCGGACCTGGTGCGCGAGAACGGGGCGGCTCGAGCAGGGGGGAGCGCCGGCCGGCGAAGTGTGGGCGCAGCGGCGCACACCGACGGCCGTGAAGGACCGTCACGGGATTACCGGACGGTTCTACTGATAGGTAATGTGCGGGCGCCGCAGCGGCGAGTCAACAATGTTGACCGAACTTCTTGAAACGCTCACGTAACTCGATCTTCCAACCGGTGAGGGACCGGTTCCCGCCCTGTTCGCCGCGTGGTCGGGAAGAGCCCGCGAAGCCGGGCGGGCAGCCGCATAGGCTGTGCCGCATGCTGCAGACCGGTTCCGGTTCCTCCACCCGTGACGCCATCCACGAGGCCGCCGCCCGTCTGTTCCGGGACCGGGGATTCGCCAGGACCACCGTCCGCCGGATCGCGGCGGCCGCCGGGACCGATCCGGCGCTGGTGATCCGTCACTTCAAGAGCAAGGAACTGCTGTTCCTGGAGACGATGCACCTGGCGATCGACAGCGAGCCCCTGTTCGACGTACCGCTCGACCACCTGGGCGAGCGGCTGGCCGAACTCCTCCTCGACCTTGACGGCACCGCCCGCGGGATCTTCCTGGCCCTGGTGCACGGCAGCGGCGAACCGCAGATCCTCGACCGGCTGCGCGAGACCCACGAGAAGGTGCTCATCGCGCCCCTGCGCGACCGGCTGCGCGGACCCGACGCCGACCTGCGCGCCCGGCTCGCGGCGTCGATGTCCGGCGGCCTGCTCTACGGCCTGTGGGTGGCCCGGGACGAGGGCCTGCTCCGCACCGACCGCAAGGAACTCATCACCCGCTACGGCGCGCTCCTCCAGGAGGTCCTGACCCCCCGCGTCTGACGGACTCCCGGGCCCGCGCCTCCTTCGCGAACGGTGCCCGGCCCGCGCCGGGTCGACTGCCGCCGGGCGTGTAGTCGCTCACCTCGTAACGGACCTCGTCGTCGACGGCGTCGGCCGACCCGTCCACGGTGATCCGGCGGGGATACCCGGCGGACGCGTACTCCGCCTCGGCCCGCTCCGCGCCGTCGCGCCGCGCCCGCTCCAGTTCGCGCACCAGCGCGCCGATGGTGGGCACGATCGTGGGCGAGCGCCGGACCACGGCCCGGCTCTCCGCGTCCAGACCGGTCGCGCGCACCACCTTTCCCGCCCGCACGCTCACCCGGAACGTGCCGATCAGCGCCCGCTCCCCGCCGGTCGAGCGCAGGGTGTACGCGTAGGCGGACGGCTCCCGCCAGGTGCTGCCGGCGGCAGGCGCCGGCTGGGTGGACACGGTCGGTCCCTGGCAGGCGGCGGCCGCGCAGACCAGCCCCGCGATCAACGCGAGGCGCGGCAGCGGGGAGCAGGATGTCGGACGTACGCGTGTCATGGGGCGCCTTTCAGCTTCGCCGGCTGTCCCTCCTTCGACGCCGGTGGACGGCCGGACGTTCACCGGAGATCCGCGGCGGATCCGTCACCGGCCGGAGTCCCGGGACAGGGTGCGGCTCACCCGTACGCCGACGGCCGCGACGAGCAGCACCGCGCACCCCGCGAACACCAGCCCGGCACCGCGCAGTCCGAGCGCCGACGTCAGGGCGCCCACCCCGACGACCGGCAGGGAGATCCCCACGTAGGCGACGACGAAGAACGCCGAGATGGTGGCGCCCTGATGGGCCTCCGGGCCGCCGAGCTGACCTCGCTCAGCCCGGCGCGGAACGCCATGCCCTGGCCCGCGCCGCCGGTCAGCGCGCCGGCGAGCAGCACCGGGAAGGACGTCAGCAGCAGCGACAGCGCGATGAGGAGGAGGCCGGCGACGAGCACCGCGCAGCCCCAGGGCAGGGCCCGGCGCGCACCGATCCGGCCCATGAGGAGCTGTCCGCAGGTGGAGGCGCAGAACACGCAGAAGACGACGGCGCCGGCGACCGCCAGGTTCCGCTCCCCCAGGGTCTGGGTGAGGAAGGCCGGGGCGACCGCCGTGAACAGCCCGAGCATCGAGAAGCCCGCGAAGGCGGCGAGGGCACAGGGCGCGAACACCCCGCGCACCTCCGGCGGCACCGTCATCCCCTGGGGCCGCAGCGACCCCCTCGGATGCGAGCGGTGGACGGTCTCGGGAAGCAGGAGGACGACCGCCGCCGCCACCGCGAGCAGCGCCAGATGGACGGCGAACGGCAGCTTCAGCGGCTGCGACGCGTATTCGGCGAGGATGCCCGACAACAGCGGGCCGAGCCCCAGACCGCCCATGTTGGCCGCGGTGGCCGCGAACCCGGCCCGGGCGTGTCTGCCCGGCGGGGCCAGTTCGAGGACGGCCGCGGTACCGGTGCCGCTCAGCAGCCCGGCCGAGAAACCCGACAGCACCCGGCCCGTGTACAGCAGGGGCAGTCCGCCCTCCGTCAGGAAGCACACCGCGCTGAGCGCCGACAGACCCAGCGCCGCCAGCAGCACCGGCCGCCGCCCCAGCACGTCGGAGAAGCCACCGGCGACCAGCAGGGCGGTGACGACGCCGACCGCGTAGGCGGCGAACACCACCGTCACGACGAGTTCGGAGAAGCCGAGCTGCTGCCGGTACAGCCCGTACAGCGGTGTGGGCAACGTGGTGCCGAGCATCCCGACGGCGAAGACGGCCGCCGCGGCCAGATAGCCCGGCCGGCGCCGGCCCGTCCGCCGGTCCTGCCCGCGGTCCTCCGTGGCGCTACTGATCACACTCCACCTTAGGCACCGCGCACCCGGCCGCCGCGCACTGAGGATCGCCCGTTCGGGGCCCGGCGCGGTTCCGCCGGGCGGCGGGACGGCCGGAGCGGCCCGTCCCGCCCGCGGCCCGGGCGCGTCCTCCAGGGGAGACACCCCCTAGGCCGAGTCCCGGACCACCAGCTCCGGGTCGAACACGACCGAGGTGGGGGCGGTACGGACGCCGTGGATGTGCTCGTCGAGCAGCCGGGCCATCTCGGCCGCCATGTCCTCCACGGGCTGGCGGACGGTGGTGAGCGGGGGCCGGCAGGTGGCGGCGACCGTGGAGTCGTCGAAGCCGACCACCGCGATGTCCTCGGGCACCCGGCGGCCGTGTTCGCGCAGCACCTGGCAGGCGCCCTGAGCCATCAGGTCGTTCGCCGCGAACACCCCGTCCAGATCCGGGTGTCCGGCCAGCAGGTCGGTCATCGCCGCGATGCCGCTGTCCTGGGTGAAGCCGCCCTCGGCGACGGGCACGAAGGGATGGCCGTGGCGGGCGAGGGTGTCGCGGAAGCCGGCCAGCCGCTCCTGGCTCGCGGCGACCGCCAACGGGCCCGAGATCGTGGCCAGTCTGCGCCGGCCGCGGGCGAGCAGGTGTTCCGCGGCCAGCCGGCCGCCGTCCCGGTGCGCCAGGTCGACGTAGCTGAGCGGGACCGGGCGGGAGGGGCGGGCGAAGAGCACCGCGGGCAGCCGGGCCTCGGCCAGCAGGGCGGGCAGCGGGTCGTCGGCGTGGCTGGACACGACCAGCGCGCCGTCGGCCCGGCCCTGCCGCAGATAGGTCAGCACCTCCTGGCGGGCCTCGGGGGACTCGGCGAACATCAGCACCGGGTGCACCGAGCGGGGGCGCAGACGGCCCACGATCCCGGCGACAACCCGCCCGAAGAAGGGGTCGGCGAACACCCGGGCGGCGAAGGCCGCCTGGGCCTCGTCGGAGGTCTCCCCGGCGCCGGACACGACCAGGGCGACCGTCTCGGCCCGCCGGGTGACGAGGGAGCGTGCGGCCCGGTTGGGCGCGTACCCGGTCCGTTCGATGGCCCGGCGGACGACCTCCTGGATCGCCGGGTCCACGTTGCGCACGCCGTTGACGACCCGGGAGACGGTCGCCCGGGAGACACCGGCCTCCAGGGCGACGTCCTCCAGCGTGGGGGCCTGTCTGCTCATGCCCGCACCCTAACGGCCCGGCGGCCGGCACGGATAGAGCGCTCTCCGCGCCGTCGCGCGACTCCCTCAGCTCCGGTGGAACACATCCACCTCCAGACTCAGGGGCAGGTCCCCGGCCGAGCGTCCGGCGAGTACCCGGCAGGGTCCGGGTTCCGTCCGCCAGGCTCCCGCCCCGGCGTCCCAGTGGCAGAGGGCGCGGGCCGGGACGCGCACCCGTGCGACGGCGGTCTCGCCGGGCCGGGCCCGCACCGCCGCCCAGCCGGCGAGCCATCGTTGCGGGTGGTCGACGGCGGTCGGGCCGGGGCGGGCGAGGTAGATCTGCACGACCTCGCGTCCGGCGCGCGGCCCGGTGTTGCGCACCAGCACCCGTACGGTGAGATCCTCGCCGGCCGGCGTCCGCTCCGGGCCCGAGAGTTCCCCGTACTCCCAGGTGGTGTAGCCGAGTCCGTGCCCGAACCAGTACGCGGGGGCGCGCCGCGCGCGGAGCCAGCCGCGGTGGCCGACGTGCACACCCTCGTCGTAGGCGAACCGGCCGGCGTCCGGCCGGGTGCGGGTGACGGGGGCGTCGGCGAGCACGGCGGGCCAGGTGGTGGGCAGCCGCCCGCCGGGCTCGGTCCGGCCGAACAGTACGTCGGCCAGGCCGCCGCCCGCCTCCTGGCCGGGGAACCAGGCGAGCAGCAGGGCGCCGACCTCGTCCCGCCAGGGCAGTTCCACCGGGCCGCCGCTGTTGACGACGGCCACCGTGCGCGGGTTGGCCCGGGCGACCGCGCGGACCAGGGCGTCCTGTTCCGGGCCGAGGCCGAGGTGCGTGCGGTCGCGCCCCTCGGACTCCTGCTGCTCGCCGGTGCCGACCACCACCACCGCCACGTCCGCCTCGCGCGCCGCCCGGGAGGCGGCCGCGAGGGCCTCGGCGGCGCCCGGCGCGGGCGGTGCGGCACCGACGACGGTGGCCCGGCCGGTGCCGGGGGCGAGTTCCCGGCGGGCCACCAGCAACGGGGTCGTGCCGCGGGTCAGTCGCGCCGTGACGACCTGGGTGGGCGGACTCACGTGGATGACGGCCGGGTCGTCGGTCGTGGCGGCGAACACGCCGTCGAGCAGCGGGTGTCCGTCGAGCTCCAGGCCGAGACGGCCGAAGCCGGCGATGCCGATCCGCCAGGTGCCGGAGGTGCGGGGGTGCAGCCGCGCGCTGATCTCCACGGTGTGCGCGCCGGCCGGCAGCGGCGGTTCCAGCTGCCGGCCGCCGCGCCGGTGTTCCGCGTACAGCTCGGCACCGGAGGAGTCCAGGACGCGGAGCAGCACGCCGGGGGCGGCGGTGCGCGGGTCGCCGGCGAGGGTCATGTCCAGGGCGGGGGCGGGCCGTCCGGGGCCGGGCCGGGGACGTGGACGACCCGGGCCCGGCCGCGCAGGCCGGCCCGGATGCCGTCCAGCAGCGGGACCTCGTCCTGGGGGAAGACGCCGGCGCTGCCGCCGCCCTGGGTGCGGGTGCGGGCCGCGGGAGCGCCGATGACGGCGACCGTGCCGAGGCGTCCGGGGTCCAGGGGGAGCACGTCGCGGTTGGTCAGCAGGACGGCTCCGGCCGAGGCCGCCCGCCGGGCCAGGAGCCGTGCCTGCCGGGACCGCAGCAGCGGCCGCGCCGGGCGGTCCGGGCCGCCGAGGACGCCGCACCAGGCGGCCAGCCGCAGCAGCCGGCGCACCTTGCCGGTCACGGTCCGCTCCTCGACCTCGCCCGCCTCCACGGCCCGCACCAGCGACTCGCCCCACTCCCCCGCGGGACCCGGCATCTGGAGGTCGAGACCGCCGCGGGCGGTGTCCAGGGTGCCGCGTACGGCCCCCAGTCGGAGACGACCACGCCGTCGAACCCCCACTCGTCCTTCAGCGGCGTGGTCAGGAGGCGGTGCGCGGTCATGGTGGTGCCGTTCACGCGGTTGTAGCCGGCCATCACCAGCCGGACGCCCGCCGCCACCGCCGCCTCGAACGGCGCGAGGTGGACCTCGCGCAGCGCCCGCTCGTCGATCGAGGCGTCGGCGGTGAGCCGGTCCGTCTCGGCGTCGTTCGCCACGAAGTGCTTGGCGGTGGCGGCGACCCCGTGCGCCTGGATGCCCCGGATCAGGGCGGCCCCGGTCCGGGCCGTCAGCAGCGGGTCCTCCGAGAAGCACTCGAAGTGCCGCCCGGCCAGGGGGCTGCGGTGCAGATTGAGGTTCGGGGCGAGGACGACGTGCACGCCCTTGCGCCGGGCCTCGGAGGCGAGGAGGCCGCCGAGTTCCTCGACCAGGGGTTCGTCCCAGGTGGCGGCGAGCGCGGTGGCCGAGGGCAGCAGGACGGCGGTGTCCCGCTCGTCCCAGCCCTCCCCGCGCACCCCCGCCGGACCGTCCGACAGCACCAACTGGCCCAGTCCCACCGAGGGTTCGGCCGCCGTGCGCCAGGTGGTGGCGCCGGTCAGCAGGCGGACCGCGGTCCGCAGGGCCAGCTTGTCGAGCAGCCGGTCGAGTTCGTCCTCGTCGGCCATCCTCACCCCTTTCCTTTCTTCGCCGGCCGCCCGGGTCAGCCGTAGACGCCGAACTCGTACAGCGAGTAGCCGTAGCCGGTGCCGCGCGCGGTGCCGTTGACGCGCACGTAGCGGCCGGTTCCGGTGACGTCGAAGTCGTCCACGCCGCCGTTGCCGTCCGTCACGGTGCGCACCGTGCGCCAGTTCTGCCCGTCGTCCGAGGCCTGCACGGTGTACGCCTTCGCGTACGAGGCCTCCCAGAGCAACTGGACGTGCCGGAAGGCGGTGCGGGTGCCGAGGTCGACCTGGAGCCACTGCGGATCGCTCCAGTCGCTCGCCCAGCGGGTGTTCTGGTTCCCGTCGACCGCGTTGGCGGCGGTGCAGGGGCAGTCGCCGTAACCCGGCTGGTACGAGGAGGCGGTGGCGGGTCTGCCGAGGGCGAGGTTCGTGCCGCCCGGGGTGGGCGGGACGACCCTGACGGACCGGGTCCCGACGCCGACGTTGCCGTGGCCGTCGGTCACCTTGACGTACACCTTCCAGAGGCCGGGCCGGTCGGGCGCGGTGGCCCTGAGACGGCCGCCGCCGAGGTCGGTGTGGGGCAGCGGGGTGAGGTCCTTGCTCTTGTCGATGTACATGCTGTTGGCCAGGACCTCGTAGGAGAGCGCGTCCCCGTCCGGGTCGGTGGCGCTGACGGCGAGGGTCAGGTCCCGGCCCGCCTGCACCCGGCCCGCGTCGCCCTCGACGGTCGGGCCGGAGACGACCGGCGGGGTGTTGTCGCGGGAGGTGTCCGCGCCGTAGGCCCTCTTGACCGCGTAGTACGACAGCCGCTTCTGGCCGGCGGGCAGGAGGTTGAACCAGATGCCGCCGAAGTCGTACTCGGTGCCGTAGTGGAACATCGTGGCGCCGAGGGCGACCCCTCGGTGCCCGGTGACGCAGCCCCACGCGCGGGTGTACCCGTCGGCCTTGGCGCGGTCGCCCGGCTCCAGGGGCACCCCGTTGGCGTCGTCGGGCACCTCCCACTCACCGGCCGGCCCGGTCTCGGTGACGATGTACGGCTTGGTGTAACCACCCTGTTCCCAGACGGACTTCACATCGCAGACCGCGTTGTAGGAGTTGACCGCGTACAGGTCGAGGTCGGGGGCGTTCCTCTTGAAGTACGGCCAGGCGCCGACCCAGGCGTCGGTGGAGGTCACCGGGTGGTTGGAATCCACGGCGTGGATCCGCTTCGCCACGTCGTTCACGAAGGAGGTGTAGGCGTCGCGCTGCCGTTCCAGCTCGGTTCCGCCGTAGCAGTTCTGCAGGCCGAGCACCGACTCGTTGCCGACATCCCACATGAGGACACCGGGGTTGTCCTTGTAGGTCTGGACCCACTTGGGGAACTCGTCCAGCATCTGGTTCTTGTAGGCGGTGTCGGTCACGTAGTTGACGCAGCCGCCGCTGCCCGGTCCGCCGCCGGGCTGCAGCCAGAACCCGGCGATGACCTTGACGCCATGCGCGGCGGCGGAGTCGAACAGCTGCTTGCTGGAGGCGTCGGTCCCCCAGGTGCGGATGGTGTTGACGCCCATCGACTTCAGGTCGGGCAGGTACCGGTCGGCGTCCGCGATGGACGGGCCCCAGGTCAGGCCCTTGATCTGGTACGGCTTTCCGTCGACGGCCAGTTGCCAGTCGCCCTGGGTGCCGGTCACTTTGACGACGCTGCCGGCCGCGTGGGCCTGCGCGGCCGGCAGGGCGGTGAGGGCGCCGGCGGTCAGCACGCCGGCGGCGAGGGGCGCGGCGAGGCGTCGCGCCCGGGTGCGGGGTGGTGGGGTCATGGTGTGGGTCTTCCGGTGTGTGGGGGCTGGGTCGTGTGCGGACACGACCTAGGGGAGGCGGTAGTCGGTGCCGAGGGCCGCGCCCGCTTCCGGGTGCGTCTCGTCGTAGCCGCGGGCGTCGCACTGGAGTCCGCCGACGACGCAGTGGTCGACCAGCGCCTTGAGCGTGCGGTCGTCCCAGGCGTTGAAGAAGTCGTAGTGGAAGCTGTGGCCCGGACCGCTGGCCAGCCGCACCTTCGACATGTCGCCGTTGACCGGGAACGCCATTTTGAACTCGATCATCGGCAGGGCCACCGGGTGGTCGGCGGGGCAGATGTTGTCGTTGGTGCCGGGCTTCACCACCGGGTAGGCCATGTGGCTCTTGTGGTCGGGGGTGTCCAGGTACCTGCCGTCCCAGCAACTGGGCGCCTGGAAGCGGATGTTGAGCTGTACGTCGGGCCGGGAGGGGCAGCTCGCCGGGAATTCGGTGTTGAAGAAGCTGTCGCCGCACTCCCAGCCCTCGACGAAGCCGGGATGGTGGCGGAACTCGTCGGCGCTCTGCATGGGGCTGCCGACCACGAACCGCAGCCCCTTGGGAAAGGGACGGACGCTGGCGTAGTCGGTGACGCCGGCCTTGTAGTAGATGACCTGCGGGCCGACGGGAAGGACCGGCTCGTCCCCGTTGGAGAGGGTGGGCATCCAGTAGCCGGAGAGGTCACCGGGGGCCTTGCAGGTGGTGCCGCCCGCGCTCAGGGTCGCGGTCGTACTGCCCGCGTTCGTGGTGGTGTTGCCCAGGAACGTGTGGTCGTGGGACCTGCCGGGCTGCTGCGGGTAGACGATCGGGTCGTCGGGCCTGGTGTGGCTGACCGAGCAGTTGGCCTGGAACTCGTGGAAGTAGCGGTGCGGGGGGTTCTGCGTCGACGGCGTGACGCCGGTGACCGGGGGGTTCGCGGGGATGTAGCCGTCGCCGTCGGGGTCCTCGGGCGAGGAGGCGGTGGACAGCGCCATCGTGTGGCCGGTGTGCACGACGGCCCCGGAGGGCGTGGAGGACGCGGCGACACCGCCGAGGCCGATCGGGGTCAGCAGCAGGGCGGAGGTGACGAGCGCGCCCGAGAGGATCTTCGATCTCCGTGACATGGGGACTCCTCGGAGGGAGGTGGGGGCTGGAGGCCGTACGGAGTGGGAGAGCGCTCTCCCATCGCTGGAGTGTTGGGGCGGCGACGAAGGGTGTCAAGGGAATCGGCCAAAGGATCAGCGATGGCCTGGCCTTTCGCTCACTTCTCGAAGGCATGGGTGGGAATGTGACGGTCACTCAGGGGTGTCACGGGGAAATCCCGTCGCAACTCTTGACGCATCGTTCACGCCAATGAAGCATCCAACGTCGAGAGAGCGCTCCCACGCCCCGCATCGTTCACTTCCTGAACCAGGAGAGCCGCGCATGCCCCCCTCTTCCCCCACCTCCCCCTCTTCGCCGTCCGTGGGCCGCCGGACCGTGCTGGGCGCCGCGGCGGCGGCCGTTCCGGTACTGGCCGGCGCGGCCGCGCCGGCCGGCGCCGCGACCGGCCGCCACAGGTCTCCGCGCGCCCTGCCCGGTGGCGGCGACCTGGGTCCGAACGTGCTCGTCTTCGACCCGTCGACGCCCGGCATCCAGGCCGAGCTGGACGAGGTCTTCGCGAAGCAGGAGTCGGCCCAGTTCGGCACCGGACGCTACGCGCTGCTGTTCAAGCCCGGCACGTACCACGGCCTGAACGCCCAGATCGGCTTCTACACCTCCATCGCGGGCCTGGGCCTGTCACCGGACGACACGACCATCAACGGCGACGTGACGGTCGACGCGGGCTGGTTCAACGGCAACGCCACACAGAACTTCTGGCGTTCGGCGGAGAACCTGGCCCTGGTCCCCGCGAACGGCACCAACCGGTGGGCCGTCGCCCAGGCGGCTCCGTTCCGCCGGATGCACGTACGGGGCGGGCTCGACCTCGCGCCGTCCGGCTACGGCTGGGCGAGCGGCGGCTACATCGCCGACAGCCGCGTCGACGGCCAGGTCGGCCCGTACTCGCAGCAGCAGTGGTACACCCGCGACAGCGTCGTCGGGAGCTGGCTCAACGGCGTGTGGAACATGGTTTTCTCCGGCGTGCAGGGCGCACCGGCGCAGGGCTTCCCGAACCCGGTGTACACCACGCTGGACACCACCCCGGTCTCCCGCGAGAAGCCGTTCCTGTACCTCAGCGGCAGCGAGTTCCGGGTCTTCCTGCCGGAGAAGCGGACGAACGCCCGCGGTGTGACCTGGGGCAACGGCACGCCCAGGGGCACGTCCCTGCCGCTGTCACGGTTCTATGTCGCGAAGCCGGGCGTCAGCGCGGCCACCCTCAACCAGGCGCTCGCGCAGGGCCTGCACCTGCTGCTCACTCCGGGCGTCTACCACGTGGACCGCCCGATACGGGTCGACCGTCCCAACACCGTGGTCCTGGGCCTCGGTTACGCCACCCTCGTGCCCGACAACGGGACCACGGTCCTGAAGGTCGCCGACGTCGACGGCGTGCGGCTGGCCGGCTTCCTCGTCGACGCGGGGCCGGTCAACTCCCGGACCCTGCTGGAGATCGGTCCGGCGGGCGCCGCCAAGAACCATTCGGCCAACCCGACCACGGTGCAGGACGTCTTCGTGCGCATCGGCGGCGCGGGCGCCGGCAAGGCCACCACGAGCATGGTGATCAACAACCGGCACACCATCGTCGACCACACCTGGGTGTGGCGCGCCGACCACGGCACCGGTGTCGGCTGGGAGACCAACCGCGCCGACTACGGAGTCGTGGTCAACGGCGACGACGTGCTCTGCACCGGGCTGTTCGTGGAGCACTTCAACAAGTACGACGTGCAGTGGAACGGCCAGCGGGGCCGCACGGTCTTCTTCCAGAACGAGAAGGCGTACGACGCCCCGAACCAGGCCGCCGTGCAGAACGGCAGCGTCAAGGGCTACGCGGCCTACAAGGTCGGTGACCACGTCACCGCGCACGAGGGCTGGGGCCTGGGCAGCTACTGCTACTACAACGTCGACCCGGGCATCGTGCAGCACCACGGCTTCTCCGCGCCGGACCGGCCGGGCGTGAGGTTCCACGACCTGCTGGCGGTCTCGCTCGGCGGCAACGGGCAGTACGAGCACGTGATCAACGAGACGGGGGCGCCGACCTCCGGCACGTCGACGACGCCTTCCACGGTGGTGTCGTACCCGTAGAGTCCCGGCGTGCGCAGGCGGCGGCGCGGGCGGGGCTACAGGTCGAACTCCACGTGCTCGAGGTCGGTGAACTCCACCTCGAGCACGTGGGCTCGGCGGCCGCTGTCGCGGAAGTAGACCTCGCCCAGGGCCTGCGCGGCGATCTCCCGCAGCCGGTCCTCGGTGGCCCCCGCCTCCTGCGCCTCGAAGAGACGGGCGGCATGCCGCGGGGGCAGGGCCAGGGTGAGGTGGCGCAGCCGGGCGTCGTCCGTCGAACCGGGAGCGGCCGTGTAGCCCCCGGAAGGTCCTCGGCCCGCAGCCGTACCCATCGCGCGTCACCGGCCGCCGGTCCGCCGGCGGACCGGCGGGCCGCCTCGGCGATCATCCCGGGGTCGGGGTCCACTCCGACCACCTCGGCGAACAGGTGCGACAGGGGCAGCGCCAGCGTGCCGGGCCCGCATCCCACGTCCAGCAGTCGGCCGGTCCCGTCCGGTGCGAGCACCTCGGCCAGCCGCGGCACCAGGGCGGGGGCGTAGGGCAGCCGGCCCCGCTCGTAGTGGACGGCCGTGCCGGCGAACAGGGTCTCGTCCCAGGTCCAGCCCTCGGCCACGAGGGCCCCTCTCCCCCACCTGATCCGTCCCGGACGATCATGTCACGGCACCCCTTCCGGTAGGGTGCACTGAGGCGCCGGCAGTCCGAGTCGCCTCGGCCGCCGGCCACGACACCGGCGTCCGGGCGGACCCTTCCGCGCGCCGGGACGCCGCTCGACGGTAGGTTGATCGCCATGAGTGACAACGTGTACTTCGACATCACGATCAACGACGAGCCGGCCGGCCGGATCGTCTTCAAGCTGTTCGACGACGTGGTCCCCAAGACCACCAGGAACTTCCGCGAGCTGGCCACCGGCCAGAACGGCTTCGGTTACGCGGGTTCCTCTTTCCACCGCATCATTCCGCAGTTCATGCTCCAGGGCGGCGACTTCACCCGGGGCAACGGCACCGGCGGCAAGAGCATCTACGGCGAGAAGTTCGAGGACGAGAACTTCGACCTCAAGCACGACCGTCCGTACCTGCTGAGCATGGCCAACGCGGGCCGGAACACCAACGGCTCGCAGTTCTTCGTGACCACGGTCGTCACCGACTGGCTCGACGGCAAGCACGTCGTCTTCGGCGAGGTCGTCGAGGGCCAGGACCTGGTGAAGCGCATCGAGGGGCTCGGCAGCCGCAGCGGCACGCCGAGCGCGAAGGTCACGATCTCCGAGAGCGGGACGGTCTAGCGGCCACCGGGGCGGACCCGCCCGATGACGCCGCCCCCGCCCGGCCCGCGCCGGTGAGCGGCCGCGCCCGGAACCGGGCCCGGCCCGCTCCGCTGCGCTTCGACGGCTGGATCGCGGGGATCGGGACGTCGTCCGGCACCCGTCTGGTGGTGGGGCACTGGGTCCGCTCGCCCTTCGGCCCGTTCAGCGACGTGATGCTCGAACGGGCCGACGGCCACCGGCTGCTGCTGGCCCCCACCCCGCGCACGGCGCGGTTCATCGCCGGTACCTACACCTTCGACGAGGTGCGGGTCGTGCCCGTACGGGTGCGTGACGACGGCCGCCGCTGGACCGTCGAGGCCGAGCCGCTGCTCCGGCTGTGTTTCACCGCCGGGCGGCGCGGCGCCACGGGGCTGCTGCTGAGGGCCGTCCCGGGCGCGCTGGCCGCCTCGCCGGCCTGGACGGCCGTGACGGATCCGCTCGCCCGCCTGCTGATGGGCGTTCGCACGCGCGGGAGCGCCGGCGGGGGCAGACGCGAGTGGTACGGGGCACGTGATCTGCGCGCGCTGACCACCGCGACGGCCACCTTCGAGGGCCGGGACCTGGGCCCGCTCGCACCGGTCGCCCCGCCCGTGCGCTTCGGTTTCGGCTCCACTCCCCGCCGGCCGTCCGTCGTCCGCGTGACCACCACGGTGCGGGAGACACCCGGGTGACGATGTCCGCGTACCGGCCGGGAGCCGGGCTCCCGGCGCCGTCCGCCCGGGTGTGCTTCCGGCGGCGGGGACCCGGCGGCCCGAGCTGACGGTGCCGCGCACCGGAGGGGACCGAGCGGACCGGCTCCTTTCGTCGGATCATGGCACCAGGGGCTCGACCGGCGCCGCCCGCTCCAGGGGGCGACGTACGGCCGTCGGCGACGAGCCCGGGTGCGGCGAGCACGGGAGGGACCCGTGAGTCAGTGGCGGCGCGGCCTCCACCGCGCGTGGGAGTGGCTCGGTGTGCGCGCGCTGTTCCGGCGCGGACGCGATCTCGAACTGATGCACAGGGCGATGGGGTTCGCGACCCTGGCGCTGGTGACGCTCGCCCCGCTGCTGATCGTGGTGGCCGCCGGCGATCCGCTGGTCCGGGGAGGCTTCGCGTCCTGGCTCACCGACGGCATGGGCCTGTCCGGGCAGTCCGCCGACGCGCTGACCGGCATCGTCAGCCCGCCGCGCAAGGTCATCGGCACCACCAGCGCGCTGAGCCTGGTGCTGCTCGCCGTGTTCGGGGTGTCGTTCGCGGGCAGTGTGCAGAACGGGTACGAGCGCGTCTGGGGCCTCGCGGCCGGCCCCTGGCACCGGGTGTGGCGGCAGGCGACCTGGCTCGTGGTGCTGACCGGCTACCTCTACCAGGAGGTCCAGACCCGCCCGGCGCTGCACGGGACGGTACGGATCGTGGTGTCCGTGCTGAGCGGGGTGCTGTTCTTCTGGTGGGCCAGCGTTTCCTGCTGGGCGGGCAGGTCAACTGGCGCCGCCTGCTGCCGGGCGCGATCGCCACCGTCGCCGGTCTGGCCGGGCTGCGCGTCTTCTCGTACCTCGTCTTCACCCCGCTCATCGTCACCAACGCCCTGAACTACGGGGCGGTGGGGACGGTGCTGGTGGTCGAGTCATGGCTGATCGGGGTGGGCTTCGTCGTGTACGGGGGTGCGCTGTTCGGCCGCTGGTTCTGCGAGCACCACTGGATGCCGTCCCACGAGGAGCGCGGCTCGCGTTCATGAGGCGCGGGCGGGCGCGGCGAGCAGGGCCGGCCAGTCCTGGGCCGCGGCCCAGTCGGCGAAGGTGTGCCAGCCGACCTCGGGGTGGGCGCGGCGCAGGGCGGTGACGCCGACGTCGAGGCCGGTGGTGCCGAAGTACCCGAACATCGCCGCGAGGTCGTGCGAGTGGGTGCGCACGTGGGCAAGCGGCACCTCGTGGTGCCCTATCGGCAGGCCGGTGACGGTGGCCAGGACCGCGGCGATCCCGGCGGCGGTGAGTTCGTCGGAGGCGATGTCGATCCGGCGGCCGGTGAACTCCGCGCGGCGCACCAGGGCCAGCGCCGCGAAGGCGCCGATGTCCTCGGCGGGGATGAGGGTCAGGGGGCGGTCGGCCGGCATGGGCCAGGCGAAGGTGTTCTCGCGCAGGCCCTCCAGCGTCCAGCCGGAGGCGAAGTTGTCCATGAAGGCCGCCGGGGCGACGACCGTCCAGGGAACGCCCGTCGTCGTCAGGTGACGCTCGATCTCGGCCTTGCTGTCGTAGTGCGGTATGCCGGTACGGCGGTCGGCGTGCGCCGCCGAGGTGAACACGACGTGCCCGAGGCGGGCGTCCGCCGCCGCGTCCAGCAGGGTCCTGCCCTGGCGCACCTCGGTCGCGGTGTCCGTACCGAACGGGGTCGTCACCGCGAAGAGGGAGTCGGCACCCGCGAGGGCGGCGTCCAGGGAGGGACGGTCGTCGAAGTCGGCACGGCGGACGTCGGCGCCGAGCCGGCGCAGGGCCTCGGCCGCCGGCGCGGCCGGGTCGCGGGTGAGGGCGCGGACGCGGTGGCCGGCCGCGAGCAGGGCGCGGGCGGTGGCACCGCCCTGGGCGCCGGTCGCGCCGGTGACGGCGATGGTGAGCATGGCAGGGCTCCTCGGGAAAGGGAGTCGGGTCTCGGAGTGGGCGCGGGATGGCGCGCGGCGGACGCCGCGCGACACATTGGTTGCGTCACGCAGAAACATACCCCGAATCCCCTGCGTCGCGCAGGCAATATCGGCGCGACCGGCGTCCTCCGCCCCGGGATGCGGACGCTCAGGGCTCGCGGTGCTCGTGTGCCGCCTGCTCCAGGGCCTCCGCCTCGGCCTCGGCGAGGCGGGTCTCGGCCTCCACGTCGACGGAGCGTGTCAGCCACCAGTACAGGGCCGCGGAGACCGGAAGCCCGATGAACAGCGAGATGTCGGCTCCGCCCAGCGCCTCGGCGGCGGGGCCGACGAACAGCTTCCCGACGGCGAAGAACGGCACCATGACGGCGAAGCCCACCAGGTAGGCGATGATGCCGTGCCATCCCCAGCGGCCGTAGATGCCCCGGGGGTTGAAGATCTCCGCGATCGCGTAGTGGCCGCGGCGCACGACGTAGTAGTCCATGAGGTTCACCGCCGTCCACGGGATGAACAGGTAGAGCACCAGCAGCAGGAAGTCGTTGAAGTTCTCCAGGAAGTGGGCGGTCGCGGCGAGCGCGCCGACCAGCGAGAGCGCCGCGGTCAGCCCGAGGGTCAGCAGCCGTACGCCCAGGGTGGGCCGCACCCGCCGGAAGGAGTCCATACCGCTGATGAGCGTCAGCGAACCGCCGTACATGTTCAGCGCGGTGACGGAGACCAGGCCCAGGGAGGCGAAGAGCAGCACGATCGCGCCGAACCCGTTGAACACCTTGTCGCCGGCGGCGTTGATGGACCGGATCGTGTCGAAGTCCTTGCCGGCCCAGGCGGCCAGCAGGGTGCCGAGCACCATCAGCCAGATGCCGCCGAGCGCGGAGCCGAAGTAGGTCCAGTAGAAGGTCTTGCGGACCGTCACGTCAGGCGGCAGGTAACGCGAGTAGTCCGAGACGTAGATGGCCCAGCTGATCTGGTAGCCGGCGACCACGCCGAACTGGGCGAGGAACGGGGTCCACCGGAAGGCGCCGAGATCGAAGGAGCCCGCCGGGTAGTGCAGGGTGACCAGGACACCGACCGTGAAGACGCCGAAGACGACGAGGAAGGTGTAGGTCAGGAAGCGTTCGGCCTTGTGGATGATGTCGTAGCCCACCAGCGCGATGACCAGCGCGACGGCGGTGACCACGACCACCCACAGTTTGACGCCCCCGTGCAGCGTGGTGTGGAGGGCGTCGGCGGCGAGGATGCTGTTGAAGACGTTGAATCCCGCGTACTGCACATAGGCGAAGAGCCACACCAGCAGGGCGCCGACGTAGCCGAACTGGGGCCGCGACTGGATCATCTGCGGCAGGCCGAGCTGCGGGCCCTGGGCCGAGTGGAAGGCCATGAAGAAGGTGCCGATGACGGTGCCGGCGACGATGGCCAGCAGCGACCAGATCAGGTTGCCGCCCTCGGTGATGCTGATCAGCCCCACCGCCAGCGTGGCGATCTGCGCGTTGGACATGAACCACAGCGGCCCCAGATGCCAGAGCCTGCCGTGCCGCTCGTTCAGGGGCACGTAGTCGATGGACCGGACCTCCAGCCCGGACACCCTGGACTCGCCTGATGTGCTCATGACGCCTCCCGGACCTGTCACGCCTCCGTGGTCTCATTCTGCGCCCAGCGGGATCTGTTGCTCTGCTCACAAATCGCCCCGAAGGCGCCTTTTCGTGGCAGCGGTCACTTCACCGCGCGGGTGTTCTGGCTACGTTCGCAAGTCCGTGTCCCTGTCCCCCGCACTGCCGAGGCCTGCCACCATGCCGTTCCGAACCTCCCCCTTCCCGCGTCCGGGCAAGCGCGCGGCCGCCTGCGGCGCGCTCGCGGCCGCCGCGGTGACGCTGCTGACGTCGGCCGCCTCGGCGGCCCCCGCGACGGCACGGGCCGCCGCCGGACCGGCGGACTTCCCGGCATCGGTCGGCGCGCACGGCAAGGCGCGGGTGAGCGCCGCGGTCCTCGACCTGGACCGCCCGGGCCACACACCCACGGTGTTCGGCAAGAGCGCCCCCTACGACACGGCCAGCATCGTCAAGGTCGACATCCTCGCCGCGCTGCTGCTCAAGGCGCAGGACTCGGGGCGCTCCCTGACCTCCGACGAGCGCGCGCAGACCAAGAAGATGATCGAGCACAGCGACAACGCGGCGGCGAACACCCTGTGGCGGCGCATCGGGCTCGCCCCGGGGCTCCAGGCGGCCAACAAGCGACTGGGGCTGACCGAGACCAAGGGCGGCCCCGGCGGCAAGTGGGGCCTGACCCGGACCACGGCCGCCGACCAGATACGCCTGCTGCGCGCGGTGTTCGACGCCGGACCGGCCACGAAGACGGGTTCCGGGCCGGCGCTGAGCGCCGCGTCCCGCGCCTGCGTCCGCACGCTGATGAGCCACGTCGCCGACGACCAGTCCTGGGGCGTCTCGGCGGCCGGCCGCTCCGGGTGGGCCCTGAAGAACGGCTGGCTGCAGCGCGACACGACCGACCTGTGGGACGTCAACAGCGTCGGGCGGGTCACGGCGGGCGGACACCACTACCTGGTCGCGGTCCTGACGGACGGCAGCAAGACGATGAAGGACGGCGTCTCGCTGGTGGAGCGGGCCGCGCGGACCGCCGTGTCCACCACGACGGCCCACGCTTCCTAGGGGGCGTCTCCCCGGTCTTCGTGGATCGGGCCTCGGCGTCCGGTGCGGCGCCTCGGCGTGCGGTCGAGCCGCCCTCGTACCGGGCGTACACGGGCGATTCGACCGTGCGGCGAAGTGCCGTGCCGGGCGTCCCGGACCCGCGAGGACCGGGGAGACGCCCCATGAGGCACACGGCACGGCCCCGGTGTCACCGCGAGGGCGCCGGTACGGGCACCACCCGGGCGGGTCACCGTCGTGCGGCGCCGCGGCCCGGCTCGCTCAGGGCGTCGCCAGGCCCTCGGCCGGCCGGTCGAGGGGGATGCCCAGCCGCCCGGCCACCGCGGTCAGGGCCGCTCCCAGGGGGAGCGCGACGCGGGTGCGGGCATGGCGGTCACCCCGGGTGGGGTCCTGGTTGATGATCAGCACCGGCTTCTCGCACTGGGCCGCCAGGCGGACGAACCGGAGGCCGGACATCACCGTCAGGGAGGAGCCGAGCACCAGCAGTGAGGCGGCCTCGCGGACCAGGGCGCGGCAGTGCTCGACCCGCTCCGGCGGAACGGTTTCGCCGAAGAACACCACGTCGGGCTTCAGGATGCCGCCGCAGACCGCGCAGGGCAGCACGCGGAAGTCGCCGACCTGCTCGTCGGTCAGATCGGCGTCTCCGTCCGGGTTGATGCCCGCGGCCACCGGGTCGAAGCCCGGGTTGGCCTCCTCCAGGCGCCGGGCGAGCTCGCGGCGCGGGCTGAAGGTGCCGCAGGACAGGCAGACGACCCGGTCCAGGCTGCCGTGGAGCTCCACGGCAGTCACGGTGCCCGCGGCCTGGTGCAGGCGGTCCACGTTCTGGGTGATCACGCCGGAGAGCAGGCCGTGCCGTTCGAAGGCGGCCACGGCCCGGTGACCGGCGTTCGGCCGCGCGCGGCCGAAGGTGCGCCAGCCGAGGTGACTGCGCGCCCAGTACCGGCGCCTGGCCAGGGCGTCGGCGGTGAACTCCTGGTACGTCATCGGGGTGTGCCGGCTCAGGCTGCCGCCCTCGCCCCGGTAGTCGGGGATGCCCGACTCCGTGGAGATGCCGGCCCCGCTGAGCACCAGCACACCGCCGTTGCCCAGCGCGTCGGCGACCGGCTCCAGGTCCGTGGTGGCCGGAGGCAGGTCCTCGGCGGGGGTCCAGCTCAGGGTGGGGCGCATGCGCATGCCGCCAGGGTACGGAACCGGCCGCCGCGGCCCGCCCGCGCTCAGGTCGCCCCCTCCCCGGCGTGCCACGCGGGGCGCGGGTCAGACCGGCTTGACGGAGGTCACCGCGGTCGCCGTGACCGTGTTGTCGCACTCGGCGAAGACCCCGTCGTCCAGGGCCACCTGGTGTGCTCCGGCACCGGGCAGGCCGATCACCAGCGTCGGGTAGGCGGCGGGCTCCGCGCCGGACGCGCAGTAGCCGTCGCCCTCGCCCTGCACCTGTACGAAGGTCAGCTTCACCCACGCCTTGCCGCCCGGCGCGAGCGGCACGCCGGCCGCGGCGCCCTGCGGGGTGACCGACAGCGGCGTGTTGTGCTCGGGCGAGCCGTTGCCCGCCCCGGCCACCGTGGGGTGGCCCCGCAGCACACAGGCACCGCCGGAGACGTTGGTGAACTCCACGACCGCCGCGCCGGTGCCCGTGCCGTCCGGGCGGTCGGCGGCCTGGTAGGCCCTGGCCTTCAGAGCCGTGGCCGGGCACGGCGGCGCGGGCTTCGCCGAGGTGTGGGACACCGGTGAGGCGGGGACCGCCGTGGCGGTCGGGGTGCCGCCGGCGGCGGGCCCGGAGGCCGCGGACGCCGGGCTCGTGGGCGTGGAGGCGGGTCCGGCGGACGCGGTGGGGGAAGCGGCCGTGGTCGCCGTTGCCGGGGACTCCCCGGCGGCCGGCTCGTCGCCGGACTGGCAGGCCCCCAGCGACAGGACGGCCGCGATCACGGCGGCGGCGGATGTGGTGACCCGGACGGTGCTGCGGTGCTGCATGGGATCCCCGATGGTTCGAAGTGCTCAGGTCGCCCGGCTCGGCGCCGGTGCTCAACCACCCAGACAGAGGGCCTGACCAGGGGTTCCGCGGCGGCTCACCTGTGACAAGGCGGTGACGGTAACGGGTTCGGATCGGCACGGAACCCGCCCGCGGGAGGTGGCCGCCGTGATTCCCGGCGACGATGGAGTTCTGGGCGACCGGCTGGGAGGCGGGTATGACGGTGAACCGTGTCGGCCTCGTCGTGCACGGCGGACGGGCGGAGGCCGTGGCCGCCGCGCGTGCCGCGCGCGAGTGGTGCGCGGAGTACGCGGTGGCCTGCGCCGACATCGACGTGTGGCAGGAGGGCGAGCGGCACAGTGCCCGGGAGGAGATGGCGACGGCGGGTGATCCGGACCTGATCGTCACCCTGGGCGGTGACGGGACGTTCCTGCGCGGTGCCCGGCTGGCGGCGGAGAACGACGCCTTGGTGCTGGGCGTCGATCTCGGCCGGGTGGGTTTCCTGACCGAGGTGCCCGCTCCGGCGGTGCGCGCCGCGCTGGACGCCGTGCGCGAGGAGCGGATCACGGTCGAGAACCGGATGCTGCTCACCCTGCGGGCCTCGTGCCGGCTGGAGGTGCCGGAGCACATGGAGGCGCTGGTGCGCTACGGCCGCGGTCCGATGCTGCCGCCGCCCCGGGTGCGCCCGGAGTGCGAGATCGGTGACGACTGGGGCGTCGCCCTGAACGTCGTCGCGCTGAACGACGTGGTGCTGGAGAAGCTGACCCGGGACCGGCAGGTGTCGGTGGGCGTCTATCTCGCCGGCCGGCTGCTCGCCGCCTATTCGGCCGACGCCCTGCTGGTGGCCACGCCCACGGGCTCGACGGCGTACAGCTTCGCCGCGGGCGGCCCGGTGGTCTCGCCCCGCGCGGAGGGCCTGATCTTCACCCCGGTCGCCCCGCACATGGCTTTCAACCGCTCGGTCGTGGCCGCCCCGGACGAGCCGATCGCGCTGCGCGTCCTGGAACGGTCCGGGCAGGCCGCCGTCAGTATCGACGGGCAGGTGCGCGGGGTGCTGAACCCCGGGGACTGGATCGGCGTGTACGCCGCTCCCCGCCGGCTCAAGGCGGTCCGGCTGGGCCCGATGGACTTCTACGGCCGGCTGCGCGAGCGGATGAACCTCACCGACGCTCCCGCCGCGCTCGCCGACGGCGACGCGGCTCCCCTGTGGCCGGTGACCACACCTCCGCCGGGCGACCTCGCGCACCTCGCGCTGCCCACCGCCCCGCGCCCGGCGCCGCCCCTGTCCTGACCTCTCGGCGAACTCGCGGCGTATCCCCCGCTCCGCGTGCAACCATTCGCCATATCTGCATGTCTCATCTCATAACAGCATGGCGTGACCAAGGGGGACATCATGCGGAGAACAGGGTAATAGCGACAGCTCTCGTCCTGGCGGGTGCCGGACTGGGCGGCGTGGCGGCGGCCGCGGACGCGGCTCCGGCGGCCGCCGCGCGGGCCACGGCCTGTCCGACCGGCTGGGGCAGCGGAGCCAAGGGCGGCACGGCCACCGGATCAGTGCCGCTGAGGAACATCAGGACCGGCCGGCACGACTGCTACGACCGCATGGTGTTCGACGTTCCGGGCGGCGGCCGCGCGGTCGGCTACTCCGTCCGGTACGTGGACCGGCTCCGGCAGAGCGCCACCGGGCACGTCATCCCGGTGGGCGGCGGGGCCGTGCTGGACGTCCATGTCGGCGCGCCGAGCTACGATCCGGAGACCGGCGCGGTCACGTACCCGGGGCGCGTGGGCCGCACCCTGCCGGGCGTGAACGTCCACGGGTACCGCACCTTCCGGGACACCCGGTTCGCCGGCAGCTTCGAGGGCGAGACGCAGGTGGGTCTCGGCGTACGGGCCCGGCTGCCGTTCCGGGTCCAGCAGGTGTCGGGCCGCCTGGTCGTCGACGTGGCCCACAACTGGACGGGCGGCCGCTGACCGCGGCCGCGGTTCCCGGCCCGTGTCACCTCTGGGAGCGGGTGGCGCCGAAGTGCGTCTCGTGGTTCCAGACGTGACGGCAGGACGGGCACTGCAGGTGCAGCAGGCTGCCGGTGTTGGAGAGCAGGTAGCGCCAGTGCCCACGGCACGGGCGCTCCTGCTCGCAGGTGGCGCAGCCGCGGCGGTCGTCGCAGTTCGGGCAGGCCACCCAGGCCCGGCGGCCGATGTCGGCCTGCGGATCAAGCGGCAGCATCGCCGCCGCCGCGCCGCGGCAGCACACCGGCCGCGATCAGCTCCTCGTACAGCCGCCGCTGTTCGTCGTCGAGGCCGGAGTACAGCAGGTCGTACGCCGCCTGCTCGCCGTGCAGCGCCGCGACGGGGTCCCACCCGGCGCCGAGGGCGGCCACGGTGTGCGTGCGCCGGAGCATCTCGTGGGAGCTGAGGTCGACGGTGAACTCGACCGGCTCGGCGGCGCCGGGCCGGCCGGCCGGGGACGCGCCCGCCGTGACGGATTCGTCCGGTTCGCCATTGATGATGGGGTCATGGGTGGACATGCGTCCGAACGTAGGTACGCCCAGGCCGCCGCGGCAAGAGCAGGTGGGAGAAGTCACAGGGTCAGCGGGCGACGAGCCCGGCGAACCTCTCGGTGTCGATGTTGCCGCCGGAGGCGATGACACCGATCCGCCGCGGTGGGTTCTCCACGCGCCCGGCGATCAGGGCGGCCAGCGCGCTCGCGCCGCTCGGTTCGAGGACGATCTTCAGGCGTTCGAAGACGAACCGCATGGCGTCGACGATCTCCTCGTCGCTGACGACGGAGACGGCGTCGACGAGCCGCTGGTTGATCGGGAAGGTGATCTCGCCGGGCGTGGCGAGGGCCTGGCCGTCGGCGATGGTGCGGGGCACCGGGATGGTGACGCGCGCGCCACTGGCCAGGGAGAGCCTGGTGTCGTCGCCCGCTTCGGGCTCCACGCCGATCACGCGGATGCCGGGGTGCAGCGCCTTGGCCGCGGTGGCGCTGCCGGCGATGAGACCGCCGCCGCCGACCGGCACCAGGAGGGCGTCTAGTTCCCCGGTCTCCTCCAGGAGTTCGAGGGCCGCCGTGCCCTGGCCGGCGATGACGTGCGGGTGGTCGTAGGGCGGGATCAGGGCCAGGCCGCGGTCCTCGGCGAGGGCCTCGCCGAGCGCGGTGCGGTCCTGGGCGTAGCGGTCGTAGGTGACGACCTCGGCGCCGTATCCGGCGGTGGCCGCGAGCTTGGAGCGGGGGGCGTCCTCGGGCATCAGGATCACGGCGCTGGTGCCCAGTTCGCGGGCGGCCAGCGCGGTCGCCTGGGCGTGGTTGCCGGAGGAGTAGGCGGCGATGCCCTTGGCGAGCCGAGCGGGCGAGAGCTGGGCGGCGGCGTTGTAGGCGCCGCGGAACTTGAAGGCGCCGACCCGCTGGAAGTTCTCGCACTTGATGAACACCTCGGCGCCGACGGCCGAGTTCAGCGTGCGGGAGGTGAGGACGGGGTGCGGTGGGCGATGCCCCGGAGGCGGGCGGCGGCCGCCCGGACGTCGTCGAACGTGACGGGTGATGCGGCGGCCATGCTGGTTCCTTACGGCAGGAGCGGGCGGGGTTGACGGGCGGGCGGCGACCGGCGGACACGGCCGGCTCGGCGGGTGTCACCAGCCGGCGACGCGGTTCCAGACCGCCTGGATCGCGGGCGCGGAGGGGGCGGGCGGGGTGCCGTCGACGACGTGGTAGCCGTGGTGCTGGGCGGCGGTGGCGCAGGCGTGGTTGGGCAGGACGCGCAGCCGGGTGCCGATGGGCAGGTCGGGCAGGCGGGCGCCGTCGCGGGCGGTGAGGGTGCCGTGCTCCTGGCTGGCGGCGGTCATGACGAGTCCGGGGACGAGCCGTCCGTCGAGGCGGGCGACCAGTCCGTAGCCCTGGTCCTGGGGCTGGGCGGAGGTGCCGCGGTCCCGGGACATGGCCATCCAGCCGCCGTCGGTGATGATCCGGCCGTACTCGGGGCGGTGGCCGATGACGGTGACGACGACCGACAGGGCGAGGTCGTCCAGCTCGCAGACGCCGAGGCCGGCCATGACGAGGTCGAAGAAGACGTAGTTGCCGGCGCGCAGTTCGGTGACGCCGGTCAGGTCCTCGGCGGCGTGGGCGGTGGGGGTCGAGCCGACGCTGACGACGGGCACGGGCAGGCCCGCGGCGCGCAGCCGCCCGGCCGCCGCGACGGCGGCGTCGCGTTCCCCCTCCGCCGCCCGGCGCCGCTCCTCGGCGGTGTGGGCGAAGTAGGACTCGCCCGCGTGGGTCAGGACGCCGTCGAGGCAGCCCGCTTCGTGCAGGACGCGGCCGACGTCGACGAGTTCCGGCGCGTCGGGGCGCAGGCCGCCCCGGTGGCCGTCGCAGTCGATCTCGATCTGGGCGGGGACGGCGACACCCGCCTCCCTGGCCGCTTCGGCCACGGCCGTCGCCTGCGCGGCGCTGTCGAGGAGGACGCGCAGGGTGACGCCGCGGCGCAGCAGGGCGATCACCCGGGGCAGTTTGTGCGGGTCGATGCCGACGGCGTAGGTGATGTCGTCGTGGCCGCCGTCGGCGAACGCCTCGGCCTCCGCGAGGGTGGAGACGGTGACGGGGCCGGGTGCCCCGTCGTGCAGGAGCGCGGCGACGTCGAGGCTCTTGGCGGTCTTGACGTGCGGGCGCAGGGTGACGCCGAGCCGGTCGGCGTGCCGGGCCAGCCGTTCGGCGTTGCGCCGCACCCGGTGCGCGTCGACGACCGCGAACGGCGTGTCGGGGTCGGCCAGGGTCCGGGCGGGTGCGGTGGGCGCGGTGGTGGTCACAGGCCGCTGCCCACCTTCGGGCAGTCGGCGGTCCGCGGCGGTCATGGGCGGCCTCTCACCTGGTGTAGTTGTAGACGGTGGCACGGGACACGCCGAGCAGGTCGGCGATGGTCCGGGCGGCGTCGCGCGAGTCGAAGTAGCCCTCGGTCTGCAGGTGCCGCACGAGCGCCTTCTTGGCGTCCCGGCTCAGCGAACGCGGTGTCCCGCCGCGCTCCGCGGCGAGCGCCTCGACCGCCCGGCGCAGCTCGCGGGCGTTGCGGTCGCGCAGTGTCTCCAGCGGCTGCTCGGCGTGGCCGGTGTCGGTGGCCACGAGGTTGGACAGGGCGAGCGTGACCGGTGAGAGCACGGAGACGTCGAGGTTCAGGCAGAGGGCGGCGATGTAGTCGCCGGCGGCGTTCTTGATGCCGATCGAGGTGCTCTTCGCGGGGCGGCCGTCGGGGAACCGGTTGGGGTAGTTCTGGATGACGCCGGGGTACTCCGGGTCGGCGATGCGGGCCAGGCCCAGCTCGGTCGCGGAGTCACCGACCCGGCGGCCGGAGAGGTTGTTCTCGATCGCCCGGACGGCGTGCCGGGGGTCGCGCAGGTCGTGCAGGACCACTTCGCACAGACCCGGGAACATGCGTCCGAGGGCGACGGCGATCTTCTCCGCCTCGCGGAGGAGATGTTCGTCCGCCCCGACGGACGCGGACGCCGCCGCGGCGGTGCGCCGGTCCGGCTCGGCGCCGTCCATGACGTGGTCCATCGGCATCCGCCTCATATCTGGACTGATAATCCAACTCTGGACCGGAAGGCTAACGCCGATGCCTCGCCGCCGTCCAGTGCCGGAATCCTCCGGGCTCAGCGGGCGGGCAGGCGGACGCCCAGCTCGGCGGCGGCCGACTTCAGCACGGGGACGAGGGCCACCAGGTCGTCCATGTCGCGCCGGAACGCGGGGGCGGCGGTGGACAGGGCGCCGAAGAGGCTGCCGTCCGGCCGCAGGATGGGCACGGCCACGGCCCGCAGCCCCGCGTGGTGCTCCTCGTCGACGGTGGCGTAGCCGAGGCCGGCGGCGCGGGCGACCTCCGCGCGCAGGACGTCGCGGTCGGTGATGCTGTTCGGTCCGTACGGAGTGAGCTCGACGCGGTCCAGCAGGTCGGCGCGTACCTCGTCGGACGCGAAGGCCATCAGCACCTTGCCCATCGAGGTGCAGTGCAGCGGTCCGTGCCGGCCCGGCTCGCTGCGCACGCCGACCGGCAGGGGCCGTCCACGTAGTGCACGTACAGGTGCCGGGTGCCGTCGAGCACCGACATCAGGGTCGCTTCCTCGGTCTGCCGGGTCACGCGCCGCATGACCGGTAGGGCGGTGCCGGCGAAACCGTAGGCCTGCGCGGCCTGCTGGCCGAGCTGGAACAGCCTCAGCCCCGGCTTGTAGCGCTTGCCGTCGGGCTCGAACTCCACCAGGCCTTCGCGGCGCAGTGTGTTGAGCAGCCGGTGGGCGGTGCTCACGGGGACGCCGCTCTCGCGGGCCAGCACGGACAGGGTGCCGCCGTGCGCGTGCTCACCGACCAGGACGAGCAGCCGGATCGCCCGGCCCACGACGTCCGCCGGAGCCGCGCCGGTATCACTGGAGTCATTGGAGGTCACAGCCGCAAGATACGCAACTTTCCATTCAGTGGAAAGGCATTTCATTCAGTGGTTGACATTGATCCTCGGCCGTGAACACGATGCTTTCCGCTGAGCAGAGACGGTTTCCATTCAATGGAAAACCTGATCCTGGAACGCGGTCGAGGCCACCCGGAGGACGACACACATGAGCCATCCCCTTTTCGACGTCACCGGCAAGGTGGCCCTGGTCACCGGCTCGAGCCGCGGTATCGGCAAGGCACTGGCCCGGGGCCTGCTGGAGGCGGGCTGCACGGTCGTCCTCAACGGCCGGGACGCCGCGGCGCTGGAGGCGGCCCGCGCGGAGCTGGCGGCGGAGTTCGGGGACGCGGTCGTCGCGGAGGCGTTCGACGTCACCGACTCCGCCGCGGTCGCCGGCGCCGTCGCCCGGATCGAGGACGAGGTGGGGCCGGTCGGCGTCCTGGTGAACAACACCGGAGCCCAGCGCCGCGCGCCTCTGCTGGACTTCACCGACGAGGACTGGCACAACCTGCTGGACACCAACCTCACCAGCGCCTTCCTGGTCGGCCGTGAGGTGGCCAGGCGCATGGTGCCGCGTGGGCACGGCAAGATCGTCAACATCTGCTCGCTGCAGAGCGAGGCGGTGCGCCCCGGCATCGCGCCCTACTCCGCGACCAAGGGCGGCCTGAAGATGCTCACCAAGGGCATGTGCGCCGACCTGGGGCCGCACGGCATCCAGGTCAACGGCATCGGCCCGGGCTACTTCGACACCGAGCTGACCTCCGCGCTGGTCGCCGACGAGGAGTTCAGCGCCTGGGTGCGCGGACGCACCCCGGCCGGGCGCTGGGGCGACGTCGCGGACCTCGTCGGCGCCCTGCTCTTCCTGTCCTCCCCCGCCTCCGACTTCGTCAACGGGCAGCTGCTGTACGTCGACGGCGGCATGCTCTCCGTCCTGTGACCGTGAAGGAGCCCCCGGCCATGCGAGCCTGTGTCGTCCACGGAGCCGGCGATCTGCGGGTCGAGGAGCGGCCGTTCACCGGTCCCGGCCCGGGTGAGATCGCGGTCGCCGTCACCCTCGGCGGGATCTGCGGGTCCGATCTGCACTACCACCACCACGGCCGCGTGGGCGACTTCGCGCTGCGCGAGCCGATGGTGCTCGGGCACGAGGTGGTCGGCCGTGTCGCGGACCTGGGACCGGGCACCGGCGCACCGGACGGACCCGCGCCGGGCACCCCCGTCGCGATCCACCCAGCCACCCCCTGCGGCACCTGCGAGGAGTGCGCGCGCGGCCGGCGCAACATCTGCGGCCGCACCCGGTACCTGGGCAGCGCCGCCCACACCCCGCACGTACAGGGCGGCTTCGCCCAGCTCGTCAGCGTGCCCGCCGGCCAGGTCCGGCCGCTGCCGGCCGGCCTGAGCCTGCGGCGCGCGGTGCTCGCCGAGCCGCTGTCGGTGGCGCTGCACGCCGTGCGCCGGGCGGGCGAGGTACGGGGCAGACGGGTCCTGGTGACCGGCGCCGGACCGATCGGTTGCCTGGTCGTGGCGGCGCTCCGGCACGCCGGGGCCGCCGAGATCGTCGTCAGCGATCTGCACGAGGAGCCGCTGCGGATCGCCTCCGCGATGGGCGCCACCGCCACGGCCCGAGCCGACCGGCCCGCTGATCCGGCCTGGTCCGGCGAGTTCGACGTCGCCGTCGAGGCGTCCGGCGCGCCCGCGGGGCTGCGCACCTGCGTGGAGCGGGCGCGCCGTGGCGGCACCGTCGTACTGCTGGGACTGCTGCCGCCGGGCGAGATCGGGCTGCTCGGCAATGTCGCGGTCACCCGCGAGCTGGAGCTGCGCGGCGCCTTCCGCTTCGACACCGAGTTCGACGAGGCGCTGACGCTGCTGGCCCGGGGCCTGCACGTGGAGCCCGCCGTCACCCACGTCTTCCCGCTGGAGCGGTCCGCCGCCGCGTTCGCCGTGGCCCGGGACCGCACGGTCGCCTCCAAGGTCCTGCTCGACCTGTCCGGGGACTGAGGAGGGACGGGAGGGGCTGGGGTGGCTGAAGGGGACCGGCGGCCGGACACTACTGGTGGACGGGCGTTTCCCGTGGTGTGCTGGAGGTAGCGGGAAGGACTCCTTGGAGACGCGGAGAAGCGGCTGGCGGCCGTGCACCGCGCAATCAGGATCCACGAGAAGCGGATGGCGTCCTTCCCGCCCGTCATGCGCCCTTCCCGTCATGCGTCCTTCCCGGCCTTCGCGTACGGGCCGAAGGACCCCCGGTTCGGGCCCGAGCGGCCCGTGGTGCCAGGGGCCCGGGAGGCCCACGCTGGCAGCAGACGCCTTGAAGGGAGCCGGTGCCATGACCTCCGCCACCACCACCGTGAACGCGGCTCTGCCCGCCGAACACCGTGAACGCCTGATGCGGGCCGCCCGCGAGGTCTCGTTCGAGAGCGGTACCCGCCTGTTCGAGGAGGGCCGGCGGGCCGACCGCTTCTGGATCGTGCGCACCGGCACCGTGGCCCTGGACCTGCGGGTGCCCGGCCGCCGCCCCGCCGTCATCGAGTCGCTCGGCCACGGCGACCTGATCGGCTGGTCCTGGCACTACCCGCCGCACATCTGGCAGCTGGGCGCCGAGGCGCTGAGCCCCGTGCGCGCCTGGGAGTTCGACGCCGGGACCGTCCTCGACATGTGCGCCGAGGACCCGGAGTTCGGCCGCGCGATCGCGGTCTGGGTCGGCCGGGTGGTCGCCCAGCGCCTGCACGCGTCCCGGATCCGGCTGCTCGACCTCTACGGCCCCTACGGCAGCGGCGGCCTGGTGTGAGCACCCGGCCGGGCGAGGAGGACACCATGGCAGGCAGCCCGTTCCGGGTGAACGACGTGATGACGCGTGCCGTCGTCGCGGTGGGCCGCAAGGCCCTGTTCAAGGACATCGTCGAGCGCATGGAGCAGTGGAAGGTCAGCGCGCTGCCCGTGCTGGAGGGCGACGGCCGGGTGATCGGCCTGGTCTCCGAGGCCGATCTGCTGCCCAAGGAGGAGTTCCGGGACAGCGACCCGGACCGGCGCACCCAGTTGCGCCGGCTGCCCGACCTGGCCAAGGCCGGGGCGGTGACGGCGGACGAGGTGATGAGCACCCCGGCCGTCACCGTGCACGCCGACGCCACGCTCGCCGAGGCGGCCCGCATCATGGCGCTGCGGCACGTCAAGCGGCTGCCCGTGGTGAACGCCGAGGGCGTGCTCGAGGGCGTCGTCAGCCGCTCGGACCTGCTCAAGGTGTTCCTGCGCCCGGACGACGACCTCGCCGACGAGATCCGGCGCGACGTCGTCGACGTCCTCTTCCCGGCCCCGGTCGAGCCCGTGCACATCACGGTCTCGGACGGCGTCGCCACCCTGACCGGCCGCGTCACCGACGCGACCCGCATCCCCCTGGCGGTCGGCATGGTCCGCGCCGTCGAGGGCGTGGTGGGCGTGGACTGCCACCTCACCTCGGCGGACGGCTGACTCCCTCACCCCCGTCCCCGCTGAGGTTGCGCCATTCCGGGCCGACGCGCTTCCACTCCTCGTCCCATTCGGTCAGGCGGCGGCGTACGAGGACGGCACGGAGCAGGTGGCCGCCGGCCCATATCGCCCGGCGGCGAGGGGGCCGAAGAGGATGCCGGTCAGGTCCGCCTGGAAGGCGGCCGCCGTCCGGCCCAGAGGCTCCGGCACCACCCGGTCGGCGTTGTCCGCCCACACCGTGAGCCGGGTGCCGGCCGGGGCGCCCGGCAGCACCTTGGCCTTGTCCTGGTGCACCGAGCCGTCCGCGTCGGTCCAGCGCACGGTGACCCACACCCGGCCGTCGTCCCGTCCGCTCGCGGTGGGCGGCGTCGCCGGCGTCACGTCGGTGACCACGGCGGCCACCGCGTGCGCGCGGGCCCGGCGCGCGGCGAAGTCCGATTCCACCGTCCGTGCCGCCACCAGCCCGGCGACGGCTCCGCCGACGACGACGAGGAGCCAGATGCCGAGCACGATCCAGGCCTCGACGACGTCGCTGTGCCTGCGCAGCGCGTTGTGCCGCCAACGCCACAGCAGGACGCGGGACTTGTCCGGGCGGGGGTCTTCGCCGGCATCGGGGGTGGCCTCCTCTCGGCTCCGCCTGCCGTCGGCCACGGTCAGGCGGGAGCCGTCCGCCGGTGCTCCGGAAGCTCCGGACCTGCGTGCGGGTGGCGGCGTGGTCCGGTCAGGGCGCAGCGCACGTCGACGACACCGGGGACCGACCGGGCCAGCAGAGTGGCGAGCGGCACGAGGACGACGTCGTGGACGCGCCCGGTGAGAGTGACCACCCCGTCGCGCACCGCGACCCGCACCGGCGCCTCGCCCGTGCCGAACAGCCGCACGACGACCTCCCGGTGCACGTCCTCGGCGATGTCCTCGTCGGTGCGGAGGAACACCTTCAGCAGGTCGGAGCGGCTGACGACGCCCTGGAGGGTTCCGTCCTGGCCGACGACCGGCAGACGCTTGACCCCGCGGCGGGCCATCACGCGCGCCGCGTGGGCGAGGGTGGCCCCGGGCGGCACGGTGACGGCCGGGGAGGTCATCAGCTCCCCCGCGGTCACCGCGTCGGCCTTACGGAGGTCGGCGAGGTGCCGCCCCTGTGCGTACCGGTCCGGGTCGCCCTCGCGGTACTCCTCCTTGGGCAGCAGATCGGCCTCGGAGACGACGCCCACGACCCGGCCGTCGGCGTCCAGGACGGGGAGGGCGCTCACCCGCCACTCCTGCATCGCCTGCACGATCTCCTTGAAGACGGCGCCGGTGCGCAGGGCGACGACCGTGCGGGTCATCACATCGTCCACGACGGTCGGAGTGCCGTTCATGACGTCCTCCCGGAGGCTCGGATCCCTTGCCGGGATCCCTTCCCGGCGGTCCCTGGGGGCCCGCGCCGGAGATCCCTTCCCGGGACACCTCCAGCGTGCGGCCGAAGCACCGTGCGCGGGAGGGGCCGAGTGGCCCGTTCCCGGGGCGGAGCGGCCCGGACCGCGGTCGGCCGCGTGGTCCGAGGGACCTGTGGTCCCTGTTGAGGGCCCATCGGCACTACGGACCGGGCATGGCGTGGGTGACAGTGGTCGCAGGAGCGGCACCGATCCCCCGCGGTGTCGCTCCGTCGTCTCCCGCCCGGCGCATCCGGCGCCCCGTATCCGGCGGGACGGCCCCCGGCCCCGGCGCCGGTTCCCTCACACCGTGATCCGGCGTCCGGTGATGGTGAACGGATCGATGCGCACCCACACGCTCCGGGACCCCCGGCCCAGGGCATGCTGTAGGCCCGCTCCGCCAGCCTGAGCTGCTCGTGCCGGTCCGTGACGGCCCGGGCGGGACCGCGCACCAGGACGCTCCAGCCCTGGCTGAACGCGTCGTCGATGCGGTCCACCTCGAACGCCACCTGGAGTCCCGCGGCCAGCGAGGGGGTAGCGCCGCGCGCGGTGCGGAAGACGATCGCGCCGTCCACCACGGTGTAGTTGACCGGCACGATCACCGGCCCCGACGCGGTGGGCACGGCGAGCCGTCCCACGCCGTGCATGGCCAGCAGGGTGCGGCACTCGCTGGGGCGCAGCTTGCTGAACTCCGGTGCGCGGCCCGCCTTGCCGGTGCCCGGCGGCAGGTCGACACCGCCGCCGGTGAGTTCCGTGACGGAGGTCTCCAGTGCCTCGGCCAGGTTCATCAGGGCACCCGTGCCCGGCGCGGCGCCGGGGTGCTCCTCCAGGTACCTGAGATAGCTGGCCGCCATCCCGGCGCGGGTCGCCGCCTGCCGCCGGGTCAGGCCGAGCTGCAGCCGCCGGGCCGCCAGCCGCCGGCCGAGATCGCCCAGCGCGGTGCGCGTGTCCATCTCCGCGGCGGCGTCCTTCGCGGTTCCCGCGGAAGGGCCTGCCGTCCTCGTCCTCGTCCTGCCGGTCATGCTCGTTCGCCTCCTTCTCGCTTCTCGGTCAGGCCGCGGGGACGGCCAGTTCGGCGTGCTGCTCCCCGCCGAGCACCACCTTGAGCGCACCGGTCTCGCCGGCCCGGGAGAAGATGTCGTACGCCTCCTCCATCTGCTGCAACGGGAAGGTGTGGGTGACCAGTTGACCGGTCGGCAGCCGGCCGGCCGCGGCCATCCGCAGCAGCGTCGGCGTGGAGTAGGTGTCCACCAGGCCGGTGGTGATCGTCACGTTCCTGATCCACAGGTCCTCGAGGTGCAGGGTCGCGGGCCGCCCGTGCACGCCGATGTTGGCGACGTGACCGCCGGGGCGGACCATGCGGGTGCACAGCTCGAAGCTCTCGGGGACGCCGACCGCCTCGATGACGACGTCCGCGCCGAGCCCGTCGGTCAGGTCGGCCACCAATTGCCGGGGCGCCTCGTGCACGTCGGCCACCGCGTCGGCGCCGAGCCGCCTGGCCGCCTCGAGCCGGGCCGGTGCCAGGTCGACGGCGATGATCCGCTCGGGCGAGAACAGGTGCGCCGTGATGATCGCCGCGAGGCCGATGGGACCGGCGCCGACGACGGCGACGGTGTCACCGGGACGGACCCGCCCGTTGAGGACGCCCACCTCGTACGAGGTGGGGAAGATGTCGGCCAGCAGTACCGCGTCCTCACTGCGGACCGCGCCGGGCAGCGGGTGCACGGACAGGTCGGCGTAGGGGACGCGGACGTACTCGGCCTGGGTGCCGTCGATCAGGTGGCCGAGGATCCAGCCACCGCCGCCGCGGCACTGGCCGTAGGAGCCGTCCCGGCAGAAGCGGCACCGGCCGCAGGAGCTGATGCAGGAGATCAGCACCCGGTCGCCGGGGCGCACGGTGTTCACGTCGCTGCCGACCTCGACGATCTCGCCGACCGCCTCGTGGCCGAGCACGGTGCCCGGGCGTACCTCGGGCACGTCGCCCTTGAGGATGTGCAGGTCCGTCCCGCAGATGGTCACGGCGCCGACCCGTACGATCGCGTCGGTCGGCTCCTTGATCGCCGGGTCCGGGACGTCCTGCCAGGAGGCCTGCCCGGGACCGTGGAAGACATAGCCCTTCATGACGCTCCTCACCTCTCGGTCTGGCGCGGGACCAGGACCTCCGGCGGACGTGCGGGCGCCGGACGGACTCCGGCGAGGTACCGGAAGTGCCCCACATGTTCAGCTTGTGCGGTGCGCGGGGGTCCCGCATGGGGCCGACCGGCCCTCGCCACCGGCCGGAGGGCGCCCGTCCGGTCCCATCGCCCCCGCCGGACCCCCTTCCGGACCCCGGGGCGCCGCCCGCCCACGGGTCCCGGGGTCACGTCGTGCCCGGGATGGGGCCGACCGGCCCTTCCGCCGGGACCCCCGCGGGCGGTTGTCTCGTTGCATGTCCGAGAACCACACGACGCCCGGCCCGGCCTCCGCGCTCCGCGGGGACGGCGCGACCGTCGTGGCCCTGAACGGGGAGATAGACCTGCTGTCCGCGGACGAGCTGGCCGAGCGGCTCGACACGCTCACCGCGGGCCCGCGCCCCGATCTGGTGCTCGACCTGCGTCCGGCCACCTTCATCGACTGCGCCGGGCTGAGCGTCCTGTGCCGGACCCGGAACCGGGCGCTGGAGCGCCGGGGCCGGCTGCGGCTGGTCGCCGACGACAGCACCGGCTTCCTGCGCATGCTGCGCCTCACGGGCCTGGGAGGGGTCTTCGAGGTGCACTCGCGACTGCCCTAGCACCCGGGCCGCCGCAGGACCCGGCCCACCGCCGGATCCGCCGCCGACCGCCGAGTCCCCCCTGGAGTCCCCATGTACGGCACCCCGCACATCGTCAGCGACGTCATGACGCACACGGTCGCCGCGGTCGGCCGCCGGGCCCCGTTCAAGGAGATCGTGGAGATGATGCAGGACTGGCGAGTCAGCGCCCTGCCGGTGATCGAGGGCGAGGGCCGGGTCGTCGGTGTGGTCTCCGAGGCCGACCTGCTGCCGACGGAGGAGCTGCGGGACGACCCCTCCGAGGAGTACACGCGGCTGCGCCGCCCCGCCGACCTGGCCAAGGCCGGCGCGCTCAGCGCCGGGGACCTGATGTCCTCGCCCGCCGTGACCGTACGGGCCGACGCCACCCTGGCCGAGGCCGCCCGGGTGATGGCGCGGGCCGCGGTGAAGCGGCTGCCGGTGGTCGACGAACTCGGGCTGCTGCAGGGCGTGGTGAGCCGCGCCGATCTGCTCAAGGTCTTCCTGCGCGGGGACGAGGACATCGCCGAGCAGGTCCGGCGCGAGATCGTGTCCTACCTCTTCCCGCCGCCGGCCTCGTCCCTGCACGTGGTGGTCGAGGACGGGGTGGTGACGCTCGTCGGCAGGGTGCGCGACACCGCCCTGGTACCGGTGGCCGCCCGCCTGGTCAGGGCCGTCGAGGGCGTGGTCGACGTACGGTTCGATCTGCCGCCGGAAGGCCACGGCGCGGTGGCCGGGCAGGGCGCCGCCACCGAGTGACCGCCCCGGGCGGGCCTACTTCGGCTCGGGGCGCACCAGCACGACCGGGCAGGTCGCGTGCTGCGTCACGTGCTGGCCGACGGAGCCCAGCAGGGCCCGGGCGAAACCGCCCCTGCCCCGGCTGCCGACGACCAGCGCCTCGGCTCCCTCGGCGGCGCGCAGCAGCACCTCGGCGGGGTTGCCGTGCACCACATGGGTCCGCACCGAGCCGGCCGCGTCCGCGCCGAGCACGTCGCTGAGTTCCTGCCGCATCCGGTCCCGGGCCTCGTCCCGGTCGACGTCCATGTCCACCGCGGGCCCCGACCAGCCGTACAGGCCCGGCAGCTCCCACGCGGTGACGGCGTCCACGGTGGCGCCGACCAGATCGGCGTAGCGCACGGCCCAGCGCAGCGCCGCGTACGAGGACGGCGAGCCGTCGACGCCGACCACGAC
This sequence comes from Streptomyces sp. DHE7-1, assembly GCA_016432725.1. Classification (GTDB taxonomy): domain Bacteria; phylum Actinomycetota; class Actinomycetes; order Streptomycetales; family Streptomycetaceae; genus Streptomyces. The sequence continues at coordinate 7,469,580 of JACJDG010000003.1, read as the reverse complement.
CTTCGGCCCGGAGACATTGCTGTCCACGTGTCCCACCTCTCTCGCGGAACGTGCGCCCGCCTGGACGGTCCATCCACTCCCCTCCACGGTGCGGGAGACGGCGCCGCACCGCCAGAAGAGCGCGCCCTACCGGATGGCGGTCGGCGGCAGTTGCGCGGGGCTGACCAGTTCGCCCAGTACCTCGGCCATGAAGTGGACCAGCCAGCGCTGCGAAGGGCTGCGGGACGCCTCGTGCCGGGCGTAGAGGGCGATCTCGATCGGCTCGGTGTCGAACGGCAGACGGACCAGCCGCAGGCGGTGCGAGGCGGTGAAGACCTCGCCGACGTACTCGGGGACGATCGCGATCAGGTCGGTCCGCTCCAGCAGGTACGGCAGCACCGAGAAGCGGGTGGCGTCCACGGCCACGCGGTCCAGCAGTCCGTGGGTGGCCAGCAGCGACCGCGGGACGACGTGGCCGCTGGGCCCGTACACCGACGCGTGGTGCTCGGCGGCGAGTTCGGCCAGGGTGACGCAGGCGCCGCGGACACGGGGGTGGTCGGCGGCGACCATGCCGACGTAGCGCTCGTGGAAGAGCGGGATGCGCACGGTGCGGTGGGACGTCAGCACCGGTGTGGCGACGAAGGCGTCGAGTTCGCCGCTGCGGAGCCGGCTCTCGGCCTCGTCCACGTCCAGGGAGCGGACGGCGAAGGACACCCGGGGCGCGCGCTCGCGCGCCGCGGCCACCAGGCGTGGCAGCAGGGTCACTTCGCCCAGGTCGGAGAAGGAGACGGTGAAGCGGCCCCCCATGGTCGCCGGGTCGAAGTCGTCGGACTGCCGGATCGCCCCGTCGATGTCGGCGAGGGCGCGCTGCAGCGGCTCGTACAGGCGGCGGGCGCCGGCGGTCGGGGTGAGACCGCGGCCCGTCCGGCGGAAGAGGTCGTCGCCGAAGTGGCGGCGGAGTTTGCCCAGGCTGTAGCTGACGGTGGGCTGGGTGACGTGCAAAGTCTCGGCGGTCGCGGTGACGCTGCCGGTCTCGTAGAGCAGCACGAAGACCCGGGCCAGGTTGAGGTCGAAGCTGCTCATATCGATGGAGTCTATATCGGAGCCGGGCAACATCTATTGGTGAGCATGTCGCGGGCTCCCTAGCGTGTGCTGCGTCACTTCCGAAGGGAAAAGCAGCCGTGCCATCCGTGCGTCATGTCTCCCACGAGTTCCTGCGCCGTCAGGGGCTCACCACCGTCTTCGGCAACCCCGGCTCCAACGAGCTGCCCTTCCTCGCCGGTCTGCCGGACGGGTTCCGCTACGTCCTGGGTCTGCACGAGGGGGCCGTGGTGGGCATGGCCGACGGCTACGCCCAGGCGACCGGCCGTCCCGTCCTGGTCAACCTGCACGCCGCGTCCGGCTCCGGCAACGCCATGGGCGCGCTGACGAACGCGGTGGCCTCGCGCACCCCGCTGGTGATCGTGGCCGGCCAGCAGGTACGGCCGGCCATCGGGCCGGAGGCCAACCTGGCCAACGTCGACGCTCCCGCGCTGATGCGGCCGCTGGTCGGCTGGGCCGCCGAACCGGCGTGCGCGCAGGACGTGCCGCGCGCGCTCGCCCAGGCGGTCTTCGAGGCCCGGTTGCAGCGCCGGCCCACGTACCTCTCGGTGCCGTACGACGACTGGGCGGCCGACGCGGGCGAGAACTCGCTGGCCGTCCTGGACCGGCGGGTCGACCTCGCGGGAGTGCCCGGCCCGGAACTGGGACGCCGCCTGGCCGAGCGGGTCGCCGCCGCGCGCCGGCCCGCGCTGGTGCTGGGCGGGGACATCGACTCGGCCGGCCTCTTCCACGACGCGGTGCGCCTCGCCGAACGGCTGGGCGGTCCGGTGTGGGCGGCGCCGTCGCAGTTCCGGCTGCCCTTCCCCAACCGCCATCCGCTGTTCCGCGGTGTGCTGCCGGCCGGTATCGAGCCGGTGTCCCGGGCGTTCGAGGGCCACGATCTGGTGCTGGTGCTCGGCGCCCCGGTGTTCCGGTACCACGAGTACCTTCCGGGGCGGTACCTGCCGGAGGGCACCCGGCTGATCCAGGTGACCGAGGACGCCCAGGCAGCGGCGCGGGCTCCGATGGGCGAGGCCCTGGTGGCCGACCCGGGGGCGGTGATCGAGCTGCTGCTGAAGGAGCTGGACGCGCCCGCGGCGCCGTCCGGCGCGTTCCGGCCGGTGCCCGCGCCGGCGGCCGCCGAGGCCCCGCGCCTGCACCCCGAGCAGGTCTTCGCCGCCCTGCGGGACGAACAGCCCGGCGACACCGCCTACGTCGTGGAGTCGACCTCGACGAACTCCGCGTGGTGGCGCCAGATGGATCTGCGCGAGCCGGGCTCCTACTACTTCCCGGCGGCCGGCGGCCTCGGCTTCGGACTGCCCGGCGCCGTCGGCGTCGCCATGGCCCAGCCCGGCCGGCCGGTCGTCGGTGTGATCGGGGACGGCTCGGCCAACTACGGCGTCACCGCGCTGTGGACCGCCGCGCGGCACCGGGTCCCGCTCACCGTGGTGCTGCTGCGCAACGGGACGTACGGGGCGCTGCGCTGGTTCAGCGGGCTCCTCGGCGTGCCGGACGCGCCGGGACTGGACATCCCGGGCCTGGACTTCACCCGTATCGCGGAGGGCTACGGGGTGCCCGCCCGCCACGTCGGCGGGGTGGACGAACTGCGGGCCGTGCTGGCCGAGCGTCCTGACGGCCCCCGGCTGGTCCAGGTCGACACGGAGCTCACCACGCCGTCCTGACCGCCCTTCCCGCCCGAGCCCCTCTCAGACAACTCGCCCCCCGACGGGGGCGGAAGGGAAACCGATGACACTCCTGGACAGCGCCGTCTGGGGCAGGAAGTTCCTCAGCGACGGCTGGCGGGACGCCTCACTCGACCAGCCGGTGACCGAGCCCGCGACCGGCGACCGGCTCGGCACCGTGGGCCTGGCCACGGCCGAGGACGCCCGCCGGGCCGCGGCCCGCGCCGCCGAGGCCCAGCGGACCTGGGCGGCGACCCCCGCGGCGGAACGGGCGGCCGTGCTGCGCCGCGCGGGCGAGCTGTTCACCGAGCACGCCGCCGAGATCGAGGACTGGCTGGTGCGGGAGGCCGGCTCGGTACGGTCCAAGGCGGCCTTCGAGGTGGGGCTCGCCCAGGGCGAGTGCTTCGAGTGCGCGGCGCTGCCGACGCATCCGCAGGGCGAGGTGCTGGCCTCGGAGGAGGCCCGCTGGTCGTTCGCCCGGCGCCGCCCGGCCGGGGTGGTCAGTGTGATCTCGCCGTTCAACTTCCCTCTCGTCCTCGGCCTGCGCTCGGTGGCGCCCGCGCTGGCGCTGGGCAACGCGGTACTGCTGAAGCCGGACCCGCGCACCGCGGTCAGCGGCGGTGTCGTCATAGCCCGTGTCTTCGAGGAGGCCGGGCTGCCCTCCGGTCTGCTGCACCTGCTGCCCGGCGACGGCCCGGTCGGCGAGGCGGTCGTCGAGGCGCCCGAGGTGCGGGTCGTCTCCTTCACCGGCTCCACCCGGGTCGGCCGGGCGATCGGTGAACGGGCGGGCCGGCTGCTCAAGCGGACCCACCTCGAACTCGGCGGGAACAACGCCCTGGTGGTGCTGCCCGGCGCCGACGTGCGCAAGGCGGCCTCCGCCGGCGCGTTCGGCTCGTATCTGCACCAGGGGCAGATCTGCATGACGACCGGCCGCCACATCGTGCACGAGTCGCTGCTCGAGGAGTACTCGGCGGTGCTCGCCGCGAAGGCGCAGGCACTGCCGGTGGGCGACCCGGCCCGGGAGGACGTGGCGCTGGGCCCGATCATCGACCGGCGGCAGCTCGAACGGGTGCACCGCATCGTCACCGACAGCGTCGCGGCGGGCGCCGAGCTGGCCGCGGGCGGCGAGATCGTGGGCGCCGGGTACCGGGCCACCGTGCTCACCGGCCTCACCCCGACATGCCGGCCTGGCGGGAGGAGATCTTCGGTCCCGTGGCGCCCGTCATCGGCTTCTCCACGCCGGAGGAGGCCGCGCGGCTCGTCGACGACTGCGAGTACGGGCTGTCCGTCGGCGTCCTCGGGGACGTCGGCGCCGCGATGAAGCTGGCCGACCGGATCGACTCCGGCAAGATCCACATCAACGAGCAGACCGTCGCCGACGAGCCGCACGCCCCGTTCGGCGGGGTCAAGGCGTCCGGCACCGGGTCCCGGTTCGGCGGAGCCGCCGCCAACGTCGAGGCCTTCACCGAGACCCAGTGGGTCACCGTCCGGCCGGACATCGCCGACTACCCGTTCTGATCCCCGCGTTCCCGTTCCGCCGGACCCGCGCGCGACCCCTCCGGCTCGCCGCGCGGCCGCTCCGGCTCCCGCTCACCCACCTCCGTCTCCCGTAGCCGCTCTGGGGGAATGTCACCATGGCATCCGTCGTCTCTTCCGACGCGTCCGACGCGTCCCACACCTCCGCGGGCACCGGCGCCGCCGGCCGCAGCCTCTGGACGGTGGTCCTGTGCTGGATCACCGTCCTGCTCGAGGGGTACGACCTCGTCGTCCTCGGCGCGATCATCCCGACCCTGATCAAGACCAGGCACCTCGGCATCACCGCAGGGGACGCCACCACCATCGCCACGCTCTCGCTGGCCGGTGTGGCCGTCGGCGCGGTCCTGGTCGGTCCGCTCGCCGACCGGCTCGGGCGGCGCCTGCTGCTCATCGGGTCGGTGGTGCTGTTCTCCGTCTTCACCCTGCTGGTGCCGCTCGCCTCCTCCGTGGCGATGTTCGCCGTGCTGCGGCTGATCGCCGGTGTCGGCCTCGGCGCCTGCATGCCCGTGTCGCTCACCATGATGGCCGAGCACATGCCCGCCCGGCGCCGGGCACGCGCCAGCACCCTGACGATGACCGGCTACCACACCGGTGCCGTGATCACCTCGCTGCTGGCCCTGCGGGTGACCGACGACTGGGAGGTGCTCTTCTACGTCCTCGGCGCGGCCGGGCTCGTCGTCGCGGCCGTCCAGTGGTTCCGGCTGCCGGAGTCGGAGGCGTTCGTACGGGCCCGGAAGGAGACCGGGGTCCAGCGCGTGCCGTTCACCGAGCTCCTCAAGCCGGCCTACCTGCGGGCGGGCATCGGCATCTGGGTCGCCTCCTTCATGGGCCTGCTGCTGGTCTACGGCCTCAACACCTGGCTGCCCAAGCTGATGAACGAGGCCGGCTACCCCGTCCCCACGGCCGTCACCCAGCTCCTGATCCTCAACGCCGGCGGTGTGGCCGGGCTGGTGCTGGGCGGCTTCGTCGCCGACCGGCGGGGCATCAAGCCGGTCACGCTGGGCTGGTTCGCGGTCTCGGTGGTGATGCTGGCCTGCCTGAGCATCCGGATGGACAGCGACCTGCTGCTCGACACCGTGGTCTTCCTGACGGGTGTGTTCGTCTTCTCGGCGCAGGTGCTCGTCTACGCCTACGTGACCAACTTCTACCCGGCCGCCGTGCGCGGCACCGCGCTCGGCTCGGCCTCCGGCATCGGCCGCATCGGGTCGATCGTCGGCCCGTCGATCACCGGCGCCCTGGTCGCCTCCGGGGTCGGTCACCCGTGGGGCTTCTACTTCTTCGCCGCCGTGGCGGTCCTCGGCTTCCTGGCCGTGCTCACCCTGCCGGGCCGGGCCCACACCGCGGCACCGGCCGAGGCGGAGGCCGTCCGGCCCGCCGTCTGACGCTCCCGGGACGAGGGCTCCCGCACCGTGCGACCGGGGCACGGACCGGACCCGGTCCGTGCCCCGGTCGCACGCCGGCCTGCCGACGTGCCCCGGGGCCGCTGGGAGAGCGGGAGGCGTCCGCCTGGTGCAGCCTGGGTGTGCAGGCCACCAGTGGAACAGGGAGCGGAGGATGCCGGCCGAGGTCGATCACGCGGCGCTGTTCGCCGCCACCCCTAGCCCGTACCTCGTCCTGAGGCCGGACCTGGTGATCGTGGACGTCAACCGGGCCTATCTGGAGGCGACCGGGCGGACCCGCGACGACCTGATCGGGCAGCACGTCTTCCAGGCGTTCCCGGACAACCCGAACGACCCGGAGGCGGACGGGACGCGGAACCTCAACGCCTCCCTGCACCGGGTCCTGTCCACCCGCAAGCAGGACACGATGGCGCTGCAGAAGTACGACATCCCCGTCGTGCTCCGGCCCGGAGAGTTCGAGGAGCGCTGGTGGTCCCCGGTGAACACGCCGGTCATGGGGGCGGACGGGCAGGTCGCGTGGATCATCCACCGGGTCGAGGACGTGACCGCGTTCGTCAAGGCCCACCAGGCCGGCAACCCCACCGGGGTCCGGGTCGGCAAGCGGCTGGGGCCGCCCAGACGCTGGAGGCGGAGCTGTACGCCCGGGCGCGGGAGCTGCAACGGCTGAACGAGGAGCTGCGGCAGGCCAACACCAGGGAACGGGAGGTCGCGGTCACGCTGCAGGAGGCCATGCTGCACGCCCCCGACCTGGCCCACCATCCGCACGACGTGGCGGTGCGCTACCTGCCCGCGATCGGCTCGCTGAACGTGTGCGGCGACTGGTACGACGTGGTCGACATCCCGCCGGACCAGCTCGCCCTGGCGGTCGGCGACGTCATCGGGCACGGTCTGGAGGCCGCCGCGGTGATGGGCATGCTGCGCAGCGCCCTGTCGGCTGCCATCCGGGCCCTGGAGCGGCCAGCGCAGGCGCTGGAGGTCCTGGGGCTGTACGCCCGCTCGATCGAGGGAGCCCTGGGCACCACGGCGGTCAAGGCGATCGTCGACCGGCGCAGCCACCTCATCACCTACAGCTGCGCCGGCCACCCGCCGCCGGTGCTGGCCCACCCGGACGGCCGCATGGAGCTGCTGGACCGGGCCACCGACCCGCCTCTGGGCGCCCGGCCCATGCATGTGCCGCGGCCCCAGGCCAGCATCCCGTACGCGCCGGGCGACACCCTGGTGCTGTACACCGACGGGCTCATCGAACGCCGCAAGGAGGACATCGATGTCGGTCTCGACCGGCTGACGCGCGCTCTGGCGGAGTGCGGCAGCCTGGACGCCGAGCGGCTCGCCGACACGCTGCTGACCAAGCTCGGTGTGGCCGGCGGCGGCCGCGACGACATCGCCCTGATCGTGGTCCGGCTGTGAGCAGGCCCCGGACCGGCGGCCGGGGCTTGTGCGTGCCGTCACCGCCGCCCTGGCCGAGGCCACGTTCAGCCGCGGCACGTCGTCCGTGTGGCTGGAGTACTCGGGCGAGGGCTCCCGCCGCGTGTTCGAACGGGTCGGCTTCCGGCCCCGGGGCACGCGGCTCTACCTGACCCTGTGATCCGCCGGCCGGCGGGGGCCGGGCGGCGCCCGCTTCCCGCCGGCCGGCCCGGCGCTCCCGGTCCGAGCCCGTGCGGCTTTCTTAGCGGCACGTTAGATCTGCGCGCCGGTGCTTGTCCGGTGGCGGCGGGCACCCGCATGCTCGGGCGCGTTCAGGTCCCGGGGGCAGCCGCCCCGTTCCCCGGTTCCCACGGCAATTCCCCACCTGGAGCCGCCATGTCATCCTCCGCCGCCCCGCCCGCGACGCCACCGGGCCACTCCCCCGGCAGCCGCCGCCTCGCCCTCGTCGGCGGGTCCCTGGGCAACCTCGTGGAGTGGTACGACTGGTTCGTCTACGCGAGCTTCGCGATCTACTTCGCCGACTCGTTCTTCCCCGGCGACAACCAGACCACCAAACTGCTGAACACGGCCGGCATCTTCGCCGTCGGCTTCCTGATGCGCCCGGTCGGCGGGTGGATCCTCGGGCGGGCGGCGGACCGGCACGGCCGCAAGAGCGCGCTCACCCTCACCGTCACCCTGATGTCGGTGGCCGCCCTGCTCATCGCCCTCGCGCCCACCTACGGCCGGTCGGGCTATCTCGGCGCCCTGGTACTGCTGCTGGCACGGCTGCTGCAGGGGCTGAGCATCGGCGGCGAGTACGCCGCCAGCGCCACGTATCTGACCGAGGTGTCGGCCCGGAACCGGCGCGGCCTCGGTTCCTCCTTCCAGTACGTGTCGATGACCTGCGGTCAGCTCCTCGGGCTGGCCGTGCTGATCACGCTGCAGCACACGCTGACCACCGGTCAGCTGGAGAGCTGGGGCTGGCGCGTCCCGTTCGTGCTCGGTGCGCTGTTCTCCGTGGTGGTGTACTGGCTGCGGCGGCGGCTGACGGAGACGGAGGCCTTCACCGAGGAGTCCGGCGCGGACGCGGGCCCGGACAGCGCGCGCGGCACGCTCGCCGCGCTGTGGCGGCACCGCCGCCAGGCCGGGCTCGTCATGGCGCTCACGCTGGGCGGCACGGTGGCGTACTACACGTACACCACGTATCTCACCAAGTACCTGATCGGCAGCGCCGGCATGGCCAAGTCCACGGCCACGCTGGTGAGTTTCACCGCGCTCACCGTCTTCGCGCTGCTCCAGCCGCTCGCCGGGGCGCTGTCCGACCGGATCGGGCGGCGACCGCTGCTGATCACCTTCGCGGTGGGCTGCACGGTGGGCACGTACCCCATCATGACCGCGCTGGGTTCGGCGTCGTCCTACTGGCCGGCGCTGGGTCTGTCCCTGCTGGCCCTGGTGATCGTCACCGGCTACACCTCGATCAACGCGGCGGTGAAGGCGGAGCTGTTCCCCACCCGGGTACGGGCCCTCGGGGTGGCGCTGCCGTACGCGATCGCCAACGCGCTGTTCGGCGGCACGGCCGAGTACGTGGCCCTGTGGTTCAAGGACGCCGGTCACGAGAAGCTGTTCTTCTGGTACGTGTCGGGCTGTGCGCTGGTCTCGCTGGTCACCTACGTCCTGATGCCGGACACCCGGGACGCCGCGCTCAGCCGGGCCGAGGCGGCCACGGAGGCGGACACCGGCCCCGGTCCGGCCCGGGCGCGGGCCGTCCGCTGACGGGGATGGTGACCTGGGTGGTGACCTGGGCCGCGCCGTCTGCGTAAGCTGCCGCCCAGGTCACCACGGCACGAGGACTCCCCATGCACGCGCTGCTCGTCGAGGACGACGACCGGATGGCCCAGGCGCTGGCCACGGCCCTCACCCAGCGCGGGCACACCGTGCGCCGGGCCGCCCGCGCCCTGGACGCCCTGCGGCACGTCCACGAGGCCCAGTTCGTCCTGCTCGACCTCGGGCTGCCCGACCTGGACGGGCTGGAACTGCTGCGCCGGCTGCGCACGGTCTGCGACGCCCCGCTGATCGTGGTGACGGCCCGCTGCGAGGAACGCGACATCGTGCAGGGGCTGCGGGCCGGCGCCGACGACTACGTGGTCAAGCCGTTCCGGATGAACGAGCTGATGGCCCGGATCGACACCGTGCGCCGCCGTACCGGGGCGGCGCCGTCCCGCGCCGGCACCGGGGGGCGTCCCGTGCGCGCCGGGGACGTGGAGATCGACGTCGCGGGCCGTACGGTCACCGTCGAGGGCGCGGAAGTACGGCTCACCCGGCGGGAGTTCGACGTGCTCGCCGTCCTCGCGGCGCGGCCCGACGAGGCGCACTCGCGGGAGGAGATCCTGGACCGGGTCTGGGGCGACGCCTTCCTCGCCGCCTCCCGCTCGCTGGACGTCCATGTGGCGGGCATCCGCGCGAAGACGGGCCGGGCCGCGCTGGTGCGCACGGTGCGGGGTTTCGGGTACCGGCTGGGGGCGCCGGATGGTCCGGCGGCGGGGCCGGAGGGCCGGTGAGGCGCCGGCTGCTCGCCGTCCTGATGGTCCTCATGGGGGCCGCGACGCTGCTGCTGTCGGTGCCGCTGGCCGGCTCCTACGCGAGCGGGCGCACGGAGCATCTGCTGCTGCAACGGCGCTCCGACGCGGCACGGTTCGCCGACCTCGCCGACCGGGCGCGGACCGCGGCCGACCGCGCCGAGCTGTCCACCGAGATCCGCCGGTACGCCGGCCTGTACGGCGCCTCGGTGACCGTGGTGGACTCCGCGGGGCGGACCCTGGCACGGGCGGGGACGGGAGTCCCGGCGTCCTCCGCGGAGGAGGTCCTGGACCGGGCGCTGACCGGCCGGTCCACCGAGCGGCTGCCCACCGTGCGGCCCTGGGGCCCGCACCGGGCGGTGCTGGCCGAGCCGGTGGGGCGGGACGAGCGGGTCAGCGGGGCGGTGCTGCTGGCCGTGCCGACGGCGGCCGCCCGGCGGGACGTGACCGTGCGCTGGGCGCTCATCGCCTGCGGTGCGCTCACCGCCTTCGCGGCCGCCGCGCTGGTCGCGGCCGGAATCACGCGCTGGCTGATGCGCCCGGTGCGTGATCTCGACCGGGCCGTCGCGGGGTTCGCCTCCGGCAGTCTGCAGACGCGGGCCGGCTCCCACACCGGCCCGCCCGAACTGCGCAGCCTGCGGGAGCACTTCAACGCCATGGCGGAGGCGGTCGCCGACTCCCTGGGGCGGCAGCGCGCCTTCGTCGCGGACGCCTCGCACCAGCTGCGCAACCCGCTGGCGGCGCTGGTCCTGCAACTGGAGAACGTCGAGCCGCATCTGGTGCCGGGCCCCGGCCGGAAGGAGCACGCGCGCGCCCTGGACGAGGCGGAGCGCCTGGAGGAACTCCTGGACGGGCTGCTCGCGTTGGCGCGGGTGGAGTCCGGTGCGGCGCGGCGGACGGAGCAGGACGTGTCGCGAGCGGTGCGCGAGCGGGTGGCCGCGTGGCAGCCGGTCTTCGAGGCCTCGGGGCTGACGCTGAGCGCCACGTGCGCACCGGAGGGGCCGCGGGCGCGCGCGGTGGCGGACGCGGTGGGCCGGATCCTGGACGCCGCGCTGGACAACGCGGTGAAGTTCGTCCCGTCCGGCGGGGCCGTCGTGGTGGCGACCACGGTCGCGGACGGCGAGACGGTCGTCCGCGTCACCGACGACGGGCCGGGCGTACCGGACGACCGGCTTCCCGTGCTCACCCGGCGGTTCGCGCGGGCTCCCGAGCACCAGAACGTGCCCGGCAGCGGCCTCGGACTGGCCATCGCGGACGAGATCGCCCGGCTCAGCGGCGGCCGGCTCGGTACGGCCCGGAACCATCCGCACGGCCTGGTGGTGGAGTTGCGGCTGCCGTCCGTCTGAACCCGGCGGCCCGCGCTCCCGCATCAGCCGTAGACCGACCGGTAGTAGGCCACCGCCCCCGGATGCAGGGGCACGTCACCCGTGGCGACGGCGAACCGGGGTTCGAGCCGGGCTCCCGCGGTCACCTCCCGCAGCAGCACCCGCCACCGGTCGAACACCACGCGGAGCACGTCCTCGGCGGCCCGTGGGGGCACCTGGGGCGCGCCAGCAGGTAGTTGCCCACGCCGATGGTGGCGATGGGTGCGGTGAGCCCGTACACACCCGCCGGGAGGGTGACGGTGGTGTAGACGGGGCCGTAGGTGTCGCGCAGGGTCCCGGCGGCGGACTCCAGCGGCAGGAAACGCAGGGGCAGTTCGCGGGCCAGGGCGGCGAGGGCCGGGGTCGGGACGCCGCCGGCCCAGACCAGGGCGTCGACCGTGCCCGTGCGCAGGGCCTCCAGCGAGGCGGTGAGTCCGAACCGCCGCTGCCGCACCGACCGCGCACCGGTCAGTCCCGCGACCCGCAGCAGCCGGCCGGCCAGCACCTGCCCGCCGGACCCCGCCGCGCCGGTGGCGACGGTACGCCCGGCCAGGTCCCGCACCGACCGTACGGGGCCGCGGGCCGGCACGACGAGGTGCGCGTAGTTGACGTAGACACGGGCGAGGGCGGTCACCCCCGTCGGGCGCGCGAACGGTGCCCGGCCGCGGACGGCGTCCTCGGCCGCGTCGGCCATGGCGAGGCCGAGGTCGGCGGAACCGTCCGCCAGCATGCGCAGGTTGTGGACGCTCGCCGAGGTGCTGAGCGCGCTGATGCGCAGCGGGGTGTCGCCGCGGGCGGCCTCGGCGGCGAGTGCCCGGCCGAAGGCGTGGTACGGCCCACCCGGCGCTCCCGTCGCGAGCCTGAGCCGCGGCCCGGGCCCGGTGTCCCCGGAGCAGCCGGCCGCGGCGACGGCGGCCGGAGCGAGGCCCGCGGCCCGCAGCAGCCCGCGGCGGCTCATCGGTCGACCGGTCACGCCCGCAGCGTAGCGGCTCCCGGCACCGCGGACGACGGGGCTCCGCATGTCCCCGCGGCGGACGTGGGACTATCGTTGCGCCCTCCAACACGGCTCGGAGAAAGGATGTCGGTGTGGCGATGAAGGCCTTGCGTGCGGCGTTGGAAGCGGTCTACGTACGGCGTCTGAACCGCAAGCTGGAGGGCCTGCCGCGGCCGCGGCACGTGGCGATCATGCTGGACGGCAACCGGCGCTGGGCCCGGGGCGCGGGCCACAGCGACGTCCGCGAGGGCTACCGCGTCGGCGGCGCCAAGGTCACGGACTTCCTGCACTGGTGCACCGACGCCGGGATCAGGCACGTCACGCTGTGGATGCTGTCCGACGACAACCTCCACCGGCCGGCCGACGAACTCGGGCCCCTGCTCGCCATAATCGAGGAGACCGTCCAGCGGGTCTGCGCTCCCGGGGAGCCCGGCGAGATCGAGATCATCGGCGCGCTGGACCTGCTGCCCGGGAACACCGCCCGTGTCCTGAAGGAGGCCGCGGCGGGCACCGCCGGCCGGGGCGGGCTCAAGGTCGACGTAGCCGTGGGCTACGGCGGCCGCCGGGAGATCGTCGACGCCGTGAGGGCGGCCTTCGACAAGCACATCGGGGCGGGTGGCGATCCGCGGGACCTGGCGGCGGAGTTCGACCTGGAGCACATCAGCGACAACCTGTACTCGCCGGCCGGTGACGACACCGACTTCATCATCCGGACCTCGGGCGAACAGCGGCTGTCCGGCTTCCTGCTGTGGCAGTCCGCCTACGCGGAGGTGCACTTCGTCGACGTCCTGTGGCCCGCCTTCCGTCAGATCGACCTGCTGCGCGCCCTGCGTTCGTACGCCGCCCGGGAGCGCCGCTACGGCCGCTGACCGCGATCCCGTTGCCCGGGGCCGGTGTTGGACGGATCCGTGCGGGCCGCCTAGCGTGCGGCGCATGACGATGCGACGCGCGATCCTCGGCGGTTCCGCCTTCGAGGAGCAGATCGGGTACGCCCGCGCCGTGGTGGACGGCGACCAGGTGCATGTGTCCGGGACGACCGGGTTCGACTACGCCACGATGACCATCTCCGACGACGTGGTGGAGCAGGCCGAGCAGTGCCTGCGGAACATCGGGGCCGCGCTCGCCGAGGCCGGCTGCGGCTTCCCCGACGTGGTGCGGGTGCGCTATCTCCTGCCCGAGCGCGCCGACTTCGAGCCCTGCTGGCCGGTGCTGCGCCGCCGCTTCGGCGAGATCAGGCCGGCCGCGACGATGCTCGTGTGCGGTCTCGCGGACCCCCGCATGAAGATCGAGATCGAGGTGTACGCGCGCCGCCCGGCCACGGTCTGACGGAGTCACGGGCCCGGCCGCTGGACCGGACCGGCCGGGTGACCCGGCGGCGGACCGGCCGGGTGACCAGGGCGGCCGAGGGCCGTTCCCGTCCCGGGCCTCGCTTCGTTGTCCCGGAAGCACCCCGGAATTGTCCTTGATCGGTAACAGCGGGATCCCCGGACCGTTCCCGCCCGTCCTGTCAGGTGCACGGGGACACCAACACGGCAGGAACGGGGCGGGACATGGCACGGCACGGCGGGCGGGGATGGTACGGCCGGGTGGTCGCGGCGGCGGTCGGGGTGACGGCGGTGGCGGCCGCGACCTCGGTGTGGACCGCGCAGGCGGGTCCCGCGGGCGGGAACCAGGCCGCGGCGAAGCCCGCCGCCCCGAAGGCGGCCCCCGTGTCCGCCGGTATCGTGCACGCCTCCGACGGCGGCGACCACGCCGTCAACATCACCATCGACGACGGCCCGGACCCCGCATGGACCCCGCAGGTGCTCCGGGTGCTGCGGGACAACGGTGTGAAGGCGACCTTCTGCATGGTCGGTCCCCAGGCCGAGGCCCACCCCGACCTCGTCAAGCAGGTGGTGGCGGCCGGGCACCGGCTGTGCGACCACACGGTGTCGCACGACACCACCATGGACAAGAAGCCGCAGTCCTACCAGTCGGAGCAGATCCTCACCGCCGAACGCCAGATCACCAAGGCGTCCGGCGGGGTGCGCCCCATGTACTACCGCGCCCCCGGCGGCGCCTTCACCCCCTACAGCCGGCATCTCGCGGCCTCCCACGGCATGCGGCCGCTCGGCTGGAACGTCGACTCCAAGGACTTCGAGCGGCCCGGCACCGAGGCCATCGTCGCGACCGTCCAGCGGGAGCTCCCCAACGGCCCCACCCTGCTCTTCCACGACGCCGGCGGTGACCGCTCGCAGACGGTGGCCGCCCTGCGGACCGTACTGCCCTGGCTGAAGCAGCAGGGCTACTCCTTCGGCTTCCCGGTGCGCTGAGCGGGACGTGGGCGGGGCGCCGGAGCTGCCCGGTGGCCGCCCCGCAGCGGCGCGGAAACGGCGGTCAAGGGCGCGCCGACGCGGGTGTCAGCGGGGCGTCAGGGCGCGGTCAGCGGCCGCTGCCACAGTGATGCGTGTGAACGGCGCGGGAGACCGGGCCGGGAACTGGGAGAGGTGCCCGGAGTGGTTGATCGGGGACCGAGAGCACGCTCGAGGTCGGACCCCGCGAGGGGTCCACGCAGGTTCGAATCCTGCCCTCTCCGCCGCTCGTGACATGGAAAATCGCTGGCCGGACGGCATGCTCCGTGCTGGGATGGCCGGATGCGAGATCTTGCGTCACCGACCGTGGACCGGGGCGCCTACCCGGACGTGGTGACCCCCTGGGAGCAGGAGAGCTGGCGGTCCGCGGCTCTCCGCTGGCTGGAGGACGGACTCACCGCCAACGGGCTGCGGATGTCCGGCGCGCTGCGGGTGCGGCTCCGCCCGTGGTCCGTGCTGGCGCGGGTGCCCGTGACGGACCGGAAGGCCGCCGCGGAGCGGAGGACGGTCTGGTTCAAGGCGAATCCGCCGGCCAGTGGCTTCGAGGGCGCGCTCACCGCCGCGCTCGCGCGATGGGTGCCGCGGGACGTCCTGGCGCCGCTGGCGGTCGACACCGGCCGCGGCTGGTCGCTGCTGCCCGACGGGGGCGCCCTCTTCCGGGACGTGCTCGAACGGGAGCCCGTCGGGCCGGAGGCGTGGGAGGCGCTGCTGCGCCAGTACGCGGCCATGCAGCGCGCGCTCGTCCCGCACACGCGGGAACTCGAACTGCTGGGTGTACCGAGCGTCCGCACCACCGAACTGCCCCACGCCTACGACGAGCTGGTCGCCGGCAGTCCGGCGCTGGGGCCGGACGAACGCGCCCGGCTGGCGGGACTGAGACCCCGGGTGGTGGAGTGGTGCGCCGAGCTCGCGGCCCTCGGCGTGCCCGACTCGCTGGACCATGTGGACCTGCACGACGGGCAGTTGTTCAACCCGGAGCCGGGCCGGTTCACCTTCTTCGACTGGGGTGACGCGGCCGTTTCGCACCCGTTCTGCAGCCTGCGGGTACCGGCTCGCAAGACCTGCGAACGGTACGGGCCGGACGTGCTGCCGCGCCTGCTCGACGCCTATCTGGAGCCGTGGACGGGAGCCGGCCGCACGGCCGCGGAGCTCCGGCGCGCGGCACGTCTCGCCTGGCGGCTGAGCGCCCTGGGGCGGGCCCGCGCCTGGGGCGGCCTGTTCCCGGCCGCGGCCGAGTCCTCCCCCCTGACGGCCGAGAGCGCCCGCTCCCTGCTGGAACTCGCCGAGGAGCCCCCGCTGTAGCCGGGTGGCGGGTTCAGGCCTGGGCGGCCCGTCCGCCCGTGCGCAGCAGCTCCCGGCGAGCGTTGTTGCAGATCCGCAGCAGGTGCTTGGACACCGCGCAGGGCACGGTGTCCGCATGGCACTGGCGGCAGGTCCGCATGTGGTGCTCGTACGTGAGGCGCGCGTTCTCGAAGACTTCAGAGGACATGGACTTCTCCGGGCAGAGCACGCCCCTCGGACGTGCAAAATTGACTGACTGGTACAACTGCGGAGAAGATCATCACGTTACTTGCGGTAGTGGAAAATCGCGGCCGAACCGCCCGGGGCGGGCCGCCGGGTCACGGCGCCCCGCTGCCTACGAGGCTCCTGTCCGGGGCGAGGGACCAGCCGAGGGCCCCGGAGTACGAGGTGCCGCCGTAGGTCCGCCCGGAGAGCGGAGCGGCACGATCGGCCCTACTCGCCGGGCGCGAGGGCCTCGGCCAGCACGGCGGCCGCGTCGCGGATCAGCCGGTTGTCGACGGGCGCGTCCTTGGTGTCCTTCGTGGACAGCACGGTGAGCAGCAGGGGCGTCCCCCGGGTGGTCCAGGCGACGCCGATGTCGTTGGCGGTCGCGTAGTCGCCGGTACCCGTCTTGTCCGCGAGGACCCAGTCCTGTGGCAGTCCGGCGCCGAACCGCTCGCCGCTGGTGGTGTTGCCCTTCAGCCAGGTGACGAGCCGCTCGCGGTCGGCACGGGACAGGGCCCGCCCCAGGGTCAGCCGCTGGAAGGCGGCACCGAGGGCTTCGGGCGTGGTGGTGTCGCGCGGATCGCCGGGGACGGCGGTGTTGAGGTCGGTCTCCCAGCGGTCGAGGCGGCTCACCGGGTCACCGAGCGACCGGAAGAACCGGGTGAGCCCCTCCGGACCGCCGAGCTGACGCAGCAGCAGGTTCCCGGCGGTGTTGTCGCTGTACTGGATCGCGGCGGCACACAGGTCGCCCACCGTCATCCCCGTGGCCAAATGGGCCTCCGTCCGCGGCGAGTTGGCGAGGATGTCGCGCGGCGGGTAGTGGATCACCTTGTCCAGCGGCGCGCAGTCTCCGTGGTCGCGCAGCACGGCCGCGGCGGCGAAGGGCTTGAACGTGGAGCACATCGCGAACGTCTCCCCCGCCCGGTACGCCACGGTGCGGCCGGTGCGCGCGTTCCGGGCGTGGACGCCGATTCGCGCGCCGTAGCGCCGCTCCAGATCGGCGAAACGGGCCCGGAGTTCGTCCGGCCGGGCGCCCGGGGCCGCCGTGGCGGGAGTGGAGGTCAGGGCTGGGGCCATCGCGGCGGCGGTGGTGAGGGCGACACCGGCCTTGAACAGGCGGCGGCGCGGCATCGGGCTGGCACTGGTCATGTGCGGAGTTCTCCCGGGTCGTCGGTGATCGGGCGTCGGCTCGGTGGATCTTCGTCGACCGGGACAGCGAAACAGCAGGACCCCACCCATGTCCAAGAGTGAACTTTGAAGGTCCCATACCCAATTGATATGACTGCTGGATGGATCTGCTCGCACACCTCGAGGCGTATGCCGCCACCGCGGACGAGGCGAGCTTCTCGCGCGCCGCCGACCGGCTCGGGATCGCCCAGCCGCTTCTCAGCCGCCGTATCAAGACGCTGGAGGCCCACTTCGGCGGCCTGCTGTTCGACCGTTCCCGGCGGCAGGTCGCCACGACGGAGCTGGGCCTGCTGCTGCTCCCGTACGCGCAGGACGTCCTGGACCGCGCCCAGCGCCTCGAACAGGCCGCCAGGACCGCCCGGCGGGCCCAGGCACAGGCCGTCGGGGTGCCCGCCGACCGTGCGCCGGCGGCACTGGCACGGGTGATCCGCGCGGCGGCGGAACGCGGCATCACCCTCGCGGTGCGCGAACTGCCGCCCCAGGAGCGGGCGGTCCGGCTGGCGGACGGCTCGCTCGCGTACGCGCTGCTGCGCGTCCCGCCCGAACACGCCGCCTACCGGGTGCCGCTGGGCCTGGCGGGCGCGCCGCCCCTCGGCACGGAGCGGCCGCCGCGCGCCCCGCGGGGGCGTCCGGTCCATCTCGAGGACCTGCGGCCGCGCCGCGCCGCCGCCACGGGGGAACGGACCGTTCCTCTGCCGGTGCTGACTCTGACGGAGGACGAAGTGCCCTACGCGCGGGACAGGCTGGTCCGCGCCGCGGCCCGCGCCGGGCTGCCCGAGCGGCTGGTGCGGCCGGCCGGGCCGGCGGCCACGGCGCTGGCCGAGACCCTGGCCGGGCGGGCGATGCTGCTGTGCGACGAACCCTTCGCACGGCGGCACGGCGCCGGCTGGACGCCGCTCGCCGACGCCTCCCTGCACCGGGGGTACGACGTACTGGGCGCCCGGCGTCAGCCCCGCGGCGACGTGCCGGAGTGGCTCTGCGCGGTGCTGGCGGCGGCGGCCGGTGCCGGGGCCGCCGTACGCGGCGCCGGGGGGCCGGAGCCCACGGACGCCACGTCGCGGCTGGCGGCGCGCGGATGACGGGGGACACGGCGTACCGTCCGGCTCGGCTCCGCGGTGACGGCGCCCTTCTGGACGTCGCCGAGGAGATCGCCCGGGACTGGGCGGCACTCGGCGTCCGCGGCTCGTTCCTCGCCCGCGACATCGACAGCGGCGAGCAGCTCGGCTTCGACACCGAGGAGCCGGTTCCCCTTGCGTCCGTGGTGAAGGTGCCGTTCGCGCTGGTCGTGCTGGACCTGATCGCGAGCGGCGACCTGGATCCGGCCCAGCGGGTGACGGTCGACCCGGCCGTCGCCAGTGTCGGCCCCACCGGCATCGCGGCGTTCCGCCACCCGGTCACGGTGGCCGTCGCCGACCTGCTCCTCCTGATGCTCTCGGTCAGTGACAACGCCGCCGCCGACGCGCTGTTCGACCTGGTGCCGGTCGCCGAGGTGGACGCCCGGCTGCGTGCCTGGGGCTGCTCCGGCATCCGGGTACGGCACCGGATGAACCACATGTACGAGTGCGCGGCGGGTGCCGCGGGCAACGACTTCTCCCTCGCCCTGGAACTGGCCGTGCGCGACGAGCGGGCGGGACGGCACACCATCGAGACGCTCGACCCCGCACACGCCAACCTCGGCACCGCCTCGGCGCTGGTCGGCCTGCTCGGGCGGGTGTGGCGCGACGAGGTGGCGCGGCCCGGGGCCACGGCCGAACTGCGGCGGCTGATGGGACACCAGGTCTTCACCCAGCGACTGGCGAGCGAACTGCGCGCCGACAGCCTGCGGCTGAGCGGCAAGACGGGCACGTTCCTGCATCTGCGGCACGAGATCGGCGTGGTCGAAGCGGACTCCGGGACCCGGGTGGCCCTGGCCGCGCTCACCCGGGCGGACCGACGGGCGGCCCAGGCACCGGACATCGACCTGGCGATCGGAATCGGCGCCCGGCAGGCGTTCGAGGCGCTGCGGAGATGAGGCGCGGGCGGGCGGCGGGCAGGTGGGTCGGGCGGACGGGGCGAGCACAGGTGAGGCTCGCGGACCGGCGGCGGGCTCTCAGCCTCGGCCGCCGCTGTAGTTCCGCCACTCGGGGCCGACGCGCTTCCACTCCTCGTCCCATTCGGCCAGCCTGCGCCGCACCTGGGCGTTGCGGACCAGCCAGCCGCCGGCCCAGACCGTCGTGCCGGTGACCTGGGCGACCAGGGCGCCGGTGAGGACCGTCTGCAGCATGGCCTCGGCCGAGGAGGCCGGTGCGGGCACCGACCGGCCCGTGCGGTCCGTCCACACCGTGACCTGGGTTCCGGCCGGAGCGCCGGGCAGGACCTTCGTCCGGCCCATGTGCACCTTGCCGTCCGGGCCCGTCCAGCGGGCCGTGGCCCAGACCCGGCCGTCGTCGTAGCCGCTGCCGGCGGCCGGGGTCTTCACCGCGCCGTCGGTGAGGACCGCGGAGACGGCGTGCACCTCGGCCCGCCGTGCGGTCAGTGTCGAGTCCACGGAGTGCGCCGCCGCCCAGCCGCCGATGACGGCGCCCAGCAGAGCGAGGATCCAGGTGGCGAGCACGACCCAGCCCTCGACGACGTCGCTGTGCCGGCGCAGTGGGTTGCGCCGCCAGCGCCACAGCCGGTTCCGAGTCACCGTCGTAGGAGGTGTCCGAGTCATCGGCCGCCGCCTCCTCTCGCATGCCGGCGGCCACGTGCCGGAGCGCGCGGGTCCGCTCGGCGTCCGGAGGATCCGGACCGGGATCCGGATCGCCACCCCACCATCGTGCACCCCGACCGCCGCGACCGCAGTACCGGCGCCGGTCCCGTGGCCGGTCCCCCTCCGCACCCAGGCACGCCGAGGGCGTCCGGCCAGGCCCGTGCGGGCCGGGCCGGACGCCCTCGGTCGGCCGGTCAGGCCAGGTCGAACCGGTCGAGGTTCATGACCTTGTCCCAGGCGGCGACGAAGTCCTTGACGAACTTCTCCTTCGCGTCATCGCCCGCGTAGACCTCGGCCAGCGCGCGCAGCTCGGAGTTCGAGCCGAAGACCAAGTCGGCGCGGCTGCCGGCCCACTTCACCTCACCCGTGGCGGCGTCCCGGCCCTCGAACGCGGTCTGGTCCTCGGTGGTCGCCGACCACGTCGTGCCCAGGTCGAGCAGGTTGACGAAGAAGTCGTTCGTCAGCGAGCCGGGGTCGTGGTGAGGACACCGAGCTGGGAACCCTCGGGGCCGACGCCCAGCACCCGCAGACCGCCGACCAGGACGGTCGTCTCCGGAGCGCTCAGCGTCAGCAGGTTGGCCCGGTCCAGCAGCAGGAACTCGGCCGGCAGGCGGTTGCCCTTGCCGAGGTAGTTGCGGAAGCCGTCGGCGGTCGGCTCCAGCGCCTCGAAGGACTCGGCGTCGGTGTGCTCCTCACCGGCGTCGACCCGGCCCGGCGTGAAGGGCACCTCGACCTGGAAGCCGCCCTCCTTCGCGGCCTTCTCCACCGCGGCGGCACCGCCGAGGACGATGAGGTCGGCGAGGGAGACCCGCTTGGCGCCGGAGGAGGCGTTGAACTCCTGCTGGACGCTCTCCAGGGTGCGCAGCACCAGCGCGAGCTGGTCGGGCTGGTTGACCTCCCAGCCGCGCTGCGGCTCCAGGCGGATGCGGGCGCCGTTGGCACCGCCGCGCTTGTCGCTGCCGCGGAAGGTGGAGGCGGACGCCCAGGCGGTGGTGACGAGCTGGGTGACGGTCAGGCCCGAGTCGAGCAGCTTGGTCTTGAGGGCCGCGATGTCGGCGTCGTCGATCAGCTCGCCCTCGCGCTCCGGCAGCGGGTCCTGCCAGAGCAGGGTCTCCTCCGGGACCTCCGGGCCGAGGTAGAGCGACTTCGGGCCCATGTCGCGGTGGGTCAGCTTGTACCAGGCGCGGGCGAAGGCGTCCGCGAACTCCTGGGGGTTCTCGTGGAAGCGGCGGGAGATCGGCTCGTAGATCGGGTCGAGGCGCAGCGCCAGGTCGGTGGTGAGCATCGACGGGGCGATCTTCTTCGAGGAGTCGTGGGCGTGCGGGACGGTGCCCTCGCCCGCGCCGTCCTTCGGCTTCCACTGCTTGGCGCCGGCCGGGGACTCGGTCAGCTCCCACTCGTAGCCGAAGAGGTTGTCGAAGAAGCCGTTGCTCCACCGGGTGGGCGTGGTGGTCCAGGTGACCTCGAGGCCCGAGGTGATCGCGTCGGCGCCCTTGCCGGTGCCGTACGTGCTCCGCCAGCCCAGGCCCTGCTCCTCGAAGCCCGCGGCCTCCGGGTCGGGACCGACGTGGTCGGCGGGGCCGGCGCCGTGGGTCTTGCCGAAGGTGTGGCCGCCGGCGATCAGCGCGACGGTCTCCTCGTCGTTCATCGCCATGCGGCGGAACGTCTCACGGATGTCGCGGGCCGCGGCGATCGGGTCCGGGTTGCCGTTGGGGCCCTCCGGGTTGACGTAGATCAGGCCCATCTGGACGGCGCCGAGCGGGTTCTCCAGCTCGCGGTCACCGGTGTAGCGCTTGTCGTCGAGCCAGGTGGTCTCGGGACCCCAGTAGACGTCCTCCTCCGGCTCCCACACGTCCTCGCGGCCGCCGGCGAAGCCGAAGGTCTCGAAGCCCATGGACTCCAGGGCGACGTTGCCGGCGAGGACCAGCAGGTCGGCCCAGGACAGGCTCTGCCCGTACTTCTTCTTGACCGGCCACAGCAGCCGGCGGGCCTTGTCCAGGTTGGCGTTGTCGGGCCAGCTGTTCAGCGGGGCGAAACGCTGCTGGCCGGCGCCGGCGCCGCCGCGGCCGTCGCTGATGCGGTAGGTGCCCGCGCTGTGCCAGGCCATCCGGATGATGAAGGGCCGTAGTGGCCGAAGTCGGCCGGCCACCAGTCCTGGGAGGTGGTGAGCACCTCGGCGATGTCCTGCTTCACGGCGGGCAGGTCCAGCGACTTGAACGCCGCGGCGTAGTCGAAGTCGGCACCCAGCGGGTTGGCGACGGCCGGGTTCTTGGCAAGGATCTTCAGGTTGAGCCGCTCCGGCCACCACTGACGGTTGCCACCACCCTGGGTGGGGTGCAGGGCTCGCCCGTGCGCGACGGGGCAGCCGCCGCTCGGCTCCTCCGACGTCGCGTCTGTGACGATCGCTTCGTGGTTCTCAGTCATGGCAATCCTTCCGAACGGAACGGAACTCTGTGCTCAGGAACTCAGGAACTCAGGAACTCGGGAACTCAGGAACTCGGGAACTCAGGAAATACGGCCGGTGGAACAGTCGGGGCAGGTGCCCCAGTAGACGACCTCGGCCTCGTCGATCGAGAAGCCGCGGTCGTCGGACGCGGTCAGGCAGGGCGCGTCGCCGACCGCGCAGTCGACGTCGGCGAGGGCACCGCACGACCGGCACACGATGTGGTGGTGGTTGTCGCCGACGCGGCCTTCGAACCGGGCGGCGCTGCCCGCCGGCTCGATCCGCCGCACGAGGCCGGCCGCGGTCAGCGCGTGCAGTGCCTCGTAGACGGCTTGCAGGGAAATGTGGCCCACGCGGTCGCGGACCCCGGAGGCGATCGCCTCGACACCGAGGTGGTCACCGTCCCGGACTGTCTCCAGCAGCGCGACACGGGCCGCCGTCACGCGCAGGCCGGCACCGCGCAGCTCCTCGGCGGTGGTCGGAGTACCGGATGCGGTCATGGGCCGAACCTACCCCTGTAAACACGAAGGGTTCAATAAAACGAAGCATGCAATTCTGGACTCCTGCCGACACCCGGCGTTCGCCTGCGCGTGGCTCCGCCCGGCATCGCCGGAGGCGTCGTGTGAACGCATCATGTGGCCGTACCGCTCACCGGACGGCGCGCCGAGCCGACGGGTCCTCCGAACGGGTGAGCGCGGGGTGATCGACGTCAGCGCGATGTCAGGGACCGGTCAGCGGCCGCTGCCAGAGTGATGCGTGTGAACGGCGCGGGAGACCGGGCCGGGAAACAGGGAGAGGTGCCCGGAGTGGTTGATCGGGGACCGAGAGCACGCTTGAGGTCGGACCCCGCGAGGGGTCCACGCAGGTTCGAATCCTGCCCTCTCCGCCGCCATGAGCCCCGGGCACCGGTGCGTCGCGTCGTCGGGTACCGACCGCCGCGTGCCGACCACGCATTCCGGCCGCCGCGTCCCGGCCGCCCACCCACCGCACCCGCTCGCCCGCCCGCCGCTCCCCCGTCGACGGAACGAACGCCGGCCCTGCCCGCTCCTGCGCCGGCATCCGCAGCCGGCGGAACCGGCGAGGCGGCCGCCCCGCTCCCGCCGTCGCTCACCGCCGTCACGGTCGGCCGCGACGCGCCGGGCGCACCGGCCGCGGCACCGCCGTCGGGCAACGGGGGCAGCGTTGCGGGGACACGGGCTTTTCACTCGTAAGGATGCCCGGGTGGCGCCGTCCGTGGCATGCACCGGGGCGATTCGTTCGGCAGCAGTGTGATGTTTGCAACGCGACGTGAATGCAAAGGCGCGAACGGGCAACGTTCCCCTTTATGCCCCACGCAACCCTCCTGCGGCAGGTGATGTGATGACCACGGCGACGACCCGGACCACCCGGACGCCGCCCACACGAACCGGCGAGACCAGGGCCGGTTCCGGCCCGCCCGCCGCCCGGCCCGCTCTGCCGTCCCTCACGGGGCTGCGCTGGGTCGCGGCACTGCTGGTCTTCGGACTGCACGTGAACAACTTCGGCTACTTCGGCGGCGAGGCCGGCCGCATCGTCCTGTGGGGTTTCGGGGCGGGCGCCACGGGGGTGTCGTTCTTCTTCGTGCTGTCCGGTTTCGTGCTGACGTGGTCCGCGCGCCCCCACGACCGCGCACCCGCCTTCTGGCGACGGCGCATCGCGCGCGTCTACCCGGTGCACCTGGTCACCCTGGGCATCGCCCTGCTCATGGCCTACGCACTGCCCCACCAGCCGAGACCCACCTCCGGACAGGCACTGTCCAACCTGCTGCTGGTGCACTCGTGGTGGCGTCCCTGGTGGCAGACGCTGAACCCGGTGAGCTGGTCGCTGGCCTGCGAGGCGTTCTTCTACGCGGCCTTCCCGCTGCTGTTCCTGCTGTTGCGCCGACTGGGCGCCCGGGGCACGACGGTGCTCGGCGTGCTGTCGGCGGTGGCCGTGCTCGTCCTGGCCCGGGCTGACGCCCACCACTGGACGGAGCAGGCCCTGTACTCGATGCCCGCCGCCCGGCTCCCGGAGTTCGTGCTCGGCGCCGTCGCGGCCCGGCTGGTACTGCTCGGCCGGTGGCGCGGACCCGGCCTGGAGGCCTCGCTGGCGCTGGCGGTCATCGGCTACTTCCTGGTGCCCCAGGTGACACCCGGCTACTCGGCCACCGTCTGCACCATCGCCGGGTTCGCCCTGCTCATCCCGGCCGCGGCCGTCGCCGACCTGCACGGCCTGCCGTCGCTGTGGCGGCGCCGGCGGCTGGTGCGGCTCGGGGAGCTGTCCTTCGCCTTCTACATGATCCACCTGCTGGTCCTGCGCGCGGGCACCCAACTGCTGGGCACGAAACCGCACTTCGGTCTGCTCGCGGGCCTGGCGGTGACGGCGGTCGCCTTCTCCGTGTCGCTGGCGCTGTCCTGGGTGCTGTACGAGGCGGTGGAGCGGCCCGCGAGGCGCCTGCTGCTGCGCCGCCGGCGGACCGTCGGCGAGTCACGAGAGCCGCGCGAGCCGGTCGCCGGAACGCGGGAGGCCCCGGCGCCCGCCCGGGACTGACGGGCGCCGCCCGCGACTTCGGCACCTGCCCCACGTCACCCGTTCGCGGGATAGCGTGCATGACCTGGCGTCGATCAGGAACCCGCTCTTCGTACAGCCGACGAGAACGAGAGGTGTTCCTGTATGTCGCAGGTCGAGGAGTCCGTGCGGGTCGGCGTCCCGGTGCGCACCGCCTACAACCAGTGGACCCAGTTCGAGACGTTCCCGGAGTTCATGGAGGGGTGGAGCGCATCGAGCAGCGCACCGACACCCTCACCCACTGGGTGACCAACGTCGCCGGGGTACGGCGGGAGTTCGACGCGACGATCACGGAGCAGCGGCCGGACGAGCGGGTCGCCTGGACCACCGTGGACGGCGAGGCGAAGCAGGCCGGTGTCGTCACCTTCCACCGCATCGACGACTCCACCACGAAGGTCATGCTGCAGATGGAGTTCGAGCCCGAGGGGCTGGCCGAGACGGTCGGCGACAAGCTCGGTGTCGTCAAGCGACGGGTCTCCGGGGATCTGCACCGGTTCAAGGACTTCATCGAGCAGCGCGGCGGCCGGGAGACCGGGGCGTGGCGCGGCGGGACGGCCGGTCCGGGCGGCGGCGCGACGGGCGGTCCGGGCGGCGGCGGGACGATCTGATCCGTCGCGCGCCCGAGTGATGTGTCTAACAGTACGGAGAGGTCTTCCTGATCCCGGGTAGACGGCCTCCGACACCGGCCCGGCGGCCTCGGCCGCCGGGCCGTCCGGGGTTCCGCCACTCGCGGCGGCCCCTGCTGTCTGTCGTACGGAGGCCATCGGCCCGCAACCGGCCGGACGGGAGCGGAGCCGGGCCGCGCGGAAGGGAGAGGATTCACGTGCCGGAGCAGGATGCGGCCGCGTCGGCGTCTCGTGTGGTGAGCACGTTTCTGGAGCGGCGTCAGGAGCAGATCGCGCAGCGCTGGGCGGACGCTCCCTTGTTCCGCTCGGTGTTCACCGTCTCCCGCGACGAAGCGGTCGAAGCGTGCAAGGCCGTGCTGGACGCGCTCGCGGACGTGGCGATGAGCGGCCGGTTCGAGGACATCGACGCCCCCGGTTTCGGCACGGTGCGCGAGCAGCTCGGCCGTATGGCCGCGACCCGGGCCCGTACGGGTTCCACCCCGGGGCAGATCTCCGACGAGGTGGCCTCGCTGCGCGGCCCGGCGGTCGATCTGCTGCGCGAGGAGTTCTCCGATCCGTCGGGACCCGAGGCGCAGGAGGGGCAGCTCGCCCTGACCCTGATCATGGGCACGCTGCGTCTGGTGGTGATGGAGACGGCGCTGCACGCGGGTGAGGACCTGATCCACCGGCAGCGGCAGCAGCTGCTCGAAGTGGCCACGCCCGTCATCCAGTTGTGGGAGGGCACCGTCGCCGTGCCGCTGATCGGCACCCTGGACAGCGCGCGCAGCCAGGTGGTCATGGAGTCCCTGCTGGAGGCGATCGTCGAACAGCGGGCCCGGTACGCGATCCTGGACATCACCGGGGTGCCCACCGTGGACTCGCTGGTCGCGCAGCACCTGATGAAGACGGTGGCCGCCGCGCGGCTGATGGGGGCGGAGTGCATCGTCTCCGGCATCCGGCCGGCGATCGCGCAGACCATCGTGCAGCTCGGCATCGACCTCGGGACGGTCGTCACCCGGTCCTCGCTGGCCGACGCGCTCGCCTACGCGCTCGGCCGGCAGGGCATCGAGGTCTCCGCCCGCGCGGACGCCGGGGCGGGCGTGCGGTGATCCAGCCCTTCTCCGGTCAGGTACAGGTGCCCGTCCTGGCGCTGGGCGACATACTGCTCGTCTCGCTGCAGGGCGAGTTGCACGACGGCATGGCCGAACAGCTCCAGCACGACATCTCCAGCCGTATCGCCGCCAGCAGGGTGACCGGTGTGGTGATCGACATCTCCGGCGTCGACATCGTGGACTCCTTCCTCGGCCGGGTGCTCGCGGAGATCGCGTCGACGGCGCGGCTGCTCGCCGCCCGTACGGTGCTGGCCGGTATGCGGCCGGCGGTCGCGATCACCCTGGTAGAGCTGGGGCTGACCCTGCCCGGTCTGACCACCGCTCTCGATGTCGACCGCGCCATGGAACTGCTGTCACCGGAGGAGAAGTGATGCCGGCGTCGTCCGGCCAGGCCTGCTCGACCCGTCTGCCCATCGGCTCGGACGGGGATCTGGCCTACGTCCGGCAGCAGGTGCGGCAGTCCGCGGCGGCGCTCGGCTTCGGCCTGGTGCAGCAGACCAAACTGGTGACCGCGGCCAGTGAACTGGCCCGCAACACGCTGGTGCACGGTGGCGGCGGGCATGCGGAGATCACTCCTTTGGAGCACGGTGGCGTTCCGGGGCTGCGGATGCGCTTCACCGACGAGGGCCCGGGCATCCGGGACCTGGACCTGGCGATGACCGAGGGCTACACCTCCGGCGGCGGTCTGGGTCTGGGACTGAGCGGTGCCAAGCGGCTCGTACAGGAGTTCGCCGTGGACACCGCGCCCGGCCGGGGCACCACGGTGACGGCCGTCGCCTGGGTCACTCCGGTGCCGCCGGCCAGGACGACGGTGTGATGGGCCGGGTGTGGGAGATCCCGGTGCACGACTCGACACGGGTCCGGGACGCCCAGGTCGCGGCCGAGGCCGCGAGCGCCGTCGCGGGTCTCGGTCAGGAGCGCACCGCGGCGGCCGCGCTGGTCGCCACCGAGCTGGCGACCAATCTGCTCAAGCACGCCGACGGGGGCCGCATGGTGCTGAACCTGGTGGACGGGCCGGACGGCCACGCGCCGTCGGTGCAGCTGTGCTCGCTCGACCAGGGGCCGGGCATCGCGGACGTCGGCACGGCCCTAAGGGACGGGTTCAGCACCGCCGACGGGTCCCTCGGGGCGGGCCTGGGCAGTTGCCATCGGCTCGCGAACGCCTTCCACCTGCACAGCGCCCCCGGCAGCGGAACGGTGGCGACGGCGCGCGTCGACCAGGTGGCCGCCGCCCGGGCCGACGGCGCGTCGGCGCGGGAGGTACCGGTGGGCGGAATCACCGTCGCGCTCGACCATGCGGAGCACTCCGGGGACTCCTGGAGCTGGGCGCGCTCGGGTCCCCTGCTCACGCTGCTGCTGGCCGACGGTCTCGGGCACGGCGCCAAGGCGGCCCACGCCTCCACCGCCGCGGTCGAGGAGCTGCGCGGCACCGCGCATCTGCCACCGGTCGAGATACTGCGCCGTCTGCACACCGCCCTGCGGCGCACCCGGGGCGCGGCCGCCGTGGTGGCGCAGGTGGACACCGAGCGGCGGGAACTGCGCTTCGCCGGGGTGGGCAACGCCGGCGCCCGGCTGCGCACGGGAGACACCTGGACGTCCCTGATCTCCCATCCGGGCATCGTCGGGGCCTACTTCCCGGCACAGGTTCCGCTGCGCAGGATGCCGTGGCACGCGGACAGCCTGCTCGTCGTGCACAGCGACGGGCTGCCGGGCCGCTGGGCGCCGCCCGACGACCCCGGGCTGCTCGCCCGCGACCCGACGGTGGTCGCCGCGACGATCCTCCGCGACGCGAGCAGCCCCGCCCGCCCCGTACGCGACGACACCAGTGTGGCCGTACTGGCCCCGACCGCCGGACCAGCTCCCATGACAGCCGCCCGTGACCTCTGGACCATCGACTCGACCGCCGACGCGGCCCGCGCCCGTGCCGTGCTCGCGCGGCTGACGGCGGACGCCGGCCTGCCCGCGCTCGACCGTGCCCGGTTCCTGACCGCGTTCACCGCGCGGCTGCGCCGCTGTATCGGCGAGGGCGGCGCCGAGGTCACCGTCCGCGCCGACGCCTCCGGGCAGTTGCACGTCGCGGTACGGCGGCCCGGCCGGCCCGGGGCGTGGCGGCACACCCTGACCTGCCCCCGCCCGGTGGCCACACCGCTGCCCAAGCCCGCCGAGCTGGACGGCTCGCGGCTCGCCGAGGCGCTGCTGGACGCCGACGCGGACGCGGACGCGGTACTGGAGAGCCTGACCGAGACGGAGGAGATGGTCGCCTTCCACCGGGACGAACTCCACCAGACCAACCAGGGGGTGCTGGCGCTGCACGCCGAGCTGGAGGCGGCCGCGCTGGCGCAGGACGAACTGCTGGACGCGGAACGGGCGGCACGCACCACGGCGGAGAACGCCCGGCGGCTGCTGACGTTCCTGGCGAACGCGAGCGCCGCCCTGAACGCCTCCCTCGAACACGACGACATCCTGCGCCGGCTGCCCGACCTGCTCGTCCCGGAGTACGCCGCCGACGTCGACATCTGGCTCGCCGACGACGGGCGCACGCCGACGGACACCCGGGCGGTCGCCACGCTCACCGCGGCCCGCACGGGCCGCCCGCAGCACGCGGCCCGGCACCCCGGCGAACTGCCCGGCGTGGACGACCTGCCGCCCTCCCCCCTCTCCCCGAACGACCGCTGCTGTGCATCCCGCTCGGCGCGCGCACGGTGCAGGGGGTGCTGACGCTGACCGCGCCGGGCGAGCGATTCGACCCGGACACCACCGTGATGCTGCTGGAGCTGGGCCGGCGGGCGGGGATCGCGCTGGACAACGCCCGCCAGTACGAGCAGCACCGGGACGTCGCCGAGGCGCTGCAGCGCGCGCAGCTCACCGAACTGCCCGAGGTCCGGGGGTGTCACTGGCCGCGCGCTATCTGCCCGCGACCCGCGGCCTGAACATCGGCGGCGACTGGTACGACGCGTTCCCGCAGCCCGACGGCAGCGTCCTCGCGGTGATAGGGGACGTCACGGGGCACGGGCTGCGCGCGGCGGTCATCATGGGTCAGCTGCGCACCGCCCTGCGCGCGTACGCCGTCGAGGGCAACGGCCCGGCCCGCATCCTCACCCTGCTGCACCGGATGCTCCGCCACCAGCAGCCGGAGCTGTACGCGACCTGCGCCGTCGCCCGTTTCACCCCGGGCGACCCGACGGTGGTGTGGGCCGCCGCCGGGCATCCGCCGGCCGTCACCCGGGATCCCGACGGCGGGGTCGGTGTCCTGGACCTCAAGCCGGGGATCATGCTGGGTGTGCCGCTGGCGTACGAGTACGAGGAACACTCGGTGCGGCTGCCGGCCGGGTCCACGCTGGCCCTCTACACGGACGGTCTCGTGGAGCGGCGGTCGGCCGGGATCGACGCGGGCATCGACCGGCTCGCCCGGGCCCTGGAGGCCCTCGAGGCCACGGAGTTGGACGACCTGGACGCGGCGGCCGAGTCGCTGCTGAAGCCGATGCTGCACGACTCCGAGCACGACGACGACGTCTGTCTGCTGCTCTGCCGCACCTCGGAGTCCTGAACAGCGGTGCGCCGGCCCCCGCGCGAGGGGGCCGGCGCACGCGACGACGTCACTGCGTGGAGCAGGTGCTCCCACCGGCCGGGTTCAGCAGCCCGATGACGTCGATGCTGTCGCCGCACAGGTTCAGGCCGAGGTCGACCGGAATCTGGGTGACGTTGCCCGAGAGTACGCCCGGGCTGTTGCTGGCGGTACCGGTCGTGGGGTCCGGGTCGGCCGCGTGGGCGGCCGTCGTGCCGGCCAGCGCGAGGGAGCCCGCGAGAACCGCCGCCGTGGCAAAGCTGCGCATACGCATGTGTGTTGCCTCACTGGTTGACGTAGGGACCCTCTCATCACACCGGCTGGGCGCGGCGGCCGCCTGTTGGAATACGCCGTTGGGTGACCGGCGCAGGTCAGGGGCGGTTCAGGAGGCGGAGGAAGCGTTTCCGGAGCGGGTGGTCGCCGGCAGTTGGCCACGGTGCCGCTCCACGGCGGGGCGCCGTTGCCGCGGGCCGCGCCCGGTGGCGCCGAGCCGGGCGCCCGCCGTCTTCGGCGCGGTCTCGCCGTCCTCGGCCGGGGAGGGGCGCCGGCCTTTCACGTGGGGGAACGGTCCCGGGACCCGTCGGGGCCGGCGGAGGCCGGCGCACCGAGGGCCCCGGGCCGGGGCGTCCGAAACCGGGGAGCCGTGCGGCCTGTCCCGTGGGGTGAAGTCGGGTCGGGAGCGCGGAGTGTCGTCCGCGCTTCCGGCCCTTCGGACACGCACCCGGACCCGGGGACCGTCGGCGGGGTCAACCGCCCCCAGCCGAAAGCGGGTTCGGAGGAGGGCCGTTGCTTGACCCGCGAGCGGACCGGCACACGGCCGCCCGCATCCGCCACCCTAGGCGCTGCGCGCGGGCCGCGCAGTTCGGCCGGCGCCGGCCGGCGACCGAGTCCGCTCCCGCGCGCCGGGCGGACGCGCGGGAGCGGGGCGTGCGTCACGGGAACGAGGTCACCTTGGAGGGGACGGTGTCCGTCCCCGAGGTGGGCGCGCCCGTGCTGTTGACGACATGGGCGTACTGGCCCTTGCCGCCGAGGGAGATCACCTGGAGGTCGTGCATCCTGACCCCCGTGGTGACCGGGACCTGGAAGCCGTGCGCCTGCACGATCGTGGGATCGGACGTGTAGTTGCAGTAGCTGCCGAGGCCCCACGCCTCGTGCGTGGTGACCGAGTCGGCGACCTTGTAGGCCGCATAGCCGACGATTCCGTCGTGGGTGATGGCGGCGGCGTTCGGGGCGTCGTACGCCTTCTCGTTCTGGAAGAAGATCGTGCGGCCGCGTTCTCCGCTCCAGTACACGTCGTACTTGTTGAAGTGCTCGACGAACAGGCCGGTGGCGAGGACGTCGTCACCGTTGACGCGCAGGCCGTAGTCGGCGCGGTTGGTGTCCCAGCCGGTGCCGCTGCCGTGGTCGGCGCGCCAGATCCAGGTGTGGTCGACGATGACGTCGTCGCTGTTGACGACGACGGAGTCGGTGGCGAGGCCGGGTCCGGCGCCGCCGATCCGGACGAACACGTCCTGCATGGTGGTGGGGTTGGCCGAGTGGTCGGCGGCGGCACCGGGTTCGCCGATCCGCAGCAGGGTGTCGGAGTTGACGGGGCCCGCGTCGATGAGGAAACCGGCGAGCTTCACACCGTCGACGTCGGCGACGTGCATGGCGTCGACGCCGTTGTCCGGGACCAGGGTGGCGAGACCGAGCCCGAGGACCACGGTGTTGGCGCGGGTGACGTCGATCGTCCGGTCGAGGTGGTAGACGCCGGGGTGAAGAGGAGGTTGAGGCCCTGGGCGAGGGCCGCGTTGATGGTGGCGGCGGTCGCGCCCGGCTTGACCACGTAGAACTGGTCGAGCGGCAGGGAGGTTCCCGCGTCGGCCGGCCAGGAGACGCCGCGGGCGCTGGTGCGCTTGGCCGGGACGAACACCTTGTAGGCGGAGCCGTCCAGGTAGAGGAACGGCTTCTCGCGCGAGACCGGTGTGGTGTCGAGGGTGGTGTAGGGGCCGTTGTCGAAGTTGGTCGCGGGCGCGCCCTGCACGCCGGAGAAGGTCATGTTCCAGACGCCGTTGGTCCAGCCGCCGACGGAGCTCTCGCGGGTGTACCACTGCTGCTGGGAGTAGGGGCCGACGGTGCCGTCGATCTTCGAGTCGGCGATGTAGCCGCCGGAGGCCCAGCCGTAGCCGTTGGGGGCGAGGTTGAGGCCGCCCTGGACGTGGATGCGGCGGAACGGGGCGGCCTGGGCGACCGCCCAGCGGTCGGTCCCGTTGGACGGCCTGATGGCGAGGTTCTCCGCCGAACGCCAGAAGTTCTGGGTGGCGTTGCCGTTGAACCAGCCCGCGTCCACGGTGACGTCGCCGTTGATCTGGGTGTCGTCGGGGTTCATGCCGAGGCCGGAGATCGAGGTGTAGAAGCCGATCTGGGCGTTGATGCCGTTGTAGGTGCCCGGCTTCAGCAGGAACTGGTAGCGGCCGGTGCCGAACTGGTTCGACTCCTGCTGCTTGAAGACGTCGTCGAACTTCTGCTGCAGGTTCGGCGTGGAGGGGTCGACCACGATGACGTTGGGGCCGAGGTCGCCGCCGCCCTGGACGGGCGGTTCGCCGCCGGAGCCGGTGTGCACGGCGACCTCCCACAGGGAATAGCCGTAGCCGGTGCCGCGGGCGGTGCCGTAGACCCGGACGTAGCGGCCGGTGCCGCTGACGTCGTAGGAGGCGGTGCCGCCGGCCGCGCCGGTGACGCTCTTCAGGGTGTTCCACGTCTGGCCGTCGGAGGACGCCTGGAGCTGGAAGTCCTTGCCGTACGCCGCTTCCCAGCTGAGGTCGATCCGGCAGAGGTCCTTGACCGCGCCGAGGTCCACCCGGAGCCACTGCGGGTCGGTGGCCTGGCTGGACCAGCGGGTGCCGGTGTCGCCGTCGAAGGCGGCGGAGGCGGGGGTCCCGGCGTTCTCGGTGGAGGACGCGGTGGCGGGCCGGCCCTGCGCGGCGTTGGCGGTGCCGCAGCCGGTCTGGCCGCCGCCCGTCGTGCCGTAGACCTGGAACTCCCAGAGGGAGTAGCCCCATTGGGTGGCGCGGTGCAGGCCGAGCATGCGCACGTAACGGCCCTGTCCGGAGACGTCGAGGGTGTCGACGCCGCCGTCGGAGCCGGTGACGGACTTCAGGTCGGTCCAGGTGCTGCCGTCCTTGGACAGCTGGACCTTGTAGTCCTTGCCGTAGGCGGCCTCCCAGGTGAGGACGACCTGGCTGACCGTGGCGGTGGCGCCCAGGTCGACCTGGTACCACTGGTCGTCGGTGGCGGCCGAGGACCAGCGGGTGCCGGTGTCGCCGTCGACGCCCTTGGCGGCGGAGGTACCGGCACTCTCCTCGGAGGACGCGGTGGCCGTCTTCCCCTGCGACAGCGGGGTTTCGGCCGCGGCGGCGGGTGGATGGGTGGTGGGCAGGGCGATCAGTGCCGCCGTGGCGGCCAGCGCGATGCCCAGGGATCTCAGTCTCATGTGGTGGCTCCATGCGGCTGCGGAGGTCAGGAAGCTGACCCCATGGCTTAGTTCATGTTTTGATTTAAGTGATGAGCCAAGCGGGCGGCAAGCCTTCGGAAGTCAAAACCTGAAATACGCGCGACCTGGCGTGCCCGTACGCCAACTCCGCTATCGCGTCTGGTTGTTGACCATTTCCAGCAGCGCGGCGTGGGTTTCGTCGTCGGCGGCCGCGATCAGTCCGCCCGCGCCGGTGTGCGGGGGCCGGCCGTCGATGCCGGTCACCGTGCAGCCGGCGGCCTGGCACAGCGCGATCCCGGCGGCGAAGTGCACGCTGTCGCGCAGGTCGCCGTCGGTGACGTACGCGGCCCTGCGGCCCGCGGTGACCCAGGCGACCGCGAGGGTGGTGGAGACCACCCGGGGGCGGAACCGCCGGCCGAAGCCGGGGTCGGCCAGCAGCCGGACCGCCTGGA
Source organism: Streptomyces sp. DHE7-1 (assembly GCA_016432725.1). GTDB lineage: Bacteria > Actinomycetota > Actinomycetes > Streptomycetales > Streptomycetaceae > Streptomyces. Next base: position 7,435,575 of record JACJDG010000003.1, on the reverse strand, counting down.
AGCCGGGAGCATTGGGGAACGGCGGGTCGAGGTTGACGTCCACCAGCCGGGACTCCGGCGAGGGCGCCGGCTTCTCGTCCAGGCCGTCGCGGTGGACCAGGGCGCGGTGGCCGTCGGTCCAGAACACCTCGTCGCCGAACGGGTCGGCCGTCGCGGCCGCGGTGATCCCGTCGCCCTCCCGCAGGGCCACGTTCACCCCCACCAGCATGTTCCGCACGGCGTAGTTGAGGGTGCCGCACAGCGGGTCGACCAGCCAGCGGCGCCGGCTGCCCGCGGCGCCGCTGCTGCCGCTCTCCTCGGCGGTGACGGCGTCGCCGGGCCGCGCGGTGCGCAGGACGTCGAGGACGGCCTTCTCGGCCGCGAGGTCCGCCGCCGTCGCGAAGTCACCGGCCGACTTCTCGAACCGGTCCAGGCGCCTGCCGTACATCTCGCGGACCACGGCGGCTCCCACCTGCGCCGCCGTACGGGCGAGGTGGGCGTCGGACCCCGGGTCGGTCATCTGCATGCGGGCAGGATAGCCGTCTCCCCCTTCCGCCTGACTTCAGCTCCTTCCAGTCGAGTTGACCCGTTCAGCGCTCCGTCGGGGAGACCTCGTCGAGCGGGGTCTCCCAGTCCAGCCGGCGGTTCAGCGCGTCGTCCTCGCGGGGTGCGCCGGGGGCCGCGGAACCGTCCCGCGCCGGACTGTGGGTACCGCGCGAGATGGCGCCGCTGACGGTGATGTTGTGCTCGGCGCGCGGCCGGCGGTGGCGCTCGTACGCGGTGAAGGCGGTCCGCGGGTCCGGGAGGTCGCGCAGGGCCTTGGCGAGGACCACGGCGTCCTCCAGGGCCATGGAGGCGCCCTGGCCGGTGGCCGGCGAGGCCGCGTGCGCCGCGTCGCCGAGGAGCAGGACGCGGCCGGTGTGCCACGGGATGCCCAGCGGCATCTCGGTGGCGTCGGTGACCATGACGGTCTCACCGCAGGCCTCGACGATGTCCCCGGCGGGCGTGGCGTCCTCGCGCAGCAGCGGGAGCAGTTCGCCGCGCAGTTCCGCTGGTGCGGGGCTCGCGGCGCCGCCCGCGGGCCGGGGGTCGCCGTTGACCCGGGCGAACCAGTACGTCTCCCCGCCGGAGAGACCGCGTACCCGAACGCGGCCCGGCTGCCGCGCACCATGGTGATGACGCCGGTCGCCCCCGGCGCGGGTGCCGCGCCGGTGTAGCCGTAGTAGACGCGCTGGCCCGCGTACCGGGGCCGGGCGGCGGGCGCCACGACCAGCCGGCGTACGGCCGAGTTCAGGCCGTCGGCGCCGATCAGCAGGTCTCCGGTGGCGCTGGTGCCGTCGGAGAAGCGCGCGGTCACGGCGTCGCCGGCTTCGTCCACGGAGACCAGACGGGCTCCGTGGCGCAGGGGCGTGCCGCGCCGGACCGCCTCGGCCTGCAGGGCCGCGTTGAGATCGCCGCGGCGCAGGCAGCGGTAGCGCAGCGCGGGGTCGTCGGCACCGGCGAGCGGCCCGCGCGCCACCTCGTCGCCACCGCTGTCGAGCAGGCGCAGGGAAGTCAGCGGAAAACCGATGGCGGTGACGGCGTCCGTGGCGTCGATCTGCGCCAGGGCGCGCATGCCGCCCGCCGCGAGGGTCAGAAAGGCGCCGAGGTCCTCGGCGGTGCCGGGGTGCGCCTCGAAGACGGCGACGTCGTGCCCGGCCTTGCGCAGGCCCAGCGCGGCCGCCGTGCCCGCGATACCGCCGCCGATCACCAGAATGCGTGCCATCGGTACCACCCACCGTTCCGTTCGCGTGCCCCGACGGGTGGCAGAGCTACGCCATCGACGGCCGGGCGGGCAAACCGGCACGCCCACATCCGGTCGCCTCCGCAAGGGACGGGCGGCCACAGGGACCGGGCCCCGGGCCGTCCGGGAGACCGGGCGGCGACTGGCGCGATGACGACCATGATCCCGGCCCGTGCCGGGCACCGCTGGCACACTGCCTGATCGACGTGCGGAGCAGCACGGCGTCCACGAGAGGCGGTACTCCATGTCCCTGTCCGAGCCGGCCGCTCCGCGGCCCGCCGATCTGCTGGCCGCCATGCCCTTCGCGGCGGGCCTGGGCATCGAGCTGCCCGAGGCCGGCGCCGAGCGCACGGTCGGCGTTCTCGCCTGGTCCCCGGAGATCTGCACGGCGGGTGGCGCGCTGCACGGCGGTGCGCTGATGGCGCTGGCGGACAGCGTCGGCGCCGTGTGCGCCCACCTCAACCTGCCGACGGGGCCACCGGCACCTCGACGGTGGAGTCCAAGACCAACTTCCTGCGGGCGGTCACCGCCGGGCACGTCCGCGCCACGGCCCGCCCGCTGCACGTCGGCGGCACCCTCGTGGTGGTGCAGACCGAGCTGCGGGACGACCGGGACCGGCTGGTCGGCCAGACCACGCAGACCCAGATCGTGCTGCGGAGGAGCGGGTCCTGATCCCGGGCCGAGACCGCCCCGCCGTCGCACTCCCCCGCCGCGAGCGGGCAATCGAGTAAAGAAGTCGTATGGTCTAGTCCAAAGACCTCTTTGGACTAGACCAACTCATTGACGTGACCGCAACAGCTCCCGGACGCTGGGGCGACTCCCCGCTGGGCAACCCCCACCCCCACCCCTGGAGGCACGCAGTGAGACCTCTTCGCGCATGTCTGGGTGCGGCGGCCGCCGTCGCACTGGCCGCCGCGGGCACCACCGCCCTCGTCACCACCAGCGCCTCCGGCGCCACCAACGCGCTGAGCGACCGGTGGTACGCCGCGGCCCCCTACCTGATGCCGACGGACAACGACCCGCCGGACGCGGCCGCCATCATGGACGCCACCGGCCTCAAGGCGTTCCAGCTCGCCTTCGTCCTCGCCCCGAACGGCGGCGGCTGCTCCCCCACCTGGGGCGGCACCTCCCCCGTCTCCTCCGACACCGCCGTCCAGTCGGTCGTCAGCACCATCCGCGCCAAGGGCGGTGACGTCTCCGTCTCCATCGGCGGCTACGGCGGCACCAAGCTCGGCCAGGCGTGCGCCGACCCGGCCGCCACGGCCGCGGCCTATCAGCAGGTGATCACCAAGTACGGCCTGCACGCCATCGACTTCGACCTCGAGGAGCCGGAGTACGAGAACAGCGCCGCGATCAGGAACGAGATCGGCGCCGCGAAGATCCTCCAGCAGAACAATCCGGGCCTGTACGTCTCCGTGACCACCGCCGGCACGGCGGACGGCACCGGCTGGTTCGGCAAGCAGATGCTGCTGGAGGCCAAGTCCCAGGGGTTCACCCCGAACAACTTCTCCATCATGCCGTTCGACGGCGGCTTCAACGGGGCGGCGAGCCAGACCGCGGCGCTGACCGACTTCAACTCGATCCTCCGGTCGACCTTCGGCTGGGACCAGGCGACCGCCTACGCCCACGAGGGCTTCTCCGGCATGAACGGCCGCAGCGACACCGGTGAGTACTTCTCCCAGGCCGACTTCCAGACCGTGCTGGACTACGCCACCGGTCACCACATGGACCGGTTCACGTTCTGGTCCCTGAACCGCGACCGCCAGTGCACGCCGGCCGACAACGGAGGCCGCACGTCCGGCACTTGCTCGAGCGTGGCGCAGAACTCCTGGGACTTCGCCAAGTACTCCGTGAAGTTCGCGGGCGTCACCCCGCCCACCACGACGCCCACCCCACCCCGACCCCGACCCCGCCTCCGGGCACCTCCTGCAAGACCGCCTGGAGCTCGGCCGCGGTGTACACGAAGGACAACGAGGTCTCGTACGGCAAGCACAACTGGAAGGCCAAGTGGTGGACCCAGAACGAGGTGCCCGGCGCCTCGGAGTGGGGTCCCTGGCAGGACGAGGGCGCCTGCTGAGCCGCTTGACGTGCTCGGACCAAACCTGGCGCCGAACAGCTGTCCCTATCGCGGACACACGGCGCGACCTGCGCGATTGGTACATCCGGGCGTACGGTCGTAGCGTCGATGTGCACGCGGTCGGACACGGAACGGCAGTGGGAGCGGCCATGCGCGGATCATTGGTGGGAACGGCAGTCACGCTCGCGGCGGGAGCCATGCTCACGGCGGCCATGACGACGGCCTCCGCGACTCCGCCGGACACGTCGGCCGCGCAGGCCCGGCGGACGCAGCCGGTGCTGGTCGACTGCTCCTTCCAGCGCACCGTCCGCCCGGCCGACTACATCCTGGCCTGCGGCGACGGCAACAGCCGCCTGCTGGGGCTGCACTGGACCAAGTGGAGCTCCCAGGCGGCCGTGGCCGAGGGCCTGAACGCGGTCAACGACTGCAAGCCGTACTGCGCGGCCGGCAAGTTCCACTCGTACCGGGTGACGGTGCGGCTGGACAGCCCGGCCCCGTGGCAGAAGCACCCCGGCGTCCAGCGGTTCAGCCGGATCACCCTCACCTACGAGGGCGCCCGGCCCGCGGGCTTCGACCAGGTCGTGAGCTACCCGCTGCCGAGCTGACCAACACCTCCCGACCGGCACCGAGCCGGTCCGTACGCCCGCGCGCCGCGGCCGGCGACATCCGGCCGCGACGCGCGGGCGCCGCCGTCAGGCGATCTCCACCAGCAGGTCTCCGCCCTCCACCTGCTGGATCCGGTTGATGGCCAGCCGGGACACCCGGCCCGCCTTCGGCGCGGTGATCGTCGCCTCCATCTTCATCGCCTCGATGGTGGCCACGGTGGCGCCGGCCGCCACCTCGTCGCCCTCGGTCACGGCGAGCGTCACCACACCGGCGAACGGCGCCGCCACGTGGCCCGGGTTGCCCCGGTCCGCCTTCTCCGTCACCGGCACGTCCGAGGCCGCCGCCCGGTCCCGCACCTGGATGGGCCGGATCTGGCCGTTGAGCGAGGACATCACGGTGCGCATACCGCGCTCGTCGGCCTCGCCGACCGCCTGCAGCTCGATCAGCAGCCGGACACCGGGCTCCAGGTCGACGGCGTACTCCTTGGCCGGGCGCAGGCCGTAGAAGAAGGCCTTGCTGTCCAGCACGCTGGTGTCGCCGAAGCTCTGGCGGTGCGTGTCGAACTCACGGGTCGGGCCGGGGAACAGCAGCCGGTTGAGGGTCGCGCGGCGGTCCTTGGCCAGCCCGTCGCGGTCCTCGGCGGACAGCTCGGGCGCCGGCCTGGCCGCCGACCGGCCCTGCAGGGCCTTGGTGCGGAAGGGCTCGGGCCAGCCGCCGGGCGGGGTGCCCAGCTCGCCGCGCAGGAAGCCGATCACCGAGTCCGGGATGTCGAACCGGTCCGGGGTCGCCTCGAAGTCCTCCGGCGAGACCCCGGCGCCGACCAGGTGCAGCGCGAGGTCGCCGACCACCTTGGACGACGGGGTCACCTTGACCAGCCGGCCGAGGATCCGGTCGGCGGCGGCGTACATCGCCTCGATGTCCTCGAAGCGGTCGCCGAGGCCGAGTGCGACGGCCTGGGTGCGCAGGTTGGAGAGCTGTCCGCCGGGGATCTCGTGGTGGTAGACCCGCCCGGTCGGGGAGGCGAGACCCGCCTCGAACGGGGCGTAGATCCTGCGCACGCCCTCCCAGTAGGGCTCCAGGTCGCCGACGGCGCCCAGGTCGAGGCCGGTGGGCCGGTCCGAGTGGTCGGTGGCGGCCACGAGCGCCGACAGCGAGGGCTGCGAGGTCGTACCGGCCATCGAGGCCACCGCGCCGTCGACCGCGTCGGCGCCCGCCTGGATCGCGGCGAGGTAGGTGGCGAGCTGGCCGCCCGCGGTGTCGTGCGTGTGCAGGTGCACGGGCAGGTCGAACTCGCGGCGCAGCGCGGTGACGAGCTTGGCGGCGGCCGGGGCGCGCAGCAGTCCCGCCATGTCCTTGATCGCCAGGACGTGGGCGCCGGCCTCGACGATCTGCTCGGCGAGCCGCAGGTAGTAGTCGAGGGTGTAGAGCCGCTCGGCCGGATCGTTGAGGTCGGCCGTGTAGCAGAGGGCGACCTCGGCGATCGCGGTGCCGGTCTCCCGCACGGCCTCGATGGCCGGCCGCATCTGGCCCACGTCGTTCAGGGCGTCGAAGATGCGGAAGATGTCGATGCCGGTGGCGGCCGCCTCCTGCACGAAGGCGTCGGTCACCTCGGTCGGGTACGGGGTGTAGCCGACGGTGTTGCGGCCGCGCAGCAGCATCTGCAGGCAGATGTTGGGCACGGCCTCGCGCAGGGCGGCCAGCCGCTCCCAGGGGTCCTCGGCCAGGAAGCGCAGCGCGACGTCGTACGTGGCGCCGCCCCAGCACTCCAGGGACAGCAGCTGCGGCAGGGTGCGGGCCACCACCGGGGCGACGGCGAGGAGGTCCTTGGTGCGCACCCGGGTGGCGAGCAGCGACTGGTGGGCGTCGCGGAAGGTGGTGTCGGTGACCCCGATGGTCGGCGACTCGCGCAGATGCCGGGCGAATCCCTCGGGACCGAGTTCGACCAGCCGCTGCCGGGAGCCGGCCGCGGGCTCCCCGGCCGGGAGCGAGGGCAGCTTGCTGACCGGGTCGAGCAGTTCGGGCCGTTCGCCGTGCGGCTTGTTGACGGTGACGTCGGCCAGGTAGGTGAGCAGCTTGGTGCCGCGGTCGGCGGAGTGCCGGGAGGTCAGCAGGTGCGGGCGCTGCTCGATGAAGGAGGTGGTGACCCGGCCCGCCTGGAAGTCGGGGTCGTCCAGGACCGCCTGCAGGAACGGGATGTTGGTGGCCACACCGCGGATGCGGAACTCGGCCACGGCGCGCCGGGCCCGTCCGACGGCCGCCTGGAAGTCCCGGCCCCGGCAGGTCAGTTTGACCAGCATGGAGTCGAAGTGGGCGCTGATCTCCGTACCCGCGTGGGTGGTTCCGCCGTCCAGTCGGATGCCGGAGCCGCCCGGGGAGCGGTAGGCGCTGATCCGGCCGGTGTCCGGGCGGAAGCCGTTGGCCGGGTCCTCGGTGGTGATGCGGCACTGCAGGGCGGCACCGCGCAGGGTGACGGTGTCCTGGGACAGCCCGAGGTCGGCGAGGGTCTGGCCGGAGGCGATGCGCAGCTGGGCCTGGACGAGGTCGACGTCGGTGACCTCCTCGGTGACCGTGTGCTCGACCTGGATGCGCGGGTTCATCTCGATGAAGACGTGGTTGCCGTCGCGGTCGAGCAGGAACTCCACGGTGCCCGCGTTGCGGTAGCCGATCTCGCGCGCGAAGCGCACCGCGTCGTCGCAGATCCGCTCCCGCAGCCCTGGGTCGAGGTTGGGCGCGGGCGCCAGTTCGATGACCTTCTGGTGGCGGCGCTGGAGCGAGCAGTCGCGTTCGAAGAGGTGGATGACGTTGCCCTCGCCGTCGGCGAGGATCTGCACCTCGATGTGGCGCGGGTCCACGACGGCCTTCTCCAGGAAGACGGTCGGGTCGCCGAACGCGGACGCGGCCTCGCGGGAGGCGGCCTCGATGGACTCGCGGAGCTGGGCGGGGTCCTCCACCCGGCGCATACCGCGACCGCCGCCGCCGGCGACCGCCTTGACGAAGACCGGGAAGCCGACCTCCTCGGCGGCCCGCACCAGTTCGTCCACGTCGTTGGAGGGCGCGGAGGAGCCGAGCACGGGTACGCCGGCGGCGCGCGCGGCGGCGACCGCGCGGGCCTTGTTGCCGGTCAGCTCCAGCGTCTGCGCGTCCGGGCCGACGAAAGTGATGCCCGCCTCCTCGCAGGCGCGGGCCAGTTCGGGGTTCTCGGAGAGGAATCCGTACCCGGGGTAGACGGCGTCCGCGCCCGCCCGGCGGGCCGCGCCCACGATCTCCTCGACGGAGAGGTAGGCCCGCACGGGGTGCCCCGGTTCCCCGATCTCGTACGCCTCGTCGGCTTTCAGCCGGTGCAGTGAGTTGCGGTCCTCGTGCGGGAACACGGCGACCGTGCGCGCACCGAGTTCGTAGCCCGCGCGGAACGCGCGAATCGCGATCTCCCCACGGTTGGCGACCAGCACCTTGCGGAACATCCTGGATTCCCTTCAGCTGCCTGGCGGCGACAAACACCATGGTGTCAGCCATGCCCTGCCGTACGTCGCGGCAACATTAGGGGTACCCGTACATGTCGAAGTGCGAAAAGCGTCACATTGACGCTTGCGGACCTCCGGCCCGGGTCCCTCGGGGCCGGGTTGACTTCGAGCGCGCTCCAGCTCGTAGCGTCACCGGCGTCCCGTGACACCGGGCTCGCGCCGCCGGGTCCGCCGCACGGGATGCCGGGCGGCCGGATCCGTCGCTGTATGGACGAGGCCCCCGGGCGTACAAAGACGCATCACGATCGAGTGGGCACGGAAAGGCTGGGACAGCACATGCGACAGCGCAGTCTGCGGGATCTCCAGGTATCGGCCATCGGCCTCGGCTGCATGGGAATGTCCGCCTTCTACGGCACTGCCGACCAGGACGAGGGCATCGCGACCATCCGCCGCGCCCTCGAACTGGGCATCGACTTCCTCGACACCGCTCAGATGTACGGGCCGCTGACCAACGAGTCACTGGTCGGCGAGGCGATCAGGGGCACCGGGACGAATATGTGATCGCCACGAAATTCAACTACCGGATGGACGACGCGGTGCCGGGCGACATCAGCACGGTGGGCCGGCAGGACGGCTCCGCCGAGCATGTGCGCAGCTCGGTGCACGGCTCGCTGGATCGCCTCGGCACGGACCACATCGACCTGTACTACCAGCACCGGGTCGATCCCCAGGTGCCGATCGAGGAGACGGTGGGTGCCCTCGGAGAACTGGTCGCCGAGGGCAAGGTCCGGTACATCGGGCTGAGCGAGGCGAGCGCGGAGACCATCCGGCGGGCGAACGCCGTGCACCCCGTCACCGCCGTGCAGAGCGAGTACTCGCTGTGGAGCAGGGACGTGGAGGCCGAGGTGCTGCCGGCCTGCCGGGAGCTCGGCATCGGCTTCGTGCCGTACTCGCCGCTCGGCCGCGGCTTCCTCGCCGGCCGCTTCTCCTCCCGGACGAGCTGGACGAGAACGACTGGCGCCGCAGCAGCCCCGGTTCACCGACTCCCACATCGAGGCGAACCAGCGGCTGGCGGCGAAGGTCAAGGAGATCGCCGCGGAGAAGGACGTGACCCCGGCCCAGCTCGCGATCGCCTGGGTGCTGGCCCAGGGCGAGGACCTGGTCCCGATCCCGGGCACCAAGCGCCGCACCTATCTGGAGCAGAACGCGGCCGCGGCGGACATCGAGCTGACCAAGGAGGACCTCGCCCGCATCGACGCCGAGCTGCCGCAGGCGTCGGGCGAGCGTTACGACGAGGCCGGGATGCGGTCGGTCAACCGCTAGGGCGGTCCCGTCGGCCGCTGGTACGCCGCGCGGGCACCCGGGCCGATAAGGCTCGGTCCGGGGCCGGCGCCGTCGACCGCGCGGCCCCGCCCCGGGTGGGGCGGGGCGGGACCGCGGGCCCGCTCACGGGGTCAGTCCGCCGGCTTCAGACCGGTGATCTTCAGGGTCTTCAGGTCGGACTGGACGTCGATCCTGGTGACCTGGGCGTTGCCGCCGTCGCTCCAGGTCAGCGTGACCCTGCTGGTGGAGTGGCCCATGCCGGAGCCGGTGTAGGCGACCTTCCACCTCACGGGACGTTCTGCGCGAAGAGGACGCCGTCGGCGTGGTTCTTCTTCTCGTAGGCGCCGGCCTTCTTCTGGGCGGCGGCGGACAGGTAGAAGGCGCGCAGCGCCTTGGCGTTGGCGGCGGCCGCCGGGTCGTCGGCGGCCCACACGGAGTCGATGTACGCGCCGTAGAAGTCGGCCACGCGCTGGGTGGCGTCGCGCGGGTCGCCGTGGGCCGAGGTCACGGCGCCGGGGCGGGCGTGGTCCGCGCCGGTACCGGCGAGGGCGGGCGTGACGGCGGCCAGGGTGAGGCCGGCCGTGACGGTGACGGCGGTCAGAAGAGTCCTGCGACTGCGGACGGGCATCTTTCTCATTCCCCCGTTTTATTCGCGACCGGGCCGATCCCGGGCGCCGACGGACCGTAAGACCCCGATTACCTTCCGCCGGTTCCCTCTCCCCCGCCTCTCTTTTCCGTCCCTTTCCCCTTCTTTCCCGCCGGCCCGCCCTTCAGTCGGACCGGTCGCCGGGCGCGGCGTCCGGCAGTACGCGGAAGCCGGACAGTCCTTCGGGGTCCTCGGCGGCGCCCGTGCAGCGCGTCACGGTGGCCGCCGGCGGGCCCTGCGCCGCCCAGCGTGCGAGGTGGGCGACGTCGTCCGGCGGCCCTCGAAGACGGCCTCCACGTCTCCGTCGTGCAGATTGCGCACCCACCCGGCCACGCCCCGCTCCTGCGCAAGCCGGCGGCAGGTGTCCCGGTAGAAGACCCCCTGGACGCGGCCGCTGACGCGCACGTGCTGCCGGACCGTCATCCTCGCGCGCCCCCGTCCTCGCCCGGCCCCGTCCAGGTCACGTCCCGGCCGGTGCGGGCCGGTGCTCCGTCCCGAACGGTCCCGCTGGGGCGCCGGTGGGCGAGCAGCGCCCGGGCGGCGGTGCGCAGCCGCCGGGCCGACGCGCGGCAGGCGGCCGCCTGGCGTTCGAGTGCGGCGCGGCTCCCCTCCGGTGCCGCGGTACCGGTCAGTGCCGCGGCGGTGGCGAGCAGTCGCCGGGCGTACCCGTCCAGCAGGTCGGCGTCGGTGCGCAGGGCGATCGCCCGGTCGAGGAGGCCGGCGGGCGACGGCACGGTGCGGGACAGCAGCTCGGTCACGAAAGCTCCCAACTCGTCGATCGGTGGGTTCGGTTCAGCGCGGAAGGACGGCGCCGGCGCTGCGGTGTGCCGTGAACCGCGGGTTGTGCAGCACGAAGAGGGGCCGGGCCGCGTCGATGCCGAGCCGGCGCAGCTGTCCGGCCATGGGTTCGGCCGCCGCGGTGTCCAGACGCAGCCGCACCCGGGCGCCGGAGTGCAGCCGTGGCGCACCGTGCGCGCGGACCAGGGTGCGGACCGTGCTCTCGTCGCGCCGGCCGTACAGCACCCAGTCCGCCTCCGGGCAGCGGACGCCTGGACCGAGGCGGCCCGCCACGACGAGGCCGGTCTCCATGGTGGCGAACCGTAAATGGCGGCCCATCAGGTCGGCCACGGCCGAGCCGAGGGTGGCGGGCTGGCCCCAGATCTCCCGGGCGACGGACCGCGCCTCCTCGCTGCTGACGGCGAGCGAGAGGACGTGCCGGCCGGTACGGCGCAGGTCGGCGCGGCGCAGCAGATCGGCGGCGACGTCGTAGGGGCGCGGCCGCCACAGGTCGGCCACCGGCACCGACAGGGCGACCTCCGTGTAGGGGCCGATGGTGGAGCAGCGGTGCTCGTACAGTGACAGCACCGCCAGCGCCCGGCCGCCCGGCCCGCCCGGCACCGTCCGGGTGCCGGCGGGCAGCAGCGCGTGCGCCGCGCCGGCGTCGACGAGGTAGCACAGGTGGACGGCGGAGGAGTCGTAGTAGCGCACCGGCACGTCCACCGCGCCGGTCGCGGTGGGGACGGACGCGGTCGGCAGGGTGAGGAAGGGGTGCCCCTCGGGCGGGTGGGCACGGTCGCGGATCCGGTAGGCCCGGGTGCGCACGACCGGACCCCGGTAGGGCGTGAGCGCGTCGTCGACGATCTCGCGGGCCTGCGGGACGACGGACCGAAGATGCTCGATGTAGTCGCGCACCGTGTGGCGCACCGCGTCCGGGCCGGCGGGGCCCGGGTAGTGCAGCTCGTACCGGTTGGGGTGGGGGCCCGGGTCGGGGCCGGCGTCCGGACCGCCGGGGTCGGGCACCATGTCGTGCTGGTCGGTGATGGCGGCGACCCAGGTGCGCGGGTCGGCGGTCCGCCGGCCGGCCGCCGGGGAGCCGACGGTTATGACGTGGGTGACCCGGTAGGTCCGGCAGAATTCCGGGTCCCGGGCGAGGTTCAGCAGCGCGGTGCCGCCCTCGCCGTGCCCGATCAGGGCGAGGTCGGCGCCGCGCGGCATGCCGTACTCCGCGAGGGCGAGCCGGATCGAGCGGGTGGAAGGGGAGTCGGTCGCGAAGAGGTCGTGCCAGGCGTCGGCGAAGTCACGGGGGCCGTCGTCGCGGGGCCGGCCGGGTGAGGTGCCGGGGACCTGGACCACGTAGCGGCCGACGCCGTCGGGCCCGCGCACGTTCTGCACCAGGATCCGCCCGTCGGTGGACAGCGCCCTGATGTTGCGCAGGAAGCCGAGGAAGGACCCCTCGGTGGCGATGGCCTGTCGCTCCTGGTCGGTGAGGGCGACGGCGTCGGCGGCGGCCTCACCCCCGTCCCGGGCCCCGGGCGGGGGGACGTGACGGGCGGACGGCTGCCCGTCCGGCGGTCCGGGTACGAGCGCCCAGCCGGGCCCGTCACCCTGTGCTCTCCCCTCCAGCAGCTCGCGTACGGCGCTGAGTTCGGCCATCAGGGGGGTGAGGCCGGACAGGGCGCGCTGCGCTCCCGGGTCCTGGAAGAGGGCGCGCAGGGAGCGGACGGCCGCGGGGTCGCGGCCGGGCGCGAGGGCGTCCGTCAGCCGTCGCATGCCTGGGTCTCGGGCGAACCCGGGGTGACCGGCCAGCACGGCGGCGACCTTCAGCCGCAGCGCGGTGACCGCCACCCACGCGGGCAGGCCCGCACGGCCGGGCAGCCGGGCCGGACCCTGGGGGGCGTGACCGCCGGGCTGCCGAGGCCCTGCCCGCCGGTCAGGGCGCGCAGCAGCGCCCAGCGGGCGGCGAGGGCGGTGCGGGGCCGGCGCGGTGCGGAGCCGGTGAGCCCCGGGTCGAGCAGTGCGGCGCCGGTCCGCGCGGAGACCGCGCGGATGCCCTCGGCGACGTCCAGGACGTCCTGTGCGCACCGGCGGAGGAGTTCTCCGGCGTCCTGCCCGTCCGGCTGTCCGGGAGCGTGGCCGTCCGCTCGCATCCGACGCTCCCTCGGCTCGATGACGTGCGTGCGCGACCGGATCCGCGAAGGCCGGCCGCGGTCCCATCGTGGGCGAGGGACATCGCGCCCGCACCTCCACCTGCCGGGCGACCCCGTCCTGACCAGGCGGAACGGAATTCGGCCCGGTCGGCCGGGCACCCGAACGGCCCATCGGCGGGCGGGGCGGCAACGCCGGTGCGGCGGCGTCGTTCAGGCGTCGTCCATGAGCCCGGCGGCGACCGTGGCGCCCAGTTCCCAGCAGGCCTCGACGTCGGCCTTGCCGGGTGCGCCGGTGACGGTCACCGCGTCGGCCGTACGGCGCCAGCCGAGGCCGGTGGTGACGGACTCGACGGCGCCGACGGCGCCCGTGACGTCGTTGCCGCCGTGCACGTAGTAGCCGAAGGGCCGGCCCCGGGTCTCGTCCAGGCACGGGTAGTAGATCTGGTCGAAGAAGTGCTTCAGGGCGCCCGACATGTAGCCGAGGTTGGCCGGGGTGCCGAGGAGGTAGCCGTCGGCCTGGAGGACGTCGGTGGCGGTCGCGGACAGCGCGGCCCGGCGCACGACGCGCACGCCCTCGATCTCCGGTGTGGTCGCGCCGGAGACGACGGCCTCGAACAGCGCCTGGCAGTGGGGTGAGGGGGTGTGATGCACGATCAGCAGGGTGGGCACGTCCCGAACCCTGCCCTGTGGGTGCCGTGCCCCGCAAACCGCGCCCGGCGCGCGGCGTTGTGGGACATACGCCGGGAGTGCGACGATGCCGGGCACCCGCAGGGGACGACGGAAGGGGCCGTCTTGGCCGAGGACGATCACCGGGCGCCGGCAGCGGTCCTGTTCGACGCGCTGGGTCTCGACTACGAGAAGGCGTTCGCCGCCTCCGAGGCGCACCGCGACTCCCTGCGGTGGCTGCTGGAACGGCTGGAGCCGGGCAGCAGGGTGCTGGACGTGGGCAGCGGTACGGGGCGGCCGACCGCGGGGACGCTCAGCGACGCGGGGCACGAGGTGCTCGGCGTCGATGTCTCCCCCGTCATGGTCGACGTCGCCTCCCGGCAGGTCCCCGGCGCCGTCTTCCGCCTCGGCGACATCCGCGAACTGCCCCTCGATGAGGCCTCGTTCGACGCGGTGTGCGTGTACTTCTCGCTGCTGCAGATGTCCCGCGCCGAGCAGTCGGCCGTGGTGGCCCGGCTGGCGCGGGCGCTGCGGCCGGGCGGGTACGCCGTGCTGGCCACCGTGCCCCTCGACCTGGAGGCGGTCGAGGGCGGTTCATGGGGCAGCCGGTACGGGTGACCAGCTTCGCGGCCGGTGACTTCACGGCGCTGGTGACCGGGGCGGGTCTGACCGTCCTGGCGGAGGAGCACGCCGTGTTCGCCCCGGCCCATCCCGGCGCCGTGCCCGAGCCGCACCTGTTCCTGCACTGCCGGCGCGCCTCCGGCTGAGGGCGCCGACCACGGTCGGGGCCGGCCGGGCGACGCCCGGCAGGCGGAGCCGGCAGGCTTGCCGGCGAGGCGGTCGGCCGGCCGGTCGAGGGCGTCGCCCTGGTCGGCGATCAGCGGGGTGAAGTGGTTGATCGGGGAGCGGCCCAACGGCGGCACCATGATGCGCACGCAGGTGACGTCGGCGCCCTCGCGGCACCAGTCGGCGGCGAGCGCGCGGGCCTGAATGAGACGCGCCGCCAGCAGGCGTCCCGCATGGATATGCCCCGCGGCGCCGCCGACCTCTCGGATACAGTGTCCGGCCGGACCATTGGGGAGAAGACGGTGCAGGTCAAGGTGGGGATTGTGCGCGGCGGAGCAGTGGGCCTGGCGGCCGGGACGGCTCTTCTCGCGGCGGTGTCGAGCGGGTGCGCCGGGTCGTCCGGCACGGACGGCGAGAGCCGGCCGGCTTCGACGGCGACGGCGGCGACGAACGGGGCCGCGGCCCGAACGGCGGCGAGCGGAGGGACGATCGGCGCCGCCGGTTCGGCCTGCGAACTCCCCGTCAGCTTCGACACGGCCAAGCACTGGAAGGCGAAGGGGATCGACGCCGAGGCGGAGCTGTCGAAGACGTCGAAGGACTCGGGCGGCGGCCTGTCGGGTGACCTCGCCGACGCCTTCCTGCGCCAGGGGCCGGTCACCACCGCCTGCGAGATCGACGCGAAGCCCGCCGGCAACATCGGCTTCCTGCGCGTGTGGACCGGCAGGCCCGGCGGCCCCGGTGCACGTAGCGCGCTGCGGGAGTTCGTGGCGGCCGAGGACGGCGTCAGCGAGGAGAAGTACCACTCCTTCAGGACGTCCGGCGGGGTGGCCGGCGTGGAGGTCGAGTACCTCTGCACGAGCAAGCTCCTCGACGAGACCAAGAAGGAGACCGCGCTCGCGGTCGGCACGCCCGACGGACCGGTCGTGCTGCACCTCGGCGGCATGGACACCGAGGAGCACGAGGAGATGCGGCCCGCCTACGAACTCGCCAAGCGGACCCTGCGCGTTCGCTGACGGCCGGGTTCGGCCGGCGGCACGCTTCAGCCGTTCGCCGTGGCCCGGCCCAGATAGGTGAGCGGGCCCGGGTCGCGAACCGGGATCTCGTGGAACCCGAGACGGTCGTAGAAGGCGCGGGCGGCCGTGTTGGCGGTGACCATGCCGAGGTGGACGGCTGGCACACCCTTCTGGTGGAGGGCGTCGAGCAGCGCGCCCATCAACTGGCGGCCGTGTCCGCGGCGCTGCCGCGCGGGCAGCAGGTCGATGTGCAAGTGGGCCGGATAGGCGGCGAGTTCGGGGACCAGCATGCGCTCGGGACGGTGCAGGAGGCCGATCATCTCCTCACTCGGCGTACGCGGGGGTGCCGCCGGGGCCGGGTAGCGGTCGATCAGACGGGGGATCCAGGTCCGCCGGAAGTCCTCGACGAAACGCTCGGTGTCCGCCGTGCCGATCACATAGCCCTCGGCCCGGCCCGTGCCGTCGTCCAGGACGAAGGCGAGGTCCGGGTCGAAGTGGCAGTAGGGCTCGGCGAAGATCGCCGGCATGAGGCGAAGGTCGGGATACAGCTCCCAGGAATCGCCGCCGTCGTGGGCGGTGCGGACGCAGACGTCGCCGACCGCGTCACGGTCGGCTGGGCGGTAGGGACGGACGAAGGGGCTGGGGGCGTCGGTCGGCATGGGGACATCCTCGCGCCAATGGGAGCGCTCCCACAAGATGTGCGCCCGGTCCGGACGACGCAACGGCGGCCGCACCCGCAGGGGTGGGCCGCCGTTCGTGGACCGGGCCCGGGCCGGGGACCGGGCGGGATGGTCAGTGGGTCATGCGCTTGCCCTTGATCAGCATGAACAGGCCCGCCAGCGCCAGCAGGAGCCCGATGCCCGCGGGCCACAGGTCGGCCCCGGTCTCGGCGAGTCCGCCCTGTCCGGCGGCCTGCGGTTCCGTCTGGGCGACCGGTGCCTGGGACTGCGCGTCCGCGGCCTGGGCGGCCGGGGTATGGGTACCGCCGTCGGCCGGCGGCGCGGGCGCGGTCCGGCCGACCTCTCCCGTGCCGTCCGAACCGTCCGACGTCACCGTGTCGCCCTCGGTCTTCCCGCCGTCGTCGGCCGCCTCGGTGCGGCTGCCGTCACCGGCGGGCTCGGTCCGCTTGCCGTCCTTGGCCGGCTTGCCGTGCTTGGTGGTGTTCGCCGGTTCGGTCGTCGCGTCGGTCCTGGGCTCCTCGGCCGGGGCGGAGGAACTCGGTTCGGCCGTGGCCGTGGCACCCGTGCCGGGATCGTCCGAGGCCCCGCCGCCGGGGCGTCCGTCGCACCGTCGCCGGGAGTGTCCGACGCGCCGTCGCCGGGGGTGTCCGTCGCACCGTCGCCGGGGCTCCCGCTCGGGGCCGCGGTGGCACCGGAGTCGTCGCCGCCGCCCGCACCGCAGGTGCGGCCGGAGTTGATGCAGTCGACCATCTCGCGCATCAGGCCCTCGTCGAAGACGTTGATGAAGTCGCCGTGGTCGGTGACCGGCTTGTGCAGCTGCTCCGGGAAGGAGTCCACCGCGAACAGCGGTACCGTGCGCCCGCCGTCGTTCAGACTCGGCGCCTTGACGTCGTAGACGATGCGCTGCACCAGTTGCGGGATCGCCTGGAAGCCCGCGGGGCACGCGCCGTCGGGCGCCGCGAACGCCACGTGCGTACGGTGGTTGGCGCTGTCGATGTTGCGGCCGTCCCAGCAGCTCTGGAAGCGGAAGGTACGCACCACGTCACTGCCGGACGGGCACAGCGGGTACTTGTCCTTGAGCTGCCGGTCCTCGAACCCGGTGCAGCTCCAGGAGGCGTTGGCGTTCGTGGGGCCGTTGACGAAGGCCTTGGCGTCACCGGTGATGATGCGCAGCAGGCGCGGCATGGCGGTCACCTTGCCCTGGGGGCTGCCGACGAAGGTCAGCGTGACGTCCTTCGGCGTGACGATCTGGCCCGCGTTGCCCTCGGTGCCGCCGCCGGGCGCGCCGGCGTCCCGCTCCTGCTTGCCGTTCTGCAGGCGCACCACCGGCCAGTAGTACGTCGACCTGTCACCCTTGTCCACGCAGCTCGTGTCGGCCTTGGCCAGGTCGTCGTCGCTGGCGAACGCGGTGTTGGACTGGTTGCCGACGTAGTCGTGGAAGTGGTGGGCGCCGTTGGAGACGCCGGGGCCACGATGACGTTGTCGGAGTTGAACAGGCCGTTCGCGTTGACGCCGCACTCGGTGGTGAAGGTGCCGTGCGAGGCGCCGTCCCCCTGGGGCGGCTTCGGCGCGTTGGGCTGCACTGCGGTGATGTCCGTGTAGTCCGAGGCGACGGGCCCGTTGCCGCCCTGGCCGGTGCCCGCCTGCCCGGCCCCGTTCTGCGCCTGGCCGCCGCCCTGCTGTCCGGCGGCGCTCGGCGAGGCGGTGGCCTGGCCGCCACCGTCCGCGCCGCCGTCCGCGCCGTCCTGGCCGGGGCGCAGAGTGCAGGCCGCCAGGGACTCCAGCCCCTCCGGCCGGTCCCCGACCCGGTCGATGGCGACCGCGATGCGCTCGATCGTCGCCGTCCGCTTCTCCTTCAGCGGGTCCATGATGGAGCCGTCGGCGGCGTTCGGGTCCTGGCGGATCTCCTGTGCGGACGCCTGGAGTTGCCGGTAGGCGGCAGCCGTCTGCTGGTCCAGGTCGGCGAGTTCACGGTCGACGTCGGCGCGGGCGTCGTCCGGGACCGAGGTCAGACGGCTCCCCACGTCCGGGCAGTCGATCGTGGCCATACCGGCGGACCTGACCTGTCCGGTGGCGTCCTGGCCGGAGCCGCCGCCCCAACCGCCCTCCGTGGCCGAGGCGTAGACGTTCGCGGCGACGAGGCCGCCCCGCCCAGCATCAGGGCGACTGCTGCGAAGGTCGCGCGTCGTGCGCCGGTCGGGCGTCTGCGCCTGTTGCTTACCACGGTGGTCCCCTTGTGTGGAGCGGTCGGTCGGGCATGGAGTTCCCGCGTCCCATACGCAGGGCGGGCCCGCGGCGTTCAGCCGAATCGGTGATTCACCGGGATCTCACAGGAAACCGTGGTCACACCGGCGGCGGCAGCGTACGGCAACGCGAGGCGGGTGGCAGGGCCATGCAAAGGCCGAACAGTCTTCCCACTCGGACGGCGCCGCGAACATCACAAATACGTATCGGACATTCCGCCCTGCAACCTTCACACCGAGCACACAAGTTGGCTAGGTTGACCGCCAGGCCGCCGGACCGCGCCGACATACTCGCCGTGGCGTCCGGGGCCGGGGCTCGACCGACCCCGGGATCGGCCCAACTGCCCTGCGGGGCAAGGAAGGAGCACGTCTTCCATGGTGCCGGAGGGCCGCGACGAGGTTCGGCAGCGGATCGACTTCCTCTACCAACAGGCCGAGAACGCGACGGGGAACTACAACGCCACCCGGGCCATGTCGGCGGCCGGCCGGAACCGCGGGGTCGCGCTGTCCAAGAGGTCCGGGCCGCATGCGGACGCGGACCTCGACGCGGTGGCCCGGCAGTGGTTCGACGGGGCGCGCGCCATGCGTGGCCCGACGGTTGCGGCCGTGCTCCCGGCCGACCGCCTGCCCGAAACCCCGGTCGGCCCGGCGCGGTCGTGGAACCGCGCGAACGGCGGGGACCGGGACGCGTTCAGCGTCGCGCTGCCCGAACTGGCTCCCGGCTCCGCCGGCCGGGCCTCCGATCGCGCGGTGGCCGAGCTGACGAGCGGGCCCTCGGCGGCACCGGACGGCCGCCCCCGGGCCGCCCTGGAGGCCGCCCCGTCCGGCACGCCGGGGGCCGTCCGGAACTCCCGGCCGCTCGTCCCGCGGAACTCACGGTCGCGGGTCCGGCCGGGCTCGCGGTCGCCCGCCCGCAGAACTTCCGCCGACACAGGACGAGTTGTCCGCTCCGACACCCATCGAGGCGAGCGGCTGGGGCACGGCGGAACCGGCTCGACCCGGCGCCCCGGAGACGAGCCTCCCCGGCCCGGCGGGGACGGCCGTGCTGCCCGTCGCCACCCTTCCCGTGCCGCAGACCGCCCCGGCGCCGATACCGAGGGAGCCATCCGCCCCCGGCCCCGCCTCCCGGCGCCCCTCCCCCGCCGAGTCCAAGGCGGGCCACCGCCGCAAACTGACCGCGGCCCGCGACCTGCTGGCCCGGCACGCCGCCCGGCTCACGGTCCCCGCAGCGATGCCGCAGGCCCTCACCGCCGAGTGGGAGCAGCCCGGGTGGACGGCACCCGGTACGACGGCCACGGCAGGCGCGCCCGCTCCGGCAGCGACCCATGACCTCGCCGACCCACTCGGCGGCACGGGCTCCTTCACGCACCCCCTCGTCGACGCCGGCACGAACACGGGCGCTTTCCCGGGGTTCACCGTCACCGACACCGTCGGCACGGGCCCTTCACGCACCCCCTCGGCCACACCGGCACGGACACCGGCGCTTTCCCGGGGTTCGCCGTCACCGACACGAGCTCCTTCGCTCCGGTCCCCGCCCCGTTCACCCTCGACACGCGGGCGGACAGGGCCATCGCGTTCGCCCGCGCGCAGATCGGCAAGCCCTGTGTGTGGGGGGCCACCGGACCGGACTCCTACGACTGCTCCAGCCTCACCCGGGCCGCGTGGCAGGCCGCCGGGGTCACACTGCCGCGCGCCGCGCACGAACAGGCCCTGTCCGGCACTCCGGTCACTCTCGCCGCGCTCGAACCGGGCGACCTCGTCCTGTTCTTCGACGACGACCGGCACGTGGGCCTGCACACCGGAGACGGCATGATGATCCATGCGCCGGGCCCGGGATCCACCATCCGCGAGGAGTCGGTCTACGGCGCCGGCGAGTCCGCGATCCACCGGGTGATCCGGCCCGCCTGACCCGGTCCGACCGCGCCCCGGTCCGGACTCCGGGCCGGGGCATAAGCGGCTCCTTGAACCCTCATAAGATCAGCTTATGAGGTCATAGACCGGACCCGCGTACTAACTTAGGGCTGCCTTAGCTTAGGCTTCCCGATCGAGCGAGTCTCCTTTTTCAGGCTCGAATGTTCACGCTCGAAGGGAACTGATCATGCCGCGCCCCCTGCGGGTAGCCATCGTCGGAGCCGGCCCGGCCGGGATCTACGCCGCCGACGCCCTGCTCAAGTCCGAGGTGGCCGCCGAGCCCGGTGTCTCCATCGACCTCTTCGAGCGGATGCCCGCCCCGTTCGGCCTGATCCGCTACGGCGTGGCGCCCGACCACCCGCGTATCAAGGGCATCATCACCGCCCTGCACCAGGTGCTCGACAAGCCGCAGATCCGGCTCTTCGGCAACGTCGACTACCCCACCGACATCAGCCTGGACGACCTCCGGGCGTTCTACGACGCGGTGATCTTCTCCACCGGCGCCACGGCCGACCGCGAGCTGTCCATACCCGGTGTCGAACTGGACGGCTCGTACGGCGCCGCGGACTTCGTGTCCTGGTACGACGGCCACCCGGACGTGCCGCGCACCTGGCCGCTGGAGGCCGAGAAGGTCGCCGTGCTCGGCGTCGGCAACGTGGCCCTCGACGTGGCCCGCGTACTCGCCAAGACGGCGGACGAACTGCTGCCCACGGAGATCCCGCCGAACGTGTACGACGGGCTGAAGGCGAACCGGGCCAAGGAGATCCACGTCTTCGGCCGCCGCGGTCCCGCCCAGGCGAAGTTCAGCCCCATGGAGCTGCGCGAGCTGGACCACTCCCCCAACATCGAGGTCATCGTCGACCCCGAGGACATCGACTACGACGCGGGGTCCATCGAGACCCGGCGCGGCAACAAGCAGGCCGACATGGTCGCCAAGACGCTGGAGAAGTGGGCGATCCGCGACACCGGCGACCGGCCGCACAAGCTGTTCCTGCACTTCTTCGAGTCCCCGGCGGAGATCCTCGGTGAGGACGGCAGGGTCGTCGGCCTGCGCACCGAGCGCACCGCGCTCGACGGCACCGGGAACGTGAAGGGCACCGGCGAGTTCAAGGACTGGGACGTCAGCGCCGTGTACCGCGCCGTCGGCTACCTCTCCGACAAGCTGCCCAAGCTGCCCTGGGACCTGGACTCCGGCACGGTCCCGGACCGGGGCGGCCGGGTCCTGGAGGAGAGCGGCGGCCACCTGCAGTCGACGTACGTCACGGGCTGGATCCGGCGCGGACCCATCGGCCTCATCGGCCACACCAAGGGCGACGCCAACGAGACCGTGGCCAACCTGCTGGACGACCACGCGAACGGCCGCCTGCACACCCCCGCCGCGCCGGCTCCGGAGGCCGTGGACGCCTTCCTCGCCGAGCGCGAGGTCCGCTTCACCACGTGGGAGGGCTGGTACCGGCTGGACGCCGCCGAGCGAGCGCTGGGCGAGCCGCAGGGCCGTGAGCGCGTGAAGCTCGTCGAGCGTGAGGACATGCTGCGGGAGAGCGGCGCGTAACACCCGCCGGTGGACGGGGCCCGCCCCAAGCGGATGGGTGGGCGGGCCCCGTCCGACGGACCATTCTGGACGTCCGGGCAGAGCCGCGGAACGTGTGCACGGCGGTCGCGTGACGCGTGCGGCCCGCGCCCCGGGTGAACCGCGCGTGCCGAGTGTGAGCCGCGTGCGTCACGGGCACCCGGCGCGCGACCCGTGCGCGGGAGCGCCGCCCGCGCGCCGGGCGTGTGGGCACACCACCGCCGGGGCGTCCGCGCCACGGCCCGCGCCCGTGTCACCGGCGGCGCGGCGCGCCGCTCGGGGCCCGTCGACGGGTTCGGCCCCTTGGCGGTGATACTGGGTAGCGCACCTGCCCCCATCAGCAGATTGGCCCATGTCGAACTCCGCCACCGACCACGCCATCATCCCGCAGACCCTCTGGGCGGCCCGTGGCCGCCACCCCGGCCCCGCCGCCGAGGACGTCGTCCGCCGCACCCTGGGACGGCACAAGGAGAGCGGGGACATCGACGACTTCGCCGAGCCGCCCGTGCCCGACGACTCCCCCGTACGGATCTTCGAGGCCCGCTGGCGGGCCGGCGGGACCGTGACCGTGCGGGCCCGGCTCACCCTCGTACCGCGGACCGCCCGCCCCGAGGGGCAGGAGTGGACACTCGTCGCCGAGGCGGAGCGGCCGTGGGACGAGACATGGCCCTCACCCGCGACCCTGTTCTGGCCCGAGGCCGGACCGGCGGACGGCGCGGACGGCGACTGGGACCACCACCCCACCGTCGCCAGCCTGCGGCTCCGTCAGGTCAACCCGTTGCCCGACGACGACAAGGAGACACGGCGCCGGCTGAAGGACGCGGCCCGCGACTCCTGGTGCGCGCACCTCGTCGTGCACGAGGCCATGACCCCCGACGAACAGGGCAGGCTGCCCCTGGCCCGGCTGCTGCCGCCGGGGCTCCGGCACCGCGTCATGGAGCACCGGGCCGCGCCGCAGCAGCATCGCGGCGTCAACTGGGCGCTGAAGGACCTCGGCGTCGAACTGCCCCGCGGCGGTGCCGTGCTGCTGCCGCCGGACCCGGCGCCCGAGGACTACGACAGCCGTGAGCACACGGTGCGCACCGTGTTCCTGGACGGCTCCGAGCCGGCCGGGCTCGTGGCGGCGCTGCGCCACTTCACGGCTCTCCCCGGCCCCTGCCGCGTGGCGCGCTGGAGGCGCTGACGGACCTGCGCGAGAACTGGACCCTGACGACGCTCCAGGAGGAACTGGAGCGGCAGCGGGAGCTGGTCGCCATGTACGCCGACGCGCTGGAGTCGATGACCAGGTCCCGGGACCTCTACCGGGAGGCCGCCGAGCAGGCCCACCAGGCGCTGGCCGCCCTCCGTGACGCGCCCGCCCCGCCGCCCTGCCGCAGCAGCAGCGGACCGCCGCCCGCACGCCCGCCGCGCTCCAGCAGCTGACCCGGACCTTCGAACGGCTGCGGTTCACCGCCAAGGGCCCGCGCCCGGCCACCGACGGGCCCTCCGAGACCGCGGACGCCCCGGCCGTCCCCGGGCTTCCCGGCATCCCCGAAGCCCCCGAGGTTCCCGAAGCCCCCGGCGTCGGGAGCTCCGGCGGCGCGGGCGCGGTGGAACGGCGGTAGTGGAGCCCCGCGCGAGGCGGTACGGCGGCCGGGACCGGGCAGAGGGAGAGGAAGGGGAACCGAACGGGGCCGCACCGGCCCGCCCCGTCCGTCACGAGGGACTGGAGGCCGCATGGATTCCACCGCGTTCTGGCTGGTGACAGGCGCCGTCGTCGCGGCGGTGCTGCTCGCCGTCGCCGTCGTCCTGCTGGTGCGCCTGGTCCGCGCCCGGCGCACGCTGCGGCGCGCCGGGCTCCCGACCGGACCGCGGTGGGTGTTCTGGGGTGCGGTCGCGTACCTGGTACTGCCCACCGATCTGCTGCCGGACCCGGTCTACCTGGACGACATCGCCGTCCTCCTCCTCGCTCTGCGCAGCCTGCGGGCCGGCCGCGTCCTGCCGGAGAGTACCGAGCCGCGGGCCGGCCGCGTCCTGCCGCCGACGACCAAGGAGTCGTGAACCGGCCCCGTGTGACCGGCATCGCCGGTCCGCCGCGCGGCCCCGCGTCCCGTGCCCGCCCGGCCCGCCCGGCGCACCTGGCCGCGACGCGGCCGGGCGCCGGCGGCGTCCCGCCGCGTGCGCGGGCCGCGCCCCCGCCGTCCGTCCCCGGACGTCCGGCGCGGGCGCGGTGACCGGGACGTACGGCCGGCACCGCCGGAAGCCTCCTCGGTCCACGCCCTCGCCACCCGGAGCCGCGCAGTGTAGACATGGGCTCATGGTCCGACTGCCCGGCCGGCCCGAGACACGGCCGCCCCGTTCGTTCGGGCATCCGCACGCACCGAGGCGGCAGGCACCCGGTGCGAACGGCGCACCGCCGGGCGTGCTGCGGTCGGCGGTGACCGGACGCAGCGTCGCCGGGCAGGTGTTCCTGCTGCAGGTGGTGATCGTGCTGCTGCTGGTCGTGTCGGCCGTGGTGGCGCAGGTGCTCCAGGTGCGGCACGACAGTGACCAGGAGGCCCGCAACCGCTCGCTCGCCGTCGCCGAGTCGTTCGCCAACGCGCCCGGCACGGCCGCCGCGCTGCGCGCACCGGATCCGACGGCGGTCCTGCAGCCGCGTGCCGAGGCCACCCGCAAGGCGACGGGCGTGGACTTCGTCGTGGTCATGTCGACCGACGGCACCCGGTACACCCATCCCAAGCCCGACCGGATCGGCAAGAAGTTCGTCGGGACGATCGCCCCGGCCGTCGCCGGGGGCACGGTCGTCGAGGAGGTCAACGGGACGATCGGCCCGCTCGTGCAGGTCGTGGTGCCGGTCAAGGACAAGTCCGGCAAGGTCGTGGGCCTGGTGTCGTCCGGGATCACCACGGCGCACGTGGGCGGGACCGCCGACCAGCAGCTTCCCCTGCTGCTCGCCGCGGCCGCGGCGGCGATGGCCCTGGCCACCGCGGGCACGGCCCTGGTCAGCAGACGGCTGCTGCGCCAGACGCACGGCCTCGGGCCGTTCGAGATGACCCGGATGTACGAACACCACGACGCGGTGCTGCACGCCGTCCGGGAGGGGTCCTCATCGTCGGGGGCGGCGGCAGGCTGCTGCTCGCCAACGACGAGGCGCAGCGGCTGCTGGACCTGCCCGAGGACGCCGAGCAGCGGCATGTGCTGGAGCTGGGGCTGGACGACGAGACGGCCGGGCTGCTCGCCTCCGGGCGGGTCGCCACGGACGAGGTGCATCTGGTCAAGGACCGGCTGCTGGCCATCAACCAGCGCCCCACCGACCTGCGCGGCGGGCCGCCGGGCAGCGTCACCACGCTCCGCGACTCCACCGAGCTGCGCGCCCTGTCCGGCCGCGCGGAGGTGGCGCGCGAGCGGCTGAACATGCTGTACGACGCCGGGGTGGGCATCGGCACCAGCCTGGACGTGTCCCGTACGGCGGAGGAGCTGGCCGAGCTGGCCGTACCCCGGTTCGCGGACTTCGTCACCGTGGACCTGTTCGACGCGGTGCTGAAGGGCGAGGAGCCGAAGCCGGGCACCGCGCTGCGCCGGGCGGCGGTCAGCGGCATCCGCAAGGACGCCCCGCTGTACCCGCTGGGCGAGCGCATCCGCTTCGTGTCGACGTCGCCGCAGGCCCGGAGCCTGATCACGGGGCAGTCCGTCGTGGAGCCGGTGCTCCGTGCGGCGCCCGGCTGGCTGGCGCAGGACGCGCGGCGTACCGGACAGGTGGTGGAGTACGGGATCCACTCGCTGATCACCGTGCCGCTGCGGGCGGGCAGCCTGGTCCTGGGCCTGGCCAATTTCTGGCGGTCGGAGAAGCCGCAGCCGTTCGACGCCGAGGAGCTGGCCCTCGCCGAGGAGCTGGTGGCGCGGGCCGCCGTGTCCATCGACAACGCCCGCCGCTACACCCGTGAGCACAGCATGGCGGTGGCCCTCCAGCGCAGCCTGCTGCCGCGCTCCCTGCCCGAGCAGGGGGCGCTGGACATCGCCTACCGCTATCTGCCGGCGCAGGCCGGGGTGGGCGGCGACTGGTTCGACGTACTGCCGCTGTCCGGTGCGCGGGTGGCCCTGGTGGTGGGGGACGTCGTCGGGCACGGGCTGCACGCGGCGGCGACGATGGGACGGCTGCGCACGGCGGTGCACAACTTCTCCGCGCTCGACCTGCCGCCCGACGAACTGCTCGGCCTGCTGGACGAGCTGGTGGGCCGGATCGACCAGGACGAGACCCCGGCCGACGGCGCCGCGGTCACCGGCGCGACCTGTCTGTACGCGGTGTACGACCCGGTGTCCCGGCGCTGCACCGTCGCCCGGGCCGGGCATCCGCCGCCGGTGCTGGTGCGCCCGGACGGCGAGGTGGAGTTCCCCGAGGTGCCCGCGGGTCCCCCGCTGGGCCTGGGCGGGCTGCCGTTCGAGACGGTGGACCTGGAGCTGGCGGAGGGCAGCAGTCTGGTCCTCTACACCGACGGTCTGGTGGAGGACCGGGACCGGGACATCGACGTCGGCCTCGAGCTGCTGCGCGACGCGCTGCGCCGGGCGCGCGGCGCCTCGCCGGAGGAGACCTGCCGGACCGTCCTGGACCGCCTCCCGGCCCGGCCCAGCGACGACGTGGCGCTGATCGTGGCGCGCACCAAGGTGCTCGGCGCGGACCGGGTCGCCGAGTGGCGGGTGCCGTCCGATCCGGCGGCCGTCGCCGAGGTGCGGGCCTCGGTGGCCCGGCGGCTCGACGACTGGGGCCTGGAGGAGGTGTCGTTCACCACGGAGCTGATCCTCAGCGAGCTGGTGACCAACGCGATCCGCTACGGGCGCGGCCCGATCGGGGTACGGCTGCTGCGCGAGCGGACGCTGATCTGCGAGGTCTCCGACGGCAGCACCACCTCCCCGCACCTGCGCTACGCGGCGAGCACCGACGAGGGCGGCCGTGGTCTCTTCCTCGTCGCGCAGCTCGCCGAGCGCTGGGGCACCCGGTACACCCCCAACGGGAAGATCATCTGGGCGGAGCAGCCCCTGCCCTGACGGCCGGCACCTGCCGCGGCGGGCCCGATGCCCGGTGCCGGTGGCGGCTCAGCCGAGGGCACGGTCGAGGTTGAAGGCGGCGCTGATCAGGGACAGGTGGGTGAAGGCCTGCGGGAAGTTGCCCTGCTGCTCGCCGGTGCGGCCGATCTCCTCGGCGTACAGGCCGAGGTGGTTGGCGTAGGTGAGCATCTTCTCGAAGGCCAGCCTGGCCTCGTCCAGCCGCCCGGCCCGGACCATGGCCTCGACGTACCAGAACGAGCAGATCGAGAAGGTGCCCTCGTCGCCGCGGAGTCCGTCGGGGCTCGCCTGCGGGTCGTAGCGGTAGACGAGGGAGTCGGAGACCAGGTCCTCGGTGAGGGCGTCCAGGGTGGACAGCCACTTGGGGTCGGTGGGGGCGATGAACTTGGCGAGCGGCATCATGAGCACGGCCGCGTCGAGCACCTCGCTGTCCTCGTGCTGGACGAAGGCGCCGCGCCGGTCGGACCAGCCGCGGTCCATGATCCACCGGTAGATGGCGTCGCGGGACTGGCGCCAGCGGGGCAGGTCGGCGGGGAGTCCGCGCCGGTTGGCCAGGCGGATGGCCCGCTCGACGGCCACCCAGCACATCAGCCGCGAGTACAGGAAGTTCCGGCGGCCGCCCCGGGTCTCCCACACGCCCTCGTCGGGCTGGTCCCAGTGGTCGCACACCCACGCCACGAGGTGGCACACGTCGTCCCACTGGCCGCTGGAGATGGGCTGGGCCCACTTGTCGTAGAGGTAGATGGAGTCGATCAGGGCGCCGTAGATGTCGAGCTGGAGCTGGTCGGCGGCGGCGTTGCCGACCCGGACCGGGGCGGAGCCGAGATGGCCCTCCAGGTGGGTCAGTTCGCGTTCGGGCAACTCGGTGCGGCCGTCGATGCCGTACATGATCTGCAGCGGCCCGGAGTGGTCGCCGCAGCCGGGGCTGATGTGCGTGGTCAGGAACCGCATGAACGCCTCTGCCTCGCCGGTGAAGCCGAGCCGCAGCAGCGCGTAGACGGCGAAGGCGGCGTCGCGCACCCACACGTAGCGGTAGTCCCAGTTGCGTTCGCCGCCGAGCTGCTCGGGCAGGCTGGTGGTGGGCGCGGCGACGATGGCGCCGGTGGGCGCGTAGGTGAGGAGCTTGAGGGTGAGCGCGGAGCGGTGGACCATCTCCCGCCAGCGGCCCCGGTAGCGGGACTGGTGCAGCCAGCGCCGCCAGTAGGTGACGGTGGCGTTGAACTCGTGCTCGGCCTCCATGTGCGGGCAGCCGCGCGGTGGCACCTCCTCGCCGGCCAGGTCCAGCGCGAACACCGCGGTCTCGCCCTCGCCGAGCTTGAAGTCGGCCCACGCGTCCCGCCCGTCGCACTCCATGACGACGGTGGAGGTGAGGGCCAGGGACCGCTCGGGGGACTCGAAGAGGAGCAGGCCGTTCAGCGGGCGCACGGTGTGCGGGTCGGCGCCGTAGTTGAAGCGGGGCGCGACCCTGGCGCGGAAGGGGACGGTGCCGCGCACGCACACCACGCGCCGGATCAGCCGGTGCCGGCCCGACTCGGCGGCCTGTCCGTCCCCGGTGACCGGCATGAAGTCCTGCACCTCGCCGACGCCGTCCTCGGTGAAGAAGCGGGTGATCAGCACGTTGGTGTCGGGGAAGTAGAACTGCTTGGTGCGGCCCGGTACGGCGGCGGCCAGTTCGAAACTGCCGCCGCGCTCGGCGTCCAGGATCGACGCGAAGACGCTGGGGCGTCGAAGGACGGTGAGCAGTACCAGTCGATCGTGCCGTTGGTGCCGACCAGCGCGACGCTGCGCAGGTCGCCGATGAGTCCGTGCTCGGCGATCGGCAGGTAGCGGGGGCTTCGGGACGACTCCTGCTGGAAGGGCATCTCGGCCATCGTGAGGCCTCCCCGGTGCGGGTCCGTGCGGTTTTCCAGGGTATGGGCGGATTTCCAGCTTACGGGCGAGTGCTTCGGCGCGGGCTGGGCAGGCGATCCTCACCCCGCTCTGCGGCCCCTTCCGGATGCAGGGTCCGCCGCGGCGGTGAATGGTGAGAGTGTGCCCCGTTCGGCGGCACCGGCACGGATGCGGTCATCCGGACCGAGGAGGAGGCATCATGTCGACATCCACACCCGAAGGGTCCCGGTCGTCCGACGACCACTGCACCCCGGACGCCCTGCTCCACTCCGCTCCTTCACGGGGTCTGACCCGGAGGACCTGGTGATGGCGACGGGCAGGGACGTCACCCCGGCGACTCTCGACTGGGCGCGCCGCAAGCTGGAGACCGAGGGTCCGTCGGCCATCGAGAAGCTGCTGCCCTGACAGGGCGGTCCGGGAAACAGGCAGGACACCAACGGGGAGGCACCGGGCGGGCACGCCCTCGTCAGGGGGCGTGCCCGCCCGGCGCCGAGTCGTGGCCGCTGCCGCCGGGCCGACAGCGGTAGGACCGTCGGCCGGCCGCGGACGCGGTCGGCCGACGGGCACGTCCTGCTAGAGAACTCCGCCTTCCGGATCCTCGATGACGTGCACGGCCGCCTCCTCCGCGCCGGCCGCCCCTCCGTCGATCCCCACGTCGGAGGCGACCTCCTCCTTAGTGGTGTCGGTGTGGGCTCCCTCGTCGGGGGCGACCAGGCGACCCGCCCGGGCGCCGCCCGCCTCCGGGTCGACGGGCTCGCCCTCGCCCCGGGGAGGTCACCGGTCGCGTCACCCGCCGGTGCCGCCACGTCCGGCACCTCCTGGCGGAGCCGCTCGTCGAGCGTCTCGCCCTCCTGCTGCTCGGCGGCGGTGGTGCCGTACTTGGTGACACCGAGGGGCCGTTCGGGCGGGGAGTAGCCCTCGTCGAGGACGTCGTCGTAGCCGCGCTCGTCCACCGCGTCCTGCAGGTCCAGTGGCGCGGCGTCCTCCTGCTCCTCGTTGCTTCCGGTGGGCTGGTAGGCGTCGTCCGCCATCGGGCTTCCGCCTGCCTGCTGATCGCTCATCGTCGCCTCCATATCGGCACGCGCTCGGTCCCGGTCCGCGTTTCCCGCAGGTCGCGTCCCTAACCTCGCCCGCCGATCTTCGGCGCGTCCGCCACCGGCCCGCCGGGCCGGGAGGTGCCTCAGTACGTCCACCGGCCGCGGAGCAGGAACAGACCGGCCGCGGCCGCTCCTCCGGCGGCCCAGCACAGCAAGCCCGCCGCCAGGTAGCCGAAGGCGGCGCAGGCGGCGAACGCCAGGGCCGCGAGGGTGGCCGTCACGGCGCAGACGCGGGGCGCACCGCCCGACGTCCAGGCGTCGCGCAGGAAGGCGCTCGAGCGCCATGCCGCCCCCGCGGCCACCCCCATGACCAGGACCATGACGGCCGCGAGCGCCGGGGGGAGGCCGTGGGTCCGGTGGAACGCCGAGAGGTGACCGGGCCCCTCCGGCGCCGCCAGATGAACGACCCCCTTCGTCAGCTCCACCACGCCGGCCACCGCGAGCACGCCACCGCCCAGACGGCCGCGCCAGATCTTCCCGCCCCTGCCCCGCCGCACCGCGAGCCACTCGAGGATGCCCCGGGGGTTCGTCAGCGCCACCAGGCCCAGCACGGTCGCACCAAGCCCCCACACCAGGTCGAACAGTGCCGATTCCGGCGCCGGCGTCGGCTGTGACACGAGTGTGAGCACCGCTGGTCCCTCCCCGGGTGCCGGCGACAGGACGGGCCGGCAGCGCAGTGTGCCGCCGGTCCGGTCCCGCGCACCACGGGTCACCCGGAGAATTGTCGTGATCTTGACGCGGCGCCGTTCAGGGCCCGGCCCCCGGCACGGTGTAGTAGAGGCGCCGGTCGGTGAGCGGCACCCAGGGCCAGGTGCGGGCGTAGCCGGGCGGGCGGGAGCCGGCGGGCACCAGGGTGGCCACGGGGGTGTGGCGGGCGGTGCGGGTGATCGCCGGGGCCGTGGTGTTGGCGTTGTGCCCGGACGTGGCCGCCGAGGAACACCCGGCGTAGTACGCGACGGGGATGGCCTCGGTGCCGGTGAGCAGGCAGGGCGGCCGGACGCCCAGCCGGTGCAGGGTGGCGGCGGTGCGGGACCAGTCGCGGTGGGCGGCGGTCGTACGGCCGACGACGGCGGTCAGGACGGCCAGCTGAACGGCGAGGTGGGTGGCGAGAGCCAGCACCACCAGGGTCACGGCCGCCGTCCGCCGGGCCCCCGGCCGCATGGTCGCCGGACGGAGCAGCGCCTCGGCGACGGGGATCGCGAGCAGGGCGTACGCCGGGAGCAGGAAACGGGGCGCGGCGTAACCGATCATGAAGAGGTAGGGGAAGGCGGCCGTCACCCCGCAGGCGAGCGGCAGCAGGGTGGGCGCGGTCCGCCGGGCCCGGACCGCGATCGCCAGGCCGATCCCGGCGGCCAGGGGCAGCGCGAACCACCAGGCGGTGACCAGGGGATGGGGCAGCTGCCCGGTGCAGGGCCGGCACAGGGCCCGTCCGCCGAGGCTGCGGAGCTGGTCGACGACGGCCACGCGCAGGCCCAGGCCGCCCTGGATCGCCGAGGCGTCGGCCAGGCGCCGGGCGAGGCCGCCGTAGCCGGCGTACGCCTCGATCACCCACTCGAGGGCTCCGGCGGCCAGTCCGGCGAGCAGGGCCAGGAGGGGCCGCGGGTGGCGGCGCCACAGGCCGAGGGCGAGCAGCGGCAGGGCGGCCCAGACCGCGTCCATCGGCCGCATCAGGGCCGTCAGCGCGCCGCTCGCGGCCAGACCCCACAGCGCGGCCCGGTCCCGGCGGCCGGCGCGGGCCCGCAGGAAGCAGGCGACGGCGGCGAGGGCGCCGACGGCAACCCAGTAGTTGGGCATCGCCTGCGGGCCGTAGAACAGGGTCACCCACAGGGAGGCGAACAAGGCACCGGCCAGGGCGAGGACGCGGTCCGGGAACAGGCCGCGCCAGGCCCGCAGGGCCAGGTACAGGGCGAGACCGGAGAGCAGGGCGAGGTAGATCCTCAGCAGGACGGTGGACGAGGACCAGGCCGCCACCGGCGCGACGAGCAGGGAGACGCCGCGCGCGCGGGGCGCGCTGAAGAAGGCGGCGGGAGCGTGTCCCGCGACCTGGCTGACGTACACCGTCTCGTCCCAGCCGAGGCCCATGCCGGGCCGGACGAGCAGCAGTTGGGCCAGGGTGAAGACCCCGGCGACGGCGGCGAGCGGCAGGGCCGGGCGGAGGCGCCGGGCGGGCCGGTTCCTCCGGTCGTCGGCGGCCCCGCGGCGCAGGCGCGCACGCCGGGCCGCCTCGCGGGTCGCGTGTGCGCTGCCGGCCATGGCCCACCTCTCCCTGGGGCAAAACATGGCCAAACTAGCGCGAACCACCCCGCCATGCCCGGCAGACGGGACCGTCCGGCCGACGGCCCTACGCGCTGTAAGGTTGGGGCATGGCTGGCAGAGGGTCCCGCGACCGGGCGGAGCGGCGCAGCGCCGGGGAGCTGGAGCACGAGGTGCTGGCCGTGCTGTGGGCCACCGGCCGGCCGCTGACCCCGGCGGAGGTGCAGGCCGGGATCGACGGGACGCTCGCCTACAACACGGTGCACACCATCCTCAAGCGCCTGTACGACAAGGGGCTGGTGCTGCGGGACGCCGACGGCCGGCGCGGCGCCTACCGGCCCGCGAAGGACGCGGCGCAGCTGACCGCCGAGGCGATGCACGAGGCTCTGGACCGGGGCCCGGACCCGATCGGGGCGCTCCGGCGGTTCGTGACCGGCCTGAGCGCGGAGGAGGAGCGGGCGCTGCGCGACCTGCTCACCGCGGACGGCGCCTGAGGTCCGGCGGGCACGGCCCGCCGGACCGGCGCTCAGCGGACGTTCGGCGCCCGGTGCGCGGGCTGACCGGGGGCGGAGCGCGGACGGGCCGGCGGCACCGCGCGGACGGCCGGCTCGTCGGCACTGACCGTGAGCGCCTCCCCGTGGTGGTGGAGCGTGAGCGGGGGCCCGGCCAGGAGCGTGTACGTGGCCTTGTCGGCGCCGATCTCCACGCGCAGCCGGCGGGTGCGGTACTGCAGGTGGAACGCCACCCGGCGCAGCCGCTCCGGGAGCCGGGGCGCGAACCGCAGACCCTCGCCGTCCCGCCGCATCCCGCCGAAGCCCGCCACCAGCGCCATCCACGTACCGGCCAGCGAGGCGATGTGCAGCCCGTCCCGGGTGTTGTGCTCCAGGTCCGCGAGGTCCATCAGGGCCGCCTCGGCCGTGTAGTCGTAGGCGAGCCGCAGATGGCCGGCCTGGGCGGCGACGACGGCCTGGACGCAGGCGGACAGGGAGGAGTCGCGCACGGTCAGCGGCTCGTAGTAGGCGAAGTTGCGGGCGACCTGCTCGTCGTCGAAGGAGGCGCCGCAGGTGTACATCGCCAGCACCAGGTCGGCCTGCTTGACGACCTGTTTGCGGTAGAGGTCGAAGTAGGGGAAGTTGAGCAGCAGCGGGTACTGCTCGGGGCGGGTGCCGGCGAAGTCCCACCGCTGGTAGCGGGTGAAGCCGGCGTGCTGCTCGTGCACACCGAGATCGTCGTTGTAGGGGATGTGCATGGCCTCGGCGGCGTCCCGCCAGGCCGCGCTCTCCTCCTCGTCCACGCCGAGCCGCTGCGCCTCGCGCGCGTGCCGCTCGACGAAGTCCGCCGCCGCGAGCAGGTTCTGACGTGCCATCAGGTTGGTGTAGGTGTTGTCGTCGGCGACCGCGCTGTACTCGTCGGGTCCGGTGACACCGTCGATGTGGAAGACGCCGTGATGGTCGTGGTGGCCCAGTGAGCGCCACAGCCGGGCCGTCTCCACCAGCAGCTCCACCCCCGCCTCGCGCTCGAAGTCCAGGTCGCCGGTGGCCTCGACGTAGCGCAGGACGGCGTCGGCTATGCCGGCGTTCACGTGGAAGGCGGCGGTGCCGGCCGGCCAGTAGGCCGAGCCCTCCGCGCCCTGGATGGTGCGCCAGGGGAACGCGGCGCCGCCCAGGCCGAGCTGGGCGGCGCGCTCGCGGGCCTCGTCCAGGGTGTTGTGCCGCCAGCGCAATGCCTCGGCGACGGCCTCGGGGGCGGTGTGGGTGAGGACGGGCAGCACGAACATCTCGGTGTCCCAGAACGCGTGCCCGTCGTAGCCGGAGCCGGTGAGCCCCTTGGCGGGTATCGCCCGCTGTTCGGCGCGGGCCCCGGCCTGCAGCACGTGGAAGAGCGCGAACCGCACGGCCTGCTGGATCTCCTCGTCGCCGTCCACCTCGACGTCCGCGCGGTCCCAGAAGTCGTCCAGGTGGGCCCGCTGGTCGTCCAGCAGTCCCTGCCAGCCGTCGTGCGCGGCGGCGGCGAGGGCCGCGTCGACCTGGTCGGCCATCGCGGGCAGCGAGCGGGTGCCGGACCAGCCGTGGGCGACCAGCTTCTCCACCCGGAGCGTCTGGCCGGGCTCCAGCACGGAGGTGACGGTCAGCCGGGCCACGTCGATGTCGGCCTCGCTGCGGGTCGTGGTGCGGTCGGGACCGGTGACCACGTGGTCGGCGGCCACGGCCACCCGCAGGCCGCTGCGCCGGGTGCGGTGCACCAGCCGCAGCCGGTCGCCGGAGGCGAAGCCGTCCTCCTGCTCCAGCGGCGACTTCAGGGCCACCGCGGCGCGCGGGTCCCCGTTCGCGCCGGGCAGCTGCTCGTTGGCGACCAGCTCCGACTGGATCACCACCCGGCTGCGGCTGCCGACCGCCTCCACCTCGTACGCCACCGCGGCGACCGCCCGCTGGGTCAGCGACACCAGCCGGGTCGAGCGCACCCGGACCGTGGAACCGGCCGGGGACGTCCACTCGCAGGTGCGTTCCAGCACCCCGCGGCGCAGGTCCAGCACCCGCTCGTGCCGGACGAGCCGGCCGTAGCGCAGGTCGAACGGCTCGTCGTCGACCAGCAGCCTGATGACCTTGCCGTTGGTGACGTTGATGACCGTCTGACCGGACTCCGGGTAGCCGTAGCCGGCCTCGGCGTAGGGCAGCGGGTGCAGCTCGTGGACCCCGTTGAGATAGCTGCCGGGCAGGCCGTGCGGTTCGCCCTCGTCCAGGTTGCCGCGCCAGCCGACGTGCCCGTTGGACAGCGCGAACACCGACTCGCTCTGCGCGAGGACGTCGAGGTTCAGGTCGGTCTCGCGCACGGCCCACGGCTCGACCGAGTACGACCGGTGGGTGATCACCGCTTGCCTCCGAGCTCGGCGAGGTCCTTGACGACGACGCTCGCGCCGTGCGCGTACAGCGCGTCGCCCTGTCCGGTCCGGTCGACGCCGACGACGTATCCGAATCCGCCCGCCCGGCCCGCGTCCATGCCGGCCAGCGCGTCCTCGAAGACGGCCGCCGCGGCCGCCTCGACGCCCAGGTCGCGGGCGGCGGCGAGGAACGTGTCGGGGTGGGGCTTGCCCGGGAGCTTCCGCTCGGCGGCGACGACGCCGTCGATGCGCACGTCGAAGAAGTGCTCGGCGCCGACGGCCCGCAGCACGTCACGGCAGTTGGCGCTGGAGGAGACGATCGCGGTGCGCAGGCCCGCGGCGCGGACCGCCTCCAGATAGCGCAGGGTGCCCTCGTAGGCCTCCACGCCGCCGGTGCGGATCTTCTCCAGCAGCAGGACGTTCTTGCGGTTGCCGAGGCCGTTCACGGTGCCGGCGTCCGGCGGGTCGTCGGGACCGCCCTCGGGCAGATGGATGCCGCGGGAGTCGAGGAAGGCGCGGACCCCGTCGGCGCGCGGACGTCCGTCGACGTACTCGTCGTAGTCGGCGACCTCGTCGAAGGGCCGTCCCCGGTCGCCCTCGTAAGTGCTGAGGAAGGCGTCGAAGGTCTCCTTCCAGGCCGCCGCGTGCACGACGGCGGTCCTGGTGACGACCCCGTCGAGGTCGAAGAGGCAGGCCTGGATGGTGTCGGGCAGACCGAGCTGAGTCATACTCAGCACTGTTCCCCGTGCGGAGCCGTCCAGTGGGTGTCGAGCACCACACGGGCGATACTTTCGCACCTTCTCACCGGGGGCTCACCCTCCGGGCGCGGGTGACACACTCTGTGGTGTGCCGCTGACCTTCGACGATCTCCTCGTCCGCGCCCGCGCTCTCACCGGGGGCGGGCGGCGCGCCCTTCTCGGTGTCACGGGCGGCCCGGGCGCCGGCAAGACGACGCTGGCCGAGCGCCTGGTGCGGAGCCTGAACGGGGACGGACCGAGCTGGGCGGCGCATGTGCCGATGGACGGCTTCCATCTGGCCGACGCCGAACTGGACCGGCTGGGCCGCCGGGACCGCAAGGGCGCGCCGGACACGTTCGACGCGGCCGGGTACGCGGCGCTGCTGCGGCGGCTGCGCGAGGAGACCGGCGAGGTGGTCTACGCGCCGGGGTTCGAGCGGGTGCTGGAGCAGCCCGTCGCGGGCTCGATACCGGTGCCGCCGAGCGCGCGGCTGGTGGTGACCGAGGGCAACTACCTTCTGCTGCGGGAGGGTTCGTGGGCGCGGGTGCGGCCGTGCCTGGACGAGGTGTGGTTCTGCGAGATCGACGAGGAGGAGAGGATCCGGCGGCTGGTCGCCCGGCACGTGGAGTTCGGCAAGGAGCACGGGGCGGCCGTGGCCTGGGTGCTGGGCACGGACCAGCGCAACGCCGACCTGATCGCGACGACGCGGGACCGGGCGGACCTGGTGGTGCCGGCCGGCGCGCTGCCCACGCCGTGACCGCCGGCGGCCGTGGCGGTTGAACTCCGGCGGGGCGCCGCGCGTACCGGTGGGCGGGGCGGAAGGTCGGCCGGTGCGGCCCGGGCAGCGGTGGCGTCCCGGCGGCGGGAGCGGTACGGATGACGGTGCGCGAAGAGGACGGGGTCCGGACGGGCGGTGCGGAGCCGGCCCCGGAGGTCCCCGGCGGCGGGGGCCCGCGGGCGGAACCGGCGCGGCCGGGCCGGCTCGCCGGGCTCTCACGTCACCGGCGGTGGCTGGTGCCGCTGCTGGCGGGGCTGCTGCTGGCCCAGATGGCGGCCGCGATGGTCACCGCGGCCGCCCAGCAGACGCCCACCATCGACGAGCCCGTGTACGTGGCGACGGCCACCGACTACCTGCGCGAGCACCGGGTGCGGTACAACCCCGAGCATCCGCCGCTCGGCAAGCTGCTGATCGCGGCCGGGGTGGCGGTGGCGGACCCGGACTACGACCCGGCGTACTCCGGCACCCAGGGCGAGGTGGGGCGGCATCTGCTGTACGAGTCGGGCAACGACCCGTGGCGGCTGATGTGGTGGGCGCGGCTGCCGGTGATCGCGCTGACCCTGCTGTTCGGGGCGGTGGTGTTCGCGTTCGCGCGGGACGTGGCGGGCACCGGGGGCGGGCTGGCGGCCCTGGCGCTGTACGCCTTCTCCCCCGACGTGATCGCGCACGGCTCGCTGGCCACGCTGGACGTGCCGGCGGCGGGGTTCGTGCTGACGTCGGCGTGGCTGGTGTGGCGGGCGCGCGACCGGCCCCGGCTGTGTCTGCCGTTGTCCGGGGTGGCGCTGGGCGCGGCGGTGGCGACGAAGATGAGCGCGCTGCCGGCCGTCCCCGTGGTGATGCTGCTGGCGGTGCTGTCGGTGCGGGGCGCGGGCCGCCTCGGGAGGGTGCGGCGGGCCGCGGCGGCCGCGGGGGTCGTGGCGGTGGCGGCGGTCGCCGTGGTCTGGGTGTCGTACCTGCTGGTCGATCCACGGCTGCGGTTCGACCCCGCGGAGCCGGTGCCGGCCGTGCACGGGCCGCGGGGGCGGGTCACGGACCTGCTGCCGCTGCCGCCCGCGTACCGGGCCGGGATGCGGGTCCAGTTCGGTTTCGAGAACCAGCACTGGCAGGGCTTTCTGTTCGGGCACCTGTACACGGGCTCGCGCTGGTACTACCTGCCGGCCGCGCTGCTGGTGAAGACGCCGCTCGGGCTGCTGGCGCTGGGCGCGGCCGGCACGGTGCTGGCCGTGGCGGTACGGCGGCTGCGGCCCGCGGCCCCGTATCTGCTGCTGCCGCCCGCGGTGCTGCTGGCGGCGGCGATGACCGGCGCACGCGACCTCGGCACCCGGTACGCGGTCTTCGTGCCGGTGTTCCTCGCGGTGACCGGGGCCTGCGTGCTCACGGTCCGCCGGCACCGGACCGAGGTACCGGTGGGGCTGCTGGTGCTGCTGGTGGCGGTGAGTTCGCTGCGGACCTTCCCGTACTACCTGCCGTACGCCAACGAGGCGTTCGGCGGTCCGGCGCACACGCACCGGCTGCTGCACGACTCCAACGTGGACTGGGGCCAGGACCTGGGCCGGCTCGCCGACCGGCTGCGGCAGCGGTACCCGGGCGAGCGGGTGTGGCTGGTCTACAAGGGCAGCGGGGTGCCGTCGTACTACGGGATCGACGCCGCCGATCCGCGCGGGGTGGCGCCGGAGCGGGTGCACGGGCTGCTGGCCGTGTCCGACTCGGCGGCCGCCAAGGCGCGCGGCGCTCTGGCGGAACTGATCGGCTCCAGCCGTCCGGTCGGCGAGGTCGGGCACTCGGTCACCCTGTACCGGCGGTGAGCCCACCGCCCCGTAAACCCCCTGCTCATGACGGCCGGTGAGCTATGTTGAGTGGTCGTGGGAGACAATGGAGGCGGGCAGGTGCCCTCGCCGCAGCAGGCACGCGCCCAGGCATCAGCGATCACCTCGGGCAAAACCGTGCCGGAGGCCGAGGCGGCACCGACCTCCCGGCTCAGGGAACTGTTCGACGGACCGCAGCTCTCGCCGGGGCAGCGCCGGGTCGCCCAGTACCTGATCGAGCACATCACCGAGGCCGCGTTCCTGTCGATCACCGAGCTGGCGGACCGCGTCGGCGTCAGCCAGCCCTCCGTCACCCGCTTCGCGGCCGCCGTCGGCTTCAGCGGTTATCCGGCCCTGCGGGAGAAGCTCCAGTCGATCGCGCTCAGCAGCCTGGCCGGCGGGCCCGGCGAGGAGAACCGGGCCAACGAGCTGCAGGCCGCGGTGGACGCCGAGCTCCAGAACCTGGAGAACCTGCGCCGTGACGTCGCCGACCCCGACCGGGTGATCCGCGTCGGCCGGGAGCTGTCCCGCTCCACCCCGCTGACCGTCCTGGGTCTGCGTATCTCCGTGTCACTGGTCGAGTACTTCGGCTACGCCGCCCGTCGTATCCACCCCGACGTGCGGCTGGTGACACGCGGCGGCAGCGTCGCCTACGACACCCTGCTGCAGGCCCGGGAGGCGGGCGGCACCTGGGTGCTCGCGTTCTCCATGCCGCGGCACGCGCAGGAGACGCTCACCGCGCTCCGGGTGGCCCGGGAGGCGGGGCTGAAGGTCGCGCTGATCACCGACCTGGCGCTCGGGCCGCTGGCCGAGGAGGCCGACATCGTCTTCGCCACCGGCACCGGCTCCCGGCTGGTGTTCGACTCCTACGCCGCGCCCGGTGTGCTGGCCGCGGCGATCCTGCAGGCCATGACCGACGCCGACCCCGAGCGCACCCAGGCCCGGCTGGAGAAGTACGAACAGGGCGCCGATCAGCACCACTTCTTCCTGAAGGACTGAACCTTTCGCCGGGTGGCCGGGTCCGCGCCAGATCTTCCCGCCACGCGTCACCGGCACGGAAATCCTTCGCCGTACGGGGATCATTCGCCGCATACCGCGCATGAATGTTTTCATACGTCTTGCCAAGCCGACGGCATATATAAATACTGCTCACGGATCGCACCCGGCGCACTCCGGGACGGTCCGCCCCCGCGGGTCCACCGCCCGCGGCACCGCCCCGAGAAGGACGACGTACCGCATGCGCATGCAAGCCCGCCCGACGCGCCGGTTCCCGTCCTGCGGGGCTCCCGCTCGGACATCCCAAGCCGCCGTTCCCTACCCACGTCGGCGCCAGGGATGTCCGGTGGCGCACCGCTCCGGCGGTGCGCCCGTGGCGGCCCCGGTCATCCCCTAGGCCGGGGCCGCCCCATCCGGCGGACCACCCTCAAGACGCCGCACACCGGAAGCGAAGAGCCATGCCCCTGACCACCACGCGCATCAGCCCCGACTGGCCCTGTCAGGTCAAGATGCCCGGCACCTACGACTGGGAACGCTCGGCGGCCAAGTGGCTGCGCGAACTGATCCCCGCGCGCTACGGCAGCTACCCGGCGATGATCCGGCATCCGGTCCTGCTCGCCCGGCACGCGCAGATCCAGGTGCAGCAGGAGATCCGGGTGGCGCGGACCGCGCTGCAGACGGCCCGGGCCGAGCTGCCCGTGCTCGGCCTGCCGGAGTCGGTCATCGAACACACGATCAAGCTGTACGCCGCCGAGATCATGCAGCTCCAGCACATCGCGCGCAGCGTCCGCGCCGTCAGCGAGGCCCTGGCCGGACGCGGCACCGGCCGCTGACCGGCCGGCGTCCGGCACCCCGGCCGCCCCCTGCCGCACCGCCCGTTTCCACCCGGTACGTCCGGCCCCGCGAGCGGGGGAAGCCGATGCGGCAGACGAGTGATCGAACGGGCCCGGATGTGCGATGCTCGTCGCGTGACGAGCGAGCCCGTGCCCCTGTGGAGCCCGGCCCGCGCGCCGATGTGGCGGCGCTGGCCAGAGTCGTGGCCCGGCAGCGCGCGGAACTGGAGCGGCTGCGGGACCAGGCCGCCACGTCGGCCCTGCTGGAGCGGGCCACGGGCGCCCTGATGGCGTCGACCGGCTGCTCCCCCGACGCCGCGCGCGGCGAACTGCTGCGGGGCGCCAAGACCGGCAATCGCACACTCCTGGAGGAGTGCTGGC
The DNA here is from genome assembly GCA_016432725.1 of Streptomyces sp. DHE7-1. Lineage (GTDB taxonomy): Bacteria > Actinomycetota > Actinomycetes > Streptomycetales > Streptomycetaceae > Streptomyces. Next base: position 7,395,216 of record JACJDG010000003.1, on the reverse strand, counting down.
TCGCCCTGGGCGCCCTCCTGCCGGCCGAGCGGGCCGCCGCCGGCGCGGGCCCGCCCCCGGCCGCGGCCCGCTGGGACCCCCCGCTCGCCGCCACCGTCGACCTCGCCGACGTGCTGGGCCGCGTAGGCCGGGCCCTGGTCCGGGTCCGCTCCCCGCAGGAGCTGGCCGGATGCCTGCTGGAACACCTGGCGCCGGAGGTGGGCGCCGACGCCGTGATGCTCTACGAACGGCTGCCGGGAGGCGGTCTCGAACTGCTCGGGCACGCGGGAATCGAGCAGACCCTCGCCACGCAGTGGCACCACGTCCCGCCCGTGTCCGGTGTCGCCCCGCTCGACGCCCTGCGGTCCGGCGAGCCGCGCTGGCTGGAGGACCCGGCCGCGGACCGGGAGCGGTACCAGCTGATCGGCGATCCGCCCGAGCGCTGGCCTTCGCGCGCCTGGCTGCCGGTGCCGGCCGGGGACACGGCCGGCGCGGCCCTCGGTGTGCTGCGCCGGCAGAGCGGCCCGTTCGAGACGCGTGAGCGGGAACTGCTGCGGGCCGTGGCCCGACTGTGCGCGGGCCGGCTGCGCGCCTTCGACGCCCCGCCGGAAAGCCACGACGACGCCGTCACCCGGAGCGTGCAGACGGTGCTCGACGCCCTGCCCGGGGCGGCGATCCTGCTGACCCCGCTGCGCACCGCCTCCGGCGAGGTGGAGGACTACCGCATCGACGCCGCCACCCCCGGCGCGGTCGACGTGTTCGGCCGCACGGGCCGGGACATGGTCGGCAGGCACATACTGGAGAGCTACCCGTCGGTCGCCGGCGAGCCGCTGTGGCACGGCTACCTGAACGCGCTCACCACCGGGGCGGTATTCGAGAGCGAGCCGTTCGCCTACCAGGACATCACCGACGCGGTGCCCGTGACCGGTACCTACTCGGTGCGGGCGGCGCCCCTCGGCGACGGGCTCCTGGTGTCCTGGCTGCGGCACGACCCCGCGGAGCTCCAGGAGCAGCGGCTGTCGGACGTCCAGCGGCTCGGCAACCTCGGCTGGGCCAACTGGAACCTGGTCACCGACGAGATCGCCTGGTCCGCGCAGGCCTTCGCCGTGCTCGGCCGTGACCGTGCGCGCGGACCGGTCCCCCTGGAGGCGCTGCCCGGCCTCGCGCTGTCCGAGGACGCGCCCGCCCTGCGACACGCGATCACCGAACTCACCGGAAGGGCCAGGCCGTTCGACGTGCCGTTCCGGATCCAGGGCCCGCTGGGCGTACGGCACCTCAGGATGGTCGCGGAGGCCGTGACGGATCCGGACGGCACCCTCGCCGAGGTGCACGGCTTCGTCCAGGACGTCTCCGCGCAGCGCAGCGTCGAACTGGCCCTGGCCGAGAGCGAACGCGCGATGCTGCTGCAGCGCGGGGTCCTGCAGGCCGAGCGGGCGCTGGCCATGCGGCTGCAGCACGCGCTGCTGCCGCTGCCCAGCAAGCCGGTCCTGCTGGCCGGACTGCGCGTAGAGGTCGCCTACCTGCCCGCCCAGTCCGGCGTCCACGTCGGCGGCGACTGGTTCAGCGCCATAGAGCTCCCCGAGGACGCCGCGCTGTTCGTGGTCGGTGACGTGGCCGGTCACGGCGTCGGCGCGGTCGCCACGATGGCCCAGCTCCGGTTCACCGCCAAGGGCATGGTCAGCACGGGTTCCTCGCTGACCGGCGCGCTCGCGCGGCTGAACCAGCTCCTGCTGCAGTCCCGGGACGCCCGGTCCACGGCCACCATGGTGCTCGCCCGCTACGACCACACGAGCCGGGTCCTCTCCTGGACCCAGGCCGGACATCCGCCGCCCCTGCTCGTGCGCGACGGCGAGATCCGCTACCTCGACCGCCCCGCGGCATGCTGCTCGGCGCGAGCGCGTCCCCCGTCTACGAGTCGGCCGAGATCCGCCTGGAGCCCGGCGACCGGCTGCTGCTGTACACCGACGGCCTGGTGGAGCGCCCCGGCGAGGGAATCGACGCGGGCCTCGCCCGGATGGCCGAGGCGGTGCTCCCGCACGAGTGCGGCGCCGACGGATCGCTGGAGGCGCTGCTCGCCGCGATGCTGCCGGGCGAGCGGCGGGACGACGTGTGCGTGCTGGACATCCGGATGCCGCTGAAGGAGCAGTAGCGGGGTCCCCTGCTTCCGCGGCGTGGTTCGGCCCACCCGGTGCCCGGGCTCGGCCGTCCGCGCCACCGCCCTGGTTCCCGGCGCCGGCGCGTCAGTCTCCGGCGCCCGCGGCCGTCCGGGACTCCAGTGACCTGCGGGTGTCGTCGCCGTACACGCCCGTCTCGTCGCCGCTGATGCCGTACCAGAGCTGGAAACGGGCCACGGCCTCGGTGAGCACGGTGTCGTAGGTGCCGTCGGCCGAGCCGCCGCGGTAGACGTCGGGGACGCTCAGCAGACGCCGCTGCAGTTCGGTGACCTCCGGGCCGGTGTCGCCCTGCCGGAGGGTGCCGGGACCGTCCGGGTCGGTGGAGGGCGTGCCCGCGGGGGCGGCTGGTGCCGGGGAGGCCGGGGCCGGGGATGCGGGCCGCGGGGCCGCGGTGGCGCCCTGCCGCGCGGGGAGCAGCAGAGCGGAGCCGAAGCCGACGAGCGCGGCCGCGCCGATCGCCAGAGCCACGGCGGCGCGGCGTCGTCCGGGGCCGGGGCCGCCGGGTCGCGGGGCGGCCGGGACGGGCGGCAGCTCCTGGGTCTCGTCCTCGGCGGTGAGGGGCGCGCGGGGCGCGGGGCGGCCCGGTCCGGGTGCCGTCCCGAAGGACTCGTACGCCGCCCGCGGAGCCGGTGCCGGCGGGGTCGGCACCGGCCCCTTCGCCCCGGCCCGTCCGGTCCCCGGCCGTTCGGTCCGGGTTCCGGGTGCATCTCCCGCATCAGTTCCGCGAGGGCGTCGAAGCGGCGCGGGCGCAGGACGCGGACCGGCTCCAGGGCCGGTCCGGGATGCGGCTGTCCAGGGTCGGGCGGTGTCGGCACCCTGCTCTCCTTCCGTCCCGTGCGTACGCACGTCCGCGGTCCCCGGCGTGAGATACGGCGGGGACGGCGGCCCCGTTCAGGCCGGCACGGGAGCCTGCTGGACGAACCGGCCGAGGGACGAGGTCAGCGCGCCGACGAAGGCGTCCCGGGCCTCCTCCGGGAGCGCGTCCAGCGACAGGTAGGGGTTGAGGTCCTCCAGTTCGACCAGCAGCAGCTCGCCGTCCGGGGCCCGGCAGGCGTCGACGCGCTGGATGCCCTGGCCGAGGCCGTTCCAGTCCACGAAGCGCCGGGCGAACTCCAGGTCGGCGGCGGTGGCCGGGTACGGCACCAGCTCCCAGCGGCGCTCCGGGTCGGGGGCGTGGAGGGCGTACTGGAAGTCGTCGTCCACGAAGTAGAAGGACACCTCGTACGTGAAGTCGACGCAGGGCTGGATCAGGACCGTGCCGTCAGCGAGCCCGGTGAGCCGGCCGGCGGGCAGGATCCGCAGGCCCAGGGAGTCGGCGCCGAGCTTGGGCTTCACGACGTAGCGCTCGGCGGCGGGCAGCCGGTGCAGGTCCGCGAGGCGGTCGACGGTGGGTATGACCGGGAAGCCGGCGGCGCTCAGGTCGAGCAGGTACTGCTTGCCCCGCATGTCCGCCCTGCCGGTGAGCGGGTTGTACACCCGGGCCCCGGCGGCGAGGGCGCGCTCGCGGAAGGCCTCGTACTCCCTCTGGTAGCCGAGGACGGGACCGCTGTTGCGGACGACGACGGCGTCGTAGCCGTCCATGAGCGCCGCCGCGTCCAGCGGATGGCACAGGGCGAGGTCGAAGTGCTCGCGCAGCCGGGAGGTGAGGAGGATGTCCTCGTCGCAGTAACGGCGCCCGCGGGCCGGGTACGCCAGATCGGTGACGTAGAGAATGCGGGGCGGGCGGCGGGCATGCGGTCTCCTGGCGGAACGGAACACGGAACGGGGGCCGGCGGCGGCTGCGGAAAGGTTACGCCCTGCCCCGACCGGTCGATCACAGCACTCAGTTCCCTCATTCGGCGCTGCCGACTGCACTGAGTGTCACCTGTTTTGTTCTGGTGCTACGTTCCCGTTCATGAGTTCCAGCAGTGCGGCGCCGGCCGCGAAGCCGCCGATGCGGGACGCCCTGGTCGCAGCGGCCTTCCAGCTCTTCCTGGAACGCGGGTACGAACAGACCACCGTGGACGACATCGTGGCGCTGGCCGGGGTCGGCCGGCGCTCGTTCTTCCGCTACTTCCCCTCCAAGGAGGACGTGGTCTTCCCCGACCACGAGCGCTGCCTCGCCGACATGACGGAGTTCCTGGCCGCGAGCGCGGCGGACGCCGAGCCGGTGCGGCGGGTGTGCGACGCGGCCCGGCTGGTGCTCGGGATGTACGCGGAGAACCCGACCTTCTCCGTGCAGCGTTACCGGCTCACCAAACAGGTGCCCGGACTGCGCGCCTACGAGCTGTCCGTGGTGTGGCGCTACGAGCGCGCGCTCGCGGAGTACCTGCGGCGCCGCTTCGCCGGGCGGCCGGACGGAACACTGCGCGCCGACGTGGTCGCGGCCGCCGTGGTCGCCGCGCACAACAACGCCCTGCGCTCCTGGCTGCGTTCGGACGGCAGGGGCGACGCGGGCGCGGAGGTGGACCACGCCCTCGGCCATGTGCAGGCCGCGTTCGGCCAGCCGGTACGGGTGGGCCCGCACGGAGAGCCGGGCGCCGAACAGCCCGACGACGTGGTGGTGCTGGTGGCCCGCCGGGCCACCCCGCTGTGGCGTGTCGTGCAGGAGTTCGAGGCGCTGACCGGCCGGGCCTGACCCGCCGCGGCGCACGGCCCCCGCGCACCGGACCTCCACAGATTTTGGGGTACGGAGTGCCTTTACGAGTGACACTGAGTGCCATAACCTGTGGGCGTGCACGGTGGCACCGCGGCCGTGCGCAGACGTGCGCGGCTCAGGCCGGGCATGCGGGATTCCGGCCGAGCGCAGGGAGTTGACCAGCGTGTTCCACCACTCAGCAAACACCTCCATTCCGGCGGCCGGCTCCGCGACGGGTCTCCTCGAACCCGTCGCCGCTGACTCCAAGGACGCCATCACCTTCCAGCGCTGCACGTGGTGCGGCACCGCGATGTACCACCGGCTGCTGTGTCCGGTGTGCCAGGGCAGCGACCTGCGCACCGAGCGCAGCGAGGGCACCGGAACGGTGCGCCACTCCACCGTGGTGCACCGCAACACCCCGCGGCGCGCAACGTGTCGCTGATCGAGATGAGCGAGGGGTTCGTCGTGCGGGGCCGGGTCATGGGCCCGCCGATCGGCATACACAGCGGGGACCGGGTGCGGCTGTCCACCGCCAAGGACCCGGTGCGCGGTGAGCCGGTCTTCCAGCTGCTCGACGAGCCGTACCGCGCCTGGAGCTGACCCTCGGCGCCTCCCCCTCCCGGGAGACGAGCGCCGTGGTCACCGGCACGACGGCCCGCTCAGGCCGTGAAGGTCACCCGGATGCCGACCGTGCCGTCCGTGCCGCGCCGCAGCCGGCTCCCCAGCAGGGTGAGCCGGCCGACGACGCCGTACTTGCGGGCGATGAGCTTGCGGTAGCGGGCGGTGGTGGCCGCGTCGGTGATCTCGGCGGTGGCCGGGACCTGGCCACCGGTGGGACGGCCCCGCACGTCGCAGGGCCGACGAGGACGTCGGCGCGCCTGCGGATCCGCTTGACCTTCCAGCTGTCGGCGGTCGTCCACACGCCGAGACCGTCCCCGTCCCGGACCACCCAGACGGGCGTGGCGACCGGGGTGCCGTCCTTGCGGTAGCTGGTGACCAGCAGGTACTTGCCGGCGGCGAGGCGGTCCGGCCGTGTGTCGTCCATGCCCGGCAGTCTAGGAGCCCGCGGGCGGTCCGGGCACACGTGCGGACGCCCGGGGCCTCGGGCCGAGGCGGCGGCCATCCGGCGCACCCCCTCGGTGAGGATCTCCGGCGACGTCGCCAGGTTCAGCCGGGCGTGCCCCGCGCCGCCGGTGCCGAAGGGCAGGCCGGAGCTGAGCGCGACCCGGCCGCGCTCCAGGAACACCGCGGCGGGATCGTCGCCGAGACCGAGGGCGCGGCAGTCGAGCCAGGCCAGATAGGTGGCTTCGGCGGGGTCGTAGCGGATCGCCGGGAGGTGCTCGGCCAGCAGCCCCGCGAGCAGGCGGCGGTTGGTGTCGAGCCCGGCGAGCAGGGCGTCCAGCCAGCCGGTGCCGTCGTTCAGGGCCGCGGTGTGCGCGATCACCCCGAGATGGCTGGGACCGTGGCTCACCTCCTCGGGCATCCGGGCCAGGTCGTCCGCGGCGCCGGGCCCGGCGAGGGCGAGCGCGGCCTTCAGCCCGGCGAGGTTCCAGCCCTTGGACGCGGACATCAGCGACAGCCCGCGCTCGGCGCCGGGCACGCTCAGGTACGGCACGAAGGTGACGCCGGGGGCGACGAGCGGCGCGTGGATCTCGTCCGCCACGACCCGGACGCCGTACCGCTCGGCGAGGTCCGCGACGGCGGCGAGTTCGGCGGCGGTGTGCACGGTGCCGGTCGGGTTGTGCGGGCTGCACAGCAGGAAGGCGGCCCTGGCACCGCCCGCGGCCGTCTCCTGGAAGGTCCGCGCCAGCAGGCCGAGGTCGAGGCGCCCGCCGGGATCCAGCGGCGCCTCCACCACCCGGCGGTCCAGGTGGGTGACGAACTGGTAGAACGGCGGGTAGACCGGAGAGTTGACGACGACCGGATCACCGGGCCCCGTGACCAGCTTCAGCATCTCGACCACACCGAGCATCACGTCCGGGACGATCGCGGTGCGGCCGACGTCGATCCCGTCCCAGTTCCAGCGCTCGGCGGCGAACCGGGCCAGCGCCTCGGCGTAGGCGGTGCCGCGGGGTAGCCGGTGTCCCCCAGGGCGAGCGCGTCGGTGAGGGCGCGGAGCACGGGCCCGGCCAGCGGGACGTCCATCTCGGCCACCCACAGCGGCAGCACGTCCTCCGGGTAGGTGCGCCACTTCATGCTCGTACGACGGCGCAGCCGCTCGAGACCGAGGGCGCGCAACGGGTCGGGATCGCCTGGTGTGCCGTGCGGGATGCTGGTCATGGGGCTCAAGATAGGCGGCCGCGGTCCGTGCGGAAACGGGGCAGGCCGGGCAGGTGGGGCGCATGGCGCGGGCGACGCGGCGAGCAGGGCCGCGCGCGGAATACCCGGGTCGCGCCGCAGGGACCAACTCGGGCGTCTAGATTGCGTCTTGACCGGTACACCTCACTCATCAGGCGACCAGGAGCTGACCCACGTGACCGACAACCCGGCAGCCACCAACGACGTGGCCGTGTCGCTGCGCGCCCGTATCAACACGGGCCAGCCGCACACGGCACGGATCTGGAACTACTGGCTCGGCGGCAAGGACAACTACGAGGTCGACCGCGCGGCCGGCGACCAGATCCGCGGGCTGCACCCGGGCATCGGGGACTACGCGCGCGCCGACCGGCTGTTCCTCGGCCGGGCGGTCCGGCACCTGGTCGGCGAGGTCGGCATCCGGCAGTTCCTGGACATCGGCACCGGGCTGCCCACCGCCGACAACACGCACGAGGTCGCCCAGCGGGTCGCACCGGACGCCCGGATCGTCTACGTCGACAACGACCCCTCGTGCTCGCGCACGCCCGGGCGCTGCTCACCAGCACGCCGGAGGGCCGTACCGACTATCTGGACGAGGATCTGCGCAACGTCGACACCATCCTCGAACACGCCTCCAGGACACTGGACTTCAGCAAGCCGGTGGCGCTCATGCTGCTCGGCGTGGTCATCTTCATCGGCGACGAGGAGGACCCGTACGGCCTGGTGCGGCGGTTGACCGACAGGCTGCCGGCCGGCAGTCATCTGGTGCTGTCGCACACCGTCACCAGCCCGGCGATGCCGGACGTGGACGAGGCCGTCAAGTTCTGGAACGAGCACGGTACTCCGAAGCTGACCCAGCGCAGGCCGCAGGACGTGGTCCGGTTCTTCGACGGTCTGGAGCTGCTGGAGCCGGGCGTGGTGTCCTGCTCGCGCTGGCGGCCGGACGACGCCGCCGGGCCGGAGCCGGAGGAGGTCGCGATGTTCGGCGGGGTGGCGCGCAAGGACTGAGCGGCGCGGGGGCCCCGGACCGGGCGGATGACCGCCGGCGGTGAACGCCGCCGGGCCGGGGCACGTACTGGACGCCGGGCACTCGACGCCGGTCGGGGCCCCGCGGTGCCGGTACGGGCATCGCGCGTCCGGTGTTCGGGAGCCATGCATGAGGCACGCACGACGACGGGTCGTGAGGCGGGTGACACGGCTGGCGGCGGTCGGCGGACTCCTGCTGGGAGGCGCGATGGTCGCACAGGCCGCCATGGCGAGCGAGACTCCCCGGCGTCCGCCCGGCCGCTCCGTGCCGCGGGCACGGCCGGTGACCCCGGCGGCGCGCTGGTGGCGCGGCTCGGCACGGCGCGGACCGCGGGGAACTGGATCGGCGCCGACGGCCGTCCGGTCGTCGCGGTGACCGACGCGGAGGCGGCGCGGACGGTACGCCGGGCGGGGGTGGAGGCGAAGGTCGTGCCGCACAGCATGGACGAGCTCAAGTCGGCGACCGGCACGCTGCGTTCGGCACCCCGGGTCAGCGGCACCGCCTGGGCGGTGGACTACCGCACCAACCGGGTCGTGGTCCGGGCCGACCGCACGGTGTCGGCGGGCGACTGGTCCCGGATGAGCCGAGTGGCCGCCGGGATCGGTGGCTTCGTGCACATGGAGCGCACCGAGGGCTCCTTCACCGCGCGGCTGAACGGGGCGCAGCCGATCCTCTCCACGGGCGGCCGCTGCTCGGCGGGGTTCAACGTCACCGACGGGCGGCGGGACTTCATCCTGACCGCCGGTCACTGCGGGCCCTCCGGGTCCACCTGGTTCGCCGACAACCAGGGCGACCGGCAACTGGGCAGGACGGTGAACAGCGCCTTCCCCGGCAGCGACTTCTCGCTCGTCCAGTACGACTCGGGCCGGGCCGGTCCCGGCGCCGACGTGGTCGCGGTCGGCGGCGGCAAGGGCGTGCGGATCACCGGGGCCGCCGATCCGTCGGTGGGCCAGCGGGTGTTCCGCAGCGGCAGCACCAGCGGACTGCACGACGGCCAGGTGACCGCCCTGAACGCGACCGTGAACTACCCCGAGGGCACCGTCACCGGACTGATCGAGACCGACGTGTGCGCCGAGCCCGGCGACAGCGGTGGTCCGATGTTCTCCGAGGGCGTCGCGCTGGGTGTCACGTCGGGCGGCAGCGGCGACTGCACCACGGGCGGCACGACGTTCTTCCAGCCGGTGACCAAGGCGCTGACCGCGCTGAACGTCAAGCTCCTGGTGTCGGCCGGGAACACCGGCGGCCAGGGCGCGGCGTCCTCCCCCGCGCCGTCCGCTCCCGCCTCGCGCGGCTCCGCCGCGCCGAGCGCCGCCTCGCCCGGTTCCGCGGCCCCGGTCACGGGCGGCGCCGAGGGCCGGACGCTGCTGGCACGGCTCACGGACACCCGGAACGTCGGACCCGGGCTGCTGGTGGTCGCGGGCAGCCTGATCGCCCTCGTCGCGACCCGGTACATCCGGTCCGAGCAGGACCGCAAGGCGTACCAGCGGTACTACTCGGCTACGTGGAACTGAGCGGACAGGGACGGGCGGGAGCCGTTCGGCTCCGGGAGGTACGACGAGAAGGGCACCCGTGAGCTCACGGGTGCCCTTGGCGGTACGGCCGGGAGGCCGCCGGTCGGTTCAGGCGGCCCGGTCGGACTGCGGGGCCGCGAGGGCCCACTCCATCACGAGGCGCTGGTACTCCGCGCGCTGCTCGGTGGTCAGTGTCCCGCCCGACCGGCGCCACAGGGCCCTGATCTCGTCGTTGACCTCCGCGGCCGATCGCTCGGAGGCGGCTGCAACAGTGGTGGACATGTTGTGAAGCATATGCCGGTCGGCGTGAAGGCGCTGTGAGTAAGTACCCTCGATGCGGACATATCGGACCGTGTTACTCATCACGTCAATGAGCTGGGCGAGCACACCAGTTGACACGCGGCGCGCGCCGGTACGCCGACGGGCGGCGCCGTGATCGGGATCACGGCGCCGCCCGCCCGTCCGAGGCTCAGGTGCCCGGCTTGCGGCCGTACACGTAGACGTCGTCGCCGTTCTTCAGCAGCGACCAGTACTTCTTGGCGGTGGTGGTGGTCATGTTGACGCAGCCGTGGGAACCGGGCGGGTTCCACATGCTCAGACCCACGGAGTGGAAGGCCTGGCCGCCGTCGAAGAACTGGCTGTAGGGCATCGCCACGTTGTAGATGGTGGAGACGTGGTCGATGTCCCGCCAGTAGATCTTCTTCAGACCGGTGCGGGTCTCGTAGCCGTTACGGCCGGTGCGCACCGGCACCGGCCCGTAGACCAGCCGGCTGCCGTCCTGGATCCAGCTGAGCTGGAGCGTGAGGTTCACGCAGGCGATCCGGCCCTTGTTCACCGGGCACTTGCCGTCCCGGTTCGGGTTGCTGCCGACGGCCTTCTGCTTGTTCATGAGATCCATCACGCCCCAGGTGACGGGACCGGCGTAGCCGATGTTGGGCGTGATGCCGTGCTTGTTCTGGAAGGCCTGTATGGCCTTGCAGTCGGTGGCGGACTGCCTGCCGTCGACCGGCCGGCCGAGGAACTTCTCCACCTGCTTCTGGTACGGGCCCGCCTGTGTGGTGCAGCTGGCGGCCTGGGCCGGCGCCGCGGTGAAGGCGAGTGTGAGCGGCGCCACCAGTCCGGTGACTCCCAGTGCGACGACACCGCGTCTGCGTATGTCCCCCATGTCGGCCTCTTCCCCTTGTCCCCTTGCGCCCGGGGCGTGCCCGGGTGGTTCCCTTCGCGATTCCCGCGGTTCCGGACTACTAGACCTGCCGGGGCGCCGGAGGGTTGTGGTTCCGGCCACGCTGTGACGAAACGGTGAACTAAGGGGCTTCGGGGACCGGCCTCCGGGGAGTCGCCTGCCCGTGCGGGCGGCGCGGGCGGCGGTTTCAGCGGTAGCCGGTGGTGTCGGCGGGCCGTCCCGGGCCCTGCACCTCGGCCAGGTACCGCCAGGCGTCGGGGCGGCTGCCGTCCAGGTCGGTGAAGCCGTACACCCGGGCGAGCCCGCCGCTGGACAGGGACTGCCCGTTGAAGCGGGACACCTCTGGGTCTGCGGCCAGGGCCGCCACGGCGCGGCCGGTGTAGCGCGGGGTCTCGGAGATGGCGAAGTGCGGTTCGCGGTCGAGGGCGTCGCGCCAGTTGTCCTCGCGTACGCCGTAGGCCTCCAGCATGATCTCCGAGCGCATCCAGCCGGGGGTGAGGGCCACCGCGCTCGCGCCGCGCGGGCCCAGTTCGTGCCCCAGGGCGAAGGCCATGCGCAGCACGGAGGCCTTGGCGAGGTCGTAGAAGAAGTTCACCCGGTAGGTGTCGCGGTTGTGGTCGGCGGTGCCGTCGGTGACCTCGACCACCAGGCCGCCGGGGTGGCGCAGCAGCAGCGGGAGCGCGAAGTGGCTGGTGATCGCGTGCGTCTCGACGGCGAGGCGGAGCAGCCGGAGCCCGTTGTCCAGGTCGTGCTCCCACACCGGCGTGTCCCACTCGAAGAGCTTCTCGCCGCCCCAGATGTCGTTCACCAGCAGGTCCAGGCGGCCCTGCTCGCGGGCGACGCGGTCCACCAGCGCCCGTACGGCGGCCGGGTCGAGGTGGTCGACGGGGACGGCGACACCGTGGCCGCCGGCCTCGGTGACCAGGTCGGCGGTGTCCTCGATGGTCTCGGGCCGGTCGTACTCGGAGCGGCGGGCGCGGGTGCTGCGTCCGGTGACGTAGACGGTCGCGCCGGCCGCGCCGAGTTCCCTGGCGATACCCCGTCCGGCGCCCCTGGTCGCCCCTGCCACCAGTGCGACCCTGCCCCGCAGCGGACCCGGCATGTCCGGCCTCCTGTTCGTGTACGACTGCTGTCGCCGCCCACTCTCCCCGGGAAGCCGGACATCTCCTGTCGCCTTTCACCCGCCCTCAGGCGGTGCCGGGGTCAGTGCCCGCGCTTGATCCACTCCTCCAGATGGGGCGCCTCCGCCCGATGGTCGTGGACTCGCCGTGCCCGGTGAGGACCTTGGTCTCCGGCGGGAGGGTGAGGAGCCGGTCCCGGATGGAGTCGATGATCGTCGGGAAGTGGGAGTACGAGCGCCCGGTCGCGCCGGGGCCGCCCTGGAAGAGGGTGTCTCCGGTGAACACGACCCCAGGCCGGGGTCGTACAGGCAGACCGCCCCGGGCGCGTGGCCGGGGGTGTGCAGCACGGTCAGATCGGCGCCGGCGGTCTCGATGACCTGCCCGTCGACCAGGTGCCGGTCGGGCTCGCGGTCCGGGTGGGTGAGCCGCCACAGCGGCATGTCGTCGGCGTGCAGCCAGATGGTGGCGCCGGTGAGCTCGGCGAGGGCGGGAGCGGCGTCGATGTGGTCGTTGTGGGCGTGGGTGCACACGATGGCGGCCAGGCGCCGGTCGTCGACGGCACGGGCGATCGCCTCGGCGTCGTGGGCGGCGTCGATGACGATCACCTCCCGCTCGTCGCCGACGATCCACACGTTGTTCTCGACGTCCCAGGTGCCGCCGTCGAGGCTGAACTGGCCCGAGGTCACGAGGCGTTCGATGCGCACGGTCATCAGAGGACCACCACCGAGCGCAGCACGTCGCCGTGGTGCATCCGCTCGAACGCCTGCTCCACCTGGTCGAGTCGGATGGTCTCGGTGACGAAGGCGTCCAGCGGCAGCCGGCCCTGCAGGTGCAGGTCGACCAGCATGGGGAAGTCCCGGGAGGGCAGGCAGTCGCCGTACCAGGAGGACTTCAGGGACCCGCCGCGGCCGAAGACGTCCAGCAGGGGCAGTTCGAGCTTCATCTCCGGGGTGGGCACGCCGACCAGGACGACGGTGCCGGCCAGGTCGCGGGCGTAGAAAGCCTGCCGGTAGGTCTCGGGGCGGCCGACCGCCTCGATGACGACATCGGCGCCGAAGCCCCGGTCAGTTCCCGGATCGCCTCGACCGGGTCGTTCTCCTTGGAGTTGACGGTGTGGGTGGCGCCCAGCGTCCGGGCCTTCTCCAGCTTGCGGTCGTCGATGTCGACGGCGATGATCCTCGCCGCCCCGGCGAGGTTCGCCCCGGCGATGGCCGCGTCCCCGACGCCGCCGCAGCCGATGACGGCGACGGAGTCGCCGCGGCCCACGTCGCCGGTGTTGATCGCCGCGCCGATGCCGGCCATGACACCGCAGCCGAGCAGTCCGGCCACGGCCGGCGAGACGGCCGGGTCCACCTTGGTGCACTGCCCGGCGGCGACCAGCGTCTTCTCGGCGAACGCGCCGATGCCCAGCGCCGGGGAGAGCTCCTGACCGGTGCCGGCCAGGGTCATCTTCCGCGCGGCGTTGTGGGTGTTGAAGCAGTACCAGGGGCGGCCGCGCAGACAGGCCCGGCAGTTCCCGCACACGGCACGCCAGTTGAGGATCACGAAGTCACCGGGGGCCACGTCCGTGACGCCCTCGCCGACCGACTCCACGACACCGGCGGCCTCATGACCGAGCAGGAAGGGGAAGTCGTCCGAAATGCCACCCTGTTTGTAGTGCAGATCGGTGTGGCAGACGCCGCAGGCCTGGACGCGTACGACGGCTTCGCCGGGCCCGGGGTCCGGGATCACGATCGTCTCGATCCGTACGGGCTCGTCCTTCCCCGGTGCGATCACGCCGCGTACTTCCTGCGCCATGGTCCGGCCCCTTCCTCGTAGTGCGTTCGGTGCGACCCTACGCGTGAACCGAGGGCGGCGGCACGGACCACGAGCGGAAGAGTGGATCTTTCGGCCCGGTGGTCCGCCGGGCCGGTCCGGGGGGTCCCTGCCGGGACACCCCCGGACCACCGGGGCTCGGCCTAGAGGCCGGGCAGCAGGCCGGTCACCGGGGCGACCAGATCCGTGAGCCGGCCCACTTGACCGAGTCCGTCGGAGGAGCCGAGCTGATTCAGACCGCCCAGTTGCTCGGAGACCTTCGGGATCTGGCCCTCCTGGTCGGCGGGCAGCCCAGTGGTGGCGAGCGAGTCCAGGGTGGCCATCGGGCTGATCCGCCCGGTCTCCGCTGCGCTGTTGTCGGCCGCACTGGCCATGGGCGCGGCGAGGCCCGCGAACCCGGCGGCGAGACCCACGGCGGCGACGATGCGTCGTGTTGAGATCATGTCCTCAGCAACGGCGCGGGGCCCCCGCCGGACACGGGCGCCGGGCGGTGCTCACCCGTCAGGCGGACCGGGCCCGCTGCGCTTGCCGAGCCCGCCGGGGCGGAGGAGCCTCGGATATGGGGCTCGCGCCGCTCTTCTCCCGCCGGGCCGCGGGCGCCTGAAGGAGGTCACCATGGGCACCGCGACAGGCTCCAGCTTCGACATCGAGACACTGCGCCGGGGCGTGGAGGGAACCACGGGGAATACCCTGCTGTCCCTCTACGCGGACGACGCGCAGATCCGCATCATCGACCGCAACACCCAGCCGAGCCATCCCCGGATCCTGCGCGGCCGGGGCGAGATCGCCGCGATGCTCGACGACATCTACAGCCGCGATATGACGCACAAGCTGGACCGGTGCGTCGTCCAGGGCGACCACGCCGCATACTGCGAGTCCTGCGAGTACGGAGACGGAACCCGGGTCCTCGCCGAGTCGATGATCACCCTGCGCGACGGGAAGATCGCCGAGCAGATTCTGATCCAGGCATGGGACGAGTAGGGAGAAGGACCGCGAGGGTCCAGGTCAGCTCGCGGCTGACCTGGACCTTCTCGGCACGTGCGGCGCTGGGGCGGACCCGCCCGCGGCGGTCCGCGCCGGTGTCCGCCGCGGGGGTGCACCTGTCCGCCGCCGTGGTCCGGTCGCTGCTGCGGGCCGTGCGCCCGCGTCCGCACCCCGCGCTGCCGCGCCCGCCCCGGATCCGGCGGACGCGGCGGATCCGGCCCCGGTGAGCCGGGCGGGAGGCGGGCCGCCGCTCCGCCCGCGAGGCCGCCCCGGAGTCTCGGTTAGGCTGTCGGCGGGCCGTGACTGGCGCTGAGGTGGAGTACCACCGGGGAGCGGCCCCCGACGGATGCCGCGCGCCTGGGCGATGAGATCGATCAGCTCAGGAGCACATGTGACACAGGCCCGGCTCATGGACGGCACAGCCCTCGCCCGGCGCATCGTCGAGGAGACCGCGAAGCGGGCGGCGGACCTCACCGGACGGACGGGCGCCGCGCCCTGTCTCGCCACGGTGCTGGTCGGCGAGGACCCCGCCTCCGTCACCTACGTCCGCATGAAGCAGAACCGCTGCCGCGCGGCGGGCATCGAGTCCCGGCACGTGGCCCTGCCCGCCGCCACGACCACCGCGGAACTCGTCGGCACGCTGCGGGAGTTGTCGGCCGACCCGGGCGTGCACGGCATCCTGCTGCAGCATCCGGTGGGCGACCACGTCGACGAGCGGGCCGCGTTCGAGGCGATCGCGCCGGAGAAGGACGTCGACGGCGTCACCTTCGCCTCCTTCGCCACCATGAGCTTCGGACTGCCCGGGTTCGTCTCCTGCACGCCCGGGGCATCCTGCGGCTGCTCGACGAATACGGCGTGGACCCGGCCGGCAAGCGGGCGGTGGTGGTCGGCCGCAGCGCGATCCTCGGCAAGCCGGTCGGCATGCTGCTCCTGTCCCGCGACGCGACCGTCACCTACTGCCACTCCCGCACCCGGGACCTGTCCGCCGCCGTGCGCGAGGCGGACATCGTGGTGGCCGCCGTCGGCCGGCCCCGTCTGATCACGGGGCAGGACATCAAGCCGGGCGCGGTCGTGATCGACGCCGGCTACAACCCGGGGAACGTCGGCGACGTCGACTTCGACTCCGCCGTGGAACGGGCCTCGCTGATCACCCCGGTGCCGGGCGGTGTGGGTCCGATGACCATCGCCACGCTGCTGGAGCAGACCGTGACCGCCGCCGCCCGGCAGGCCGGGGTGTGATCAGCGCATCCAGGCGCTGTAGCTCATGACGGCCCCGGCCCGCACGCCGTACTCGGGGCGTCCTCGGTGAAGGTCTCCTCCATGCCGAGGACCGCGCCGGTGCGCGGTTCCAGGATCAGCATGCGCCGGGCGCCCCTGGCGTCGTACACGTACGCGTGTCCGGGGCGTCCCAGGCGGTCGGTCACCTCGCCGGCCGGCCTGAGGCCCCCGGTCGCCGCGAACAGCCTGACGAGGGCCGCCGACTCACGGGGGCCGAGGGTCCAGTGGTCGAGCAGTTCGTCGACCGCGTCGAGCAGTTCGGCGGTGCCCAGCGGGGCCGTGCCGCGGTCGGCCGGGGCCGGGCGATCTCGGTGAGGTAGGCGCGCAGCCGCGCCGCGGTGTGCGGCGGGGTCGCCTCGGGCGGGGCGTCGCTCCACATCGGGGGGTACGTGGTCCGGCTGATCACCTGGCCGTCCGACACCAGGTGCGGCTCGCCGCCCTCGTCGGTGAGGACGGGGCGGCCGGGCCGTCGGGGGTCGGTCGCCACGACCAGTTCGGTGTGGCTCGCGTCCGCCCGCCAGCGCACCACCCGCTCCTCGGGAGGGTGACGGGGGCCCGCTGTCGCTCATGCCGAGGCTCCACGACTGCACGTGCGTGCCCTTGCGCGGGCGCGGGAGCCCGCCGCCGCGGCCGCGTCGGCCAGGGGACCAGGTCCCGCAGAGGCACGGGTGCGGAGCCGGCGCGCACCGTCAGCGGCAGCGGTGCGGCGACGGCCCGCGGGGTGGCCGGATCGCCGAGCACGGCGTTGCCGGCGATCACCAGGACGACGGCGCAGGCGGCGAGCCCCAGACCAGCCGGGTGCGGGCGGCGCGGCCGCGGAACGTCTGGAGCGGCCGGGCACGGCGCCGTGGGCGGGGTCCGTCCAGCAGCCGCCGGAGCCGCTGCTCCGCGCGCGCGTTCAGCGGACCGTCCGCGAAACGGGAGCCGTCGTCCGGCACCGGGTCGGCGCGGCGCAGGAGTTCGAGTTCGTCAGCCATGTCGGTCGTCCTCGCAGGGGGTCGCGTCGGCGGGTGCGGCCGCGGCCGCGACCGGGGGCGCAGCCGGTCGATCTCGGCCCGCAGCCGGTTCCTGGCCCGGTGCAGCCGCATGGCCGCCGCTCTGCTGCCGCAGCCGAGGGCGACCGCGATCTCGTCGGCGCCGAGTTCCTCCCACGCCGCGAGGCGCAGCACCTCCTGATCCGCCGGGGACAGCCGGTCCAGGGCCTCGTGCACCCAGCCGCCGGGTGCCTCCGCGTCGGGGCCGGCCGCGATGTGCCGGGCGTGCGCGGCCTCGTCGTTGCCGAGCCGGTCCACCAGCCGTCGCCGGCGCCCCTGACCGCGTACCGCGTTCGCCAGGCAGTTGCGGGCCACCCCGTACAGCCAGGGCAGCGGAGCCGCGGGCAGGTCGGTCCGGCGGCGCCAGGCGACCGTGAACACCTCCGCCACCACTTCCTCCACCTCGTCGGCCCGACCCCGCAGCCGCCTCGCGACATAGCGGCTGACCGCCCAGTAGTGCTCGCGATAGGCAGCGGCGAAGATCTCGTCGTTGCTCATGTCCGGTTCGTGTCCGGCACCGGCCGGATCGTCACACCCTTCCTCCGTGATCCTTCTCGCGCCGTCCGAGTGTGACCGACGCGGCGGGTGCCGACACAGGCGGGACGTGAAGAGGATCAGAGACTTCAGGGCCGTACGGTGGCTGACGACCACCGATCACAAGACGATCGGGACGCTGTACCTGGTCACCGCGTTCGCGTTCTTCCTGATCGGCGGCGTGATGGCGCTGCTGATGCGCGCCGAGCTGGCCCGTCCGGGCCTGCAGATCATGTCGAACGAGCAGTTCAACCAGGCGTTCACGATGCACGGCACGATCATGCTGCTGATGTTCGCGACGCCGCTGTTCGCGGGCTTCGCGAACTGGATCATGCCGCTGCAGATCGGCGCGCCCGACGTGGCGTTCCCGCGGCTGAACATGTTCGCCTACTGGCTGTACCTGTTCGGCTCGACCATCGCGGTGGGCGGTTTCCTCACCCCGCAGGGCGCGGCCGACTTCGGCTGGTTCGCCTACAGCCCGCTGTCGGACGCGGTCCGCAGCCCGGGCCTGGGCGCCGACATGTGGATCATGGGCCTGGCCTTCTCCGGCTTCGGCACCATCCTCGGCGCGGTCAACTTCATCACCACGATCATCTGCATGCGCGCACCGGGCATGACCATGTTCCGCATGCCGATCTTCGTGTGGAACGTGCTGCTGACCGCGGTGCTGGTCCTGCTGGCGTTCCCGGTCCTCGCGGCCGCGCTGTTCGCCCTGGAGGCGGACCGGAAATTCGGGGCACACGTCTTCGACGCGACCAACGGCGGCGCACTGCTGTGGCAACACCTCTTCTGGTTCTTCGGCCATCCAGAGGTGTACATCATCGCCCTGCCGTTCTTCGGCATCGTCTCCGAGGTCGTCCCGGTCTTCTCCCGCAAGCCGATGTTCGGCTACATGGGCCTGATCGCCGCGACGATCTCCATCGCCGGCCTGTCCGTGACCGTGTGGGCGCACCACATGTACGTCACCGGCGGTGTGCTGCTGCCGTTCTTCTCCTTCATGACCTTCCTGATCGCGGTCCCGACCGGTGTGAAGTTCTTCAACTGGATCGGCACCATGTGGCGCGGCAGCCTCTCCTTCGAGACGCCCATGCTGTGGGTGACGGGCTTCCTGGTGACGTTCGTGTTCGGCGGTCTGACCGGGGTGATGCTGGCCTCGCCGCCGCTGGACTTCCCGACCTCCGACACCTACTTCGTCGTCGCCCACTTCCACTACGTGGTCTTCGGCACCGTCGTCTTCGCGATGTTCGCGGGCTTCCACTTCTGGTGGCCGAAGATGACCGGCAGGATGCTGGACGAGCGCCTGGGCAAGATCACCTTCTGGACGCTGTTCGTCGGCTTCCACGGCACCTTCCTGGTCCAGCACTGGCTGGGCGTGAACGGGATGCAGCGCCGGATCCCGGACTACCTGGCGGTCGAGGGGCTCACCACCCTCAACACCGTGTCGACGGTCTTCTCCCTCCTGCTCGGCACGTCGATGCTGCCGTTCTTCTACAACGTGTGGAAGACGGCGAAGTACGGTGAGCCGGTCGGCGTGGACGACCCCTGGGGCTACGGCCGTTCGCTGGAGTGGGCGACGTCCTGCCCGCCGCCGCGGCACAACTTCGCCGCGCTGCCGCGGATCCGCAGCGAGTCCCCGGCGTTCGACCTGCACCATCCGCGCTTCCCGGCGCCGGAGCGGGAGCCGGCCGCGCGATGACCGCCGACGAGGGCCGGACGCTGGTCCAGGAGATCGAGGGTCATCTGCTGCTCGCCGCCGCACGCGAGGAGGGCCGTGCGGCGGCCGCCCGGCTGACCGCCGGGCTGGGCTGGCTCACCGACACCCAGCGCGACGACTTCGAGCGCCGGTTCGAGGCGGAGTACCTGGCGCTGGCCCGCACCTCCTGGCGGCGCACCGCGCGGCGCGCCGAGGAACTGAGGCTGTCGTACGAACACCGGTACCGGGCGCTGCGCAGGCGGCTGGCGGCCTGGGGCGTCCTCGGGTGCGCCCTCGTGGCGGCGACGGGCATGCTGGTCCTGGCGGCCGCCGGCGGCACGCCCGGACCGCCCTGATCCCTGCCCGCGGCCATGTGTGCGGCGTGCCCGGCGGGGAACCTGATTCGTCCGGGTTCGGGCGGGTGAGAGGAGCAGTCCCTGTGACAGCGTCGGCGTCTGCGGCGGGCGGTCGGGACCCGGGCGCCCAGGACCCGGGCGCCCCCGATGCCGGGTACGAGCCGGACCCGCGCCGGTGGCGGGCCCTGTGGGTCACTCTGGTCGCCGGCTTCATGAGCCTGCTAGACGTGACGATCGTGGCGGTCGCCCTGCCCACCATCCAGCGCGACCTGCACGCCTCCGCGGCGCAGGTGCAGTGGGTGGTCTCCGGATACGCCCTCACCTTCGCCCTCGCCCTCGTCACCGCGGGACGGCTCGGCGACGCCCTGGACCGGCGGCGCATCTTCCTGCTGGCCCTCAGCGCCTTCGTGGTCTTCAGCGCGGCCTGCGGCGCGGCCCCCGACATCACGCTGCTGGTGGCGGCCCGGCTGGCCCAGGGCCTGGCGGCGGGCTTCATGGCCCCCAGAACTCCGCGCTCATCCAGCAGCTCTTCCGCGGCGCCGAACGCGGCCGTGCCTTCGGGCTCTTCGGTTCGACCGTCGGCATCTCCTCCGCCGTGGGCCCGATCACCGGGGTGTCATCCTCGCCCTGGCCTCCGGCGCCCAGGGCTGGCGGTGGATCTTCTACGTCAACGTCCCCATCGGCATCCTCGCGGTGCTGCTCGGCCGCCGCCTGCTGCCCCGCACCGGGCGGTCCGGGCGGGGGCACGTGGACGTGCCCGGGGTCCTGCTGCTGGGTCTCGGTGTGCTCTGCCTCATGTATCCGCTGGTGCAGGCGGACTCGGGCGGTATCGGTCAGCTCTGGTGGCTGTTCCTCGCCGGGGTCGCGGTGCTCGCCGTCTTCGCCCGGTGGCAGCGGCGGCTCGTCGCCCGCGGCACGCAGCCGCTGCTCGACCCGCGCCTGTTCACCACCGTGCGCGGCTACGCCGTCGGGGCCGGCGTCGGCACGCTGTACTTCATCGGATTCAGCGGCGTCTGGCTGGTCTTCGCCCTCTTCTACCAGCACGGCCTCGGCTTCTCCCCGCTGCGGTCCGGGCTGGCCGTGACCCCGTTCGCCGTCGGCTCGGCGATCACGTCCGTGGTGGCCGGCCGGCTGGTGGAGCGGTTCGGCAGGCTGCTCACGGTGTGCGGTCTCGCGGGCGTGATCCTGGGCCTCGGCGGCACCGCGCTGCTGCTGCGCTACGGGCCCTCCGGCAGCGCTCCCTGGCTGGCCGCCCCGCTGCTGTTCCTGGGCGGCGTCGGCGGCGGCTTCGTCGTCTCCCCCAACATCACCATGACCCTGCGGGACGTGCCGGTGCGCATGGCGGGCGCGGCGGGCGGCGCCCTCCAGACGGGCCAGCGGCTCGGCGCCGCGGTGGGCACCGCCGCCCTGCCCGGCCTCTTCTACCTGGTGCTCGGCAGGAGCCACGACTACCGCGGCGCCCTCTTCGCCGCGCTGGGCGCCGCCCTCCTCGGCATGGTGGCCTCCCTGGCCCTCGCGACGTCCGACTGGCGGCGCGACCGGCGGATCCGCGGACCGCGCCGCAGGTGCCCCGACGAGGTCGCCAACAGTCCGGTGAACGCCCGGCAGACCTGAGCGGCGGGCCTTCGGGCCCTGCTCGTGGCTCAGACGGCGCGTTCCGTACGGCGGACCAGCCGCCGCACCTGCTCCAGCGGCCTTACCACGCAGCGGGCCAGGAGCAGAGACGGGCTGATCAGGGTGGAGCCGACCTCGTGACCGTCCTTGACGCAGGCGTACGGCGAGCTGTGCACGCGTACGTCGCTGCCCACCGCCGTGATCTGCCGCGCCAGCGCCGCCTTGGGGCGCAGACCGCGACCGGCCCCACGATGTCGTCCGCCGGGCGCCCGCCGCGCACCCGTCGTGCCCACAGCGCTTCGAGGATGAGGTGTTCGCGCACCGAGAAGCCGCCGACCGCGGTTCCGAGCAGCCAGCCGTCGCCGACCCGTTCGAGCAGCTCATCCTGGGTGTGCGGGCCCGCTTGCACGTCGAGCACGCTGCAGCGCGGTACGGCCGCGCCCCGGGCACCGCGACCGTGGCCGGTGCTGCTGCCCGCGCTCAGGGCGCTGGTCGCCCGGGAGGTGAGCAGCGCGCTCCAGCGGCCGTCGCGGACCAGCGTGACGGTCCGGGCAGCGGTGCCCTCGTCGTCCCGCAGGTAGCTGCCCGCGTACGGACGGGCCGTCGGGCGGTCCCGCACGGTCAGCGGAGCCCGGGTCCAGGCGTCGCCGAGGGACCGGCCGAGAGCCTGCCGCTGGGCCAGGTAGTTGTCGGCCTCGCTGGTGTGCCCGAAGCACTCGTGCACCAGGATCCCGGCCGTCTGGGGCGTGAGCAGGACCGGGCCCGACAGCGGGCCGGACAGCGGACGGCGCCGGGCCAGCAGCGCGCGGTCGTCGAGCAGCCGGGCCACACCGCCGTCCAGCTCGGCCGCCACGTAGCCGCCGTCGTGGGCGGCGACGCCCCACTGCGGGGTGTGGCCGTGCCGGGCCGGGCCGAGGCGGATGCGCACCCGGCACAGCCCGTCGTGTTCGTCGTGGTCGACGTGCGCGCCGGGTCCGAGCCGGGCGCGGGCCCGTGCCAGTGCCGCGCCGACGACGTCCTCGCCGGAACCGGGCGGGACGGACGGCGGACCGTGGGGCTCCAGGTCAGCCACGGTCGAGCCGGTCGATCGCGCTCCGGCACCCCGCGAGCAGCCGGGCGCCGTGCTCGGTGGGCTCGGCGGCCTCGAGCAGGTTCTTCTCGGCGACCCGCAGCTGATCGGTCTTCAGCGCGACGTACCGCTCGATGCGGGCCCGTTCGGCCGGGTCGCGCTCGACCCGGAGGTGACGGCCGGCCACGTGGACGTCGTTGATGAAGGAGAGGATGCCGTGCACGATGTGCCCGAGCGGGCGCTCGGCGTCGACGAACGGCGAGTGGTGCCGCGCCTCGGGATTGCGGACCACCGCCACACAGTCGAGGATGCCGCTGAAGCGCTGGTGGGTGGCCTCGTGGACCAGGGTCTGGGCCAGCATGTAGGCGGGCCGCTCACTGGTCAGGACCAGGCCCCGCAGGCCGTGGACGCTGAAGTTCAGGGGCTTGAGGCCGCGGTGGCCGCCCAGTGCCGCGAACGCCTGGATGTCGATCGCCGCCATCTCCCGGCCCTCGGGCCACACGGCCGCCAGCGCGTCGGCTCCCCGCCGCACCGTCGCGGCGAAATCCCGCGCCCGCTCCGGGACAGGTCGAGCGGGACCTCGTCTCCCTCGCCGGCCCACCCGAAGAGCTGGGCGGCGCGGTGTCCGGCGGCGGTGGTGACGACCGGTGCCGCGGGGCGCCGGGCGCCCAGGCCCACGTGGGCCGTCGCGCCCGGCCGCTCCGGCTCCAGGCACCGGCCGAGCTGGGTGAGCAGGGTGCCGGGGTCGGTGCCGGGCCGGGTGGCGCGCCAGATCCAGCCGGTCATGTCCGGGGACACCGCCCGGTCCAGGGCCTCGTCGACGTCCCATGCGTCCAGCAGTTGCAGGGCGAGGGCGACCTGGGGCGCGTCGGGACGGTCCTCGCGCAGCGTCCTGACCGCGCGCAGGAGCCGCACCAGGTACTGGCGGGCCACGACCCGGCGCAGTTGTTCGTCGGCGGCGACGGCGGCGTCGTCCTCGGCCAGGACGATCAGCGACAGATCGGGCAGCCCCGCCGCCGACCTGTCCGCCGCGAGCTCCTTCAGCCTCATGCTTCCCCCTGCCCTGTCCCTGCCCCTGTCCCTGCCCCGCCGGTTCCGGCCGTCCCTCCGCCGGTTCCGCGGGGTGATCCGCCGCTTCCGGCGCCGGGCCGGTGACGCTGCGCAGGGCGGCGACGAGTGCCGCCTCCAGCCGCTCGGGGTCAGCGCCGTCCAGGGGCAGCGGCTCCCACCAGGCGTCCTGTGCGGTCAGTGCGCGCAGCAGCGGCTTGAGGTGGGTGCTCAGCGCGCTGCGCGCGTTGTACGAGAAGGACACGCTGACCGAGCCCTCGTCGGCGCCGTCCGGGTTCTCGACGCCCTCGTGAGGAGCGAACAGCGGCAGGTAGAGCACGTCACCCGGGTGCAGCACCACTTCCCAGGGCCGCCCGGGCAGGCGGCCCGAGGGGACGAACCCCTTGGTCTCCAGCATGCGCTTGCGCTGCCGCTCGCGTCCGGTGTCGCCCGGCAGTCCGACGCGCCAGCTCTTGGAGCCCTGCTGCTGCACCACGAAGTTGTCGCTGTGGTCGAAGTGGCAGCCGATTCCGGCGCCACCCCCGCGTGTGACGGACAGGTCGGCCGTGCACTCGTCCCAGCCGAAGAGACCGGCCAGTTTCCCGCAGGCGGCCCCCAGTTCGGGCACGGTGTGCTGCGCCTGGTTGACGAACAGCACGCTCCCGTCGGGGCGCCGGTGCACGCCCGCCCCGGAGGTGTCCCCGTCCAGCCGGGCCTCCAGTGCCGTGACGTCGGACCAGGTCAGCGCCGGCGCCAGGAACCGCGGGCCGCAGCCACGCAGGACGACGGGCCGGCGGCGCCAGTGCTCGCGGTGGAAACGGTCGAGGTCGAGCCGGTCCGTCTCGTCAGGGCGGTTCATCTCGTCCGGGCGATCCGTCTCTTCCGGGCGGTCCGTCTCGTCCGGGCGGTGAGCGGCCGGCCGGCCGGTCCGCTGAGAGTTCATCGCAGCCCCCATGCGCGCACTCGGTCCTCCAGCGAGGTCCGCACCCGCGGTGCGAGCGCGTCGAGGCGCCCGTCCAGGAAGGTGGTCAGGGCCTCGTACAGTGGGCGGCGGGCGGGGCCGATGACGCAGCGGCCGCCTCCCGCCAGGAACATCGTCGGTTTCAGCAGCCATTCCTCGGGAGCCTCGTCGTACGCGCGGAACCCGCACAGCACGCCGCCGTGGAAGGCCATGTGGGCCAGGGTGACGTCGAAGGTGGCGTGGGCCCCGGTCGCGACCGCGCGGACGACGGCGGCGGCGGCCTCGTGGTGGACGAGCGGCTCCAGTTCGCCGAGCGGGTCGAGCTCCGGCGGCCGCCCGGCCATGAAGCGGTGGAAGCACTCGGGCAGGGTCGTGCCGCGGCCGTACGGGGAGAACGGGACGTCGCGGAAGCGCTGGAAGGACGGCGAGGCGATGAACCGCTCCGCCACCCGGTTGACCGCCACCCCGTGCCGTTCCCGCAGTTGGTCCAGGGTGCGGGGGAACGCCCCCTTGAGACCGGGTCCGGTGCCGGTGCCCCGGAGACCACCTCGGAGCGTATGTTCCGTCCCACCAGGGCCAGTTCGTGCACGTCCACCCGGCCGAAGGCGTCCACGAGGTCGGCGTCGAGCGCGGGCCGCCCGCCGGCGGGGCCGTCCTCGGTGAACGCCTCACGGAAGTCCCGGTCATACAGAAGCCGGTCGAGGACCTTCAGGATCCGCTCGTGCCGCGCGGGCGGCCGAGGACCGGTGCCGGGGTCTCATGCGGCACGGGCGCCGCCCTCCTTCCAGGACCGCACGAGCGCGAACAGCCGCTCGGCGTTGGGCCGCGACTTCGGGACGAGGTGTCCTTCGGCGGTGAACTTGGGGTCCTCGTAGGTGACCCCGGTCAGGTTCGGCATCTGCGGCAGCAGGTGCTCCAGCAGGGCCAGTTGCTCGTCGAGCAGCACTCCGTGGTGCAGGTCGCGGAAGCGTCCTTCGACGATCTGGCAGCCCGACAGGTGCACTTCGTGGCAGCGGTCGAGCGGCAGCGCGTCCAGGCCCTCGAACATCCGCGGCCCGGTGCGTCCCATCAGCCACTGGTAGGCGAGGATGTGGCCGATGTCGATGGTCGCCAGGGCTCCGGTCTCCCGGATCACCGTGTCGTAGAAGGTGAAGGCGTCCAGGTCGCCGACGAGGAAGCTGCCGCCCTCGGTGAAGCCGGGGAACTCCACGGACAGCGGTGCCCGCAGCCGTCCCACCCAGTCGGCCACACCGGTCACGCAGTGCTCCAGGCCTTCCGCGGTGAGGACGGGCGGCATGGGGTAGGGCAGGCTGCGGCCCGCCAGGGACCAGATGCCGAGGTCCTCGATGACCCAGCGGAATCCGTAGCGTTCGACGAGCGCGTTGGTGAAGTCCGCGATCTCCTCGCGCCGGTAGCGCTCCGGGCTCCCGGTGTTGAGCAGGGTGTGGTGGAAGGCGCGGGGGCGCTCGGCGCCGAAGAGTTCGAAGAGCCGGTCGTAGGCCGGGAAGTAGCGCTCGGGGGCGAGTGGCCCGTAGTCGATGGGCTGGAAGGCGACGAACATGTAGTCGTAGGCGGCGGCGTTGTGTCTCAGGAAGGCGGCCACCTGGTCGGTGGGCCGGCCGGAGCCGGTCTTGTCGAAGCCGATCCGCTCCCCCCAGACCAGGTCCATGCCCAGCCCCAGTCCGAGCTTCTCCATCACTCGCTCCTCCCTCCGCGGGCCTCGGACGCCACGGGTGCCCGGCGGGTGCCGGGTGCCGCGGAGGTGTCCGGCCCGTCGGGCTCCAGCAGGCGTTTGTCGAGCATCCGGTGCAGCCAGCGCAGGCCGTCCCGGTCCTCGGCCCGGAACCGGCCGTCCGGGGTGGGCCTCAGGCCGGCGGGCACGGCGGCCATCCGCGGCCAGGCCACGTCGGCCAGGTACCAGCGGCCGCCCACCCGTTCCAGGGCGACGGCGAACCGGGGCCGGGCCGCGGTCGCCGGGTCCCCGGTCGCCTCCGGACGGCCGCCCGGGTGCTGCGGCAGGTCGGGGCGGCCGGCGCGTTCGGCGTCGGGTACGGCCTCGACGGTCATCCGCAGCAGCCGGCCGCGGGCCTCCTCCGTCGCGGTGCCGCCGAGGACCGCGCCACCGACGCGTCCCGCGGCGAAGGCCAGTCCGTCGTTGGTGACGAGCGGGTCGTCGTCCTCGCGCCGCCGGTCCGCCCACAGGTGGCTGCCGGGTTCGGCCACCACCAGTTGCAGGGTGTCCAGGCCCATGTCCGCGGGGTGGCGCCGGATGACACCGACCGTGTCGTGGTGGCCCTCGGCGGCCCGGGGGTGGTCGTAGCCGTCCATGAAGGAGAGGTTGGTGACGATGCCCGCGCCGGTCAGGTTGAGCACGGCCCGCTCGGCGTGGGCCGCGTCCTGTCCCTTCCCGAGGGAGTCGAGGATGTCCTGGTGGGCCGTCTCGAAACCGGTCGAGATCTGCACGCAGCCGGCCTCGCGCAGCCGGCGGCAGAAGCCGGGGTCGGCCAGCTCCGGCTCCAGTCGGGCCCGGACCCGGAAGGTCAGGTCCGCCCCGCCGCGGCGCACGGCGTCCATGACCCGCAGCAGGTGCCGCAGACCGGTGTTCTCGTCGGCCACGGCCACATCGGTGATGCCGAGCCCGCGGGCGAGTCCGACGAGGTGCCGGGCCGCGGTGTCGGGGTCGATCTGCTGGAAGGCCCGGGCGTCGCGGTAGCGGTTGCCGTACGAGCAGAACGTGCACCGTCCCCAGTAGCAGCCCACGGTGAGGCGGTAGGGGAACTGGTGGGCCTGGTTGCTGTAGTCCGCGAAGTCGAACTGCCCGAAGTCCGGGGCGGGTTGGCCGTTGAGGACGAACCCGTCGCGCAGGCCGTCGGCAGGCCGCTCCGGTACCGCGCGGGTGCGGGCCGGTCCGGTCCCGAGCACGTCGGTCAGGAAGTCCTCGCCGTGGCCCGCGCACCAGTGGTCGACCGAGCCGGCCGCCGCGGTCCGGCGGCGCAGCAGAGCGGCCCACATCTGGACGGTCGGCCCGCCGAGGGCGATCCGGACGTCCGGCCCGCGCCGTCTGACCAGGGTGGTCAGCGCGAGGGTGGGGACCACCTGGCTGAAGAACGGGACGGTGAAGCCCAGGAGGCGCGGCCGGTGTTCGGCGAGCAGCGCTTCGAGGCGGTCGGCGCACCAGCGGGCGGACCAGGTGTCCAGGGACGCCCCGACCAGCTCGTCGATCCGTCCCAGCCGGGGTGTGCCGGGGAGGATCCAGCCGTCGCGGGCGGCCTGCTGCAGGACGTAGCGGCCGGTCGCGGTGATGGCCGTCTCCTGGGCGAACCCGGCGGAGCGGTCCCGGGCGGTACGCAGCAGCAGGTCCCCGTGGGCGGCCCGGTAGTCCTCACTGAGACCGCGGTAGACGGCGGCGGCGGTCCGCGCACCGTCGGCGTCCCGATGTTCCGGAGCGGGCCGGCGGCGCAGCAGCACCTCGTCGCGGTACTCCAGGTTCAGGTCGAGGGTGCGCACCCGGTACCCCTGGGCGGTCCAGGCCGCGGTGAGCTGGGGCATGGCCAGGTACGGGAACTGCACGGCCTCGCTGACCGGTGGCATCACCAGGAGTACGTCGGTCACGGCAGGTCCGCCTCCGGCCCGGCGGCGGCACCGGGCCCGGTCAGACGGGCCAGCCGCCGCAGCTCCCGCTCGGCCGACTCCGCCGTGTCCGGGTCGCCCTGGGCGCGGGCGAGGACGCGCAGCGTCTTCCAGACCCCTTTGCGCAGGGGCAGTTCGGCGGCGAGGGCGCGGAACTCGGCCAGGGCGGCTCCGGCGCCGTCGAGTCGCAGGGTGGCCCGCGCGCCCATGATCCGGGCGTGTGCGCCGAGGGTGTCCTGGGGGTCGATGGCCACGGCCTCGCGCAGGTACGAGCGGGCGGCGCGGTGGTCGCCCGAGGCGAAGCGGGCGGCGCCGATGCGGTAGGCGAGCCAGCTCGAGCGGTAGCCGTGGGCGGCGGCCCGCTCGAAGCACTCCTCCGCCGTGCCGGGGCGTTCAGCCGTGTGCGCCAGGCCGCGCAGGGCGGTGACGACGCCCGCTTCCGGTCCGTCGCCGTCCACCTCGGGCCCGGACGGTCCGGCGCCCTGGTGGACGCGCAGCATCAGGTCCTCCGGCCAGGGCGTCGCGGGCAGGTACGAGGACCGGCGCGCGCTCAGCCCGAGCCGCGCGGCGACGTCGGCGCCCACGGTGCGGTACTCGGACGGCAGGAAGCCGGACCGGGTGGACCAGGTCATCGCGGTCAGTTCGCCTCCGCAGGCGTCGACCAGTCGGGCCAGCTCGTCCGTGCCGTGCTCGGACCGGCCGTGCTCGTCCACCAGCCAGTCCAGGTCGATGTCCGTCACGACGTCCGTGCGCACGTGCCGGCCGAGGTGGCCGACGAGGAGGTCGGGGGGTACGACGGACAGCCGGACCCCGCACAGCGTGACCGAGAGGCAGCAGCGCTCCGCACACGGGTCGGCCGGTACGCCCGCGGTGCCGATCAGCGAGACCGCGTCGAGCGCGTGCTCCACCCAGCCGTCGGAGGAACGCCAGCTGGGCACCCAGACCAGGTCGGTGAGGCCGGCCGTGATCGCGGCGGCGGACCAGAAGTCGTCCAGGCCGAAGGCGCCGGGCACTCCGCGCACCGGCAGCCGGCGCACCAGCGGGGCCGGGGAACCGCCCTCGTCGGCGGCGGCCCGCAGTGCCTCGGCGCCGCCCGGGGCCAGCGGTTTGAGGTCGAGGTGGCGGTCGAAGCAGACGACGGTGCGGCCGCTGTAGGGGCGGTCGGACCACAGTGCCGCGACCTCGCCGTGCTCTTCGAAGAGATCAACGTGTGCCGGCATCCGGTGACCGTTCCATGAGAGGTGTTCCCCGTGCCGGGGCGGCGTCGGCGGGCCGGGCGGAGGCGAACCGGCGGACGTCCGGCCGCACGGCCACCGCGGCGGTGGAGACGAGCACGACGGCGCCGCCCCACAGCATGATCGAGCGCGCGTCGGCGAAGCGGAGCAGTCCGGCGCCCAGCAGCTGCCCGAGCGGCAGGGAGGCGAAGGAGAAGAAGAAGTCCGCCGAGAAGGCGCGGCCGTGCAGGTCCTCCGGCACGTCCCGGCGCAGCCCGGTCATCTTGACGACGTCGAAGGCCTGCTGGCCGACGCCGCCCGCGAAGAAGGCGGCCGCGAGCAGCGCGACGGAGCCGGTCACCACGGGGCCAGCACGGTCACGCCGTACAGGGCGAGCAGGGTGAGCGCGTACAGGCCGCGGTGCCGGCCGCCGATCCGGCCGCCGACCAGGGCCCCGCGGCGTTGCCGATGGCGAAGGCGCCCAGGACGAAGCCGTAGACGGTCGCGCTGTGACCGCGCTCGATCAGGAAGACGGGCAGGGCGACCATCCAGGGGCCGACGGCGAAGACCACGTGCACGACGGCGAGGAGCTGCACATGGCGCAGCCACGGGATGCGCCACAGCACGGCGAGGCCCTGGAGGGCGGTGCGCAGGAGGGCGGGTTCGGCTTCGTCCGGGTCTTCGCGGCCGTCCGGCGGGCCGTCCGGCTCGGGCCCGGCCTGCGCGGACGTCCGTTCCGCCCCCGCGGGTCCGGCCTGGGAGCGGGTTTCGACGCGCGCGCCCGCCCAGCGGGTGGCGGCGGCGGAGACGCCGAACGCGAACGCGGCGAGCACGGCGCCCGTGGGGGCGCCGAGTGCGCCCACGATCGCGGCGGCCAGGGTGGGTCCGACCATGCCGGCGCTGTTGCGCATGCCTTCCAGCAGGCCGTAGGCGGCGGTGACCTCGGCGTCCTCCGCACCGGCGGCGCTCCGGTCCGCGGGGTCCGGCAGGATCCGGGGCGCGACGACGAGCAGGGCGGGCTCGCTGACCGCCTCGCACAGTCCGATCAGTACGGCGACGAGGATGACGACGGCGTCCAGCCTGCCGTCCCAGACCAGGGCCAGCGCGACGAGCGCGGCGACGCGGGTGGAGTCCGCGACGACGGCGGCGCGGACCGGGTCGAACCGGTCCAGGAGGGCCCCGCTGAACAGCACCACTGCGCCGAGCGCGACGAAGCGTGCGGCGAAGACGGCGCCGATGGTCTCGGCGGGCGTGCCCGCCTTCGCGGCCGCCACCACGACAATGATGGGGAAAAAAGCATCACCGATAAGGGAGATCATCTGGCCAAAACAAAGACCGGCGAAACGCCGGTGCCGCAACAGCCTTACATAAATCGCCACGGGGGCCGTGCAACCTTTCTCGCCGATTGCGCCGGGATTCATTCCTGGAGAACCGGACGACGGCAACGGGTGGGCGGGCCGGAAAAACCGGGCCGCCCACCCGCTTTCATCCCTGGTCCGGGCCGGCCTTAGCTGCGGAACCGGAACGCGTGGAACGCCACGCTGTCGTCCAGGTCCTCGGCCTCCAGGACCTCCAGAGAGTCGAGGTCCTCGATCTCCTCGAGGATCTTCTGGTCGGTGTTCGACTCGCCCATTGCGTCTCCCTCGGAAATAGGGCACCACAGGCCCAACCCCGCAGCGCTTTCAATTGATCCTAGGGGACACTCCTCGCCCTCCCACAGAAGGCATGGGCATTTTGACCGAAAAGCACGCGGGATGGCCCGGGTTCCGCTTTCCGATCAATGCGGCACGCCAGGAAGCGGCGGGAAAAGGAGCGGAACCGGCCGTTCCTTCATGTGCGCCGTGGCTCGTTCCGACCGGATTCGGAACTTCGCCCGCGGAAACATCCCGCCTGCTGCCCGAAAGGGTGACGTGGAGGCATTGCGCCCGGAGAATTCCGGCCGGGGAGGGAGGGACGTCTCAGCCGGTGGTGAGCACCATCCGGAAGCGGGCCCGGCCCTCGAGCATCTTCCGGTAGGCCTCGTCCGCCTGCGCCAGCGGCACCGACTCCGTCATCGGGCGGATGCCGTGCAGGGCGCTGAACGCCATGGTGTCCTCGACGTCCTTGGCGGTGCCGGAGGGGTGACCTCGGACCACCCGGCCGCTCATGAGCAGCTGGACCGGGCTGATGCCCAGCGGCTCGGTGTCCGCCCCGATGACCACCAGCTCGCCGCGGGGCGCCAGACCCTCCACGGTGGCCGTGATGGCCTCGGAGTGCCCGGCGGTGGCGAGGACGACCTTGGCGCCGCCGAGGGACTGCAGGGCCTCGGCGACCGGCGTGCCGGAGGTGCTGTCGACGTAGTGGTGGGCGCCGAGCCGCTTGGCGAAGTCGGCCTTCTCGGCGCCCCGGGCGATCCCCACGGTCTCGAAGCCCATGGCGGCCGCGTACTGCACCCCGAGGTGCCCGAGGCCGCCGAGCCCGAGCACCGCGACCAGGTCCCCGGCCGGGCGGAGCTGCGTCGCAGCCCGTTGAACGTGGTGACGCCGGCGCAGGCCATGGGCCCGGCGTCACCCGCCGACAGCCCCTCGGGGATCCGGGCCAGGGCGTCGACGGGCACGAGCACCTTGTCACCGAAGCCGCCGTCGTACGCCCAGCCCGGGACCTTCAGGTTCGGGCAGACGACGAAGTCGCCCTCGCGGCAGGACGGGCAGTGGCCGCAGCTGCCGCCGAACCAGCCGACGGCCACCCGGTCACCGGTCTGCCAACCGCGCTCCCGGGTTCCCTCACCCAGCTCCTCGATCCGGCCGGCGATCTCGTGCCCGGGCACCTCGGGGAACGACACGCCCGGTAGCCCGCCGCTCACGAAGAGGGCGTCGCTGTGGCAGATCCCGCACGCCTCCACGGCGATCAGGACCTGACCGCGCCCGGGCCGGGGCACCTCTCGCTCGGCCAGTTCGAACGTGCCGTCCGGGGTGGTCACCTGCGCGACTCGGTAGGTACTCATCTGCATCTCCGGAGAACGGGTACGACGGCCCCCTGAACCAGCAGACCAGCTACGGCCGGATGGCGCGCGCCGAACCCCGTCCCGCCGCCGCCCGGCACGGACCCGGGCCGGGCTCACCCCCGCCCGGCCCGCCAGCCTTCCGGGCGCAGGATGCCCAGCAGTTGGCGGACGAGTTCGTCGACGACCTCGTCCAGGGTCGCGTCCACCCAGCCGGCGCTCCAGTCGTGCAGCAGGCCGTTCACGCTGCCGATGAAGGCGGTCGCCGCGAGGCGGTAGTCGCGCACCGCCGCCTCCCCGCGGGCCACGGCCGCGTCGGCCTCCGCGCGGATCAGACCGACCCAGCGGGCCCGGCGGGCGAGGCGCTGCTCCTCCAGCCGGGCGCTGACGCCGATGATCTCCACGAAGGCGATGCGGATACGGCGCGGGTCGCTGGTGACGTCGCGGGCGTAGGCGCGGAACAGCACGGCGACCCGCTCGGCCAGCGGCAGCCCCTCCGCCGCCGCGAGCGCGTCCAGCACGGCCTGCTCCGCCCAGCCGTTGACCTCCAGGTGCAGGGCCGCGAGCACGTCCTCCAGGGTGCGGAACTCCTCGTAGAACTGGCGGGTGGACAAGCCCGCGGCCTGGCAGAGGGCGGCCACCGTGGTCGCCCGGTAGCCGGGGTGTCGCCGAACAGCCGCAGCGCGGCGTCCAGGAAGCGCCGGCGCCGCTCGGCCTGCCGCTCCTCGGCGGTCCTGCCGCCGTAACGGCCCGTCGGCGCTCTGAGCCTGCCCGTCACGCTTCCCCCTCCCGTTCCCACCGCTCCCCCAATCTTGTCGTGCACACATCTTGTCGAGAAGGCCGGCCCTTCCTTACTTTTCAGTAAGTTCACAGTGAAAGCGCCCGTGTTCAGATTCCCCGGGAAAGAGAGCAGTCATGCCCGCCTCCAGAACCAGGCACCTTTGCTCCATGGCCGCCGCCCTCGCACTGACCCTCGCCGGCCCGGCGACCGCCGCCTCCGCGGCCACCGCTTCCGCCTCCGCCACGGACCCCGCCGGTCTGCGGGAAGTGCTGTTCGTCGGCAACAACTGGGACGGCACCGCGGATGTCGTCAAGTCCTCCGGCGACTTCGCCGGGATCGGCCGGATCGACGTGATCCCGGACCGGGACCAGCGGATGGCGGAGATCAACGCGGATCCGATCAAGTGGATCTACTTCCAGGCCATCCGCAACAGCGTGGGCGAGGGCCACGACCAGTTCGCCGACGACATGTACTCCACCCCGGACGGACGCTCCGTCGTGGTCTCCCGCCCGAGCTTCGCGGACGTCGTCTCGATCGACCTGGCCAGCGGAAAGGTCAACTGGCGCTTCCCCGTGTCCGGTTACCGGGCCGACCACATGGCGGTCTCACCGGACGGCACCCGCGTCGCGGTGTCCGCCTCGACCGCCAATACCGTGCACGTGCTGGACATCGGGACCGGCAGACAGCTCGGCTCGTTCGCCACCGGCGACAAACCGCACGAGAACATCTTCACCAGGGACGGCAAGTACATCTGGAACATGTCCATAGGTGACGTCAACACCGCCCTGGACGACCCGGTCTGGGACTGGACGAAGGGCGACCGGCGCATCACGGTCGTCGACGCGACGACCTTCAGGCAGGTGAAGGTCGTCGACATGCGGCAGCGCCTGGACGCGTACGGCCTGAAGGACTTCTCCGACGCCGTGCGCCCCGCCGTCTTCTCGCCCGACGAGTCCAAGCTGTACTTCCAGGTGTCGTTCTTCAACGGCTTCCTGGAGTACGACGTCGCCACCGACAGGATCACCCGGACGAAGACCCTGCCGAAGAACCCGGCGACCAGTTCGGACCGCACCACCTGGGTCAACGACTCACGCCACCACGGGCTCTCGATGAACCCCGCGGGCACCAAGCTCTGCGTGGCGGGCACCATGGACGACTACGCCACGGTGGTCGACCGCGCCACTCTCCAGGAGGGCCCGCTGGTCACCGCGTCCAAGCCGTACTGGGCCACGGTGAGCGGGGACGGCAAGGACTGCGTGGTCTCCGAGTCCGGCGCGGACCAGGTCACCGCGATCGACTTCGCCACCGGCCGGAAGGTCGTGTCCGTCCCGGTCGGCGACCATCCGCAGCGCGTCCGGCTGGGGCATGTCCGGGACGACTGGACGGGCCCGGGCGGAAACTGAGCGGTGCGCGGCCCCCGGGGTGCCCCCATGACCCGGAGGCCGCGCCACGCCGGCGGGGACGCCGGCGGGAGACGGTCCCGCCGCCGAGAGTCGGTCTCGGCCCCGGGGAGGCGGCTCATCCCGGGAGGTGGTCTCGGCCCCGGGAAAGCGGCTGAACCCCGGGAGGCGGTCTCGGCCCCCGGGAGGCCGTCTCGGTCCGGGAAGGCGGCTCAGCCCCGGGAGGCGGTCTCAGTCGCCCACTCGGCGCGTCACGTTCAGCAGGTACTCCTTCCGGTCGAGCGGGTTGTGGTCGGTGCGCGGGCGCTCGGGCACCGGACCGCGGGTGACCGGCGCGTAGTGGTCGAAGGCCGTCTCCAGCTCGCCCTCACCCCGGGTGAGACCGGGCAGCCGCTGCTCCAGTTCGTGCACCCGCGCGGCGGGCACGGCTCCCTCCAGGACACAGGCCCGGTCCCGGGCCCCGGTGCGCTCCAAAACGGCGCCCAGCCGGGCCAGCACCGGCAGCAGGGCGCCCAGGGTGTCGGCGGGGGCCTCGAGCCGGAAGCGGTGCACCGGCTCGTGCACCCGGGTGCCGGCCCGGCGCAGCGCCTCGGTGAGCACCAGCGGGGTCAGCCCGCGGAAGTCGTACCCGGTGCTGGACATGCTCTTGTCGAAGCCCTGGTGGGCGTGGCTCTGCCGGGGCGAGTAGCCGGAGTGGGTCATGGTGACCGTGCAGTCGGGGACCTGCCAGCCGTGCGGCCCCTGGCCGAGGGTCTCCCGGACGGTGTCCTCCACGGCCTTGAAGAAGGCGTACGGCATGGAGCCCAGCTCGACCTCCAGCCGGAACCCGACACCCGAGCCGGGCGGGGCGGGGTCGGCCCGCAGGCCGACAGTGGCGAGGAAGGGGTTGCCGTCCCTCTTGTTGAACTCAACCGCGTGACCGGAGCCGGTGAGCCGTTCGACGCACAGGGTGGTGGTCTCCCGGAAGGCGACGTCCAGCCCGTACTCCTCGGCGAGCGTGGCCTGGACGACCTCCTTCTGCACCTCGCCGTAGAGGGAGACGGAGGTCTCCCCGCGCACCTCGTCGTGGCGGACGCCGATCAGCGGGTCCTGTTCGGCCAGCTGGGTGAGCGCGAGGTGCAGCGAGCGCCGGCCGGTGCCGGGGCCCGGCACGACGACGGTCTCCAGGCTCGGTGGCGCGAAGTGGTGCTCGTACGCCTGTGCGGGCGCGCCGAGCGCGTCGCCGATCCGGATGCCGCCGAGCCCCCACACCCGGGCGATCCGGCCCGCCGCCGCGCCGTCCTGCCGGGAGTCGTCGCCCCGGTCGAAGACGGTGAGCGCGGTGACCCTGCCCTCCTCGCGGGCGGCGCCGAACGGAACGCGGTCGCGCACCCGCAGGGTGCCGGAGAAGATCCGCGCGTAGGCGACCTTCTCCCCGGCCGGTCCCCGCTCGACCTTGAACACCGTGCCGGACAGCGGGCCGTCCGGGTCGCCGCCGGCCGTCGGCAGCAGCCGCTCGATGCCGTCGATCAGCTCCGCCACGCCGGCCCCGGTGATGGCGGAGCCGAAGTAGACCGGATGGACCAGTGCCCGCCGGGTCTGCCGGGCCAGGGCCGCTCGCAGCAGCCCGGCGGTGACCCGGCCGTCGACATAGGCGGACAGCAGGCCGTCGTCGTGGTCGGTGAGGGTGTCGAGCGCCGAGGGGCCGAGGCCGGGGACGAAGCGGGCGGCGGGGGTGCCGGGCGCCGCGGCGGTGCCCATGGCGACGAGCGGTACGGCGAGCCGGCGGGCCATCTCGTCGAGCACGGCCCGGTCCCCGGCTCCGCGCCGGTCGATCTTGTTGACGAAGACGAGGGTGGGGATGCGCAGCCGGCGCAGGGTCCGCATGAGCACCCTGGTCTGGGCCTGGACGCCTTCCACGGCCGAGACGACCAGGACGGCGCCGTCCAGCACGCCGAGCACCCGTTCCACCTCGGCGATGAAGTCCGGGTGGCCGGGGGTGTCGAGGAGGTTGACGGTCACGGTGTCGAGCGGGAACGACACGACGGCCGACTTGATGGTGATGCCGCGCCGGCGTTCCAGCGCGAGGGTGTCGGTCCGGGTGCTGCCGGCGTCGACGCTGCCGATCTCGTCGGTGACCCCGGCCGCGTGCAGCAGCCGTTCGGTCAGGCTGGTCTTACCGGCGTCGACGTGGGCCAGGATCCCGAGGTTGAGCAGGTGCACGAAGCGTCATGTCCTTGTGTGAGGGGGGCGTTCCTTCCTGGGTGGACATGGACGTCGCTCGCATGGTCGCTCCTGGTTCCGGTCGGGGGCTCGACCGGTGCAGTGCACCAGGGCAGGCCCCGCCGAGGCAATGGATTAATACTCAACGAACCCCCGCCGCAGCACTCGCCGGGTCCGGGGTGCCGCCTTAGAGTGACCTACATCACGCCAGTCTGACGTATTCATCCACTCCTGCCCGCACGGCCTGGAGGGCGCATGACCCACATCAAGGTGAACGTGGACGGCACGGCCTACGAGGACGACGTGGAACCCCGTCTGCTCCTGGCCCACTATCTGCGTGACCGCCTCGGTCTGACCGGCACCACGATCGGCTGCGACACCTCCAACTGCGGAGCGTGCACGGTCGACCTGGACGGCACCACCGTCAAAAGCTGCTCGGTGCTGGCCGTGCAGGCGGACGGCGGCACGGTGACCACCGTCCAGGGGCTGGCGCGGGACGGCGAGTGGACGCCGCTGCAGCGCGCCTTCCACGAGCGGCACGGGCTGCAGTGCGGCTACTGCACACCCGGCATGATCATGGCGTCGCGCGATCTGCTGCGCGAGAACCCGCGGCCCACGGCCGGCGAGGTCCGGCAGGCCCTGGAGGGCAACCTCTGCCGGTGCACCGGTTACCAGAACATCGTCCGCGCGGTCCTGGCCGCCTCCGGGCAAGAGGTCACCGAGGAGGCCACGGCATGACCGACCAGGCCGCCGAACGCGAGATCGGCCGCTCCCGGCTGCGCAAGGAGGACGCCCGGCTGATCACCGGCCAGACCAACTGGGCGGACAACATCCAGGTCACCGGGCTGCTGCACCTGGCCGTCCTGCGCAGCCCGATGGCCCACGCCCGGATCACGTCGGTCGACGTCGCGCCCGCCCTGGAACGACCCGGTGTCGTGGCGGCGTTCAGCGGCGCGGACCTCGCCGAGGGGCTCGGCTCACTGCCCTGCGCCTGGCCGGTGACCGAGGACATCGTGCTGCCCGACCACCCGCCGATCGCCGTGGACGAGGTGCGCTACGCCGGTGACCCGGTGGCCGTCGTGGTGGCCCGCGACCGGTACGCCGCGGCCGACGCGCTGGAGGCGATCGAGGTCGAGTACGAGCCGCTGCCGCCGGTCCTCGACCTGGAGGCCGCGCTCGCGGAGGGCTCCCCGCTGGTCCACGCCGACAAGGGCACCAACCGCTGCTACACCTGGCCGCTCGCCACCGGCGAGAGCTTCGAGGCGGTGCGGGAACGCGCCGAGGTGACCCTGAAGCGCCGCTACCACCAGCAGCGTCTGATCCCCAACGCCATGGAGCCGCGCGCGGTCGTCGTCACCCCGCTGGCCTCCTCGGGTGAGTACACGGTGTACTCCGCGACGCAGATCCCCACATCCTGCGGGTCATGCTGGCCGTCGTGACCGGCATCCCCGAGCACAAGCTGCGGGTGATCGCCCCGGATGTGGGCGGCGGCTTCGGCTCCAAACTCCAGGTCTACGGCGAGGAGGCGCTCGCGCTCACCGTCGCGCGCCGGCTCGGCCGCCCGGTCAAGTGGACGGAGTCCCGCTCGGAGGGCTACCTCGCCACCCACCACGGCCGGGGCATGATCCAGGACGTCGAGATCGCGGCCACCGCCGAGGGCAGGCTGCTTGGCCTGAAGGTCGACCTGCTGGCCGACATGGGCGCCTATCTGATGCTCGTCACCCCGGGCATCCCGATCCTCGGCGCGTTCATGTATCCGGCGATCTACAAGATGGACTCCTACGAGTTCAACTGCACCGGCGTGTTCACCACGCGTACCCCGACCGACGCCTACCGGGGCGCCGGCCGCCCCGAGGCCACGTTCGCCATCGAGCGGACCATGGACGAACTGGCCCACGAACTCGGCCTCGACCCGGTGGAGGTCCGGCGCCGCAACTGGATCCGGCACGAGGAGTTCCCGTACACCACCATCGCCGGGCTGACCTATGACAGCGGCGACTACGAGGCGGCGACCGACAAGGCCCTCGCCCTGTTCGGCTACGACGACCTGCGCGCCGAGCAGCGCAAGCGCGAGGAGCGCGGCGACACCGTACGGCTCGGCATCGGCGTGTCCACGTTCACGGAGATGTGCGGGCTCGCGCCGAGCCGGGTCCTGCGCGACCTGCGGTACGCGGCCGGCGGCTGGGAGGCGGCGAGCATCCGCATGCTGCCCACCGGCAAGGTCGAGGTGGTCACCGGCACCAGTCCGCACGGGCAGGGCCATGTGACCTGCTGGAGCCAGATCGCGGCCGACGTCCTGGGCGTGCCCTTCGAGGACGTCGAGGTGGTGCACGGCGACACCAGGGCGGCCCCCAGGGTATGGACACCTACGGTTCGCGCTCGCTGTCGGTGGGCGGCGAGGCCGTGCACCGGGCCGCGGTGAAGGTGGTGGAGAAGGCCCGCAAGGTCGCCGCGCACCTGCTGGAGGCGAGCGAGCAGGACCTCGACTTCAAGGACGGCGCGTTCTCCGTCAAGGGGTCCCCGGAGGCCCGCAAGACCATCCAGGAGATCGCCTTCGAGGCCTTCACCTCGCACGACCTGCCCGACGGCGTGGAGCCGTCCATCAACGCCGAGACCCTGGTCGACCCGGAGAACTTCTCCTACCCACACGGCACCCACCTGTGCGCGGTCGAGGTGGACACGGAGACCGGCAGGACCCGGATCCGCTCCTACGTCTGCGTCGACGACGTCGGCCGGGTGGTCAACCCGATGATCGTGGAGGGCCAGGTGCACGGCGGCCTCGCCCAGGGCATCGCCCAGGCGCTGTTCGAGGAGGCCGTGTACGACGACGACGGCAACCTGGTCTCCGGCACCATGGCCGACTACCTCGTGCCGTCGGCGGCGGACCTGCCGGACTTCGTGACCGACCGGACGGAGACGCCGGCGGTCTCGAACTCCATGGGGGTCAAGGGAGTCGGCGAGGCGGGCACGATCGCCTCGACACCGGCCGTGGTGAACGCCGTGGTCGACGCGCTGCGGCCGCTGGGTGTGCGGGACGTGCGGATGCCGTGCTCGCCGCACCGCGTGTGGCAGGCGATCCGGGCCGCCCGGTCCGGCGCCGCCGACGTCACCGAGGAGGCCGGCGGGACGGGGCCCGCGCAGTCCGGTCAGTCCGGGCAGGCCGCCCAGGCGGGCGACGTCGGACAGTACGGTCCGTCCGGTGAGGAGGGTTCGGCATGATTCCCCCGCGTTCGAGTACACCCGTCCGACGAGTGTCGACGAGGCGGTGCGCGTGCTCGCCGACGCCGGCGAGGACGCGAAGGTGCTGGCCGGCGGGCAGAGCCTGCTGCCACTGCTGCGGCTGCGGCTGGCCTTCCCGGAGCTCGTGGTGGACGTCGGCCGGATCCAGGAGCTGCGCGGCGTCCGCGAGGACGGCGAGGCGCTGGCCATCGGGGCGATGACCACGCACCACGAGGTGGTCCACGACCCGCTGGTGCGCCGGCACGCCGGACTGCTCGCCGAGGCCACGGCCACCGTCGCCGACCCCGCCGTACGGCACCGGGGCACCCTCGGCGGGTCGCTCGCGCACGCCGACCCGGCCGGCGACCTGCCCGCCGTGGCCCTCGCCCTGGACGCCGAGCTGGTCGTCGTCGGCCCGGGCGGGCGGCGCACGATCCCGGCCCGGGAATTCTTCGTCGACTACCTCCAGTCGGCGCTGGCACCGGACGAACTCCTCGTGGAGGTGCGGATCCCGAAGACGGACGGCTGGAGCTTCCACTACGAGAAGTTCCACCCCGTCGCCCAGTCCTGGGCCATCGTCGGCGTCGCGGCGCTCGTACGCCGCGACGACGGGCACATCGCCGAGGCCCGCGTCGGACTGACCAACATGGGCGCCACCCCGCTGCGCGCCACGGCGGCCGAGGAGGCCCTGTCCGGCGCCGACGGGCCCGAGGCCGTGGCCCGGGCCGCCGAGGCGGCGGCCGAGGGCACCGAGCCGTCGCAGGACCTGGCCGCCACGCCCGAGTACCGCCGGCACCTGGCGCGGGTGCTGACCAGGCGGGCGGTGCTGACCGCCACCGGAATGGGGTGAGCGCCGATCACCCGGATGGACGACCCGGAGCAGGTGCGGGCCCGGCTGGAGGAGACGGGGTACCTCGTCGACGAGGGGCTGGCCGTCACCTGCTACCTGGCCCTGCGACTGCACCGGCCGCTGTTCTGCGAGGGCGACGCGGGCGTGGGCAAGACCGCGCTCGCCTCCGCCCTCGCCGAGGCGCTCGGCGCGCCGCTGATCCGGCTGCAGTGCCACGAGGGCATCGACGCCGCCCAGGCCCTGTACGACTGGGACTTCCCGCGCCAGCTGCTGCACCTGCGGGCCGCGGAGGCGGCCGGCATCCAGGACGCGGACCGACTGGAGAGCGAGCTGTACGACCGGCGCTTCCTGATCGCCCGGCCGCTGCTGCGGGCGCTGCAGACCCAGCCGTCGGTCCTGCTCGTCGACGAGATCGACCGGGCCGACGACGAGTTCGAGGCGTTCCTGCTGGAGCTGCTGTCGGAGTACTCCGTGACCATCCCCGAACTGGGCACGCTGCGGGCCGAGACGCCGCCGGTGGTGGTGCTGACCTCCAACCGGACCCGGGAGGTGCACGACGCGCTCAAGCGGCGGTGCCTGTACCACTGGTTCGACCACCCTCCTTCGCCCGCGAGCTGGCCATCGTGCGGCGCCGGCTGCCGGGCGTCTCGGCCCGGCTGGCCGAGCAGGTCACGGCGCTCGTCCAGACCCTGCGCGGCGCGGACCTGCTCAAGCCGCCGGGGGTGGCCGAGACCATCGACTGGGCCGAGGCGCTGGACGCGCTCGGGGCGACGGAGGTGGACGCCGAACTGGCCGTGGCGACGCTGGGCTCGGCCCTGAAGTACCGCGAGGACGCGGACCGCGCCCGGGGCCTGGACCTGACCGCGGTCCTGGCGGCACGAGGAACGTGAACCCGATGCCCACGGCGGACCGCCGACCCGCCCGCCCACCCGGGCGGGCCGGGTGTCCGGGGCGGGTGACGGGGCGCTCGGGGCGGATGCCGTGCTGCTCGGGTTCGTGCGGGCGTTGCGGGCCGCGGGGCTCGAGGCCGGCAGTGAGCGGGTGCACTCGTTCCTGCGTGCCGTGACCGTGCTGCGGCCGGGCGCGCGGGCGGACGTGTACTGGGCGGGGCGGGCGACGCTGTGCGGGGGTCACGACGATCTGGCGCGATACGAGCGGGTGTTCGCGGCGTACTTCGGGTCGCCCGGCGAGCCGGCTCCGCGCACGGTGCACTCCGCTCCCCCGCCCCGGCCGCGCCTGGTCGCCCGTCCGGCGTCCGCCGTGTCCGGTACACCGAACGAGGACGAGCCGCCCGGACCGCCCACGGCCACGCTGGCCAGCTCCGCCGAGGTGCTGCGGCACCGTGACGTCGCCGCCCTGGACCCCGCCGAGCGGGCTCAACTGCGCCGTCTGCTCAGCGCGTTCGCGCTGCACGGGCAGAGCAGGCGCTCGGCCCGGCGACGGCCCGCCCGGCGCGGGCAGGTCGACCCGCGCCGCACCGTGAGGGAGTTGCTGCGGCGCGGTGGCGAACCGGCCCGCCTGCGGCGGCACGCACGCGTGGAGCGGCCCCGCCGCGTCGTGCTGCTCGTCGACGTGAGCGGCTCGATGGCGCCGTACGCCGACGCGCTGCTGCGGTTCGCACACGCCGCGGTGCGCGGGGGACGCACCGAGGTCTTCACGATCGGCACCCGGCTGACCCGGGCGACCAGGGAACTCTCGCACCGCGACCCGGACCTCGCGATGGCCGCGCTGGCGGCGGCGGTACCGGACTGGCGCGGCGGCACCCGGCTGGGCGAGCTGCTGCGCGAGTTCCTGAACCGGTGGGGGCAGCGGGGCATGGCGCGCGGCGCGGTGGTGGTGCTGCTCTCGGACGGGTGGGAGCGCGGCGACCCGGAGCTGCTCGGCGCGCAGATGCGCCGGCTGCACTCCCTGGCCCATCAGGTGATCTGGGCCAACCCGCGCAAGGCCCGGCCCGGTTACGCGCCGCTGGCGGCCGGGATGGCGGCCGCCCTGCCGAGCGTGGACGCCTTCGTCGAGGGGCACAGTCTCGCGGCGCTGGAACGGCTGGCCGCGGTGGTCCGCGGGGCCGCGGACGGCGGGGTCCCGGTGAAGGGAGCGGATGGTGCGTGAGATCCTCCCGGCGCTGGAGCGCTGGTACCGGGCGGGGGTGCCGTTCGGGCTCGCCACGGTCGTCGCGGTCAGCCGCAGCGCGCCGCGCGGCCCCGGTGCCGCGATGGCCGTGGGGCCGGACGACGAGGTCGTGGGCAGCGTGTCCGGGGGCTGTGTGGAAGGAGCGGTCTTCGAACTCGCCCAGGAGGTCGTGGCGAGCGGCGAACCGCGGCTCGTGACCTTCGGCTACAGCGACGACGACGCGTTCGCGGTCGGGCTCACCTGCGGCGGTGAGATCACCCTGCTGGTGCGGCCGGTGACATCCGGCTCGGACCCGGCGTTCGGCCGGGTCGCGGCGTCCGTGGCCGTGGGCGAGCCGGTGACGGTGGCCATGGTGGTCGACGGGCCCGCTCCGCGCGGGGCCGCCCGCGCGGTCTGGCCGGACGGGGTCGAGGGCACCCTGGGCGCGTCCGGGCTCGACGTGGCGGTCACCGCCGACGCGCGCGGTGAACTCGCCCTGGGCGTCTCGGGGCTGAGGCACTACGGGCCGAACGGGGAACGCCGCGAGGACTCCGTCACGGTGTTCCTGCAGTCCTTCGCGCCGCCGCCGCGGATGCTGGTCTTCGGGGCGATCGACTACGCGGCCGCCGTGGCCCGTATCGGCGCCTTCCTCGGCTACCGGGTCACCGTCTGCGACGCCCGCCCGGTCTTCGCCACACCGAAACGCTTCCCGGAGGCCGTGGAGGTCGTCGTCGACTGGCCGCACCGCTATCTCGCCGCCACCGGTACCGACGGGCGCACGGTGATCTGCGTCCTCACCCACGACCCGAAGTTCGATGTGCCGCTGCTGGAGGAGGCGCTGCGCCGGCCGGCCGCGTACATCGGGGCGATGGGCAGCCGCCGTACCCACGACGAGCGGCGCGAGCGGCTCGTCGAGGCCGGTGTCACCGAGGCCGAACTGGCCCGGCTGCGCTCTCCGCTCGGGCTCGATCTCGGGGCCCGTACGCCGGAGGAGGTGGCGGTGTCCGTGGCCGCCGAGATCGTCGCCCTGCGCTGGGGCGGCAGCTGCGCACCGCTGACCACGACCGCCGGGGCCATCCATCCGGCCGCCGCCCCCTGAGTGCGAGGAGCAACTGATGGAACTGCACCACGAGTTCACCGTCCCGTACCCGTCGACGAGGCCTGGCAGGCACTCCTCGACATCGAGAGCGTCGCGCCGTGCCTGCCGGGCGCGACGGTGGAGGAGTACGACGGCAGTACGGTGACCGGCTCGGTGAAGGTCAAGGTCGGCCCGGTCACCGTGACCTACCGGGGCACCGCGGTCTTCGAGGAGCAGGACGCGGCGGCCCACCGGATGGTGCTCGCGGCGAGCGGCCGGGAGACCCGGGGCCAGGGCACGGCCAGGGCGACGGTCACCGCCGTGCTGACCGAGCGCGACGGCGGCACGGCCGTGGCCGTGGACACCGATCTGAAGGTGACCGGACGTCCGGCCCAGTTCGGGCGCGGGGTGCTGGGAGAGGTGGGCGACCGTCTGGTCGGGCAGTTCGCGGCGTGCCTGGCGGACCGGCTGAGGGGCCCCGAGCCCGGGCCCGCCGCGCGGGAGGCCGTACCGGACTCCGGACGGGAGGAGCCGGAGCCCCTGGACCTGCTGCGCACGGCGGGACTTCCGGTGGCCAAGCGTGGCCTCGCGGCCGCGGCGGCGGTGGCCCTGCTGGTGCTGGCCGCCGCTCGGCTCCGCCGCGCCCGCTCCCGGCGCGGCCGCGGCACCCGCCGTCCACGCCGCGGGCACTAGGTCGTGTCCGCAAAGTCACGCCTGCGTCGCGGCGCCCGGCACGCACTCTCGCCGCACCGGACGGAAGCCCGAGTACACCCAGTACGAGGGCTTCCGGCCGGCACGCCGAGAGCACGCACCGGACGCCGCAACGCCCGCCCTGCGGGCGAACGACGCGACTTTGCGGACACGACCTAGCGGCCGCCACGGGTTCCCACCGGGGCGGCCGGCCCGGGCCTTCGTACACGGCCCACAGGC
The DNA here is from genome assembly GCA_016432725.1 of Streptomyces sp. DHE7-1. GTDB lineage: Bacteria > Actinomycetota > Actinomycetes > Streptomycetales > Streptomycetaceae > Streptomyces. The sequence continues at coordinate 7,350,531 of JACJDG010000003.1, read as the reverse complement.
ACCTCGCGACACGCCGAACCGGTCGACGGCCGCCCGCCCTGCCGCACCGCCCGCCGCGCGGGGCCCCACCGAGTCCGCGGCACCGCGTTCGGCGCCGCGGACCCGCGAAGACCGGGGAGACGCCCCCTAGGTGATGCGGTGGAGGGTCACGTCGGTGAGGGCCCCGTCGGCGACGGTCGCGGTGAGGTAGGTGTGGTGCGGCTGGCGGCGGCGGTCGGTCGGGGAGCCGGGGTTGAGCAGTCGCAGGCCGCCCGGGGCGACGGTGTCCCAGGGGATGTGGCTGTGGCCGAAGACCAGCACGTCCAGCTCCGGGAAGCGGGCGGCGCACCGGGCCTCGCGGCCTCGCGCGGGCCCGGTCTCGTGGACCACGCCGAAGCGCAGGCCGCCCAGTTCGGCGTAGGCCACCTCGGGGAGCCGGGCCCGCAGCTCGGGGCCGTCGTTGTTCCCGTACACCGCGACCAGCCGGCGGCTGCGGTCCTCCAGCAGGTCGAGGGTTGCCGTGTCGACCCAGTCCCCGGCATGGAAGACCACGTCGGCGTGCGGGAGTTCGGCGATCAGCCGGTCCGGGAGCCGCTTGGCGCGCCTGGGCAGGTGGGTGTCGGACATCAGGAGCAGTCGCACGAGGCCACATTAGGAGGTCGGGGAGGTGAGGTGCCGGACGCCGCGTACGGCGCCCGGTGCGGCGGCGCTCGCGGCGAGTGCGGCGGCGGCCGGGACCCGCCGGGCAGCCGGCTGTTCGACAGGTAAAACTGAACAGTCACGACTGGACAGTTTTTCCTGACGGTCCTAGGGTGACGGCATGCCCGTCATCTCCGAGTCCGCCGTCCGCACCGCGCGTGATCTGCGCGTCGTCTTCAGCCGGCTGCGGCGCCGGATCCGTGAGGTCGCGCAGGACGCCGACCTCACCCCGTCGCAGGAGTCGGCGCTGTCCCTGGTCGGCAAGCACGGCGCGGCCACGGCCAGTGCGCTGGCCGGCGCGGAGGGCGTACGGCCGCAGTCGATGGCGACCACGCTGACCGCCCTGGAGCAGCACGGCCTGATCCGGCGAGCCCCCGACCCGGACGACGGCCGCCGGCAGCTGGTCACGCTCACCGAGGCCGGCCGGTCCCGGGTCGAGGGCAACAAGCAGCTCCGCGAGGAGTGGCTGGCCCGCGCCTTCGAGGACCGCTACACCGAGGAGGAGCGGCAGACGGTCCTGACGGCGCTGGAGCTGCTGGAACGGCTCTCGCGGCCGTGATACCGAGGCCCGCCCTCCGCGCCGGCCGGACCAGCCGCCCCTCTCCCGCCGGATTCGACCGCCGGCTGATCGCGCCGATGGTCCTCGGCTCGGTGCTGAACCCGATCAACTCCTCGATGATCGCCGTGGCCCTGGTGCCGATCGGGATCGCGTTCGGCGCACCGCCCGCCGAGACGGTGTGGCTGGTCTCGGCGCTCTACCTGGCCACGGCCGTGGGCCAGCCCGTGATCGGGCGGCTGGTGGACACGTACGGGCCGCGCCGCCTCTATCTGACCGGCACCGCTCTGGTCGGTGTCGCCGGTCTGCTGGGCGCGCTCGCGCCCTCGCTCGGCGCCCTGATCGCGGCCCGTGTGCTGCTGGGCTTCGGTACGTCGGCCGCGTATCCGGCGGCCATGCGGCTGACCCGCTCCGAGGCCGAGCGCACCGGGCGGGACAGCCCCGCGGGTGTGCTGGCGGCCCTGGCCGTCGCCGCCCAGACGGTGGCCGTGGTGGGGCCGGCGCTCGGCGGGCTGCTGATCGGGCTGGGCGGCTGGCGTGCCGTGTTCACCGTCAACGTGCCGCTGTCCGCGGCCTGTCTGGTCCTCGGCGCGCTGCGGCTGCCGCGCACCCGGCCGTCACACGGCGGGCGCCGCGGCGCCGACCTGCCCGGCATGGCGCTGTTCGCGGCCATGCTGGTCGCGCTGATGCTGTTCCTGATGGGCCCGCGCCTCGAGCGCTGGTACCTGCCGCTGCTCGCCGCGGCCGCCGCCGCCGCGTTCGCGCTGCGCGAGCTGCGTACCCCGGACCCGTTCATCGATCTCAGGGTCCTCGGCGGCAACGGCCCGCTGCTCGCCACCTATCTGCGCCAGCTCCTCGCCTACACCACCTCCTACGCCTTCATGTACGGCTACACGCAGTGGCTGGAGCAGGGCCGCGGGCTGAGCGCCGCCACGGCCGGCCTGGTGCTGCTGCCGCTGTCCGCCACGGCGCTCACCGTCTCCGCCCTCACGGGGCGGCGCGAGGCGGTGCGCGCCAAGCTGCTCACCGGCTCCGCGCTGCAGATCGCGGGCTCCGCCGCCCTGCTGCTGGTCGGCGCCGGCAGTCCGGCGTGGCTGCTGCTCGGCGTCGGCGCCCTCCTCGGCGTCCCGCAGGGCCTCGTCGGCCTCGCCGCGCAGAACGCCCTGTACCGGCAGGCCGATCCCGAGCGGATCGCTTCGGCCGCCGGGCTGCTGCGGACCTTCATGTACCTCGGGGCGCTGGGCGCGTCCGCCGCCACCGCGGCGTTCTACCCGCACCACGCCGACACCGCCGGGCTGCACGGCCTGGCCCTGTTCATGCTCGCCGGCTCGGCCCTGCTGCTGGCGACGACCGTCCCCGACCGTTCCCTCGGCCGGCTCACCCCTCGAAAGGCCTGATCGACGCATGTCCGTCACCACCCTCGACCCCCGCACCGCCTTCGTCGCGATCGACCTGCAGAACGGCATCGTGGCCATGCCCACCCAGCCGTACCCCACCGCCGACGTCATCTCCCGCAGCGCCGAACTCGCCGGCGCCTTCCGTGACCGCGGCCTGCCCGTGGTCCTGGTCCGGGTGTCCTTCGCGCCCGACGGGGCGGACGCCGTCCCCGGCCGGACCGAGCGGCAGGCCCGCGGCCTCGCCTTCCCGGAGGACTGGGACGTCGTCGTCGACGAACTGGCCGGCCACCCCGGTGACATCCGCGTCACCAAGCACAACTGGAGCGCCTTCCACGGCACCGACCTCGACACGCAGCTCCGCCGCCGCGGCATCACGCAGATCGTGCTGGCCGGCATCGCCACCAGCATCGGCGTGGAGTCCACCGCGCGCGACGCCTACGCCCACGGCTACCACGTCACCCTCGCCACGGACGCCATGACCGACAGCGACCCCGCGGCCCACGCGGGCAGCGTCGAGCGGATCTTCCCCCGGCTCGGCGAGAGCGGCACCACGGCCGAGATCCTGGAGCTGCTGGCCAAGACCCACGCCTGATCACCCGACACGGTGCCTCGTACGGGCTTGACTTCGCCCGTACAAGGCAGCGGGTTAACATTCGGCCACGCGCCGTGCCATTCAGGCAACGGAAAGCGAACCAAGGGGGCTTGGATACCGGATGCCGGTCAAGGTCAGCGTCGTCGTACCCGTCTACAACCCCGGGCCGTACATCGAGGACTGCGTGGCCTCGCTGCTGCGCCAGTCGCTGCCTCCCGACGAGTTCGAGGTCGTCTTCGTCGACGACGGCTCCACCGACGCCACCCCGGCCAGACTGGACGCGCTCGCCGCCGAACACCCGCACTTCAGCGTCGTCCACCAGGAGAACTCCGGCTGGTCCGGCAAGCCCCGCAACGTCGGGATCGACGCCGCCCGGGGCGAGTTCGTGATGTTCGTCGACAACGACGACCACCTCGGCGACGAGGCCCTGGAGCGGATGTACGAGTACGGGGTGGCCAACAAGGCCGACGTGGTCGTCGGCAAGATGGCCGGCAAGGGCCGCCCGGTGCCGGTGGAGCTGTTCCGCCGCAACCACCCGCACGCCACGGTGGCCAACGCCCCCTGATCGACAGCCTCACCCCGCACAAGATGCTCCGGCGCTCCTTCCTGGACCGCACCGGGCTGCGCTTCCCGGAGGGCCGGCGGCGGCTCGAGGACCACGTCTTCGTGACCGAGGCCTATCTGCGCGCGGACAACGTCTCCGTACTCAGCGACTACGTCTGCTACTACCACGTCAAACGCGACGACGCCGCCAACGCCGGCTTCCAGAGCTTCGACCCGGTCGGCTACTTCCAGAACCTCCGTGAGGCCCTGGACGTCGTCGAGCGGTACACCGAGCCCGGTGCGCTGCGCGACCGGCTGCTGCGCCGCTGGCTGCGGGTGGAGATCGTCGACCGGATGAGCGGGCGCCGGCTCCTGGCGATGCCGGACGACTACCGGCGCGAGGTGTTCCGGGAGACGCACGCGGTGGTCAAGGAGCGCTTCGGTCCCGGTGTCGCCCCCGGCATGCGGCCGGGCCAGCGGATCGTCGCCGCGCTGATCCGGGACGACCGCTACGACGACCTGGTCGCCTACGCCGAGTGGGAGTCCGGCGTCCGGCCCCTGGCCACCCCGGCCGGCGTCGAGTGGCACGACGGAAGTCTGCGCGTGCGCTTCACCGCCGAGTACTCCGACGCCGACGGCCCGCTGGCGGTCCGCCCCGACGGGCCCCGGGCTCCCGCCGACGACGCGCCGGCCGATCTCTCCGCGGCCGTGTCCCGGCTGACCACGGCCGCCGCCGACGGCTTCGGGAAGGCCACCGCCGACCTGATCCTGCGCGACCGGGAGACCGGTGCCTCCTACTTCCAGCCGGTGGTGACCGAGCGGGAACGCGTCCCGGCCGCCGACGGCCGGACCCGGCTGGTGCTGCGCGGGACGGCCACCGTCGACCCGGCCACGGCGGCGGGCGGCGGGCCGCTGACCGGTGGGCTGTGGGACGCCCATGTCCGCCTCACGCTGGGCGGCTGGACCAAGGAGTGCCGGCTGGGGCCCGCGCCCGCGCACGGCGGCGCGCTGCCGCCCGCCGGGCTGGTCGGCGGCCGGGTGGTGCTGCCGTACTGGACGAAGGGGTACGCCAATCTCTCCCTGGACGTGGACCGGGCGGTCAAGTCTCTCGGCCTGCACCGGATCACCGCGGCCGACGCGGCGCTGTCCGACAGCGAGGTGCTCTCCCTCGTGCTGCCGCTGTACGTACCCGACAGCACCGCGATCACCCTCCGGCTGACCGGCACCGCGTCCGGCCGCGCCCTCGACGCGGAGGCCGTGCTGACCCCGCCGACGGCGCCCACGGCCTGCTGGCGGCCCGGATCCCGGTACGCGAGCTGCGGAACGGGGGGTGGCGCACGGCGCTGGGCCTGCCGGGCGGACGTGCGCTGACGCTGCCGCTGCTGCTGAGGGCGGGCCGCGACGACGTGCGGGTGGTCCGGGTGGCACCGCGCGGATCGCTGCGGCGGCTGCTGGGGAGGGCCCGGCGCGTGCTGGGCCGGATGCTGGGACCGACGACCACACGAAAGGCCTGATCAGGTGCGGCAGTTGGAGATAGCGGACGCGTGGGTGCTGGAGCCCAAGGTGTTCCCGGACGACCGGGGCAGCTTCCACGAGTGGTACCGCGGCGCGGAGTTCCGCGAGGCCACCGGCTACGACCTCGACCTCGCGCAGGCCAACTGCTCGGTGTCGCGACGGGGTGTGCTGCGCGGCGTCCACTTCGCGGACGTACCGCCCGGGCAGGCCAAGTACGTGACCTGTGTGCGCGGAGCCGTGCTGGACGTGGTGGTGGACATCCGGGTCGGCTCCCCCACCTTCGGACGGTGGGAGGCGGTACGGCTGGACGACGACACCCGGCACGCGGTGTTCCTCGCCGAGGGCCTCGGGCACGCCTTCATGGCGCTGACCGACGACGCCACCGTGGTGTACCTGTGCTCGGCCGGGTACGCGCCGGGGCGGGAGCACGGCGTGCACCCGCTCGATCCCGGCCTGGGCATCGCCTGGCCCGAGGGCATCGAGCCGGTGCTGTCACCCAAGGACGCCGAGGCGCCCACGCTGGCCGAGGCGGAGCGGTCCGGGCTGCTGCCCTCCTACGCGGACTGCTCCGCCCACTACGCGCGACTGCGCGACCGGTTCAGCGGGTGACGGAGTAGGGCTCCAGCGCGCGCCGCAGCGGTTCCCAGCCGCGGGCCCGCTTGGTGCCCCGGTTGCGCGCCGCGGCCAGCGGCTTCCAGAAGCCGGCGCCGAGGAAGTCCTCGGGCTTGACGGCCGTGGTGCGCTCCAGGACCGACTCCGGGACCTTCTGCGGGTCGGGGACCTCGAACTCCGCGATGATCTCGTCGTACCGGTCCGTGAGCACGGTGTTCGACGGGTCGGCGCCGAAGACCACCAGTTGGCCGGTGGGAGCGGTGTCGACGAGCACCGTGACCAGGTCGGGGCGGTGACGGTTCAGGATCTCGACGAGCTTGTAGACGTCACCGGTCCAGGCGTCGGTGTGCCGGTCGCGGGCGGCCTCGTCGACGTTGCGCGGCAGCATGTCGTCGAAGACGATGACACTCGCCCAGTCCGCGTGCTTCTCGATGTTGATGAAGTCCCGCAGCGCGTACTCGAACAGGTGCATCCCGTCGATGAACGACAGGTCCAGCGTGGTGCGCCGCCAGTAGCCGAACGGACTGCGGTTGCGGGCGAGGTTGCGCAGCGGGTGGCGGCCTCCCCTGAGGTGCGCCAGGGGGTTGTCGCGGGCGAAGAAGTCGTCGCTGGTCGCCTTGGCGAGATGCACGTCGCAGCGGATCTCCGTGACCACCTTGAACGCGGGGTCGACGGCGACGCTGGGCACCCGGGACAGCGTCAGGCTGCGGCCGTCGTTGACGCCGATCTCCAGGTAGTTGCGGTTCGCGGTGACTTTGTGGAGCTCCCGCAGGAACTCGTGCCGTTTCACTGGGACATCTCCTTGCGGATGTGAGGCAGGGCTTCGTACAGGGCGGACCGCCAGTCCCTCGGCGGTTCCAGGCCGGTCCCCCGCCACCGCGTGTGCCCGAGGACGCTGTAGGCGGGCCGGGGCGCGGGCCGGGTGAAGGAGCGGCTGTCGGTGGGGCGTACCCGGTCCGGGTCGGCGCCGGCCAGCCGGAACACCTCGCGGGCCAGCTCGAACCAGGTGGCCGCACCGGAGTTGGTGGCGTGCAGCACGCCGCGGACGTCCGTGGCGCCGAGGTCAGCGACACGGACGGCCACGTCGGCGCTCCAGGTCGGCTGACCGCGCTGGTCGTCCACGACGTCCAGGGTGTCGCGGCGGGTCTCCAGTTCGAGCATGGTGCGCACGAAGTTGCGGCCGTGGGCGCCGTACAGCCAGGCCGTCCGCAACACGACCGCGCCGCCCGGGTGTTCGGCGAGCACCGCTCGCTCCCCGGCGAGTTTGGTGCGGCCGTAGGCGGTACGGGGCGCCGGGGCGTGGTCCTCGGGGTAGGGGGTGTCGCGGGCCTCGCCGGAGAAGACGTAGTCGGTGGAGACGTGGACCAGCCGGGCGCCGTGGGCGGCGCAGGCGCGGGCGAGCAGCCGGGGCCCTCACCGTTGACGCGCAGCGCGCCCGCCTCGTCGGTCTCGGCGTCGTCCACGGCGGTGTAGGCGGCGCAGTTGACGACGACGTCGGGACGGTGGGTGTCCAACGCCCGCCGCACGGAGGCGGGTTCGGTGATGTCGAGCGCCGTACGGCCGAGTCCGGTGACGTCCTCGCCGCGTTCGCGCAGCTCCCGGACGGTGTCCTGGCCGAGCATGCCGCCCGCGCCGGTGACCAGCCACCTCATCGGCCGCTCCGCAGCTTGAGCGGCTCCCACCAGGAGCGGTTGTCCCGGTACCAGGCGACCGTGCCGGCGAGACCGGTGGTGAAGTCGTGGCGCGGGCGGTAGCCGAGTTCGTCGCGCGCCTTGCTCCAGTCGACCGAGTACCTGAGGTCGTGGCCCTTGCGGTCGGGAACCCGCTCCACCCGGTCCCAGTCCGCCCCGCACGCCTCGAGGAGGAGCCCGGTCAGTTCCCTGTTGCTCAGCTCCGTACCGCCGCCGATGTTGTAGACCTCGCCGGGACGGCCCTTGGTGCGGACCAGCTCGATGCCGTGGCAGTGGTCCTCGACGTGCAGCCAGTCGCGGACGTTGCGCCCGTCGCCGTAGAGCGGGACGGTCAGGCCGTCGAGGAGGTTGGTGACGAAGAGCGGGATCACCTTCTCCGGGAACTGGCGCGGGCCGTAGTTGTTGGAGCAGCGGGTGACCCGGACGTCGAGTCCGTGGGTGCGGTGCTGGGCGAGGGCCAGCAGGTCGGAGGAGGCCTTGGAGGCGGAGTACGGGGAGTTGGGCGCGAGGGGTGCTCCTCGGGCCAGGAACCGGACTCGATGGAACCGTAGACCTCGTCGGTGGAGACGTGCACGAACGTGCCGACACCGTGCCGCAGCGCCGCGTCCAGCAGTGTCTGGGTGCCCACCACGTTGGTGCGGACGAACTCGCCGGCCCCGTCGATCGACCGGTCGACGTGCGACTCGGCGGCGAAGTGCACCACCTGGTCGGCGTCGGCCATGAGCTTGTCGACGAGGGCGGCGTCGCATATGTCGCCGTGCACGAAGTCGAGGCGGGGATGGCCGCTCGGGAGGTTGGTGCGGGTGCCGGCGTAGGTCAGCTTGTCCAGCACGGTGACGCTCGGCGCGTCGGGCGAGTCGTCGGCGAGGAGGCCGCGGACGTAATGGGAGCCGATGAACCCGGCGGCGCCGGTGACGAGGAGGTTCATATTGGCCATACCCTAACGGCGCACCGCCCGGCCCGGACCCTTGTTCGCCTTATTGGGCCGGTCCTGCGGATCCCGCCGCGCCGCCGCTCCGCGCCCCGTGGTCGCTCAGTCCTCGCCGCGCACTATGGTGGCGTCCCGTTCCGCGCCGTCCTCTCGCGGGCCGGTGCGGTCGACGACGGCCGGCAGGCAGGTGCGCGGGCCACTTCCCCGCCCGCGGCGGGCCTTGGACCAGCCGGTCTCGGCATGGGGAGGCGCGGGCCTGTCACTGATGTGCGCGGTCACGGTGTCTCAACTTCTCTCTGCTGCCCTGCCGCCGGGCCTGCCGGTGAGCCGGCCGGCCCGGCGTCTGCGGTGTGTCCGCACGGGTCCCCGCGTCCGCGACGCGCAAACCCGTGCGGGGCGCGGCTCAGGTCCGGCCGCCGCCACCGCCGAAGGAGCCGCTGGAACCGGGCTACCAGCGCGGGCGCCGCTGGTCCTCGGCCCGCTTGGAGCCGGCGTTCCCGAGCTGATGGGGGTGAGCCGTTCGCCGCCGTCCTCGGCGCGGGGCACCTCGGCCGGCTCGCGCATCTCGCTCGTCTCACGGACCGGGCCGGACGGCGGCAGCGTGGGCTGCTCCTCGGGCAGGGGCGGAGCCGGTTCGCGCCGGCGCACCTTGACACCCAGCCGGAACGCCCACAGCAGCCCGGCGACGAGGACGACGCCGACCACGAGGACGATGACGTAGCCGAACACCTGAGTGCCTGGGGCTGCTTCGTACGTGGCAGTGTTCATGGCCTGCGGGTACCCGGGAGTTCGGACCGGATGCCTGGCCGGGGAGCCTTCAGCCGATCGGCGCAACGGGCGGCGGACCCGGCCGTGGGGTGCGGGGCGTGGCGCGGGCGGTCACGCCCGCGCCGGGAGCGGCGTCGTCGGCGATGACCGGGACACCGGGCGAGCTCGCCGGGCAGGAAGGACCAGCGTTCGGGGAACGCCGCGGGCGGACGCGGGGCGCCCGTGTCTCACGAGTCCTGGGGTGCGGCCGCCCGCGCCACCTCGGCCTCGATGTCGGCCCGTGGCCTGCCGGTCTCCTTCGCGTACTCGCTCACCGCGGTCTGCACCTCACGGGCCAGGTCCCGCCAGGCGCGCAGGGCCGTCTCGTAGGTGCCGGACTGGACGCCCGTGATCTGCTGCCCGGCAGGCGGCCCGTAGGCCTCCCGGAGCTCCTCGACCATGCGCTGTGCCGCGTCGGCGGCGCGCTGCTTCGCCACCAGTTCCTCGAAGGTGTGTGCCACCCCACCGACCTTAGGCAGGGTCGGCGCGCGGCGCCTGTTGACCTGCCGTGCGCGGACCGCCCCGGAACCCGAGTGGCGGTCATTCCTGGGGGACGAGGTCCGCCCACACCTGCTTGCCGCCGCTGACCGGCACCGTCCCCCAGGCCGCCGACACCGCCGCCACCAGCAGGATGCCGCGGCCGCCGGTGGCTTCCCAGCCGATGCTGGTCGGCTGGACGGGACTGCGCGGCGAGGTGTCGGCGACGGCGAGCCGCAGCCGCTGGTTGACCAGGCTGAGGTCGAGGCGGACCGGCCCGCCGGTGTGCACGAGGGCGTTGGTGACCAGTTCGGAGACGACCAGGAGGGCCGCGTCGAGGGTGTCCGGGGAGACGCCCCAGGTGCGCAGGGTGCGCCGGGTGAAGCGGCGGGCGTGCCGGACGGCCTCGGGGACCCGCCACACGGTCCAGCTCTCGCGCAGCGGGCGTACGTCCATGCCGTCGTAGCGCATCAGCAGCAGGGCGACGTCGTCGCCGCGGTGGGCGCCGGTGAGCAGGGCGTCGGCGACCAGACCGAGATGGCCGGGGTCGGCGGCGGCCAGTTCGGCGGCGAGCCGGTCCATGCCCTCGTCGATGTCGGCGCCCGGGGACTCCACCAGGCCGTCGGTGGTCAGCGCGATGACCGTGCCGGGCTGGAGCCGGAGCGGGGTCATGCGGAACTCGGTCTGGCCGAGCACGCCGAGCGGCGGGCCGCCCTCCGCCTGCACGATCTCGGTGCTGCCGTCGGGGTGCCGCAGCAGGGGCTGGAGATGGCCTGCGCGCACGCACAGGGCGGTGCCCTGCTCCATGTCGACGTCGACGTAGGCGCAGGTGGCGAAGAGGTCGGTCTCCATGTCGAGCAGCAGCCGGTTGGCGTGCGCGACGACGACGTCCGGGGAGTGGCCCTCGGCGGCGTAGGCGCGCAGGGCGGTGCGCATCTGGCCCATCAGGGTGGCGGCGCCCGCGTTGTGCCCCTGGACGTCGCCGATGACGAGGGCCACGTGGTTGTCGGCGAGCGGGATCACGTCGTACCAGTCGCCGCCGACCTCCAGGCCGGCGGTGGTCGGCAGGTAGCGGGCGACGGCGACCGCGCCGGGCAGCCGGGGCAGCCGGCGGGGCAGCAGGGTGCGCTGGAGCATGCCGACGAGTTCGTGCTCGGCGTCGAAGGCGTGGGCGCGCAGCAGGGCCTGTCCGGCGAGGCCGGCACAGGCGGTGAGCAGGGCCCGCTCGTCGGGGCGAACTCGTGCGGATCGTCCCAGCCGACCAGGCAGGCGCCGGCCATGCGGCCGCCGGCCGGCAGTGGCAGCACCGCGAGCCCGCCGGGGCCGACCTCGGCGAGGGCGGGCTCCAGCGGGGTGCCGGCGGGCCAGATGCGGGCGCGGCCCTCGCGCAGCGCGGAGGCGAGGGTGGGCATCGCCCGCACGGGCGCGTCGGGCCATTCGGTGCGCCACTCGGTGCGCCACAGCTCGGGCCAGGCCTCGGGTTCCGGCGGGTCGAGGACGGTGACGACGAGGCGGTCGTTCTCCAGTTCGGCCAGCGCGATGCGGTCGGCGTGGAGCGGGACGCGCAGGGCGGCGACGACCGCCTTCCCGACGTCCTTGACGGTGCCGGCGGTGGCGAGGGCGGCGGCCAGCCGCTGGACCCGGGCCACGTCCGTGACGTCGGAGCGCAGGGTGGAGGCGTCCGCGACGGTGCCGGCGAGCCGGGCGGAGCGGCCCTCGCCGCCGGGTACCAGCCGGCCGCGCAGCCGGACCCACTTGGGCGGGCCGGAGGGCTGCAGGATGCGGAACTCCAGTTCGCGCTCGCCGATCGACATGTGGTCGGCCTCGACGACGGACATCAGCGAGGGCAGGTCCTCGGGGACGGTGAGGCCGAGCAGCGTCTCCACCCTGCCGTCGAAGTCCGGCCGGCCGATGCCGAACAGTCCGAGGATCCCGTCGCCGACCTCGACCCGGCCGGTGTCCATGACCACGCTGAACGCGTCGGCGGGCAGCTCGCCCGTCTCGGTGGCGGCCTCGGCCGGCGCTGGTACGGAGACGGCCCGGGCGACCAGCTCCAGGCAGTCGCGGTCATCGGTGCCGAAGCCGCCGGGCTGCTCGGTGACGGCGAGCAGACAGCCGCCGGCCGGGCCGAGCGGCAGGGCGGCCAGTGAGAAGTCCGGGGACGGCGCCCGGCGGGCCTCGGCGCACGCGGCCAGCTCGGCGGGGCCGAGCCATACCGGCCGCCGGGTGCGGTGGGCCTCGGCCATCGGGGAGCCGCCCGTGACCGGATAGCCGTCGCGCAGTCCGTACAGCGTGCGGGGCAGACCGGCCGACTCGGCCAGGCAGAGCGTAGCGGGGTCGTTGCCCGGCGTGTACACGCCGGCGAAAGCGGCCCCGGCGAACACCAGTGCCTGTTCCAGGACACGCCGCAGCCGGTCCGGTGCAGCGGGCACGGCCGCGAGTGTGTCGAGGGCAAGTCCGGCACGCTCGCTCCTCGATCTGCGCACCGCAGCACCCTCACTCGCCACGTTCGCCATTACAGCGCGTATGAGCCGTCCGCGCAGCCCCTGCGGACAAGGGTTGCGCGGACGGGCTCCAAGGACTCGGTCGGGCGTGGCCGTCACCACGGCCGCGGTCACCGGCCCCGGAGGGCCCGGTGACCGCGGCGGGAGCCGGGCCGGACCGGTCCGGACAGGCACCGCCCGGTCCACAGCGGATCGACGTCCCGGCCGCGTCACGGTGCCGGCGCGGGCCCGGCGGCCGCCGTCTCGCCTTCCGTGTCGAGCGGCGGCCGGCTCAGACCCGGTCTCCGGCGGCCGCCGCCCCGGTCTCCGTCTCCCCCTCCGTCCCCGGATCCTTCGTGGAGACGACCAGCATCTTCGTCACGGAGCCGTCGTCGCCGACGACGTCCTTGAGGTACCGGAAGCCCAGGCGGCGGCACAGGGCCAGGCTGGCGGTGTTCTCGGCGCCGACCATGCCGTACGCCTCGCTCAGGCCCAGGTCGTCGGCGGCGTGCCGGAGCAGGCCGCGGACCGCCTCGCCGCCCAGGCCGCGCCCCCAGTAGCCGGGGGCGAGCGCGGTGACGAGTTCCTGGCCGTCGACGTTGCCGGTCGGCTTCACCTCGGCGTGTCCGACGTAGGTGCCGTCCAGCCACAGGCCCCACACGTCGAAGCGGCGCTCGGGGTACACGTCGGTGAGGATGGCGCGGAACAGCTCACGCAGCTGCGGTTCGGGCACGAGGTCCTGCCCCATCCAGCGGCACACCTCCTCGTTCCGCAGCAGGGCGACGAAGTGGTCCTCGTGTTCGGGTCGGTAGGGGACGAAGTGCAGGCGTTCGGTGCGCAGGTCGGGGGTCATGACGGGCTCCTCGGGTGAGTTGCGGTGCGGTGGGGCCGAGGGCGGTGGGGCGCCGGGACGGCGACGCGTGGGGGGGCGGGGGCGCCGGGCCGGCGCGGGTGCGTCCGGCCCGGCGGGTGCGCGCGGACCGGTCAGTTGCCGGCGTTCTCCATGCGCTCGCGGAGGCTCCTGGGCCGCATGTCGGTCCAGACCTCGTCGACGTGGGCGGAGCACTCGGCCTCGGTGCCCTCCTTGCCGACGGGCTGCCAGCCCGCGGGCACCTCGATGTCGGCGGGCCAGAGGGAGTACTGCTCCTCGTCGTTGCGCAGCACCTGGTAGCGGGTGTTCTCGTCCATGTCGCCTTCTCTCGTCGGTCGTGCGTGGGTGTTCCGTCGGTCCGTGGGCCGGTCCGCCGCGGGGTCGCGGCGGTGGCGGGCGGTCGGGGCGCGGGGTGCGCGAGGGCCGTGCCGGGCGGTGCGCCGGGCCGGTGCCGCGCGGGGCCGGAGTGTCGTCACCTGCCTCCCGGGCGTGCCGGGCGAGGTGGCGCAGCGCCTCGGCGAACTCCTCGGCCACCCGGCGCACGGTCGCCGTGTCGTGGACGCCGGGCCGGTGGTGCCAGGTGAAGGCGAGCCGGCCGTGCTGCACCGCGCCCACCACCTCCACCGGGTGCGAGCCGGGGTCCCGGGGGTCGTGGTCCTGGCCGAAGGAGCCGTGTTCGGCGCGGACCAGGCCGCCGTCCGCGGTCTCGGGGCGGGCGTCCCACTGGCCGAGGTAGTTGAAGACCACCTGGCTGTGGGCGTGGGCGCCCAGGCGTCCGCGGACCTCCGGGGTGCCGAAGGTGCGCAGGGCGCCGTAGCCGATGCCGTTGCCGGGTACGGCGCGCAACTGGCGGCGCACCGACTTCACCAGGGACCGCCAGTCGCGGTCCGGTCCGCTCCCGCCGGGGTCGGGCACCTGGAGGGCGACCGGGTAGACGGTGGTGAACCAGCCGACGGTGCGGGAGAGGTCGACGCCGTCGAGCAGGTCCTCCCGGCCGTGTCCCTCCAGGTCCACCCGCACCCGGTCGTGTCCGGTCCAGCGGGCCAGCGCCAGGGCGAGGGCGGCGAGCAGCACGTCGTTGACCCGGGTGCGGTAGGCGGTGGGCGCGGCGCGGAGCAGGGCCTCCGTGTCGTCCTCGTCGAGTTCCACGCCGACCGTCGCGGCCGGTCCGGCCTCGGGCACCGGGGCCGGGGTCGCCGGGTCCGGTTCGATGTCCACGGCCTGCTCCCAGTGGGGCAGTTCGTGGTCGAGGCCGCCTTCGGCGACGTGGGCGGCGAGGCGCCGGGACCACTCGCGGAAGCTGGTGCCACGCTCCCCCAGGGTGACCGGGCCGCCCTGGGCCGCCTGCCGGTAGGCGGTCTCCAGGTCGTCGCGCAGCACGCGCCAGGAGACCGCGTCCACCACCAGGTGGTGGGCGACGAGCAGGAGGAACGCGGGCCGGTCCGGGCCCCCGGTGAACAGCGCCGCCCGCAGCTGCGGGCCCTGGCCCAGGTCGAAGCTCGCGTGCAGTTCGTCGGCGGCCTTCGCCATCGCCGCGTCGGCGTCCTCGGCGGACAGCCCGGTGAGGTCGTGCCGGGCGAGGATGTCGTGACCGGCGGCCGGCGGCGGGTTGAACTGCCGCCAGCCGTCCTCGTGCCGGGTGAACCGCATGCGCAGGGCGTCGTGATGCTCCAGCAGGGCGTCGAGCGCGCTGCGCAGCGCCCCGCGTCGGGGGTGCAGTCGAGCTCCAGCAGCGCCGACTGGTTGAAGTGGTGGTGGGCCGCGCGGGGAGTGGTCAGGAACCACTCCTGGATCGGTGTGAGCGGCACCTCGCCGGTCACCGGGCCCTCGGCGGCGCGCCGGGGCGCGGTACACACGACGGTGGCGAGTTCGGCGACGGTCTGGTGCGTGAACAGGTCCCGGGTGGCCACGTGCAGACCGTCGCGGCGCAGTCGTGAGACGACCTGCATGCTCAGGATGGAGTCGCCGCCGAGCGCGAAGAAGTTGTCGTCGGCACCGACCTCCTCGATGCCGAGCACGTCGGCCCAGATCCGGGCCACCCGGCGTTCGGTGTCGGTGCGCGGCGCGGTCCGCGGCCCGTCCGCGGCCTGGGCGGGCCCGGGCGCCGGCAGCGCCCTGCGGTCCGTCTTGCCGTTGGGGGTGAGCGGCAGCCGGTCGAGCGGGACGAAGACGGACGGCACCATGTGCGGCGGCAGCTCTCCGGCCAGGTGCAGCCGCAGTTCGCCGACGGGCAGGGGGATGCCGGAAGCCGCGCCGCCGGGGGCCTCGGTCCCGGACACCGCGGGGGCGGCGGCCTCGGCACCGGACGGTTCGCCGGTGACGGTACCGGCGCCGGCCGGCGGTGCCGGTACGACGTAGGCGACGAGCCGGTCCGGCGCGCCGGGTGTCTCCCCCGCACGGACGGCGACCACGGCGTCCCGCACCAGGGGGCTGCGGCGCAACGCGCCCTCGATCTCGCCGGGTTCGATGCGGAAGCCGCGCAGCTTGACCTGGTCGTCGGCGCGCCCGGCGAACCGGAGCCGGCCGTCGGCGGTCCAGCGGACCAGGTCCCCGGTGCGGTACATCCGCTCCCCGGCGCGCCGAAGGGGTCGGGCAGGAACCGCTGGGCGGTCAGCCCCGGCCGGCCCAGGTAGCCGCGGGCGAGTCCCGGCCCGGCGATGTACAGCTCACCGGTCACACCGGGTGGTACGGGGCGCAGGGCGGCGTCGAGCACGTGCACCCGGGTGCCGCCGGAGGGGCGGCCGATGGGCGGGGCGCCGGCACCGGGAGTCAGCGGACCGGTCCAGGTGGCGACGACGGTGGCCTCGGTGGGGCCGTAGGAGTTGATCATCCGGCGGCCGGGGGCCCAGGTGTCGACCAGGTCGGCCGGGCAGGCCTCGGCGCCCACGATGAGGGTGCGCAGGTGGGGCAGGCCGGCGGCGGTCTCCGGCGGGACGGTGGCCAGCGCGGCGGGCGGGATCAGGGTGTGGCTGACGCGCCGTTCGGCCAGCACCTCCGCCAGCCGCTCCCCGACCAGCGGCCCCTCCTCGCCCGTCACCAGCGCGGCCCCGCTGAGCAGGGAGACGCACAGTTCCAGTACGGAGGCGTCGAAGCTCGGGGAGGCGAACTGGAGCACCCGGTCACCGGGGCCCGCCGCGTACCGCTCGGCGGCTGCCGCGGCGAAGGAGGCGAGGCCGCGGTGGGTGACGACGACACCCTTGGGGGTGCCGGTGGAGCCGGAGGTGTAGATGACGTAGGCGGGGTGGGCGGGGGTGAGCGCGGCGGTGCGGTCGGCGTCCGTGGGCGCCGTCTCGGGCCCGTCGGCCGTCCACACCTCGGCCGGGTCGCCGAGGACGAGGTGGGCGCCCGCGTCCCGGATCATGAACTCCCGCCGCTGCTGCGGGTAGCCGGGGTCCACGGGCAGGAACGCGCCGCCCGCCTTGGCGACGGCGAGCTGCGCCACCACGGTCGCCGCCGACCGGGGCAGCGCGAGGGCCACCACGCGCTCCGGGCCGACGCCGTCCCGGACGAGCCGGTGGGCCAGCCGGTTGGCGGCCCGGTCGGCTTCCGCGTACGTCAGTTCACGGTCGCCGTCGATCAGCGCCACGGCGTCCGGGGTGCGGGCGGCCTGCCGTTCGAACAGCGCGGGCAGGGTGCTCTCGGGCACCGCGCGGAAGGTTCCCCGGCCCTGCTCCAGCAGGCTCTTCACCTCGTCGTCCGAGGTCAGCGGCAGTTCCCCGAGGGCGCGGCCGGGCTCCTCGGCGACGGCGCGCAGCAGCGCGCCGAGCTGCCCGGCCATCCGGTCGGCCGTGGCCGCGTCGAACAGGTCGGTGTTGTAGGTGAGCAGGCCGTGCAGGGAGCCGGTGCCGCTCTCGGCGAACTCCAGAGTGAGGTCGAACGCGGCCTGCTCCGACTCCGGTTCGACGTCAGTGACGTCGAGACCGGGCATGTCCAGCGCGGCGGCCGGGGTGTTCTGCAGGACGACCATCACCTGGAACAGCGGGCTGCGGCTGGTGTCGCGGACGGGCTGCACCTCGTCCACGACCCGTTCGAACGGCACGTCCTGGTGCGCGAAGGCGTCGAGGACGGTGCGCCGTACGTCGTCCAGGAACCCGGTGAAGGGCAGCTCCGACCCGGCGCGGGCGCGCAGCACCAGGGTGTTGACGAAGAACCCGACGAGGGACTGGACCTCGGGCCGGTCACGGCCGGAGGTGACGGTGCCGACGGCCACGTCCTCGGTGCCGGAGAGCCGGGCGAGGTAGGCCTGCGCGGCGGCGACGAGCGTGGTGAACAGGGTGGTGCCGTGGTCGCGTGCGAGCCGGGTGAGCCGCCGCACGGTCGGGGCGGGCACCACCAGCGGGGCGGTCGCGCCGGCGCTGGTCCGCACCGGCGGCCGGGGCCGGTCGGTGGGCAGCTCCAGTGGCGCGGCGCCGGCGAGTTGTTCCTTCCAGTAGGCGAGGTGCTCACCGGCCTCGGTGTCACCGGCCGTGCGCTGCCAGTGGGCGTAGTCGGCGTACTGCACCGGCAGCGGCGGCAGTTCCCGCTCCTCGGCGTCGAGTTCGGCGCGGTAGAGGTGGGCGAGGTCGCCGAGCAGCACGGAGGTGGACCACCCGTCGGTGACGATGTGGTGCAGGGCGAGGGTGAGTACGTGGTCGTGCCCGGCGAGCCGGACCAGGGCGGCCCGCAGCAGTGGGCCCTCGCGCAGGTCGAAGGGGCGGGCGCGCTCCGCGGCGAGCAGGCGGCGCAGCGCGGGCTCCCGTTCCGCGTCGGAGAGCCCGGACAGGTCGTGCGCGGGCAGCGGCACGTCGGACGGCGGGTGGACGCGCTGGACGCCGTGCCCGTCGACGCTGTCGAAGGTGGTGCGCAGCGACTCGTGCCGGGCCACCACCGCGGTGAGGGCGGCGCGGAGCGCGCCGGTGTCCAGGTCCCCGCGCAGCCGCAGCGCGAGCGCGGTGACGTACTCGGCCCCGGCGGGCTCGAACTCGTGGAGGAACCACAGGCGTTGCTGGGCGTGGGACATCGGCGCGACCGCGTCCCGGGCCACCGGGACGAGCGCCGGGCCGCCGGGGCCCCGCCGGTCGCCGAGCAGGCGGGCCAGGGCGGCCGGCGTCGGGTGGGTGAACACCGCGCGCGGCGTGAGGCCGGTGCCGAAGTCCTCGGCGAGGCGGGAGGCGAGCCGGATGCTGAGGATCGAGTCGCCGCCCAGCTGGAAGAAGTCGTCCTCCACGCCGGGCGGTTCGCAGCCCAGCACCTCGCCGAAGACGGCCGCCGTGCGGCGCTCGGCGTCGGTGCGCGGCTCGATCCGGGTACGGCCCGGCACGGCGTCCGGTGCGGGCAGGGCGGCCCGGTCGACCTTGCCGTTGCGGCTCAGCGGAAGGGCGGGCAGCGGGACGAAGGCAGCCGGTACGAGGTAGTCGGGCAGGGTGCGGGCGGCGAAGTCCCGCAGTTCCCCGGCGTCCTGGCCGGCCGGTCCGACGACGTAGGCCACGAGCCGCTTGGCACCAGGCCGGTCCTCGCGGGCCAGGACGGCCACGTCCGTGACGTCCGGGTGGGCGGCGAGCGCCGCCTCGACCTCGCCGGGCTCCACGCGGAAGCCGCGGATCTTCACCTGGTCGTCGGCGCGGCCGAGGAACTCCACGGTGCCGTCCGGGCGCCGCCGGGCCAGGTCGCCGGTGCGGTACACGCGGGCGCCGGGCGGGCCGAGCGGGTCGGCGAGGAAGCGGGCGGCGGTGTCACCCGGGCGGCCCAGATAGCCGCGGGCGACGCCCTCGCCGCCCAGGTACAGCTCGCCCGGGCAGCCGGGCGGTACGGGCCGCAGCCGGGCGTCGAGCACGAGCGCCCGCATGTCGTCCAGCGGCCGGCCGATGGGGACCGTGCCGGGGACCGCCGCCGGGTCGGTGAGGGCGCAGGAGGTCGCGAAGGTGGTGGTCTCGGTGGGGCCGTAGCCGTCCACCACGGTCAGGCCGGGGCAGGCCTCCAGCACCCGGCGCACGGCCGGTGCCGGTACGACGTCACCGCCGGTCCACACCTGCGCGAGGCCGCGGAAGCAGTCGGGGGCGTCCTGGGCGAGCAGCCGGAACAGCCCGGCGGTCAGCCACACCGCGGTCAGTGCGCCGTCGGCCGCCAGCCCGCGCAGCAAGGTGGCGTCGACGCTCCCGCCGGGGGCCACGACGACGCGGCCGCCGTTGAGGAGCGGCGCCCACACCTCGAAGGTGGCGGCGTCGAAGGCCACCGCCGAGTGCAGCAGCACCCGGTCGCAGACACCGCCGGCGAACCTGCTGTCGGTGGCCAGCGCCGCCACGTCACGGTGCCGCACCGCGACGGCCTTGGGCAGGCCGGTGGACCCGGAGGTGAACATGACGTACGCCAGCCGGTCCGGCTCGGCGGCGGGCAGCGGCGCGGCCGGGGTCCGGCGGTGCGCGCGGGCGACTCCTGTTCCTTCGCCGCCCCGGTGCCGCGCGGCGCGGGGTCGGCGCCGGTGGCCGGCGGGGCCCCGGCGGGAGGCTCGGCCGGTGTCCCCCCGCGCGCGGCCGTCACCTCCGCGGCGGTGAGCCGGACGGCCGCGCCCGCCTGGGCGAGCAGGGTGCGCCGGCGTTCCTCGGGGGCGCGGGTGTCGACGGGGAGGTAGGCGCCGCCGGCCAGGAGTACCGCGAGCTGGGCGACGACCAGTTCGGCCGAGCGGTCCAGCAGCAGCGCCACCCGGTCCTCAGGGGCGAGCCCGCCGGCCAGCAGACGTCCGGCCAGCGCGTGGGCCCAGTCGTCGAGCTGACGATACGTCAGGAGCTCTTCGCCGTCCTGGACCGCGACCGCGTCGGGGGTGCGTCGGGCCTGCTCGGCGAACAGGTCCACGGGGCTGCGCGGGGCGGCCGGGCGGGCGGTGGTGTTCCAGGCGGCCAGCAGCTCGCGGTCGGCGGCCGTGAGCAGATCCAGGTCGGTCAGGTCGGTGTCGAACCCGTCGGCGAGGGCGGTGAGCAGTCCGGCCAGCCGGTCCGCGGCCCGCTCGGCGGTGGCGGGGTCGAACAGGGCGGGTCGTAGGCGAGGTCGAAGCCGAGGCGTTCGGCGAGGTGGGCGCGGAGGCACCAGGGGAAGGTGGTGGCGTCGTCGGCGCGCACGTCCTCCACCCGGACGCCCGTACGGGCCGTCGCCTCCTCGTCCACCGGGTAGTTCTCGAACACCACCATGCTGTCGAACAGCGCCTCGCCGGCGGGTACTTCGGCGACGGCCCGGATGCGGGGCAGGGCGAGGAAGTCGAAGCGGCGGGCGTCGCTCTGCCGTTCCTGGAGGTCGCGCAGCCACGGCAGCATCGGCCCGGCGGGTATCCGGACCCGGGTCGGCACGGTGTTGATGAACATGCCGATCATGCCTTCGACACCGGGCAGTTCGGCCGGGCGGCCGGAGACGGTGGTGCCGAACACCACGTCGTCCCGCCCGCTGGAGCGGGCCAGCAGCAGCGCCCAGGCGCCCTCCACCACGGTGTTCACGGTCACTCCGGCACGGGCGGCGGTCTCCCGCAGCCGTGCCGATACCCCGGACTCCAGCTCGTGGTGGACGGCGGCGGCGGAGCGGGCGCGGTGCGCCGCGGCGGGCGTGCGGTCGTACGGCAGCGGAGTGCGGGTGGTGAACCCGGCGAGGGCCTCGGCCCAGTGCCGTTCGGCCGCGGTCTCGTCCTGCTCGCGCAGCCAGCGCAGGAAGTCCGCGAACGGCCGCCGCACCGGGGGCGCCGGGTCCGGTCCTCCGGTCAGCGCCGCGTAGCGTTCGCACACTTCGGTGAGGAGCTGACCCGTGCTCCAGCCGTCGAGGACGATGTGGTGGGTGGACCACACGAGCAGCACCTCGTCGCCGGGCAGCGCGGCCAGGGTGAGCCGGGTGAGCGGCGCGGTGGTGAGGTCCATGCCGGCCGCGCGGTCCGCGGCGAGCAGCCGCTCGGTGGCCTCGGCGCGTTCGGCCGGGGTGCACGCACGCCAGTCCAGGTGGGTGACGGGGAGTTCGGCCCGGCGGTGGACCACCTGGACCGGGTGCGGCAGGCCGTGCCAGTGGACGCTGGTGCGCAGCGCCGGGGTGCGGTCGGCGACCTCCTGCCAGGCGGCGGCGAAGGCGCTCGGGTCGGCGACCCCGGACAGCGTCACGGCCGTACGGTCGAAGTAGGCGTGCTCGGTGTCCACGAGGCCGTGGAAGAGCATGCCGGACTGGAGCGGGGTCAGCGGCAGGACGTCCTCCACGTGCCGGCCGGTGCCGACGAGCCGGTCGAGGAGGTCCTGGCCGAGGCCGGCGAGCGGGAAGTCGGAGGGGGTGCGGCCGCCCGCCCCGGACCCGGCGCAGTGCTCCACGATCTGCCGCAGGGCCGTGAGGGTGTCCTCGGCGAGCCGGCGGACGGTGGCCCGGTCGTAGACGCCGGGCGGGTAGGTCCAGCCGAGTTCGAGGCGGCCCTGCTGGACCACACCGGTGATGTCCAGGAGGTAGGGCCGCGTCTCCTCCGGGTCGGTGTCCCGGCCGGCCGGGGCAGCGCGCCGCGGACCAGGCCGGCGCCGGCGCCGCCCGTGTCCCACCGGCCGTGGTAGTTGAAGCCGACCTGCGGGGCGGGCGCCGTGGCGAGGGGGCTGCCGGGCACGAGGTGGCGCAGGGCGCCGTGGCTCAGGCCGTGCAGCGGCACCGCGCGCAGTTGTTCCTTGACCGAGCGGAGGGTGTCGTGCCAGCCGGCGTCGGGGGCGACGCGCAGGGCGAGCGGGAACTCGGCGGTGAACCAGCCGACGGTCCGGGACAGGTCGACGTCCGCGAACAGTTCCTCCCGGCCGTGGCCCTCGACGCCGACCAGGACCGTGTCCCGGCCGCACCAGCGGGCCAGGGTGCGGCCGAGGGCGCTGAGCAGGACGTCGTTGACCTGGGTGCGGTAGACGGCGGGGACCTGGCGAAGGAGGGCGTCGGTCGTCTCCGCGTCCAGGGTGACGGTGAGGGTGTCCGCGGTGCCGTACGTGTTCGGGCCGGACCGTCCGGCGGGGAGGGCGGCCGGGGCCGCCGCGGTGTGTGTCCAGTACGGCAGGTCGGCGTCGAGGGCGCCGGAGCGGGTGTGCCGGTCGAGCCGGGCGGCCCAGTGCCCGTAGGAGGTGCCGGTGGCGGGCGGTTCGGCGGGCCGGCCCTGAGCCGCCGCCCGGTGGGCGGTCTCCAGGTCCGCGAGCAGGATGCGCCAGGAGACGCCGTCGACGACCAGGTGGTGTGCGGTGATCACCAGTTGTCCCGGCAGGTCCGGGCCGCGGTCGAAGAACAGTGCGCGGACGACCCGTCCGGTGGTCGGGTCGAGGGCGGCCTGCGCCTCGTCCGTGAGCCGCTGGACCTCGGCCTCCAGTGCCGTGCCGTCGAGCGCGGTCACGTCGTGCCGGGTGAGGACGGCGTCCGGTGCCTCGGGCAGCACGTCCTGACGCCAGCCGTCGGCGGTGCGGCGGAACCGGGTGCGCAGGGAGGCGTGGTGGCGTACGAGGGCGTCGGTGGCCGCCCGAAGTGCCGCTCCGTCGGTGCCGGGGGCGAGTTCCAGACGCTGGGTCATGGTGAACCTGAGCGGACGGCCGGGCTCGCGGCCGTCCAGGTACCAGCGCTGGATCGGGGTGAGCGGCGCCGCTGCCGGTTCCTCGGCCGCTTCCTGGCCCGGCGCCGACTCGGTCACGCACAGGGCGAGTTCGGCGACGGTCTGCTGGCGGAAGACGTCCTTGGTGGTGAGGACGAGTCCGGCCTGCCGGGCACGGGAGACGATCTGGATGCTCAGGATGGAGTCGCCGCCGAGCGCGAAGAAGTTGTCGCGGGCGCCGACGCGTTCGACACCGAGCACCTCGGCCCAGATGGCGGCCAGGCGTTCCTCGGTGCCGGGCCGGGGGCGACGTACGGGGTGGCGCTGTCGGGCTGCGCAGGCGGCGCCGGCAGGGCGCGCCGGTCGGTCTTGCCGCTGGTGGTACGCGGAATGCGGTCGAGCGGGACGAACGCGGCGGGCACCATGTGGTCGGGCAGGGTGCGGCGCAGGGCGAGGCGCAGGGCGTCGGCGGACGGGACGAGGCCGTCGGCGGGCACCACGTAGCCGACGAGCATGAGCCGCCCGGCGTGCTCGCGGGCGCTGACGGCGGCGTCCGCGACGTCGGGGTGGTCCAGGAGGGCGGCCTCCACCTCGCCGGGTTCGATGCGGAACCCGCGGATCTTGACCTGCTCGTCCACCCGGCCCAGGAACTCCAGCAGTCCGTCCCGGTCCCAGCGGGCCCGGTCGCCGGTGCGGTACATGCGCTCCCCGGGGGCCCCGAACAGGTCGGGGACGAAGCGGGCGGCGGTGAGGCCGGGGCGGTTCAGGTAGCCGCGGGCCACCTGGGCGCCGGCCAGGTACAGCTCGCCCGGGGTCCCGGGCGGTACGGGGCAGAGGTCGCCGTCGAGGACGTAGGCGCGCAGGTTGCCGCCGGGGCGGCCGATGACCGGCCGGTCGGGCAGCTCGCCGCGGCGGCCGTAGACGGCGTCGACGGTGGTCTCGGTGGGGCCGTACATGTTGTAGGCGGCGACGCCCAGTTCCCGTTCGGCGCGCTGGAGTTCACGCCAGTCGGCCGCGGTGACGGCCTCACCCCCGACGAGCAGCAGACGCGGGTGGTGGCGTCCGGGGGCGAGCAGCCCGGCGGAGGTTAGTTCACGCAGGAAGGACGGGGTGACGTTGACCAGGTCGAGGCGGTCTGCGTCGACCCGGTCGCAGAACGCCTCCGGGTCCAGCCGGGTGTCCTCGTCGATCAGGTGGACCTCGTGGCCGAGGGCGAGGAGCAGCGGCCCTTCCCAGGAGGTGTCGAAGGAGAAGGAGGCGCTGAGCGCGGCCCGCAGCCGCCGCCCGTCGCCGGTGTGCGGGGCGAGCAGGCCGGCGCGGTGGTCCTCGCAGAGGTTGACGAGCTGCCGGTGTTCGACGGCGACGCCCTTGGGGCGGCCGGTGGAGCCGGAGGTGTAGACGATGTAGGCGGTGTGCCGCGGCAGCAGCGGCCGGACGCGGTCGGCGTCGGCCGGGTCGTGGCCGGGCAGCCGGTCCCAGGGCACGACGGCGAGGTCGGTGAGCAGGGTGTGCGGACGGGCGTCCGAGAGCAGGAACGCCTGCCGTTCCGGCGGGAGTTCCGGGTCGAGGCAGAGCAGGGTGGCACCCGCCTTGAGGACGGCGAGCAGCGCCACCATCAGGTCGGAGGTGCGCGGCAGCCGTACGGCGACCACGTCCTCGGGACCGGCGCCCAGGGCGATGAGGTGGTGGGCGAGCCGGTTGGCCCGCGTGTTCAGCGCCGCGAAGTCCAGGGTGGTGTCACGGGCGGCCAGGGCGGTGTGCTCCGGGGTGCGGGCGGCCTGGGCCTCGAACAGCGCCGGGAAGGTGGTGTCGGGTTCGGGCAACCGGGCGCCCTGCCCGTGGCGCAGGACCTGGCGCCGCTCGTCCCCGGTCATCAGCGGCAGGCGGCCGACGGCCTGCCCGGGGTCCTCGGCCGCGGCCTCCAGCAGGGTGCGCAGCCGGCCGGCCAGCCGGGCCGCGGTGTCGGCGTCGAACAGGCCGGTGTTGTACTCCAGGTGCCCGGTGAGGCCGTCGTCGCCCTCCACGAAGTCGAAGGCCAGGTCGAAGGTGGCGGTACGGACCGGCGGGGTGACCGGCTCCGCCGTCAGGCCGGGCAGCCGGAGCGGCTCGCCGCCGAGGTTGTGCAGGGCGACCATGACCTGGAACAGCGGGGTGCGGCTGGTGTCCCGCTCCGGCTGGAGGGCGTCCACCACCCGCTCGAAGGGCACCTCCTGGTGGGCGAACGCCTCCAGGACGGTCGTGCGCACCTCGGCCAGCAGCTCCCGGAAGGACAGGTGGGGGCGGACCCGGGCACGCAGCACCACCGTGTTGACGAACATGCCGACCACGTCGTGCAGTTCGGGGCGTTCACGGCCGGCGGTGACCGTGCCGACGGTGACGTCCTCCTGGCCCGCCCAGCGGGCGAGCAGGGTCTGGCAGGCCGCCACCAGGGCCATGTAGAGGGTCGCGTCGGCCTCCCGTGCCCGTGCCCGCAGCCGCTCGGTCAGCGCGGCGGGCAGGGTGAAGGTGACCAGGGCGCCGTCGCGGGTGCGGACGGCCGGGCGGGGCCGGTCGGTGGGCAGCTCCAGCGGGACCACGCCGTCCAGCGCGCGGCGCCAGTGGGCGAGTTCGGCCTCGGCGCGGTCGGCGCGGGAGCGCTGCCAGGCGGCGAAGTCACGGTAGCGGACGGGGAGCGGGGGCAGTTCGGGGCTGCGGCCCGCCAGGGCCGCCGCGTACATCTCGCCCAGGTCGCGGGCCAGTACGCCACCGGACCAGCCGTCGGTGACGATGTGGTGCACGGCCAGGACGAGGACGTGATCGTCGGCGGCCAGCCGCGCCAGCCGGGCCCGCAGCAGGGGCCCGGTGGCCAGGTCGAAGGGCGTGGCGGCCTCCCGGTCCAGGAGGCCGTCCAGGGCGGCGGCGTCCGGGAGACCGGTCACCGGCAGGTCCACGGGCGCGGGCGCGTGGACGGTCTGCCGGACCTGGCCGTCGTGTTCGGTGAAGGTGGTGCGCAGTGCCTCGTGCCTGGCGACCAGGCCGTCGAGTGCGGTGCGCAGGGCGGGGGTGTCGAGCGGTCCGCGCAGCCTGAGCACGGACAGGGTCGTGTACTCGGTGCCGCCCGGTTCGAACCGGTCGAGGAACCAGAGGCGTTGCTGCGCGTACGACAGCGGCGCCGGGCCGTCCGGGGCCGCGGCCGGGATGGTGCCGGCGGTGTCCCCGTCGCGGGGTTCGCCCAGGGCGGCGGCGAGGCCGGAGACCGTGGAGTGGGTGAACAGCATCCTCGGTGAGACGTCCGTGCCGAAGGCGGCACGCAGCCGGGAGGTGACGCGCACGGCCAGGATGGAGTCGCCGCCGAGGGCGAAGAAGTCGTCGTCGGCGCCGATCTCGTCCGTGTCCAGCACGTCCGTCCAGGCGGCGGCGACCAGCCGTTCGGCGGGGGTGCGCGGCGGGGTGCGGGTGGCGTCGGCGGCGAAGCCGTCCGGGCCGGGCGCGGGCAGGGCGCGCCGGTCGAGCTTGCCGTTGACGGTGAGCGGCAGTGCGGCCATCGGCACGTAGGCGGCCGGCACCATGTGCGCGGGCAGCAGTCCTTCGAGGTGGGCGCGGAGTTCGGCGGCGGACGGGGGCGGTACGGCACGGTCGCCGGTGCCCGCGCCGACGACGTGGGCGACCAGCCGGCGGGTGCCCGCGGTGTCCTCGTACACGCCGACGGTGGCGGCGCCGACGCCCGGGTGGCCGTGCAGGGCGGCCTCGATCTCGCCGGGCTCGATGCGGTAGCCGCGGATCTTCACCTGCTGGTCGGCCCGGCCCAGGTACTCCAGCGTGCCGTCGGCCCGCCAGCGGGCCCGGTCCCCCGTGCGGTACATGCGGGTGCCCGGCCGGCCGAAGGGGTCGGCGAGGAAGCGGGTCGCGGTCAGCCCGGGCCGGTTCAGGTAGCCGCGCGCCAGCCCCTCACCGGCGACGAACAGCTCCCCCACGGCGCCCGGCGGCACCGGCCGCAGGGTGTCGTCGAGGACGTAGAGGCGCAGGTCGGGGATGCCGGTGCCGATGGGGCTCGCGGTGCCGGTGCGGGCGGTGGAGGAGTCGAGCGCGGCGTAGGTGACGTGCACGGTGGTCTCGGTGATGCCGTACATGTTCACCAGACGGGGCGCGGTGTCGGGGTGGCGGGTGTACCAGTCGGCGAGCCGGCCGGTGTCGAGGGCCTCACCGCCGAAGATCACCGTGCGCAGAGCCGGCCGCGCGCCGTCGTCGCGGAGCAGGGCGTCTGCGCGGATCAGCGGATAGAACGCGGACGGTGTCTGGTTGAGGACGGTCACCCCCTCGTCGGCGAGCAGGCGCAGGAAGTCCTCCGGGGAGCGCGCGGTGTCCTCGGGGACGATCACGAGCCGGCCGCCGTGCAGCAGCGGGCCCCACAGCTCCCACACCGAGAAGTCGAACGCGTAGGAGTGGAACATGGTCCACACGTCGTCGGGCCCGAAGCCGAACCAGTGCCGGGTGCGGGTGAACAGCCGGATGACGTTGGCGTGCGGAATGACGACGCCCTTGGGACGTCCGGTGGAGCCGGAGGTGTAGATGGCGTAGGCGGGGCTCTCGGGCAGCGCGCGGCGGACCGGCCCGGCGGCGGGCCGGCGGGCCAGGTCGGCGCGTACCTCGGGGTCGTCCAGCAGCAGGTTCGGGACGTCCGGGCCGGCCGCGCCCTGCCGGACGGTGACGAGTGCGACCGGTGCGGCGTCGTCGAGCAGGTGCCGGACCCGCTCGGCGGGCAGCTTCGGGTCGATCGGCAGGTAGGCGGCGCCCGTCCGGAGGACGGCGAGCACGGCCACCACGAGGTCGGTGGACCGGGGCAGCGCGAGGGCCACGAACTTCTCCGGTCCGGCGCCGAGTTCGGCGAGCCGGTGGGCGAGGCGGCCCGCCCGTGCCTCCAGGGTGGCGTAGTCGAGCCGCTCGTCGCCGCAGGTGACGGCCACGGCGTCGGGGGTACGGGCGGCCTGGGCGGCGAACAGGGCGTCCAGGGTGCCGGCGGGCCGGCCCTCCTCGGTGCCGTTCCAGTCGGCCAGCATCCGCCGCCGCTCCGCGGCGGTGGTCCAGGCGAGGTCGCGCACGGGCCGGCCGGGGTCGTCGGCCAGCTCGGTGAGCAGCAGGCACAGCCGCCCCGCGAGGTCGCTCACCGTCGTGGCGTCGAACAGGTCGGGGTCGTAGGCGAGGTCGAAGCCGAACCGCTCGCCCTGGTACGCCCGCAGCACCAGCGGGTAGTTGGTGGCGTCCCGTGCGGAGACGTCCGCCAGCCGTATCCCGGTGGTGGCCGAACGCGCCTCGTCGAAGGGGTAGTTCTCGAAGGCCACCATGCTCTCGAAGAGCGCGCCGCCGGCGGGCACGTCGCTGAGCGAGGTCAGTTCGGCGAGGGAGACCGCCGCGAACCGCCGCGCCTCGGCCTGTTCCTCCTGGAGTTCTCTGAGCCAGGCGACGGCGTCGCGGTGACCGTCCACGCGCACGCGGGTGGGCAGGGTGTTGATGAACATGCCCACCATCGACTCGGCGCCGGGCAGGTCGTCGGGGCGCCCGGAGACGGTGGTGCCGAACAGCACGTCACGCTCGGCGCCGTAGCGGGACAGCAGCAGCGCCCAGGCCCCCTGCACCACGGTGCCGAGGGTGAGCCCGGCGGCCCGGGCGGTACGGGCGAGCCGGGCGGAGACCTCGTCGGACAGCGCGGCCGTGTGCACGCCCGCGGACCGGGACTCGTGCCCCGGGCGGCGGGGACGGTCGAAGGGCAGCGGGGTGGGCGTGGCGAACCCGTCCAGGACGGTCCGCCAGTGCGCGTGCGCGGCCGCGGAGTCCTGGCCGGCCAGCCAGCGGACGTAGTCGCCGAACGGGCGGCGCGCCGGGGGCCGGGACGCGGCGCCGGTGGTGAGGGCCGCGTACTCCTCGAACACCTCGGTGAGCACCTGGGCCAGGCTCCAGCCGTCCAGGATCAGGTGGTGGGAGGTCCACAGCAGGTACGTCCGGGCACTGGGCAGCCGGACGAGGGCGAGCCGCATCAGGGGGGCCGTGCCCAGGTCGAGGCCGCGTGCGAGGTCGTCGGCGCGCAGCCGCGCCAGCCGCTCGTCCCGGTCCGCCTCCTCCAGCTCGCGCCAGTCCAGCCGGGTGACCGGAACCTCGGTGCGCCGGTGCACGACCTGGAGCGGTACCGGCACGCCCTCCCACACCACCGAGGTGCGCAGGGCGGGGGTGCGGTCGGTCACCCGCTGCCAGGCCAGGGCGAGGGCGCCGGTGTCGGTCACCCCGTCCAGCAGCAGGGCGGCCTGGTCCACGTACACGTCGTCGGGGCCGCCGACCAGCCGGTGGAAGAGCATGCCCTCCTGGAGCGGGGTGAGCGGCAGCAGGTCCTCGACGTCCCGGCCGTCACCGGCGAGGCGGTCCACGCCGGCCTGGTCCAGGCGGGCCAGCGGGAAGTCGGAGGGGGTACGGCCGCCCGCGCCGGGGTGGGCGCAGTGGGCGGCGATGGCGCGCAGCGCCCGCACCATGCCCTCGGCCAGCTCCCGGACGGTGTCCTCCCGGTGCGCCTGGTCGCTGTAGTGCCAGGTGATCTCCAGCTCTCCGTCGGCCACCACGGCGGACACGTCGAGCAGGTGGTCCAGCGGCGCGGCGGGGTCCGTGTCCCGGCCGGGCACGTCGGCGACCGGGGCGAAGTCGCCGCCGGCGGGCGCCTCCCACTGGCCGTGGTAGGTGAAGCACACCTGCGGAAGCGGCCGTTCGCCGAGGGCGCGGGCCTCGGGCCGGGGCGAGCCGAGGTGGCCCAGTGCCTGGTAGCCGAGGCCGCGGCGGGGCACGGCCCGCAGCCGCTCCTTGACGGACTTGAGGGTGCCGCCCCAGTCGTCCGGTCCCGCGGGGGCCAGGGTGACCGGGTACTGGGTGGTGAACCAGCCGACCGTGCGGGACAGGTCGGCGCCCTCGGCCAGGTCCTCCTCCCGGCCGTGGCCCTCCAGGGCGACGGTCACCCGGTCCTCGCCCGTCCAGTCGGCCAGCACCCGGCCGAGCGCGCTCAGCAGCACGTCGTTGACCTGGGTGCGGTACACGCCCGGCACGCGGCGCAGCAGCGCCTCGGTGGTCTCCCGGTCCACCGGGGTGCGGACGGTGCGCACGGACCCGGCGAGCGGGGTGCCGGGCAGGTCGACCGGGAGCGGGACGGGCGCCGGCGCGGCTTCCTCGGTCCAGTGGTCCAGGTCGTCGTCGAGGTCGCCGGCCCGGACCCGGGCGGCCAGGGTGTGCGCCCAGTCGGCGAACGGGGTGTGCTCGGGTTCCAGCCGGGGGTCCTCGCCCGCCGCCGCCCGCCGGTAGGCCTGTTCCAGGTCGGCGAGCAGCACCCGCCAGGAGACGCTGTCGACCGCCAGGTGGTGGGCGGTGAGGAACAGTTGCGGGCGTTCCCCGCCGGTCAGCAGGGCCGCGCGCAGCAGTGCGCCGGTGCCCGGGTCGAGGGCGGCGCGGGCGGCCTCCGCGGCCTCGGCGGGCGCGGTGCCCGGGTCGTGGCGGGTCAGGAGCCCGGTGGCCGGACCGGTGCCGGGGTGCTGCCGCCAGGTGCCGTCGGTGCGGGTGAAGCGGGTGCGCAGGGCCGGATGGCAGGCGACCACGGCGTCCAGCGCCCGGTCCAGGGCACGTTCGTCGAGGTCGTGCGGCAGGTCGAGGAGCATCGACATGGTGAAGTGCCGCAGCGGTCCGTGCGTGGCGTGGAACCACTCCTGGACGGGGGTGAGCGGGGCGGGTCCGTCGTCGTGCGGGCGCCGGAGCGGTGCGGGCACGGCGGCGGTACGGCGGGAGACGGCTGCGGCCAGGTCGGCGACCGTCTGGTGCCGGAAGACGTCCTGCGATCCGATGCGCAGACCGGCCGCGCGGGCACGGGAGACGGCCTGGATGCTGAGGATCGAGTCGCCGCCCAGCTCGAAGAAGTTGTCCGTGACACCCACCCGGGCCACCCCGAGCACGTCGGCCCAGACGCCGGCGAGGGTCTCCTCGTCCGGGGTGCGCGGGGCGACGAACTCCCGTTCCTCCGCCGTGTTCTCCGGGGCGGGCAGGGCGCGGCGGTCCAGCTTGCCGCTGGTGGTCAGCGGCAGCGCGTCCAGCGAGGTGAACGAGGACGGCACCAGTGCGTCGGGCAGCACCTCACGCAGGGCCGCCCGCAGGGCGGCGGGGGCGGGCCGGGGGGCGCCGGACGCCGGGACGACGTACGCGGCGAGACGGCTGTGGCCGTGCGGGTCGGGCACGGCGACGACCGCGGCGGCGGCGACACCGGGCACCGCGAGCAGCGCGGCCTCGATCTCGCCGGGCTCGATGCGGTGGCCGCGCACCTTGACCTGGTCGTCGGCGCGCCCGAGGTAGTCGAGGCGGCCGTCGGCGGTCCAGCGGGCCAGGTCGCCGGTGCGGTACATCCGCTCCCCGGGCCGCCGAACGGGTCGGCCGGGAACCGGGCCGCGGTCAGGCCCGGCCGGCCGGCGTAGCCCCGGGCGAGCTGCGCGCCCGCGAGGTACAGCTCGCCGCCGACCCCGGGCGGCACCGGCTGGAGCCGGTCGTCCAGCACGTACGCCCGGACCCCGGGCAGGGGGCGGCCCACCAGCGGGCGATCCCCGCCGTCGATCCGGCAGGACAGCGCGTCGACCGTGCACTCGGTCGGGCCGTAGAAGTTGTGGGCCGCCACATCCGGGTGGGCGGCCAGCTCCCGCCAGAGCGCCGGGCCGACCGCCTCGCCGCCGAGCATGAGGACCCGGGGGCGGTGCCGGGGGTCGGTGAGCAGTCCGGCGGGCAGGAGCTGGCGCAGGTAGGACGGGGTGACGTCGAGGAAGTCGATCCGGTGCGCGACGACGTACTCGACCAGGGCGGCCGGGTCCATCCGGGTGACCTCGTCGACCAGGTGCAGCGGGTGGCCGTCGGCCATCAGCAGGACGCCTTCGAGGGAGGTGTCGAAGGAGAACGCGGCGGTGAGCGCGACCCGCAGCGGGCCGCCGCCCGCCTCGGCGACGAAGCCGGCCCGGTGGGCGGCCAGCAGATGGGCCGCCGCGCGGTGGGAGACGGCCACGCCCTTGGGGCGGCCGGTGGAGCCGGAGGTGTAGATGACGTACGCCGTGTGGTCCGGGTCCAGCGGGGCGCGCCGGTCGGCGTCGGTGAGGTCGGTGTCCGGGGCGGTCGGGGGCACGGCGCCGAGGGCGGCCTCGTCCAGCACCAGGGCCGGCCGGGCGTCGTCCAGCAGGAACCGGACCCGCTCCTCGGGCAGGGCCGGGTCCAGCGGGAGGTAGCCCGCGCCGGACTTCCAGACGGCGAGGATCGCCGTGATCATGTCGGCCGTGCGCGGCAGTCGGAGCGCCACCAGCCGTTCGGGGCCGGCGCCCTGGGCGGCGAGGTGGTGGGCGAGCCGGTTGGCGCGCGCGTTGAGCGTGCCGTAGTCCAGTTCCTCACCGCCCGCGACGAGGGCGAGGGCTTCGGGGGTCCGGGCCGCCCGGCGCTCGAACAGGCCGGGGTACGTGGTGTCGGCCGCGGGCAGGGGGGCGGGGTTCCAGTCGTGGACGAGCCGCCGGGTCTCCTCGTCGGACAGCAGGGGCAGGCTGCCCAGCGGGCGGTCCGGAGCGTCGCAGACGCCCTCCAGCAGGCGCAGCAGCTGACCGGCCATCCGCTCGGCCGTGGCCGCGTCGAACAGGTCGGTGCGGTACTCCAGCAGGCCGGTCAGGCCGTCCCCGTCCGGTACGAACTCGATGCTCAGGTCGAAGGTGGCCGCCTGCCGGGGCACGGTGACCGGGCTGGTGGCGAGCCCGCGCGGGGCGGAGGCGGCGGGCGGGTCGGGGTGCAGCAGGACCATCACGTCGAACAGCGGGTTGCGGCCGGCCTCGCGGGGCGCGCCCACCGCCTCCACGATCCGCTCGAACGGCGTGTCGCCGTGGGCGAAGGCGTCGCCCACCGTCTCGGCCGCCCCGGCCAGCAGGTCGCGGAAGGATCCCGAGGTGTCCACCGCGGTGCGCAGCACGACCGTGTTGACGAAGAAGCCGACGGTCCGTTCGAGGTCGGTACGGGACCGGCCCGGTGTGAGGGAGCCGACGGTGATGTCGTCCTGGCCGGACCAGCGGGCGAGCAGCGCCTGCGCGGCGGCGACCAGGCCGGTGTGCAGGGTGCCGTGCCGCTCTCCGGCGAGGTCGCGCAGGCGTGTGGCCACCCGCGCCGGCACGGCGAAGGTGTGGACGGCGCCCTCGCCCGCCTCCTCGCCGCGCCGCGGCCGGTCCAGGGGCAGCTCGGGCGCCACCGCCCCGGCCAGCTTCCCCTTCCAGTGGGCGAGTTCGCCGTCGAGGCGGGCGCCGGAGAGCCGGGCGCGCTGCCACACCGCGAAGTCGGGGTACTGGGTGGCCACCGGGGCAGCTCGGGTGCGGCGCCCCGCGCGAGGGCGTCGTAGGCGGTGCACAGCTCGTCCAGGACGACGCCCATCGACCAGCCGTCGGTGACGATGTGGTGGGCCGTCAGCAGCAGGACGTGCGAGGCCGCGGACTCGCGCAGCAGCAGGGCCCGCAGCAGGGGCCCGTGCTCCAGGTCGAAGGGCCGGGAGTACTCCGCCAGCAGGTCCGCGTCCAGGTCGCCGGCGTCACGCACCGGCAGCGGCACCGGGCCGGCCGGGTGCACACGCTGCGCCGGGCGGCCGTCGGTCTCCTCGAAGGTGGTGCGCAGGGCCTCGTGCCGGGCGACCACGGCGGCCAGCGCGGCCCGCAGGGCCTCCTGGTCCGGTGTGCCGGTGAGGCGGAGGGCGACCGCGCTGTTGTAGCGGGCGTCGCCGGGCCGCAGCCGGTCCAGGAACCACAGGCGCTGCTGCGCGAACGACAGCGGCAGCGGACGGTCCCGGTCGGCGCGCGGGATGCCGGGGCGGGCGGCCGGGGCGGAGCCGCCGGCCCGCCCGGCGAGCCGCCGCCGCAGCGCCTCGCGCAGGTCGTCGGGCAGGGCCTCGGCGCGGTCCCGCCGGGAACCGCGGTCGGGGCGCGGGGAGCCGGAGGGGTGCGAAGGGGTCGAAGACGTCATGGTCGTCGGATCCTCACCGTTCGTGGTCGTGGCCGCCGGACGCGGCGTCTTCGGTGTCGTGGCCGTCCGCGGCGTCCGGGTCGCCGTCGCCGTACGCGGCCTGTTCGAGTTCGCTCAGCACCTTTTCCTCCACCAGTTCCGCCAGGGCGGCGACGGTGCGGGAGACCAGGACGTCGCGGGGGTGAGCGGGACGCCGAACGCGTCGTCGGCGCGGGAGGAGATGAGCAGGGCGCGCAGCGAGTCGCCGCCGAGGAGGAAGTAGTCGTCCTCGGCGCCCACGGCCGTCTGGAGGATCTCCTCCCAGATGTCCGCGAGCACCTCCTCGGTGGGGGTGCGGGGTGCCACGTACTCGGGCCGGTCCCGTTCCGCTGCGACGGCCGGGGCGGGCAGCGCGGACCGGTCGGTCTTGCCGTTCTCGGTGATGGGGAAGCGGTCCAGCACCACGAACGCGGACGGCACCATGTACCCGGGCAGCGAGCGGGCGGCCAGCGCCCGCAGCCCGGCGGGGGCGGGCGGTTCGGCGCCGGGGGCCGTGAGCAGGTGGGCGACCAGGCGGGGCAGGCCGGGTTCGTCCTCGCGCACGGTCACCACGGCGTCCAGCACGCCCGGATGGCGCACCAGGACCGCCTCGACCTCGCCCGCCTCGATGCGGTGGCCGCGCAGCTTGAGCTGGTGGTCGCCACGGCCGAGGTAGTGCAGTTCGCCCGCGCTGTCGCGGCGCACCAGGTCGCCGGTGCGGTACATGCGGCTGCCGGGCGGTCCGAACGGGTCGGCGGTGAAGCGGGCCGCGGTCAGTCCGGGGCGGCCCAGGTAGCCGCGCGCCAGTGCCGGACCGCTCAGCCACAGTTCGCCGGGGACGCCGTCGGGGACCGGCCGCAGCCGGGCGTCGAGGACGTGGGCACGGGTGGCGGGCAGCGGGCGGCCGATGGGCGGCGCGGCGCCGTCCGGCGTCAGCGGGGCGGTCCAGGTGGCGACGACGGTGGCCTCCGTGGGGCCGTAGGAGTTGACCATGCGGTGGTGCGGTGCCCAGCGGGCCACGAGTTCGGGTCCGCACGCGTCGGCGCCCACGGTCAGCGTCTTCAGGTCCGGCAGGGTGCCGGGCGTGCCGTCCGGCAGGGTGGCGAGCGCGGCGGGGGGCAGCAGGGTGTGCGTGATGCGCTCGGCCCGCAGGACGTCGGCGAGTTCGGCTCCGAGCAGCGGTCCCGGCCGGGGTACGACGAGCCGGGCACCGTGCGGCAGGGACATGCACAGCTCCAGCACAGAGGCGTCGAAGCTGGGCGTGGCGAAGGCCAGGACCCGGTCGCCGGGGGCGACCTGGTAGTGGGCGGCCTCGGCCGCGGAGAAGGCGGCGAGGCCGCGGTGGGTGACGACGACGCCCTTGGGGGTGCCGGTGGAGCCGGAGGTGTAGATGACGTAGGCGGGATCGTCCAGGTCGAGCGGGCGGGTCCGGTCCGCGTCGGTGGGCCGGTGTCCGGGCGTGCCGTCCGGCGGGGCGGCGAGCAGGGCGGCGATCTCCTTGGCGTCGAGGGTGAGGGCCGGTGCCGCGTCGCGGAGCATCAGGGCGATGCGCTCCTCGGGGTAGGCGGGGTCGACCGGCAGGAACGCCGCGCCGCTCTTCGTGACCGCGAGCTGCGCCAGCACCATGTCCGCCGAGCGGGGCAGCAGCAGGGCGACGAGGTCGCCGGGTCCGGTGCCCCGCGCGATGAGCCGGTGCGCGAGCCGGTTGGCCCGTTCCTCCGTCTCCGCGAAGGTCAGTGGCGCGCCGGCCGCGTCGAGCGCGGGTGCGGTCGGCCACCGGTCGACGGCGGCCTCGACCAGGGCGGGCAGGGTGGCCGCGGGGACCGGGCCGAGCTCGGGGCGGGCCGGGCCGCGCAGCAGCCGGTCGTGCAGCTCCGGCGGCAGGACGTCGAGGTCGTCGAGGCGGGCGGTGCCGTCCGAGGCGGCCAGGACGTCCAGGGTGTGCAGCAGCTGCTCCGCCAGCGAGAGAGCGCCGGCCTCGTCGAAGCACCGCGGGTCGTAGCCGAGTTCGACGGTCAGCCGGTCGCCCGGCGAGACGACCACGGTGAGGGGTAGTTGGTGGCCTCGCGGGCGTCGAGGTCCCGCAGGGCGAGCCCGTGCGCGCCGGCGGTGGCGTCGCCGACCGGATAGTTCTCGAAGACCACCAGGCTGTCGAACAGGGCGGCGCCCGGCGGAAGTCCGGTGAGGGCGTGCAGCGCGCCGAGAGGCAGGTGGTCGTGGCGGCGGTCCTCGGCCCGGTCCTCCTGGAACGCGCGCAGCCAGGCGTCGCAGCGGGCACCGCCGTCGACCTCGGTGCGGGCGGGCAGGGTGGTGATGAACAGGCCGGTGATGGTGTCGGCGCCGGGCAGGTCGGCGGGCCGCCCGGAGACGGTGGTGCCGAAGCACACCTCCCGCTCCCCGCTCCACCGCGACAGCAGCAGCGCCCAGGCACCCTGGACCAGCGTGTTGAGGGTGAGACGGTGCCGCCGGGCGAACTCCAGCAGCAGGTGGGTCCGTTCGGTGCCGAGCCGCCGGGACAGCCAGGTGCCGGAGCGGGGCGTGGTGTCCGGGGCGGGCCTGCGGTCGTAGGGCAGCGGGGTCGGGGAAGCGAGACCGGCCAGGGCGCCGCGCCAGTGCTCCTCGGCCTGGCGGTCGTCACGGGCGGCGAGCCAGGCGGCGTAGTCCGCGAACGGCCGGCGCTCGGGCAGCCGGGGCCGCTCACCGCGGACCAGGGCGGCGTGCGCGGCCGTGACGTCGGACAGGACGTGGAAGACGCTCCACCCGTCCAGCACGACGTGGTGGAAGGTCCACACCACGCGGACCGCGTCCGGACCGAGCCGGACCAGGGCGAGCCGCAGCAGCGGGGCGCGGTCCAGGGCGACGCCCCGGGCCCGCTCCTCGGCCAGCAGCCGTTCCAGCTCCGCGTCGTGCCGGTCCGCCGGGATCCCGCTCCAGTCGTGTTCGGTGACCGGGAGGGTCACGTCCCGGTGGACGACCTGGAGCGGCACGGGTACGCCGCGCAGGGCGACGGAGGTGCGCAGCACGGGCGTCCGGTCGACGACGTGCCGCCAGGCGGCGGCCAGGGTCCGCGGGTCGCGGGCGCCGTCCGCCACGAAGGTGATCTGCTCGACGTAGAGGCCGTGTTCGGCGTCGTCCAGGCCGTGCATCACCATGCCGGCCTGGGTGGGGGTGAGCGGATAGACGTCCGCCACGTCCGTCCCGTCGCCGACGAGCCGGTCGACGGCCGCCTGGTCCAGCGGGGCGAGCGGGAAGTCGGACGGGGTGCGGCCCCGGTGCCGGGTTCGGCGCAGTGCCGGACGATCGCGCGGAGTTCCGCGGTGAGTTCGGCGGCCAGCCGGGCGACCGTCTCGCGCCGGTGCACCTCGCGGGAGTACGACCAGGTGAACTCCAGCCGGTCGCCGGTGACCCGGCCGAGCACGTCGAGGAGGTACGGCCGGTCCGCGGCCGCGTCCATGCCGCCCGAGAGCCCGCCGTGCGGGGCGCGCAGCAGGCCGCCCGGCGTGCCGGTCCGGTCCTGCCGGCCCAGGTAGTTGAAGCAGACCGGCGGCAGGGCGGGCAGCTCGCGGCCCGCCGTGGGGTGCAGGAAGCGCAGTGCGCCGTAGCCGAGCCCGCCGTGCGGCACGGCCCGCAGGTTCTCCTTGACGGCCTTCAGCACGCCGCCGGTGCCGGCGTCCCGGGGCACGTCCAGGGCCACCGGGTACATGGCGGTGAACCAGCCGGCGG
This sequence comes from Streptomyces sp. DHE7-1, assembly GCA_016432725.1. Lineage (GTDB taxonomy): Bacteria > Actinomycetota > Actinomycetes > Streptomycetales > Streptomycetaceae > Streptomyces. The sequence goes on along the minus strand of JACJDG010000003.1, from coordinate 7,313,089 downwards.
TCCGGGCGAGATCGGTGTCCTCGAAGAGTTCCTCGCGGCCGTGGCCCTCCAGGGTGACCGCCACCCGGTCCCGCCCGGTCCAGCGGGCCAGGACCCGGCCCAGCGCGCACAGCAGGACGTCGTTGACGCGGGTGCGGTAGGCGTCCGGCACGTCCTGGAGCAGCCGGCGGGTCTCCTCGGCGTCGAGTCCCGCGGTCACGCTGTCCTCGTCGGCGACGGTGTTGGCGCCGCCGGGGTGGTCCGTGGGCAGCTCCGAGCCGGTGTCGAGACCCTGCCAGTGGGCGAGTTCGGCGTCGAAGCCGCCCGCCTCGGTGTGCTCGGCGAGCCGCCGTGCCCACGCCTGGAACGAGGTGCTCTTCGGGGCGAGTTCGGGCCGCCGGCCGTCCCGCAGCGCCCGGTGGGCGGTTTCCAGGTCCTCCAGGATCAGCGGCCAGGACACGGCGTCCACGACCAGGTGGTGCGCGGCGAGCAGCAGCACCGGCCGCCCGTCGTCGCCGGGCCGGCACAGCGCGGCCCGCAGCAGCGGCCCGCCGGCCAGGTCGAACCCGGCGCCCAGGGCGGCGGCCACCTCGTCCGGTGCCGCCCCGTCGTGCACCTCGAGGTGCGGGTCGCGGTCGCCGGGGGCGGTGCCGTACTGCCGCCACCGCCGGGTGCCGCCCTCGGCCGGTCCGGTCTCGAACCGCGTCCGCAGCGCGTCGTGGTGCTCCAGTACGGCGCCCAGGGCGGCCCGCAGCACCGCCTCGTCGGGTTCCTCGGCCAGCTCGTAGGAGACCGTCTGGCTGAAGTCGGCGGGGTCGCCGGTGAGGGTGTCCAGGAGCCAGTGCTGCACCGGGGTCAGCGGGATGTCACCGGTCACCGGGCCCTGCTCGGCGACGACGGCGGGCGCACCTGGATCGGGCGTCCGCTCGGCCGCGGCGGCGAGTTCGGCGAGGGTCTGGTGGGTGAACAGGTGCCGGGGTGTCAGGGTGAGTCCGGCGCGGCGGGCGGCGGAGACGATCTGGATGCCGAGGACGGAGTCCCCGCCGAGCGTGAAGTAGTTGTCGTCGGCGCCGACTTCGGCCACGCCCAGCACCTCGCACCAGATGGCGGCGAGCGTCCGCTCGGCCTCGGTGCGCGGCGGCCGCGCGGACGTCCCGGCGGCCGGCGCGGCCCACTCGGGCACGGGCAGCGCCCGCCGGTCGAGCTTGCCGGTGGCCCCGAGCGGCAGCCGCTCCAGCGGCACGACGAGAGCGGGGACCAGGTGGTCGGGGAGCGTACGGCCGAGGAAGGCCCGCAGCTCGCCCGTGTCGGGCAGACCGGTGGGACGGTTCTCCGCGCGGCCGTCGCGGGGACGCGGCACGGACGGCTGCTCGCCGGCGGAAGCCGGCCCGTCCGGCGGGCGCGGCACCACGTAGCCGACCAGACGGCGGTGGCCGGCGTGTTCGACGACCCGGGCCGCTGCCGCGGCCACGGCCGGGTGGCGGGCCAGCGCGGCCTCCACTTCGCCGAGTTCGATGCGGAAGCCGCGCACCTTGACCTGGTCGTCACCGCGGCCGAGGTAGACGAGGTCGCCGTCGGCCGTCCAGCGGACCAGGTCGCCGGTGCGGTACATGCGGCCGCCGGGCGGCCCGAACGGGTCGGGCAGGAAGCGGCCGGCGGTCAGGCCGGGGCGGCGCAGATAGCCGCGGGCGACGCCGGTCCCGGCGAGGAACAGCTCGCCGGGCGCGCCGGCGGGCACCGGGCGCATCCTTTCGTCCAGGACGTAGGCGCGGGCGCCGCCGAGCGGCCGGCCGATCGGCGGGTCGCGGTCGGGGTCGGCGGGGTCGCAGGTGAAGGCGGTGGCGTAGACGGTGGCCTCGGTGGGGCCGTAGATGTTGCGCACCTGACTGCCGGGGACGGCCGCGCGGACCCGGTCCACCGTCCGGGCGGGCAGCCCCTCGCCCGCCAGGACGACCGTCTCGGCGGTGATCCCGACGGCGTCCTCGGCGAGCAGCCGGTCCAGGGCGGAGGGCACGGCGCTGAGCAGCCCGGCCCGCCAGGGCCCGGGACGTTCGGTGAGGGCCAGCAGGTCGCGGACGATCTCCACGCAGCCGCCGGACAGCAGCGGCGAGAAGATCTCGAACACCGACACGTCGAAGTTGAGCGAGGTGGACGCGACCACGTGCTCCAGTCCGCGCCCGGTGAACTCGGCCGCGGCCCAGTCGGTGAGGGCCAGTACGGACGCGTGGCTGACGACCACGCCCTTGGGGCGGCCGGTCGAGCCGGAGGTGTGGATGACGTAGGCGGGATGCGCGGGCAGCAGGGCGCCGTGGCGTTCGTCGTCGCCGACGGGGGTGTCCGCCGGCTCGCCGACGGGTCCCTCGTCCAGCAGGATCCGGGTGAAGGAGCCCTCGGGCAGCCGGCCGGCGGTCTCCGCGGCGGTGATCACGGCGTCCGGGCGCACGTCGTCGAAGAGGAACGCGACGCGCTCGGCCGGGTACTGCGGGTCGACCGGCAGATAGGCGGCGCCGCTCTTGAGGACGGCGAGGAGCGCCACCACCAGGTCGGCGGTGCGGGGCAGGCAGAGCGCGACGAAGCGCTCGGGCCCGGCGCCGGCTGCGACGAGCAGCCGGGCCAGCCTGCTGGAGCGGGCGTCGAGTTCGCGGTAGGTGAGGCAGGTGCCGTCGTGGCGGACCGCCGGGGCGTCCGGGGTGCGCTCGGCCTGGCGCCGGAACGCCTCGGGAAGGGTGCCGTGCGGTGCCTCGGCCACCGGTCCGCCGAACCGGGCCAGCAGCGCCCGTCCTTCGGCCGGGTCCAGCAGCGGCAGCTCGGCCAGGCGGCGGTCGGGTGCGCCGGCCATCGCGGTCAGCAGGGTGCGCAGGCTCTCACCGAGCGCCTCCACCGTCGTGGCGTCGAAGGCGTCCGGGTCGTAGTCCAGGTTCACGGCGAGGGTGTCACCGGGTGCGACGATCACGCTGAGCGGGTAGTTCGTGGGCTCCAGGTCCCGCTCCTGCTCCATGGCCAGGCCGTGCCTCGCCAGGGAGCCCTCGTCGAAGGGGTAGTTCTCGAACACCACGATGGAGTCGAACAGGCCGGTGCCGCCGGGCATCTCGCTCCACGACTGCACCTGCGCCAGCGAGACGAAGTCGTGGCGGCGGGCCTCCGCCTGGGCCTCCTGCAGTTCGCGCAGCCAGTCCAGCAGCGGCCGCCGCCCGTCGACGCGGGCCCGGGTGGGCAGGGTGTTGATGAACAGGCCGACCATCGAGGTGACGCCGGGAAGTTCGGCGGGCCGGCCGGAGACGGTGGTGCCGAACACCACGTCGTCCCCGCCGCCGTAGCGGGACAGCAGCAGCGCCCAGGCGCCCTGGAGGACCGTGTTGAGGGTCAGTCCGCCGCGCTGTGCGGTCTCCCGCAGCCGGGCCGAGACGTCCGCGCCGAGGGTCATCCGGACGGACCCGGAGGAGGAGGCGCGGTGGGCCTCGGCGGGCCGCCGGTCGCGGGGCAGTTCGGTGGGCGCCGGGAAGCCCGCCAGGGTGGCACGCCAGTACCGCTCGGCGCGGCCGGTGTCCCGCCCGGCCAGCCAGCGCAGGTAGTCGGCGAAGGGCCGGCGCCCGGGCACGTCCGGCCGGCGCCCCGCCGTCAGGGCCGCGTACCGCTCGCACACCTCGTCGAAGACCTGGGCCGCGCTCCATCCGTCGAGCAGCACGTGGTGGAACGTCCACACCAGCCGTACCCGGTCCGGCGACAGCCGGATCAGCATCAGCCGCATCAGGGGCGCGGCGCCGAGGTCGATGCCTTTCTCCCGGTCCTCGGCGAGCAGCCGGTCCAGCTCGTGCCCGGTGCTCCCGGCGGGCCGTCCGGACCAGTCGTGGTGGGTGACGGGCACGGTGGCCCGGTTCCGGACGACCTGGAGCGGTTCGGGGGTCTCCCGCCACACCAGGCGGGTGCGCAGCACCGGGTTGGCGTCCGCGGTGTGCTGCCACGCCTCGGCGAACGCGTGGGGGTCGGTGACGCCGGACAGCACCATCTGCGCCTGGTTGACGTAGGTGCGGCTGTCGTCGTCGAGCAGGCTGTGGAAGAGCATGCCGGCCTGCATGGGGGTCAGCGGGTGGATGTCCGCGACGTCCCGGCCGTTCCCGGCGATCCGGTCCACGGCCGCCTGGTCCAGCCGGGCCAGCGGGAAGTCCGACGGGGTACGGCCGCCCGCGTGCGGCTGGGCGCAGTGCGCGACGATGTCGCCGAGCGCCCGCAGCATGCCCTCGGCGAGCGAGGTGACGGTCTCCGCGCGGTGCCGTCCGGCGCTGTAGTACCAGGTGATCTCCAGCCGGTCGTCCTCCACCCGGGCCACGACGTCCAGCAGGTGCGGCCGTTCGGTGCCGGGCGCCTCCGCGCCGCCGAGGCCGCCGGGCACGGACCCGACCAGGGCGCCGGTGTCGGCGGACCAGTCGAAGCGGCCGAGGTAGTTGAAGGTGATGCCGGGTCCGGGTGCGCCGGTGAGCCGCTCGTCGCGGGCGAGGTGGCGCAGCACGCCGTAGCCGAGTCCGCGGTCGGGTACGGCCCGCAGCTGCTCCTTGACCGACTTCAGGGCGGTGCCCCAGTCCCCCGCCGGGACGGTCAGGGCGACCGGGTACAGGGAGGTGAACCAGCCGACCGTGCGGGACAGGTCGACGTCCTCGAAGAGCTGGTCCTCGCGGCCGTGCCCCTCCAGGCCGACGGCGACCGTGTCGCGTCCGGCCCAGTCGGCGAGGACCCGGCCGAGCGCGGTGAGCAGGACGTCGTCGATGCGGGTGCGGTAGACGCCGGGGACACGGCGCAGCAGGCCGTCGGTGCGTTCGCGGTCCAGCCGGACGGTGACCTCGCGGACGTCGGCCATGGTGTTGCCGCCGTCGCCGTCCACGGGCAGCGGGCCGGCGCAGGCGCGGGCGGTGCGCTCCCAGTGGGCGATCCCGTCGGCGAACCGGCCGTGGTCGCGCAGCCGGCGGGCCCACTCCCGCACGGAGGTGGTGCGGCCGGGCAGCGTGACGGCTTCGCCGGACGCGGCCTGCCGGTAGGCGGTCTCCAGGTCCTCCAGCAGGATCCGCCAGGAGACGCCGTCGACCACCAGGTGGTGGGCGACCAGGAGCAGCCGGGCGGGCCCGGTGCCGTCGTCGGTGAACAGGCGCGCGGCGAGCAACGGGCCCGTGTCCAGCCGGAGTCCGGTGTGCGCGGCCGTGGTGACGTGTTCCTCGTCGGCCCGGTCGTGGACCTGGAGCAGGTCCGGGAGCGGGGTGTCGGCGGCGGCGACGTCCTGGCGCCAGGTGCCGTCGCCGTCGAGGGCGAACCGGGCGCGCAGGGCGTCGTGGTGCGTCCACAGGGCGGTGAGGGCGGCGCGCAGGGCGTCCTGGTCGACGGCGCCGGCCGCCTCGACGACGACGGACTGGTTGAAGAACTCGGGGTGCGCCGGGCGCGGGTCGAGGAACCAGTGCTGGATCGGCAGCAGACCGGCCGCTCCGCCGACCGGTCCGGTGCCGGCGACGGCGGGCGCGGCGCCGCCGGTGGCGGCGGCGAGTTCGGCCACGGTGGGGTGCCGGAAGAGGTCGCGGGGACTGAGGGCGAGTCCCGCCGTCCGGGCCCGGGAGACCACCTGGATGCTGAGGATGGAGTCGCCGCCCAGCATGAAGAAGTTGTCGTCCACGCCGACCTGGTCCACACCGAGCAGCTCGGCCCAGATCGCGGCGAGGATCCGCTCGGTGTCGGTGCGCGGGGCGCGGTGGGCCCGCTCGCCGCCCGCCGACCAGTCGGGGGCGGGCAGCCGCCGCCGGTCGACCTTGCCGTTGGCCGTCAGCGGCAGTTCCGGCACGGTGACGAACGCGGCGGGCAGCATGTAGTCGGGCAGCCCGGACGCCAGGTGGGCGCGCAGTTCGGCGGCGGGGGAACCGGGGCGGCGCCGGCCGGCACCAGGTGGGCGGCCAGCCGCTTGCGTCCGGCGTGCTCGTACAGGGAGACGACGGCCTCGGCGACGGCCGGATGGCCGGTGAGCAGGGCCTCGATCTCGGCGGGTTCGACGCGGAAGCCGCGGATCTTGATCTGGTCGTCCGCTCGGCCGACGAAGTGCAGTTCGCCGTCGTCGCTCCAGCGCACGATGTCGCCGGTGCGGTACATGCGGGTGCCGGGCGGGCCGTAGGGGTCGGCGAGATAGCGGGCGGCGGTCGCCCCGGCCGGTCCGTGTAGCCCCGGGCCAGGCCGGCCCGGCGATGTACAGCTCGCCGACGACGCCCGGGGGCTGGGGCTGGAGGGCGGCGTCCAGGACGTACACCCGGGTGTTGTCGAGCGGGCGGCCGATGGGCAGCACGGCGGGCAGCGGGTCGCCGGACCGGAAGTAGCGGCGGGTGGCGAAGGAGGTGGTCTCGGTGGGTCCGTAGACGTCGACGACGGTCAGGCCGGGGCACGCGTCCAGGACCCGTCGCACCACCGCGCCCGGCACGGCCTCGCCGCCCGTCCACACTTCGCGGGCGCCGCGCAGGCAGCCGGGGTCCTCCTGCGCGAGCAGGCGGAACAGACCCGCGGTCAGGAACAGGCAGCTCACCCGCCGCTCGGTGACCGCACACCGGACCTGCGCGGCGTCCACGTCGGTGGGCGGGGCGAGGACGGCCGTACCGCCGCGCAGCAGCGGCACCCACACCTCGTAGGTGGAGGCGTCGAAGGCGTGCGGCGAGTGCACCAGGACCCGGTCGTGCCCGTCGAAGGACCGGTCCAGGGCGAGCGCGACGACGTCCCGCTGCCGCACCGCGACCCCTTGGGGCGCCGGTGGAGCCCGAGGTGAACATGAGGTACTGGACGTTGTCCGGGTGGACGGCGTGGGCGGGGCCGGACCGCCGGCTCCGGAGCCGGCGTCGGCGCGCAGGACCCGGTCGCCGGGCAGCAGCTCCCGGGCCGTCTCCTCCCAGGCGGCGTCGGTGAGCAGCAGGCCGGCGCGGGCCTCGGTGAGCATCCGGCGCAGCCGCTCGGCCGGTGCCCTGCCGTCCAGCGGCACGTACACGCCACCGGTGCGCACGAGCGCGAGCTGGGTGACGATCAGCTCGGCGGAGCGGTCCATGAGGACACCGACCGCCTGTTCCGGCCGTACCCCGAGCCCGGCCAGCCGGGCCGCCAGCCGGTCGGCGCGGGCGTCCAGTTCACGGTAGGTGAGGTGCTCGTCCCGGCTTCCAGGGCCACGGCGTCGGGTGTGCGGTCCACCTGTGCGGCGAACAGGGCGGCGACGGTGGTGCCGGGCAGCTCGGTGGCCGTGTCGTTCCAGGTGTGCAGCACCTGCTCGCGGCGGTCCGGGCCGAGCAACGGCAGCCGCGCGGGCGGCCGTCGGGAGCCGGTGGTCATCCCGGTGAGCAGGACGGTCAGGTACTCGGCCATGCGGGCGGCGGTGCCGGCGTCGAACAGCTCGGGTCGTAGCCGAGCCGCAGGGCCAGCTCCGTACCCGGGTAAGCGGTCAGGCTCAGCGGGTAGTTGGTGGTCTCGACGCCTTCCAGGCCGGTCAGGTGCAGCCCGTTGACGGTGGCGAGGTCGTCGTCCACCGGGTAGTTCTCGAACACGACGATGCTGTCGAACAGCCCGACCCGGTCCGGGAGTCCGGTGAACGTCTTCATGCGGGTGAGCGGCAGGTGGTCGAAGCGGCGGTCCTCGCTCTGGTCCTGCTGGAGCGCGCGCAGCCAGTCGGTCAGGGTGCCGTCGCCGGGGACGGTGACCCGGGTGGGCAGGGTGGTGATGAACAGGCCGGTCATGGCCTCGGCGCCGGGCAGCTCGGGCGGCCGTCCGGACACGGTGGTGCCGAACACCACCTCGTCCAGGCCCGCCTGGCGGGCCAGCAGCAGCGCCCAGGCGCCCTGCACCAGCGTGTTCAGGGTGAGCCCGGAGGTGCGGGCCAGCTCTTCCAGCGCCCGCGTGGCGGCCGCGGGCAGCACGCCGTGGACCGCGTGCGTGGACTCGGCGCGGTGGGCCTCGCGCGGCTCACGGTCGTAGGGCAGCGCGGTGGCCTCGGTCAGGCCGGACAGGCGGCGCCGCCAGTGCTGTTCGGCGGCCTCCGGGTCGCGCCGGCGCAGCCAGGCGACGTAGTCCCGGTAGGGCGGGCGGTGCGGAAGGCTGCCGGGGTCCGTCCCGAGTGGTGCGCGAAGACGTCCGAGAGCACCTGGAACATGCTCCAGCCGTCGAGCAGCAGGTGGTGGAAGGACCACACCACGCGCACCGCGGTGGCGGAGACCCGGGCGAGCAGCAGCCGCTGGAGCGGGCCCGTCCGAGGTCGATCCCTCGGCGCGGTCCCGGACCAGCAGGTCGTGCAGCCGGGCGCCGCGCTCGTCCTCGGTCAGATCGCGCCAGTCCAGGTGGGTGACGGGCACGGCCGCGTGGCGCTCCACCACCAGCAGGGGTTCGGGTACGTCCTGCCAGAGGACCCGGCCGCGCAGCACCTCGGCGCGGTCGGTCACGTGCTGCCAGGCGGCGGCCAGGGCCGCCGGGTCGGGCACACCGTCCAGGACGAAGGTGAGCTGCTGGACGTAGACCCCGCGGTCGTCCTGGGACAGGCCGTGGAAGAGCATGCCGGCCTGGGTGGGCGTGAGCGGCAGCACGTCGGACACGGCGGCCGGGTCGGCGCCGGTGATCCGGTCCACGGCGCTCTGGTCGAGCCGGGCCAGCGGGAAGTCGGACGGGGTGCGGCCGGCGGCTCCGGGCCGGGCGGCGTGCCCGGCGAGGTCGGCGAGCGCGTCGGCGAAGCGTCCGGCGAGGTCCGCGACCGTGTGCTCCTGGCCCGGCCGGTCCGCGTAGAACCAGGTGAACTCCAGGCTGTCGCCGACGAGTTGTCCGACGACCTCCAGGGCGTGCGGGCGCTCGGCCGCGGGGTCGGCGTCCAGCTCCAGCGGGCGCACGGTGCCCCGGTAGAGGCCGTCGGGGTCCTCCGGAGTGTCCATGCGGCCCAGGTAGTTGAAGCTGATTTGGGCCGCCGCGGTGCGCGGCGCCGCCCCGGGCCGGCCAGCCTGCGCAGCGCGTCGTGACCCAGGCCGTGCCGCGGTACGGCGCGCAACTGCTCCTTGACCCGCTTCAGTACGGCGTCCCAGCCGGCGTCCTCGGGGACGGAGAGCGCGACGGGGTACCGGGTGGTGAACCAGCCGACCGTGCGGCTGATGTCCAGGTCGGGGAAGAGTTCCTCGCGGCCGTGTCCCTCGACGTCCACCACCACCCGGTCCAGGCCGCTCCAGCCGCACAGCGCTCTGCCGAGGGCGCTCAGCAGGACGTCGTTGGCCTGGGTGCGGTAGGTGTCGGGCAGCGTGCGCAGCAGGGCCGAGGTCGCCCGCGGGGTCAGGCGCACGGAGAGCGAGCGCTGCGCCGCGTAGGTGCCGGGGCCGCCGGTCAGCGCGTCGGGCAGGGCCGTTTCGGTGCCGGGACCGCCTCGGCCCAGTAGCCGCGCTCGTCGTCGAAGCCGCCGTCCGCCGCGTGGGCGTTCAGTCTGCGGGCCCACTGCCGCAGCGGGGAGGACTTCGCGGGCAGTGCCGCGGACCCGTCCCCGCCGGCGCGGCGGGCGCGGTACGCGCGGTCCAGGTCCTCCAGCAGCACCCGCCAGGAGACGCCGTCGACCACGAGGTGGTGGACGGCGAGGTGCAGCACGCCGGGCCCGCCGGTGCCGGGGTCGTGCAGCACGGCCCGCAGCAGCGGTCCGTGGGCGAGGTCGAACGGGCCGAAGTGCGGGGTGTCCGTCTCCGGGCCGGTGTGACGGGCCAGGCGGAGGCGGGGCGCCTGCTCGTCGACGGACCAGGCGGCCGCGTCGGGCGCGTCGCCGGGGGTGAAGCGGGAGCGCAGGGCGTCGTGGTGGGCGACCAGGTCGTTCAGGGCCTCTTCCAGCGCCTCCGGGTCCAGGTCCCCGGGCAGCCGGACGGACAACGCCTGCGAGAAGTGGCCGGCACGTTCGCCGGCGGTGCCGAACAGCCAGTGCTGGATGGGCGTGAGCGGTGCCGGGCCGCAGGCGGCCTCCGGCTCGGGGGCGGCCTCGCGCGGGACCGCCGCGGTGTCCGCGCAGTGCGCGAGGGCGGCCACCGTCTGGTGCCGGTAGACGTCCCGCGAGGTGAGCGGCAGACCCTCCTGCCGGGCGCGCGCCACCACCTGGATGCTGAGGATCGAGTCGCCGCCCAGTTCGAAGAAGTTGTCGTCGACCCCGACCCGCTCCACGCGCAGCACCTCGGCGAGGATCGCGGCGAGGGTCCGCTCGGTGGGCGTGCGGGGTGCGACGCGCCGTGCCGCGCGCACGGCGGGACCGGGGTCGGGCAGGCGGCCGCGGTCGAGTTTGCCGTTGGGGTTGAGCGGCAGGGCGTCCAGCACGACGACGGTCGACGGGACCATGTAGTCGGGCAGCGTACGGCCGAGTTCCCGGCGCAGGGCCTCGGGTTCCGTCCGCTCCCCGGCGGCCGGGACTACGTAGCCGACGAGGCGCCGGTGACCGTCGGTGGCGGTGGCGACGGCCGCCGCCTCCGCGACGCCCGAGCAGCCGCGCAGCGCCTCCTCCACCTCGCCGAGTTCGATGCGGAAGCCGCGGACCTTGACCTGCTGGTCGATCCGGCCCACGTACTCCAGCCCGCCGTCGGGGCGCCGGCGGACCAGGTCGCCGGTGCGGTACATGCGCTCCCCCGGCGCGCCGAACGGGTCGGCGACGAACCGGGCGGCGGTGAGTCCGGGGCGGTTCAGGTAGCCGCGGGCCAGGCCGCCGCCCCCGAGGTACAACTCGCCGGTCACGCCCACGGGCTGGGGCCGCAGGCGGCCGTCGAGGACGTAGCAGCGGGTGAGCGCCACCGGACCGCCGATGGGCGGGGCCTGCTCCGGCAGCCGGTCGCCGGCGACCCAGGCGGTGGCGTAGACGGTGGCCTCGGTGGGGCCGTAGATGTTGGCGATGCGGCAGCCGGGCATGGCGGCCCGCAGATCGTGGACCGTCTGCAGGGCAGCGCCTCACCGGCGAGGACGACGGTGTCGGCGGTGACGGGCGCGGTGCCGCCCGCGATCAGCCGGGAGACGACGGAGGGCACGCCGCTGAGCAGGCCGGCCCGCCGGGGCCCGGCTCCGTCGGCGAGCGCCGGCAGGTCGGCGACCACCTCGACGGTGCCGCCCGCCATCAGGGGCAGAGCAGTTCGAAGACCGAGACGTCGAAGTTGAGGGACGTGGAGGCGATCACATGGGCCAGCCCCTCGGCGCCGAACCGCTCCCCCGCCCACCGCGCGAGCGCGCCGACGGTGCGGTGGGTGACCACCACCCCCTTGGGACGGCCGGTGGAGCCCGAGGTGTAGATGACGTAGGCGGGGTGGTCCGGCAGCAGCGGCCGCAGCCGGTCGGCGTCGGTCAGCGGCGTGTCGGCCGCGTCCGGTGCGGCGTCGTCCTCCAGGAGCAGCGGCGCGCACTCCGGCGGCAGGGCCGCGGCGGTCTCGCGGGTGGCGATCACGAGCGCGGGCCCGGCGTCGTCGAGCATGAGGCGGACGCGCTCGGCCGGGTAGGCCGGGTCGACGGGGAGGTAGCCGGCGCCGGAGGCGAGCACCGCCCACAGCACGGGCACGAGGTCGGCGGAGCGCGGCAGGCAGAGCGCGACCAGGGCCTCCGGGCCGGCTCCGCGGGCGACGAGCAGCCGCGCCAGCCGGCCGGCGCGCCGGGCGACCTCGGCGTAGTCCAGCCGGACCGGGCCGCAGACGACGGCGGTACGGTCCGGGGTGCGGGCCGCTTGGGCGTGCAGCAGTCCGGGGAGCGTGCCGTACCCGGTCTCCCGTGCCGGGCGGGCGGGCGGATTCCAGCTGTCCACCAGCGCGCGCTGTTCGTGGGGCGCGAGCATGGGCAGTTCGGCCAGGGTGCGCCCGGGCCCGTCCGCCATGCCCGCCAGCAGCCGGTGCAGATGGGCGGTCATCCGGGCCACGGTCGCCGCGTCGAACAGGTCGGTGTTGAACTCGGCGGTCAGCACGCAGCCGCCGTCCGCGTCCGGCGTGAACTCCAGCACCAGGTCGAAGCGGGCGGCCGGGCGCGGCAGCGGATGTCCGCCGACACGCAGACCGCCGGTGAGCGGCTGCGGCGCAAGCCCGGTCTGCTGCACGACGACCGCCTGGACCAGCGGGGTGCGGCTCGGGTCGCGGGGCGGGGCCAGTTCCTCCACCACCCGGTCGAACGGGACCCCGTCGTGGGCGAAGGCGTCCAGCACCGTCGTCCGCATGGTCTCCACGAATTGGTCCACGGTCGCCCGCTCGTCCACCTCGCCGCGGAGCACGACCGTGTTGGCGAAGAAGCCCGGGACGTCCTCCAGGTCCCGCCGGCCGCGGCCGTTGGTGACGGTGCCGAACGCGATGTCCCGCTGTCCGGAGTAGCGGGAGAACAGCAGGGCGGCGGCGCCCGCGAACAGGGTGAACAGCGTGGTGCCGCGGCCCGCGGCGAGCTGCCGGAGCCGGTCCGTCAACTCCGCGGGCAGGGTGTGCCGGTGGGCGGCGCCGGCGGTGGTGCGTACGGCGGGACGCGGCCGGTCCGTGGGCAGCTCGAGCTGCGCGATGCCCGCCAGGTGGCGTTTCCAGTAGGCCAGATCGCCGGCGTCCGCGTCACCGGCCCGCCGCGCCCGCTCCCACACCGCGAAGTCCGGGTACTGCAGGGCCGGACGCGGCAGCGCGTCGGGCTCCCCGGTGGTCTCCGCGTGGTAGAGGGCGGTGAGTTCCCGGGTGAGGATGCCCACCGACCAGCCGTCGGTGACGATGTGGTGCTGGGCGAGGAGCAGCAGGTGGTCGTCGGTGGCGAGCCGGACGAGCAGGGCCCGGGTGAGCGGGCCGGCCGCCAGGTCGTAGGGGCGGCTCAGCTCCTCGGTGAGCAGGGCCTCGGCGGCCTCGGCGCGACGCGCTTCGGGTAAGCCGGCGACGTCGGCCGTCCGCAGGGGCAGCTCCGGCTCGGGCACGACGCGCTGGACGCCCTGGCCGTCGACCGTCGGGAAGGTGGTGCGCAGGGAGGCGTGCCGGGCCGCCAGGCGGAGCAGGGAGCGGCGCAGCGCGTCCGGGTCCAGCGCGCCGCGCAGCCGCAGGGCCACACCGGTGTTGTATTCGGTGCCGCCCTCGGTGAGGTCGTCCAGGTACCAGAGCCGGCGCTGCGCGCTGGACAGCGGCAGGCCGCCCTCGTGCGGGACGGTCGGGATCGGCTCCGGCGCCGCGGCGGCCGACGGGTCGGCGAGCAACGGGGCGAGAGCCGCGACGGTCCGCGCGGTGAAGACGTCCCGCACGGTCAGCCGGACGCCCAGCTCGTCCCGGACCCGGGCGAGGAGACGGGCGGCGAGGATCGACTCACCGCCCAGGTCGAAGAAGTCGTCGGTGACCCCGACCTCGTCGGTGCCCAGGACATCCGCCAGATCGCGGCGAGCGCCCGCTCCTCGGCCGACCGCGGCCCCACCCGGCCCGCCGGGACGGCGCGCTCCGGAGCCGGCAGCGCCCGCCGGTCGATCTTGTGCTGCGGGGTGAGCGGCATCCGGTCCAGCACCACGACGGCGGAGGGCACCATGTGCGCGGGCAGCACCGCGGCCACGGCGGCGCGCAGGGCGGCCGGATCGAGGGAGCGGGCGGGCGGCGGGGCGGGAGCGTCCGCGGCGGCGGGCGCGGAGGGGCCGGTGGAAGCGGCCGGGTCCGCGCCGGACGCCCCTTCGGACGGGGTGACGTAGCCGACGAGGCGCAGGCGGCCCGGTTCGTCCTCGCGGACCACGACCACGGCCTCGCCGACCGCTCCGGCGCCGGCCCGGCGCAGCGCCGTCTCGATCTCGCCCGGCTCGATCCGGAAGCCGCGGATCTTCACCTGCCGGTCCAGCCGGCCCAGGAACTCCAGCTCCTCCTGCGCGGTCCGGCGGACACGGTCCCCGGTGCGGTACAGGCGGGCGCCGGGCGGGCCGAACGGGTCTGCGACGAAACGCGCGGCGGTCAGGCCCGGACGGCCCAGGTAGCCGCGGGCCACGGCGTCGCCGCCCACGAACAACTCGCCGTCCGCGCCGGGCGGTACGGGCCGCATCGCGGCGTCGAGCACGTGGACCCGGGTGTGCGGCAGGGCCCGCCGATCGTCGGCGTGCCGCGGCCGGCGTCGAGCGGTCCGGTCCAGGTGGCGACGATCGTGGTCTCGGTCGGACCGTAGCTGTTGATCATGCGGCGGCCGGGTGCCCAGCGGTCGACGAGCCCGGCCGAGCAGGCCTCGGCACCCACGATCAGCGTGCGCAGATGGCGTGCGGTGCCCTGGGCGGGGTCGGGCAGGGTGGCCAGCGCGGCGGGCGGGATGAGGGCGTGGCTGATCCGGTGCTCGTCCAGGACCGCGGCGAGTTCGTCACCCAGCCAGGGCCCGTGCGGCGGTACGACGAGCGTGGCACCGGACAGGACGGAGACGCACAGTTCCAGCACGGAGGCGTCGAAGCTGGGCGAGGAGAACTGGAGGACCCGGTCGCCGGGACCCACCGCGTACCGTTCGGCGGCGGCCGAGGTGAAGCCGCCGATGCCGCGGTGGGTGACCGTCACGCCCTTGGGAGTGCCGGTGGAGCCGGACGTGTAGATGACGTAGGCCGCGTGGTCCGGGCAGACGTGTCCCGCGTCCTCGGTGTCCGGCGGCTCGCCGGTGCCGAGCAGTTCGGCGACCCGGCGCGGATCGTCCAGGGTGACCGCGGGCCCGGCGTCGGCGAGCATCAGCGCCCGGCGCTCGGCGGGGTAGGCGGGATCCACGGGCAGGAAGGCGGCGCCCGCCAGGGCGACGGCCAGCTCCGCCGCGATCAGCTCCATGGAGCGGGGCAGGACCAGGGCCACGACCCGGTCGGGCCCGGCACCCCGCCGCACGAGGTGTGCGGCCAGCCGGTCGGCGCGCACGCCCAGTTCGCGGTACGTCCAGGTGCGCCGCCCGTCGGTGAGGGCCGGCGCGTCCGGAGTGCGGGCCACCCAGGCGGTGAACAGCTCGCCGAGCGTCGGACGCGCCGGGTCCGTCGCGCTCTCCGGCGCGCCGGCGGCGTTGCCGGCCTGCGGCTCGGAGGACGCCGGTGCGGGCTTGTCGTGCAGGTCCGTCATGGGTCAAGTCCTTTGGAGAGCGGGACGAAGCGGCGCGGGCCACACGGACGACCCCGGACCGCCTCAGGAGCGGTGCGCCGGATCGGAGGTGACACGCCGGTGTGCGAGACGGCGGGGCGGTACTGCGGTGCGGTCGGCGGGGCGGCGGCCTGGTGCGGGAGCGGGTGGGCGGGCGGGGCGGGGCCTCGGTTCCGGAGCGGGCGGGTGAGCGGTGCGGCGACCGGCGGCGGGTGCAGGGCGGCGGCCCGGTGCGGAGGCGGGCCGGTGGGCAGGGCGGCGGCTCGGGGCGGGAACGGACGGGTGGGCCGGGCGGCGGCCCGGTGCGGGAACGGACGGGTGGGCGGGCCTGGCGACGGGGTGCGGGACGGTGTCGGAGGGACGGCCGGCGGGAGCGGGCGGGCGAACAGGTCACCGGTCCGGTGACCGGCCCACCGGCCCCGGGCGGTGGACCACCCGGCGGGCGGAACGCGACCGGAGCCGATGACAGGGCCACGGGTACAGGTGACCGGAAGCGTCGGCCCGGCGGCCCGGCGGTCGAACCCGCGGGGCCGCCGGCCGGTGGGCCGGCGCCGATGCCCCGCCGTCCGGCCCGGCATGCGCCCCGGGCAGGACCGGCCGGAACCGCTCGGCCCGACCGGCCCGGACCGCACGCCGGTCGGCGGCCCCGTCACCGGAAGGACCGGGCACCGGACACCGGCGGGCCTTTCCGGAGCGCCGGCGGTGACCCGGATGGATCCGTACCGGTCGTGTCCGCCCGCCCGCACGCCGGGGGTGGGTTCCACCGGCGGCTGCCGGAGCCCGGCGGACCCGTCGTGGAAGGCCGCCAGCGACCGCCGGATCCCGCCGTGCCGTAGGGACCGCGCCGGTGCCGCCCGCGACCGGGGCTCAGCCGTCGTCGGTACGGCGTGCCGTGCGCCCGGATATCTGGATCCGGTCGACCCGGCCGGTGGCCGGATCGCGGTGGAACCTGCCTCCCGGTTCGAGGCGCCCGGTGGCCGGATCGCGCAGATCGCAGGACAGGTCGGCGTAGCAGACCAGCGGAAGGTGCAGATCCCCGTCCACGGACAGGGCCGGCGCGCCGTCCGGGCCGGGTTCTATGCGGTAGGTCGTGGTGCCGTTGCGATAGGTGCCCGCGCAGTCGGGCAGGTCCACGGCCCCGCCCCGGTCCACGACCTTCGTGCCGGCGGGCACCCGGATGCCGGCGACCCTGCCCAGTTCCTCGGTGAGGTCGCGCCAGAGCGCGGTGGCGCCCCGGCGTTGCCCGTGAAGGCGACCACCACGCCGCTCTCCGGGTCCACCCGCAGATGGCAGGACGTGCCCTGGGCGTTTCCGTCGTGACCGCACCAGACACGGCCGTCCCGGTGGAAGAGGGCGAGCCCGGCGCCCCAGCCGTCGGCGAGGGTGCCGGGGCGGGCGGCGGTCTCGGCCCGGCGCATCTCCTTGGCGACGGCGGGCGGCAGCACGTCCGAGCGGCCGGTCAGCGCGTTGCCGAGGGCGGCGAGGTCCCGGGCGCTCGCGAGCAGCGCGCCGGCCGGCGCCTCCAGCGGCGCCAGGTTCTGGCGGGCCGGGACGGCCAGCCCGGTGGCGGTGTTGACGGCGTGCCCGGCGGCCACCGGGCGGGCGGGCGCGGCGTCACCGACGAACGCGGGCACGATGCCGAGGGGTTCGAGGAGCAGTGCCCGCATCGCCTCGGGCCACGGCATGCCGGTCACGGTCTCCACCAGCCGTCCGGCGGCGACGTAGCCGGCGTTGGAGTAGGAGAAGTCGGTGCCCGGCGCGAACAGCAGGTCACGGTCGGCGCAGACGGCCGTGAGGTAGCGCGCGGCGGTGGTCGCGGCGGCGGTGTCGGAGTCGGGCCCGGTGGGCAGTCCGGCGGTGTGGCTGAGCA
This sequence comes from Streptomyces sp. DHE7-1, assembly GCA_016432725.1. Taxonomy (GTDB): domain Bacteria; phylum Actinomycetota; class Actinomycetes; order Streptomycetales; family Streptomycetaceae; genus Streptomyces. Next base: position 7,296,202 of record JACJDG010000003.1, on the reverse strand, counting down.
GTTGACGGACCGTCACCCGGGTGTTCCGCACAGCTCCGGAAGGTACTCGGCCGCGGGTTCGTCGAGGTCGAGGTCGCCGTCGTCGGCCAGGAGCATGACGAGCGCGGCCGTGTAGGGCTTGGTTATCGATCCGAGCGGGACCGCGGTGTCCGCGGTGAGGGGCTGCCGGTCGTGACGTCGGCCGTGCCGGTGTGCACGTCGACGACGTCGCCGCCCGTGTCCAGGACGAGTTGGGCGCCGGGCACCCGGTGGATCCTGGCCAGGGCCTCGAGGCGGTCCTTCAACTCCCGGTGCGACAGGGACGGCGTCCCGGCGGCTGCCGGAGCGGCGGGGGTGATGTACGGCATGAGAAGGGGACTCCCGTTGGGTGGGTCTCATGTGCGGGTGTGCCGGTCCGGCCCGTACGAGCGGTGTGTGGGGCCGGCCGGGGGCGCCTGGGCGCCGGGGCTAGGCTCTGCCGACCTCTACGGGCAGATGCCGCATGCCGACGATGACGGCCGGGTTCTCGTGGGCGACGTCCTCGTAGGAGGGGATCACCAGGTCGCGGAATCGTTCATGCAACTTGTGAAGAGCGATCCGCGCCTCGAGCCGTGCCAACGGGGCGCCGAAACAGAAGTGGATGCCGTGCCCGAAGGTCAGATGCGGGTTCGGGCTCCGGGTAACGTCGAGGACGTCGGGTGCGGCGAACCGGGCGGGGTCCCGGTTGGCGGCGCCCAGATGCGCCATCAGCAGGCTGTCGGCCGGGATCTCGTGACCGCCGAGGACCACGGGGCGGGTGACCCGGCGGCCCAGTTCGGGGAAGGGCGGCAGCCAGCGCAGCACCTCTTCGACGGCGGCCGGGACGCGGGCCGGGTCGGCGCGCAGTGCGGCGTCCGTGCCGGGGTGCCGGTCGAAGGTGACGACCGCGTTGCCCAGCAGTGCGGTCGTGGTGATGTGCCCGGCCACCAGCAACAGGGCCACGAAACCGACCATCTCCTGGTCGGCGAGCCGGACGCCGTCCACCTCGGCGGCGATGAGTCTGCTGGTGAGGTCGTCACCGGGGTCGGCACGGCGGGCGCGGATGTGCTCCAGCATGTAGCCGTTCATCTCGCGCACGGTCGGGGCGATGGCCTCCAGCGCCCGTTCGAGGTCGGCCATGTCGGGCGCCTCGCCGAGCTGGTCGCCGCCGAACAGGACGCTCGCCCACTCCTGGAAGAGCCGGTGTTCCCCGGCCGGGATGCCGAGCAGTTCGGCGATCACGATGATGGGCAGCGGGTAGGCCAGCGCGTCGACCAGGTCGAACCGGTCGCGGTCGGCGACGGCGTCCAGCAGCCGGTCGCAGACGGCCTCGATGCGGGGCCCGAGCCCCTGCACGACGCGGGGGTGAACGCCTGGCTCACCAGGGTGCGGAGCTTGCGGTGCTCCGGCGGGTCCATGGCGACGAAGTTGCCGCGGGTGAAGGTCTCGAAGTCGGACTGGGTGGGCGCGAGGGCGGAGAGCTCGGAGGAGTACGTCGCCGGGTCGGCGAGCACGGCCGCGACGGTCTCGTGGTCGAGCACCTGCCAGACCCGCTGCGTCTCGTCGTACCGCACGGGTCCGGCGTCGCGTAAGCCCCGCCAGCGCTCGGGTAACTCCTCCAAGAGAAGGCGTTCCCCCGTCACTTGCTTGCTGATCACCTTGTCTCCTTGCTTGCGGGTGGCGCCTGCGGGCATGAGGAGTCACGCACGCAGGGGTGTGGCGGACCGGGAAGGCGGCAGGCACGGCTGCGCCGCCGTGGTCGCGGACATCGGATCGGTCGAGAGCGGCGCATGGCCCGCGTGGCCCTCTTCATGAGCGGCGGGACGGCCGGCCCGCGTCGGTCTCGTACAGGGGCGGCGCACAGACCTCAGCGCACGCGGTGCGGGACGTGACGGCCACTCGGCCGGCCCCGGCTCCGCAGCGAGCCTCGTCGTGTGGCGCGCCTACCCGACATCCCCCATCCCCTCGGTGATACCTCCCGCGCAGCGACCACGCGGGACCCTCCCTGCTCCGTCACGGACAGCGAGGCCGCCGGCCCGTGCCGTTCGAGACGAGGTGTGAACATACACAGCCGCAGTCCATGCCGCCCCACGATTGGCATGATGCGCACCGTGCGACACCTTCGTTTCGATGGAACTCGGCCACAGTCTTCACGGCGAGTCACGTGCAAGCAACCCCTTGAAGTTGAACGGAGCGTACTTTGCCGGTGCTTTTGCGTCACTGCTCGGCCACTTCGCACGGCCCTGGCGCACGGGGCCGGTCGAACGTCGCACCGCGTGTGCCCCTGGGCCGCAGACGTAAACCGCACACGGCGGAAAAGGAAGCCGCCGCCGCGTGGCCGACACGCCGGCCGCCCGGCGGCCGGGCCCGGCCGGCTCCCGGCACGGCCCTCCGGCGATCCGGCCGCCACCCCCTCTGAGCTGGGGCGATGATATGACTGGCTGACCCTGTGGGCCCCACCGGCGGGGCGGTGACGCGACACGCCGTGCGCGGCACCGGCCCGCGGCCGACACGCCCCGGCCCTCCGGCGGACCGCCGCCGCAGCCGCCACCGCCCCGAGGCGGAACGACGTGCCCTGCGCGTGGATTCGGCCATCCTGGCGCTAGGGGGCGCACATGGGGCATCGGCACACCACCCGTGCTTCTCCCGAGGGGCCGCGGGTACCGGCCGGCGACCAAGGCACGCCCGGGGAGAACGGGCCGGCCCGGCCGCGGCGACCCCCCGGTCGCACGGGCACCGTCCAGGGCGGGAAGACCCCCGGCGGGACGTCCGGCACCCGTGCGGAGGGCGGCCGGGGCGACGGCCCGGCCCACCGCGCCCACCGCGCCGGTCCGTGCGCCGGTGGGCGCCGGCGCGTGGATACGGCTGCACGGGGCACGCGGAGGTGTCCGCCGCGCGGAGGCGGGAACAGCGCCCTTCCGGACGCCCCCCGGGACGTTCGCCGTGCGCCCGGCGCCCCCACGGGGCAACCTTGATCCCGGGAGGTGAGGCGCGGCCGTACGAGGAGGTGGTCGCCGTGCCCGACGGGCCAGGGGCCGGGCGGACACCCGAGGTGACCGGCACGACGGCGGGCCGGCCGCTGCTGTCGCTCGCGCTGGCCGCGATGCTGGAGGACCTGGGCGCGCACTCCGGCGCGGTCTACCTGCTGCGTCACTCCGAGCCGGTCCTGGAGATGGCGGTCATGGCGGGCATGCCCCGCGCGTTCGCCGCGCCGTGGGAACGGGTCGGGCTGCACGCGCCGATCCCGGTGGCGGACGCCGCGCGCGAGCGCCGGCTGGTGTGGGTGAACGGCGAGGAGGAGATGGCGCGCCGCTATCCGCGCATCTCGGTGGTGCTGCCGTACCCCTTCGCGCTGGCCGCCGCGCCGGTGGCGACGGCCGACGCCGTGTACGGCGCCGTGTTCGTGACCTGGCCCGGAGCACGTCCGCCGGAGCTGCCGCCCTGGGAGCGGGAGCGTCTGACCGGGAGCTGCGACCGGCTGGCGCTGCGGCTGGCCAGGGCCGCCGAGGAGAACCTGACGCTGCTCCCCGAGGCCGATCTGCTGGCGGCGCCGGTGTCGGGGGTGGCGGGCTCACTGGGCTCGCTGGAGGCGGCGCGGATGGTGGCCCGGCTGCCGTACGGGCTGGTGTCGCTGGACCTGCACGGCCGGATCGGCTTCGTCAACGCGGCCGCCGCCGAACTGCTTGGCAGGCCCGCGAGCGAACTGCTGGGCACCCTGCCCTGGGTGTCGGTGCCCTGGCTCAACGACCCGGTGTACGAGGACCGTTACCGGGCCGCGCTGATCAGCCAGCAGGTGGCGTCGTTCGTGGCACTGCGCCCGCCGGGCGAGTGGCTGTCGTTCCGGCTGTACCCGAGCACGACCGGGCTGAGCGTGCGGATCACCCGGGCCCGGGCGGTCGCGGAGATCACCCGCGAGGCGCCGCAGCCGGGCACGGGACCGTCCCGGCTGGTGACGATCTCTCAGGTGCTGAGCCTCGCCGGGGCCCTGACCGAGGCGATCGGGGTGGAGGACGTGGTGCAGCTCGTCGCCGACGAGGTGGCGCCGGCGGTCGGCAGCCAGGCGCTGGTGATCCTCGGCTCCCAGGGCGGGCGGCTGCACGTGCTGGGGCACCGCGGCTACGCGGACCCGCATGTCGTTGAGCGGTTCGACGGGCTGCCGCTGAGCGAGCGCACCCCGGGCACCCATGTCCTGAACAGCGGCGTTCCGGGGTTCTTCGAGACCCAGGAGCAGCTCGAACGGCTGTATCCCAGCCGGCAGCGGACCCCGGACGGCTACGCGGCCTGGGCGTTCCTGCCGCTGATCGCGTCCGGACGGCCGGTGGGCACCTGTGTGCTGGCGTACGCCGAACCGCGCGCGTTCCCCGCCGACGAGCGGGCGGTGCTGACGAGTCTCGGCGGTCTCATCGCGCAGGCGCTGGAGCGCGCCGTGCTGTACGACGCCAAGCACCGGCTGGCGCAGGGGCTGCAGGAGTCCCTGCTGCCGCACTCGCTGGCGAGGCTGCCCGGTATCGAGGCGGCCGCCCGGTATCTTCCGGCCACTCAGGGGATGGAGATCGGCGGCGACTTCTACGACCTGGTGCCGACCGGGCCGCGGGCGGCGGCGGTGATCGGGGACGTGCAGGGCCACAACGTGACGGCGGCGGCGCTGATGGGGCAGATCCGCACCGGGGTGCGCGCCTACACCACGGTGGGGCAGCCGCCGGAGGAGGTGATGAGCAGCACCAACCGGCTGCTGATCGACCTCGGCGCCGAACTGTTCGCGAGCTGCCTGTACCTGAGTCTGGATCCGGCCCGGGGCCGGGCCGTGATGGCCCGCGCCGGGCATCCGCCGCCCCTGCTCAGACGCCCGGACGGCCGGGTGCGGGTGCTGGACCTGGCCGGCGGCCCGCTGCTGGGCATCGACGCCTCCGCCACGTACCCGACGACCGAGGTGTCCCTGACGCCGGGCTCGGTCCTCGCGCTGTACACGGACGGCCTGGTGGAGTCGCCCGGCGTGGACATCGAGGACTCCCTGGTCGACCTGGGCGCGCTGCTCGGCGAGGTGGGCGGCCGGCCGTTGGAGGAGCTGGCCGACGAACTGGTGCGGCACAGCGCGGCGGCGCAGGAACGGGTGGACGACGTGGCGGTGCTGCTGCTCAGGGCGCACGACTGCGGCTGAGCGGCGGGCCGCCGTGCCGCGGCGGCCGGGTCCCGAGTGCCGTCGCCGCCACGTCCCCGGTGCGGTGGCGGCGGCCGCGTCTCCGGTGCCGTACCGGCGGCCGGGTCCCGGGTGCCGTGACGCCCGTGGTCCGGCCCTCCCGCCGGAGGACCGGACCTTCCCCGGCCGGCCGAAACCGCTGTGGGCCGGTCAGGGAGCAGTGGTGCTTCCCGGTGGTCCCGTTACGGCTCGGTGGGACCTGGTGCGGGTCGGTGCGACCCGGTGCGGGTCAGTGGGGCCCGGTGCGGGTCAGTGGGATCCGTCGGCGGAGGACGCCGCGTCGCCAGCGCCCGACTGGTCGCCGGCACCGGTGCCGGTGCCCTCGCCCGTGCCGCTCTGGTCGCCGCCCGCCGTGGCCGACGGGTCGGCACCGCCGCCGATCTGGTCGCCGCCCGCCTGGTCACCGGCACCCGAACCGTCGCCGGCACCGGCCTGGTCACCGGCACCGGCACCGGCACCGGCCTGATCGCCCGCGCCGGCACCCGCCTGGTCACCGGCACCCGCCTGGTCCCCCGCGCCCGCCTGGCCGCCGGCGCCGTTCCCGCCGTCGCCGAGGGTGGCGCCGGTGGCCTGCAGGGCCGCGGTGACCGGCTGGAAGAAGGTCTCGCCGCCGCTGGTGCAGTCACCGCTGCCGCCGGAGGTGAGGCCGACCGCGCCGCCGTCCTGAGTGAACAGGGAGCCGCCGCTGTCGCCCGCCTCGGCGCAGACGTTGGTCTGGATGAGGCCGGTGACGGTGTCGACGCCGTTCGGGTCGGTCTCGCTCTGGAAGTTGACGGTGGCGTCGAGGCCGGTCACCTGGCCGTTGTGCAGGCCGGTGGTGGAGCCCATCCGGAACACGGTCTGACCGACCGTCGCGTCCGCCGCCTGGTTGATCTGCACGGTCTGGCCGTTGCCCGCGTTGACCTCGCTGGGCGCCTGGGTGTTGGGGTCGTCGTACTTGACGAGCGAGAAGTCGCCCTCGCCGGGGAAGGTGGCCTGGTCCACGGTGGCGATGGGCTGCCCGTTCTGGGAGTCGGACCACTGCTTGGCCGCCACCCCGCAGTGACCGGCCGTCAGGAAGGCGGGGCTGCCGTCCGACGCGGTGACGTTGAAGCCGAGGGAGCAGCGCACGTTGCCGCCCTGCACCTGGGAGAAGATGGCGTCGCCGCCCGAGACGAAGGTCTTGAAGGAGCCCGAGGACCTCTTCAGGGTGGCCATGCCGGAGCCGAGACCGCGCACGGTCGACTGGACCCGGTCCCACTTGGCGCCGGTGACGGTGGAGTCGGCGGTGACCACGACCTTGTTGGTGCGCGGGTCGACGGCCCAGGCGGTACCCGGGACGGTGGCCCTGCTCTTCAGGGTCCTGGCGGCGGACTCCAGTTCGGCGGTGCTGTTGTCGACCTGGCGCACGGCGGCGCCTGCCTTCTCCGCCTGCACGATCACGTTCTTGTCGCCGCTGACCACGTTGACGACGAGCTGCTGCTTGGAGCTGTCGTAGTAGGACCCGGCGAGGGCGTCGCCGAGCGCCTTCTGCAGCTGCGCGGCGAGATCCGAGGCGTCCGCGGCCTTGAGAGTCCTGGCGGTGCCGGCGGCACGCGAGGCCTTGTCCTGGGAAGCGTTGGCGTTGGGCAGCAGGAGGGCCGCCGCGCCGAGCGCCGCGACACCGCCCACCGCTATCGCGGCCTTGCGCTTGGGCATTCGCTTGTGACTCAAACTTCTCGACCTCCTGGGGACGGGGGTCTGCCGCAGTCGGGCAGTCGTTCGTTCGGGGCGCCTGGATGGCTACAGGTACGGGCGGGTCACGCGGTGCGTTCAATTCCGGTTGCCGACTCCCCCGCCACGGCGGCGAATCGGCCGCGTCGCGCGTGTCCCGGTGCCGGACCGGGAACAATCGCCCCCATGACGCTGACCATTGCCGGAGCCGACAAGATCCTCTCCACCTGCTTCGCCCCCTGGGTCCTCGAACTGGGTCTGGCGGTGGAGTCCTTGGGCGAGGACCGCGCGGTGCTGCGGCTGCCCTGGTCGCAGCGGCTGGCCCGGGAGGGCGGCGGGCTGTCGGGGCAGGCTCTGATGGCGGCGGCCGACACGGCCACGGTGATCGCGGTCTCGGCCGCGCGCGGCGGCTTCGTGCCGATGACGACGGTGCAGCAGTCGACGTCCTTCCAGCGCGCGGTGACCGGGTCGGACGTCCGGATCGAGGCGGTGCTCACCAAGCTGGGCCGGCGGACGGCGTTCGCCGACATCACCCTGTGCGACGCGGAGTCGGGCGAGCTCGCCGCCCGGGCGAGCACGGTCTACGCGCTGCTGGGCTGACGGTCCGTAGGTCCTCCGACCGGCACTCCGCACGCCTTCGAACCGGCACGCTCGGTGAGCGGACGGTAACGGTCGGTTCCGTACACGTACCGGAATCCCTGCTTCAGGGAATCTGCACATCGACCGCCCAAGCGCGTCACCGCCGCCGCCGTATCTGCACATCCGCGCGCCCCCAGTACGCCTTTGGCGCGGAGTGCCGGATTCGCCGCCCGGCGGGCAAGGACATGGCCGCGCCGATGCCGTGCGGCATGTGAAGGAGTGGCCGACACGGCGTGCGCAAACCTGCACCGTTGAGCCCCTTGGCGCGCCAAGTGCCCAGGTGAGAGGCCTGTTTGATTGGAAGCCAGGGCTGCGGGCGTGCTTTGATCCTTCGCATCGCGGGCATTCCCCGGGCTTCCGGAAACGGGGGTTCGCAGCCCGCGGTCGCGGCCGTCCGTCTGTCCCCAGAGGGGCCGCTTCCCCCCTTATGAATATCCATACGAAGGGAAGTTCCACCATGAACTCCACCCCCCAGGTTGAGACCGTCGAGATCTCGGACGCCGAGCTGGACAACGTCTCCGGCGGTCTGTCCCTGAACGCCCTCAACACCGTGACCGGTGCCGTGAACGGCGTTGCCCCCGTCGCCGGCCTGGTGGACACCGCCGTCGGCACCGTCGAGGGTGTCACCGGCCTGAACACCGCCCCGGTCACCGGCCTCGTCGCCGGTCTCTGATCGCACCTCGGTGTAACCGAAGTCCCGGAGCCGCCCCCGGCTCCGGGACTCTCGGGTGCCCGCACCGGACCGACGGTCCGGCCGCGGCACCCGCGGTCTTGTCGTAACGATGTCTCTCCTCGGGTGAGGGAAGTTCCGTGCAGTTCCGCCAACAGGCCCTCGCCAAGCTCCAGTCGCCGGAGGAGCTGGACCTTCCGGTGCGGCTGGCCCGTCCCCAGGGCTGGCTCGCGCTCGGCGTCACCGTCGTCGTCATGGCGGCGGCCTCCGTGTGGGCGGTGACCGGATCGGTCGCCTCCACCGTCGGCGCGCAGGCCGTCCTGACCCACGGGCAGGGCAGCTACCTGCTGCAGAGCCCCGTGGCCGGGCAGGTCACGGCCGTGCTCGCCGAGCAGGGTGAGCGGCTGCCGGCCGGCGCGCCCGTCCTCAAGGTCCGCACGGGCCAGGGCGAGACGGTGGTGCGCACCGTCGCCGCGGGCCGGATCACCGCGCTCGCCGCCACCATCGGGCAGATCGTCCAGACCGGCGCCAACGTGGCCTCCGTCGAGAAGGTCGCCCACGCCTCGGACCCGCTGTACGCGACCGTGTACGTCCCCGCCGAGAACGCGGCCGCCATCCCGGCGCACGCCCCGGTCGACCTGACCGTGTCCTCCGTACCGGCACAGCGGTACGGCGTGCTGCGCGGGCACGTGAAGACGGTGGACCGCGCCGCGCAGTCCCCTCAGTCGATCGCCGCGTTCCTCGGCGACAGCCAGCTGGGCGAGCAGTTCACCCGGAAGGGCCGCCCGGTGGCGGTGCTGGTCGCGCTGGACAGGTCGGCGTCGGCGAAGAGCGGTTACCGCTGGTCGTCCGCCGAGGGTCCGCCGTACCGGCTCGACTCCATGACGCTCGCCTCCGGTTCGATCAAGCTGGCCGACCAGCGTCCCGTCGATTGGCTGCTCCCGTGACCACGCAGACGGAAACCCGCGGCCGCAGACGGGCCGCCCCGGCCCGCAGGCCGGTCCCCAAGTCGAGCGCCGGCACGGTGCGTACGCCCACCGTGCTCCAGATGGAGGCCGTCGAGTGCGGCGCCGCCTCCCTCGCCATGGTGCTCGGCCACTACGGCCGGCACGTCCCGCTGGAGGAGCTGCGCATCGCCTGCGGCGTCTCCCGCGACGGCTCGCGCGCCAGCAACCTGCTGAAGGCGGCCCGCGGTTACGGGCTGACGGCCAAGGGCATGCAGATGGACCTGGCGGCGCTCGCCGAGGTGAAGGCGCCGGCCGTCCTCTTCTGGGAGTTCAACCACTACGTCGTCTACGACGGCATGGGCCGCCGCTTCGGCCGCCGCGGGGTGTACATCAACGACCCCGCCAAGGGCCGCCGGTTCGTGCCGATGGAGGAGTTCGACGGCAGCTTCACCGGTGTGGTGCTGGTGATGGAGCCGGGCGACGACTTCGCCAGGGGCGGCCGCCGCCCGGGCGTGCTCGGCGCGATGCCGGCCCGGCTGCGCGGCACGGCCGGCACCCTGCCGGCCGCCGTGCTGGCCAGCCTGCTGCTGGTGGCGGTGGGCGCGGCGGTGCCCGCGCTCAGCCGTACCTATATCGACATGTTCCTCATCGGCGGCCAGACCTCGCTGCTCGGCGTGCTGTTCGCCTCGATGGCCACCTGCGTCGCGCTCACCCTGGTGCTGACCTGGCTCCAGCAGGCCAATTTGCTGCACGGCCGGATCATCTCCTCCACCCTCTCCAGCGCCCGTTTCCTGCGCCATCTGCTGCGGCTGCCCGTCACCTTCTTCTCCCAGCGCTCCCCTGCCGACCTGGTGCAGCGGCTGCAGTCCAACGACCAGGTGGCCGAGACCCTGGCCCGCGACCTGGCGGCGGCCGGTGTGGACGCCATCGTGGTCGTGCTGTACGCCGTGCTGCTGTACACCTACGACCCGCAACTGACTTTCGTCGGCATCGGCGTGGCCCTGCTGAACGTGGTGGCGATGCGGCTGGTGGTGCGGCTGCGGGCGACCCGGACGGCGAAGCTGCGCGCGGACACCGCCCGGCTCACCAACACCTCGTACTCCGGGCTGCAGCTCATCGAGACGATGAAGGCGACCGGCGGCGAGGACGGCTACTTCCGCAAGTGGGCCGGACAGCACGCCACCACGCTGGAGGAGCAGCAGCGGCTCGGCGTGCCGAGCGCCTGGCTGGGCGTGGTCGCGCCGACGCTCGCCACGCTCAACAGCGCGCTGATCCTCTGGATCGGCGGCATGCGGGCGGTCGAGGGACACATCTCGGTCGGTCTGCTGGTCGCCTTCCAGGCGCTGGTCACCCGGTTCACCGCGCCGCTGACCCGGCTCAACGGCGTGGCGGGGCGCATCCAGGACTTCGCCGCCGACGTGGCCCGGCTGAAGGACGTGGAGAACTTCCAGGCCGACCCGCTCTACGCGCGGCCCGGCTCGGGCGACTCCACCCGCCGGCTGCACGGGCACATCGAGCTGGAGAACGTCACCTTCGGCTACAGCCCCCTGGACCAGCCGCTGCTGACCGGGTTCGACCTGACCGTGGGCCCGGGCCGGCAGGTGGCGCTGGTCGGCGGCTCGGGCAGCGGCAAGTCGACGGTGTCCCGGCTGATCTCGGGCCTGTACACACCGTGGGACGGAGTGATCCGCATCGACGGCCGCCGGCTGGAGGACATCCCGCGCGGCGCGCTCGCCGCCTCGGTGTCCTTCGTCGACCAGGACGTTTTCCTGTTCGAGGGCTCGATCCGCGACAACGTGGCCCTGTGGGACCCGTCGATCCCCGACGAGGCGGTGATCGAGGCGCTGAAGGACGCGGCCCTGTACGACGTGGTGGCACGCCGGCCCGGCGGTATCCACAGCACGGTCGAGCAGGACGGCCGGAACTTCTCCGGCGGGCAGCGGCAGCGACTGGAGATCGCCCGGGCCCTGGTGCGCCGGCCGAGCATCCTGGTGCTGGACGAGGTGACCAGCGCGCTGGACGCGGAGACCGAGCTGGTCGTGATGGACAACCTGCGCCGGCGCGGCTGCGCCTGCGTGGTGATCGCCCACCGGCTGAGCACGGTCCGCGACAGCGACGAGATCGTCGTACTGGAGCACGGCACGGTCGTGGAGCGCGGGCGGCACGAGGAGCTGGTGGCGCGCGGTGGCGCGTACGCCGCGCTGGTCAGGGAGCGGTGAGATGACGTCCGTGCACGAAGGCGACCTCGTCCTCGGCGCGCTCGGTTCGCTGGGCACGCGGATCGACTGCGCCGGTTTCAGCCGCGTGGACCTCGAAGGGCCGCAGGTGCTGTGGCTGGTCGCGGCCGGCGCGCTCGACCTGTTCGCGGTGGACGCCGAGCAGCAGGGCCACTGGCACCACCTGGGCCGTCTCGAGGCGGGCGCGCTGCTGCTCGGCCCGGTCGCCGGGCCCCAGCACACGCTGGTGGCCCGCCCGGTGCGGGACTGCGTGCTGCACCGCGTCAACCTGCGTGAGCTGTACCAGCCCGCCCACACCCAGACCTGGTCGTACGACGAGTACGGCAACCCGCAGTACGTGCCGCCCACGACCAGCCCGCTGGAGTACGCCCTCGCCCTCGGCGTGGGCCGCGGTCTGTCCGTCCTCTTCCAGGCGCCGATGGCCGAGGAGCGTACCGCCGCGCCCGCGGACGACGACGTGTTCTGGATGCAGGTGCCGCCGGGCAGCGTGCAGTACGGCTCGGTGTACGGCGCCGAGGCCGCCGCCGATCTGCTGATGGACCCGGCGCTGTGGCAGAGCATGGTCGATCAGCAGTACCGGCTGCTGACGGCGCTGGACCGGTGGATCGAACAGCTGGAGCGCACCCACGAGACGCGTACGGCGGCCGGGATCAAGGCCGGTGAGGCGGTCCGCGCCCAGGCCGACCGGACGCTGCTGGCCTCCATCGGCAGGCGCTCGGCCCGTCCCGCGACGGCCGCCGACGCCGACGCCGGCTACGCGGCCTGCAAGCTGGTCGCCGAGGCGGCCGGCATCGAGCTGGCCGCGCCCGCGCAGAGCGGCACCGAGAGCGAGCGCCTCGACCCGGTCGAACGGGTGGCGCTCGCCTCCCGGGTGCGCACCCGCGCGGTCCGTCTGGACGGCCGGTGGTGGCGGGAGAACGTGGGTCCGCTGGTGGGGCACCGGGCACTGTCCGGGGCGCCGGTGGCGTTGCTGTGGCGGCGCGGCGGCTATGTGGCCGTGCATCCGGGCACCGGACGCGAGACGCCGGTGGAGAAGGCGAACGCCGAGGAGTTCGAGCCCCGCGCGGTGATGTTCTACCGGCCGCTGCCCGAGCGGCGGCTCGGGCCGCTCGGGCTGCTGCGCTTCAGCCTGCGCGGCACGCGTGGCGATCTGGGCAACCTGATGCTCGCCGGGCTGGTGACGGTCGCCATCGGCGCGCTGGTGCCGATCGCCACCGGCAAGGTGCTCGGCGAGTACGTGCCGAAGGCCCAGACGGGTCTGATCGTGCAGGTGTGCCTGGCGGTGATGGTGAGCGGGGTGGTGTCGGCGGCGTTCACGCTGCTGGAGAACCTGACCATCCTGCGCATGGAGGGCCGTATCGAGTCGGCGCTGCAGCCGGCCGTCTGGGACCGGCTGCTGCGGCTGCCCACCCGGTTCTTCACCCAGCGCTCCACCGGCGAACTCGCCAGTGCCGCCATGGGCATCAGCGCGATCCGCCGGCTGCTGGCCGGTACCGGCCCGGTGGTCGCGCAGTCGGTGACGGTCGGCGCGATGAACCTGGGGCTGCTGTTCTGGTACAGCGCGCCGATGGCCATGGCGGCGATCGGCATGCTCGTCGTCATCGCGGCGGTCTTCCTGGGGCTCGGCCTGTGGCAGGTGCGCTGGCAGCGGCGCCTGGTGGTGCTCGGCAACAAGCTGAACAACCAGGCCTTCCAGACCCTGCGCGGCCTGCCCAAACTGCGGGTGGCGGCGGCGGAGAACTACGCGTACGCCGCCTGGGCGCGCCAGTTCGCGCACAGCCGGGAACTCCAGCAGAAGGTGGGCCGGATCAAGAACCTCACCTCGGTGCTGGGCGCGGTCTACCTGCCGGTGTGCACGCTGCTGATGTTCATGCTGCTGGCGGGACCGGCGAGGGGCTCGATGTCGGCGGCGGCGTTCCTCACCTTCAGCACCTCGGTGACGATGGTGCTGACCTCGGTCACCCAGCTCACCGGTTCCTTCGTCTCCGCGGTGGCGGCGCTGCCGCTGTTCGAGGAGATCAGGCCGGTGCTGGACGCCACGCCCGAGGTACGCACCGCGAGCACCCGCCCCGGTCCGCTGTCGGGCGCCGTCGAGGCCCGCCGGCTGTCGTTCCGGTACGCCGACGACGGCCCGCTCGTCCTCGACGACGTCTCCTTCGCCGTCCGCCCGGGCGAGTTCGTGGCGGTCGTCGGTCCGAGCGGCTGCGGCAAGTCCACGCTGCTGCGGCTGCTCATCGGCTTCGACCGGCCGGTCTCGGGCAGCGTCCTGTACGACGGCCAGGACCTGGCGGCCCTGGACCAGTCGGCCGTGCGCCGCCAGTGCGGTGTGGTGCTCCAGCACGCGCAGCCGTTCACCGGTTCCATCCTGGACGTCATCTGCGGCACCGAGCCGTACACGCCGGAGGAGGCGATGGCGGCCGCCGAGCTGGCGGGCCTCGCGGAGGACATCAAGCGGATGCCGATGGGCCTGCACACGATCGTGGCCGGCAACGGCGCGATCTCCGGTGGCCAGCGGCAGCGGCTGATGATCGCCCAGGCGCTGATCCGGCGTCCGCGGATCCTCTTCTTCGACGAGGCGACCAGCGCCCTGGACAACGACACCCAGCGCACGGTCATCGACAGCACCCGCAAGCTGAACGCCACCCGGATCGTCATCGCGCACCGCCTGTCGACGGTGCTGGACGCAGACCGGGTGATCGTGATGGAGGAGGGCCGGGTGATCCAGCAGGGGCCGCCCGCCGAACTGCTCGCCGACACCGGGGGCAGGCTGCACGAACTGGTGCGCAGGCAGCTCGCGTAGGCCGGGGGCCGGCCCGTGCGCAGCGGTCAGTCCAGGCCCGGGACCGGCGCGCCCGAGGGCACTCCCGCCGCGACGTAGCCGTCGTAGAACTCCCGCCAGGCCGGGCCCGCCCCGGCGTGCGGTCCCGCGGGGCGCCCGCCGCGCGCCCTCGCGTCGAGGGCGGCCAGGCACACCTCCCAGCCGGCGCCGTTGCGCGCGGCGGTGTTCTCCGCGGCGAGCACGTCGGTGAGCGTGAGCCGGGTGCGCCCGCCGTCCGCCGGGTCCAGGTCGAAGCGGAGTTCGTCGCCGCCCCACTCGAAGGAGAGGTGCCGGGGCGGGTCGGCGGCGAGCACCGTGCCGGTGGACTCCGGCATGTTCGGGTCGCCGCTGAACCGGATGGCGCCGCCTGGACGCAGGTCCATCTCGGCGCGCGAGGGGAACCAGCCGGCGAGTTCGCCGGGGTCGGTGAGCAGCCGCCAGACGCGGTCCGCCGGCAGGTCGTAGGCGCGGCCGAACCGGACGGCCGGGCGGCCGTCGTCCAGCGTCAGGAAGGTGCCGGTGAGGTCGGCGGGCATGGTGATCGGTCCCTCCACGGTGCGGGCCCCCCTCCGCGCGTCGAGGCTACCCGCCCGCCCGGACCGGTGGGCGGACGACGTGCCCGTGGGGGCGCTTGGGAGGACGCCGGCGGGGTAACCCGGGGTGGATCACCACGACACCGCGGGAGGAGACGCCATGACCGGCGCGAACGATCACGAGGAACGGCCCGGGACTGCCCTGGAGGAGGTGCTCCGAGAGGTGGAGGAGGCCGAGACGCACGGCGAGGACGAGAGGAGCCGGGGCGAGGCGGCTGACGCCGTCACCCCGAACACCGGAGCGCAGGAGCGGTCCGAGGGGGACTGAGCGGGCCGTGCCGGCCGGGCGGCCGCCGGCGGGACACGGGCCGGGGCGACACGGGCCGGGGGGGAGGCGTCGGCCGGCCGGCCGGCCGGGAGCGCGGCCGCCGGTGCTTTCGCCCCGCCCGGGTACCCGGCCGTCATGAACCACCACCTGCGAGGACCCGAGCTGCCCGCGCCGCGCGGGCCCCTCTCCGCCGCGGTCACCGCGTTTCTGCGCGGCACCGGCCCGCTGCCCGACGCCCGCGGCGCCGGGGCGGCCGATCCCTACGGCGACGATCTCCAGCTCTCCCTGTACCTGTGCTACGAACTGCACTACCGGGGCTTCGCCGGGGTCCGCCCGGAACTCGAGTGGGATCCCGGACTGCTCGCGCTGCGGGGCGCGCTGGAGGACCGCTTCCTGTCCGCGCTGCGCTCCGACACGCCGGCCCACGACAGCCTCGACGAGGCCCTGGAGGCCCTCCTGGTGGAGCCGGCCGAGGGCACGGGCGTCACGCACTTCCTGTGTGCCGAGGGCGAGCTGTGGCATCTGCGCGAGTACGCGGCGCAGCGTTCCCTCTACCACCTGAAGGAGGCCGACCCGCACGCCTGGGTGCTGCCCCGGCTGTGGGGCCGGGCCAAGGCGGCGATGGCGGCGGTGGAGTTCGACGAGTTCGGCGCGGGCCGGGCCGAGCGGATGCACGCGAAGCTGTTCGCCGACCTGATGACGGACCTCGGCCTGGACACCTCGTACGGGCGCCACCTGGACGCGGCCTGCGCCGAGATGCTCGCCGTCGTCAACCTGATGTCCCTGTTCGGGCTGCACCGGCGGCTGCGCGGGGCCCTGGTGGGCCACTTCGCGGACGTGGAGATCACCTCCTCGCCGGGTTCCCGCCGGCTGGCCGAGGCGATGCGCCGTACCGGTGCCGGGCCGGCCGCCGAGTTCTTCTACGACGAGCACGTCGAGGCGGACGCGGTGCACGAGCAGGTCGTCCGCCACGATGTGATCGGCGGGCTGCTCGCGGAGGAACCCGGTCTCGCGGACGACATCGCCTTCGGTGTCGACGCCACCGAGTTCCTGGAGGGGCGGCTGGCTCGGCGGCTGCTCGGCGAGTGGCGCGCGGGACGGTCGTCGCTCCGTGTCCCGTTCGCGGCTGATGCCCAAGAACTGGCCCATACATCCTGATCGCCGGGGTACTCAGTGCTCCGTGACAGCATGGGTACTTCCGGGCGTGTACGCCCCTCAGGACGACACCGCCTTGCTGGCCGAGGCACTGGACGAAGAGGCACCGGCCCCCGGCTCGCGGGTGCTGGACGTGGGCACCGGAAGCGGTGCGCTGGCCCTGGCGGCCGCCCGGCACGGCGCCGAGGTGACCGCGGTGGACGTGTCCCGGCGGGCGGTGTGGACGGCGCGGCTGAACGCGTGGCTGACCCGGCTGCCGGTGCGGATCCGGCGCGGCAACCTCTTCGTCCCGGTCGCGGACGGCACGTACGACCTCATCCTGGCCAACCCGCCGTACGTGCCGGCGCCGGGCACCGGACGCGAGCCGCACGGCCGGTCGCGGGCCTGGGACGCGGGCCACGACGGGCGGCTGCTGCTGGACCGGATCTGCCGGGAGGCGCCCGGGCTGCTGCGGCCCGGCGGGGTGCTGCTGCTGGTCCACTCGGCGCTGAGCGGCCCGGAGCGGACCCTGGAACTGCTGCGCGCGGCGGATCTGAAGGCCGCCGTCGTGCGGCGCCGCTGGATCGACTTCGGTCCGGTGCTGCGCTCCCGGAAGGACTGGCTGCGCCGGAGCGGTCTGCTCACGGCCGCCGACGACAAGGAGGAGCTGGTGGTGATCCGTGCCGAACGAGCCTGCTGAACGGCCCCGCCGGATCCGGATGCAGCGGCGCGGGCCGCTCCTGATGGAGGGCCCGGTGGAGATCGAACTGGAGGATGGCACCACGGTCTCCTCCGACCGCTTCCGGGTGGCCCTGTGCACCTGCCGGCGCAGTCGCACCTACCCCTGGTGCGACACGAGTCACCGGCGCAAGGCGTGACGTCCAATCTTCAGTTGAAACCGGTTGTTTTTCGATACCGGTCGTTTTTCGCCGCTCCCCGGAGAGGCCCCCACGGGCCTTTTCCGGGGAGCGGCTGTGTGCCCGGGAGTCCGGCGGGCGGCCCCACTCCGCCCGTCGGTCCCGGTGCGAGATCGCAGGTTCCCGCTCCAGGGGCCGCACTCCCCAGTTGCGAGCCTGATCCGGCGTCGCGGAAACCGTACGATCCCGGTCTAGAACGCGAAGACGCTGCTGCTCATGGCGTCCCGCACGCAGGAGTTGCCGAAGGTGCGCTCGTATGCGACGCGCTTGCCCTGCCAGACACCCTGGACCGTGACGACGACGGGGTCGTAGAGCTTGGTGCACCGCACGTCGTCGCGGCCCTTCAGGGCCGAGAGGTCGCCGCCGGCGGCACGCAGTTCGGCACAGGCGTCGATCGCCGCCGGGTGGGTGCCGGAGGCCGTCGGGGCGCAGTTCAGGGTGACGGCGCGCTCGGGGGTGGCCGCGGCCGCGGTCTCGCCGTGGCCGGTGGTCAGCACCAGCGCCGAGGGGCGTAGAGCGACGACGGGGCGGCGCCCGGTGCAGCGAGGGCGGCCCCGGTCAGGGGTCCGCATACGGCGGCCGTGAGGCCGATGATCGCTGCCCAGCGCGCGGTGTTCCGCATTGTGTGCATCCTTCCGCTCGAGTAGACGGTTGCCCTCCGGCCCGGTCGGCGCCGGAGCGGCGAGCGCCACTCTGCCGAGTCCGTCGGCGAAACACACATCCCACCCACAGCTTTCGGTAACATTGCGTGTTGAAACAGTGGCGTGAAGTCACGGAAACTGAACGCTTCGACCGCACAACTGAGCGGTTCTTGATCGCGGTGACCGGTCGAATGGCCGAAAAACACCGTCTCGTTAATCGGCCTGAAACATGACGCCCCCGCCCCACCGCGAGCCCTTCACGACCCCTTCACGACTTCTCACGTTCATGGAGCGTCCAGGGAAGCGCGTGACGCCGCCGCGGCCAGGGCCTTCCCGGTGGAACCGCCCCGGTCTGCCCGCGAGTATCGTCGGCACGCGCTGACGCGGCGGCGAGCGCGGCAAGCCTTGGGAGGGGCGGATGGCCAAGCACTGGGCGGACTTCCAGTACGAGATCTACCTCAACGGGATGACGGGTGCCGTGCCCCGGCTGCCCACCGATCCGACCCGGCTGGAGGAGCTCGCCGAACACCGGCTCGGGCCGGGGCCGGTGGGCTACGTCGCCGGCAGCGCGGGGACGGCGGCACCGCGCGCGCCAACCGGGCGGCCCTGGCCCGGCGCCGGATCGTGCCGCGCATGCTGCGCGACGTCCAGGAGCGCGACCTGACAACCGAGGTACTGGGCCGCACGCTGCCGACGCCGCTGGCCCTCGCCCCGGTCGGCGTGCTGTCGATCATGCACCCGGAGGCCGAGACGGCCGCCGCGCGGGCCGCAGCAGCGCAGGGCGTGCCGTTCGTCCTGTCCTCGGCGTCTAGCACGCCGCTCGAAGAGGTGGCGGAGGCCATGGGGGACGCCGAGCGCTGGTTCCAGCTCTACTGGGGCAAGGACCGCGAGGTGACGCGCAGTTTCCTGGCCCGCGCGAAGGACGCGGGGTTCTCGGTGCTCGTCGTCACCCTCGACACCCCGCTGCTGGCCTGGCGCCCCCGCGATCTGGACCAGGCGTACCTGCCGTTCCTGCACGGGGTGGGCACCGCCAACTACTTCACCGACCCGGCCTTCCGGGCGGGCCTCGCCAAGCCCGTCCACGAGGACCCGAACGCCGCGGTGCTGCACTTCCTCGGCCTGTTCGGCGACGCCGGCCACACCTGGCCCGACCTGGGCTACCTGCGCGAGCACTGGGACGGGCCGATCGTCGTCAAGGGCGTCCTGCACCCGGACGACGCCCGGCTCGCCGCGGACGCCGGGATGGACGGCGTGGTGGTCTCCAACCACGGCGGCCGGCAGGTGGCGGGTTCGATCGCGGCGGCCGACGCGCTGCCCGGGATCGCGGACGCGGTGGGAGACCGGCTGAGCGTGCTCTTCGACAGCGGGGTGCGCACCGGCGACGACGTGTTCAAGGCACTCGCCCTGGGCGCGCGGGCGGTGCTGCTCGGCCGGCCCTACGTCTACGGCCTCGGCCTGGACGGGCAGGCGGGCGTCGAGCACGTCGTCCGCTGCGTCCTCGCCGAACTGGACCTCACCCTGGCCCTGTCCGGCCACGCCACGCCCGCGACGGTCACGCGGGACGACCTCGTCGAGTCGGCCGTCTGACCGTTCGCGTCCCGCCGCCGGCCGGCGGCGGGACGGGCCGGATTCCCTACGGGACCGTTCCCGGCGCCGTGGCCGCCCGGGCCGGAACCTGCCGCACGGGTCGCGCCGCCCGTCCGTCGGACGGCGCCGCGCCGGACCCGGCGGATCCGTCGCCGCCGGCGACCGACAGGGAGCCCGGGCTCGCGGCCGGGGCGTCGCCGCGCCAGCGCTGGGCGGCGGAGCCGTCGCGGACCTTGACGACGACGTCGGCGCCCGCCCGGTCCCCGGCCGGCGCGAGGGCGAGGGTGCGGTCCCAGCGCGGCGGCAACTCACCGCGCGCGGTGAGGTCGTAGCGCACGTCGTCGCCCCGCCGCGCCTGCGCGCCGGCGCAGCGGCCGAGGATGACGACGCCCGCGTCGGCGTGCGAGTCCAGGCACAGCCGGGGGACGGCCGCGCTGCGCAGCAGACCGTCGGCCTCGTAGATCCACTGCTGCCGCGGCGCCGCCGCGCAGGCCGCGAGCACCACGCTCGCGCCCGCCCTGACCTCACCCCGGACGTCCAGGCACAGACCGGTGGCGGCGTTGCGCAGCCGGGCGGTCCGGCCGGCCGTGGGCAGGCCCGCCGTGCCGGGTGAGGTGGCGGGGCCGGTCGGGGGCCGTACGCCACCGGGGCCCGCGTCGGAGGCGACCGGCGCCGTGTGGTCGCCGCCGTCGGGCCAGGCGCTGAGGGCGACGACGGTCGCGAGCAGCACGGCCGAGGCGACCCCGACCCCCACGAGCAGCGTCCTGGCCGGCCATCCGGCCGGGGCGCCCAGGACCGCGCCGAACGGCCCGGACGCCCTGCCGCGTCTGCGGCGTCCGCCGGACGCCCGCGCCGGCACCCCGTCCAGCGGCCCGCGCCGGCCGCCGCGTCCCCGTCCGCCGGGGGCCGGCGAGACCCCGCGGGCCCGGGCGGCTCCGCTCCGGCCGGGGCGCGACTCCAGGTACCGCCGGGCGCCCCAGCCGAGCACCGCCTCGGCCAGCAGTACGCCGAGGCCGCCGTCGACGCGGCCCAGCTGCTCGGCGGCGTGCCGGCAGTACGGGCAGCCGTCGAGGTGCTGCCGGACGTCCGGGAGCAGGGCGCCGCCCCGGCGGATCGGTACGTCCAGAAGGCGGTTGTAGTGGCGGCATTCGGAGCTCGGCGCGAGTTCCCGGTGGGCCCGGACACAGCCTTCCCGGAATTTCTCCCGGGCCTGTCCGAGTGCCGCCGCCGCGCTGTCGGTGTCCAGTCCGAGCAGAGCGGCGGGGATGTTTATCGGTTCGGCCTCGACCTCGATGTGCCACAGCAACGTCTGTTCGAGTCGCGGAAGGCTCTGGAAAGAACGTTCGGAAAGGGTCCGGTTTTCCGGTATCAGGGTCTTCGCGGTGCGCATACCGCGGCCCCGGCGGGTTTTCGCAGGGCCGGCAGTACGGCGGTGATCCCGTCCTCGCAGGACCAGTTGAGGACCGTGTCCCGGACGGCCACCAGCAGGCGGGGCCGGACGGCCTCGGCGGACTCGCCGAGCGCGAGCCGGGCGAGGGTCCGGTGGAAGGCGGCGCCGGTGACCATGTGGGCGAGCGGGCCCGGCGTGGCCAGGCAGACGACCGCGTAGTCGTGCACGGCCGGCCAGTGGCGGGCCATCAGCAGCGCGGTGGACCGGGAGGCCTCCGCGTCGGAACCGGCCCGCAGCGGGGCGGCGAGGAACTCGTCGGACTCGCCGGGGTCCCCGCCCGGCGGCGGATAGGGCGGACGAGGGGGGTGGGGGGTGGGCACTGAGCGGAATCCTTTGATGGGTGTGGTGCGTCGATTGCCGATCGCCGGATACGCGCGCGGGGAGCGGGAATTCACCGGTGCCTGACCGGCCCGGTTCCCAACTGCCCTGAGAATCCTGGCGATTACCCCCCGCACCGTGTTTCAACCCTTGCACAACCTCCACACACGGAACAAGGCATTCGCGCGACATCGGCGGCCTTTGCGACGGAGCCGGAGGGGTGCCGCCGGGGCGGGTCTCCCCGTCCCTTTCCGGTTTCCGCGCGCCCCGTGCGAACGCCGCGCCCGCACCGGCACGGCCACGCACGCTCCCGGGGCGCGCGGCCGGGTGGTGCACTGGGTCCGGCCCCTCGGAAGGCCGCGCGGCGGGACGGCAGCTCTCCCCCGCGAAACGGGCCGCCGGCCCCGTTCCACTGCCCTCGGCCGACGGCCCCGTTCCGTGCGGGCGTCCCCGGCCGGCGGCCCCGGCGGCTTCCCCCGCCGGCCCGGGGCCGTCTCAGATCTGCCAGGAACGCAGCCGGTCGGCAGCGCCGTACACGTCCGTCTTGCCGGAGATCAGGTCGCGGGCGAGGTCGACAAGGGCGCCGTAGGGCGCGTCGATGCCGGTGCCGCTGACGAACATGTAGGCCACCGCGGTCGCGCACGCGAAACGGGCGTTGGCCGAGGGCAGCGGCTTGAGCACGGCGAGGGTGTGCAGCAGGGCGGCGGCCCGCCAGGCGGGGTCGGAGTCCACGCCCAGCCGGGGCGGGTCGACCCGGTGCCGGGCGACGGCCGCGACCAGCGCGGAGAAGTCGTCGACCGTGGGCTGGTCCGGCAGGACCTCCTCGTGGCGCTGGAGCAGCCAGGGGACGTCTATGTGGATGACGGATGACATCGCTCAGGCGGCCTCGCCCTTGGCCGGGGGTTCGTCGTCGGGGAACGCGGCCGCGAACTCCTCGGCGTGAGCGGTGAAGAAGCTCCGGAACGCCTCCGCGCCCTCCTGGAGCGCCCGGTGGCGGGCGATGTCGGCGGCGGCGGCCTCGCGCACCAGCGCCTTCATCGACGTACCGCGCTCCTTGGCGATCTGGCGCAGGTCCTCCAGTTCGCGGTCAGTGAACTCCACGTTGAGAGCTGGCATGCGCCAACGGTACCGCTCGGGTACTCGCCCGTAAATATCAGCAGGTCGGAACCACTTCGTCCCGGTACCTGATGAACTCCTGGGCCATGTCCGTTCTCCGCCGGTGCCGCGACGCCCACGCACACGGTCCACACCCCCAAGCAGTCCGGTGGCCCCACTCTCGCGCCGTTGCCCCCGGCGGGGCAACACGGCGCGCCCGCCGCCCGCGCGCGGGAACGGACGAGGACACTCGCGGCCGGGGGGCGCCGACTCCATCGGACGCGCCGCCCAGGATCCCGCACATATCACAGCAAAACGTGTCTTATTTCATTTATGCACACACCTTCGCGGCGTACCCTGCTCCAAGCCCCGTTCGCTGCCGCCGGCGCGGGACTGCTGGCTGCCTGCACCGACTCCGGCTCCCACCCCCGTTCCGGCCCCGCCGCCGCGGCGAGCGTCCAGGGGGACTTCGTTCCGCCCGGGCCGAAGGGATATGTCGAACCGTCGGGTCCCGAGGTGCGTGCCGCCGAGCGCAGACGCGGTTCCGGCCCGGTGCGCATGCTCAGGTTCACGGCCGCCGAGACCACCCTGGACCTGGGCGGGCGGCAGGTGCGCACGTGGGCGTACCACGAGCAGCTTCCCGGCCCGCTGGTTCGCGTCACCGCCGGTGACGTCCTCAGTCTCACCCTCGCCAACCGGCTGCCGGACACCACCACCCTGCACTCGCACGGCGTGCGCATGCGCTGTGACATGGACGGCGTCCCGGGTCTGACGCAGAACGCCATCGCGCCCGGGACCGACTTCACCTACCGCTTCACCGTCTCGCACCCGGGCACGTTCCTGCTCCACTCCCACGTCGGCATGCAGCCCGACCGCGGTCTGTACGCCCCGTTCATCGTCGACGACCCCCGGGAGCCCCTGGCCTACGACAAGGAGTGGGTCGTCGTCCTGGACGACTGGCTCGACGGCGTCCAGGGCTCCACCCCGACGAGGTGCTCAAGCAGCTCATGCCCAAGGGCATGAAGATGGAGGGCATGGCCATGGGCCCCGAGCCGGCCGGCACCCGGCCCGGCCGGCCGGGCACCCCGCACGCCGCGCACACCCGGGCGGCGGCCGGCGGACCCGACCGGGTGCTGCGCCACGGGCACAGCCGCATGCTGCACGGGGACGCCGGCAGCGTCGACTACCCGCTCTACCTGGTCAACGGCCGCACCCCCGGGCACCCCTCGGTGTTCCGGTGCCGGCCCGGCGAGCGCGTCCGGCTGCGCATCATCAACGCCGGTTCCGAGACCGCGTTCCGGGTGGCGCTGGACGGACACCCGATGACCGTCACGCACACCGACGGCTATCCGGTGCGGCACACCGAGACCGACGCCCTCCTGGTCGGCATGGCCGAGCGCTACGACGTCCTCGTCACCGCCAAGGACGGGGTCTTCCCGTTCGTCGCCCTGGCCGAGGGCAAGCGGGGCCAGGCCCTCGCCGTCCTGCGCACCGACAAGGGCCGGAACGTTCCCCCGGCCGACGTCCGCCCGGACGGGCTCGACCGGAAGCTGGTCCCGGCCCGGCGTCTGCGGCCGGACGACTCCGTGGCCCTGGACGACCGCCGTCCCGACCGTGAGATGCGCATCAGGATCACCGGCACGATGGAGAAGTACGACTGGGGCTTCGACCACCGCCCGTACTCCGTCCGCCAGCGCCACCCGGTGCGCGCCGGCGAGCGGGTACGGCTCACCCTCATCAACGCCACCGACATGTGGCACCCCATGCACCTGCACGGCCACACGTTCGCCGTGGCCGGTCTCGACGGCGCGAGGGCGCGCAAGGACACGGCCATCGTGCTGCCGCACCGCAAGCTGGTCGTCGACTTCGACGCGGACAACCCCGGGCTGTGGATGCTGCACTGCCACAACCAGTACCACTCGGAGAGCGGCATGATGACCATCCTCGGGTACCGCACCTGACCCGGGGCCCGTCCGCGTCCCTACCCCTGGTCCGCCACGAACGAGGCCATCCAGGCCAGCGCCGCGTTCCAGTTGACGGCCGTCTCGTCGGTGGACCAGGACTGGATGTCGTCGATGTAGCAGAACTGACCCGTGCAGCCCTTCAGCCTGCTCTGCGCGTAGGGGTCCTGGATGGCGGAGTTGGGTCCGCCGGCGAGGGTGCCGTCCGGCGGGTCCGGAAGCGCGGGGTCGAGTTCCCGGGCGTACCAGCGGCTGTGCTGGTGGTGGGCGGCGGCCTCGCCGTAGCCGGTGACGTACGAGATGTTCAGCGCGTTGCGGCCGAGCAGGTAGTCCATGCTCTCCAGCGCGCCGTCCCGGTACTTCGCCGCGCCGGTGAGGTCGTAGGCCGTGGCGATGACGTGCGCGTTGTTCAGCACCTGGGCGTTGGAGCCCCAGTCGTAGACGTTGCCCTCCGGGGCGTAGGGCAGGCCGTAGGGCTGGGACGCGGCGGTCGCCAGATAGGTGTCGGCCGCGCTGATCACGGACCGGCGCACCCGGTCCCGGCCGGGCAGCCGGTTCGGCACGGTGGCCAGGTCGAGCCGGCCGGCCGCGGCGGTGCGGCCCCAGTCGAAGCCGAGCGGGCCGAAGACGGCGGCGGTGTGGACCGGCGACCTCAGCACATGATCGGCGAACTCCTTCTCGCCGGTCGTGAGATACAGCTCGGCGGCCGCCCAGTAGAACTCGTCGGACGCGTCGTCGTCCGGGTAGGCGCCGCCGCCGGTGCCGTCGTCCGGGTCCGGGTACGTCCGCGGGTGCGCGAGGGCGGCCCGCCAGGCCGTGCGCGCGGCCGTGAGCGCCCGCGCCGCGAACCGCGGGTCGTAGGGCCGGTAGAGCCGGGCGGCCTGCGCGGCCGTCGCCGCCAGGTTCAGGGTGGCCTGGGTGGTCGGAGCGTGCAGTTCCCGCTTCTGCGGGTCGTCGCTGGGCAGCAGCGGCAGCCCGGTCCACTCGGCGTCGTGCACCTTGCCGTGGGCCATGCCGGCGAGCGGCTGCCCGTCCGGCACCTGCATCCTCAGCAGGAACTCCAGTTCCCAGCGGGCCTCGTCGAGCACGTCGGGCACCTTGTTGCCGCTCTCGGGCAGGTCGAGGCTGCCGTCGCCGAGCCGGGCGGGCTCCGCGGTGCGCGCCGTCAGGGAACGCTCGTACGTGCTCAGCAGCTCCCAGGTGGAGATTCCGCCGTTGACGACGTACTTGCCGTGGTCGCCGGCGTCGTACCAGCCGCCGGTGACGTCCAGCGTGTAGTCGCACAGCCCCGGCCGGCACGGCACGTCCTTGTCGCCCTGGTTGGGCGCCGTGCCGACGTGGCCCGCCGGCCTGCCGTATCCCGGCCGGAGATCGTCGCGGATCGCGATGCCGCTGCGCTGGGTGTAGTAGTACTTCAGCGAGTCGAGGCGCAGCCGTTCGTAGGCACCGGTGCCGACGTCGAAGGGCCGGCTGGTCTCGTCGTCGGCGACCAGCGTGAAGCCCTCGCCGTGGCCCCGGTAGGCGCCGAAGTCGATCGAGTGGACGTTCTGGCCGGAGGAGACGTCGGTGCCGCGCGGCACGGTACGGCCGTGCGCCACCGTCCGGCCGCCGGCGTCCTTCAGCCGCCAGGGCAGGGCGGTGGCGGCGTCGGTGACGAGGGTGGCGTTCTTGGGCCCGGTGGGCAGGTAGGCGACCTGGTTGACGCGGACCCGGGGCCCGGTGTCGGGCCGGTACACCTCCGGCGGGACCCCGCCGAGCAGCGACACGTCGTCCAGGCAGAGCCGCCAGGGGTCGGCGGCGCCGCCGGCCTGGAAGGCGACCTGCGCCTGGCCGGTGTCCACGGGTGAGGTGAAGGTGTAGGAGTAGCTGTCACCGGAGGCACCGGGCTGCGGGCCGACCTCGAACCAGGTGTCGTACGGCGCCGTCTGCAGCCCCACGAGCGCCCGCACCGCATGGCCCTCCGGCATCCCGGACGCCTTGAAGGAGAAGCGGTACGACTCCCCCTTCACCAGGGTGACGTCGTTCTGCCCGACGGCGGCGTCCCAGCGGTTGGCGGTGCCCCCGGGTACATCGGCGCACAGCCGCCCGTCGGACAGGGCCGGACTCGTGTTGCTCGTCGTCCACCACGGCTCGGTGGTGGTGTCGAAGCCGCCGTTCCTGATCTGTTCGGTCGCGTCGGCACCGGCGGGGGCGGCCGGTAACGCGGTGAGCGTGGCCGCCAGCAGGGCGGTGAGGGTCAGTGTCGCCGTCCTCGGTCGTTTCACGTCTGGGCTCCTCGGGGGAGGTGCGGGGGTTGTGCCCGCCTTTATGGGAGCGCTCCCAAGAGCGAACGTCCACCATGTTTGTTCCAGACATGTCACCGCGTCAACGGTCCGGACCGGAGGCGCCCGTTCGCGACTCCCCGTCCGGACCCGCCCCGGCTCTCAGATGTCGAGCCGGCTGATGCGCACCGCTCCCCCGGCCCCGCCCGGATACGCGCTGGTGAGCCGGAGGCGCAGCCGCGAGCCGCGCACCCGGTCGAAAGTGATCACCGTCGGGGCGTCCGAGGCGGTGGCCCAGTCCGTCCTCGCCCCGGTCACCGGGACGTACGCGCGGCCGTCCCACACCTCCACCGCCGCCTCGGCGGGCCTGGCGTGAGTGCTGTCGACCGTGAAGGAGACCGCCACCCGGTCGAGGTCGCGGGAGCGGCCGAAGTCGACCGACACCCAATCCGCGGCGCGGGCGCCGCTGAACGCGGGCAGCAGCGCCGTCGCCGCCTTGGCGAAGGCGTTGGACCAGCCGGTGGCCGGGTCCCCGTCCAGCATCGCGGCGGGCAGGGTGTCGGGCCGTCCCGAGTAACTGGCGTCCGCGTGCGGGAGGCCGGCGGGTTCCGGGCGGCCGGGCCCGAACGAGGTGACCGGCGTGGTGGCGACCGAGCGGGCCGGTGCGGTGCGCATCCGCACGGTGCCCTCGCGCAGACCGGCCACCCGCGCCGTCACTTCGAGCGTGCCCGGCCGGCCGCCGGACCGGACGATCGCCAGGGCCTTGCCGTGGAAGGCGGTGCGGGTGCTCGCCTGGTAGCGCTCGGCGCTCTCCTCGCGGCCGTTGTCGACGCCGGCCATGGAGCCCCGGTGACGGAGAAGGAGATGAGGTGACCGGCGTCGGGCACCACCACACCGTGCGCGTCCACGATCTCCGCGGTCACGAAGGCCAGTGAGCGGCCGTCGGCGGCCAGGGACTCGCGGTCGGCGGTCAGGCGCACCGCGTGCGGTTCGCCGGCGGTGCGCAGCACGTCGGTGGCGACGATCCTGCCGTCCCGGCGGGCCACCGCCTTCAGCTCCCCCGGCCGGAAGGGCACCTTCCAGCTCAGGTGCAGCTTGCCCGCGCTGCCGTTGGGGCTGGTGTAACTGCCGGGACAGGGGCCGCCGGTGAAGGTCTTGTCGTCGCCGGTGGCCTCCGTGGTCTCCAGGTAGGTGCGGCCGTCGGTGGTCCGCTTGACGTCGAACTCCCTCGTTCCGAGGGACTTCCCGTCGAGGAACAGCTCCACGGAGGGCACGTTCGCGTACGCCCAGACCTCGACCGTCGTCCCCTCCTCGTGGTTCCAGCTCATCGGCAGCAGGTGGACCATCGGCTCGTCCGTCCACTGGCTGCGGAACAGGTGGTACATGTCCTTCGGGAAGCCGGCCGTGTCCACGGCGCCGAAGAAGGACGCCTTGACCGGGAAGACGTCGTACGGCGTCGGCTCGCCGATGTAGTCGATGCCGGACCACAGGAACTGTCCCGCGAACCACTTCCGGTCGCGGTCCTTCTTGTGGCCGTACTCGCCGCTCATCGTCCAGGAGGCGAGGTTGTTGTCGTAGGAGGAGGCGTCGCGCCGGCCCGGGGTGTGGTTCTCACCGGTGTTGAGGTGTTCGGGCTCCTGGTACGCGCCCCGGGTCGAGGTCTCCGAGGACGACTCGGACTCGAAGAGGAACAGGTGCGGGTAGGCGGCGTGCAGCGCGTCCACCGACTGGGCGGTGTTGTAGTTCAGCCCCAGCCCGTCGAGCCTGGCCAGCATGAGGTCGGCCGCCGAGCCCTTCGCCGGCACCCGGCGGTACTTGTCCGAGCCGATGACGAGCGGCCGGGTGTCGTCGGCCGCCCTGACGGCGCCGATGATCCGCTCGGCCATGGCCAGTCCGGCGGTGGTCGTGGAGTCGGGGATCTCGTTGCCGATGGACCACAGCACGACGGCGGGCGAGTTGCGGGCGGCGAGCACCATCTCGGTGGCGTCCCGCTCGCACCACTCGTCGAAGAAGCGCCCGTAGTCGTACGCCGTCTTTCCGGTGCGCCAGCAGTCGAAGGCCTCCACCATCATCACGATGCCCAGTTCCTCGCAGACCTGGATCATCTGCGGCGAGGGCGGATTGTGCGAGGTGCGGAAGGCGTTGACACCCATCGACTTCATGACGGTCATCTGCCGGCGCACCGCGTCCAGGCTGACCGCGGCGCCGAGGGCGCCCTGGTCGTGGTGGAGGTCCACGCCCTTGATCTTGGTGTGCGCGCCGTTCAGGGAGAAGCCCTCGTCGGGGTCGAAGCGGAAGGCGCGGATGCCGAAGGAGTTGCTGTGGGTGTCGGTGGTCGGCCCCCGACGCGGAGTTCGGTGTGCAGGGTGTAGCGGTGGTGCGGGGTGTCGAAGTCCCACAACCGCGGCTTCGGGACCGTCAGTTCATGGGTCTCGGTGGCCTCGCCCGCGACGGCGGCCGTGCTCGACGTACGGGCGACCGTGCGGCCGTCGGGGCCGGTGACGCGGGACAGCACCTGGACGACCGCGCCGGTGCCGGACTCGTTCACCACCGTCGTCGCCACCCGGACCAGTGCCCGGCCCGCGGTGATCTCCGGGGTGGTGACCCGGGTGCCCCAGCGGGCCACGTGCACGGGCTCGGTGACCACGAGTCGGGCCTCGCGGTAGATGCCGCTGCCCGAGTACCAGCGGCTGCTGGGGAGTTGGTTGCGCACCTTGACCGCAAGGACGTTCGCGGTCCTGCCGTCGGTGTGCACGAGGCCCGTGAGATCGACGGCGAAGCCGGTGTAGCCGTAGGGATGACGGCCCGCCTCGGTGCCGTTGCAGTGGACGGACGAGTCCATGTAGACGCTGTCGAACTCCACGGAGATCCGCCGGCCGGCGTAGGCCGGCGGCAGGGTGAAGGACAGCCGGTACCAGCCGAGGCCGCCCGGGAAGAAGCCGGTGCCACTGGTGGTGCCGTGTTCCGTGGTGGGTGTCTGCTCGATGCTCCAGTCGTGGGCACGGCGACCCGGCGCCAGCCGGAGTCGTCGTATCCGGGCTCCGCCGCGCCGGCGTGGCTCCCGCTCTCCCCGGCGCCGCCGTCCAGGTCGGCCAGCGCGAAGCGCCAGCCGTCCCGGAGCGGGAGGGTGTGGCGCCCTCCCGCCGCGCCGGAGGCACCGGCGGCCAGGGCCGCGGGGGCGCCCGGGAGAGCCCCGGCGGCGGGCGCCGCCGTGGCGGCGACGAGAACCGATCTGCGCGTGACCGTCATCGTTCTCCCTCATCCGGACCCAGAAGTACTCACAACTGATCGCGTTCCAACAGATTCTGACGTCGCCGCGCACACCGCCGTCAAGGGCCCGGAACCGCGCATTCGGACCCGGTGACACATCGGCCGGAAATCCCCTTGACCCTGTTCGACGGATCGACCCAACCGCCGGGAGTCACCGTCCCCGCGGAAGGTGCGGCACGCACTAGGCTGGAACGCGCGGGGTACCGACTGTTCACTGTGAGTGTGCGCTGGGAGCGGCGACGATGAGCCGGGTCTATCCGTTCGACGATGCGGCCACGGCCCGGGCCGTCATCGACGACGACGGAACACTGGTCGAGTGGAACGAGGGCGCGCGGCGCCTGCTCGGCCACCCGCCGGAGTCCGTCGTGGGCCACCCCGCAGCCCGCCTGCTGGCGGGGGAGAGCCTGCCCGAGGCGCCCCTCGGGACGCGCCGGCACGGGACGCTGGAGCTGCGCCACCGGGACGGCCGCACCGTCCCCGTGTGGCTGCTCGCCCACCGCCGGCCGCCCGGTGACGGCCACGGCGCCGACTGGCTGGTGGTCTCCCCCCTGACCGGCGACCGGCCGCACGCCCTGGACGACGACACGCTGACCGGGGCGAGCCTCATCCAGTCACCCTGCGCGGTCGCGCTCTACGACGACCAGCTCCGCCTGAGGCGCATCAATCCGGCCATGGCCGACTTCATCGGGCTGCCCGAGGAGCGTGTCAGGGGCCTGCGGATCTCCGAACTCGGCGGGCAGCGGCCGGCGGAGGACCTGGAACGGGGCATGCTCCAGGTGCTGTCCACCGGCCTGCCGCTGGACATGGAGAACACGGGGAACGTCGGCGGCGACGACCGGATCACGGCCTGGCTCACCCGGATGGCGCCGATCACCGACGCGGGGGCGGGGTGGTCGGCGTGTGCCTGGCCGCGCACGACGTCACCGACAACCACCGGGCCCGCCAGCGGCTGCAGCTGGTCAACGAGGCGAGCGCGCGGATCGGCACCACGCTGAACATCACGCGCACGGCCCAGGAACTGGCCGACGTGTGCGTACCCGTGCTCGCCGACTTCGTGACCATCGACCTGCTGGACCCCCAGGAGTACGACGGAGAGCCCCCGGCGCGCGTCACCGCTCCCCTGCGGCTGCGCCGCACCGCCCATCAGTCCGTGCTGAGCGGTGTACCGGAGGCGGTGGTCCGGCCGGGACGGGCGGAGCTGTACCCGGACTTCTCTCCGCAGGCCGACGCGTTGACCGCGGGGCGCACCATCATCGCCTCGGTGGCCGCCGGGAACATGGCCAAGTGGCACAGCTGGCACACCGCGCGCGACCAGGTCGTGCGGAGGTTCGGCATCCACTCGACCATGTCGGTGCCGATCCGGGCACGCGGCCTGACCCTCGGGGTCGCCGTCCTCACCCGGCACCGGCGGCCGGACTCCTTCACCGCCGACGACGCGCTGCTGGCCGAGGAGATCACCACCCGCGCCGCCGTCTGCATCGACAACGCGCGCCGCTTCTCCCGCGAGCGCGAGACCGCCCTCGCCCTCCAGCGCAGCCTGCTGCCCCGCACGATGCCCCGCACGGCCGCCCTGCAGGCCCGCTCGCGGTACCTGCCGGCGGCCCGGGCCGGGGTGGGCGGCGACTGGTTCGACGTCATCCCGCTGTCCGGCATGCGGGTCGCGATGGTCGTGGGGGACGTGGTCGGGCACGGCATCCAGGCCTCGGCCACCATGGGCCGGCTGCGTACCGCCGTCGGCACCCTGGCCGACCTCGACCTCGCCCCGGACGAGCTGCTCACCCACCTCGACGACCTGGTGATCCGGCTGTCGGAGCAGTACAGCGGCGACGACAGCCCCGGTGAGGTGGGCGCCACCTGCCTGTACGCCGTGTACGACCCGGTGTCCAGGCGCTGCACGCTCGCCCGCGCGGGCCATCCGCAGCCGCTGGTGCTGCGGCCGGGCGGCGAACCGCACGAACTGGAGCTGCCCTCCGGTCCCCCGCTCGGGCTGGGCGGGCTGCCGTTCGAGTCCGCCGAGGTGGAGCTGCCCGAGGGCACCGTGCTCGCCCTGTACACCGACGGCCTGGTGAAGTCCCGCAGCCGGGACCTGGACGTCGGCAGGCGGCTGCTCGGCGAGGCGCTGAAGGCGTACGCGGGCTCCCTGGACGACACCTGCGACCTCGTGCTGCAGACGCTGCTGCCACCGGGCGAGGTCACCGACGACGTGGCCCTGCTGCTGGCCCGCACCCGGGGGCTGCCCGCCTCGCAGGTGGCGACCTGGGACATCCCCGCCGACCCGGCACTGGTCGCGCCGATCCGCAAGCAGGTGCTGGACCAGCTCGAGACGTGGTCGCTGAGCGAGGCCTCGTTCACCGCCGAGCTGGTGGTGAGCGAGCTGGTCACCAACGCCATCCGGTACGGCTCGCGGCCGATCCGGCTGCGGCTGATCCACGACGCGGCCACGCTGATCGTCGAGGTGTCCGACAGCAGCCACACCGCGCCGCACCTCAGGCGCGCCAAGATCTTCGACGAGGGCGGCCGCGGGCTGCTGCTGGTCGCCCAGCTCACTCAGCGGTGGGGCAGCAGGCACACCCCGGAGGGCAAGACCATCTGGGCGGAACTCACCCTGACCGGGGAGGATCAGTAGACCCGCAGCCAGGGCCGTACCTGTTTGCGGGCCTCGTG
Source organism: Streptomyces sp. DHE7-1 (assembly GCA_016432725.1). Classification (GTDB taxonomy): domain Bacteria; phylum Actinomycetota; class Actinomycetes; order Streptomycetales; family Streptomycetaceae; genus Streptomyces. Next base: position 7,263,846 of record JACJDG010000003.1, on the reverse strand, counting down.
CAGGCGGGACTTGAAGGTGCCGAGCGGGATGCCGGCACGCTCGGCGGCCTCGGCGTAGTCGAGCTGGCAGATGTCCCGGTACACCAGGGGCGCGACCAGGTGCGGGTGCTCGCGCTCCAGCCGGTCCAGGGCCTCCAGGAGGTCCACCCGGGAGCCGGCGATCACGCTGGTGGTGCGCGGGTCGACGTGTTCGGCGGGCTCGATGACGGCGGGCCGCTCGGCGGCCCGCCGCTTCAGCTCCCGGTACTTCTGCCGGCAGCAGTTCGCCACGACGGTGTACAGCCAGGTGCTGAAGCGGCTGCGGCCCTCGAAGCCGGAGATGTGCCGGGCCACCTGGAGCAGCACGTCCTGCGCCGCCTCCTCGGCGTCCTCCCGGCACGGCAGGAACCGTCCGCAGCGGCGCACCACCTCGGGCCGCAGCCCGGCCAGCAGCCGGTCCAGCGCCGCCCGGTCGCCGGCGGCGGCGCTCCGGGCAAGGTCTTCTGCCGTCGCCTCGTCCGGCACGTCGGGGCCCCCTGGAAGTCGATCTCAGGGCAGGCATGATAGTCGTATGCACTCCTTGGAGCGGATCGGCCGCTACCGCCTCCAACGGCGCCTGGGCACCGGCGCCTTCGCCACGGTGTGGCTCGCCCACGACGACGAGCTCGACGCCCCGGTGGCGGTGAAGGTCCTCGCCGAGAACTGGGCGCACCGGCTCGACGTCCGGGAGCGCTTCCTGTCCGAGGCGCGGCTGCTGCGCCGGGCCGGCTCCAGCCGGGTGGTGCAGGTCTACGACATCGGTGAACTCCCCGACGGCAGACCGTACTTCGTGATGGAGTACGCCGACGGCGGCACCCTCGCCGATCTGCTGACGGCCGGTCCGCTGCCGGTGCCGCGGGCGCTCGCGCTGACCGCGCTGGCCGCGCGCGGCGCCGCCGCGCTGCACGAGGCGGGCATCGTGCACCGGGACATCAAGCCGACCAACGTGCTGCTGCACACCGCCCCGGACGGGGAACGCAGGGTGCTGCTCGCCGACCTGGGGCTGGCCAAGAGCCTCGCGCAGGCCTCGGTACTCACCCTCGCGGCCGGCTCCGCGGGTTACCAGCCGCCGGAGCAGGCGGAGCCGGGCGCGGGCATCGACGCCCGCGCCGACGTCTACAGCCTGGGGGCGGTCGGCTACGAACTGGTCACCGGCACCGTCCCGGGACCGCCCGGGAAGGTCGTGCCGCCCGGGCGGCTGCGGCCGGACCTGGGCGCGGACGCCGAGCGGGCCCTGCTGCGCGCCCTCGAGCCGGACCGGGAGCGGCGCTGGCCGGGAGCGCAGGCGTTCGCGGACGAGCTGGACCGGCTCGCGGCGCCCTCGGACGGCCGGGCGGGCGGGCGGATCGACTCCCTCCGGCGGCGGCTCGGCACCGGGACGCTGGTCCTGGCCGCGGTGGCCGCGGCGGTGGCGGCCGCCGTCACGGTGACGCTGGTGCTGTACCGCCCCGGCTCCGGCGGCCGGACCGAGGTGCGGGACGCCACCGGCCGCGTCTCGGTCGAGGTGCCGGCCGGCTGGGCGCGCGAGCTGCGCGACTCCGGCTGGGATCCGCACGCCCTCGGGCTGCCCGCGGGGCACCAGCCGGGGCTGGTGGTCGCCGGCGACCTGTCCCGCTGGTCCGACATGCGGGCCGGGGTCGACGGCGTGTTCGTGGGACTCAGCGAGCACGGCGACGTCACCGCCCGGGTGACCGCCCTCACCCACACGAGCTGTCACTACGCCGGCTCCCGGAGCTTCCACAGCGCCGGCTGGCGCGGCCGCGTCCGGGCCTGGAGCGGCTGCCCGGACGGCGGCTCGGTCACGGAGTCGGCCCTGGTACCGGCGGGGGACTCCGGGGGCCGCAGGTGTACGTCCAGGTCCGCCGGCGGGGTGACGGCGACGGGACCGAGACCGTACTGCGCTCACTGCGGGTGACCTGAACACGTTCCGCGCGCCCGGGTGCGGGGAAGGGATTTCCGGGCGAGGCGAACTTTTCCGGCGCCCCGCGCATCGGAGTGTGGTGACGGCGCACCCGGCGCCGGAGGCACGCGCCCGTCGCGTGCCGTGAAGATCCAGGAGTGTTGAGCGACATGGCGTACTCATCCCGGTCCCCGCGGCGCGGGGCCCTGCTCGCGGGCGCGGTCGCCGTACTGGGCCTGCTGACCGCCTGCGGCAGCCAGGACGGCGGCTCCGCGCCCCAGAAGGTGTCGGGCACGGCGGGTCCGGCCACCGAGGCCGGCGGCAGTCCGGCCTCCACCGTCTCCTCCCCCGCCGCCTCCACCCCGGTGGCACGGCTTCCTCCTCCGCACCGAAGACGGGCACGACGTCGGGCGGAACCAGCAGCGGCACGAACACCGGCACCGGCACCGACGGCGGCGGAAAGACCGCCGCCACCAGCACCCGGTGCCACACCTCGGAGCTGCGGGCCGCCGTCGGCCGCAACAACCCGGGCGCCGGCCAGGAGAACTTCCCCCTCGTGCTCACCAACAAGTCGGGCCGGACCTGCACCCTGCGCGGCTATCCGGGCGCGGCCTTCGTGGACGCCTCCGGCACCCAGCTCGGTCCCGACCCCAAGCGTTCCTCCGGCTCCCCGGCGACCGTCACGCTCAAGCCCGGGCAGAGCGCCTGGGCGGGTCTGACCTTCTCCAACCCGGAAATCAGCGAGGCGAAGACGGCCAGGCCGTCCGGGCTGCTGATCACCCCGCCGGACGAGCGGGACCACCTGAAGGTGGCGTGGACGGCCGGGGAGGTCCCGGTCGGCGGGAACTCCTCCTCCGTGTTCCTGACCGTCTTCAGCCCCGGCACCGGCGCCTGACCGGCTCCCGCCGCCGGGACGGACCCCACCCGGCGGGACTCGTCCCGGCGCTCCGGGATCGATTCCCGGGCGCGGCGGGCACCCGGTCACCGTGGTGCGCGCGCCGGCGTTTGCTTTCATGGGCGGGCACCACCTGGAGACCGATCCGGAAGGACCCGCCCTGAACACCCCGCTCGCCGAGGCCCTGTCGGCCGTGCTGCTCGTCGCCGTGCTCGCCTGGGCGGTCGTACGTCCCTTCGGATGGCCGGAGGCGGCGCTGGCCGTGCCCGCCGCCGGGATCGTGATCGCCACCGGCGCGATCCCGCTGGAACACGCCCGGGCGGAAGCGGAGCGGCTCGGGCCGGTGGTGGGCTTCCTGGCGGCGGTGCTGGTGCTCGCCCACTTCTGCGACGTGGAGGGGCTGTTCCAGGCGTGCGGGGCGTGGATGGCGCGCTGGGCGGCGGGCCGGCCGGTGCGGCTGCTTACGGCGGTGTTCGCGCTGGCGTCGGCCATCACGGCCGTGCTCAGCCTGGACGCCACCATCGTGCTGCTGACGCCGGTCGTCTTCGCCACCGCCGCGCGTACCGGCGTACGGCCGAAACCGCACGTGTACGCGTGCACCCACCTGTCCAACACGGCGTCGCTGCTGCTGCCCGTGTCCAACCTGACGAACCTGCTCGCCTTCGCGGCGAGCGGACTGAGCTTCACCCGGTTCGCGGCTCTGATGGCGCTGCCCTGGCTGGTGGCGATCGGCGCCGAGTACCTGGTCTTCCGGCGGTTCTTCGCCCGGGACCTGACGGCCGCGGCCCCGGTGTCCAAAGAGGCCGCCGAGGCGCCGCCGCTGCCGCTGTTCGCGCTGGTGACCGTGGGCTGCACACTGGCCGGGTTCGTGGTGGCCTCGGCGTTCGGCGTGGACCCGGCGTGGGTGGCCGCGGCCGGCGCGCTGGTGCTGGCCGGGCGGGCGCTGCTTCGGCGCAGGGCGACGCCCCTGGCCGTCGTGCGGGCGGCGGCCCCGGCGTTCCTGGCGTTCGTGCTGGCGCTGGGCGTCGTGGTGCGCGCGGTCGTCGACAACGGGCTCGCGGACGTGCTGGGGCGGGTCCTGCCCGGCGGCACCGGGCTCGCCGCGCTGCTCGGGACCGCCGCGCTGGCCGCCGTGCTGGCCAACCTCATCAACAACCTGCCGGCCGTGCTGGTGCTGCTGCCGCTCGCCGCCCCGGCCGGTTCCGGCGCCGTGCTCGCGGTGCTGCTCGGGGTGAACATCGGCCCGAACCTGACGTACGCCGGGTCGCTCGCCACCCTGCTGTGGCGGCGGATCGTGCACCAGCACGAGCACGGCGTGGACCTCGGGGAGTTCACCCGGCTGGGTCTGATCGCCGTGCCCTGTTCGCTGGCGGTGTCGGTGGTGGCACTGTGGGGGCGCTGCAGATTCTCTGAGGATTTCCGTGAGCCGAGGGAGGCCGGCCGGATGCGCGTGATCGCCTGGCTCGTCGAGGGCACCTGGCCCGCCTGTGTGGACGCCGTACGCACCCACGCCCCGCCGGACGCCGAGGTGGTGCTGCTGCACGTGTCCGGCCCGGACGTGCCCGGGGTGGCGCACGGCGCGTTCGCGGGGCTCCTGGGCCGCGGCCATCCCGAACGGGATCCGGGCGGGCTGCTGGAGGCGCTGGAGGGCACCTCGGCCACCGAGATCCTGGACGCGGCGGCAGAGCGGCTGGGGCGGCCGTGCGCCCGCGCCGAGCGGTCCGGCCGGGTCGAGCGGGAGGTGGTGGCCGCCGCCGAGGGCGCGGATCTGCTGGTGCTGGCGCGGGACGGCGACCGTTCGCGGCTCGGGCCGCGCAGTCTGGGTCCGGCCGTCCGGTTCGCCGTCGACCACGCGCCCTGCCCGGTGCTGCTGGTCTGGCCCGAACCGGCCCCCGGGCTGGCGACGATCCCGCCCCCGCCGCCGCATCACCACCACTGAGCCGGCGGCGGGTCAGTGGTGGTGGTGTCCGCCGCCCCCGCCGTAGCCACCGCCGCCCCAGGAGCAGTAGGACGGGTGGACGGAGCAGAAGTCGGGGCTCGGTGAGGCCGGCGGCGGGGCGGTCGACACGGCCGCCGTCGGGGTGGGCGACGGGGACGGGGACTTCGCGGCCCTGGGGGTGGCCCTGGCCGGCGTGGACGGCGCGGGCGTGCTGTCGATGTCCCAGTTGACGATCTGCATCTCCAGGTCGGGGGCGTCGGTGTCGACGCTCCAGCGCTGAACGGAGGTCGCGGTGCGGACCTTGAGCACGAGGGCGCCGGAGCCGTCGGTGGCGGCCGGGGCAAGTGCCAGGTCCTGGTCCGAGCGGGGCACGAGGGCGCCCTGGAGGGTGAAGTCGTAGCGGATGTCCTTGGCGGCCCTCGCGGTGGCCGAACAGGGCGCGAGCCGGACCGAGTAGCCGAGGTGGGAGTCCAGGCACAGGTCCGGTGCGGAGGCGTTGCGCAGCAGCCCGTCGGTCTCGTACCGCCACTGCTGGACGGGGGCCGAGGAGCACTTGGTGAGTTCGGTCTCGGCGCCCTGGACGGCCTTGCGGCCGACGACGTCCACGCACAGGCCGGAGGCGAGGTTGTGCAGCCGGCCGCGCAGGGCCCCCTGGGTGGTGTCGCTCGAGCCGGCCCAGGACGGGCCCGGGCCGGCGGAGTCCTTGCCCGGCGTCCGGGAGGGGGTGGCGTCGGGGGCGGGCGCCGGTTCGTCTCCGGGGCTGAGCACCGACCACAGGACGAGAGGCAGTACGACGAGGCCGCTGACCGCGGCGGCGGCGAGAGCGAGGTCGCGGCGGCGGGCGCGGCGGGCGGCCCGGTGCGCGGACCGGCGCGAGGGTCCGGGCGGGTCGAGGGGCGCGGTACGACGGGATGCCCCTGAGGCGTGGGACGGCGCGGGGGCGAAGGCCTCGCCGCCGGGCGGGGTGGCCGCCGGTCCGGGCCCGGGGCCGGTGGCCGCGTCGGGGAGCGTGGCGCGGGCCTCCAGGTAGGCGCGGGCGCCCCAGCCGAGGACGGCCTCGGCGAGGGCGAGACCGAGTCCCGCGTTGAACTGGGCGAGTTGGTCGGCGGTCTGCCGGCAGTGCCGGCAGCCGGCCAGGTGCCGCTGCAGGTCGGGGTCGATGTCGACGCCGCCGCGCCGAAAGGTGACGTCGAGCATGCGCAGGTAGCGCCGGCACTCGGTCTCGGGCGCGAGTTCGCGGTGTGCCTGGAGGCACTCCTCGCGCAGCCGGTCGCGGGCGCGGCCGAGTTCGACGTGGGTCTCCTCCTCGTCCTGGCCCAGCAACGCGGCCGGTACGGCGAGGGGTTCGGCCTCGACCTCGATGTGCCACAGCACGGCGCGGGCGGACTGGGGCAGCCGCTGGAAGGCGCGGGAGAGCAGCCGCCGGCCGGGCGGCGGGAGCAGCCGGGCGGAGGCCCGCTCACCGGTGGCGGGGTCGGTGCGCAGGGCGGGGTGCAGCAGTTCCTGACGGCCGTCGCCGTCCCACTCGGCGGCTATCCGGCGGACGGTGACCAGCAGATGGGGCCGCCACGCGGCGGACGGGCCCGACTGCCTGAGGGACTCGCCGAACAGCCGGGTGAAGGCGGCGGTGGTGAGCATGCCGGCGGCCCGGGGCCCGTGGGTGCACAGCCGGGCGTAGGCGAAGGCCGCCTCCCAGTGCCGGTCCAGGAGTTCACCGACCGGGTGCAGCGCGGGTGAGGTTCCCGTCCACTTCCGCAGTTCGGCACTCAGCCGCTCGTCCGGGACTTCGAACCGGCGGCCGGTCGGCGCGGAATCCGACCTGCCTGCGTCATTCACCGCTGCATTCCTCCAGAACGGCACGGAAATTAGTCCATACCAACGGGTATGGACTGGCCTCGGCATCCCGAACGCCGCCGTGGCAGCTCTTTTGAAGCGTGAGGGGCGTACGGAGCGGCCTGGCGCATGCAGCGGAAAATGTAATTGTCTGCGCGCCGACAGCGCACACTTTTACACAGTCGGGCACTAGGGAACAAGAGATCTCCCGGTTCCCGACAACGGAATTCCAGCGGTTGCCCTTTTGACATTTTGTCAAGAAAGCCTTCGCACCGCATTACCGCCGTTCACACCCGTTCGCGGGGCACCCGGCGGCGACTGGGCGCCGGTCCGCGCGGCACGGGGGGCGCGCCCGCGCGGACCGGTGCCGGACCGTCAGTGGCCGCTGATCGCGCGCGGCGTGTAGGGCTGCTCGAGTTCTTCCATCTCCTTCTCGCTCAGCTCGAGTTCGACCGACGCCACCGCGTCCTCGATGTGCCCCGGGCGGGCGGCGCCGACGATCGGCGCGGCCACCGTGTCCCGGTGCAGCAGCCAGGCCAGTGCCACCTGGGCGCGCGGCACTCCCCGGTCCTCGGCGATCCGGGTCACCGCCTCGACGATCGAGCGGTCGCTCTCCAGGTACAGGCGGCCGCCGAAGGCGTCGCCGGCGCTGCGCTCGGTGACCGTGCCCCAGTCGCGGGTCAGCCGGCCACGGGCCAGCGGGCTCCACGGCAGCGTGCTCACCCCCTGGTCGGCACAGAGCGGGAGCATCTCCCGCTCCTCCTCGCGGTAGAGCAGGTTGTAGTGGTTCTGCATGGACACGAACCGGGTCCAGCCACCCAGCTCGGCGGTGTACTGGGCCTTTGCGAACTCCCAGGCGTACATCGAACTCGCCCCGATGTAGCGGGCCTTGCCCGCCTTGACCACGTCGTGCAGCGCCTCCATCGTCTCCTCGACGGGGGTGGTGTGGTCGTAGCGGTGGATCTGGTAGAGGTCCACGTAGTCGGTGCCGAGACGGCGCAGGCTGTGGTCGATCTCGGTCAGGACGGCCTTGCGGGACAGGCCGGCGCCGTTGGGTCCCGGCCGCGTCCGGCCGTGCACCTTGGTGGCCAGCACGATCTCGTCGCGGTCGGCGAAGTCGCGCAGCGCCTTCCCGACGATCTCCTCGCTGGTGCCGTCGGAGTAGACGTTGGCGGTGTCGAAGAAGTTGATGCCCGCCTCCAGCGCCTGCCGGATCAGCGGACGGGACGCCTCCTCGTCGAGCGTCCACTCGTGCGTGCCGCGGTCGGGCAGTCCGTAGGTCATGCAGCCCAGACAGATCCGCGACACGTCCAGGCCCGTCGAACCGAGCTTCACGTACTGCATCGTTGCTGCTCCTGCCTTCGGAAGCGGTGGTCACTCAGGAGCGTACGTCCGGCTCCCGGCGCCGACTTGACCCTGGCCGTGGCCGGAGGGTTGGATTTCCGGACGTGCCGCGCCGGTCGGGAGCGGGGCCATGACGGCGACGCGACGGAGTGGACGTGCTGACGAAGGGTGCCTCCCGTGCGGGCGGCCGGAGGACGGGGGTCGCCGCCGCCCTCCTCGTCACGGCTCTCGCCGCGACCGCGTCGTCCGGCTGCGGCTCGGCCCGCGAGACGAGGACCGCGGAGTCCCCGGCGTACCGGCTGCCGCCCCGGCACGCCGGCTTCGACTACCAGATCGGCGGCGCCTATCCGCCGGCCCACGGGGTCCGCGTCGTCAGTCGCGACCGGTCCGGCTCCCCCGCGCCCGGCCTGTACAACATCTGCTACGTCAACGCCTTCCAGGCCCAGCCCGGGGAACGTTCCGGCTGGCCCGCCGACCTGCTGCTGCGCGACGGCCACGGCAGGCTCGTCATCGACGAGGACTGGGACGAACCGCTGCTGGACATCCGCACCCCCGCCAAGCGGAGCCGGGTGGCGGCGCGCGTGAACCGGTGGATCGACGGCTGCGCGAAGAAGGGCTTCGACGCCGTGGAGCCCGACAACTACGACAGCTACACCCGTTCGGGGCGGCTGCTCACCGCCGCCGACGCGGTCGCGTTCATGCGCCTGCTCACCGGGCACGCGCACGCCCGGGATCTGGCCGTCGGGCAGAAGAACACCGCCGAACTGACCGCCCGGCGCGAGGCGGCGGGACTGGACTTCGCGGTCACCGAGGAGTGCGGGCAGTACGACGAGTGCGAGGTGTACGCCAAGGCGTTCGACGACCTCGTCGTGGACATCGAGTACACCGAGCGGGGGCTGCGCAGGGCCCTCGCGCGCTGGGGCGGCCGGCTCAGCATCGTCCGCCGCGACGTGGGCGTCTCCACACCGGACGCGCCGGAGTACGTCCGCGAGGTGCGCTGAGGGGGCCGACCGGCCCTGGTGCCGTGCCGCCTCCCGGTGACCGACCCGGCGTGGCGCGGTCCGACAGTCGTACTGTCGGCTCATCCTCGGCCCAGACGACCGGCAGTCGGCCGGTCCCGGCCGCCGGAGGACACCAGGTGCCGACACGTCCCACCATCCTGAGATGCCTGGCGGGGGCGGCGCTGCTGCCCGCCGCCCTCGTCACCCCCGCCTGGGGGCAGCCCACCGCCACGCCGTCGGCGCCGTCCCGGGCGGGCGAGGGGCCGTCCACGCTGTGCGCGCCCGCCGGCACCCTGCGCGGCGCGTACGGCCAGCTGGCCGTCGTCAGCGTCTGCGCGGGCAGCGGCTCCCCGCAGCTCACGGTCTCCGCCCCGGCGAGCTGCCGGCGGGCCGGGGTACGGGTGCGCTACACCTGCCGGACCGAGGGCACCTGGACGGCGCACCGCGCCGGGCGGACCCTGGCCACCGGGACCCTGCCGGGCGCACAGGAGTACCCGGGGCCCGGCACGTACGACATCACCGCCGACGTGCGGGTGCGGTCGGCGCCGGCCGGGGTCGACCTGCGGGGCACCGTGGAGGCCACGCTCACCGTGACCGCGCCCAAGGCGAAGCCCACGCACGCCGTCACCGTCGACCGCACCACCCTGCGGCGCAACGCGACCACCACGCTGACCTACACGGTCCGCCGGGACAGCGAGGAGGGCGACGGCAGCGCCCGGCTCGGGCTCATCGGCGAGGCCGCCACCGGTGTGCGGATCGCCACGGACGACGCCCGCTGCGTCAACCCGCTGGTCGGCCGCTACCCCTCGAAGACCCGGCTGGGACACTCCCTGGACTGCGCGCTGACCGCGCTGCAGCCCGGCCACCCGGAGAGGGTGAAGGTCCGCGTCACCGTCGGGCCCGACTGCTCCACGGTGGTCTCCAAGCTGGGCTACTGGGTGGCGCAGGGCCAGTCCCTGTACACCGGCGGGATGCTCGCCGGGCCGACGCTGACCTGCGTCTAGGAGGCGTCTCCCCCATCTTCGCGGACCCGCGGAGATCGGGGAGAGGACCCCTGGCCCGGTGGCCGGCGGGCCGGGGTCCGCCCCAGCAGCTCCAGGGCGCTCTCCCAGGCGAATCCGGGCCGCCCGCCGTCCTCCCCGGGCGGGCCGGCGTACGGCTCGCCGAAGCGGACGCCCATCCCGCGCAGCCGGACCAGGCTCTCCCGGTACGCGGGGTGGGCGGCCAGTGCGTCCGCCACACAGGGCAGGACGGCGATCGGCACGCCGAGACCCACCGCCTCGCAGAGCGTGCCGACGGCGAGCGTGTCGGCGAGGCCGGCCGCCCACTTGTTGACGGTGTTGAAGGTGGCGGGCGCCACCACCACGGCGTCCGGCGGCGGGAACGGGCGCGGATCGGCCGGGGAGCGCCAGGCCGACCGGATCGGCCGGCCCGTCAGTTCCTCGACGGCCGCGGTGTCGAAGAACCCGCCCATCGCGACCGGTGTGGCGATGACCCCAACCTCCCAGCCCCGTTCACGGGCGGCGCCGATCAGCCGGGTGACTCCGGCGGCGATCCCGGCCGCGCAGACGATGACGTAGAGGAAGGGCTTGCCGGCCTGTGAGGTCATCGCACGACCCTACTGAACCGGGGAGGGCGGCCCCGGACCGCGCCCGGGGCCGCCCTCCCCGGCCGGTCAGCCGGCCGGTTCGGTCACCCTGATCGCGCTCACCGGACAGGCGCGGGCCGCCTCCCGGACCATCGGGTCGCCCGCCCCGTCCTCACGGCCGGGGAGCAGGGTGCTGTAGCCGTCGTCGTCCTGGGTGAACACGCCCGGTGCGGCCAGCGCGCACTGGCCGGCGCCGATGCAGCGGTCCTTGTCGATGTCGATGTGCATGCCCAGAGCCTCTTACCAGGTCACGGGGAGTTCCAGCATCCCCTGGATCGTGTCGCCGGGTTTGAACGGGATCTCCTCGGCGGGCGCGGCCAGCCGGAGGCCGGGGAGCCGCTCCAGGAGGGTGCCGAGGGCGATCTCCAGTTCGGCGCGCGCGAGGTTCTGGCCCAGGCACTGGTGGATGCCGAAGCCGAAGGCCACGTGGTGGCGGGTGGAACGGTGGAAGTCCAGGGTGTCGGGGTCGGCGAACACGGACTCGTCGCGGTTGATCACCGAGGTGGCGAAGAGGACGCCCTCGCCGGCCCGGATCGTGGTGCCGGCGACCTCGATGTCCTCCAGCGCCAGGCGCAGCAGCCCGTCCGCGATCGAGAGCATCCGCATCAGCTCCTCGACGGCGGCGGGCAGCAGCGCCGGGTCGGCGCGCAGCTCGGCCAGCCGGCCGGGGTGCCGCAGCAGGGTGTAGGTGCCGAGGGAGATCATGTTGGCGGTCGTCTCGTGGCCGGCCACCAGCAGGATGACGGCCAGCGCCACCACGTCCCGCCGGTCCAGTTCACCGGTGCGCAGCCGCTGGTGGACGAGGTCGTCCAGGACGCCGTCGCCGGGTTCGGCCTGCCGCTCCTTGGCGTCGATCAGCCCGCCGAGGTACTCCTCCAGCCGCTCGCGCGCGCCCTGCGAGTCGGCGGCCGTGGGGCCGCGCAGCAGCGTCCGGGACTGTTCCTCGAAGAACTCGTGGTCGGCGTACGGCACGCCGAGCAGCCCGCAGATGACCATGGAGGGCACGGGCAGGGCGAAGGCGGAGACGAGCTCGGCCGGCGGGCCCTTCTCGATCATCGCGTCCAGCAGTCCGTCGACGGTCCGCTGGATGGTGGGGCGCAGCCCGGCCGCGCGCTTGAGGGTGAACGACGGGATCATCATCCGCCGCTGGGTCTGGTGGACGGGGTCGTCGACGCCGAGCAGCGCCACCCGGCGGTCGCGGACGGCCGCGAAGCGGGCGGTGGGCACGGGGAAGCCGGGGCGGGTGCGGTCGGTGGACAGGCGGGGTCGGCGAGCAGCGCGCGGGCGGTGGCGTGGCCGGTGACCATCCAGACCTCGCGGCCGTCGAAGAGGGTGACGCGGGACAGGCTCCGCCCGTCGCGCAGCGGGTCGTAACCGGCGGGCGGGTGGTAGGGGCAGGTTCGGTCCTGGGGAAGGCGACGGGGTCGGCCGGGGTCCCCGGGCCGGTGATGTCCGTCAGTTCCGTCATGGAAAGACCTCGCAGACGAAGAGGTGCGTCGTGCCGATCTTCATTAGATGCCCGAGGCACCTATGGGGCGACGGCAAGTTCGGCCAGATCGGTGTACGCCGGGATGTGGCCGAACAGCGTGCTGACCAGGGAACGGAACGCGCCGAAATTCATTTGCCGGTGCGGGCGCGGCGGCCCCAGGATCGGCCCATGCTTCTTACAGACTCCCTCCTGCCGACGCCCGCTGCCACCGTCCTCGCGGTGCCGGGCCGACAGCAGCCCGGCCGTCCCGGGAGGCCCGGCACCGCGCGCCCATGACGGGCGCGCTGGTCGCGGGCCTGCTCGCGGGGTACGGCATCGCCGTGCCCGTGGGCGCGGTCGGGACGTATCTGGTCTCCCTCACCGCCCGTACCTCGCTGCGCACCGGCGCCTCGGCGGCGCTCGGCGTCGCCACGGCGGACGGCCTGTACGCACTGCTCGCCACGCTGGGCGGCGCCGCCCTCGCGGCGCAGCTGCGGCCGGTGCTGGACCCGCTGCGCTGGGCCTCGGCACTGGTCCTCGCGGTGCTCGCGGTGCGGGCCGCGCTGCTCGCCCTGCGGCAGTACCGCGCGCAGCGGCTGACCACCCGCCCCGAGCGGCCGGTTCCCGGCGCGGGACGGGCGTATCTCGGCCTTCTCGGGATCACCCTGCTCAATCCCATGACCGTCGTCTACTTCGCGGCGCTGGTGCTCGGCAGCGGCACCGCGCAGGACGGCGGGCCGCCGGAGCGGGTGGCGTTCGTGGTGGCCGCCTTCGCCGCGTCCGCGAGCTGGCAGTTGCTGCTGGCCGGCGGGGGCGCCCTGCTGGGCCGCTCGCTGACCGGTCACCGGGGCCGGCTGACGACCGCACTGCTCTCCAGCGCCGTGATCCTGGTGCTGGCGGTGCGGATGACCACGTAGCCGGAACCGGGGTTCACCCTCGCGGGTGATGGGGCACGCGGTACGGATGATCCGGACGGCCGCGCGTGTTGTGGCCGTCCGGAGCACCATCAGCCGGACCGACGAAGGAGACGGATCCCATGCCACTTGAGGGCGAGTACGAACCCAGCCCGACGCAGTGGGTGCGCGAGCAGGTCGAGCTGTACGAGAGTTCCGGGGGCACCGAGGGCACGACGCTGCGGGACACCGGGCTGCCGGTCATCGTGCTGACCACCCGGGGTGCGCGCAGCGGCAAGATCCGCAAGACACCGCTGATGCGGGTCGAGCACGACGGCCGGTACGCGGCGGTCGCCTCGCTGGGCGGGGCGCCCAAGCATCCGGTCTGGTACTTCAACGTGAAGTCCGATCCGCACGTCGAGCTGCAGGACGGGGCGGCCAGGCGGGACATGCGGGCCCGGGAGATCACCGGCGCGGAGAAGGCGGAGTGGTGGGAGCGGGCGGTGGCCGCGTTCCCGCCGTACGCCGACTACCAGCGCAAGACGTCCCGGGAGATCCCGGTGTTCGTCCTGGAGCCGTTCGAGGGGAACTGACGGGGCGCCGCCGCCCGGCCGGAAGCAGGTTCCGGCCGGGCGGCGGCGCATTTGAGAAATTCCCGCGCCCGAGGGTATGAAGCCGTCCGGGGCCGGGCAGCCGACGTTCAGGCCCCGCCGCGCTCCCCCGTCGCGGCGGGGCCCTTTCGTGCCTCCTGCGCCGACCGGTCGGTCACGTCGAGGTAGATGTGGTCGGCGGCCGGAACCGTGGTGGAGATCGACCGCTTGATCCGCACGGAGACCTCCTCCACCCGCTCGCTGTCCAGGCCGGGCACCAGGTCGATGCGGGCGGCCACCAGGGTGGAGTCGAGACCCATCTTCATCGTGAGCAGGGACTCCACGCTGTCGATCTCCGGCTGGGCGTCGAGCAGCGAACGGATCCTGCCGGTCAGCTCCGGGTCGGCGGCCTCGCCGACCAGCTGGTCCTTGGCGTCCCGGCCGAGCCGGTAGGCCACGTACACCAGCAGCGCGCCGATGGCGATCGATGCGGAGGCCTCCCAGACGACCTGGCCGGTCACCATGTGCAGGGCCATGCCGATGAGGGCGAAGGTCACGCCGAGCACCGCCGTGCCGTCCTCGGCGACGACCGTGCGCAGGGCGGGGTCACGCAGAGCGTCGCGGCCGCCGCCCTGCCGCCGCACCTGGTGCAGGGCCCGCAACAGCGAGGCGCCCTCGGCGAGGAGCGCCACGCCGAGCACGATCAGGCCCGCCACATAGCCGCTGAACTTCTCCTCCGCGCCGCTGCGCAGCGCCTCGATGCCCTGCCAGAAGGAGAAGCAACCGCCCATCACGAAGATCCCGACTGCCGCCAGGAGTGACCAGAAGAATCGTTCCTTGCCGTAGCCGAAGGGGTGCTGCCGGTCGGCGGGGCGGCTGCTGCGCCGCAGGGCTGCCAGCAGGAAGACCTCGTTGAGGCTGTCGGCGACGGAGTGCGCGGCCTCGGACAGCAGCGCGGGCGAGCCCGCGAGCACCCCGCCGATGGCCTTGGCCACGGCGATGACGAGGTTCGCGGCCAGGGCGACCAGCACGGTGATCTTGGTGTGCCGGTCACCGCCCGATTCACCGTTCCGCCGGGTGTCCTTCTCACCGTTGGAGTCCTCGGCCGTCCGTGCGGCCGTCTGCTGTTCAGAGGATGTCCCACTCACTTGGTGCCGACTGCCCCCGCTCCACCGGATCACACCGTGCCGGCAGGCGAAAAAGGGGAACGCGTGGTGGCGGAACACGCGCCCGCGCACGGCGAGGAGGACGAGATGGGCGGTGACGGCAACAGCGCCTGCGGACACAGGACGTTCAGCCGGTCCAGGAGCCAGGTCGGCGCCCGGATCACCGCCGACGCCCGGGGACGGCCGGCCGTCCCGGGGCGAACGAGTGGCGGCGTGAGGACGCCCCGCATGAGGACCGTTTGACGAGGAAGGAGTTCTCCATGGCGAAGACAAAGAAGAAGAAGCTTCCGGTCGTCTACCAGCCGGTCGGGTTCGTGTTGAGCTGGGCGGGCGGAGCCCTGGCGGGGATGGCCTTCCGCAAGGCGTGGATGGCGTTCCGGCACGAGGAGGACGCGCCCGACGCGCTGGACCCGGACCGCGGCTGGGGCGAGATCCTGCTCGCGGCCGCGGTCCAGGGCGCTATCTTCGCGGTGGTGCGCAGCGCCGTGGACCGCACCGGGGCCAAGGCCATCGAGCGCACCACGGGCGTGTGGCCGGCCAAGGACAAGGGCGGCCGGGACTAGGGGGTGTCTTCCCGGGGCCCGCCGGTCCGGGCCGGGCTCGCGGAGCCCGGCCGGACGGGCGTCCCCGGATCCGTCGTCCCTGCTCGGGATCCGTCATCCCTGCTTGGGTGCCGGCGACGGCACCAGGCGCAGCGTGAAGGAGTGTCCGGCGGGGTCGGCGCAGCCGCGTTCCTCGAACGTCCCCGCCGGGTCCCCCGCCTCGATCGGCCGGCCGCCCAGCCCCACCACCCGGCGCTCCGCCTCGTCCAGGTCGGCCACCAGGAACTCCAGATGGGCCTGCAGGGAGTTCTCCGGGCGCGGCCAGCTCGGCGGGGTCGCGTTGGCGTCCCGGCGGAAGGCGAGCCGGAGGCCGTCGCCGCCCCGGATCTCCACCAGGTTGGCGGACGCGTGCGTCTGCTCTCCGTCCAGCAACTGCCGGTAGAACTCGGCGAGTTTCTCCGGCTCGGCACAGTCCAGCACCACGACGCCCGCGGTCACGAGGGGCATGTTTCCTCCCGGGGGGTTCCGTTCTTCTCCGTCCCCTGCTGATATCCCCGTCCCGCCGATTCAGTCGGCGGCCAGCCACGCTCCGTCACGCATCAACTCCCGTCCCTCCAGCTCGTTCTCCTCGCGCCAGGCCTGGACACGCCGAGGGAGCACGGTGAAGTACAGGTAGCGGGTGGCGAGCCGGCGCGGGTCGAAGCCGGTCTTCCCCGCGAACACCTCGGCGTCCTCCTCCGGCAGGTCCTCGGGGGTCACGGCCCGCACGGTGCCCTCGACGATGACGACGTCGCGGGTCGGCCCGATACCCAGCCTGGCGCGCCCGGTCGCCGCGAGGTTGCGCCCGGTGGGGCTCTCGGCCGGGGTGGCGATCAGCAGGGCGGTGCCGTCCCAGACGAAGGAGAGCGGGACGAGGTAGGGGGCGCCGCCGTCCGCGCCGGCGGTGGCCACCCAGGCGTCCACGTCGTGCTCCAGCCGGTGGAGGGTGTCCTTCTTGCGTTGTGCGGCGGTGCGGGCGGGCGGCGGGGTCATGGTCGTGCCTCCTCGGCATCGGTTCTCGCTGGTACGACGTGTGGACGCCGTCAAGTGTGACCGGCCGCCGTCCGTCCGCGCACGGAGGTGATCAAGGCGTGTCCGGGCCGCCGTCCGCGGGGACGTCTGTCACCTGCGCACAGAAGTGGCCCCCACAACTGTCGCCCGGTGATGAGCCCGTGCGGGTTACTCACGGGTATCGTCACCGCCGTGCCCAAGAGAGCCGCGGCGGTGGGTGTCGACACGGGCGGCCCGTTCAAGGCGTTGCCCCCTGGACTCCCCGACCGCCTGAGACCGTACGCAGCCGAGATCACCGAGGAGGTCGTCCGCGCCATCGGGACCCAGATAGCCGAGTACGCGCGTCCGATGGACGACACGTACATGCAGGGCGTGCACCGGGGCGTGGACCACGCGCTGCGCGGGCTGCTGGAGCGGATGGCGCAGCCGGACACCGACTGGCAGCCGGTCAAGGAGACCTACGAGCGCATCGGCCGCGGGGAGGCCGAGGAGGGCCGCAGCCTCGACTCGTTCCAGTCGGCGCTGCGGCTCGGCGCCCGGGTGACCTGGCGCCGGGTCAACGCGCTGGTGGACGGGGGGCTGCTCCCCCGCGACGTACTGGGCGCCTTCGGCGAGGCGCTGTTCCTGCACCTGGACGAGATGGCGGCCGCCGCGACCGCGGCCTACACCGAGGCCCGGCTGCACGCGGCCGGTGAACTCCAGCAGCGCCGGGCCCGGTTGGTGGATCTGCTGACCGCCGATCCACCGGCCCCGGCGGGCGCGATCGCCGATCTGGCGCACGCCGCGCGCTGGACGGTGCCGCGGGCGGTGGCGGTGGTGGCCGTGGACCCGGGCCCCGGCGCGGCTCCGATCGTGCCGCCGGAGTTCCTCACCCGGTTCGACCTGCAGCCCGCGCTGCTGGTGGTGCCCGATCCGGAGGGCCCGGGCCGGGCGCGCGCGGTGGCCGGGGCGCTGCAGGGGCTGCCGGCCGCGATGGGGCCGCCGGTGGGGCTGCACGACGGGGCGAGATCGCTGCGCTGGGCGACGGAGGCCCTCGGCCTGGTACGGCGCGGGGTGCTGGCCGCGGCGGACCCGGCCGGTGGCGTGGTGCGCTGCCAGGACCACCTGCCGGCACTGCTGCTCCTGCGCGACGACGCCCTGCTGGACGCGATGGCCGAACACCGGCTGCGCCCGCTGGAGCAGGTGCGCCCGCCCCAGCGGGAGCGACTGGCGGAGACCCTGCTGGCCCTGCTGAGGTCCGGCCGGGGCGTCGCCGAGGTGGCCGCCCGTCTCGCGGTGCACCCGCAGACGGTCCGGTACCGGATGCGCCAGCTCGACACGCTGTTCGGCGAGTTGCTGCACGACCCGGAGGCGCGCTTCGAGATGCAGCTCGCGCTGCGGGCCCGCGAGCTGCGCGGCGGTGCCATGGCCCCCGACTGACTTCCTGGACGGATGTCCCGCTATTCTGGACACCTGTCCAAGAAGTAGAGGGGGTCCCCGGTCGTGGAACTCGTGGCGAACGTGCTGGTCGGCCTGGTGGCCGCGCTGCACGTGTACATCCTGGTGCTGGAGATGTTCCTGTGGCAGCGGCGGCCCGGGCGGAACCTGCACGGATTCGATCCGGACCTGGCCCGGGCCACCGCCCCGCTGGCCGCCAACCAGGGCCTGTACAACGGCTTCCTGGCGGCCGGCCTGGTGTGGGGGCTCGTCGCGACCGGCGCGACGGGGTTCGGGGCGCGGGTGTTCTTCCTGTCGTGCGTGGTGGTGGCGGGCCTGTTCGGCGCCGTCACGGCCAACCGCCGCATCCTGTTCGCCCAGGCGCTGCCCGGCGCGGTCGCCCTCGCGGCCGTGCTCGCCGCGTGAGCCGGGCACCCCAGGAGGACCCGCGGGCGGCCCGTACCCGCGCGCGGCTGCGCGCCGCCCTGCTCGAGGAGTGCGCCGAGCGCCCCCTGGCCGAGGTGGGCGTGGCCGCACTGGTGCGCCGGGCCGGGGTGGGCCGGGCGACGTTCTACGTGCACTACGACGGGCTGGAGGCGCTCGCGGTCGACGCCTGCGCGGACGTCGTACGGGAGGCGGTGGACGCGCTGCACGCCTGGCGGGGCCGGCCCGATCCGGTCCACGCCCCGCCGGCGCTGCGGGAGTTCTTCACGGGCCTCGCCCCGCACGCGGCCCTGTACCGCTCCCTGCTGGCACCGGGCGGCGGCGGGCCGCTCGGCCGGGTGCTGCACCGGGACCTGCGGGCCCGCAGCCTCGCCGAACGCGAGCTGGCGGGCGCCGCGGACGCTGCGCTGATCGCCTCGGCGGTGGCCGCGACGTTCGCCGGTGTGCTCGCGGACTGGCTGCACGGGCTGCTGACCGGGACGCCGGAGGAGACGGCCGGCCAGGTCTGGCAGTTGCTGGTCGCGCTGCACCGCAGCCGCTGAGCCCTCACTTGCAGCCGACGTCCCGTCCCACCTCCGGCCAGGCCTCCGTTCCGGCGGCCGTCCGGACGTACACGGTGTCCCGGTCGCCGGTGAGCCACAGCCGCAGTCCGCGGTAGTGGTACCCGGTGTCACGGGCCGTCGCCGGCATCCGCACCCGCGCGCGGTACGGCGCCCGGAGCAGACCGTCCCGGCCGAGCACGCCCTCGGGGTCACGGGCGTAGGTGCGCCCGTCCAGGGCGAGGAAGCGGGCCGACTGCCAGTCGCAGTGCTCCGGTCCGGCCGAACTGCTGAGCCTGCGCACCGGGACGCGGCGGCCGGCGCGGTCCGTCCACACCTCCAGCCCCTCGGCGTCCGTGTAGCGCGCGGGCAGTTCGGCGGGATCGCAGGAGGCGTTGGTCTCCGGGCCCCAGCCCGGGCGTCCCGGCTGGTCCCGGGCCACCACGACGGCCACCTTCGTGCGCCCGTGGACGTCGAAGGAGTACAGCACCCGGTCCGCCTCCGCGCGCTCCACGCGGTAGCCCTCGGCGGGCTGTACCGGCTCGAACATCTCGAACCAGAGCTTCAGCCCGTCCTCGGGCGTGTCACCGCCGTCGGCCCTGCTCCAGCCGTCGGGCCCGCCGCCGTCGTAGATCTCCCCGTCGCACTCCAGTGCCCGGCCGGCCGCTCCGGAGGCCTGCCGCAGCGCGCGCGGACCGGACTCGTCGGCGCTCCGGGTGGCCACGTGCAGCGGCCCGGCGTACGGGGTGGCCGGGGGCGTGCCGCGGACCACCACCCGTACCCCGGTGCCGTCGTCGCACCCCACCAGCGCCGCTGCCGTCAGCACCGCCACCGTCACGAGTCCCGCGCGCATGTCCCACCCCTGTTCCCGTCCGCCGCTCTCCGTCCTTGGACGGCGGGCGGGCTCGGAACGTTCAGCGGGCGCTCTGGAACGTCCGCCGGTAGGCCTGCGGGGAGACCCCGATGGAGGCGTGCAGGTGCTGGCGCAGGGAGGCGCCGGTGGCGAAGCCGACCTCGGCGGCGATCCGGTCCACCGGCAGGTCGCTCGACTCCAGCAGGTGCCGGGCGCGCCCGACGCGCTGCTGGATGAGCCAGCGGCCGGGGCTGACCCCGACCTCGTCGTTGAAGCGGCGGGCGAAGGTGCGCAGGCTCATCCGGGCGTGCTGGGCGAGCTCGGCCAGGGTGAGCGGCTCGGCGAGCCGTTCCAGGGCCCAGGCCCGGGTGGCGGCCGTGCCGGAGGAGCCGTTCTCGGGGACCGGCCGCTCGATGTACTGGGCCTGGCCGCCCTCCCGGAACGGCGGTACGACACAGCAGCGGGCGACGAAGTTGGCCAGGGCACTGCCGTGGTCGCTGCGGACCAGGTGCAGGCAGACGTCGACGCCGGCGGCGGCCCCGGCCGAGGTCAGGATCCGGCCGTCCTCGACGAACAGCACGTCCGGGTCCAGCTCGACCCGCGGGTACCTGCGGCGGAACAGGTCGGCGAGGTGCCAGTGGGTGGTGGCCTGGCGGCCGTCGAGGAGCCCGGCCTCGGCCAGCACGAAGGCGGCGGTGCATATGGAGACGATCCGCGCGTCGGGGCGGATCCGGGCGAGGGCGGCGGCGACGGCCTCCGGCAGCCCGGCGGGGAGGCGGGCGGGGAGCACGGAGGGGACGACCACCGTGTCCGCCGTCTCCAGCAGCTCGGGGCCGTGTGCCACGCCGATCGTGAAGTCCGCGCTGCTGCGCACCGGCTGACCGTCGACGCTGCAGGTCAGCACCTCGTATCGGCCGTCGGCGGCGCCGAGGATCCGGCTCGGGATGCCCAGTTCGAAGGGGTAGACGCCGTCGAGGGCCAGGACCGCCACCCGCTCCGGGCTCGCTGTGCCACGCATGGCACGATCCTATCGGAGCTTGGCCATCGTGCCATTTCCCGGACGCCCGCCGCCCGGCAGGCTGGGTGACCATGAGTGATGTGAACACGATGCGCGCCATCGGCCAGGACGTCCTCGGCGGTCCCGAGGTCCTGAAGGAGGTACGGGTGGAGCGGCCCGTGCCTCGGCCCAACGAGGTGCTGGTCCGGGTGCGGGCCGCCGGGGTCAACCCCACCGACTGGAAGCACCGGGCGACCGGCGGCTTCCTGGGCGAGCCGCCGTTCGTCCTCGGCTGGGACGTCTCCGGCGAGGTGGCGGAGACCGGGATCGGCGTGGCCGCCTTCAAGCCCGGCGACGAGGTCTTCGGCATGCTGCCCTACCCCTTCGGCCACGGCTCGCACGCCGAGTACGTCACCGCCCCGGCCCGCGCCCTGACCCACAAGCCGTCCTCGCTCGACCACGTCCAGGCGGGCGCGCTCCCGCTGGTGTCGCTGACCGCCTGGCAGGCCCTGACCGAGCACGCCGACGTACGGCCCGGGCAGCGGGTGCTGATCCACGCCGCGGCCGGCGGAGTGGGGCACGTGGCCGTGCAGATCGCCAAGGCGCGCGGCGCGTACGTGATCGGCACCGCGAGCGCCGGGAAGCACGACTTCCTGAGGGAGTTGGGCGTCGACGAGGCGGTCGACTACCGCTCCACCGACTTCACCGAGGCGGTGCGGGACGTCGACGTCGTCCTGGACACCCTCGGCGGGGACACCTCCGTGCGGTCGCTGCGGGTGCTGCGGCCGGGCGGCGTCGTGGTGTCGATCCTGCCGGTCGGCTCGCGGGAGTTCCACGACGAGGCCGAGCGGCTCGGGGTGAGGGCGGTGCGGATGCTGGTGGACGCCGACCGGTCCGGGATGAACACCGTGGCGGAGCTGGCGGAGTCGGGCCGGCTGCGCGCCACGATCGCGGGGACCTTCGCGCTCTCGGACGCCGCCAAGGCGCACGAGCTGGGTGACACCGGCCGGACGACGGGCAAGCTGGTCCTGCTGGTGGACTGACCTGGGCGGAGGGCGGGCGCGGGCCGGCCCGGGCCGGCCCGCGCTCCCGCGCCGCCGCCGCTTTGTCACCCACACCACGGGCCGACACGCGTGAAACCCGAAGACATATGTCAATCGAACATGCTCAAATTCCTTCTATCGAGGGTAACTTGACGGTCGAGGGACATGCTTTTCCGGGCGCGGGTGGGAGGTGATGCCGTCGTGCGACAGGAGCCCACACCACGCACCCGGCATCTGCGCGTGCGTGAGGACCGCGGACACACCGTGCTGGAGTTCCGCGGTGAGATCGACATCGCGGCGGCGGCCGAGATCGTCCCCGCGCTGGACCGGGCGACCGGACTGCCCGGCGCCCGGATCGTGATCGACCTGCGCGCCGTCGACTTCTTCGACTGCTCCGGGCTGCGCCTGCTGTACCGGGCGCGCGGCCGGGTGCTGGAGCGGGGCGGACGGCTGCACCTGGTGTGCGCCCATCCGCTCACGCTCCGGGTGCTGCGGGTCACCGGCCTGTCCCGGCTGCTGCCGCCGCAGCCGACGCTCGAAGCCGCCCTGGAGCAGTCCGAGGCCTCGTCCGGCTCCCTGTGAGCGTCAGGTGCCGCGCGGCTCCTCGAAGAGGGCGCTGACGGACTCGCCGTTGTGGATGCGGCGCACGGCCTCGGCGAGGGCGGGCGCGATCGACAGGACACGGAGCTTGTCGGTGTGCTCGTCAGCCGGGACCGGCACGGTGTTGGTGCAGACGATCTCCAGCACGTCGGGCTGCTCGCTCAGCCGCTTGAGGGCGCCGGCCGCGAACAGCCCGTGCGTGCACGCCACCCGGATCGAGCGCGGCCCCATCTCACGCAGCTTCTCCAGGAGTTCGAGAACCGTGCTGCCCTTGGCGATCTCGTCGTCCAGCACGATGACGTCCCGGTCGGTGACCTCGCCGATGACGGAGCTGATGCTCACCCGGTCGTCCGCGAACCGCTGCTTGGCGCCGGCCGCCACCTGGGCGCCGATCAGCCGGGCGAAGGCGGCGGCCTCCTTGGCGTTGCCGAGGTCCGGGGAGACGACCGTGGTGCGCGTCAGGTCGTACCGCGCGAAGTGCGCGGCCAGTTCCCGCAGGGCGTGCAGGTGATCCACCGGCACCGAGAAGAAGCCGTGCACCTGGGGGGCGTGCAGGGTCATGGCGAGCATCCGGCCCGCGCCCGCGGCCACCAGCAGGTCGGCGACGAGCCGCCCGCCGAGGGAGATGCGGGGCGCGTCCTTCTTGTCGGAGCGGGCGTAGGAGTAGTGCGGCATGACGACGGTGATCCGGGCCGCGGACGCGCCCCGGGCGGCGTCGCACATCATCAGCAGTTCCACCAGGTGCTCCTGCACCGGCCGGACCAGCGGCTGGATCAGGAAGACGTCCCGCTCCCGGCAGTTGGCCTGGAGCTGCACCTCCAGGCAGTCGTTGGCGAACCTGCTGACCCGGGTCGGGCTGAGCGGCACCCCGAGGTGGGCGCAGACCTCCTCGGCCAGCTCGGGATGGGCACTGCCACTGAAGACGGCGATGTCTCGCACGATCCGCTCCTCGCATGATCAGCACGGGCTGCGCCGCCATGCTACTGGCGGCGCTCCGCCGCCCAGGGCAACGGTGCCCCGGGCGCGTCCGCCCGGCCGCGGACCGGCGCGCGCCGGGGGCCGCCTTCCGGCCAACCTCACCGTCTGGCCGGGCGATTGGCGGGCATCAGTGTCAGCAGGAAGGAGGGTAGCCATGACGACTGACGCCAGACGCCTGCCCCGGCGCATGCCCGGCTGGGCGAAGGTGGTGACCGCGTTCGTGCTGGTGCTGGTGGTGCTGTTCGCGGGCATCCGGCTGGCCGTACTCCCGGGCATCAAGGACCTGTTCGGCACCGAGACGCACGACCGGAGCGGCCCCGCGCTGCTGAAGTCCATCCAGGACATGAGCCGTTACGACGCCGCCTCCGGCAACTTCCAGGTGGTCGTGGACCTGGAGAAGGACGCGAAGTTCCTGCCCGACGCGATCCGCGGCACCCGCACCCTGTACGTCGGCGCGGGCACCGTGGACGCCTATGTGGACCTCGGCGCGGTCGGGGACCGGGACGTGTCGGTGAACGGCGACCGGACGACGGCCACGCTCCGGCTGCCGCACGCTCGGCTCGGCAGGCCGGCGCTGGACCCGGACCGCTCCTACGCCGTGTCCAAGCAGCGCGGTCTGCTCGACCGGCTCGGCGACCTGTTCTCGGACAACCCCAACGGCGAGCAGGCGGTGCAGAAGCTCGCCGTGCGGCACATCGGCGACGCCGCGAAGGACAGCGGGCTGACCGGGCGGGCCGAGTCCAACACCACCGAGATGCTGCAGGGGCTGCTGCGCTCCCTCGGGTTCAAGGAGGTGCACGTGTCCTACGGGGCCTGACCTCAGCCGCCCAGCAGTCCCGGCAGGGCCAGCGCCCCGAGCGCGGTGGCGCCCACCAGCAGCCAGGCCACGTAGTCGCCGACGTGGCCCGACTGCAGCCGGCGCAGGGCAGGGCCCGGCCGGGGGCGCCCACCCGGCCCGGCCGGGCCACCGCGGACGTGGCGAGGGCCACGGCGAGCAGCGCGGAGAGCAGGCCCAGCAGGACGCCGGCGAGCGTCCAGTGCGGGGCGGCGTGGGCGCCGCCGGAGCCGGCCTCGTTGACGGACCGGGCCACCAGCCCGCCGAAGCCCGGGGCCACCCCGGCGGCGAACGCGGCCGCGAGCAGCACGGCGGGCACCGCCGTCATGCTGTCCGGCACGCGCCGCAGGATGCCGGCGGTCTCCGGCCGCTCGTCCGAGCCGCTGGTCTCGAACTCGGCGTCCCGCGGGCGCGGCCCCAGACCGAGGAAGACCCGGGCGGTGACCCGCAGCACCGCCGCGCCGGTGACCGCGGACGCGCCCACGAACACCACGGTGAGCGGGCCGCCCACCGCCTCCTCGGCGATCGCCTTGCCGAGCGCCGTGCCGAACGGCGGCAGACCGGCGAGGGCGAGGCCGCCGACGGCGAACATCACCGCGAAGGCGCCGAGTTCACGGGCCCTGCCGTGCAGGGTGTGCTCGTCGACGCTGCCGTACCGGTCGAGCAGGGCGCCGGCGCAGGCGAACAGCGCGGCCTTCACCGCGGCGTGGCCGAGGACGTACAGCGCGATCCCGTCGTCGCCCTCGGGCGTGAGCACGCCGAGACCGATCAGGAACAGGCCGGTGTGCGCGACCGTCGAGTAGGCCAGCAGCCGTTTGATGTGCCGCTGGTACCAGCACATGGCGGCGCCCGTCACGGCGGTGAGCGTGCCCAGCGTGACCAGGGCGCGGGTCAGCCCCGCGGCGGGGATGCCGCCGGGGCCGTCGAAGACGGTGCCGTACACCCGCCAGACGCCGTACGAGCCCAGTTCGACCATGACGCCGGACAGCAGCATGCAGACCGGGGTCGGCGCGACGGCGTGCGCGTCCGGGAGCCAGAAGTGGAACGGTACGGCGGCCGCCTTCACCAGCAGCCCGGTCAGCACCAGCACGAACGAGGCGAGGACCAGGGCGTCCGGCGGGCCGTGCGCGTCGAGACCCCGGCCGATCCTGGTCATGGACAGCTCGCCGGTGCGGGCGTACAGCAGCCCGATGCCCATCAGCAGCGTGTACGCCCCAGGGAGTTGACGATCCCGAAGGTCAGCGCGCCCTGCACCGCCTTCGCCTCGTCGATCCGGTAGCCGGTCAGCGCATACGCGACCACGCTCATCAGCTCGAAGAACACGAAGGCGTTGAACAGGTCGCCCGCGATCGCGAAACCGCACATGGCGCCCTGGAAGACCAGCATCAGCGCCGGGAAGGAGCCGGCGTGGCCGCGCGGCGGTTCGTCGAAGTACCGCCAGGAGTACGCGAGCGCCGCCAGGGTGAGCAGCGAGGCGAGCGTGGCCATGCCGAGCGCGGGGCCGTCGCCCACCAGCACGATCCCGACGCCGCCGGCGCCGGTGGGACGCCATCCTCCGGCCCACTCGACCAGCGGTGGGGAGGAGTTCAGCAGCAGGACCACGGCGAGCGCGGCCGTGGCGCCGGAGACCGCGCAGCCGGTGATGTCGGCGGCGGGCCGGGGCAGGAAGCGGCCCACGGCCACGAGCAGCGCGGCGCCGAGCAGCGGCGTCGCGACCAGCAGCGGGAGCAGATGGTGCATCAGCCGCGCAGCTCCCTGAGTTCGTCGGGGTCGACCGTGCCGTGCCGCTTGGCGACCTGCAGGACGAGGGCGAGGAGCATGGCGGTGACGGTGGCGCCGACGACGATGTCGGTGAGGGTGAGGGCCTGCACGACCGGGTCGACGACCGGCCGTGAGCCCGGTTCCAGGTCGGAGAAGACGGGCGCGGTGGCCCCGTCGCGGTAGCCCACCGCCAGCAGCAGGACGTACGTGGCCGACTGGCACACGGCCAGGCAGCCGACCGCGTGGATCAGGTCGCGGCTGGTGGCCAGGCCATAGCAGCCGGCCAGGAAGATCCAGGCGGCGACCAGGTAGGGCAGCACGTGCATCACGGCGCTCTCACCTCTCCCGATCCTTCTCGATCTCGACGGCCTGGTCCAGGAACCCGGCGAGCAGCACGACCACCGCGCAGGCCACCTCCACGCCCACGGCCGCGTTGAGCAGCGGGACCACGCCACCGGACGCGAGCGTGTTGAACGTCCCGTACGGCAGGAGTGTGTTGGCCAGGAAGGCGGTGCCCGCCAGGACGCCGGCGAGGCCCAGCACCAGGTAGGCGCAGACGGCGAGCGCGTCGGTGGCCTCGAACAGGCCGATGGGGCGGACCCGTTCCAGGGCGCGGTAGTCGGCGCCGAGGTACAGCAGGTGCAGCGCGGTCGCGGCGACGACCCCGCCCTGGAAGCCGCCGCCGGGGCTGAGCTGACCGTGCGCGACGACGTAGATCCCGGTGACCACGGCGACGGGCAGCACGATCAGCGCGTACCGGCGCACCGGACGGGCCACCTCGGCGGGCTCCGGTGCCGCGCGGTGCTCGTCGCGGCCCTGCCGCAGGAGCACCAGGCAGCCCAGGACGGCGGCGAACAGGATGCTCATCTCGCCGAGCGTGTCGTAGGCCCGCTGGTCGAAGTTGACGGAGGCGATGGTGTTGGCGGTGTGCCGGGCGAGCGAGGCCCGCACGGCCCGGTCGCCGTAGGGGTGGCTCGGGCCGCCGAAGGCGGGCAGGCCGAGGCCGGCGGCGACCAGCAGGGCGGCCACCCCGGCCCCACCCACGGCGAGCAGCCACAGCCGCAGGCGGCGGCTCACCGCGGCTCGTCCCCGGACCGGCCGCGCCGGCGGACCCTGCGCACCGACAGCATGATCAGCAGCGGGGTGAGCGCGGAGCCCACGGCGAGTTGCGACAGGCCGACGTCCGGGGCCTGGAGCACGGTGAACAGCACGGCCAGCGCGACACCGAGGACGGACAGCACCAGGGCCTGCCGCGCCGGGTCCCGCACCGCCACCGCGGCGGTGGCGGAACCGGCCACCAGCAGCAGCGCCACGACGATCACCGCGTCGCCCATGCCGTACCTCCCCGACGACCGCCCGGCACCGTGTCAGCCACCGCGCACCCCTCGAACCCGCCCGACAGCGCACGGGAGGCGACGATGTTCCCGCCGATCAGCAGAGCGCCGGTCACCAGCACTTTCACCATGGCCCGGCCCGGCCCGGCGGCCACGCACACGGCCACCACGACCACCGCGCCCAGTGCCGCCGCGGCCCAGACCGGCCCCCGGGCCCCCGGCAGGGCGGCCGCCAGGTCGGCGGCGAGCAGGCGGGCGAAGACGAGGGTGCCGACCGGGCCCGTCAGGGCCATCAGCAGAGCGAGATCCACGTAGGCGGGGCGGTCGTAGCCCTGGGCGAGCAGCAGCAGCGCCGGGCAGGCCATGGAGGTGGCCAGGTTCTGCGCCACGACCCGGCGGGACAGCGGACCGGAGGTCACGCCCCACAGGACGACCGCCCCTCCCCGGCCAGCACCACGGTTGCCGCCAGGATCCAGCCGTTCACCGCCAGGTCACCGCCCGCCGCCCGGCCCGGGCCAGCAGCGCGCCCGCCGCCGCGGCGCACGCCCCCACGATCAGCTCCAGGGTGTCGACCGTGGTCACGAGCGCCAGCCACAGCAGGGCGAGGGCGACCCACCAGGCGAGCAGTTCGCCCAGGGCGAGCAGGACCGTGCGGGCGGTGGTCCGCGGTGCCGTGCGCCCGCTCATCGCCGCCTCCTCGGTCCGCCCGGCAGGGTGTTGTGCGGCGTTTCATGGCGATACGCCGCTCGGGGCATCCAAGCACCGCCGGGTCCCGCGAGACGGGCGGCACGCGGGTCCCGGGCCGGAGTGCCCCGGAGGCGTGAACGGAAACCGCCGGCGTGCTCCGACTGCCGTCCGGGCGGCGGCATTCCGCGCCGGTTCAGGGGTAACCGCGCAGTTAATCGAGGACGTTGACTATTCCAGGAGAGTGACCGAATGGCCCGGACCGCGCTACGCCTGCCCACCGCGCTGCGTGCGCCGAAGAAGCGGGAGCGGCCCGCGCCGACCCGCCCGCGGCCGCACCGCACGCGGTCGCGCTCCCGTGGCGGCTGCTGGCGATGCTGGTCGCCTTCGCGTTCATGGTGGCGTTCGCCGTCGTCCTGGCCCGGCTCACCCTGGAACCGTCCCCGGCGTCGGTCTCGCTGACGCACAGCAATCTGCACCCCGGGCGGTCGCTGAGGGCCTATCTGGAGTACGCGCCGTGGCGGGACACGGTCAAGCAGATCGGCGGCAACGTGCTCCTCGGCGTGCCCTTCGGAGTGCTGGTCCCGGTCCTGGCGCCGCGCGCGCGGGGAATGTTCAGGGTCCTGGTGCTCACGGCCCTGGTGATGCTGGTGGTCGAGCTGTTCCAGGGTGCCCTGGTCACCGGGCGGGCCTTCGACATCGACGACGTCATCCTCAACACCACCGGCGCGCTGCTCGGTTGGCTGCTGCTCGGACGGCGGCTCGGACGGTCGGTGCACCGCCGGGTGGACCCGGCGGAAACTGAGTGAGCGTCAGAAACTGGTCCGGACCAGAGTATTGACCCGCTCTTATCTCACACCTTGAATCAAGAGGGCATCTCACCCCCACGAACGGAGAGTCATGCCCTCCCCACGCCTGCTCCGCAGATGTCTGTTCGCCGCTCTGTCCGCCGCGCTGGTCGGCTCGGCCGCCGTCGGCCCGGCCCGCGCGCAGAGCACCGCCCCGGCCGCGGCGTCCGCCGCGGCCGTCTCCACCTTCTCGGACACCTTCGACGGGGCCGCCGGCGCGGGCGTCGACTCCTCGAAGTGGACGCTGGAGACGGGTGACAACGTCAACAACCACGAGCGCCAGTACTACACCTCCGGCACGAAGAACGCCGCCCTGGACGGTCAGGGCCACCTGGTCATCACCGCCCGGAAGGAGAACCCGGCGGGCTACCAGTGCTGGTACGGCAGTTGCCAGTACACCTCGGCCCGGCTGAACACCTCGGGCAAGTTCAACGCGCAGTACGGCCACGTCGAGGCCCGTATGAAGATCCCGCGGGGACAGGGCATGTGGCCCGCGTTCTGGATGCTCGGCACGCCGGTGAACTGGCCGGACTCGGGCGAGATCGACGTGATGGAGAACGTCGGCTTCGAGCCCTCCACGGTGCACGGCACCATCCACGGCCCCGGCTACTCCGGCTCGGGCGGCATCGGCGCCGGCTACACCCTGCCGGGCGGCCAGGCCTTCGCGGACGCCTTCCACACCTTCGCCGTGGACTGGGCGCCCGACTCCATCACCTGGTCGGTGGACGGCAACGTCTACCAGCGCCGCACGCCCGCCGACCTGGGCGGGAAGACCTGGGTGTTCAACAAGCCGTTCTTCCTGATCCTGAACCTGGCGGTCGGCGGCTACTGGCCGGGCGACCCGGACGGCTCCACCCCGTTCCCGGCGCAGCTGGTGGTCGACTCCGTGTCGGTGACGACGAGCGACAGCGCGGCCGGTGTCCCGATCCGGGGCCTGGCGGGCAAGTGCGTGGACGTGGCCGCCGCGAACTCCGCCAACGGCACCCCGGTGCAGCTCTACGACTGCAACGGCACGGCGGCCCAGCAGTGGACGGTGGGCTCGGACGGCACGATCCGGGCACTCGGCAAGTGCCTGGACGTCACCAGCGGCGGCACCGCCGACGGCACACCCGTCCAGCTGTGGGACTGCAACGGCAGCCCCGCCCAGAAGTGGGCCCTCCCGGCGGCCCGCGACATCGTCAACCCGCAGGCGAACAAGTGCCTGGACGTGTCCGGGAACAACTCGGCCAACGGCACCCGGTTGCAGATCTGGACGTGCACCGGCGGCGCCAACCAGAAGTGGACGGTGGGCTGACCGCTTGGCTGCCCTGGGCCGTCGCGGGGGACCGGATCTCCGCGACGGCCCCGCTCAGGTGGTGGCCGGGCTCCTGGACGGACGCTTGCGGTGCGCGTCGACGGCGGCGGGATGGCCGTACCGGGCCGCGTGACCCCGGCCGGGGGTCAGGTGCGGATCGGAGGCAGCGCGCGGCCTCCGGAACCAAGTGGCGGCGCGGAAGATGTGGTTGTCGCGCGCGTGCTGGTACGGCTCCCGTGAGCGGGGGCCGTCACCGCGGCCGCCGCCGCTCCCCCGTCCCGGCCCGGCCCCGTCCCGGGTTCGGGCGCGGGCGCGCCCGTGAGCGGCCGGCCACCCGGTGGGCCGGCGTCCTCAGTGGTGCAGGGTCCAGGTGTACTTGTCGCCGCCCACCCACCGGATGGAGTCCGGGTCGTCCAGATCGTGGATGGGCAGACCGTGGGACGCGGCGGCCTCCAGTACGTCGGTGAGGGTCCGGGCCTCACCGATGACCTGACCGTCGATCTCCATGATCCTGAAGGGCGGCCCGCCGTGCCTGCCGGGGCACACACCGAGTACCAGGATCCGTGGGTGGGAGATGTGCGGAACTCCTTGTTCGGTCATGCAATAGAGCGTAGAACGCCTCGCGGGCCGACGGCTCATCCGTGTGCGCCGTCCAGGAGACCGGGGAACCCGGCGGGGGCTTCACCACCGAGCTGGAGGTGCGCGCATGGATCCCGTCGCGGCGCTGGACCGGATCGCCTTCCTGCTGGAGCGGTCGCTGGCCCCCACCTACCGGGTCAAGGCCTTCCGCACCGCGGCCCGGGTGCTGTCCGCGCTGCCGGACGGGGAGATCTCCGAGCGGGCGGCGGCCGGGACGCTGGAGGCGCTGAAGGGAGTGGGACCGAAGACCGCGCAGGTGGCGCGTGAGGCACTGGCCGGGGAGGAGCCCGGCTACCTGCGCAAGCTGGAGGAGGAGGCCGGCGCGGAGGACGCGGGCGGCCCCGGGGCGGAGCTGCGGGCGCTGCTGCGCGGGGACTGCCACACGCACTCGGACTGGTCGGACGGCGGCAGCCCGATCGAGGAGATGGGACTGACCGCGGCGCGGCTGGGTCATGAGTGGACGGTGCTGACCGACCACTCCCCCCGGCTGACCGTGGCCCGAGGGCTGTCGCCCGAGCGGCTGCGCGAGCAGCTCGCGGTGGTGGCGGAGCTCAACGCGCGGTGGGCGCCGTTCCGGCTGCTCACCGGTATCGAGTGCGACATCCTCGAGGACGGATCGCTGGACCAGGAGCCCGAGCTGCTGGAGCGGCTGGACGTCGTGGTGGTGTCGGTCCACTCCAAGCTGCGGATGGACGCCCGCTCGATGACCCGCCGGATGGTGGCCGCGGTCCGCGACCCGCACGCGGACGTGCTCGGTCACTGCACCGGGCGGCTGGTCACCGGGCGCGGCCGGCCCGAGTCGGAGTTCGACGCGGACGCGGTCTTCGCGGCCTGCGCCGAGTCCGGTACGGCCGTGGAGATCAACAGCCGGCCCGAGCGGCTGGACCCGCCCCGGCGGCTGCTGCGCCGCGCGGTGGCCGCCGGGACACTGTTCGCCGTCGACACCGACGCGCACGCCCCAGGTCAGCTCGACTGGCAGATCCTCGGCTGCGCCCGCGCCGAGGAGTGCGGGGTGCCGGCCGGACGGGTGGTGAACACCTGGCCGGCCGACGAGCTGCTGGCCTGGACGCGCGAGGGCCGCGTACCGGCGGGCGTGGCCGGGTCCTGACGTGGTACCCGGAGGGAGCCGAGAGAGAGGAACACCCTGGATGGACCGCGCCGCCGTGTTCGACGTCGACGGGACGCTCGCCGACACCAACCATCTGCATGTCGTGACCTGGTGGGAGGCCTTCCGGCAGGCGGGGCACGACGTGCCCATGCACGCCGTGCACCGGGCCGTGGGCCTCGGTTCCACGGATCTGATCGCGCATCTGCTCGGCGACGGCCGGGACGAGGACGCCGCGCTGAGCGCCGCGCACAAGGCCCTGTACGGCCAGTACTTCGACCGTCTGCACGCCCTGCCGAAGGCCGGTGAGCTGCTGCGGCGGCTGCACGGGGACGGCTGGCGGGTGGTGCTGGCCACCTCCGCGAGCGGCGCCGAGCTGGGCGCGCTGCGCCGGGCGATCGACGCGGACGAGGCGATCGCGGGAACCGCGAGCGCCGAGGACGTGGCGGAGGGCAAACCGGCTCCGGAGCCGGTGGAGCGCGCGCTGGAGCTGGCCGGGGTGCCGGCCTCCCGGGCGGTGTTCGTCGGGGACACCGTGTGGGACATGCGGGCCGGCGCCGGGGCCGGGGTGCGCTGCGTGGGCCTGCTGTGCGGGGGGATCCCGCGGGCCGACCTGGAGGAGGCGGGGGCCGGGGAGGTCTACGACGATCCCGCCGACCTGCTGGACCGGCTGTCCGACAGCCCGCTGGCCCGTATCCCGAAGTGACTCAGGTCACGGCGGACCGCCGGAACACGGCAAGGTGGTTGCCCGTTGAACCAGCTGTGGGTGCGGACGGGACAGTGTCCCCGGGCCTCACCTTCTGCCCACGGGGACGATCGTCCGGCTGAAGCCCTGTGGAGCGTCTCGCCGAGAGGCGACCGCCGTCCGCGCCCACCACAAGCCGCCCCGGCCGTGTCTCCCCGTCACGGCCGGGGCTTTCTCGTGCCGCCTCCGTGTGCGCGCCGGGCCGCCGGGTACCCGGCGGGTCCGCCGAAGTCTCCGCGGAAGGAGCCGAAGGTGACCAGCGCAGCGGGCAGCAGGGTCGTGGTGACGGGCGCCACCGGCAATGTCGGCACCAGTGTGGTGCGCGTCCTGTCGGACGATCCCGGGATCAAGTCGGTCCGGGGCATCGCGCGCCGGACGCCGGCGTGGTCCCCGCCGAAGACGGAGTGGTCGGCGGTCGATCTCGCCTCCGAGACGGCCAACCTGGCCGAGCGGTTCGAGGGCGCCGACGCCGTGATCCATCTGGCCTGGGCGTTCCAGCCGACGCACGATCCGGCGGCCACCTGGCGGACCAACGTGCTGGGCGGCAACCGGGTCTTCGAGGCGGTCGCCGCGGCCCGGGTGCCGGTGCTGGTGCACGCCTCGTCCGTGGGCGCCTACTCGCCGGGCCCGAAGGACCACGCGGTGGACGAGTCGTGGCCGACGCACGGCTGGCCGGACGCCGCGTACTGCCGGGAGAAGGCGTACCTGGAACGCACCCTGGACATCTTCGAGCGCGACCACCCCGAGGTGCGGGTGGTCCGCATGCGGCCCGGCTTCCTGTTCAAGCGGGAGTCGGCGAGCGAGCAGCGGCGGATCTTCGGCGGCCGGTTCCTGCCGGGCCCGCTGGTCCGGCCCGAGATGCTGCCGTTCCTGCCGGACGTACCGGGGCTGCGCATGCAGGTGCTGCACACCGACGACGCCGCCGAGGCCTACCGGCTCGCGGTGCATTCCGAGGCCGCCCGGGGCGCCTTCAACCTCGCCGCCGACCCGCCGGTGGACGCCTCGCTGCTGGGCGAGATGCTCGGCACCCGGCCGGTCCGGCTGCCCCGCGCCGCCGCCCGGTCGGCGCTCGCCGCGGCCTGGGGGCTGCGACTGGTCCCGGCCTCCCCGCACCTGTTCGACGCGGTCCTGCGGCTGCCCCTGATGGACTGCTCCCGGGCCCGCGACGAGCTGGGCTGGCGCCCGCGCCGCACGGCCGAGGAGGTCCTGCGGGAGTTCCTGGACGGACTGCAGCAGGGCGGTGGCATGGAGACCGAACCGATGCGCGGAAGGAAGGTCGGCTGAACCGCGGCCGGCGTGAGAGGGAGGAGACCCATGACTGCACCGTCGGAACCCGAGCCGGAGCCCGGGCGTGACGAGCATCCCGTTCCCCGGGACCCGCCCGACCAGCAGGCCGGTCCCGATGCGGACGCCTGGGACGGCACCCCGGAACCACCGCCCGCGAGGAGACGGCCGAGGGGACGGCGGGACCGGACGGAGGGACCCGGACGGGCGAGGACATCGGAACCGACGAACAGCCGGAACCGGACGAGCCCTCCGCCTGACGGCGGAACCCACCGACGGACGGCCCGGGAACCCGCGGCCCGTCGCGGCGATCCCGCTCCCCCGGCAGGACGGCGGGACCTCCGCGACGGGCCCAGGGGGTGTCTCCCCGGTCTTCGTGGATCAGGCCGCGGCGTCCGGTGCGGCGCCTCGGCGTGCGGCCGAGTCGCCCTCGTACCGGGCGTACGTGAGCGATGCGACCGTGCGGCGAGGTGCCGCACCGGGCGTCGCGGACCCGCGAAGACCGGGGAGCCGCCCCTAGGTCGTGTCCGCAAAGTCACGCCTGCGTCGCGGCGCCCGGCACGCACTCTCGCCGCACCGGACGGAAGCCCGAGTACACCCAGTACGAGGGCTTCCGGCCGGCACGCCGAGAGCACGCACCGGACGCCGCGACGCCCGCCCTGCGGGCGAACGACGCGACTTTGCGGACACGACCTAGCTGTATTGACCCGCAGGGTTGTTGACGCGGCTGATGGGCGGGTGTCCGCCCAGTGCGGTGTGGCAGCGGTGGTGGTTGTAGGTGTGGAGGAAGTCTGCCAGTGCCGCTGTCCGCTCGGTGTTCGAGGTGTAGGGCCGCTGGTAGGCCCATTCGTCGAGCAGGATGCGGTTGAAGCGTTCGACTTTGCCGTTGGTCTGCGGCCGGTAGGGCCTGATCTTCTTGTGGGTGATGCCGGCCGTGGCCAGCGTCTGGGTGAACAGTCTTGATTTGTAGCAGGAGCCGTTGTCGGTCAGGACGCGTTCGACGGTGATGCCGTGGGCGGCGAAGAAGGCGTTCGCCCGCTGCCAGAAGCCGGCGGCGGTCTCTTTGCGCTCGTCGGTGAGGACCTCGCTGTAGGCCAGGCGGGAGTGGTCGTCGACGGCGGAGTGGACGAACGAGTAGCCGATCACCGGCTTGCAGCTGCGGCGGCGGTCGGTGGTGGCGAGTTTGTTGTCCATCGCCTGGCGGCGGTCCATGACCTTGTGGCCGCCGCCGTCGGGGATGTTGCCCAGCTTCTTGATGTCGACGTGGACCAGCTCGCCTGGCCGGGCCCGCTCATAGCGGCGGATCGGCTCGCCGGTGGGCCGGTCCAGCCAGGCCAGACGGTTCAGGCCGTGGCGGACCAGGACCCGGTGCACGGTCGAGGCGGGAAGGCCCAGGATCGGGCCGATCCTGGCCGGGCCGAGCTTGCGGCTGGTCCGCAGGTGGCAGACACGTGCTTCGGTGGCTGAGGACGTGCGGTGCGGGGTGGTTCGGGGCCGACTGGAACGGTCGGCGAGGCCCGCGTCGCCTTCGGTCCGCCAGCGGCGGACCCATTTGTGGGCGGTGGGACGGGATATCCCCATCTCGGCCGCGACATGCGCGACCGGCCGGCCCGTGAGAACGCGTTCGACCAGGATCCGCCTGCCGTGAACGGTCAGCCGGGCATTACGGTGGGACACGAAGACCTCCGTGTGCGGTGTGGAGCCTAGACACCTCCACCACACCGGAGGTCTTCGCCATGATCAAGACCCGGCACCGTTAACAACGCTCGTGATCAATACACCTAGCGCGGTGCCCGCTCCTCCAGGGCGGCCCGCCAGGCGGGATGGCGGTCCTCCGTGACCGGTTCGGCACGGCGGCCGCCGCGGGCGAAGAAGTCGGCGAGCGGCAGGATCGCGGCGCCCACGGTGACCGCGTCGGGGCCGAGCCGGCCGAGCTCGATGGTGACCTTGTCGGCCGGGTGGCGCAGGGCGTAGGTCGCCGCGTGGCGGCGCACGGCGGGCAGGAACCGGGTGCCGAGCTGGAGGCCGGCCCAGCCGCCGATGAGGATCCGCTCGGGCTGGAACAGGTTGATCAGGTCGGACAGTCCGGCGCCCAGGTACTCGGCGGTCTCCTCCAGCACCGCGAGCGCCACCGGGTCCGGGTCGGCGCCGTCCAGCGGATAGGCGGCGGCGAGCATCGCGGTGAGCGCGGTCTCCTCGTCGGCGTCCCCGGGCGGCCGCCCGCCCTCCTCGCGCCAGCGGGCGAGCAGCGACTCGGCGCCCGCGTACGCCTCCAGGCAGCCCGGCGCACCGCACCGGCAGCGGCGCCCGCGCACCCGTACCGTCAGATGGCCCCACTCGACGGCCCGTCCGTGCTCCACCTCCGGGGTGACCAGGCAGGCGCCGACGCCGGAGCCGAAGAGCACGACCACCGCGTTGCGCGCGCCGCGCCCGGCGCCGAACCACATCTCGGCCTGGCCGAGGGTCTTGGCCCCGTTGTCTATGAAGTAGCGGACGGTGTCCGGGAGCCGGGAGGTGGAGCGGAGCAGTTCCTCCAGCGGCACCGCGTCCCAGCCGATGGTCTGCCCGTGCACCACGGCGCCCCGGTCGGCGGTGTGCTCGACGATGCCGGGCACGCCGACGCCGACGCCGAGCAGCCGCTCGGGCACGGCCTTCGGGGCCGCGAGCACCTCGGCGATGCCGTCACGGATGTGGCCGACGATCCCGTCGACGTCGTAGCCGTCCTGGGTCAGCGGGCGTTCGGCGCGGGCCAGTTCGGTGAGCGCCAGATCGAACAGTTCGACCCGGACCCGGGTCTCGCCGACGTCGACGCCGATCATCTGGCCGCTGTGCGGGGCGACCCGCAGCAGCGTACGGGGGCGGCCGCCGTCGGAGTCGACGCTGCCGGCCTCCTCGACCAGGCCGTCGGCGACCAGGTCCGCGACCACGTTGCTGACGGAGCCGGAACTCAGTCCCGTCGCCGGGCCCAGTTCGAAGCGGCTCAGCGGGCCGTCGAAGTACAGCCGTTGCAGCAGGGCCGTGCGGTTCCCCCGCCTGAGGTCCCGTACGGTCCGCCCGTTCCGCCCCGCCATGTGGCTCCCTCCGTACCTGTCCCGACCTGCAACATACCCCTCGGGCCAGCCGGAACGCGACTTTCCGACAACCCTTATTTCATGTACTGAGCTAACCATGTCGGCCACGAGGGGTCACCGCTCGCCCACCCTTCGCGGTAACAGCGTACGGAAATTCATTGGCAGGCTCCTCCGTTGGCTATATAGGCTAGCCGTGAACCTAGAGGCTCTAGGTTCACGTCACGGAACACGGAATCCGGAAGGACCCTTTCATGCGAGCGCTCTCCGAGCAGGACATCCGCGCCTCCTTCGTCAACTGCTCCAAGGGCGAGGCCAAGCGGCTGGCCGTGCCGCGGGACCTGGGCGAACGGCCCTGGGACGACCTGGACTTCCTCGGCTGGCGTGATCCGGGGGCGCCCGACCGGAGCTATCTGGTCGCCGAGCGGGAGGACGGACTCGTCGGCGTCGCGCTGCGCTATCCGGCCGCACGGCGCGGGCTCCTGCACCGCAGTCTGTGTTCCGTGTGCCTGACGACGCATCCCGGCGGAGGGGTCTCCCTGATGACGGCGCGGAAGGCGGGTCCGGCGGGCCGCGAGGGGAACTCGGTCGGGGTGTACATGTGCACGGACCTGGCCTGCTCGCTGTACGTCCGCGGGAAGAAGGTGCCGGAGTCGGGGGGCCGGTTCGAGGAGAGCCTGACCCTGGAGGAGCAGATCGCCCGTGCCACGGGCAATCTGCACGCCTTCCTCGACAGGATCCGCGACTGACACCCTCCGGGCCGGCGGCCGGCCGGCGTCACGGACGGACGCCTCCCCGATCGGGGACGTTCGGCCCGGCCGGGGAGCGGGAACAGGCCAAGGGATGCACGACGTACGAGAGTGGAACGCGGCACTGAAGCGTCTAGTGATGCGCTACCGGGAGCCGGTGGTCGTCCAGACGCTGCGGTCCGCCACCGCGGCGACGATCGCCTACGTGGTCGCGCTGCGCCTGAGTCCCGAACCCGCCCCGCTGACCTCCCCCCTGACCGCCCTGCTGGTCGTCCAGGTCACCTTCTACGCCACCCTGACCAACGGCATCCGCCGGGTGAACTCGGTGGTCGCCGGGGTGCTGGTCGCCATCGCGTTCAGCCTGCTGGTGGGTCTTACCTGGTGGAGTCTGGCGCTGCTGATCGTGGCCTCGCTGGGCGTGGGCCATCTGGTCCGGGTGGACGAGTACGTGGCCGAGGTGGCGATCAGCGCCATGCTGGTGCTCGGGGTCACCACCGTCGGCTTCACCGCCTGGGCACGGATCGTGGAGACGCTGATCGGCGCGGTCGTGGGCATGGCCTGCAACCTGCTGCTGCCACCCCCGGTGTGGGTGGACAAGGCGGGCGAGTCGATCGAGGACCTGGCGCGCCGGGTGCGCCAGCTGATGCTGCGCATGGGCGAGGAGGCCGCGGGCCGCGTCTCCTGGGAACTGGCCGCCGAAC
The DNA here is from genome assembly GCA_016432725.1 of Streptomyces sp. DHE7-1. Lineage (GTDB taxonomy): Bacteria > Actinomycetota > Actinomycetes > Streptomycetales > Streptomycetaceae > Streptomyces. The sequence continues at coordinate 7,225,642 of JACJDG010000003.1, read as the reverse complement.
GGCTGCACGAGGCCCGCCGCCTCGACCAGCACATCGCCCAGGTGGACGCCTCGCTGCGGCAGGCGGAGGACAGCCTGCGGCTCAACCCGCGCGTCAAGGAGGGGCTGCTGCACCGGGTGGTGCTGCGCACCGGCCTGGACACGCTGGAGATCTGCACGGTGGTGCTGCGGGTGCTGGCCCGTTCCATCACGGACCTGGCCAAGGCCCGGGGCTCCGAGGACCTGTTCCCGAAGGAGATCGGCGCCACCGTGGAGCAGCTGCTCTCCGAGATCGCCGACGCGATCGTCAGCTTCGCGGTCCTCGTGACCACCGATCTGAGCCAGAACGCCGAGTCCGCGGAGGCGCGGCTGACCGCCGAGCTGCACACGGCGGCCGGCACCCGCGACCGGCTCGACGAGCTGCTCCAGGAGAAGGTCGGCAAGGACTGGGAGAACTGGCAGCTCATGGGGGCCGTGCTGACCGAGGTGAACCGGATCATCGCCGAGCTCGACACCGAGCACCGCACCCGCCGCCTGCTGGAGGAGCTTGACCGGGTGTCCCGGGAGCAGCGGGCGCGGCTGCCGCGGATGAGCCGGCTGCGCGAGCGCCTCGGTGTGCAGGAGGACCTGTGGCGGAACCGTACGGGGTTCGGCGAGCGTTCTCCGTGAGAGGTGCCGCGGCGGGGCCGGCACCACGAGGCGAGGGGGCGGACCGATGACCGGCACCGAGGTGCGGATCGACGGGAACACGCTGAGGCTGCCCGGCGGCGTGGCGGTGCGGTTCGTCCGCACCCTGCGGCTGCCCGAGAAGGGCACGCACCCACTGCCGCCGGGGCTCGGCGAGTTCCCGGTGCGGCGGGTCTCCGACTTCGGCGACCGGGTTCCGCCGGAGTGGCGCCGGCGCGGTGGCGTGATGCTGCCGGTGTACCTGCGGGAGGCGATGTGGCTGAGTTTCACCGGTACGACGGAGCCGGCCGCCCTCCAGGTGGGCGTGGGCAAGGTGTGCGCCGTGTCCGGGAAGCCCTGGCGAGACCACCTGGTCCGCAGGCCGCAGAACTACGTGGTGCTGCCCCGGCAGCCCTGGCTGGACGGCATCAACTCCGGCAAGGGCACGGTCCGGCAGTTCGTCGCCGTGCCGCTCGGTCTGGGCGCGACGGTGGAGGGCCAGGTCACCGGCGAGGAGGTGTGGGGCGGTGTGCAGCTCCAGGCGTTCGGGCTGAAGGAGCACGCGCTGGCCGAGTGGCGGCGCGAGGAGCGTGAGCGGCAGCAGCGGCTGAGGGCCGCGGGACCGTTCGGGGGCTACGGCGCGCCCGCGCCCGGCGGCGGGCCCGTCCCCATGGCGGCGGCCGCTCCCGGCGCGGCCCTTCCGCCGCCCGCCGCCCCGGCCGGTGCCGCTCCCCCGCGGCGCGCGGCGGCGATGGGGCTGGGCGTCGGCGGCTCGATGCGCCAGGAGGTCTACCGGGACGACCGGCGGCTCGAGGACTGGTCCGGGACACCCTCCGGGCGGGTCTTCGTCCACCTGGTCACGCCGCCCGAGTGGCGCCGCATCACCGGCGAGGCGCCGCCGCCGTCACCGGTGGACCGGGCGGCGTACACGCGAGCCGGACTGCCCTGGTACGACTACTACGACGAGGACGCCGAGGACCTGGACCCCAGCGGCACACTGACGGGCGTCAAGCCGGTCGGCGACTGGCTCGGCGACGACCTGGACCCCTGGCAGCAGCCGTCCCCGGGCAGGTGACCCCGCTGAAGGACGCGCCGGGCAAGCCGGTCGAGGACGGTGAGTGGTAGACGCGGACTCCGGTTGCGCCATACGCGACGGCCGGCGCCGTTCTTGCCTTCGCCGGCCGGCCCGCGCCAAGGTGACCGGACCAGCGGGACGACCGACGACCTGAGGTGCGGCATGGACGAGGAGGAACGGGCGGTGCGCGGCGGCTCCGGCGCGCCCGGCCGGGACCGGGAGGCGGGGACGGGCTGGAGCAGACGCCGGTTCGTGGGGGCGGTGGCGGGCGCGGCCGCCGTGGTGGCGGTGCCCGTCACGGCGGCCGAGCCGCCCGGCCCCGCCGCGCCGGCCCCTCACTCCGCGCGGGCCGGTGAGCGCACGGCGGTCCGGCCCTCGCGCGGGCCGGACCGCCCCGTCCGCTGTACCTGGGCACCTACACCTCCGCGGAGGGCGGCGGCGCCGGTATCGGGCTGGCCGAGTACGACCCGGCGACCGGCCGGATCACCGGCGAGGGGACGCTCACCGGCGTGCCCGATCCCTCGTACCTCGCGGTCCACCCGGACGGCCGCACGCTCTACGCGGTCGACGAGCGCGAGGACGGCGCGGTCACGGCCGTCCGCCTGGCCGACCGGAAGGTCCTGGGCGCGCGGAGCACGGGCGGGGCGGCCCCCTGCCATCTCTCGGTCCACCCCGGCGGACGCTGGCTGCTGAGCGCCGACTACCAGTCGGGCAGTGTCGCCGTGCACCCCGTCGACGGCTCGGGCGCGCTCGGCGAGCGCACCGCTCTGGTCACCCACAGCACCCCGGCGCCCGGCCCCGGCCAGCAGGGACCGCACGCGCACCAGTTCATCACCGCTCCGGACGGCGGCCATGTGCTCGCCGTCGACCTCGGTACCGACACCGTCTACAGCTACCGCCTCGACCAGGACCGGGGCACGCTCACCGAAGTGTCCCGGGCGCGCACCAGGCCGGGCGCGGGTCCGCGCCATCTGACCTTCCACCCCGGCGGCCGCCACGCCTACCTGGCCAACGAGGTGGACGACACGGTGGCCGTGTGCGGCTACGACCCGGCCACCGGACGCCTGACGATCGGCGACCCGCAGCCCACGGGCTCGTCGGGGGCACCAACTACCCGGCGCAGTTCCTGGTGACCGCGGACGGCTCCTTCGCCTTCCTCGCCAACCGCGGCCACAACAGCGTCGCGCGGTACGCCGTCGAGGACACCGGGGCCCGGCTGCGGCTGCTCGGCACGGTGCCGGTGGCCGGGGACTTCCCGCGGCAGATCGCGTTCTCGCCGGACGGCCGGCTGCTGTTCGCGGCGAACCAGCGCTCGGGCACGGTCAGCGTGTTCCACGTGGACGCGGCGAGCGGCGGGCTGCGTCTGGCGGGCGAGCCGTTCGCGTCACCGGTCGCCGTCTGCGCGCTGCCGCTGTAGGGCGCGGGGGCAGGCGGCGGCGCCCGCCTGGGCCAGCAGTGCGTGCATCCGCTCGGTGAGCTGGGAGACGTCGTCGGCGGGGGTGTGGAACGGCAGTCGTACGTCGCCCTGTGTGCGGGCGCGTTCGATGCGCAGGGTGAGGCCGTGCCGGTCGACGGCGAGCGGCACCACGCGGGTCGCGGCGTGCAGGTTCTCGGGGCGTACGAGCCGGGTGAGCCGTTCGACGGCGTCCGGGTGGGCGTCGGCGAGATGGGTCAGGAGCCGGGCCTCGGCTCCGGTGAGCGGGTCGGGCCGGGCGGCGGCGAACTCGTCGGGGTCCACGGGTACGGAACCGGACGGCTGCCACAGCACCACGCGGGTGGGCCGCAGGAGCAGCGAGTCGCCGACGGGGGTGAACCAGCCGGCCAGCCAGAGCCGGGACCGGATCCGCCGGCGCACCGGCACCGGTGCCGCGTCGGCGAACTCGACCACGGCCGTGGGCTCTCCGTGCGGCGCGCACAGCGCGGCCGCGACCAGGGCGCTGTCCTCGGGCACGTCCAGCAGCACACCGCCGTCACCGGTCAGGCGGTGCGCGCCCACGTACTCCTCGCGGGCACCGTCCGCCGTCACCGCGCACGACCACGCGGCCGCCGCCACCGACCGCGCCCGCTGTGCCGTGCCGGGTCCGGCCGCCCAGTCCTGGGTGTCACCCATCCCATACCTCCTTAGGTAAGCCTTGCCTAACCTATCGAAGATCCGGGCGCGCGCCAACCACGCCTCCGGCGGGGCAGGTCAGCCGATGACTCCGAGGAGCGCCCGGGCGCACAGGTCGCGGACCTGCTCCCGGTCCGGTTCGCCGTCCCGCAGCCACTCCAGGCAGACGGCCGTGGTGAAGGCGAGCCAGCCGCGCACGGCGAGCCGCACCCCGGGAGCACCCTCGAAGGCCGGCCCGAACTCGGGGTCCACCGCCAGCGCGGCCAGGATCTGCTGCTCCTGGGCGGCGAGGGCCCGCCGGTAGACGCGGCGCACCGACTGGTCGCCGGCCGCGTCGGCACGGTGGAAGGCGCGGAAACCGTGCGCGTGCTCCTGGACGTAGGCGAGATAGGTGTCGAGGCTGGCGAGGAGCTGTTCACGCACCGGCACCCCGGGCACGGCCGCCGTCATGCGCAGCATCCGCTCGCTCTCGCGCTCCACGACCGCGGCGAAGAAGTCCCGCTTGGTCGGGAAGTAGTGGTAGAGCAGCCCCCGGGAGACTCCCGCGATCTCGGCGACCTGCTCGATCCACACCTCGTCGTACGGGCTCTCCGAGAACAGCCTCGCGCCGACCGACAGCAACTGCTCACGGCGCTCCCCGGTACTGAGTCTGCGCCGGGCGCGTTCCCCTGGTTCGCGGGCATGCCGTCACTTTACTTGACGCCGGTTCAACAAGCGGACCACACTGGAACGCGTTATTGAACCCACGTACAACACGCGGGCGTCACAGGTTCAACCATCCGCTGGGTCAAGGGAGATCGCGTCATGGCGGAGACGACGGAGACCGGGCTGCCCAAGGGGTTCCGGGGCGCCGAGCAGGGCTGGCCCGAGCTGCACCGCATCCCGCATCCGCCGCGCCGGCTGCCGCTGCTCGGCGACGTGCTCGGCGTCGACCGGCACCGGCCGCTGCAGGACTCGATGCGCTTCGGCCGTGAGCTGGGTCCGGTCTTCCGGCGCCGGGTGTTCGGCAACGAGTTCGTCTTCCTGTGGGGGTCGCGGCTCGTCGCCGACCTCGCCGACGAGTCCCGGTTCGCCAAGCACGTCGGCCTCGGGGTGGCCAATCTCCGCCCGGTCGCCGGCGACGGCCTGTTCACGGCCTACAACCACGAGCCCAACTGGCAGTTGGCGCACGACGTGCTGGCGCCCGGCTTCAGCCGGGAGGCCATGGCGGGGTACCACTCGATGATGCTGGCGGTGGCCGCCCGGCTGACCGGCCACTGGGACCGGGAGCTGGCGGCCGGCCGCACGGTGGACGTGCCCGGTGACATGACCAAGCTGACGCTGGAGACGATCGCGCGCACCGGGTTCGGGCACGACTTCGGCTCCTTCGAACGGGACCGGCCGCATCCGTTCGTCACCGCGATGGTCGGCACGCTCGGCTACGCGCAGCGCCTGAACAGCGTGCCCGCGCCGCTGGTGCCGCTGCTGCTGCGCGGCGCCGCCCGGCGGAATGCCGCCGACATCGCCCATCTGGACCGTACGGTCGACGAGGTCGTCGCGGCCCGGCGCCGCTCGGGCGGCGGTGACGGGGATCTGCTGGACCGCATGCTGGACACCACGCACCCGGAGACCGGGGAGCGGCTGTCCGCCGAGAACGTGCGCAAGCAGGTGATCACGTTCCTGGTGGCCGGCCACGAGACCACCTCGGGCGCGCTCTCCTTCGCCCTGTACTACCTCGCGCGGCACCCGGAGGTCGCCGCCCGGGCCCGCGCCGAGGTGGACCGCGTCTGGGGCGACACCCCGAACCGGGCTACGAGCAGGTCGCCAAGCTGCGCTACGTCCGCAGGGTGCTGGACGAGTCGCTGCGGCTGTGGCCGACCGCGCCCGCCTACGCCCGCGAGGCCCGCCAGGACACGGTGCTGGCCGGGGAGCATCCGATGCGGCGCGGCGCATGGGCGCTGGTCCTGCTGCCGCTGCTGCACCGCGACCCCGAGGTGTGGGGCGAGGACGCCGAGCGGTTCGATCCGGACCGCTTCGAGGCGGGCGCCGTACGGGGCCGGGCCCCGCACACCTTCAAGCCGTTCGGCACCGGCGCCCGGGCCTGCATCGGCCGCCAGTTCGCGCTGCACGAGGCGACCCTCGTCCTCGGCCTGCTGCTGCGCCGCTACGAGCTGGGCGCCGACCCCGCCTACCGTCTCCAGGTCACCGAGCGCCTGACGGTGATGCCGGAGGGCCTGCGCCTGCGCCTCGAACGACGCCCCGCACCGGCCCCGGCCGCCGTGCCCGCCGCCGTCCCGGCCCGGCCGCAGGCTGCCCGGTGGGCGGAGCAGGGGACTGAGCCCGCGCACACTGCCCGGTGGGCGGAGCGGGAGACTGAGCCCGCGGGACTGGTACTTGCGCCCGCCACGGCGGCGGTGACGTACGCCCGCGCCAGGAGGCACACCTCGTGCGCGTGGCGAGCGACCGCGCCGATGCCATCACCGGCCGCCTCACCCGACGGGGCGCCGCGCGCCCGCGCCCGGACCGGTCCGGTCCGGTCCGGTCACCGAGCCGGAAGGCGGCCCCCGCTCAGCCGCCGGACGCCCGGTGCTCGGGACGGGAGACCGAGCCCGCGGGGCTGATACTTGCGCCCGCCAGAGCAACGGTGACGTGCGCCCGCGCCAGGAGGCACACCTCGTGAGCGAGGCGAGTGACCGCGCCCGTGCGCTCACCGGTCGCCTCACCCGCGGCGGCGCCGCGTGCCCGCGCCCGGGCCGGTCACCGAGCGGGAAGGCGGCCTCCGCTCAGCCGCCGGACGCCCAGTGCGCGGGGCGGGATACCGAGTCGGGCAGTTTCGTGCCGGCGCTGCCCCGGGCCGCGTTGACCTGGGGCTGGGTGAGGAAGAAGGCGCCGGTGAGATCAGCGTCGGTCAGATCGGTGTCCCGGAGGTCGGCGCCGATCATGTCGGCGTCGCGCAGGTCGGCGCCGGTGAGGTCCGCCGCGATGAGGTAGGCGCCGCGCAGGCTGGCACCGCGCAGATCGGCGCCGCGCAGCCGGGCCCCCATGAGGACGGCGCCCCGGCGGTCCTTGGCTCCGCGCTTCCCGCGCTTCCCACCCTTGCCACCCCTGCCGCCCTTGCCGCCGGTGGCGTCCGCACGGGCCAGTTCGCTGGCGCGCAGCAGCAGGACGTTGACCTCCTGCCGGTGGGCGGCCACGTCCAGCCCGGCCAGTTCCTCGGGGGTCCCCCGGGTGAGGAGTTCGGTCCGCTCCAGGGCCTCGCGCAGGCCGGCGTGCACCGGCCGGGCGGCCTCCAGGCGCAGCGCGTCCGTCAAGTACCAGAGCAGTTCGTGCAGTTGACGGACGACGGGGAAGACCTCGAACATCCGGCGGGCCTGCTCCCGGGAGCCGGAACGCCAGTCCTGCCCGCCGAAGGTGAGCCGCGAGACCTTCTGTCCCGCGCCGAAGCAGTCGTAGACCGTGCAGCCGGTGAAACCCTTCTCGCGCAGGCCGGCGTGGATGCCGCAGCGGTGGTCCTCCCGCAGGTTCGGGCACGGCTTGCCCGCGGGCTTGTCGATCGCGAAGTCCGCGGACGCGGCGAAGGGCAGGGCGACACAGCACAGCCCGAAGCACTGGGCGCAGTCGCCGCGCAGTGCGGTGAGGTCGGCTATCTGATCCGGCATGACGTCCAGCCTACTGACCTGCGGGACCGCGGGCCGCGCTGCCGCACCCCGCGGCCCCCGCGACCGGCGCCCGGCCCTCAGTCCGCCAGCACGGGCAGGTCCAGCCGGGCCAGCCGCTCCGGGTCGGCCAGGATGTACACGCCGGTGATCCGGCCGTCGGCGACCGTGAACGCCGTGACCGAGACCGGCCGTCCCCCGGGCGCGGTGACGAGCCCCACCGCGCCGTTGACCAGCACCGGACGGGCGTGCACCGCGAGGTGGGAGAACATCGAGGCCTGCTCGGCGACCGTACGGGCCCCACTGACCGCCTTGGACGCGCCGGTACCCCGGACCAGGACTCCCGCGTCGGCGCGCAGCGCCACGTCCGGGTGCAGCAGGGCGAGCAGCGCCTCGAAGTCACCGCCGCGGGTGGCGGCCAGCCAGGCGTCCACCACCTGCCGCTGCCGCCCGAGGTCGGGATCGGCCGACGGGCCGGCTCCCTGCACCCGGCGGCGGGCCCGGCTGGCGAGCTGCCGGGTGGCGGCCGGGGTGCGCTCGACGATCGCGGCGATGTCGTCGAAGGGCACGGCGAACATGTCGTGCAGGACGAACGCCAGCCGTTCGGCGGGCTCCAGGGTCTGGAGCACCACGAGAAGTGCCAGCCCGACCGAGTCGGCCTCCAGCACCTCCTTCTCGGGGTCGGTCTCGCCGAGGGGCCGGACCACCGGATCGGGGACGGACGTGTCGTCCATCGGCTCCTCGCGGCGCGCGGTCCGCGAGCGCAGCATGTCCAGGCAGACCCGGCCCACCACGGTGGTCAGCCAGCCGCCGAGGTTGCGGATCTCCGCCGCGTCACCGCGGCCGAGGCGCAGCCAGGCCTCCTGGACCGCGTCCTCCGCCTCGGTGAGCGAGCCGAGCATCCGGTAGGCCACCGCGCGCAGGTGCCCCCGGTGCTCCTCGAAGCGGTCGGCGAGCAGGTCGGTGCCGTTCATCAGGTCCCCGTTCGTTCGGTGGCGGCGGGGGCCCGGTGCCGGCTCCCGCCGCGGGCAGCGGCGGCGCGGTGATCGTCGGCGCGCCCGTGGCCGCAGACTATGCCGACCGTCCCCCGCCGCAACTCCTTTTCCCGCGCCGCCCGTCGGCTCACGCCTCGTCGCGGGTCAGGGCGAGCAGCCGGTCCAGGACGCGGGGCGCCCCGGCCCGCAGACCGTCGTGCTCGAACTCGTCGGTCACCCACGTCCGCAGCCCCCGCACGGCACGGGCCGTACGCAGGGAGTGGGCCGTGTCCACGTACATGTCGTCGTGGTAGACCGCCGCGGCGACCGGGACCTCGTTGGCGGCGAGCCGGGCGGGGTCGTACAGGGGCTGCCAGTCCGTGTGGGCGGCGAGCAGTTCGGCGGTCTCGCGCAGCGGGCGCAGGGCCGGGTCGGTCTCGAACATCCAGGGGTGCACCGTCTCACCGGTGAACAGCACCGGGGCGTCACCGGCGATGGCCTTGGCCGCGTCGAACTGCGGGAACTCGGCACGGACCCGCTCGGCGGCCCAGGCGGTGGGGCGGGCGTCCTGACCGTAGATGGACTCGTGGACGAGCGCGTACAGCGGGTGCCCGGCGTACGACAGCAGGCCGCGCACCTGCTCCTGGAAGGCGTCGGACAGCTCCGGGCCGCCGGGCGTGCGGACGAACGCGTCCTCGAGGAGGAAGTGCAGCCGGTGGCTGCCGTCGCTCGCCCCGAGCATCAGGCCCAGGGACTGGAACGCCTCCACGGTGAGACGGTGGCCGCCGGGCAGGACGACGTCGTGGGTGAGGAGGTGGTCGGCGATGCGCCGGGCCCGCTCGACGTCCTGCGGGTAGCGGGCGTAGTGCGCGGCGACCTTGCGTTCGACGCGCGGGTACGCGGCCCGGTAGACGTCGTCGGCGTGGGCGTCGAGGGAGGGCAGTCCGCCGGTGACGACCGCGGTGTTCAGGCCCTCGGGTGCCAGCGAGAGGTAGGACACCGTGCAGAAGCCGCCGAAGCTCTGGCCCAGCACGGTCCACGGGGCGCCGCCCGTCAGCCGGGGACGGATCGCCTCGCAGTCGCGGACGATGGAGTCGGCGCGGAAGTGGGTGAGGTACTCGGCCTGCTCGGCGGGGCCGCCGCGCAGCGGGAGGGTCTGCCGGGTCGCGGGCGTGGACCCGCCGGTGCCGCGCTGGTCCAGGAGGAGGACGCGGTGGTCCCGCAGGGCGCGGTCGAGCCAGGCCTGCCGTCCGACGAAACGATTCGCCCCGAAGCCGGGGCCGCCCTGGAGGTACAGCAGCCAGGGCAGGTCCTGCCCCGCCTTGTCGCCGGCGACGGCCTCGCGGGCGTACAGCTCGATAGTCTCGCCGTCATGCCGCGCGTGGTCGAGGGGCACGGTGAAGCGGTGGTCGGTGAGGACGACACCGGGCTGGCGGTAGCTGGAAGTCAACGGATCTCCCCGGACGGACGACACGGACGCGCCCCAGTTCAGCACACCGGCGGCCGGTCCCACCCATCCGGGATCACGGATTCCTACTGAACCTCCGGTCAGCGGGCGCCGAGCCTGGAGCGGCGCGCCGACGGCTCCGGGTGGAGCACCGCCCGCCGCTGCTCGTGCCGGCCGGCGCCGCCCTCGGTGCCGGCTCCGGTCTCCTCCGGCAGCGGCTCCCGCCGGCCGGAGGGCGCGGCTCGCCGCGCGACGAGCCGCGCCCTCCGGCCGGCGGATCAGGCCGATTACCCTGCACACGTCCGACGACCGACGCCGAGGAGCCGCGATGCGCGTCGCCCTGTTCCTGACCTGTGTCAACGACACGCTCTATCCGGACACCGGCCGGGCGGTGGTGAGACTGCTGGGCAGACTGGGGGTCGAGGTCGACTTTCCGATGGGCCAGACGTGCTGCGGGCAGGCGCACTACAACACCGGCTACCGGCACGAGGCGGAGCCGCTGGCCCGGCACTTCGCCGACGTCTTCGGGGAGTACGAGGCGATCGTGACGCCGTCCGGGTCCTGCGGGGCCATGGTCCGCGAGCTGTATCCGCGCATGGGTGAGCGGGCGCGGGCCGAGGGGCGGGGCGGGAGCCTGGCCACGGTGCTCGCGCCGTTGGTGCCGAAGACGTACGAGCTGACGGAGTTCATGGTGGACGTGCTGGGGGTGACGGACGTCGGCGCCCACTACCCGCACCGGGTGACCTACCACCCCACCTGCCACGGACTGCGCGCCCTGGGTCTCGGCGACCGGCCGCGGCGGCTGCTGAACGCCGTCCGGGGGCTGGAACTGGTGGAGTTGCCGGGTGCCGAGGAGTGCTGCGGGTTCGGCGGCACGTTCGCGGTGAAGAACGCCGAGGTGTCGGCGGCGATGGGCGCGGACAAGGTGCGCAGCGCCGAGTCGACGGGCGCGCAGGTGCTGTGCGCGGCCGACAACTCCTGTCTGATGCACATCGGCGGCACCATGAGCCGGCTGCGGACGGACATGCGGCCGGTGCACATCGCGGAGATCCTGGCGAGCACGGAGGAGGAGCCGGCCGTATGAGCGCGACCCACCTGGGCATGCCGGCCTTCCCCGAGGCCGCGCGGGAGGCCGTCGGCAACCCCACGCTGCGCGGCAATCTGCGTCACGCCACCCACACCATCCGGGCCAAGCGGGCCAGGGCGGTCGCCGAGGTGTCCGACTGGGCGGAGCTCCGGGAGGCGGGCCGGCGGATCAAGGATCACACCCTGCGCCATCTGGACCGGTATCTGGTCCAGTTGGAGGAGGCGGTGACGGCGGCGGGCGGTACGGTCCACTGGGCCGCCGACGCCGACGAGGCCAACCGGATCGTCACCGGACTGGTCAGGGCGACCGGCGAGTCGGAGGTCGTGAAGGTCAAGTCGATGGCCACGCAGGAGATCGGGCTCAACGAGGCCCTCGAGGCCGCGGGCATCCGCGCCTACGAGACCGATCTCGCCGAGCTCATCGTGCAGTTGGCCGAGGACCGGCCCTCGCACATCCTGGTCCCCGCCATCCACCGCAACCGGGGCGAGATCAGGGACATCTTCCGCGCCGAGATGGCCGGGGGGGCCGCCCCGCCCCGAGGGCCTGAGCGACTCCCCCGCCGAACTCGCCGAGGCCGCGCGGCTGCACCTGCGGGAGAAGTTCCTGCGGGCGAAGGTCGGCGTCTCCGGCGCCAACTTCATGGTCGCCGAGACCGGCACGCTGGTGGTCGTGGAGTCCGAGGGCAACGGGCGGATGTGCCTGACCCTGCCCGAGACGCTGATCTCGGTCGTCGGCATCGAGAAGATCGTGCCGGCCTGGCGGGACCTGGAGGTCTTCCTGCAGACGCTGCCCCGCTCCTCGACGGCCGAGCGGATGAACCCGTACACCTCGATGTGGACCGGCACCACCGGCGAGGACGGCCCGGACACCTTCCATCTGGTCCTGCTCGACAACGGCCGCACCGACACCCTCGCCGACGAGGTCGGCCGGCAGGCGCTGCGCTGCATCCGCTGCTCGGCCTGCCTGAACGTGTGCCCGGTGTACGAGCGGGCCGGCGGCCACGCCTACGGCTCGGTGTACCCGGGCCCGATCGGGGCCATCCTCAGCCCCAACTGCGCGGTACCGGCAGCGAGATCGACGCCTCCCTGCCGTACGCGTCCTCGTTGTGCGGGGCCTGCTACGAGGTGTGCCCGGTCGCCATCGACATCCCGGAGGTGCTGGTGCATCTGCGGGAGCGGGTCGCGCAGGGCGGACAGGCGGTCCGGGAGGGCAACAAGGTGGTGCTGAGACCGTCCCGGGGCCATGCCGCCGAGCGGGCGGCGATGCGGGCCGCGCGCTGGGCGTTCGCGCGTCCGGGCGCGCTGCGCGCCGGGCAGCGGCTCGCCTCCCGCACCCGCCGGCTGCATCCGCGCACCCTGCCGGGTCCGGGACGGGCCTGGAGCGGGACCCGGGATCTGCCGGCCGTGCCGGCGGAGCCGTTCCGGGACTGGTGGCAGCGTACGAACGGCGGGAAGGACACGGCGAAGTGAGCGGCAGGGAACGGAGCCTGGGCCGGGTGCGGCGGGCGCTCGCAGACCTGCCCGCGGACGAGCGGCCGTACGAGGAGGCGGTGGCGCGGGCCTATCTGCGCGAGCACGGCGACCGTACGGCCGGGCAGACCGTGGAGCTGCTGGCCGAGAACCTGGCGGACTACCGGGCGGTCGTGCACCGCACGGAGGCCGGGGACCTGCCGGAGCTGCTCGCGCGGCTGCTCGCCGCACGAGGGTCCGAGCGGGTGCTCGTGCCGCCGGGGCTGCCTCCCGGGTGGCTGGCGGCGGCCGGCCCCACCCGAGTCCACGACCGTGCCGCGAGCACGGCGCGTGAACTCGACCGGGTGGACAGCGTCGTCACCGGCTGCGCGGTCGCGATCGCCGAGACCGGCACCCTCGTCCTGGACGGCTCCCCCGACCAGGGCAGGCGCCGCATCACCCTGATCCCCGACCACCACATCTGCGTGGTGCGCGTCCCGGACCAGGTGGTCGCCTCCGTCCCGCAGGCCCTCGGCCGCCTGGATCCCGCCCGCCCGCTGACCTGGATCTCCGGTCCGTCCGCGACCAGCGACATCGAACTCGACCGGGTGGAGGGGGTGCACGGGCCGCGCACCCTGGAAGTGGTGCTGATGAGCGGGACATGACCGGCGTCGGCGTCGGGGTCTCCGCCGTGGGAACACCGGACTGCGCATAGGGTGGAGCCGGTAAGCCCGCCACCGTGAGAGGTCTGTGATGCCCGAGCTCCCCTCGGACCCCGCCGTCGCGCAGTTCGGCCCCCAGGGGCTGCGCCGCATCAGCGTGCCCGCCTCGTACGGAACCGTGCCGGCCTCGGCCCGCGCCCACCTCGCGCAGGTCGGTGTGCCGCTGCACGTCGGACCGTACTTCATCGCCGCGGACGACACCGACGGGCCCACGCTCGGGATGTTCACCGGCCACCGCGGCGTCGCCCTGCAGGGCGACTGGGCGGAGTGGGTGCGCATCGGCACCGACCGGCTGGCGCACCTGTGCGTCCGCACCGACGGCTCCGTACAGGCCCTCTTCCTCGGTCGCGGCGAGGCCGCCCTGTCCGTCAACTCGGACGTGGCCGCCTTCACGCACTGCGCCGCCGCGCTGGACCGCGCCCTCCCGGTGATCGCCGCCTCCGACGGACTCCAGTCCGCCGCCGAGGCGTTCGCCGCGCTGGTCCGGGAGATCCGGCAGATCGACCCGGAGGCCGTGGCCGACCGGGAGAACTGGTGGTCGCGGGTGCTCGACGACGTCCGCCACACCCTCAACTTCCCCTTCTCCTCGGCCTTCGAGTACGTCGACGAGGACGGCACCAAGAAGATCGTCACCGCCCAGGCGGGCCCCGGCCGTCCGCACCCCGAGGAGCAGCTGTGGCAGCAGCTCGCCTCCGCCGGGTGGAGCCCGAGCAGGTCCGCCGTGTCTACTGCGAACTCGAACCGTGCATGATGCCGGGCCACTACTGCGCCGCCTGGCTCCAGGCCGTCCTCCCGCACGCCGAGTTCACGCACAGCTTCGACTACGGCGACACCGCGGAGTCCCGCGAGGAGGGTCTGAAGGAACTCATCACCCACGCCGCGCGGCAGGCCGGGCAGTGACGCGCCGTCCGGATGCCCGGCGGCGGGGGCGGGTTCATGACCGCCGATCCCGCCGCACGCTGGTCCCGGCCCGCCTCCGGGCGGGAGCCCGCCGCGGCCGCCCTGCTCTCCTGGCTCCGCGACCCCCACGCCCCCGGCCTCGCCGTGATCACCGGCGCCGAGGGCAGCGGCAAGTCGCGGCTGCTCGCCTGGCTGATCGGCCACGGCACCCGGCCCGGCACCCCGGCCGAACGCCGTGTCCACGGCTTCGTGCCGCTGCCCGGCCAGACCGCGACCACGGCCGCCTGGATGCTCGGCGAACAGCTGTCGATCGCCGCGCGCTCCCCGGGCGACCTGCTGGCCGCGCTCGACGCGGACCGGCGCCGCACCGTTGTCGCGCTGCCCGGACTGCACTCCGCCGACCAGCCCGGCTCCCTCGTCGAACTCGCCCTGGACCTCGCCTCGCTGGAGCACGTCCGGGTACTCGTCGAGGTCCGCTCCGGTACGGAATGGGCGCGGGCGCTCACCGCCGGACCCTGCGCCCGTATGGACCTGGACGAGCCCCGGTGGACCGACGAGGCCCGCCGTGAGTCCTGGGACGCGGCCCACCCCGCCGGGCCCGCGGCACAGGACGCGGAACCGGAGGAAGCGTTCGACCTGGACGATCCCGCGTCGGTCTGCGCCGCCGACCCGTGGAGCGTGACCACCGCGTACGAGCGCTCCGGGGAGAGCCACGGCGGACTGCGCGCCGCCTGGCTGCGGGCCGGCGCCTCCCTGACCCGGGAGCAGCCGCCCGCCGAACGCGCCCTGGTCCTGCTCGCCGCCCTCGGTGACGCCGGTGATCCGCGACTGCCCGCCGCCCTCGACTCCCTTGCCCGGGAGGCCTCGTGGACCCTGGTCTGGCACCGGGTGCGCGGCGACGTCACCCCGCCGTGGCCCGGCCCGGTCCGGTCCCTGGTGGCCGGCACCGGCCCCCTGGCGGGGCAGCTCGTCGTCGCCGACCACCAGGGCAGCGTGCGCGTCCTGGACGCCGAGAGCGCCCACTCCACCGGACGCCTCCCGCACTCCGCGCCCGGCGCCCGCGCCATGGCCGAGCACGGCGACGGCATGGTCATCGTCCTCGACGAGTACGGCCTCCTGCACACCCAGCGCGCCGCCGAGTCCCCGGGGCCCAAGGGGCTCGCGGCCCTGCTCGACGACGGCCCGTCCGAGCGGAGCGGGGTCCTCGAAGCCGTCCAGGAGTACGCACGGCGTCAGCGGGTGACGTTCACCGCGCTGACCGGTGCCGGGGACCGGGTCGTCCTCGGTGACGCCGCCGGAACGGTGCACGTGGTGACCGCCGGCGCCGAGCCGCGCACGTCCGCGCTGCACCGGGGGCGCGTCACCGCGGTCGCCGGGACCGCCCTGCCCGTCTCCGCGGCGGGGACACCGTCCTGCTGCTGTACACGGGCGGCGCCGACGGCACGGTACGGGCCTGGGCCCCTCACACCGACCCCATGCCGGAACCGGTGGCCGCGCGCGACTGCGCCGTCAACGCCGTGGCGGTGGCGACGGCCGGCGCCGGACTCGTCCTCGCGATCGCCTGGGCCGACGGCCTCGTCGAGCACCGGGTCCTGGACGACGACCGGCTGCGTACCTTCCGCCCCGGCAGCCAGGCCAACGCCCTCGCCTTCACGACGGACGGGGACCTGGTGGTGGGGACGGACGAGGCACTGGTGCGGTTGCGGGGGCGGTGACGGCCGGCGTTCGCCGTTGCGATCCGTCGTACTCCGTCTCCCGTGCGGGCCCGGCCAACTCCCCCGCCGTCATCGTCAGATGGAACTCTTGTCACATAACCGTGACGCGGTCGGTTTACTCTTGTGCACCTGACAACCTGCACGTTAGCTGGGTGCAGGTGAGCCAGTAGTCGACGGGGACGGAGCACGCGGCCATGGGTCTGGTACTGCCGAGCATCATCGATGAGGCACTCGACCTCATCGGGGTCAACTGGCCCAATGTCGACGAGGACGACTACTTCGAGATGGCGACGTCCATGCGGGACTTCGCCGAGCAGTTCGAGGGCCACGGCGGTGAGGCGCACAAGGCCGTGAGCCGCATCCTGTCCTCCTCCGAGGGCTGGGCCGTCGACTCCATGCAGAAGCACTGGTCGCACGTGAAGACCCGTCACCTGGAGAAGATCCCCGAGGTGGCACGGCTGTTCGCGGACGCCTGTGACGGCGTCGGCCAGATCATCCGCGGCATGAAGGTCAAGGCGGGCGTCGAACTCGGCGTGCTCGCCGGCACCATCGTCGCCGAACTCGCCGCCGCCCCGGTGACCCTGGGCATCTCCGCCGCGGTCGCCGCCGGTGAGATCGCGCTGATGCGCACCATCGTGAAGCGGCTGATCGACGAGGCGGTCGACCAGATCGTCGACGCGCTCATCGCGAAGGTCACCGAGCCCGTCACCGGCAAACTCCAGGAGCTCGTCTCCGACATGGTCCTCGACCTCGCCGAGGGAGCCTTCAACCCCGGTGACAAGCCGGGCGGTATGCAGCTGGCGTCCGCGGGCGACACCGACGGCTCGGGCAGCGGGGGCAAGAAGACGGTCATCGACCACGTCGAGTTCGAGGACGGCGCCGGCAAGGTCTCCGCCCACGGCAGCGACATGGGCAGCCAGTCCGGGATCCACCTCGGCAAGTCGAAGCACTCCTTCTACAAGACCAAGGGCAAGGACGTCTTCACGAAGGCCTTCGACGGCATCCTCGAGGGCGCCATCGACGGCATGGAGAAGGCCGCCAAGAAGGTGACCGACCATGTCGCCGACACCATCCCGGAGCGGGTGAAGGCCGCCTCCCGGCACCAGAAGCGCAAGGACCACGACGTCGGCGACGAGGCCGACAAGGTCGACGTCAAGAAGGTCAAGCGCGACGGCGACACGCCCATGTACCTTCTCAGCGACGACGGTTCGATCCGCCAGCTGCACCACGACGGGACCACCAGTCCCGTCCACCACGGCGACTCCTCCGGAGTGAACCAGGTACTCGGCGACAAGGCCTGGTACCCGTGGAACAACAAGAACGAGAAGCAGCGCAAGGACAAGCCCGGCAACGGCGGGCGGGTCGACTCCAAGAAGGTCGCGCCCGGCTCCACCGAGCTGGCCCGCGCCACCCAGCTCGGCCGCTACGCCAACCGCTCCGAGCGCCCCGACTCCTACATCTCCGGCGGCAACTACGCCTCGGCGCTCTACGACGACGGCAAGGGGAACCGGTTCATCCTGGTCGGCGCGAGCGGCAAGGCGCACTCCGAACGCTCCATCGGGCACCCGCTGATAAAGAAGGGCCACGAGGACAGCGTCAGCCACCTCTACACGGAACGGGAGCCCTGCCAGAAGAATCCCAAGTGCGACAAATACCTGGCAAGGGAGTTCCCCGACCACCTCGAGGTCACCCACAGCGCGAAATACGACCAGTCCGAGAAGGGGCCGGACGGCACGGAGCTGAGCAAGTACAAGAAGGACCGGGAGCACCGGGCCTACGTCCAGTGGCTGGAGGGCCAGTGGGACCAGCACGGTGCCGCCGGTGGACGCACTGATACCGTGATGAACCTCTCGCCCTCGGACCGCAGGTTCCTTCCCTAGCAGGGCGGGTCGGCCAAGAATCCCACGGCGCCCGGCGCCGCCGAGTTCGGAGTTCCGGAAGTGCTTTTCGACGTCACCCGCGGCGAACTCGTCGACATCTTCGGCGAGGACCGGATCGCGACCGTGCCCGCCACCGCCTTCCCGCCCGCCGCCGCGGACACCGAGGGCGCCCGGCTGCTGCAGACCGTCGGCGCCCCCACCAGGACGCTGCTGCTGCGTCAGCCCGACGAGGAGGACGGCCTGCTGCCCCTCGTCCGGGACGTCGTCGACGTCGAGGACCTCGAGGACGCCGAAGAAGGGGCGGGCGAGTGGCCCGTCATCGGCTGGCTGCTCAACGCCCACCTCGCCCTCGACCCCGGCTCCGGCAGGGTGTACGCCGTCGACCCCGACGAGGAGACGGTGCGGGAGCTGCACACGGACGTCTCCTCCCTCGTCCACGTCACCCTTCGGTTGCAGCGTCTGCTCGACGAGTTCACCTTCAGCGGCGACGAAGAGGACGAGGAGGCCGACTTCGAGCGCCTGGACGCCGAGGTCGACCGCGTCCGGGAGGAGACGAGCGACGTGGACCCGCTCCCCTTCCAGGACGACGAGACCGTCTGGTCGGTGGTGGGCGACGAGATCGCCATGGGCCAGCGTTTCCGGGGCGACAGCGCGGCGGCCCGTTCGCGCCACCGCTGATCGCCGGCCGGGTTGGCAGGGCGGCCGGACCGCGTGACAGGAGCGCTGAACAAGCGCTTAGATAGTGACGGACGCCCTTCCCCGACCCTGCCGGAGGCCCCGTTGTTCACGTCCGTCGACGACGTCTCCGCCCGCCTCGCCGAGACCGGGTACCTCGCCTCGCCCGCCGTGGCCACGACCGCCTTCCTCGCCGCCCGGCTGGGCAAGCCGCTGCTGGTGGAGGGCCCCGCGGGGGTCGGCAAGACCGAACTGGCCAAGGCCGTCGCCCAGGTCGCCGCCGCCCGGCTGGTCCGGCTGCAGTGCTACGAGGGCGTCGACGAGTCCCGGGCCCTGTACGAGTGGAACCACGCCAAGCAGCTCCTGCGGATCAGCGCGGGCCGCGGCGAGAGCTGGGACGAGGCCCGCACCGACATCTTCAGCGAGGAGTTCCTGCTGCCCCGTCCGCTGCTCACCGCGATCCGCGGCGAGGAGCCGACCGTCCTGCTGATCGACGAGATCGACAAGGCCGACGTCGAGATGGAGGGCCTGCTGCTGGAGGTGCTCAGCGACTTCCAGGTGACTGTCCCCGAACTGGGCACGGTCACCGCGACCCGCCGCCCCTTCGTCGTGCTCACCTCCAACGCGGGCCGCGAGCTGTCCGAGGCGCTGCGCCGCCGCTGTCTGTTCCTGCACATCGGGTTCCCGGAGGAGGAACTGGAGCGGCGGATCGTGACGCTGCAGGTGCCGGGGCTGCACGCGGCGCTCACCGAGTCGGTGGTACGGGTGGTCGGGGCGCTGCGCGCGATGGACCTGCGCAAGGTGCCGTCGGTCGCGGAGACCGTCGACTGGGCGCGGACCCTGCTGGCCCTGGGCGCGGACACGCTGGACGAGAGCGTCGTACGGGACACCCTGGGCGTGCTCCTCAAGCACCAGGAGGACGTGCTCAAGGCGGCGGCCAAGCTGGACCTGGACTCGCTGTGACCGGTGTCGGGGGCCGGATCACCGGGCTGGTCGGCGCGCTGCGCGAGCACGGTGTGCGGATCGGCACCGGGGAGACGGTCGACGCGGCCCGCGCCGTCGAGGCCCTCGGCCTCACCGACCGGGAGCTGCTGCGGGAGGGGCTGGCGGCGACTCTGCTGCACGGCGCGGCCCAGCGGGCCGTGTTCGACCCGGTCTTCGACCTGTACTTCCCCCGCGGCATGGGTGGCCCGGAGCAGGCTCCCGCGGACCGGGAGGAGCTGCGCGACCGCCTCGCGCGGGCGCTGGCGGCAGACGACCGGGCGCTGCTGGGCCGGCTGGCCGCGGAGGCCGTCGACGGCTTCGGCGGGTACGGCGGCGTACCGGGGTCGGACGGCTGGTCGGCGCACCAGACGCTCGACCGGCTCCGGCCGCAGACCCTGCTGGCCCGGGTGCGGGCCGACGTACGCGGCCGGGACGGCGGCTCGGGGTTCGCGGACCGGCTGCTGGACGACGAGATCAGGCGCCGGATCGAGGTGTTCCGGCGGCTGGTCGGCGCCGAGGCCCGGCGCCGGGTCGCCGAGCGGCGCGGACGGGACGAGATCGCCCGGCGGGCCGTGGCCCCGACCGCGGACCGGGTGGACTTCCTGTACGCGCGCCGCGACCAGCTCGCCGAACTGCGCAGGGTGGTGTGGCCGCTGGCGCGGAAGCTGGCGACCCGGCTGGCCGCGCGCCGCCGCAGGGCCGCGCGCGGCACGATCGATCTGCGCCGGACGCTGCGCTCCTCGCTGTCCACGGGCGGGGTGCCGATGCGGCCGGTGCTGCGCAGGCGCCGTCCGGTCCGGCCCGAACTGGTGCTGCTGTGCGACGTGTCGGGCTCCGTGTCGGGGTTCTCCGACTTCACGATGCTGCTGGTGCAGGCCCTGCACGACCAGTTCAGCAAGATCCGCGTGTTCGCCTTCGTCAACCGGCTCGACGAGGTGACCGGGCTGCTCGCCCACGGCCGGGCCGACCCGGACGGACTCGGCGCCCGTATCCGCGCCGAGGCCACGCTCACCGGCTGGCACGGAAGCAGCGACTACGGCGTCGCGCTCGGCGAGTTCACCGAGCGGTACGGCGCGGCGGTCGGGCCCCGGACGACGGTGTTCGTGCTCGGCGACGCCCGGACGAACATGAGCGATCCGAATCTGCCCGCCGTCCGTGAACTCGCCCGCCGGGCGCGGCGCGTGCACTGGCTGAACCCCGAGCCGCGCGCCCAGTGGGGCACCGGCGACTCGGCGGCGCCCGCCTACGCCGAACTCGTCGAGATGCACGAGTGCCGCACGGCCCGGCAGCTCGGCGCGCTGATCGCCCGGCTGCTGCCGGTGTGACGACGAGGCGGTGCGGCGGAGCGGCCCGGCATGATCGACTGGTCACCGGCCGGCCGTACCCCGCCACGCGTCACGGGAGGCGGCGGACCGCCCTGCACCCGCGGAACAGGACGAGGACGTACGACATGAGCATGAGCCACCCGCCCGTGCGGCTCGGCACCTTCCCCACCCCGCTCGAACCGGCGCCCCGGCTCGCCGCCGCGCTCGGACTCGGTCCGGACGACCTGTGGGTCAAGCGGGACGACCTGGCCGGTCCGGGTGGCGGCGGGAACAAGGTCCGCAAGCTGGAGTGGACCGTGGGCGCCGCGCTCGCCGAGGGCGCGGACACCCTGGTGACGACGGGCGCCCCGCAGAGCAACCACGCCCGGCTGACGGCCGCCGCCTCTGCCCGGCTCGGCCTGGACGCCGTACTGGTGCTGCGCGGCTCGCCGGGTGCGTCGCACTCCGGGAACCTCGCCCTGGACGGCCTGCTGGGGGCGCGGCTGGTCTGGGCGGGGCGGTGGACCGGGCGGGCCTCGACGCGGCGGCGGCCGAGGTGTGCGCGCGGCTGCGCGCGGGCGGTGCCCGGCCCGCGCTGATCCCCTTCGGCGGGTCCAGCGCGCTGGGTGCGCGCGGCTACGTGCGGTGCGGTGAGGAGCTGCGCGAGCAGGTGCCGGACCTGCGCACGGCGGTGGTCGCGCTCGGGTCGGGCGGCACCATGGCGGGGCTGGTCGCGGCCCTCGGCACCGGGTCGGTGCTCGGCGTCGACGTGGGAGCGCTCGCCGATCCGGCCGCGGCGGTGGCCGGCTTCGCGGCGCCGCACACCGCCGAGGAGGTCACGGACCGGCGGCTGCGGGTGCGCCGCGACCAGGTGGGCGACGGCTACGCCGCGCTGACGGGTCCGGCGGCCGAGGCCCTCCGCCTGGCGGCGCGGACCGAGGGGCTGCTCCTGGACCCGACGTACACCGCCCGCGCGCTGGCCGGTCTCGCCGCCGCCGTCCGGGACGGCGGGGTACGCCGGGGTGAGAGGACCGTGTTCGTGCACACCGGCGGGCTGCCCGGCCTGTTCGGACACGCGGAGGCCGTCGCCTACGCCGAGGAGGGCGCCGGCGCGTTCCACCGCGACGGCTGAGGGGTCGCGGGCGGTCCGCCCTCGCCCGGCACGCGTCACCGGGCCGCGCGCCCGTCGCGGCCCGGTGGGTGTCCCGCGCGTCCCGTCAGCCCCTGGCGTACTCGTTCGCCATCGTGCCGGCGAAGTCGAAGACCACGACCTGCTCGTCACCCACCACCCAGGCGTCGTGGCCGGGCGGGCACACGAAGACGTCTCCGGGGCCGACCTCGCTCTCGCCGCCGTCGTCCATCCTCAGGTGCATCCGGCCCTGCACCACGTAGCCGTTGTGGTGGACCAGGCAACTGGAGGTGCCCGCGATGGGCCCCACCGACTCCGACCAGCGCCAGCCCGGTTCGAAGGTTCCCACCGCGAAGTCGAGCCCGGTCAGATGGAGGGCTTCGAGGTGGCCGCGGGGAAGTCACGCCGCTCGTCCGGCTTGTCGACCGTCTTCACTTCCAGCATGACGGTGTCCTCCCTTCCGGCCGCTCGTCACGGCCGGGGCCGGCCCCCGTCCCCCGGCGGCCTCGGACGGCACCGGCAGAACAGACGACGGTGACCGCACCCCACGCCTCCATCGTCGGCCCGCCCCGCGGGCGTCGCCATCCGGAGGCGGCGTCTACCAGCTCCGTCCCGCCCGCAGCAGGAGATCGCGGACCCGGGTCACGTCCGGGTTGTCCGGGACGCCGGGGCGCTGGACCAGGAAACCGGTGTTGATGGGCGGGTCCTCCGGCGTGAGCAGCTCCACCAGCGCACCGGACTCCAGCGCGTCCACGCACAGGTAGCGGGGCAGCACGGCGAACCCGGCGCCCGCGACCACGGCCGCCAGCACGCCGCGCAGGTCCGGCACGGTGACGGCGGCGTTCCACGACAGACGCCGGCCGAAGACGTGCCGCCAGTAGCGGCGGGCGATCGGCAGGTCCTCGGCATAGGTGATCAGCGGTACGGAGCGCAGCGCGGCGGGGCCGTCGGACGGCAGCCGGTCCCGCAGCGGACCGGCCCAGACGGGAGCGGCGACCAGGACGAACTCCTCGTCGGCGAGCGGCACGGCGTGCAGCGTGCGGCCGCGCGGGCGGGTGGTGGCGATCACCAGGTCGTGGCGGCCCGCGCGCAGTTCGTCCAGCAGCGGATCGGTCAGGCCGGTGGCCACCCGCAGCCGTACGCCCTCCGCGACCAGCGGCGCGAGGGCGGGCAGGACGGTGCTGCACAGGAACTCGGCGGGTCCGGCGAGGTGGACGGGCTCGGCGCGGGCGCCCTCCGGCGGGTGGGGGCCGGCCACACCGGCCAGTTCGTCCAGGGGGCCGGCGATCCGGGCGGCCAGTTCGTCGGCCACGGGCGTCGGCGCGACCCCGCGCGGCAGCCGCTCGAACAGCTCCCGGCCGCTCTGCCGTTCCAGTGCGCGCATCTGCGTGGTCACCGTGGGCTGGGACAGGCCCAGCACCCGGGCGGCGCCGGTGAAGGAACCGGAGCGGTAGACGGCGAGGAAGGTGCGCAGCAGGTTCAGGTCGGGCGGGACGGAGGAGGGCGGGCCGGAGGCGGGAACGGGGACGGCGGAACGGGCGTCGGCGGGGTCGGGGATCTCCACGCGTCCGAGTATTCACCGGGACCCGCCCTCCACCACCCATAGGAGTTCCGATGTCGGACATTGAATGCTTCATTGGATGCCTATGGGTCGTCTCGCCTAGGTTCTTACCCGAGAAACAAGCCCCCGGAAGAAGAGACCCATGTCGAAGATCCTTTTCGTACTGACCGGCGCCGACCTGTGGACGCTCGCCGACGGCACCCAGCACCCCACCGGCTACTGGGCCGAGGAGGTCGTGGTGCCCTACCGCGCCGTCAAGGCCGCGGGCCACCAGGTCGTCGTCGCGACGCCGGGCGGTGTGGTGCCGCCGGTCGACCGCGCGAGCCTCGCCGCCGAGGCCAACGGCGGTCAGGACAGGGCCGACGAGATCGCGCGCGCCGTCGCGGAGATCGCCGAGTTGCGGGAGCCGGTGAAGCTGGCCGAGGTGGACCTCGGTGACTTCGCCGCCGTGTTCTACCCGGGCGGGCACGGCCCGATGGAGGACCTGGCCGTGGACGCCGACTCGGGCCGGCTGCTCGTCGCCACCCTGGACTCGGGCAAGCCGCTGGCCGTGGTGTGCCACGGTCCGGCCGCGCTGCTCGCGGCGGTGCGTGCGGACGGTTCCAACGCCTTCGCGGGCTACCGGGCCGCGGCCTTCACCAACGAGGAGGAGACCCAGGGCGGCCTCGCCGGGCAGGCCAAGTGGCTGCTCCAGGACCGGCTGACCGCCGCGGGCGTCGACGTGCGGCCGGCGGAGCCGTGGGCCCCGCACGTGATCGTGGACCGGAACCTGATCACCGGCCAGAACCCGGCCTCCTCCGCCCCGGTCGCCGAGGAGCTCCTGAAGCTGCTGGGCTGACGCCTGGCGCGGGCGCGGAGAATTTCCCGGTCGCCGGGTGCAACCTCGTCCGGGTCGGACGTCTGTCCGGGTGGAGGCCTCCACTTCGACCCACGTCCGACCCGAGCGACCGAAGGAACCCATGTCCGCACAGCAACTCCCCCGTCCCGGCCGCAGGCGCAGGCTGCGCACCGTCCTGGGGTCTCCGCCGTCGGCGCGGCCCTGGCCGTGGGCGGCACCATGACCGCCCAGGCGGTGCAGGGCGACGCCCGGCCCGCACCCCACTCCGGCGCCACCGCCACTCCGGTGCCCGCGGGCGGCCGCGCGACGCCGTCCCCGGTACCGTCCCCGACCCGTCCGCCGACGTCGAAGCCCGTCCCGTCGCCGTCGCACCCGCCCACCGTCGCCCCGACCCCCGTGCCGTCGCACCCGCCCACGATCGCCCCGACCCCCGTGCCGTCCAGCCCGCACCGGCCGACCCCCGTGCCGTCGGTGCCGGGCACCGGGGCCCCCTCCCCCGTGCCGTCCCCACGCGTCCGGGCACCCCGGCGCCCGTCCCGGAGCCGCCCCACGGCCACCGGACGGCGTCGCCCGGTCCCGTTCCGGCGAGCCGGCTCGCCACGCCCGCGCCGGTTCCGCGGCACCACTGAGGCAGCGTCGGTGTGCGGGGAGCGGCCCGGAGCGGCTCCCCGCGCACCGGACGGGAGATCCATGACGACAGCCACACCTCCGGCGGCGCGCCTGCCCTGGGACCCGTCCCGCACCCCGGTGCGCGGGCGGAACCGCCTGCTGCCTCGGCTCGCACCCCTGCGCGCCCGTCTCCTCGCCCGCGTCCGCGCCGGCGGCCCGGCCGCACCGGCACCGTCCGGCGGCGCCACCGGCACCGGCACCGGCGCGCCGAGGCCGGCCGCCGCCGGGACCCCGCCGGGCATCGAGGAGTTGTACCACCACCGCCGGCTCTCCCTGGTGCGCCTGGCGGTGCTGCTGGTGGACGACCTGCCCACGGCCGAGGACGTCGTGCAGGACGCCTTCACCGCGCTGTTCCGCCGCCACGGCCACCGCCTCGGATCGCTCGACGACCCGGAGGCGTATCTGCGGACGAGTGTCGTCAACGGCGCCCGCTCGGTGCTGCGGCGGCGCAGGACCGTACGGGCGCACATCCCCGAACCCGAGCGGCACGCGCCCCCACCGGAGGAGGACGTCCTGCTGCACGAGGACCACCAGGAGGTGCTGGCGGCCCTGCGGACGCTGACCCCGCGGCAGCGCGAGGTCCTGGTCCTGCGCTACTGGTCGTATCTGACCGAGGCTCAGATCGCCGCGACGCTGGGTCTGTCGCGGGGCACCGTCAAGTCCACGGCCAGCAGGGCCCTGGACGCTCTCGGCCGCCGTCTGGAGGGGCTGCGATGAACGACTCCCCCACCGGAACCGGGACCGCGCCGACGCGGGTCGAGGAACGGCTGCGGGCCGCCCTGGACGCACGCGCGCGGTCCGTCGGTCCGGCCGACCTGCGGCCACCGCGCCCGCCGTCCGCGACGCGCTCCCGCCGGCTGCCGGTACGCCGGGTCACCGTGGGCCTGCTCGCGCTGGCCGCGGTGGCGGCCCTGGTGTTCCTCTCCGTCCGCGACGACCGGCCCCGCCCGGCCGAACCGGCCCGCTCCCCCCGGCCCACGACCGGCACGCCGACACCGGTGCCCACCACCGTCCCCCGTCACCGGCCCGGCCGTCACCGAGCAGCCCGGGCAGCCCGGGCGTCCCGGTGCCCTAGGGGCGTTCGACCGTTCCCGTCGTCCGCCCGGAGCGGCAGGTGCGAATGGTCAGACGGGCCCCGGGGGCCGGCGGCCGCGCCGGGTGGCGGGGCGGAGGTCTGTCTGCGTCGCGGCCCGCAGACGACTAGGTTGGGCCGCATGAGCAACCTTGACCGCGCGCCGGTACCGAGTGTGTGCGGCGGCCGCGGATTCGTCGTCGCCGAGCCCGTCCGTGAACTGCTGAGCCCCCGCCGAGTGAAGCTGGGCGAGTCGACCGAGGTGCGCCGGCTGCTGCCCAACCTGGGCCGGCGCATGATCGGCGCCTGGGCGTTCGTCGACCACTACGGTCCCGACGACATCGCCGACGAGCCCGGAATGCAGGTCCCGCCGCACCCGCACATCGGGCTGCAGACGGTGAGCTGGCTGCACCAGGGCGAGGTGCTGCACCGCGACTCCACCGGCAGCCTGCAGACCATCGGCCCCCGGCAGCTCGGCCTGATGACCTCCGGCCGGGCGATCAGCCACTCCGAGGAGAGCCCCCGGGCGCACGCGCGCTTCCTGCACGGCGCGCAGCTCTGGGTCGCGCTGCCCGACGAACACCGCCACACGGAACCGAAGTTCGAGTACCACGCCGAGCTGCCCCAGGTGACGGCCCCCGGTCTGACCGCCACCGTGATCCTCGGCGACCTCGACGGAGCGTCCTCCCCCGGTACGGCGTTCACCCCGATCGTCGGCGCCGATCTCGGCCTCGTCCGGGGCACCGACGTACGCCTGCCCCTGAACCCCGACTTCGAGTACGGGGTGCTGTCCATGTCCGGCGAGGTGCATGTGGACGGCGTCCCGGTGCTGCCGGGCTCGATGCTCTACCTCGGCTGCGGCCGCACCGAACTCCCGCTGCGCGCCGAGTCGGACGCCGGGATCATGCTGCTGGGCGGCGAGCCGTTCGCCGAGGAGCTGATCATGTGGTGGAACTTCGTCGCCCGCACCCAGGCGGAGATCGAACAGGCCCGCGAGGAATGGGCGCGAGGCAGCCGCTTCGGTGAGGTGAAGGGCTACGACGGCGCGCCGCTGCGCGCTCCCGAACTGCCCGCGGTGCCGCTGAAGCCGCGGGGCCGGGTGCGCTGACCACCGCAGGCCTCCCGGCCGGACCGCCGCGCGGCGGCCGCGGAGCGGCCGGTCACCGTCCGCCGCGGCTCACCGCTGCGTCCCGGTCCGGGCACGGCGCCAGGCGCCGTCGGCGAGAAGGCGCAGGCCGTTGAGGCCGACGACGACGGTGGAGCCCTCGTGGCCCGCGACGCCCAGCGGCAGGGGCAGGGTCCCGGCCAGGTCCCAGATCACCAGGCCGGTGATGAACACCGAGGCGACGACCAGGTTCTGCACGACGAGGCGGCGGGCCCGGCGGGAGAGGCGGACCACCGCCGGGACGGTGGCCAGCTCGTCGCGGACCACCACCGCGTCGGCGGTCTCCAGGGCGAGGTCGGAGCCGGCGCGGCCCATGGCGATGCCGGTGTGGGCGGCGGCCAGCGCGGGGGCGTCGTTGACGCCGTCGCCGACGACCAGCACCTTCCGCCCGGCCCGTTCCATCTCCCGCACCGCCGTCACCTTGTCCTGCGGCAGCAGTCCGGCGCGGACGTCGGTGATGCCGACCTCGGCGGCGAGCCGGGCCGCCGCGCGCGGGTTGTCACCGGTGACCAGCACCGGGGTGGCGCCCGTCAGCCCGCCCAGGGCCGCGACGGTGGCGGCGGCTTCGGCGCGCAGCCGGTCGGCGATGCCCAGGACCCCGGCCGGCTCGCCGTCGAGGGTGACCAGCACGGCCGTACGGCCCTCTTCCTCCAGACCCGCGGCCGCGTCCACGGCGGGACGTCCCGGGTGGCCGACCGACAGCCGGACCGGGCTGCCGACCGCGACGGTCCTGCCCTCGACGGTGGCGCTCACGCCGGTGCCGGGCGCGGAGCCGAAGTCCTGCGCCGGGGGGATGTCCAGACCGCGGGCGCGGGCGGCGTCCACGACCGCCCGGGCCAGCGGGTGCTCGCTGGGGTGTTCGGCGGCGGCGGCGAGCCGCAGCACCTCGTCCTCCGTCAGGCCGGAGGCGGCGAGGGGACGGACGCCGGTCACCCTCGGGGTGCCCTCGGTGAGGGTGCCCGTCTTGTCGAGGGCCACCGCGTCGACCTGCCCGAGGCGTTCCATGACCACGGCCGACTTGACCAGGACGCCGTGGCGGCCGGCGTTGGCGATGGCGGACAGCAGCGGCGGCATGGTGGCCAGCACCACCGCGCAGGGCGAGGCGACGATCATGAAGGTCATCGCCCGCAGCAACGTCGGCCCGAGCGCGGCGCCGAAGGCGAGCGGGAGCACGAAGAGGGCGACGGTGGCGGCCACCATGCCGATGGAATAACGCTGTTCGACCTTCTCGATGAACAGCTGGGTCGGGGCCTTGGTCTCCGAGGCCTCCTCCACCATGGCCACGATCCGGGCGATCACCGAGTCGGACGGGTCCCGCTCGACCTTCACCCGCAGGGCGCCGGTGCCGTTGAGGGTGCCGGCGAAGACCTCGTCCCCCGCGCCCTTCGCCACCGGCAGCGGCTCACCGGTGATGGTGGCCTGGTCGACCTCACTGGCCCCGTCCAGCACGCGGCCGTCGGCGCCGACCCGCTCACCGGGCCGCACCAGAACGGTCTCGCCCACCGCGAGCCGCCCGGTGGGGACCGTCTCCTCGGCGCCGTCGTCGGCGATCCGGGTGGCCGTGGCGGGCGCGAGGTCGAGCAGGCCGCGTACCGAGTCGGCGGTGCGGGCCGTGGCGATCGCCTCCAGCGCGCCCGAGGTGGCGAAGATGACGATGAGCAGCGCGCCGTCCAGCACCTGGCCGATCGCCGCCGCCCCGAGCGCGGCGACCACCATCAGCAGGTCCACGTCCAGGGTCTTCTCCCGCAGCGCGCGGAGCCCGGCCCAGCCCGGTTCCCAGCCGCCCGTCACGTAGACGGCCGCGAACAGCGCGCCCCAGGTCCAGGCCGGTGCCCCCGACAGGTACGGCGGCAGCGCGATCAGGAACAGCACCAGCGCGGCGGCGGCCCAGCGGGCCTCGGGCACGGCGCGGATCCGGGTGCGGCGGCGGGGCGGGCCGGCGTCGTGGGCGGCACCGGGCGGCGCCGGACGGGTGAGGGTGGATGACGTGGACGACATCGGCGCGGGTCCTTCACGGTGGGCGGGGCGGGGTCCGGCCTCACCACCGTAACAGGAACAAATGAAGACTCATTCATGTGTTCATTCGTGGTGCCGTTACCATGACCGCATGGGTCACGGAGCCGCACAGTCATCAGGACACGTCCCGCGCAGGAGCCTGGACGCGGCCGGCGCGGCCAAGGTGGCCACCACCCTCCAGGCACTGGCGACCCCCTCGCGGCTGCTCATCCTCTCCCGCCTGCGCGAAGGCCCCCTGCCCGCGACCGAGCTGGCCGCCGAGGTCGGCATGGAACAGTCCGCCTGCTCCCACCAGTTGCGCCTGCTGCGCAACCTCGGCCTCGTCGTCGGCACCCGCAAGGGCCGCTCGATCGTGTACTCCCTCTACGACAACCACGTCGCGGAACTCATCGACCAGGCCATCCATCACGTCGAGCACCTCCGCCTCGGCCTGGCCGATGCCGCCGCCCGCACCGAGCCGGAACCGCAGGGGGCGGGCCTGTCGGGCGCGTGACCGGCGGATCCGGGGCGGCCTCGGGCCCGGCGGCGCGGTTCCCGCCGTCCCGCCCGCCCGGTCAGTCGTGGGGGACGACCGCGACGGGGCAGTGCCCGTGGTGGATGGCGGCCTGGGCCACCGGACCCAGGCGGGGTGCCACACCCGGGCGGTGCCGGCGGCGGCCCACCACCAGCAGCGCCGCGCCCTCGGCGGCCTCCACCACCGCTCTGGCGGGGCTCTCGAGCCGGACGGTGTCGGCCACGTCCACTCCCGGGTACTTGTCCCGCCATGGTCGCAGCGCCCCGCTGAGCAGCTCACGGGCGTCGCGCGTCAGTTCCTCGGTGACGTCGTGGTCCAGGCCCCAGGGCACGCGGGCGTGCAGCGGCACACTGCGCGCGTACACGGCCACGAGCGGCACGGCCCTGGCCGCGGCGCTGCGGAAGGCGAAGTCGAGCAGGTCGTCGCCGGCGCGCTGCGGCTGCAGGCCCACGACCACCCGGCCCGCGGCCGCCGAGGGCGCCGTCCCATCGGCCGCTTCCGCCCGGACGAGGACCACGGGGCGTTCGGCCCGCGCCACGACGGGCATGCTGACGTCGCCCAGGAAATAGCTCTGCACGGGCTCCAGTCCCCGTGAGCCGAGGACGGTCAGCTCCGACTCGGAGGCGGCGCGCAGCAGCGCGTCCCGCGCGTCGTCCGCGACCAGGTCCCCGACGACCTCCAGCCCCGGGTGGTGGGCCCGTAGTTCGGCCTGCGCGGTCTGGACGATCCGGTTCGCCCAGTAGTTCTGGTCGGCCTCGGCGGGGACACCGGCCGGTTCCGGCGCGAGCAGGGGCCAGGCGTGCAGCAGGCGCAGGGGGAGCCCTCGCTTCTCGGCCTCGTCCGCGCCCCAGCGGGCGGCGGTCAGACTCTCGGGCGAGCCGTCGAGGCCCACGGTGACGACGGGTTGCATGGCGGCGGCCTCCCTCTCGTTCTGAGCCGGCGATGCCGGTGACGTGTGCGGCCGGGTGGCTCGGCCGGACGTCACGCGCATGCCGGGCGTGGTGGTCCCCCTTCGAGCATCCCCACCTGCCCTCCCGGCCGCACGCCGGGACGGAGGCGCGGCCCCCCTCCGCCGGTGTGCGCGCGGCGGAAGGTCGCTCCACACTGGTGCTGAGCGGGAGGGCCGGGCCGACCTGAGAGAAGGAACGCCATGCTGGAAAGAGCCCAGGACGCGCCCCCGGGAGTCGACGCGGTCAAGGCGATCGGCACGGTGACGAAGGACGACTACGAGGCCGTGGTCCAGCCGCTCCTCGACGAGGCGCGCAGGGAGGGCCGCCGCATCCGGCTCCTGTGGGAGTGCGGCCCGGAGTTCCGGTCGTACCGGCCGGCGGCCGGGTGGGAGGACCTCAAGGTGGGCTTCGGCTCGATGCGCCTGTTCGAGGGCTGCGCGGTCGTCAGCGACATCCGCTGGATCCGCGAGTCGACCCGGCTCGCGAGCTTCCTGATGCCCTGCCCGGTCCGCGTCTACGGCTGCGCGGACCGGGCGGAGGCGCTGCGCTGGCTCACCTCCCTGCCCGAGGGTCCCGGCGTGTCCCACCAGCTCCGTTCCGACGCCAGGGTGGTCGTGATCGAGGTCGATCAGCCGCTGCGCGTCCAGGACTTCGACGCGCTGGCGCGGACCGTCGACGACTGGCTCGACACCCATGAGGCGCTGGACGGCGTCGTGGTGCACGCGCGTGCCTTCCCGGGCTGGGAGAACGTCAAGAGCCTGCTCCGGCACGTCCGTTTCGTCCGGGACCACCACCGCAGGGTCAGGCGGATCGCGCTGGCGGCCGACAGCCGGCTCGCCGAACTCGCGCCCCACCTGGCGAACCACTTCGTCCGGGCCGAAGTACGGCGCTTCGAGTACGACGAACTGGAGGAGGCCGTCGCCTGGGCCTCCGGCCCTCCCGGCCGTGACACCGCCGCCCCCGCCCCGGAGACCCCCGCGGCGGGCTGAGCACGTCGGATCACGGGGACCGCTCAGTCCGGCTCCGAACCGCTCAGTCCGGCTCCGAGTAGGGGCGGCGGAAGACCGGGGCCCGGCCGGTGCTCCACGGGCGTACGGCGACCAGCGCCCGCGCGACCGCGGCCTCCAGCGCGCCGCCGGTGTCGACCGGGACGGCCTCGGGCCACGGCGGTTCCCGTGCCGCCATGGCGGCGGCGATGGCGGGCCCGGCGTCGGAGGCGCCCGGGGCGCGCGTCATGAGGCGGGCCGCCGAGACGTCGTCCGGAACCTGGCAGCGCAGGGCCGTCAGGTCGGCGCTGGTGCGTTCGGCCACCCGCCGGGCCGCCTCGCGCTGTGCCGCGTCGGACCAGGTGGCGTCCAGGACGACGGACTCGCCGGACGACAGCAGGGCGGCGGCGCGGTCGAGCAGGGTCCCGTAGGTCCGGGCCGTCCACTCGGGCGTGTACAGCCCCTGGCCGTACCCGGCCGCCGCGGACCGGTCCGCGGGGAGGCCGGCCAGCTCCTTGCGGACCCGGTCGCTGCTGAGCAGGGTGACGCCCAGCCGGTCGGTCAGCGCCGCGGCGAGGGTGGACTTGCCGCTGCCGGGGAGGCCGCCGACGAGGACGAGCCCGACGGCGGAGGTCCGCAGGTGCCGCAGCGCCGCCGAGGTCAGCCGCCGGGCCGCCGCATGCGCGCCGGACGCGCCCTGCCGGGCCTGGATCAGGGACACCTTGGCGCGTACGAACGCGCGGTAGGCGACGTAGTGGTGCCACAGGGACGGCGGAGCGGGATCACCGGAGAACGCGCCGTAGCGGGCGAGGAAGTACGCCGCCTCCTCGGGCGCGCCGAGCTGTTCCAGGTCCATGGCGAGGAAGGCCGCGTCGTCGAGGCCGTCGACGTAGCGGAGCCGGTCGTCGAACTCCAGGCAGTCCAGGACGCGGGGGCCGTCGTCGAGGCAGAAGATGTCCTCGGCGAGCAGGTCGCCGTGCCCGTCGACCACCCGGCCCTGCTCGATGCGGGAGGCGAACAGCCGCTCGCGGCCGGCGAGGTAGCGGCGCACCAGCCGCTCGGTCTCCGTCACCTCTTCGGCACCGAGGCCGTCGGCGCCCAGGGAGCGCACCTGGGCGAAGCTGTCCTCCCAGCGGGAGGCCAGCGCGTCCCGGGTGCCCTGCTCGTCGATGTCCCGGCCGCGGGGCGCCTCCGCGTGCCACGCGGCGAGCTGCCGGGCGACGGCCCGCAGGACGTCGTCGACGGCGGCTCCCTCCCGTACGAGGTGGGCGAGGCGGCGGTGCTCCGGCATGCGGCGCATCACCACGAGCGGCTCGGGCTCCCGCGCACCGGGGCCGCGGTACTCGCCCAGCCCGAGGTAGACGTCGGGAGAGAACCGGCGGTTGAGCGTGAGTTCCCGCTCGCACGCGGCGCGGCGGGCCGCCACCGTGGTGCAGTCGAGGAACCCCAGGTCGACCGGCTTCTTGAGCTTGTGGGCGCGGTCGCCGACGAAGAACAGGACCGCGGTGTGGGTCTCGGCCACCTCCGCACGCGGCGGCGGGCCGCCGCCGTCCCGTGTATCGGGCATCTCCCCAGCCCCTCCGTCGCGCTCCGCCGCGCGTCGGCGCGGCAGGTCGGTACGCCACCATTCTGCGAGGCTCCGCCGTGCGCGACGACCGCTGCGGGCGCGGCCCGGCTCTCGGGCACCGCGCCGGGGCCCGCGGTGACGTGCGGGACATCGGCTCCACCCCCTGCCGCCGGGGGTCCCGCCACCCGGGTGACGCCGCGACGACGCACGGATCAGGGCCACGCGGCCCCGCCGGGTGCCGGGTGGCCCGTCCCCCGCCCCGGTCGGGACCAATGGCCCTGGCAGGCCCGCGGTGCCGGGGCCTTGCATGGAATCGGCGCCCGGGTGCCCGGTTCAGGCGGGCCACGGGCCGGGCGGGCACCAGGACCGCGGACCAAGGAGCCGCCTCATGAAGGTCGCCGAGGTCATGACCACTCCCCCGGTGTGCGTCGCCCCGGACGTGTCCCTGGCCGAGGTGATCCGGCGGATGACCGAGTCCGCCGTGGGTTCCGTCCTCGTGGTCGAGGACGGAACACTGCGCGGCATCGTCACCGACCGCGACCTCGCCGTGCGCGGCATGGGCGGCGGTCTGGGCGTGGCGGCCCGGGCGGACGCGGTGATGTCGACGGCCGTGGTCACAATCGAGGCCGGCGACGACCTCCAGTCGGCCTACCGCGCGTTCCGCCGCACCGGGGTCCGCCGGCTCCCGGCCCTGGACGCGGGCCGCGTGGTGGGCGTGCTGACGATCGACGACCTCTTCCTCGACGTCTTCCGGCGGCTGGCCGATCTGCTGGGCCCGGTCGCCTGGAGCGTCCTGCGCGAGCCGCCGGGGCCGCCCTCGGAGACCCGGGCATGAGAACCCGTCCCGCCCGGCGGGAGACGGCCGTGGCCGCTGCCGGCGAACCAGGGACCGACGTCACGCCGCCGGCCCGGGCACCGGACCGGCCGGAGGCGTCCGCGCCGCCCATCGCCACCCTGCGGGTCCCCGAGGTCTTCGCCGCCACCGGTGGCTCGCCGCGCGGGCTCGCCCCGGCCGAGGCGGCCGCACGCCGGGCCCGACACGGCCCCAACGAACTCCCCCGGTGAGCCGCCGCCATGTCCGGCGGCTGCTGGTCGCACAGTTCACCGATCTCTTCGCGGTCGTCCTGCTCGTCTCCTCGGCGATCACGTTCCTGGCGTACTGGCTGGGACGGCCCCGCGATCCGGCCACCCTGCAACTGGCGCTGGCGATCCTCGCGGTGGTGCTGCTGAACGCGGGCATCGGCTTCGCGCAGGAGTACTCGGCCGAGCGGACGGCGGAGTCCCTGCAGGCGATGGTGCCGCACACCTGCCGCGTGCTGCGCGACGCGGTGCGCCGGGAGCTGCCCGCGCGCGAGCTGGTGCCGGGCGACCTGGTGGTCCTGGAGGCCGGGGACGCGGTTCCGGCCGACTGCCGGCTGGTCGAGGCCCAGGAGGCGGCCGTCAACAACGCCGCGCTCAACGGCGAGAGCGATCCCGTCGCGCGCGTCGCGGAACCCGTGCCGCCGGGACCGCCGCTCCAGGCGCGCAACTGCCTGTTCATGGGCACCGATCTGGTCGCGGGCACGGGCAAGGCCGTCGTGTTCGCCACCGGTGCCGCCACCGAGTTCGGGCGGATCTTCCGGCTCGCCGCCACCGCCCCGCGGCAGAAGACCCCGCTGCAGCTCCAGGTGGCGGTCATGGCCCGCCGGGTCGCCGGGGTGGCGCTAGCGACCGGCGCCCTCCTGTTCGCGGTGCGCGTGCCGAGCGGGCAGCCGTTCGTCGACACGTTCGTCTTCTCGCTGGGCGTCATGGTGGCCCTCGTGCCCGAGGGTCTGCCGGCCACCCTGTCGGTGTCGCTCGCCATCGGAGTGCGCCGCATGGCCCGCCGGCACGCGCTGGTGAAGCAGCTGCTGGCGGTGGAGGCGCTCGGCTCGACCAGCGTGATCTGCACCGACAAGACGGGCACCCTCACCCAGGCCGAGATGACCGTCGTCCGGCTGTGGGCGGACGGTGTGCCGCACGCCGTCACCGGGGTGGGGTACGCGCCCGTCGGCGAGGTCGCCGACCCGGGGTCCGTCCGGGAACTGCTGCGGGCGGCGGCCCTCTGCGGCAACGCCCGGCTGGTGCCGCCGGCCGGACGGGACCCCTGGCGGGTGCTGGGCGACACCACCGAGGGGGCGCTGCTGGTGGCCGCCCGGAAGGCCGGACTCGATCCCGCGGCCGAGGAGGCGCGGACACCACGGGTCGCGGAGCATCCCTTCGACTCCGTCCGCAAACTCATGAGCACCGTGCACCGCGCCGCCGACGGCGGCCTCTTCGCCTACGCCAAGGGCGCCCCGCTCGAACTCCTCAGCCGCTGCGACGCCGTGCGGAGCGGCGGCACACGGACGCCGCTGACGGACGACGAGCGCCGCCGGGTGGCGGCGGCCGCGGACGACATGGCCGGACAGGGCCTGCGGGTGCTCGCGGTCGCCCGGCGGGAGATCGCCGGTCCGCGTCCGCAGGTGGAGGAGGCCGAGACGGGGCTGACCCTGCTCGGGCTCGCCGGGATGTACGACCCGCCCAGGCCGGAGGTGCGCGACGCGGTGGACGCCTGCCGGCGCGCCGGGGTGCGGATCGTCATGGTCACCGGTGACCATCCGCTGACCGCGGAGGCCGTCGCCCGCCGCGTCGGCATCGTGCGCGAGCCGGACCCGACCGTGGTGACGGGCCCCCAGCTGGACGCGCTGGACGACAGCGGCCTCGACTCCCTGCTGGCCGGCTCCACCGAACTGCTGCTGTGCCGGGTCAGCCCCGAGCACAAGATGCGGGTGGTCACGGCGTTGCGGCGGCGCGGCGAGGTGGTCGCCGTCACGGGCGACGGCGCCAACGACGCACCGGCCCTGAAGCACGCCGACATCGGTGTCGCAATGGGTGCCTCGGGCACCGACGTGGCCCGCGAGGCCGCCGTGATGGTGCTGCTCGACGACTCGTTCGCGTCCATCACGACCGCCGTCGGCCTGGGGCGTTCGGTCTACCGGAACATCCGCAAGTTCCTGATCTACCTCTTCAGCCACAACATCGCCGAACTCGCGCCGATCCTCGCGGCGACCTTCGCCGGGTTCCCGCTGGTGCCGATCACGGCCGTGCAGATCCTCGCCATCGACCTCGGCTCGGACGTGCTGCCCGCCCTGGCTCTCGGCGCGGAACCGATGGAACCCGACGTGATGAACAGCCCGCCAAGGCCGCGCCGGGAGCGGCTGTTCTCGGCGGCCGTCATGGGCCGCATCCTGTTCCTCGGCGGCATCCAGGCCCTCGGCGTGTGCGCCGTCTTCTTCTGGCACGTCAACACCTCCGGCATCCCCTACGCGGACTTCACCAGGAGCGATCCGGTCTACCGGGAGGCCATCACCATGGTCCAGGCGGGCATCGTCGTCAGCCAGTTCTTCAACGCGCTGGCCGTGCGCACCGACCGGCAGAGCGTCTTCCGGGCCGGGCTGTTCGGCAATCCGTGGCTACTGGCCGCGGGCTGCTTCGGCATCGGGCTGATGGCGGCCATCAGCTACGCACCACCGCTCCAGGCCGTCTTCCGCACCGCGCCGCTGGCCCCCGCCGACTGGGCGGTCCTGGCCGCGTTCGGGGCGTTGCTCCTGGCCGCCGAGGAAGTCAGGAAGTGGGCGCTGCGGCGCCGGCGGCCGCGTCCCGAGGGAGGAACGCCATGAGAGTGATCATCGCGGGCTGCGGCCGGGTCGGGGCCACGCTGGCCACGCGGCTCGCCGCCGAGGGGCACGACGTACGGATCGTCGATCTGCGGCCCGCGGCGCGCAAGGAGCTGTCACCCGGTTTCACCGGCGGGTTCCACGTGGGCAACGGCTTCAGCCGTCCGGTGCTGGAGGCGGCCGGGATCGCCCACGCGGACGCCTTCGTCGCGGTCACGTCCGGGGACAACAGCAACATCGTCAGCGCGCGGACCGCGAAGGAGACGTACCGGGTGCCGATCGTCCTCGCCCGCATCCACGATCCGTGCCGCGCCGATCTCTACCGCGAGCTGGGCATCCCGACGATCTCGAGTGTCCGCTGGGCGGTGAACCGCATCCACCGGATGCTGCTGCACCGCCACCTCACCCCGGACTTCTCCTTCGGCAACGGCGAGACGCTCCTGGTGCGCTCCCGGCTGCCGTCGTACCTCGCCGGGCGGCGGGTCACCGAGTTCGACGTGGAGGGCGAGATCCGGGTCGTGGAGATCACCCGTGCCGGGCGGTCGATGCTGCCCGCCCACGGGGTGCTGGCCCATCCGGGTGACGTCGTGACCTTCAGCGTCGCCGCGACGTCGCTGGGCCGGCTGAGCGGCTTTCTCGACAAGGAGCTGGGAACGTGAAGGTCCTCATCGCGGGCGCGGGCCGGCTCGGCACGCAGATCGCCCAGGTGCTGTCCGCCGCACGCAACGACGTCACCCTGGTCGAGCACGACGACGACCGGGTGGCCGAACTCGGCGGCCTGCGGCAGGTGCGCGTCGTGGCCGGCGACGCCTGCCGGCCGGGCGTGCTGGAGCACGCCGGTGCCCTGGCCTGCGACCTCGTCGTCGCCACCACCGGCCGCGACGAGGACAACCTCGTCATCGCTCTGCTGGCCAAGCGGCAGTTCGGGGTGGGGCGGGTGGCGGCGCGGGTCAACGAGGAGGAGAACTCCTGGCTCTTCGACCAGCGCTGGGGTGTCGACGTGGCCGTGCCCTCGGCCACTCCGCTGATCTCCCTCATCGAGGAGGCCACCGGTGCCACGGACACGGTGGCGCTGCTGCGGCTGAGCAAGGCGGGCGTCGAGGTCATCGAGACCGCGATCACCGAGGAGTCCCGGGCCGCGGGGCGCACCCTCGGCGAGATCGCGCTGCCGGCCGGCACCGTGGTCGCCACCGTGGTGCGCGACGGGCGGCCCACGGTGCCCCGTCCGGAGGAGCGTCTGCTCCCCGGTGACGAGCTGCTGCTGGTGTCGCACGAGGCGACCGAGCGGGAGATCCACGCGGCCTTCCAGTGAACCGCGGCCCGGTTCACCCGTTCTCCCGCGAGCGCCGTACGGAGGCGGCGACCCGGTCGACCAGCTCGGGGAGCGCGGAACGCACGGCGTCGCTGAACCCCGCTCCGAGGGAGACGTCCGCCACCTCCACGGCGTGCACCACGACCTTCGGCGGCAGCCGGCCGAGCGTCTCCGCCAGGGCGAGGCAGTCGCCGAGGCCGAGCGCGTGGGTGCTCGCCGTCCCCTCGGTCCGGGCGGCCGCCTCCGCCGCCGTGAACGTGTGCAGCGTCCCCGGGCGGCCCGGCCGCGCACGGAGCGCCTCCACCACGACGACGGCGTCCGCGCCGTGCCACAGGTCGAGCATGCGCGCCGGTTCGCCGTCGCTGACCGTCAGGACGGTGCCGTCGGGGACCCGGCCCCGCAGGGCCTCCACCGCCGCCGGACCGACTCCGTCGTCGCCGCGCAGGGGGTTGCCCACGCCGATCACCACGACCCGGCCGGTCATGCGCGCCGGACCGTCACGTCGAGGAAGTGGGTCGCGCAGGAGATGCAGGGATCGTGGTTGCGGATGGCGCGTTCGCACAGGCGGGTCAGTTCCTCGTCGCCGGCGGCGGCCCCGGGCGTGCGCAGTCGCGCCTGCGCCGCCCTGCGCACGTCCTCCTCGATGGCCGCCTGGTTCTGGGCCGTGGGCGGAACGATGCGGGCACCGGTGAGCGTGCCGTCGTCGGTGAGCGTGTAGCGGTGGTACAGCAGCCCGCGGGGAGCCTCGGTGGCGCCGGCGCCGGTCCCCCGGCGCGGGCGGACGTCGACGGCCGGCCGGTCCGGCCGCTCGTATCCGTCGATGATCCGCAGGGCCTCCTCGACGGCCTGGACCACTTCCACCGCGCGCACGACGATGCTGCGGAACGGGTTGTCGCAGACGGCGCCGGCCAGCGGGTCGCCCAGGCCGGCGTCCCGCCCCGCCCCGGCGGCCACCGGATGCAGCCAGCGGCCGCTGATCGCCCAGCGGGCCAGCGGGCCGGTCAGGTGGCGGCGGCCGTCCAGGGCGGCCGTCCGGGCGGTGGAGTGCGGCACCTGCCCCTCGGGTACGCGCTGTTCGAAGTCGGACAGCGGGAACTCGAGCGGTTCCGGGCCTTCGGCCCCCGCGGCCACGACCGCCGGGGTTCCGGAGTCGATGGCGTAGCGGCCGGGCTCGCGCAGGGCGAGGAGGTCGTGCTCGCAGACCGCGTCGGGGAAGTCGAACGACGCGACCCAGCGGACGGTCTCCAGCGCGTCCTCGCGGGCCCGTAGCAGCCGCTCGGCCAGCGGGCGGAGTTCCTCCGGTGCCGGCGTCCGGTAGAAACCGCCGACGCGGACGTTGACCGGGTGGACGGGGCGGCCGCCGAGCTGTTCGAGGATCGCGTTGCCGGTCTGCTTGATCCTCAGACCGCGCTCGACGGCGGCCCGCTCGCGGCGGGCCAGCTCCACGACGTCCGCGCAGCCGAGGAAGTCCGGGGCGTGCAGCAGGTGGATGTGCAGGGCGTGGCTCTCGATCCACTCGCCGCAGTACAGCAGGCGGCGCAGTGCCGCGAGGGGGCCGTCCACCGTGACCCCGCAGGCGTCCTCGATCGCCCGGCAGGCGCTCATCTGGTAGGCGACCGGGCAGATGCCGCAGATGCGGGCGGTGATGTCGGGGGTTCGGTGTGGCCCCGGCCGGTCAGCAGGGCCTCGAAGAAGCGCGGGGGTTCGTAGATGCGCAGTCGCGTCTCGGTGACCGTGTCCCCGTCGACGCGCAGATGGAGGGCGGCCTCGCCCTCCACCCTGGCCAGCGCGTCCAGTCGCAGGTCGCGGGTTCCGCGATCGTTCATGCGGGCCTTTCCGGGCCGGTGCGGTCAGGGCGGGGGGTTCTGCCGCTCCTCGGCCGCGAGGTCGGGTACGGGGGCATGTTCCGGCGACGCGGCGTTGAAGGTCCGGAAGACACGCTGGATGTCCCGCTCACTCATCCCGTCGTGGCGCAGCTCGGCGACCATGGAGCGCAGGTTGGGTTCGGCCGAGGGTCCGAAACAGCCGTAGCACCCGCGTCCGTAGGCGGGGCAGATGGCCCCGCACCCGGCGTGCGTGACCGGGCCCAGGCACGGGGTGCCGTGCGCCACGGTGACGCAGGTGGTGCCGCGCCTCTTGCACTCGAAGCAGACGCTGTGGCTGGAGATCGAGGGCTTGCGTCCGGCCAGGTGGGCGGTGACGACCTCGAGGAGCTGACGGCGGTCGATGGGGCAGCCGCGCAGTTCGAAGTCGACCGGGACGTGGGCCGAGATCGGGGTGGAGGTCTCCAGCGTCCCGATGTACTCCGGCCGGGCGTAGACCGCGGCGAGGAAGTCCTCGACGTGGGCGAAGTTGCGCAGTGCCTGGATGCCGCCCGCGGTGGCGCAGGCTCCGATGGTCACCAGGTACCGGGAGATACGGCGGACGTGCCGGATCCGCTCGGCGTCCTCGGCGGTGGTGATCGACCCCTCGACCAGGGACAGGTCGTAGGGCCCGCGGCCGTCGAGCCGTGCGCGCTCCGGGCCGCCGCCCTCGAGGGGGGTCATCTCGAGGAAGTGGTCGACGCGTACGCGCTCGGTGAGGCCGAGGAGTTCGTCCTCGCAGTCGAGCAGGGTCAGCTGGCAGCCGTCGCAGGAGGCGAACTTCCACACGGCGAGCGCCGGCCGTCGGCCGGTGTCGGGTCCGGGATCTGGTCCGGTGTCCGGGGCCATGTCACAACTCCCGTACGAGGAGCAGGTGTGCCACGCGGTCGTACCCGACGACCGGCCCGTCGCGGCACAGCAGGAGCGGGCCGAGCTGGCAGTGGCCGCAGTGGCCGGTGGCGCAGCGCATGTTCCGTTCCAGGGACACCTGGACGCGGTGCGGGACCAGTCCCCGGGTCACGAGGTCGCGCGCGGTGTGCCGCATCATCACCTCGGGCCCGCAGACCAGGGCGCAGGTCCGTTCCGGGCGCAGGTCCAGACGGTCGAGGAGGGTGGTGACGACACCCACCGCGCCCTGCCAGCCCGGGCCGGGCCGGTCGACCGTCACCTCCACCCGGGCCGGGCCGCGCCAGCTCTCGATCTCGTCGCGGTAGGACAGGTCGGCCGGGGTGCGGGCGCCCACCAGGACCGCGAGCCGCCCGTAGCCGTCCGGGCGGTCCAGGACCGCGTGCACGACCGGCCGCAGCGGGGCCAGGCCGATGCCGCCGGCGACGATCAGCACATCGTGGCCGGCGGCCGCGCCGAGGTCCCAGCCGGTGCCGTACGGGCCGCCGAGACCGACGGTGTCGCCGGGGCGCAGCCGGTACAGGGCGGCCGAGACCGCGCCCACCGCTCGCACGGTGTGCACGAGACCGCCGTGGCGCCCCGCAGGGCGCTGACCGAGACGGGGATCTCGCCGACTCCGAACGCGTAGATCATCGCGAACTGCCCCGGGGCGAACGGGGCGAGCGCCGCTCCGGCCGGCACCAGTTCGATCGACCGGGTGTCGGCGGTCTCGGTCCGCACGTCGGCGACGCGGTACGGCAGCGGGGGCGCCACGGTGGTCACGACGCCGTCTCCGGCGGCGGTGGCTGCGCGGACCGGGTCCAGTCGTGCAGGGCGGCGGCCTCCTCGGTGATGTCGATACCGACCGGGCACCACACGATGCAGCGGCCGCAGCCGACGCAGCCGGACGAGCCGAACTGGTCGTACCAGGTGCCGAGTTTGTGGGTCATCCACTGCCGGTAGCGGCTGCGCGCGGTGGCGCGGACCGGGCCGCCGTGCAGCTGGGAGAAGTCCAGGTCGAAGCAGGAGTCCCAGAGCCGCCACCGCTCCGCGTGGTCACCGGTGAGGTCGGTGACGTCCTCGGTGGTCGTGCAGAAGCAGGTGGGGCAGACCATCGTGCAGTTGCCGCAGGTCAGGCAGCGCCCGGCGACGTCGTCCCAGCGCGGCGCCTCCAGCGTTCCGGCCATCAGCTCGCGCAGGTCCGCCTCGGGCATGGTCCGTCCCATGCGGTCGGCGGCGGCCAGCACGTCGGCGCGCGCCGTCGCCCGGGTCTCCGGGTCGGCGGGGCGGGTGGGCAGTTCGGCCAGGATCTCCGCCCCTCGGGGCTGCCGCCGCGGATCCAGAAGCGGTGCCCGTCGGCGTCGGCCACCTCGGTCATCGCCAGGTCGTAGCCGGGACCGGCGGCGGGGCCGGTGCCCATCGAGACGCAGAAGCAGGTGGCGCCGGGGTCGGTGCACTCGACCGCGATCAGCAGGGCGCCCGAGCGCCGCCCCGTGTAGCCGGGGTCGCGGTACGCCCCGCCGGTCAGCACCCGGTCCTGGACGGCGACGGCCCGCAGATCGCAGGGGCGCACGCCCAGGAAGGCGTAGCGCGGCGGTGCGTCCTGCTCGGCCGTGAGCACGAGTTCCCCGTCCGCCCGGTCGGCGCTCCACTGCCGTACCCGGGCCGGATGCAGGAAGGACTTCCACGACTGGGGGCCCGCCGCGTGTCCGAAAGCGGCGCCGTCCGGCCGCTCCCGCAGCCGGTACCGCCCGGCTTCCAGCTCCACGCCCCACCCGTAGGGCAGTTCGTCGGCCGAGCGGAGTTCCGCCAGCTCGACGGCGCCGTCCCGGACGGTCGGGCCGATCACGGTGAATCCGCGCCGGATCAGTACCTCGACGAGCGCGGCCATGCCGTCCTTGCCCATCACCCGCCCGTCGGCGGGGTCCGCCACCGGCTTCCCCGGGGTGTCGGCACCCATGACCGGCCTCCTTCGGCACGAAGGACGGCACTGGGACCCTGCCGTCCCCTCAGGCCCACGATCCCAGCTTTTCCGGCGGGCCGCCGCCCCGGCAGAGCCACCCGGGCCCGTGCGCGGGGCCGTTGGGCCCCTGGCGGCCCGCGACGGCCGCACGCCGGGGTGCGGCCGCCGGCTTGCGCCGTCCGGCCCTGTACGGGGCCCTTCGACCCTGTGCGCGCGGCGCGGTCGGGGCGGATGGTCGAAGCAGGGCCGAAGGAAGGAGGGGCCGGCATGCCGTTCGAGACCGTCCGCGAGGCCACCCCGCCGCGCACCGCGCCCAATCTGCGCGACTACGACAAGGAGCGCGCGGGCTTCTCGTGGCGCGCGGCCCGCGAGGGGCTGCAGGGGCTGCCCGGTGGGCGGGGGCTGAACATCGCGCACGAGGCCGTGGACCGGCACGCGGCGTCGGGCCGGGCCACGGCGGTCGCGCTGCGCTGCGTCGGCCGGGACGACTCCGTCACCTCCGTGACGTACGGCGAGCTGGCCCGTTCCACCTCCCGCTTCGCCAACGTGCTCCGGGCGCTCGGCATCGGGCACGGCGACCGGGTGGTGACGCTGCTGGGGCGCTGCCCGGAGCTGTACACCGTGGTGCTCGGCACGCTGAAGAACACCAGCGTCCTGTGCCCGCTGTTCTCCGCCTTCGGACCGGACCCGGTGTTCCAGCGGATGACGCTGAGCGACGCCCAAGTGCTGGTCACCACGGCGGACCTGTACCGCAGGAAGGTCGCCGGGCGACGCCACGACCTCGCCGTCCTGCGCCATGTGCTGATCGTCGGCGACGGGGCGGAGGACCTGCCCGGCACCCTCTCCCTCGCCGCACTGACGGCGGAAGCGGCCGACACCTTCACCATCCCGCCGACCTCCCCGCACGACATGGCCCTGCTGCACTTCACGAGCGGCACGACGGGCATCCCCAAGGGCGCCGTGCACGTGCACGAGGCGGCCGTCGCCCACTACACCTCCGCGCGGTACGCCCTCGACCTGCACGAGGACGACGTCTACTGGTGCACCGCGGACCCGGGCTGGGTGACCGGCATGTCGTACGGGATCACCGCCCCGCTCATGCACGGTGTGACGGTCGTGGTCGACGAGGGCGACTACGACGCCCGCCGCTGGTACCGGATCCTCGCCGAGCAGCGGGTGAACGTCTGGTACACGGCGCCGACGGCTCTGCGCATGCTGATGCGGACGACGCCGCGGACGGGGCCGTTCGACCTGCCCCGCTCCTTCGACCTGAGCGCGCTGCGGTTCATCGCCTCGGTGGGTGAGCCGCTCAACCCGGAGGCGGTGCTGTGGGGGCGGGACGTGCTCGGGCTGCCGGTGCACGACAACTGGTGGCAGACCGAGACCGGCGCCATCATGATCGCCAACTTCGCCGCCTGCGACATCCGCCCCGGCTCGATGGGGCGCCCGCTGCCCGGGGTGGAGGCGGCGGTGCTGCGCCGCGGCGGGGACGGCCGGGCGGAGGTCACCGACGGGCACGTCACCGTGCTGGAGGAGCCCGGCGTCGAGGGCGAGCTGGCCCTGCGGCCAGGCTGGCCGTCCATGTTCC
This sequence comes from Streptomyces sp. DHE7-1, assembly GCA_016432725.1. Classification (GTDB taxonomy): domain Bacteria; phylum Actinomycetota; class Actinomycetes; order Streptomycetales; family Streptomycetaceae; genus Streptomyces. The sequence goes on along the minus strand of JACJDG010000003.1, from coordinate 7,181,288 downwards.
GCGGCTACCTCCACGACGAGCCGCGCACCGCGGCGGCGTTCGCCGACGGCTGGTACCTGACCGGCGACCTGGTCCGGCGCGACGCCGACGGCTGGTACTGGTTCGTCGGGCGCGCCGACGACGTCATCAAGTCGGCGGGCCACCTCATCGGGCCGTTCGAGGTCGAGAGCGCCCTGATGGAGCATCCGGCGGTCGCCGAGTCCGGGGTCATCGGCCGTCCCGATCCCGTGGCGGGGAACATCGTCAAGGCGTTCGTCACCCTGCGGCCGGGCTTCGAGGCGACCGCCGCGACGCGGCGCGACCTGCTGGCATTCGCCCGGCGCCGGCTGGGGCCGGCGGTGGCGCCCCGTGAGATCGCCTTCGACCAGCGGCTGCCCCACACCCGCAGCGGCAAGGTCATGCGCCGCCTGCTGCGGGCCCGCGAACTCGGCCTGCCCGAGGGCGACATCTCCACGCTCGAGGACGCCGCCCCGAGGCGCCGTCGGCCACGACCAGGACGGAGCGGTCCGCATGACCACCACCCGCTCCCGGCGCACACCCCGGCCCGCCGCCCGGGCGGCCGGTCCGGCCGCGCACCGGCTGGCCCTGCTGGAGTCGATGCTGCGCGTGCGCCGGTTCGAGGAACGCTGTGTGGAGCTGTACAGCGCGGCGCGCATCCGGGGCTTCATGCACCTCTACATCGGCGAGGAGGCCGTGGCGGTCGGCGTCAACGAGGCGCTCACGGAGGACGACGCGGTCGTGTCGACCTACCGCGAGCACGGGCACGCGCTGGCCCGCGGGGTCCCGGCCGAGGCGATCATGGCGGAGATGTTCGGCAAGGTCACCGGCTGCAGCCGGGGCCGCGGCGGCTCGATGCACCTCTTCGACACCGGCCGGCGCTTCTACGGCGGCAACGCCATCGTCGGCGGCGGGCTCCCGCTGGCGGCGGGCCTCGCCCTCGCCGACCGCATGACCGGCCGCGACCGGGTCACCTGCTGCTTCTTCGGTGACGGCGCCTTCGCCGAGGGCGAGTTCCACGAGACCGCCAACCTCGCCGCGCTGTGGGGGCTGCCGCTGCTGCTGGTGTGCGAGAACAACCTGTACGCGATGGGTACGGCCCTGGCCCGCCACCAGGCCCAGACCGACCTCGCGCTGCGGGCCGCCGGGTACGGCATGGTCTCCTGGGCCGTCGACGGCATGGACGTCCTCGCCGTCGAGGACGCAGCCCGGCGGGCGGCCGAGGGGGTGCGCGGCGGATCCGGACCGCACTTCCTGGAGATGCGCACGTACCGCTTCCGCGCGCACTCCATGTACGACTCCGACCGCTACCGCGACAAGGCGGAGATCGAGCGGTGGCGGGAACGCGACCCCGTCGAGGGGCTCGCGCGGCGGCTGCGGGACGCGAGGGAGCTGACCGACAAGGACCGTACGGCGCTGGAGGACCGGCTGGCCGCCGAGATCGACGCGGCCGTGGCGGCGGCCGAGCGGGCTCCGGAGGAACCCGTCGAGGACCTGCTGAAGTACGTCACCAGCCCGGTGGAGGCGATCCGGCCATGACCACCACGCACACCCGCACCGCGGGGTCCGGCGCACCCTCCGGCCGGACCACGACCACCTACCGTGAGGCGCTGCGCGAAGCGCTGCGCGAGGCCCTGCGCGCCGACGAGCGGGTGTTCCTGATGGGTGAGGACGTGGGCCGGTACGGCGGGTGCTTCGGCGTCAGCCTCGGTCTGCTGGAGGAGTTCGGGCCCGACCGGATCCGTGACGCCCCGCTGTCCGAGTCGGCGTTCGTCGGCGCCGGCATCGGCGCGGCCCTGGCGGGCATGCGGCCGGTCGTCGAGATCATGACGGTCAACTTCAGCCTGCTGGCCCTGGACCAGATCCTCAACAACGCGGCGACCCTGCTGCACATGTCGGGCGGCCAGCTTCCGGTACCGATAGTGATCCGGATGACCACCGGCGCGGGACGGCAGCTCGCGGCCCAGCACTCGCACAGCCTGGAGGGCTGGTACGCCCACATCCCCGGCCTGCGGGTGCTCGCCCCGGCCACCCTGGCCGACGCCCGGTACATGCTGGCGCCCGCGCTCGCCGACCCCGACCCGGTGCTGATCTTCGAGCACGGCGGCCTGTACAACGTCTCCGGCGAACCGCCCGCCGCCCCGGAGCCGGCCGACATCGACCACGCGGCCGTCCGCCGGCCCGGCACCGACGTCTCCCTGATCACCTACGGCGGCTCGCTGCCCAAGGCACTGGACGCCGCCGACGAGCTGGGGAGCGGCGGCATCAGCGCCGAGGTCGTGGACCTGCGCACCCTCCGCCCGCTGGACGACGCCACGGTCGGCACGTCCGTGGCGCGCACCCACCGGGCCGTCGTGGTCGACGAGGGCTGGCGCACCGGCAGCCTCGCCGCGGAGATCTCCGCCCGCCTCACCGAACAGCACTTCTACGATCTCGACGCCCCCGTCGAGCGGGTGTGCAGCGCGGAGGTGCCCATGCCCTACGCGCGCACGCTCGAACAGGCCGCGCTGCCGCGGGTGGACGCAATCGTCGCGGCCGCGCGTCGCGCCGTGGGCGAGCCCGCGGCCGCCGGGGCCGACGCGGCGCGGCCGCGGGCCGTCCTCGGGAGGTCGGGCTGAGATGACCGCGTTCACCATGCCCTCCCTCGGCGCGGACATGGACGAGGGCGTGCTGCGGGAATGGCTCGTGGGCCCCGGCGACCCAGTGCGCAGGGGCGATGTCGTGGCGGTCGTCGAGACGGACAAGGCGGCCATCGAGGTGGAGTGCTTCGAGACCGGGACCGTGGGACGGCTGCTGGTCGAGCCGGGGACCCGGGTGCCGGTGGGGACACCGCTCGCGGTGATCGAGGCCATCGAGCCCGGTGCGCGGGCGGGGGCCCGCGGGAACCGGCCGGCGGCGGCCGAGCCCCCGGACGGGCTCTCCGGCCGCCGGTCCCGCCTGTACCGCCCGTGGCACCCGCGCCGGCCGCGCAGCCCGCGCCGGCACGGAAGGAGCCGTCCGTCGCGGCCGGGACGGCCGGCGGCGCCGGGCCCCTCGTACGGCACCTCGCGGCGCTGCGCGGTGTCGACCTGACGACGGTGCACGGCACCGGACCGGGCGGGCGGATCACCCGTGCCGACGTGGAGCACGCCCCGCCGCCCCGCGCCCCCCGGGTGCGGGCCACCCCGTACGCCCGGCGCCTCGCCCTCGATCTCGGCGTCGACCTGACGACCGTGCGGGGCACCGGTGAGGGCGGGGCCGTACGGGCGGCGGACGTGCGCACGGCCCGGCGGGCCGGCGACGGCTCGGGCGCCGGGGATGCCGGGGCGGAGGCCGCGCGGCCGGCGCACCGCCCGCGCGACGGCGAGCGGCGCCCCCGTCCGGCGGCGGCCGTCGGCCCGCCGGAGGAACGCGCGGACGCCATGCGCCGCGCCATCGCCGACCTGATGAGCCGGTCCAAGCGGGAGATCCCGCACTACTACCTGTCCACCACCATCGACCTGACGGCGGCCGGGGACTGGCTGCGCCGGACCAACCGCGGCCGTCCGCCCGCCGAGCGCCTCGTGCCCGCGGCCCTCCTGCTCAAGGCCGCCGCGGTGGCGGCGCGCGAGGTACCGGATCTCAACGGCCACTGGCGGGACGACGGGTTCGTGCCGGGGACCGAGGTCAATCTGGGCATCGCGGTGTCGCTCCGGCAGGGCGGGCTGCTCGCCCCGGTCGTCCACCACGCCGACACCCTGTCGCCGGACGACCTCATGGCCCGCCTGAAGGACCTGGTCCAGCGCGCCCGCCGCGGCCGGCTGCGCGGCAGCGAGACGACCGGCGCCACCCTGACCGTCACCAACCTGGGCGACCAGGGTGTGGAGGCGGTGTTCGGGGTCATCCACCCGCCCCAGGTGGCCCTGGTCGGCTTCGGCGCGGTCGTCGAGCGGCCCTGGGCCGCGGGCGGCATGCTCGGGGTACGTCCGGTGGTGACCGCGACCCTGGCCGCCGACCACCGGGCCACGGACGGCGCCGTGGGAGCGCGCTACCTCACGGCGGTCGAGCGACTGCTGCGGAAACCCGAGGAGCTGTGAGCCGGATGAAGCCCCTGAACGACGCGGACGCCACGGCGGTGGTCAAGGAGTCGATCACACATATCGTGCCCGACGCCGACTTCGGCCGGCTCGAACCGGACGACCGGTTCCGCGACGTGCTCGAACTCGACTCACTCGATTTCCTCACCCTCGTGGAGCTGCTGTCCGAGCGGACGGGAGTCCGTATCGACGAGGACGACTACCCCGAACTGGACACGCTGTCCGGCGCGGTGGAGTTCCTGGTCGGCAGGACCGCGGGCCGGTCCTGACCGCCGGCCCCGAGCCGTCGGCTGTCGGTGCGGTGCGCTTCACTTCCGGCATGCAGCTCACCCAAGCGGCCCTCGACGATCTGCTCGCCGGACTCGGGCCGGACGACGGCCCCGTGTACCTGCCCGGCGATCTGGACGTGCATGAACTGACCGGCCTGCTCGGCGGCAGATACGGCGCCCCTCGCACCCTCGTCCTCGACGGCTTCACCGATCCGACGGTCGACGCGTCCAGGGGCGCGGCCCTCCTCGTCCCCTTCCAGGACCGGGCCGTGACCATACGGGCGTGGGCGTACGGGGACCGGTGGATCGCCACGGGAACGGCCCTGGACACCGAGGGGACCGAGCGGCCGGTGCTGACGGTCGCTCACCGGGAGGTGCCGCCGCCCCTGGCGACCGGCCCGGACGAGGACGTCGACTGGCTGGAGCGCCTCAAGGAGATCACCGGCTGGACCCGGCCCGACCAGCGGCCGGACGTGGACTGGGCGGAGACGGAGTCACGCCTGGGCACCGCGCTGCCGAGCGACTACAAGCGGATGGTCGAGACGTTCGGCGTGGGCGCCTTCGACGCGTATCTGGACCTGAACCAGGAGCCGTGGACGGATCTCAGGGAGGACGGTCTGCTCATCTGGGCGGGCACCGAGCACGAGGACGCGTACTGCTGGCGGGCCGAGGGCGACGACCCCGACCGGTGGCCGGTCGTGGTCCGCTCCTTCGACAACACGAGGGACCTCGTCCTCGACAGCGGGACCGCGCGGTTCGTCTGCCGCATCCTCGTCGACCCGCACCATCCCTACACGATGGCCCGTTACTTCGACACCCACTGGTTCATGAGCCACCGCACGTCATGACCTGGCTACGTACACACGGCCGGTGGTTCACCTGCTCTTCGCCGGCGCCTGGTGATCTGGTCCCCGTCGGACCCGCTGTCCGATCACCGGACGCTCAAGGAGTCATCGCATGCGCAGAGCCACCCGCCGTCGCCTCACGGTCGCGACCGCGCTGGTCACCGCCACCACCGCCGCCGTGGCCGTCACCAGCGCCGCCGGCGCCTCCGGCGGCAAGGAGCAGGCACGGGACGCGATCCAGGACGGGAAGGCCAAGAACGTCATCCTGCTGATCGGCGACGGCATGGGCGACTCGGAGATCACCCTCGCCCGTGACTACACCGTGGGCGCCGACGGCCGCCTCGCCATGGACAAGTTCCCGCTCACCGGCGCCTACACCACCTACGCCGTGCACGCCGACGGCACCCCGGACTACGTCACCGACTCCGCCGCCAGCGGCACCGGCTGGGCCACCGGTGTGAAGACGGTGAACGGCCGGATCTCCAAGACGCCCGGCACGGACAAGCCGGTGCGGACCCTGCTGGAGCTGGCGCAGCGGAACGGCTACGCCACCGGCGACGTCACCACCGCCGAACTCACCGACGCCACCCCGGCCGTGCTCGCCGCCCACGCCACCGACCGCTCCTGCCAGGGGCCGGCCGACATGGCCAAGTGCCCCAGCGACACGATCGCCGCCGGCGGGCCGGGCTCGATCGCCGAGCAGGAGGTCGGCCACAAGGTCGACGTCCTCTTCGGCGGTGGCAGGCAGCGCTTCGACCAGGCCGTCACCGACGGGAAGTACAAGGGCCTGACGGTCACTCAGCAGGCGCGGGAGCTGGGGTACCAGGTCGTCACCGACGAGGCGTCCATGAAGGCGGCCAAGTCGGGCCGGCCGGTCCTCGGCCTCTTCGCCCCGGGCAACGTGGCCACCGAGTGGACCGGCAAGGCGGCGGCCGTCGGCGGCACGGCCCCCCAGCGGTGCGTCACCTCCAACCCGAACCGCCCGTCCGGGACCCCCAGCCTCGCCGACTCGGCCACCAAGGCGATCCAGCTCCTGGAGGCCAAGCAGCGGGCCAAGCACTCCAAGCAGGGCTTCTTCCTGCAGATCGAGGGCGCCTCGATCGACAAGCAGGACCACGCCGCCGACCCGTGCGGCCAGATCGGTGAGACCGCGGCGTTCGACCGCGCGGTGAAGGTGGCCCGCGCCTACGCGGCCAAGCACCCCGACACCCTGGTCGTCACCACCGCCGACCACGGCCACACCAGTCAGATCGTGCCCCTGGAGGCCACGCCGCCCGGCCTGTCCTCCACCCTGGTCACCGACGAGGGCCAGCAGCTCAAGGTCAACTACTCGACCAACACCCCGGGCCAGTCGCAGGAGCACACCGGCACCGAGGTCCGTATCGCCGCCCAGGGCCCGCTGGCCTACCGGGTCCTCGGCGTCACCAACCAGACGGACCTGTTCACCACGGTCCGCGAGGCGCTGCGCATGCGCTGAGCCCGCGCGGCGGCGGGACGGGCCAACTCCCCGCAGCGACGTCCGCGTGAGGGCGTGCCGTCCGGCCGACGGCACGCCCTCCCGGCGTCCCGGGGCCGCGTACGGCGAACGGGGGCCCATGCAAACATTTGATCTATCCATAGGAAAGTCATTAAGGTCGTGCTCCAGCCCCCGCTCAGGTGATCACTCAAGCGGAGTGACGGCGCAGGGGCCCGCCCACCGACGTGCCCGGCAGGCGGCCGAAGGAGCAAGGAGACCGTCCCTAGTGGCGTCCCACCGTCGACCCAAGCAGCCCAGCCGCACGCGTGTCACCGTGCTGACCACCGCGGCTGCCGCCGCCGTCGCGCTGAGCGCGAACGCCGCCAACGCCGCTCCGAGCGAGAAGCCCGGCAAGGACGAGGTCAAGGCGAAGGTCGACAAGCTCTACGAGCAGGCGGAGCAGGCCACCGAGAAGTACAACGGGGCCAAGGAGAAGCAGCAGAAGCTGCAGAAGGAAATCTCCACCATCCAGGACAACGTGGCCCGCGGCCAGGAGGAGCTCAACAAGCTCCGGGACGGCCTGGGTTCGCTGGCCACCGCGCAGTACCGCTCCGGCGGCATCGACCCCTCGGTCCAGCTCTTCTTGTCCTCCGACCCGGACGACTACCTCGACAAGGCCTCCACGCTCGACCAGTTGAGCGGCCAGCAGGTCGAGGCGCTGCAGAAGATCCAGGACAAACAGCGCGAACTCGCCCAGGAGCGCGCCGAGGCCACGGGCAAGCTCAAGGACCTGGCCTCCACCCGCACCGAGCTGGGCAACAAGAAGAAGGAAGTCCAGGGCAAGCTCGCCGAGGCGCAGAAACTCCTCAACACCCTGACCGCCAAGGAGAAGGCGGCCCTCGCCGCCGAGCAGCAGCGGGCCAACCGCTCCTCCAGCGACCGGGTGGACCTCGGCAACGACTCCTCCGCCTCCGGCCGGGCCGCCGCCGCGTTCTCCGCCGCGCAGAGCAAGATCGGCTCGCCGTACGTCTACGGCGCCACCGGCCCGTCCTCGTACGACTGCTCGGGCCTGACCTCCTGGGCCTACGCCCAGGCCGGTGTCTCCATACCGCGCACCTCCGAGGCCCAGTCCGGCATCGGCACCCGGCTCACCCGCAGCCAGCTCCAGGTCGGCGACCTGGTCTTCTTCTTCAACGACCTGCACCACGTCGGCCTCTACGCCGGCAACGGCCAGATCCTGCACGCCCCGCGCACCGGCACGGTCGTGCGGTACGAGTCGATGGACACCATCGGCGGACCTTTCATGTTCGGCGTCCGCGTCTGATCCCAGGGGCCGCGCAGCCGTTCCTCGGTGGCACCGATCGTCCCCGGGCATCCGCGCCCGAGGGGCGGATGCCCGGGGACGATCGGTCCCGGGGCCGGCGTCGTCCGCCGGGCGTCCGTCACCGCGGCGGGCGGCCGGGGCCCACGAGGGGGCCGTCCCGGCGCGAGTGTCAGCGCAGCCAGGCGTGGTCGCGGACGACGGGCAGCCGGGCCCACAGCCGGCCGAGGCCCCAGGTGGTGCCCGCGCCCGCCACGGCCACCGCGATCAGCGCCACCGCGTAGATCACGTGGTAGTCGGCGAACGGGTTGGTCGACATGCTCGGCGACCCGTCCGACAGCCGCTTGGCCGGGGGCCACTCGGCCAGCCACATCAGCGCCATCATCGCCGACCCGGCCAGCGCGGCCGGCCGCAGCGCCACACCCGCCATGACGGCCGCCCCGATACCCAGCAGGCCGAGCATGAACAGCCAGTCCGCCCAGCCCGCCCCGGCCCACGCGTGGAACGTCGACTCCATCGGCCCCGCGGCCACGGAACCGAGGAAGCCCTTCGTCGGTGACCCGCCGTCGGTCCAGCCCCGGCCGGAGGCGGTGGCGTAACCGAGCCCGAAGGTCTTGTCCAGGAACGCCCAGAGGAAGACGAACCCGGTGAGCAGCCGCAGCGAGGCCAGAGCGTGGTCCCGCGCGGTGTGCGTGACGAGGCCCGTCGGGGCGGCGACCGCCGGGTGGGTCCGGGGGCCGCGGGAGAACAGGTGGAAGCCCGCGGTGCGGTGAGAGTGCTCGTGCACGGCCATGACGGCGTTCCCTTCCGGGAGTTGAGGTCTTCGTCCGCTTGACGCCTCTCACTCTCGCGGCGTGCCTCGCCCCGCACCCGGTGCCGAAGGGCTCCGGCACCGGGGCTGAACGTCCCTGTCCCCCGGGCCTGTCGGCGAAAAAGTGCCCCGGCCGCCGTGCGCGGCCGGGGCACCGCCACCGCGTCAGCCGCCGGCGCGCTTCTGGCGGCCCGTCGCCTGGGTGGCGATCACGGCGGCCTGGACACGGCGCTCCACGCCGAGTTTGGCGAGCAGCCGGGAGATGTGGTTCTTCACCGTCTTCTCGGCGAGGTAGAGCCGCTGCCCGATCTGACGGTTCGTCAGACCTTCACCGATCAGAGCCAGGATCTCCCGTTCGCGGTCGGTCAGGCCGGGCAGCTCGTCCGGCTCCTCCTCCGGCTCCTGGTCGCCCCGCAGCCGTGCCATCAGCCTGGCGGTGGCGCTCGGGTCGAGCAGGGACTGGCCGCGGGCCACGGTGCGCACGGCGGACACCAGGTCCGAGCCGCGGATCTGCTTGAGGACGTAGCCGGAGGCGCCCGCCATGATGGCGTCCAGCAGCGCCTCCTCGTCGTCGAACGAGGTCAGCATGAGGCAGGTCAGCTCGGGCATGCGCGAGCGCAGTTCCCGGCACACGCTCACGCCGTCGCCGTCGGGCAGCCGGACGTCCAGCACCGCCACCCGGGGACGCAGGGCGGGGATCCGTACCAGGGCCTGCTCCGCCGTACCGGCCTCGCCGACGACCTCGATGTCCGGCTCGTCGTTCAGCAGGTCGCGCACACCGCGCCGTACCACCTCGTGGTCGTCCATCAGGAAGACCCGGATCGGGTCGCCCGGGCCCTGCCGCTCGCTGTCCGCCATCGATCGCCTCCTGTTGCCGCGCGGTAGCTCTTCCGTGCGGGCCGGAACCGGCAGGCCCTGACCCTCCCCCAGTCTCCCGCACCCGGCCCGGCCGAGGCGGCGACCCGCCTCTCCTGACCGAGGGGCGCGGGCGGGGCCGCCCGGAGGCGGGCGGGGGCCGAACGGCCCTGGCGTGAGCGGTCAGCCCGCGAGTCCAATGAGGTGAGGGCATCCGTCCGCGGCTCATGCTCCGGTGTCCGCCGCGGACGGCCGCCCGTTCACCTCCCGGCCCTCGACCAGAGACTCACGGCAGTGACCAACGAGACCGCACGGAAGCCCGCCGGGAACACCGGCGAGGCCGCCGCCTCCCCTCCTCCCGGGCCGCGCCGGAGCGTCGAACTGGACCGCGACGAGGCCCTGCGACTGCTGGGCAGCGTCCCCTTCGGCCGGATCGTCTTCACCCGGCACGCGCTGCCGACGGTGCGGCCGGTGAACCACGTCCTGTACGGCGGCGACATCGTCATCCGCACCCATGACGGCGCGGCCCTGACCGCGCGCGCCCGCGAGGCCGACGGCGCCGGTGTCGTGGTCGCCTACGAGGCCGACGTCATCGATCCGGACACCCACCTGGGCTGGAGCGTGGTGGCCACCGGATACGCCCGGCTGGTGACCGATCCCGCCGAACTCGCCCGCTACCAGGCGCTGCTGGTGCCCTGGACGGGGCACCCCATGGACCACGCCGTGCGCATCAGCCCCGATCTGGTCACCGGTGTCCGGCTCACCATCGGTGACGCGGAAGGCGCGTGAGGGCGTCCGAGGACTCCGGGAGCGCACCGGCCTTCCCCGCGGACTCGGTCGCGCGGGACCACCGGCTCCGGCGCCGAGCCGTGCCGCGACAGCGCCTGTGTCACCTTCCCGACGGCCGTACCGAGAAGCCTTCGGCGCCCGGCGTGAGCGACTACCACCGGGGACGCGTCACCCGAGGCCCCGGCCGGACGGGGTTTCGGCCGGGCCGACCGGCGGCGCGCGGGCCGGGCTACCCGACTGCCTCGGCCCCGGGGCACATCAGGGGCGCGGTGGGTCCGGCAGGACGTGCCCGCCCGTCGCCGGGGTCCGGCACGGCCGGGCGGTGCCGGGACGGCCGGGTCAGCCCTCCTGGCCGGTGGCGTCGCGGGCCGGCAGCGGCACCGTCCACTCCAGGCGCGTACCGGCCGGGTCGCGGCGGGCGACGCAGAAGGTGCCGCCGAGTTCCTCGGCGCGGCTGCGCAGGTTCGCCAGGCCGCTGCGGCGGGTGACGGCCGGGGCGATGCCCCGGCCGTTGTCGGCGACGGTCAGCCGAAGCGTCCGGCCGGCGGCCTCGGCGGTCACCTCCACCGCGGTGGCCCCGGCGTGCCGGGCCGTGTTGGACAGGGCTTCTCGGAGCACGGCGAGGGCGTGACCGGCGTGCGTGTCGGGCACTTCGGTGTCCAGCAGACCGGTCATGCGCAGCGCCGGGGCGAAGCCGAGGCTCTGGGTGGCCTCGTCGGTGACGACCAGCAACCGGGCGCGCAGACCGCCGGTCCGCTGCTGCCGGTCGCGGTGCTGGAGGCCGAAGACGGTCGAGCGGATGATCTTGATGGTGTCGTCCAGGTCGTCGACGACCCGGGCGATGCGCTCGGATACGGTGGGCAGGTCGCGGACGTGGCCGAGCACCGCCTGCAGGGCCAGTCCGTCGGCGAACAGGCGCTGGATGACCTGGTCGTGGAGGTCACGGGCGATGCGGTCGCGGTCGCCGAAGAGGGTGAGCTGCTCGGTCTCCTGGCGGTGCTCGGCGATCTTCAGCGCCAGGGCCGCCTGGTCGGCGAAGGTGTAGACCATGTCGAGGACGGATTCGCTGAACGGCGGTCTGCCGGGCAGGTTGGCCACCTGAAGCACCCCGCGCACGCGTTTGCTGTCGCCCACGGGCACGAAGAAGGCGGGGCCGAGACGCACCACGGAGGCACTGCCGCCGGATCCCCGGGCGTCGTCGCTGAGGGCCTCGCTGGTGATGGGTTCGCCGGTGGCGAAGACCTTCGCGGCCAGGGTGGTCGTCGGCAGCGCCAGGCCGAGCACCTTGTCGGCCGCCTCACCGGCCGCGGCCTCCACGATCAGGTCGGGTCCGGCCCCACGGGCTGGGCCAGCGTGACGAGATCGGTGCCGGTCATCCGCCGTACGGTGTCGGCCAGCGAGCGCAGGATCTCCTCGGGCGGCTCTCCCGAGAGCAGGGAGCGGATGACGTCCGCGCCGGCGGACAGGCGGCGCTCGCGGTGCCGGCTGTCCCCGTACAGCCGGGCGTTGTCGATGGCCACGCCCGCGGCGGCGGCCAAGCTCCGCAGCACCACCTCGTCGTCGGCGTCGAACGGCTGCCCGTCGCGCTTGTCCGTCAGGTAGAGGTTGCCGAAGACCTTGTCGCGCACCTGCACCGGGGCACCGAGGAAGGTACGCATGGGCGGGTGACCGGGCGGGAAACCCACCGCGTCCGGGTGATCGCCGAGGTCGTCCGTGCGCAGCGGACGGGGTTCGCGGATGAGCAGACCGAGCATGCCCCGGCCCTGGGGGTGGTGCCCGATCCGCGCGATGGTCCCCTCGTCCATGCCGACGGTGATGAACTGACGGATCGTGCCCTCCTCGCCCAGCACGCCCAGGGCGCCGTAGCCGGCGTCCACCAGGTCGACGGCGGACTGCACGATACGGCGCAGCAGGTCCTCCAGGTCGAGGTCGCTGCCGATCGCCATCACCGCGTCGAGCAGGGTCTGCATGCGGTCCCGGCCGCCGCGCACCCGCTCCACGTGTTCCTGAAGCTCGCTCAGCAGCACGTCCATGCGCAGCGGTACGACCGGGCCGGAACCCCCCTCCGCCGACCGCTCCTCCATGCCGGTGCCCCCGTCCTCTCCTGCGACCTCGGGAGACAGGATGCCCCAACGGCCCTGTCGGAGAACAGCGTGGCCTGATACGCGGGACCGCGTGGACGAGACGGCGCGACCCGGTGGCAGATCATTGCTTATGGGCGTGACATACCATTAGATTTCGGGCATTCGTTTTGAGATGCGACCGGCAGGACGGGGCCCAGGGGGCGATCCCGCACCACCCCTGACCCCGGGCCCCTGGCACCGGCCTCAGACACCGGGAAGGACCACCCCGTCGATGACCGATCTCACGACGGCCTCACGGACCGCGATCCGGGGCTTCCGCGCCGGCGACGGACCACCGCTGGTGGAGGCCTGGCGCCGGAGCGCGCCCGCCGACGCCGTCACCGCGGACCGCTTCCGCTCCCTGGTGCTGCTCGACCCCAACTTCGACCCCGAGGGACTCCGGGTCGCCGTCGAGGGCGGCCGTGTCGTGGGCGCCGCCTACGCGGTGCGCAGGCTGACACCGCTGGCCGGCACCGACCTGGAGCCGGAGCAGGGCTGGATCCCGTTCTTCTTCACCGACCCGGACGCCCGCGGCCGGGGCCTGGGCCGCCGGCTGCTGACCGAGGCCCTGGACTGGCTGCACGGTCACGGCCGCACCCGGGTGGACTTCTCCTCGTACACCCCCGACTACGTCCTGCCCGGCCTGGACGCCGAGGCCTACCCGGAGGCCGCCGCGCTGCTCGGGTCCCTGGGGTTCCGCACGCTGTACGAGGCGACGGCGATGCACCGCGGCCTGGTCGGCTACCGCCTCCCCGACGACGTCGCGCGCCGGCTGGGCGAACTGACCGCCCGCGGCCACCGGTTCACCACTCCGTCCGACGACGACCTGGTGGACCTCCTCGCGCTCGCCGGCGGCCACTTCGGCCCGGACTGGGCGTGCACCATCCGGGCGTGTCTGACCGCGGGCACACCGCTCGACCGGATCGTCGTCGTCCGGGACCCCGCGGGCCGCCTGTCCGGCTGGGCGATGCACGGGGCGTTCGACGGGGTGGACGAGCGCTTCGGCCCGATCGGGGTCCGGGAGGAGATGCGCGGCACCGGACTCGGCGAGGTCCTGCTGCACCTGGTCCTGGAGCGGATGCGGGCGCGGCGCGCGCACTCCGCGTGGTTCCTGTGGACCGGCGCCCGGTCCCCGGCGGGCCACATGTACCGCAAGGCCGGCTTCAGCGACACCCGGGTGTTCCGGGTGCTGCGCCGGGAGGCCGCCCTATGACACCCGGCAGCCGGCCCGGGACGGCGGGCCGGCTGAGCCGCCGTCACTTCGCTCTCGCCCTGCCCTCGGCGCTGCTCGCCTCCGGGTGCGCCGCTCCGCACCGGGGCACCGGCCGGCCCGGGGACCCGATCGAGCTCACCCTGCTCTCCCACTACGCGAGCGGGGAGCTGAAGCAGGCCCTGCAGGGTCCGGTCGACGAGTGGAACGCCACGCACGACCGGGTCAAGATCCGTACGAAGGCGGTGGAGTTCACCGATCTGCTGACCACGTTCATGGTCCGGCAGGCGGCGGGCCAGGGCGCCGACATCCTGCACCCGTACTGCCTGTGGAACGGCCAGCTCGTCCGGGCCGGCGTCCTGCGGCCCGCGCCGCGCGAGCACGCCGAGGAGATCGGCCGGGGCTACGGCGCGGCGGCGGTCCGCGCGGCCTCGGTGGGTGGCCGGGTCTACGGCTATCCCACCGAGGCGCAGACCTACGCGCTCTACTACAACAAGCGGCTGCTGCGCGCGGCCGGCCTCGACGGACCGCCGCGCACCTGGCGGGAGCTGGAGGAGGCGGCCCGCCGCACCGCCCGGCGGGACCGGTACGGCAACACGCTGGTGCAGGGGTTCGGCCTGTCGGTCTACGACGACTCCACCACCGTCGGCCAGACCCTGGCCCTGCTCAACGCCGCCGGCGGCAGGTTCGTCTCCGCGGACGGCCGGCGCACCGCCATCGACTCGGCGGCCGGCCGGGCCGTGTTCGGCCTGGAGCACCGGCTGGTGGTGACCGGCGCCAGCGCGCCCGGCGTCAACGTCTACAAGGCGTTCCCGTCCGGGCAGGTGGCCATGGTGATCAGCGCCGGCTGGTGGACCGGGAGCCTGAAGGAGCTGATGGGCGCGGGCTACCGGGACGTCGGCGTCGCGCCGGTTCCGGTGCCCGAGGCGGACGGCAGGCGCGCCACCCTCTCCACCGGCTTCATGCTGGGGGTCAACGCGGCCAGCGAACACCCGCGCGAGGCCTGGGAGTTCCTGCGCTGGCTCAACACCGAGAAAGTGGGCGTGAAAGGCGCCGGGCGGGGTGCGACGGCGACCCGGATGAGCGCCCTGCAGGTCTCGGTCGGCTCCCTGACCGGCCGGGCCGACGACATGCGGACCCTGCTGAGCGGGGGCGGCGATCCGAATCTGCGCCCGTTCCTGGACGCGCTGGCCTACGCGGTGCCCGAGCCGAACGTACCGGGCGCACAGCAGGCCAAGTCGCTGCTGCGCAAGAACATCGAGGCGCTGTGGACCGGTCAGCGGTCGGTCGACGAGGCGCTGCGCAGCACCCGCCGGCAGGTCGACCAGGAGGTGGCGCGCTCATGGTGAACACGCTGGCGCCGGAGACGGCCGGCCAGGCGGACCTGGGCACCCGGCACGCCGGTCCTCCCGCCGGCGGACGCCGCGGGCGGGCCCGCCGCCGCCAGACCGCCGTCGCCTATCTCTTCCTGGCCCCGACGCTGCTGTTCTTCGCGGTCTTCCTCTTCCTTCCACTCGGTTTCGCGCTGCTGCTGTCGATGTCCCGCTGGACCGGGTTCGACCTCGGCGACATCGATCCGGTCGGCCTGGACAACTTCGCCGGCCTCCTCGCGGACGGGTCGACGTTCCTGACGCCGGTCCTCACCAACACGCTGCTGTACGCGCTGGGCACCGTGGCCCTCGCGCTCACCGGCTCCGTGCTCGTCGCCACCTGCATCGACAAGCTGCGGTTCCAGGGGCTGTGGCGCACCCTGTACTTCCTGCCGATCGTCACGACCGTGGTCGCCGTCGGCAACGTGTGGAAGTACATGTACGAGCCGGGCGGGCTGGTCAACGGCGTGCTCAACGCCATCGGGCTCGACTCGGTGGCGTTCCTGCAGGACCCCGGCACCGCGCTGCCGTCGGTCGTGGTCGTCCAGGCCTGGGCGTCGGTCGGTACCGCGATCCTCGTCCTGACCGCCGGCCTGAAGTCCATCCCGGGTTCGTACTACGAGGCCGCGGCGCTCGACGGCGCCGGGCCCGTCACCGTCTTCCTGCGGATCACCCTGCCGCTGCTGCGGCCGTCCCTGCTGTTCGTGTGCGTGACCCAGTTCCTGACCGGGCTGCAGTCGTTCGCGCTGATCATCGTGATGACGAAGGGCGGGCCGGGCGACGCGACCGCGGTCGCCGCGCTGGAGATGTACCGGCAGGCCTTCAGCTACGG
This sequence comes from Streptomyces sp. DHE7-1, assembly GCA_016432725.1. Classification (GTDB taxonomy): domain Bacteria; phylum Actinomycetota; class Actinomycetes; order Streptomycetales; family Streptomycetaceae; genus Streptomyces. The sequence goes on along the minus strand of JACJDG010000003.1, from coordinate 7,165,355 downwards.
CGACTGGGGCACCGCGAGCGCCGCCGCCTTCGTGCTGTTCCTGGTGGTCCTCGTGGTCACCCTGCTGCAGTTGCTGCTCTTCCGGCGCAAGGGGGAGGACGCGTGATCCGCCGCCGTTTCCCGTGGCTGTCGTACCTGCTGGTGGTGAGCGGCGCCGTGCTCACCATGGTGCCGTTCCTGGACATGGTGATGACGTCCTTCAAGGGACCGGGCGAGTCCGGCACCCTCCCGTACCGCTTCCTGCCGAAGGCGTTCGACCTGTCCAACTACCGGGCGGCCGTCGAGCAGCTCGACCTGCCGGTGCTCTTCCGCAACAGTGTGGTCGCCACCGCCGTGATCACCGGATCGGTGCTGGTGACCTCTTCGCTCGCCGGGTACGCGCTCGCCAAACTCCGCTTTCCCGGCCGGGACTTCGTCTTCCGCCTGGTGCTGTCGACGATGATGTTCCCGCCGTTCCTCTTCTTCATCCCGCACTTCCTGATCCTGGTGCACTGGCCGCTGGCGGGCGGGAACGACGTGTTCGGGCGCGGCGGCGCCGGCCTGACCGTCAGCATCGTGGCGCTCACCATGCCGTTCCTCGTGAACGGGTTCGGGATCTTCCTGATGCGCCAGTTCATGGTGTCGATCCCGGACGAGGTGCTGGAGGCCGCGCGCATCGACGGGGCCGGCGAGTTCGCCGTGTGGTGGCGGATCGTGGTGCCGCAGACCAAACCGGTCGTGGTGACGCTCGGGCTGCTGACCTTCGTGGACGCCTGGAACGAGTACATCTGGGCGCTGCTCGTCTCGACCGCCGACCCGGACGTGATGACCCTGCCCGTCGGCATCCAGCTCCTGCAGGACTACGTGGACCCGTCGCGCACGATGCCCATCGTCATGGCCGGCCTGGTGCTGAGCATCCTGCCGGTGCTGATCGTCTTCCTGCTGCTGCAGAAGCACTACATCCGCGGGGTCATGCTCAGCGGACTCAAGTGACCGGCCTCCCGACAGGCCGTCCGCCGGGAGTGGGCACACACTGGATCCGTGCGGAGGCGGGCCGCCGGAGGAAGAGCCGCGCCCGCGTTCACGAGGGAGGCCGGAATCATGGTCCAGACATCTTGGACGACGCAGGGCGTCTTCACGGGGCCGGGAGGCGTCCGTACCGACGAGGCCGGGATCGTCACCGGCGACCTGACCGTGCACACCACCTGGGACGCCAGGCAGGCGGTCGTGCGGGTCCAGTACACCGGCACCTCCCTGTGGTACACGCTGACCGGCAGTCCCGTGCCCTGCTCCTCGCAGCCCGAGAGCCGGGACCTGCACCAGGCGGTGGTCGAGGCCGTCCGGGCCGGCGGCGGCGCCACGGTCCCGCGCTACGACCGGCAGTGGGCCCGTCCCTGACCGGCGGGGACCGCGCCCCCCGCACGGGTGTCCGCCACCGGGAACCCGCGCGACGACCGGTCCGGCGGTCGCCTGCACCCGGCCCTCGAGTTAGTGGAATATTGAACTATCTCCTTCCGTTGTGGCCTCCCGAAGGAGGTCATCAGTGGAGACGCGAGTGGAGACCACGTACTACGACCAGGGCACCCCGGCCGAGCGCTGGGAGCGCGCGGGGCTGTTCTTCGACGCCGAGGACTACGCCGGCGCCGCGCGGGTGCTGGCGCGGCTGGTCGAGGAGGTGCCGGAGCAGACCGGGCCGCGGCTGCTGCTGGCCCGCGCCTACTACCACTCGGCCCAGTTGCGCCGTGCGGAGGCCGAGCTGCGGATCATCGTGGAGCGGGACCCGGTGGAGCACTACGCGCGGCTGATGCTGGGCCGCACGCTCCAGCGGCAGGCCCGGCACGACGAGGCGGCCCCGCACCTGCGGATCGCCGCGGCGCTCGCGGGCGACTTCCCCGAGGAGTGAGCAGCGGCGGCGCGGGGCCCGGTTCCGTGCGGGAACCGGGCCCTTCGCGCTATCTCGCGCCGGGCGCGCTCCGGTACGTGCGCCGCCCCCGCCGGTACGCGATCTCACCGAGGACCACGTCCACGGCGACGAAGGCGGCCAGCGGGATGCCGAGCAGCGGCACGAACCAGCCGAGGACCGCGATCGCGGCCAGCGCGGGGACGACGACGTACGGCGACACCTGGGCCCAGGCGCCGCGCGGGACCGGGCGGCCGAAGGCGGAGCCCCGGCCCCGCTGCCACCACATGCGGTAGCCCCACACGATCAGCAGGATCAGGGAGAGGGCGAGCAGGGCGAGGGCGATCTGGTTGGGGAGTCCGAAGAGGACCCCGGTGTGCAGGTCGATGCCCCAGCGGGTCAGCTTGGCGAGCACGGGGTAGTCGGCGAAGCGCAGTTCGCCGGTGATCTCACCGGTGGCCGGGTCGACGGCGACGGCGTCCTGCTTCCCGGGCCAGTCGCGCCGCACCTGCTTGACGACGTACGCGACGCCTTCGCCGGCGGGCGGGACGATCTCCACCGGACCGTCCAGTCCCTCGGCCCGGGCCGCCGCGAGCACCCGGTCCAGGCCCACGCCGTGCTCGGCTGTGCCGCCGGCGCCGGCCGCCGCGCCGTGGCCCGCGTGCTCGCCCCCGCTCACGGCCGCCGACAGCGTGGGCGTCGCCTGGCCGAGCGAGGCGCGCAGGTCGCCGATGTGGCCGCCGGCGTACGTCGACCAGGTGAGGCCGGTCGCCGACAGGAACAGGAATCCCGCGGCGGTCCAGGCGCCGACCGTGCCGTGCAGGCCGAGGGTGCGGCGCCGGCCGCCGGTGCCGCGCAGCCTGCGCAGCGCCCGCCGCCGGGAGAACCACAGCGCCAGTCCGCCGGCGGCTGTCACCCACAGCCAGCTCGCCGCGAGTTCGCTGTAGAGCCGGCCGGTGCCGCCCAGGTGCAGGTCGCGGTGGAGCTCGTCGATCCAGGTGCGCAGCGGGAGGGCGCCGGTCGAGCCGTACTGTTCGAGCGCTCCGCGGATCTCCCCGGTGTACGGGTTCACGAACACGGCGAGGGTGCGATCGGGGTCCACTCCCTCGACGCCGGAGAGCAGCACCCGGGTGGTCGATCCCGCCCCGGGGGCGGGCCGGACGGCCGCGACGGTGCCCTCGGGATGGGCCTCGCGGGCGGCGGCGACCTGGGCGGAGACGGGCAGTTCCCGCTCACCGGCCGGCACCGTCAGCTCATGGCGGTACACGATCTTCTCGGCCTGGAAGGAGCCCGCGTAGAGCAGTCCGGTGACGGCGGCGACCAGCAGGAACGGGGCGACGAGCAGTCCGGTGTAGAAGTGCAGGCGCAGGACGAGGGGACGCAGCGCGGCCCAGCGGCCCGGGGCGGGAGCCGGGGCGGGGGCCTCGTCCCGGGTGGGCGAGGGAGCGGTGGACATCGGCGGGCTTCTTTCGGGGAGCGGTTCTCCAGCGGTGACGGTCCAGTAGTCGGGCCGGAAGAGCGCCGAGTTCCCCGGGGTGTTGGTGACCTGTGCCACATGAAATCCGGGCGGGCGTGGCATTCTGACGCGATGGCACCTCCCAGTGATCAGGCACCGCTCGCCGAGCGTGTCGAGGAACTTCTCGCCGCCGGCGGCCCCTTGCCCATCGTCGCGGCCGGACGGCCGGTCCTCAGACGCGGCACCGAGCCCTACGAGGGCCAGCTCGGGCCCGCCCTGCTGGCCCGCTTCGTCGAGGCGCTGCGCCTGACCATGCACGCGGCGCCCGGTGTGGGCCTGGCCGCCCCGCAGGTCGGGATCGCGCTGCGGATCGCGGTCGTCGAGGATCCGGCGCCGGTGCCGGAGGAGGTGGCGCGGATCCGGGGCCGGGTGCCGCAGCCGTTCCGCGTCCTGGTCAACCCGTCGTACGAGCCCGTGGGCGGGGCCCGCGCCGCGTTCTTCGAGGGCTGCCTGAGCGTGCCGGGCTGGCAGGCCGTGGTGGCCCGGCACGCCGAGGTGCGGCTGCGCGGGGAGGACGAGCACGGCTCCGCGCTGGACGAGGTGTTCACCGGCTGGCCCGCCCGCATCGTCCAGCACGAGACGGACCACCTCGACGGCGTCCTCTACCTCGACCGTGCGCAGCCGCGCTCGCTGTCCACGAACGAGGCGGTGGCGGCCCTGTGGGCACAGCCGGCACCGCAGGCGGCGGCCGAGGCGCTCGGCTTCGAACTGCCGTAACGCGCCTCTCAGTTGTCCCGGTAGGCCTCCAGCAGCCGCAGCCACACCTCGCTCAGCGTCGGATACGACGGGACGGCGTGCCAGAGCCGGCCGACCGGGACCCGGCCGGCGACCGCGACGGTCGCGGAGTGGATGAGCTCGCCGACGCCGGGGCCGACGAAGGTGACCCCGCGCAGGATCTCCTCCTCCAGGTCGACGACCATGCGGGCGCGGCCCTTGTAGCCGTCGCCGTACAGGCCGGCGCCCGCGACCGAGGAGAACTCGACGTCGACCGCGCGGACCCGGTGCCCCGCCTGCTCGGCCTCGGCCAGGGACAGCCCGACGGCGGCGGCCTCGGGGTCGGTGAAGACGACCTGGGGTACGGCGTGGTGGTCGGCGGTGGCCGCGTGGGCGCCCCAGGGCTCGTCGGACGGTTCGGCGCCGGTGGCGCGCGCGGCGATCGCGGCGCCCGCGATCCGGGCCTGGTACTTGCCCTGGTGGGTGAGGAGTGCGCGGTGGTTGACGTCACCGACCGCGTACAGCCAGTCGACGCCCTCGACCCGGAGGCTGTCGTCCACGTCGAGCCAGGAGCCGGGTTCCAGGCCGACGGTGTCCAGGCCGATGTCCCCGGTCCGCGGGGCCCGGCCGGTGGCGAAGAGGATCTCGTCGGCCTCGACGCGGTCCCCGGCGCCGGTGACGACCACGACGGTGCCGTCCTCCCGGGAGACGGACTCGACGGACGTCCCCGTGCGGACGTCCACGCCCGCCTCGGCGAGCGCGTCGGCGACCAGTTCCCCGGCGAACGGTTCCATGCGGCTCAGCAGGCCCTTGCCCCGCACCAGCAGGGTGACCCGGGAGCCGAGGGCCTGCCAGGCGGTGGCCATCTCGGTGGCGACGACCCCGCCGCCGACGACGATCAGCCGGCCGGGGGCCGCCTTGGCGCTGGTGGCCTCGCGGCTGGTCCAGGGCTTGACGCCGTCGAGGCCCGGCAGGCGGGGCAGCCGGGCGCTGGTGCCGGTGCAGACCGCGACGGCGTGCCGGGCGGTGAGGGTGGTGACCGTGCCGTCGGGGCCGGTCACGGTGACCGTGCGGGGACCGGCGAGCCGTCCCTGGCCTCGGTGGAGGTCGGCTCCGATGCCCTCCAGCCAGCCGACCTGGCCGTCGTCGTGCCAGTGCGAGGTGTAGTCGTCCCGCCGGGCGAGGACCGCGGGGGTCTCGAGGGGGCTCTGGACCGCCTGTTCCAGGCCGGGCAGGCGACGCGCGTCCGCCTGGGCGATCACCGGCCGCAGCAGTGCCTTGCTGGGCATGCAGGCCCAGTACGAGCACTCGCCGCCGACCAGCTCGCTCTCCACGACCGCGGTGGTGAGGCCGGCCGCACGGGTGCGGTCGGCGACGTTCTCCCCCACGGGCCCGGCCCCGAGCACCACGACGTCGTACGCGATGGATTCCGTTTCCGTCATGGGGTCAGTCTGCTGGGTGGTTGGCACGGAGGCCACACGGGTAGGCGCGCGGGACACGCGCGTGCCCGAGCGGAACACTCGTGGAATAGGCGGGCGGGCCATCGTGTTCTCGCCGTCGGCACACCCCACACCAGGAAGAGGGAATCAGGCCATGAGCAGCACTGTGGAGCTGACCAAGGAGAACTTCGACCAGACCGTCACCGAGAACGAGTTCGTCCTCATCGACTTCTGGGCGTCCTGGTGCGGGCCGTGCCGTCAGTTCGCGCCGGTCTACGAGAAGGCCGCCGAGGAGAACCCGGACCTGGTCTTCGGCAAGGTGGACACGGAGGCCCAGCCCGAGCTGGCACAGGCGTTCGGCATCCAGTCGATCCCGACACTGATGATCGTCCGGGACCAGGTCGCGGTCTTCGCCCAGCCGGGCGCCCTGCCGGAGTCCGCCCTGACGGACGTCATCGGGCAGGCCCGGAAGCTGGACATGGACGAGGTCCGCAAGAGCATCGCGGCCCAGGAGCAGCAGGGCGAGTAGCCCCGGCGGCCGGTTCCGGTACGGCCCGTGGCGCGTGTCGCGCCACGGGCCGTACGCGTACCCGCGGGCGGGCGGGCCGGTGGCGCGGTCAGCCGGACTCGCGGGGGACGAGGGAGGCGCCCAGCACCCGGTGCACCTCCGGCTCGGCGCCGGGTTCACGGACCGCGCGGTCGACGAGTCCGGCCAGGTCCCGGCCGGAGGGCAGTTCGACATGGACGGTGCTGAGCCGCGGGCGCAGCAGCCGGCCGAGCATCAGGTCGTCGGCGCCGACCACGGCCACGTCCTCGGGGATGCGGACGCCCTCGTCCTGGAGGGCGCGCATCAGCAGCATGGCGTACTCGTCGTTGTAGGCGAACACGGCGTCGAGGCCCGACTCGCGCCACCGGGCGGCCAGTTGTGCGGCGGCCTGCTCCGTGTATGCGAGCGGCAGCGCGGTGACGGCCGCGTCCGTGCCGCGCAGTGCCCGGCGGACGCCGGCGAGCCGGGGCCGGGAGAACGCCTCCAGGCCGGGTTCCTCCGGGACGATCACGCCGATCCGGCGGCGGCCGCGGGCGCGCAGACGGGCGCCGGCGCAGTGGCCGACGGCCTCGTGGTCCATCAGCAGGGCGTGGGCGCCCTCGACCCGCTCGGGACCGAGGGTCACCACGGCCCGGGCACCGGAGCGTCTGAGGACGGCGACGCCCCGCGGGCCGAGCCCCGCGCCGGGGACCAGGACCGCGACGGGACGCAACTCGGCCCAGGCGCGGGCGGCTTCGTCGCCCTGGAGGCCGACCGAGCCGTACTGGACGACCGTGTAGTCGAGGCGGCCGAGGGCGGACTGGAGTTCGGTGAGGAAGCGGCTGTAGAGGGGGCCCGCCGGGATCGCCGGGCGGGCATGAGGACCATCCGGCTGTGCCCGGCCCGCAGACTGCGGGCGGCGGCGTGGGGCACGTACCCCAGCTCCCGGGCGGCCTCGTGGACGCGGCGGCGCGTCGGTTCGCTGATCCGGACGGCACTGGTGTTGTTGAGGACGTAGGAGACGGTCGCGCGCGAGACGCCCGCCAGCCGGGCCACGTCGGCACTCGTCGGGACGGAGTGCGCAGCGGGCACCGCGGACGGCGGCGTGTTCGGTATCTGCACCATGACAGACCGCATCTTGGCAGAGGGGTCCGGACGGGGGCGGGGCGGGGGAACGTCGTTCATCGTTCGACAAACAGGCGGCACGACGGGGTGCACACCCGAGAGTGGGAACGAACATGTTCGCTACGAACTTGTTCGTCCCGAACATGTTCGTTACTCTGGTGGCATGACAGAAACCCCCCGCTCCCGCCGTGAACGCCCCGCCAAGCCGGCGCTCAGCCGGGAGGGCATCGTCGCGGCCGCGGTCGCGGTCCTGCGGGCCGAAGGACTGCGGAAGGTGACCATGCGACGGCTGGCCCAGGAGCTCGACACCGGTCCGGCCTCGCTGTACGTCTACGTCCGCAACACCGACGAACTGCACGCGGCCGTCCTCGACGAGCTGCTCGGCACCGTCGCCCCCGCCCCGGCCGGGGGCGACTGGCGGGAGCGGCTGGAGCAGGTCCTCACCGGTTGCACGCGGATGCTGCTGGACCATCCGGACCTCGCCCGCTCGGCGCTCACCGCCCGGCCGACCGGTCCGCACTACCTGGACCTGATCGAGACGCTGCTCGCCCTGCTCGCCGAGGGCGGGGTGCCGCGCGACCGGGCCGCGTGGGGCGTCGACCTGCTCCTCCAGCACGCCACCGCGACCGCCGCGGAGCACGCGGGCGAGAAGTCCCCGGCGACTGGCAGGCGCTGGACAGCGCGCTGCGCGGGGCGTCCGAGGACACGCATCCGCACATCGCCGCCTCCGCCGGCGAGCTGCTGTCCGGCGCCCCGCGGGCCCGGATGTCCTGGGCCTTCCGGGCGCTGATCGAAGGCATCGAACGCACCGCCGTACCCGACTGACCCGAGCCCCCGAGGAGACCACCATGACCATCCCCCACCACCCCGTCGCCGTCGTCGGCGCCGGACTCGGCGGACTCGCGCTCGCCCGGGTGCTGCACGTGCACGGCATCGAGGCGGCCGTGTTCGACGCGGACGCCTCACCGGCCGCGCGCACGCAGGGCGGCATGCTCGACATCCACGACGACTCCGGCCAGGAGGCGCTGCGCGCGGCCGGGCTGCACGAGACGTTCCTGGCCCGGGTGCACCCCGGCGGTCAGGCGCTGCGGGTCCTCGACCGGGACGGCACCGTTCACCTGGCGGAGACCGACGACGGCGCCGGAGGGCGCCCCGAGATCGACCGCGGCGAGCTGCGCGACCTGCTGCTGGACTCCTTGCCGGAGGGCACCGTCCGCTGGGGCGCGAAGGTGACCGGCGCCCGCCCGCTCGGCGACGGCCGGCACGAGGTGGCGCTCGCGGACGGCGGCGCCTTCACCACCGCCCTGCTGGTCGGCGCGGACGGCGCCTGGTCCCGCGTCCGCCCCCTGCTCTCCCCCGCACGGCCCGCGTACACGGGCGTGTCGTTCGTCGAGGCGGACCTGCTGGACGCCGATGTCCGGCATCCGCGGGCCGCCGAGGTGGTCGGCGGCGGCATGCTCTTCGCGCTGGGCGCGGGGCGGGGCTTCCTCGGGCACCGCGAGAGTGACGGCGGCCTGCACGTGTACGCCGCCGTCGAGGCGCCGGAGGACTGGCTCGACGGGATCGACTTCACCGACACGGAGACGGCGAAGGCGAGCGTGCTGAAGGAGTTCGACGGCTGGCACGAGAGCCTGCGGGCGCTGGTGGCGGAGGCGGACGGGGCGCTGGTGCCGCGGCGGATCCACGCCCTGCCGGCCGGCCACCGCTGGGACCGGACGCCGGGGGTAACCCTGCTCGGCGACGCCGCGCACCTGATGTCGCCGTTCGCCGGCGAGGGCGCCAACCTCGCGCTGCTCGACGGCGCGGAGCTGGGCCTGGCGCTGGCCGCGCGCCCCGGGGACACCGAGGCCGCGCTCGCCGCCTACGAGGAGCGGATGTTCCCGCGCGCCGAGGCGTCGGCGGCGGAGTCGGCGCGCGGCGGCGAGACGCTGTTCCGGGCCGACGCCCCGCACGGGCTGCTGGAGATGTTCGCCGGCCACGACGGCTGATCCGATCCCGGCCGGCAGGGCCCCGGCCGGATACGTCTCAGGCGGGCGGCTCCGTGCCCGTCACCCGGGCCACGAGATCGGTCCAGCCGGCCTCCAGCCGCTCCATCGGCATCCCGCACTGCCGGGTCAGATGGTGGATCTGGGCGGGGTCGAGGTACGCCAGCAGGGTCAGGCAGAGCAGATCGCAGTCGGCGCCCGGCACGAGTTGCCGCAGCAGCATCGTGACGTGCGTGCGCAGCGCCTGGACCGCGGGTGGGAGAACCGGCGGTCCGGCTCCGGCTGGGCGGCGAGCTGGAGGTCGAGCTGCTCGGCCGAGCGGTACAGCACCGCCACGCCGAACGCCCGCAGCCGGTCCAGGGCGGCGCGCCGGGGCCGAGCGGCGGGGGTCCGCAGAGGAAGTCGGCCTGCAGCCGCCTGCCCGAGTGGTCGAGCAGGGCCGTGAGCAGCCCCGTGCGGTCGCCGAAGCGGCGGAACACCGTGCCCTTGCCCACCTGCGCCGCCGCCGCCACGGCCTCCATGGTCACACCCGCCACCCCGTGCTCGGCGATCAGCCGGGCGGCGGCCTCCAACAGCCGGGCCCGGTTGCGGGCCGCGTCGGCGCGCAGGCAGGGCTCGCCGGGGCCGGACTCGACCTCCAGCAGTTGGGGCGTGTCGTAGGGCTCCTGGGGCTGCGGGAAGGGGGCAGGGCGGCGGACATGAAGCAAGCGTAAAGCATCGGGAACAAAACTGGACCGCGGTCCGGTTAGCCTGGTAGAAAAGCTAAGCGGACCTCGGTCCGGATCTTAACGGCGATGTTTCAGCCCCCCATTGGAGTACCCATGTCTGTTCGCATCCTCGCGCTCGTCGGCAGCCTTCGCGCCGGTTCGCACAACCGCCAGCTCGCCGAGGCGGCCGTCAAGCTCGCCCCCGAGGGCGCCGAGGTCGTGCTCTTCGAGGGCCTGGCCGACGTCCCCTTCTACAACGAGGACCTCGACGTGGCGGGCAGCGTGCCGGCGGCCGCCGCCGCGCTGCGTGAGGCGGCCGGTGCCGCCGACGCCTTCCTGCTGTTCTCCCCCGAGTACAACGGCACGATGCCGGCCGTCCTGAAGAACGCCATCGACTGGCTGTCCCGCCCGTACGGCGCCGGCGCCTTCGGCGGCAAGCCCGTCGCCGTGATCGGCACCGCGTTCGGCCAGTACGGCGGCGTGTGGGCGCAGGACGACACCCGCAAGGCCGTGGGCATCGCCGGCGGCAAGGTGATCGAGGACATCAAGCTGTCCATCCCCGGTTCCGTGACCCGCTTCGCCGAGACCCACCCGGTCGACGACGCCGAGGTGGCCGAGCAGCTCACCGAGGTCGTCGCCCGTCTGCACGGCAACGTGGGCGAGGTCGCGGCCGCCTGAGCCGCACGCACCCGCGAAGGGGCCGGAACCGCCGGGTTCCGGCCCCTTCGGCGTGGCCGGGAGGCCCGGGAGGGGACCCGCCGTCCGGTGGACACCCAGGACTCGAAGCAGGCGTACGGGTCATACGTGTCGCAGGGGCGCGCAGCACGCGTCCCGCCGTGTCAGGTGAGGAGAAGTCATGCCCCCCGTCCAGTCCCCGTCCCCGCCGCCCCCGTTCGATCCGGAGCTCGCCGCCGTACTGGAGCCGGCCGGTGACGCGGTCCCGCCCGGCCTCACGCCGGACGAGATCCCGACCGCCAGGCGGGGCGCGAGCAAGGAGCTGGCCGAGCTGTTCGACGTCACGATGGACGGCGCCTTCGAGGTGGAGGAGCGCCCGGTGCCGGGTCCGGGCGGCGCGCCGGACGTCTCGCTCCTCATCTGCCGTCCCGCCACCGCCCCCGCCACTCCGCTGCCGGTGATCTACCACGTGCACGGCGGAGGCATGATCCTCGGTCACAACCGGGCCGGGGTGGAGGCCCCGCTGAGCTGGGCGCTCGAACTGGGCGCCGTCGTCGTCTCGGTCGAGTACCGCCTCGCGCCCGAGAACCCGCACCCGGCTCCGGTCGAGGACGTGTACGCGGGCCTGCTCTGGACGGCCGGGCACGCCAAGGAGATCGGCGGCGACCCGGACCGGATCGTGATCGCCGGCGCCAGCGCGGGCGGCGGCCTGACCGCCGCGCTCGCCCTGCTGCTGCGCGACCGCCAGGGCCCGCCGGTCATCGGCCAGCTCCTGATGTACCCGATGCTCGACGACCGCAACGACACCGTCTCGAGCCACCAGATGGCGGGCGTCGGCGTCTGGGACCGCACCGCCAACGACACCGCCTGGACGGCGCTGCTCGGCGAGCGCCGCGGTGGCCCCGACGTCTCTCCCTACGCCGCCCCCGCCCGCGCGGCCGACCTGTCCGGCCTGCCCCCGGCCTTCCTCGACGTCGGCTCCGCGGAGACCTTCCGCGACGAGGTGGTCGACTACGCCTCCCGCATCTGGGGCTGCGGCGGCGTGGCCGAACTCCACGTCTGGCCCGGCGGCTTCCACGGCTTCGACGGAGTCGCCCCGCAGGCGGCCCTGTCCCGGGCGGCGCGGGCCGCCCGGCTGGTGTGGCTGCGCAGACTGCTGGCCGGATGAGGCCGCGCCCGCCGCGCGCGGGCGGGTCCCGCTCCGAACATGACCGGATGTCATCTGCGCGAAAGCTGTACGACCGCCCGGGTGCTGAGGTTACCGTTCGGTAGACATCGTGTCCGGAGGCTCCCGGAGGTGCCCCGCAATGACGCCCGACCGTGCCGCAGGACTCGCGGAGTCCGCCCGCGCGCTGGCCGCCGGGGAGGTGACCTCGCGCGCGCTGGTGGAGCGGGCCCTGGCCCGGATCGAGGCCACCCGGCCGACCCTGAACGCCTTCCGGGTGGTGCGCGCCGAGGCCGCGCTCGCCGAGGCGGACGCCGCCGACCGGGAGCTGGCGGCCGGAGTGCGCCGCCCGCTGCTCGGGGTGCCGGTGGCGGTCAAGGACGACATGGACGTGGCGGGCGAGCCGACCGCCTTCGGCTGCCGGGGCGAGTTCCCGCCGGCCGCGGAGGACGGCGAGGCGGTCCGGCGGCTGCGGGCCGCCGGCGCGGTGATCGTCGGCAAGACCAACACCTGCGAGCTGGGGCAGTGGCCGTTCACCGAGGGTCCGGCGTTCGGCGAGACCCGCAACCCGTGGCACACCGGTCACACACCCGGCGGCTCGTCGGGCGGTTCGGCGGCCGCGGTGGCCGCCGGCCTGGTCCCGGCCGCGCTCGGCTCGGACGGCGCGGGCTCGGTGCGGATCCCGGCCTCCTGGACCCATCTCATCGGGATCAAGCCACAGCGCGGGCGCATCTCGACCTGGCCGCGCGGCGAGGCCTTCCACGGCATCACGGTGAACGGCACGCTGGCCCGCACGGTCGCCGACGCGGCCCTGCTGCTGGACGCGGCCGGCGGGAACCACGCCCAGGACCCGCACCGCCCGCCCAGGCTCACGGTGTCCGAGGCAGTCGGCCGCGACCCCGGCCGGCTGCGCGTCGCCTTGTCGCTGAAGCCCCCGTTCACCGCCGTACCCGCCCGCCTGCGCCCCGAGGTCCGCGACCGCGTCCTCGGGCTCGCCGAGAGACTGGCCGCGCTGGGGCACACCGTGGAGGAGGCCGACCCGCCCTACGGGCAGATCGGGCTGACCTTCGTGCCGCGGGCCACCGCCGGTATCGCCGACTACGTCCGCGAGGCCCCCGACCTGGCGCTGCTCGATCCCCGCACCCGGGGCGCGGCCCGGCTGGGCCGGCTGCTCGGCGGCGCCCCGCTGCGGGCCGCCCGGCGCGCGGAGGCGGTCCTGCACCGGCGGATCGGCGCGTTCTTCGACTCGTACGACGTGCTGCTCACCCCGACCACCGCCGCTCCCCCGCCCGCGATCGGCGCCCTGTCCGGGCTCGGCGGGCTGGCCACGGACCGCGCCATGATCGCCGCCTGCCCGTACGCCTGGCCGTGGAACGTCCTCGGCTGGCCCGGGGTCAACGTGCCCGCCGGGTTCGTCGGTGACGGCCTGCCCGTGGGCGCCCAACTGCTCGGGCCCGCGGCCAGTGAGCCGCTGCTGGTCTCCGTGGCCGCCCAGCTGGAGTCGGAGCTGCGCTGGCACGAGTCGTGGCCGCCGGTGGCGGAGCCGGACAACCGGGTGGCCTGACGGCCCTGTACGCGTGGGCGGTTGGGGCGGACGGCCCCGAACCGCCAGGAGGCTAGGGCGTGTTCCGGCCGTACCCTGTGGCCATGGACGATGCGTCGATGGTCGGGCTCATGGGACGGGTGACGGGGACGATCGGGCCCGGCCTGGTCGGTGAGGTGATCGTCCGGGTGCGGGGCGGCGCGGAGCACTTCCTCGCGTACGCCGCCGACGGCACGGGCCGCCTGGAGCGGGGCACGGTCGTGATGGTGGTGGAGCACCTGCCGCCGAGGACGGTCTACGTCACCGCCGCGTACGACAGTTGAGCGCACAGCGCCCCAGGTGAGGGGCTTGTGCGTCAAGATTGCGACAAGGACGCGCCGACGTCTTCTCGGCGCGTCGCGGCGGGCGCACACTCCCTTCGTTCGGTGCCGAAAGGGCACCATGCAAAGGGGGCGAATGCCGATGGTCGTCGGCGTCGTGGCGGGGCGGTCGTCGTTGCCGTTCTCGTGCTGATCGGGTTGTTCAAGATGATGTGGCGGGTCGCCGAGCCCAACGAGGCGCTCATCATCTCCGGGTCCAAGCACCGCACCGAGGGGCTCGAGGAGGGCATGGGATTCCGCATCGTCACCGGGCGGGGCACGATGGTGCTGCCGGGGGTGCAGGCGGTGCGCAAGCTCTCCCTGGATCTGAACGAGACCGAGCTGCAGGTGGACTGCGTGACCCACCAGGGCATCCCGCTGAAGGTGCGGGGCGTGGTCATCTTCAAGGTGGGCGACGACTTCGTGTCGATCGCGAACGCGGCCCGCCGGTTCCTGGACCAGCAGAGGCTGATGTCGGAGCGGGTGCACAACGTCTTCGCCGGCCATCTGCGGTCCATCGTGGGCGGGTTGACGGTCGAGGACATGATCCGCGACCGGGAGAAGCTGACCGGCCAGACCCGGGCGGCGTGCGGTACGGAGATGGAGAAGCTCGGCCTGATCGTCGACTCGCTGCAGATCCACGAGATCGAGGACCCGACCGGGTACATCCAGAACCTGGCCATGCCGCACGCGGCGGCCGTGCAGCGGGACGCGCGCATCGCGCAGGCCGAGGCCAACCGGCTGGCCACCGAGGCGGAGCAGCAGTCGTTCGCCCGGATGGCGGAGGCGACCCGGGACAGCGAGATCCTGCAGGCCGGCTACCAGGCCGAGCGGGACAAGGCGGGGGCGAAGGCCCAGCAGGCCGGACCGCTCGCCGCGGCCGCCGCCCGGCAGGAAGTCGTCGTCCAGGAGACCCGGGTCGCCGAGCTCGAGGCGCACCGGCGTGAGCAGCAGCTCCAGGCGGACGTCCGTAAGCCGGCCGACGCGCAGGCCTACGAGAAGCGGACGCTGGCCGAGGCCGAGCGCGACGCGCGGATCTCGGCGGCCCAGGCCAAGGCCAAGGAGACGGAACTCGCGGCGGCCGCCGAGGCCACCCGGGTCAAGGCGGCCGCGGGTGCCGAGGCCGAGGCCACCAAGACCCGGGGCGCGGCCTCGGCCTCGGCGACCCGGGCCACCGGTGAGGCGGAGGCGGCCGCCGCTCAGGCCAGGGGTCTTGCCGAGGCGGAGGCGACCAAGGCGAAGGGCCTCGCCGAGGCGGAGGCCATCAAGGCGCGGGCGGCCGCCCTGGCGGAGAACCAGGAGGCCGTCGTCGCGCAGCAACTCGCGGAGAACTGGCCGGAGATCGTCCAGGCGGGCGCGTCCGCGTTCGGCAACGTGGACAACATGGTGCTGCTCAACGGTGCCGACGGCATGGCCGAGTTGTTCGCGAAGGCGCTCACCATGGGCGGCACCGGCCTCGGCCTCGCCCGTCAGCTCCTGTCCTCGATGAACCCCAACGGCTCCGCCGAGCCGGGCACTTCGCCGTCGCTCAACGGGGCGGTGCCGCCCGCACCGCAGAAGGTGCCGGTGGAGCAGGAGGGTTAGCGGTCCCGCTCCAGCCGGTCCGCGCGGCCGGGGTCCCTCACCAGGGGCCCCGGCCGCCACGTCGTCGGACTCCGGCCCGCAGAGACCACCGCACTCGCGGTGGCGGCCGACGCGGTGTTCATCGGGGGGTTGCCTCCTTCCGCTCCGCGGCGGCCGTCTCGCCCAGGTGGGCGAGGCAGGAGTCGGGCTCGGCGAACGGTTCCAGGCCGGTGGCGGTCAGCGGCGCGCCGAGCCCCGCCAACGCGCCCCGCATCAGGCCGAGATGGAGCGGGCACACCAAGCGGCCGTACTCCTCGGCGAGTTCCAGGAAGGGGCAGTGCCGCAACCTGATCCGGGCCGGCGACCCGTCCGGTCCAGGCGTTCCCTCGGCGCTCGGGGCGAAGCCCAGGTCGTCCAGCAGGCCGACGAGCCGGGCCGCCGAGCGCCCGGCGGTCGGCTGCCCGAAGGGCGGCAGCGGGTCCACCAGGAACCGGCCCCAGGCGCGGCCGGTCTCCTCCGCCTCCGCGCGCGCCTCGGCGGGGTCGGCGGACGCCCAGCGGCTGAGCAGCATCCGCGCCACCAGCGGGTAGCCGCGCGCGCCGCCGCGGTCCATGCCGGGCCGCGCGCTGTAGGCGGCACGGGGCCGGCCGGGCCCGGAAAACGCCTCGGTGCGGCTCTCGACCAGCCCGTCGGCCACCAGCGCGTCCAAGTGGAGACGCACGGTGTTGGGGTGGACGCCCATCCGCTCGGCGACCGCCGCCACCCCGAGCGGCGCCGGGGCGGCCCGCAGCACGTCCAGCACCTCCCGGCGGCGCGGGCTCTGCCGTGCGGCCATGGCCTTCACCCACTTCCACCTGCGTGTATTTTTCACAAGACGGACGTGGAGTAATCGCAGGATGGGTCACGGAGAGCGATGGAACGAGGGGTGCGCATGACGCCGACGTCCGAGTCCGGGACCGGCTGGGACGCGGGGCCGGACCCGCGCGTCCTGTGCGACGCCGGCGCCCTGGCCGCCGACCCGCCGGTTCCGTCGGGGGTGCTCTGGAAGCTGGCCGAGGGCGGACGCCAGCTCGACGCCAACGTCGTCCGGCTGCCCCCCGGCTCGCGCGTCGACACGCACACCGAGCCGAACCTGGACGTGCTGGTCCTGGTCGTCTCGGGGGACGGCGTGCTCGGCAAGGGCGCCCGGGACGAGGCCGAGCCGCTCACCGAGGGAGCCCTGCTGTGGCTGCCGCACGGCTCCACGCGCAGCATCACCGCCGGCGCCTCGGGCCTCGCCTACCTGACCGTGCACCGCCGCCGGCCCGGCATGCAGATCCAGTCGCGCGGCGGCGCACCCGTGTGACGGTCCGGAGGCGGCCGGTCATGCCCTCCGCCGCGGCCCGGGCGCGGAACAGGCCGGTCGCGCAACGCCGTTCGCCGCGGCCCGCCGTCTGCCTGGCGCGGACCCCGCGCTCCCGACGTGCCCACGTCAGGCCCTAGGGTGCTCTTCCGTGAGCACGCCTACCGATGAGAACGTCCCGGGCCGCTTCGGCCCCCACGCCACCACCGAGGCCGACCCGCGCGGGGCCGGCCGGGTGCGTACCGAGTACTCCCCCGCCCACGACGGCGACCCCGACCCGGGCGAGATCGTGTGGACCTGGGTGCCGTTCGAGGAGAACGACGGCCGCGGCAAGGACCGGCCGGTGCTGGTGGTCGCGCGGGAGGCGGCGGGCACCTTCCTCGCCGTGCAGTTGTCCAGCAAGCGGCACGACGGCGACCGCGAGTGGGTGGCGATAGGCAGCGGCCCGTGGGACCGGTCGGGCCGTGACTCCTGGGTGGACGTGGACCGCGTGCTGAGGCTGCACGAGGACGGCATGCGCCGGGAGGCCTGCGCGCTGGACCGGATGCGCTTCAATCTCGTCCGGCAGCGGCTGCACGAGCGCTACGGCTGGACCTGACGGTCCCCGGACGGCGGCTGGCCGGTGACCGGACGCGCGCGGTCGGGGAACCGCCGCGCGAAGGCCTCCCGGACGCTCGCCCCCGGGGTGCGGTCCAGGATGCCGAACACCACGTGCTCGAACCTGCCGGCGAACCGTCCACCGGGTCCGAGCAGCACCCCGAAGGCCTCGGCGACCTGCGCCGGGTCGTTCTGGAACACGCCGCAGCCCCAGGCGCCGAGCACCAGCCGCCGGTAGCCCTCGGCGGCCGCGGTCTCCAGGACCCGCTCGGCCCGCCGGGCGAGGGCGGCCGGCAGTTCACCGGCCCGCTCGGGTGCCGTACGCCGTACGACACCCGCGTTCGGGGCCGCCGCCGTGAGGAACCCCGCGAGGTACGGCCGGTCGAGGGTCGCGCCCCGGTCGTCGCGGAACACCGGCACGGCCGGGGAGTGAATCACCCGATCGGTGTAGAAGGGGTCACGGTGTGCGCGGTGGTGGTCGTAGAAGGCGCGGGCCCGCAGCAGACAGGTGTACAGCGCCGAGGCGCGGCACAGCGCCTCCTCCTGGGCCTGGGCGCCGTTCAGGTAGCCGCCGCCCGGATTGCGGGCCGAGGCGAAGTTCAGGACGGCGACCGGCCCGTCGGAGAGCCGGCGGGCGGCCTCGGTGCTGCTCTCGCCCGTGACTTCGAGGACAGGCTTCACGTCCAGGGCGGCGGACACCGGCACCGGCTCGGGTCCGTACAGCCGGGTGCCCGCCCGGGCGGCCTCGACGGCGGCGGCCAGCGGCACCTCCCGGCCGCCGGACGCGCGGTACCGCCCCGCCGCGACGATCCGTTCGGTCTCCGCGGCCACACCGCGCAGGCGCGCGCTCACGGCGCCACCCCCGTGGGCGCCGCGACCGCGGCCCGCGCGGTGTCCCCCGTCGTGCTCATGCACGAATCCTGGGTGATGCTGGGATGCGGTGCAACGGAGTTTCCCGGGCCGGGAACGGCCGGGGGACCCGGAAGGAAACGGAGGTTACCGATCCGGAACGTCCCGATGGGCACCCTTGTGCGAATCGGCTCGAGGGTCTTGGGTGGACGGGTGCCTGTCCGGGCCCAGCGTGGGCCGGACCGGTGGCATGGTGGAATCTCAGGAGGATCCCTACATGTCCGACTCGAAGAGCGATCGCGGTGACTGTAAGGAGCACCGCGACGCCGTCACCGAAGCCGAGGTGGAAGCCCTGGTCAGGGCATCTGCTTCAAGACAGGACCGCCCCGTACCCTCGGGGTCGAAGTGGAATGGCTCGTCCACGAGCTGCACCGGCCGCAGCTCCCGGTCACACCCGAACGACTCGAAGCGGCCTACGCCACCCTGCGGACCGTGCCGCTGCGCTCGCCCCTCACCATCGAGCCCGGCGGCCAGCTGGAGTTGAGTTCGCCGCCCGCCGCCTCCCTGATGGAGTGCGTCGACACCGTCTCCGCCGACCTGGGAACCGTGCGCGCCGTCCTCGCGAAGGACGGACTCGGACTCCTGGGCGTCGGCCACGACCCCTGGCGCGCACCCCGGCGGTTCCTGCGCGAACCGCGCTACGACGCCATGGAGGCCTGGCTCGACCGCACCGGCCCGGCCGGCCGGCACATGATGTGCGCCTCGGCCTCCGTCCAGGTGTGCGTGGACGCCGGGTACGAGGATCCGGGCGTCATGGGTCTCGAACAGCGCTGGTGGCTGGCCCACCAGCTCGGCGCGGTCCTGGTGGCCGCGTTCGCCAACTCCCCCTGGTCGGCCGACGGCCCACCGGCTGGCGGTCCACCCGGCAGCTGCACTGGGCGGAGATCGGCGCGGGCCGTGCGGGCGCACCGCCGCCCGACGGGGAACTGAGGGGCGCCTGGGCCCGGCACGTGCTGGACGCCCCGGTGATGTGCGTCCGCCGCGACAGCGGCCCCTGGGACGTACCCGAGGGCCTCACCTTCCGCGAGTGGACCCGCTCACGGAACCCCCGGCCGCCCACCCGGGCGGATCTCGACTACCACCTGACCACCCTGTTCCCGCCGGTACGGCCGCGCGGCCACCTGGAGCTGCGCATGATCGACGCGCAGCCGGGCGACGACGGCTGGATCGTGCCGCTCGCGGTGACCGCGGCGCTGTTCGACGACCCGGAGGCCGCCGAGGCCGCGCACCAGGCCGTCAAGCCGCTGGCCGAGCGGGCCGTGAACCTGCCCGCCCCCACAATCCGCTGTGGATCGACGCGGCGCGGTACGGGCTCACCGATCCCGAGCTGCGGGAGGCCGCCGTCGCCTGCTTCTCGGCGGCGCTCCTGGCCCTGCCCCGGCTCGGCGCCGCGCCGGCGGTCGTCGACGCCGTCGCCGCGTACCTGGACCGCCATGTCGCGCGGGGCCGCTGCCCGGCCGACGACCTGCTGGACAGTCTGCGCGGCACCGACCGCCGCGCGGCCCACGGGAGGAAGGACATCCGCACATGACCGCCCCCGAGACCGGGACGACGGCCACCGAGGCGGACACCGAGGCGCTGCGCGAGCGCGCGGTCGCCTCGCTGCTCGCCGCCCGCGCCCGCACCGAACTGCTGACGAACTGCGTCGAGGACCCCGACCTCACCACCCAGCACTCCCCGCTGATGTCGCCACTGGTGTGGGACCTCGCCCACATCGGCAACCAGGAGGAGCTGTGGCTGCTGCGGGCGGTCGGCGGCCGGGAGGCGCTGCGGCCCGAGATCGACGGGCTGTACGACGCCTTCGAGCACTCACGCGCCGAACGCCCCTCGCTGCCGCTGCTGCCGCCCGCCGAGGCCCGCGGCTACGCGTCCGACGTGCGCGGCCGCGCCCTCGACCTGCTGGAGGCCGCGGACTTCCACGGCAGCCGGCTGACCGAGGCCGGCTTCGCCTTCGGCATGATCGCGCAGCACGAACAGCAGCACGACGAGACCATGCTGATCACTCATCAGCTCCGCTCGGGCCCGCGGGTCCTGACCGCCCCCGATCCCGGACCGGCCCCGCTGTTCACCGGTCCGGCCGAAGTCCTGGTGCCCGGTGGCCCGTTCACCATGGGCACCTCCGCCGAACCCTGGGCACTGGACAACGAGCGCCCGGCGCACCCGGTGGAGGTGGCGCCCTTCTGGATCGACACGACCCCGGTGACGAACGCGGCGTACCAGGCGTTCATCGAGGACGGCGGCTACCGCACCGAGCGCTGGTGGACCCCGGAGGGCTGGGCGCACGTCCGGCAGCACGGCCTCAGCGCCCCGCTCTTCTGGCGGCGGGACGGCGGCCAGTGGCTGCGGAGGCGCTTCGGCGCCACCGAGGCGGTGCCCGCCGACGAACCGGTGCTGCACGTGTGCTGGTACGAGGCGGACGCCTACGCCCGTTGGGCCGGGCGCCGGCTGCCGACCGAGGCGGAATGGGAGAAGGCCGCCCGCTTCGACCCGGCCACCGGCCGTTCCCGGCGCTACCCGTGGGGCGACGCCGACCCGGCCCCGGAGCACGCGAACCTCGGCCAGCGCCACCTGGCGCCCGCCCCCGCCGGCAGCTACCCGGACGGTGAGTCCCCGCTCGGTGTACGGCAGTTGATCGGTGACGTGTGGGAGTGGACGTCGAGCGACTTCCTGCCGTACCCGGGCTTCACGGCGTTCCCGTACAAGGAGTACTCGGAGGTGTTCTTCGGCGCCGAGTACAAGGTGCTGCGCGGCGGCTCGTTCGCCGTGGACCAGGTGGCCTGCCGGGGCACGTTCCGCAACTGGGACTACCCGATCCGGCGGCAGATCTTCTCCGGGTTCCGCACCGCCCGTTCGGAGGCCGTCTGATGTGCCGCCATCTGGCCTACCTGGGGCCCGAGCAGCCGCTCGGACGACTCCTGGTGGAGCCCCCGCACAGCCTGTACCGGCAGTCGTGGGAGCCCCGCCGGCAGCGGTACGGCACGGTCAACGCCGACGGTTTCGGGGTGGGCTGGTACGCCCCGGACGATCCCGCCCCGGCCCGCTACCGGCGGGCCGGTCCGATCTGGGCGGACCAGTCCTTCGCCGACCTGGCCCGGGTGGTGCGCGCCGGCGCGGTGCTCGCCGCCGTGCGCGACGCCACCCTCGCGGGCGCGGACGCCGAGGCGGCGGCCGCGCCCTTCGCGGCCGGACGCTGGCTGTTCAGTCACAACGGGGCGATCGCCGGCTGGCCGGACTCGGCGGCGCACCTGGTGCCCGGACTGCCCCCGGTCGAGCTGCTGTCACTGCAGGCGCGCACCGACTCGGCGTTCGTCTGGGCGCTGGTCCTGCACCGGCTGCGCTCCGGCGACGACCTCGCGGAGGCCCTCGGTGACACCGTCGGCCGGTTCGCCGCGGCGGCCCCCGCGTCCCGTCTCAACCTGCTGCTCACCGACGGCGAGACCATCGCCGCCACCGCCTGGGGCGACAGCCTCTGGTACCGCACGGAGCCCGGCCCGGGCACGGTCGTCGCGTCGGAGCCGTACGACGACGACCCGCTCTGGCAGGAGGTCCCCGACCGCACCGTGCTCACCGCGAGCCGCGCCGGCGTACTCCTCGCCCCACTCGAGGATCCGGCGTCATCCCCGAAGGAGCCCTGCCGTTGAGTCCCCTGCACGTCACCCGCACACTCCCCGAGGACGCGACCGGCGCCGCGCTGCGCGCCGACGTCCGGCACGGCCTCACCGCCACCCCCAAGTCGCTGCCGCCGAAGTGGTTCTACGACGCCCTGGGCAGCGAGCTGTTCGAGCGGATCACCGGTCTGCCCGAGTACTACCCCACGCGTGCCGAGCGCGAGATCCTCGTGGCCCGCAGCGGTGAGATCGCCGCCGCCAGCGGCGCCCGCACCCTGGTCGAACTGGGTTCCGGATCCTCGGAGAAGACCCGCCACCTCATCGACGCCCTCACGTCGCTGGAGGCGTACGTACCGGTCGACGTCAGCGAGAGCGCCCTCACCCAGGCCGGGCAGGCGCTCATCGCGGAGCGGCCGGGGCTCGATGTGCACGCGCTGATCGCCGACTTCACCGCCCCGCTGGAACTGCCCGCGACACCCGGTCCCCGGCTCGTGGCCTTCCTCGGGGCACCATCGGCAACCTGCTGCCCGCCGAGAGGGCGAAGTTCCTCGCCCTCGTCCGCTCCATGCTCGCCCCGGGCGACGGCCTGCTGCTCGGCACGGACCTGGTCAAGGACGAAGGGGTGCTGGTCCGGGCGTACGACGACGCGGCCGGTGTGACGGCCGCGTTCAACAAGAACGTCCTGGCGGTCGTCAACCGTGAACTGGGCGCCGACTTCGAGGCGGACGCCTTCGAGCACGTGGCCGTCTGGGACCCGGAACAGGAATGGATCGAGATGCGGCTGCGCTCGCGCGCCGCGCAGACCGTCAAGGTGCCCGCGCTGGACCTGGCCGTGGACTTCGCGGCGGGCGAGGAGATGCGCACCGAGATCTCGGCGAAGTTCCGCCGGGACGGCGTCGCCGCCGAACTGGCGGCCACCGGCCTCGAGCTGACCCACTGGTGGACGGATGCCGAGGACCGGTTCGCGCTGTCGCTGAGCGTGGTGCCGTAGGTCAGCCCAGGTTGGTGGCCAGGGCCTCGGTGATCCTGCGGTCGGCCCGGCGGGCCTCGCCCACCGGGTCGGCCCCGCCGAGCACCCGGGTCATGTACCCCTTGATCGGGTTGTCGGCCTCGACCGCGGCCCACTGCGGGGTGTTGGGGGTCGCCCGGCCGTGCGCGGCGCCCGCCGCCATGGCGGCGACCCCCTCCTCACCGGCCACCGCGTCCGCCAGGGTGGTCTTGTTGGGCACGTAGTTCATGGTGCGGGCGAGTTCGGTGTCCCACTTGGCGCCGGTGAGCGCGCCGACGACGGCGGTGGCGGCGAACTGGTCCCCGGTGTTGCGCGGTACGACGAGGTCGGAGCCGCCGGTGAAGACGACACCGGGCCGGTCGGCGGTCCTGCCGGGCACCGGGAAGAAGCCGAGCTTGCCCTTCAGGCCGGGGTTCTCCCGCACGATCGACCGGGCGAGTCCCGGCACCCCGATGATCTGGGCGACCTTGCCGTCCGCGAACACACCGGCCTGGGCGGGTGTTCCTCGTCGGCGTCCACGGGCCCCTCGCCCAGCGCCTGGAGCCGGCGGTAGAAGTCCATGCCGCGCAGCGCCGCGGGCGTGTCCAGGGTGCCCCGCCAGTCGTAGTCCTTCTTCTCGGCCAGTTCGCCGCCCTCGTCCCAGATGAAGCCGGAGAGGGTGTACCAGTCCTGTCCGGCCAGGTAGATGCCCTGGTTCCCGGCCGAGTCGAGCCTGCGGGTGTCGGCGAGCCACTGGTCGCGGGTCTTCGGCGGGCGGTGACGCCCGCCCGGTCGAAGAGGTCCTTGCGGTAGATGACCACCCGGTTGGCCGCGTACCAGGGCACGCCGTACTGGTTGTTGCCGTCCTTGCCGGGTTCGGCGAGGCCGGGCAGCCAGTGCTCCTTGCCCCAGTCGCGCATCGACTCCAGGGTCAGGTCGGTCAGCCGGCCGTCCTCGACGTAGAGCGGGACCTGGGTGTTGCCCACCTCGATGACGTCGGGGCCGTCCTCCGCGTCGTCCTTGAGCGCCTTGCGGACCTTCTCCACGATGCCGGTCCACTCCTGGATGCGGATGTCCAGCCGCAGGTCGTCGTGGGTGCGTTCGAAGTCCTCGGTGAAGCGCCGCAGGAAGTCCTCGGAGGCGCTGTCCTTCATCAGCCAGACGGTGACGGTCTGCCGGTCGTGCCCGGGCAGGACGCCGCAGGCGCTGACGAGGGAGCCGGTGACGCAGAGGAGGGCGAGCAGACGACGTCTCACGAGGGGTCCTGTTCTGTCTGGCCCGCGCGGTCGCGGACAGGGAAAAGGGGCCCGACATGGGGGACGAACGTACGCGTTCGCACGGGTGTGCTGGATTTTGGTATGGACCAATGCGTAGGTCAAGCGCTGCCGGGCGTGCGGAGGCGACGCCTCGCGCGCCGGGCGGGGATACGGCACGGTGGATTACGGCGTGACACACCGGTCGCGCCGGACGTGAGGCACGCCGCCGCGCGGCTCCTCACGGCGGAGAGGAGCCCCCGTATGTCGAACCACACCTACCGGGTCACCGAGATCGTCGGGACCTCGCACGAGGGCCTCGACCAGGCCATCCGCAACGCCATCGCGCGCGCCGACCAGACCCTGCGCAACCTCGACTGGTTCGAGGTGACCCAGGTCCGCGGCCAGATCGAGAACGGGCGGGTCGAGCACTACCAGGTGGCCTGAAGGTGGGCTTCCGCATCGAGGACGGCGCCGAATAGCCGCCCGGCACCCCGAACGGCCCGGCGGCCCCTCAGGTACGCCCCTCGCGCTCCTGGGCGTCCTCCAGCGCCGCGGACCGGTCGGCCCAGCGGGCGCGTACGACGGTGAAGCCGGCGCGCTCCGCGTCGGCGCACACCAGCTCGTCGTCGTCGACGAGGACTTGGACCCGCCGGTCCCGGGCGAGCCGGCGCAGGATCTCCAGCTTGGTGAACCGGGCGGGCCTGCGGTCGGCGTCGCTCCGCATGTGCACGCGGCCCTCGGGCAGACCGTGGGCCGCGAGCCAGTCCAGGGTGTCGCGCCGGCACCGCTCGGGCCGCCCGGTGAGATAGACGATCTCGCACTCGCGGGCCGTCTCCAGCGCGAGCGTCACCCCCTCGGCGAGCGGCGGGTCCGCGGGCGCCGCGGCGAAGAAGGCGTTCCAGTCGCGCGGACGGCTCTCCAGGAAGTGCTGGCGGTGGGCGGTGTCGGCCAGGGTGCTGTCGAGGTCGAACACGGCGACCGGGCGCGCGCTGCTGTCTGTCACCGGGTCACCTTAGCCACCCCCGGCGTCAACTGCCCTGGACCGGGGCCGCATGCTTCCTCCATGCCTTCCGTGCCCCGCTTCCTCGCCCGTCCCTGCACCGTCGTCGTCTGCCGGGGCTGCTGCTGCGGCGATCCGGCCAAGCAGCCCGGCACCGATCCGGCCGGTCAGCTCGACCGGTTGCGGGCGGCCGCCGCCGAGGGCGGCTTCGAGGTGCGCACGAGCGACTGCCTCGGGCCGTGCGACCAGGCGAACGTCCTGGTCGTGCGGCCGTCGGCGGAGGGCCGGCGGGCCGGTGGCGCACCGGTGTGGATCGGCTTCGCCCTGGACGACGACTGCACGGCCGAGGTCGCCGAGTGGGCCCGGGCGGGCGGCCCCGGCGCCGCCGAGCCGCCGCTCACCCTGGAGTTGCAGACGATCCGCGCCCCACGCGGCGCGCGGCGCCGGTCGGGTCGGTGAGCGCCGGACCGGGAATCCTGGCGCCCCGCCGGTGTTGAACCCGTCGTGAGTGCAGTGATCGCCCGGACCAGGTTCTCCGTCCTCGACCGCTCCCGTACCCGCGCGGGGCGTCCGCCCGCCGAGGCGCTGCGGGACACCGTCGCGCTGGCGCGGGAGGCGGAGGCGCTCGGCTACCACCGCTTCTGGGTGTCGGAGCACCATGGCGTGCCCGGGGTCGCGGGCTCCGCGCCGACCGTGCTCGCCGCCGCGGTGGCCGCCGCGACGCGTACCGTCCGGGTCGGCACCGGCGGGGTGATGCTGCCCAATCACCGGCCCCTCGTCGTGGCCGAGCAGTTCGGCGTGCTGGAGTCGCTGTTCCCGGGCCGGATCGACATGGGGCTCGGCCGTTCCGTCGGCTTCACGGACGGGGTCCGCCGGGCACTCGGCCGGGACAAGGAGGCCGCCGGGGACTTCGCGGCCCAGCTCGGCGAACTGCTCGGCTGGTTCGCCGGGACCTCCCCCACGGGGGTGCACGCCCGCCCGGCCGAGGGCCTGAGGGTCCCGCCGTTCGTGCTGGCCATGGGCGAAGGCGCCCGGATCGCGGCCCGCGCCGGGCTGCCCGTGGTCATCGGGGACCTGCGGCACCGCGAGCGGATGATGCGCGGCATCGACGAGTACCGCTCGCTGTTCCGCCCCTCGCCCTGGGCGGCCGAGCCCCACGTCGTGATCTCCGGCACCGTGGCGGTCGCGGGGACCGCCGAGGAGGCGCGGCGGCTGCTGGTGCCGGAGGCCTGGGCCGCGGCGTACTCCCGGACCCACGGCACCTTCCCGCCGCTGGCCCCGGCCGAGGAGACGGAGGCGCGCGTGATGACCGCGAAGGAGCGGGACCTCTACGAGTCCGCGCTCGCCGGCCACCTGGCCGGCACCGCCGACCAGGTCTCCGACGGGCTGGAGACGGTCCTGAAGGAGACGGGCGCCGCCGAGGTCCTCGTCACCACGAGCACGTACGACCGTGCCGCTCTGCTGGACTCCTACCAGCGGCTCGCCGCCCTGTTCGCGCCGGGCCGCTGAGGGCTCACTCCCCACCGGGGCCGGCCGCTGCGGGCGGATCACCACCTCGCCGTCGGCCGCGTCCACCACCGCCCGGTCGCCCTCGGTCAGCCCGCCGGAGAGCAGCAGGTCGGCGAGCCGGTCGTCCACCTGGCGCTGGATGGTGCGGCGCAGCGGGCGGGCGCCGAAGTCCGGCTGGTACCCGAGATTCGCCAGCAGCTCCGCGGCCGCGTCGGTGACCTCCATGGTGACGTCCTGGGCGCGCAGCCGGCGCCGGGTGTGCTCCAGCATCAGGTCCACGACCTGGCGCAGCTCGGTGCGCTCCAGGCCGCGGAAGACGATGATCTCGTCGATGCGGTTGAGGAACTCGGGCCGGAAGTGCTGCTGGAGCACCGGCATGACCGCCTCGCGCACCTTGGCGTAGTCCTCGGTGCCTGCGGCCAGGATGCGGTCGGCGCCGATGTTCGACGTCATGATGACCACGGTGTTCTTGAAGTCGACGGTGCGGCCCTGGGAGTCGGTGAGCCGGCCGTCGTCCAGGAGCTGCAGCAGGGTGTTGAAGACGTCGGGGTGCGCCTTCTCCACCTCGTCCAGCAGCAGCACGGCGTACGGCTGCCTGCGCACGGCCTCGGTGAGCTGGCCGGCCTCCTCGTGGCCGACGTATCCGGGAGGGGCGCCGACCAGCCGGGAGACGGTGTGCCGCTCCTGGAACTCGCTCATGTCGAGGCGGATCATGCGGCTCTCGTCGCCGAACAGGGCGGCGGCGAGGGCGCGGGCCAGCTCCGTCTTGCCGACGCCGGTCGGGCCGAGGAAGAGGAAGCTGCCGACGGGGCGGTTCGGGTCGCTCATGCCGGCCCGGGCCCGCCGGACGGCGCGGGCGACGGCGGTGATCGCCTCGTCCTGGCCGACGACCCGCTCGTGCAGGTGCTCCTCCAGCTTCATCAGCCGCTCCCGCTCCTCCTCGGTGAGCTGGGCGACCGGGATGCCGGTGGTGCGCGAGACGACCTGGGCGATGTCCTCCGCGGTGACCTTGGGGGCCTGCTCCTGCGCCTTGTTCGCCTCGGCCAGCTCGGCCTCGGTCTCCTTGATCCGGTCGCGCAGGTCCTTGGCCCGCTCGTACTCCTCGTCCGCGACCGCCTGGTCCTTCTCCCGGTTCAGGGCCGCGAGCCTGTCCTCGGCCTCCCGGGTGTCCGCGAGCGGGGTTCTGGCGCGCAGCCGGACCCGCGCGGCCGCCTGGTCCATCAGGTCGATGGCCTTGTCGGGCAGGAAGCGGGAGGTGATGTAGCGGTCGGACAGCTCGGCCGCCGCGACGACCGCCTCGTCGGTGATGCGCACCTGGTGGTGGGCCTCGTAGCGGTCGCGCAGTCCGCGCAGGATCTCGATGGTGTCGTCGACGCTGGGCTCACCGACCAGGATGGGGGCGAAGCGGCGCTCCAGCGCGGCGTCCTTCTCGATGTGCCTGCGGTACTCGTCCACGGTGGTCGCGCCGATCAGGTGCAACTCCCCGCGCGCCAGCGCCGGTTTCAGCATGTTCCCGGCGTCCATGGCACCCTCGCCCCCGCCGCCCGCTCCGACGACGGTGTGCAACTCGTCGAGGAACAGCACCAGTTCGTCGCTGTGCCGGCTGACCTCCTCCAGGAGCTTCTTCAGCCGTTCCTCGAACTCGCCCCGGTACTTGGTGCCGGCCACCATGCCGGCCAGGTCCAGCGAGACCAGCCGCTTGCCCGCGAGGGTCTTCGGCACGTCACCGGCGACGATGCGCTGTGCGATGCCCTCGACCACCGCGGTCTTGCCGACGCCGGGGTCACCGATCAGGACCGGGTTGTTCTTGCTGCGGCGGGAGAGCACCTCGATCGTCTGCTCGACCTCCTCGTCGCGTCCGATGACGGGGTCGAGGCGGCCGTCGCGGGCGCCCTCGGTGAGGTCCCGGCCGTACTCGTCGACGGTGGGCGTACTGCTCGGCTCCTTGCGCTCGGCCACGTTCTCGGCGGGCACCCGGGCCGGCTCCCAGCCGCCCTCGCCGAGGGCCTGTCCGGCCGCCGACTCCGGGTTGGCGGCGAGGGCGCGCAGCAGGTGCTCGGGGCCGATGTAGGAGGCGCCCTCGGCCCGCGAGACGCGGTAGGCGTCGAGCAGGGCGCGTTTGGCGGCCGGGGTGAGTGCGGCGGGCTCGCTCTTCGCGCCCGCGGCGGGAGCGGTGAGCCGTTCACGGATACGGTCGGGGTCGGCGCCGGCGGCAGTCAGCAGCCTGCGGGTGGATTCGTTCTCGGTGGCCGCGGCCAGCAGATGGCGGGCGTCGAGTTCCTCGGCGCCCTCGGCGGCGGCGATGTCCCGGGCCGCCGCCACCAGCTCCCGCGCCCGCTCGGACAGCAGGCTGCCGATGTCGACCCGCTGGGGCCGGCGGGCGGACGCGGCCGGCCCGCCGGCCCCGCCGAAGAAGCGGGACATCAGCTCGTCGAACTCCTCGAACGGACTGCGTCCGAAACCGAAACCGGGGGTGCTCATGGGCGGCCCTTTCCACGACGGGCAGACATATGCCCCCAAGCTCGCACATACACTCAAAGCGTGCACGGCACGAAGACGCCCCGAGATGCGTTACCGGGCCGGTCCGGTAAGGCTTGGGGAGGAAGCCTCGACGACAAGGAGCGCTGACATGTCCTTCATGGACAAGATCAAGGGGATGCTCAAGGGCCACGAGGACATGGCCGACAAGGGCATCGACAAGGGCGGCGACTACATCGACCAGCGGACCGGGAACAAGTACCAGTCGCAGGTCGACACGGGCCAGGACAAGTTGCGCGACGAGTTCGGCAAGCCGCAGGACCGGCCGCCGCAGACCTGACGACCGGGGCGGACTACCATCGCCCCGATGCACAGCCCCCATGATCCCCACGTCCGCGTCCGCGGTGCCCGCGAGCACAACCTCAAGGGTGTCGACGTGGACATCCCGCGGGACGTGCTGGCGGTGTTCACCGGCGTGTCCGGCTCGGGCAAGTCGTCCCTGGCGTTCGGCACCGTCTATGCCGAGGCGCAGCGGCGCTACTTCGAGTCGGTCGCGCCCTACGCACGGCGACTGATCCACCAGGTCGGGGCGCCCCGGGTCGCCGAGATCACCGGGCTGCCGCCGGCGGTCTCGCTCCAGCAGCGCCGCTCGGCCCCGTCCTCGCGCTCCTCCGTGGGCACCGTCACCAACCTGTCCAACTCCCTGCGCATGCTGTTCTCGCGTGCCGGGACGTACCCGCCGGGCGCCGAGCGGCTCGACTCCGACGCCTTCTCGCCCAACACGGCGGCGGGCGCCTGCCCTGAGTGCCACGGCCTCGGCCGGGTGCACCGCACCACCGAGGAGCTGCTGGTCCCGATCCCTCGCTGTCCATCCGCGAGGGCGCGATCGCCGCCTGGCCGGGCGCCTGGCAGGGCAAGAACCTGCGCGACATCCTCGACGCCCTCGGGTACGACGTCGGCCGGCCCTGGCGCGAGCTGCCCCCGGGGAGCGCGAGTGGATCCTGTTCACCGACGAGCAGCCGGTCGTCACCGTCCACCCGGTCCGGGACGCCGACCGGATCCAGCGGCCGTACCAGGGCACGTACACCAGCGCGCGGCGGTACGTCATGAAGACGTTCGCCGACACCAGGTCCGCGACCCTGCGGGCCAAGGCGGAGCGGTTCCTGACAAGCGCCCCTGCCCGGCGTGCGGAGGCAGCAGGCTGCGGCCCGAGGCGCTGGCGGTGACCTTCGCCGGCCGGACCATCGCGGAGCTGGCGGCGCTGCCGCTGACCGACCTGGCCGGGCTGCCGCACGACGGCACCGAGACCGCCCGCGTGCTCACCGAGGACCTGGACGCGCGGATCGCGCCGGTCGTCGAGCTGGGCCTCGGCTACCTCAGTCTGGACCGGGCCACACCCACCCTCTCCGCGGGCGAGCTGCAGCGGCTCCGGCTGGCCACCCAGCTCCGGTCCGGGCTGTTCGGCGTGGTGTACGTACTGGACGAGCCCTCGGCCGGGCTGCACCCGGCGGACACCGAGGCGCTGATCACGGTGCTGGAGCGGCTCAAGGCGGCCGGCAACTCGGTGTTCGTGGTGGAGCACCACCTGGAGGTGGTGCGGGGCGCCGACTGGCTGGTGGACGTGGGCCCCGGCGCGGGCGAGCACGGCGGGCGGGTGCTGTACAGCGGGCCGGTGGCGGGCCTCGCCCCGGTGGCCGACTCGGCGACGGCCCGCTACCTGTTCGCCCGGCCGCCCGGTCCGGCGCGCGCGGTCCGCGAGCCGCGCGGCTGGCTGACCCTCGGCCCCGTGACCCGGCACAACCTGCGCGGCGTGACGGCCGCCTTCCCGCTCGGCGCGTTCACCGCCGTCACCGGGGTCTCGGGTTCCGGGAAGTCGACGCTCGTCGGCGAGTTCACGGAGGAACCGGAGGCGGTCGGCAGGCTCGTCCGGGTGGACCAGAAGCCGATCGGGCGCACTCCGCGCTCCAACCTGGCCACGTACACGGGCCTGTTCGACGTCGTGCGCAAGGTGTTCGCCGCCACGGACGAGGCGCGGGCCCGCGGGTACGGGGTGGGCCGGTTCTCGTTCAACGTGGCCGGGGGACGCTGCGAGACCTGCCAGGGCGAGGGCTTCGTCAGCGTCGAGCTGCTGTTCCTGCCGAGCACGTACGCGCCCTGCCCGGACTGCGGGGGCGCCCGCTACAACCCGGAGACACTGCAAGTCGCCTACCGGGGGCGGAACATCGCCGAGGTGCTGGACCTGACGGTGGAGGGCGCGGCGGGGTTCTTCGCGGACGTCCCGGCGGCCGCCCGCAGTCTCGGCACGCTGCTCGACGTGGGCCTCGGCTATGTGCGACTGGGCCAGCCGGCCACGGAGCTGTCCGGCGGGGAGGCCCAGCGGATCAAGCTGGCGAGCGAGCTGCAGCGCGGCCGCCGCGCCCACACCCTGTACCTCCTGGACGAGCCGACGACCGGGCTGCACCCGGCCGACGTCGAGGTGCTGATGAACCGGCTGCAGGGGCTCGTCGACGCGGGTCACACGGTGGTCGTGGTGGAGCACGACATGACGGTCGTCGCTGCCGCCGACTGGGTGGTCGACCTCGGACCGGGCGGCGGCGACCGGGGCGGGCGCGTCGTGGCGGCCGGGACGCCGGCCGAGGTGGCGCGGACCGAGGGCAGCGCGACGGCCGCCCATCTGGCCCGGGCGCTGAGCGGGGCCGCCGGGCCCTGAGCGGCCGGTCGCCGGAC
The DNA here is from genome assembly GCA_016432725.1 of Streptomyces sp. DHE7-1. GTDB lineage: Bacteria > Actinomycetota > Actinomycetes > Streptomycetales > Streptomycetaceae > Streptomyces. The sequence continues at coordinate 7,133,745 of JACJDG010000003.1, read as the reverse complement.
GTCGGGGCCGGGCCGGCCGAGGGCGGGACGTCAGGTGCTGAGCAGCCGGTTGAAGAAGGAGCGGTAGCGGCGCAGCGCTCCGCGCAGTTCCTCGGTGTCCACCCGTTCACCCTGGCCCCACTGGCCTTCCAGGTCCTTCTTGTGCTGGTCGAAGGTGGTGGCCAGGGTCCGCATGACGTCCGCCACCAGGGCGTCGGCGTCGTGCACGGCCTCCCTGGGGTCGTCCACGAACCTGCCCTGGATCTGCTGCCAGCGGTCGCGGAATCCTTGTTCCTCTGCGTCGGTCAGCAGTTGAGGCGTCTCGTCGTCTGACGTACCGGGACCGCGGTCGGACCGGTCCGGAGCCTGGGCGCCGGCCTCGGGGGCCTGGGCCTCGGACTCGCCGCCCGGGCTTCGCTCTCGCCGCCCGGCGGCCGGTTCCCGGTCTGCCCGGTGCTCTCGCCGGGGTAGACGGGAGCACGCGACGCGGTCGCCTCCGCCTCGTCCCCGGGGCCGGGTCCGGTGGGCCGGGCAAGGTCACTGGTGGACAGGCCGCCCGTGGTGCGGCGTGTTTCCTCGTTGCTGTGCACGGTGTTCCTCCATGCGGGTCGTGCGGGGCGTCAGGTCCGGGCGTGGGCCCGGCCGCCGCCGTCGGAGAGCAGCTCGTCGAACAGGGCGCGGTAGTGCACCATGGCACCCCGCAACTGCTCGGTCGTCGCCTGGCGTTGTGTGCTGAGGGATTCCACCTCGTGCGCGGCGCGGTAGTGCTCCAGCGTGCGGCCGTACTCCACCGAGAGGTCCCTGGTCTGCTGCTCGAAGTCCTCGGTCGGATAGCCCCGCTCACGCATCAGCGAGGTCACCAGGCGGTCGGCGTCGTGCACCGCGTCCTGCGGCCGGTCCACGAACTCCTGCTGGACGTCGTTCCACTCGCGTGAGTAGCGCTCGCGGGAGACGGGGGCAGCGGCCTGATCTCCAGGGAGTCGTGGCGCCGCTCGCGGTCCCTGAGCTCCCGTTCGGCGGTGCGCCGGTCGCCGGACCCCTCGACGGTGCGCTCGTATTCCGGGCCGAAGCGCTCACGGAGGCGCTTGCTCCGCATCCGGGAGACCGCCATGGCGATCAGCGCGACCAGCGCGATCACCACGACGATCGGGATGATGATCGCCAGCAGGGTTCCGGTGGACATGGCCAGAAGCGTTCCCGTGTACATGGGCACACGCTCCTCGGAGAGTAGTGATGTGCGTGTCCCGGGTTCCCATTCGGGACGTATGTACCCATACCGTCCGATACATGGCGGCCCGGGCGAGCGTCCGCCGGTCCTGGTGGCGGCCGGGCGGGATGAGCGGGCGCACCTCCACCTCGGCCACCAGGCCGCGCGCGGAGGCCACCCGCCACAGCGAGGCGAACAGGGTGTCCTCCCCGACGAACGCGGCCGCCGCGGCCACTTCTCCCCCGGCGCCGCGATAGCTCAGACGCACCGGCTGCACGGGTACCCCGGCGTCGAGCGCGGCCTGGAAGACGGCCCGGCGGAAGTGCCCCGGCCGCGGCCGCACCAGGTGCTGCCCTCCGGGAACACCGCGACGGCCCCACCGGCCCGCAGCGCCGCGCCGATCCGGGCGACGGTATCCGGCAGGGCGCGCAGCCGGTCCCGTTCGATGAACAGCACTCCGGCCCCCGCGGCCAGCCGGCCCGCCACGGGCCACCGCCGTATCTCGGACTTGGCGAGCATCCGCGCCGGCCGGACCGCCGCGAGCAGTGGGACGTCCAGCCAGGAGATGTGGTTGGCGACCAGCAGGAGGCCGCCCCCGGCGGGCGCGGAGCCGGTGAGCCGGACCCGGACGCCCGCGGCCCTCACGACCGCCCGGCACCAGCACCGGACCCAGCCGGCCGGGAGCCGGCCGCCGAGCGGGGACAGCACGGTCCCCGTGAACACCAGGGCGGCGAGCGCGGCGAGCCGCAGCACGGCCCGGGGCGCGGCCACGGTGGGCCCGGCCGGCTCCAGGCAGGCGGCCGGGGTGCAGGGCGCCGTGGGCAGCCAGACGCTCATCAGGCCGGCACGAGCGAGAGGAAGTGCCGCAGATAGCGCGGGTTGACCCGGCGCATCGGCAGCAGCACGTACAGATCGGCGACCCCGAAGTCGGGGTCGTGCGCGGGTTCCCCGCACACCCAGGCGCCGAGCCGCAGGTAGCCGCGCAGCAGGGCGGGCAGTTCACCGCGGCCGGCCGGCACCGCGGGGGAGGGCACCCACGGCAGCAGCGGGCGCACCCGGTACTCCTCGGGAGCCAGGTGCTTGGCGCGCACCCGCTCCCAGGTGGCGGCGGCCCGCGTGCCGCCGTCGGCGAGCGGTACGGAGCAGCAGCCCGCCAGCCATTCGTGGCCCCGGTCGACCATGTAGCGGGCTATCCCGGCCCAGATCAGGCCGATGACCGTTCCGTCGCGGTGGTCGGGGTGCACACAGGAGCGGCCGACCTCCACCAGCCCGGGCCGCAGTCCGTCGAGCGCGGTCAGGTCGAACTCGCCCTCGGAGTAGAGCCGTCCGGCGACCGCGGCCCGTTCCGGCGGCAGCAGCCGGTAGGTCCCGACGACCTGGCCGGTGACGGTGTCGTTGACGAGGAGGTGATCGCAGTACGCGTCGAACGGGTCGACGTCGAGGCCCGGTTGCGGGGTGCTCAGCAGGGCGCCGAGCTCCCCGGCGAACACGTCGTGCCGCAGCCGCTGGGCGGCGCGGACGTCGTCCTCGTCGCGGGCGAGGGTGACGGTGTAGCGGGTGGGGGCCGCGGGCTGCGAAGGACGATCGAGCGTGGTGACGCCGGTCATGGCTCACTCCCTGGTCACGGGCCGGGGTCGGCAGCAGGGCGGCCCGGTGTTCCGGGCTGCCGCTCCTGTTCTTCCGATGCCGGTTGGCGTGTGTGTGACCGGTGGCGGGAGCGCGGGTGTGGGGTTGTTGAACGGCGTGGGGGCGCGCCGGGCCGGGAAAGCCAGACGGGGCCGGGATGAGCACCGTCCCCGGCCCCGCCCGTCCGCCCCTGTACGGCGAACGTCCCGTGGTCCGCGCTACCGCTTGGCCGCCTTGCGGGTGGCGCGCAGCCACTCCTTGTTCATGCCGGTGATGGACATCAGCGGAATGCCCTTCGGGCAGGCCGTCGCGCACTCACCGGTGAGCGTGCAGCCGCCGAAGCCCTCCGCGTCCATCTGCGCCACCATGTCCAGCACCCGGGTCTCCCGCTCGGGCGCGCCCTGCGGCAGGACGCCCAGGTGGTTGACCTTGGCGGAGGTGAACAGCATCGCCGCGCCGTTGGGGCACGCGGCCACGCAGGCCCGCAGCCGATGCACTCCGCGTGCTCGAAGGCGAGGTCGGCGTCCGGCTTGGGCACCGGGGTGGCGTGGGCCTCCGGCGCCGAGCCCGTCGGTACCGTGACGTAGCCGCCGGCCTGGATGATCCGGTCGAACGCGGACCGGTCGACGACCAGGTCCTTGACCACCGGGAAGGCAGAGGCGCGCCAGGGTTCCACGTCGATCACGTCGCCGTCCGCGAAGGACCGCATGTGGAGCTGGCAGGTGGTGGTGCGCTCCGGGCCGTGCGCGTCGCCGTTGATGACGAGCGAGCAGGCGCCGCAGATGCCCTCGCGGCAGTCGTGGTCGAACGCGACCGGGTCCTCGCCCTTGAGGATGAGCTCCTCGTTGAGGGTGTCGAGCATCTCCAGGAAGGACATGTCCGGGGAGATGCCGTCCACCTCGTACGTGGACATCGCGCCGTCGGCGTCGGCGTTCTTCTGCCGCCAGACGCGCAGGGTGAGCTTCATGCGTAGCTCCGCTGGGTGGGGTGGACGTACTCGAAGACCAGGTCTTCCTTGTGCAGGACGGGAGCCGAGCCGGTGCCCGTGAACTCCCAGGCGGCCGCGTAGCCGAACTCGTCGTCCCTGCGTGCCGCTTCGCCGTCGGGGGTCTGCGACTCCTCGCGGAAGTGGCCGCCGCAGGACTCGGCGCGGTGCAGCGCGTCGAGGCACATCAGCTCGGCCAGCTCCAGGTAGTCGACGATCCGGTTGGCCTTCTCCAGCGACTGGTTGAACTCCTCGCCGGTGCCGGGCACCTTGACGCGCCGCCAGAACTCGTCGCGGATCTGCGGAATGCGCTCCAGGGCCTTGCGCAGCCCGGAGTCGGTGCGGGCCATGCCGCAGAACTCCCACATGAGTTCGCCGAGTTCGCGGTGGAAGGAGTCGGGGGTCCGGTCGCCGCCGACGGCGAGGAGCAGGTTGAGCCGGTCCTCGGTCTCGGCCAGCACCTCCTGCACCACCGGGTGTTCGCCGGTCACCGGCTCCTGGTGCGGGTTGCGCGCCAGGTAGTCGTTGATGGTGGCCGGGAGCACGAAGTAGCCGTCGGCCAGGCCCTGCATCAGCGCGGAGGCGCCGAGCCGGTTGGCACCGTGGTCGGAGAAGTTGGCCTCGCCGACGGCGAACAGGCCGGGGACGGTGGTCTGCAGGTCGTAGTCGACCCAGAGACCGCCCATCGTGTAGTGCACGGCCGGGTAGATGCGCATCGGCACCTCGTACGGATCCTCGTCGGTGATCCGCTGGTACATGTCGAAGAGGTTGCCGTACTTGGCCTCGACGGCCTCGCGGCCCATCCGCCGGATCGCGTCCGCGAAGTCGAGGTAGACGCCCTGTCCTCCGGGCCCACTCCCCTGCCCTCGTCGCAGACGTTCTTCGCGGCGCGGGAGGCGATGTCGCGCGGGACCAGGTTGCCGAAGGACGGGTAGATGCGCTCGAGGTAGTAGTCGCGCTCGTCCTCGGGAATCCGGTTCGCGGGACGGTCGTCGCCCTTGGCCTTCGGCACCCAGATGCGGCCGTCGTTGCGCAGCGACTCGCTCATCAGCGTCAGCTTGGACTGGTGGTCGCCGGTGCGCGGGATGCAGGTGGGGTGGATCTGGGTGAAGCAGGGGTTGGCGAAGTGGGCGCCGCGCCGGTGGGCCCGCCAGATCGCCGTGGCGTTGGAGTTCATGGCGTTCGTCGACAGGTAGAAGACGTTGCCGTAGCCGCCGCTCGCCAGGACGACGGCGTCCGCGAAGTAGGTGGAGATCCTTCCGGTGACCAGGTCCCGGGCGACGATGCCCGAGCCCGGCCGTCGACGACGACCAGGTCGAGCATCTCGGTGCGCGGGTGCATCTCCACATTCCCGGCCGCGATCTGCCGGGACAGCGCCTGGTAGGCGCCCAGCAGCAGTTGCTGGCCCGTCTGACCGCGGGCGTAGAAGGTCCGGGACACCTGCACGCCGCCGAACGAACGGGTGTCCAGCAGACCGCCGTACTCGCGGGCGAACGGCACGCCCTGGGCCACGCACTGGTCGATGATCTCGACGGAGACCTGGGCGAGGCGGTGCACGTTGGACTCGCGGGCCCGGAAGTCGCCGCCCTTGACCGTGTCGTAGAACAGGCGGTGGACCGAGTCGCCGTCGTTGCGGTAGTTCTTCGCCGCGTTGATGCCGCCCTGCGCGGCGATGGAGTGGGCGCGGCGCGGAGAGTCCTGGTAGCAGAACTGGACCACGTGGTAGCCCTGTTCGGCGAGGGTGGCGCCCGCGGAGCCGCCGGCCAGACCGGTGCCCACGACGATGACCGTGTGCTTGCGCCGGTTGGCGGGGTTGACCAGCTTGGCCTCGAAGCGGCGCTTGTCCCACCGCTCGTGGATGGGCCGGCGGGCGCCTTGGTGTCGACGGCCGGTTCGCCGGTCGTGTAGTCGGTGTACGAGGTCATGATCAGCTCACCACTCCGGTCATCACGCCCACGGGTACGGCGACGAAGCCGGCCGTGAGCAGCAGCGCGAGGACGTTCGCGAGGGTCTTCAGGGCGCGGTCGCGCGAGCGGCTGCCGACGCCGAGGGTCTGGGCCGCGCTCCAGAAGCCGTGCCGGATGTGCAGGCCGAGCGCGAGCATCGCGACGATGTAGACGACGTTGCCGTACCAGGTGGAGAAGGTGTCCACCACGTTCTGGTACGGGTGCCCCTGCTGGAAGCCGCCGGAGTGCACGGTGCCGGTGGTCAGGTCCAGCAGGTGCCAGACGATGAACAGGCCGAGGATGATCCCGCCCCACCGCATCGTGCGGGTCGCGTAGCCGGCCCGCGGCCTGCTGTGCACGTACTTCACGGGCCGCGCCCCGATGTCGCGGCGGCTGAGCTGGTAGGCGGCCGTGGCATGGGCGATCACGGCGACGACCAGGACGACGCGGACGAGCCAGAGCGTCCACTCGTAGTGCATGAAGGGCTCGCCGATGGTGCGCAGCCAGTGGGCGTAGTGGTTGAACTCGCCCGCCCCGAAGTAGATCTTCAGGTTCCCGATCATGTGCGCGACCAGGTAGAGCAGCATGATCAGACCGCTGACGGCCATGACCGTCTTCTTGCCGACCGTGCTGTCCCACATCGTGCGCGCCATGGACGGCCGTCGGTCCGTCCGCGTTGCCAGAGCCATGTTCACCAACGCTAGGACCGAGGGACCCGATCGGTCCAAGACATGGTCCGGCTTGATTCCATAGGCAGCGGCTATTCTGGCTGCATGCAGTTCCAGCAGCTCCAGTACTTCGTGGCCGTCGCCGAGACCCGGCACTTCACCCGGGCCGCCGATCTGGTCCACGTCGCCCAGCCGTCGCTGTCCCAGCAGATCAAGGCGCTGGAGCGGGAGCTGGGCGCGGATCTGTTCCTGCGCGCCCGGGGCAACATCACGCTGACCGACGCCGGCGAGGCGCTGCTGCCGCTGGCCCGGCGGATCCTCGCCGACGCGGACACGGCCCGGCACGAGGTGCAGGAGCTGGTGCAGCTGCGCAGGGGGCGGGTACGGCTGGGCGCGACGCCGAGCCTGTGCACCGGACTGCTGCCGGACGTGCTGCGCGCCTTCCACGACCGGTATCCCGGGATCCAGCTCCTGATCGAGGAGGGCGGCTCGCACGACCTGGTGCGGCAGCTGGCCCGGGGCGCCCTGGACCTCGCCCTGGTCGTGCTGCCGCTGCCCACGCCGTCGCCCGCCCTGACCACGGTGGAGCTGCTGCGGGAGGACCTGGTGGTGGTGTCGTCGCCGGACGCGCGGGCGCCCGGCGGGGGCGGGCGGGTCGTCGACATCGCCGGCCTGGAGGGCGAGCGGCTGGTGATGTTCCGGCACGGGTACGACCTGCGGGAGCTGACCGTCGCGGCGTGCCGCTCCGCCGGGTTCGAGCCCGACTTCGCCGTGGAGGGCGGCGAGATGGACGCGGTCCTGGGATTCGTGCGGGCCGGACTGGGGGTGGCCGTGGTGCCGCGGATGGTCGCCACCCGGGCCGGACGGGGGCTGCGGGTCACCCCGCTGGCCCGGCCCGGCCTGCACCGGACCATCGCGCTGGCCCACCGCAGCGACGTCGCCCCGCCCCGGGCGGCCCGGGAACTCCAGCGGATGCTGCTGGAGCGGTGAGCGGCGCGACGGGCGGGGTGCACGACGCGACGGGGCACGGTCGAGGCGCACCCGTCATGGTCGTATCCGGCGGCGTGGCCGTCAGCCGGTCGCGTCCACGAGCGCCAGCTCGTGCAGCCTCTCCGGCGGACCCGGCCTGGCGTAGTACCAGCCCTGGGCCGTGTCGCAGCCCAGGATGCGCAGTTGCTCGGCCTGGGCGCCGGTCTCCACGCCCTCGACGGTGACCGCGAGGTCGAGGCTGTGGGCCAGGGAGACGATGCCCTCGACGATCTTCAGATCGACCGGGTCGGCCGGGAACTGCTGCATGCCCCGGGTGAAGGAGCGGTCCAGTTTCAGGACGCTCACCGGCAGCCGGCGCAGGTTGGCGAGGTTGGAGTAGCCGGTGCCGAAGTCGTCCAGGGCGATGTCGACGCCCATCTCGGCGAGCCGGCGCAGCGGTTTGAGAAGGTCGTCGTCGGCGCCGATCAGAGCCGACTCGGTGACCTCCAGGCAGAGGGCGTCCGGGGTGACGCCCGCGCGTTCGAGGATGTCGACCGTGTCCTGGACCAGGCCCGGGTGGCCGAGCTGGCACGGGGAGAGGTTGACGTTGATGCGCAGCGGGCCCGCGGCGTCCTGGCCCGCGTACCGTTCCCGCCATTCGCGGGCCTGCCGGATCGACTCCTCCAGGACCCAGCGGCCGAGCGGCACGATCAGGCCGGTGTGCTCGGCGAGCGGGATGAAGCGGTCGGGGCCGAGCACGCCGTGCTGCGGGTGCAGCCAGCGGACCAGCGCCTCGGCGCCGCGGACGCTGCCGTCGCCGAGGTGGACCAGCGGCTGGTACTCGATGAAGAACTCGCCGCGCTCCAGGGCCGTCGGCAGGGCGGTGGTGAGACCGTGCCGGGTGATGGCGCGGGCGTCCGCCTCCGGGTCGGCCAGTTCGGAGCGGTTGCCGCCCGCCGACTTGGCCCGGTACATGGTGATGTCCGCGCTGCGCAGCACCTCCGCCGCGGTGCGCTCGCCCGCCGGACCCTCCACGATGCCGAGGCTGCCGCGCACCAGCAGGTCCCGGCCGTCGATGCTGACGGGCGTGACCAGTGCGCTCATGATGCGCTCGGCGAGCTCGTCGACCTCGCGCTCGGTGTCCACGCCGGTGGTCAGCGCCACGAACTCGTCGCCGCCGAGCCGGGCGACCATCTCGCCGGGCGCCGTGGCGCATGACTGGAGCCGGTCGGCCACCTCCACCAGCAGCCGGTCGCCGGCCGCGTGGCCGAGGCTGTCGTTGATGGTCTTGAAGCCGTCCAGGTCGAGGTAGCACAGGCCGAAGCGCTGGCCCTCGCCCGCGCCGAGGGCCTTCTCCAGGCGCTCGAAGAACAGCGTGCGGTTGGGCAGGCCGGTGAGGGCGTCGTGCGTGGCCTCGTAGCGCAGCCGGAGGTTGAGCAGGCGGCGCTCGGTGGTGTCCTCCATCAGGGCGAGCTGGTACTGCGGGTTGCCGTCGGCGTCGCGGAGCAGGGAGACCGTCAGGTTGGTCCACAGAGCCGTTCCGTCGGGCCGGTTGAAGGCCTTCTCGACGTGGTAGTGCTCGCGCTCGCCGCGGACCAGTTCCTCGTACAGCTTCCAGGTCTGCGGCGCGTCCTCCGGGTGGGTCCACTCCAGCACCCGGCGGCCGCGCAGGCCCGCCTCGGGGAGACCGAACATGCGCAGCAGCGCCTTGTTGACCTGCAGGACGTTGCCGTCCAGGTCGGCGATCCCGATACCTATGGCCGCGCCCTCGAACACGGCGCGGAACCGGGCCTCGCTCGCGTGCAGCGCCTGGGCGACCACGCCCTGGGCCCGCAGCGCGGCCTGGGCGATGGCCTCCTGTTCGGCGAGGGTGCGCTCCCGCAGCGCCTGCGCGTATCCGGCGGCCATCGCGTGCTGCAACCGCGAGGAGCGCGCGCGCAGTTCGTCCTGCGGGCTGTCGTCGCCGCAGTAGAGCACCAGGTAGGCGTCGACGCAGTCCAGGGTGCGGGCGAGTGTCTCGGGGTCGGTGCAGTGCGCCCCGACCAGCGCGGAGCCGATCGACTTCGCCTCCTCGGCGGCGAAGCCCCGGGTGTGCAGCAGGTCGCGCAGCCGGCCCGCGAGGGGCAGGAGCAGCTGTTCGAACTCCGCGCGGGTCAGCGAGGTGGAGGTGACCGGGAAGACCGCCCGGCTCCAGATCGTCGCGAACCGGCGCAGTCTGTCCTCCGGCCCGTCCGGCTCCGCGCTCACGCCTTGCGTCCCACGCCGGCGAACCCGGAGAAGGCATAGGGATCCTCGTCCTCCGGCGCCGACTCCGGCCGCCAGTGCGGCATCGGCACCACTCCGGGCTCCACCATGTCGTACCCCTCGAAGAACCGCGCGATGTCGTCGTGCGAGCGCATGATCAGCGGGTTGCGAATGTCCCTGTACACGTCCACCGTCCCCTCGGCCCGCTCCGCCGTCAGCGGTATCCCCTCGTACGAGGCATGGGTGAGGATCAGCAGGCTGCCGGGCGCGAGTGCCTCGCGCAGCTCGGCCACCGCCCCGTAGGGGTCGTCCACGTCTTCCACGAAGTGAAGTATCGCAACGAGAAGCAGCGCCACTGGCCGATTCAGGTCGATGAGACGGCCCAGTTGGGGGCTCGCGAGTATTTCCCGGGGCTTTCGCAGGTCGGCGGCGATCACGTCGGTGCCGTCGTCGCCCTGGAGCACGGCCTCGCTGTGCGCCACGGCGACGGGGTCGTGGTCGACGTACACCACCCGGGCGCCCGGGGCCGCGGACCGGGCCACCTCGTGGACGTTGCCGTGGGTCGGGATGCCGGAGCCGATGTCGAGGAACTGGGTGATGCCCTCGCCCGCCGCGAAGCGCACCGCGCGGCGCATGAACGCCCGGTTGGCCTGCATGATCTTCGGCAGCCCCGGCATGAACTCCATCGCCCTGCGGGCCGCTTCCCGGTCGACCTCGAAGTTGTGCGATCCACCCAGGTAGAAGTCGTAGATACGCGAAACGCTCGGCACCGAGATGTCGATGCTCCGGGGGGCCCAGGCGGGACGCTCCATGTATCTCTCCCAGGGGTGGCTTACGGGGAAGGCGATCCGGTGTTCGAGCAGAGGCTACTGATCGCCCGCCAACGGAGCGACCAGAACCGGAAATTGACCATCCGTTCCCGGTCACTGCCTGCGGCAAGTGCACGTGCGACCCCGCTGTGTCACCGTGCCCCGGCCGGCGCCGGCGATTCGTACGGCATACGAACGGTCCGCCCCTCCGTGCGGTGCGGAGGGGGCGGACCTTCGGTCAGGCGCCGGCGGGCGGGGCGATCGACCCTGGGGAGGTGATCCTTACTTGCCGGGCGCGCCGACCGGCTTGCCGTCGGGCGAGACGGCGTACCACGTGCCGCCCACGCCCTGACCGTTGGTGTCTCCGGGGCCTTGTCACCGGAGAAGGTGTAGATCGGCCAGCAGTTGACCGACATCTGCTTGACGCCGTCGGGCCGGGTGAAGGGCATGAGCCCCTTCTTCTTCACGCCCTCGGTGTCGTCCGCCTTCACGGGGCCGACGGCCGGCCACTTCTCCAGGCAGGCACCGGTGCAGTTCGAGACGGACTTCGGCCAGGCCTGGTCCTTCAGGAAGCGGTAGACCGTCATGCCGTTCTTGTCCACGACGATGTCGCCCAGTTTGGGATCCTTGTGCACGGACAGACCCGGCAGGTCGGACACCTTGGCCTTCTTGCCGTCGGGGGCCAGCGCGAACCACTTGCCGCCCACACCCTGGCCGTTGACGTCGCCGGAGTTGACGTCCTTGGCGTAGCGGTAGGCGGGCCAGCCGCCCACGGTGAGCTGCTTGCTGCCGTCGGCCCGGGTGACCTCGCCCAGCAGCGCCTTGTCGATCCCGGCGCCGGCGGTGGCGTCGTCCGCGGGCACCGGCGGCCACGTGGTGGCGCAGTCGCCGGAGCAGTTCGACTTGGGCGGGTTGGCGGTGTCCTTGTCGAAGCGGTAGAGGGTGAGGCCGGAGCCGTCCGTCAGCACGTTGCCCAGGTCGGGGTTGGCGGCCACGGTCAGCTTGCCCGCGGGGGCCGCCGGGCTCGGGGAGCCGGAGCTCTGGTTTCCGTCGGCGCCGTAGCCGTTGCCGGCGCCCGTTCCCGTACCGGCCGGGCTGCCGTAGTCGCCCGCCGCCGCTGTGGCACCCACGTTCTGGGCCGCCGACGCGGGGGTCGTGGTGTTGTCCTGACCGCACGCCGTCGTCAGTGCCAGCACCGAAGCGGCCGTAGCCACCAGCGAGGCGGTCCGCCAGGAGGTCCTCATCGTCAACTCCCATAATTCGCCTGGATATTGCAGCGCTCTGCTGCGCCGCCGCACGGCCATGGGTACGCGGCGCGGGGGTGGGAGCGTTCAATCCGGGCGCGAAATTCTTTTCGCCTCCTGTGACGCGGCACCGGAGAGCGGCGTCACAAAGCGGCCCGAACAAGCCAGTTGAGGTGTTTCACCCGGTCAAACCATTCATGGTGGTTTGTCATCCCTTCGGATCAATCCCCGGGCAGCGCGGACCACGGGCCCGCCCGGCGCCTCATGATCTTCGTCGTGCAAGGACCCGAAGCGACCCGATGCGCGCCCGTCACACGGGCGTTGGCCCTGGTGGCACTGACCTGGACCCTGGTGGGCTGCCCCGCCGGGGCCGCGTCGGCCGACGCCTGTGCGTACGCCTCGACGGGCCCGGACGGCACGGTGGCGGTGGCCGTGGCGGGCGGCCACCACTGGCCCCCCGTGCCGCCGTGCCCGGAACCGACGCCCCCGTGCCCGCCGACCCCACCCCGACGCCGACCCCACCCCGACGCCCACACCCACACCCACCCCCACGCCGGCCCCGCCGCCGAAGCCCACGCCCGAACCGAGGCCGACACCGGTGCCCGATCCCCCGCCGAAGCCGCGGCCGCCCGTCCGGCCCGCCCGGCGGCGCCCGCTCCCCCGCCCAGGGCCAGGCCCGCGCCCCGCCCGCCCCGCCACCGGCGCCGAAGCCCGCCCCGCCGCCCGAGCCCGCCCCACGACCCTCCGCGACCCCGGTGAGCTACCCGGCGTACCGCCCGCGGCCGGCCCACCACACCGCCCCCTCCCCACCTCACCGGTCACCTACGTCCTGCTCATCACCGTGCCCGCGATCGTCGCCGTCGCGGCGCTGCGCCCGCGCTGAAGCGCCGGCCGCCCACCTCTGGAGGCACCGTTGTCGGATTGGCTTGTTCTCGTCCTCGCCATGCTGGGGGCCTGTGCGGTCGTGGTGGTCATCACCCTCGTACGGCACAAGAGGGCTCCCGAGGACGAGGACCCCAGTGAGACCCCGGACGTCATCGAGTACATGACGATGTGGATCGGGGTGGTGTACGCCATCGTCCTGGGTCTGGCCATCGCGGGCGTGTGGGAGGCGCGCAGCGCCGCGCAGGACCATGTGCAGGCCGAGGCCCAGGCGCTGCACGAGATCTCCGAACGGGTCCGGGTCTACCCGCCGGACGTCCGTGACCGCATCCGGAGCGACGTCGACGCGTACGCCCGGTACGTGGTGACCACCGAGTGGAGGTCGATGACGGAGCGCGGCGAGGTCACCGGACGCGGCGGCGCGCTGCTGGCGCGGGTCCGCCACGACGTGACCGACTACAGGCCCGGGAACGACTTCGAGGCGCAGGCGTACCAGCCCGTGCTGGACCAGATGGCCACCGCCGACCAGGCGCGCAACGCGCGCGCCGACTCGACCGGCCCGACCATGCCGCCCGTGGTGTGGTGGGGGCTGCTGAGCGGGGCGGTGATCACCATCGGGATGGTCTTCGCCCTGCAGATCCGGCGCACCACGCGGGAACTGGTGCTGGCCGGGCTGTTCTCCGCGACCATCGCCTTCATGCTGTTCCTGATCTGGGACTTCGACGCCCCTACAGCAGGGGCATCGCGGCGACCGCCGAGCCGTTCCTCACCCTGATCCCGGGCTCGGGAAGTTAGGGTCCTCCGTCCGATGGGCCCGCCGCGGGGCTTCGCCCCGGTCTCGTAACGGGACCGGGGCGAGGCGGGGGCCGGCTGAGGGGCCGAGCTCCGGGCAGGAGCCGGGCCCGGGGCCGCTCAGACGCGCTTGCCGGGCCGGCGGCGCAGCCAGATCGTGCCGCCCCGAACACGGTGGCGGCGGCCACCAGCCCGCCGCCGATGGCGATGTCGGTCGCGGTGGCACCGGTGGAACTGCCACCGCCGAGGCCTGCCTTGACGCCGCCGGACGGCCACCTGTTGGGGCGCGGGTCACCCTGGTTGGCGTTGTTGTTGCCAAAGGGGTTGTCGCCGAAGCTGTTGTTGTTGAGACCGTTGTTGTTGTTGAAGGGCCTGTTGCCGTTGACGGGGCCGTTGCCGTTGTCGAAGGGCCTGTTGCCGTTGTTGAAGTTGCCCCGTCCATCGCCGATGTGTCCGTTGACGTGGCCGTTGAAGTTGCCGTTGAAGTTGCCGTTCAGGTTGCCGTTGAAGTTGCCGTTCCCGGGAAAGTTTCCGTTTCCAGGGGAGTTCCCGTTGAAGTTGCCGTTCCCGGGGAAGAATCCGTTCCCGGGAAGGAGTCCGTTCCCGGGGAGAATTCCGTTGAAGTTTCCGTTGCCGGTTCCGGGGATCACCACCGCCCCGGTGTTCCCGGTGCCGGTGGTGTCCGACGGGCCGCCCCGTTGCCCATGCCGTCAGCGACGGCCACGGGGCGGTGGCAAGCCCCAGTACGGCGACCGCAGCGCACGCGGCCCCCAGGGCACGTTGGTTTCGCATGTGATCCTCCGCGGGAGGCACCCCGGGTCCGGTTCCCGGGCGATCGGCGAGAAAGCACCTCCCGATGAGACCCTCAGGCGCCCGGAACACGCCCGCACATCGAGAATGGTCCGTTCTGGTGAGCGGACACGCCGATGGAAAACCACACAATCAGATATTCTTGCAGGTCACGGCCCATCAGAAAAATCCTTTCCGCTGCAACTCGGATGGCGCACTGACGAGGTGGCGGGCCACCCGTTCGCCCGTCGCCCCGTCGCCCGCCCCTCGCACGGGACTTAGCGTTTTCCCATGCGCGAAGGCGTGGTGACCGCCGCGTCGAGAGGGGATGGCGAATGTCTGCGTCCGAGCTGGCCGAGCTGGCCGAAGAGGAGGAGCGGCGGCGCAAGCGTGCCCCCTGGGGCGTGATAGCGCTTGTTCTGCTGACCGGTCTGGCGCTCATCCGCAATGGCTCGGGTGAGTTCGACGTCGGACCGCCGCAGCCCGCGTCGGCGGCGGCCGCGGACAGCCGTGCCACGCCGGAGCAGGACCCGGCCGCGGTGGCCGCCCCCGTCACCCCGCTGGCGTTCTCCCCGGTCGAGCAGGTCCGGATCCCGGCGATCCACGTCGACGCGCCCGTCCAGCCCGTGGGCCTGGACACCCAGGGCTGGGTCGGCGCTCCGCCGCCCGAGGACCCCAACCTGGCGGGCTGGTTCACCGGTGCCGTGTCCCCCGGGGAGAAGGGCACCGCGGTGATCGTCGGGCACGTCGACAACCAGCGGGGCCCCGCCGTGTTCTACGGGCTCGGGGCTCTGAAGAAGGGCAACCGGATCGAGGTCCGGCGCCAGGACGGCAAGACCCCCGTGTTCGAGATCTACGGCGTGGAGGTCTTCGCGAAGAGCAGCTTCCCCGGCAACCGGGTGTACGGCTCGAAGGGCGCCCCGGAGCTGCGGGTGATCACCTGTGGCGGCGGTTTCACCAAGCAGCACGGCTACGACGGCAACGTCGTCGTCTTCGCCCGCCTGGTCGCGGTGCGGTGAGCCGCGGCCGGGCGGGCGGACGCCGCCTCAGGTGAGGCGCCGGGGCGGCACGGTGAGGTGGTAACCGGAGTCGAGCAGATGCGGCAGGTACTCCCGGATCGCCTTGACGCTCTGCGAACGGTCGCCCCCGGCGTCGTGGGAGAGCACCACGACGCCGGGGGCGGCGCCGTCCTCCACCCGGTCGATGATGGTTCCGGTGCCGGGGTCATCCAGTCGGTCGTGTCCACCGTCCAGGCCATCGGCTCCATGCCCAGGTCGGAGCCGATCTGGAAGGCGGCGCGGTTCCAGGCGCCGTAGGGCGCGCGGAACCACTGGGGACGCTCGCCGTAGCTGTCCTCGATGACGTCGCTGGTCCGCTCCATCTCGGAGCGGATCTCCTTGCGGTTGAGGCTGGTCAGCAGAGGGTGCGTCCAGGTGTGGTTGCCGACGACATGCCCCTCGTCGGCCATCCGGGCCAGCAGTTCCCGGTTGTCCACGACGCACTCCCCGCAGACGAAGAACATCGCCCGTACGTCGTACTTGGCCAGGGTGTCCAGGATGTGCGGCGTGTAGGCCGGGTTGGGGCCGTCGTCGAACGTCAGCATCATCTGCCGGCCGCGTCCGGAGATGCGCAGAATGGGCTCGTGCCGGACCTTGGGCTTGCGGGGCGCGGCGCGCGGCGGGCCGTACCCGGTGAGCGGCTGGAGCCGGAAGGCCGAGGACTTGAGCTGCTGGCGGGCCTGCGGGCCGGCGACGGGGGCGGCGGTGCGGGCCGGCTCCCCGCCGCCGGCCAGGACGATTCCCGCGGTGCCCGCGGCGCCCAGCGCGGCGGTCCCGGCGAGCAGCATGCGGCGCCGTGTGAACAACTGATCCTTCTGCATGACTCATCAGTCGCCCGGCACCCCTCCGGCGCACCACAACGACACCGTTGCGGCGGCGGTAATGCACCCGTACGGCGCAACACCGGACGCCCCGGGAACGATCTTCAGGAGGGGCGCCGTCCGCGGCGCACCAGCGGGAAGGGCAGGGTCTCGCGGATCGTCAGGCCGGTGAGGAACATGACGAGCCGGTCGACGCCGATGCCGAGGCCTCCGGTGGGCGGCATCGCGTACTCGAGGGCGTCGAGGAAGTCCTCGTCGAGTTCCATCGCCTCGGGGTCTCCCCGGCGGCCAGCAGGGACTGCGCGGTGAGCCGGCGGCGCTGCTCGACGGGGTCGGTCAGCTCGGAGTAGGCGGTGCCGAGTTCGGTGCCGAAGGCGACCAGGTCCCAGCGCTCGGCGAGCCGGGGGTCGGTCCGGTGCTGCCGGGTGAGCGGGGAGACGTCGGTCGGGAAGTCCTTGTAGAAGGTGGGCAGCAGGGTGCGTTCCTCGACGAGCCGTTCGTACATCTCCAGGACGACGTCACCCGGCCCGTCGTCGGCGGTGTACGGCACGCCGGCGCGGTCGCAGAGCCGGTGCAGCCGCAGGAGTTCGGTACCGGGGCCGATCTCGTCGTCCAGCGCCTCGGAGAGCGCGCCGTACACCGTCCTGACCGGCCACTCCCCGGAGATGTCGTACGCGCGGCCGTCCTTGTGCGCGACCGGCGCGCCGAAGGCGGCGGTCGCCGCGCCCTGGATCAGTTCCCGCGCCAGGTCGAGCATCACGTCGTAGTCGGCGTGCGCCTGATAGGCCTCCAGCATCGTGAACTCGGGGTTGTGCTTGTAGGAGACGCCCTCGTTGCGGAAGGTGCGGCCCAGCTCGAACACCTTCTCCAGACCGCCCACGCACAGCCGCTTCAGGTACAGCTCGGGGGCGATGCGCAGGTACAGGTCGAGGTCGTAGGCGTTGATGTGGGTGGTGAAGGGGCGGGCGTTGGCGCCGCCGTGGATCTGCTGGAGCATCGGCGTCTCGACCTCGAGGTAGCCGCGGTCCAGCAGGCCCTGGCGCAGTGCCTGTACGGCGGCGGAGCGGGCGCGGACCACCCGGCGGGCGTCGGGGCTCGTGAGCAGGTCGAGATGCCGGCGGCGGACCCTGGCCTCGGGGTCGGTGAGGCCGTGCCGCTTGTCGGGCAGCGGGTGCAGGCACTTCCCGGTGAGCTGCCAGGAGCGTACGAAGACGGTGGGCTCGCCCTTGTCGCTGCGACCCGCGTGCCCGGTGACGGTGATGTGGTCGCCGATGTCGGTGTCGGCCCGGAAGCGGTCGAGCGCGGGCCCGCAGCGGTCCCGGGTGAGGGCGAGTTGGTGGTCCCCCGACCAGTCGCGCAGCACCGCGAAGACGATGCCGCCGAAGTCGCGGACCAGCATGACGCGGCCGGCGACCGTGACGTCCTGTCCCTGTGGGACGTCGGCGAGGGCGTGCGTGGGCCGGGGGGTGCCGACGGGGTACGGGTCGGTGCCGGTGGCGCGCAGCCGGTCGAGGGTGTGGTGCCGGACGCGGACCTGGTCGGGCAGGCCCGCGTCCGGAGCGGCGGCTCCGGCCTCGTCCCCTCCGTCGAGGCCGAGCGCCGTCGAGGACGGCGGCCCCTCGGTGGTGGCGGGCCGCCGCCCTGTTTTCGGGTGCCCCTTTCGGCGGAGTTTGCGCAAGGAAGGTACGGAGACGAATCCTTCGGCGATACCGGAGGCGAGGCCGATGCGGGCGAGCGAGGCGGCGTCGCCGTAGCAGATGAAGCGCGGGTACCACTGCGGGTGGTACTTGGCGTTGGAGCGGTACAGGGCCTCCAGTTGCCACCACCGGGAGAAGAACAGCAGCAGCCGGCGCCAGAGCCGCAGGACCGGTCCGGCGCCGATGCGGGCGCCCTCCTCGAAGACGGACCGGAAGACGGCGAAGTTGAGCGAGATCCGGTGCACTCCCAGCTTGGGCGCGGCCGCGCAGAGTTCGGTGACCATGAACTCCATCACGCCGTTGGGCGCGGCGCGGTCACGGCGCATCAGGTCCAGCGAGACACCGTCGCGGCCCCAGGGCACGAAGGACAGCAGCGCGAGGAGGCGGCCGTCGTCGCCGAGGGCCTCCACCAGCAGGCAGTCGCCGTCGGCGGCGTCGCCGAGCCGGTCCAGGGCCATGGAGAAGCCGCGCTCGGTCTCGGTGTCCCGCCACGCGTCGGCCTTCGCGACGATCTCCTCCGTCTCCCGGTCGGTGAGCTGGGCGTGGCGGCGGACCCGGCAGGTGGCGCCGGTGCGGCGGACGCGGTGCACGGCCTGCCGGGTGACGCGCATGTCCCGGCCGCTCAGGTCGAAGCCGGGGACGTGCAGGATCGCCTCGTCGCCGAGCTGGAGGGCGCCGAGCCCGGCCCGGGCGTAGGCGCGGGCGCCGTCCTCGGAGGCACCCATCACGGCGGGCGCCCAGGCGTGCCGGCGGGCCACGTCCAGCCAGGCGGCGATGGCGTGCGGCCAGGCCTCGGGATCGCCGACCGGGTCGCCGCTGGCCAGGCAGACGCCCACCTCGACGCGGTAGGTGACGGCGGCCTTGCCGCTGGTGGAGAACACGACGGCCTTGTCGCGGCGGGTGGCGAAGTAGCCGAGCGAGTCGCGGTCGCCGTACGCCTTCAGCAGCGCGCGGACGCGGTCCTCCTCGTCTCCGTGCAGGGCCGCCTCCAGGCGCTGCGAACGGAACAGCGTGGCCGCCGCGTTCAGGAGGGCGAGCGCGCCGAGCAGACCGAGCACGAAGGTGACGCGGCGCGGCGGGCGGCCGTCGTAGGCGCTGTTGGAGACGAGCCCGCCGCACACCCGGTCCGCCGCCCACGCCAGGTGCTGGCCCTGCGGAAGGGTGCCGGGGAACAGCGAGACCAGGCCCAGCCGAGCAGGATCGCCACCGCGAGACCGCCCAGCAGCACGCCCAGGGCCCGCCACACGGCTCCGCGGCGGGAGGCGGCGCAGAACTCCCCCGGGCGGCCACCAGCACGAGCAGCAGCAGGGCGCACAGCACCAGGGACGGCAGCGACTGGCGGTACAGACCGAGGGCCAGCCCGAGGGCGTCGCTGAGGACCAGCAGGCCCAGGTAGACGACGACCAGCCACCAGGCGACCTTCTTGCGGGCCGCGGTGGCGCCGGCCAGCAGGAAGAGGAAGACGGCGTAGGCGAGGTTGGCGCTGATCGGGACCAGGAGCAGATCGAGGGCCCGGACGACCGGGCGCAGGACGCGGCGCAGCGGGGCGACGAACGCGAGCAGGGCGCACAGCAGGCCGAGCGCGGCGAAGAAGGCCCCGAAGGCTTCGGGCACCCGCCCGAGGTGCCCGCCGGCGGACGGGGCGCCCGTCCCTCCGGCGGCCCTCCGTGCGGCCGGTCCGGCGGTGGCAGTCATGGTTCCGACTGTAGGAAGACCCCGGTGTGGCCGCCCGTCGAGCGCCCGGCCCCGCACGGCCGCGTGGCCGTTGCCCATGCGGGGCGTCGCGGGGGCCGTGGCCCGGCCCGAATGTGCGGACCGCCGCACGGCCGCGTGGCCGGTGCCCGCGCGGGGCGGGGACGCGAGGACCGAAGCCCGGCCCGAACCTACGGACCGCCGCACAGCCACGTAGCCGGTGTTCGCGCGGGGCAGGGACGCGAGGGCCGTGCCCGGCCCGAACGTGCGGACCGCCGCACCGCCACGTAGCCGGTGTCCGTCTCAGTGTCCGTCCCAGGGGCCGTGGCGCGGCCCGATCGTACGGAGAGCGGCACGGCCGGGTGGCCCGGTCGTGACCCGGCGGCGTGAAAGGTCGGCCGCACGGCCGCGTCAGGCGGCCGCCACGAGGGCGGCAGCGACAGCCGCCGGGCCCGCCGGCCCGCAGGGCGCACGAGACATGGCGGCCCCGACAGTGCGCAGCGCCGACCGCCCCGAACACGCGCCCGTAACGTTGGCCGGCGCGGGGACGGGCTGCCGGGCCGCACGCCCACGGGCGACCAGGTGACCGGGTGACCGGGTGACCGGGTGACCGCGCAAACGAGCCGCCGGGCGAACGAGCCGCCGGGCGCTCGGCCGCCCGGACCGGTCCCCGCACGGGAGTGCGAAGGCGTGGCCGTTCGGAGGGCCGGCCGCGGGACGGCGTCGATCGGCTCCGTGAACCCGTGCCTAGGACGGAGGGGTGCTTCCGATAGCCTCGGGCCGTGACGGAACAGCACGAACAGCACGCGCACCAGTTCGAGCGTGGTACCGACGGGCCCAAGGTCATCGTGGTCGGGGTGGACGGCTCCGACTCCTCGCTGCGCGCCGCCGCGTACGCGGGCGGTCTGGCCCGCCGGCAGCGCGCGCTGCTGGCCGTCGTGTACGTGCAGCCAGTGCTCGCGGCCGGGGCCGCGCTCGGGGCACCGGTGGCGGAGACGACCGACGAGATCGCCGAGGACCTGGTCGCCTACATCCGGGAGGCCGCCGAGCGGGTCCGGGGGATATTCGACATCCGGTGGGAGTTCCACACCTTCCGCGGCGACCCCTACAACGGCCTGGTGAAGGCGGCCGACGAACTCAAGGCGGACGCGGTCGTGGTCGGCGCCTCGGAGCAGGCCGGGCACCGCATCATCGGCTCGGTGGCGGTGCGGCTGGTGAAGGCCGGGCGCTGGCCGGTGACGGTCGTTCCGTAGCCGGCTGCCTCAGCAGCAGCGGGGTCGCGAGGAGCAGCGCACCCGCCGCGGCGATGGCCGCGCGGGGGCCGGTGAGCGTCGCCAGCAGTCCCCAGAGGGCGGTCAGGGCGGCCGTGGTGGCCTTGCCGGTGATCGACCAGGCGGAGAGGGTACGGGCGACCCGGTCGTTCGGTGTGCACTCCAGACGCCGGGTGGCGTACACGGGGCTGTAGACGCTGGAGCAGGTGATCACGCCGAGCTCCAGGGCCATCACCAGCAGCAGCCCGGGCAGCCCGGGCCCGACGAACTCGAGCCCCACCGGCCAGACGGCGCGCAGGACGGTCGCGCCGCGCAGGACGCGCCACTGCCCGTACCGGGTGACCAGCGGCCGGGCCAGCCGGGAGCCGAGGAGGCCGCCCAGGCAGGGCACGGCGAAGGCGAGGCCGTACTGCCAGGGGGAGAAGCCGAGCGGGCCGAGCATGAGGACGGCCAGCGGCGGTACGGCGACCATGATCAGGGCGTTGGCAGCGATGTTGTTGAAGAACAGCGGCCGCAGTTCGGGGGTGGACAGGATGTGCCGCCAGCCGTCGAGCAGGTCGCCTGCCCGCAGGCGTTCCGTCTTCCCCCGCTGGGGGCGGGGCTCGCCGGCGCCGACGGCCCGGATGCCCAGCGCCGACAGCAGGAAGCTGACCGCGTTCGCCACGACCGTGACGACCGGGCCGAACAGGCCGATCGCGGCGCCGCCGAGCGGCGGCCCGAGGACGAGGGCGGTCCAGTTGGCCGACTCGAAGCGGGCGTTCGCGCCGAGCAGCCGGTCGGCCGGGAGGAGCGACTTCAGGAAGGCGCCGGAGGCCGCGTTGAAGGTGATGTCGGCCGCCGCCACGACGACCGAGACGAGCAGCATCTGGCCGATCCCGAGGCCGCCGAGCGCGTAGGCCGCGGGGATGGTGAGCAGCGCCGCGAACCTGATCAGGTCCATTCCGATCATCACCGGCCGCTTGAGCCGGAGATCGACCCACGGTCCGAGCGGCACCGCCGCCACGGCGCCCACGGCCGGCCCGGTCGCGGCGAGCAGCGCCACCTCGGCGGGCCCGGCGTGCAGCGCGAGGACCGCGATCACCGAGAACGCGTCGAAAGCCAGATAGGTGCCCAGCGCGCTCACCGTGTACGCGGCCCACAGCCACCCGAACCGCCGCCCCATGCGGAACCTCCCGTCGGTCCCCGCCATCAAAGCGAACGCGGGCCCCGGAATCAAAACCCGGCCCCGACCCGGGCCGGACCGCCCGTGCGTGGCGTCTTCCGTAAGGAGCGCCGCTGAGCCATCATGATCCGCCGTCAGCCGTTTGCCGTCGGCGAAGAGGTGGAACCTGTGGCCAAGCTCCGGATGGGCGAAGGAATTCTCCGCCGCAAACCCATCGAGCACATCGAGGAGACCGAGGTCGGCGAGGGCGGCGGGCTGGAGCGGTCGCTCGGCCTGTGGCAGCTCACCGCGATCGGTGTGGGCGGCATCATCGGTGCGGGCATCTTCACGCTGGCCGGCACGGTGGCCAACGAGACGGCCGGTCCCGCGGTGCTGGTGTCGTTCCTCATCGCCGGTCTCGCGAGCGCCTGCGCCGCTCTGTCGTACGCCGAGTTCGCGGGCATGATCCCGAAGGCGGGTTCGGCGTACACCTACGGGTACGCGGTGCTCGGCGAGTTCGCGGGCTGGTTCATCGGCTGGGACCTGCTGCTGGAGTACACGGCCATCGTGGCGGTGGTCGCCATCGGCATCTCCGGCTACTTCGGCTTCCTGGTCGGGGAGATGGGCGCCGATCTGCCGGCCTGGATGCTGGGCGCGCCGGGCACCGGTCACGGGCACCGGGTGGATCTGTTCGCGGCCGTGCTGTGCCTGCTGATCGCCTGGCTGCTCACCCAGGGCATCCGCAGCGCGGCCCGGTTCGAGACGTTCGTGGTCGCACTGAAGGTGCTGGTGGTGCTGCTGGTGATCGGGGTGGGCGTGTTCCACATCACCTCGTCGAACTACCACCCGTTCTTCCCGTTCGGCCTCAGCGGCGCCTTCACGGGCGCCGCGACGGTGTTCTTCGCGGTGTTCGGCTACGACGCCATGTCGACCGCCGCCGAGGAGTCCAAGGACGCCCAGCGGCACATGCCCAAGGCGATCATCTACTCGCTGGCGATCTCGATGGTGCTCTACGTCGCGGCCTGCCTGGTGCTGACCGGTATGCAGAACTACAAGGACATCGACCCGGAGAGCGGCTTCTCCACGGCGTTCAAGTCGGTCGGGCTGAGCGGGCTGGCCGACGTGATCGCGGTCGGCGCGATCATCGGCATCCTCACCGTCATGTTCACGTTCATGCTGGGCGTGACCCGTGTGTGGTTCTCGATGTCCCGGGACGGGCTGCTGCCCCGGTGGTTCGCCAAGACCCACCCGACCCGGCACGTGCCGACCCGGGTGACCTGGATCGTCGGCGGGGCGTCGGCGCTCATCGCCGGGTTCATCCCGATCGGCGAGGCGGCGGAGCTGACCAACATCGGCATCCTGCTGGCGTTCGTGGTGGTGTGCACGGCGGTCATCGTGCTGCGCTACCGGCAGCCGGACCTCCCGCGCGGCTTCCGCACCCCGTGGATGCCGTTCGTACCGGCGCTCGGGGTCGTCTTCTCCATCTGGCTGATCACGTTCCTGCAGTGGCAGACCTGGGTGCGCTTCGCGGTGTGGTTCCTGATCGGCTGCGTGATCTACTTCGGCTACTCCTACCGGCGCTCGGTGCTGGCCGAGCGCCGGCCGGCCGGCTGATCAGTCCGCCATGACCAGGCCGTCCCCGGCGGCTCCGCGGCTGAGGACCACGTCCCGGATGCGGTCGCGCACCCCGTCCAGCTCGGCGCCGCCGGCGATGGCCCGGTTGAGGTCGACGACCCGCCCGGCGTCGACGTCGTACATCTGCGGGACGAACTCGGCCTTGGTGACCCGCCAGCGGTCGCCGGGGACGGCGGGCGGGGCGAAGGTGAAGCGGGCGGTGGTGGACTCGTTGCCCCGCGAGTCCCGGACGCCTCTGTCGTTGAACATCTCGCCGGCGATCTGGTCGCCGAGGCCGTAGACCACCCAGGTGCCGTTGACCTTCTGGTAGGCCTGCGGGACGTGGGCGTGGGTGCCGAGGAGCAGGTCGATGTCGCGGCGGCCGCCGGTCTCCGCGGCCGTCAGGGCCGTCGCCAGGGCGAGCTGGGCCCGGTCCGGGGCGTCCTGCCACTGGGTGCCCCAGTGCACGGAGACGACGACCAGGTCGGCGCCCGCCACCCGGGCGGCGCGGGCGTCGGAGACGATCCGGTCGGCGTCGAGCGGGTTGACGGCCCAGGGCTGCCCGGACGGGAGCGGCCGGCCGTCGGTGCCGTAGGTGTACGACAGGTGCGCGATCCTGGCCAGGCCCGCACGGTACAGGGTGACCGAGCGGGACTCGGCCTCGGTGCGGGCGGTCCCGGTGTGCCGCAGGCCGGCCCGGTCCAGGGTGTCCAGGGTGCGCCGGATGCCCGCGGCGCCGTCGTCCAGGGCGCGCTCGGAGGCGGTGGCGCAGCCGTCGTAACCGGTCGCGGCGAGGCCGGCGGCGAGCTGCGGCGGGGAGACGGCGTCCGCGGTGCCGTCGCCGGTGACGGTCTCCAGGTGGCACAGCGCCAGATCGGCCCCGTGCACGAGGGGTTCCACCGCCGAGAGCATCGGGCGGTAGTCGTGGCCGTGGCCGCCGGCGTCGTAGGCCGCCCGGTCGGCTACGGAGCGGTCCGGGAGCACGTCGCCGGAGGCGACGAGCGTGACCGCGCGGGCGACCGGCGGTGCCGGTGCCGGGCGGCCCGCCGCGACGGGCTCCTGCCGCTCCTGATTCAGGCAGGCGGCCCGGCGGCGAGCAGGGCGGTCAGCGCCAGCGCCACCTGATGCCTGCGTGCGATCATCGCTTCACCCCAGCGTCGTCGTCATTGCGGACGTCTCGTTCACCGACAAGTCTTTGACGGCATATGGGTATGAATCCGGCTCCCGGCGCAAACAAACGCGCCACCGGAATTAGGCCATCCGGTGCCACCCGCGCCGGTGTGCGCACCGCTCGCGCGACCGCTCACCGACGCGATCGGACCGTCCGTCGCAGAGCGGCGCGCGCCCCCTGTCCTCCGGCGGCGCCCTGCGCTGCCATACCGCCATGACGGCCGGAACCTCACTTCCCCACGGGACGACGACCGCCGAGCACGAGCTCGCCGCCCTGCAGCGCGAGCACGGCGGCCCCCTCTTCGCGCTGCTGCTGAGGCTGAGCGACGGAGACCGGCAGCGCGCCGAGGACCTAGTGCAGGAGACCCTGGTGCGCGCCTGGCAGCATCCGGAGGCGCTGCACGCGGCCGACTTCGACTCGGTACGGCCCTGGCTGCTCACCGTCGCCCGGCGGCTCGCCATCGACGCGCGGCGGGCCCGCCGGGCGCGGCCGCCCGAGGTCGGCGACGAGGTGCCGGAGAACGCCCGGGTGACCGCGGACCACGCCGAGCGGGCCGCCGCGACGCTGGACGTCCGGGAGGCTGTGAAGACACTCACGCCGGCCCACCGTGACGTACTGGTACTCGTGTATTTCCGCGGGCCAGTGTGGCGGAGGCCGCGCGGACCCTGGGCATTCCACCCGGTACCGTGAAGTCCCGCGCGTATTACGCGTTGCGCGCCCTGCGCGGGGTCCTTCCGGGTTATGCGGCCGACCTGCGGTGAAACCGGCCGCCGGGTCAAACCTCGGTAAAGCGCCTTGCTGAGAACCCCGTTGGGGCAATCAGCTGTCCTCATCCGGGTTTCCGGACGGGGGCCGGGCCCATGGGCGGGCCCGGAGGTTCCGGCGAGGCGCACGCACCGGAGGAAGGCGGGAAGGGATGCCGCACAGAGGTCATGGGAGCACCGACGGCAGCGACGGCGTAGGCGGTGAACTGGCCGTCCCGATGGCCTGGTTGTACGCCGAGTACATCGCCGACGAGCTGCTGCGCACCGGCGATCTGATGCCGCCGACGTCCTTCGAGTTCCGGGCCGGGCGGGACGCCCTGGCGCTGACGGTCTTCCTCTCCGACACCGACGGCGAGCTCTCCGGCATCCGGGTGATCTCGCAGCTGGAGAACTGGCTGTCGCTGACGGCGTACGACCAGCAGTGGCAGGAGTGGGTGGGTCTGCGGATGGCCGAGCTGGCCGCCGAGGAGTCACTGGCCTCCGCCCCTCACCCGACCTCGCGCTGGCCGCCGACGCCTGGCGCTGGCTGGAGGAGACCGAGCTGCTCGCGCCCGATCTGGACGCGGTGCCGGGCGGTGGCACGCTGTTCGGCGAGGACGACGGGCCCAAGGTGTGGACTCCCGCCTGGCGGCTCGGACTGCCCTCGGCCATCTCGCCATCCACCTGTTCTGAGGCCCGGGGACCGGGCCCGGCCTGCGAATGGCGAGTTCCTGAGGTTTTCTGAAAATCGCACCAATCCGCGGGCGGACCGCTCCGAATCTCTTGGTCACGATTCGGTGTGCGCCTTGAGTGATTCGGTTGTCGGGTGCGTACGGATGGGAGCACGGAGTAACCCCACCCGCACCCATCGGCACGAGGATTCGGCATGAGGTCCCTGGAAAGGCATCGCGACGTCGGCGCGTACGCGCTCGGCGTGCTGGACGAGGCGGAGGCCTTCCGCTTCGAGGACCACCTCGTGGAGTGCCCCGGTGCGCGGCACAGGTGACCGAATTCGGTCCCGCCGCACGGCAGTTGATGCTGTACCGCCGGGCCACCCCGCGCTTCGTGAACCCCGTGGCCCAGCCGGGTGCCCGGCTGCTGGACCGGCTGCTGGGCGAACTGGCGCTCCGGCACCGCGGCCGGCGCCGCCGCTTCCTGTACGGCCTGGCCGCCTCGGTCGTGCTGGCCGTGGCCGGAACGGGGGTCGTGCTGCACTCCGCGCACGGGGACACGGCCGCCCGGGTGACCGCGGCGACCGATCCGGGCACCGGGGTGTGGGCGCAGGTGACCACGGAGGACGGGGATCTCGGCAGCCGGATGCGGCTGGACGTGAAGGACGGCTCCGGGCCGCACTCCTGCCGGCTCGTGGTCGTCGGCCGCGACGGCTCGGAGCAGACGGTGTCCGGCTGGACGGTAGGCGCCCACGAGAGCGGGACGACCACGACCATGGCCGGCTCCACGATGCATCCGGACCAGATCGCCCGCTACGACGTGCGCACCACGGACGGACATCCGCTGGTGTCGCTCACGCCCCGCTAGTGCTGTGGCCGGAAAGGTTTGCCGGGAAGCTCGCGGCGTCCGGTGCGGTGCATCGCAAGGCGGAGCATGGCCCGTGTACCGGATGTACTCGGGTGATGCGACAACGCGGCGGTGGGGGCCCCTCCCGCTCGAGCGAAGCCGAGAGTGGGGGAGCCGTGCCGGGCGTCGCGAGCCGGTGAACCTTTCCGGTCGCAGCACTAGAGCGCCGTCCCGGCGGGGCCGGGCCCCTCCCCCGGCGGGTGGGCCGCCTCACTTCAGCAGCCGGGAGAGTCTGCGGTCGGCCAGCGGCTTGCCGCCCGTCTGGCAGGTCGGGCAGTACTGGAGCGAGGAGTCGGCGAAGGAGACCTCGCGAATGGTGTCGCCGCAGACCGGGCAGGGTTCCCCGGTGCGGCCGTGGACCCGCAGGCCGCTCTTCTTCTCCGCCTTCAGCCGTCCGGCGGCAAGGCCGCGCGAGCGCTCGACCGCCTCGGTGAGGGTGGCGCGCAGTGCCTCGTGGAGCCGCCCGGTCTCCTGCGGGGTCAGGGACGCGGCGAGCTTGAACGGCGACATCCGCGCGGCGTGCAGGATCTCGTCGCTGTAGGCGTTGCCGACGCCCGCGATCAGGGACTGGTCGCGCAGCGCGCCCTTGAGCTGCCGTCTCTCGTCCTTCAGCAGGGCGGCGAGGCGGTCCGCGTCGAAGTCCGCGGCGAGCGGGTCGGGGCCGAGCCGGGCGACGCCCGGGACCTCCTGCGGATCGCGGACCACGTACACCGCGAGCCGCTTCTGGGTGCCGGCCTCGGTGAGGTCGAAGCCCTCGCCCGTCTCCAGCGCGACGCGCAGCGCGAGCGGGCCCTTGCCGGGGCGGGGCGGGCCGTCGGGCAGCCGGTCCCGCCACTGGAGCCAGCCCGCGCGGGCCAGGTGGGTCACCAGGTGCAGCCCGTCGCCCGTCGCCAGGTCGAGGAACTTGCCGTACCGGCGCACGGCGGTGACCTCGCTGTTCTCGATCGCGGTGACCGGGGGGTCGTACGTCTTCAGGACGCTGATGGCGACCGGCAGCACCCGGACCACCCGTCGGCCGACCAGGTGCTCGGTGAGGAAGTCCTTCAGCGCTTCTACCTCGGGCAGTTCCGGCATGGTTCCAGAGTGCCATCCGGTGCCGACAACGCCTCGCCGGTCACGCGGCGGAGCGCTTCGGCACCCGGAACTCGCTCCACACGGCCTTGCCGCCGCCGCGCGCCTCCACGCCCCACACGTCGGCGAGCCGGTCCACGAGGAGCAGCCCGCGGCCGGAGACACCGTTCTCCCCCGCGTCGCGGCGGCGCGGCAGGGCGCTGGAGGAGTCCTCGACCTCGACCCGCAGCCGCCGGTCGCTGCCCTCGAGGACCCGCAGGGTGACGATCGCGGCGCCCTCGGTGTGCATCAGCGCGTTGGTGATCAGCTCGTCGGCGACCAGTTCGATCTCGTCGGCCCGGTCCCGGGCGCCCCAGCCCCGGACGGCGGCGCGGATCAGGTGCCGGGCCTGGCGGAGCGCCTCGGGGTCGCCCGGTGCCACGTGCTGCTGGAACCGGCCCCCGGCCCGCGGGGTCTCCAGGGCGCGGCGGCGCAGCAGGAGCAGCGCCACGTCGTCGTCGCCGCCGCGTTCCTCCGCCTCCTCTATCAGCCGGTTGGCCAGCGCGCGCACGTCCTCCGGGCCCTCGGCGATGAGGTCGGTCAGGGCGCGTACGCCGTCGTCGAGATCGGCGCCGGGCTGCTCGACGAGCCCGTCGGTGCACAGCAGGAGCGTGTCGCCGGGATCGAGTTCGAGGGTGGAGACGGGGTACTCCAGGCGGCCGAACTCGGCGGACAGCCCCAGCGGCAGACCGCCCTCGACCGGTACGCGGCGGCAGGTGCCGTCCGCGTACCGGACCAGCGGGTCGATGTGCCCGGCGCGGACCACCTGGACGACCCCGGTGGACAGGTCGGCCTCGGCGTAGAGGCAGGTGGCGAAGCGGTCGGTGTCGAGTTCGCGCAGGAAGACGGAGGCGCGGGCCATGACGGTGGCCGGGGTGTGGCCCTCGGCGGCGTAGGCGCGCAGCACGATCCGCAGTTGGCCCATCACGGCGGCCGCGTGGGTGTCATGGCCCTGCACGTCGCCGATGACCGCGCCGACGCGGCCGCCCGCGGAGCGGGTGCCCCCGGGCAGCGGGATCAGGTCGTACCAGTCGCCGCCGATGTCCCGGCCGAGAGTGCCGCCGACGGCGGCGGCGCGGTAGCGGACGGCGACGTCGGCGCCGTGCACGCTGGGGATGGTGCGGGGCAGCATGGCCTGCTGCAGGCTCTGGGCCAGGTCCTTCTCCTGCTCGTAGAGCATGGCCCGCTGCAGGCTCTGCGCGATGCTGCTGCCGAGGGCGACGAGTACGTTGCGGTCCTCGGGGGAGAACCCGCGCCGGTCGTCGTAGAGCAGGCCCATCGCGCCGATCGGGCGGGCCTGGGCGATCAGCGGCAGATAGGCGGCCGAGGTGATCCGCAGGCCGGTGATGTGCGGCCACAGCAGCGGGAAGCGCTCGGCGAACTCCTGCGGTGACTCGATGAAGCACGGGCTGAGGGTCCGCACCGCCTCGCTCATGGGGTACGGCTCGTCTATCCGGGTGACCCGGGTGCCGGGTACGAAGCTGCCCGCGGGGCCCTCGGCGACCAGCCGGATGCGGCCCGCCTCGACCAGGCCGAGGACCAGGCTCCTGGAGCCGAGCAGGGTCAGTCCGTGGGTGTCGGTGACGACGTCGATGACGTCCTGCACGGTGCGGGCGTGGGCGAGGGCGGCGGTGGCGATCTGGACCACGTTGGTCTGCTCGCGCCGCGCGGCGTCCAGGGCCGCGGCGTCCTGGCGGTTCGCGCTCTCGATGAGCTCCTCGGTGGCGTCCCGGACGATCCCGATGATCCGGCGCGGCCGGCCGGTCCCGTCCCGCCGTATGTAGCCCTGGGTGTGGGTCCACCGCAGGCTGCCGTCGCGGCGGCGGACGCGGAAGTAGGCGCCGTAGTTCTCCCGGCCGTCCTTGATGGCGAGGGCCACCAGCGTATCCAGGCGGTGCGCCTCGGCGGGCGGCACCCGTACGGCGAGGGTCTCGGGGCGGCCGTCGTACTCGTCGGGGTGCATGTCGAAGATCTCGTGGGCCTGGGCGTCCATGCTGAACAGACCGGTGTCCAGGTCCCAGTCGAAGCTGCCCATGTTGTTGAGCGCCAGGATCGGGTCCGGGTGGGCGGACCAGTCCTCCGGGAGAGACAGGGCGCTCGCTCCCCGATCAGCCATGGGCCCACCTTGCCAGCATTCGCCCGATTCTTCGAGTGGGGTCCGCCTCCGCCTCACCCGCCCGTGTTACGCAGGCGGAGGCGTGCGGTACACGGTGTGACGGGCCTCCCGCGCCACCGGGCGCCTTCGCCGCGGTGGCCTCGACCCTGGCAGGAGCGCAGTTGTGGACTGGTTCACCGCACCCGACTACTGGCTGAGCAGGCTGGTCCTCCAGCGGGGCCTGGCCGGTGTGTACCTGGTCGCGTTCCTGGTGGCCGCCCTGCAGTTCCGGCCCCTGCTGGGCGAGCGCGGCATGCTGCCGGTTCCCCGGTTCACCGCGCGGGTGCCGTTCCGGCGGGCGCCCAGCCTGTTCCATCTGCGCTACTCGGACCGTCTCTTCGCGGCCGTCGCCTGGGCGGGCTGCGCGGTGTCGGCGGCCCTGCTCGCCGGGGTGGACTCGGCCCTGCCGCTGTGGGGCGGCATCCTGCTGTGGCTGGTGCCGTGGGCGCTGTACCTGTCGGTCGTGAACGTGGGGCAGACCTGGTACTCGTTCGGCTGGGAGTCGCTGCTGCTGGAGACCGGCTTCCTCGCCGCCTTCCTCGGCAACGACGAGGTCGCGCCCCCGTGGTGGTGCTGTTCCTGCTGCGCTGGATCCTGTTCCGGGTGGAGTTCGGGGCCGGGCTGATCAAGATCCGGGGCGACGCGTGCTGGCGCAAGCTGACCTGTCTGGACTACCACCACGAGACCCAGCCGATGCCGGGCCCGCTGAGCTGGTTCTTCCACCATCTGCCGAAGCCGCTGCACCGGGTGGAGGTGGCCGCCAACCACCTGACCCAGCTCGTGGTGCCCTTCCTCCTCTTCACCCCCCAGCCGGTCGCCTCGGCCGCCGCCGCGCTGATGATCGTCACCCAGCTCTGGCTGGTGCTGTCCGGGAACTTCGCCTGGCTGAACTGGATCGCCATCGTCCTGGCGCTGTCCGCGCTGCGGCTTCCGGCGACGGCGCCGTCCGTGCCCCCGGCCCCGCTCTGGTACGAGGTCCTGGTCCTGGCCGTCGCCGCGCTGCTGCTGTTCCTCAGCTACCACCCGGTGGTGAACATGATCTCCCGGCGTCAGGTCATGAACCGGTCCTTCGACCCGCTGCACCTGGTGAACACCTACGGCGCGTTCGGCAGCGTCAGCAGGGTCCGGTACGAGGTCGTGATCGAGGGCACGCTGGACGACGCGCCGCGGGAGGACTCCGAGTGGCGGGAGTACGAGTTCCGGGGCAAGCCCGGTGACCCGCGGCACTGGCCGCGCCCCTTCGCGCCCTACCATCTGCGCCTGGACTGGCTGATGTGGTTCGCCGCGCTGTCCCCGGGCTACGCCGGCGACTGGTTCGGCCGGCTGGTGGAAAGGCTGCTGGAGAACGACCGTGACACCCTGCGGCTGCTGCGCCGCTCCCCTTCCCCCGGGACACCCCGCCCCGGTTCGTCCGGGCCCGCCTCTTCCGGTACCGCTACACCACCTGGCGGGAGCTCCGGGCGACCGGGGCGTGCTGGGAGCGGACGTTCGTCCGGGAGTACCTGCCCCCGACACGGCTCGCGCGGGCGGCACACGGCTCCCGGGGGTGACTCCCGCGAAGGCGGCGGGCAACGCGACGATGGCCGCGACGCCGGAGGGGCCGTCCTCCCGCACCTTCCGGGCGCGTGCCCGGCGCGGCTGCCGGGAAGAGGGCGTCGTCGCCGCACCCGCCGCTGACACGCGGCCGTCCACCGCGCCCCGGCCGACCGCGCCCCGGCCGCCCGCGACCCGGAGGCCGCTCGCGCGGCGGCGGCCGCGCACGTGGGCGAGGTGGGGAAGTGGCCGCGGGCACGGCCCGACCCGCGAGCCGGCGGCCCTCGGGCCGGCGCCCGTCGCGCCGCGCCGACCCGAGGCGCCCGGTCAGCGCCTGCTCAGCCGCAGGGTCATCAGCTCGAACGGCCGCAGCCGCACGGTGATCCGGTCGCCGTCCCGGTCCGGGGCGGGGCCCTCGGCGGTCGGGCGTTCCAGGAGGTCCGTCACCATGACGCCGGTGACCTCGAAGCCGGCCGTGAGCGTGGCGCGGGCCCGGCCCCCGTAGGCCTCGTGGAAACGGACCACGACATCACCGCTGCCGTCGTCGGCCAGCTTCACGGCGGTGACCACGACCGCGTCGTCGTCCACCGCGACCAGCGGGGCGACCTCGTGGGCGCCGCTGACGCGCCGCTCCGGCAGGTTGATCCGCCAGCCCTCGCGCACCGCGTCCGCGATCCCGGCACCGGGACCAGGGCGTGCCGGAACCGGTGCACCCCCTGGTCGGTCTCGGGGTCGGGGAAGCGCGGAGCGCGCAGGAGGGAGGCGCGGACCGTGGTCGTCGTACCGCGGTCGCCGTCGGCACGGACCGTGCGGGTCACGTCGTGGCCGTACGTCGAGTCGTTCACCAGCGCCACGCCCCAGCCGGGCTCCTCCAGGTGGACGAAGCGGTGGTTGCAGGCCTCGAACTTGGCCGCCTCCCACGAGGTGTTGGTGTGCGTAGGCCGGTGGACGTGCCCGAACTGGGTCTCGGACGCGTACCGTTCGGCGTGCAGGTCGAGCGGGAAGGCCAGCTTCAGGAACTTCTCCGTCTCGTGCCAGTCGACCTCGGTGTCGATCAGCAGCCGGCGCTCCCCCGGCGCCAGCGACAGCACCTGCGTGACCCGTGAGGCCCCGAAGGACCGCACGACCCGCACCGAGGCGCCGTCCTCGCCCGCCGTCACCGCGTCGGCGTCCGTGAGGTCCGTGACCGTGTTCCGGTAGAACTCGTCGACGTCCCAGGCGTCCCACATGTTCGGGAAGTCGGGGTGCAGCTGGAGCAGGTTCGCCGCGCGGCCGGGGGCCACGGCCTCGCGGTCGGCCCCGACGTCGTACGCGGAGACGACCAGGCCGCGGGCGTCGATCCCGATCCGCAGCAGGCCGTTGTCCAGCACGTGCCCGCCGTCCGGGCGCGGCGCGAGCGTCGTGGCGTCCCGCGTCGTGGCGGCCGCCGCCCCCGCGGCCGGAACCCCGGCACGGGCGTGCGGGGCGGCGTTGAACACCAGCGGCGTCGTCCCCTCGCCCGCCAGCGCGCGCTGCGCGCCCTCGACGATCCCGGTCAGCTCGGCGGCGACCCGCTCGTACGTCGCCCGGGCCTCGCGGTGCACCCAGGCGATGGACGAGCCCGGCAGGATGTCGTGGAACTGGTGCAGCAGGACCGTCTTCCAGATCCGGTCCAGCTCTTCGTACGGGTAGGGGAATCCGGTGCGCACCGCCGCGGTGGCCGCCCACAGTTCGGCCTCACGCAGCAGGTGCTCGCTGCGGCGGTTGCCCTGTTTGGTCATGGCCTGGCTGGTCAGGGTGGCACGGTGCAGTTCGAGGTAGAGCTCGCCGACCCAGACGGGCGCGTCGGGGTACTCGGCCTCGGCCTTCTCGAAGAACGCCCGGGGCGTCTCCCAGACGACGGTCGCGGAGCCCTCCAGGTCGCGCAGCCGGGCCGCCTTGGCGACCATCTCGCGGGTGGTGCCGCCGCCTCCGTCGCCCCAGCCGGTGGGCGCCAGGGAGTGCCGGGCCCGGCCCTTCTCCTTGAAGTTCCGTGCCGCGTGGGCGATCTCGGCGCCCCGCATGGAGCAGTTGTAGGTGTCGACCGGCGGGAAGTGCGTGAAGATCCTGGTGCCGTCGATGCCCTCCCAGTGGAAGGTGTGGTGCGGGAACTTGTTCGTCCGCGACCAGGAGATCTTCTGGGTCAGCAGCCACTTGGACCCGGCCGCCCGGATGATCTGCGGGAGCCCGGCGGCGAAGCCGAAGGTGTCGGGCAGCCAGGCCTCCTCGTTCTCGATGCCGAACTCGTCGAGGAAGAACCTCTTGCCGTGCACGAACTGCCTGGCCATCGCCTCCGATCCGGGCATGTTGGTGTCCGACTCGACCCACATCCCGCCGGCCGGCACGAACCTCCCCTCCGCCACGGCCTTGCGTACCCGCGCCCACACCTCCGGCCGGTGCTCCTTCACCCACGCCCACTGCTGGGCCTGGGACATGGCGAAGACGAACTCCGGCTCGTCCTCGATCAGCGCGGTCATGTTGGCGGTCGTACGGGCCACCTTGCGCACGGTCTCGCGCAGCGGCCACAGCCACGCCGAGTCGATGTGCGCGTGCCCGACGGCGCTGATCCGGTGGGCGGAGGGTACGGCCGGGGCGGCCAGCACGCCGGCCAGCCGGGCTCGCGCGCGCTCCGCGGTGCCGTTCACGTCCTGGAGGTCGACGAGGTCCAAAGCTCCGTCGACGGCGCGCAGGACGTCGTGGCGGCGGGCGGAGTCCTCCGGCAGCTCGGCCATCAGCTCGCCCAGCACCTCCAGGTCCTGCACCAGCCGCCACACGGTCTCGTCGAACACGGCGAGGTCCATGCGGGTGAGCGTGTACTGCGGCTCGTGCCCGGCGGTGTCCTTGTCGCCGAGCGCGGTGGGCCGGAAGGGGTGGTAGTCGAGGATGACCGGGTTGGAGGCGGCCTCGATGTGCAGGCGCACCTGCTCCCCGCCCTCGGCGGGGGCGCCGATCCGGACCCACTGGTTGCGCGGGTTGAGGCCCTTCACCGGGGTGCCGTCGGGCCGGTAGACCAGGCCCTCGCACTGGAAGCCGGGCATGTTCTCGTCGAATCCGAGATCGAGCAGGGCCTCGACGGTCCGGCCCGCCCAGGCCTCGGGGACGGTCCCGGTCACCCGGAACCAGCTCGTGCCCCAGGGGGCGCCCCACCGGGCGCCCACCTCGATCGGCTCGGGCTCGGCCGCGAGGCCCTCCGCCACCGGTACGGGCTCTCCGGGCGCGTGCCACACGTCGACCCGCAGCGGCACGGACTCGGGGTGGACGGCGGGGCGGACGCGTTCGTCGAGGACGCGCCGGAGACGGGCTTCGACCAGGCTGCGGTCGTCATGCATACGGGGTGCTCCCTGCTGGGTTCCGGGTGCGGGACACGGGCGGGCTACCAGGTGTGGGTGACGGTGACGGGGGCGGAGGCGTCGTACAGCTCCCCCACCGCCCGCAGTTCGAACCGTGCGGCCGTCTCTCCCGGCTCCGGCCGCAGGCCGGGGACGAAGTGGGCGCGCTGGCAGGTGCCGCCGAGGAAGCGGCGGGTGCCGTCGGGCAGGAGACGGTGCAGTTCGTAGTGGCGGACCGGGATCCGGTGGGGCGTGGCGTGCCAGGCGAAGCGCAGGTCGCCTCCGGTGGCGGCGGTGATCCGCAGGCCGGAGGGTGCGGCGGGTGCCCCCGCGGTGTCGCGGACGGCGACGCGGCCGAGCCGCCAGCGCACGGGGCCGCCGCCGTGCGCGGTCAGGCGTACCCCCAGGGCGTGGACCGTGCCCGTGCCGGACAGCCCGGTCAGCCGCACGGTGGAGGTCACCCAGGCATCGGCGGCGTCGACCCGGTTCACCGGCAGGAAGGTGTAAGGGGGTGGCGCACCGGGGCCGTCCGGTTCCCTCGTCGCGACGGCCAGTTCGACGTTCACGTCTCCAGCGTCCGCCCGGTGGGTCAGCTCGACAACCGTGCCGGCGGTGACGGGCAGCCGGGTCGCGTACAGGTCCAGCACCGCCGGCGCGTCGAACTCGCCCGCCACCAGCACGCTGCTGCCGCCCCGCCACGCGTGGCCGAAGTCGAGCGAGACGGCCGGGCGCCGCCCCGCCGTCCGCACCACCCACCGCCGGGACGGCAGCCGGTCCTGCAGCCCGAGGTGGTTCCAGGGCGCGTCCGACGTGACGGCGCCCTCCTCGTACCAGCGCAGCCCGTGCCCGGTGTTGAACACGCTCGCGAACGGCACCGAGGTCACCGTCGACCGGTCCGCCACCGACACGGCCGGCGCCCGCCAGGGATCGGTGCCGTCGGGCCGCGCGGGGTCCAGCGACCGGCCGGTCCAGAACCGGTCGTCGGCCGCGTGGAAGTCCTCGGGGGTGCGCCGGCCGGCGGGCAGGTGGTCGCGGGTCCATTCGGGCCGGTACAAGCCGATCGAGGTGGTGTGCGCCTTCGCCGTCGGCACGATCGCGTCCCAGTTCACGGTCGAGTCGGACCCGTTCGACTCGACGTCGACCCCGGCCCACAGCTCGTACGGATCGCGGCCCAGTCGCGCGGCCCGGGCGGCGGAGGCGGCCAGCGAGCCCGCGCTCCAGCGGAAGTCGACGAACATGTCGTCGGCGGCCCGGAAGAAGGCCTGGTTGCGGTCGTTCAGGGCGCCCTGCCAGCTCACCGTCCCGTCCACGGTCATCGCGTCGTACCAGGTCACCCGCTGTCCCTTCGCCGCCGCGAGCGTCCTCAGCTCGGTCACGAAGTCCAGCACCGCGGTGCCGAGGGCGGTGTTCCCACCGCCCGTCTCGGCGTTCAGGAACCAGCCGTCGAAGCCGTACGCCGCGGCCACCGCGACGAGTTGCGCGGCGAGCGGATGACGCCCCGCGGCGTCCTTCTGGACCAGGTCGCGGGTCCAGCGGAGCTGCCCGCCGTAGGCGGTGGGCGGCAGGAAGACGTTGCCGAGGACCGGCACGCCGTGCCGGTGGGCGGCGTCCACGACCGGCGCGTTCGGCGCCAGGATCAGTCCCTCCCCGCCGAGCCGCCCCAGAACACCAGCTCGTCCAGATAGGCCCAGTGGGTGAGGGCGTAGTAGTCGGCGGTGGGCGACCCCTGCGAGGGGTTGGCGGAGGTGGGCCCGAAGGAGACCAGGGCCTGGACGCGGGCCTGGCCGGAGCGGGCGGTGGTGTTGGCCGGGGTGGGTGTGAAGCGGGCGGCGAGCGGCACGGACGCCGCGTTGAAGGCGAGGTCGGGGTCGTCGGCGGCGCGCCAGGCCTTCAGGCTGCGCCAGGTGACGCCGCTGCCCGGGCTGCCGTCGGGCAGGGAGTCCGGGTACCAGTAGGAGGCGTACGGCGCGGTGGCGGCGGCCCCGGTTCGCGGAGCGGCGAGGGCGGGGGCCGCCGGGAGCAGGGCAGCGGCGGCGCCGGCGATCAGGACGGCGCGTCTGGTGGGCTTCACGGGCGAGGGCCTCCTGGTGGGGTGGGGAGTACCTGGTCGGGCGTGACGACTTCGGTGATGCCGCGGGCGGCGAGGTGTTCCTTGTCGTCCGCCCGGGTGTCGAGGACGGTGGTGGGGCGGGCGCCGTCGGCGACCAGCCGGAAGAAGGCGTCGAAGACGGGACCGCCGGGTGCGCAGCGGGAGCGGCGGCCGGGGTCGGCGGGTACGGCGAGGGCCGTGGTGCGCACCGCCGGGGCGGTGCGGGGCCCGCGGGCGGCGCCGGCCAGCACGCGGGCGATGTCCTTGGGTCTGCGGTCGTTGGTGAACAGGCCCAGCCCGTACTCGAGTTCGGGGAAGTCGGCGAGGTCGCGCGAGACGTCGTACGCGCACCACCAGGTGATGCCCCACAGGTCCGGGCAGTCCAGCGCGCCGGCCACGGTGGCCTCGGTGAAGGCGGCCGCGTGTTCGGCGGGCACCAGGGGCGCAGGCGCCCCGACCTCCTGCAGCCAGACCGGCCGGTGCGGCTCCTCGGCCCAGGCCTTGCTCAGCTCGACCAGGTAGGCGGCGTGGTGCTCGGCCGGTACGGAGGTGCGGCCGTGGCGCTGTGCGGTGCCGTTGAACACCCAGGAGTGGACGGCGGTGACGGCACCGAGCCGGGCCGAGTGCCCCGGTGTGAAGGGCTGGTCGTCCTGGTACCAGGCGGCGTCGTAAGAGGCGTGCAGATGGAGCCTGCCGGGGGCGCCCTCGGCGCAGGCGGCGAGCAGGGTGCCCAGCCACCGCTCGGCCTGCTCCGCCGTGATCCGGTCGGGGTCGGGGTGGGGCCCGGCGGCGAACTGGTTGACCTCGTTGCCGATGGTCATGCCGATGAAGTTGGGCCGGCCGGCCAGGGCGGTGGCGAGGGTGCGCAGGTAGTCGGCCTGGCCGTCGACCACGTCCGGGTCGGTGAAGAGGTTGCGCCGGTGCCAGGTGCGGGTCCAGGCGGGGAGGAAGTCGAAGCTGCTCAAGTGGCCCTGCAGCCCGTCCACGTTGACGTCCAGGCCGCGTTCGGCGGCGGCGTCGGCGAGCGCCACCAGCTGGGCCACGGCGCGGGGGCGGATCAGGGTGCGGTTGGGCTGGAAGTAGGGCCACAGCGGGAAGACGCGGATGTGGTCGAGGCCGAGGGCCGCGATCGCGTCCAGGTCGGCGCGCACGGCGTCCAGGTCGAAGTCGAGCCAGTGGTGGAACCAGCCTTCGCTCGGGGTGTAGTTGACGCCGAAGCGCACGGCAGGGGGCATACGGTGTCCTTGGCGGGGAGTACGGGGGCGGGCGGCCTTCGGCGGTGCGGTCAGCCCTTGACGGCGCCCTCGCCGACCCGCGGAAGAAGTACCGCTGCAGGCAGGCGAAGAGGGCGATGAGCGGGGCGACGGCGATGACGGTGCCGGCGGCGACCAGCCGTTCGTCGTTCGCGAAGGTGCCGTGCAGATAGTTGAGGCCGATGGTCAGGGTGAACCTGTCGGGGTCGCTGAGCACGACGAGCGGCCACAGGAAGTCGTCCCAGGCGCCCATGAAGGCGAAGATCGCGACGACGGCGAGGGTGCCCTTCACCGCCGGCAGCGCGATGCGCCAGAACCGCTGCCAGACGTTCGCGCCGTCGACGTAGGCGGCCTCCTCGATCTCGTACGGCAGGTTGCGGAAGGCGTTGCGCATCAGCAGCACGTTCATCGCCGCGACCGAACCGGGCAGTACGACACCGATGAGGGTGTTGTTGAGGCCGAGTTCCCGCATGGTGGTGAACTGGGCGATGATGATGCCCTCCACGGGCACCAGCATCGCCAGCACGAAGGCCAGGGTCGCCGCCTCGCGGCCGCGGTAGCGCAGACGGGCCAGGGCGTATCCGGCGAGGGCCGACCCGGCGCAGTTGGTCACGACGCTCGCGGCGGCGACCTTCAGCGAGTTGAGGGCGTAGTCCCAGACGGGGACGGTGTCCGCGACCCTCGTGTAGTTGTGCAGCGTGGGATGCGCGGGCAGGAACGTCGGCGGTGAGCCGAAGATGTCCTCGGTGGGGCCCTTGAGGGAGGTGGAGAGCTGCCACAGGAAGGGTCCGACGGTGAGCGCGAGGACCGCGAGCAGCAATGTGTAGCGCAGGACCAGCTCGGCGGGCCGGACCCGGCGGCCGTGCTCGTCGGTGATCCGCGGTGCCCGGGTGGGGGCCGGTCCGGCCGGGCGGTCCGTGCGCTGCGTGCGCGCCGTCTTCTCCAGGACGCTCATGTCTCCTCCCTCCG
Organism: Streptomyces sp. DHE7-1; assembly: GCA_016432725.1. GTDB lineage: Bacteria > Actinomycetota > Actinomycetes > Streptomycetales > Streptomycetaceae > Streptomyces. Next base: position 7,094,363 of record JACJDG010000003.1, on the reverse strand, counting down.
GTCGGCGCGCAGCACGAGGAGCATCAGCACGACGGTGACGGCGAACACCACGACGGAGATGGCGGAGGCGTAGCCGACCCGGCCGGTCAGCCCGGTGCCGGTGCGCTGGACGAGCATGACGAGGGTGGTGTCCTCGCCGGCCGGGCCGCCGCTGGGTCCGGCCATCAGGTACACCTCGGAGAAGACCTTGAACGCGGCGACCGAGGAGAGCGCGGCGACCAGCACCATGGTGGAACGCACGGCGGGCACCGTGACGTCGAGGAAGCGGCGGACCGCTCCGGCGCCGTCCACGGCGGCGGCCTCGTGCAGTTCACGCGGGACGTTCGCGAGCGCCGCCAGATAGATGATCATGTAGTAGCCGAGGCCCTTCCACACCGTCACCGCCATGGCGCTGAGCAGGAGCAGCCACTGGTCGCTGAGGAAGCCGACCCGCCCGATGCCGACGGTCTCCAGCAGGGAGTTGACCAGGCCGCGTTCGTCCAGCAGCCACACCCAGATCAGGCCGACGACCACGATGGAGGCGACCACCGGGGTGTAGAAGGCGGACCGGAAGAAGGTGATGCCGGGGATGTTGCGCTGCACCAGCAGCGCGAGCAGCAGCGGCAGGACCACCAGGGCGGGTACGACACCGGCGATGTAGAGGAAGCTGTTGCGCAGCCCGGTCCAGAACATGTCGTCGTGGAGGAGCTCGCGGAAGTTGGCGAGGCCCACGAAGTGCCCGGGATCAGGGTGCGGCGGTCGGTGAAGGAGTTCACGACGGTCGACACGAACGGGTAGAGCACGAAGGCGCCGGCGATCAGCAGCCCGGGGCGGCGAACAGCCACGGGCTGCTGGGCAGTTGCCGCCGGATCCGGGAGGTGGCGGGTGCGGCCATCCGCTCAGCCCTGCTGCTTCAGGAGCTGGTCGCAGGCCTTGACAGCGTTGTCGAGGGCCGCCTTGGGGCTCTCCTTGCCCTGGAGCGCCTTGGCCACCTCGTTGCGCAGCGCGGTCTTCATCTGCTCGCTGAACAGCACCGGCGTGTAGTTGACGGCGGTCTTCAGCGACTTGGCGGCGGCGACGCGCACCCGGGTCTCGTCGGTGCCGTCCTCCTTGGTGAAGTACGGGTCGTCGAGGGAGCCGGCGGTGCTCGGGAAGATGGCGACCTTCTTGGCGAAGGACATCTGGTTGCGCGCGTCGGTGACGAAGTGCGCGAACGCGACGGCCGTCGGGGTGTGCTTGGTACGGGAGTTGACCATCACGCCCATCACGTACATGTTGGCGTGCCCGGTGCTGGTGATCTGGTCGGTGATCCCGATGTTCTTGTAGAGGCCGGGTGCCTGCTTCTTGAAGTTGCCGAGGTCCAGGGCGCTGCCGGGGTTCATGGCGACGGCCTGGGTGAGGAACTTCCTGCCGGAGGACTCCGGGGTGGCGGTCAGCGCCTGCGGATCGAGCGCCTTGGCGTCGTAGAGCCGCTTGTACTCGGTGAGGAGTTCGACGCCCTTGGCGTCGTCGAAGGCGAAGCCGGTCCCCTCCTTGTTCATCAGCGGCACGCCGTACCGGCCGAAGTCCTCGATGGTGGGCACGTTGGCGAGCGTGGCGACCTTGCCGCCGGTCTTCTCGGCGATCCGGCGGGCGTCGGTGAAGAGGTCGCCGTAGGTCTTCGGCGGCGCGCCGGGGTCGAGTCCGGCCTTGCTGAACAGGGCCTTGTTGTAGAAGAGCGGCCCGGTGTTCAGGTACCAGGGGAACGCGTACGTTCCGCCGAGGCCCGGTACCTGGTGGCCGGCCCAGGCCCCTGGCAGGTACTCGGACTTGTACTCGGCCGCGGACTTGTCGAGGTCGAGGGCGAGCCCGGCCTTGGCGAGCGGGGCGACCAGGTCCGGGGAGACGTTGACGACGTCGGGCAGGGTGCCGCCCGCGGCGTCGGCGCTGATCTTGTCGGCGTAGCCCTCGGCGGGCTGGTCGATCCACTTCACGTGGGTGCCGGGGTGCCGCTTCTCGAAGTCCGCGATCAGGCCCTCGAAGTACGGCTTGAAGTTGGCGCGCAGGTTCCAGGTCTGGAAGGTGATGTCGCCCTCCACCTTGCCGGAGGCGTCGGTCGAGCCGCCCTCGTCCCCGCCCGAGCCGCAGGCACTCAGCGGCAGGAGGAGGGCGACGGCGGTGGCGGCGAAGGTTCTGCGGGAGATGCGCACGGCGGCTGGGCTCCTTTGCAGGGGGATGTGGCAGAAGGTGCCGGGCCAGACTGTGCACAGCGTTTGCGGGACGCGTCAATGGATTCGTCCCCGCTAAAGACATTAGTGACTCAAAACCCCTGTTCAGAGCGGTGCTTGCCACCCATTGCCGTGGATCACTAATGCGCTTTAGGGTAAGTGGACTCAAGCGCATTAGCAGTTGGCCGGTACCGGGCCGTCGAGGGAAGGGGCACAGCGTTGCCGGACAAGCGATCACCCGCGCGCCGGCCGACGATGAAGGACATCGCGCGCCGCGCCGGAGTCTCCGAGAGCGCGGTCTCGTTCGCCCTCAACGGCCGCCCGGGGGTCTCGGAGAGCACGCGCGCCCGGGTCCGCCGGGTCGCCGAGCAACTGGGCTGGCGTCCCAGCACGGCGGCCCGCGCCCTCTCCGGCGAGGGGTGGCGACGGTCGGTTTCGTGCTGGCCCGGCCCGCGGACACGCTGGGCGTCGACTCCTTCTTCCTGCACCTCGTGTCCGGCATCCAGGAGGTGCTGGCCGAGCGTCATCTGGGCCTGCTCTTCCAGGTGGCCCGGGACGTGGCCGACGAGTGCGCGGTGTACCGGCGCTGGTGGGCGGAGCACCGGGTGGACGGCGTCCTGGTGGTCGACCCGCGGGCCGAGGACCCGCGCCCCGGTCTCCTGGACGAACTCGGCCTGCCCGCCGTGGTCATCGGCGGCGCGCCCGGCGGCCGGCATCCGGGTCTTTCCACGGTCTGGGCGGACGACGCCGGCGCGATGGCGTCGGTGGTGGACGAGCTGGCGGCGCTGGGGCACCGCCGGATCGTGCACATCGCGGGGCTGCCCGGGCTGGCCCACACCCAGCGCCGGATCGCGACCCTGCGCGCGGAGGCGGAGCGCCGTGGGCTCACCGGGGTCCGTTCGGTGACCACCGACTACTCCGACGCGGAGGGCGCCGCGGTGACCCGCAGGGTCCTCGGCGGGTCACCGCCCCCGACCGCCCTGATCTACGACAACGACGTGATGGCGGTGGCGGGTCTGGCCGCGGCGGCCGAACTCGGCTTCCGGGTGCCGCGGGACGTCTCGGTGGTTTCCTGGGAGGACTCCGCCCTGTGCCGCATGGTCACGCCGCGGCTGTCCGCCCTGTCCCGCGACAGCGCCGAGTTCGGCCGGACCGCGGCACGGGAGCTGATGGCACTGCTGGACGGCGGGGCGGCGCGGTCGGTGGGAGTGCCGGTGCCCCGGCTCACCGGACGCGGCAGCACGGCGTCGGCGTCCACCTCCCCGGTCGGCGGGCACGGCGCGCCCCCGGCGGCGGGGGCCGGTGACGCCCCTGACGGGGGAAGCTACGCCTTCGTCACGATCCCCGGCGTGAGCGGCGTCCGGGCCGCCGTCGCCCCGGAGACCTTCGACGAGCAGTGACCGCGTCCCAGCCGCTCCCGGCCCGCCGGGGCGGCGGCCCGGTCCGGCCTCTCGACGCGCCGCGCCCGAGCGTGCACAGTTCTCCCTGCGCGCTTGATTCATACCGACGAGTAGCCAGGGAGTGCCCGTGACCAGCTGGGCCGGCCGGACCGCCGCCGACATCGCCGCGGCCGTACGCGAGAAGGACGTCACGCCGCGGCAGGTGGTGGCGGAGCATCTCGCGCGGATCGAGCGGCTCGACGGCCGGATCGGGGCCTTCCGCACCGTGCGGGCCGAGGCGGCACTGGCGGAGGCGGACGAGGTGGGGCGCGGGACGGCCTGGCCGGTCTGCCGCTCGCCGGGGTGCCGGTGGCGGTGAAGGACAACCTGGCGGTGCGCGGCGAGTCGCACCGCAACGGCTCCGCCGCGACACCGGACGAACCGGCCGCCGAGGACCATGTGACGGTGGCCCGTCTGCGGGCGGCCGGCGCCGTGGTCGTGGGCCTGACGAACGTGCCCGAGCTGTGCGTCTTCGGCACCACCGAGGGCGTCCACGGCACCGCCCGCAACCCCTGGGACCTCACCCGCACGGCGGGCGGCTCCTCCGGCGGCAGCGCGGCGGCCGTGGCCGCGGGCCTGGTACCGCTGGCGCTCGGCAACGACGGCATGGGCTCGCTGCGCATTCCGGCGGCCAACTGCGGGCTGGTCACCCTGAAGGCGGGCACGGGGTGGTGCCGGCCGGGATCGGCAACGGCGACTGGTTCGGCATGTCGGAGAACGGCCCGCTGGCCACCACGGTCGGGGACCTGCGGCTGATGCTGTCGGTCCTCGCGGACGACGGGCTCGCCGGGCGTACGGAGCGCACGCCGCTCCGTATCGCCGTCGCCCTGCGCAGCCCGCTCGCGGGGTGAGCGTGAGCCGGCCGTACACGATGGCGGTCCGGGAGGCGGCCGGGGCGCTGGCCGGGGCCGGACACCGGGTCCGGCGCGCGGAGCCGCCCTATCCGCTCTCCCTCGGCGTGACCTCGCTGCGGCACTGGACGGCGGGTACGGCGGTGGACGCGGAGGGCCTCGACCCGGCGCTGCTGGCCCGGCGGACCCGGGTGCACGCGGCCGTGGGCCGCCGCTTCGTCCGGTCGGTCCGCTCCGGGGACGAGCGGGAGCGCCTGCGCGCCCGGCTGACCCCGTTCCTCACCGAGCACGACGTGCTGCTGACCCCGACCCTCGCCCGCCGCTCCCCCGGGCCGCCCCGTGGCACGAGCGCGGCTGGCTGCGCAACATCCTGGCGAACACCGCCTACTCGCCGTTCACCCCGCCGTGGAACCTGACCGGGTGGCCGGCGATGTCGGTTCCCTTCGGCACGCTGCCCTCGGGCGCCCCTGCGCCGTACAGCTCGTGGCACGGCCGGGCCGGGAGGCGGATCTGCTGGCACTGGCGGAGGAGCTGGAGACACTGCGCCCGTGGTCCCGTACGGCACCGCTGCCGGACCCGGCGGACGGGGTCTGATCCAGCCGGAAAGCCGGCCCCGGGGCCGGCTTTTCCGTATCGGTGTCGCTGTGGGCGTGACCCTGTCACGCCCACAGCCGCGATGACCTCGGTGGCCTGGCCCGGCGGTCAGTCCACGCTGGGCAGGATGTGGGGTTCGGCGAGGTCTTCCTCGTACCCCGCGAGACGGATGGGCGCCGACCGGGCCCACACGTCGAGGCTGCCGAGTTCCCCGGCGCGCCGGCCGGCGCGCTCGCCGCGTTCCTTGGGACGTTCGTCGAGATTCGTCGTCTCCGGTGTCACCGCGCACTCCTTATGTGTCGGGCTCACCCTCGGGGCATACCGCACAGCTGCGCTCCGGCACTCGTGCCCGCTCGGGTCTGGATGGAAGGCCAGTTCGGACGCGGTGGCGCCGGTACGGACGATGGGTGTGGGTGGGACCCGGTACTGCTGTCCGCGCCGTCCAGATTAACCAAATGAGCGGACCGCCGCTCGATAGGGAGTGCAAACAAGGTGTAACTATCGGGAGTCGTCCGACCCCCCAATGCCTCTCAATATGCGGCCGTCTGCCACAAACCGCATCACTCGCCGCCCCAAACGAATCACCCACTCGGCCTACCGTTCGAACATGCCTTCGAGTCCGAGTGGGTGCATTCGGTCGCCGCGCGCGCGGGCTCACCACTTGCCGGGCGCGTAGTCCTTCATGAAGACGCCGTACAGGTCCTCGCCCGCCTCGCCGCGCACGATCGGGTCGTACACCCGGGCCGCGCCGTCGACCAGGTCCAGGGGCGCGTGGAAGCCGGCCTCGGCCAGCCGCAGCTTCTCGTAGTGCGGACGCTCGTCGGTGATCCAGCCGGTGTCGACGGCGGTCATCAGGATGCCGTCCGTGTCGAACATCTCCTGGGCGCTGGTCCGCGTCACCATGTTCATGGCCGCCTTCGCGGCGTTGGTGTTCGGGTGCCCGGCGCCCTTGTAGCCGCGGCTGAAGACGCCCTCCATCGCGGAGACGTTGACGACGTAGGCGCGCCCGCGTCCCGCCCGCCGCGCCGCCTCGGCCATGGCCGGGCGCAGCTTGCTGATCAGGATGAACGGCGCCGTGTAGTTGCAGAGCTGGGTCTCCAGCAGTTCCACCGGGGAGATCTGCTCGATGGTCTGCACCCAGGTGTTGGTGTCGACCACGTCGGGGACGAGGCCGCCCGCGTCGATGGCGGTGCCGTCGAGGTGGCGGGCCACGCTGGCGTTGCCCGCCACCAGGGCGAGGTCAGCGACCTTCTGCGCGTCCAGGCCGCTGGTGCCGACGGGCAGCGCGGCTATGCCGTCGACGGCGCCGGAGTTGAAGGCTCCGATGACGTGGTGGGAGGGCAGTTCACCGGCGGGCAGCGGCGCGCTCTCGCCGTCCACCAGGGCGGCGTACGCGGAGGGCAGGCGGCGCACGGTCTGCGTGGCGTTGTTGATGAGGATGTCGAGCGGGCCCGCCTCGGCGACCTGCTCGGCCAGGGCCACGGCCTGCGCCGGGTCGCGCAGGTCGATGCCGACGACCTCGAGACGGTGCAGCCAGTCCGCCGAGTCCTCCATCGCCTTGAAGCGGCGGATGGCGTCCTTGGGGAAGCGGGTGGTGACGGTCGTGTGCGCGCCGTCCCGCAGCAGCCGGAGCGCGATGTACATGCCGATCTTGGCCCGGCCGCCGGTGAGCAGGGCGCGCTTGCCGGTGAGGTCGGCGCGGGCGTCCCGCTTGGCCCGGTTCTCGTCGGCGCACCTCTGGCAGAGCTGGTGGTAGAAGTAGTCGACCTCGGTGTACCGCTGCTTGCAGACGTAGCAGGAGCGGGGGCGCTGGAGGATGCCCGCGATCCGGCCCTCGTCGGTCTTGGAGGAGGGCAGGATGCCCTCGGTCTCGTCGTCGATCCGCTCGGCGGAACCGGTGGCGGTGGCCTCGGTGACCGCGCGGTCGTGCGCGGTCTTGGCGGCGCGGCGCTCCTGGCGGCGGCGCTGCTTGACCGTGCGGTAGATGTGCGAGGTGGCCCGGCGCACCGTTATCGCGTCGGGGTGGTCGACGTCGAGCCGGTCGAGCTCCTCGAGCACGCTCAGGCAGACGGCCAGCCGCTCGGGGTCGATACCGGGTCCGTGGACCACCTCTTCCATGGATGCGTCCGTGGGACGGCCATGGCTGCCTCCATGGACACGGAACCGTCCTCTGTCACCGTCATCGCGCTGCCGCTTCCCTGATCACCCGCGCAGCGCTCCGACTCGCGCCCGCTTTCGAACGGGGAATTTTACGTAGCGGCACACCCTACGGCCAAACCGCTCCCCGGGCCCGTCTCTCGGCGACCGTCCCACCCCGCTGAACTGCGACGACGCCCGCCGCCCACCCCGTCGCCCGGCAGCGCCCCGCCGAGGGGCCGCCGTCGGGGCGGGCCCGGGGCGTGGCTCGGCGCCCCTGGCCCGGTCCTCAGACGTCGCACACCGTGAGCAGGTCGCGCACCTCCTCCGACACCGCGCGGGCGAACACGTCCAGGTCGGGCACGGCCCGGGCGTCGGCGACCAGGCCGTAGTGCACGTGCCCCCGGTACGTCGAGATCGCCACCGCCAGCGACTGCCCGGGCGCGAGCGGGGCCAGCGGATACACCTCGGTCAGCTCGTGGCCGCCCAGCCGCAGCCCCAGCCCGGCAGCGGCACGCTGGTGACCAGGATGTCGAACCACAGCCGCGCGGCCTGGCCGACCAGCGGCCCGGCGAGCCGGTGGCCGAGGGCCGGTACGTGGTCGGCGAGCAGCGCGACCGCGCCGGCGCCCCGGTTCGGCCCCGCGTCCTTGTTGCGGACCATCGCCGTGCGAACGGTGTCGAGCCGGCGCAGCGGATCGGGGTCGTCGACCGGAAGCCGTATCAGGTACCCGGAGAGCCGGTTGCCCTGTGGGTGCGCGGTGCGCGGGCGCCGCCGGGAGACCGGGATGAGGGCGCGGGGCGCCACGTTGTCGGTGTCCTCGCCGCGCGCGTCCAGCCAGCGGCGCAGCGCACCGGCGACGACGGCGATGAGCACGTCGTTGACGGTGCCGCCGGCGCTCTTGCGGACCCGGTGCACGTCGTCGATGTCCAGGACCACCCCGGCCGTGCGGCGGGTGCCGCTGGGTGCCGAGGTCAGCGCGGACGACGGGCGCATGCCGAGGGTGGAGCGGGCGAGCGAGGCGCCGATGTCCAGGGCCCGGCCCACGTCGGACAGCGCGCCCCGGACCAGACCGGGCATCAGGCCGGGCAGTCTGCGCACGTCGGACAGGACGTCGGAGAGCGGGCCGCGCGCCGGTTCGACGGCCCGCGGGGCGCGCTCGGGCAGGTCGACCGGGTCCAGCACGCCGGCGGCCAGTTTCAGCGCGCGCAGCCCGTCGGCGAGGGCGTGGTGGAACTTGAACAGCACGGCGAAGGAGACGCCGTCCTCGCCGGGCAGCACGTGCGCCTCCCACGGCGGGCGGTCCCGCTCCAGCGGACGTTCCATCAGCCCGCCCGCGACCGCGTGGAAGTCGGCGGTCGGCGCGTGCAGGCGCACGTGGTCCAGCGGGTCGAAGTCCGGGACGGGTTCGCGGGTGGCGCCGCCGAACGCGAGCGGCTGCCAGGTGTCCCGGATGCGCATGCGCAGACCGGGCTCGGCGGCGGCGCGGGCGGCCAGCAGGTCGGCCGCGTGGGCGCCCGCGGTGGGCGAGTGCGCGGCGAACACGCCGAGCGCGCCCAGGTGCATCGGATGCCGATCGGACTCGATGTTCCAGAAGGCCAGGTCGAGGGGGGCGAGCGGGTCGGAGGTCAAGGGTTGCCTCGCACGTCGACGACGGGGTGAACCAGAAGTCAATCCCCGAGGAGCGATTACGGTCAAGTACGACCGTGCTACGGACAGTTAACGGCAGATTAAGTCCCGCCCGCGGAGAGGGGCGGGACTCGTGAGACGGCCGAGGTCGGCCGAGGTCACCTCAGGACGGGGGGCGCGGCCGAGGGCGCCGTACCCCACTCCGACGGGCGCGGGCCGACCGTGAACGCGAGCGTGCGCAGGGAGCGCAGCGCGTCCGTGCGCAGATAGGTCCGCGCGTGCGGGGTCCCGTCGGTGCGGACGCCCTGGATGTAGCGCTCGGCGGCCGAGGTGCCGGGGGCGGTCACGGTGAGCCGTCCACCGGGCCAGTAGCGGCGGTCCAGGGTGAGGTCGACCCGGTCGAACACCGGCGTGGACAGGCCCCAGGTGTCGTAGCCGGGCTGGATCGGGAAGAGCCCGATGGAGGACAGGACGTTCCAGGCGGACATGGTCCCCAGGTCGTCGTTGCCGGTCATGCCGGTGGGTCCGTCGGTGAACAGGGTCAGCGCCGCGTGCACGACGTCCGTGGTCTTCCACGGCTGGCCGGTGGACAGGTACGTGTAGGGCGCGACGAGGTCGGGCTCGTTCATCGGGTTGTACTTGTCGGCGTTGTAGTAGGCGTACGCGTCGCCGTGCACCCACACCTCGCGGGCGGTGCGCCCGGGGTCGGCCAGCAGCCGGTCGTAGGCGAAGAAGGCGTCCAGGCGGTCGTTGGCCGCGCGTTCGCCGCCGATCAGGCGGACCACGCCGGGCAGGTCGTGCGGGACCAGCCACTGGTACTGCCAGGCCGTGCCCTCGTGGAAGCCGGGGCGCGGGCCGGGTCGAGCGTGCCGGTGAAGGCTCCGGAGGCGTCACGGGGGCGGAAGAAGCCGGTCGCGGGGTCGAAGACGGTCCGGTAGTTGCGGGCGCGGGCGGCGTAGCGGTCGGCGTCCGCGCGGTGCCCGAGGCCGCGGGCCATCTGGGCGAGCACCGCGTCGGCGAGGGCGTACTCCAGGGTGACGGAGGCGCCGTGGTGGTAGTCGGAGTCGCCCATCTTGGCGAGCGGGCGGTTCCAGACGTAGGGCGCGAACCCTCGTGCGATGTACTCGGCGTTGGCCTCCCGGCCGATGCCCGGGTAACCGGCGGGCGGCACACCGTCGGCGTTCTTCCTGAGCGCCCGGTAAGCCCGCTCCTCGAAGCCCTTGAGCAGGCCCATCTGGTAGGCGGTGGTCAGGAACGGGGTGACGGGGTCGCCGCTCATGACGTTCGTCTCGACCGGCCCGTAGCCCCACTTCGGCAGCCAGCCCCCGTCCTCGTCCACCTGCACCACCGACCGGGCCATGTCCCGGGCCTCGTGGGGCGCGAGCAGGGCGAGGAGCTGGGCCTGGGTGCGGTAGGTGTCCCACAGGGACCAGTTCTGGTAGTAGGTGAAGCCCCGCGCGCGGTGGGCCCGGCGGTCCCAGCCGAGGTAGCGGCCGTCGGCGTCGCCGCCGACGTTCGGCGCGAGGAACGAGCGGTAGAGCGAGGAGTAGAAGGTGCGGCGCAGGGCGGGGGCGCCGCCCTGGACGCGAACGGTGGCCAGCCGCCGCTCCCATTCCCCGCGGGCCCGTCGCCGCACGGCGTCGAAGGAGCGGCCGCCCTCGGCCCGCAGGTTGGCGGCGGCTCCGTCCGCGTCCACGTAGGACAGGGCGGTGGTCGCCTCGACGGTGCGGTCCCGCGTCGTGTCGAAGCGGACGTAGGCGCCGCCGCCGCCGGTGCGCGCGCCGTGGGTGACCGTCGGTCCGTCCCAGGTGCCGTAGGCGGTGAACGGGCGGCTGAAGCGGGTGATGGTGTGCACGGTGTAGGGGCCGGTGTCCCGGCAGAATCCGTGGCCGGTGATCTCCGTGCGCACCGTGCGGTCGTCGAGGATCTCGACCTTGCTGCCGCCCGGGCGGTGCAGCGCCTGGGCGGCGTTCAGCAGGACGTTGGCCCGGCCGGTGGCCGGGAAGGTGTAGCGCTGCACGCCGGTGCGCGCGGTCGCGGTGAGTTCGGCGCGGATGCCGGAGTCGAGGCCGACGCGATAGTAGCCGGGGCTCGCCGCCTCGTCCGCGTGCCGGAACCCCGCGGCGTACTTGGCGTAGTCCGTCTGTGTGACGTCGCCGGTGGTCGGCAGTACGGGCAGGTCTCCGCCGATGCGGCAGCCGACGCCGGACAGATGGACCAGCGAGAAGCCACGGACGCGGTTCTGCGTGTAGTCGTAGCCCGTGTTGTGCCCGGTGTCCGGGGAGAGCTGCACCATGCCGAAGGGCACGGCCGCGCCGGGGAAGGTGTTGCCCTCGTCCTGGGTCCCGATGAAGGGGTTGACCAGGTCGGTGAGGTGGCCGTCGGTCCGCTCGTCGGCACGTGCGGCGGGGGTGGCGACCAGCGCGGACGCTGCCATCACCCCGGCCAGGCACAGCCGTGTGCGCCGGGTCCCTCTCATGTCGGATGACCTCCGATGGTTCGACATCGTTGCCTGCATCGTGGCGGGCGAACGAGGCGAACCCGGGCATTCCAGGAGGATGACGCCGAACGCGTCGCGGGGAGGGACCGGCTGACGGGACGTCGGTCAGTCCACCCGCTGCCCCTTGCCCAGGGCGATCACGCCGCCCTGGGAGACGGTGTACAGCTCGGCGTCCCGCTCGGGGTTCACCCCGATCGTCGCGCCGGGCGGGACCTCGACGTTCTTGTCGAGGACGGCGCCGCGCACCACCGCGCCCCGGCCGATGCGCACGTTGTCGTGCAGCACCGAGCCCTGGACGACCGCTCCCGGGTCGACGCGCACCCCGGGCGACAGCACGGAGCGGGTGACCTGGCCGCGGATCAGGCAGCCGGCGCTGATGATGGACTCGCTCGCGATGCCGCCCGCGTTGAAGCGTGCCGGGGAGAGCTGGCCCGAGTGGGTGTAGACGGGCCACTGGCGGTTGTACAGGTTGAAGGCTGGGCGTTCGGCTATCAGGTCCATGTGCGCCTCGTAGTAGGCGTCGAGGGTGCCGACGTCCCGCCAGTAGCCCTGGTCCCGGGTGGTCTCGCCGGGGACGTGGTTCTCGCTGAAGTCGTAGAGCTGCGCCTCGCCGCGGACGGTGAGCTGGGGCAGGATCGAGCCGCCCATGTCGTGCACGGACTGGCCGTCCTCGGCGTCCCGCTGCAGCGCCTCGATGAGGGCCTTGGTGGTGAAGACGTAGTTGCCCATGGAGGCGAAGACGCACTCGGGGTCGTCCGCGAGACCGGGGGGATCGGCCGGCTTCTCCAGGAAGCGCCGCACGGTACGGCCGTCCGAGCCGGGTGTGATCACCCGAAGGAGGAGGACTCCGAGCGCGGCACCCGGATGCCGGCCACGGTCACGCCCGCGCCGCCCTCGATGTGCTGGCGGAGCATCTGCCGCGGGTCCATCCGGTAGACGTGGTCGGCGCCGAACACGGCCACGTACTCGGGCTGTTCGTCGTACACGAGGTTCAGCGACTGCAGGATCGCGTCGGCGCTGCCCAGGTACCAGCGCGGGCCGAGGCGCTGCTGGGCGGGGACCGGGGTGACGTAGTTGCCGAGCAGGCTGGACATCCGCCAGGTGGTGGTGATGTGCCGGTCCAGCGAGTGCGACTTGTACTGGGTCAGTACGCAGATGCGCAGGACGTCGGCGTTGACGAGGTTGGACAGGACGAAGTCGACGAGCCGGTAGGTGCCGCCGAAGGTGACCGCCGGTTTGGCGCGGTCGGCGGTGAGCGGCATCAGGCGTTTGCCCTCCCCGCCCGCCAGCACGATCCCGAGTACCGAAGGTCCTCCACGCCGCATCACGGCTCCCCTCACCCTGGTTCCACCATGGATGCCCCGAGCGGGCCGGACTAAGCCTTCTTGAGGATCTCCTCGTAGAGTCCGGCGGTCCGCCTGGCCACCGCGTCCCAGCCGAACTCGCCCACGGCGCGCAGCCGTCCGGCCTCTCCCATCCGCTCGGCGGCCTCCGCGTCGCCGAGTACGGTGTCCAGCGCCCGGGCGAGGTTCGCCTCGAAGTCGTCGTCCACGTCGACCAGCAGTCCGGTGCGGCCGTCGTCCACGACCTCGGGGATGCCGCCGACCCGGGAGGCCACGACCGGCGTTCCGCAGGCCATCGCCTCCAGGTTGACGATGCCGAGCGGCTCGTACACCGAGGGGCAGACGAACACCGATGCCCGCGTGAGGAGCTGGATGACCTCGGGGCGCGGCAGCATCTGCGGGATCCAGAGGACGCCCGCGCGGACCCGGCTCAGCTCCTCGTACAGGTCGCGGAACTCCCGGTCGATCTCCGGGGTGTCGGGCGCGCCCGCGCACAGCACCACCTGGGTGCCGGGGTCGATGTCCCGTACCGCGCGCAGCAGGTGGGGCACGCCCTTCTGGCGGGTGATCCGGCCGACGAACAGGACGTACGGGCGGGTGGGGTCGACGCCGTGCCGTAGCAGGGCGTCGATGCCGTGGTCCGGGCGGTACAGGGCGGTGTCGATGCCGTTGTGCACGATGTGCACGCGGGCCGGGTCGAGCGCCGGGTAGCAGGTGAGGATGTCCTCGCGCATGGCTCCGGACACCGCGATCACCGCGTCGGCGGCTTCGATCGCGGTGCGCTCGGTCCAGCTCGACAGCGCGTACCCGCCGCCCAGTTGCTCGGCCTTCCAGGGGCGCAGGGGCTCCAGCGAATGGGCGGTGACCACGTGCGGGACGCCGTACTGGAGCTTGGCGAGGTGCCCGGCGAGATTGGCGTACCAGGTGTGCGAGTGGACGAGTTCGCGGCTCCCGAGGGCGGCGGCGATCGAGAGGTCCACGGAGAAGGTGCGCAGCGCGTCGTTGGAGCCGTCGAGGGCGGACCAGGGACGGTGCCGGACGACGCCCACACCGCGGCCCTCGCCCCAGCAGTGCACCTCGAGGTCCACCAGCGAGGCCAGTTCGCGGGCGAGGAACTCCACATGGACGCCCGCGCCGCCGTACACGTCCGGGGGGTACTCCCGGGTCAGCAGTCCCACTCGCACCCGACAACCCCCTGGCCTCGTCCGTACGTTGCCCTTCATGGTCACCCAGATACGGCGCGCGGGGAAGAGCGCGGCGGCCGGGTGAAGCAGCAGTCGCCGCAGACTCCGCCGCCGGGCACCCGGTAGTACAGGCAGCAGCTCCGGCGGCGGAAGGCCGTCGCCGCACGGGTGCCGGTGCCGCGCAGCAGCGGATGCGCGAAGAGCTCGTCCGTGAGGGCGCGGGCCCGCTCCGCCACGTCGGTGCGGCCGTCCGCGCGGGCCCAGCGGTCCAGTTCGCGTGCCGCGCCGGCGAGCGCCGAGCCGGCGTTGCCCCGCAGCAGTCCGGCCGAGATCCCGTAACGGGCCCTCAGGGCCACCCCTAGGGGTTCCAGATGGCCGTGCAGCACGGTGTCCGCGAGCGTGGCCGCGTCCCCGGGCAGCGGGCGCACCTCGGTCAGCCACAGGTCGTCGGGGGCGGTCGCGGCGGGGTCCCAGAGCAGGTGCCGCGGGTCGAGGCCGGGCAGCCGGCCGTACAGCGCGGCACAGGCCAGGGCCACGGACCACAGCCGGGCGGCGAGGCCCTGCTGGCTGATGGAGGCGGAAACCCGCGGTTCAGCGGCGCGCAGCCGGCCGGCGACGGTCGCGACGCGGTGCGCCAGCGCGTCGCGACCGGCCCCCGGTGCCGCCGCCGCGTACGTCTCCGCGAGGGTGGCGAGGTCTCCCGGTGCCGGCCCGGCCGGGTCCGCCCGGGTGCGCAGGACGAAGAAGCCGCCCAGCGGGCGGAGCGCGGCGAGATCGGCGTCGAGGTCCACGGGCAGCACTACTACCAGCCCCGGGCGGCGCCCCGGAGGCCGGGTCCGGCCCTTGTTCACACCCGTCTTGGGGATGATCGGGGCGGTGGTGTACTCCATCGGCAGTAGGACCCATTGCGTGCTCAGGTACGACGACGGGGACGGGCCCGGGCGGGCAGAGTGTTCGCCATGACCGCCGACCGTACGCCGCGCCGGGCCCAGGGGGCCCGCCCCGCGCGAAGGAGCCGCAGATGAGCGCCCTCGCGCTGTCCGTGCTGCTGTCGTTCGTCTCCGCCGTCGCGTACGCGGGCGGAGCCATCGTGCAGGAGCAGGTCGCGGTCTCGTGCCCCGACGGCTCGTACATGCCGCTGCGCCGGGCCGGCTGGTGGGCGGCGCTGGCGCTGAACGGCCTCGGCGGTCTGCTGCACGTCGTGGCGCTGGCCTGCGGTCCGCTGAGCCTGGTGCAGCCGCTGGGCGCGCTGACCATCGTCTTCGCCCTGCCCATGGCGGCGCTGTTCGTCGGCCGCCGGGCCGGGGCGGCCGCCTGGCGGGGCGCGGTCATGGCGACGGTGGGCCTGGCGGGCCTGCTGTCCCTGGTCGGCTCGGCCGACGCGCGCTCCCTCGACTCGGCCCAGCGGGTGGCCGTCGCGCTGGTCACCGGCGGGGCGGTCGTCGCGCTGACGTGCGCGGGACTGGCCGCGCACCGGCACCCGGCCGTGCGCAGCGTGCTGCTCGCCACCGCCTCCGGCACGGCGTTCGGGATGTCGTCGGTGTTCACCAAGACCGTCGCGGTCGACTGGAGCGACGGGATCGTCCTCGGCGACCTGCCCTCCCTCGCGGTGATCGGCGCGTTCGCG
Source organism: Streptomyces sp. DHE7-1 (assembly GCA_016432725.1). Lineage (GTDB taxonomy): Bacteria > Actinomycetota > Actinomycetes > Streptomycetales > Streptomycetaceae > Streptomyces. The sequence continues at coordinate 7,078,874 of JACJDG010000003.1, read as the reverse complement.
ACCGCCGGGGTCCTGCTGTCCCAGGCCTCCTACCGGGGCGGCGGCCTCGCCGCGCCGCTGGCCACGGCCACCGTGGTGAATCCGGTGCTGGCCGCGGCGGTCGGCATCCTGATGTTCGGTGAGACGTTCCGCCACGGCGGCACCGGCACCGTGCTGGCGCTCGGCTGCGCGGCGGTGGCCGCGGGTGGCCTGATCCTGCTCACCACCGAACGGCTGGAGCAGGACCCGGCGTCCGCCGGCGCCGGACCGGCACCGGCGGGCCGGGACGAGGAGGGCCCGACGCGGGCAGGGACGGTCCCGGAGGTTCCGGCGCAGGCGGGCCCGGCTCACCCGGAGTCCGCCGGGGCGGGGCTGCCGGAGTCCGGCCCGACGCCGGCCGCGCCGGCGGACGTACGGGTGCCCGAGGGCCCCGCCTACTACGACACGCCGTACGTCCCGCTGTGCGCGAACATCCACGCCCCGCTGCCCGTCCTGAACGCGCACCGCTCGCGGGTCAGATCCTGACCCCGCCGGCCCGGAGATAGGCGATCGGGTCGATGTCGGAGCCGAAGCCGGGCCCGGTCCGCACCTCGAAGTGCAGATGCGGGCCCGTGACGTTCCCGGTGGACCCGGACCGGCCGATGCGCTGCCCCGCGGCGACGCTCTGCCCGGCCCGCACGGAGATCGCCGACAGATGGGCGTACTGGGTGTAGTGCCCGCCGGAGTGCCGGATCACCACCTGGTAGCCGTAGGAGCCGCCCCAGCCCGCGGACACCACCTGCCCGGCGCCCGCCGCCTCGACGCTGGTACCGGTCGGCACCAGGAAGTCGACGCCCGTGTGGTAGCCCTTCGACCAGTGCGACCCCGCCACGTGGTAGCCGGTGCCGATGCCCGCGTGCACCGGGGCGACGAGCGCGTGGCCGCCGGACGGTGCCGGATGCCGCGGGGTCCTCCGCTCGGTGTGCCGGGACTCGGCCGGGTGCTCCCGCCGCTCGGCGGGCTTCTTCTCCGCGGGTCTCTTCCGCGAAGGTTCCTTCTTCTTCGGGGACTTCGGCTTCGCCTTGGACGCGGTGCCGGTGTGCGGGCGCGCGTCGGACGCCGGCGGGGCGGTGGCGCGCAGGCCCAGCCGCTGGCCCGGCAGGATCAGGTCGGGGTCGGAGCCGATGACGGCCCGGTTGCCCTCGTACAGCCCCCGCCAGCCGCCGCGCACGTGCTGCTCGCCCGCGATGCCGGACAGGGTGTCGCCCCGCACCACGGTGTACATCTCGGCCCGGCCCGCGCGGGACTGCGGTGTCGTCTGCGGCTTCACGTCCCGGACGTCGTGCCCGCCCCGCGGGTCCCGCGTCGGCCCGGTCTTCGCCGGGCGGCTCGCGGCCCCGTCCGTGTGCACGTCCGGGGCCGCGCCGCCCTGGGCGAGCCCGGCCCGTACCGAGCAGGCCGGCCAGGCGCCCGGCCCCTGGCCGTCGAGGACGTGCTCGGCGACGGCGATCTGCTGGTCCCGGGTGGCGAGGTCGGCGCGCGGCGCGTACCGGGCGCCGCCGTAGGCCTCCCAGGTGGACTGGGTGAACTGCAGCCCGCCGTAGTAGCCGTTGCCGGTGTTGACGTGCCAGTTCCCGCTGGACTCGCAGGCGGCGACCTTGTTCCAGGTGGCCGCGTCGGCCGCGTCGGCGGTACCCGCGGCGACCAGCGGGATCGCGAGTCCGGCGCCGCCCGCCGTGACGGTGAGTGAGGCGCGGTTGATCCTGTTCGGCTGGTACCGGCGATGCCGGCCGCGTACGGCCATGTCCGAATTCCCCTCGGCCTGCGTCAGGAGCGGCAAAAGTAAGCGCCGCGAACAGGCCATGACAAGACGGGAAATCGGCCTCGTGTCCGGTTCAAGTGGCCGGGAACGGACCCTCCTTGACGGCATGGGCGGGCCGTGGTGAGCCGACTGACGCGTTCCGTGCGTAAACAAGCGTGGCGGGTCGGATGTGCGCTCGCCGTAGCGGCACGTCAGGATGGGCGAGGGTCCGCACGACGGAGCCGTAGTCACGAGGCAGCTAGGGAGCAGGCGGTATGAGCACTTCAGCGCAGATCGGCGTCACCGGGCTCGCGGTCATGGGCCGCAATCTCGCCCGGAACTTCGCGCGCAACGGCTACACGGTCGCCGTGCACAACCGTACGGCGTCGCGGACGCACGCGCTGGTGGAGGAGTTCGGAAGCGAGGGCGACTTCATCGCGGCCGAGACCGCCAAGGAGTTCGTGGCGGCGCTGGAGCGCCCGCGCCGGCTGGTGGTGATGGTCAAGGCCGGTGAGCCGACGGACGCGGTGATCGAGGAGTTCGCGCCGCTGCTGGAGCCCGGTGACATGATCATCGACGGGGGGAACGCGCACTTCGCGGACACCCGCCGCCGCGAGAAGGCGCTGCGCGAGCAGGGCATCCACTTCGTGGGCATGGGCGTCTCCGGCGGCGAGGAGGGCGCGCTGCACGGGCCGAGCATCATGCCGGGCGGCCCGAGGGAGTCCTACGACTCGCTGGGCCCGATGCTGGAGAAGATCTCCGCGAAGGCGAAGGACGGGTCGCCCTGTGTGACGCACGTCGGCCCCGACGGCGCCGGTCACTTCGTGAAGATGGTGCACAACGGCATCGAGTACGCCGACATGCAGCTCATCGGCGAGGCCTACCAGCTCCTGCGCGACGTCGCCGGGTACTCCCCCGCGCAGATCGCGGAGATCTTCCGCACCTGGAACACCGGGCGCCTGGACTCGTACCTGATCGAGATCACGGCCGAGGTGCTGTCCCACGTGGACGCGGCCACCGGCAAGCCGTTCGTGGACGTGGTGGTGGACCAGGCCGAGCAGAAGGGCACCGGCCGCTGGACCGTGCAGATCGCGCTGGACCTGGGCGTGCCGGTGTCGGGCATCGCCGAGGCGGTGTTCGCCCGGTCCCTGTCGGGTCACGCGGCGCTGCGCGAGGCGTCCCGGGACCTCGCCGGGCCGAAGCCGTCGCCGCTCGGCGAGGCGGAGGCCGCCGCCTTCGCGGACCGGGTGGAGCAGGCGCTGTACGCGTCCAAGATCGTGTCGTACACGCAGGGCTTCCACGAGATCGCGGCGGGCAGCGAGGAGTACGACTGGGACATCGACCTCGGCGCGGTATCGGCGATCTGGCGCGGCGGCTGCATCATCCGAGCGGCCTTCCTCGACCGCATCCGCGCCGCGTACGACGCCCGGCCGGACCTGCCCAGCCTGCTGTCGGACAAGACGTTCGCGCAGGAGATCGCCGCGGCCCAGGACGACTGGCGCGAGGTGATCATCGCGGCCACCCGGCAGGGCGTGCCGACGCCCGGCTTCGCGGCGGCGCTCGCCTACTACGACGCGCTGCGCGCCGAGCGCCTGCCGGCGGCCCTGACGCAGGGCCAGCGGGACTTCTTCGGGGCGCACACGTACCGGCGGGTCGACCAGGACGGGTCGTTCCACACGCTGTGGGGCGGGGACCGGTCGGAGGTCGGCGCGTAGCGCTCCCCGCTCTTGGGGCGGGGACGGTGGCGCCACGGTCGCGCACCGATCCCCCGCCCCACTTTCGCGCCCCTCGCGCGCCCCTCTCAGATCACCCTCGTACGCCCCTCTCAGGTGGTGCCCTCCTCAGGTTCCGGGGCCGTCAGAACCTGAGTCCCCTGGTCAGGGGCGGCCCGGGTTCAGGGCTCGGGACCGGCTCGGGGCCCGGGGGATCGGGGACGGGGAGGGCTCCGGCGGGCCGGGGCCGGGGCGCCGGAGGCGGTGTGGGGTCGGGTCCCGGGCCCGGCGGAGTCGGCTCGGGCCCCGGCGCGGGCGGCGGGACCGGGCTCGGGTAGGGATCCGGCGGGGTGGGACCCGGGCCCGGGGTCGGGCCGGGGGTACGGGGTCGGGGTGCGGGCTGGTCATGAATGGCCTCCGGCGGTCGCTGTACGTCATCGCCTCTGGACTACTCCCCCGCCTACCCGAGGGCCGCTCGGCCACTCACCCGACGGCGACACGGAACGCGCCCGAGTGGAGGCGCGGGGTGCTGACCCGCATCCCCACCGGCTGTCACCGACCGCCGCTGCCGGGCGCCTCCGCGTTCTCAGGGCCCGGCGCCGTCACCGCCGCGACGGCCACCGTCTGAGGTACCCCACGCTCAACGGCCCCGCGCCCCAGCCCAGGCAACGGCGGCTCCGGCGCGCATTCGCACTCGGCGCCCCGACACCCGCAAGCCACGACCTCGACCTCGACCCGTCCCGGCGAAACCCCACGCCCAACGGCCCCGCGCCCCAGCCCAGGCAACGGCGGCTCCGGCGCGCACTCGCACTCAGCGCCCCGACACCCCGCAAGCCACGGCAACAGCCCACCGTCCCGGCGGAACCCCACGCCCACCGGCCACGCACCACCGCCACGGCAACCGCTGCCCGGCCCGCACCGCCCTCGGCACCTCGACACCCTCGCCGCGACAACGGCCTCCGTTCCGTCGGAGCCGCGCTCAGCGCTCGCGCACCGCCGCCGCGACGGCCGCGGCGCCGGCGGCCAGACCCGGCCGGGGACTGGACAGCACCGGAACCGCCGTCGAGACCATTCGCTGGGCCGGGGCCATGGAGGCCTGGGCGAGGACGATCACATCGGTGCCGGTGACCGCGTCCGCGGCGGCCGCGACCCGCCGTACGTAGGCCTCGGTGGCTCCGGCCGTGAAGTGGTCCCAGGCCCCGTCGACCAGCACGGTGCGGACGGAGACGGGCCGGCCGGCCCGGCGCGCCTCCTCCTCGACGAGATCGGCGGTGGGGCCGAGGGTGCTGCGCAGGGCGGCGAGGACGGTGACGCGCGGGCCCGCGGCCACGGCGGCGGCCGCCATCGGCCGGTCGACCCGCAGCACCGGTACACCGGCCGCGGCCGCTTGGGCCTCCGCGACGCCGCCGATGGTGGAGCAGGTGCACAGCACCGCTCGCGCCCCGGCACCCACGGCGCGGCCGAGGACCTCGCCCACATCCGCGACGACCGCCTCGGGACCGTCCCGCCGGGCCCGCTCCAGCAGTTCCTCGTCGACGAAGTGCCGCAGTTCCAGCCCGGGTGACCGGTGTCGCGCAAGGCGTCGAAGACCGGGACGTGCACGGGTGAGGTGTGCAGGAGCGCGAGCATCGTGGAATTCGCAGCCTGTGTGGTCCGGTACGCCCGCCTCAGAAGCGGCCGGGGTGGGCCCGCAGCCAGTCCTTGGCGGCGGCGAGCAGTTCCGGGTCGGCCGGCGGGGCGACCTCGGGGTGGCGCTCGGCCCACTTCACGACGTACGGGCACAGCGGGGCGACCGGGACGCCCTCGCGCTCGGCGACGGCGTACAGTTCGCGGGCCAGGGAGCCGGCGATGCCCTTGCCCTCGTGGGCCGGCTCGACGACGGTGTGGACCGGGACCAGGGCGCGCGCGGGCGACTCGAGGACGAAGTACTCGATGTGACCGACGACTTCGCCGCCGTCACCGACGGCCTCCAGCCGGCCCGCCGCCCGGTCGTCGCGGATCTCGATGTCAGTCATGGGTACGCACGCTCCTGGTCGTCGTCCCCGGTCAGGCCGGAACGGCCTGCGGGCTGCGCTGCTGGTCCGAGCCGGGCACCGGCGCGGACGGGTCGGCGCCGAGCTCGACGATCCGGTTGTCGCCGTCCACGTGCACCACCCGCGGCTTCAGCTCCCGCGCCTCGGCGTCGGTCACCTGAGCGTAGCTGATGATGATCACCAGATCCCCCGGGTGCACGAGGTGGGCGGCCGCCCCGTTGATCCCGACGACCCCGGACCCGCGCTCCCCCTCGATGACGTACGTCTCCAGGCGGGCGCCGTTGGTGATGTCCACGATGTGCACGAGCTCACCGGGCAGCAGGTCGGCGGCGTCGAGCAGGTCCGCGTCGATGGTCACGGATCCCACGTAGTGCAGGTCGGCCTGGGTGACGGTGGCGCGGTGGATCTTGGACTTGAATACGGTACGAAGCATTCAGCACTCCCAGAATTCGCTCCCTGCCCGCTTTCTGCGGGTCAAGGGCTGTCCTCTCACCCTACAACGGCTCGCCCTCCGGCCAACGCTTACCATTCATCAGCGGATTCACGCTGACCGCTTGCTGAGTTGCCCGGCGGTTCGCACCCGGCTCGCACGCATCGGCGTGCGCTACGAACGATTGTGCAATTGATCGGTATCGTCGCGGCGTAGCGCACCTGACAGCACACCTCGTCTGAGTCACAGCGGCCCGCGCTGAGGAGAATGCCATGGCCGATCCCCGGCACGAGGCCGCATCGAGCGGCGGATCCGCATCGCGGTCGCCGGAGAATCATGGTGTGAGCGTGCATGAATCGGTGCGCCTCGCGGTGGTGATCGGTGCTCTCGGCGTGGTCTTCGGCGACATCGGTACCAGCCCGATCTACACCCTCCAGACCGTGTTCAACCCGAGCGACCCGCACCCTGTCCCCGTCAGTACGCAGAACGTGTACGGGGTGGTCTCGCTGGTGTTCTGGTCGGTGATGATCATCGTGACGGTCACGTACGTGCTGTTGGCGATGCGCGCCGACAACGACGGCGAGGGCGGCATCATGGCCCTGATCACCCTCGTACGGCGGTGGGGCTCGCAGCGTGGCCGGCGGGCGACGGCCGTGCTGGCCGCACTGGGCGTCTTCGGCGCTTCGCTGTTCTTCGGAGACAGCATGATCACTCCAGCGATCTCGGTGCTGTCCGCGGTTGAGGGGCTCAAGGTCGTCCAGCCGTCGCTGGAGAGCGCGGTCGTGCCGATCACCGCGGTGATCATCGTCCTGCTGTTCGTGGTGCAGCGCAGAGGAACCGCGGCGGTGGGCCGGATGTTCGGGCCGGTCATGGTGGCCTGGTTCGTGGTCATCGGCGCTTGCGGCGTGGTCGGCATCATCGACCACCCGGCGATCCTCAGGGCGTTGTCGCCCACGTATGCCCTGGGTTTCCTGTTCGGCCACATCGGCACCGCCTTCTTCGCCCTGGCCGCGGTCGTGCTCGCGGTCACCGGCGCAGAGGCGCTCTACGCGGACATGGGGCACTTCGGCCGGCGGGCCATCACGCGCGGTTGGATGTTCCTCGTCTTCCCGGCGTGCATTTTGAGCTACTTCGGCCAGGGCGCGCTGATCCTCGCCGATCCCCGCAACATCAGCAGCCCGTTCTTCCTGCTCGTGCCTCACTGGGGCAGGTGGCCGATGGTCCTGCTGGCCACGGCCGCCACGGTGATCGCCTCCCAGGCGGTGATCACCGGCGCGTACTCGGTCACCTCGCAGGCCGCACAGCTCGGCTACCTGCCGAGGCTGCGGATCGCTCACACCTCCGAATCCACCATCGGCCAGATCTACGTCCCCTGGATCAACTGGCTGCTCATGGTCTCGGTCCTCACCCTCGTCTTCGCGTTCCGCAGCTCCACGGCACTGGCCTTCGCGTTCGGCATGGCGGTCACCGGCACCATCACCATCACCACCCTGCTGTTCTTCTACGTCGCCCGTGCCAAGTGGGGCACGCCCAAGTGGCTGATCGCCGTCGGCGCGACCATGCTGCTCTTCGTGGACCTGCTGTTCGTGGCGGCCAACCTGACGAAGCTCGTCCACGGCGCGTGGCTGCCGCTGCTGATCGGTCTCACCGCGTTCACCGTCATGACCACCTGGCAACGCGGCCGCGAACTCGTCACCGCCGAACGTGTCCGCCAGGAGAGTCCGCTGCCCGAGTTCATCGACCGCCTCCGCAGTGGAGTGGTGTCGACGCTGCGGGTCCCCGGCACGGCCGTGTTCCTCAACCGGGGCAAGCAGACCACGCCCCTGGCCATGCGGGCCAACGTCGAACACAACCACGTACGGCACGACCAAGTGGTGATCCTCGCCCTCAAGACCGAGCCCGTGCCGCGCGTCTCGGCCGACCAGCGGATCGTCGTCGACGACCTCGGCTACAGCGACGACGGGATCATCCACGTCACCGCCCGGTTCGGCTACATGGAGACCCCGGACGTACCCAGCATCCTGGCCATGCTCGATCCGGCACAGACCGAAGGGCCGTTGCAGCTCGACCAGGCGTCCTACTTCCTGTCGAAGATCGAGCTGCGGCGCGGCAAGGCACCGACGATGGCACCCTGGCGGAAGCGGCTTTTCATCGCCACCTCCTACATCACCGCGGACGCCGCCGAGTACTTCGGCCTCCCCCGAGACCGCACCGTCATCATGGGCTCGCACATCGAAGTGTAGGCACGCCGGTAGCCGGCTGCCCCGGGCATGCGGGTCGGCGAAGGAGGGGACACCGGCCCGCCCGGGGATCGAGGGCCGCGTGCGGCTCACGGGACCCACAGAACAGTTCATGGGATTCGTTCGGCACGTCAGCGCTCTCAGGATTCGCCGTGGGCTCGGAGTACATCCTCACCTCGTACTGCCGGGCAGCCGGCCGGGCGCTGCGGCCGTACGGGGTCGCGGCGGCATGTCTCTGGCCGAGCAGCCTTGGACCTCCGCCGCCATCCGCATGCGTTGAAGATCCCTCTTCGTTACCCGCGCTTGGGCGAAGAGGTGCCGTGCTGCTGGTGGCCCTTGCGGCTGAGAGCTAGAGCCAACCGTTGCGTCGAAATCCGCGGTGAATGACGAAGCAGGCGGCAGTGATGACTCCGAGAACGAGGGGATAGCCGAAGCGCCAGCGCAACTCGGGCATGTGGTCGAAGTTCATGCCGTAGACGCCGCAGACCATGGTGGGTACAGCGACGATCGCGGCCCACGAGGTGATCTTGCGCATGTCTTCGTTCTGGCCGACGGTCACCTGCGCGAGGTGGGCTTGGAGGATGGAGTCGAGCAGAGCGTCGAAGGCGTGGACCTGCTCGGTGACGCGGGTGAGGTGGTCGGAGACGTCCCTGAAGTACGCCTGTATTTCCTTGTCGAGGCAGTTGCGCGGCTCGGTGCCGAGTCGGTCGAGTGGGAGGGCCAGCGGGACCACGGCTCGTTTGAGTTCGAGAAGTTCACGCTTGAGCTGGTAGATACGGCCGGCGTCGGCGTTGCGCGGGCTGTGCGGGGAGAAGACGTCGGTCTCCACCTGTTCGATGTCGTTCTGCACGGAGTCCGCGACCGTTACATACTCGTCGACGACGTGGTCCGCGATGGCGTGCAGCACCGCGGAGGGCCCCTTGGCGAGCTGTTCCGGTTCGGCCTCGAGTTCCTCGCGCAGGGGGCCGAGGGAGCCGTGCCGGCCGTGCCGGACGGTGACGACGAAATCGGGTCCGGTGAAGACCATGATCTCGCCGGTGTCGACCACTTCGCTGGTCGCGGTCAGTTCGGTGTGCTCCACGTACGTCACCGTCTTGAGGACGGAGAAGAGCACGTCGCCGTACTGCTCGACCTTCGGGCGCTGGTGGGCGTGCACGGCGTCTTCCACTGCCAGGGGATGCAGGCCGAACAGCTCCGCGACCCCGGCGATCTGCTCCTCGCCGGGTTCGTGCAGACCTAGCCAGACGAAGCCGTCCCGATGCTTGCGGACCTGCCGGACGGCTTCCTCCACGGACACTGATTCCGGCTGGCGGACGCCGTCGCGGTAGACGACGCAGTTGACCACCGTCGAGCCGAGCGGCGAGCGGGCGGGGTGGCTGAGGTCCACACGGCGTCGGCCACGCCGCGTCAGATACGCGACTTTGCGCAGGTTGCCGACCATCGACATGGAAAATCCTCCGTCGTCCGACCTTCAGGTCCGGACAGTGAGCCAAACGACGGCGCAGCGGCCGTCAGAGCAATTGGTTCCGCCGGAAGATCAGAGACAGGACGGTGACTGAAGCGGCGGTGACGATCAGTAGCGCAGCCGAACAGTCGGCCATTGACCTCGCGGGTGCCGACGGCACTTCTCCGATGTGCCCCGGGCGGGTCGGCCGGTGTGGGTGAGGGAGAGGCCGGCCCGCCCGGGAGTCCGGCGGCGTTACAGACCCACGTCGCGGCGGCGGATATCCTCCAGCGATTCCCGGCGCACGAGCAGGCGGGCCTGTCCGTCGCGTACGGCGACGACGGGCGGGCGGCCGACCAGGTTGTAGCCGGAGGCCATGGACAGGTGGTAGGCGCCGGCCACGGGTACTGCGAGCAGGTCACCGGGGCGGACGTCGGCCGGCAGGTCCACGTCGGCGGCGAGGACGTCGCCCGCCTCGCAGTGCCGGCCCACCACGGTCACCCGCGCCACGCCAGTGGTGCTGTGGCGGCCGATCAGGCGGGGGGCGTAGCGGACGCCGTACAGGGCCGGGCGCGGGTTGTCGCTCATACCGCCGTCCACGGCCACGAACACGTGCTCACCCGTGTGCTTCACGGAGAGGACGCGGTAGAGGACGATGCCCGCAGGGCCCACGACCGCCCGTCCCGGCTCGATGATCAGGCGGGGTACGGGGAGTCCGGCCGTGGCGCACGCGTCGGTGAGCTCGGCGCGGACCTTGCGGGCCAGTGCGGTGAGGTCCAGGGCCCGCTCGCCGGGACGGTAGGCGATGCCGTGGCCGCCGCCGAGGTCCAGTTCCGGCAGGACCAGGCCGTGCTGCTCGTGCAGGCGGGACATGAGACCCACCATGCGGCGCACAGCGACCAGATACGGCTTGACGCTGGTGATCTGCGAGCCCAGGTGGCAGTGCAGGCCCGTGAGTTCGAGCTGCGGCTGGTCGAGTATGCGCGTGATGGCGTGCTGTGCGTAGCCGTCGGCGATGGACAGGCCGAACTTCTGGTCGCCGGTGCCGGTACGGATCTTCTCGTGGCCGCCCGCGCTGATACCCGGGACGACCCGGACCATCACCTTCTGGTGGCCGTCCGGGCCGACGGCGGCGGCCAGCCGCGCGATCTCCGAGGGGCTGTCGATGACGATCCGGCCGACCCCCAGGCGCAGGGCGGTGTCCAGGTCGCGGGGGACTTGGCGTTGCCGTGCAGCACGATCCGCTCGGGCGGGAAGCCTGTGGTGACGGCGAGTTCGAGTTCACCGGCGGAGCAGACGTCGAGGCCGAGGCCCTCCTCGTCCATCCAGTGGGCCATGGCCCGGCACAGGAACGCCTTGGCCGCGTAGAGGACTTCGGCGTCCGGGAAGGCGTCGTGGTAGGTGCGGCAGCGATCGCGGACCTCGGCCTCGTCCAGGACGTAGACGGGGGTGCCGAAGCGGTCGGCGACGTCGGCCAGCGGTACGCCGCCCACAGCCGGCTCTCCGGGCCGGGATTCGGTGGTGGAGGCCGGCCACACCGACAGGTCGGCGGCCGTGACAGCGGGAGTGGCGACGGGAATCGTGGTCATCGTGTCTTTCCCTCTCAGGCGATCCGCAGCGCGAAGGCGGGTGCCGCTGCGGGCATCGGCCTGGGCACCGGGGCAGTGAATTGCGGGTCCACCGTGAGGGTGGTGACGCCGAGCGGGGCGGTCAGTGCGCGCAGGGCGGGTGGGGCGAGGCGGATCCACGCCTGTCCGGGGCCGAGCGTCGCGGTCAGCCTGCGCTCGGAGGTGAAGCCGACGGCCGTGCGGACGCCGAGCGGGGTGCGGAAGAGCCGGGCCGCACACCCGGAGGGGCCCGGCCGGACCGGGACGTACAGGGGTCCGGCCGGGAACCGATCGCAGGGCTCGGGGTCTTCGCCGTAGAGGAGTTCTGCCATGGGGTGCCTCCCGAAGGGCAGTGCAGGATCGAGTCTGTGAGACCCCGGACGCGGGGAGGCGGACCGGGGTTCGCTGTCGACGTTATGCCCGGACCCCGGGGCGCCGGACCCGTCCTGACGGGACGCTGACGAGGAACCGGCCGACTTTGACGGGATGCTGACAGCGCTGGTCAGAGGGCACGAAGGGGCCGTCAGAAGCGCGCCAAGAACTCGTCCACGCACTGTCCGGAGCTCTGAAAGGGAGGTGAGATGGAAGCGGTTCCGCGAAAGATCGCTGACCGGAAACCCTCCGGCGGCACGTACAGAAGGTGAAAGCGATGTCCGAGTCCCCCATGCCCCCTGCCGCTCGTGTCGTGGTCGGAGTGAGCGGCTCGCCGGGGAGCTTGACCGCCCTGGGGCGGGCTGCCGACGAGGCACGGCTCCGAGGTGCGGAACTATGGCCGGTGGTCACCTGGCAGCCTCCGGAGGGGGATCTCGCCGCCCGCAGGTTCCCGGCCACGACCGCCATGGTCCCGGAGTGGGAGCGGCTCGCGCGGGAGAGGCTGGTCGCGGCGCTGCGGGAGGTGTTCGGCGGCGCCGGCACGGGGCTGCCCGGACAGGCGCTCGTCGTCCGGGGCGCCCCCGGACCGGCGCTGGTGCGGATCGCCGCCCAGGACAGCGACATCCTCGTCATAGGCGCCGGCGGGCGGGGCCGGCTGCGCCGAGCGCTGTGGCCGTCGGTCAGCCGCTACTGCCTCGCCCACGCCGGCTGCCCCGTCCTAGCCGTTCCGCCCTCCCCGCTGCGGGCGGCGCTGACGGCCGTGCACCGCAGGAACGCCTTGCGGCTGCGCCTGGACACCGGTCACCTGGAGCGGGAGTTCGAAACGGTGCCGCCGCACGCCTGAGGTCGTCAGGAGGTGGCCGCGGCCGGCAGATCCGCCTGTTCCGGGCGCCCGCGGTCCGGAGCGGTGGGCACGGCGAGCACCATGGTGAGGCCACCCCCGGGGTGTCCTCGGCGTGCAGGGTGCCGCCGACGGCCTCCGCGAAGCCGCGGGCGACGGCGAGGCCGAGCCCGACTCCCACCCCGCGCGGCGAGTCGCCGTAGCGCTGGAACGGTTCGAAGATGCGGTCCTTGGCCTCGTCCGGTACCCCGGGGCCCCGGTCCACGACCCGCAGTTCGACGCGGTCGGCGAGGGCGCTCGCGGCGACCAGGATCGGCTCCTCCGGCGCGCTGTACTTGACCGCGTTCTCGACGACGTTGGCGACGGCCCGCTCCAGCAGCCCGCGGTCGACGTACACCATGGGCAGTGTCTCGGGGATGTCCAGTTCGACACTGTCCTCGGGCACCCCGCCGAGCGCCATGGGGACCACCTCGTCGAGGTCCGTCTCGCGGATGATGGGGGTCACCGTGCCGGTCTGCAGGCGGGACATGTCCAGCAGGTTGCCGACCAGGTTGTCGAGCCGGTCGGCGCCCTCCTCGATGGCCTCCAGCAGCTCGGCCCGGTCCTCTTCGGACCATTCGACGTCGTCGGAGCGCAGCGAGGTGACGGCGGCCTTGATGCCCGCGAGCGGGGTGCGCAGGTCGTGGCTGACGGCGGCGAGCAGCGCGGTCCTTGTGCGGTTGCCCTCGGCCAGTTCCTTGGCCCGGCCGGCCTCGTGCTGTAGGCGCTGGCGGTCCAGAACGACGGCGGCTTGGGCGGCGAACGCGGCCAGCACGCGGCGGTCGGCCGCCGGCAGCACGCGGCCCCGCAAGGACAGAGCCATGTGCTCGCCCACCGGTACGTCGACGTCCGCGGCTTCGGGACTGCGCGCCGGCTCCGGCCCCACGCTCCCGGCGCAGGTCCAGGGGTCCGCCTCGCCGATCCGCTCCAGCAGAGCCGCCGACTCCATGCCGAAGGTCTCACGGACCCGTTCCAGCAGCGCCTCCAGTGTGGTCTCGCCGCGCAGGACGTTGCCCGCGAGGAACGAGAGGATCTCGGACTCGGCGCGCAGCCGGGCGGCCTGATGGGTACGCCGGGCCGCCAGGTCCACGACCGAGGCCACGGAGACGGCGACACCGACGAAGATCACGATGGCCACGATGTTCTTCGGGTCGGCGATCGTCAGCGTGTGGACCGGCGGCGTGAAGAACCAGTTGAGCAGCAACGAGCCCACCACCGCGGAGGCCAGGGCCGGGAGGAGCCCGCCCAGCAGGGCGGCCGCCACCGTCAGGGTCAGGTACAGCAACATGTCGTTGGTGAGACCGACCTGCGGAGCGGCGCTGGTGAGCAACCAGGTCAGCAGGGCCGGTCCGAGTACGCCGACGAGCCATCCCCAGATGACCCGCGAGCGGCCGAGGCGTGCCCCGCGCGACACCGGCAGCCCCCGGCCCTTACCCACCTCGTCGTGCGTGATGAGATGGACGTCGAGGTCCGGGCCGGACTCCCGGGCGACCGTGGCGCCGACGCCCGGACCGAAAACGTACTGCCAAGTCCTGCGTCGGGAGACGCCGAGGACGATCTGGGTGGCGTTCACGCCCCGGGCGAAGTCGAGCAGCGCGGCCGGTATGTCGTCGCCGACCACGTGGTGGAAGGTGCCGCCCAGGTCCTCGACCAGCGTGCGCTGCACGGCCAGTTCCTTCGGGGAGGCGCCTGAGAGGCCATCGCTGCGGGAGATGTAGACGGCGAGGACCTCCCCGCCCGCTCCCTTCTCGGCGAGCCGGGCGGCCCGCCTTATCAGAGTGCGTCCCTCGGGGCCGCCCGTCAGACCGACCACGATGCGCTCGCGTGACGCCCAGATGGTCGAGACGCGGTGTTCACTGCGGTACTCGGTCAGGTACTCGTCGACCCGGTCGGCCACCCACAGCAGCGCCAGCTCGCGCAGAGCGGTGAGATTGCCCGGCCTGAAGTAGTTGGACAGCGCCGCGTCGACCTTGTCCGGCCGGTAGATGTTGCCGTGCGCCATGCGGCGGCGCAGCGACTCCGGGGACATGTCGACCAGCTCGATCTGGTCCGCACGGCGCACCACCTCGTCGGGGACGGTTTCACGCTGACGCACTCCGGTGATCGACTCGACCACGTCCCCGAGTGACTCCAGGTGCTGGATGTTGACGGTGGAGACGACGTCGATGCCGGCGGAGAGCAGCTCGTCGACATCCTGCCAGCGCTTGGCGTTGCGGGAGCCGGGGACGTTGGTGTGGGCGAGTTCGTCGACCAGGGCGACGGCGGGGGCGCGCCGCAGGACGGCGTCCACGTCCATTTCGGTGAAGACGCTGCCGCGGTAGTCGAGTTCCTTGCGTGGGATCTGTTCCAGGCCGTGCAGCATCACCTCGGTGCGTGGTCGGTGATGGTGTTCGACGAAGGCGACGACGCAGTCGGTGCCCCGCTCGATACGGCGGTGCGCCTCCGACAGCATCGCGTACGTCTTGCCGACGCCGGGTGCCGCGCCGAGGTAGATCCGGAGCTTGCCGCGTGCCATGTCATCCTTCGAAGCGATAGCCCATGCCGGGCTCGGTGATCAGATAGCGCGGGTGGGAGGGTTCGGTTTCCAGTTTGCGCCGGAGTTGGGCCATGTAGACCCGCAGGTAGTTCGTCTTGTTGCTCTGGGTGACACCCCACACCTCCTGGAGCAGCTGCCGCTGCGTGACCAGCCGGCCGGGATTGGTCACCAGGATCTCCAGCAGATGCCATTCCGTCGGCGTCAGCCGGACGTCCTTTCCGTCCCGCAGAACCTTCTTGGCGAGCAGATCGATGCTGAAGTGCTCCGTCTCGACCACGGCCGGCTCCGGGGCGAGCGGGGTGTCCTCGCTGCGGCGGACGGCGGCCCGCAGCCGGGCCAGGAGTTCGTCCATGCTGAACGGCTTGGTGACGTAGTCGTCGGCGCCGGCGTCGAGGGCCGCGACCTTCTCGTCGGAGGACTGCCGGGCGGAGAGCACCATGATCGGTACACGGCTCCAGCCGCGCAGCGCCTTGATGACGTCGGCGCCGTCCATGTCGGGCAGGCCGAGATCGAGCAGGACCACGTCGGGCTGACGCGCGGCGGCGAGCCGGAGCGCGGTGGTCCCGTCAGGGGCGGCGTCCACGCCGTAGTGCCGTGCCTGCAAGTTGATGACGAGGGCCCGGACGAGCCGCGGGTCGTCCTCCACCACGAGCACCCGGGTCATGGGGTGTGCCTTTCCTGTCGTACGTCGGGCCGTAGGCGCTGCAAGCGGAGTGGCCGACTTCATGGCGGCGGGAGCCGGCGGTCCGGGACATCTCCCGGGCCGCCGACTCCCGTTCGGGTCGCATAACACCATCACTGCTTCGCTGTGAGGGCCTTGAGCGCGATGTTGAGCTCCAGGACGTTCACACGGGGCTCACCGAGGAAGCCCAGGGTGCGGCCCTCGGTGTGGTCCTTCACCAGCTTCTCGACCTGCGCGACGGGCAGGCCGTTCTTCTCGGCTACCCGGTGGACCTGGAGTTCGGCGTACTCCGGGGAGACGGCCGGGTCCAGGCCGGAACCGGAGGAGGTCACCGCGTCCGCGGGGACCTGCGACGGCCTGACCGTGTAGCCGGGCACCGAGTTGTCCTTGACGACGGCTGCCTTGGCGTCCTCGATCTGCTTGACCAGGTCCTTGCTGTCGGCGGCGAGGTTGGTGGCGCCGGAGAGGATCAGCTTGTACTGGGTGTTGATGCTGTTGCTGCCGAGGCCGTTGGCGGGGCGGCCCTGGAACCACTTCAGGTCCGGGTCCGGGGTCTCCTGGCCCTTCTTCAGCGGCAGGTTGTACTGCTGCCCGATCAGGGACGAGCCGACGACCTTGCCGTCCGCCTTGATCTCGGAGCCGTTCGCCTTGTCGTGGAACAGCCCCTGGGCGATGCCGGTGACGGCCAGCGGGTAGAGGACGCCGGTGACCAGGGTCAGCACGAGGAGGGCGCGCAGGCCCGCCCCGAGCAACCGGGCGGTGTTCGTTGCGGAGTTGTTCATGGCCTTCAGCCGATTCCGGGGATGAGGGAGATGAGCAGGTCGATGAGCTTGATGCCGATGAACGGGGCGATCAGCCCGCCGATGCCGTAGATGCCGAGGTTGCGGCGGAGCATCTTGTCGGCGCTGACCGGCCGGTACTGCACGCCCTTGAGGGACAGCGGCACCAGCGCGATGATGATCAGCGCGTTGAAGACGACCGCCGACAGGATCGCGGAGTCCGGCGAGGACAGGCCCATGATGTTCAGCTTGTTCAGGCCCGGGTAGACGGCGGCGAACAGCGCCGGGATGATCGCGAAGTATTTCGCCACGTCGTTGGCGATGGAGAACGTCGTCAACGCACCCCGGGTGATGAGGAGTTGCTTGCCGATCTCGACGATCTCGATCAGCTTGGTCGGGTTGGAGTCGAGGTCGACCATGTTGCCGGCCTCCTTGGCGGCCGATGTGCCGGTGTTCATCGCGACACCGACGTCCGCCTGCGCCAGGGCCGGCGCGTCGTTGGTGCCGTCGCCGGTCATCGCGACCAGTTTGCCGCCGGCCTGCTCCCGCTTGATCAGGGCCATCTTGTCCTCGGGAGTGGCCTCGGCGAGGAAGTCGTCGACGCCCGCCTCCTCGGCTATCGCCTTGGCGGTCAGCGGGTTGTCACCGGTGATCATGACCGTCTTGATGCCCATGCGGCGCAGTTCGTCGAACCGCTCCCGCATGCCGTGCTTCACGACGTCCTTGAGGTGGATGACACCGAGCACGCGGGCGCCGTCGGCGTCCTCGATCGCGACCAGCAGCGGAGTGCCGCCGACCCCGGAGATGCGGTCGGTCAGCGCTTGGGCGTCCGCGGCGACCTCACCGCCCTGCTCCTTCACCCAGGCGATGACGGAGGCGGTGGCGCCCTTGCGGATTTTACGGCCGTCGACGTCCACGCCCGACATGCGGGTCTGGGCGGTGAAGGCGATCCACTCGGCCCCGGCCAGCTCGCCCTCATGGCGTTCACGCAGGCCGTACTTCTCCTTCGCCAGGACGACGATGGAGCGTCCCTCGGGGGTCTCGTCGGCGAGGGACGACAGCTGGGCGGCGTCGGCGACCTCGGCCTCCGTCGTCCCGCGCACCGGCAGGAACTCGGCCGCCTGCCGGTTGCCGAGGGTGATGGTGCCGGTCTTGTCGAGCAGCAGGGTGGAGACGTCTCCGGCGGCCTCGACCGCCCGGCCCGACATGGCGAGCACGTTGCGCTGGACGAGGCGGTCCATGCCCGCGATGCCGATCGCGGAGAGCAGCGCGCCGATCGTGGTCGGGATCAGGCAGACCAGCAGGGCGACGAGAACGACCATCGTCAGGTGGGTGCCCGCGTAGTCCGCGAGCGGCGGCAAGGTGGCGCAGGCCAGCAGGAACACGATGGTCAACGAGGCCAGCAGGATGTTCAGGGCGATCTCGTTCGGCGTCTTCTGCCGGGCGGCGCCCTCGACCAGGTTGATCATCCGGTCGATGAAGGTCTCGCCGGGCTTCGTCGTGATCTTGATGACGATCCGGTCGGAGAGGACCTTCGTACCGCCCGTGACGGCGCTGCGGTCGCCACCGGACTCGCGGATGACCGGCGCGGACTCGCCGGTGATGGCGGACTCGTCCACCGAGGCGACACCCTCGACGACGTCGCCGTCGCCGGGGATGATGTCGCCGGCCTCGCAGACCACCAGGTCACCGATGGTGAGGACGGTTCCCGGCACCTGTTCCTCGGAGTCCCCCACCAGCCTGCGGGCGACCGTGTCGGTCTTGGCCTTGCGCAGGGTGTCGGCCTGGGCCTTGCCCCGGCCCTCGGCAACCGCCTCCGCGAGGTTGGCGAAGATCACGGTCAGCCACAGCCAGGCACTGATCGTCCAGCCGAACCAGTCACCCGGGTGCTGGAAGGAGAAAGCGGTGGTCAGGACCGAGCCAATCCACACCACGAACATCACGGGCGACTTGACCATCACCCGTGGGTCGAGCTTGCGGAACGCCTCCGGCAGCGACTTGAGCAGCGCCTTGGGGTCGAAGAGGCCGGCTCCGACACGGCCCTCGGCAGGCTTGTGCCCGGTTGGCGCGGCCGGGTGGGGCGCAAGGGTGGGAGTGGACATCGCGTCCTCGTGGTTTTCCGTTCGGGTGGTCATCACGCGAGCCCTTCCGCGAGCGGGCCCAGCGCGAGGGCCGGGAAGTAGGTGAGGCCGGTGATGATGAGGATCGCGCCGACCAGCAGGCCGGTGAACAGCGGCTTCTCCGTGCGCAGGGTGCCTGCGGTCACCGGCACCGGCTGCTGCTCGGCCAGCGAGCCGGCCAGCGCCAGGACGAACACCATCGGCAGGAAGCGGCCGAGCAGCATGGCGAGTCCGGTCATGGTGTTGAACCAGTCCGTGTTCGCGTTCAGGCCGGCGAAGGCCGAACCGTTGTTGTTCGACGCCGACGTGAAGGCGTACAGCACCTCGGAGAACCCGTGCGCACCCGAGTTGAGCATCGAGTTCGGCGGAGTCGGCAGCGCCATCGAGGCGGCCGTGAAGACCAGCACGAGCGCGGGGGTGATCAGGATGTAGGCCGCGGCGAGCTTCATCTCCCGGCCGCCGATCTTCTTGCCCAGGTACTCGGGCGTGCGGCCGACCATCAGACCGGCGATGAACACCGCGATGACCGCCATGATCAGGATGCCGTACAGCCCGGAGCCGGTGCCGCCGGGCGCGATCTCGCCCAGCATCATGCCCAGCATGGTGATGCCGCCGCCAAGGCCGGTGAAGGAGGAGTGGAAGGAGTCCACCGCCCCGGTCGAAGTCAGCGTCGTGGACACGGCGAAGATCGAGGAAGCACCGACTCCGAACCGGGTCTCCTTGCCCTCCATCGCGCCGCCCGCGGCCTGGAGCGCCGCGCCGTGGTGGGCGAACTCGGTCGCCATCATCAGGGCCACGAAGCCCAGCCAGATGGTGAACATCGTGGCGAGGATCGCGTAGCCCTGCTTGACGCTGCCGACCATGACACCGAAGGTGCGGGTCAGCGAGAACGGGATGACCAGGATCAGGAAGATCTCGAAGAGGTTGGTGAAGGCGTTCGGGTTCTCGAAGGGATGCGCGCTGTTGGCGTTGAAGTAGCCGCCGCCGTTGGTGCCCAGTTCCTTGATGGCCTCCTGGGAGGCGACCGCGCCGCCGTTCCACTGCTGCGGACCGCCCATGAACTGCCCGACCTCGTGGATGCCGGAGAAGTTCTGGATCGCACCGCAGGCCACCAAAACCACCGCGGCGACCGCGGCGACCGGCACCAGGATCCGCAGGGTTCCACGCACCAGATCGGACCAGAAGTTGCCCAGCCCACCGGTACGGAAGCGGGCGAAGCCACGCACCAACGCGACGGCGACGGCCATGCCGACGGCGGCGGACACGAAGTTCTGCACGGCCAGACCGGCCGTCTGCACGACGTGCCCCATGGTCTGCTCGCCGTAGTACGACTGCCAGTTGGTGTTCGTCACGAACGACACGGCCGTGTTGAACGACTGCGCCGGGTTCACCGAGGAGAAGCCCATCGAGCCGGGCAGCACGCCCTGGAGCCGCTGGAGCAGGTAGAGGAACAGGACACCGACGGCGGAGAAGGCGAGGACCGCGCGCAGATAGGCGGGCCAGGTCATCTCGGTGTCGGGATCGGCACCGATGCCCTTGTAGATCCATCTCTCCACCCGCAGGTGCTTCGCGGAGGAGTAGACCCGGGCCATGTAGTTGCCGAAGGGGATGTAGACGAGCGCCAGCGCACCTATGAGGGCCAGTAGCTGGAGGACGGCTGCGGTTACGGGACTCATCGCCTGTCTCAGAACCTCTCCGGGAAGATCAGAGCGAGGACGAGGTAGCCCAGCAGGGCGACGGCCACGACGAGGCCGACGATGTTCTCGGCGGTCACAGCTTCGTCACCCCCTTGGCGACGAGGGCCACCAGCGCGAACGCCGCGAGCACGGTGACGACGAAGGCCAGATCGGCCATCGCGAACTCCTGGAGTGAGGTGCGGTTGAAACGGACGATTAGAGGAAACCGCGTCTCTGGCCGGATTCCGTCGCCGTTGACGGCTCTCTTACGGCGACCCTTGCGGCTTTGACGCGACTCTTACGGTCGTCGACCCGTACGGGCGAGGAGGCCGTCGTGACGGTCGGTGACCCACCTCACAAGAGCCGGAAGCGGAGCCGGCAGATCACCGCGTCCGTCTCCCGCCGCACCGCGTGGGCGACCACGGCGCCCCGCTGGTTCTGCAGCAGGCGCTGCCACAGCCGCTCCGGTTCGGCCTCCGGGATCAGCACGGTCACCCGGGTGCCGGGCGCGACGGCGGCCGCCTCACGGACGTAAGCGGCTATGGGACGGCCCAGGCCACGCCGCTCGCACGCCAGCCGCACCAGCTCCACACCCGGGTCCCACTCCGTCCAGGAACGCTCGAAGGCGTGCGTCTGCGCCCGGTCCTCGGGGTCCGAGTAGCAGACGGTGACCGCACGGACCTCGTCACCGAGCGAGGCTGCCGCCGTCAACGCCTCCGAGGTCAGCCGGGAGAGCGAGGAGACCGGCACGACGACCAGGGAGCGGTCTCGGTGGGGAGTCTCGGGGACGCGGCCGAGTCCGAGCCGCTCGCCGATCCGGCCGTAGGCACGGTGCACGGTCTCGAAAGCCACCACGAGCGCGGGGAGCGCGATCACGATCAGCCAGGCGCCCTCGGTGAACTTGCTCGCGGTGACGACGACCGTGGCGACACCTGTGAGCAGCGCGCCGAAGCCGTTGAGCAGTGCCTTGCCACGCCAGCCCCGCCCCCGCTCCAGCCGCCAGTGCCTCACCATGCCCACCTGGGCGATCGTGAAGCCGACGAAGACGCCGATGGCGAACAGCGGCACCAGGGTGTTGGTGTCGCCGCCGGAGAAGACCAGCAGCACGGCGGAGACCAGGGCCAGCGCGAGGACGCCGTGCCGGTGGACCTGCCGGTCGGCCTTCAGAGCGAAGACGTGCGGGGCGTAGTTGTCACGGGCGAGGAGCTTCAGCAGGACGGGAAGCCCGCCGAAGGAGGTGTTCGCGGACAGCGCCAGCAGGGTCATCGTCGCGAACTGGATGACGTAGAAGGCCCAGTTGTGACCGAGGGACGCGTCCGCGAGTTGGGCGAGGACGGTGACGCCCTCGACCGGCTGGAGGTGGAAGCGGCCGATCAGCACCGACAGGCCGATCAGCATCAATCCGAGTACGGCGCCCAGGGCGACCTCCGCGCGCTGGGCCCGCCGGACCCGCGGCACCCGGAAGGACGGGACGGCGTTCGCGATGGCCTCCACGCCCGTCAGCGCGGCGCAGCCGGAGGCGAATGCCTTGAGCAGGAGCAGTGCGCCCACGGTCGAGGCGTTGTCCGAGAGGACGGAGGCATGCCCGGCCGCGGTCACCGTGCTCACGGGGTGGGACCTGAACAGGCCGACGGTGATCAGCACGACGATCGAGCCGACGAAGACGGCCGTCGGCACGATGAACGCTCTCGCCGACTCCACGATCCCGCGGAGATTGACGCCCGTGATCAGGGCCAGCACCGCCAGACACAGCCACAGACGGTCGTCGTACAGGGACGGGAAGGCGGAGGTCAGGGCCGCCACACCCGCCGTCACGGCGACGGCGACGTTGAGGACGTAGTCCAACACCAGGGAGGCGGCGGCCACGAGGCTGGTGCGTGCGCCCAGGTGCCGCTTCGCCACGGCGTAGGAGCCGCCGCCGTCCGGGAAGGCCGCGATCACCTGCCGGTAGGAGGCCACCAGTACCGCCAGCAGGCCGGCGATCGCCAGCGTCACCGGCATTGTGAAGCCCAGTCCGCGGGCGCCGGCGGCGGCGAGCACGAGGACGATCGCCTCCGGGCCGTACGCCACCGATGCCATCGCGTCCAGCGACAGGGCCGCGAGCCCGGTGACGGCGGTCAGCCGATGCCGCTCGCCGGCATCGGGCGGTTCCTCGCCGGCGGGGACGGCATCCGGCTGCTCGGTGGGGGTCAGGACGGACATGGGCGCGAACTCCTTCTCTCCTCAGCCCCGCACGAAGGGCACAGGACGCGCGGGTGCACCCAGATTCGGTCCGATTCCCGCCGCTGTGGCCGTTCCTTGCGGCATCTTCGCGCCCAACCGGCCCACCTTGATGGGACCTTGACGGGCAGGTGGTCCGGAGCGACTCCGTACGGCGCTGCCCGGATCTGCCAGGAGATCCAGCGGAAAGGAACCGTTTGAAAGGCATCAGCGGCCCGTCAAAGCGGTCTGACCGAGTTCCTCGCCTCATTAACGTCATCGCCATGGACCACCGAAAGGGCGCGCGCCGGCAGTCACTCGACTCCGGCGCGGAGGGATCCGGCCAGGTGTCGAACGACCGCGAGCGGACCCGGGAGCGGCGGAGCGCCGTCGGCCGCGCCGCCGTGCCGCTCCTCATGCTTCTGCTGGTCGACTGGGGCTCCGGTCGACTCGCCCTGTGGCGAACCGTGTCATGGCTCGCCCTCGCCGTACTGCTTTTTGTCGTGCTGTGTCCCCCTCGGGTTTCCGCGGGCGGGAACTGGCTGGCCTCACGCGGTCTGGTGCGAGAGCAACGGGTCCGGACGGACCTGCTGGTGTCGATCCGCGTCCTGGACGGCATCTCCCAGCGGCTGTTGCTGAGGGACTCGCAGGGTGGGCGCGTAGAGATCGATCCCGAGGTCCTGCTGCGCAATCCGCAACTGTGGTTGCGCCTGAACGAGGGCGCGCAGAAGGCGGCGGCCGACGGCCTGCTGCTCTGCGGACAGACGGCGCTCCGCCGTCTCGCGGCCCGCATGGACCGGGAGACGGCACGGGCCGTGTTCAAGGCGTCCGGGCTGGACTAGGGGGCGTCTCCCCGATCTTCGTGGCTCAGGCCGCGGCGTCCGGTGCGGTGGCCTCGGCGTGCGGCCGAGTCGCCCTCGTACCGGGCGTACGTGGGCGGTTCGGCCGTGCGGCGAGGTGCCGTGCCGGGCGTCGCGGACCCGCGAAGATCGGGGAGACGCCCCCTAGGTCCTGCGAGGTCTCACCATCCGCGCGCCGGTCCCGCCGTGTCCAGCGCCGCCCCTGTCTGGTCGGCGAGGACGACGGCGACCATCCGGGCCTGGACCGAGGGCACGCTTCCCGGGCCGGGGTTGAGCATGAAGCGGCCGAGATAGTGGCCGTTTCCGTACGCGCGCAGCTCGATCTCGCCCGGGGCCAGCCCTTGGTGTCCGGATTCCAGGTGCGCCGGCCCGTCGTCACGCTGCCGTCCTGCTCCAGGCGCGGCGGCCGGCCCACGAGTTTGCCGTACTCGAAGCGGCAGGCACGCAGTCCCAGCAGATCGGTCAGTTCGGTGCGGACGTGGTCGACCACGGTGTCCGCGGAGTTGACCGACTGGACGAGCTCGGCCGTGCGGTGGATGCGCGCCAGGTGCGCCGCGTCCGTCACCGTCATGACCTGCAGGCGCCGGGCCCGCGCGGCGAGTTGAGAGACGATCGCACCGACGGCCAGCAGCAGCACCGCCGTCTCGAGGTCGGTGGACGCGGTGATGTCGAAGGTCTCGTACGGCCGCGTGAGGAAGAAGTCGAACCAGGCAGCGGCTGACAGTGCCGCCACGGCTCCTGCCGTACGACTGCCCAGCGCCGCCACCGCGACGACCACCACGACGAGGATCAGCGCGGCGTTCGTGTGTGACAGGCCTGTACGGAACGGGACCATCGCCCAGGCCACCAGGAACGGCGCGGCGAGGCCGGCCGCCAGGGCGAGTCGGTCACGCGGCGACCAGGCCCGGGACGCGGCTGGGGTCCCTCCCGTACGGTGCAGCTTCCCTATTCCGGACACAGTGCTCACCACGCACCTCCTACGCTCTGCTCGGTCGGTTCGGCACCCACCGTCTGTCCCGCCATCGGCAGCGACACGACCATCGTGAGGCCGCCGCCGGGAGTGTCTTCAGGGCTGAGGGTGCCGTTCATCGCCTCGGTCAGGCCGCGCGCGAGGGCGAGCCCGAGGCCGAGTCCTGTGGTGTTGTCGGTGTCACCGAGCCGTTGGAAGGGCTCGAAGAGCCGTTCCCGGCCGTCGACGGGCAGGCCCGGCCCCCGGTCCACGATCCGCAGTTCCACCCGCCCGGCCAGGACACTGGCCGTGACCAGCATCTGCTCTCCGGGCGGGGTGTGCCGGGCGGCGTTGCCGGCCAGATTGGCTATCACGCGTTCCAGCAGCGGCGGGTCGGCCAGCACCGCGGGAATGTTCTCCACGTCCCCCACTCGCACTTCGGCGAGGTCGGCCAGTGCCATGGGCAGCACCTCCTCCAGGGACGTCGGGCGCAGGTTCAGGGTGAGGGCGCCGGCTTCCAGGCGGCTGAGATCGAGGAGGTTCTCCACCAGGCGGTTCAGCTTGGCCATGGACTCGTCGGCGGTGGCGAGGAGTTCGTCCCGGTCCTCGTCGGTGAAGGCGACGTCCCGGCTGCGCAGGGAGGTGACGGCGGCCCAGCCGGCGGCCAGCGGGGTACGCAGGTCGTGGCCGACAGCCCGCAGCAAGGCTGTACGAAGCCGGTCGGCGGCCTTCACCGGCTCCACCTCGGCCGCCGCCTCGGCCAGCCGGGCCCGCTCGACCGCGGAACCCACGTGGGCGGCGAACGCGGCCAGGACCCGCCGTTCGGAAGCGGAGAGCGTACGGCCGCGCAACACGAGGAAGGCGCCGGAGCCCGCCGGAACAGCGGTCGTTCCGGCCGTGTCGGGCGGCTCGTCCACCAGGTCCGCAGACTCCATGCCGAAGGTCTCCCTCGTCCGCTCCAGCAGCGCCGGGATGGTCGCGTCTCCGCGCACGATGCTTCCAGCCAGGGACGACATGGTCTCCGCCTCGGCCGTCGCCCTGGCCGAGCGGCGTGACAGACGCAGGGACCGGTCCACGACCACTGCCACGATGGCCGCCACGACCACGAACACCCCCAGGGCCACCAGCGCGTTCGGGTCGTCCAGCGTGAACGCACCGATGGGTGGGATGAACCAGTAATTGAGCAGCAGGGACGCGGTCACCGACGCGATCACCGCCGAGACGACCCCGCCTATGCAGGCCACGCCCACCACCGCGAGCAGGAAGAGCAGCGCCTCACTGGTCAGGTTCAGCGACCCCCGCAGCTGCGCGAGGACGAACGTGAGCAGCACCGGCAGCACCAGTCCGGCCACCGGACCTGCGATCAGCCGGGCTGTGGACAGGGTGCGCCGCCTGGAGGGCAGGAGTGTGCCCCGGCCGGCCCGCTCGTGGGTGACCCGGTGGACGTCGATGTCACCGGACAGCTCGGTGACGGTCTCTCCCGTACCGGGTCCGGTCAGGAAGCGCGCCAGGCGTCCCCGCCTGCTGGTGCCCAGCACGAGCTGGGTGGCGTTCTCGGCGCGGGCGAACTCCACCAGCGCGGTGGCCACGTTGTCGCCGACGACCGAGTGATAGCTCCCGCCGAGGTCCTCCACCAGCCGGCGCTGCCGGACCAGCGAGGCGTGCGAGACACCGGCGGCCAGGCCGTCGCTGCGGGCCACGTGCACGGCCAGCAGATCGCCGCCGGCGGACC
This sequence comes from Streptomyces sp. DHE7-1, assembly GCA_016432725.1. Classification (GTDB taxonomy): domain Bacteria; phylum Actinomycetota; class Actinomycetes; order Streptomycetales; family Streptomycetaceae; genus Streptomyces. Next base: position 7,052,864 of record JACJDG010000003.1, on the reverse strand, counting down.
GGTCGGCGATGCGGGCGGCCCGCCTCACGAGTGTGTCGCCCTCCGGCCCGCCGGTCAGCGCCACCACCACTCGTTCGCGGGTCTCCCAGATCCGGCCGATGCCGTGCTGGGAGCGGTACTCCTGCAGCGCCTCGTCCACCCGGTCGGCCACCCACAGCAGCGCCAGCTGCCGTAGTGCCGTCAGGTTGCCCGGCCGGAAGTAGTTCGCGAGGGCCGCGTCGATCTTCTCGGGCGCGTAGATGTTGCCATGGGCCATGCGCCGGCGCAGCCCCTCGGGAGGCATGTCCACCAGTTCGATCTGCCAGGCGCGGCGTACGACCTCGTCCGGCACGGTCTCGTGCTGCGGCACCCCGGTGATCTTCTCGACCACGTCGTTGAGGGACTCCAGGTGCTGGATGTTCAGCGCGGTGATCACATCGACACCGGCTTCCAGCAGGGCCTCGATGTCCTGCCAGCGCTTGGGGTTGCGGCCGTCGCCGGGGACGTTGCTGTGGGCGAACTCGTCGACGATCGCGACCTGCGGGCGCCGGTCGAGCACCGCCCCCAGGTCCATCTCCTCGAAGCGTCCGCCGCGATAGGAGCAGTGCGCCCGGGAGACGGTCTCCAGGCTGCCGAGCATCGCCTCCGTGTGCGGGCGTCCGTGGCATTCCGCGAACCCCACCACCACGTCCGCCCCGCGGGCGGCACGGCGGCGCCCCTCGTCGAGCATCCGGTAGGTCTTGCCGACCCCTGGTGCCGCCCGAGGTAGACCTTCAGTCGTCCGGGCCGTACGTCACTCATCGTCGCCGACGCGCTCCGCTCACTGATTCAACTTCCCCGCGCGGGAAGGTTCCTCCTCCAGAGAAGCCGCTTCGCGGGGCGTCCGCCCGGTCATTAGCGCTTCTTTGGCGGCGCTCGCGCCGTCCCTGACGCTGTCTTGATGTGACCTGGCCCGATAGGGTGAGGGCAGGTGTGCCGGGAAGTCTGGTCGGCCGGAGGCCAGGGTGGCTTCCGTAAGCCCCAGGGGGACGGCATGCGCAGCGTCGGTACGGTTCTCGCCCTCGTGGTTCTCGCCACGGTGGTCGCCACGTTCGCGCGCCGATGGCGAATCCCCGCTCCCTCCCTGCTCGTGGTGGCCGGCCTCGCGGTGGCGCTGCTACCGGGGACCCCGGAGATCCGGATCAGCCCTGAGATCATCGGCCTGGTCGTCCTGCCACCGCTGCTGTACGCGAGCGCGGAGGACATGCCCTGGCGCGAGCTGCGGGCCGTGTGGAAACCGGTCGGGGTCCTCGCCATCGGCCTGGTCCTCGCCTCCGCCGCGGCCGTCGCCGCGGTGGCCGCTGTGCTCACTCCCCTGTCCTGGCAGATGGCGTTCGTCCTCGGCGCGGTACTGGCCAGCACGGATCCGGTGGCGGTCACGGCGCTGGGCCGCAGGCTCGCCCTTCCGCCCCGGGTCCAGGTCCTCGTCCAGGCGGAGAGCCTGTTCAACGACGCGACCTCCCTGGTGCTGGTCCGGGTGGCCGCGGGTATCGCCGTGGCCTCCGCGGCCGCCGACTGGGGCTCGGCGGGCGGGGCGTTCCTGCTGCTCGCGGGCGGCGGCACGGTGATCGGTGCGGCAGTGGCCGCAGTGATCACCCTGATTCGGCGCCGTACCGAGGACCCGGTACTGGAGACGGTGATCGCCCTGGTCACCCCCTACGCCGCCTACCTGCTGGCGGAGATCGCCCACACTTCCGGAGTCACGTCGTGCGTGGTGGCCGGGGTGGTCCTGGGCGGCCACGGCGACCGGCTCACCAACGCCCGGATAAGGCTCCAGCTGCACGCCGTGTACGGCACGGTCGTGTTCCTCCTGGAAAGCGTGGTGTTCAGCCTCATCGGGCTGGCCCTCCCCTCCCAGGTACAGGCGCTGGCCGACGGCGACCGGGCCTGGCCGCTGTACGCCCTCGCCATCGCCGCCACTCTGGTCGCCGTACGCCTGCTGTGGCTGGCGCCGCTGTCGGCGGTCGTCCAGCGCAAGGGCGGCCTCGGAAGGGTGAACTGGCGGGTGCCGATGGTGCTCACCTGGGCGGGCACCCGCGGGGTGATGCCGCTGGCCGCGGCGCTGTCCGTCCCGGAGGTCGTGAGGAACGGCGCGCCGCTCACCGACCGCTCGCTGGTCCTGGTCCTGACCACCTCGGTCGTGGTCGTCACTCTCGTCGTCCAAGGCTTCACCCTCGCCCCGGTCGTCCGCGCCTCCGGCATCGCGTTGGAGCCCGACCACACCGCGCGCGAGGAGGCTCAGGCCCGTTCCCACCTCGCCCACGCCGGCCTGGCCCGCCTGGAGGAACTCGCCGAACTGGAGGTGGTGCCGGACGTCGTCCTCGACCGGCTCCGCCGGGGCCTGACCGCCCGGCTCGAGGACGCCCGCGACCGCCTCACCGACAGCGACGACGCCGACGGCACGGCCACCGAGTCCGCCGACCGGGTGTACCGCCAGCTGCGCCGCGACCTGATCTCGGTCGAAACCGGCGAACTCCAGCGCCTCTACGACTCCCACACCATCAGTGACATCACCCGCCGCAGGTTGCAGCGCGCTCTGGACCTGGAGGAGACCCGGCTGACGGACGCCTAGAGTCCGTCGGCTCGTCGAGCGTGACGACGGCGCACGGCGCGGGCGGGCTGGTGGCGAGGATCAGCGCTGCGAGACGACGCAGTCGAAGGCGCCGTGCCGGGCCCCGCGAAGGTCGGCCGGCGCGGTCCGAGGGGATCCGTGAGCCGAGGACCACCGCGAGCAGGGCACAAACGGTGGCGGCGGGCACGGGGGCGCCGTTCTTGCTCCGGGCGCCCCCCTTGGCACCACCGCTTCCACGCACGGGTCCGCAGGCGTCCTCTCCCACGTCGCCGTTGGGCAGCGAGGCACTGACGGCCTGAGCGTCCGTGTCGTTCAGTGCCACGTCGAGGTCGGCGGCAGTGGTGGGGCGGGTGTGTCGCGCTGGGCCACGCGGATCCAGGTGCCGAGGCGGCGAGTCCGGCCGTCAGCAGGAGTAGGGCGAGCAGGACCGAGGCCGCGCGCAGAAGGCGCAGCCGCCGGGCGTTGATACCCGAAAGCGGCGGCGCGGAGCGGCCCGCGCGGCCTCGGTCTTCCGCCACTGGCGCAGCCCCGGACCCGGTCCGGCCGTCCGCGAACCCCTCGCCCGCCCGGTCCGGGGCTGCCCCATGGCTGGGCGACCCCCGCTCTTCGTGGCGGTGCGAAATCCTCTGTTCGAGGAGTCTGCGCTGACGCGGTCGTGAAAAGTCACGATCACTCCGACGTCACGCCACGGAAGGTCGTCCGTCCCCCGTTGGTGATCAGTCTGTCGTCGGAACAGGCCACCTCCAACCCTCGTTGACGGGTTTCTGATGGTCCCTCGGCACGGCCTGACGGCATTTTGACGCTGTCGGGCGCCCGGGTCGTATGGGTGCCGCAAAGGCCCGGCCGAACTGGACGACCGCGACGCGGCAGGGGTCTAGATTCGCTGACGGCCACCGACGGGGCCGCGGAAGTCGCGGCCTCACGGCTGACGGAGTCCCCACTCCTGAGCGTCGTCGAGGTGGCCGGTGCGTGTCCGAAGGGCAGGCACCCACGCACGGCGTCCGTCGTCGTCCCATCGCCGGCGTCCGTGCGCCACCGTGCGGTGCCGGGGCCCCGGCACCGCACGGATCGCGACCACTGTCCTTGCCACTCGTCGAGACACGAAGGTGTCCATGCTTCACGCTGCCCCCGAGAAGGCTCCCCCGTCAGGCCCAAGGCGCGGAAAACGGACCGGACCGGAACAGAGGGCGAGGCGACGCGCCCCGAGCGGGCTGTTCGAGCCGGCCCAGCTCGTCCGTTCCTTCCCGGAGGCGCTGCGCAAGCTGCACCCGCGCGTCCTGGTGAGGAATCCGGTGCTGTTCGTCGTCTCCGTCGGCGCGGTCCTCACCACCCTGTCGGCGTTACTCCATCCCACCGTCTTCACTTGGGTCATCAGTCTGTGGCTGTGGCTGACGGTCGTCTTCGCCAATCTCGCCGAGGCCGTCGCCGAGGGCCGCGGCAAGGCGCAGGCCGAGTCTCTGCGCAGGGCCCGTACGGACACGGTCGCGCTGCGGCTGGAGCACTGGAGCTACGGCACGAACCTCGCGACCGCCCGTACCGAGGCCGTCCCCGCCTCCGAACTGAAGCCGCTCGACGTCGTGGTCGTCGGGTCAGGCGAAGTGATCCCGGCGGACGGCGACGTCGTCGACGGCGTGGCCGCGGTGGACGAGTCGGCGGTCACCGGCGAGTCGGCACCCGTGATCCGCGAGTCGGGCGGTGACCGCAGCGGTGTCACGGGCGGTACGGCAGTCCTGTCCGACCGGATCGTCGTCCGGGTCAGCGCCCGCCCCGGGCACAGCTTCCTGGACCGGATGATCGCGCTGGTGGAGGGCGCCGCCCGGCAGAAGACCCCGAACGAGATCGCCCTGAACATCCTGCTGGCCTCACTCACGATCATCTTCGTCCTGGTCGTGGTCGCGCTCCAGCCGATGGGCGAGTACGCGGACGCCACCCAGTCCACGACCGTGCTGGTCGCCCTCCTCGTGACCCTCATCCCGACCACGATCGGCGCCCTGCTGTCCGCGATCGGCATCGCGGGCATGGACCGCCTGGTGCAGCGCAACGTGCTGGCCATGTCCGGCCGGGCGGTGGAGGCGGCGGGTGACGTGAACACCCTGCTGCTCGACAAGACCGGCACCATCACGCTCGGCAACCGGGAGGCCGCCGCCCTCATCCCCCTGCCCGGCATCGACGAACGGCAGCTCGCGGACGCCGCCCAGCTCTCCTCGCTGGCCGACGAGACGCCCGAGGGCCGCTCCGTGGTCGTCCTCGCCAAGGAGCGGTACGGCCTGCGGGCGCCCGCCGAGGGCGAGTTGGCGAACGCTCGCTGGGTGCCGTTCAGCGCGCAGACCCGGATGAGCGGCGTCGACCTGCGCTGGGGAAACGGAGCCGTCTGCGCCATCCGCAAGGGTGCGGCACAGCAGCTCATCGAGTGGGTGCAGATGTACGGCGGTCAGGTGCCATCCGAGGCACGGCTCCACGCCGACGCCGTGGCCGCCTCCGGAGGCACACCGCTGCTGGTCGCCGTGCACGACTGGAACGGGCCGCGCGTCCTGGGGCTGATCCACCTGAAGGACGTCGTCAAGGACGGCATTCGCGACCGCTTCGCCGAACTGCGCCGTATGGGCATCCGCACCGTGATGATCACCGGTGACAATCCGCTCACCGCCCGAGCGATCGCCGAGGAGGCGGGCATCGACGACTACCTGGCCGAGGCGACCCCGAGGACAAACTCGCGCTGATCAGACGGGAACAGGCGGGCGGCAAGCTGGTCGCCATGACCGGCGACGGCACCAACGACGCGCCCGCCCTGGCCCAGGCGGACGTCGGCGTGGCCATGAACACCGGCACGTCGGCCGCCAAGGAGGCCGGCAACATGGTCGACCTCGACTCCAACCCGACCAAACTCATCGAGATCGTCGAGATCGGCAAACAACTCCTCATCACCCGAGGCGCGTTGACGACGTTCTCCATCACGAACGACGTCGCGAAGTACTTCGCCATCATCCCTGCGATGTTCGCGGGCTCCTACCCGGGCCTGGAGTCGCTCGACGTGATGGGCCTGCACAGCCCGACCTCCGCGATCACCTCCGCGATCATCTTCAACGCCCTGATCATCGTGGCACTGATCCCACTTGCCCTACGGGGCGTGCGCTACACCCCGTCCTCCGCCCACGACTTGCTGCGCCGCAACCTGCTCGTCTACGGCCTCGGCGGCCTCGTCCTGCCCTTCGTCGGCATCAAACTGATCGACCTGCTGATCTCGGGGGTGCCCGGCCTCGGCTGAGTCGCGTCCGCCTGTCCGGCTGTCCCGTCAAGGTTCCGTATGTGCACGTCAGAGCCGCGTCATGGTCCGATGTTCCGGCTTGCCCAGGGTGTGCGGGACGGCTTCCATGGACGACGTGAACAGCGCCTGGCTCCTCTTCGACCGGCCGCCGAGTCCCATCCGGCCGTCGCGTCGCGAGCCACGCTGAGCGGAAGCGCCCGCGCCTGGCGGACATCGCGTCCCGCCGACGCGCACTGTCCCGCCGATGCAGCGTCCCGCCGACGCCGCTTCCGTGCACAGAGGGGCGCCGTGGCCGGCCACGGCGCCCCTCACCCTCCCTCGCCCTTCGCACGCCCAGCGTCCCGCACCGAGCCGTGTCGGCGTGCCCGCAACCCGGATGGATCCATGTCCGCCTCCACTCTGTCCTCCCGCACCGTCCTGGTCACCGGCGCCACCTCCGGCATCGGCTACGAGACCGCGCGGCAGCTCGCCGAACGCGGCGCCACGGTGCTGCTGCACGGCCGTACCCGCGACGAGACGCAGGCCGCCGCCGACCGGTTGATCGCCACGGCCGGCATCAGGGCCGGCCGGCTGGCCACCTGCTTCGCCGACTTCTCCCGCCTCGAAGAAGTCGAGACGCTCGCCCGCACGATCATCACCGCCCATCCACACCTCGACGTCCTCGTCAACAACGCCGGCATGGCCGCACCCGAACGCCACACGGTGACGGCCGACGGCAACGAAGTCGCCTTCCAGGTCAACTTCCTCGCCCACTACCTTCTGACGTGCCTGCTGGAGCCCGCCCTCACCAGCGACCCGGGCGGACGGGTCGTCAATGTCTCGTCCTCCCTGCACCGCACGGCCTCCATCCAATGGGCCGACCCCAACCGCGCCCGCCGCTACTCCCGGCTCGCGGCCTACGCCCAGTCCCAGCTGGCCCTGACCGTCTTCGCCGCCGACCCCCGCGTCACCGCCGTGTCCGTGCACCCGGACGTGTGCGACACGGCGCTGCTCCCGGTCTACGCGCATGAAGGCGTCAGTGCGGCGGAGGGTGCCGCGCATGTGGTCCGGCTGTGCGATCCGGCCGTCGAGATCGTCAACGGCGCCTACTACGACCGTGACGAGCGCGTGGAGCCTGCTCCAGCGGCGACGGAGGACCGCACGGTCCGGCGCCTCAACAAGCTGGCGGACCTGCTGGTCGGCCGCACCGCTTGAAGGACCCAAAGGACCCCTCGGGACAAAGGAACTGACGCACATGTCGAAGCGCGCGCGCGAGAAGAAGACCCGCCGCATCAGGAAAGCCAACCACGGCAGCAAGGCAGGCCAGGGCTGACGACGAAGTGGACGGCGCACGCCGCCCACCCTCGGGCGGGCGACAGGGAGCGGTGTTCCCCGGTCGCCCGCCCCGTCCGTACTCCGCACCGCCCCCAAGAGGTTTCGATGATTCAGATTTCTCCGCCGGACGCACGCGCGCTCGCGCGTTGGTTCCCCACCCGCTCCCCCGGCCCCGCGACGATCGGCGAGCACGTGCTGGCCACGGGCATCGGCAGCTGGTGGGGCGACCGGCCGGTCCGACCACGCACGGTGGCCGTGTCCTGTGCCGGCCACGTCGTACTGCGCGGCAGCCCGGACGGCCTCCCACCGGGTCTCCTCGCCCAGCTGGCCGGAAACCGCGTCGATGCTCCGGCGCGGTTCCTGCCCACCCTCGGCGCCGCCTTCGACCGGCTCACCCTTGGGAGCGCATGGTCTGGACGCTGCAGGCCGCGCGCCAGCCCGCCGCCGTCCCGCACGCGGTGACCGTACGGCACCTGGAGCCGGGGGACGCCGACGCGGTGCACGCGCTGGGCCCGGATGCCTCCTGGCTCTCGGCGAGCTGGGGTGGACCGCACGGCCTGGCCGCCTCCGGTCACGCCTGGGCCGCGGTGGGCCGCACCGGCCGCATTCTGGCGGTCGCCTGCACCTACTTCCGGGGCACCGGCTACGAGGACGTGGCCGTGTACACCGTCCCCGATCGCAGACGCCACCACCTCGCCCTGGCCTGCGTCACCTCCCTGTGCGCCGACATCACCTCTCGTGGTCACACACCCGGCTGGAACTGCTCCCTCCACAACCGCGCCAGCCGCCTCCTGGCCTGGAACGCCGGCTTCCGACTGGTCCGCGAGTACGTCCACTACGCGGCAGGGAGCCCTGTGTCACACGAACGGCTCAGCGCCTAGCGACCACGGCCGAAACATGGAGATCCCCGTGCCCAGAAGACCCCCGCTTCTCACCTTGCCGATCCTCGAAGGCCGCCACGAGCTCGCCATCACCGGGCTGAGGCGGGAGGAGGAATGCTTCACCCTCCATTACCGGATCACCCCGGCGCTCCCCGATTCCGAAGGTGAGACGCTCGTGCTCCCGGTCCTGGAGGCCGAGGACGACCTCGGCAACGAGTACGACGACCGCGGCGGCGCCTACGGCACCCGCCCGGACGGCACCTGCACCGACGGCAGCCTCACCGGACGGCCGCACCTGCATCCGGACGCGGGCACCCTGCATATCCGCATCACCTGGCTGCGCGGCGGCGAAGAGGCGTCGTGCGGCATGACGCTCGACGTCCGCTCGTCGTGAAGCCCTCGGCGGCTCAGTGGCATGTGCTCAGCAAGTCTTAACGCCGTCTTGACGCCCGCGGACAACTCATCCGCGGGCCCACGCGTCACTCCTTGCTTACGCTGGTGCAGCCGTCCGAGTGATGGCCAAAGCCAGCGCTGAGCCGCAGACCAGGAGAGCACGACGATGGCCACCACCGAACAGTCGCCGCCGAGCCGTCTGCGGGTGTGGATGCTGGAGGGCCTGTCCGACATGGGCAGGCACGGCGGCCACACGGGACCGCACGCCGAGCCGGAGCCCCCGCACAAGGGGCAGCGCTGGTGGCGGGTGATGTGCCTGACGGGTGTCGACTACTTCTCCACCCTCGGCTACCAGCCCGGCATCGCGGCGCTGGCGGCTGGTCTCCTGTCACCGATCGCAACGATCGTGCTGGTCATCGTCACCCTGGCCGGCGCTCTGCCGGTCTACCGCCGCGTCTCCGAGGAGAGCCCGCACGGCGAGGGCTCGATCGCGATGCTGGAGCGCCTGCTGTCGTTCTGGCAGGGCAAGCTCTTCGTGCTCACTCTGCTGGGCTTCGCGGCGACCGACTTCCTGATCACCATCACTCTTTCGGCGGCCGACGCCTCCACCCACCTGGTGGAGAACCCGCATCTGACGGACGCCTTGCACGGCAAGCAGATGCTGATCACGCTGTTCCTCGTGGCCCTGCTCGGCGCGGTCTTCCTCAAGGGCTTCCTGGAGGCGATCGGTGTCGCAGTCGCCCTGGTCGGGATCTATCTGGGCCTGAACGTCGTGGTGGTGGTCGTAGGCATCTGGCACGTCCTCACCGCCGGGCACGTGGTGGCCGACTGGAGCAGTGCCCTGACCGCGGAGCACGGCAACGTGTTCGTGATGATCGGCGTCGCCCTGATCGTCTTCCCCAAGCTCGCGCTCGGCCTGTCGGGCTTCGAGACCGGTGTGGCCGTCATGCCGCATGTCCAGGGCGAGCCGGGCGACACCGAGGAGCGGCCGGCCGGCCGGATCCGGGACACCAAGAAGCTGCTGACCACGGCGGCCCTGATCATGAGCTGCTTCCTGATCGCCACCAGCTTCATCACCACGCTGCTGATCCCGGAGAACGAGTTCAAGCCCGGCGGCCAGGCCAACGGCCGCGCCCTCGCGTACCTGGCGCACGAGTACCTGGGCGGAGCCTTCGGCACGGTCTACGACATCTCGACGATCGCGATCCTGTGGTTCGCGGGGGCGTCCGCGATGGCCGGACTGCTCAACCTGATGCCGCGCTATCTGCCTCGGTACGGCATGGCCCCGCACTGGGCCCGGGCGGTGCGCCCGATGGTCATCGTCTTCACCCTCGTCGCCTTCCTGGTCACCTGGATCTTCGACGCCAACGTGGACAAGCAGGGCGGCGCCTACGCCACCGGCGTGCTGGTGCTGATCAGCTCCGCCGCGATCGCGGTGACCATCGCCGCGCACAAGGCAGGCCAACGGAATTGGACGATCGCCTTCGCGGTGATCTCGGTGGTGTTCCTCTACACGACCGTCGTGAACGTCATCGAACGCCCGGACGGTGTGAAGATCGGCGCCTGCTTCATCGTCGGCATCATCATGGTCTCGCTGCTGTCACGCCTCGCCCGCGCCTTCGAGTTGCGCGTGACCAGCGTGGCGCTCGACCCCATGGCGGAACGATTCATCCGGGACATGGCCAGCCGCAAGATGCGGTTCATCGCCAACGAGCCGGGTCACCGGGACAAGGCCGAGTACCGCGACAAAGTCGAGCAGATCCGGGCCGACAACGACATGCCGGAACAGGAGGACTTCGTCTTCGTCGAGGTGACCGTCACCGACCCCTCCGAGTTCGAGGCGGGCCTGACCGTGCGCGGCGAGGTCCTGCACGAGCGCTACCGCGTGCTGACCCTGGAGTCCGCGTCCATCCCCAACGCCCTGGCCGCGCTCCTCCTGCACGCGCGGGACGTCACCGGGTGCACCCCGCACATCTACTTCGAGTGGACCGAGGGCAACCCGTTCGCCAACTTCCTGCGGTTCTTCCTCTTCGGCCAGGGCGAGGTCGCCCCCGTCACGCGCGAGGTCCTGCGCGAGGCGGAACCGGACCGCACCCGCCGCCCCCGTGTCCACACGGGCTGACGCCAGCACTCGCGTAAGGGTCGCGTCAGTATCCGCTTCTCAGGCGTCAGGGATCCGTCAGCGACGGTCGCCCGACTCGGCAGGGCCGCATAGCGTCGGGTCCGTGGAGCGAAGCGGACCAGTCAGCTCAGCCTGTGACCGCCACTGGCGTGGCAGCGCGCGGCTCGCGGTGAGCTGCGCCCTGCTGTTCTGCGCCATGGCACTGCTCGTCGACTGGGACGCGGGGAGCTTCACATCCCTGCGCGCCCTGCTGTGGCTCACTGTTTCCGCCACGGTGGGTGCCGTCCTGCTGCCACCCCGGGTGAGCGCCGGCCCCGGCTGGCTGGCCGTCCGCACACCTTGGCGCCGGCACGTCGTCCGCACGGACGCGCTGACGAGCGTGCGGCAGTACGATGGCGTCTCCTCCCATCTGGTGCTGCGGGACGTCCACGGCCACTGCCTGGAACTCGACCCCCGCGTCCTCACCGCGAACCCACTGATCTGGCACGCACTCGACACCGGTGCATGCCATTCCATCGAACGCGGCACACTGCGCCATGGAGCCGAGCTCCTCGACCGGCTGGGCCACCGGATCGACGACGAGACCGTGCAGGCGGTACTGAGGGCATCGGGGTTCTCTCACTGAGCCCATTCCAACTTCAGGCGACAGTCGATCGGCACTGTGTCACGGACGTCTGGTAGACCCTGGCTATGACGGTGAACGCTTTGGGAAAGCTGCATAGCTGTGTCCCTCCCCTGCGGCTACGCCACGCCATGGCGGTCGCGCTCTGTGGCTGCGAGGTACTCGCGGATGAGCCGACCTGGTACGTCGCCCTCATGGACGCGCTCGTTGAACACAGCTCGCTTGAAGGCGGTGCGCTCCTCGGGCTCCAGGAATGCCACCAAATGCTTTGCCTTGGGATACTGGTCACCACAGCAGATCAGGCGCGTACAGACGGTCCGTGAAGTCCTCAGTTTCGGCGTCCGCCAAGGGTAGTGGGGGTAGCCTTGCAGCGATCGAGAATCTCGAACAGCTCGGCCTTGTTCCGGTGCTTCTCACTGCCGTAGTGCAGCTGGAACCACTCGCACCGGTACATGTCGGCTATCTCTCGCTGTACACGCTCCACACGTTTTGTAATGCCGGCGTACACCCTGGGGGGCATACCTCGAGTTGCGAAGCCTGCCTCCGGATACCTGTGATGGAGATCCATGTCGGCGACCCCGCGCCGCGCGGTACGGCCCTCCTTCCAGTGATGGCAGTCTTCGCAGGCTGGAACGAAGTTCCACCAGACGTCTGCTCCGGTATCGGCGATGGGCTTCTCGTGGTCAATCGTGGTGGCCGCACTGGTAGTCAATGGATCCAGCCGGAAGCCTTCCGACCAATTCTTCGAGCTGGCCGTTACCGAGTTCCACCGTCGGGACCCGGACTGGACCTGGGAGTGGGAGCGGGATGCAGTGTTTCACCGTTACCGCAGCCCGATTTCGCCGTGAGTCCTCTGCGAGGTATCGCTCGGCCGACCCGCACATCCGCCGTGCAGGGCAGCCACCACCGTGGATGGCTCCGGGTTGGACCCTGCCGGCTACACCGAATCCTCTCGCTGCACCGGCGGTAGAAGGGATGGACGCGATGACCGCCTCTCAGGCGTTCTCGTCATGGATCCGCGCACCCAGATCCTCCGCCCACTCCAGCGCCCACGCCTTGAGTTCTTCGATCTGCCGGGAGGTGAGCCCGTACGCGGTGTAGTCCTCATCCTCGTACCAATCCGCGCCGATAAGCCGGTCCCTAAGGTCTTCAAGGCTGAACTCTTCGTGGGCACGACGGCGGCCCAGGGATTCGAGGTCGGCGGTGGAGCGGTGGCGCCAGGCGGCCTGGACGTCGATGAGGTCACGGACGGTGCCGCGGTCGGCGAGGGCACGGACCTTGGTGCCGATCACGTCATCGAGGGAGAGAACGGGGCCGTAGGGGGTCTGAGCGGGAGGGGCCCAGAACGCCTCCTTGAGGACGTCGACCTCACACTCCTCGCCGGTGTCCGGATCGGTGACGAGAAAACGGCCGCTGAGCGGATCGGTCTGGACGTGCGTGGTCTGCCATCCGCGCGCGCTGAGACCTGCTGTGAGTGAGGCGACGATCTCCTGCATCGGAGCGGGGTTCTCGGTGGCGACGTCGAGGTCGCGGCTGAAGCGTTCGACCAGGCCGTGGGCCTGCACGGCGTATCCGCCGGTGAGGACCAGAGGGTAGGGGGAGCCGAGGTCGAGGATGTCGGCGAGGAGACGCTCGTGGAGCGGAGTGAGCTTCACGCGGCGGTCGTGTCGGCCGGAGCGGTGCGGAGCAGCTCGGGGAAGGCGTCCTCCCAGACCTCGCGGAGGTAGGGACTGATCAAGCGCCGCAGGACGGGCCACTGCTCGGTGAGCAGCCGGTGGTGCAGCAGGGCCACCAGGTCCTCGCGCAGTCCTTCGGCGAGGACGGTCCGGTACAGCGTCATGCGGGACTTCGGACGGTCCAGGCTGTAGCTCGTCCGCCCGGACCAGACGATGTGGAGCGGCAGCTCCACGTTGCCCTCGACGGGACCGACCAGCTCCTGCAAACGCTCGGGCAGTCGGCTGCGGTAGCGGTCCCGCAGCACCTCGGCGCGGGGAGCGGTGATCGTCGGGTCCATGCATTCAGTATCGCTGCTGGGAGGCGGCGGCATGGCGGATACAGGGCTCTTCTGTCGTACGTACGGGTTCGGGCGCCGCCCGCCCCTCCCTCGGACGCTCATCATGGCCTACCCGTACAGCCCCAGGTGGCGTAGCAACCGGCTGCCCTGCCGACCTAGGACCAGCGCCGCTCGCGGGCGCGGGTGATCATGGCACAGCAGGTCACGCAGAGGACCGCCGCGATGGATTCGGCTGCGGCTTCCGTCTTGGCGTCGGGAATGACGACGGTCCCGAGGAGGCCCATGGCGCCGGCGCAGTGGACGAGAGGGCACCCGGCGGGCGACGGTCAGGGCATCCCGCTCGCGGTGTCGCTGACCGGCGGCAACCGTGGGCGACGTCACCCGGTTGCCGCCTCTGCTCGACAAGATCCCGCGGGTAGCAGGACCGGTCGGCCGCCCGCGCCGACGGCCTGATGCCCTGCTCGCGGACCGCGGCTACGACCATGACAGGTACCGCCGTCTTGTGCGGGCTCTCGGCATCACACCGGTGATCGCCGAGCGGGGCGAGGACCACGGCAGAAGGCTGGACGTCTTCCGGTGGGTGGTCGAGCGCACGATCGCCTCCCTTTTCGGCACGACTTCCAGATAGTCCGTTTCCCCGGTCCTCCCTGCCGCGCATGTCGCGTTCCCATGTCGGAGAAGGAAACGGGAAACAGCATCGATCGTCTTGTCCGTCCCGGCCAGACTGCCGCACGCTACGTTTGCTGACCGAGTTCGCGGCGCACCTCGGCAACGGATGGCACCGTTGTCTTCTTCTCCGCGTAGGTCTGCGTGAGACGCTCGATAGCGTCGTCCTGCGTGTCATAGCCGGCCTCTTCACGCTGCTTGCCGAGAGAGTCCCGGAACCGAATCGTGTACGGGTGCGGGCAGCGGGTCGGTCTGGAACAACCGCACTCCTTGAAGAACTACCCCATCCCATGGGTGAGGTGTCGAGCCACGCATCAAGCCTTCCGAGCAGGCCATGGGCGGCGCAGCAGGCCCTGCCGTGGGTGCAGGTCAGCATGCTGGACACCATGCGGTCTGATGCTGACCTCTTGCTGACCTGGAGGCCGCGATCAGGGTGCTGACCTGCGAAACCACCCAAACGCTAGATCTTGGACTTGAACATGGTGCGCAGCACTTTGGACTCCTAGCAGACGGCTCCCCGCCGACTTTCTGCAGGTCGGGGGCGCCGTTTACTGTACATCGGCATGGCTTCGACTCGAAGACGTTCCACAACATCGAGTGCCGTGGCGAGCAGGCTTCCCACCTGCGTGATCTACGCGAATCAAGCTGTCGCGGAGCCTCCGAACGGAAACATCGACGCAGGATTGCCCCGGTCCCGCGGGAGGACTTCGTCTTCGTCCAGGTGACCGTCACCGACCCCTCCGAGTTCGAGGCGGGCCCGAGCGTGCGCGGCGAGGTCCCGCACGAGCGCTACCGCGTACCGACCGTGGAGTCCGCGTCCGGCCCCCACGCCCTCGCCGCGCTCCTCCTGCACGCGCGGGACGTCACCGGGGTGCACCCGCACAGCTGCTTCGCGTGGACCGAGGGCAACCCGTTCGCGGACTTCCCGCGGCCGTTCGTCATGCCAGCCACGCGGACTCCTTGTGACGTATGCGTGGCGAGACGTCCGAGTGGCCCGCGACAGCTGACGTGCCCGTGGTGCCGGGTACGGCCGCGTGCCCCAGGTGCCGGTGCACGAAGTGGATGGCCATCGCGCCCTCACCGGCCGCGGAGGCCACCCGCTTCACCGAGCCGCTGCGGACGTCCCCTACCGCGAAGACCCCGGGCAGGCTCGCCTCCAGGGTCATGCACGAGCGCCCGCGGCCGTGCCACACCTCGGGGTAGGCACAGGCTTCCTGGGCCTCCGGCCCGGTGAGGACGAAGCCGCGGGAGTCGAGGGCGACCATGCCGGCGAGCCACTCGGTGTGAGGTTCGGCGCCGGTGAAGACGAACAGGCTTCGTACCGCGAGCCGGCGGTGCCCGCCCGTGCGGTTGTCGACCACGTCGAGTTCCTCCAGCACTTCCTGGCCGATGACCTCGGTGACCTCGGTGTGCAGCATGACCTCCACCCGCGGATGGCGCTCCACCTGGTCGACCAGGTAACGGGACATGTTGGCCTCAAGGCTGGCTCCTCGGACCAGCAGGTGCACCTTCGGCGCGTACCCGGCGAGGAACAGCACTGCCTGGCCCGCCGAGTTGCCTCCGCCGACGACGGCCACCGGGTCGGTGCGGCACTGCTGGGCCTCGTAGACGGTCGCCGAGTAGTGCACGCTCGTTCCCTCCAGGCGTTCGATGCCGGGCACCTGGAGCCGGCGGTAGCGGGCACCCATGGCCAGGACGACGGCGCGGGCGGCGATCTCGCTGCCGTCGGCGAACGCCACCACGTAGTGGTCCTCGTCCTTGGGATGGAGACCGGTCGCCTCCAGCGGAAGGCTGATCCTGGCTCCGAACTTGTCGGCCTGGAGCACAGCGCGTTCGGTGAGTTCGGCGCCGGAGATGCCGGATGGGAAGCCGAGCAGATTCTCGATGCGGGACGACGTGCCGGCCTGGCCGCCGGTGGCCATCGCCTCCACCACCGTGGTGCTCAGGCCCTCGGAGGCGGCGTACACCGCGGCAGCGAGGCCGGCGGGTCCGGAGCCTACGATGAGGACGTCGCCGCGACGGTTTCCGGCGGGCAGTGACGGCAGGCCGATGAGCCGGGCCAGTTCCGCGTTGCTGGGGTTGCGCAACAAGGTGGTGTCCCGCCAGATGACGAGTGGTGTCTCCGCCGGGCCGACGCCGAAGCGGCGCAGCAGCTCCTCGGCCTCCTCGTCGGTCTCCAGGTCGATCCAGCGGTGCGGCAGCCGGTTGCGGACGGCGAACTCGCGCAGCCGTCTGGTGTCGGGCGAGTAGCGCGAGCCGACGATGCGGAAGCCGGCGCCCTGTCCGACGAGCAGCGCGCGACGGCCCAGACAGGCGCGCAGCACGACGTCCCCGATGGTGGCGTCCTTGGACACCAGGTGGCGCAACTGGTCCAAGGAGACGACGAGGACCTCGCCCGGCTCCCTGGCGACAGCGGTGTAGAAGGCCACTTGTCCGTACACCAGGCCGAGTTCGCCGATGAAGCGACCAGGGCCGTGCACGCGCAGCACGTGCTCCTCGGGAGTGCCGTAGTCCTCGACGACGGCGACGGAACCGCTGAGGACGACGTAGAACGTCTCGCAGCGCTCCCCCTCCCGGATCAGCACGTCGTCCGGAGCCATGCTCCGGCGTTGCCCATGCTCCGCCAGACGTGCTGTCTGGTCCTCCGTGAGCCGCGGATACGCGCCGTAGATGTCCGGGGTCTCCCAGAAGGCGGCCTCGTCGGCTTCCTCCGGCACCGGTTCTTCGCCCGGCAGCGACTGGTCGCCGGACATCAGACGAACGCCTCGTGAACGAAGCACCAGCGCCAGTCCTCGCCGGGCTGGAACGACTGCACGATCGGATGGGCGACGGCGGCTGCGTGCCCGCGCGCGTGCTTGTTCGGCGAGGAGTCGCAGCAGCCGACGTGCCCGCAGGTCAGGCAGAGCCGCAGGTGGACCCATGGGGAGCCGAGCATCAGACACTCCTGACACCCTTCTGGGGTCAGCGGCTGGACCGGCCGGACGAGAGCGAGGTGGGGGTCTGCGTGCAGGGTCATCCGGATCACCCTTTCCGGGCGGTGATCGACTGTTCCACCCACTGGCGCAGGACGGGGGCGGGCGCCGCCCCTGCCTGCCGGGCGACCGTCTCGCCCCGGTCGAGGATCAGCAGTGTCGGTACGGCCTGGACCTCGAAACGCTGCGACAGTCGCGGGTTCTTGTCGACGTCGACCTTGACGAGCTTGATTCGGCCGGCGAGATCGGTGGCGACCTTCTCCAGTGCGGGGCTGACCATGCGGCAGGGTCCGCACCAGGTGGCCCACAGGTCGACCACGACGGGGACGTCGGCCCGCTCGGCGACCTCGGCGAAGTCGTCGTCGCCCGCGTCCACCATCCACGGCAGGGGCTGCTTGCAGTGGCCGCACTTGGGGCGGCCGTCCGCGGCCACGGGCACCCGGTTGGTGCGCCCGCAGTGGGGACAACTGACGGTCGTCGCCCGCATCGTGCTCATGCCGCCCGCGCTCCCTTCACGTCCTCGGGCCGGTCGTAGGTGACCACCAGCTCTCCATGTTCGGCGTCGACGCGGACCGTCGCGCCGTCCTGGACGTCACCGCGCAGCAGGGCGCGCCCGACCATCGTCTCGACCTCGTGGGAGATGTAACGCCGCAGCGGCCGGGCCCCGTACACCGGGTCGTAACCCTGGTGGGCGATCACCTCGCGTGCAGCATCGGTGAGTTCGACGGTGATGCGGCGTTCGGCGAGCCGGCGGCGCAGCTCGTCGAACTGCAGCTCCACGATGCGCTCGATCTGCCGCTCACCGAGCGGCTTGAACAGCACGATGTCGTCGACGCGGTTGAGGAACTCCGGGCGGAAGTGCCCGCGCAGCTCGCCCATCACCAGGGCGCGGGCGTCCGGCTTGATCTCACCCTCGGCGGTGGCGCCGTCGAGGAGGTGCTCGGAGCCGATGTTCGACGTCATGATGATCACGGTGTTGCGGAAGTCGACGGTGCGGCCCTGGGAGTCGGTGATGCGGCCGTCGTCGAGGACCTGCAGCAGGGTGTTGAAGACATCGGTGTGGGCCTTCTCGATCTCGTCGAACAGCACGACCGAGTACGGCTTGCGGCGCACGGCCTCGGTGAGCTGGCCGCCTTCCTCGTAGCCGATGTATCCGGGCGGTGCGCCCATGAGCCGGCTGACGGTGTGCCGCTCCTGGTACTCGCTCATGTCGAGGCGGACCATGTTCTCCTCGGAGTCGAACAGGGCCGCCGCGAGGGTCTTGGCCAGTTCGGTCTTCCCGACGCCAGTGGGGCCGAGGAAGATGAACGAGCCGATGGGGCGGCGCGGGTCGCGGATGCCGGAGCGGGCGCGGATGATGGCGTCGGCGACGAGTTTGACGGCCTCGTCCTGGCCGATGACGCGCTCGCGCAGGATCTCGTCGAGGCGCAGCAGCTTCTCGCGTTCGCCCTCCTGGAGACGGGCGACGGGGATGCCGGTCCAGGCGGCGACGATCTCGGAGATCTCCTCCTCGGTGACAACCTCCCGCAGCAGCCGGTTCTGCCCTTGTTTGGCGGCCAGCTGCTCCTCCTCGGCCTCAAGCCGGCGCTCCAGGTCCTGGAGGCGGCCGTAGCGGAGTTCGGCGGCTCGGTTGAGGTCGTAGGCGCGTTCGGCCTCCTCGGCTTCGTGGCGGACCTGCTCCAGTTCCTGGCGCAGCTCCTGCACGCGGCGGATGGCCTGCCGTTCGGCCTCCCACTGGGCGTGTTTGGCGTCGGCCTCGCCGCGCAGGTCGGCCAGTTCCTTGCGCAGTTCCTCCAGGCGAGTTTTGCTGGCGGCGTCGGTCTCCTTGGACAGGGCCGCCTCCTCGATCTCCAGGCGGGTGACGCGGCGGGTGATCTCGTCGAGTTCGGCGGGCATCGAGTCGATCTCGGTACGCAGCCGGGCGCACGCCTCGTCGACGAGGTCGATGGCCTTGTCGGGCAGGAACCGGTCGGTGATGTAGCGGTGGCTGAGGGTGGCCGCGGAGACCAGTGCGGTGTCCTGGATCTTCACGCCGTGGAAGACCTCCAGGCGTTCGCGCAGTCCGCGCAGGATGGAGATGGTGTCCTCCACGCTCGGCTCGTCGACCAGCACCTGCTGGAAGCGGCGTTCGAGGGCGGCGTCCTTCTCGATGTGCTTGCGGTACTCGTCGAGGGTGGTGGCGCCGATCATGTGG
Organism: Streptomyces sp. DHE7-1; assembly: GCA_016432725.1. Classification (GTDB taxonomy): domain Bacteria; phylum Actinomycetota; class Actinomycetes; order Streptomycetales; family Streptomycetaceae; genus Streptomyces. The sequence goes on along the minus strand of JACJDG010000003.1, from coordinate 7,033,831 downwards.
AGTTCGCCGCGGGCGAGCATCGGCTTGAGCATGTTGCCCGCGTCCATGGCCCCTTCGGCGGCGCCCGCACCTACGACGGTGTGGAGTTCGTCGACGAAGAGCAGGATGCGTCCCTGGGCGGCCTTCACTTCGGACAGCACGGCCTTGAGGCGTTCCTCGAACTCGCCGCGGTACTTGGCGCCGGCGACCAGGGAGCCCATGTCGAGAGCGAACACCGTCTTGTCGCGCAGGCCCTCGGGGACGTCGCCGCGAACGATGCGCTGGGCCAGGCCCTCGACGATGGCGGTCTTGCCGACGCCGGGATCGCCGATGAGGACGGGGTTGTTCTTGGTCTTGCGGCTGAGGATCTGGGTGACGCGACGGATCTCCGCATCACGGCCGATGACCGGGTCCAGCCGCCCGGACCGAGCCTCGAGGACGAGATCGCGGCCGTACTTCTCCAGAGCCTCATAGGCCACTTCGGGGTTGGCGGAGGTGACGCGCTGGTTGCCGCGGACCTGGGTGAGCGCGCTCAGGAACGAATCCCGGGTCACGCCGTGCTCCTTGAGCAGGCGGCCTGCGGCGGTCGCCGAGCCCTCCTCGGCCAGGGCGAGCAGGAGGTGCTCCACGGACACGTACTCGTCCTTGAGGCGTTTGGCCTCCCGCTCGGCGGCATCGAGCAGGCGGGACAGGCGCTGGGTGACGAAGACCTGGCCGGGTGCCGCGCCGGGACCGGTGACCTTCGGGCGGCGGGAGAGTTCCTCGCGTACGGCCGCGCGCAGCTCCATCGGCTCGGTGCCGGCCTGTTGCAGCAACCGTGGGATCAGACCGTCCTCCTGATCGAGAAGCGCGAGCAGCAGGTGTTCCCCGTCGACCTCGGTCTGCCCCATGCCGACGGCCGCGCTCTGGGCTTCCTGGAGGGCTTCCTGGGACTTCTGGGTGAGACGGTTCATGTCCATGGGGGTGTTTCACTCCTCGTGCCGCGGCCGCGCAGGGCGGCTTCGAGCAGGCTGATGCGGTCGAGCAGGTCGAGCACCAGGCCGATGGATGCGTAGTTGAGGCAGAGTCCGGTGCGCAGTCGCTGGACACGGGCGAGAACCGCAGGGGCCGTGGGGTCGAACACCAGTCGTCCCGCGGAGTCGCGTTCGGCCTCGACCAGGCCGAGGGCGACGAACCGGCGGATCAGATCGGGGTGGAGGCCCGAGCGAAGGGCCACGGCGGCCAGGGAGAGCCTGGGGACGGGGACGAGCGCGTACCGGACGGCCGTCGAGGCGGTGATGTCGGCGCCCGTTCGTACCGGACGGCCGCCCACGCCGGCCCGGCCGATGCCCCCGCTCCCGCGGGTCGGTCGTTCATCGCGTCCTCCTGGGGTCGAACGAGGAAGTGGCGGCGAGCTCCTCGAACAGTTCGCGCTCCCGGTCGCCGAGGGCGGGAGGCACCATGACGCGGAGTTCGGCGTACAGGTCGCCGTTCGCGCCCCTCGGGTTCGGCATGCCCTCGCCACGCAGCCGCAGCCGCCGGCCGCTGGACGAGCCCGCGGGCACCGTGACCTTCGCCGTGCCGCCGCCGGGCGTGGGCACCGGCACGGTCGCACCCAGGGCCGCCTCCCAGGGGGTGACCGGGACCTGGACGTGCACGTCGCGGCCGTCCAGCCGGAACTGGGGGTGGGGCTGGATACGCACCCGCAGGTACAGGTCGCCCGCGGCGGCGTCACCACTGCCCCGGCCACCCTCACCCGCCAGCCGGATGCGCTGCCCGTCGGTGACGCCCGGCGGCACGTCGACCTCGTAACGCCGCGGCTGCCCGGTGGGGCCGGCGAGTGTGACGGTGCGACGGCCGCCTCGGTACGCCTCCTCGACGGTGAGCGGCAGTTCCGCCTCCTGGTCCGCTCCGGGGACGCCGCCTCGGGCGGCGCCGGCTCCGAACATGGAGCCGAGCAGGTCCTCGATGTCGATGCCCTCCGCGCCGAAGTCGTCGCCGAAGCCGGTGGCATACCGGACACGAGGCCCGCCCCGCCTGCGGTCCTCCGACCGCGGAAGCCGCCGCCCGCTCCCGCCGCGACCCGTTCGTCGAAGTCCTCCGGGATCTTCCGGAAGTCCTCGCCGAATCGGTCGTAGCGGGCCCGGCTCTTGGGATCGGACAGGACGCTGTATGCCTCGTTGAGGTCCTTGAAACGCTCCTCCGCCCCGGGGTCCTTGTTGACGTCCGGGTGGTGCCTGCGGGCGAGTTTGCGATATGCCTGCTGGATCTCGTCCTGGCTCGCCGTCCGCGACACGCCCAGCACCTCGTAGAAGTCCCGTGCCATGACCGGTCACTCCCGCTTCGCGACCGTCACGGCGGCGGGCCTGAGCTGCCGTTCGCCGTCCCCGTAGCCGGGGCGCAGCACCTCGACGACGGTGCCCGGTGGGGCGTCGGGGTCCTGGACGACGCCGACCACCTCGTGCCGGGCCGGGTCGAAGGCGACGCCGGTCTCCGCATGCCGCGGGTAGCCGAGCAGTTCGAGGACGTTCACCGCCTGGTCGCGTACGGCCCGGATACCCTCCACGATCGCGCCCGGATCGGCGCCCGCGTGGGTCAGGGCGAGTTCGAGGTTGTCGAGGACGGGCAGGAAGGCGGCCGCCGTGCGGGACCGCTCGACCGCCCGTTCGCGCTCCAGTTCCCTGGCGTGACGCTTGCGAAGGTTGTCGAGGTCGGCGAGTGCGCGCCGCCAGCGGTCCTCCAGTTCCCGGATCGCGGTCGTGTACTCGTCCTCGGCAGGCGCGGGGCCGGCGGCATCGGGTCCCGGTTCGCCGTTCGCCGCTTGGGGCCGGGGCGGCGCCGGTTGGGGCAAATCCTCGCGAAGAGGAGGTCCGGCGCCTTCCGGGACCCCTACGCCCGGATCCGACGCGGCCCGGTCGGGTTCCTGGGGGTGGGTGGGCATGGCGCGCCTCAGCTCTTGTCGAACTCGGCGTCGATGACATCATCGTCACCGCCACCGCCACTCGTGGGACCGCCGGTGGCGGCGTCCTGGCCGGGACCGCCGCCCGTGGTGGCGCCGCCCTGATGGGCCGCCAGCCCGGCGAGTACCTGCTGGAGTTCGGAGGTCAGAGGCCGCACGCGCTCCGCGCCCGCCTCTTCCTTGACCGCCGCCCGGGCGTCGGACACGAGCATCTCGGCACGTGCCTTCTCGTGCGCGGGCGCTGCGTCACCCAGTTCGGCGAGGCGCTTCTCGACCTGGTACGCGACGGCATCGAGTTCGTTGCGGGCGTCGACGGACTCGCGGAGTGCCTGGTCCTCGCCCCGGTTGCGCTCGGCCTCCTGGACCATGCGTTCGACCTCACCGCGGTCCAGGTTGGAGCTCTCGCTGATGGTGATGCCCTGTTCCTTGCCGGTGTCCCGGTCGCGGGCCTTGACGTTGAGGATGCCGTTGGCGTCGATGTCGAAGGTGACCTCGACCTGCGGTTCGCCCCGCGGCGCCTGCCGGATGTCGGTGAGCTGGAACCGGCCCAGCACCCGGTTGTCGGCGGCCCGCTCGCGCTCGCCCTGGAGGACCACCACATCGACGGCCGGCTGGTTGTCCTCGGCGGTGGAGAAGGTCTCGCTGCGGCGCACGGGAATGGTGGTGTTGCGCTCGATGATCTTCGTCATCACTCCGCCGCGCGTCTCCACGCCCAGCGACAAGGGTGTGACGTCGAGCAGCAGGACGTCCTTGACCTCGCCCTTGAGCACCCCGGCCTGGATCGCGGCGCCCAGGGCCACGACCTCGTCGGGGTTGACGCTCATGTTGGGTTCCTTGCCGCCGGTCAGCCGGCGGACCAGAGCCTGGACGGCGGGGATGCGGGTGGAACCGCCGACGAGGATGACCTCGTCGATGTCGCTCTCGCCGACCTTGGCGTCGGCCATGGCCTGCTGGACCGGTCCCAGACAACGCTCCACCAGGTCGCCGGTGATCTGCTCGAACGTGGACCGCATGATCGAGTCGGTGAGGTGCTTGGGGCCCGAGGCGTCAGCGGTGATGAACGGCAGGCTGACCTGCGTCTGCGTCACCGAACTGAGCTCGGTCTTGGCCTTCTCCGCCGCCTCGAACAGTCGTTGCAGCGCCTGCGGGTCCTTGCGCAGGTCGATGCCGTTCTCCTTCTGGAAGTCGTCCGCCAGGTAGTCCACCAGACGCCGGTCGAAGTCGTCGCCGCCCAGGTGGCTGTCACCGGCGGTGGAGCGCACCTCCACCACGCCGTCGCCGACGTCGAGGATGCTCACGTCGAAGGTTCCGCCGCCCAGGTCGAAGACGAGGACGGTCTCGTGCTCCTTCTTGTCCATCCCGTACGCGAGGGCGGCCGCCGTCGGCTCGTTGATGATCCGCAGCACCTCCAGTCCGGCGATCCGTCCGGCGTCCTTGGTGGCGGTGCGCTGAGCGTCGTTGAAGTAGGCGGGCACCGTGATGACCGCCTCCGTGACCCGCTCCCCAGTTGCTTGGAAGCGTCGTCGGCGAGTTTGCGCAGCACCTGTGCGCTGATCTCCTCAGGCGCGTACAGCTTGTCGCGCACCTTGAAGCGGGCCGCCCCGCCGTCGCCCTCGACGACGTCGTACGCCACCGCCCTGGCCTCGTCGGAGATCTCGTCGAAGTGCCGGCCGATGAACCGCTTGGCCGAGTAGATGGTGCCCTTGGGGTTGAGGATCGCCTGGCGCCGGGCCAGCTGGCCCACCAGACGTTCCCCGGTGTCAGTGAAGGCCACCACGGACGGTGTCGTGCGGTTGCCCTCGCTGTTGGGCACGACGGACGGCTCGCCGCCCTCCCACACGGCGATCACCGAGTTGGTGGTGCCCAGGTCGATGCCCACTGCCTTGGCCATGAGGAACTCCTCCCGGTGCGGCGCCTGCGTCGACTCTCCGGATCACGTTCGTTCAGGCAGAGGTGGGACTCCGCCGGTCTCCCACCGGTGCGCACGCAGGATCTCGAGCACTCCCCAGGGTGACGAACCGGGTGGCTCCACGCCTGCGCCTGGCGAGTCAGGAACGCACAGGTCCGGTCGCCCCACGGGTACGAGAAAAAGAACCCACACATCCCGGGTGAGCCGAACCGGGACCGGGTACGCGAAAGCCGCTCACCTCCGAGGGACGGAGTGATCCCATGGCCGGCAGCCGGGCGCACAGCCCGCACCTCCGCTACTCCGACCGGAAGGGCGGCCTTGCGCGGGGCGGCGCCCGGCGGCACCCCACGGCCGCGCCGAGGCGGCCCCGCCTGACCGCTCGCAGCCCAGCCACCCGTGCCCTCCACGAAATGATCGCGCTCTCCCGCGCCCAGTTCGACGCTCCGGACGAGGACGAGATCCTGCGCCTGGCCATGGATCACATAGCCGCCGCGGGGCCGTACAGCGCCGAGGCCGGATACCTCAACGTGGGCGGCGACCTCGTCCCCAGCCCGCAGAACGGGCGAACGCACGCCCTGGCCGTGGGCCGGAGGGTGCGGGAGCTGGACGGGCGGGACGGCGACGTGACCGTAACCGGCAGGCCCTGGGGCCAGGCCCTGGGGCTGCGCGAACATGGAGTACTCCACGGCTACCTCGTGGTCACGTCTCGCTCCCGGCCCACCAAGGTCGAGCGGTCCCTGCTCGCCATGCTCGTCCGGCACACCGCTGCTGCACTGTCAGTCGCCTTCGCACACCGCCGCCGACGCGAGGAGGCGCTGGCGGTGCACCGGCTGCGGGAGGAACGCACAGCCCTCCAGCGGAAGCTGGTCTCTGTGGTGGCCGAGCTGGGCTACGAGCGAGCCGTTCACGCTCTCATGGCCGACGTCGCCGCCTCGGGTGGCGGCGAGGAAGCTGTCACCCGCGCACTGCACGGGCTCACGGGACTTCCCGCGCTGGTTGAGGACCGCTTCGGCCGGCTGCGGTCCTGGACCGGTCCCGGCCGCCCCTTCCCCTATCCCGAACCGGACCCCGTGCGCCGGGACGAAATGCTGCACGCCGTCGCCCGTCGGGCCGGGCCGGTACGGATGAAGGACCGGCTGCTCACTTTGATCCGCCCGCACGGCGAGATCCTGGGCGTGCTGGCCCTGGTCGATGCCCGGGACGAGGCCGACGAGCACACCGTGCTCGCGCTGGAAAACGCCGCCGCGTCGCTCGCGCTGGAAATGACGCACCTTCGCGATCTGGCCGAAGTGGAGCTGAGACTGCATCGTGGGCTGGTCGACGACCTCCTGGCGGGGACGGACGAGGCGAGCGCCTACGCCCGGTCCGAGGCAGTCGGACACGACCTGCACCGCAGCCACTACGTCGTCGTGGTCCAGTGGTCGAACCGGCCCGCCGACGATTCCTTCGCACAGGCTGTGGGGCGGGCCGCGTCTGCCGTGGGCATGCGCTCGCTGCTGACCCTACGCTCCGACCACGTCGTCCTGGTCGCCGACGACAGGCCGCACGCCCGCGCGCTGTACGAGGCGCTCGCCCGGGAGACCGGAACAAGGTCCGGGACGATCGGGGTGAGCGCGCCATCCGACTCGCTGACCGACATCCCCCACCACTACCAGGAGGCGCAGCGGGCCCTGGACGTGCGCCGCCACTCCCGCGAGCGCTACGGCACGACGTTCTTCGACGAGCTCGGCCTCTACCGCATCCTGGGACCCGGCAACGATTACCAGGAACTGGAGACGTTCGTCCACGAGTGGCTCGGGCAGCTCATCGACTACGATTCCCGGCACCACGCCGCCATGGTGGAGACCCTGTCCCGGTATTTCGACTGCGGCGGCAACTACGACGAGACCGCCGACTCCCTCGCGATCCACCGCAGCACGCTGCGCTATCGGCTCCAACGCATCCGCGACATCAGCGGCCAGGACCTCGCGAACGTCGAGGACCGTCTGAACCTCCAGGTGGCGACGCGAGTGTGGAAGATCGTGCTGGGCGGACCGGGCTGATGCCTCACTGGGGACTCCTGGAGGCAATGCCAACGCAGGAGCCGGACATCACCGACGGGGTGAGGTCCGTGCCCCGGCCCGGGCGTCACAGGGCGATGACGTGCAGGTCGACCAGCTCGAGCAGCGCCCGCAGAGCCGAGCTGGGCCGCCGGGTCGACGACGTGCCGAGATGCATGCTCCAGCGGAGCGTGACGTCCCGGACGTCCAGGACGTGCAGGCCGGGGGTGCGGACAACGGCGAAGGCGGGCAGAAAGGCGATGCCCAGACCGTGCCGGACCAGAGCCGCCCCCATGTCGATGTCGGGCACTTCCAGTGCCACCCGGCGTACGACACCCTCCGCCGCGAACGCCCGGTCGACCACCTCGCGGTTGCCGTAGCCCGGCGGGAAGTCCACGAAGGGCTCCCCCGCGAGGTCCGCAAGAGCTACGCTCCCCCGCTGCGCGAGCGGATGGGCGGTGCTCACCACCAGGACGAGCGGCACGGTGGCCAGCTCCCGTGCGTCGATCCCGGCGGGCTTGCGTTCGGGCAGCGACAGGAAGGCCACGTCTAGGTCCCCGCTGAGCAGCGCGTGCGCCAGTCCCGCCGAGCCGGCCGTCGCCAGCCGCAGCCGGACGTCGATCGCCGGGTGCCGCGCGTGCAGCTGCCCGAGGAGCGCAGGCAGGTCCACCACCTCGACCGAGGCCATGGCGCCCACGTTCACCGTGCCGCGCAGCGTGTCCTGTGCGGCGCGCACGGCGTCCTGGGCGGCCTGGGCGGCGTTCATGGTGGCCCGGGCCTCCGGCAGCAACGCGGCGCCCGCCCCGGTGAGCCGGACCTGCTGCGAAGTGCGCTCGAACAGCGCGCAGCCGAGCTCGCGCTCCAGAGAGCGGATCGCGGCGGAGACCCCGGACTGCACCACGTGCAGCCGGCGGGCGGCACGCGTGAAACTCAACTCCTCGGCGACCGCGATGAAGTGCTCCAGCTGACGTAGCTCCACCCGAGAAGTATCACTTGAATTGCTCGCACCCAGCAAAAACATTCGTTGGCACTGATCCTGGCTGGTGAGGAGGATGGAAAGCGCCATCCCATTTCCACCCGAGGAGGGGTACCCCTGCCTGCCGTTCCGACGCCGCTGAGCCGTCCCGCAACCGAGGTTCCCGGCGACCCGAGCCACCGGATACCAGCACCCGCTCCCGCCGAGCTGCCGCCCCGCGTCCCCGCCCGGCGCCGTGCCTCGCACGCGACCGGCTTCTGGATCGTGGCGGTGGCCTTCACCGTGCTGATGGCCTTCGGTACCGCGCCGACTCCGCTGTGGCCGCTGTACGAGGCCCGGGACCACTTCGGCGCGACCACGGTCACGGTGGCGTACGCCTCGATGGTCGTGGGCGCAGCGGCCGCCTTTCTAGGGCTGGGACACCTGTCGGACCGGCTCGGCCGGCGGCGCATCATCGTCCCGGCGCTGCTGGTCGGCATCGTCGCGTCGGTCGTCCTGATCGTGTGGCGGGACCTGCCGGGGCTGATCGCGGGCAGGATCCTGAACGGTGCCGGACTCGGGCTGATGGCCTCGACCGCGACGACGTACCTGCACGACCTCCACCACGAGGCCCGTCCGGACCGAACGGGTTCGGCGCTGCCCGGCATCGTGGCCACCGCCGCCAACCTCGGCGGCCTGGCTTCGGGGCCCCTGGTCGCCGGAGCCGCCGCCGAGTGGCTTCCCACGCCCCTGATCACCACCCAGGCGATCTTCACGCTCGCCATGGCGGTGTGTCTGGCCCTGGTGCTGTGCACCCCGGAGACCGTGGACCTGGAGTTGCCCGCGGCCCAGCCGCCCAGCAGGTTCGTCCTGCGCCCCGGCGGCCGGCGGGCGTTCGGCGCGGCCGGCGCGCTGGGCGCCTTCGCCTTCGCGATCCTCGGCCTGATCTCCTCCCTCGGGGCGAGCGTGCTCCACGGCACCCTGCACACCGACTCGCACCTCGTGGTCGGCCTGGCCGCCTTCCTCATGTTCGGTTCCGCGGCGGCCGCCCAGCTGGTGCTGGGCCGCCTCCCTCTGGCCCGGCTCCTGGCCGTGGGGGCGGTGGCCTTCCCGGTCGGCCTGGTCCTGTGCGCCGTCGCCCTCTACCACCCGGCGCTCTGGCTCTACCTGGTCGCCGTGTCCCTGTCGGGAGCCGGCTCCGGGCTGCTGTTCAAGGGAGGCGTCGAACGTGCCGGTTCGGTGGCCGAGCCCGCCTCACGCGCGGGGGTCCTCGCCGTGTTCTTCGTCGTCGCGTACCTGGGAATGGGCCTGCCCTCCGTCCTGTTCAGCATCGCCCTGCGGCACTTCGCCGTGCAGACCGCGATGATCGGTTTCGCGGCGGTCCTCTCCTGCGGCGCCGTTGCGTCGGTGGTCGTCGCGTTGCGGGATCGCGCACCCGGTCCCGGCGAGCTCCCGGTGCAGTCCGCTCGCCCCTCCTGACCTCCCTGCGGCGCATACGACACCTGCTGTCTGGGAGGCGCGGACCCGGGCACCCGGTGCGCGTGACGCGGACGGGAGGCCCGAGATGTGTGCGGAATCGGCCAGAAGGATCGCGCTCCCCTCCGGTGAGGAGATCGCGGCGCTCGGACAGGGCACCTGGTACCTGGGCGAGGACCCGGCTCGGCGTGAACAGGAGATCGCCGCGCTGCGGCTGGGTGTGGACCTGGGCATGACCGTCGTCGACACGGCGGAGATGTACGGCGACGGCGCGGCCGAGGAACTCGTGGGAGAGGCCCTCGGGGACGCCGGGAAGAGGTCTTCCTCGTCAGCAAGGTGCTGCCCGGCCACGCCGACCGGAAGGGCACCGTCGCCGCCTGCGAGGGCAGCCTGCGGCGGCTCCGTGCGGAACGACTGGACCTCTACCTGCTGCACTGGCGGGGACGGTGGCCGCTTGAGGAGACCCTTGCGGGATTCACCGACCTGGTGGAGGCGGGGAAGATCCGCTACTGGGGCGTGAGCAATCTGGACGTCGCCGACCTGGTCGAGCTGACCACCCTCCCGGCGGCGACGCCCTGGCCGTCGACCAGGTGCTGTACAACCTCTCCCGGCGCGGCATCGAGTGGGATCCGCTCCCCTGGTGCCGTGAGGCCGGAGTGACGGTCATGGCCTACTCCCCGATCGAGCAGGGGCGACTGCTGAAGGGCGAGGCTCTGGGTGCCGTGGCCCGGGCCCTCGGAGCCACACCGGCCCAGGCGGCACTCGCCTGGGTGCTGCAGCAGGGGGTGGCCGCGATCCCGCGTTCCGGATCACCCGACCACGTTCGGGAGAACCGCGGCGCGGTGGACCTCCGCCTTCCCACCGAGGTGCTCGACGCTCTCGACGAGGCGTTCCCACCGCCCAGCGGTCCCACGCCCCTGGAGATGCTCTGAAGGAGTTGACCGGCGCCACTCCGCACGCTCATGTCCACGGGGCACCGCCGGTTCGCGTAGATCGCTTCGCCGGAAACACCTCATGGCTGGACGGCCAGAGGGGCAGCTCGGTCGCCGGTGTCTCACGGGACACCCCGACTCCGCAGAGGGACGGCTGCCGCTGCCCACTTCATGCTGCTCCGCCAGGGGAAGAGGTGGCGCCTTGTTTCGGCCTGGAGTGCGGAGGCGCTCAGCATGGGGCCCTGCGACTCTCGACCGGGTAACAGCCGATGGCGGCGCGGGCGGGAGCGAACGGCGCCGTCCGTTCCCGGTGAGGAGGCGAGAGACATGACCCTGATGGGTGTGTCGAAGTTCGAGAGGTTCTTCCGGGCCGCCGCAAGCCTCGACGTGGACAGGAACGACCTGAAGCGATACGGCGACTTCGTCGACGCCAAGCTCTACGACCTCCTGGTCGTCGGCCAGGCGTCGGCCAAGGCCAACGGCAGGGATACCGTCGAACCGTGGGATCTACCGATCACCAAGGGCCTCCAGGAGAGCATCCACCGGTTCCGGCGGCTCGACGAGGAGGTCGAGCTCAAGCCAATCCTGGAACAGCTCGCCGCACACCCTCCCCTCGACAGGACACCCACCCAGGAGGCCGAAGAGCGCTACCCCGAGATCATCGGCGGTCTCAGCGTCGCCCTCGCCGAGACCTTCAAAATCATGTATCCGGATGTCAAAAACCCGCAGACCAGTCACTGGGAGGGCGTGACCGCGGTGTTCGACCGGCTGCTGTAGCGGTCGCGCCCCGGTGCATGTCGCCGGACTCGTCTCAGGCCGGCACGGCCGAGCCGCCCCGGTTCGTCGCCGTCGTCAGGAGCGCGCGAGCCGGGCCGCGAGATAGGGCGCGGTGGCGCTGCGGCGGGCCCTCGCCACCTTGGCCGGCGGGCCCGCCGCGACCACCCGCCCGCCCGCGTCGCCGCCGCCCGGACCGAGGTCGATGACCCAGTCGGCGGTGGCGATCGTGTCCAGGTCGTGCTCGACGAGGACGACCGTGTTGCCGGCGTCGACGAGTCGGTGCAACTGCCGCAGCAGCAGCGCGATGTCCGAGGGGTGCAGCCCCGCCGTCGGCTCGTCAAGCAGGTAGAGCGCGTGCCCGCGCCGGGCTCGCTGCAGTTCGGTGGCCAGTTTGATGCGTTGTGCCTCACCGCCGCTGAGTTCCGTCGCGGGCTGGCCCAGCCGCAGATACCCCAGACCCACCTCGCGCAGTGTCTCCAGGCTGCGGGAGGCGGCCGGGACGGCAGACAGGAACTCGGCGGCGGCGTCGACGGACAGCGCCAGTACGTCCGCGATGTTCTTGCCGCGGTAGGTGACTTCCAGTGTCTCGGCGTTGTACCGGGCGCCTTCGCAGGTCGGGCACGGCGCGTAGGTGCCGGGCAGGAACAGCAGTTCCACCGCGACGAATCCTTCGCCCTGGCAGGTCTCGCACCGCCCTTCGGGCACGTTGAAGGAGAACCGCCCGGCCGCGTAGCCGCGCGCCCTGGCTTCGTCCGTCGCCGCGTACAGCTTGCGCACCGCGTCGAACATCCCGGTGTACGTGGCCAGGTTTGACCGGGGCGTTCGGCCGATGGGCCGTTGGTCGACCCGGACCAGCCGGTCGAACGACTCGACCCCCGACGCGTCCTGGACGTCGACCTCCAACTGCGCCTCGTCGGGTTCCTCGGGTATGAGTCCGAGGTGGCCGCGGACGACCTCGGCGAGCACCTGCGTCACCAGCGTCGACTTTCCGGAACCGGACACGCCCGTCACCGCCGTCAGCACGCAGAGCGGTACGTCGACGGACACGTCGTGCAGATTGTGGCGGGAGACGCCGCGCAGGTGCAGCCAGCCGTGTGGTGTGCGCGGGCGGTGATCAAGCGGCTGGGCGCGTCCGAACAGGTACTGGCTCGTGGCCGACTCCCCGACTCGCTCAAGGCCGGCGACCGGGCCGCTGTACAGCACGCGCCCGCCGCCCTCGCCCGCACCGGGGCCGATGTCGACCACCCAGTCCGCCCGCCGTACGACGTCCATGTCGTGCTCCACGACGAACAGCGAGTTGCCCGCCGACTTGAGGCGGTCCAGCACATCTAGCAGCGGTTCCGCGTCAGCCGGGTGCAGGCCCGCGGAGGGTTCGTCGAGGACGTAGACGACGCCGAACAGCCCCGAGCGCAGTTGGGTGGCGATCCGCAGGCGCTGGGCCTCGCCGGGCGACAGGGTCGTCGAGCGGCGCCCGAGGCTGAGATACCCGAGGCCCAGGTCGAGCAGCACGTCGACCCGCGCGGCCAGGTCGCCGCAGATCCGGACCGCGACCTCGGTCGTCTCCCCGGATCGGGCGGTAGACGTGGTGGCGTCGGCCCTGGACCGCTTCGCGACGGGCCGCAGCAGCGTCACGACCTCGGTGAGCGGCGTCGCGTTGATGTCGGCGATGGAACGACCGGCGAAGGTCACGGCGAGCGCCTCGGGCCGCAGTCCGCTGCCGTGACACGCGGGGCAGGGCACACTCCTGACGAACCGGAGCGCCCGTTCGCGCATCTTCTCGCTCTTGGAATCGGCGAGGACGTGCATGACGTGCGCGCGGGCGCTCCAGAACTTGCCCTGGTAGCCGTAGTCGACGCGGCCCTCCTCCGGCTCGATGTACACGGAGGGCTGCTCGTCCGTGTACAGCAGCCAGTCACGGTCCTTCCTCCTGAGCCTGCGCCACGGCCGGTCGATGTCGATCCCCAGGCCGTTCACGACGCTGCGCAGGTTGGCGCCCTGCCAGGCGCCCGGCCAGGCGGCGATCGCCCCCTCGCGGATGCTCAGCGACGGATCCGGGACGAGCAGGTCCTCGGCGACGTCGTGCACGACGCCCAGGCCGTGGCACTCCGGGCAGGCGCCGGCCGCGGTGTTGGGTGAGAACGACTCGGCGTCCAGCCGTGCGGCCCCGCGCGGGTAGGTGCCGGCGCGGGAGTACAGGATGCGCAGCAGATTGGACAGCGTGGTGATGGTGCCGACCGTCGAGCGTGAGCTGGGCGACCCGCGTCGCTGCTGCAGGGCCACGGCAGGTGGCAGTCCGGTGATCTCCTGCACGTGCGGTGCGCCGACCTGCTGCAACAGCCTTCGGGCGTACGGTGCCACGGACTCGAAGTAGCGCCGCTGGGCCTCCGCGTAAAGCGTGCCGAACGCGAGCGAGGACTTGCCCGAACCGGAGACGCCGGTGAAAGCGACCATCGCGTCCCGCGGAACATCGACATCGATGTTCCGCAGGTTGTTCTCACCGGCGCCCCGGACATGCACGAAGAGGTCGGTCGCGTCCTTGTTCACTGTTCCTGAGTACCTGATCGCGCCGCGAACCGCGCGACAGGCGCCGTCACCGGGCCCCGCGGTGCGCACGCAATCGTGCAGCCCGGTGGTGGGGCCGGTCCTGCGTGGGGGAACACGAGGAGATCCGGCCGTACAGCCCGTACCCGCCCGCAGGGGCCAGCGTGTCAAGCGGCGGCGGCTCTGCCTCGGGGGCATCCTGTGGCCACGTGCGATCGCGGGGGCAGCCGACGAGAAGGAGTCATGCGGGTGTCGTCACAGGACGTAACGGTAGTGGCCCTTCTGGCGGATCCCGATGCGCCCACGGAGATCGCGCAGCGCATGGCCCGGATGCTTCCCGGGCGGCTCGCCGACAGGTCGGGCCAGGGACGACGGTTCGACGTCGAGGTGGTCAGTGAGCCCTTCACCGCAGGGGCCGAGGACCCGCCCACCTTGATGCACCGGATCATGGACCGCGGAAGTGAGGGGACTGGGACATCGTCGTGGCCCTCACGGACCTTCCGCTGCACTCACATGGGCGCAAACTCGTGGTGGATCTGAGTCACGAACACGGCTTGGCGCTGCTGTCCCTTCCCACGCTGGGCGGCTTCCGGCTGCAGACAAGGGCCCGGCAGGCCGTGGAAGAAGCCGTGCTCAGCCTGGCGGGCCCGCGGGCCGGCGGGTCCGAGGGGCCCCCGGCAGGTCAGACACTGCGGGGACCCTTCACCGGTCGTCTCGCGCCCATTCACCCGGGCCAGGTCGGTGAGGAGGAGATCGCCGATCTGCGCTACGTCGTCAGTGGGCCACGCGGCTACTTGAGGGTGCTCCTCGGTATGGTCCGCGCCAACCGGCCGTGGCGCTTGGTGCCGGGCTTGTCGAAGGCTTTGGCGGCCGCACTTGCCACGGGAGCAGTCGCCACCGTGAACTCCACCATCTGGAACCTGGCCACCTCCCTGAGCACGCCACGCCTGGTGATCGCCACGGTCGGCTCTGTCACCCTCATGACCGGCTGGCTGATCGTGGACGCGAACCTGTGGCATCGAGCGGATGAGGTCTCACCGGAGGCAAGAAAGAGGGCGACTCTCTACAACGCCTCGACCGCCGTGACCGTGGGTATCGGGGTGATCGTCTGCTACGCGGGTCTGGTGGTCATCAACCTGGTGTGGGCACTGTTCATCCTCAACGACCGGCTGTTCGCTTCCACGACACGGACGCCGCTGCACGTCACGGAGTACTGGACGCTGTCCTGGTTCGTCGCCTCGGTCGCCACGGTGGGCGGCGCGCTGGGTTCGGGCCTGGAGAGCGACGAGGCGATCCGGGCAGCCGCCTACTCCAAGCGCGAACAGGAGCGTCGCAGTGTGCTGCAGGACGACCACGGTGACTAGCGGGTGCCCTCGGTCAAAGACGCGCCGTCGGTTGGTGGTTGTCCGGGTCCGGAGATTCCGCTGATCGGTCGGCGCGCGGGTGTTTCGCCTCAGGGGCCGGCGGGGACCCGGACGCCACGCCGCCGGAGCGTCGAAGCTCCATATGGCGGGCCGGCGCCGAATGACCGTTCCCTCTCGTCCGGTGAACGGCCCAGAGGCGCGCCGAAGCCGTGAACCCCGTCGTAGCACTTGCGAGAGTCAGGCTCATCGCGTCCTCCCATCGTCAAGCCGCGACACAGGGAAGTCACCATGAAGGCAGCCGTATACGAAGGCCCGCGAACGGTCACGGTGAAGGACGTGCCGGACGCGAAGATCGAACACCCCTGCGACATCATCGTCAAGATCACCACCACCAACATCTGCGGTTCGGACCTGCACATGTACGAAGGCCGCACCTCGTTCGAGTCCGGCCGCACCCTGGGACACGAGAACATGGGCCAGGTGGTGGAGGTCGGCTCGGCCGTCCGCAAGGTCCAGGTGGGCGAGTACGTGGTCCTGCCGTTCAACATCGCCTGCGGCTTCTGCAAGCAGTGCGAGCAGGGCCTGACCAACTACTGCCTGACCATGCAGCCGGAACCGGCCCTTGCGGGAGCCGCCTTCGGATTCGCCGACATGGGCCCCTACCAGGGCGGCCAGGCGGAGCTGCTGCGCGTGCCCTACGGCGACTTCAACGCGCTGCGTCTGGGTGAGGACGCCGCCGAGCGCCAGACCGACTACGTGATGCTCGCCGACATCTTCCCCACCGGCTACCACGCCACCGAGATGGCCCACGTCAAACCAGGTGACCAGACCATCGTCTTCGGGGCCGGTCCCGTCGGGCTCATGGCGACCTACTCCGCCCTCCTCAAGGGCGCGGGCCGGGTCTGGACGGCCGACCACCAGCCCGACCGGCTGCGCAAGGCCGAGGAGATCGGGCCATCCCGATCAACACCGCCGAGCAGAACCCGGCGGAGGTCGTCAAGGAGGCCACCCTCGGTCTGGGCGCCGACAACGGCTGTGAATGCGTCGGCTACCAGGCGCACGACCCGCAGGGACACGAGGACGCCAGCCTCACGCTCAACGGACTGATCGACTCGGTCAGGTTCACGGGCGGCATCGGCGTGGTGGGCGTGTTCCTGCCCCAGGACCCCGGCGGCGCGGAGGCCCAGGGCGAGCTGGAGGCTCAGGGCAAGGTCCCGATCGACTTCGGCATGATGTGGTTCAAGGGCCAGCACATGGGAACCGGGCAGGCGCCGGTGAAGAAGTACAACCGGGCGCTGCGGGACCTGATCGCGGGCGGGAAGGCGAAGCCGAGCTTCGTCGTCTCCCACGAGCTCGGCCTGGACGAGGCCCCCACCGCCTACGAACACTTCGACGCCCGCGACGAGGGCTGGACCAAGGTGGTCCTGCATCCCAACGGACACGGCGACGGCCACAAGCGGTAGGGGCGCTCCGGCCGGGTTCACACCGTGACGTGGCTGCGGGCCTTCGGGAGGTCGTGCGATCCGGGCTCACGATCGAGGAGACGCGGCTGGAGCCCCTGCTCGCGCTGCGCGCGGCCGCCGGGGTGGCGATCGTCGTCGGGCCGACGGTGTGGCTGGTCTCTCCTGCGTACGCGGCGTCCGCCGCCCTCGGCGCCTACTCCGCGGGTGGTGCCACCTTCCAGCGCGGCTGGCGTCCGCGCAAGGTGGTCGCGCTCGGCGCGGGCGCGGGCCTGGCGCTGAGCACCTTCGTGGGCTACCTGGCGGCGGGGCGGCTGGTGACGTTCCTGCCGCTGCTGGCCGTATGGGCCTTCGCCGCGGGAATGGCGTGGGCCGTCGGATCGACCGCTGGGATCGTCGCAGCAACGACCGTGGGCAGCATGCTGGTGACCGTCACCTTGCCCACGAGCATCGGGCGAGCCCTGGAGCACGCCGGGGTCATCGCACTCGGGGCGTGACCCAGGCCGTGCTGATCCTGCTGTTCCCGATCCGGCGCTGGGGAGCGCATCGTGACGCGCTCGCCGACGCCTTGGCCGCCGTTGCGGACTATGCCCGCCGGTTGCGGCACGACCCGACCGCCCCGTTCGATCCCGAGCCGTTGAGGACGGCGCGGGACGCGGCTGCCGTGACGCCGTCACAGGCGCGCACCCGTCCCCACGTCCTGCACGGCCCCCGGGGAGTCGCCGAGCGCATTCGGCCGGTCGTCGCCGCGCTCGCCGACCCGGACGTGGGCGCCCCCGCCGAGGGACCCGGGCGGGACCGCGCGCGGGAGTTGCTCGACGCGGCCGCCGACGTCCTGGATGCGGCCGCCCGTTCGATGCGACGGGGTACTCCCGCCGAGGTGCGGCCCGAGAGCACGGACGTCCTGCGCGTCGACGAGGAGCATGAGGTGCTGGAGGGCCCCGCGCGGCGAGCCGCCGAGCGGCTCGTGGAACTGCTCGGTGAGGCGTTGGAGATCGCCGGGAGCGGCTGCGCGCGCGGCAGGACGCCCACGCCGCCCGGCCCCGCCGACGCCCAGTTCCTGGTGCGCCCGACCATGCTCCGGTTGGTCCCGGTCGTCGTCCGGGCGGTGCGCCGTGAGCTCCGCCCGGACTCGCCCGTGTTCCGGCACGCCGTCCGCTTGGCGGCGGTGGCCACGCTCGGCTACCTGATCGCCGCCCGGCTGCCGCTGGGCCACGGCTACTGGGCGCCCATCGCCTCGGTGATGGTGATGCGGCCGGACTTCCACCAGACGTACGCGCGTGCGGTGGCCCGTCTCGCCGGGACCCTGGCGGGGGTCGCGCTCGCCACCGGGATGGTGCGGGCCCTGGGCCCGGACGCCCATCTGTCCGGCGGGCTGGCGGTGGTGGCGGCGGGCCTGTCGTACGCGCTGAACCGTACCGGCTACGCCTACTCCCAGTCCTTCACCGCCGCGTACGTCGTCTTCCTGCTGGGCATGGGCGGCCAGGCATGGGAGCAGACGGTCCCGGAGCGGGTGGTGCTCACCCTGCTCGGCGGGGCCCTGGCGATGCTCGCGTACGTGGTGTTCCCCGCCTGGGAGACACCCCGGCTGGCGGGCCGGCTCGCGGACTGGCTCGCCGCCAACGGCCGCTACGCGGCCGCGGTGCTCCGCGACTACGCCGAACCGACCCGGGAGCATCACGCCGACATGCGCCGGGCACTGCTGGCGAGCAGGGAGGCGCGTGCCGCCTGGCAGGAGGCATACGACCGGGCAAGGCAGGAACCGGTCCGCCCCAGGGGTCTGACCTCCCGCGAGGCGGAGGAGGCGCAGGAGGCGCTCAAGGGGTTCGGCCGGGCGGCGATGCTCATGGAGAGCCACATCCCGCGGACCGACGGCCGTGTCGTACCGGAGGCGGAGCGGTTCGCCGAGGCCCTGGAGACGGACACCAGGAAGGCAGCGAGCGCCGTGCGCGAGCACAGGAATCCGGACTGGGGACACGTGGAGGAGGCGCTCCACGCGTGGGAGGACTCCGCCGCCGGCGATGGGAGCCTGGTCGTACGGCGCGAAGCGGAACTGCAAAAACGGGCCTTGGAAGACCTCGCGACAGCCGTGAGCCGCACACCCCTGGAACGGGACGTCGGCTCTGCTCGCGAGGAGCAGCGGGTGCGGGCCGCCGTGGCGGCGGAAGGTGACGGATCAGGAACCGCGCACCGGGGTGGGTGACGGCGCCGACGACGGAGAGCGCCACGCCTCCCGCCTCTTAGCCGGCGCGGCCGATTCCTCCTCCGGGGGCGGCAGACGGATACGGCGCCGAGCCGTTGACCGTTGACGGGGCTTGCGGACCGGGAAACACCCGTACGGCCAGCACGCGGCCGCGCCACCACCCGCGCACGAGCGGAGGCACCGCGGTGCGTGCCGGCCGAAGCATCCGGGCGACGAGCCCGACCCCACGCCGGCCGAACGGCCCGTCGCCGTCCGCACTGCCGCCCCGCCACCGCGCCTCCCGTCGGCGCCTCCCGCAGTGCGGCACGTCCACGTACCGCCTCGCGTCCCCTGGCTCGTGGGCCCGGGGCGATCCGCGGCGGCTCAGTGGTGGGAGTGCCCCTTCCCGGCCATTCCGCCCGTGCCTTCCTTGCCCTGTCGGTGGTCGTCCTGGCGCCCGTGCTCCTGATCCTCACGGCGTTCCCGCGCGGGCGGCGCCGTGACGGTGGGGGTGGCGGGCGGCGGGGAGGGTGTCGGGGTCGCGGACGCGGAGGTGACCGCCGTCCGGGCGGGAACGGACGGTGCCGAGGGTGTGTCGTCGTCTGCGTTCATCGACGCGCCGAGGGCCGCCGCGGCGGCGAAGAGGGCCAGACCGACGCCGCAGACGGCGGCTTGGGTGGCCCGCTTGCGGTGGTCGCGCCGGCGGGAATGCGCCGCGGTGCGGAAGGGGCCGGCCTGCGGGCCGGGAGCGGGAACCATGGGGGGCGTCGGCGGGGACGTGCTGCCGCCCGGCTCGGTCAGGGGCGGAGATGCCGGGTGGTAACCGGCCAGCCAATGGGCCGCTTCTTCGGCTGTGGGCCGGTGGGCCGGGTCCTTGGCGAGCAGGAGCAGGACGTAGTCGCAGAGTTGCCGCGGTATCCCGGGGCGCAGCCGGCTGGGCGGCGCCGGGACGGAGTCCACGTGCTGCTGAACCACGGCCAGCGCGGTGGCGCCGCGGAACGGGGGCCTGCCGGTGAGCAGTTCGTACAGCACGCAGCCGAGGGAGTAGACGTCGGAGGCGGGCTGAGCGGGGCGCCCGAGGGCGCGTTCGGGGCGAGGTAGTCGGCGGTGCCGACGATCTTCCCGGTGACGGTCAGGGAGCCGGCCGCTTCGTCGGTGAAGCGCGCGATCCCGAAGTCGGCGATCTTCGCGATGCGGTCGCCGGTCAGCATCACGTTGGCGGGCTTGACGTCCCGGTGGATCACCCCGTGGTGATGCGCCGCGGCCAGACCGGCGGCCGTCTGAGCGGCGACGGCCGCCGCGTCCTGCGGGGCGAGGGCGCCGCGCAGGGATCGTTCCTGGGCCAGGCTCCAGCCGTCGACGAGTTCCATGACCAGGTAGAGCCGGTCATGGTGAGAGCCGAAGTCGTACACGCCCACGACGTTCGGGTGGTTGAGCCGGCCCGCGGTCTGTGCCTCCAGGCGGAACCGCGCTGCGTCCGCGGCCTGCTCGGCATGCAGCAGCTTGACCGCGACCAGGCGCCCGAGGAGCTGGTCGTCGGCTCGCCACACCTCCCCCATCGCACCGCGTCCCAGCCTTTCCTCCAACTGATAGCGGCCCGCCAACAGCCCGTGCACACACACCCCGATCATCACAACGCTCGTACTTCCCCGGCCCCGCCCTCGACGGCCGTGGTCATTCAGCCGCCGGCCGGCCGATCAGGACCTGTTCTCCGCCGGTCCGTGACCGTTCTGGTCAGCGAAGCGTGCGGAGTGGGCAGACAGCGGGGAACGTCCCTGCCTGCCCCTGGTGTCGCGGCTGTTCGCCCGAAGAGGGGCGAGCGAGCACCACAGGGCCTCTGGGTCCTGGGTTCTGGGTCCTGGGTCCATCCATACAGCGCCGACGAGTCCGGTGGTGTCACAGCACCAGCGGGTGGAGGGGCTGTCCGCCGGAACGGTACGACCCAATGCGCTCTCTGGCAGGCCCGGTTGGAGGCACCCCAGCCCGGTGCTTCGGCACTGTCTAGTCAACCCGGGCCACCAGGACGGCAGATGGTGCTCGCATCGGCGGACCGGACGCCGCTGTCGGCGCGGAGACAGGACCGGTGGCGGGCTCGCACCGGATCAGGTGGGGCGCCGCGGCACGATGACCCGTTTGAACGGCGAAGCCGGACGGCTGCGAGGCGAGGGGCTGGATACCGTCTCGCCAGAGGCTGCTCGAAGCGGCGCGGACACGGTCGGGAAGGTCATTCTGTGCTGCTGCAGACGATGGGAGCGGTACTGCCGGCGGCCCTGGCCGTCGCGCTCAGCCCGTTTCCCCTGGTCGGCATCGTGCTGCTGTCGGGCGCCAACCCCAAGAACCTGGTGCTGACGGCATCAGCCGCCACGGCGGCCGTCGAAGCCGGGGCTCACGGCAGCGATCTCGTCCTGGCCGTCGCCCTCTTCGTACTCCTCGGCTCGTGCACCGTCCTGGGAGCCGTCGCCGCTCATCTCCTCGGGGGCCGACGCGCGGCGTCGTTCCTGGACGACGTCGGGAAGTTCATGATCGCCAACAGTGTCGTGATCACCGCGGTCGTCCTCGTCCTGCTGGGCTCCAACATCCTCGGCGACGGACTCGCCGGGCTCGGCCGGTGAACGGCCCTCCGCACCGGCCGTGGGCTCGCCGGCCCGCTCCTGACGGGGACACCACTGCCCATCACGCCCGAGTGGAGACGCTCCTGCGAGCCCGTACCGCGGGCGAGTTGTCGAGCCGTGTGGCGAACCGTCCGCGCGGGAGCCAGACATCTGCGCCCGGGCCCCGCCGAGGCGGTCAACGGGTCACCGTGCCTGGACGCCCCCGCGACCGGTGCTGACCGTCAATCGCCGGTCAGGGGCGTTCCTCGGGGTACGCCGGATCAGCCGCCGCTCTTCCGCCTGAACGACCGCTGGCTCGCGGCCGGGCCGTGCGCCGCGCGCACCTTCGACGCGTTGGGGTTGGCGGCGGCCTCGGCGGCGTCCGACTGCGCACCGCGCTTGCGTGCCAGGGCCTCACGGAACTTGCGCTTGAGGTCGTAGTTGCCGTCGCTGTCCGGCGCCAGAGGGGATGCCTCCGGGTCGGCCGGCTCCGAACCTTCCGTGGACAAGGGCTCTTTGGTCATGGTGACCTCCTGGATCCGGGGGTGGGCGACCACAGCTTGTCATGCCGGGGCGCGGTACGGGGCGCGACATCGACCCGGCCACCGCCGGGGCGGCGTCTCTCAGCCGTTGCGGCGCACGAGGGCGGCCTTGCGCGCCTCGGCGAGCTTGCGGGCCTCGTTGGCCTTCCGGGACCTGCCGCCCGCTCCGGCGGCGCCGCCCTTGGCGGTGCCGAGGCCGCGGAAGGGAACGTTGGTGTTCTTGGGCCGGGGCGCGGCGGGCCCGCCGTCGAGCGGGGTGCCGGAGGGGGCCTTCGCGCCGGTGATCCGGCTCAGTTCCGCCTCGCCCGAGCGCACCTTGGTGACGGTCGCCTCGATGCCGGCCTCGGCCATGACGCGGCTCGTCTCGCGGCGCTGGCCCGTCAGCACGAGCGTGACCACACGGCCGGACTCACCGGCGCGGGCGGTGCGGCCCGCGCGGTGCACGTAGTCCTTGGGGTCGGTGGGCGGGTCGACGTTGACGACGAGATCGAGGTCGTCGACGTGCAGGCCGCGGGCCGCGACGTCGGTCGCCACCAGAACGGAGATCTGACCGTTCTTGAACTGCGCCAGGGTCCGTGTGCGCTGCGGTTGGGACTTGCCGCTGTGCAGGGCCCCGGCGTGCACTCCGCTGGCCCGCAGATGCCGGGTGAGCTGGTCGACGGCGTGCTTGGTGTCGAGGAACAGCAGTACGCGGCCGTCACGGGCGGCGATCTCCGTGGTGACGGCGTAGCGGTCGGGGCCGTGGACGACGAGGACGTGGTGCTCCATCGTCGCGGCCGTGCCCGCGGCCGGGTCGACCGCGTGGACGACGGGGTCGTGGAGGTGGTCCCGGACCAGCTGGTCCACGTCGCCGTCGAGGGTGGCCGAGAACAGCATCCGCTGACCGTCGGGGCGCACCTGGTCGAGGACGCCCACGACCTGCGGCAGGAAGCCCATGTCGCACATCTGGTCGGCCTCGTCGAGCACGGTGATCGCGACCCGTCCCAGACGGCAGGCGTTGCGCTCGATCAGGTCGTGCAGGCGACCGGGGGTGGCGACGACCACCTCGGCTCCCTGGCGCAGCTCGGCGATCTGCCGGCCGATCGACATCCCGCCGACGACCGTGGCCGTCCGCAGCCGCAGTGCCTCGGCGTACGGCGCCAGCGCCTGGGTGACCTGCTGGGCCAGCTCCCGGGTGGGCACGAGGACCAGCGCGAGGGGCTGCTTCGGTTCGGCGCGCCGACCGGCCGTGCGGGTCAGCAGCGGCAGGCCGAAGGCGAGCGTCTTGCCCGAACCGGTACGCCCCCGCCCCAGGACGTCGCGCCCTTCAGGGCGTCGGGCAGGGTGGCGGCCTGGATCGGGAAGGGCTCGCGCACCCCGAGCCCGCTCAGTGTCCGCAGCACCTCGACGGGCAGTCCCAGGCCGTCGAAGGAGACGGGCGGGGCGGCGCCGGGGTCCCGGGCAGGCCGGTACCGCCGTTGGTGACGCCGGAGTCGTCGGGATGCTTCATGCAACGCCTTCCGCAGGGGAACGTACCGAGGAAGGCCCGGCAGGATCGAACGGTTCGCGCGGGAGCGGAACCGGACTGGCACGACCGCCCACCGCGACGACCACGCAAAGGCGTGAGACTAACACGAGGGCATGCAGCGCGTCCGCCGGGCCGGCGTCGCGGTCACAGGCCCACGTCGCGGCGGCGGACGTCCTCCAGGGATTCCCGGCGGACGAGGAGACGGGCCCGGCCGTCGCGCACGGCGACGACGGGCGGGCGGCCGACCAGGTTGTAGCCGGACGCCATGGACAGGTGGTAGGCGCCGGCCACGGGTACGGCCGGCAGGTCGCCCGGCCTGACGTCGGCGGGGAGGTCCGCGTCGGCGGCGAGGACGTCGCCGGCTTCGCAGTGCCGTTCTGCCATGGGGTGCCTCTCCGCGGGCCGGGAGCGTGACATCGGTCGGTGAGACCCCGGACGCGGGGAGGCGGTCCGGGGTTCGCTGTCGACGCTATGCCCGGGTGACCGGTCGCCTGACCGGTCCTGACGGGACGCTGACGAGGATCCGGACGGCTTTGACGGGATGCTGACAGTGCCGTGCGGGGAGCGCGGGGAGGGCCCGGCCGCCGAACGGAGCAACGCGTGGGTCCGCGGCCGTCCTCGGCTGCCGCGCCCCACCTAAGCTGATGGGTACGGGTGGAGAAGTGCCCCCAGAGGATGAGAAGCCGGTGGCACACGTCGAGCAGCGGACGCCAGAGAACCCGGGCGTGCCCGGTGGGGTGCGACAGGTCGAGCACCTGCCGTTCCACGAGCCCGTTCTGGCGGCTGTCCGCGTGGTGGCCCAGGGACTCGCGCTGGTCGGGGCCGCGCTCGGCGTGGTGGGCCTGATCGGCTGGATCGTCGGCAGCGACCTCCTGCGGATCGTGCTGCCCGACGCCGGGGCGTCGATGATGCCGAACACCGCCCTGGCGCTGCCGCTGCTGGGCTTCGCCCTGGTCGTCGCGGTACGCGGACCCGCCGCCCGGTGGCCGGCTCCCGCGGCCCGCGCGGCGGCGGGACTGGTCGTCCTCATCGGCGCACTGACCCTCGTGGAGTACGTGGCAGGGGTGAGCCTGGGCATCGACCAGGTCCTGTTCGAGCCGACGGCCGGCGGCGCCACCGCGGCGCCGGGACGGATGGCGCCGAACACGGCCGCGGCCCTGCTGCTCCTCGGCCTGGCGTCGCTGTCCGCGCTCCTGCCCCGGGTGCCCGCGTGGACGGGGCAGATACTCGGCCTGGGCGCCGTCGCGTTGGGCATGGTCCGGATCTACGGGTTCGCGTACCACGTGCCCCAGCTGGAGCGGTTCGGCGCCTACACGGGGATGGCCCTGCACACCGCCCTGGCCGTGGTGCTGCTGGGAGTCGCGGCCTTCCTGGCCAGGCCCGGCGAGGGCCCCGCCGGACTGCTGTGGAACGCGGGCACGACCGGAGCGCTGGGACGCCGGCTGATGCTCACCACCCTGATCGCGCCGCTGCTGCTGGGCTGGCTCGTCCTGGCCGGTGAGAGCGACGGGCTGTACGGACCGCGGATGGCGACCGCGCTGCTGGTGTGCGGCCACGTGGTCGTGTTCAGCGTGGTCACCTTCGCCGCCCTGGTCACGGGCCGCCGCATCGAGGTGGCGCACGCCCGGGCCGAGTGGCAGGTGCGGCAGAACGAACTGCTCCAGGCGTTCATGGACCACACGCCCGCGGTCGTGTTCATCAAGGACCTCTCGGGGCGGTACCTGGCCGTCAACACCGTGTTCGAGGAGAGCGTCGGTCTGTCCCGCGGGCAGGTGCTGGGCCGGCGGGACCGGGACGTCATGGCGCCGGAGCTCGCGCGGCACGCCCGGGCCGCCGACCTCGAGATGCTGGAGAGCGGCGGCCCGGTGCAGCGGCAGGAGCGACTCACCCTCCCGATCGGGACGCGGGACTACCTCACCAGCCTGTTCCCGCTCAAGGATCCGTCGGGCTCGCCGTACGCCATCTGCGGGGTGACCACGGACGTCACCGAACGGGTCGCCGCCCAGCGCGAGGTCGAACGGGTCAACCGGCGGTTCCTCGCCCTGCTGGAGTCCGCCCCGACGCCACCGTGATCACGGACGCGGACGGCACCATCGTCATGGCCAACGCCCAGGTCGAGCGGCTGTTCGGACACGCCCCCGCCGGTCTGGTGGGAAGAAGCGTCGTCGATCTGGTGCCCGGCCGGATGCGCGCACGGCACAAGGCTCTCCTCCTGCGCTACCTCGCGACGCGCGAGCCGAGGCCGATGGTCCTGGACCAGGGCCTGTACGGGCTGCACGGCGACGGGGGCGTCTTCCCCGTCGAGGTCAGCGTCAGCTGTTCGCGGGGCGCGTACGACACCCTGGTCTTCCTGACCGCCCGGGACATCAGCGAACGCCGCCAGATCGAGGAGGAGCGCGCCGAGCGCTACGAACAGCAGCGCCGCGTCGCCTACACCCTGCAGCACAGCCTCATGGGAGAGCCGTCGCCGCTGCCGTACCTGCCGAGCGCCCACCGGTACCTGGCGTCCGTGCAGGACCCCGGGGTCGGGGGCGACTGGTTCGACGTCATCCCACTGGGCGGGCGCCGTACCGGCGTCGTCATCGGCGATGTGATGGGCCGGGGCCTGGAGGCAGCGGCGGTCATGGGGCAGCTGCGCGCCGCGTCCCACGCGCTGGCCCGCACGGGCATCGAGCCCTGTCATCTGATGAGCGGCCTGGACGCGTTCGTGGGTGACCTGGCGGATCAGCTCGTCACCTGCCTGTATCTGGTGATCGACCAGGACGCCCACGAGGTGACGCTGTGTTCGGCCGGGCACCTGCCGGTCGTCGTGCTGCCCGCGGAGGGCCCGCCCACCGGCTGGCCGCACCGGTCGGTGTGCCGCTCGGGGTCAACGACCTGTGCGGCGACTCGGTGCCGTACCGGGCGACGACCCTGCCGCTCCGACCGGGCAGCACGCTCGCGCTCTACACCGACGGGCTGGTCGAGCGGCCCGGCACCGACATCGACGCGCAGATCGACATCCTCACGGACACCCTCGGCGCCCTCCTGGCGGACGGTCAGGCGGACGCGGAGATGCTCGACCGGGCCGCGGCCAAGCTGGTGGAGACACTCATCCCGGAGACCGCGGCACACGACGACGACGTGACCCTGCTGCTGCTCGGCATCCCCCGTACCGACCGCGGTCCGGTGCGGACCGGCCCTCGGGGCGACGCGCCGTGAGCCGCCGTCCTCCGCCGCACCGCGGTTTTCGGCCCGCCCCGCCCGGGGGCGGACGTCAGGCCGCGGCCACGTTGCCGGCGGCGGGCGGAGTCACGTCCGGGAGCGGCAGCTCCGTCCAGATCGTCTTTCCCGTCGCCGTGTAGCGGGTGCCCCAGCGCTGGGCGATCTGCGCCACCAGGAACAGTCCCCTGCCGCCTTCCTCCGCCGGGCCGGCGCGTCGCATGCGCGGGGAGGTGTTGCTGGCGTCGGACACCTCGCAGGTGAGGGTGCGGGCGTGGATCAGCCGCAGGCCGATGGGGCCGCTGGCGTGCCGCATCGCGTTGGTGACCAGCTCGCTGACGATCAGTTCGGCCGTGAAGGCGAGGTGGCCGAGGCCCCACTTCATCAGCTGCGCCACCGCCTCCCGCCTGGCTTCCTGCACCGCCGACGGGGTGACCGGGATCTCCCAGGAGGCGACCTGGTCGCGGCTCAGACTCCGGGTCCGCGCCAGGAGGAAGGCCACGTCGTCGTCGGGGCGGTCCGGCAGCGCCAGACGGACCATGGTGTCGCACATCTCCTCGAGCGGCCGGTCGGGATGGGCCAGCGCGAAGCACAGCCGCTCCAGGCCGGTGTCCACGTCGTGGTCGTGGGCCTCGATCAGTCCGTCGGTGAAGAGGGCTATGACGCTCCCCTCCTCCATGTCGACGTCGACCGACTCGAACGGCAGGCCGCCGAGTCCGAGCGGTGGCCCGGGGGCACGTCGAGGAAGCCCACCGGTTCCCGGAGACGCGAGACCCCCGGGCTGGGGTGTCCGGCACGGGCGACGCAGAGGCTGCGGGCGATGGGGTCGTACACGGCGTACACGCAGGTGGCGCCGGTGACCGCCGCTCCGCCCGTGGTCGCCTCGGCCTCCTCGGCCAGACGCAGGACCAGGTCGTCGAGGTGTCCCAGCACCTCCTCGGGCGGGAGGTCCATGTCGGCGAGCGTCTGGACGGCCGCGCGCAGCCGGCCCATGCTGGCCGCGGCGTGGATGCCGTGCCCGACGACGTCACCGACCACCAGGGCCACGCGGGCGCCGGACAGGGGAATCACGTCGAACCAGTCTCCGCCCACCCCGGCCTCGGCGTCCGCCGGCAGGTACCGGTACGCGACGTCGACCGCCATGTGCTGGGGCAGCGCGGGCGGCAGCAGACTGGTCTGCAGCGCCAGCGCCGCGCCGTGTTCCCGGGCGAAGCGCCTGGCGTTGTCGACGCACACGGCCGCCCGGGCGCACAGCTCCTCCACGAGCAGCAGGTCGTCGTCGTCGAACGGCTCGGGGTTCTCCCAGCGCAGCAGGGTCACCACGCCCGCCGTCGCTCCGCGTGCCCGCAGCGGCACCGCGACGTGGGAGTGCACGCCGATGTCGACGAAGGGGGCCCGGCGCAGCGGATCCTCCGTGAGCCAGGGCGTCGACGGTGTCACGGCCGTCCGTACGGTCCGGCCGAAGAGCAGACAGGTGCTCTGCGGGGACCGCGCCGGGTACTTCGTGGAGGCGCCGATCGGCACGACCACTTCGGGGTGGTCCGCCCGGATCGAGAGGTGGGCGGCCCGGTACAGGCCGGCCTGACCGCTCGGAGGACGCTGACGCACCGCGAGTTCGTTCGCCGCCCGGACGTCGTCGAGCAGGTCCACCGCGGCGAAGTCCGCGACCCGGGGCACCAGGAACTCGGCCAGTTCCGCGACCGTGCGGTCGAGGTCCAGCGTGGTGCCGATGAGTTCGCTCGCCTCGCTCACCAGCAGGAGCCGTTGCCGCGCGCGGTCCTGGTCCGCGAAGTCGACGGCGGTCTGGCACACCCCCAGGGTGGCTCCGGACGGGTCTCGCACCGGGAAGGACGTGCGCAGCCTGAGACGCGCCGGAAGCTGCGAGCGCGTCGTCCCGTCCTTGCCCGAGGGGGCGATGTGCTCGATGGACCGCAGGCTCTCGCCGCTCGCCAGCACCTGCCTGGCCTGCCGCTCCACCGCCGCCATCGGCACCATGCGGCCGCCCGGGAGGGGCGGGGGCGGACTGAGGCCGTCGTCGGGTGCGAGGCCTTCCATGCGCAGGAGGAGGTCGTTGACCCATTGGCACCGCACCTCGGTGTCCAGCACGGCCACACCGATCGGTGAGTGGTCCAGGAGTCCGTGCACCGCTGCCTCGCGCAGCTCCCACAGGTCCAGGCCCCGGGCCGCACAGGCGGCCACGAGCCGGCCGCCGCGCCCGTGTCTTCCGGTGAGGTCGCGGACCCTCAGGGCGAGCCGCACCGGGTGGCCGGAACGGTGCCGCAGTGAGACGTGACGGTCGCCCGTGAACCGGCCGCGCCCGAGGCCGGGCTCCGCCGACCCGTCGCTCAGCAGTGACGCCGCCGGACGCCCCAGCACGTCCCCGCCGGATAGCCGAGCAGTCCCTGGGCGGCGGCGGTCCAGTACTCGACCAGGCCGTCCTCGTCCACGACCATCAGCGCGACGGCCGAGAGGCCGAACGGATCGGTCAGGTCATCACTGCGAGGCACACACGAAGCGCCCATGCCGGTCCCATCCACACGTGGGCCCCTGTCCCCAGGCTCTCACACCCCGTGGAGCACCGGCTTCCGCTGACCCGCGCGCGGTGTGCAGGCCTGCGGCGGCGGCCTCACCGGACGCGGGTGAGGCCACCGCCGCGGGGCCCGGCCCGCGCGGGCCGTCCGTCAGGAGGGGCAGCCCGAGTCGGCGATCACGAAGTAGCCGGACGAGGTCTCCTCGAGGGTGTGGGTGACGGCGACGTTGTAGAGGCCCATGCTCTGGTTGGAGCCGCCTGCGTAGACGTAGCCGAGGCTCTGGTGGGCGCGGCCCGCCGCGACCTGGTTGTAGTTGTTGTCGGTGAAGCACTGTGGCCGGTACCCGGTGGTCGTGGCCGTGACCGCCGACGACCGCGTGCCGGCCGTGCCCGCGGAGTCCGCGGCGGCCACCGTGTAGGTGTACTTCGTGCCGGAGCCCAGCCCCGTGTCGGTGTACGACGTACCCGTGGTCGAGCCGACCTTTCCGCCGCCGCGGTACACGTCGTACGACGCCGCGCCGCTCACCGCGGACCAGGCCAGGGACGCGGTGGTGTCGGTCGTGCCGGTGACGGTGAGGCCGGTGGGTGCCGGGAGGCCGCCGGTGCCGCCCCGCCCGCGCCGTCCAGGCCCCAGAACTTCGCGGTCCAGTACGACGAGCAGATGTAGTTGAGGTAGTAGGTGCCGGTGGCGCCGCACTGGTCGGTGCCGGCGCCCGGGTTGACGGCGAGTCCGTGCGCCATGCCGGAGACGGAGAAGGTCTCCACGGCGGGCCTGCCGCTCGGGTCGTCGTACACGGCCTGTGTGGTGCCGCCGGTCAGGGTGGTCGTCGAGGACGGGGTCCGGCTGACGCCCCAGACGTCGGTCCACTGGTCGCGTATCTCGGTGGCGTTGGCCGGGTTCACCGTGGTGTCGGCGGTGCCCTGCCAGACGGCGACGCGCGGCCAGGGCCCGCCCCACCCGCCGGAGGCGCTGCGGACCGCGTCGCCCCACTGCTTCGGGGTCTTGCTGACGGCACTGTTCTGGCAGGTCAGACCGCTGGAGAGGTCGGTCGCGCAGCCCGCCGGGATGCCGGAGTCGATCGCGCCGCCCGCGAACACGTCGGGGTAGTCGGCGAGCATCACCGAGGTCATGGCGCCGCCGGCGGACAGCCCGGTGACGTAGACGCGGCCGGGGTCGCTGCCGTACTGGGACTTGGCGTGGTCGACCATCTGCTTGATCGACAGCGCCTCGCCCTGGCCCCGGGTGTAGTCGCCGGACTGGAACCAGTTGAAGCAGGAGTTGGCGTTGTTGGAGTTGCTGGTCTGCGGGAAGACCACGGCGAAGCCGTACGCGTCCGCGTACTTGGGCCAGCCGGAGTGGCCGTAGTAGTCGCCGGCGCTCTGGGTGCAGCCGTGCAGGGCCACGACGAGCGGCGCGCCGGAGGGCAGGTTGTCGGGGGCGTACTGGAACATCTGCAGGTTGCCCGGGTTCGAGCCGAAGCCCGTGACCTGCTGCAGGCTCGCGGCCCGCGCCGGGGTCGGGGAGAGTCCGAGAACCACGGCGATCAGGGACAGGACCAGCGCGGCCGTGGAGGCGGGCGCGGCCACGAGCGGCGCCGCAGCGGGTGGGGGAAGTGGGGTTCATCGTGCCACCTGGGTGATCGCGACGGGTGGGGAGGCCGGGGGCAGCCGCGCTCCGGCTTCGAACGCGGCTGAGTGGCCCGGGAGTTACGGGGACGGTACGACCGGCCCGCGGGAGGCTGTAATGGAGACGCGCCCCATCTCGCGGTGGCCGGGCCTGTGGGCCCTCACCGTTGCGGCGCGGACGGAACCCGGTACCGGGAAGTGGCTGCCGGGGGCCGGCGGGAGGCAGGCCGTTTGCCGCCGGGCACGGCGCCGAGCGCCGCGGGAGGCGTCACCGGCGGCGGCGCGGGGCGGACAGCGCGGCGGTGAACTCGTCCAGGGCCGTGAGGTTGTGGGCGCTGACCACCGCGTCGCAGTAGGGCAGCGCGGCGGCCATACCGGCCACGAGCGGGCGGTAACGCGGGCTCGCCGAGCGCGGGTTGACCCAGACGACGCGGTGGGCGACGCGGGACAGCCGCGCCAGGTGGGTGGCGAGGTCGGCGGGCTCGCCGGTGTCCCAGCCGTCGGAGACGATGACGACCACGGCGCCGTGCGCCATGCCGCGCCGGCCGAACCGTTCGTTGAACTCCGCCAGGCACTCGCCTATCCGGGTTCCTCCGGACCAGTCCGGCGCCGTCCGTCCGGCCCGTGCCAGGGCGTCGTGCGGCCCGGACCGGCGCAGGACGGGCGTGAGGCGGGTGAGCCGGGTGGCGAAGGTGAAGACCTCGGCGTGGGTGGCGCGGGCGGCGCAGAACAGCAGTTGCAGCATCGCGCGGGCGTAGGGCTCCATCGAGCCGGAGATGTCGCAGAGCACGACGAGGTCGCGGGGGCGGGTCCGGGTCACGAACCGGCGCAGCCGCAGCGGTTGTCCGCCGGTGCGCCGGCTGTCGGAGAGGGTGCGGCGCACGTCGACGCGCGTGCCGTGGTGGGCGGTGCGGTGCCGGCGGGACGGGCGGGCGGGCGTGCGGAGCACCATGGCGCGCATCAGCTCGGAGAGGCGGGCCAGTTCCGCCGCGGACAGGTCCGCGAAGTCGCGGCCGGCGAGCCGCTCGAGCGGGCTGGCGGCGACGGGGACGGGGGCCTCGCGCGGTGGTGCGCCGGCGTCACGGCCCGGTCCGTCCGCGGCGGGCCTCCGGATGCCGGGCACCCGGCCGGGAACGGTGCCGGGGAGCGGCCGGGCCGGGTCGCCGGCCTGCCCGCGGTGTGCCTCGTGGTCGGCCGCGCCGCCGAAGACCGCCCGGAAGGCCGCGTCGAACGGCTCGATCTGCTCGCGGGCGGACACCAGGGTGGCGAGCGCGCAGTCCCGCAGCTCGCGGGTCGTCGACGGGTCCAGCAGGGTGACCGCCCGTACGAAGCGGCGGGCACGGTCGGGGCTCACCGCGATTCCCGCTTCGTGCAGGCAGGCGGTGAACGCGGCGGCCAGTTCGGGCAGTTCAGGCATCGGGGCCCGGCTCCGCGTCGACCAGCTCCGCGAGTCCCGCCCGGCGCACGGCCCGGAGGTCCTCGGCGTACTTCAGTACCGCGCCCAGGGTGCGGTCGGCGGCGTCGGCGTCGAGGACGGGCAGTCCCAGGGCGTGCAGCGCGCCCGCCCAGTCGATCGCCTCGGCGACGCCGGGCGGCTTGGTGAGGTCCTGCCGGGCGCGCAGGCGTGTCACCCCGCGCGCCACGCGCGTGGCCAGCCACCCGGCCGACTCCGGGACCCGTCTGCGGATGATCGCGGCGACGCGGGCGGTGTCCGGGTAGTCGATCCAGTGGTAGAGGCAGCGGCGTTTGAGCGCGTCGTGCAGATCCCGGGTGCGGTTGGAGGTCAGGACGGTCACCGGCGGCACCACGGCCGCCCGGGTGCCGAGTTCGGGGATGGTGACGGCGGAGTCGGCGAGCAGTTCCAGCAGGAACGCCTCGAACTCGTCGTCGGCGCGGTCCACTTCGTCGATCAGCAGCACCGCGGGCCGCGGGCCGGGGTGGCGGATCGCGGCGAGCAGGGGCCGGGGCAGCAGGTAGTCCTCGGTGAACAGGTCGGCGTCCCGCAGGGGCTCGCCGCGCGACTCGGCCAGCCGGATCGCCAGGAGCTGCCGGGGTAGTTCCACTCGTAGAGTGCCTCGGCCGATGACAGTCCCTCGTAGCACTGCAGCCGGATCAGCGGGGTGTCGAGCGCGCCGGCGAGCGCGCGGGCCGCCTCGGTCTTGCCGACGCCGGGCTCGCCCTCCAGCAGGATCGGCTGCCGCATGCGCACGGCCAGCACCAGCGCCGTGGCCAGGGCGTCGTCGGCGAGGTATCCGCGGGCGTCGAGACGTGAGCGCAGGGCGGGGACGTCGGGGGCGAGGGGGTCGAGGTCAGGCATGCGCGTAACGGGCGGGGTCGTCGGCGAAGGCGTGCCGGCACCCCGGCCCGCAGAAGTACACCCGGTGGCCGGACCGGTCCAGCGCGAGGGTGTCGGCGGTGACCGCCACGGTCATGCCGCACACCGGATCCACCTCCTCGGGCACGGCCGCCGGCGCGGCCGGGCCGGACTCGGGGCACCCGGTTCGCGCCGCCTGCGGCCGCAGGGCGACGATCTCGGCGTACACCGACAGCGCGATCTCCGCCGGGGTCCGCGCGCCGATGTCGAGGCCGGCCGGGGTGTGGACGCGTGTGCGCTGTTCGTCGTCGAGGTCCAGCCCGGCGAGCACCGCCGCGCCGCGCTTCGGACTGGCCACGAGGCCGATGTACGGGACCCCGGCGTGGGCTGCCTCGGTCAGCACGGTCGCCTCGTCGCGGCCGTGTGTGGCGATGACGGCGACGTGCAGATCGGGTGGCAGCGGCTCCCCGGGCGAGGCCGGCCGGGCGTCCATTCCGAGCGCACGGCCGATGTCGAGCAGGGCGCGGGCGATGGGGGCGTGGCCGTAGACGTACACCAGTGCCGGGGGGAGGTTGGCCTCCAGGAAGATGTCGAGCGTCCCGCCCGACAGACAGGGGTTGGCCACCGTGACCAGCCCGGCGCCGGATTCCTCGGCGCCCGTGGTCCCGCTGTCGCCGGCGGGTGTGATCCTCAGCAGCAGCGACTCGCCGGTCCGCAGTACCCGCAGGCCCTGCAGTTGCACCGTGGTCTCGGCGCAGCTTCCGCCCACGAAGCCCTCGACGGTGCCGTCCGGCAGCACCAGCGCGCTGTCCCCGGGCTTGGCGCTGGTGGGCCGTTCCACGTGGACGACGGTGGCCAGGACGAACGGGGTCCGGCCGTGCCGGAGCACGTCCGCGCGGGTCAGGAGTTCGGGGTTCGTCATCGCGGGCGCCTCAGGTGATCGCCAGGTCGGTGCGCAGCGGCCGGCCCTGGGCGGCCCGCCACACCGCGGCGGGCGTCAGCGGCATGTCGACGTGGTGTACGCCGAGCGGCTTCAGCGCGTCGACCACGGCGTTGACCACCGCGGCGGGCGAGCCGACCGTGGCGGACTCGCCGACGCCCTTGGCTCCGATGGGGTGGTGCGGGGAGGGGGTGACGGTCTCGCCGAGCTCCCACGAGGGGCACTCGACCGACGTGGGCAGGAGGTAGTCCATGAACGATCCGCCGAGGCAGTTGCCGTCCTCGTCGAAGGCGATCACCTGCATGAGCGCCATGCCGACGCCGTCGGCGAGGCCGCCGTGCACCTGGCCTTCGACGATCATGGGGTTGATGCGGTTGCCGCAGTCGTCCACGGCGATGAACCGGCGGACCTTCACCTGGCCGGTGCCCGCGTCGACGTCGGCGACGCAGATGTACGCGCCGAACGGGAAGGTCAGGTTCGGCGGGTCGTAGACGCAGCTCGCGTCCAGATGGCCCTCGACGCCCTCGGGCAGTTCCAGGGTGGAGTGCGCGGCGAGCGCGATCTCCGCCATGGTCCGTCCCTGGTCGGGGTCGCCGGTGACGAACCAGCGGCCCTTCTCCCATTCCAGGTCGTCCGGACTCACTTCGAGCATCGCGGAGGCGACGATCCTCGCGCGTTCGCGGACCTTGCGGGCGACCATCGCGGCCGCCGCTCCGGACACCGGCGTCGAGCGGGATCCGTAGGTGCCGAGTCCGAACGGCGTCTGGTCGGTGTCGCCGTGCACCACCTCGATGTCCTCGGGCGGGATGCCCAGCTCCTCGGCGACGATCTGCGCGAACGTCGTCTCGTGTCCCTGCCCCTGGCTCTGCACGGAGATCCGCAGGACGGCCTTGCCGGTCGGGTGGACCCGCAGCTCGGCGCCGTCGGCCATGCCCAGCCCCAGGATGTCCATGTGCTTGCGGGGGCCCGCGCCGACGGCCTCGGTGAAGAAGCTGACCCCGATGCCCATCAGCTCGCCGCGTTCCCGTTTCTCGGCCTGTTCCCGGCGCAGGTCCTCGTAGTGCGCGATGTCCATGGCCAGCCGCAGGGCACGCGGGTAGTCGCCGGAGTCGTACTCCCACCCCGTGCGCGTCCGGTACGGGAACTGGCCGGGCCGCAGCAGGTTGCGCATCCGCAGCTCGGCCGGGTCCGTGGCCAGCCTGTCCGCGAGCAGGTCGACCATCCGCTCGACCAGGTACACGGCCTCGGTGACGCGGAACGAGCAGGCGTAGGCGACACCGCCGGGGCCTTGTCGGTGTAGACGCCGGTCACGGTGCAGTGGGCGGCGGCCAGGTCGTACGAGCCGGTGAAGACGCCGAAGAAGCCGGCCGGGAACCGCGTCGGCTGGGCGGTGGCGTTGAACGCGCCGTGGTCGGCGATCACATGGACGCGCAGGCCGAGGATCTTGCCGTCCTTCGTCGCCGCGATCTCACCGTGCATGTGGTAGTCGCGGGCGAAGGAGGTGCTCATGAGGTTCTCCGAGCGGTCCTCCACCCATTTCACCGGCTTGCCGGTGACGATCGAGCCGACGACCGCGCATACGTAGCCGGGGTAGATGCCGACCTTGTTGCCGAAGCCGCCGCCGATGTCCGGGGAGATGATCCGGATCTTGTGCTCGGGGATGCCGGCCACCATCGCGTAGATCGTCCGGTGGGCGTGCGGGGCCTGGGTGGTGGACCACACCGTCAGCTTCCCGGTGATGGCGTCCATGTCCGCCACGGTGCCGCAGGTCTCCAGCGGGGCGGGGTGCACCCGCGGGTAGAGCATGTCCTGCTCCACCACGACGTCGGCGGCCGCGAAGACCTCGTCGGTCCGCTCCTTGTCGCCCGCCGACCAGTCGAAGATGTGGTTGTCGGTCCGGCCCTCCTTGTCGTCGCGGATCACCGGAGCGTCCGGGTCGAGCGCCCGGCGGGCGTCGACGACCGCGGGGAGCGGTTCGTACTCCACGTCGATCAGTTCGAGGGCGTCCCGGGCTGAGTAGCGGTCCTCCGCGACGACGAAGGCGACCTCCTGGCCCTGGAAGCGCACCTTGTCGGTGGCGAGCACCGCCTGGGTGTCGTACGAGAGCGTGGGCATCCAGGCCAGCCCGAGGCCGGCCAGGGTCTCCCCGGTGATCACGGCCCGGACCTTGGGGTGCGCCTCGGCGGCGCTGGTGTCGACGGACACGATCCGGGCGTGCGCGAGCGGGCTGCGCAGGATGGCGCCGTGCAGCATCCCGGGCAGCGTGACGTCGTCGACGTAGGTCCCGTGGCCGCGGACGAACCGGGCGTCCTCCTTGCGGGGCATCCGCCCGAAACCGACCGGCCGTTCCTCGGTGGTGGTCATGCCCGCACCTCCTCACGGCCGGGCGCGGGCTCGGTGCCCGCGTCGGCGGTCCCCCGCGCGCCGCCGTGCTCGGCGGCCCAGCGGATGGAGCGCACGATGTTCTCGTAGCCGGTGCAGCGGCACATCTGTCCGGAGACGGCCTCGCGGATGTCCTCCTCGGAGGGGTCCGCGTCGTGGTCGAGCAGCCAGCGGGCGGTCATCATCATCCCCGGCGTGCAGAAGCCGCACTGCAGTCCGTGACAGGCGATGAACCCCTGTTGCACCGGGTCGAGTTCGGCGCCGTGCGCCAGACCCTCGACGGTGCGCACCTCGTGGCCGTCGGCCATCACCGCGAGCACGGTGCAGGACTTCACCGGTGTGCCGTCCAGCCATACGGTGCACACGCCGCAGTTGGAGGTGTCGCAGCCCCAGTGGGTGCCGGTGAGCCGGAGTTCGTCGCGCAGGAAGTGCACGAGCAGCAGCCTGGGTTCGACGTCCCTCGTGTGCTGCTCGCCGTTCACGGTCACGGTGATCCGCATGTCACGCCTCCTGCCCCCGGGCGCGTGCGGCGGCGGCGCGCAGCGCCCGCGTGGTGAGCTCTCCGGCCAGGTGCCGCTTGTAGTCGACCGGGCCGCGCTGGTCGGCCGCCGGCCGGCACTCCCCGCGGCGATCCGGGCCGCCTCCTCGAAGCGCTCCTCGTCCGGCCGTCCGCCGCGCAGGAAGTTCTCGGCGCCCTCGGCCACGAACCGCGGGGCGCCCACCGCGGTCAGCCCGATGCCGGCCTCGGTGATCAGTCCGCCGGAGATCTCCAGCACCGCCCCCGCGGCGACGACCGCCCAGTCACCGACCCGGCGCTCGACCTTGCGGTAGGCGCTGGCGTGCGAGCGGATGGGCACGCGGATCTCCACCAGCAGTTCCGCCTCGTTCAGCGCGGTCTCGTACGGTCCGAGGAAGAACTCCCTGATCGCGAGGGTGCGCCGGCCGTCCGGGCCCTGGGTGACCAGGGTCGCGCGCAGCGCCGAGAACGCCGCGGACAGGTCCTCCGAGGGATCGGCCTGGCACAGCGAGCCGCCCACGGTGCCGCGGTTGCGCACGAGCGGATCGGCGATGACGCGCTCGGCGTCCCGCAGGATGGGGAAGTGCTCGCCGACGACCGGCGAGGACAGCAGTTCCGCGTGGCGGACCATCGCTCCGACGGCCAGGTCGTGGCCGTCCACCCGGATCGACGCCAGCTCGGCCAGGCCGTTGATGTCGATCAGGGCTTCGGGCTGGGCCAGCCGGAGCTTCATCATCGGCAGCAGGCTGTGCCCGCCCGCCACCACCCGTGCCTCGGGGCCGTACCGGCCGAGCAGCTCGATCGCCTGCTCGAGGCTGGTGGCCCTCTCGTACTGGAATGCAGCCGGTACCTGCATCGGGCCCTCCTGGAAACGCCGTGCCCGTTGCCGGGATGATGCTGCGCCCTCGCGCACCGGCCGCGCAATGGACGGATAAGCATTCACTTATCGCCCGGAACGGGGGAAAATCGGACGGTGACCGTCACGCAGCTCAGCACCTTCGTGCTGGTGGCCCGCCTCGGGTCGGTGGGCGCCGCGGCGCGTGCCCTGGACGTGAGCGAGTCCGCCGTGTCGCAGACGCTCGCCGCGCTGCGCGCCCACTTCGGCGATCCGCTCATCAGGCGCACCGGCGGTGGCGGGATGCGGCTGACGCCCGCCGGGGCGCGGCTGCTGCCGGTGGCGTCGCGGATGGTCGCGCTGAGCGCGGATGCCGAGGCCGCGGTCCGGGCGGCGCGGGGCGCGCCCGACGAACTGCGGGTCGTCGCCACGAGCACGCCGGCCGAGTTCGTCCTCCCGTCGCTCATGGAGGCCTTCGCCCGTCGGTCGGGGCCCCGGACCGAGACCTCGTTCGGGGTGGCCGCCGACGGCGGGATACGCGCGCTGGTGGAGAACCGGCTGGCCGACGTGGCGCTCGGGCCGTATGTCGGCGACGACGGCAGGGGCGAGCTGGTCAGCGAGCCGCTGTTCCGCACCCGGCTCGTCGTGGTGACCGGCGCCAGGTCGCCGCGGCCGCCGGGTCCGCCGTCGCGGTGGTCGTGGCTGGTCGACTCCTCCGGGACGGACCCCGACGCGGACTCCGGGCGCCTGCTCCGGCGGCTCGGCGTGGCGGAGGGGAACGTGTGGGTGTTCCCCAACCAGACCTCGACCCTGGCGGCAGCCGCCGAGGGCGCCGGGGTCGCGCCGGCCCTGGCCCACCTGGTGTCGTCCCGCGTCCGGCGGGACGAGCTGCGGCTGCTGGAGACACCGGCCACGCCGGCGGACGCCACGTGGCACGTCACCGTGCTGCGGCCGGAGCACCGCTCCCCGGCCGCCGACGCCTTCCTGTACTTCCTGCGCACGCCCGTGGCGACCCGCATCATGCGCGCGCCGGGCGCGGGTGTCCCGCCCTCCCGGTTCCGGCCCCGGTGCACGTCACGCTCTGGGACGCGTGAGCCCGGGCCGCCGCCTCGGCGGCGGGCCCGGGCCGTGCGGAGGTATCACGCCTTGTGCTGCATGGAACTCCGTGCCGGGTTGCCCTGCTCGGCGGCCTTGGGGTCCTTCTCCTCGGCCTTGGCCCGGACGCCGTCGGCGATGCGCTTGCCGATGGTCTCGTCGATGTTGGACCAGTACGCGAAGGCGCGTTCGAGGACGGGCTCGGTCACGCCGTTGAGCAGGTGCCCGACGACGTTGTCGACCAGGCGGTCCCGGGCCGCGTCGTCCATGACCTCGCGCACCAGGGTGCCCGGTTGCCCCCAGTCGTCGTCCTCGGGGTGGGAGACGTAGGCGGAGCGGGTGATCTCGCCGTCGGCCGTCCAGCTCGGCGGGGTTCCGTAGCGCTCGGTGTCCGCCGCCGGGCCGCCCTTGGAGTTCGGGGCGTACACCGGGTCGGTCGTGTTCCGGTACGCCATCGCCCCGTCCTTGGAGTAGGTGTGGACGTCGACGACGGGCGCGTTCACGGGGAGCTGCTGGTAGTTGCCGCCGATGCGGTGGCGGTGGGCGTCCGCGTAGGAGAACAGCCGGGCCAGCAGCATGCGGTCCGGGCTCGGTCCGATGCCGGGGACGAAGTTGTTGGGCTGGAACGCCGCCTGTTCGATCTGGGCGTGGTTGTCGGTGGGGTTGCGGTCGAGCGTCATGCGGCCGACCCGGACGAGCGGGTAGTCGCCGTGCGGCCACACCTTGGTCAGGTCGAACGGGTTGAAGCGGTACCCTGCGGCCTCCTCGTACGGCATGACCTGCACGTACAGGGTCCAGCTCGGGAAGTCGCCGTCCCGGATGTGCTCGAAGAGATCACGGGTGTGGTAGTCGGTGTCGGCCGCGGCCATCTGGTCGGCCTCGTGCTGGGCGAAGAACTCGATGCCCTGGTCGGTCTTGAAGTGGTACTTCACCCAGAACCGCTCGCCGGCGGCGTTGATCCACATGTAGGTGTGGGAGGTGTAGCCGTTCATGTGGCGCCAGGTCCGCGGGATGCCGCGGTCCCCCATCAGCCAGGTGACCTGGTGGGCGGACTCCGGGGAGAGGGTCCAGAAGTCCCACTGCATGTCGTGGTCGCGCAGGTTGTTGTCGGCGCGGCGCTTCTGGGACCGGATGAAGTGCTGGAACTTCATCGGGTCCTTCACGAAGAACACCGGGGTGTTGTTGCCGACCATGTCGTAGTTGCCTTCGCTGGTGTAGAACTTCACCGCGAAGCCGCGCGGGTCACGCCACGTGTCCGGGCTGCCACGCTCACCGGCGACGGTCGAGAAGCGGACGACCAGGTCGGTGCGGGTGCCGGGCTGGAACAGGGCCGCCTTGGTGTACGCACTGACGTCGTCGGTCACCTCGAAGTGACCGAAGGCGCCGCTTCCCTTGGCATGCGGCTGACGCTCCGGAATCCGCTCCCGGTTGAACTGCGCCATCTGTTCGATCAGGTAGGCGTCCTGCAGCAGGATCGGCCCCCTGGCCCCACGGTCAGAGAGTGTTCGTCGCTCTCCACCGGCGCGCCGGAGTCGGTCGTGGTGGCGGGTCGGATCTCCGTCATTACTCTGCCTTCCGTAGTGTGGCTGCCGTCTCCGTGCGCCGCGGGCCACGCGGACGCGGCGGAGCGCTCCCAACCGGCACTTCGTTTCCCACAGCCGCGTGACCCGGAGGCGGCTGGGTAAACACCTTCGGCCCGGCGCACCCCCCGGCGGGGGTGACCGCTGTAGGCCGTCCGGAGCAGTCCCGGGCCGACGGGTGCCGGGAGCGGGTTCACCGAGCCGGTGTCCCGAGTACCGGTGTTCGGCCCGCTCGCCGCCTCCACGGTAGGAACGGTGCACGGCGTCGGCGGCCTTGTCGGTCTGCGCGTCGTACCCGGCGGGGAGCACCCCCGGCACCTGGTTCGAAGCGTGCCGAACCCGCGCATCGGGCGGTCGACTTCACGCCCGGTGAACAGGCCCGCTCCTGTATTCCCTATAATTCCTATCGATTTACTAGGGAAGCATTGACCGCGGCCCGGCGGGATGCGCAGGATGATGTACGCGGCCCCCGCGGCGACGGTCGTTCGCCGCCGGGCGCGAGGCGCACGGCCGGCACCTGACAGCGCGGGCGGGGTGGTGGACCAACCGCCCTCGGAACCTTGCCGTCGACTTCGAGGAGACCTCCACCATGGGTGTTGCCGACGCGCCGTCCGGCCCCCGTCCGGACTCCGGCCCGACCGGGCCCGGCCATGCGCACTGGCTGCGTGTGGCCCGCGAGTCGGCGGACGACCTGGCCACGGACGCGGTGGCCCGGGAGCAGGCGGGCAAACCCCCGCTCGACGAGGTGTCCCGGCTGCGCGAGGCGGGGCTGCTCACGCTGCTCGTGCCCGCGGGGTCGGGAGGGGGCGGCGCGGACTGGACCACGGCGTACGCCGTGGTCCGGGAGATCGCCGCGGCCGACGGCGCGATCGGCCAACTGCTGGGCGGCCACTACTTTCTGGCGTGGAGCGCCCGGCTCCTCGGCGACCCCTCCCGCGCCGCCCGGCTCGAGCGGCGGCACGCGGCGGAGCAGTGGTGCTGGGGCGGCGGTCTGGCCCGTCAGGACGCGTCTTTGACCTTGACCAGGGCGCGCGGCGGCGGCCATGTGCTCGACGGACGACAGGGCTACTCCACCGGAGTCCTGGTCGCCGACCGCCTCGTCGTGCGCGCCGTGCGGGCCGACACCGGCGAGCCGTTCGCCGTCGTCGTCGATCCCGCGCACGACGGCGTCGGCACCGGCGGCGACGCCGACACCTTCGGCCAGCGTCTCGCGGGCGGCGGCAGCGTGGAGTTCGACTCCGTGCCGGTCGCCGCCGACGACGTACTCGGCTCCCTCTCCGCCGACGAGGACATCCTGTCGCCCGCGACCGCCCTGGCCTCACCGGTCGGGCGCCTCCTCTCCGTCCAGCTCCGCCTCGGCATGGCGGAGGGGGTGCTCGCCGAGGCCCGGGAGTACAGCCGTGCGGGCCACACGGCCCGGCCGGCCGGCTCCGGCCAGGACCCGCAGGTACTGGCCGCCTACGGGGAACTCGCCGTCCTCACCCGCTCCGCGTCCGCGCTCACCGATCAGGCGCTGGAGGCCGTGCGGGGCGGGCTGGCCCGCGGCGCGGACCTGACGTACGACGACTACGCGGACATCTCCGTGCTGGTCGCGATGGCCGAAGCCGCCTCGGCCCGGGCCGCGCACGAGTCCACCGCCCGCGCCCTCGACATCGTCGGCGCCCGGTCGGCCTCCTCCCGGCTGGGCTTCGACCGCTTCTGGCGCAACGCCCGGACGCACACCCTGTACGAGCCCGTCGCCCCCGGCTCCGCGACGTCGGGGACTACTTCCTCAACGGCGCGCATCCGCCGTTCGTCCTGCCCGCCTGAGCGCCGACCGTCCATCATGCGAACACCCCCTTGGGGTGAGCGCCGACTTCTGCCACGATCCCTAGCAACCAGGTAGGAAAACTAGGGAATGCGGGGGTGGGGTCATGAGGGCACCGAACCGCGCGTTCCTTCCGCCGCTCGCACTGACCTCGCGCCGGCACATCGACTTCGGCCGCACGTCCAGCGCCATCTGTCGGCCCGTCTGAGCCGTCCGCGAACCCCGCCGGTCCCGGCGGGCGGTTCGCTTCCGTCTGACACGCCTCCCGAGCCGCTCACAGGCCAGGGACGGCGTCCCGGCTGCCGTGGACCGGTGGCGGAGCACACACCTGCCCACCGGCATCCCGCGCACGGCCCTGCCCGCTCTCCGCGCCTCGTTGCACAACCCTTCCCCGAGAGGACACCTCCGTGTCTGCCGCAAGACCGCTCACCACCCTGCGCACCATCGCCGCCATCACGGCGCTCCCCGTCCTGCTGACCGCCTGCGGGTACGGTTCCGAGTCGACCGACGACGGGAAGAAGAGCGCGGTCGCGGCGGGTGCCGAGAAGCTCTCCACCGACGAGGTGAAGATCGGCTACTTCCCCAACCTCACGCACGCCACCGCACTCGTGGGCGTCCAGGAGGGCCTGTTCCAGAAGGAGCTGGGCGGCACCACGATCAAGACCTCCACCTTCAACGCCGGTCCGTCCGAGATCG
Source organism: Streptomyces sp. DHE7-1 (assembly GCA_016432725.1). Taxonomy (GTDB): domain Bacteria; phylum Actinomycetota; class Actinomycetes; order Streptomycetales; family Streptomycetaceae; genus Streptomyces. Next base: position 6,991,116 of record JACJDG010000003.1, on the reverse strand, counting down.
AGGCGCTCAACGCCGGGTCCATCGACATCGGCTGGATCGGCCCCTCCCCCGCCATCAACGGCTACACCAAGTCGAACGGCAGGAACCTGCGGATCATCGGCGGTTCCGCCTCCGGCGGCGTGAAGCTGGTCGTGAACCCGAAGAAGATCAAGTCCCTGAAGGACGTCAAGGGCAAGCGCATCGCCACCCCCAGCTCGGCAACACCCAGGACGTGGCCTTCCTCAACTGGGCCGCGGAGCAGGGCTGGAAGGTCGACGCACAGAGCGGCAAGGGCGACGTCTCCGTCGTCCGCACCGACAACAAGGTGACCCCGGACGCCTACAAGTCGGGCTCCATCGACGGCGCCTGGGTACCGGAGCCGACCGCGTCCAAGCTGGTCGCCGAGGGCGGCAAGACCCTGCTCGACGAGTCGACGCTGTGGCCCGGCAAGAAGTTCGTGATCACGAACATCATCGTGTCGCAGAAGTTCCTCAAGGAGCACCCGGACGTCGTCGAGGCCGTGCTGCGCGGTTCGGTGAAGACCAACGCGTGGATCAACGCCAACCCGGACGAGGCGAAGGCGTCCGCCAACAAGGCTCTGGAGGAGCTGTCGGGCAAGGCGCTGCCCGCGGACGTCATCGACCCGGCGTGGAAGTCCATCACCTTCCTCGACGACCCGCTGGCCTCGACCCTCGGCACCGAGGCAGAGCACGCGGTGGCGGCGGGCCTGCTCGACAAGCCCGACCTGAAGGGCATCTACGACCTCGCGCCTCTCGACAAGGTCCTCGAGGCCGAGGGCAAGGACGGCCTCGACGCGGCCGGCCTCGGCACCGAGTAGCACCGGCCGACCGCGGCCGGCCCGTCCCGCTCGAACCCGCCCCGGCACCGGGCCGGTCATCCTCCGCTCACGCGGGTACGGATGACCGGCCCGCTGTCATGTGTGCGGGATGGGACACCCTCCGTCACGTCACCGGACGCCCACCGGTCGCCGCCTCACCCCCCGTCCCGGCACGTCCCACCTGCCCGTCCGCCGGTGCGCGGCGCCGACGCGAGCCCCTGCCCACTCCCCCATTCCCTTCCCCCACTCCGGCGTCAGAAATACCCCGGGGGTACCCGTGTTACGGTGGTACACATACCCGGGGGGTAATCTCCGTGGAAGGGGCATCTCCGTGTTCTTCATCGACACCATCGAGCTCGAGGGGCTGGGCAACCGCCACTACCTGGCCGGCGGCCGCGACACGGCCGTGGCCGTGGACCCGCCGCGCGACTTCGACCAGGTCCTGGCGGCGGCCGCCCGGCGCGGGGTGCGGATCTCGCACGTGGTGGAGACCCACATCCACAACGACTACGTCACCGGCGGCCTCGAACTGGCCCGGGTCACGGGAGCCGCCTACCTGGTTCCGGCCGGGGCGCACGTCTCGTTCGCCCGTGTGGCGGTGGGCGACGGCGACACGGTCGCCCTCGACGGCGGCCTCGAACTGCGGGCCGTCGCCACGCCCGGCCACACCCCGCACCACACCTCCTACGTGCTGCACGAGGACGGCGTACCGGTGGCCGCGTTCACCGGCGGGTCGCTGCTGATCGGCACCGTGGGCCGCCCCGACCTGGTCGAGCCCCGCCTGACCGAGCGGCTGGCGCGCGCCCAGCACGCCTCCGCCCACCGCCTCGCGGCCGAGCTGCCAGACGAGACCCCGGTGCTGCCGACCCACGGTTTCGGCAGCTTCTGCTCCTCGGCGCAGGCGGAGGGGGACGCCACGACGATCGGCAAGGAGAAGACCGCCAACGCGGCTCTCACCCAGGACGTGGACTCCTTCGTCGCCCACCTGCTCGCCGGTCTCGACGACGTCCCCGCCTACTACGCACACATGGGTCCGGCCAACGCCGCGGGTCCGGCCCCGGTCGACCTGACTCCCCGGCCGTCGCGGACGCGGACGAGATCGCCGCCCGGCTCGCGGCCGGTGAGTGGGTGGTGGACCTGCGCAACCGGGTCGCGTTCGCCGAGGGGCACGTGGCCGGGTCGTTCAACTTCGAGGCGGACGGCAAGATCGCCACCTACCTGGCCTGGATGATCCCGTGGGGCAAGCCGGTCACCCTGCTCGCCGAGTCCCCGAGCAGCTCGCCGCCGCACAGCGGGAGCTGGTCCGGGTGGGCATCGACCGGCCCGCCGCCGCCGCGACCGGGACGCCCGAGCAGTGGGTGCCCGAGGGCGGCCGGCCTGCCACCTTCGCCCGCTCCACCTTCGCCGGCCTGGCCGAGCGCGGTACCGACGGCGTCGTCGTGCTGGACGTGCGACGGGGCTCCGAGCGGGCCGCCGGTCACATCGAGGGCTCCGTGCACATCCCGGTCCACGAGCTGCACAAGCGGCTCGCCGAGGTACCGGCGGGCACGGTCTGGGTGCACTGCGCCGGCGGGATGCGCGCCGGTATCGCCGCCTCGCTGCTCGACGCCTCGGGGCGGGACGTCGTGGCCGTGGACGACGGCTTCGACGCCGCCACCGCCGCCGGACTGACCGTGGTCACCGGCTGAACCCGCCCCGCCCCTTCCGTTCCGAACCCACGAGAGGTCGTGCGATGTCCCTCTTCCGCCGCGGCGAGGACCGCGTCACCGTCGACCAGGCCCGCCGGCGTGTCCAGGACGCCGAGGCGCCGGCCGTCCTGCTGGACGTACGCGAGCAGGACGAGTGGAACGCCGGGCACGCGCCCGGCGCGGTCCACGCGCCGCTGTCCCGCCTGACCGCCGGGGCGATGCTGCCGGACGCGGCCCGGGAGCGGCCCCTGGTGGTGATCTGCCGCAGCGGGAACCGCTCGCGGCAGGCCGCCGGGCTGCTCGCCGGCCGGGGTGCCGAGGCGGTGGACGTCAAGGGCGGCATGAAGGCGTGGGCCGCCGCCGGGCACCCGGTCGTCGACGGACGCGGGAACCACGGCTCGATAGCATGACCGCTCTGCTCCTCGCGCTCTTCGCCGGTGCCGTCGTCGGTCTGGCCCTCGGTGGGCTCGGCGGTGGCGGCAGCGTCCTGGCGGTGCCCGCCCTGATCTACCTGCTCGGCCTCTCCCCGGCGCAGGCGACCACGGCCGCCCTGGTGATCGTCACCCTGACCTCGGTCACCGCACTCGCCGGTCACGCCCGGGACGGCAACGTCGCCTGGCGTACCGGTCTGCTGTTCGCGGCGGCGGGCATCGTGCCCGCCATGATCGCCGGGGCCGCCGCCGGACGCCTGCCCCAGACCGTACTGACCGCCGCCTTCGCCGTCGTCGCGGCACTCGCCGCGCTGCGCATGCTGCGTCCCGCCCGGACCGAGGGCTCCGGTGCGGTGCGGCCCGGAAAGGCCGGTGCCGCCGGTGCCGGGCTCGGCGCGGTGACCGGGTTCCTCGGCGTGGGCGGCGGCTTCCTCGCCGTGCCGGCCCTGGTCGGTGTGCTGAGCCTGCCCATGCGCCGGGCCGTCGGCACCAGCCTGCTGGTCATCACGGTCAACTCGCTGGCGGCGCTCGGCGCCCGGGCCGGCAGCGGGACGCGTCTGGACTGGGCGGTCGTCGCGCCGTTCACCGCTGCGGCGATTCTCGGCGCCTGGGACGGCAAACGGCTCTCGAAGAAGATCAGGGGCCAGGCCCTGCAGCGCGTGTTCGCCTGCGTGCTGCTCGCGGTGGCCGCCCTCATGCTCCTCGACGCGCTCGTCTGACCACGGCGGCCCGGCCCCACCGGCCCGCCTCACCACTCCGGCAGTACGGCCCCCGCCCCGGGGCGCCTCCACAGACAGGAAAGAGATCAACGATGACCACCCCCTCACCCTCGACCCCCAGCAGGCCCGCTCCCGGCTGCACGAACTCACCGTCATCGACGTCCGCACCCCCGGCGAGTACGCGGGCGGCCACATCCCCGGTGCCCTCAACATCCCGCTGGACCAGCTCGGCCGGGCGGTGCCGGACATCCGGGCCGCCGCCGAGCGCGGCGAGGTCCTCGTCGTCTGCGCCTCGGGCGCCCGTTCCGAAAACGCCTGCCGGACGCTCGCCGAGAGCGGCGTGCACACCGCCACCCTCGCCGGCGGCACCGGCGCCTGGGCCGCCCAGGGCAACGACCTCGACCGTCCCGAGGGCGGCACGCGGGCGACCTGGGGCATGGAGCGGCAGGTCCGCCTCACCGCGGGCTCCGTGGTCCTGCTCGGTCTCGCGCTGGGCGAGTTCGTGCACCCCGCCTTCCGGCTGCTGTCCGCGGGTATCGCCGGCGGACTGGTCTTCTCGGCGGTGACCAACACCTGCGGCATGGCCGCCATGCTCGCGAAGCTCCCCACAACCGGCCCCGCCGGGCCGACCTGGAGGCGACGCTGACCCGTCTGCGCGGCAACTGATCCGGGACCGCGGCGACGACCGCGCCCGCGTGCCCGCCGTGCCGGTGCGCGGTGGGCGCTGCGCGCGGTGCCGCACACGGCGGAGGGGTGCCCCCGGGATCCGGGACCACCCCTCGCGCCCCTGTGACGGCGTCAGCCGAGGTCGCGCACCCTGACGGCGTGGATGCCGCGGCCGTGCGTGGCCGCGTACAGGGTGCCCCCGTCGGGGCTGAGCCTGAGCTGCAGCACGGCGACGGCCGGGAGGGAGCCGACGCGCTGCCACTTCGTGCGGCCCGGCGCGCGGTAGACGACGCCGAGGTCGGTGGCGAGGGCGAGTCCGCCGTCCCGGGTCACCACGGCGGAGTCGGCGGGCACGTCGGGCAGGTTCGCCGAGACGTCCTTCCAGGTGGTCCCGCCGTCGGTGGACTCGAAGACGTGGCCGTGGCCGGCGCCGGGGCCCTCGGTCCAGTGCCGCGAGAAGCCGTTGACCGCGAGGAAGACGTGGTCGGCGTTCCTCGGGTCGACGGCGAAGCCGCTGAGGTAGCGGTTGGGTACCGTGCCGTCCGCCCCGGTGGCCGGCAGGCCGATGTCGTGCCAGCCGGTCCCGTCGGCGTTGCCGACGGCGATGCCCCGGGCGAACCCGTCCTCGTTGCAGGGCCCGCACCAGGCCGCGTACACCTTGCCGCCCGAGGCGGCGACGGCGGTCGCGGTGCGGCCGGCGCCGAGGTCGTGCACACTCCGCCACTCGGAGCCGCTGCGGATGGCGTAGCCGTGGTCCTGCACCCAGATGTGCCGGCCGCCGGCGATCCAGGTCGCGCTGTTCCTCATGTCGGCCGCGAGCGGGGCGATGAAGCGGGCCTCGCCGGTGGTGTTGTCGGCCGGTGCGACGTTGTACGAGGTCGCCTTCGCGGGGTCGGTCGTCCAGGAGCCGTCGTTCACGGCGCAGTTCTGGGTGACCTGGACGGCGAGGTAGACGTACTCCTCGGCGATGTCGCAGCCGTCGGCCGGGTCCGTGAGGGTGTCGCCGCCGTCACCGCCGAAGTCGGAGCCCATGACCTTGTCGTCGCTGCGCAGGATCGACTGGCCGTTGTCCTGCAGTCCACCCGTGACGGACACCCCGTGGTGGCCCGGGTCCCGGCCGACGCCCACCGAGTAGTACTGGAGGGTGTCGATGGTGCCGTCGTTGAGCGAGGCCCAGTCCGTGGCGTGGCCGGAGGAGTCCTGGGAGCCGTGCACCGGACGGCGGTAGGCGCCGCCGTCGTTGCCGACGTAGACGTAACTCCGGCCGTGGTAGCGGCCGATCGCGACGCCGTGCTGGTCGGAGTGCGTGGTCTGGTTGCAGCTTCCGCTCTGCCGGGCGGGATCGATGCTCCAGCAGGGGAAGTTGAAGTTCCAGTACGGGCCGACGGTGGACCAGGTGGCGCCGCCGTCCCTGGTCTCGTAGACCTCTTCGAGGCCGGCGTACACGTGCTCGGGGTCGGCCGGGTCGACGGTGAGGAACTGGTTGTACCAGGCCTGCACGCCCGGCATGTAGCCCGCCGTGGTCAGCGCGGAGCCGTCGGCCGCCAGCTGCTTGTAGTCGGCGATCTTCGTCCAGGGCCCGAAGGGTGAGCCGGCGCTGTAGATGCCCTGCAGGCCGCTGTCCGGATTGGTGGCCATCTGCTCGGGCGACTGGTCGATGGCGTAGTAGCGGGAGCCGTCGGCGGAGCGGGCGAAGGTCACCGTGCCCACGTTGTCGGCGTCGGTCGGCAGCGCACCGAAGCCGCTGGTGATCCGCTTCCAGTGGCCCGCGGTCCTGGTGTAGAAGCCGTTGTAGTCGTCACCGCTGCGCCAGCCGGCCGCGAGGATCACCCTGGCGGGGTCCTTGGGGTCGACGGCGATGTCGTTGGTGATGTTCTTGTAGGCGGCGTCCCCGTCCGTGGCCTTCGGGCCGCCCGGCACATAGTCGGGATTGGGCGCGAACTCCAGTTTCCAGGAGCCGTGCAGGTTCTTGGTGGAGTGGCTCCACACGCCTTCGCTGGTCGCCGCCCACACCCTGCCGCCCGCGAAACGGAGTTGGCGGACCGTGGTGCTCTCCAGCTCGTCGCCGCCGACCCGGCTGCGGGTGCTGAAGGCACCGTGGTGGGGGTCGGACAGCACGTACACCCCGCTGCCCAGATAGGCGTCCGCGTTGGTGTTGGCCTCGCCGGTGCCGAGCCACAGCCGTCCGGTGCCGTCGACGGCGAGCGCTCCGGTGGACTGCGAGGGCAGCCGGTCGCTGATGGACCGCCAGTGCCCGCCACCGGTGCGCGAGCGCCAGACTCCGCCGCCGGCACTGCCCGCGTAGACGTAGCCGTCGTCGTCCGCGGCCATCGCGGCCATCCGCCCGGTGACGTTTCCGGAGCCGCCGCTGGAGTTGGAGTCGATGTCGCGGTAGCGGGGGTCGTCGGAGTCGTAGGTCAGCCCGGTGACGTGCCGCCAACTGCCCTTGGTCCGCCGGAGACCGTTCAGTCCCCGCCAGGCGGCGCCGTAGGCGCCCGGTGCGACGACGCCGGGCGCGGTACGGGCCTCGGCGTACTGGTCGGCACCTTCGGCGATCTCGTCCGCCTCGTTGCCGTCGCCCCTTCCTCCGGCCTCGCCCGGGGACCGCCGGTCCCGGTCGAGTGCTCGCGCTGGGCGGCGAGCCGGTCGAGCGCGCGGACCCCGAAGGGGCCGACATGGTGACCGGGCGCGGCGGTCGCGGGTATCGCGACCAGCCCGGCGGTCGCCGTGATGGCGCAGATCGTGAGCCATCGTCTTCTGCGGGTTGGTGCCGGCACCGAAACCTCCAGAACGGGTGTGGTACAGCCGTCGCAGGCGACCCGATCACGAGCGGGCGGGCGGTTCCGGCACTTGGCCAACTCTTTGTCCGGAACCTGTCAGTTATTGGCCCCGGTGCACGGCAGAGGTCCGTGGACGGATGGATCACCTCTCGGCCCGGGGTGACCAGCCGGACGAGTGTCCGCCCGCCGGGACCGACCTGGACGCGCCGGGCCTGCTGGAGCCGTTCGGCGGCCGCGCGGACGGTGTGCCGGTTCACGCCGAACTCGGACGCCGGCTCCCGTTCGGCCCCGAGCGCGGCCGGGCGGCGGTCCGCCGTCGGGAATCCTGTCGCGTGGGACGGCGAAGAGCCTGGTCGGAGACCGCTTCACGCCGGACTCCGTGCCGTGTCATGGCGAGCAGAGCGGGCCGTTCGCGGCGACCGGCCGACTGGTTGGACCAGCCTTTCCCGGGCGCCGGGCCACTGACCGAAAGCGCACCGGACCAGGTGATGATGACGGGCCGTCCGGGAAACCACGCCCCAGAACCACCCGCGCACCGGCGACCGAACGGAGAACAGTCGATGGCCACCACGCCAGGCACCACCCCGCCGCTCACGGTGGAGCCCAGCAGTCTGCGGTTACCGGGGACCGTCCTCGGCGTGGGGCTGGGGGGATTCGCCGACGGCATCCTGCTGCACCAGCTCCTGCGATGGCACCACATGCTCACCAGCACCAACCACGACCGGGTCGGGCTCAAGTACTACGACCCGCACACGGTCTCGGGCCTGGAGATGAACACGCTGTGGGACGGCGTCTTCCACACGGTGTGCTGGGTCGCCGTGCTCCTGGGCCTGGCCGTGCTGTACGCGCGGGTCACGCACCATCGGCGGGCGGTGTGGAGCTCACGGGTGCTGTGGGGCTGGATCCTCTTCGGCTGGGGCCTGTTCAACCTGGTCGAGGGCGTCCTGGACCACCAGGTCCTGGGGATCCACCACGTCCACGGAGACCCCCACCAGGCCTGGTGGGACGCCGGTTTCCTCGTCCTGGGCGGCCTCGTCATGCTCGCCGGCCATCTGATCCAGCGCGGTGGAACGGTCATCGGTCCCGAGGCGCCCCGCGGGGCCGAGCGAACCGGAGACCGCGTCTGATGGAGGACATGCACCAGCACGGCGGTGACGGCGGCGCACCGGCGGTGCTGCCGGTCCTGCTGATCCTCTCGATCCTGCTCGCCGCCGCCGGCTGCTACCTGCTCGCCGCGCACCGCGCGCGGCGCCGCAACCCCGCGCGCGGCCGGCACGGTTGGCGGTCGGTGTCGTTCGTGGGCGGGCTGTGCCTGCTCGCCACCGCCCTTCTTCCGCCGTTGTCGTCCGCCGCGCACTCCGACTTCCGTGCGCACATGGCACAGCACATGCTCATCGGCATGTACGCGCCCATGGCGCTGGTGCTGGCCGCACCGGTGACCCTCCTGCTGCGAACGCTGCCGGCAGCCCGGGCCCGCACACTCTCGGCGGTGCTCCACAGCGCCCCGGCCCGGGTACTGGCCCATCCGGCGGTGGCGCTCGTGCTGAGCACCGGCAGTCTCGGAGTGCTCTACTTCACGCCGTTGTACGACGCCGCCATGGGCCATCCCCTGGGGCACCGGCTCATGCAGGCGCACTTCCTGGCGTCGGGCTGCCTGTTCGCCCACGCCGTCGCCGGCCCCGACCCCGCGCCCGCCCGCCCCGGAGTCCGCACCCGACTGGTGTATCTGGGTGTCGCGATCGCCGGGCACGCCCTGATCGCCCAGGCGATGTACGGCGGCTTGTTCGTCTACGTCCACGCCCCCGTCGAACAGGTCCGGCAGGGCGCGGAGATCATGTACTACGGGGGCGACATCGCCGAACTCCTGCTCGCCGGGGCACTGGTGGCGACCTGGCGGCCCGAGCGCCGCGCCGGGACCGTCCCACGGCCGGGACGGCCCGGAGCGACCGCGACGGCGGGACACTGATCCCGGCGGGTTTGACCCTCGACCAGGTCGAGGGCCCAGGGTTCCGGGTGTGGAGAACGAGATGCGCAGTATCGGGGAGACGGCCCACGCCAGCGGACTCGGCGTGAGCGCCCTGCGGTTCTACGACCGTGCGGGCGTGCTGGTCCCGGTCCGGGTGGACCCCGTGACCGGGTACCGCTGGTACGGCCGGGAGCAGTTGGAGGAGGCCCGGGTGCTGGCACGCCTGCGCCGGGCCGGTATGCCACTGGCGGACATCCGGCTGGTGCTGGCCGCCTGGTCCGGTGCCGACACCGGCCTGGTCCGCACCCTGCTGGAGGCCCATCTGCGCCGGCTGCGGACCGGACTGTCCGAGGCCCGCGGCGAGTTCTCCGCACTCCGGGCCCTACTCGACCAGAGGGAGAACGACATGCCCGCGCTCCACACCACCCCCACCGCCCCCGTCCACCTGTCCGTCCCGGCACCCGCCCTGGCGGCGGCCCTGGACGCGGTGCGCTTCGCGGCCGGCACCGACCCCGAACTGCCCATGCTCGGCGGGATCCTGCTCGACGTCGACGGCGACGCACTGCACACGGTGGCCACCGACCGCTACCGGATGGCCGTCTCCCGGGCATCGGTCACCGGGCACGACGGCCCCCGCGTGCAGGCCGTCCTCCCCACCCCGCTCGCCGACGCCATGCGCGCCCTGCTCGGCGGAGACGAGCCCGTCCACCTGGAGCTGGACGGCGACCGGGTGACCCTGGAGGCCGGCGACCGTCAGGTGGCCGGGCGCCGCCTCGGCCACGACTTCCCCGACTACCGCCGCCTGGTCCACCTGCCGGCGGGCCGCCGCGCCGTGGTGGACGCGCCCGCCTTCCGCGCGGCGCTCGAGACCGGCCCGGTCCACGAACACGACGACTCGACGGCGGAGTTGAGCGTGCTGGAGGTGCCGGAGGACGGCACGGCGACCGTCTGCGGGACCGCCGGGACCGGCCCGGACCGCATCGCCGTCAACCGCGAGTTCCTGCTCCAGGCCCTCACCGCGGCCGCCCACGACGACCTCGTCCTGGAGTCCACGTCCGCGACGGCTCCCCTCGCGATCCGCCGCCCCGACGACGAGCACACCTTCTCGCTGCTGATGCCGGTGCGGCTGGAGGACTGACGGGAGAGAAGTGTCAGAAGGGGGAACTTGGATCTTGCGTGGCATGTGCATGCTGGGCGTAGGATGACCGCGCTGCAAGCGGGTGGACTAGACCAAACGTCGGTTCTGTGTCGTGAGCGTGCGACACCAGCGGGGGCGTCCAGGGGGCTGTGGCGTGCCGGAGGGCGCGCTCGCCCGTCATGGGTGGCCATGAGGGGGGCTCAACACGTGTCCGAGACAGCTCTGTGCCGTCGCCGTGCCGATCGCCGGGCCGCGGAACTCCACCATGAGCGGCGCGACTTCATGAAGCGCGGGTGACACGGCGGACCGCGGCGCACACCGGTGCCGCGGTCCGCCTCCCGTCCGGCGTCGCCGGCCGGCTCCCCAGCATCCCCGCCCGGCCCACGGGCCCCTTCCGGGCCGAGTCGTGCCCGGACACGGGCGCGCATACCCCACCGAGAAGCGAGGACACTCTCCTTGAGATCCAACAGACGCATACGCGGGCGGCTCGGCGCCGTGCTGGCCTGTGCCGTGCTGGCCGGCGGGCTGCTGCAGAGCGCCACCGCGCTCGCGGCACCCCACGCCGCACCGAGGCCCACGAGCACCGAGCCCGGCAGCGCCGGCACCGCGCCCGGCGGACGGGTCGCCGGCCCGGACAAGAAGCTCGGAAAGGGATGGCGGAGCAGCAAGGACCGGGCCGTGACCGCCGCCGCCGACGTCGACGGGCTGCACGTCCTGGTCGCGGACAGCGCGCGGGCCTACGAGTGGAAGACCGCCGCCGTGCTCAGCGAGCCCGGCATGCCGGCGGACTCGTGGCTCGGCAACCAGTGCGTCATGGACCGCGACCACGCCGCCGTCGTCTACGCGCCGCGCACCTTCACCAACAAGCCGGACCTGATGCAGGGCGGCGCCTTCGCCGCCGTGGTGAACCTGGCCACCGGCAAGGTGACGAAGCTGCCGTTCACCGCGTCGCTCGCGTACTTCGACCCGTCCTGCAACCCGGCGACCCGCACCGCCGCGTTCACCGCCTTCCGCGACATGAACGACCCGGCCGCCACCCGGACCCGCGTGGTCACCGTGGACACGACCGGGAAGACCGTCGGCGAGGCCTCCGCACGCGGCGAGGTCACCAGCGCGGTTCCCGTGGCGGGCGGCGCGGTCGGCGCCCTGGGCCACGACGTGGTCCGGCTGGGCCACCGCACCGGCAAGGCCGAGAAGCTGTTCACGGCCGGCGGGGTGCCGTACGACATCCACCCGGTCGGCGGCGGGAGGATCGCCTTCGTGGAGCGGCGCGGCACCGAGGCCGCGCGTGCCCGGGTGTGGGGCGGGCACGGCGCGCCGGCCACGGTCGCCACCGGCAGGCTCGGCGAGCTCGACCTCGAACGCGGCGGAGCCGCAGGGGTGTTCCTCACCGGACGTCCGACCGGCGCCACCCACACGGCGGGCACCGGCATCACCCGGGTGAACGCTCCGACCGGCACGGTCGTCTCCAGCCAGGGCCGGCTGGCCGTCGATCCGGTCCTCACCCCCGGCGTGCGGGCGGGGCTCGACCACATCGCGAACGCGGGCAAGGGCTTCACCGGGGCCGAACCCGCACCGCGCGGCGAGGCCGGCCTGTCCCCCGCCACCGTGGCGGCGAACACGCCGGTGACGGTGACCTCCACGGCCACGGGCACCGGCGCGAGGCTCCGGCAGACGGTCGTCCGTACCGACGACTCCGCGGGCAGGAGCCGGCTCTCCCCGGCGCTGACCGGCGCGAGCGTGCCGGACTCCGGCACGAGCGAGCCCAGGCGGGCGACGCTCACCGCCGCCGCGGCCGTCGCTTCGCAGGACCCGACGGACCCCGACCGCTGGTGCTCCGTCTCCCGCAACGACGTGAACGCGCAGGCACTGCAGCCCACGCCGAACCAGGTCGAGTGGGCCGTGGACATGGCTGTACGCGGCCAGCTGCGCTCCCAGTACATCCGCCAGGGCGGGTACCGCAACCAGACCGGGATCGGCACCATCGACCCCCAGGGCCTGTTCCCGGCACCCACGCTGACCGGCGGCGGGCGGATCCCGGCCAACGTGATGCTGGGCATCATGGCCCAGGAGTCCAACCTCTGGCAGGCCGAGTCCGGTTCCATCCCCGGCCAGATGGGCAGCCCGCTGGCCGCGGTGGACGGCTACTACGGGCACAAGGCCGACCCCAGCGATCCGGACGTGTACTGGCACATCAACTGGGACAAGTCCGACTGCGGTTACGGCGTCGGGCAGGTCACCGACGGGATGCGGCTCGCCGGGCACGAGAAGACCGGTGAGACGAGTCTGTCGCCGGCCCTGCAGAAGGCCGTCGCCGTCGACTACGCGACCAACATCGCCGCCTCCATGAAGATCCTCGCGGACAAGTGGAACGAGGTCCACACCGACGGCCAGAAGGTCACCGTCAACGACGACGACGCCTCCCGGGTGGAGAACTGGTTCACCGCCGTGTGGAACTACAACCTCGGCTTCAACGCGCCCACCCCGCACACCACCGGCCCGTGGGGTCTCGGCTGGTACAACAACCCGGCCAACCCCATCTACAAGAAGAGCTGGGGCCACCCGTTCATGGACACCGACGTGGACGGCACGGAGGCGAACAAGGACGCGGCGCACCCGCAGGACTGGCCGTACGAGGAGAAGGTGATGGGCTGGTCCGCCTGGTCCATGGACACCGGCTACTCCTACGCGACGTCCGGCCGCCAGGACTGGCCCGGTGAGTCCGGGTTCTCCTCGGCCGGCTTCCGGCCCGCCTGGTGGGTCACCAAGGAGCAGCGGAGCCAGGTCTCGCCGCCGCTCAGCACGTTCTGCAACGAGTACAACTACTGCGACTCGGGCAACCCGCCGGACTGCGACACCGAGGCGTGCTACTCGCAGTACTGGTGGCACGCGCCGAACGCGACCTGGAAGAGCGACTGCGCGACCGACTGCGGCCACGAGAGCATCAAGTACCAGACGCTGGTCTCCGAGCCGGGACGCGGCTACCGCCTGCAGCACGGCGCATCGGTGTGCTCCGGCGCCCCCGGCACCCATGTCGTCGCCTCCGTGGCCAACGGAACAGAGTCATGGGGCGACTGCGGGCAGGTGACGTCCTCGGGCAGCTTCCAGTTCGACTTCAACGCCGACAGCGCGAACCACTACGAGGCCAAGGCGGACCTGCACCAGGTCGGCGGCGGCTACGGCGGTCACTTCTGGTACGCCCACACCCGCGACTCCGGGCATCTGGGCGGCGACTACGGCCCGATGACCATCAGCGGCACCTGGACGCTGGGCCAGAGCCTGGACTGGGCCCGGGTGTTCGTGCACGTCCCCGACACCGGGGCACACACCCAGCAGGCCCACTACGTGGTCAAGGGTGTCGCGGGCGGTGACCGCGAGCGGTACGTCAACACCCACTACGGCAGGAGCACCTGGGTGGAGCTCGGCGTCTACCACTTCACCGGGACGCCCCGCGTGCAGCTCACGAACACCACGGACGACGGCACGGCCGACGAGGACATCGCGTTCACGTCGATCGCCTTCCAGGAACTGCCGGGCAAGCCGGCGGACATGGTCGTCGTGATGGGCGACTCCTACTCGGCCGGCGAGGGCGCGGGGGCCTACTCCCCCGAGTCCGACCGGGACAGCGAGAAGGAGACCTGGAACGCCTGCCGGCGCAGCGACAACTCCTGGTCGCGCAAGGCCACCCTGCCCGGCCGGTCCGCCACCCTCGGCCAGGTCGCCGACCAGCACCCCGCCTCCGCCGACTTCCTGGACGTGGCCTGCTCCGGCGCGCTGACCTGGAACGTGCGCGGAAAGGCGACGGACGACCAGGGCAACGACTACGACACCTGGCCCGTGTCGTGGGACGACCGGAGCAAGTACGCGAAGGCCGACGGCCAGTTCCACGAGATCGCGCAGATGAAGTCCGGCGTCCTCAGCGCGGACACCACCCTGGTCGCCCTGACGGTGGGCGGCAACGACGCGGGCTTCCCGGGCGTGATGCAGTCCTGCGCCACCACGGGCTGTCCCACCGAGGAGGACGTCGACCGCGACATCGACGACACCATGCCGAAGATCGAGAAGACGCTGCGGGAGATCCACGACCAGGCGCCCAACGCCAAGATCATCCTGCTGGGGTACCCGCAGCTCTTCAACGAGGACTCCCTGACCTGCGTCAGCGGCGTCGGCGGGGCGGGGATGATCCGCGTCAACGCCATGGCCCGGACCATGGCGAGCAAGCAGGAGCAGATGGTCGCGTCCCTGCGCTCGGCGGGCCTTCCGGTGAGCTACGAGTCGCCCGACCCCGACTTCGAGGGCCGGCGCGCCTGCGACGACCCGAGGGCATCAACAAGATCGTCGTCGCTCCCCAGGGGACGGTGACTTCCGCTGCGAGCTGGGAGGAAGCTGGTGCATCAGCCGCGAGAGCTACCACCCCAACGGGACCGGTACGAGCGCCTACGCGCAGGCGTTCGTCCGCGCCGTGGGAAAGCTGTGATCCGCCGTGCCGGCTGACGGTCGCGGGAGGACCGCCGGGTGGGCGAAGGCGCTGGCCGCCGTCGTCCTGCTGGTCCTCCTCCCCCTGGTGGTCTGGGCGTTGTTCTCCTTCCAGGGGTCCGGCGCGTTCCCCTGGTGAGGCCGGCGGGTGCGTGACGCACCCGCCCCGGACGTGCGCCTCGACCGGGCCCGCTCCCGTCCCGTCCCGGCCGGGGCGGGAGCGGGCCCGGCGAGGCCGTCCGGGGGCCGTGGATTTCCTGTCGCCTTTCCAGGCCCTCTCTGTAAGATCCACTTCAAATGATCATCACAACCCGAGCGAAGGGTTCCTCCAGCATGAAGAACGTCCGCCTGCGGTCCAGGATCGGCGCGGTGGCGTCCGCTTTCGCCGCGACCGCCGCGCTCATGGTCAGCGCCACCCCCGCCCACGCCGCCGAGTACAAGGTCACGGACAACTGCGACGTGCCCTGGATCACCTGTTCCGAGGGCGATCTGTGGCTGCTGTACAACTCCAAGGACCTCGCGGTCAGCGGCGGCAGATACGTGACGAGCTGGTCGTCGTTCTACGGCAACGTGAACGACTACTGGGGCACCAGCCAGTACCAGGGCTCCACGCTGACCACGTACCGCTACGTGTTCAACGGCAACGGCACCGGTGCCGGCCAGTACACGAAGAACAACGCGGCCTCGGTGCAGAACTGCGCCCCGGCCGACAACTACCGCGTGTACTACAACTCGGGCTACGGCGGCACCTCGCAGTACTTCGCGCACAACGAGCCCTACGGTGACTGCAACCTCACCAACCTGATCTCGGCGCTGAAGAACAACAACGCCTCCCAGCACTTCGCCTGATCCGAACCGAGGAGTCACCCCCATGTGGAACAAGCGCGTCTTCATCGCCGCAACTGTCATGATCGCGACAACCGGGATGCTCTCGGCCTGCGGAACCAGCGGCTCCGGCCATGACGCGGCGGCCCCGGTGGCGGCGGACAAGCCGCTCGTCGACAAGGCCAACTGGCCCAAGGCGACCCCGCAGCGCGGCCTCGCCAAGGGCCTGTCGCTGCCGCTCGAGGCCTACATGCAGACCTACTCCGACACCGTCACCCTGGACACGGCCACGCGCCACCTCCAGGAGAAGTGCATGGCCGGCTACGGCTTCGACGTCAAGCTCACCGTCGCCGGCGCCACCCCGCCGCCGAACGACAACGACGCCAACATGGAGCGCCGTTACGGCCTGACCGACCGTGCGACCGCGGCGAAGTACGGCTACGGCCTGCCCGACGCGCTGACCGACCAGCCCCGGCAGAAGGTGCCCAGCCTGACCGAGACGCAGGTGGAGGTGCTGACCGGGCACGGCAAGCCGACCAAGGCGGGCGCGGACGGCTCCTTCGTCGCCAAGGCGGCCCCGAAGACCTACAACGGCAAGAAGATCCCCGCCAAGGGCTGCGTCGGTTACGCCGCAGAGAAGATCGGCAAGCCGGCCGCCGACTTCCAGCTCGTCTCCGAGCTGAACGGCCGGTCGTTCCTGGAGTCGATGCGGGTCCCGGCCGTCAAGAAGGCCATGGGCGCCTGGTCGCAGTGCATGAAGGGCAAGGGCTACGAGGCCGCGACGCCGACCGAGTCGGCCGAACTGGTCCCGCACACCGACCCGGCCTCCCAGAAGGAGATCGACGTCGCCCTGGCCGAGATCGACTGCAAGCAGCGGACCGGCCTGGTGAACGTCTGGTTCAAGGCCGAGACCAAGATCCAGAAGCAGCAGATCACCGCCCACCGGAGCGGCCTCACGGCCGCGAAGACCGAGAACACCAAGGCCCTCAGCGCCGCCGGCACGGCGCTGAAGGACTGACGTGGGGCAGGGTCCCGGCCACCGTGCGACACGGTGGCCGGGCCCTGTCGCGGCTCCGGTCAGGTCCGCAGCCACACCGCCGTGTCGCGCGGCAGCCGGCCCGCGCCGTCGAGCGGACCGCTCGCGAGCAACAGGTCCTCGTACGGCGGGAGTCCGGCCGGGTGCGCGGACAGGTTGACGACGCAGACCAGGCCGTGCGCCCGGGCGAAGGCCAGCACACCGGCACCGGCCGGCAGCCAGGTGAGGGGCCCGTCCCCGAAGCCCGGCACGGACCGGCGCAGGAGCAGGGCCGCGCGGTACAGCGCGAGCATCGACTCCGGGTCGGCCGCCTGCCGGTCGACCGCGTAGTGGCCCCAGTCCTCGGGCTGCGGGAGCCAGGGCTCGGCGCCGGTGCCGAACCCGCACCAGGGGGCGCCGGCCTCCCAGGGCAGCGGGACGCGGCAGCCGTCCCGCCCCGGATCGGTTCCTCCCGAGCGGAAGTGCATGGGGTCCTGGATGCTTGTCCGCGGCACCTCGGCCTCGGGCAGCCCCAGCTCCTCCCCTGGTACAGGTAGACGGAGCCGGGCAGGGCCAGGGTCAGCAGCGCGGCGGCACGGGCCCGCCGGGTGCCCAGCTCCAGGTCGGTCGGGGTGCCGAAGGCCTTCGCGGCGAAGTCGAAGGAGGTGTCGGCCCGCCCGTAGCGGGTGACGGTGCGCGTGACGTCGTGGTTGCACAGCACCCAGGTGGCGGGGCTCCGACGGGGGCGTGCTCGGCGAGGGTGTCGTCGATGGCGCTCCGCAGCCGGTCCGGTTCCCAGGGGCAGGCGAGGAAGTTGAAGTTGAAGGCGGTGTGGAGTTCGTCGGGCCGGAGATAGCGGGCGAAGCGCTCGGCGTCCGGCAGCCAGACCTCGCCGACGAAAACCGCCTCGTACTCGTCGGCGATGGAGCGCCAGGAACGGTAGACGTCGTGCAGTGCGTCCTGGTCGATGTACGGGTGCGGGTCCACGCCCTCCTCGAAGTCGGCGAGCGCGGGATCCTTCACGAGCAGGGCGGCGGAGTCGATGCGTACGCCGGCGACGCCGCGCTCGAACCAGAACCGCAGGATCTCCTCGTGCTCCCGGCGGACCGCCGGGTGGGCCCAGTTGAGGTCGGGCTGCTCCGGGGTGAAGAGGTGCAGGTACCACTCGCCGTCGGGCACCCGGGTCCAGGTGGGCCCGGCGAACTGCGACGGCCAGTCGTTGGGCGGCTGGTCGCCGTCCTCGCCGCGGCCGGGACGGAAGTGGAACAGCTCCCGCTCGGGGCTGCCGGGTCCGGCCGCCAGCGCGGCGCGGAACCAGGGGTGCTGGTCGGAGACATGGTTGGGGACGATGTCGACGATGACCCGGATGCCCAGTTCGGCGGCCTCCGCGATGAGCTTCTCGGCCTCGGCGAGGGTGCCGAACGCCGGGTCGATGGTGCGGTAGTCGGAGACGTCGTAGCCGCCGTCCACCAGCGGGGAGGCGTACCAGGGGGTGAACCAGACGGCGTCCACGCCCAGTTGCGCGAGATGGGGCAGTCTCGCCCGGACTCCCGCGAGGTCCCCGGTGCCGTCGCCGTCGCCGTCGGCGAAACTGCGCGGGTACACCTGGTAAATGACGGCGTCGCGCCACCAGTCGTCGGTGCGGGGCGAGTGAGGGGCTGCCAACTGACGTTCCTTTCGGGCAGGGTGGATCTTCGCCGCCGGCCCGGATGCTGCGGGGCGTCGGACGGACCGGCGGCGAAGGCTCGGCAGGGGAAGGAGCGGCCGTGCCGGGAACCGGCGGGCGGTGGGGTCAGCCCTTCAGGCCGCCGGCGGTCAGGCCGCTCATGATGTTCCGCTGGAAGACCAGGAAGATCAGCAGGGTCGGCAGCGAGGCGATCGTCAGGGCGGCGATCAGGATGTTCACGGGGACCCCGGTGGAGAGCGAGTAGATCCCCACGTTGAGGGTCTGCTTCGACGGGTCGGGCAGGGTGAGCATCGGCCAGAGGAAGTCCTTCCAGACGCCGACGATCGCGAAGATCGACACCACGCCGAGGATCGGCCGGGAGACGGGCAGCACGATCGACCAAAGGATCCGCGTCGGGGAGGCGCCGTCCATGGCGGCCGCGTCGAGGAGTTCCTTCGGGATGGAGTCGAAGAACCGCTTCAGCAGGAAGATGTTGAAGGCGTTGGTGACCGACGGGAGCCAGATCGCCCAGGGCGTGTTCAGCAGGTTCCGGTGCACGATCGGCACGTCGAGGACGGTCAGGTACTGGGGTACGACCAGCACGGTGGCCGGGATCATGAGCGTGGCCAGCATCATGCCGAGGATCGCTTTGCCGAGGACCGGCCGTAGCCTGGACAGCGAGTAGGCGGCGGCCACGTCCAGGACGAGCTGGCAGGCCAGCGCGCCGAACGCGTAGAACGTCGTGTTGAGCAGCAGCCGGGAGAGGTCCATGACGTCCCAGGCCCGGGTGTAGTTGCCCGGGGTGAAGGACCTGGGCACCAGGGTCGGCGGGGTGCGGATCACCTCCTGCGGGTCCTTCACACCGCTGGAGGCCAGCCAGTACAGCGGGCCGAGGAACACCAGGACGAAGGCCGCGACGACCACGGCGAAGACCACCCAGTAGAGCAGCCTCCCGCGCGGCCTGGCGAGGCGGGCCGGCGAGATGAGTGTGCGTGTGGACATGCCGGTCTCCCCCGTCTACTCGTCGCCGGCACGGCTGAGCCGCACGTACGCCGCCGAGAAACCGGCGAGGAGTACGAGCAGGAGCAGGCCGAGCGCCGCCGCGGCACCGTAGTTGTTGAAGTTGAAGGCGTACTGGTAGATCAGGTACACGACCGTGGTGGTCGAACCCTCGGGCCGGCGCCGCCGGTGAGCAGGAACGGCTCGACGAAGACCTGCATCGTCGCGACGACCTGCATCAGCAGCATCAGCGAGAGGACCAGCCGGGTCTGCGGGACCGTGACGTGCCAGACCTTGCGCAGCAGTCCGGCGCCGTCGAGTTCGGCCGCCTCGTACAGCTCGCCGGGATGCCCTGGAGCGCGGCGAGGTAGATCAGGGTCGCGCCTCCCATGTTCATCCAGGTCGAGGCGATGACCACGGACAGCATCGACAGGTCGGGATCCTGCAGCCACTGCTGCTCGGGCAGGTGCAGAACGCCCAGCAGCTCGTTGAGCAGGCCGTATCCGGGGTCGTACAGATATTTGAAGAGCAGCACGGAGGCGACCGGCGGCAGCATCACGGGCAGATACACGAGGAGCCGGAGGAAGCCCTGGCCGTGCCGGAACTCGTTGATGACGATCGCGGTGACGAAGGGGACCGCGAAGCCGAGGACCAGCGCCAGCAGGGTGAACAGCAGTGTGTTGCGCCAGGCCTGCCAGAAGGCGGGGTCGTGGTAGACGGTCTCGAGGTTGTCCAGGCCGGTCCAGCTGGTCCCGCCGTTGCCGGTCTTCTGGAACGCGAGGGCGAACTCCCTGATCATCGGGTACCAGGAGAACACCGCGAAGCAGATCACCGCGCCGATGAGGAAGCCGTGGGCGGTGAGGTTGCGCCGCACCTCGCGGGACAGCCGGCCGCCGGGGGGTGGCGGGGCCGCCGTGCGCGGGGATGCCGGGCGGGCGGGGTCCGCGGTGCTCGGGGTCAGGCTGGGGGCCGCCATCGTCGCTCCTTGCTGCTCGGCTGCCGATGTGCTGGGGCGCACGCGCCGCGGTGACCGCAGGGCAGCGGCGCGCATCCGGTGCTCCCGGCGGGGGCCGGCTCGTGGGCCCGCCCCCGCAGGGGACCGGTCACTGGTTGGCGAGGACCTGGTTGACCTGGGACTCGGCCGTGGCGAGCAGCTTGTCGACATCGGCGTCCTTGTTGGTGAGGATGCCGGACATCACGTTGTCGAGGACCTTGTAGATCTCCTGCGCCTTGGGCGGTTCGGCCTTGCCGGGCACCGGGTTGTCCATGAACGTCTTGAAGTTGGCGACGGGCATGGTGGCGTTCGCCAGGCGCGCGGCGTCGTCCTTCTTCTTCGACTCACCCAGCCAGAAGTTGGGCTGCGGGACGCCGACCGGGAGCTTGTCGGCCTTGGTGCGGTCCCACTCGAACTGGCCCTTGCCGACGGTGAGGTTCTTGAAGTTCAGCCAGGCGACCGCGGCCTTGATCTTGTCGCCGGAGATGCCGCTCTTGATCATGTAGTTGTTGCCGCCGGCCAGGGTGTTCTTCGCCCCCGGGATCGGGCCCATGCCGAAGTTCTCGTACTTGGCGCCGAGTTGCTGGACCATGTACGCGATGTCGTCGGGGGCGGCGAGGAACATGCCGAGCTTGTCACTCGCTATCTGCTTCTGCAGGTCGCCCCACTTGAGCAGCTGGGTCTTGCCCATGCTGTCGTCGTCCCAGCGCATGGCGTGCAGGTTGCGCGCCACCTGCCGGCCGATGTCGTTGTCGAACGCGGCCTTCTTGCCGCTCGCGTCCACGATGTCACCGCCGAGGCTGTACACCTGGGCGGTGAAGTGCCAGCCGCCGGTGTTGGCCGCGCTGTAGTCGCCGTAGCCGGCGACGCCGTCGCCGAGAGCGGCGATCCTCTTCGCCGCGGTGCGGACCTCGTCCCAGGTGCGCGGCGGTGCGTCGGGGTTCAGGCCGGCCTGCTTGAAGAGCTTGCGGTTGATGAGCAGGCCCATGGTGTAGTTGCTGGTGGGCAGGCCGTAGAGCTTGCCGTCCTGCTTGAGCGAGCCGAGGACGTTCGGGTCGATGTCCTTCAGCAGCGGCACGGTCCGGTCGTTGACGTAGGCCGTGATGTCCGCGGCACCGTCGTTGTCCAGCACCTGGGGCAGGTCGGTGAAGTACGTGTAGAAGACGTCGGGCTGGGACTTGGCCTTCAGCATCGCGGTGAAGCGGGGCGGCTCCAGGCACTGGCCGGGTGTGGAGCGGCCCTCGATGGTCACGTTCGGGTACTTCTTGTTGAACTCGGCGACGTCCTGCTTCCACTCCCTGAGTTCGGCCGCCTTGGCCGCCGGGGCATGCAGTCGATGGTGATCGTCACCTTGGTCTTGGGATCCAGGGGGGCGGCAGGGTCGGAGGAGCCACCTCCTTCGGAACCGCCGGCGCCGTTGTTGCTCGCGCTGGTGCCGCAGGCGGCGAGCGCGGTCAGGGTGAGCGCGGAGACGAGGGCGACCGCGCCGGAGCGGCGGGTACGGCGGAACCGGGCACTTCTCATGGGTGGTCCCCTTCGGGCATGAACGGTGAGGTCGCCCCACCGTCGGTGCGACTCGGTGCGTTGTGGGGCGCCGCACACTCAACCACCCTCAACAACGGCCCGCAAGATGTCGCGCTAATTTTGAAATTGTTTGACAGTTGAGGCCACAAGCGCAGGCTCAGCGCAGGCGTCAGGGCCCGAACAGCCCCCGTCGACGGCAAAGCAGCCTGCGGCCCACCTCGGGAGACTCCCGAGGCGGGCCGCGGTGCCCGCGTCACGAGGACGCAGAGCGTACGCAAGTCTGCTGCAATCTCCCGCAAACAGCTTGCGGCGATCTCAGGGATTGATGTTGATCTTGAAGGTGGACGTGGTGTTGCGGACGTCCACCGCGTTGCCGCTCATCCGGAGCCCGTTGAACATCACCTCGCCCACGGCGGGACCCTGCCCCGCCTCGGGCATCTCGTTGGCCCACAGCCCGAAGCCGGACTTGGCGTCGTAGGCGTCCCCGCTCCTGCGGGCGCCTGTGACGGAGACGTCGGTGAAGACGGTGTCCTTGATGGGGTACTGCGGCTGTCCTCCCGAGTAGTTGGTCTGGAACATCACCCCGCTGTAGGTGGGATCGACGATGTCGACGTGGTTGACCCGGATGCCCTGGAACACCTTCGACGCGGAGAAGACCCAGATGCCCGGGAAGGTCTGCGCGCCCCAGAAGTGCCCGCCGGCCCGCTCGATCGTCACGTTCTCGAAGGTGGTCGGACCGGTCCCGAAGCCGTTCATCGGGTAGCCGAAGTCCAGGGACGAGATGGTGATACCGGAGTACACGAGCGTGTCCGCGATACGGATGTTGCGGAAGGTGTTGTCGTAGCCGCCGTAGACGGCCACGCCCGCGGCGCGCCAGGTCAGGGTGCTGGTCAGGTTCTCGTAGACGTTGTTCTTCTCGTCCGCGCCGCCCGCGTCGATCGCCGAGAACAGCGCGAAGCTGTCGTCGCCGGTGGCGCGCGCGTCGTTGTTGGTCACGAGGTTGTCGGTGGATCCGTTGGTCATGTTGACGCCGTCGGCGAACATGTCGCGGATCCGGGAGTTCCTGATGGTGATCCGGTCGGTGTCGGCCCCCAGTACAGGCAGACCATGTGCTCGTTCCAGATGTCGTCGATGACGATGTCCGAGACGCCCGAGAAGTCGAACACCTTGCCCGGGCCGTCGATCCGCGAGGTGTAGTTGCCGAAGTAGGCGAAGCCCTTGAAGAGCGAGCCCCTGGCCGTCGCGTCGGCCCGGAAGCCGATGTCGGTGTTCTCCTGCGCCGCCGGGGCGTGGAACGTCGTGTACCAGGGGCCGGCTCCGACCACCCGCACGGCCTTGCCGTACACCTGGAACTTGTTCGACGTCTCGTAGTCGCCGGGCGGCAGGTAGACGCCGACGAGCTTGCCGGTGGTGTCCATGCGCACCCTGTCCAGGGCGTCCTGCACGGCCTGGTGGGTGAATCCGCCGGGTACGGCGTACGCGGCGGGGTCGGGGTTGGCGACCGGCGCGACCTGCTCCAGGTTGACGAAGTCGATCGCGTACGAGGAGGTGTTCGCGGCGTCCTTCTGCAGCCGGATCGTGCTGCCCTTCGGCACGGTCTCGCCGAGGAGGAGGTGCGCCTCGTCGTAGATGTGCCGCGGGGCCCCCGAGCCCGGGGAGTTGCCGGGCGCCGTCTCCGCCCCGTACAGCCAGGCGTACTTCGACGTCAGGGGCAGCGCCTTCTTGAACACACCGTCGACGTAGACGTCGATCGTGGTGTCGATGCCGCCGCCGCCCGGGGCGTCGGGGACGGAGAAGCGGGTGACCAGGGTGTTGGTCGCGGCGCGGGTGGTGAACTCGACGTAACTCCCCGTCGCGTCCAGGGTGACGGCCTTGCGGCCGGAGGCCTCGCCCGCGACGTCGCCCACGGTGCGGTTGGGCCCGACCACCTTGGCGCCGCCGCCGACGGTGCCCTCCTCCGCCTCGTACATGTCGTACGGCATGTTCGCGCCGCGGCCGACGAACATCGGCTGGGTGGCGGTGTTGTTGCCGCGCTTGACCGGCACCTCGTTGGCGTCGTCGGCGACGACGGTCCTCACGGTGTACGAGCCGTTGGCGGCGGTCCACGGGCCCAGCCGCACGTCCTGCGCGGAGCCCGCGGCGAGGGTGCCCTCGTAGGACCCGGTCAGGGTCTTGACCGGGTCGCCCTTGGAGTCCGTGAGGGTGACGGTGACACCGTGGGCGCCCGCGGCGCTGGCGCGGGTGCCCTGGTTCTTCAAGGTCACCCTGAAGGTGACGTCGTCGCCCGCCGTCGGGCTGGACGGCGAGGTGGTCACCGAGGAGGTGACGAGGTCGGAGGTGTCGACGGGCTTGACGACCAGCGGAGTCGGGCTGGTGTAGGTGTTGTCGGACTCGTTCTGCTCGATGACCGCGTCACCGTCGTCGGCCACCGCGCCGAGCGGGTACGTTCCCGCGTCGCGCTGTCCGAGCGAGGCGGTGACGGTGGTCTTCTCACCCGCCGCGAGGGCACCGACCTGGGCGGTCGCGGCCTTGGTGCCGCCGAGGGTCACGGCGACCCTGCTCGCCGGGGCGGCGGCCGGGCCGCTGTTGCGCACGGTGGCGGACACGGAGACGGTGTCCGACTCGACCGGGGCGGCCGGCGACACCGTCAGGCCGGTGACCTCCAGGTCCGGGTTGGGTGCCGGCACCCCGAACACCTGGAACTCCGCGAGCTGGCCCCCGGTGGCGCCGGAGTTGGCCGTGAACCGCAGCCGGACGTCGGCCACCCGGGCCGGGACCGGGACGGTGACGGCGTTGCCGCCGGCCGGGTCGAAGGTGTAACTCTTGGCCGCCACCAGGGAGGTGAAGTCCGCGCCGCTCTGCTCCCGGCCCAGCACCTCGATCGTCTGCGTCCGCCTGGCCCAGACGGTGTCCGGGTTCAGCTTCAGGACGAGGCGGTCCAGGTCGGCGTTGGCGCCCAGCTTGACGGTGAGCGTGTTCGGGTAGCTGCCCGCGGCTCCCTCCCAGTAGGTCGTCGTGCTGTTGTCGCCGGCGTTCGCGGCGACGTAGGGGTCCACCGCCGAGGAGGCGGTGATGGGCTTTCCGACGGCGAGGTTGGAACCGGTACCGCCGCTGCCGTTGCGGGTCACGCCGTCGCTGGGTGCGGACTGGTTGCCGGCCGCGTCCCGGGCGCGCACGTAGTAGGTCACCGTGCGCGTCGTGGGCTGGGTGTCGGTGAAGGTGGTGACGTCACCGGCGACGCTGTCGCGCAGGGTGTTGTCGGCGTAGACGTCGTACCCGGTGACCTTGGTGTCGTCCGATGAGGCGGTCCAGGTCAGCTTGATCCTCCCGTCCGCGGGCTCGGTGTACGCCAGGTTCGACGGGGCGGTCGGCGCCTGGGTGTCGCCCTTGTCGCCGGTGCGGGTGACGGTGTTGCTGTTGCCCGACTGGTTGCCGGCCGCGTCGCGGGCGCGCACGTAGTAGGAGACGGTCTCGCCGGCGGGCCGGGTGTCCGTGTAGGTGGTGACGTCACCGGCGACACCGGCCAGCAGCGAGCCGCCCGCGTAGACGTCGTAGCCCGTCACGCCGACGTCGTCGGTGGCCGCGTTCCAGCTCAGCCGGACCTGTCCGGTCGCGGGCTCGGTGTACGCCAGTCCCGCCGGGGCGCTGGGGCCCGGGTGTCCCCGGTCTCCGGGCCGTACACCTCCAGTTCGGCCACCTGGGCGGCGGGCTGGACGGAGTTCGCCGTGACGAGCACCCGGACGTAGCGGGTGGTGGTGGCGTCGAGGGCGATGGTCACCGAGTTCCCGGTCGCTGGGTCGAAGGACCAGGCCCGGGAGGCGGTCAGGTCGGTGAAGTCGGTGCCGTTGGCGCTGCCCTGGATCTTCAGCGTCTGGCTGCGCTTCTCCCAGTCCCCGGGCAGCCGCAGCACCACGCGGTCGACGCGGACGGAGGTGCCGAGGTCGGCGCGCAGCCACTGCGGGAAGTCGTTGCCGGCGCTCTCCCAGTACGTGGCCGGGTTGCCGTCGCCCGCGTTCTCGGCGATGTACGTCTGGGTGTGGCTGCCGGCGGTGAGGGTCCGGCCGGCGGCCAGGTTCACCGACGACTCACCGGCGGCGTGCACCTGCAGTTCGGAGAGCTGGGCCGCCCGCCAGCCGGTGTTGTCGGTGACGTCGATCCGTACGAACCGGGTCCGGGCCGCCGGGAACGCGACCGTGACGGTGTTGCCGGAGCCCGGGCTGAAGGTGTACGAACCGGACGTCTTCAGGGTGCTGAAGCTCGTGCCGTCGGCGCTGCCCTGGACGGAGAGGGTCTCGGCCCGGCTCTCCCACCCGGCGGGCAGCTTCAGGACGACCTCGTCCACGTTCTCGGTCGTCCCCAGGTCGGTCTGCACCCACTGGGGAAGTCGGAGCCGGCGCTCTGCCAGTAGGTGCCCTGGTCGCCGTCGGTGATGTTCCCGGCGGCGTACTCGCTGTGGGCGCTGCTCGCGGACGCCTTGTCCCCCAGCGCGATGTTCGGTCCTCCGGCGGCGTGGGCGGTCGTCACCGGGCCGACCAGCGCCAGGAGGCTGGTCACGATCACGGCGCTCAGGCACCGCGATCCCCTTCTGCGGATTCTCATGTCCCTCGGAAGTCCCTCGAATCTGGGCCTCACGAATGAAGCACTCGGATGTCTCGTCCTTGCGTTGAACGCTCAGAGAGTTCCAGAGGACTGTCAGGTCGTCTACGCTGTCGACGCGAGAAATTGTCGATCAGGGCATACGAAAACACCGGCACCGGGGACCGTGGAGGCGGTCCCCGGTGCCGGTGCCGGCCGGAGGGGAAAGGGAGGGATCAGCCCGCGGGCGGGGGCGCCGTGGAGCCGCGCAGCACCAGTTCGGGCTCGAAGAGCAGCTCGCCGGGGTGCGAACGGGCGCCCTGGAGCTGGGCGCACAGCAGCTCGACGGCCGCCCGGCCCATCGCCTCGATGGGCTGACGGACCGTCGACAGCGGGGGCTCGGTGCAGTTCATGAACGCGGAGTCGTCGTACCCGACGACCGAGACGTCTCCCGGGACCGTGAGCCCGCGCCTGCGCACGGCCCTGATGGCACCGAGCGCCAGCGGGTCGCTCGCGCACACGATGCCGGTCACCCCGCGCTCCAGGAGCCGGGCGGCCGCGGCCTGCCCGCCCTCCAGCGAGAACATCGACCGCGCGACGAACTCGTCCGGCAGCTCCTCGCCCGTGCGGCGCGCCACCAGCCGGGCGGCCTCCAGCTTGCGGCGGGAGGGGACGTGGTCGCTCGGGCCGAGCACCAGCCCGATCCGCTCGTGCCCCAGCGAGGCCAGGTGGCGCCAGGCCTGCTCGACGGCGACGGCGTCGTCGCACGCGACACAGGGGAAGTCGAGGCCCGCGATGGACGCGTTGATGAGGACCACCGGGATGTCCCGCTCGGCCAGCTGCCGGTAGTGGTCGTGCGGTGCGTCGGCCTGCGCGAACAGTCCGCCGGCGAAGACCACGCCGGACACCTGCTGCTGCAGCAGCAGGTCCACGTAGTCGGCCTCGGAGACACCGCCCTTGGTCTGCGTGCAGAGGACGGGGGTCAGTCCCTGCTGGGCCAGCGCGGCGCCGATGACCTCGGCGAACGCCGGGAAGATCGGGTTCTGCAGCTCCGGCAGGACGAGTCCGACGAGCCGGGCGCGCTCGCCGCGCAGCTGCGTGGGCCGTTCGTAGCCGAGGACGTCGAGGGCGGTGAGCACCGACTGGCGGGTCGACTCCGAGACCCCGGGCTTGCCATTGAGGACACGACTGACCGTCGCCTCGCTGACCCCCACTTTCTTAGCCACCTGAGCAAGTCGTCGCGTCATGTACGCAAGCCTAGCGCAATTTCCGCAAATGAATTGCGGAGATTGCCGCCCGCTCGGGGCGCCGTGACGGACGCCCGGGTGCCTGGGCAGCGGTGCGTTTCACGGGGCGGGCGCGGCGAGGACGGTGCGGCAGTCGAGCCAGGCTTCCGCGCTCAGCAGCGGCCGGACGCGGGTGAACAGCGCGAGCAGGTCGGCGCCCCACCGGTCACGGAAGGCGGGGTCGAGGCGGGCGAGGTCGAGTTCGTTCGCGGCCGACAGTTCGGCGAAGTCCCGGCGCGCCCGTGGCCCGGGCACGTGGGACTCGCCGGTGAAGCGGTCGCGGAAGGGGCGCCGGGGCGCCCGAGGTCCGGGTAGGTGGCCGCGCGGTCGCAGGAGGCGTAGAGGTGGACGATCGACTCGGCCTCGGCGCCGATCGCCGCTTCGAGTTCCGCTCGGCGGGTCACCGGGAGCAGGGCGCCGGGAAAGCCGTCGGTGCCGTAGAACGCGTGGCAGAGTCCGGCCAGCCGGAGCGCCGGACGGGCCTGCCAGAGCGCGAGCCGGTCCTGTACGCGGCGCAGGTGCGCGAGGAGGGTGCCGCCGGGGTGCGCCATGGTCTGCGCGCCGTACTCACGGAGCAGGGCCAGGGCCCGCTCGGCGGCGTCGTCGGGTGTGCCGGTGTCCGGTTCCATGCCTTCTTCCGTCCTCTCACTTCAACGGGCCGATCCCGGGTGGAACTTGGGGAGCCGCACGGTGATCTTCGTGCCGGCGCCGACGCCGGTCTCGATGACGAGGCCGTGGCCGTCGCCGTAGACCTGGCGCAGCCGCATGTCCACGTTGCTCAGGCCGATTCCGGCGGACGGCCCGCCCCGGCCGCGCAGCAGGTCGCGCAGGCGGTGCGGGTCCATGCCGACGCCGTCGTCCTCGATGACGACCCGGGCCTCGGTGCCCTCGTCCTCGGCGGTGATGGTGATCCGGCCGCGGTCCACGGACTCCTCGAGACCGTGTTTGAGCGCGTTCTCCACGAGGGGCTGCAGACAGAGGAACGGCAGGGTGACGGGCAGTACCTCGGGGGCGATTCGCAGGGTCACCTCCAGGCGTCTGCCGAAGCGGGCGCGGGCGAGTTCGAGGTACTGCTCGATCGAGCGCAGTTCCTCGGCGAGCGTGGTGAAGTCGCCGCCCCGGCGGAACGAGTAACGCGTGAAGTCCGCGAACTCCAGGAGCAGTTCGCGGGCCCGTTCGGGGTCGGTACGGACGAACGAGGCGATGGAGGCGAGCGAGTTGTAGACGAAGTGCGGGGAGATCTGGGCGCGCAGGGCCCGGATCTCCGCCTCGATCACGCTGGACCGCGCCCGGTCCAGGTCGACGAGTTCGAGCTGCACGGAGACCCAGCGGGCCACTTCCTCGGCGGCCCGGACGACGACGGCGGACTCCTGGTCGGCGAAGGCGGCCAGCGCGCCGGCCGCCCGGCCGTCGACCGTCAGCGGGACCATCACCCCCCAGCGGACGGGGCAGTGGGCGTCGGGCAGGTCAGCGTGAACGTCCTGGTGCGCGCCGCGTGGGTGAGCCGGGCGGCGGCCGCGGCCCGGTGGTGGTCGCCGGTGCCGTCCCAGGCGAGCACGGACTCCTCGTCGGCCAGGGCGAGGGCCACCGTGCCGAGCAGCGGCCGCAGGCGGCGGGCCGCCTTTCGGGCGGTGTCCGGGGTGAGTCCGGCGCGCAGGGCGGTGCCGCGAGCGAGGCGGTGTGCAGGGTGTGGAAGGTGGCCCGCTCCACGGGCGTGCCGACGTCGGCCGCGTTCTCCTGCTGACGGCGGGCCCCGGCGTGGCCGAGTGCGGCGCCCAGGGCGAACAGCCCGAGAGCGGCCACGGCGAGGACGACGGTGCCGAGCGCGGTCACGGACGGCGCCCCCTGGACCGCGCCGGACCGGCGCCCCGGTCGGTGGTCCCGCCGCTCGCGGGCTCGGGCAGGTGCAGCCGGGCCATCGTGGCGGCCGCGGTCGCCGGGACGCGGTGCCGGGTGGCCAGGGAGACCAGCACCATCGCCGCGAAGCCCACGGGGACCGACCAGACGGCCGGCCAGGCCAGCAGGGTGTGCAGCGGGCCGGACCTCGCCCCGCCGGCGATGGTCACGGTCACGGCGGTGAGCCCGGACCCGCCGCCGAGGAGCAGTCCCGCCACCGCGCCCGGCGGGTCAGGCCGCGCCACCAGATGCCGAGGAGCAGCAGCGGGCAGAACGAGGAGGCGGACACGGCGAAGGCGAGGCCGACCGCGTCGGCCACGGGGAGGTCGGTGACGACGGTGCTGGCGGCGGTGGGCACCGCGATGGCGGGCAGGGTCGCGAGCCGGAAGTTCCGGATGCCGAGGGTGGGCAGTACGTCCTGGGCGAGCACCCCGGCGACGGACATGGTCAGTCCGGAGACGGTGGACAGGAAGGCCGCGCAGGCGCCGCCCGCGACCAGGGCGCCGAGCAGGTCGCCGCCGAGCCCGCCGATCAGCCGCTGCGGCAGGACGAGCACCGCCGCGTCGGTGTCGCCGGTCAGCAGCAGGTCGGGCGCGTAGAGCCGGCCGAGCACCCCGTAGAGCGGGACCAGCAGGTAGAAGGCGCCGAGCAGGCCGAGGACGACGACGGTGGTGCGGCGGGCGGCGCGGCCGTCGGAGTTGGTGTAGAAGCGGACGACGACGTGCGGCAGTCCCATGGTGCCGAGGAAGGTGGCGAGGATCAGCCCGTAGGTGGCGTACAGGCCGTGCTGTTCGCGGCCCGCCGACAGCGGCTGCGCCCAGTCGGCGGGGGCCGTGCCGGGCCCGCCGTCGTCGGGCAGGGGCACGGGGGTGCCGGGCGGGAAGGTCAGGGCGGTGCCGGCGCCGACGCGGTGGGTGCCGGCGCCGAGGATGAGCGGGCCGCCGTCGAGGGGCCGCCCGTCGACGGTTCCGGTGCCGGTGACGCGTACCGGTTCGTGGACGGTGAGGGTCAGCGGCCGGTCGCCTGCGACCCGGGTGGAGCGCTGGAAGACGGGCCGCTCGTCCCAGGCGGGGGCCGGGGCCCGGTCGGCCCGCCAGGCGATGACCAGGAACACGGCGGGCACCAGCAGGGCGGTGAGTTTCAGCCAGTACTGGAACGCCTGGACGAAGGTGATGCTGCGCATGCCGCCGGCGGCCACCGCGACGGTGACCACGGCGGCCACGACCAGGCCGCCGAACCAGCCGGGCGCGCCGGTGAGCAGCCGGAGGATCAGCCCCGCGCCGCGCAGCTGGGGCAGCAGGTAGAGCCAGCCGACACCGACGACGAGCACGCTCGCGATCCGCCGCACGGCACGGGACTCCAGGCGGGCCTCGGCGAAGTCCGGCAGGGTGTAGGCGCCCGAGCGGCGCAGCGGGGCGGCGACGAAGGCGAGCAGCACCAGGAAGCCGGCCGTGTAGCCGATGGGGAACCAGAGCATGTCGGCGCCCTGGGCGAGGACGAGTCCGGCGACGCCGAGGAAGGAGGCGGCGGACAGGTACTCGCCGCTGACGGCGAAGGCGTTGAGCCGCGGCGGGACGCTGCGCGAGGCGACGTAGAAGTCGGAGGTGGTGCGTGAGACGCGCAGGCCCAGCGCGCCGACGAGCACCGTGGCGAGGACCACGGCCGTCACGCCGGCGATTCCGTACGTCTGGTTCAACGCCCGGTCACGTCACCCTCGTTGCGCTCGGCACGGCGGACGTACCAGGCCCCGGTGCACAGCAGGACCGGATACGGTGCCACGCCCAGCAGCAGCCAGACGGCGAGCGGGACGTCGTGCCCGGCGCCGCCGGACGAGAGGATCCGCAGGAGCACGGGGAGCAGGCCCAGCGAGAGGGCGAGCAGGACCGTCGCCGTGAGGGCGGCCCGGAGCTGACGGCGTATCAGCAGCCGTACGGGGGCGTCCTCGGGGCGGCGGGGCGGCCGCCGGGCGGGATCGGGGCGCGGGCGGGGGAAGGCCCGCGCGGTCGGTGCGGGGCCGTCCGGTGACCACCTCTCTGCGAGGGACGGATTCGGCACCCATCACGCACTCCCCGACGCCGCGGTGATCACCTTGATGCGGCGAGTGTACGCAGCGCCGGGGCGGTCAGGTAGGTACTGGACGAGGATCGCCGCAAGGCCGCCACGGCCGCTTCGCGAAGCGCCGCGCACCGGCTGCCGTCACCGGGGTCCGCGTACCGTCCCCCGGGCCCGCGCGGCCAGCAGATCCCGCAGTTCCCGGGCGTTGCGGCGGCTCACGGCGAGGATCCGGTCGCCGATCCGGACGGTCAGGTTGCCGCCGTCCAGGCGGAGTTCCTCGATGCGGCCGAGGGCGACCAGGCGGCTGCGGTGGATGCGGACGAATCCGCGGGAGCGCCACTGCTCCTCCAGGGTGGTGAGCGGGACGCGCACCAGGTGGCTGCCGTGCGGGGTGTGCAGGCGGGCGTAGTCGCCCTGTGCCTCGACGTAGGTGATGTCGGCGACCGGGACGAACCGGGTCACCCCGCCGAGTTCCACGGGGACCTGGTCGCCGGGGGTGCCGGCCGGGGCGGTGCCGCCCGCCGGGAGCCGGGGCGGCCGGGGTCCCTGCCCGGCCCGGGTCAGTTCGGCGACCCGGCGTACGGCCTCCGCGAAGCGCTCCTTGCGCAGCGGCTTGAGCAGGTAGTCCACCGCCTTGAGGTCGAACGCCCGGAGTGCGAAGTCCTCGTGGGCGGTGACGAAGACGATCAGCGGCGGGTCCGGGTGGTCGGCGAGCAGACCGGCCAGGTCCAGGCCGCTCGGACCGGGCATGTTGATGTCGAGGAAGACGACGTCGAAGGCGTCCGGGCCGTCGGGGCCGACGGCCGTGGCCCGCTCCAGCAGGCGCACCGCTGCGGCGGCGTCGAGGGCGGGTACGACGGTGCCGATCCGCTCGTCCTCGCCCAGCAGGTACAGCAGTTCCCCGAGCGCGGGCTCCTCGTCGTCCACGGCGAGCGCGCGCAGCGGCTCCTGTCCGTCGCCGGCCCGAAGCCCGGGCCGCTCGGCCGCGCCCATGTCCCGCATCTCCTCGGTCCCCCGTCCCGTCGTACCGTGCCGTCACGCGGCCCCCGGCGCCCGGCATCCGCCGCCGGCACCCCGGTACCGTCAGAGGGCATCCTGACCCCTGGGTACCGCGGCCGTCGAGAAGCCGGCGGCGGGCGCGTGCCGGTCAGTCCGGCAGCCGCATGCGCACCCGCTCCCCCGGTCCGACCCGGACCACCCGGTCCTGCAGGCGGAAGTCGATGGGCGGACGGCCGGAGGCGGCCGGCACGACGGCCTCCAGCAGGCCCGCCCGCAGCCGCAGGCTCACGCCCCAGTGGCCCTGGTAGCGCAGGGAGAAGCCGTACGAGGACAGTTCCGGCAGCGGCACCGGGTCGAGCCAGAGGGCGCCGTCGCGGGTCTCCAGGCCGGTGAGGCAGCGCTGCACCAGGTCGAGGGTGCCGGCCATGGCGCCCAGGTGGATGCCCTCGCCGGTGGTGCCGCCCTGGACGTCGGCGATGTCGCCGCGCAGTGCCTCCTGGACGAAGCCCCAGGCGTCGGCGCGGCGGGCGCGGGCCAGGATCCAGCCGTGCACCAGGCCGCTGAGGGTGGAGCCGTGGGAGGTGCGGTGCAGGTAGTGGTCGACCGTCGCGGACCAGATGTCCTCGTCGAGGCGGTGGCCCAGCCGCCGGAACAGCGACTGGAGTTCGGCGGGTGAGAACAGGTAGCCGAGCATCAGCACATCGGCCTGCTTGGACGCCTTGTAGCGGTTGACGGTGTCGCCCTCCGCCTCCAGGATCCGGTCCAGGCGCCGGATGTCGCCGTACCGGTCCCGGTAGGCCTGCCAGTCCAGTTCGGCCAGGTCGCCGTAGCCCGCGAACTGACTGATCACGCCGTCGTGGTAGGGCACGTGGAGGGTGCGGGAGACCTCCTCCCAGCGGGCGAGTTCGTCCTGTTCCAGGCCGATGCCCTCGGCCAGTTCGAGGCGGCGCGGCTCGGGCAGGTCGCGCAGCAGGCCCAGGGCGCGCAGCAGCACCCAGGCCGCGGTGACGTTCGTGTACGCGTTGTCGTCCAGGCCGGGTCCGGCGGCGTCCGGGTAGGCGTCGTGGTACTCGTCGGGGCCGACCACGCCCATGATGCGGTGCCGTCCGAGGTGTTCGTCGTAGGTGGCCGAGTCGGCCCAGAAGCGGGCGATCTGCAGCAGCATCTCGGCACCCTCGGTGTGCAGGAAGTCGGTGTCGCCGGTGGCCTCGCAGTACTGCCACACGTTGTAGGCGACCGCCGATCCGACGTGCCGCTGCAGCCTGGAGTGGTCCGGCAGCCAGCGTCCCGAGCGGGGGTTGAGGTGCAGTTCCTGGGTCTCCTCGCGGCCGTCGCTGCCGCTCTGCCACGGGTACAGGGCACCGCGCCGGCCCACCTCGTGGGCGGCGTGGACGGCCGCGTCCAGACGGCGGTGGCGGTAGTGGAGCAACGCCCGGGACACCTCGGGCAGATGGAGGTTCAGGTACGGCAGCACGAACAGCTCGTCCCAGAAGACGTGCCCCCGGTACGCCTCGCCGTGCAGTCCGCGGGCGGGGACGCCCACGTCGAGGTCGGCGGTGTGCGGGGAGAGGCACTGCAGCACGTGGAAGAGGTGCAGGCGCAGGATGCTGCCCGGCTCGCCGGGGACGTCGAGTTCGGCGCGCCGCCAGAGCTGTTCCCAGGCCGTGGCGTGCGAGGCGAGCAGCTCGTCGAAGGGCGGCGCGGTCTCGGCCCGGTCGACGGCGGCCCACAGCGGGTCGCTGATGGCGGGGTCGTGGGAGGTGTGCAGGGCGACGCACTTGTCGACGGTGACCGTGCGGCCGGGCGCGAGGGCGAGCCGCAGCAGCCGCACGGCCCGCGTCGGTTCGTGCGCGTCGGTCGCCGGGGCGTCGGCGGTCAGCCGGCAGGCGAGTCCGACGCCGATGTCCGAGGTACGGGTGCGGCAGCGCAGCCACATCGCGCCGGACTCGGCGCTGCCCGCCTCGATCCGGGTGAGGTGGCGGCCGTCGAGGTCGCGGTAGCGGGCCACTCCGGAGTTGGTGACACCGCCGTCGAGCGCGGCCTCGACGTCGAGTTCGCCGGTCCAGTCCTCGGCGGTGATGTCGGTGCGCAGCGCGGCGAGATGCGGGTCGGCCATGTGGACCAGGCGGAGCTGTCGAACCAGGAGCGTGCCGCCGCCGTCGAGCCGGTACCGGGTGAGGCGTTCCAGTACGCCCGGGTCCAGGTGCAGGATCTGCCGGTGCTCGGCGACCGGGGTGGTGTCGGGGCCGAGCCAGTCGTGGCCGTCCGGGCGGATGCGCAGCGGCAGCCAGTCGGGGAGGTTGACCATGTCCTCGTTGCCGACCCGGCGGCCGGCGACCTCGGAGGTGAGCCGGTTGTAGACGCCGGCCGCGTAGGTGCCGGGGTAGTGGACGGCGTCCGCGGCGCACTCGGGCAGCGCGCCGCGGGTGGCGAAGTAGCCGTTGCCCAGCGTGCACAGGGACTCCCGCAGGCGTTCCTCCGCGGGATCGTAGCCGTCGTACTCCCACAGCAGTCCCCGCGCCTGGGCGGCCCCCGGCCCGGGTCCCTCGTCGTGGCGGTCACCGTTCGGACAGCAGGCCGGTGAGGATCCGGTCCGGGGTGAGGGGCAGTTCGCGGAACCGGATCCCGGTGGCGTGGTGGACGGCGTTGCCGAGGGCGGCGGCGGTGCCGACGATGCCGATCTCGCCGATGCCCTTGCTGCCCATGGGGTTGAGGTGCGGGTCGTCCTCCTCGATCCAGTCGGCCTCGATGGCGGGTACGTCGGCGTGGGCGGGCACGTGGTAGGACGCGAGGTCGGTCTCCGGGAAGTCGCCGAACGGGGCGTCCATGGTGCTGCCCTCGGTCAGGGCCATGCCCAGGCCCATGGTCATGCCGCCGACGAACTGGGATCGCGCGGTACGGGCGTTGAGGATCCGCCCGGCGGCGAAGACACCGAGCATCCGGCGGGCCCGTACCTCACCGGTGACGGTGTCCACGGCGACCTCGGCGAAGTGGGCGCCGAAGGCGTGGCGGGCGTACGGGGAGTCGGCGTCCGCCCGGCCGGCGGTGTCGGAGCGGGCCGTCAGGCCCTCGGCGGGCGGCGGGCCCGGGTGCTCGGCGAGCCGGGTCGCCAGTTCGGCGCAGGCCTCGTGCACGGCCCAGCCCCAGGACGCGGTGCCGGAGGAGCCGCCGGCCAGCGACGCCGCGGGCAGGTCGCTGCGGCCCACCTCGGTGCGCACCCGGTCCAGGGGCGCGCCGAGCGCGTCGGCGGCGACCTGGGCGAGGACGGTACGCGCGCCGGTGCCGATGTCGGCGGCGTTCACCCTGATGACGAAGGTGCCGTCGGGCAGGGCCTGGGCGGAGGCGGTGGACGGCCAGATCTGGACCGGGTAGGTCGCGGCGGCCACCCCGGTGCCGATGAGCAGCGGGCCCTCGGTCCGGGAGAGCGGGCGCGGGTCGCGCCGGTCCCAGCCGAAGCGGCGGGCGCCCTCGCGCAGGCACTCGGCGAGGTGCCGGCTGCTGAACGGCTTGCCACTGCCGGGCTCGTCGTCCGGCTCGTTGCGGATCCGCAGTTCGACGGGGTCCAGGCCGAGGGCGTCGGCGAGTTCGTCCATCGCCGACTCCAGGGCGTACATGCCGGGGCCTCGCCGGGGGCGCGCATCCAGGAGGGGCTGGGGACGTCCAGCGGCACCACGCGGTGAACGCTGAGCAGGTGCGGGGCCGTGTACATGACGCGGGAGGGCACCGCGGCCTGCTCCACGAACTCCTTGACGTGCGAGGTGTGCGTGGTGACCTCGTGCAGCACGGCGGTGAGGTGTCCGTCCGCGGTGGCGCCGAGGCGCAGCCGGTGCACGGTGGGCGCGCGGTGGCCGACGACGGTGGGCAGGTACCGGCGGGGTAGACCAGGGTGACCGGCCGGCCGGTGTGCCGGGCGGCCATCGCGGCGAGGACGACGTCGGAGCGCGGGGTGCCCTTGGAGCCGAAGCCGCCGCCGACGTGCTCGGCGACCACGGTGACGTGCTCCTCGGGCAGACCGAAGACACCGGCGAGCACGGACCGGACGGTCGTGCCGCCCTGGCTGGAGGTGTGGACGGTCAGCCGGTCGCCGTCCCACTGCGCGGTGGTCGCGTGCGGTTCCATGGGGTGGTTGTGCAGGGGCGGCACCCGGTACTCGTTGTCGAGGCGGACGTCGGCGGTGGCGAAGGCGGCGTGCGGGTCGCCGTGTTCGACACGGCCCGGCAGGCCGGCGTTGGCCTCCTCGGGCTCGTAGGCGTCCGGGTGGTCGGGGCGGAGCACGCAGTCGTGGTGCTCCGCGGCATAGGTGACGCGGACGGCCCGGGCGGCGGCGCGGGCCGCCTCCGGGGTCTCGGCGACGGCCAGGGCGACGCACCAGCCCCGGTGCGGCACGTGCCGGTTCTGCAGGACGGCGAGGGTGGCGTCGTCCGTCGCGCCGAGGCGCGGGGCGTCGCCGGGGGTCAGCACGGCGAGGACGCCGGGCAGCGCGAGGGCGGCCGCGGTGTCCACACCGGTGACCCGGCCGCGGGCCACGGCGGCGGGCACGGGCCAGGCGTGGGCGCGGCCGGGCACCGGGTACTCGGCGGCGTACCGGGCGTTCCCGGTGACCTTCTCGCGCCCTTCGCGGCGGCCGGCGGGCGCCCCGAGGGCGGTGCCGGTGCGCGGGGTGGGGTGGGGTCCTGCTCCAGGGCGCCGGAGCGGGGCCGCCGGTCGGCGCCGGCCTCACCCGGGGCGGCGGTGGCGGCGCGGGTGACGGGGTCGTCGTGCGGCGGACCGGCGTCGGCCGGCGGGGCGCCCCGGGCCGCTCCGACGGCGGCCATCGGGTCGTCGTGCGGCAGGCCTGGGCCGGCCAGCGGGTCGTCCCGGGGCAGCCCGGTGGCGGCCATCGGGTCGTCGTGCGGCAGGCCGGTCCCCGGCAGCGGGCCGCCGTGCTCCAGAGGGTCGTTGGCCATCGGGTTCTCCTGGGGTCGGCCGGGTCCGGGGGTCAGGCCGTCGCGGGTGCGGGGGCGAGGCGGTTCAGGACGTCCAGGGCGAGGTTGCGGGCCAGGGGCACCTTGTAGGCGTTGTCCCGCAGCGGCTCGGCGCGTTCCAGTTCCAGCGCCACGGCGCCCTCGAACGCCTCGGGGGTCGCCGCCGCGCCGAGCAGGGCCGTCTCCGCGTGATGGGCCCGCCAGGGCCGGTGGGCGAGGCCGCCGAAGGCGAGTCCCACCTGGTCCACGCGTCCGTCCGTGACCCGCAGGACGACGGCCACCGAGGCCAGGGCGAAGGCGTACGAGGCACGGTCGCGGGCCTTGCGGTAGGCGGAGGGCACCCCGGCCCGGCCGGCCGGGATCAGCACGCCGGTGATCAGCTCGCCGGGGCGGATCTCGGTGTCCCGCTCCGGGCGCACTCCGGGCAGCCGGTGGAAGTCGGCGACCGGGATGGCGCGTTCGCCCTCGGTGCCGTACAGCTCGACCCGGGCGTCCAGGGCCGCCAGGGCGACGGCCATGTCGGAGGGGTGGGTGGCGATGCAGTGCGGGGAGTGGCCGAGCACGGCGTGGTCGCGGTGGACGCCGTCGCGGGCACCGCAGCCGCTGCCCGGCTCCCGCTTGTTGCAGGGCTTGTCCAGGTCCTGGAAGTAGGTGCAGCGGGTGCGCTGGAGCAGGTTGCCGCCGGTGGTGGCGGCGTTGCGGAGCTGGCCGGAGGCGCCCGCGAGGAGTGCCTGGGAGAGCACCGGGTAGCGGTCGCGGACCAGCGGGTGGGCGGCGAGATCGCTGTTGCGGACGGTGGCGCCGACGCGCAGTGCGCCGTCCGGCAGCTCCTCGACCGCGTCCAGCGGGAGCCGGCCGACGTCGATGAGGACTCCGGGGGTCTCCACACCGAGCTTCATCAGGTCGACGAGGTTGGTGCCGCCGGCGAGGTAGCGGGCGCCGGGGTGGGCCGCGTACGCCTCGACGGCCTCCTGGACGCCGGTGGGCCTGAGGTATCCGAAGCCTTTCACCCGATCACGTCCTCCACCGCTTCGACGATGCGCGGATAGGCGCCGCAGCGGCACAGGTTGCCGCTGAGCCGCTCGCGGATCTCGGTCCGGTCCAGCGGCACGGGCCGGCCGGAGGGCTCCGCCGGATCGGTGACGTGGGAGGGATGGCCGGCGGCGGCCTCGGCGATCATGCCCACGGCCGAGCAGATCTGCCCGGGCGTGCAGTAGCCGCACTGGAAGGCGTCGCGTTCGAGGAAGGCCCGCTGGAGGGGTGCGGTTTCTCGCCGTCGCCGCCCAGGCCCTCGACGGTGGTGACCTCGCTGCCGTCGAGGGTGACGGCGAGCAGCAGGCAGCCGTTGACGCGGCGCCCGTCCACCAGGACGGTGCAGGCGCCGCACTGACCGTGGTCGCAGCCCTTTTTGGACCCGGTGAGGCCCAGGTCCTCGCGGAGCAGGTCCAGCAGGACCCGCCGGTGGTCGACGAGCAGGGTGTGGGGTTTGCCGTTCACCCGGAGGGTGATCTCCGAGTGCGGGTCGAGCCGGTTTTCACTGGTCATGGCAGGCAGGGCCTTCCGGACGGGCCGAGGTGTCCGTGCACACCGCGTATCCAGGCTGCGACGCCTCACACGTCCCGGCCACTCCAGGGCCCCCGTGGCGCCCGTCGCCGGGCCCCGGACGGCCGTCCGGGGCCCGGCGACGGGCCGGTTCCCGGGAACGGGCTCCCGGGGTGGCCGGCTCAGCCGGTGTAGGCCGCGAGGACGCGGGTGTAGTCCCAGTCGGACTGGGAGACGCCGGAGCAGCTGTCGGCGGGTCCGCCGGTGCACGGGCGGTCGCGGTTGGCGGACCAGAAGGTGAGCCGGGCCAGGTGGTGCGCCTGGGCGTAGGCCAGGATGGTCCGGAAGTCGTTCACCGTGACGGTCTCGTTCTGGTCGGTGACACCGTTCATGGACGAGATGCCCATGTCCCGGTAGGCCTGGTCGTCGCTGTAGTGGTAGGCGTTCTTCAGCGCGTTCTTCAGCCCCTCGGCGGCCTGCGTGGTGAGGTCGCCCATGTTCCGGCCCGCGCCGCCGAAGTCGAACGGCATGATCGTCCAGGCGTCCACGGTCAGTCCGGACGCGGCGGCCCGGTTGATGAGGCTCGTGTCGGGTCCGCTCTGCCCGGTGCCGATGGTGACGTACACCTTCAGGCCGGGGTTGCCGGCCTTCACGGTCCTGAGCGCGTCCACGGTGCGCTGCTGCACGGTCGCGCTGGCGTACGCGTCGGCCTCGAGGTCGATGTCGATGGCCTTCAGGCCGTAGGCGCCGATCACCTTCTGGTAGGCGGCGGCGAGTTCGCCGGCGCTGCCGCAGGAGCTCTCCAGTTTGTTGCCGCTGTAGCCGCCGAACGACGGGACGACGTCGCCGCCGCCCGCGCGCACGGTGCCGATCGTCTGCTGGTCCACCCCGCCGGTCAGCGGGCGGCCGCCGTCCCACTGGGGGTTGCAGTAGCCGTTGCTGAGGACGAACGCCAGCGTGAACCACTTCACGCCGGTGGCCCGGGTGATGGTGGCCGGGCTGGGCGGGCTGCCCCAGCCGTTGTAGAGGTACGGCGCGACGGCCATCGGCGCGGAGGTGCCGCCGCCGTCCGCGGCGGGCGCGTTCCACTTCTGGTTGGCGCCGCCGCCACAGCTCCAGATCTGCGCGCGGGTGCCGTTGGCCGGGTTGTCGTCGGTGACGTCCAGGCACTTGTCGGCCTGCGGGTTGACGATGTCGTGGGCGGCGGTGACGGTCCACTTCTGGTTGGCGCCGCCGGTACAGGTCCACAGTTGCGCCTTGGCGCCGTCGGCGGTCGAGTTCCCGGTGACGTCCAGGCACTTGCCGAGGGCGCGGACGGTGCCGTCGCCGCCGACCGTCCACTGCTGGGCCGCCGTGCCGTTGCAGTCGTAGATCTGCACGGGCGTGCCGTCGGCGGTGCCGGCGCCGGCGACGTCGAGGCACTTGCCGGCGAGGCCGGTGATGGTGCCGGTGGCGGCGTGGGCCGGGGCGGCGGTGAGCAGTCAGGTGGCGAGGGACAGCGCGGCGAGGGAGACGAGCGCGGGGAGTGGTCTGGCCATGGAGGGGCGGGCCTTTCACGTGGGGGGTCACCGGAGGCGCCCAACAGCGCACCTGAGGAGGGGCGTTGAGCGCATCCGGTGTCTTTGATTAAGGCGTGAAGTTAAAGGTCCGGACCAGTGCCGTCAAGGGGTTGGACAGCGGTCATGGATCTGGACGGCAACCGGTGGCCGGCTCCGCGCCGCCGCGCCGGGGTCCGGCCGCGTCTCCCACGGCCGGACCCCGGCCCCGTGGCGTCCGGCCGCGGGGCGGTGGCCGTCAGACGGCCGGTACCTCGCCCTGCCGCCGGGCGAACTGGGTGCGGTGCAGCTCGGCGTAGCGCCCGTCGACCGCGAGCAGTTCGTCGTGCGTGCCCCGCTCCACGATCCGGCCGGACTCCACGACCAGGATCTGGTCGGCGGCCCGCACGGTGGACAGCCGGTGGGCGATCACCACGGCGGTACGGCCCTCCAGCGCCTCGGTGAGCGCCTCCTGCACGGCCGCCTCCGAGGTGTTGTCCAGGTGGGCGGTGGCCTCGTCGAGGATGACCACGCGCTGGCGGGCCAGCAGCAGCCGGGCGATGGTCATGCGCTGGCGCTCCCCGCCGGAGAGCCGGTAGCCGCGCTCGCCGACGACCGTGTCGAGACCGTCCGGCAGGGAGCGCACGACCTCGGCGAGGCGGGCGCGGCCCAGCGCGTCCCACAGTTCCTCGTCCGTGGCCTGCGGACGGGCCAGCAACAGGTTGGCCCGGACGGTGTCGTGGAAGAGGTGCCCGTCCTGGGTGACCATGCCGAGGGTGGCCCGCAGCGAGGCGGCGCTCAGGTCGCGCACGTCGGCGCCACCGATCCGCACGGCGCCGGAGCCGACGTCGTACAGGCGCGGCAGCAGCTGCGCGATGGTGGACTTGCCGGCGCCGGAGGAGCCCACGAGGGCGACGGTCTGACCGGGTTCGGCGCGGAAGGAG
Source organism: Streptomyces sp. DHE7-1 (assembly GCA_016432725.1). Classification (GTDB taxonomy): domain Bacteria; phylum Actinomycetota; class Actinomycetes; order Streptomycetales; family Streptomycetaceae; genus Streptomyces. Next base: position 6,949,616 of record JACJDG010000003.1, on the reverse strand, counting down.
ACGCCGTGCAGGACCTCGGTGCCACCGCGGGTGTCCAGGGCCGCGACCTCCTCCAGTGAGGCGAGGGAGACCTGGTCGGCGGACGGGTAGGCGAAGCGGACGTCGTCGAACTCGACCGCGACCGGTCCCTCCGGCACCGCGGCGGCGTCCGGCTTCTCCTCGATGAGCGGCTTCAGGTCGAGCACCTCGAAGACCCGCTCGAAACTGACCAGGGCGGACATCACCTCGACGCGCGCCCCGGCGAGCGCGGTGAGCGGGGCGTAGAGCCGGGTGAGCAGCAGGGCGAGGGAGACGACCGCGCCGGCGTCCAGGGTGCCGTGCAGCGCGAACCAGCCGCCGAGGCCGTAGACGAGGGCCAGGGCGAGGGCGGAGACCAGGGTGAGGCTGGTGATGAACACGGACTGGGCCGTGGCCGTGCGCACCCCGATGTCACGGACCCGGCGGGCGCGGGCCGCGAACTCCGCCGACTCCTCCTCCGGGCGGCCGAACAGCTTGACCAGGGTGGCGCCGGGCGCGGAGAACCGCTCGGTCATCCGGGTGCCCATGGCCGCGTTGAGGGCCGCGGCCTCCCGTTGCATCCGGGCCATCCGGCTGCCCATGCGGCGGGCGGGCAGCACGAACACCGGCAGCAGCACCAGCGCGAGCAGCGTGATCTGCCAGGACAGGGTGAGCATCACCGCGAGGGTGAGCAGCAGGGTGACGAGGTTGGTCACCACGCCCGAGAGGGTGTTGGCGAACGCCCGCTGGGCGCCGATCACGTCGTTGTTGAGACGGCTGACCAGCGCTCCCGTACGGGTACGTGTGAAGAACGCGACGGGCATGCGCTGCACATGATCGAACACGGCCGTGCGCAGGTCGAGGATGAGCCCCTCCCCGAGCGTCGACGACAGACGCCGGCCGAGGACGCCCAGCCCGGCTTCGGCGAGCGCCACCAGCGCGATCAGCAGCGACAGCCGTACGACGGCCCTGGAGTCGTGGCCCGCCACGATCGCGTCGACGACGTGGCCGGCGAGCACCGGGGTGGCCACGGCCAGCAGCGCCGTCACCACCCCGAGCACGACGAAGCGGATGATGCCCGCGCGGTGCGGGCGGGCGAAGGCGGCGATGCGGCGCAGCGTGGCGGGGTCGAAGGGGCGGCGCTCGGCCTGTGCGTTCATGACGCTGTGCAGCTGCGTCCAGGCGGTGGTCTCCATGCTCATGGGAGAGAACGTAGGACCTCAAGCGTCGTTGAGGTCAATGTCCGCGCCTCCCCGATTCCGCCGGCTTCCCCGCGCCCGAAGGGCTCCATGACTCCTTACGCCCATCCGCTGCCCGCCCGTAAGCCGCCGTCCCCGCCCGCGCCATCCGCCGTTGACGCGGCGCGGCGAACCTCTTCCGGTGTGACAGCGCTCCGATTCCCCGACGTCCCCCGGGGACGCCTCCGCCGGCGCTTCCCGGTCCGGCACGCCCTGTGCGCGGTGCCGCTCCTGCTGGTCGCCGTGGCCGCGGTGCGGCACCGCTCGGTGCTCGCCGAGGGCTTCGGCCAGTTGCGCACCGCCTCCTGGCCGTGGCTGCTGGCGGCGGCCGCCGCGACCTGCCTGACCTGGGTGGCGGCCGCGTTCACCCGGCAGGGCGCGGTGGTGCAGCCGCTGCCGAAGCGGCGGCTGCTGGCCACCCAGTTCGCGGCGGGCGCGGCCAACCATCTGCTCCCCACCGGCCTCGGCGCGAGCGCGGTGAACCTGCGCTTCATGACCGTGTGCGGGGTGCCGCCGGCCCGCTCGTCGGCGGCGCTGGCCCTGTATCTGCTGGCGGAGAGCGTGGGCCGGCTCGGTCTGCTGGCCGCGCTGCTGATCGCCTTCCCGACGCGCTGCGGCCGGGCACGCTGCTGCCCGCCGGCTCCGCGCTGCCGCTGCTGTCCGGTGCGGGCGCGCTGCTGCTGGTGGCGGCGGCCGCGCTGGCCCTCGTACGGCGGCTGCGCACGGCCGTGTGCGCCTTCCTGCGCGACGCCCTGGGCGAGGCGCGGTCGGTGCACACGCGGCCGGCCCGGGCGCTGGCCCTGTGGGGCGGTTCGCTGGCGTTCCCGGCCTGCCAGGCGGCCGGTCTCGCCGCGGTGGGCCGGGCGCTGGAGCTGCCGGTGCCCCCGGCGCACATGGCGCTCGCCTACCTCGCGGCGACGGTCGCGGTGGCGCTGGTGCCGGCACCGGGTGGGATCGGCTCGGTGGAGGGGGCGCTGATCGTGACGCTGGTCGCGGCCGGCGGACCGGCCGCGGTGGCCACGGCGGTGGTGCTGGCCTACCGGGTCATCACCGTGTGGGTGCCGCTGCTGCCGGGTGCGCTGACGCTGGGGGCGCTGGTGCGGCTGAAGGTCATCTGAGGCAGAGTGGCCCTTCGAGCCGCTGGTCGCCGCACCCCGAAGAGGAGCACCGCCGTGCCGGTCCGCGTGGAGCGCAGGGAACACGTCACCACGATCGTGCTTTCCCGCCCTGAGGCCCGCAACGCGGTCGACGGCCCGACGGCCGCCGAACTCGCCGCGGCCTTCCGGGCGTTCGAGGCCGACGACACCGCCCGCGTGGCGGTGCTGTGGGGCGAGGGCGGCACCTTCTGCGCGGGCGCCGACCTCAAGGCGGTCGGCACGGAGCGGGGCAACCGGGTCGCGGAGGACGGCGACGGGCCGATGGGGCCGACCCGCATGCGGCTGACCAAGCCGGTGATCGCGGCCGTCGCGGGGCACGCCGTCGCGGGCGGCCTCGAACTCGCCCTGTGGTGCGATCTCCGGGTCGCCGAGGAGGACGCCGTCTTCGGGGTGTTCTGCCGCCGCTGGGGCGTTCCGCTGATCGACGGCGGCACGGTCCGGCTCCCCCGCCTGATCGGCACCAGCCGGGCCATGGACATGATCCTCACCGGCCGCCCGGTCCCGGCCCGCGAGGCCCTCGGCATGGGCCTCGCCAACCGGGTGGTGCCGACGGGCCGCGCCCGCGCCGAGGCGGAGGAACTCGCGGCCGCCATCGCCCGCTTCCCGCAGGCGTGCCTGCGCGAGGACCGGGCCTCGGTACTGGAGCAGGACGGCCTGGCCGAGGAGACGGCGATGCGCGGTGAACTCCGGTACGGCGTCGCCGTGCTGGCGGAGGGCCTGGAGGGCGCGGCGCGGTTCGCGGGCGGCGCGGGACGGCACGGGTCCTTCAGGGAGCTGTAGGACTCCGCATCCGGGGACCGGCGGGACCTGCCGGTCCCGTCAGGCGGCGGGCCAGGCCGCCCCGCGAGCCAGTGCAGCACCGCGCCGGCCGCCGTCACCCCGGCGCTCGCTGCCGCGGCGGCGCGCCGGCCCGGGTGCAGGAGGCCGCCCGCGGCGAAGACGCCGGGGTGTGAGGTGTACGGGTTCGCGGCGAGGCGGATGCCGGCGGTCCGGGCGAGTTCGTTCTCGGCCACGAAGTCGCCGGTGAAGACGATCGTGTCGCAGGACAGGACCGCCGTGCGGCCGTCGCGGTGGCGCAGGCGGACACCGGACAGGCGGCCGTGGCCCAGGAGTTCGTCGATGGTGGTGCGGGTGAGGAGGGGGATGCGGCGGCCCAGGCGGGCCGACTGCGCGCGGACGGGCGGTACTTGCGCGTGGTCCGCTTCGGTGACCAGGGCGGCGACCGCGACACCGGCCGCTCGCAGGGTGGCGGCCGCGGCGTAGGAGACGTATTCGGCGCCGACCACGACCGCGCGGGTGCCGACGGGCTGCCCGAACAGGTTGACCGCCTGTAGGAGTTCGCCGCCGGTGTACACACCGGCGGGCCGGGTGCCGGGGACCAGCCGGGCCGCGCGGGGGCGTTCCCGGGCGCCGGTGGCGAGGACGACCGCTCGTGCCGTGAGCGCCTCCGGCCCGCCGGGGCCGACCACCGTGAGGACCGGGGCGGAACGGTGGCCGGAGGCACCCGCGGCGCTCGCGCGGGCGGCACCGGCCGGCTCCGTCACCCGGGGCGCGCCCGGTGCTGCCGCGCCCTCGGCCGCCCGGCCGCCGTCGGCCCCCGGCAGCCGGGGGACGTCCGCCGATGCCGGGCCCCGGCCGCGCCTTCGCGTGCCGCGCCGGCGGCCCACGGGCCGTCCGCCGGGTCCGCGGCCGCCGCACCGACCGCCCCGGGGCCGGCCGCCGCGCCCTCCCCCGCCGCACCGGCGGGTACCTCCGGATGCGGTGGCCCGGTGTGCGCCCAGTCCAGCACCGTCACTCCCGTGCGCACCACGGCGCCCGCGCTCGCGGCGGCCTCGGTGAGGAGGCGGGCGTACACGGGGCCGGTCAGCGGACGCGTCCAGGTGCCGAAGCCGCCCTGCGCGCAGTAGCGGGCCGCTCCCCCGGGCCGTTCCTCCCGCTCGACCACCTCGACCCGGCCCGCGCCGGCGGCGGCAAGGCGGGCCGCGGCGGCGAGTCCGGCGGGGCCGGCGCCGACGACGAGGACGTCGACGGAGCGCACGGGCGGGTTCGCGGTCATGGGCGCGCCTCCTCGAACAGCTCCCGTACCGCCGCCCCGCAGTGGAACCCCTGGCAGCGGCCCGCCCCGGCCCGGGTGCGCCGGCGCAGGCCCTCCAGGGCGCGCGGCGGGACCGTACTGGCGAGCGCGTCGCGGATCTCGCCGCGGGAGACCCGCTCGCAGTGGCAGACGAGCACGCCGTACTCCGGGTCGGCCGCGACCAGTTCGGGCCGCAGGCAGGGGCGCGGGGAGGCCTCGCCGATGCCGGGCATCCGTACCGGCTCCGGTTCCCGCATCGGACCGAGGTGGAGCCCGGTGCCGGCCAGCAGCCCCACGACGTGGCCGGCGATGGCCATGGACGCGGTGAGGCCGGTGGAACGGATGCCGCCGACGGTGACGTACGCCTGCTCGCGGTGCGCGGCGATCCGGTAGTCGTCGTGCTCGGTGGCGGCGCGGAGACCGGCGTAGACGGCGGTGACCTCCTCGTCGAGCAGCGCGGGGAGGATGCGGCGGCCCTTCTCCCGCAGCAGGGCGAGGCCCTCCGCGGTGGTCCGGGTGGCCCGTCTGTCGTCCAGGTCCTCGGCGGTGGGGCCGAGCAGGACGTTGCCGTGCACGGTCGGCGCGATCAGGACGCCCTTGCCGAGAGCGGTCGGGACGGGGAGGAGGATGTGCCGGACCAGGGGGCGGGCGAACCGGTCGTGGACGATGAGCTGGCCGCGGCGCGGGGTGACGGTGAAGTCGTCGTGGCCGAGCGCCCGGTCGAGGGTGTCGGCGTGCAGTCCGGCCGCGTTGACCAGGTACCGGGCGCGCAGGGTGCCCCGGGAGGTGGTCAGCACATGGACGTCGTTCGGCCGTTCGGACCGGACCACCCGGGTGCCGAGGTGCAGGTGGACGCCCGCGCGGACCGCCTGGGTGGCGTAGGCCAGGGTCGTCGTCCAGGGGCAGATGATGCTCTCGCCGGGCACGTGCAGGGCGCCGAGCGCGCCCGGCCCGAGGTGCGGCTCGCGGGCGTAGAGCTCGTCGGCGCCGAGGAGCCGGGTGTCGGGGCAGCCGTTGCGCCCGGCCTTCTCGGCGAGCCCGGGCAGCGTGGCGAGCTGCTCCTCGTCCCAGGCGACGAGCAGGGCACCGGTCCGTTCGACGGGGATGCCGGACTCGGCGGCGTAGGCGGCGAGCCGCCGGGAGCCCTCGCGGACCAGCGTGGCCTCCAGGGAGCCCGAAGTGGCGTCGAAACCGGTGTGCAGGATGGCGGTGTTGGCCTTGGAGGTGCCCTGGCCGACGTCGTCCTGGGCCTCGACGAGGGCGACCCGCAGGGCGGGGTGACGGGCGAGTTCGCGGGCGATGGCGCAACCGACGACCCCGGCGCCGACGATCGCGACGTCGTACGGCGGCCCGGGCAGCGGCCCCTCTGCGGTGACCGTCATGAGCCGAGCAGCGCGGCGACCGCGGTGCGGAAGCCGGCCAGGCGTTCGGCGGCCACGTCGGCCGGGACACGGGGCTCGTAGACGGCGGCCGGCCTCCAGCCGGGGAGGGCGTCGGCCACGCTCAGCGCGGGGTCGGCGCCGAGCCGGGCCAGGGCGGCGGCGCCGAGCGCGGTGGCGTCGGGCAGGGCGGAGACCTCGACGGGGCGTTGCAGGAGGTCGGCCTGGGTCTGCATGAGCAGGGCGGAGCGGGTCAGGCCGCCGTCGACGCGCAGGGTGTCCAGAGGGGTGCCGAGGTCGGTGGTGGCCGCCCGGGCCAGCTCGGTGACCTGCGCCGCCAGGCCCTCGCACAGGGCGCGCACCAGGTGCCCGGGGCCGGTGTCCAGACCGAGCCCGGTCAGGGAGCCGCGCAGGTCGCCGCGCCACCAGGGGGCGGCGAGCCCGGCGAGAGCGGGTACGAAGGTGACGCCGCCGCTGTCGGGGACCGAGCCGCCGACCGGGTCGAGGTCGGCGGCCGAGGAGATGACGCCGAGGTCGGTGAGCCAGCGCACGGCGGAGGCGGCCGTGTAGACCTGCCCGTCGAGGCAGTAGGCGGTGTCGCCGGCGAGCCGCCAGGCGACGCAGCTCACCAGGCCGGAGTCGCCGCGCCGGGGTGTGCCGCCGGTGTGCGCGAGCAGGAACGCGCCCGTGCCGTAGGTGCACTTGGCGCCGCCGGGCCCGGTGATGCGCTGGGCGAGCAGGGCGGCCTGCTGGTCGACGATCAGGCCGGTGACGGGGATCTCGGGCCCGAACGCCCTTGTCGTGCCGACGGGTTGCGCGTTGTCGGTGATCTCCGGCAGCCGTTCGCCGAGCAGTCCGTACGCCTCCAGCGCCCGCGCCGACCAGTGGGCGCCGTCCAGGTCCAGGAGCTGGGTGCGGCCGGCGGTGGCCGCGTCGGTGACGAAGGCGCCGGTGAGCCGGTGCACCAGCCAGGCGTCGGAGGTGGTGACGACGCCCTCGCGGGTGAGGTGGCGGCGGATCCAGGCCATCTTGGGTGCCGCGAAGTACGGGTCCAGGGGCAGTCCGGTGAGCTGCCGCAACTCGTCGGCGGCATCGCCCAGTCCGGCGCACACGGTCTCGGCGCGCCGGTCCTGCCAGACCAGTGCGGCGGTGAGCGGGCGGCCGGTCGCCGGGTCCCAGGCGAGCACGGTCTCGCCCTGGTTGGCCAGGCCCATCGCCGCGACGTCCTCGTCCGCCTCGGCGAGCGCGGCCCGGCCGGCCTCGAGCACGGAGGCGTACAGCTCCTCGGGGTCCGCCTCGACCCGTCCGCCGGGCAGCGGGCGGGGCCGCACGGCGGCGAACCCGGTGCCCAGGACGCCGCGTTCGGGGCAGACCACCAGCGCCTTGGTGCCGGAGGTGCCCTGGTCGACGGCGAGCACCGGCCCCGTCATCGCACCCTCCCGCGCGTCCGTCCGGCCCTTCGAAGATCGGCGCGAACAGCCTGCCGCCGGGCGGTGTCCGGCGTCAAGCGCGGCCGGCCGGTGATCAACTATGCATTGGAGACGTTGAGTTGACATCGATGGCAGAGCGCAAACGACACCCCTATAGTGACCGCCGACCCTGTACGTGACCATCAACCGCCGCCCCGAGGAGGGCTGTTGTCCGCGCACCGCGTCACCCTGCCCGTCCGCTCGCGGACCGGGGCGGGTGGCTGATGGCCAGAGAGGGAGCCCGCGCCTCCTACGATCCCGCCGGTCACGACGGTGCCCTGCGCGGCGCCCTGCAGGATCTGCGCACCGGCCGCTGGATGGCGATGCGCGCGCTGCTGGCGGACACGACGAGCTGGTGGCAGTGGACCCAGCGCACCCAGATCCTGGCGGCCGCCGCGGCCGGCACCGACGTGGTGCGGGCCTGGCTCGAGGAGGAGCCGGACAGCGTGCCGGCCGCGGTGATGCACGCCCGGGTCGGCGTGGAGCGGGCCCTGCGGGCGCGGCGCGAACGGCACCTGCGGGCACACGAGTTGTGGATCGAGGCCTGGGACGCCGCGCAGTCCGCGGCGCAGTCCGCCCCGGAGGACCCCGTGCCCTGGGTGTGCCTGCTGGCACTGGCCCAGCTCGACCCGGAGCAGCGCTGGCCGGAGCACCGGACACCGCCGCCGGAGCCCCTGCTGCCGCCGGGCCCCTGGGGGCTGCTGGCCGAGGCCGGCAAGCGCGACCCGCACAACCGCGAGGCGCACCACCGCATGCTCCAGTTCCTGTACGCGACCGCCTCCTCCGGCCGGCTCGCCGAGGCCGCCCGCTACACCCGGTGGGCCGCCGCTCCGGCGCCGCCCGGCTCCGCCCTGCACGTGCTGCCGCTGTACGTACGGGTCGAGCGCTACCGGCGGGCCGCCGGCCACGACGCGGCGCTCGACCTGCACTGGGTGGCGGAGGACGCCACCCGCGAGGCGACGCGGGCGCTGCACTCCTGGTTCGAGCACGCGGCCGGGGCGAGCGCTCCCTGCTGGACCTCAACCACCTGGCCCACGCGCTGTGGGGTGCCCAGCGGTTCGCCGAGGCGGGCCGGGTGTTCGACGCGATCGGCCCGTACTTCACGCCGCCGCCCTGGACGTACCGCGCCCCCGACCGCGGCCCCGCGGTGGAGGTGTTCCTGCGGGCCAGGGACCGCTGCCGCGCGGCCGGAGAGGATCCCGGCCCCCGCCCCTAGACGCCCCCACCCTCGTTCCCCCTTCCCGGAGGTTCCCGCATGTCCCCCGCCCCCGATCCGTCGCCCTCCCCGCCCGGCCGCAGCACGACGAGGAGCAGCGGCTGCGCGAGCTCGGCTACCGTCCCGTGCTGGCCCGCCGCATGGGCGGCTTCGGCAACTTCGCGATCAGCTTCTCGGTGATCTCGATCCTGTCCGGCTGCATGACCCTGTACGGGTTCGGCCTCGGCACCGGCGGGCCGGCCGTGATGCTGTGGGGCTGGGCGGGCGTCGGCCTGTTCGTGCTCTGCGTCGGTCTGGCGCTCGCCGAGGTCACCAGCGCCTATCCGACCTCCGGCGCCCTGTACTACATGGCGGACCGGCTCGGCGGCCGCCGCTGGGGCTGGTACACGGGCTGGCTGAACCTGCTGGGCCTGCTCGGCGCGATCGCCGGGATCGACTACGGGGCGGCCCTGTTCACCGGCGCGTTCGCCAACCTGCAGTGGGGCTTCGAGCCGACTCCCGGCAGGACCATGCTGATCTTCTGCGCCATCCTGCTGCTGCACGCCGTGCTGAACCTGTTCGGCGTCCGCCTGGTCAGCCTGCTCAACTCGGTCAGCGTGTGGTGGCACCTGGCCGGTGTCGCGCTCATCGTCGGCGCGCTGGCGATCGTCCCCGACCACCACCAGTCGCCGTCCTTCGTGTTCACCGAGTTCGTGAACGACACCGGGTGGTCGAGCCCGCTGTACGTGGCGGCGATCGGCCTGCTGCTCGCCCAGTACACCTTCTCCGGCTACGACGCCTCCGCGCACCTGTCCGAGGAAACCTCCAACGCCTCGGTGTCCGCGGCGAAGGGCATCGTGCGGTCCATCTGGGTGTCGTGGATCGCGGGCTTCGTCCTCCTCGCCGGACTGACGTTCGCCATCCAGGACTACGACGCCACGCGTGCCACGGACACCGGGGTGCCGCCCGCGCAGATCCTGCTCGACGGCCTCGGCACCGGCGGGGCGAGCGTGCTGCTGCTCGTCGTGATCGTGGCCCAGTTGTTCTGCGGGAACGCCGAGGTGGCCGCGGCCAGCCGGATGGTGTTCGCGTTCAGCCGGGACGGCGCGCTGCCGGGCTCGCACCTGTGGCGCAAGGTCAGCAGCCGCACCCAGACGCCGGTCGCGGCGGTCTGGCTGTCGGTGATCGTCGCCGGTGTGCTCGCCCTGCCGTCCCTGTACTCGGCCACGGCGTACGGCGCCGTCACCGCCATCAACGTCATCGGCATCACCCCGGCCTACGCCATTCCCGTCCTGCTGCGGCTGCGCGCCGGCGACCGGTTCCGGCCGGGTCCGTGGAACCTGGGCCGCTGGAGCCGGCCGGTCGGCTGGATCGCGGTGGTCTGGGTGGCCTGTGTGACGGTCCTGTTCTGCCTGCCGCAGTCCTCGCCGGTCACCGTCGACACGATGAACTACGCGGCCGTGGCCCTGGTGGTCGTGCTGGTGCTGGCCAGCGTCTGGTGGTACGTCGCCCGCCGTTCGTACGGCACACCCACCACCGCGGCCTACGGTGACGACCGCGACCAGGCCGAACTGGCGGAGGGCATCGTCTGATCCGCGCCGTCCCGGTGCGAACCGGGCCGCCGGATACGGCAGGATGAGCGATCGCGCCGAGCGCCGACGAGGTCGGCGGCGGCGCGATCGCACATGTACGGACATCGAGCAGGTGACAACGTGACGAGACTTCACTCCAGGCTCCGCACCGCCCTTTCCCGCCCCGGAGGTGACCGGTGAACCGCGCCCTGACCCTGCACGACCTGGTCGTCGCCGGCATAGCCGTGGCCGCGGGGCTGCTGCTGGCCTTCCTGTCCCGCACGGTGCTGCGGTGGCTGGGCAAGCACGCCAAGCGGACCCGCTGGAGCGGTGACGACGTCATCGTGGACGCGCTGCGCTCCGTCGTCCCGTGGGCGGCGATCGCGGGCGGCGCGGCGGCGGCCGCCGCGGTGCTGCCGCTGACCCGGACCGTCCAGCACCACACCGACCAGTTCCTCGAGGTGTGGCTGATCCTCGTGGTGACGGTGTCCGCGGCCCGGGTGATCGCGGGCCTGGTCCAGTCGGTGACCCAGTCCCGCTCGGGTGTGGCCGGTTCGGCCACGATCTTCGTGAACATCACCCGGGTGCTGGTGCTGGCGATCGGCTTCCTGGTGGTGCTGCAGACGCTCGGCGTGTCCATCGCGCCCCTGCTCACCGCCCTGGGTGTCGGCGGTCTGGCCGTCGCGCTGGCCCTGCAGGACACTCTCGCCAACCTCTTCGCGGGCATCCACATCCTCGCCTCCAAGACCGTTCAGCCGGGCGACTACATCCGGCTCACCAGCGGCGAGGAGGGCTATGTGGTGGACATCAACTGGCGCCAGACGACGGTCCGCCAGCTCTCCAACAACCTGGTGGTCATCCCCAACGGCCAGCTCGCGAAGACCAACATGACCAACTACACGCGTCCCGAGCAGCAGTTGACGATCCTGGTGCAGGTGGGCGTGAGTTACGACAGCGACCTGGACCACGTCGAGCGCGTCACCCATGAGGTCATCGCCGAGACGATGACCGGGGTCACGGGGGCCGTTCCCGACCACGAGCCCGCGATCCGCTTCCACACCTTCGGCGACTCGCGCATCGGCTTCACGGTGATCCTCGGCGTGGGCGAGTTCAGCGACCAGTACCGCATCAAGCACGAGTTCATCAAGAGCCTGCACCGCCGCTACCGGGCAGAGGGCATCCGCATCCCGTCCCCGACCAGGACGGTGGCCCTCCAGCAGGGCGCGGTGGTGATACCGCAGCAGCGCGGCGCCGGGGAGCACGCGCCGGCGGTGGCCGAGTAGGACCCGGGGGCGGCGGGCGGCATACCCTCGAAGGGCCATGACCTCTCCGCCGCCGGACCCGGCCGCCCGCTCCCTCGACGCACGCCTCGACGCGATCGCGCGTCAGCCGTTCCGGGCGAAGTTCCGTCTGCGCGGACGGGAGCTGGCCGTCGCGGCCGAGAAGGGACCGGCGGCCGTCCGGTGGCACGCCTACGACCTGGTCGCCGCGCGGCTGGCCCCGGCGCGGCCGCGCAACGACGGCAGGCAGACGCCGTACCGGGGGCATCCGGTGTTCGTCGCCCAGCATGCCACGGCGACCTGCTGCCGGAGCTGCCTCCAGCGCTGGCACGGGATCCCCGGGGGCGGGAGCTGAGCCGCGCCGAGCACGTGTACGTCGTGGACGTGATCTGCCGGTGGATCGAGCGCGAGGTGGCGGGCGGCGCCGGACCGGACGCCGCCCGCCACCGCTGATCAGAGCGTGGCCGAGTTGTCGTGCCGGTGGCCGCCGCGCTTGCTGTGCGGCGCCGCGAAGGACGAGGCGACCGGGTTCACCGTCCAGTCGGGGTGGCCGGGCATGCGGGGCGTCCTGGTGCCGTAGAGCCAGTCGCGCAGGAAGCCGGACTGGTCCTGGCCGGAGACCTCGGAGGCGACGTCGATGTAGTCGGCGGTGGTCGCCGAGTAGTCGCGGAAGCGCTCCAGGAAGGTGCGCTCGACGGTGTTGAACACCTGCTCGCCGACGAGCTGCCGGAAGGCGTACAGGACGAGGACGCCGCCCAGGTAGCGCTGGCTGTCGAAGAGGTTCACCGCGTTCGGGGACGCCACCGGGCCGGAGTCGTGGCGCCACTGGTCGCCGCGCGCGTAGGTGTCCTTCATCCGGGCTTCCATGGTGGTCAGGCCGAGGGAGTCGGCCCAGCCGCGCTCGTAGCGGTAGAGCAGCCCGTAGTAGTCCGCGTGGCCCTCGTTCAGCCACAGGTCGGCCCAGGTGGCGGGGCTGACCAGGTTGCCGAAGTAGGAGTGGACCAGCTCGTGCATCATGTGCGAGCCGATGCTCTTCTCCGGCTGGAGCAGGAAGTTCGGCTTGTACAGGGTGAGGGTCTGGGTCTCCAGGCCGGTGAAGTCGAAGGCCGCGGGGTCGTCCGAGTTGCACGGCAGCAGGCCGTACGTCTCGAACGGGTAGGCGCCCAGCCGGTCCTCCAGCCAGGTCACGAGGCCGGGGGTGAGGGCGAGGGACGGTTCCAGGGCGGCGGCGCGGGCGGCGGGCACGACGTCGCGCAGCGGCAGGCCGTGCGGGCCCTGGCGGTCCTTGACCACGTAGTCGCCGACGGTGATCTGCACGAGTTCGGTGGCCATCGGGGAGGCCGAGCGGTACGAGTACGCCGTGCGGCCGCCACTGAGCGTCTCGGTGCCGGTGAGCAGGCCGTTCGCCACCGCGCGCAGGCCGCTGGGGACGGTGACGCGGAAGGTGAAGTCCGCCTTGTCCGAGGGGTGGTCGTTGCACGGGAAGACGGTGTGCGCGGAGTTCGGCTGCGGGCAGGTCGCGAAGCCGTCGGGGGTGGGCACCCATGCGGTGTGGGCGAGGGCGCGGCGCGGGTCGGCGGAGTAGGCGACGGTCACGGTGGCCAGCGCGTCCGGCGGCAGGGCCTTGGCGGGCGTGATGCGCAGCTTCTCGTCCACCTGGGCGAAGGCGGCGGTGGCGCCGTCGACGCACACGGTGCGTATGTCGAGGCCGAGGGCGTCCAGCGAGAAGCGGCTGAGCGGGCGGTCGACGCGTATCTTCAGCGTGGCCGTCGCGTCGACCTTCCTGGCCGTGGCGTCCCAGGCCAGGTCCAGGTGGTAGGAGGTGGCGCGGTAGCCCTTGTTGCCGAGGGTGGGGAAGACGGGGTCACCGAGGGTCTCGGGGCCGAGGACGGCCGCCGTGCGGACCGCCCTGCGCGCCGTCGCGCCGGGGCCGGCGGGGCTCGCCTGGGCCGGGGTGCCCGTCGTCAGTGCCGCGGCCGTGCCGATCAGGGCGGCCGCCGGGGCCGTCACTCTGGTGCGATATCTCATGGTCCGCTTTCGGTCGGGCGGCCGGGTGGTCGGTTCCGGCCGCCGGTCTGAGTGCGATCACGCGTGGTCAGTGGTGATCGTTTGTCATGACCACAAGAAGGCGGGATCGGTTGCACCGGGGCGGCACGAATTTCCGGCCGGGACCCCTGTCGAGCCCGGCCCGATCACGAGATATCTTGATGTCGAGCAATGTTGCAGACGTGGAGCGGAGCACCCGGTGACTGACTCGACCATCATCTACACCTACACAGACGAGGCCCCGGCCCTCGCGACGCACTCGTTCCTGCCGGTGATCCAGGCGTACGCCTCGCAGGCCGGGGTGCCCGTGGAGACCCGCGACATCTCGCTGGCCGGGCGCATCATCGCCGTCTTCCCGGAGTACCTGGACGAGGACCAGCGCATCCCCGACGCGCTGAGCGAGCTGGGCGAGCTGGCCAAGACGCCCGCCGCGAACATCATCAAGCTGCCGAACATCTCGGCGTCCATCCCGCAGCTCAAGGCCGCCGTCGCCGAGCTGCAGGGCAAGGGCTACGCCCTGCCGGACTACCCGGACGACCCCAAGTCCGACGAGGAGCGCGAGATCCGCGCCCGCTACGACAAGATCAAGGGCTCGGCGGTGAACCCGGTCCTGCGCGAGGGCAACTCCGACCGCCGCGCCCCCGCCTCAGTGAAGAACTACGCCAAGACCCACCCGCACCGCATGGGCGCCTGGAGCTCGGACTCCAAGACCGAGGTGGCGACGATGGGCGTGGACGACTTCCGCTCCACGGAGAAGTCCGTGGTGATCTCCGAGGCCGGTGCGCTGCGCATCGAGCTCAAGGGCGACGACGGCTCGACCACCGTCCTGCGCGAGTCGGTGCCGGTCCTCGAGGGCGAGGTCGTTGACGCCTCCGTGATGCGCGTCGGCGCGCTGCGCGAGTTCCTGACCGCGCAGGTCGCCCGGGCCAAGGAGGAGGGCGTCCTGTTCTCCGTGCACCTGAAGGCCACGATGATGAAGGTCTCCGACCCGATCGTCTTCGGCCACGTGGTGCGCGCCTTCTTCCCGAAGACGTTCGCGAAGTACGGCGAGACCTTCGCCGCCGCCGGCCTGACCCCGAACGACGGCCTGGGCGGCATCCTCAAGGGCATCGAGTCGCTGCCCGAGGGCGCCGAGATCAAGGCCTCCTTCGACGCCGAGCTGGCCGAGGGCCCGGCCCTGGCCATGGTCGACTCCGACAAGGGCATCACCAACCTGCACGTGCCGTCCGACGTCATCGTCGACGCCTCGATGCCGGCCATGATCCGCACCTCCGGTCACATGTGGGGCCCGGACGGCCAGGAGGCCGACACCCTCGCGGTGCTGCCGGACTCCTCGTACGCCGGCGTCTACCAGGCCGTGATCGAGGACTGCCGCGCCAACGGCGCCTACGACCCGTCGACCATGGGCTCGGTCCCGAACGTCGGTCTGATGGCGCAGAAGGCCGAGGAGTACGGCAGCCACGACAAGACCTTCGAGATCCCGGTCACCGGCACCGTCCGCCTGGTGGACCAGGCCGGCAACGTCGTGATCGAGCAGACGGTCTCCGCCGGCGACATCTTCCGCGCCTGCCAGACCAAGGACGCGCCGATCAAGGACTGGGTGAAGCTCGCCGTCACCCGCGCCCGCGCCACCGGCGACCCGGCGGTCTTCTGGCTGGACGCCACCCGCGCCCACGACGCCAACCTGATCGCCAAGGTCGAGCAGTACCTGGCGGAGCACGACACCGAGGGCCTGGACATCCGGGTCATGTCGCCGGTCGAGGCCACCAAGCTGTCCGTGGAGCGCATCCGCCGCGGCGAGAACACCATCTCGGTCACCGGCAACGTGCTGCGTGACTACCTGACCGACCTGTTCCCGATCCTGGAGCTGGGCACCAGCGCCAAGATGCTGTCGGTCGTCCCGCTGATGGCGGGCGGCGGTCTGTTCGAGACCGGTGCCGGCGGCTCCGCCCCGAAGCACGTGCAGCAGCTCGTCAAGGAGGACTACCTGCGCTGGGACTCCCTCGGTGAGTTCTTCGCCCTGGTGCCGTCCCTCGAGCAGTACGCGGCGGCCACCGGCAACACCCGTGCCAAGGTCCTCGCCGACACCCTCGACCGCGCCACGGCGACCTTCCTCAACGAGGACAAGTCCCCGACCCGTCGCCTCGGCGGCATCGACAACCGCGGCAGCCACTTCTACCTCTCCCTGTACTGGGCGCAGGAGCTGGCCGGCCAGACCGACGACGCCGACCTGGCGAAGGCGTTCGCCCCGTTCGCCGAGTCCCTCGCGGCCGACGAGCAGAAGATCGTCGACGAGCTGATCGCCGTGCAGGGCAGCCCGGCCGACATCGGCGGCTACTTCCAGCCCGAGAAGGCCAAGGCGGACGCGGTCATGCGCCCGTCGGCCACCTGGAACTCCGCCCTCGCCTCGCTGAGCTGAGGTACGCGGCGGTTCAGCCGCCGCCGTGAGTGAGCCTCCGCCCCGGCCGGTACCCCCGGCCGGGGCGGAGCCGTGCCGGGGGTGGCTCCGCCGCCGCACGGAGGGCGTTGGCGTCAGTCAGTGCCCGAGTCACGACCTGCCGGAACCCGAGTATCAGCATCAATGTCAGTGCCGTGTGGCACCTTGATCGTGCCCCGTCCGTCCGACGCCCGTGGAGCTGCCCGTGACCCCGTACACCCCCGCGTTCGAACTCCTGCCCGGAGCCGCCGAGTCGCCCGTGCTGCTGCACGTGCCGCACTCGTCGCGGGCGATACCGGGTGACGTCCGCGAGGGGATCGTGCTGGACGACGCCGCGCTCGAACGGGAACTGGACCACATCACGGACGCGCACACCGCCCGGATCGCGGAGCGGGCGGCGGCCCTCGCCGGAACCGCCCCTGGCGGTTCGTCAACCGGCTGTCCCGGCTGGTCGTGGACCCGGAGCGGTTCCCGGACGAGCGGGAGGAGATGCTCGCCGTGGGCATGGGAGCCGTGTACACCGGGACCACGCACCGCGGTGTGCTGCGGGCCGCGGACACCGACCCCGGACCGCTCGTCGAGCGGTACTTCGAGCCGTACGCGCGCGCGATGACCGACGCGGTGGCCGGGCGGCTGGCGGCGACCGGGCGCGCGATCGTGATCGACGTGCACTCCTATCCGCGCGAGGCCCTGCCGTACGAGCTGCACGGTGCGGGACCGCGGCCGCCCGTCTGCCTGGGCACGGACGCCTTCCACACGCCCTCGGGGCTGCGCGAGGCGGCCCTGGAGGCGTTCGCCGGGTGCGGGGAGACGGGACTCGACAGCCCGTTCAGCGGGACCTACGTACCGCTGGACTACTACGGGCGCGAGGCGCGGGTGAGCGCGCTGATGGTGGAGATCCGCCGGGACACCTACATGACCGAGCCCGGCGGCCCCGCCGGACCGGGTCTCGAGGACCTCGCCGGGGCGCTGGCCGCGCTCGTGGACGCCGTGTAGCGGCGGGTCCGTCACCGCCGCGGGCCGGGGCCCTCCGGCTGGAGCACTCCCGCAGGACAGCGGGCGGGGCGCGTACGAAGGTGGTGGGCATGACGGAGGAGATCACGCTCACCGGCCGGGCCGCGCCGCCCGAGCGGGACTGGCCGCCGCCGGTGCGCGACTGGCTGCCGCTCGACCTGGACGGGACGGACTTCGACCCAGTCCTCACCGGCCTGATGCGCGAGGGCCCGCTGACCCGTATCCGGCTGCCGTTCGGCGAGGGGTGGGCGTGGCTCGCCACCCGCTACGAGGACGTCAAGCTGGTCACCAACGATCCGCGCTTCAGCCGTGCCGAGGTGGCGCGCCGTCAGGTGACTCGGCTGGCACCGGACTTCGCGCCCCGGCCGGGCTCGCTGGCCTGGGCCGACCAGCCCGAGCACAACCGGCTGCGCAAGCCGGTCGCCGGCGCCTTCACGGTGAGCGCCATGAAGCGGCTGCGGCCCCGCGCTCAGCGGATCCTGGACGAGCTGATGGACGGCGTCGTACGCGACGGGCCGCCCGCCGACCTGGTCGAGCGGGTGCTGGAGCCGTTCCCCATCACGGTCGTCAGCGAGGTGATGGGCGTGCCGCCCGCCGACCGCGAGCAGGTGCACGCCTGGACCCGGCAGATCATCTCCACCTCCGGCGGCGCCGAGGCCGCCCGGACCGCGAAGACCGGCCTGTACGGCTGGATCACCACGGCCGTCCGGTCCCGCGCGCACAGCACGGACGAGGACGTCTACTCGCTCCTGGGGGCCGCCGTGTCCCGGGGCGAGATCAGCGAGGAGGAGGCCGTCGGCCTCGCCGGGCCGCTGCAGATCGGCGGGGAGGCGGTCACCCACAACTGCGGCCAGATGCTGTTCCTGATGCTGACCCGCCCGGAGCTGATGGAACGCGTGCGCACGCGCCCCGAGGAGCGGGGTCCCGTGCTCGACGAACTGCTGCGCCACATCCCGCACCGCAGCACGGTCGGACTCGCCCGGATCGCCCTGGAGGACGTCGAGGTCGGCGGTCACCGGATCGCGGCGGGCGAACCAGTGTACGTCTCCTACCTCGCCGCCAACCGCGATCCGGCCGTCTTCCCGGACCCCGACCTCATCGACCCGGACCGGCGTCCCAACCCGCACCTGGCCTTCGGCAACGGACCGCACTACTGCACCGGCGCCGTCCTGGCCCGGCTCCAGACCGAACTGCTCGTCGACACACTCCTGGACCGCCTGCCCGTCCTGCGCCTCGCCGTCCCACCGGACCAGGTCCGATGGCGGCACAAGACGATGATCCGCGGTCCCCGGACCCTGCCCGTCACCTGGTGACCGGACCGGACGAGCCGCAGACGTGCGGCTGTGGGCCCGCGGCCGTCCCGCAGACGAACCCGGGCCCACAGCCGTCCCATAGACGTGCCCAGAGCCTTGGCCATCCCGCAGACGAACCCGGGGCCGTGGCCCTCCCGTAGGCGTACCCAGAGCCTTGGCCATCCCGCAGACGAACCCGGGCCCGCGGCCGTCCAGCAGGCAGGCCCGGCCCCGCGGCCGTCCAGCAGGCAGGCCCGGGGCCGTGGCCGTCCCGCAGAAGTACCCGGCCCCGCGGTCGTCCCGCGGACGCGTCCCCAGGGGGCGTCTGCCCGATCTTCGTGGATCGGGCCGCGGCGTCCGGTGCGGTGCCTCGGCGTGCGGCCGAGTCGCCCTCGTACCGGGCGTACGTGGGCGGTTCGGCCGTGCGGCGAGATGCCGTGCCGGGCGTCGCGGACCCACGAAGATCGGGGAGACGCCCCCTAGGCCCGGAGCCACTCCGTCACGACCACCTGGCCGTCGGTGCGCAGCCGTAGTGCGAACGGGCCGGTGGGCGGGGTGTCGCTGGTGAAGCGGCCGAGGGTGTCGACCGTGACGGGGCGGGCCGCCCGGGGGCCGCCCAGGACCTCGACGCGGGCCGGGCCCGGGGGCAGTACCTGGCCGATCAGGCCCTCCCCGGTGACCTCGATGTCGACGGTCACACCGCCCGCGCGGAAGGTCAGCATCCGCGGCGCGTCCGGTACGCCCCGGACCGGCAGCGCGTCCACCAGCGAGTCGAAGGTCAGCTCGGCGATGTCGGCGTCCAGGTCGTGCAGCGCGTAGGCGCCCAGGGCGATCTGGCGCAGCTCGGCCGGGACCGGGTCCAGCACGGCGGCCGCCTGGCGCAGCTCCTCCTCCAGCGGGGCCTCGTCGAATCCGGTGTCGTCCAAGCCCTCCTCGGGGAAGGCGTCGTCGTCGTGGCTGCCGCTCATGCCGCCTCCCGGGCGTCCATCCGGGCCCGCAGCCGGCGCAGACAGCGCTGGCGCAGCGGACCGATGCTGCCGACCGCGATGCCGAGGGCGGCCGACACCTCCAGATAGCTCGGCGGCGGCGAGGCCATCAGCACCCGCAGCAACTGCCGGCACCGCTCGCCGAGCGCCTCGAACTCCTGCCAGAGCCGGCGGATCCGCTCGGCCTGCGCGGCCTCTTCCTCTGAGTCGATCAGCGACTGCTCCGGCGTCCGCTCCTCGCTGGCCCGGTCCAGCACCTGCGGATCGTCCGTCAGCGTCAGCCGGGTGAGCCCCTTGAGCACCTTCAGGCACTCGTTACGGGCGGTGCTGGCCAGCCAGGAACCCGCCTTGTCCGGTTCCCGCAGGCGATGGAGGTGCTGGGCGAAACGGAACCACACGGTCTGGTAGACCTCGTGCGCGTCGGCGTCGGAGAGCCGGTGCGCGCGCACCACCGACCACACCAGCGGACTCATTCCCTCCACCAGCGCCTTCCAGGCCGCCGCGTCGCCGTCGACCGCGGACCGGACCAGCGCGCCGACCTCTGTTCGGTCCACGGCTCCACCCCTCGTGTACGGCACGTCATCGTACGCCGTGGAGAGGAGCGTTCCGGCCCTCATACCGGCCGGACCGGGATCGCGACGGGGGTCGGTCGCCAGGTGGGCGGCCGAAGCACCGGCACGTGCGCCCTCCGCACCTCGGCGGACTCGGTGACCGAGCCGAGCAGTTGGGTTCGGGCCACGCGCGGATCACGCTCCTTGTGCGCCGTCATGTGGGCGGCGACGAGGCCGGCGACGACCGGGGTGGCGAAGGACGTGCCGCTCCACTGCGCCAGCCCGTCGAACATCACCTGGTCGGGTTTGCCCGCGGTGCTCTCCCGCGCCTCGCTCAACACGCCCGTGTGCCGCGGGTACTGGCAGGTGCAGAGGTATCCGGAACCGTACCGGCAGGCGTCGTAGGTGGAGTGCTGGTAGACGTACGGCACCGGTGTGCGGAAGCCGGTGAGGGCGCTGGTGAGGCGCTCGCCGGGGGCGTAGACCCGCACCCAGGGCCCGTGGTTGCTGAAGCAGGCGCCGGACTCGCCGTCACCGCGCAGCGCGCCGACCGACAGCACGCAGTCCTCGTACTCGGGCAGGGAGGCGTAGGCGGCCGGCCAGAACGGGTTGCCGCTGGCGTTGTTGCCGGCGGCGGCGACCAACAGGGTTCCCTGTTCGCGCAGTTCCCGCATGAACCCGTCGAGGCCGAGCAGACCGTCGGTGCGGCCGTTGGACGTGCCGGCCGAGAGGCTGATGATGTCGGGCCAGCCGCCCTGGTCGACGGCGTCGAAGAGCTTGGCGCCGAACTCCGACTCCAGGACGGCGCCCGCGTCGGCGAGCGTGCCGCGCACGGTGACGTCGGTGTTGGGGGCGACGGCGGCGACGATCCCGGCGATGAAGGTGCCGTGCCCGACGTACTGCCGCAGCACGCCGTCGGGGCCGGTCTCGCTGTCCTGCGGGTCGCCGGTGGTGTGGGCGAGCAGCGGGTAGGAGCCGTGGTCGTGCACCAGGCCGGTGTCGATGACGAGGACGCCGACGGCGGTGTCCGAGTCGTACGGGGCGTCCACCGGGGCCGGGTTGGGCGGCTCGCTGCGCGGCGCGGGGACCGGCTCGTCGCCGGGGCAGGCGTTGACCGCGATGTGCACGACGTGGTTGCGGCTGACCAGGCGGCGGCCCTGGCGGCCCTCGGCCTCCCGCAGTGCGCCCAGGGCGTGCGGGACGACGTCCTCGCCCAGGGTGGGGTCGCCGACCCGGATCCGGGTGACGCCGGTGCGGTTGGCCGCCGGGCCCGTCCGGCGCACGTGGTCCGGGACCAGGCCCCGGGTCTCGGTGAAGTGTCCGCGCACGGTGTCCTCGACCAGCCGGGCCTCCTCGCCGTCGCGGGCGAGGACGACGCCCTTCTCGTAGAGGAACTCCGCGTCGTCGTCCGGCCCCATCGCCAGGGCGATGCCCGGCATCGCGCCCTGGATGTGGTCGAACTGTTCGTGGAATCGCTGAGGTGCCATGCTGTGTCCTCCCCCTGAGACGGTGTCCGACAGTCAGAGTCGGCCGACGACCGATTGATACAGCCTGACGCCGCCGCCGCGTGCGGCGGGTACGGCCGCACGTGACGACGGCGCACCCGTGGGACGGGTTCGCGCAGGCCACTACCATGCGAGGGGTGACAGCGGGAACGGAGTCGGTGCTCGAACTGCTGCCCATGGTGTTCGCCGATCCGGGCGAGGCCCGGGCGCGCGCGGAACACGTGCTGCACACCGGCCCGCCGCCGCTGCACGCCAGCGTCGCGCACCAGGTGCTCGGAATCTGGCAGCGGGACTTCGGCGATCTCCGGATCGCTCTCAGGCATCTGCGCCGGGCCCGGGACCTGGCCGCGCGCGCCGAGTCGGCGGAGCGGGAGGCGGACGTGCTGGCGACCCTGGGGGTCGCACTGGTGCACGCGGGGCGCACCCGGCAGGGGCTGGCGTCGTTCGAGCAGGGGGTCGCACGGGGCAGCGGACACACCAGGGCACGCGTGCGGTACCGGCGGGCCTACGTGTGGTGGGTGCTGGGGAACCACCGGGAGGCGCTGGAGGACGTACGGCGGGCCCTTCCCGCATTGCGCCAGGCCGGTGACGGTATCTGGACGGCGCGGGCGCTGACCCTGCGGGCGACGGTGCATCTGGCGCTGGGGGCGGTGGACCGGGCGGTCGCCGACTTCACGGCGGCGGAGCGGTTGTGGGACACCACCGGCCAGGAGCACGACAAGGCGGACGCGGTGGAGAGCAGGGGCCTGGCCGCGTTCCGCTCCGGGGACATTCCGGCCGCGCTGCGGCTGCTGGACGAGGCGGAGGAGCGCTACGCCAAACTCGGCACGCCCACCTTCATGCTGTCCGTGCGGCGCTGCGAGGTGCTGATGGCCGCCGGTCTCGCACCCGAGGCGCTCGCCGAGGCGGACACCGCGATCGCGCTGCTGGACCGGATCGGCGGCCAGTCCACCCGTAAGGCGGAGCTGCTGCTGGCCGCCGCGCGTGCCGCCCGCTCGGCCGGCAAGGCGGACGTCGCGACCGATCGCGCCGCCCACGCGGTACGGCTGTTCGCCAGGCAGCGGCGGACCTGGTGGGAGACGCACGCCCGGCTGGTGCTGACCGAGGCGCGGGCGGCCGCGGGGCCCGGGTCGGGGCGGCTGGTCGCGGACGCGGCACGGGTCGCCGGGCGGCTGGCCTCCTTCGGCTCGCCGGCCGCGCCGGAGGCCTCGCTGCTCGCCGGACGGATCGCGCTGACGCTGGGCCGGACGGCGGACGCGGAGCGGCATCTGGCGGCCGCCGCGCGCAGCCGGCACACCGGTCCGCCGCCGGCCAGGGTGACGGGCTGGGTGGCGCAGGCGCTGCGCGCCCGGGCGGCCGGATCGGGGCGCGGTGTGCTGCACGCCTGCCGGCGGGGGCTGGCCGAGCTCGACGACCATCAGATGACTCTCGGTGCTTCCGAGTTGCGCGCCCGGGCCACCGCGCAGGGCGCGGAACTGGCCGCGCTGGCCCAGGAGGTCAGTCTGGCGCACGGCGGCCCGCGGCGGCTCCTGGAGTGGAGCGAGCGCTGGCGGGCGACCGTGCTGGCCGCGCCGCCCGCCCGGCCGCCCGCCGATCCGGCGCTGCTCGGTGGCATCACCGCCTACCGCGAGATAGCGGCCCGCGCGGAGGAGGCGCGGATGGAGGGTCGCGCGGTGCCCGCCCTGGAGCGCGAACAGCGTCGGCTGGAACGGGAGATCCGCTCCCGCACCCACCACATCCGCGGTGACTCGCCCGGCGACGGCGACCGCTTCGACACGGCCCGGCTGCTGGACCGTCTCGGGGACGCGCGGCTGGTCGAACTCGCCGTGGTGGACGGCCGGGTGCACATCCTGCTGTGCGGACAGGGCCGGGTCCGGCGGTTCGCGGGCGGGGTGCTCGCGGAGGCGGTGGCCGAGGCGGAGCACGTGCAGGCCGGGCTGCGCCGGCTCGCGCATCCGGGCGGCGAGGCGCGGCTGCCGCTGGTGGAGGCGGCGGGCCTGCGCCTGGAGGAACTGCTGCTGGGCGGCGCGGCGGCGCATCTCGGGTCCGGCCCCGTGGTGATCGTGCCGCCGGGCGCGCTGCACCGGGTGCCGTGGGCGCTGCTGCCCTCGCTGCGGGAGCGGGTGCTCAGTGTGTCGCCGTCGGCGGGCAGTTGGCTGCGGGCCCGGGAGACCGCCCCGCCGCGCGGCGGACGGCATCTGCTGGTCCGCGGCCCGGGACTGGCGACGGGCGGCGCGGAGGTGTCCGAGCTGGCCGGCCGGTACGGCGCGGCGACGGTGCTGGAGGGACGGGCGGCGCAGGTGCCCCGGGTGCTGGAGCACCTGGACGGCGCGGCCCTCGCCCATATCGCCGCGCACGGCACGTTCCGCGCGGACAGCCCGCTGTTCTCCGCGCTGCGGATGGCCGACGGGCCGCTGATCGTGCACGACTTCGAACGCCTGGCCCGCAGCCCCTATCGGATCATCCTGTCGAGCTGCGACACCGCCCGGCTCGCCTCGGTCGGCGCGGACGAACTGCTCGGCCTCGTCACCGCGTTGCTCCCGCTGGGCACGGCCGGGGTGGTGGCGAGCAGCGCGCCCGTCAACGACGCGGCCGTGGTGCCGCTGATGCTGGCCCTGCACAAGGGCCTGGACGCGGGCCTCTCCCTCGCCGAGTCCCTCCGCGACGCCCGCGCCACCCAGCCGGCCGACGCGGTCCACCAGGCGACGGGGTGGGCTTTCGCGGCGTTCGGCGCGGCGTGAGAGGGGGCCGAAGGCGCTGCGCGGCCGGACGGGTCCACCATCGGAGGCACGGCGCGTGACCGGTGCGCGCGTGCGCACCTCGCGGCCGTGCGGCGGGGTCGGCCATCAGGCGGGTTCCGCCGCCGGCAGGTCCGGGAGGGCCGGCAGTGCGCCGCGGTCGTTCGCGCCGAGGCGGGCGTAGGCGCCGTACAGGTGGTTGCCGACGGTCCGGACGGAGAGCGTGAGCCGCTCGGCGATCTGCCGGTTGCTGAGGCCGGAGGCCGCGAGGGCGACGATCTGCCGTTGCCGGGCGGTGAGTTCGCCGAGGACGAGTCCGGAGAGCGCCGGGGTCCGGGCACCCTGGCAGCGGCGGGCCAGGGCGAGTGCCCGGGTGCGGGAGAGGCGGGCGGCGCGCGGGTCGCGGTGGGCCGGTACGGCCTGCGCGTGCGCCTCGGCCGCGAACAGCAGGAAGCCGCGTTCCGCCAGCGCCTCGGCGGCCCGGTCCAGGGCGGGGCCGTCGCCGCGGGCGAGCGCGTCGGCGTGCCGGGCGAACACCCCCTCGCCCGGCAGCCGCCCGGCGACGCGCTCCGGCGCGCCCAGCCGTACGGCGTCGTAGAGCGCCGACGCCTCGTCCCCGGCGATCCGGTCCAGGGCGGCCCCGATGTCGCCCCGTGCCGCCGCCGCCCACACCCCCGTTCCCCTGATGTCGCCGAATTGACATGCCGCTAAGTCGAGTTCGGCACCGCATACGCCGTCCTCCGGTTCGGCGCGCAGGCCCTCGCGTGCCCAGGCTGCCGCCTCACGCAGCTCACCTCGCAGCCGGGCGTACCGGGCGCGCACGGCGGCATAGCCGCCCGGGACCGCCAGCCCCTCGGACAGCAGCCAGTCGCCGACCGGGGTCGGCACGGCCCGTACGTCGTGCCGCTCCAGCCGGCGTTCCAGCGCGGCCCGTTCGGCCGAGAGCGCCGGCCCGCACCGGTTCGGGGTGCGGGCCAGCCGGCGGGCCAGCAGCGGGCCCGCGGTGGCGCGCAGGGCCGGGCCGTGCAGGGGGTGGGCGAGGGTGACCGAGCCGTGGTCGTCGACGTCGATCAGCCCGTCCTGCTCCAGGCGTTCGAGGACGTCCAGGTCGAGTCCGTCCAGGTCGAGCGGCAGGGGCTCGGCGAAGGCGAGCCGGTGCAGTGTCTCGCGCTCTTCGGCGTCGGACCGGTCGAGGACGGCGGCCAGGCGCTCACGTACGGTCGCGGTGACCGGGAGCGGCCCGCGCCACGCCCGTCCGCCGCCGCCCGGGCGGCGAGCAGGGCGCCGGAGCGGTGCAGCGCCGCCAACAGGTCGCGCAGGAGCCTGAGATCGCCCTGGCACAGCAGGTGCAGCCGGCCCGTGGTGAGCGGCTCGAGTCCGGCCGTCGCGAGGAGCCGGTCGGTGTCCTCGCGGGGCAGCGGCGGCAGGGCCAGGCGGGGCAGCAGCTCCCCCGTCCAGAGTCTGGAGACGGCGGCGGGCGCGGCAGCGCCATCGGTGGCGGTCACCGCCAGCCGGGTGCCGCCGTGGGCGGCGAGCTGGTGCACGAGCGCCGCGGAGGCCTCGTCGAGCAGATGGGCGTCGTCGACGACGAGGAGGCGCACTCCGGACAGGAGCCGTACCGCTCCGTGCAGCGAGACGGTGTCGGGCAGCAGGTGCGCGAACGCGGCGAAGCGCAGGCCCATGGTGTCGGGGGTGCCGGTCACCCGGGCGCAATCCAGGCCCCGGACCGCCTCCCTCACCAGCCGGGTCTTGCCCCGCCCGGCCGGCCCGGTCACCACGATGCCCGGCCGTCCGGCCGTCAGCGCCCGGCGGACCAGGTCCAGTTCGTCCTCCCGCCCGGTGAACGGCCAGGGCAGTTCCAGCGTCTTCGTGTCCTGTTCGTGAGTCGTCACACGAACAGGAGCGCGCCTGCTCAGTTCTGATACAGGGCGACTTGAGTACCCCTCGACTCAGGCGCCCGGCCGGCCGGGTACGGCACCCTGGCGGCCCAGGCCACATTCGGGCACAGGGGGAGCGCGGTCGGGGGACGTCACCTTCGGGGAGGGAGACGTCCTCCGGCCCCGCCGTCGCGTCCCCGGCGAGAGCCCGCCTGCCGCGCCCGTCCCGAAGGCCCCGCCGCCGAAGCGGCGGCACGGTTCACTCGGCCGAGGACACGAACCCGTCGAGGTGTGCGGCAAAGGCGGGGCGGGCGGTCAGCCGCCGGACGTGACCCCAGAGCACTGGGTGGCCGGCGACACGTCGTACGGCCGAGGTGTCGAGACGACGGCTGTGCACGGTGTCCAACTGGACGAGTGCCGCCCACAGTTCGATGTCGGCGGCGGTCAGCCGTCCGGCGACCGGGTACTCCTCCCCCGCCAGGTACCGCTCCAGCCGGCCCAGCGTGCCCAGCAGCTGTTCCAGCGCGGCGGCCCGGCCGGCCGGATCGGCGCCGGCTTCGACCGCGCGCCGCGCCGCCCGCCGGATGTCCTCGGCACAGATCCGCTCCACGGCCTCGATCCGGCTCTCCGCGCCGCTCGGGTACAGCGAGGCACGTCCGGCCGGCCGGAGTGTCGATCGGGCGTCCCGCGGCGTCAAGGGGACGTCCACACGGCGGACGGCCCGGGGTCACCCGAACGCCGCACTGCGCTCGTCGGCCGGCCGGGCCGGTGCTGATGTGGAGGGACGTACCGCGCTCTGAGGAGGCCGCCGCGATGGACCGTCCGTCCCGCCCCGCACGTGTTCTCGCCTCGGCGCTGGCGACGGGGGCTCTGCTGGTCACCGCCGCCTGCGCGGGCGACACCGGGTCGCCGGAGGCCGCGCCCGCCTCCCCGGCGGCGAAGCAGTCCCCGTCCTCCCCCTCACTGTCCTCGCTGTCCTCGTCGTCCCAGTCGCCGTCGCCCTCCTCGCCGTCCGCGTCGGCCTCGCGGGCGCTGACCACGAACGGGGCGAAGGCCGCGCTGATCACCGAGGCCGACATCGAGGACGCGTGGACGCAGGTGAACAACGCGTCGAGCTGGCGCGACAAGCTGCTGGCCGGCAAGGTCGACGTCGCCTCGTTCCTGAACGGCAGGACCAGCTCGCAGGACTGCCAGAAGCTGCTGGACGGCCTGTACTCGGACACGCTGCTGGGCCGCCCGGTGGGGGCGTCGGCGCTCACCGGCTTCACCCAGGGCGACGCCCGGCTGCTGTACCAGGTGGGCGACTACGGCAAGGGCTCGCTGGAGAAGTCCCTGGACTGGATGAAGAGCCTGTCGGAGACCTGCGACCAGTTCACGGTGACCGGTTCGGACGGCGGCAAGCGGACCGTGCAGGTCGTGAGCAGTCCGCTGCCCGCCGTGGGGGACGGCAGGCAGGGCCTCACCCTGACGGTGCAGGGCACCTCGAACGGAGAGCCCGTCACGCTCAAGCTGGACGTGGCCGCCGTCCGGGTCGGCTCCTCGGGGATCCTGGTCACCAACGGCGGCCCGTCCGGCGTCGATCACGACAGCACGGAGACGGCGGTCCAGCAGGGCACCCAGCGCCTGCAGCAGGTGCTGGCGGGCAAGACCCCTTCCCCGACCCCGACCACACTGGACTGACGCCCCGCGACGGGATCGCGTGCGCGCCGGGCCCTGTTCCCGACGCTGCGTCATGTGACATATTACTGGTGTGGCGATGCGACCGACCTGTGACGTCGTGGTCGTCGGGGCCGGTGCGGTGGGTGCGGCCTGCGCGCTGTACGCCGCGCGGGCGGGTCTCGACGTGAGCGTGGTGGACCGTGGCCCGGTCGCCGGGGGCACCACGGGCTCCGGCGAGGGCAACCTGCTGGTCTCCGACAAGGACCCCGGCCCCGAACTCGAACTGGCCCTGTTCTCCGCCGGACTGTGGGCGCGTCTCGCGGACGAGTTCGGCCCGGCGATCGAGTACGAGCCCAAGGGCGGCCTCGTCGTCGCCAAGACGCCGGCCGAACTCGCCGCACTGCGCGGCCTCGCCGAGCACCAACGGGCCGCGGGGGTCGACGCCGTGCGAGCCGACACCTGGGAACTGGCGTCACTGGAACCGCACTTGACCCCCGATACCGCGGGTGGGGTGTTCTATCCGCAGGACGCCCAGGTCATGCCCGCCCTCGCCGCCGCCCACCTGATCCGCGCCTCGGGGGCGCGGCTGCACACGGGCCTGCCCGTGACCGGCGTGCTGCGCGGGCGGGACGGAGCGGTCCGCGGGGTCCGTACCGCCCAGGGCGACATCCACGCCCCGGCCGTGGTGAACGCCGCCGGTACCTGGGGCGGCGAACTCGCCGCCCTGGCGGGCGTTCACCTCCCGGTACTCCCCCGGCGCGGCTTCGTACTGGTCACCGAGCCGCTTCCGCGGCTGATCCGGCACAAGGTGTACGCGGCCGACTACGTGGCGGACGTGGCGAGCGATTCGGCGGTGCTCCGGACCTCGCCGGTCGTCGAGGGCACCGCCGCCGGGCCGGTCCTGATCGGGGCGTCCCGCGAACGGGTGGGCTTCGACCGCTCCCTGTCCCTGCCGGCCGTGCGGGCGCTCGCGGCGGGCGCGATCGGCCTGTTCCCCTTCCTGGAGCGGGTGCGCGCACTGCGGACGTACGCCGGCTTCCGGCCGTACCTGCCCGACCACGTCCCGGCGATCGGCCCCGACCCGCGCGTGCCCGGTCTGCTGCACGCCTGCGGACACGAGGGCGCGGGCATCGGACTGGCCACCGGCACCGGGCAGTTGATCGCGCAGGCGCTGACCGGGAAGGCGACGGAACTGGATCTCGGTCCGTTCCGCCCGGACCGGTTCGGCGCGACCGGGACCGCCCCGAGGGTGAGTGGAGGCGAGACGCCGTGACCGCTTCGCAGCCGCCCGGGGCGCGTCCGGCCGCCGCGTTCACCGTGACCTTCGACGGCCGGCCCGTGGCGGCGCTGCCCGGCCAGACCGTCGCGGCGGCGCTGTGGGCGGCGGGCGTGACCTCCTGGCGCGTCACGCGCGGCGGGGGCCGGCCACGCGGGGTGTTCTGCGGGATCGGGGTGTGCTTCGACTGCCTGGTGACCGTCAACGGGCGCCCGAACCAACGGGCCTGCCTGGTCCCGCTCGCACCGGGCGATGTGATCCGCACACAGGAGGGGACGGGACACGAGGATGGCTGAGCGACGGCATCTCGTCGTGATCGGGGCGGGCCCGGCGGGGCTGGCCGGCGCTCTCGCCGCTGTCGCGCGCGGGGTGCGGGTGACCCTGGTCGACGCGGCCGAGCAGGCGGGCGGCCAGATCCACCGGCGGCCCGCGGTCGCGCCGGCGGGACGCCGCCGGCCCGCACCGCGCCCTCGGGCAGGCACCCGGGAACGGCTGCGGGACGCGCTGGACCGGCACCGGGCCACCGGGCACATCGCCCACCTGACGGATCATCACGTCTGGTGCGTGGAGCGGTCTCCCGCGTCCGGGGAGTTCGCGGTGCACGCGCTGCGCGGCCCGGCGCAGGAGGAGGGGTCACCGTACGCGCCGACGCTGTGCTGCTCGCCACCGGCGGCTACGAGCGGGTGCTGCCCTTCCCCGGCTGGACGCTCCCCGGAGTCGTCACCGCGGGCGGCGCGCAGGCCATGCTCAAGGGCCAACTGGTGCCGCCCGGCCGGACGGTCGTCGTAGCCGGCACCGGCCCGTTGCTGCTCCCCGTGGCCGCCGGACTCGCCGAGGCGGGCGTCCGGGTGGCCGCGCTGGTGGAGTCCGCCGGTCCGAGGGCGCTGCTGCGGCGGGCTCCGGCACTGGCCGGGCAGCCCGGCAAGCTCGCCGAAGGCGCCGGGTACGCGGCCCGGTTGCTGCGGCACGGGGTGCGGCCCCTGGTCCGGCACACCGTGGTCGAGGCGCACGGCGCCGACCGGCTGGAGGCGGTCACCGTCGCCGCGCCGGGCCGGGACGGGCGGCTCGTGCCCGGCACCACCCGGCGCATTCCGTGCGACGCCCTCGCGGTCGGGCACGGATTGCTGCCCCACACCGACCTGGCCGATGCGCTCGGCTGCACCCTGTCCGGGACCGGCGTCCGCGTCGACACCGAGCAGCGCACCGATGTGCCGGGCGTCTGGGCGGCCGGCGAGGCCACCGGCATCGGCGGCGCGGACCTCGCGCTCGCCGAGGGACACGTCGCCGGCCGTTCGATCGCCGCCCGCCTGCACGGCACCGCCCCGGACCCGCACGCATGGGCCGCGGCGGCCCGGGCCCGTACCCGGCTGCGGGCGTTCGCCGCCGCGCTGGACGCGGTGTACGCGCCGCCCGTGGACTGGGCCGACCGGCTGCCGGACGACACGACGGTGTGCCGCTGCGAGGAGGTCTCCGCCGGGCAGGTCCGCGCGGCGGCCGGAGACCTCGGAGCCGGGGACGCGCGCACCGTGAAGCTGCTGACGCGCGCCGGGATGGGCTGGTGCCAGGGCCGGATGTGCGGCCCCGCGGTGGCCGGACTGACCGGTTGCCCCTTCACTCCCGGACGCCGGCCGTTCGCCCGGCCGGTACCCCTCGGCGTACTGGCCGCTTTGCCGGAGCCGCAGCCGGACTGACCTGCCCGCACCCGCACCCGCACCCGCACCCGCACCGACCACATCGGCTCGGGACGGGCAAGCAGTAAAATGTCACACCCTATTGGATTGGGGACCACACATGACCCTCCAGCAGAGCCGCCCTGGCGCGGCATCCTCGTGGCCACCGCTCTCCCGCTCCGCGCGGACCTGTCGGTGGACCACGACCGGTACGCCGAGCACTGCTCCTGGCTGGTGGAGAACGGCTGCGACGGCGTCGTGCCGAACGGCTCCCTCGGCGAGTACCAGGTGCTCACTCCCGGGGAGCGGGCCGAGGTCGTGAGGACGGCCGTCGCCGCGATCGGCGGCGCACGGGTCATGCCGGGCGTCGCGGCGTACGGTTCGGCCGAGGCGCGGCGGTGGGCCGAGCAGGCGGCCGAGGCCGGCTGTGCGGCCGTGATGCTGCTGCCGCCCAACGCCTACCGCGCCGACGAGCGGTCCGTGCTGGCGCACTACGCCGAGGTCGCGCGGGCGGGCCTGCCGGTGGTGGCGTACAACAACCCGGTCGACACCAAGGTCGACCTCGTGCCCGAACTCCTCGCCCGGCTGCACGGCGAGGGGCACATCCACGGTGTCAAGGAGTTCTCCGGTGACGTCCGCCGCGCCTACCGCATCGCCGAACTCGCTCCCGGGCTCGATCTGCTGATCGGCGCCGACGACGTCCTGCTGGAGCTCGCCGTGGCGGGCGCCAAGGGCTGGGTGGCCGGCTACCCCAACGCGCTCCCCCGCGCCTCGGCCGAGCTGTACCGCGCCGCCACGGCCGGGGACCTGGGCACCGCGCTCCCGCTGTACCGGCAGTTGCACCCGCTGCTGCGCTGGGACTCACGGGTCGAGTTCGTGCAGGCGATCAAACTGTCCATGGACGTGGTCGGCCGGTACGGCGGCCCGGTGCGCCCGCCACGCGTTCCGCTGCTGCCCGGACAGGAGGCGGCCGTCCGCGCCGCCACCGAGAAGGCCCTGGCCGCCGGTCTCGCCTGACGCGTACGCCGCGGCGGGTGGTCCGACCAGCCCGACGCCCCCCACAGAGAGGCCGGAGCATGCGCAGCAAGCTCGTCCTGCACGCCGTCGACTCGCACACCGAGGGCATGCCGACCCGGGTGATCACGGGCGGGATCGGCACCGTGCCCGGTGCGACGATGAACGAGCGGCGGCTGTACTTCCGGGAGCACCGCGATCACATCAAGCGGTTGCTGATGAACGAGCCGCGCGGGCACTCCGCGATGAGCGGCGCGATCCTGCAGCCGCCGACCCGGCCCGACTGCGACTGGGGCGTCATCTACATCGAGGTCTCCGGCTACCTGCCGATGTGCGGGCACGGCACCATCGGCGTGGCGACCGTGCTGGTGGAGACCGGCATGGTGGAGGTGACGGAGCCGGTGACGACGATCCGCCTGGACACCCCCGCGGGGTCGTGGTCGCCGAGGTGGCGGTGGAGGACGGAGCGGCGCGCGACGTGACCCTGCGGAGCGTGCCCTCCTTCGCGGTGGACCTGGGCCGCGAGGCCACGCTCCCCGACGGCCGCACCGTCACCTACGACCTCGCCTACGGCGGCAACTTCTACGCCATCCTCCCGCTCGACGCCTTCGGCCTGCCCTTCGACCGCGCCCGCAAGGACGACATCATGACGGCCGGCCTCGCGCTGATGCGGGCGATCAACGCGGAGTCGGAACCGGTGCACCCGGAGGACCCGTCGATCCGCGGCTGCCACCACGTCCATCTCCACGCGCCGGACGCCACCGCCCGCCACTCGCGGCACGCGATGGTCATCCACCCGGGCTGGTTCGACCGTTCCCCCTGCGGCACGGGGACGAGCGCGCGCATGGCGCAGTTGCACGCGCGGGGCGAACTCCCGCTGCACACCGAGTTCGTCAACGAGTCCTTCATAGGCACCCGCTTCACGGGCCGGCTGCTCGGCACCTCCCGGGTCGGCCGGCTCCCCGCCGTGCTGCCGAGTTTCACCGGCCGCGCCTGGATCACCGGCACCGCCCAGTACCTGCTCGATCCGTCCGACCCCTTCCCGGAGGGGTTCGTCCTCTAGACTTCGATGATGCGTGACATGGCACAGAGACCGCAGGAAGCGGACGCACCCGCGCTCCCTCGTCTGGGCGGCCGGCGGAGCAGCTACCGCGAGCGGGTCGCCGACGCGCTGCGGGCCGCGCTGATCGCGGGCGAACTGCGGCCGGGGCAGGTCTACTCGGCGCCCTCGCTGGCGGCCCGCTTCGGGGTGTCGGCGACGCCGGTGCGCGAGGCCATGCTGGACCTGGCGAAGGAGGGTCTGGTCGACACGGTGCCGAACAAGGGCTTCCGGGTCACCGCGGTCTCCGAGCGGCAGCTCGACGAGTACACGCACGTCCGCGCCCTGATCGAGACGCCCACCGTGGTGGAGCTGGCCCGTACGGCCGACCGGGTCTCCCTGGAGGCGTTGCGCCCGGCCGCGAGGGAGATCGTCGCCGCCGCGGCGGTCGGCGACCTGATCGCCTACGTCGAGGCGGACAACCGTTTCCACCTGGGCCTGCTCGCCCTGGCGGGCAACGCCCACCTGGTGGAGGTGGTCGCCGACCTGCGCGGCCGCTCCCGGCTCTACGGGCTGACGTCCCTGGTCGAGGCGGGCCGGCTGCTCGCCTCCGCCGAGGAACACCTGGAACTCCTGGACGCACTGCTGGAACGGGACGAGAAGGCCGTGCGGGAGATCATGACCCGGCACCTCGGCCATGTCCGCGGCCTGTGGGCGGCCGCCGGGGACTGAACCCCCGGGCCGCGAAGCGGACCCCGCCGTCCGGACCCCGCCGTGCACCCCGCCTTCGGGCCCCGCCGTCGGGACCCGACCCTCGCCCCGGCCTTCGGACCGGACCGTCGACCCCGCCTTCGGACCCGGCCGTCCGGTCGGGCACGGCGGACACCGGCGACATGGCTGCCGGCGCCTGCCCGCCCGCGCCCGTCGCGGGGCACGGCCGCACCTCGGCCGGACCGGCGGGGCACCCGCCCTGCTCCCGGAGCGGCCCCGCTCGCGGACCCGGCCGGGGCTGACTCCGTCCCGGCCGCGGACCCCGAGACGCCGTGCCGGCCCCGGGGCCCCACGCGGTTGCCCGGCCCCAGCTGCGGTGATCTACTCGAATCAGTGGGTCCGGCCGTATGGAGCAACCCGCCCGACATCCGACGAGGCACGGCGAACGACGCAGCCCGTCGGCCCGCAGGAGGAGCCGGGACCGCTTGCCGACGGTCGTCTGCCGTACGGCCGACCGATGTGGGGCGCCGTGCCGGAAGGGAAGACGGTTATGCCCTCCGAAGCCACGATCAACAGCACCGGGGAACGGCTGCGACACCAGGTCACGGGAGTGGCGTCGACCATCGGCAGGGCCGCGGTCGCGACGGGCAGGGCCACCGCGGACGCCGTACGCCACCCGAAGGCGACGGCCGGGCACGCCCGCAGGACGTCTCACGCGCTGCCCCTGATGTGGCAGTCGGTCAAGCCGGTGCTGACCGGCCACGTGACCGACTGGCGCCGTGAGTACGCCTACACGCTCGGGGAGCAGGCCTTCGTGTACGGCTTCCCGTACATCTACAACGCGGGCCTGCGCCACCGGTGGGTGGCCCGGCAGCCGGACGACGAGATGACGCCGTACGCGCCCGTGAACCACTTCTGGCACGCCCGGAAGCTCTTCGACGCCTCCGACCGGCAGGGCCTCTCCCCGAACAACGACACCCTGTACTCCTTCGCCTGGGTCGACCTGAGCGAGGAACCCGTCGTCCTGTCGCACCCGGACATGGGAGACCGGTACTTCACCTTCGAACTGGTCGGCATCACCTCCGACAACTACGACTACGTGGGCGGTCGCGCCACCGGTCCGCACGCCGGCGACTTCGCCCTCATCGGGCCGGGATGGACCGGGGACCTCCCCGACGGCGTGCGTCGCACGGCGACCGCCCCGAGCCCCTGGATCGTCATCGTCGGACGGACCCTCGTCACGGGTGAGCAGGACCTCCCGAACGTCCATGCCCTCCAGGACCGGTACCGGCTGGTCCCGCTCCACCTGTTCGGCAAGGACGCGGCACCGCTTCCGGCCCGGCGCGACGTGCTGGAACCGACCGACGCGGCCGAAGACCCCTCGGGCCGTGGAAGACGCTGAACGCGATGCTGGCCGAGAATCCGCCGCCGCCGCACCACGAGGTCCTGCTGCGGCAGTTCGCGGAGATCGGCATCGGGCCCGGGCTGGATGTCGAGGCGCAGCCGGAGTCCGTCAGGCAGAGCCTGGTCCGGGCGGCGGCCACCGGTGTACCCATGCTGGAACAGCAACTGCTCAGCGGTGAATGGGCCCGCGTCGTCAACGGCTGGCGGTACCCGCCGCCGCAGTTGGGGCGGTTCGGTGACGACTTCCTGCGGCGGGCCGCGGAGCAGTCCCTGGTCGGTATCGCCGTCAACGATCCCGAGGAGTCGTGCTACCTGGCGGCCTTCCACGACGCGGACGGCGCGAAGCTGTCCACCGGCCGCTACGAACTGCGCTTCGAGGCGGGAAGTCTCCCTCCGGTGGACGCCTTCTGGTCCCTCACCGTCTACGGCGAGGACCGGAACCTGGTCCCCAACCCGCTCGGCCGCTACTCCATCGGCGACCGGACCCCGGACTGGTGACCGGCGCGGACGGCAGCCTGACCATTCACCTGCGGCCGGAGTCCCCGGGCGCCGCCGAGGAGTCCAACTGGCTGGCCACCCCGGACCACGGCACGTGGTACGCCGCCCTGCGCATGTACCTGCCGCATCCGGCGGTCGTCGACGCGCTCTGGGAGTGCCCGCCGATCAAGCGCCTGACCTGACGAGCGGGAGCACCCCACCGGGTCCTGGGGGCGTCTCCCCGATCTTCGTGGGTCCACGAAGATCGGGGAGAGGCCCCCTAATCCCGGGGCTTCCCGCGGCGGGGCATCAGCAGCCAGGCCAGCGTGGCCACGACGAGCGGCAGGATGCTCACCGTCAGCATCGTGAGGCGCAGTCCGTCGGTGAAGTCCAGGCCGATGTCCAGCCCGGAAGCCTGCCGGAGCAGGTTCGGGTCGTAGACGCTGCCACCCGGGTTCTGCGCCATCCCGCTGCGCACCGCGTCCACGGCCTGTTCGGCGTTGTGCGTCGTCAGGCCGCGTGACTTCGCGTCCGCCAGCCACCGTCGCTGGAAGAAGAGGTCGAAGAGCAGGATGTAGACGGTGGGCCCGAACGCGGCCCCGGTCATCGCGAAGGCCATCTGGACGGAGGCCACGGTGCCGGAGTGCCCGGGCGGCGCCTCGGAGAGCACCGTCTCGGAGACCGAGGTGGAGGTGACGAGCGACCCCAGGTTGCACATCCAGACGGCCGGCACGAGCAGCCACACCGCCATGGCGGGAGCCGCGGTGCCCGCCAGCAGCAGTCCGCTCGCCGCCATCACCAGCAGGCCGGTGACCATCACCGGCCGCGGGGTGTACTTCCCCACCAGGCGTCCGGCCAGGATCACGACACCCGCGGTCAGCAGGGTGCCGGGCAGGAAGAGCAGGCCGATGTCCTCGGGGGACAGCGACAGGATCGCGCTGCCGAACTGGCCGAGCACGATGCCGAGTCCGGCGACGAGGAGGTTCAGGGTGAGCGTCGCCGAGAGGGCCACGCTGAACGGTGCCCTGCGGAACAGCGTGAGGTTCAGGGCGGGTTCGCGAGCGTTGCGTTCATGCCGCACGAACAGCACGGCGACGATCACGCTGATCGCCAGCGGCACCCAGGTCTCGGGCCGGGAGACTCCGTTCTACGCCGCCGCGAGGCCGACGACGAGGGTCAGCAGAGTGGTCCCGATCAAGGTCACGCCGAGCACGTCGAAGCGGCGTCCCGGGTGGCGCGGCGGCTCGGGGACGTACCGGGCCGTCAGCCAGAGCGACACCATGCACAGCACGGGGGCGATCAGGAACAGGAACCGCCAGCCGAGGGCCCCCACCGCCCAGCCCGCGAAGGCGGGAAGCACCCCGCACAGGACCATGTTCACGGCCATCAGCACACCGATGGCCACCGGCCGCCGCTCCGGCTCCACCGAGACCTTCAGCAGGGCCAAAGGCATGCCCAGCAGCGCGGTCATTCCCAGCCCGACCAGGAAGCGCATCGTCAGCAGGAAGCCGTAGCCGGGCGAGAGCATCGAAAGCAGGTCGACGACCGTGACGACCACGAGTCCCAGCATCAGCAGCCGCTTGAGTCCGAAGACGTCTCCGAGGCTGCCCGCGGCGAGGACCGCGGCGGCCATCACCAGTGTCGCCGCACCGCTCAGCAGACCCAGGAGCTGCGTCGGTACGTGAAGGGACCGGCTCACCTGCGGCAGGTTGAGGCTGAGCACCAAGGGGTCGATGGCCGTGACGGCGAAGGCGAGGGAGAGGCCGAGGACGATCGGCAGGTTCGTCGCCCTGGTGCGTGCCCCGACCGTCGACACCGCGCCGCCTCCCGTAGTCCCGCGTCACATGCCGGTCGACGCTAACCCGCGGAACGCGTACCTCCGGAGCGGCCCGGGCCGACACGCACGGAAGTCCGGCGTTCGGGTCATCGAGGGCCGGGAGCTCCCGGGAAATGATCGAGGGGCCGTGCCGGATCACTCCGGCACGGCCCCTGACCCGCGTGCTCACAAGTCGGGACGACAGGATTTGAACCTGCGACCCCTTGACCCCAGTCAAGTGCGCTACCAAGCTGCGCCACGTCCCGTTGCCCACTCACGCGGTCCCGCCGCGTGATCACGCAGGTCAACCCTACCGCACCCGGGCGGGTGCCCTCACCGCCGTCGTCGCGCGCGGGGCGGTGGCGGCCGCGGGCGGCGCGACGAAGTGTCCGCCCGCCGGGCCCGATGCCGCACACACTGTCGACGGCCGTGCGGCGGCACCGCTGGTTAGGGT
The DNA here is from genome assembly GCA_016432725.1 of Streptomyces sp. DHE7-1. Lineage (GTDB taxonomy): Bacteria > Actinomycetota > Actinomycetes > Streptomycetales > Streptomycetaceae > Streptomyces. The sequence goes on along the minus strand of JACJDG010000003.1, from coordinate 6,912,290 downwards.
CGCCGCATGACGCACAGCTTCGCTCTCCACGTCCCCGACGCCGAACTCGAACCCGAGCCGCTCGACCCGGAGCAGATCGTCTCCGGGAACCCCGAGGTGACGGGCAAGGTGGTGTGGGAGTCCGCGGACGGCCGGCAGCTCCGCGGGGTCTGGCAGATCACGCCGGGCGTGGTCACCGACACCGAGGCGGACGAGCTGTTCGTGGTGATCAGCGGGTCCGCGACGATCGAGGTCGAGGGCGGCGCCACGCTGCGGGTGGGGCCCGGCGATCTGGCCGTGCTGCGCGCGGGCGACCGTACGACGTGGACCGTGCACGAGACGCTGCGCAAGGCCTACGCGATCAATCTGTGAGGGGCACCGCGCGGGAGCCGGCCGGCCGCGTCCTGATTGACACGCTCGCCATGTCCGCACAAAGGTGACCTCGACAGGGGTTGAACCGGTCCAGGCATGAGCAGAGGTGCTGTCATGGTGGATGCGCTCGGTGTCGCCGTCGTCGGTTTCGGCTGGATGGGCCGGGTGCACACCCAGGCGTACGCCCGCGTCGGGCAACACTATCCGCAACTGCCACTGCGCCCCGATCTCCTGACGGTCGCCGAGGAGGTGCCGGGCCGGGCCGGGGAGGCGGCCGAGCGGTTCGGCTTCGCGCACGCCACCCGCGACTGGCGCGAGGTGGCCGCCGACCCGCGGGTGCGGGCCGTGAGCGTCACCGTGCCGAACTTCCTGCACCGGGAGGTCGGGGTGGCGATGGCCGAGGCGGGCAAGCATCTGTGGATCGAGAAGCCGGTGGGGCTGACCGGCGCGGACACCCGTGCGGTCGCCGATGCGGTCGCGGGGGCCGGCGTCCAGGGCACGGTCGGCTTCAACTACCGCAACGCGCCCGCCGTGGAGGCCGCCCGCGACCTGATCGCCGACGGGGAGATCGGCACGGTCACCCATGCCCGCATCCGTCTGTTCAGCGACTACGCCGCCCATCCCGACTCCGCTCTGACCTGGCGCTATGAGCGTGCGCGCGGCGGCAGCGGAGTACTCGGCGACCTGGCCTCGCACGGCGCGGACCTGGCCCGCTTCCTGGCCGGCGACATCGCCTCGCTCATCGCGGACACAGCCGTCTTCGTGCCCGAGCGGGCCCGTCCGGCGGGTGCCACCGCCGGACACGCGCGGGCCCTCGGCGGCGAGCCGGGTCCGGTCGAGAACGAGGACTGGGTCGGCTGTCTGCTGCGCTTCGCCTCCGGCGCCCGCGGGGTGCTGGAGGCCTGCCGGGTCTCGGTCGGCGAGCAGAACAGCTACGGCTTCGAGGTGCACGGCACGCGGGGCGCGGTCTTCTGGGACTTCCGCAGGATGAACGAACTGGCGGTGAGCCGCGGCACGGCGTACCAGGACCAGCCGGTGAGCACGGTGTTCGTCGGGCCCGGCGACGGTGAGTACGCCGCGTTCCAGCCGGGCGCGGCCAACGCGATGGGCTACGACGACCTGAAGGTCATCGAGGCGTACCGCTTCCTGCGCTCCGTCGCCGAGGGCAGACCGTACGGCACCACCCTCGCGGACGCGGTGCGCGCGGCCGCGGTGCTGGACGCCATGGTGGCCTCGGCCGAGAGCCGGACGTGGGTCGACCTGCCGCCCGGGCCGGTGAGCGGCTGAGACCGGGACCGGACGCACCGGGGCGGCCTCGACCGGCACGCCCCTCCCGTACCACCGCACTCAAGGAGCTGCCGCCTCATGCGCATCGGAATCCTCGGCCTCGGCCGTATCGGCGCCTTCCACGCCGAGACCCTCTCGGGGCTGGACGCCGTCGAATCCCTCGTCGTCGCCGACCCGTTCGCCGACGCGGCGAAGGCCGCCGCCGAGCGGTTCGGTGCCCGGATCGCGGACTCGCCGGAGGCGCTGCTCGCGGCCGGGGTGGACGGGCTGGTCGTCGCGGCGGCGACGGACGCCCATCCGGCGCTGATCCGGGCCGGGGTGGCGGCGGGCGTGCCGGTCTTCTGCGAGAAGCCGGTCGCCCGCACCATGGCGGAGGGTCTGGAGGTGCTCGAGGCCGTCCGGGGCGGCGGGGTTCCGGTGCAGATCGGATTCAACCGCCGCTTCGACGCGGGTTTCACGGCCGCCCGGGCGGCGGTGCGCGGCGGTGGGCTGGGCAGGCTGCACTCGGTCCGCTGCACGACCCTGGACCCCGCGCCGCCGCCCGCCGCGTACGTCGCCGCCTCCGGCGGCATCTTCCGCGACTGCTCCGTCCACGACTTCGACGTCATCCGCTGGGTGACCGGCCGCGAGGTCACCGAGGTGTACGCGGCCGGCGGCAACCGGGGGCCGCGCACATCCGGGAGGCGGGGACGCGGACACCGTCGGCGCGGTCCTCACCCTGGACGACGGCACGCTCGCGACGGTCTCCAACTCCCGCCACAACGGCCGTGGTTACGACGTCCGCATGGAGCTGCTCGGTTTCGAGGACTCCGTGGCGGTCGGCCTGGAGGACAAGCTGCCGCTGCGCTCGGCCGAGCCCGGGGCGACCTTCCCGTCCGGCGTCCCGCACGACTTCTTCATGGACCGCTTCGCCGCCGCCTACCGCGCCGAACTCGCCGCGTTCACCGAGCTGGTGGCGGGTGCCCGGCCCTCCCCCTGCACGGTCGAGGACGCCCTGGAGGCGGGCTGGATCGCCGAGGCGTGCACCCTGTCCCTCCGCGAGCACCGCCCGGTGACGGTCGCGGAGGTGCGGGCCGGCTGACCGCGCGGGGTCCGCTCCGGCCCGCCGGCGCGCCTCCCGCGACTCAGAGGCAGTAGCGGACCAGCCACTCGTCGGGGTCGTAGGCGTCGCGTGCCGGGTCCCTGGGCGCGGCGGGGCGTGTCTCCACCGTGTCCTCGGGCCGGACCCGCTCCGGCAGGGCGCCGAACCGGGCACGGCGCGCGGTCGCTGCGCTGTCCGGCGCCGGCTCCCGTGCCGCCGTACGCCGCTCCCGGCCCTCGTTCGGCTCGTATGCCTCGTCCGGCCTGTCCGGCTGTCGCGCCTCGTTCGTCAACTCGGCCTCCCCGTGCCTCGTACGGACTCGTACACCCTGGTGAACGTACGGGACCGGTCGTCCGGTTCCCCGTGCCGGTGTCTTCAGCCGTTCCGGTCCGGCGCGCCGGCCGCCGGTGCGGCGAGGTCCCCTCCTCCGGCAGTCCGTCGACGTCCACACCGCGCACCTGGGCCAGTTCGTGCCTGAGCGCGGCGAGTTCGGCGCCGCCGGCCATGTGGTTGGTCAGTTCCTCGAGGGTGATCCCGGCGCGTTCGGCGCTGAGTTCAAGGGTGCCGAGGCGCAGCACGCCGAAGTGGTCGCCGACCATGTAGGCGTGGTGCGGGTTGTGGGTGATGAAGACGACGCCGAGGCCGCGGTCGCGGGCGGCGGCTATGTACCTCAGGACCACACCCGACTGTCTGACGCCGAGGGCGGCCGTGGGTTCGTCCAGGATCAGCACACGGGCGCCGAAGTGCACGGCCCGGGCGATGGCCACGCACTGGCGCTGGCCGCCGGACAGGGTGCCGACGGGCTGCTCCAGGTCGTCCAGCGCGATGCCCATGTCGCGCAGTTCCCGGTCACAGGTCGCCTTCATGCGGGCGATGTCCAGGCGCCGCACCGGCCACGGGCCCCTGGTCAGCTCGGAGCCCAGGAAGAAGTTCCGCCACACCGGCATGAGGGGGACGGTGGCGAGGTCCTGGTAGACGGCGGCGATGCCGCGGTCGAGGGCCTCGCGCGGGGTGCTGAAGCGTACCGCCCGGCCGTCCACCAGGAACTCGCCCTCGGTGTGCCGGTGCAGGCCGGAGATGATCTTGATGAGGGTGGACTTTCCCGCGCCGTTGTCACCGAGGACGCAGGTCACCCGGCCCGCACGTACTTCGAGGTCCACGCCGTGCAGGGCCCGGACGTTGCCGTAGGACTTGCCCGCGCCGCGCAGTTCGACGAGCGGGCCGGCCGTGGCGGGCGAGGCGTCCTTCCGGTCCGCACCGTGGGTTCCGGTTCCGTTCGTGGTCATCGAAGGTCACCTCCGGGTTGCCGTGCGCCGGACCCACAAGTTGATCAGGACGGCGCCGAGGAGCATCACGCCGAGGAAGGCCTTGAACCAGTCCGGGTTCCAGCCGGCGAAGACGATCCCCTGGTTCACCATGCCGAACATGAAGGCACCGAAGAGCGGTCCGATCGCGGAGCCGTGGCCGCCGGTGAGCAGACAGCCGCCGATGACCGCGGCGGAGATGTAGATCAGCTCCTGGCCGACGCCCTCGCCGGACTGCACGGTGTTGAAGGAGAACAGGTTGTGCATGCCGATGAACCAGGCACCGAGACCGACCAGCATGAACAGGGTGATCTTGGTGAAGGTGACCGGGACGCCGACGGCGCGGGCGCTCTCCTGGCTGCCGCCGACGGCGAAGACCCAGTTGCCGTACTTGGTGCGCAGCAGTACCCAGGTGGCGAGGGCGGTGAAGGCGAGCCAGTAGAGGACGGTGATCTTCACCTGGACGCCGCCGATGCCGACGGAGGAGGCGAAGATCCGTTTGGCCTGCCCGAAGCCGTCCATGTCGCTGATGTCGTCGGTGGCCACGTTGTCGGTGACCAGTTTGGTGACGGCGAGGTTGACGCCCTGGAGGATGAGGAAGGTGCCGAGGGTGACCAGGAAGCTGGGCAGCCCCGTTCTGATCACCATCCAGCCGTTGAAGGCCCCGACGCCCAGGGACAGGGCGAGGGCGAGGACGACTCCGGTCCACACGTTCACCGTCAGCTGGTAGCTGAGCATGCTCGCGGTGAGCGCGGAGGTGATCACGGCGACGCCCGAGGACAGGTCGAACTCGCCGCCGATCATCAGCAGGGCCACCGGGAGGGCCATGATGCCGATCGTCGAGGACTGGTAGAGGACCGTGGCCATCGAGCCGCCCTGGCGGACGGCGGGCGCCGCGATCAGGAAGAAGACCAGTACGGCCAGCGCGCCCAGGAGGACGCCCACTTCCGGACGGGCCAGCAGCCGCAGCGGCAGCGGACGCCGCGCGGTGCGGCCGTCGGCGGCGCCGGCGGAGGGCGCGGGAGGCGCGCCCGCCGCCGGGCCGGCGGGCCGGGTCACGCTCATCAGCGGGTGCCCTTCGCGGCGAACCCGGCGATCCTGTCGACGTTGGACTTGTCGACGAAGGCCGGGCCGGTCAGCACCGGCTGCTCGCCACCGCCGCTGTAGTTGCCGTTGTTCCTGTACAGCCACAGCGAGTCGATCGCCAGGTAGCCCTGCAGATAGGGCTGCTGGTCCACGGCGAACTGGATGGTGCCCTTCTTGACGGCGCCGGTCAGGTTCTTGTTGAGGTCGAAGGTGGCGATCCGGGCCTTGCTGCCCGCGTCGTCCACCGACTGCACGGCGGTCAGCGCGAAGGGGGCGCCCAGCGTGACCACGTGGTCGATCGCCTTGTCCTGCTTCAGCTTGGCCGTGATCGTCGACTTCACGGACGGCATGTCGGCGCCGTTCACGTACAGCGTCTCGGTCGTGCCGTCGAACGTCTTCCTCACCCCGTCGCAGCGCTGGGTGAGGCCCACGTTGCCCTGCTCCTGGATCACGCACACGGCCTTCTTGGCCCCGACCTCGTTCAGCTTCCTGCCGAACGCCTCGCCGGCGACCGTCTCGTCCTGCCCGAAGAACTGCAGCAGGCCGAGCCGTTTCCAGTCGCTGAGGCCCGAGTTCAGGCCCACGACGGGTATGCCGGCCGCCTTCGCCTTGCCGACGACGTCCTTCATGGCGTCCGGCTTCGCCAGCGTGACGGCGATGCCGTCGACCTTCCGGTCCACGGCGTTCTGGACGAGGCCGGCCTGCTGGCCGGCGTCGGGGTCGTGGGTGTAGACCAGCTTGATGTTGTCCTTGGCGGCGGCCGCCTCGGCGCCCTTGCGGACGATGTCCCAGAAGGTGTCGCCCGCCGACTGGTGGGTGACCAGGGCGACGGTCATCCGGGGGGTGTCCGCCCTGCCCGCGGAGGCGTTCGCACCATCCTCCTCGGCCTTCTTCCCTCCGGAGCCGCTGGAACAGCCGGCGAGGGTGAGGGCTGTCGCGGCGGCCAGGGCGACGACGAGGGCCGGCCGGCGGGAACGGAAGTGAGCAGAGCGGTCCATCGTTCGTGCACCTCACTGTGCTACGGGGTAAGGACGCTGTTGCGTTGGCACGCGATCCAACCCCCCTGCGAAGCCCGCTGTCAATCCTTTGTCAAGACATCATTTCAAAAAGCCGTCCGGCGGCGATTACGTTTCGGGCAAGAGACCGGCCGGCGCGAGCGGGACCTATTGACGCTCGGCGTACGTGGGGCTGTTATTACGCCCACGCTGTTCGGTCGAGTTGGTTTCTGATCGGTTTCGAGGACCTTTCGGTGATCGACTCATCCCCTTGGCCGGACCCCGCAATCCTCAGGAGCCGCCATGCGCCTCTCCCCTCCGGTCTTTCCCTCCCCGGGACCAGCCGTCGCTCGCTGCTGCGCGGAGCGGGCGGTGCCGCGCTCCTCGCCGGCGCGGGCATACCCCTGCTGTCCGCGTGCGGCGGCAGCGGCTCCGCCGCCGACCCGAAGACCGTCACCCTCGGCTCCAACGCCTCCGACGCCGTGCCGAAGAAGGCCTTCGCGGAGATCTACGCGACGTTCAGGAAGCGGTCGGGCATCACGGTCGACGTGAACACCAAGGACCACAACACCTTCCAGGAACAGATCAACTCCTACCTGCAGGGCACCCCGGACGACGTGTTCAACTGGTTCGCCGGCTACCGCATGCAGTTCTTCGCGGCGAAGAAGCTGGCGACGCCGATCGACGACGTGTGGTCGAAGATCGAGGGCAACTTCCCCGAGGCCATGAGGAAGCTCAGCAAGGGCGAGGACGGCAAGTACTACTTCGTGCCGCTGTACACCTACCCGTGGGCGCTCTTCTACCGCAGAAGCGTCTTCCAGCAACACGGATACGAAGTCCCCACCACCTGGGACCAGTTGATCGCCCTGTGCAAGCGGATGAAGAAGGACGGCCTGGTCCCGATCGCCTTCGGCGACAAGGACGCGTGGCCCGCGATGGGCACCTTCGACCAGATCAACTTCCGGCTCAACGGCTACGACTTCCACGTCGAGCTGATGGCCGGCAAGGCCTCCTGGACCGACGCGAAGGTGAAGTCCGTCTTCGACCACTGGAGCGAGCTGCTCCCCTACCACCAGGACGGCGCCATGGGCCGCACCTGGCAGGACGCCGCGCAGACCCTGGTGGCCAAGAAGGCGGGCATGTACCTCCTCGGCTCGTTCGTGGCGCAGCAGTTCACGGACCGGGCCGACCTCGACGACCTCGACTTCTTCGCCTTCCCGGAGATGAACCCCGCCCACGGCCAGGACACCGTCGAGGCGCCGACCGACGGCTTCATGGTCAGCAAGGCCCCGAAGAACCACGCGGGTGTGGTGAAGCTGCTGGAGTATCTCGGCACCCCGGAGGCCGAGGCGGTCTACCTCAAGGCCGACTCCAGCGTGGTGGCCGCCTCCGCCAAGGCCGACACCTCCTCGTACACCGCGCTGCAGAAGAAGGCGTACACGATGATCAGCGGCGCCAAGAGCCTCACCCAGTTCATGGACCGCGACAGCCGGCCCGACTTCACCTCCACGGTGATGCAGCCCGCGCTGCAGAAGTTCATCCAGAACCCCAAGGGCGTGGACGGCCTGCTGTCGTCGATCGAGCGCCAGAAGAAGACCATCTTCGCGTCCTCGTGAGCGCCCCGATGACGACCGACACGACGACGAAGACGCCGGAGGCGGCCGCGGTGCCGCCTCCGGGCGCCGCGCCCGGGACGACGCGGACCGCACGGGGCCACCGGCGCCTGCTGACCCGCCGCGACCGGATCACGCTCGCCCTCATGGCGGGCGTCCCCACGGTCCTGCACGTGGCCCTGGTCTGGGTCACCGCCCTCGCCTCGATCCTCCTCGCCTTCACCACCTGGGACGGCATCGGGTTCGACTCGATCCAGTGGGTGGGACTGGAGAACTTCAAGCAGCTCTTCGACGACAACCCGCAGTTCTGGCCCGCCGTCCAGCACAACGTCATCTGGTTCGCGGCCCTGATCCTCGTACCGACGCCGTTCGGGCTGTTCCTCGCCGTACAGCTGGACAAGCGGATCCGGTTCAGCCGGGTCTACCAGACCGCGTTCTTCCTGCCGGTCGTCATCTCGATGGCGTGCATCGGCTTCGTCTGGCAGCTCGTCTACAACCCGGACACCGGCCTGATCAACAGCATCGTCGGGGCCAACCGACCCGGTCACTACATCGACTGGATCGGCGACCCCGACCTCAACCTGTGGGCGGTGCTGGTCGCCGCGTCCTGGCGGCACACCGGCTACATGATGATCCTGTACCTGGCCGGCCTGAAGAGCGTCGACCCGTCCCTGCGGGAGGCGTCCGCGCTGGACGGGGCCAACGAGTGGCAGTCGTTCCGGCACGTGGTGTTCCCGACACTGCGCCCGACCAACACGGTCGTCCTCGTCGTCACCATCATCGAGGCGCTGCGCGCCTTCGACCTGGTCTTCGTCTTCAACAAGGGCGCGCAGGGCACCGAGTTGCTGTCGATCCTGGTGACGAACAACATCATCGGCGAGTCCAGCCGCATCGGCTACGGCTCCGCCATCGCGGTGGTCCTCCTGGTGATCTCGCTCGCCGTGATCATCCCGTACCTGGTGGCCACCTTCCGGAAGGAGCGGCGATCGTGAGCGCCCCCACCGCCGCACTCAGGCGGCGCGCCCCGTGCGTCCGGCCCGGGTCCTGCTGCACGTCTTCCTTGCGGTCACCGCCCTGGCGTGGCTCGCGCCGCTGCTGTGGGCGGTCTTCTCGGCCCTGCGGCCCTACAGCGAGACCAGCGCCAAGGGCTACGTGTCCTGGCCGGACAAGCTGGGCCTGGACAACTTCACCCACGCGTACCAGCAGTCGGACATGACGCACTACTTCGTCAACACGCTGGTCATCGCCGTACCGGCCGTGCTGCTGACGCTGCTGCTGTCCTCGTGCGTCGCCTTCTACGTCAGCCGCTTCGACTTCCGGGTGAACCTGGCGCTGCTGCTGGTCTTCACGGCGGGCAACCTGCTCCCGCAGCAGGTCATCATCACGCCGCTGTACCGGATGTACCTGCTGACGGACCTGCCGGGCGTCACCGCGAGCGGGAAACTGTACGACTCCGCGCTCGGCCTGGTCCTCATCCACGTGGCGTTCCAGTCCGGGTTCTGCGCGTTCGTGCTGAGCAACTACATGCGCTCGCTGCCGCACGAGCTGACCGAGGCCGCGCTGGTCGACGGCGCCTCGGTGTGGCGGCTGTACTGGCAGATCACGCTGCCGCTGTGCAAGCCGGCGATGGCCGCCCTGGCGACGCTGCTGTCGATCTGGATCTACAACGACTTCTTCTGGGCCCTGGTCCTGATCTCCACCGGTGAGAACATGCCGATCACCTCGGCCCTGAACAACCTGTCCGGCCAGTACTTCACCGACCCCAACCTGGTCGCCGCCGGCGCCCTGCTCACCGCGATACCGACCCTGATCGTCTACTTCGCGCTGCAGCGCCAGTTCGTGAGCGGCCTGACCCTGGGCTCCAACAAGGGCTGACGGACGTCTCACGGCGCACAGGCCTCGTACGAGCAGTTCTTTCGTCATCGAACGGGTGCAACGGGACAATAAACGGCGATTTTGCGCCAGGTCAGGGCATCCCCGACCATGGCCTGGTCCCGGCAATCCCGGGAACACCCGTTCGATGAGAGGCACACCCACCCATGCACGTCACCGGGACCGCCGAGCGGCCGGCTCCGGCGCCCTCGGGAACCCACCCTGTTCCCGCCGAGGACCCGAACGGCGACACCGGACGGCACGCCCGCCGCTTCGGGCTGCCCGTAGCCACCGCCCTGGTCATGGGGAACATCATCGGCGGAGGCATCTTCCTGCTCCCCGCCTCCGTCGCCCCCTACGGCACCGTCAGCCTGGTCGCCTTCGCCGTCCTGACGGTGGGCGCCATCGCGCTCGCCCTGGTCTTCGGCCGGCTCGCCCATCGCGACCCGCGCACCGGCGGCCCCTACGTCTACGCCCGCGAGGCCTTCGGCGACTTCGCCGGCTTCCTCGCCGCCTGGGCGTACTGGATCACCACCTGGGTCTCGAACGCCGCGCTCGCCGTGGCCGCCGTCGGCTACCTCGACGTGCTGATCCCGGTGGCCGGCCACCGCTGGAGCGCGTGTCTCGCCGCCCTCGTTCTCCAGTGGCTGCCCGCCCTCGCCAACTTCGCCGGCACCCGCTACGTGGGCGCCGTACAGATCGTCTCCACGGTGCTGAAGTTCGTCCCGCTGCTGCTCGTGGCGGTCGGCGGGCTGTTCTTCTTCGACCCGGCGAAGCTCGGGCCGTTCAACGCCACCGGCGGCGGGGCCGTCGGCGCGGTGTCCGCGTGCGCCGCCCTGCTGCTCTTCTCCTACCTCGGCGTGGAGTCCGCCGCCGTCAGCGCGGGCGAGGTCAGGGACGCCCGGCGCAACGTGGGGCGCGCCACCGTCATCGGCACCGCGGGCGCCGCCCTCGTGTACCTGCTGGGCACCCTGTCGGTCTTCGGCACGGTCGGGCACGAGCGTCTGGTGACGTCGACCGCGCCGTTCTCGGACGCCGTGAACGCCATGTTCGGCGGAAGCTGGGCGGCTGGGCCGTGGCCCTCGCCGCCCTGGTGTCGATGACCGGCTGCCTCAACGGCTGGACGCTGCTGAGCGCCCAGACGCCGTACGCCGCCGCGCGCGACGGCCTGTTCCCCGCCGCCTTCACGCGCCGCCGCCGGGGCGTGCCGACCTTCGGCGTCGGCGTCACCGTGGTCCTCGCCTCGCTGCTCACCGTCTACAACTACACGGCGGGCTCCGCGAAGGTCTTCGACATGCTGGTACTGGTCACCACCTTCACCGCGACCGTGCCGTACCTGCTGGCCACCGCGGCCCAGGTGTTCCACCTGGTGTCCGGCCGGCGCGAGTCGGTCGACCGGGCACGGCTGGTCAGGGACGCCGTCGTCACGGCGGTGGCGGCCGCCTTCTCGATGTGGCTCGTGGCCGGCGCCGGCTACGCGGCGGTCTACCAGGGCGTGCTGTTCCTGTTCGCGGGGATCGTCGTCTACGCGGTGATGGCGGCCCGCCGGCAGCGGACCGCCTGACCGGGACGCGGACGTGTCCGCGTCCCGGACATGGCGAAGGGGTCGGCCGAGATTGCTCTCGAACGACCCCTGACCTGCTGTTCAGCAAGTCGGGACGACAGGATTTGAACCTGCGACCCCTTGACCCCCAGTCAAGTGCGCTACCAAGCTGCGCCACGTCCCGATGCACTCACTCGCGGTGACCCGCGTGATCGCGCGAACAGCACTTTACCCCACGTGCGGGGGTGCGCCGAAGCGCCCCGGGGCGGGGCAGGGACAATGGGCCGTATGACGGACACGGGCACGACGCCGGGAGGCCCTGCGGGCGGCCGGGACCGGGACACCGACGGACGGGCGCGCAACGCCCGGCCCCGGGACGGCCTGGGGCGGCCGCTGCCGTACGGGGCCGACGGGGTCGAGCGGCAGCCGGAGGGGGTCGTGCGGGCCGCGCGGGAGACGGTCGCCGAGGCGCAGGCGCTGCTGGACGCGGGCCGGCCCTTCCACGCCCACGAGGTGTTCGAGGACGCCTGGAAGTCGGGGCCCGAGGACGAGCGGACGCTGTGGCGCGGGCTCGCGCAGCTCGCCGTGGGGCTCACGCACGCGGCCCGGGGCAACGCCACCGGCGGCGCGCGGCTGCTGCGGCGCGGGGCGGGCGCGGTCGAGGAGTGGGAGGTCGAGCGGGGCGAGGACCGGCCCCACGGGATCGACCTGGCCCGGCTCGCGGTGTGGGCGCGGGAGCTGGCCGGGCGGGTGGAGCGGGGGCCGGGACCCGTCGACGCGGCGGCCGAGGCGCCGAGGCTGGTCTCCTGACCGCCTCCCCCACGGCCGTCCCGGAGGCGGTGGGATCACTGTCAGGGGCATGCGGCAGACTCGGGGCGTGCGAAAGATTCATGTCATCGGTATCGGTGCGGGCGACCCCGACCAGCTGACCCTCCAGGCGGTCAAGGCGCTGCGGGGCACGGACGTGTTCTTCCTGCTCGACAAGGGCGAGGTGAAGAGCGACCTCACCCGGCTCCGCGAGGACATGCTCGAAACGCATCGGCCCGAGGGCGGGTTCCGGGTGGTGACGGCCCGTGACCCGGAGCGGGACCGCACGGCGGGCGGGAGCTCGTACTCCCCGGCCGTGGAGGACTGGCGCGTCGCGCGCGCGGGCATCTACGAGCGGCTGATCGCCGGGGAACTGGGCGAGGACGGCACCGGTGCGTTCCTGGTGTGGGGCGACCCGTCGCTGTACGACAGCACGCTCGGCATCCTGGAGGAGGTGCTGGCCCGGGGCACGGTGGAGTTCGAGTACGACGTGGTGCCCGGCGTCAGCAGTGTGTCCTCCCTGGTGGCCCGGCACCGCACGGGGCTGAACCGGGTGGCCCGGCCGGTGCAGATCACCACCGGGCGGCGGCTGGCGGAGGGGTTCCCGGAGGGGGTGGACGACGTCGTGGTGATGCTGGACGCGCACCAGGCCTTCCGGCGGTACGCGGAGCAGGACATCGACATCTACTGGGGGCGTACCTGGGCACCCCGGACGAGATCCTGGTCTCCGGTCCGCTCGCCGAGGCCGGGCCCCGCATCGAGCGGGTCCGCGCCGAGGCCCGGGAGCGCAAGGGCTGGATCATGGACACGTATCTGCTGCGCCGGAACCCCGGGGAGAGCTGAGGCCCAGCCGTTCCAGCACACCGGCCACGTCGGGCACCACCGTGACGCCGGCCGGCGGTTCGGGACGGCGTACGACGACCACGGGCAGCCTCAGGTCCCGGGCGGCCGTCAGTTTCGCGGCCGTGGCCGCGCCTCCGCTGTCCTTGGTGACCAGGACGTCGATCCGGTGGGTACGCAGGAGCCGCGTCTCGTCGGTCACCGTGAACGGGCCGCGGGCGAGCAGCACCCGGGTGTCCGGGGGCAGCGGCGGCTCGGGCGGGTCCACCGACCTCACGACGAAACTCAGGTCCGTCAGGTGACGGAAGGCGGCGAGCCCCAGGCGGCCGGTGCTGAGGAAGACCCGTCGGCCCAGGCGGGGCAGCGCCTCGGCGGCCGCGTCGAGCGAGTCGACGAGGTGCCAGTCGTCCCCGGCCACCGGCCGCCAGCCGGGGCGGCGCAGCATCAGGGCGCGGACTCCGGTGACCGCCGCCGCGCGGGCCGCGTTGGCCGTGATCGACGCGGCGAAGGGATGGGTGGCGTCGACCAGGACGTCCACCCGGTGCGTCCGCAGCCAGTCGACGAGGCCCTCCGGCCCGCCGAAACCACCGGTCCGCGTCTCGCCCGCCACCGGCGCCGGGCTGGCGACCCGGCCCGCGAGCGAGGTGGTGACCCGGACAGCGGGGTGTGCGGCGAGGTCCGCGGCGAGACGGCGGGCCTCGGTGGTGCCGCCGAGGATCAGCACGTGCGGGGACATGGGGTGAGCCTACCGAGGCCGTTCGGGCCGGCCCGCGGCGTGGAGGGTTACCGTCGGGCCATGGAATCCGTGCGTGCCGTCCTGATCGACATCGACGGTGTCCTCACCGTCTCCTGGAAGCCGCTGCCGGGTGCGGTGGAGGCGCTGGCGAGGGTCCGCGCCGCCGGCCTCGGCGTGGTCCTGGTGACCAACACGACGTCCCGGTCGCGGACGTCGATCGCGCGGACGCTGTCGGAGGCCGGCTTCGAGGTGGACGTCGCGGACGTGCTGACCGCGCCCGCCGCCACGGCCGTCCACCTCGCCGAGCACTACCCGGGCGCCCGCTGCGCCCTGCTCAACAGCGGGGACGTGGCGGCGGATCTGGGCGACATCATCCTGGCCGACGACGACCGTGCGGACGTGGTCGTGATGGGCGGCGCGGGGCCGGAGTTCGACTACGCGGCGCTGAACCGGGCGTTCGGGCAGTTGCAGCGCGGGGCGCGGCTCGTCGCGATGCACCGCAATCTGTACTGGCGGACCGACTCCGGGCTGCAACTGGACTCCGGTGCCTTCCTGCTCGGGCTGGAGCGGGCGGCGCGGGTCGAGGCGGAGGTCACGGGCAAGCCGTCCCGGGCGTTCTTCGAGGCCGCGCTGTCCCGGCTCGGCGCGCGTGCGGACGAGGCGCTGATGGTGGGGGACGACGTCGAGTCGGACGTCCTCGCGGCGCAGCGGGCCGGGCTCACCGGGGTCCTGGTACGGACGGGGAAGTACCGGCCCCAGACGCACGAGAACGCGAGCGGCACTCCCGACCACGTCGTGGACTCGTTCGCGGACGTCCCGGCGCTGCTGGGCCTACCGCAGCAGTAGCTGCACACCGCCGACGACCGTCGCGGCGATCACGAGCTGCTCGAAGAGCCGTTGGTCGATCCTGTTCACAGCCCACTTCCCGATCAACGCGCCGGGCACGACGAACAGTACGAGCGCGGCGTCGAGGAGCAGGGAGCGGCCGTCGATGAGTCCGAGTCCGGCGCTGAAGGGCACCTTGGACACGTTCACGACGAGGAAGAAGAAGGCCGACGTACCGAGGAAACCGAGCTTGCGGAAGCCGGCCGAAAGGAGATACATCGACATCACCGGGCCGCCCGCGTTCGCGACCATCGTGGTGAACCCGCCGAGGACGCCGTACGAGCGCGCCTTCATCCGGCCCGCCCGGGTGGTGACCTCGTCCGGCTCGGCCTCCGCCCCGGCCCGGCGCCGCCGCCACAGCGTGACGCCGGCCATCAGCAGCAGGATCGCGCCGATCGAGGTCCGGACGACCGCGTCGTCGGCCCACAGCAGGAACAGGGTGCCGGCCACGACGCCGGCGGCGACGGGCGGGAACAGCCGCCACAGCGTGGGCCAGTGGGCGTGCCGCCGGTAGGTGAGCACGGCCAGGACGTCACCGGCGATCAGGAGCGGCAGCAGCACCCCGGTGGAGGCGCGGGCGGGCAGGACCGCGGCGAAGACCGCGAGACTGACCGTGTTGGCCCCGCTGACGGCGGTCTTGGAGAAGCCCACCAGCAGGGCCGCGAGGGCGAGGGCGGCGAACCCCCAGCCGGATATGTGCCAGAGCGTCATCGTGTTCATACGGCGACCGATGCTATGTGCACGCGTCCGGCGGAGCCTGACCAGGTCCGAGGGTGGCCCGCGCGGCCGGCGGCCCGGGCCCGGGCCGGTCTCAGCGGCCGGTGTACCGGGTCCGCGGCTCCCGCTCGAGCACCTTCATGCTCGGCCCGACTGGCAGCGCGTCGCTGTGCTCCACGCGGCGCGGGTACTTGTGCCGGCCGAGGGGCTCCTTGGACCACTCGGTGAGCCCGGCGGCGTCGCGGACCCGCGAAGATCGGGGAGACGCCCCCTAGTGCCTCTCGACCAGCACGGCGCTGCCCTGCCCGACGCCCACGCACATGGTCGCGAGCCCGCGCCCGGCGCCCGTGCGCCGCATCCGGTGCAGCAGGGTGGTGAGGATGCGGGCGCCGGAGCAGCCGAGCGGGTGGCCGAGGGCGATCGCGCCGCCGGTGGGGTTCACCAGGCCGGGGTCGATGCCCAGTTCGTCGACGCAGGCGAGGGCCTGGGCGGCGAACGCCTCGTTGAACTCGGCCTCGCCGAGGTCGCCGACGGTCCAGCCGGCCCGGGCCAGCGCCTTGCGGGTGGCGGGGACCGGGCCGATGCCCATCACGTCGGGGTGGACACCCGCCGAGGCACCGGCGACGTACCGGCCGAGGGATTCGAGGCCCAGCTCGTTCAGGGCCTCCTCGCTGACCAGCAGGAGTCCGGCCGCGCCGTCGTTCATCGGGGAGGCGTTGCCCGCCGTGACCGTGCCGCCCGCGCGGAACACCGGCTTGAGCCGGGCGAGTTTCTCCAGTGAGGTGTCCTCGCGCACGCACTCGTCCTGCTCGACGGTGATGCCGTCGGGGCGCTCCACGGGGAGGAGTTCGTCGTCGAAGTGGCCGTTCTTCCGGGCGGCGGCGGCCAGTTGGTGGCTGCGCAGGGCGAACTCGTCCTGGCGGGCGCGGGAGACGCCGTAGCGCTCGGCGACCTCCTCCGCCGTCTCGCCCATGGCCAGCAGGCCGTGCAGGTCCTTCATGGCGGGGTTGACCAGCCGCCAGCCCAGCCGGGTGTCATGGGTCTCGATGCGGTGCGGCAGGGCCTCGTCGGGGCGGGGCAGCACGAAGGGGCGCGGCTCATGGACTCGGAGCCGCCCGCGAGCACGATGTCGGCCTCGCCCGCGGCGATGGTGCGGGCGGCGGCGGTGACCGCCTCCAGGCCGGAGGCGCACAGCCGGTTGACGGTGGCACCGGGTACGGACTCGGGCAGGCCCGCGAGCAGTGCGGCCATCCGGGCGACGTTGCGGTTGTCCTCGCCCGCCTGGTTGGCGGCGCCCCAGTAGACGTCTTCGATGCGGGCCGGGTCCAGGGCGGGCAGGTCGGCCACCAGACGGCGGATCACGGTGGCCGCCAGGTCGTCGGGCCGCACCGTGGAGAGGGCTCCGCGCAGCTTGCCGATGGGGGTGCGGCGGGCGGCCGCGAAGTGGACGGGACGCACGGCTGGGACTCCTGACCGACGACGTTGTGGATCAGCACGGACCGGGGTCCGTCCGGCAGCGCCCTTAATTAGCACTGCTAGTTTTGGACTATAGCCCGACCGCCCGCCCCCTGGGAAGATCCTCCCGTGACCCGCGCCGAACGGCTGGAGGAGACATGACCGACGTCCGCGAGCACGACCTCGGCGGCATCGCCGTCACCGAGTGGCCGCACCCGGAGCCGCGGTACCTGGCCGTCGTGGTGCACGGGTACGGGGAACACGCCCGCCGGTACGACGGACCGGCCGGCGTGCTGACCGGCCACGGGGCGGCCGTGTACGGCCCCGATCACATCGGGCACGGGCGGTCCGTGGGCGACCGCGTGGTGATCGAGGACTTCGAGGACGTGGTCACGGACGTGCACCGGGTGTCCGATCTGGCCCGTGCCGCGCATCCCGGGCTGCCGCTCGTCGTGATCGGCCACTCCATGGGCGGGCTGATCGCCGCGCGGTACGCCCAGCGGTACGGCTCCGAGCTGAGCGCGCTGGTCCTGTCCGGGCCGGTGATCGGCGCCTGGGAGCTGCCCGGGCGGCTGCTCGCCCTGGACGAGATCCCGGACACCCCCATCAGCCCCGCCGCGCTCTCCCGCGATCCCGCGGTGGGCGCCGCGTACGCCGCCGATCCGCTGGTGTGGCACGGGCCGATGAAGCGGCCGACACTGGAGGCGTTCGCCCGCACCCTGAAGGCCGTGGACGAGGGCGGGGACGTCGGGCCGTTGCCGCTGTTGTGGCTGCACGGGGACGACGACCGACTGGTGCCGCTGCCGGGCAGCCGCGTCGGCGTGGAGCGGCTCGGCGGCCGGCCGACCGAACGGATCTTCGCCGGGGCACGGCACGAGGTGTTCAACGAGACCGACCGGGCGGAGGTCTTCGCCGAGCTGATCAAGTTCCTCGACCGGGCACTCCCCCGCTGATCAGGCGCGTTTGCCCCGGCAGACGCCGGGCACCCGCATCCTTGGACGTGCCGCCACGAAGCCGGACGTCACGGCATCAAGCCGGACGGAACGCGACGAACCGGCACGTCACGAACGAGGACGAGAGAAGGGAAGACCGCGCCATGACCGTGGTGAAGAGCACGCTGTCCGACGAGGCGCTCAAGATCACCGGTGCCGCCCTGCAGGACACGCTCGTGGACCTGCTGGGTCTGTCGCTGATCGGCAAGCAGGCCCACTGGAACATCGTCGGGCCGCGGTTCCGCTCGATCCACCTCCAGCTCGACGAGGTGGTCGACACGGCCCGCGCCCACTCCGACACGGTCGCGGAGCGCGCCGCCGCCCTCGGCCTGCCGCCGGACGGGCGGCCCGAGACCGTCGCCGCGGCCCTCGCCCTGCCCGGCACCAAGGAGGGCTGGCTGCGCGACACCGAGGTGGTGGCGCTGATGGTGTCGGCCTTGGAGTCGGCGATCGGCCGGCTGCGGGAGCGCATCGCCGCGACCGACGAGCCGGACCCCGTCACCCAGGACCTGCTGATCGCCGTCACGGCCGACCTGGAGAAGCAGCGCTGGATGTTCGAGGCCGAGAACTGGCCCCGCGACGGGGAGTGACCCGGCACCGGTCCGACGCACGACGGCCGGCCCGCCGCCGGCGAGCCGGCCCCGTACCCGGAAGGGGACATCCATGGCGGACGCACTCGAGATCGACGCGCTGTGGGAGGACTTCCACCGCGTGGTGAACATGACCTCCGCGGAGCTCGCCTCCTGGCTCAGGGTCCGGGACGCCGACGAGGAGGTGGAGCCGCTGCCCGACCAGGCGGGCCCGCCCACCGGGCGGCACGTCCTCGCCATCCTCCAGAAGCGGCGCACCGACCTGACCGACGACGACCGGGTGATGCACAGGGTCGTCGACACCGTCGGGACCTGGTGGACATGGAGAACGAGCCCGAGCCGGAGCGGACGTCCGAGGACACCCGTCGCCGGCACCGGCTGATGACGCTCGGGCACGACCCCCTCAAGCCGTAGGGCACACCGTGGACCGCGACGAACGGGTGGTACGCGAACTGGTGTCCGTGTGCGGCCGGACGTACGCCGAGGAGGCGGACATCAGGCTGAAGGACACGCCGCAGCCGCTGTACCGGCTGCTCGTCCTCTCCCTTCTGCTGAGCGCGCGGATCCGGGCCTCCGTCGCGGTGGCCGCGTCCCGCGCGCTGCACGAGGACCGGCTCGACAGCCCCGGCGCATGGCCGGGGCGGACTGGCAGCGGCGCGTGGACGCGCTGGGCCGCGGCGGCTACCGGCGCTACGACGAGCGCACGGCGACCCAGCTCGGCGACGGCGCGGAGCTGCTGGCCGACCGCTGGGGCGGGGACCTGCGCCGCCTGCACGAGGAGGCGGGCGGCGACACCGGCGAACTCAAACGGCTCCTCCAGGAGGAGCCGGGCATCGGGCCGGCCGGCGCCGACATCTTCCTCCGGGAGGCGCAGAGGGTGTGGCCGGACGTCGCGCCGTACTTCGACGGCAAGGCGCTGTCCGGCGCCGGCCGGCTCGGGCTGCCGGAGGACGCCGGCCGGCTGGCCGGGCTCGCGGGGGACACCGAACCGGCCGTACTGGCCGCGGCGTTGGTGCGGGCGGCCCTGGACGAACAGGTGGCCGAAGAGTGTCTGCGCCGCGCCTCATGATCGTGTCACACTGCTCCCGGTCCCCCGCTGACCGAGGGGGGCCGGTCGAGCGGAGGAGCAGCACGTGACGGGGACCGAGCCGGCGGCGCAGGCCATCGACACCACCCGGCCGCATCCGGCCCGGGTCTACGACTGGTACCTCGGCGGCAAGGACAACTACCCCGTCGACGAACGGCTCGGCCGGCAGATCGCGGCGATCGACGGCGGCGCCCCGCGTGCGGCACTCGCCAACCGGGCCTTCATGCGCCGCGCCACCCGGGCGCTGGCCGGGGAGTCGGGCATCCGCCAGTTCCTGGACATCGGCACCGGCATACCCACCGAACCCAACCTGCACCAGATCGCCCAGTCCGTCGCGCCGGACGCCCGCGTGGTCTACGTGGACAACGACCCCATCGTGCTGGCCCACGCGCAAGCGCTGCTGCGCGGCACCCCGCAGGGGGTGACCGAGTACATCCAGGCCGACGCCCGCGACCCGGACGCCATCCTCGAACGGGCCTCCCGCGTCCTGGACTTCGGCGAGCCCGTCGCCCTCTCGCTGATCGCGCTGCTGCACTTCGTCGCCGACGAGGACGGCGCCCACGACGTGGTCCGCACCCTCGTCGACGCGCTGGCACCGGGCAGCTGCCTGGTGCTGTCGACGATGACGGCCGACTTCGAACCGGAGAACGTCCGGCGCGGCATCGCGGCGTACGCGGCGGGCGGGGTCACCCTGGTGGCCCGGTCGCGGGCCGAGGTCGGCGTGTTCTTCGAGGGACTCGAACTGCTGCCGCCCGGGATCGAGTCGGTGGCCAGGTGGCGCTCGCAGGAGGCGCCCGACGACACCGCGCCGGTCTCGCTGTACGGCGCGGTCGGGCTGAAGCGCTGACTCAGGCTCGCCGCAGCGGTATCCCGATCACCTCGGCGATGGTCCGCAGCACCCCGTTGTCGTTGTTGGCCGGGGCGATTCGGCGCGCCCTGCGGACGACCTCCGGGTGGGCGTTGGCCATGGCGAAGGACCACTCGGCGGCGTCCAGCATCTCCAGGTCGTTGAGGTAGTCGCCGAACACCATGGTCTGCGCCGGGGTGATGCCCAGTTCGCGCTGGAGGCCGCGCAGGGCGGCGCCCTTGTTGGCGGTGCGGTTCATGACGTCGACCCAGTGCTCGCCGGACACCACGACCTGGTGGGTGGCGGCGAACGCTTCCAGGGCCGGGGCGGTGCTCCGCTCGGCCGGACCGAAGTCGAAGAGCGCGACCTTGATCACCTCGTCGTCGACGGCGGTGACGTCGTCGACGACGCGGTGCTCGACGTAGTACTTGCGCACCTCCGCGAGGAACGCCTCGTCGGACCGCTCGACGTACGCCGACCGCTTGCCGCAGACGACGGCGCCCACGTCGACACCGTCCGCGGCGAGCCGTCGTACCGTCCGGGCGACGTCCGCGGCGACGGCCGGCTCCAGCGGGTCGGAGCTGAGCTCCACGCCGTCGCGGACGACGTAGGTGCCGTTCTCCGCGATGAACACCATCCCCTCGGCGACGTCCGCGAACTCCCGGGCCAGCGTGGCGTACTGACGTCCGCTGGCCGGGCTGAACAGCACGCCGCGGCGGCGCAGTTCGGCGAGCATCGGCCACAGGCCGGCGGGGACGCGCTTGGCGTCGTCCAGCAGCGTGCCGTCCATGTCGGTGACGACGAGCCGGATGTCGGCGGAGCCGGTGACGGGCGCGGGGACGTCGGCGAGGGGCGCGGGCGTGGCGTGCATGTCCTGCTTCCGGATCGAGGAGGGGTACCGGATCCAGTGTTCCCCATGCGCCGCGGGACGCCGGAGGGTGGCCGGCCCGTCACGGTCCGGGGTTCCCGGGACAGGGCGATCAAGGAGCGGCACAATGACGGCGGGCAACCGCACGTGAGAGGGGCGGATAACGTGAGCGAGGGGCATTCCCCGACGGCCGGACCGGCGAGGCTGAACACCTCCGTGGCGCACAACGCGCGGGTCTGGAACTACTGGATCGGCGGCAAGGACAACTACGAGGTCGACCAGCGGGTCGGCGAGCACATCGCCGGGATGTTCCCGGTGATCCGGGCGGTGGCCCGGGCGGACCGGGACTTCCTCGGCCGGGTGGTGCGCCACCTGGCCGCCGAACGCGGGGTGCGCCAGTTCCTCGACGTCGGCACCGGCCTGCCCACGGTGGACAACACCCACGAGATCGCGCAGCGCGTCGCGCCCGACTCCCGGATCGTGTACGTCGACAACGACCCGATCGTCCTGGTGCACGCCCGCTCGCTGCTCACCAGCTCCCCCGAGGGCGTCACCGACTACATCGACGCCGACGTGCACGACCCCGAGGCCATCGTGCGCGGCGCGGCCGAGACCCTGGACCTCGGCCGGCCGGTCGCGGTGATGATGCTGGGCATCCTCAATTTCGTCCTGGACGTGGACAGGGCCCGGGAGATCGTGCGGCGGATCATGGCGGCGGTGCCCTCCGGCAGTTTCCTGGTGCTCACCCACCCCACCTACGACGCCGAGGTCGGCGGCGAGGGCAACGTCGCCGCGATGGAGTTCTGGAACGCCAACGCCACCCCGCCGATCACCGCCCGCGGCCGCGCGGAGATAGCCGCGTTCTTCGACGGCATGGAGCTGATCGAGCCGGGCCTGGTGCCGTGCTCGCAGTGGCGCGCCGAACCCGACGCCGCCGCGGTACCGCAGTTCGGCGCGGTGGCCGTGAAACCCTGAGCGGAGCCGCGGGGCCGGGCCCGGCCCGGCCCCGCCGCCCCGGCAGGCCGGGGCCGAGCCCGTCGAGGAGGACGTATGACCACCCTTGCCGACCCGGTGCCCGGCGGCCGGCCCGGCGATCCGGAGCGGGTCGCCGCGCTCACCGCGGAGCTGACCGCGCGGGGCGTGCACGGCGTCGTCCTCGCGTACGTGGACACCGCGGGGGTCTGCCGGGTGAAGACCGTCCCGACGGCCCGGCTGGAGGCGGCCGCGGCCTGGGGGGTCGGCATGTCGCCGGTCTTCGACACGTTCCTCGCCGACGACTCGATCGTCACCACCGACGTCCTCGGCTCCCCCGACGGCGACCTGCGCCTGTACCCCGATCTCGGCCGGCTGGTGGTGCTGGCCGGGCAGCCCGGCTGGGCCTGGGCGCCCGTGGACCGGATCACGCAGGACGGCGAGCCCCACCCCGGCTGCTCGCGCACCTTCCTGCGCCGGACCGTCGCGCGGGCCGCCGAGGAGCACGGCCTCGCCTTCCGGGCGGCCGTCGAGGTCGAGTGGACCTTCGGGCTCGACGGCACGCCCGACGGGGAGTTCGTCCCGGCGGTGAGCGGCCCGGCCTACGGCGCCGTCCGGCAGGTCGGGCTGAGCGACTGCACCGCCGACCTGTACGCGGCGTTCGCGGCCCAGGGGGTGGACGTCGACCAGATCCACCCCGAGTACGCGGCCGGGCAGTTCGAGGTCTCGGTGGGCGCGCTGGACCCGGTGGCCGCCGCCGACCGCAGCGTCCTGGTCCGCCAGACGATCCGGGCGGTGGCGCGGCGGCACGGCCTGCGGGTGTCCTTCTCCCCGCCGTCCTCGCCGAGGGCGTCGGCAACGGCGGCCATCTGCACCTGTCGTGCTGGCGCGACGGGGTGAACCTGCACGCCGGCGGCGACGGCCGGTACGGCATGACGGCCGAGGCGGAGTCGTTCGCGGCCGGGGTGCTCGCGCACCTGCCCGCGCTGACGGCGGTGACCGCGCCCAGTCCGGCCAGCTATCTGCGGCTGCGGCCCTCCCAGTGGGCGGGGGTCTTCGCCGCGTGGGGGCGGGAGACCCGCGAGGCCGCGCTGCGGATGGTCACCGGCACGGCGGGCCGCCGGGACCGGGAGTCGAACATGGAGGTCAAGCCGGTCGACCTGGCCGCCAACCCGTACCTCGCGTTCGGCTGCGTGATCGCCGCAGGACTGGACGGCCTGGCGGCGTCCCGGCCGCTGCCGGAGGAGATCACCGGGGACCCCGCCCGGTACGGCCCGGACGAGGCGGCGGCTCTCGGCGTGCGGCGCCTGCCGGTGTCGCTGCCGGAGGCCGTCGAGGAGTTCCGGGCCGACGACGTGCTGCGGTCCGCGCTGGGCCCGGTCCTGGCCGACGCGGTGACGGCCGTACGGCTCGGGGAGGCGGCGGCGGTGGACGGCCTGGACGACGCGCGGGTCGCGGCGGCCTACCGCTGGACGTACTGATCATGGCCGCCACCGGGCCGGTCCAGGAGGCCCTCGCCGCTCTGCCGCTGGTGGACCACCACTGCCACGGCGCCGTCACCGCCGACCTCACGCCCGCCGAGTTCGAGTCGCTGATCACCGAGGGAGATGTCTGGCCCGGCGTGTCGGCCTTCGACAGCCCGGTCGGCGTGGCGGTGCGGCGCCACTGCGCGCCGCTGCTGGACCTGCCCCGGCACGCGGCCCCCGCCGAGTACCTGGCCCGGCGCCGCGAGCTGGGCTGGCGCGAGGTCAACCGCCGTTTCCTGACCGCCGCCGGAGCCGGGGCGTTCTGCGTCGACACCGGTTACACCCCGCATCCCCTGACCTCCCCGGCCGAGCTGGCCGAGGCCTCGGGAGCGGACGCCCACGAGGTGGTGCGGCTGGAACCGGTGGCCGAGGAGGTCGCGGCCCGGGGTGTCACGGCCGGCGGATACGCCGACGCCTTCCGGTCGGCCGCCGAGGAGGCCGTGCGACGGCCCGGGGTGATCGCCGTGAAGTCGGTGGCCGCCTACCGGACCGGCTTCGCCCTCGCCCCGGAACGGCCCGCCGACGGCGAGGTGACCCGGGCGGCCGGGCGGTGGCTCGCGCGCGGCGGGCGCCTGGCGGACCCGGTCCTCGTACGGCACCTGCTGTGGACCGCGGTCGGCCTGGGTCTGCCGCTGCAACTGCACACCGGCTTCGGCGACGCCGACCTGCGGCTGCACCACGCCGACCCGGCCCTGCTCACGGACTGGCTGCGGCTGACCGCCGGCACGGTCCCGGTCCTGCTGCTGCACTGCTGGCCGTACCACCGCCAGGCGGCCTATCTGTCGGCGGTGTTCGAGCAGGTGTACCTGGACGTCGGCCTGGCCCTGCACCACACCGGCCCGGCCCGCTGCCGGGCCGTACTGGAGGAGGCACTGGAGATCACCCCGTTCCGCAAGATGCTGTACAGCTCCGACGCCTACGGTGTGGCCGAGTTCCACCACCTGGGCGCGCTGTCCTTCCGGCGCGCGCTGGGCGCACTGCTCCAGGACCGGGTGGACGCCGACGAGCTGAGCCTGCCCGACGCCCTGCGCGTCGCGGCCTGGACGGGCCGCGACAACGCCCGCCGACTCTACGCACTGCCCACGAACCGACCGGCCCGCGACCGCAGCGTGCGCCCCACCCGGAAAGTATGATCAAGCAATGTCTGACATCACCGAAACCACGCCCGGCTGGCTGACCTCGGACGAGCTGGAGATGGCCAGGGCCCGGATGCCGATCCTCTACGTCGAGGCCGTGCCCGTGCGCGTGGACGACAGCGGCGAGGTCACGAGCATCGGACTGCTGCTGCGCATCGGCCCGGACGGAACGGTGAGCCGGACCCTGGTCTCCGGCCGCGTCCTGCACCACGAGCGGGTCCGGGACGCCCTGCTGCGCCACCTGGAGAAGGACCTCGGCCCGGTCGCCCTGCCCCGGGTCCCGGCCTCCCTGCAGCCCTTCACGGTCGCGGAGTACTTCCCGACGGCCGGCATCACGCCCTACCACGACCCGCGCCAGCACGCCGTGTCGCTGGCGTACGTCGTACCGGTGACTGGCGACTGCCGCCCCGGCAGGACGCGCTCGACCTGGTCTGGTTCAGCCCGCAGGAGGCCGCCTCGGCGGCTCTGCAGGGCGAGATGCCGGGCGGGCACGGAGTCCTGCTGAAGCAGGCCCTCGCCCATGTGGGGCTGGTGTCCTGACGCCGGACGGGTGCCGCTC
Organism: Streptomyces sp. DHE7-1; assembly: GCA_016432725.1. Taxonomy (GTDB): domain Bacteria; phylum Actinomycetota; class Actinomycetes; order Streptomycetales; family Streptomycetaceae; genus Streptomyces. The sequence continues at coordinate 6,887,141 of JACJDG010000003.1, read as the reverse complement.
CCGGCCGCGGCACCCAGGCCCGCTCCCGCTGAGGCCCGAGGCCGCCGATGCCACAATCGAAGGACGACACAGCCGCCACGGGGGATCGTGTCAGGAGGCCGGCATGCACCGCTGGATCCAGGGGCCGTCCCGACCGGTCCGCCGTGACCGGCGGGCGGGCACCGGGTGCGGACACCGGACCACCGGGCGCGCGTGATGTCCGGGAGCCGGGAGGGCCGGCATCCGAGACACCCGACCCTGCCCGACCTGCACTCACGCCTGCGTACCGAGCTGGGACGGATCGACGAGCAGCTGCGCGGCCTGCTGTCCACGATGGACCGGCTGCAGGGCCTGCTGGACGCGGTGGTGGCCATCAGCCGCGAGGTGGAACTGCCCGCGGTGCTGCACCGCATCGTGACCACCGCCATGGAGCTGGTCGGCACCCGTTACGGGGCCCTGGGCGTCCTCAACAGGTCCGGGGAGGGCCTGGAGCAGTTCATCGCGGAGGGCCTGTCCGAGCAGGAGCGCCGTGCCGTCGAGGTGTCCGGCCTGCCGCGCGGCCTGGGGGTCCTCGGCCACCTGATCCGCTACCCGGAGCCGTTGCGGGTCGACGAGATCACCGCTCACCCGTCCTCCGTCGGCTTTCCGTCCGGACACCCGCCCATGCGCACGCTGCTGGGTGTCGCGATCAACGTCCGGGGCGAGATCTACGGCGACCTCTACCTCTCCGAGCGGCTCGACGGACAGCCCTTCGACCGGCACGACGAGAACGTCGTCGTCGCCCTGGCCAGCGCCGCGGGCATCGCGATCGAGAACGTCCGGCTGTTCGAACGGATCCGGATCGACGCCGAGCAGTTCCAGCGGCTGCTGCTGCCCACCCTGCCCGACCTGCGGCCCTTCACCGCCGCCGCGATCTACCGGCCCGCGGCGGAGCCCAGTCAGCTCGGCGGGGACTGGTACGACGCCGTCCAGCTGCCCGACGACGTCGTCGCCGTCGTCATCGGTGACGTGGTAGGCCACGACCTGCAGGCGGCGGCCGCCATGGCCTCCACCCGCAACATGCTGCGCGCCCTGCTGTTCGACCACCGCAACCCGCCCGGCGCGGTCCTCACCCAGCTCGACCGGACCCTGGAGGCGATCACCAGCAACCCGGTCACGACGACCACCCTGGCCCGCATCGAACCGGAGGGAGCGGGCTGGCGGCTGCGCTGGAGCACCGCCGGTCACGTCCCGCCGCTGCTGATCGCGCCGGGGCACCGGGCGGAACTGCTGTACTCCGAGCCCGGGCTGCCGCTCGGCGTGGACACCGGGCAGCCCCGCCCGAGCACTCCCGTCTGCTGCCCCCGGCCGCCACCGTGGTCTTCTTCACCGACGGCCTGATCGAGCATCCCGGCCACGCCATCGACGAGAGTCTGCGCGAACTCGCCGAGCTCGCCGCCGCGTACGCCGCCCTGCCGCTGCCGGAGTTCGTCCGGGCGCTGGCGGATCACCATCCCAGCGACGGACACGACGACATGGCCATCCTGGCCCTGCGTACCCCGCCCGCCTGACCAGCGGATCCGCGGGCCGGCACGCTGCCGGGCGGAACCCGCGGATCGGACGGATGATGGCTTCGAGGCGATGGCGAGCGGAGGTCGCCCGATGACTGAGGCGCGGCGGGAACGGCTCCGGCGCGGTGGCTTGGCCGCCCTGGAGGTCTGTGTCCTCGCCGCGCTCTACTACGGCTCCGCCCGGCTCGGCCTGCTCCAGCAGCTGGTACGCGGCCAGGTCACCCCCGTGTGGCCGCCGAGCGGGATCGCGGTGGCGGCGCTGCTCCTGCGCGGCCCGCGTGTCTGGCCCGGCATCGCGCTCGGCGCCTTCCTGGTCAACATTTCGCTGGGACCGTCGGTCCCGGCCGTGCTCGCCATCACGGCCGGCAACACCCTGGCGCCCCTGTGCTCCTACGCGCTGCTGCGCCGCACCGGGTTCCGCGAGGAGCTGGACCGGCTGCGGGACGCGCTGGCGCTGATCTTCCTGGGCGCGTTCACCGGGATGCTGATCAGCGCGACGGCGGGCAGCGCGGCCCTGGTGTTCTCCGGTGCGCTGAGCCCCGACCAATTCTGGTCGACCTGGATGGTGTGGTGGACCGGTGACGCCATGGGCGTGCTGGTGGTCACCCCGGTCCTGCTGGTCCTGCGCAGGGCCCGCCTGCCGATTGGTGTGCCCGCGGCCCGGTGGGTGGAGGCGCTGCTGCTCGCGGGGGTCGCGATCGGCGTCGGGCTCCTGGAGGCCAGTCCCACACCGCTGCTGTTCCTCGCCTTCCCGCTGCTGTTCTGGGCGGCGTTCCGCTTCCATCTGAGCGGGGCGGCTCCCTGCGCGCTGGCCGTGTCGACCTTCGCGATCCTGGCCGCCGCGCGGAGGTCGGGTCCGTTCGCCGGGCACGACCTCGTCAGCAACATGATCACTCTGCAGGCCTTCAACGGTTCCGCCGCCCTGACGGCGCTGCTGCTCGCGGCGATCCTCGGTGAGCGGGCCCAGTCGCAGCGTGAGATCGAACTGGCCTGCCGGCAGCTGGCCGACATGGTCTCCAAGATCACCGACGACGATCACCATCCCCTGCTCGCCCGTGGCCCCGGAGCCACCGGCGCGGACGCCGGGAAGGCCGATGGCGAGGCCGCGACGACCGGTGTCACCGCCGGGACGGGCGACGGCGAGGCCGCGGCGAAGGGCGGCGGGGCCGGTGGCGGAGCCCTGGGGCCGGGGAGGGGGACGACGCCGGCGCCACGCGGACGGGCGGGCACCGGACGCGCCAGAGGTCGTCCCCTCAGCCCTGAGAGGACGGCCTGCGACCATCGCGGGATACGGCCGGCTCGAGGAGCGGGCCGGCCCTCGGATTCCGGCAGGGCGCCGCAGGTAGGGTCAGGGCGCCGTCCCGTCCCGCATCTCGCACAGCACGTCCGCGAGCCGGTGGACGCCCTCGGTGATCACTTTCTCGTTCGCACTCAGGCTCAGGCGGAAGCACCGGGTCGCATGGTCCGCGAGGCCGGGGGTGAGCCGCGGTTCCACGAAGAAGTGCCGCCCCGGCACGACGAACACGCTCCTCTCCTTGAGACGTTCGTACAGCGTGGTGTCGTCGAACCAGGGGTGATCCACCCACAGCCAGCAGAACATGCCTCCGTCCCCGGAGTGCATGCGCCAGTCCACGTCCGCCGGCAGCACTTCGTCCAGCAGTTCCGCGACGAAGCGCTTCTTCTCGCGGTAGTACGGCGTGATCGCGTCGCGGGTCGTCTCGTCGAGGCGCCCGTCGGCCAGTACCCGGGCGAGGGCGTGCTGAGCGAGCTGGGGTGCGTGGAGAACGGAGTTGGACATGAACGCCGCGAGCGGGGCCATGTACCTCGGATGGCCGATCGCGAAGCCGACGCGTTCGCCGGGCAGGCCGGCCTTCGACGCGGAGAAGCAGTTGACGACGCTGTCGTGCAGGACCGGCTCGGTGCGCACCTCCGCTATCCGGGGAAAGGGCGCGCCGTAGGCGTGGTCGACGAGCAGGGGGACCTCGCGCTCGGCCGCGAGCGCCGTGAGCGCCTCCAGGTCGGGGCGGCTCAGGGCGCGCCCGGTGGGATTCCCCGGGCTCGAGATCAGCATCGTTCCGATGTCCTCGCGACGCCGCAGCGCTTCGATGTCGAGGGCGTAGCGGAAACGGTGGTCCTCCTCGCGATGGATCAGCGGGGCGACTCCGGCGATGCCGTCGTCGTTCATGCACAGTCCCTGGTAGCCGGTGTAGTCGGGCACCATCGGGAGCACGATCCGCCGCTCGCCGTGAACTCCCGGACCGGCGAAGAGGGCGGCCGCCGCGAAGCAGACCATCTGGCTGCCGGGGCCGACGACTATGTTCTCGGGGCCGAGCCGCCAGCCGTACGTCCGGTGGAAGTAGTCGGCGACGCTCTCGACCAGGGCATGGCTGCCGCGGGACGGGCCGTAGCGGCAGCCGGCCTCGTCGAAGTCCTCGGCGATCGACTCCGTCAGGGCGGCCCGCCACATGTCACGCACCATGGGGATGGGCGCGGGGTTGCCCACGCTCAGGTTGAGCCATCCGTCGGCCGAGGCCCCGGCCGTGCTCGCGGCGACGTCCTCCATGATGCTGCGCAGGCCGGACAGTCCGGCCATCTTGGTGCCGCTGAGCGACAACCGCATAGTTTCTCCTCGAACAGCGAGTTGTGGCGACGGTGGATGGTCCTGTGTCACGGGGAGACCGGGGAGGTGCTCCTCACCGTGGGAGGGGCGCGTCGACGACGGCCGGGGCAGCCGGCCGCCGTGCGGCGGCGCGGCGCGCCGGGGCGGCGCGCACCCGGGCTTCCCGTGCCGCCCCGACCCGGAAGTTCCCCGGTCGGATGATCACTTCCCGAACTCGGTGACGGCCTCGGCGAACTCCGCGGCCCGGACGCCTCGAAGACGAGGTACATGGGGACCTGGAGACCGGTCCTCTCCTCCAGCTCGCGCATCACGCGGACGGCCCGGAACGAGTCCCCGCCCAGCTCGAAGAAGTCGTCGAGGGGCCGACGGCCGGAACCCCGAGCACCTTCCCCCAGACCTCCGCGACGAGGGCTTCCATGCCGGCCGGCTCGGGTCCGCCGGTACCGTCCCCGTGCCCCGCCGGGTCCGCGACCGGATCACGGCCGGAGTCGGTGCCGGCGGTCACGGGTACGGCGTCGGCCGCCCATGCGGTGAGTTCGCCGTGGTCCAGCTTGCCGTTGGGGTGAGCGGGAAGCGCTCCAGCGGCACGATCACCGCCGGCACCAGGTGGGCGGGCAGCCGGGCGGCGAGCTCGCTCCGTACCCGCTCGGCCTCGCGGGCCGATTCCTCGCCGGTGTCCAGGACGACGAAGCCGACCAGCCTCGTCGCGGCCCCCGCGCCGTCGGCCACCACCGCCGCCTGGCGCACTCCGGGGACGCGCAGCGCGGTCCCCTCGATCTCGCCCGGTTCGATGCGGAACCCGCGGATCTTGACCTGGCGGTCCACCCGGCCGAGGTACTCCAGCTCGCCCGAAGGATGGGCGCGCACGAGGTCCCCGGAGCGGTACAGCCGGCCGTCGGTGCCGCCCAGGGTGTCCGCGACGAAGCGCTCGGCCGTCAGCTCTGGCCGGTCGTGATAGCCGAGCGAGACACCGACGCCGCCGATGTACAGCTCTCCGGGCTGTCCTTCCGGAACGGGCCGGCCCTGCTCGTCGAGGATCCACAAAGTGGTGTCCTCGATGGCCGAGCCGATCATGACGGTCCGCAGCCCGGGGTCGCGCGGACACACCCAGGCGGTGCAGTACATGGTGCACTCGCTCGGCCCATACAGGTTGCTGAGGGTGGCGCTGGACCGCTCGTAAAAGCGCCGGACGAGTTCCGGGCCGAGCGCCTCACCGCCGGTCAGCACCTGGCGCAGTCCGTCGACGCGCTCCCCCGGGCCCAGTGCCAGGAGGAACAGCTCGAGCAGCGAGACCACCCACCAGACGGTCGTGACCTCGTGCTCCCGGATCAGCCGGGCCAGATGGCCGGGGTCGCGCTGGCGGCCCGGCGCCGCGACGACGATCGGCGCACCGTGCAGCAACGGCCAGTACACCTCGACGAGGAACATGTCGAAGGTGCAGGCCGTGTGGTGCAGCACCCGGTCGTTCGCGTCGATCGGGTGGCTGTTCTGCAGGGACCGCAGCCGGGCGGTCACCCCCGATGGCTGAGGAGGGACCCCTTCGGCCGGCCGGTCGACCCGGAGGTGTAGATCACCACCGCGGGGCGGTCGGCGAGCGCGTCGGCGGGCCGGAACTCCTCCGGACCGTCCGCGTCGGCGCACTCCTCCACCGTCAGCACCCGGGTGGCGAGGTCCTCGGACAGGCCGGCGCGTAGGGCCGTGGAGGTCAGCAGCAGGCGGGGCGCGCAGTCCCGCAGCAGGAAGTCGACGCGTTCCGCCGGATTGGCGGTGTCGATCGCCACATGGGCTCCGCCGGCGAGGACCACCGCCGCGACCGCGATCACGAAGTCGGCCGACCGTTCCAGCAGGACGGCCACCCGGTCGCCGGGGCGCACGCCGCGGTCGCGCAGCAGGGCCGCGATCCGCACGGCGCGGTCCCTGACCTCGCCGGCGAGAACGACGTCGTCACCGTCCAGGACGGCGATCCGCTCCGGGTGGGCCTCCCAGCCGGCCAGCAGGGCGGTGTCGAGCCGGTGTTCGGCGTCGTGGGGCGTTTCCATGGTTCGGGGACCTTTCTCGTTCAATTGCCCGCGGCGGTGATCCGGGCGATGCCTGCGGCCAGTTCGCGCACCGTCGAGTAGTCGAAGAGCAGCTCGACGTCGAAGTCCGCGTCCAGCTCCGACCGGATGCGGGCCGCGATGCGCATGGCGCGCAGCGAGTCCCCGCCGAGGTCGAAGAAGTCGTCGTCGAGGCCCACTTCGGGAAGGGCGAGCACGTCCCGGAAGATGCGGGCGACCGTCTCCTCCAGCCCGCCGGGCGACGCCTCACCGGCCGTGTCGTCCGGCGCGGCCGCGGCGCCGGACGGCCCGTCGGACACCTCGTCGGACGGAACGGTCAGGGCGAGGAGGTCGGTCTTCCCGGCGGCGGTGAGCGGGAGTTCGTCCAGCGTGACCAGGGCGTCGGGAATCATGTACGAGGGCAGACGGCGCCGGAGCCGCTCGCGCAGCCGGTCGGGTGCCGCCGGAGCGGCGTGGTCGGCCGGCACGGTCCAGGCCACGAGCCGGTCGTCACGTGCGGCGACGGCGGCCGCGGCGATCTGCGGGTCCTCCAGCAGCACCTGTTCGATCTCACCGGGCTCGATGCGGTAGCCGCGCAGTTTGAGCTGGCGGTCCATCCGGCCGAGGACCTCGACCCGGCCGTCCGGGAGGGTGCGCGCGTGGTCGCCGGTACGGAACATGCGCGAGCGTCCGCCGGTGTACGTGTCCGGTACGAAGCGCTCGGCGTTCAGTTCGGGACGGTTCCAGTAGCCTTCGGCGACGCCGTCGCCACCGATGCAGAGTTCGCCGACACAGCCGATCGGCGGGAGGCCGCCGCGCCGGTCGAGGACGCGCAGGGTGGTGTTCGAGATCGGGCGTCCGACCGTGACCCGGGTGGTCGCGGCGTGGATCTCCTCGACGCTGGAGTACACCGTGGTCTCGGTCGGGCCGTACATGTTCCACACGGACTCGCCCCGCTCGGCCAGCGGTTCCGCGAGGTCCGGCGGGAACGGCTCGCCGCAGCTGTACAGCCGGGGCGAGCCGTCGCCCTGCCAGCCCGACTCCAGCAGCGCCCGGTAGCGCGAGGGCGTGGCCTGCAGTGCGGTGATGCCGTGCCGGGTGATGTAGCCGTCCACCTCCCTGCCGCTCAGTCCGAGCGTCCGTCCCCCGACGTGGACCGTGGCCCCCACCGCGAGCGGCACCAGGAGTTCGGCCAGCGACGTGTCGAACGTGAGCGTGGTCAGCGCGAGGAAGCGGTCGTCCGGTCCGAGGCCGGGGTGCCGCAGCGCCAGGCTGTCCACCAGGTTGGCGAGGGCCCGGTGGCCGATGGCCACGCCCTTGGGCCGTCCGGTCGAACCGGACGTGTAGATGACGTAGGCCAGGCCGTCCGGCGCGGCCCCCGGCAGTGCGGCGGCCGCCTCGGGGAGGGCTGCCCACTCCTCGCTCGACAGGTCCAGTACCGCGCCGTCCCAGCCTTCGGACCTCACGACCGTCGCGGCGTCGGTGAGCACGAGGGCGGGGTCGGCGTCCCGCAGTATGTAGGCGGTCCGGTCGGCGGGATGCGCCGGGTCCAGCGGTACGAAAGCGGCTCCGGCGCGCGCGATGGCGAGCAGGGCGGTGACCAGGTCGGCGCCGCGGCCCAGGCAGACGCCGACGCGGTCGCCGGGGCCCGTGCCGAGGGCGGCCAGGTGCCGGGCGAGCGCCGTGGCACGGGTGTCGAGCTCCCGGTAGGTGTACGTGGTGTCGCCGGAGACGACCGCCGGGTGGTCCGGTCGATCGGCCACCGCCCGGTCGATCAGGCCGTCGAGCAGCGCGCGCGGCGGCGTGCGGTCGACATCCGTCCCGTTCCAGCGGTCCAGGATCAGGTCGCGGGTCTCCTCCGGCACCGCGAGGAGGTCGCCGACGGGCATGTCCGGTCGGTCGGCGAGCCGTTCGAGGACGGTGGTGACGTGCTCCAGGACCCGCCTCGCCTCGTCGTCACCGAACGCGTCCGCGTCCACGACGAGTTGGAACCCCAGATCGTCGGCGGCCCGTATCACGAGCGTGGCGGTGTAGTTGGTGCGGGTCTCGTAGCGTACGTCCGTGACGCGGAGCTCTCCCCCGGACAGAACGGACCGGGAGGCGTCCGGGTAGTTCTCGAACACGACGGCGGTGTCGAAGAGATGCACTCCGCGTTCGGTCCCGGCCCAGCGGTGGACGTCGGTGAGCGGCGTGTGCTGGTGCTCCAGGACGGGGTGGCGGGAGGCCGCGTACCCGGACAGCCACTCCTCGGCGGCCAGGTCGTGGTCGATACGCGCGCGTACGGGAACGGTGTTGATGAACATGCCGATCATGGATTCGGCGCCCGCCAGCGGCGGCCGTCCGCCGACGGTGACGCCCACGACGACGTCGTCACGGCCCGAGTAGCGGGCGACGGTGCCCGCCCACGCGGCCTCCACGACGCTGCCGAGGGTGGTCGACCGGGCCGCCGCCAGGTCGCGCAGCCGGGCGGTGACGTCGGTGGACAGGGTGCCCCGCAGGGTGCGGAACTCTCCCGACGGCTTGGCGCCGGGGCGGGTTCCCGGCAGGGTGAAGACCGCGGGCTCGCGGTATCCGGCCAGGTAGTCGCTCCAGAAGGCGCGGTCGCGCTCGGGGTCCTGCCGGCGCAGCCAGGTGATGTGGTCGCGGAACGGGGGCGGCGGGGTCGGCGCGGTGCCGCCGGGGTGCGCGAGTTCGGCGGTCACCTCGGCCATCAGCAGGGCGGTTGACCAGCCGTCGAGGATCATGTGGTGGTAGGTCCACACCATCAGGTGCTCCTCGGCGCCCAGCCGCAGGGCCAGCAGCCTCATCAGCGGCGGGCGGGTCAGGTCGAACGGCTCGCCGCGGCGCCGCGCCACCTCCTTGTCGACCGCCTCGGCGCGTGCCGCCTCGTCCAGGTCCGTCAGGTCGCGGAAGTCGACGCGGACTTCCGCGCCGGGCACCACGACCTGGCGGGGGGCGCTGATGCGTTCGTGGACGAAGGCCGTGCGCAGCGCGGGATGGCGGGCGACCACGGTCCGCCAGGCGGCCGTCAGGGCCTCGAGGTCGAGGGCACCGAGGACTTTGAAGGTGGTCGTTTCGACATAGAGGCCGTGCTCCGGCGAGGTCGTGGAGTGGTAGAGCATCCCTTCCTGGGCGGGAGAGAGCGGGTAGATGTCCTCGATGTCGTTCACTGCTTGTCCTGTCCGGACCGGAACAGGTTCAGCACCTGGGCCAGGTCCTCGTTGCTGAGGTCGGCGTCCGGGAAGTCCCCCGGCGCCTCGGCGGGCCGCTCGGCGGCCGGCGGGGACGCGTCGGGCGGGCCGTCCGTCCCGGGGTCGCCGGTTTCGGCGGCGGCGACGAGCCGGTCCGCGAGTGCGGCGGCCGTGGGGTGGGCGAAGAGGTCACCGGGTGATACGGCCAGGCCGGTGTTCCGCATCTCGGCGGCGATCTGCACGATGGCCAGGGAGTCGGCACCGAGCTCGAAGAGGTTGTCGTCGGGCCCCGCACCGGGCAGGCCGAGCATCCGCGCCCACACCTGCGCGATCCGCTCCGGCAGGTCGTCCGGGAGGGCGTCCTGCGGTCCCTGCCCCGCGCCGGGTTCCGCGGGGGCGGCGGCCGCACGCGGAGCGTCCGCCGCGACCGCCCGGGCACCGCGGGGGGTGACCAGGACGTGCGGCAGATGGGGGTTGGCGAGGATCACCTCGAGGGCACGCAGGCCGTCCCGGGTGGTGATGCCGTCGTCGTCCCCCGGCCTCTCCCCGGCCGGCGCGTTCTCCCCGCAGTCGCGGGCACCGGGCGCAGCACGAAGCCCTCGACGGTCACGGCCGGGCGGCCCTGAGGGTCGGTCAGCGTGACGTCGGCCACCAGGGTGTCGCCGGTCCGCGGGTCACCTGAGACCGGCACGACGCGGGCGTACCCCTCAGCGCCCAGATCCTGGTGGAGGATCAGTCTGCGGTACGCCACGGGCAGGTGTCGGCCCGTGCTCTCGGCGACGGCACCTGTGGCGGCGTCGAGCAGCGCCGGGTGCAGCGGGTGGGCCGTGACGTCGTCGTGGTGGCGCGCGGGGAGCCCCAGCGACAGCAGGGCGTGGCCGTCGCCCCGGCGGGTCCGCGTGACGCACTCCCACCGCGGCCCGGTGGTCAGCGCCCCGCCCGATCCCCGGCCCGGCGGCACCGTGACGGGGGTGGTCCCCGTGCGCAGCGCGGCGAGGTCGACGTCCTCCGGCGCGGGGCCGTCGTACGGGCGGACGCGACCCTGGCCGTGCGGGCGGCCGGCCGTGGAGGACCGTACCTCCCAGTCGTGGCCGCCCTCCGCGTGGGGCCTCAGCCGTACGACGACCACCGGCGGTGCCTGCTCGGTGAGCCGGACGGGGCTGGTGAAGACCGCGTCCAGCTCCACCGGCGCGGGTCCCGCGGCCCCGCCGTCGGAGCCGTTGCCCGCTTCCGTCAGCCGCCGGTGCGCGGCGACCGCCAGGTCGAGCAGCGCCGTGCCGGGGAGCACCGGCTCGCCGGCCAGGCGGTGCTCGTCGGACAGCCACGCGGTGTGCGGGCCGCGGCGCAGCCGGAACTCGGTCCACCCGTCGGACACCTCGCGCCGGGCGTCGAACAACGCGTGGTCGAGCGGCTCGCCTCCTTCGTCCGTCCAGTCGGCGGTGCCGCTCCGCACGGCCATCCCCGTCTCGGACCAGCGGTCCCAGCCGATGGAGACGGCCGTGTCGGTGGTGTGCGCGAAGCTGTCCAGGAAGGCGTTGGCGCCGGTGTAGTCGGCCTGCCCGGCCACGCCGGTGACGGCCAGCACGGACGAGCACAGCGCCATGACCGGCCGGTCCCGCTCGGTCAGCCGGTGCAGCAGCACGGTCCCCAGCACCTTCGGTTCCAGGACCCGCGCGATGGCCTCGGGGCTCCGCAGGGCCAGCACACCGCCGCCCGGCAGGCCGGCCGCGTGCACGACGCCGGCGATCCGGCCGTAGCGTTCGCGAATCCGGTCGAGCGCCTCACCCAGGCTCCTCTCGTCGGTGACGTCGCACTGGACGAGGCAGACCTCGGAGCCGTTCGCGGAGAGCGCCGCCAGGGTGCGGGCCAGCTCCGGGGAGCAGGTGGAGGCGGGCTTCTCGCCCTTCGGCCTGATCGCCTGCCAGGCGGGCCCGTCGGGTACCGGCCGGCGGGAGACCAGGACGAGGTGGCGGTCCGCCCGGTCGGCGAGACGGGTGGCGACGGCGGTGCCGATGCCGCCCAGGCCCCCGGTGATCAGCCAGGCCCCGGAGGGCGGTTCGGCGGGCGGCCGGGTGGCTTCGCCGAGGGCCGGGCGCGCGGCCTCGGGCACCAGCCGGGCCCGGCCGCGGACGACGACGACCGGGTCGGCCGCCCCGGCTCCGTGGACGAGCGCCGCGAGTTCGGCGACGGCCGCGTCGGCGGCCCGGGCGTGGTCGGAGGGCGTACGGGACGCGCAGTCCAGGTCGAGGACGCGCACCGCGCTGCCCGGGAGTTCCAGGGGCAGCACCCGCGCCGGTCCGACGGCGGCGGCGGCGTGCGGCGTACGGGGCGCTGGCCACCGACGGCGAGGGCCGCGTCGCTGATCAGCAGCATGCGCGGGGGGCGGCCGGGGAACCGCTCGCTCAGCGCGTGGGCCAGCGCGGCGGGCACCGTGACGGCACGCAGCGCGCAGCGGGCCACCACGTCGGCGGCGGCGACGTCGACGGCGGGGTCGTCGACGGCCCAGCAGGAGACGACCGCGTCCGGGGCCGTCCCGCCGGACGCCAGCTCGGCCGCCAGAGCGCGGAAGGCGTCCGGGTGCTCGGGGTCCAGCCGGTGGCCGTCGGCCTCGGCGCTGATCCCGCCCGCCGGCCCGGGCGCGGCGGGGCGCACCATGTGCACCCGGGCGCCGTCGCGGACCAGCCTCGCGGCGATCTCGTCGGCCAGGCCCGAGGCGTCGGCGAGCAGCAGGACCGTACCGGGCCCCGTCCGGGGAACGGGGGCGGGCGGCACGGAGGGGGACCACGCCAGCACGTGCAGCCAGTCCTCGGGCCGGGTGGACGCGTCGGTCGTGGCCGCGACGGGCGGGCTCACCGAAGCCGGCCGAACGGTGGACGGGGCGGCGGCCGGGGCGGAGGGCTCGAACCAGTGCCGGGTCCGTTCGAACGGGTAGGCCGGCAGCGGGACGCGGCGGCGTCCGGTCCGTTCGCCCAGCGCCGTCCAGTCGATGTCGGTGCCGCGCTCCCACAGCCGGGCGACCGCGGTGAGCCGGGCGGGGGCTCGTCCTCGCCGTCGCGGAGCCGCCCGAGTGCCGGGAGGACCAGCCGGTCCGCACCGAGGGTGCGGCGGGCGAAACCGGACAGCGCTCGGCCCGGTCCCGCCTCGACCAGCGCCGCCGTCTCCGGCAGCGCCCGCAGGGCGTCCGCGAAGCGGACCGTCTCGCGCAACTGCCGGGCCCAGTGCTCGGGCGAGGCCGCCTCCTCGGCGGTGAGCGGCCGGCCGGTCAGGGTGGAGACGACGGGGATCCCGGGGCCTGTGCCGGTGTGGCCGCGACGAGGGCGGCGAACTCGTCGAGCAGCCCGTCGGCGTGGCGGCTGTGGAAGGCGTGCCGGACGGTCAGCGGGCGGGCCGCCACACCCCGTTCGGCGAGCAGTTCCCGCAACCGTTCGACGGTGGCCGGTTCACCGGTGGCCACACAGCGGTCGGCCGCGTTGACGGCGGCGAGTTCCGGCCGGACGTCCCAGGCGGCGCCCATGTCGCCGTACGAGGTGTCGATGAGGTGGCGCAGTTCGGCCTCGGGGAGCGGAACGGCGAGCATCGCTCCGGCCGGCATCCGGCTCATGAGCGCGCCTCGCCGGGCGACGAGCCGGGCGGCGTCCGGGAGGGTGAACACCCCGGCGGCGCAGGCGGCGGTGAGTTCGCCGACGCTGTGTCCGGCCAGCGCCACCGGGCGGACGCCGAGGGCCGTCCACCACTCGGTGAGGGCGTACTCGACGGCGAACAGCGCGGGTTGCGCCACCTCCGTGCGGCCGAAGGCGTCTTCGTGTCCGGGATCGAGGAGCAGTTCGCGCAGTGGGGCGTCGGTCCACGGGCGCAGGGCTTCCAGACACCGGTCGAGGGCGGCGCGGAACGCCGGTTCGGCGGCGTAGGGTTCCGCGGCCATGCCCGGGGTGCCGGCCCCCTGGCCGGGATAGAGGAGCGCGACGCCGCCGAGCGCGTCACCGGCGCGCACCGGGGCCGCCCCGGGCGTAGCGAGGGCCGCCGTGCGGCCGGGTGCCGCCGTGACGGCACGGCGCCAGGGGTGGGCCGTGCGGCCGGTCTGCAGCGTGTGCGCCGCGTCGGCCAGTTCGGGAGCGGCCGGGCCGGCCACGGCCGTGTCCAGCCGAGCGGCCAGCCGGTCCAGCGCCTCGGGTGTGCGGGCGGACAGCGGCAGCACCTGCCATCCGCCGGCCGTGTCGGGGTCCGGTGCGCGACGGGCCGCCGGCGGGGCGTCCCGCAGGATGACGTGGGCGTTGGTGCCGCCGATGCCGAAGGAGCTCACTCCGGCCGTGCGGGTGCCGTCCTCGCCGGTCCAGGGTTCGGCGGCGGTCAGCACCCGGAAACGGCTCCGGTCGAGGCCGGGCGAGGGGCTGTCGAAGTGTGCGGTGGGCAGCAGGGTGCGGTGCTGGAGCGCGAGGACCGTCTTGATCAGTCCGGCCATGCCCGCGCAGGTGTCCAGGTGGCCGACGTTCGACTTGACCGCGCCGAGAACCCGGCGGGGATCGGGGGCGTCGGCGAAGATCCGGTCGAGGGCGGCCAGTTCGATGCGGTCGCCGAGGGCCGTACCGGTGCCGTGGGCCTCCAGGCAGGAGATGTCCTCGGGGCCGACACCGGCGACGGACTGCGCGGCGCCGATGACGCGGACCTGCCCCTCCAGGCCCGGCGCGGTGAACCCGACCTTGCGGTCGCCGTCGTTGTTGACCGCGGAGCCGAGCAGGATCGCGCGTACGGTGTCGCCGTCCGCGACGGCGTCGGCGAGCCGTTTGAGGACCACGACGCCGACGCCGCTGCCGAAGACGGTGCCGCCGGCGGCGGCGTCGAACGGTCGGCAGTGGCCGTCCGGCGACAGGATGCCGCCTTCGACGTGGAGGTAGCCCAGGCCCTGGGCGACACCCGCCGACACGGCTCCGGCGACGGCCACGTCGCACTCTCCGCTGAGCAGCGCCTCGCCCGCCAGGTGAACGGCGACCAGCGCCGACGAGCAGGCGGTCTGCACACTCAGGCTGGGGCCGGTGAGGCCGAGCCGGTAGGACGTCTGGGTGGCCAGGTAGTCCTTGTCGCCCGCCGCGAGCCACTGCACGTCGGCGCGGTCGGCGAGGTCGGCGGCGTGCGGCAGCAGATGGTGGGTCAGGTACGAGTTGAAGCCGGCCGACGCGTAGACGCCGATGCCGCCGTCCACGCCCCGGGTGGGCTGGCCGGCGTCCTCGAGCGCGGAGACGACGCACTGCAGGAACTGCCGGTGCTGCGGGTCCATCAGCGCGGCGTCGCGCGGGGTGATGCCGAAGTACTCGGCGTCGAACTCGTCGATGCCGTCGAGCACTCCCCCGGCGGGCACGTACCGCGGGTCGGCCAGCCGGTCGGCCGGCACACCGAGCGCGGCCAGTTCCTCGGGGTGCGGAAGGTGATGCTGTCCCGGCCCGCCACGAGGTTCGCCCAGAAGGCTTCGGCGTCGGGTGCGCCGGGGAACCGGCACGCGAGTCCGGTCACGGCGATGGCGTCCGGCAGGTCCGGTGCGCCTGGGGTGCTCCCGGTGCCCTGGCTGGTCATTCGGTCTGTCTCCTTAGGGGCGGTGCGTTCCGCGTTCGCGGGGTCCGGGAGAGGGGCGGGGCCGTGGCCCCGCCCCTCTCCCCGGGGTTCTCTCAGCCGGCCGACGGGCTGCCGGGTTCGCCGGGCGGCGTGCCGCCCGCCGTCGTTCGTGGTGACGGCGCCGGCCGGCGGCGGAGGCGGCCGGGTCCCGCGGCTCCGCCGGGGCCGCGTCCGTCGTGACGGCGGTGGCCGGGGCGGGGACGGCCGGGGCGGGCACGGGGGCGGGGCGGCCGGGGCGGGCGCGGGGACGGCCGGCTCGGCGCCCTCGATCATCTCGGCGAGGCGCCGGACGGTCGGGCTGTCGAACATGGCGACGACCGACAGTTCCGTTCCGAACTCCTCGGTGATGCGTCGCTGAACGCGCACCAGGTGGATGGAGGTCGCGCCGGCGTCGAAGAAGTTGGTGTCGACGTCGATCTCCTGACCGTCCATCACCTCTCGCCACAGCGCCGCGAGCCGTTGCAGGGTGGTGCCGGGAAGGCCGCCGGACGGCGCCGTCGGTGCCGTCGGTGCCGTCGGTGCCGTCGGCGCCGTCGGCGCCGGGACCGGTGCGGCGACGGGCGCCACCGCCGGCGCGGGCAGCGCGGGGGCACCGCCCAGCCGGGTGAGCGCGGAGCGGTCCACCTTGCCGTTGGCCGACAGGGGCAGCGCGTCGATCACCCGTATGTGGCGCGGCACCATGTACGCCGGCAGGCGCCGGGCGAGTTCGTCCCGCACGCCGGCCGCCCACCGGTCCTTGTCGTCGGTGGCCGTGACCGTGCCGGCCGGGAGTCCGCCGAGCAGGGTGTGGAGCACCGTCTGGTCGCTCTCCAGGCTCAGGACCTCGTGCAGCGGTTCGGCGTACACGTCACCGATCGGGCACAGGCCCACCCGGCAGTCCGCGGCCCGCTGGCGCAGCAGCTGGGCCATGGCCCCGGCCTCCAGCAGAGCGAACCGGTCGGCGAATTCGCCGTACACGGGCCTCACCGCGGCGTCGCGGGCGATCAGATGGACGGCGAACCCCGCCTGCGCGGCCAAGGGCCTGTTGGACTCCCCGTACAGCACGGGGTCCAGAGCCCGCCGGGCACCGTCCGGACCGTCCAGCGCCACCAGGGCGGGGCCGGCCGGGTCCACGTAGTAGGTGCCGGCCTCGATCCCCTCGACACCGCCGGGCGCGACGACCAGGTACGTCTGGACGGGGTAGAGACCCCCGGCCGATCCGTAGGCGTACCGGGGCACCCCGTCGTCGTCCTGGCGCGCCAGGACGGTGAGCAGCGCGTACACGTCGGCGGCCGGGACGGGGCCGGTGCCGAATCCGGTGGCCGCGCCGCGTGCGTTCGACGCGGCGCGCAGTGCCGTCGTGTCCGACGGCAGTGCGAACGGCGTGATCTCGCGTCCCGACAGGTCGCCGCGCCGCCCCGGCTGGCGCAGCCGCGTCTCCAGCCTGCGTACCCGCTCGGCATCGAGGCCGGCGGTGGGGGCCGGCGCGGGACCCCGCGAACCGGCGGTGGCGGCCGGCGCGGCCGGCACGACGTACGCCGCCAGCCGGGCCGACGTGCCGGTGCCCTCGACGAGCGCGGCGGCCTCGCGGACGCCTTCGGTGCGCACGAGCGCCGCCTCGATCTCGCCCAGTTCGATGCGCATGCCGCGCACCTTCACCTGCGAGTCCTCGCGGCCCAGGAACTCCAGGTCGCCGTCCGGCATCAGCCGCGCCAGGTCGCCGGTCCGGTAGAGCCGCTCCCCGGTGACGGGGTGCGTGGGGAAGGCCCGTGCCGTGAGGTCGGGCGCGTTGCGGTAGCCCACGGCGAGGCCGACGCCGCCGATGTACAGGGCGCCGGGCACGCCGGTGGGCCGGAGCCGGAAGGCGTCGTCGAGGACGTACATCGTCTGGTTGCGCATGGGACGGCCGTAGGGGATGCTCGGCCGCTCCGGGTCGACCGTGCCGACCGGGTGCAGCACGGACCAGATGGACGCCTCGGTGGCGCCGCCCATGCTGATGACCTCGGCCTTCGGGGCGACCGACCGGATGTGGTCGGGCATGCCGACGGGAATCCAGTCTCCGCTGAGCATGACCAGCCGCAGGCTCTCCACGTCCACGGCCGGGTTGCCCACGGCCTGCGCGAGCAGCATCTCCATCAGCGCGGGCACCGAGTTCCACACCGTGACGCCGTGCTCGGCGACGAGCCGCGCCCAGCGGACCGGGTCACGTTCCTCGCCGGGGCCCGGCAGGACCAGGGCGGCGCCCGCGGCGAGCGTGCCGAAGATGTCGTACACGGAGAGGTCGAAGCCGAGGGACGACAGGGCGAACACCCGGTCCTGGGCGCCCACTTCGAACCGGTCGTTGACGTCGATGACGGTGTTCAGGGCGCCCCTGTGATCGGTCATCACACCCTTGGGGTCGCCGGTGGACCCGGACGTGTAGATCACGTAGGCCAGGTCGTCCGGCGTGGTGGAGGGCCGAGGGTCGTGTTCGGGACCGGCGGCGCCGCCGTCCGCGACCGCCTCGTCGAAGCGGAGGACGGTGACGCCGGCCGGCGCTCCGTCCCCGGCCGGGCGGGAGGCGGGCACCAGCAGCACCACGGCTCCCGCGTGTTCGAGGGAGCGGGCGACGCGTGCCGCGGGCAGTCCGCCGTCCAGGGGCAGGTAGGCGGCTCCGGCACGCAGGACGCCGATGGCGGACGCGACCTGTTCCCAGCCGCGGTCGGCCAGGACGCCGACGAGGTCGCCGGACCGCACGCCCGCCCGGTGCAGGCTGCGGGCGACCGCGAGCGATGCCCGGTCGAGTTCCCCGTAGGTCACCGTGCCGGTGCCGGAGACGACCGCGACACGGTCGGGCTCCCGGCGGGCCCGGTCGAGGAACGGCTCGTGCAGCAGACCGTCCGGGAGCGGCCCCGCGGTGTCGTTGAGCGCCGTGTAGCGCGCGGTCTGCGCGGGGGCAGGACTTCGCGGTGCTCGTCGGTCCAGGCGGCGGGTTCCTGCGCGAGGGAGGTCAGCAGCGCCGTGTACGCGGCGAACATGTCGTCGAGCACCCCGGCCGGGAACAGCGCCTCGACGGCGTCCCAGGTGAGCCGCAGCCGGCCGCCGTCCTCGGCGATCTGGTGGTCGAGCCAGACCTGGGGGTCTGGGTGATGGTGTACGCGACCCGTGCGCCCAGCCCGGCCGGCGGGGTGCCACCGGCGTCCGCGGCGCCCAGTTCGCTGGTGAAGACGACGGGCATGACGGCGTCGGCGACGCCGCGGCGGCGGGCCAGTTCGCCGGCGACCCACACACCGCTGACGAGCTGGTGGTCCAGGTCCTCCCAGAGCCGGTTCTGGATCCGGCGGGCCCGCTCCTCGAACGCCCCGGAGGCGGCGCCGTCAACCTCCAGCATGGTGAGGGCGGTGAAGTCCCCGACGAGGTCGGGCAGGTCGGGGTGGTCGCCGGCCCGGTTGAACAGGGTGAGGTTGAGCGTGAAGCGGTCCGTGCCCGCCCAGGTGCCGAGCACGGTGGCGTACGCGGAGAGGGCGAGCGCCGACGGGGTGATCCGTGCGGCGGCGGCCCGCTCCTTCAGCCGGCTCCACAGGTCCGCCGGCAGGTGCGCCTCACGGCGCCTGAACCGGGTTTCCGTCAGCTCTTCGGGACGCCGGGCCAGCGGCAGCGGGGGCGCGGGCGGCAGGGTGTCGAGCCGGTCGCGCCAGTAGGCCAGGTCGCGTTCGCGCTCCGGGCCGCCGCGGCGCTGCCGCTCGGCCATGACGTAGTCCCGGAAGGACAGTTCGAGCGGGCTCGGCCGCAGCTCGCCGCGGTAGACGGCGAGCAGTTCGCGGAGCAGGATCTGGACACTGCCGCCGTCGGCGATCAGGGTGTCGATGCCGAAGTGGAGCCGGGCTTCGGTGTCCCCGGTGCGGCTGGCCCGGACGTCGAACAGCGGCCACGTCTCGGAGGGCAGCACCTGGTGGGACATCGCCCGGCGGGTCGCTTCCAGACGGCTGTCGCGCCCGGCGTCGTCCAGAGCGCGCAGGTCCTCCACCTCGATGCGGTAGTCGGGGACCTCCGCCAGGATGCGCTGCGCGCCGTCCTCGTCCACCACGATGCGCAGGGCGTCGTGCCGCCGCACCAGCGCATGCCACGACCGCTCGAGCCGGGGCAGGTCGACGTCGTCGACATCGAGCTCGACGTACAGGTGGCAGGAGACGTCGCCGCCCACGCTGCCGCTGCGGCCGATCCAGTAGGCGCGTTGCACGTCGGTCAGCGGGAACGGATCGTGCCGGTGCTCCCGGTCGGGGGTGAGCAGGGCCGGCGTGGCGGGCTCCGCCGGTTCCGCCTCCGCCCCGCCGGGTCCTTCCACGGCGCGGGCGAGCGCGGCGACCGTGGGCGCCTCGAACAGGGTGCGCAGCGGAAGCCGGACACCCAGCGCGCGCCGGATTCCGGCGACGACCTGGGTGGCCAGCAGGGAGTGGCCGCCGAGTTCGAAGAAGTCGTCGTGGACGCCGACGCGGTCGACCCGCAGGGCGTCGCGCCACACGGCCGCGATGAGTTCCTCGGCCGGGGTGGTCGGTGCGGTGAACTCGCCGGTGGCACTCCTCCCCGGGCCGGGGGCGGGCAGCGCCCCGCGGTCCACCTTGCCGTTGCTGGTCAGCGGCAGCGCGTCGAGCAGGACGAAGTGAGACGGGACGAGGAACGGCGGGAGCCGGCGTGCGAGTTCCGCGCGCAGCTCGGCCGGGGCCGGCGGCTCCTCGGGGGAGGCGGGCACGAGGTAGGCGGCGAGTGCGGCGGCGGCCGTGCCGAGGCCGTGGCCCGTGACGACGCACTGGCGGACCGCCGGCAGGGCGGCGAGAGCGGCCTCGACCTCGCCCGCCTCGACCCGGAAGCCGCGGATCTTCAGCTGGTGGTCGTTGCGGGACAGGTAGTCGATCCGTCCGTCGCGGCGTACGCGGACGATGTCGCCCGTGCGGTAGAGCCGTTCCCCGGGGGCGGCCTGGTCGGGGGCGCCGGGCGGAGCGACGAACCGTCCGGCGGTGAGCTCGGGGCGGTCCAGGTATCCGGCGGTCACGCCGGCGCCGCCGATGTACAGCTCTCCCGGAACACCGACGGGGACGCGCCGGCCGTGCGGGTCGAGCACGCGGACCGTGGTACCGGCGACGGGCCGTCCGATGGTGACGGTTCCCGCCGCCGGGTCGACGAGGTCCGTGGTGGACCACACGGTGGTCTCGGTCGGGCCGTACATGTTCCGGATCGTGCCGCGCACGTGCTTCGCGAGTCCGTGGACGAGTTCGGCGTCGAGGGGCTCGCCGCCGAGGAGCAGTTGCCGCAGTCCGCCGAGGGCGGCGGTGTCCGCCTCCTCGAGCAGCGCGCGGGCGTGCGAGGGGGTGCACTGGAGGTGGCTGACGCCGTGCGTGCGGATCAGCTCGGTGAGCGCGGTGGCCTCGCGAGGCGCGCCGACGGCGGCCGTCGCGGCCCGGCTCCTGAGGTCGGCCAGGCCGGACAGGGCGCCGAGCGCGGCCTCCACGTCGACGCCGAAGTCGAGAAGGCAGGCGATCTCGTCCACGCCGGCCTCGGTGAGCCGGCGCACCAGGGGCAGCCGGTCCTCGACCGTGCCGATGAGCGAGCTGTCCGCCAGGTAGCGGGCGCAGGCGTGGTCGAGGAGAGCTTCCTGGTCGTCCTCGGTGAAGTCGTCGGCCGTGATGTCGACGCCCATGGCGCGGGCCAGGTTCTCGATCAGACCGACGGAGGAGCGCAGGTAGTCGCGGAACGGCTGCCAGGCGTGCGTGCGGACGTCCTGGGCGTCGCCTCCGATGAAGGTGTGCAGCATCAGGGTGACGTGGGGCTCGCCCGGGTGCCCGGCGCGCCGCCACGCCTCCCGGTACACCGCGATGCGCTCGGCGAGTTCCTCGACGCTCTGGCCGAGCAGGTGGGTCAGCAGCCGCGCACCGGCCTCGCCCGCACTGCGGCACGTCTCGGGGTTGCCCGAGGAGGTGAGCCACACCGGCAGTTCGGCCTGGACGGGGCGGGGCAGTACGCCGACCTCGACGGTCCGGTCGCGGGGCCTTCGAAGGCCACCTGCTCGCCTCGCCACAGTCTGCGGACCTCGTCGAGCCCTTCCAGAGTGCGGGCCTGCCGGTCCTCGTAGGCGTCCTTGGCGAGGACGAAGTCGTCCATGTGCCAGCCCGAGGCGAAGGACAGCCCGACACGGCCGCCGGAGAGGTTGTCGACGACCGACCACTCCTCCGCCACCCGGACCGGGTGGTGGAGGGGCATGACGACGCTGCCGGCGCGGATGCCGATGCGCCGGGTGACGGTGGCCACGGCGGCGGCGAGCACGGACGGCGCGGGGAACGAGCCGCCGAAGGCGTGGAAGTGCCGCTCCGGGAGCCAGACGGCGCTGAAGCCGTGCTCGTCGCCGAAGCGGGCGCCGTCCATCAGCAGCCGGTACTGCTCCGGTCCGGTCAGGCCGGAGCCGCTGGCGAAGTAGAAGAGGCTGAAATCGGGTGTGGCAGCGGCGCCTTCGGGCCGGTCCGGCGCGGACGCGGGCACGTGAGCGGTGGTGCCGCCGCCGTCCGGGGTGAGCACGACGCGGTGGCCGCGGCTGACCGTCCACAGCAGTTCGAGCACCGAGATGTCGAAGGAGACGCTGGTGACGGCGAGCCAGGTCACGTCTGCGTCGCCGGTGTCGACGACCCGGTCCATGGCGGCCAGGAACGCCGTGAGGTTGCGGTGGAGGACCACCACTCCCTTCGGCTTGCCGGTGGAGCCGGAGGTGTGGATGACGTACGCCGGTGCGCCGGGGTCGGCGGCCGGTACGGCGTCATCGGCCGCGCCGGCGTGGTCGGCGGGCGCGTCGATGTCGACCAGGGGCACGCCTTCCGGGACCATGCCGGCGGCGGCGAACGTCTCCCGGGTGGCGGTGTGGACGAGGACGGCGGTCGGCGTCGCGTCCTCGCACACGTACCGCAGTCGCTGCTGCGGGTAGTCGGGGTCGAGCGGCAGGTAGGCCGCCCCCGTCATGAGCACACTGAGCAGCGCGGCGGGGAGGTCCGCACACCGGCGGATGCCGACGCCGACCCGGTCGCCCGGCCGGACGCCCGCGGCCCGCAGTCGTGCGGCGATGTCCGCGGCACGAGCGTGGAGTTCGCGGAAGGTGAGCGAGGTCCCGGCGCAGACGACGGCCTCGGCGTCCGGGTGGTCGCCGCTGGCCGCGGCGAAGGCGGTGAGCACGTCCACGGTGCCCTCGGGCAGTGGTCCGCCGTCTCCGGACGCTTCGAGCAGGGCCTGTTCGGCGGGGGTGAGGGCCAGGAGTTCCGACAGCCGCAGGCCCGGGTCGGCCGTGGCACGGCGCAGCACCCGTTCCAGCGCGTCGGTGAGGGCGCGCGCGGTGTCCTCGTCGAACAGGTCGCGGCTGTACTCGCAGATGCCCTCGGTCACATCGCCCCGCCGGGCCAGCTCGAGGCTGAGGTCGGTGCGGCACAGTCCGTTGTCGAGGTCGGCGATCCGCACCTCGACGCCAGGCAGGGTGAGTTCACGCTCGGGGACGTTCCGGTAGCCGAACTGGACCTGGTAAAGCGGCGCGTGTCCGATGGCGCGGTCCGGGCTCAGCTCGCGCACGAGCCGTTCGAAGGGGACCTGGGCGTGCGCCAGTGCGCCCAGGGAGGCTTCCCTGACCCGGGAGAGAAGCTCCCCGAACGCGGGGTCGCCGGACAGGTCGGCCCGCAGGACCAAGCTGTTGACGAACATGCCGGTCAGGGAGGCCAGTTCCGGCCGGTCACGGCCGGCCGTCGGCACGCCGACGACGACGTCCTCCTGTCCGGAGTGCCGCATCAGGACGGCCTGCCAGGCGGCGAGGGTCACCATGAAGGGGGTGGCCCTGGCCTCCCGGGCGGCGTTCTCCACGGCCTCGCTGAGGCGGGGGTCCAGCGTGAAGCGGACGCGGCCGCCGCGGTGGGTGGGGGCCGCGGGACGCGGGCGGTCGGTGGCGAGGTCGAGCAGCGGCGGGGCGTCGGCCAGGCGTTCACGCCAGTAGGTCAGCTGACCTGCCAGGTGCTCGTCGGTGAGTTCGCGGCGCTGCCAGGCGGCCCAGTCGGCGTACTGGACGGGCAGCGGCCGGTCGGTGGCCGGCGTGCCGTCGAGGCGCGCGCGGTAGCCGGCGCACAGGTCGTCCACGAGCACGGCCCTGGACCAGGCGTCGCCGACCATGTGGTGGTTGACCACGACCAGCAGGGCCCGGTCGGACGCGGACCTGATCAGCAGGGCGCGGAACAGCGGACCGTTCTCCGGGTCGAAGGGGCGCGCGGCCTCCTCCTCGGCCAGGGCCCGTTCGGAGGGCAGCAGGCCGTCCTGTCCCGGCTCCGCGGCCGTGTCGGCCCCGGGTACGGCGTCCACGACCCGCAGGACGGTGTCCGGCGTGGGCAGCACACGCTGCACCGGGGTGCCGTCCGCGGGGTCGACGACGGTGCGCAGGGCCTGGTGGCGGTCGACGAGTCCGGTGAGCGCCGCGTCGAGCGCGTCGAGGTCGAGCCGGCCGGTGAGGAGCAGCGCCACGTACTCGTTGTGGACGCCGAGACCCGGCGTGAGCTGGTCCAGGAACCACAGTCGCTCCTGCCCGAAGGAGAGCGGGGCAGGGCCCTCCACGGGACGGATCGGTTCCGCAGCGGTGGCGCCGGCGGCCGTGCCGGGGGTGGCGGGTGCCGGGGCCGCGTCGGCGGCACGGCCTCGGAGGCGGGCCTCGAAAGCGGCCCGCCGTTCAGGGGTGAGCCGGGCGAGACGCTCTTCCCGGTCGGTGGGCTTGGTCACTGGTTCTCCAGTTCGGCGAGGATCTGTTCCTCGATCAGCTCGGCGAGGTCGGCGACGGTGCCGCCGTCGAAGAACGCCCGGGCGGGTACGTCGATTTCGAACTCGGCCCGCAGCCGGGCCACGATCTGCGCGGCGAGGAGGGAGTGTCCGCCCAGCCCGAGGAAGTCGTCGTGGACGCCGACCCGGTCGATGCCGAGCATCTCGCCGTAGATCTCGGCGAGCCTCTCCTCCGTCGGGGTGCGCGGTGCCACGTAGGCGGTGGCGAGGTCGGGGCGGGGCAGCGCCACGGCCGCGGGCCGTACCGCGGCGGGTTCGTCCGCGAGCCGGAGGGTCCCGTCCGTGACGGAGGCGGAGGAGCGGGCCACCACCACCCGGCCGGCGGGCGCGTCCAGCAGGGCCGCGAAGGCGCGCGCGCCCTGCTCGGGCGTGAGGGCCCCGGCGAGCATGCGCTCCTGGAACGCCTGGAGGTCGGCGGGCACCTCGGCCTCGCTGGCCATCCCGACCTCGGCCCACATGTCCCAGTCGACGGCGACGGCGTGCCGGACTCCGTGGGCCGCCTCGGCCTCCGCCGCCGCGGCGAGGTAGGCGTTGGCCGCCGCGTAGTCCGCCTGACCGTAGGTGGGTACGACGGTGGCGAGCGAGGAGCAGACGAGGAGGACCCGCGCCTCGTCGGGGCGCAGGGCGGCGAGAAGGTTCCGCGTGCCCGTCACCTTGGGGCCGAACACGGCGCGCGCGTCCTGGTCGTCGCGCAGGGCGACGGAGCCGCCGCCGGGCACACCGGCCGCGTGGACGACGCCGTCGATGGTGCCGAAGGCGGCGCGGACCTCGTCCAGGGCGGTGCTCAGGGAACCGGCGTCGGTGACGTCGGCCCGCAGCGCGAGGACCTCGGTCCCGGACGCGCGCAGTTCGCGCAGCAGTGCGGCGGCCGGTCCGCCGTCGTCGCCGTCGGGGGTGCGCCGGCTCAGCAGGGCCAGCCGGGTGCCGGGGAAGCGTGCCAGGCGGGTGGCGAGGGTCCGGCCGATACCGCCGAGGCCTCCGGTGATGACCCAGGTGCCGGCCGCCGGGAGGCGGGCGGCGGAGTCGGGGCCCGGACGCCCGACGGCCTCGACGGCACGGGTGAGCAGGTCGCCGCCGCGCAGGGCGAGGAGCCTGGCGGGCGCGGCCAGCACGGCGTTCAGCACGGCTTCGGCGCGGGACGCGTCCAGCGCGTCCCCGGCCGCCAGGTCGACCTGGGAGCAGCGCAGGTTGGCGTACTCCTCCGGGAGGACCTGGACGGGGCCGCTGAGCATGGCGGCCGCGGGATCGGGGCGTTCCCCCGCGGTGGTGCGGAACGCGCCGCGGGTCAGGACGCCGAGGCGCACCTCGTTGACGACGCTCTCGTCGGCCATGGCGCGGGCGAGTCGCACGAGCCCGAAGTAGCAGGCGGTCTCGTCGGGGCCGGCGGCCGCGGTGTCCTGACCGGTGTTCAGGCCCCAGGCGTAGAGCACCGCGGTGGGGGTGCGCACCAGTGCCCGCAGGTCGGCGAAGAGCTTGCTGTACTGGGCCGGGTCGGCCGGATCGAGTTCGTAGACACCGCGCCGGACGCGTCGGTACTCGGTGCCGGGCCGCACGACCGTGACGATCTGTCCGCGGGCGGTGAGCAGGTCCACGACGGGCTGGGCCGCGCCGTCCGGGTCCATCAGGACGAGCCAGGTCCGGCGCCGGCCGGAGAGCCGCTCGGCGGTCTCGCCGGCGGCGTCCGCGGGACGCCAGACATGGGTGGCGTGCACGGCGTCGGCCGCCTCCCGCGGCGCGAGGCCCGCGGCCGCGGAAGCGGGTGCGGCGGGCAGGGCCTCGGTGAGGGGTTCGATCCAGTGCTGCCGGCGCTCGAAGGGGTAGCCGGGCAGACCGGTCACCCGTGCGCCGGGGGCAGCGGGCTCCCACTCGACGCGGGCGCCGTGGGCCCACAGCCCGGCCAGGGACAGGGCCGCGCCGGCGGGCTCGTCCTCGGGGCCGCGGCGGCTCCGGGAGGGCAGCGGCGGCGGGGCGAGCCGTGTCTCGCCGGCGCCGGAACGGACCGAGCGCACCAGGTCGGTGAGGACGCTGCCGGGGCCGTTCTCCACCAGGACGAGACCGTCGTCCAGCGCGGCCAGGGTGTCGAGTCCCCGGTCGAAGCGGACCGGCTCGCGCATCTGGCGGGCCCAGTAGGCGGGGTCGGTGGCCAGTTCCGCGGTGATCCAGTCACCGGTCACGCCGGAGACGAACGGCACTGCGGGCTCATGCCGTGCGGTGCCCGCGACCTCCTCGGCGAAGCGCGCGGCGGACTCCTCGCACAGGGCGCTGTGGAACGCCCGGTCGACCGGCAGCCGCAGCGGGCGCACACCGCGCCCTTCGAGGTCGGCGTGGGCCCGGTCGACCGCGTCGAGCGGGCCCGACAGCACGGTCGCCGCCGAGCCGTTGACCGCGGCGAGGTCGAGCCCGTACCGGGCGGCCGCCTCGGTCGCGTCGGCCTCTCCGAGCGGCACCGCGAGCATGGCCCCGGCCGCCGTGTCCTCCATGAGCCGACCGCGCACCGCGGCCAGCCGCAGGGCGTCGGGCAGCTCGAAGACGCCGGACAGGGCGGCGGCGGTGAACTCGCCGAGGCTGTGTCCGAGCAGGGCCGTCGGGCGTACACCCCAGTGTCGCCACAGGCGGGCGAGCGCGTGCCCGATGGCGACGACGGCGGGCTGCAGCAGGGACGTGCGCCGCAGTTCCTCCTGGTCCCCGGAGCGCAACAGGGTGGTCAGGTCCTGTCCGAGGTGCGGCCGCAGGATGTCGGCGCACTCGTCCAGCGCGGCCCGGAAGACCGGGTGCGCGTCGTACAGGCCGGTCGCCATACCCGGCAGCTGGGTGCCCTGGCCGGGCAGCAGGAACGCCACGGGCGCGTCGACGCGGTCGGTGCGGGTCCGCACGGAGTCGCGGCGCCCGCCGGTGCGCAGGGCGGTGACGGCTTCGGCGGTGTCGCGGGCGAGGACGACCCTGCGGTGGTCCAGGCGGCGCCGTCCGGTGCGCAGGGTGCGGGCGACGTCCGCGAGCGGCACGTCCGGATGCGCCTCGAGATGTGCGGCGAGCCGTTCGGCGGCGGTGTCCAGGGCGGTGGAGGTACGGGCCGACAGCGGCAGCGCGACCGGGAGGGCGGTGCTCTCCGGCGTGCCGTGCCCGTCGCCGGGCCGGCCGGCGGGGTGCGGCGCGGCCTCCAGCACGACGTGGGCGTTGGTGCCGCCGATGCCGAACGCGCTGACGGCCGCGCGGCGGGGCCGTCGCCGGCCGGCCACGCGGTGGGGCGGTCGGGCACGAAGAACGGTGTGGAGGTGAGGGCGGGGGCCGGGGTGTCGCCGTCGGCGTGCAGGGTGGCGGGGATCCGGCCGTGGCGCAGGGCCTGGACGGCGCTGATGAGGCCGGTGATGCCGGCCGCGGTGTCCAGATGGCCGACGCGGGACTTCACCGAGCCGAGCGCGCACCAGGCAGTCGCGTCCGTGCCGGGGCCGGCGGCCCGGTAGGCGGTGGTGAGCGCCTCGACCTCGATCGGGTCGCCGAGCGCCGTACCCGTGCCGTGGCCCTCCACGTAACCGATGGAGCGCGGTGACACGTTGGCGACGGACAGCGCCTCGCGGATCACGGCCACCTGGCCGGCCACGCCGGGAGCGGTGTAACCCGCCTTCGCGGCACCGTCGTTGTTGACGGCCGAGCCGAGGATCACCGCGTGGACGCGGTCGCCGTCGGCGAGGGCGTCGGACAGCCGCTTGAGCACGACGACACCCGCGCCGTTACCGAACACCGTGCCGTTGGCGCCGGCGCCGTAGGGGCGGCAGTGGCCGTCGGCCGACTCGATGCCCCCGTCGACGGGCAAGTAGCCGGAGCGGTGCGGCACGGTGACGGTGACACCGCCCGCGAGGGCGAGATCGCACTCCTGCGTGAGCAGGCTCTGCGCGGCCATGTGCACCGCGACGAGGGAGGTGGAGCAGGCGGTCTGGACGCTGACGGCCGGTCCACGCAGGTTCAGCTTGTACGCGGCGCGACTGGCCAGTTGGTCGGGCTGGTTTCCCTGGAAGAGCAGGGGGACGCCCAGCTTGGCGCGCAGATCGGTGCGGGGCAGCAGATTGTGGATCAGATACGTGCTCAGCAGGGATCCGGCGTAGACCGCGACGGGCCCCGGGGCCCGGTCCGGATCGCAGCCGGCGTCCTCCAGCGCCGCCCACGCGCACTCGAGGAAGATCCGCTGCTGGGGATCGATGACCGAGGCCTCCAGGGCGTTGTAGCCGAAGAGGTGGGAGTCGAAACCGGCGATGTCCGGCAGGACGCCCTTGGCGGCCACGTAGCCGGGGGCCGCCGCGTCGGCCTCGGAGACACCGGACGCGCGCAGTTCCTCGGCGGTGAACCGGGAGATCGCCTCGGTCCCGGTCTCCAGCAGGTCCCACAGTTCGTCGGGCGACTCCGCTCCGGGAAACCGCCCCGCCATGCCGACGACGGCGATCCGGCCGTCGGTGTCGACCCGGTCGTCCCAATCCGGCTGACCCGGCTGTGCGTTCAAGATGTTCTCCGTTGGTGGCTCGGTGCGGCCCTGCGTGTCGGCGGGCGAGTGGGGGTGGCGGCGTGGTCCGGCCGGGGGTCAGACCGCCATCAGGTAGCGCTGGAAGCGGGGCATCAGGTGTTCGAGGGCCCGGACTTCGGTGGTGGTGAGCTCCGGGTGCCAGACGTCCCACAGCAGGACGGCGCGCTGCTGGGTGCCCCGGTTCCACGCCTCGTGGATGAAGCTGTCGTCGAAGAGGATGACCTTGCCCTCCTCCCAGCCCCGCTCGTCGTCGCCGACCTTGATGGCGCAGCCCGGCGGGACGATCAGCGGCAGGTGGGCGGTGAGCAGCAGGTTCACGCCGCCCGTGTGCGGCGTGATGTGGACACCGGGGTTGAGGACGGTGAACATGCCGTCGCGCGGGCCGTGCGGGGTCGCCCCGAGCGCCTCGCAGGTCTTCGGGCAGCGCTCCCGGGCCTCGTCGCGCCAGGCGCCGTCGCGGTAGATCTGGTAGGTGTCCCAGCCCTGCCAGCCGAGTTCCTTGGTGTAGAGGTCCTCGTAGGGGGCGAACCGGGCCTCCGCCTCGCGCAGGGCGAGGAACTCCGCCTTGATGTCCTCGTAGGCGGCCTCCATGCCGGCCGTCCAGGGCTGTGCCGCGGTGTCGTGCCACGGAAGGGCGCTGATCTCGGGGAAGAAGAGGCGGGTGGGTTCCTGGTCGTCGTGGAGGTATTCGGGCGTCCGCTCGCCGACCAGGATGGCCAGGCACTCCTCGACCCGGTCGAGTCCTTCGGAGCCCACCGCGTTCCGCAGCTCCGTCATCATGCTCTGCACGTCCATGTCAGTCTCTCCCTGTCGGTGTGTCGAGGTGGTCGGCCCGGTCGCGGGCCCGGGCCCGGACGGCGGCCCGTCGGCGTCCGGCGCGCGCGGCGACGTCGTCGACGGGGGTGGCGGGCCCGCCGTGGCGGGGGGCGTGCGGCGGTCCGTCCGCCGTGTCGGTCCGCAGGCCGGCGACGAACTCGGCGATCGTGGGCCGGGCGAAGATGTCCACCAGCCTCACCTCACGGCCCAGGCGGCGGCCGAGGTCCAGCTGGAGCCGGGCCGCCAGCAGTGAGTTGCCGCCCGCTTCGAAGAAGTTGGTGTGGCGGCCGACGGGCCGGTCGGTGCCCAGCACCCGCCGCCACGCCTCGGCGACGAGCTGCTCGGGCCCTTCGCGTGGTGGTGCCGCGGTGTCCGGGACGTTCGTGGACGGGGCGGGGAGCCGGGCGCGGTCCCTCTTGTTGGTGCGGGTGCGGGGCAGCGCGTCCAGCAGCACGACGCTCTCGGGCACGACCGCGGCGGGCAGCCGTTCGGCGAGGTGGGCGCGGAGGTCGTCCCCAGTGACGGCGCCGTCCGCGACCGCGTATCCGAGGAGCCGCGGTGCGGCGGGGGTGCCGTGCAGGGCCGCGGCGGCCTCGCGGACCGACGGGTGGGCCTGCAGGAGTGCCTCGATCTCCTCCAGTTCGACGCGGTTGCCGCGGATCTTCACCAGGCTGCCGGTGCGGCCGGTGAAGGCGAGTTCGCCGTCGGGCAGGAACCGGCCGAGGTCCCCGGTGCGGTACAGCGTGCCGCCGGGCCGCCACGGGTCGGGTACGTAGGCCTTGGCGCTCTCGTCGGGCCTGCGGTGGTAGGCACCGGCGAGGAAGTCGCTGCGCAGGTGGATCTCACCCACCACGCCGACCGGGCAGGGCCGGCCGCGGTGGTCGAGCACGAGGGCCTCCCGGCCCGCGATGGGCCGGCCGATCGGCACGGAGGGCGTGAACTCCTCCCCGGCGCCAGTTCGCGGTGGGTGGCGAGTACGCACTCGGTGGGCCCGTAGAGGTTGTGCAGCCGGGGCCGGACGGTCCGGTCGGCCCAGGCGGCGGCGAGCGAGGGCGGCAGTACCTCGCCCGCGAGAAGGACGTGTTCCAGGTCGGGCAGTTCGGCCCCGCCTCGGTCCAGCGCCTCGGTGAGCACGGCGAAGAAGCCGGGCACGGTCTGGATCTGGGTGATCCGCTCGGCCGCGAGCCAGGCGGCCATGGCCACCGGGTCCCGGCGGGTCTCGTCCGGCGGTACGCACAGGGTGGCGCCGTGGCAGAGGGCCGCGAACACCTCCGTGTAGGCGGCGTCGTAGGTGAACGGCGCCCACTGGGCGACGCGGCTGTGGAGGCCGATGCCGAAACGTTCTCCCTGCCAGTCGGCGAACTGCGTGAGCGCCGCGTGCGGCAGCGCGATGCCCTTGGGCGTCCCGGTGGATCCGGAGGTGTACACCAGGCAGAGGGCGTCGTCTCCGGTGACCGCCGCGGAGGGCACCGGCGGATGCGCACCGGTGTCCTGCTCACCGGACGGGAGCGGCTCGACGGGCACACCGGCGAGGCGGCCGGCCGGGCGGTCCCACAGTCCGGGCAGGCCGGCCAGGCAGCGCTCGTCGGCCAGCACGCACAGCGGCTCGGCGTCCGCGAGCACGGCCCGCAGCCGCAGTTCGGGGCTCTCGGGGTCGAGGACGGCGAAGGCGGCCCCTGTCTTGGCCACGGCCAGGACCGCCGCTGTCTGCGCCGTGCCGGTGGGCAGCAGGACGGAGACGAACCGGCCCGGCGCCGCGCCGAGGCGGAGCAGCCGCGCGGCGATCCGGTCGCTCCAGGCGTCGAGTCCCGCGTAGGTGACGCTCTGTCCGTCATGACGGACGGCGACCGCGTCGGGCCGCGCCGCCGCCTGTGCGCGGAACAGTTCGTGGACGGGAGCGGCGTACTCCGCGCGCGCGGCGCCGGCGGGACGGGCCGGCCGGGGCGACGGTGTCTCCTCGCCCGCCGGGTCGAGCGGGGCGAGCGCGGCATCGGCGTCGGGGGCGTCGAGCGCCGCGCGCAGCAGGGTCTCCAGGTGGCGTCCGAAGCGGGCCGCCGACTCCCGGGTGAACCTTCCGGAGGCGTACTCCAGCACGCCCTCCATACGGTCGGCGTGCTCCTCCAGGGCGAGGGTCAGGTCGTACTTGGCGGTGCGGGTCGGAACGGGCCGCAGCTCTCCGGTGGCCTCGCCGAGCCGGATCGACTCCGGCAGTGCCTCCTGGAGCACGAGTGTGGCCTGGGCGAGTGCGGGCCGCCCGGGGTCGCGCACCACGCCGAGGTCGTCCACGAGCCGGTCGAGCGGTACCAGCGGCCGGTCGAGGTCGGCGGCGAGCCGCCGTCCCGTCCGGCGGGTGAGCTCCGCGAACGACTGGCTCCCGGTGAGGTCGACGCGGACCGGCAGGCTGTTGACGAGGGAGCCGACCAGGCCCTCCAGCTCCGGCGCACCCCGGTTGGCGGCGGGCACGCCGACGATGACGTCGTCGGTGCCGGCCCAGCGGCCCAGCAGGGACGCGTAGACGGTGAGCAGCACGGAGAAGGGGGTGACCCGCAGCCGGGCGGCGGTGGCCCGCAGCCGGGTGGTGAGGGCCGGCGGCAGGACGACGGGCACGGTCTCCCCGCCCCCGGCGGGCACGGACCGGCGTCGGGGTCGGCCGGCAGGTCGAGGACCCCGGGGTGGCCGTCCAGGCGGGTCCGCCAGTAGGCGAGCTGCGCGTCGCGGAGCGCGACGGCGGCGGGGCCGGCCGCGGCGGCGGCGTACCCGAGGAACTCCCGGGCGGGGGCGGCAGCGGGGTTCCCGCTCCGGTGTGCAGGGCGTGGAGCGCCGCGAGTTCGCGGACGGCCACGGTGATCGACCAGCCGTCGACGGCGATGTGGTGGGCGGTGAACAGCAGGACGGAGGTGTCGGGGGCGCGCAGCAGGGTGACCCGCAGCAGCGATCCTTCGGCCAGGTCGAAGGGGCGTACGGCTTCACCGGCGGTGACGGAGTCCAGCCATGCCCGGGTGGTGTCGCTGCCGCCGGTCCCTTCCGGCGCGTCGAGCACGGTGAGGCGGACGGAGTCGGCGGGCAGGCGGACGAGGACGGGGCCCTCGTCGGCGAGGTGGCAGCGGGTCGCCAGCACCGGGTGGCGGGTGACGAGTTCGTGCAGGGCACGGGTGAGGGCGTCGGTGTCGACCGGGCGGTCGAGACGCACGGCGGCCGCCAGGTTGTAAGCGGCGGACTCGGGCGCGAGGCGCTGGGTGAGCCACAGTTGCCGCTGCTGGTCGGTCAGCGGCACGGGGGCTTCCGGCGCGGGGACCGGGGCCGGGGACGCCTGGGGGTCCCGGCCGGCTCCGTCCCGGCCGGCGGTCGGGTGGCCAGGCCGCGCGGGGTGGGGTCGGCGTAGAAGTCCGCGAGGGACGGCGCGTGTCCGAGTGCGTCGCGGACACGGCCGAGCAGCCGGGTGGCGACGATGGAGTTGCCCCCGGAGAGGAAGAAGTCGTCGGTGACTCCCGGCGTGCCGGGGGCCATGCCCAGCAGGTCGGTCCAGAGGGCGATGACGGTTCGTTCGGCGTCGGTGGCGGGCCCGACCCGTTCGGCGGTGGCCGCCGAGTCGGAGAGGGCGCGGGCCGCCGCGGTCAGGGCGGGGCGGTCCACCTTGCCGCTGGTGTTGAGCGGGAGCTCGTCGAGCGGGGCGACGACGGAGGGCACGACCGCGGGCGGGAGCAGGGTACGCAGGTGCCGGCGGAGTTCCGCGCCGAGGGCGTTCGTGTCCCCGGCGGTGTGCTCGGGCACGACGAACGCGACCAGCCGGGGCGTCACGGGGCGTTCCCCGTCGACCACGACGGCGGCGGCCCGCACCCTCGGGTGGCGCGTCAGCAGGGCCTCGATCTCACCGAGTTCGACACGGTGGCCGAGGATCTTGACCTGCTGGTCGGCCCGGCCGAGCACGACGATCCGGCCGTCCGGCAGATAGCGTGCCAGGTCGCCGGTCCGGTACACCGGGGCGTCGTCGCGGCCCAGCGGGTCCGCGCCCACCGGGTCGGGGACGAACGCGGCGGCCGTGAGATCGGGCCGGTTCCAGTAGCCGGCGGTGACCCCCGCCCCTCCGATGACCAGTTCACCGGTGGCGCCGACGGGTACCGGCCGGCCGTGCCGGTCGAGGATGTGGCAGTAGGTGCGGGCCACGGGAAGCCCGGCGGTGACCGGCTCCCCCGGCAGGACGCGCCCGGCCGTCGACCAGATGGTGGTCTCGGTGGGGCCGTACAGGTTCCACAGTTCGGCACAGCGGTCCAGGAGCCGCTCGGCCAGCGCGGGGTCGAGGGGCTCGCCGCCGCTGAGCACCCGCAGCGTTTCCCGGCCCGGCCAGCCTCCGTCGAGCAGGGCGCGCCACAGGGAGGGCGTGGCCTGCATGACGGTGGCGCCGGAACGGTTCAGCAGGGTGCCGAGCCCGTCCGGGTCGCGGACCGTGGCGTGCGACGCGATCACGACCCGGGCCCCCGCGACGAGCGGGGCGAAGAGTTCGAGCACCGAGATGTCGAAGGTGAGGGAGGTGACGGCGACCAGGACGTCGTCCTCGCGCAGGCCCGGCTCGCGGACGACGCTGTGCAGCAGATTGGCGACGCGGTCGTGCGGTACCGCCACGCCCTTCGGCCGGCCGGTGGAGCCGGAGGTGTACATCAGATAGGCGAGCGAGTCGGCGGCGGGGCCGTCCGGGAACGGGACGGGCACCACGGTCGCGGGATCGTCGTCGCCGGAGGCCACGGCCAGCAGTTCCGCCGCGTCCGCGCTCGGCACGGCGTGGGCCGACGTCGCGTGGGCGGCCGGCCCGGTGACGATCAGCCGGGCCCCGCTGTCCTCCAGGACGTATCGCATGCGCTCGTCGGGCATGGTCTCGTCGAGCGGGACGAGCACGGCTCCGGCCCGCCACAGTCCGACGACGAGCGGGACGAGCCCGGCGTCGCGCGGCACCAGCAGCGCGACCCGGTCGCCGGGCCGTACGGAGCAGCGGGCGGTCAGGCGCGCGGCGACGCGGTCGGCGGCGGCGTCCAGCTCCGCGCGGGTGAGGGTCTCGTCGCCGTGGACGACGGCGGGCGCGTCCGCGGACCGGACCGCCTGGGCGCGCAGCGCCTCGGGGACGGTGGACCAGTCGGGCCGGGTCCGGTCGGAGGCGTTGAACCCCGTCAGGACGCGCCGGCGCTGCGCGGCCGTCATGACGGGCAGCTCGGAGAGGCGTCGGCCGGGCTCCGCGACGGCTGCCTCCAGCAGACACAGCAGGCCCTCCGCGATGCCCTGGACGGTCTGCGGGGAGAGCAGCGCGGTGCGGTACTCCAGCTCGGCGTCGAGGTCTCCGGACGGCCTGGGCCGCAGGAACAGGGAGAGGTCGTACTTCGCGGTGCCGCTGTGCGCCGGGGCGGGCGTGGTCTCGACGCCCGGCAGGCGCAGGGTGGTGGTCGGTCCGCTGTGGAAGGCGTACATGAGCTGGAAGAGCGGGGACCGGCCTCCGCCCTTCGGGGCGAGATCCTCGACGACCAGGTCGAACGGGGTGTCCCGGTGCGCGAGATCGCTCTTGAGGTGCTGCCGGGTGCGGCTCAGGGCTTCGTCGAAGGCGGGATCACCGGAGAGATCGACACGGTGGGCCACGATGTTGAGCAGCGGGCCGATCATGGCGCCCAGGGCGGGTCGGTTGCGGGTCGCGACGGGCATGCCGACGACGAGATCGTCCTGGCCCGTGTAGCGCTGGGCGACGGCGCAGAACGCGGTGAGCACGGCGGCGGGCAGGGTCGCGAGCCGGGTCCGGGCCACGGAGGCGAGCCGGGCGACGACGTCGGCGGGGATGACGAACCGGTGGACGGCTCCGGCGATGGCGTCGGCCGGGCCGAGGGCGCCGGGTCCGTCGGTGGGCAGGCGCAGCACCGGGAGTTCCCCGCCGAGCCGCTCGCGCCAGTGGTCGAGGCCGTGCGCGGCGGCGGGGTCGCTGCGCTGCCAGGCGGCGTAGTCCCCGAAGTCGCGGCCGGGGGCCGCTCCTTCGACGGACGGGCCGCCGGTCTCGGCGGCGTACTGGGCGGCGAGCTCCTCGAGGAAGACTCCGAACGCCCAGGCGTCGACGACGATGTGGTGGGCGACGAAGAGCAGCAGGTACCGGTCCTCGCCCAGCCGGTACAGACAGGTGCGCATCAGCGGCGGCCGGGCCGGGTCGAACGGCGCCGCCACCGCCCCGGCGACGAGTTCCGCGAGGCGTTCCTCGCGCCGCCGCTCGGGCAGGTGAGCGAGGTCGGTCAGCTCGACGGCGGGCCGGACGCGGTCCGCGAAGTGCTGCCACGGTTCACCGTCGGCGTCCGCCACGACGGCGCAGCGCATCGCCTCGTGGCGGGCGCCGAGGGCGGTCAGCGCCCGTTCCAGGGCGTCGGCGTCCACGGGGCCGTGGAGGCGGAACGCGGCGGTCTCGTTGTGCAGGGCGCTGCCGGGGACCAGTTGCTCGGCGCGCCAGATCGAGCGCTGGGCGTAGGAGAGCGGCGCGCGGCCGCGTTCGGGCCTGAGCGGTACGGTGGCGGGGCTCATCGGCTGCTCCGGGAGGTCACGGCGGCGGCGAGACCGGAAACGGTGGGGTCGTCGACGAAGGTCCGCAGGGAGATGTCCACGCCGAACAGCGAGCGCAGCCGGTCCAGCAGACGGGCGATGGCCAGGGAGTCGCCGCCGAGCAGGGTGAAGTCGTCGTGGCGGCCGACGTCCGACAGGTGCAGCAGCTCGCACCACACCCCGGCGATCCGGGCCTCCGTGTCGTCCCTGGGGCCGTCCTCGGTGGCGCGGGCCCGTACGGCCGACGGCAACGGCAGGGCCCGGCGGTCGGCCTTGCCGTTCAGGGTGCGGGGGACGGCGGCGAGCCGGAGGTAGAGGGAGGGGCGGCAGCCGGGGACGAGACCGGTCTCGGCGTGGGCGCGCAGTTCCTCGTCCGTCGTGGAGTCGTCGGTGACGACGTAGGCGACGAGGACGGGGTCGGCGTCCGCCTCGGCCACGGCCGCGGCACACACGTCGCGGACCCCGGGGTGGCGGCGCAGCGTGTCCTCGATCTCGCCCAGTTCGACGCGTACGCCGTTGACCTTGACCTGCTGGTCGCGGCGGCCGAGCACTTCGAGGACGCCGTCGGGCCGCAGCCGGCCGAGGTCGCCCGTGCGGTAGCCGTGGGTGCCGGTGAACCCGCCGGGCCGGCCGTCGAGATAGCCGCCGAGCGGAAAGGGCGTGCGGATCTCGATCTCGCCGATGGTGCCGGTGACGGGTGTGCCGGCGGCGAGGACCCGGACGTCCACGCCGGGCAGCGGGAGGCCCGCGGGTACCGTCCCGGCCTCGGCGTCCTCGGCGCCGAGGCGCCGGAAGACCTTGGTCATGGTGGTCTCGGACGGTCCGTAGAGGTTGACCAGTGCCTTGTCGTCGCCGAACAGGCCGCGCCACCAGGCCACGTCGGCGGGCCGGACCGGCTCGCCGGCGAGCAGGACGGTTCGGAGCCGGGGCAGGGAGCCGGAGGTCAGGCCGGCGGCCCGCAGGGTGCGGAAGACGGTGGGCACGCAGTGCAGCACCTCGACCCGCTGCTTCTCCAGCCACTCGGCGAGGGAGGCGGCGACGGGTACGGTGCCGGGGCCGGCGGCCCGGACGCTGCCGCCGGAGCGCAGCGGAACGAGCGCGTCGCGCAGGAACGCGTCGAAGCCGGGTGAGGTGAGCAGGGAGACCCGGGTGCCGTCGGTGATCCCGAATTCGGCGGTCTCCCAGTCGAGGAAGTGCTCGACGGCCCGGAGGCTGCCCTTGATGCCCTTGGGGCGTCCGGTGGTGCCCGAGGTGAAGTAGACGTATCCGGCGTCGGGTACGTCGAGGCCCCGCCAGTCCGCCGCACGCCAGTGACCGGGCTCGACGGTGTCGGCGTCGACGACCCGCGTGCCGGTGAGGAGGCCGTGGTGGGGGGCGAGGGCAGCGCCTCCGGCCCGGTCGGTGACGACGACCGCCGGGCGCAGGTCCTCCAGCAGGGCGGCCCAGCGCGCCTCCGGCTGCCGGATGTCGACGGGGGCGAAGGTCCGGCCGGTGGCGACGCAGGTCAGGATGGCCGCGATGACCGGGACGGGCTCGGCGCAGGCGATGAGGACCGGCCCCCGCTCGTCGTCCTCGGCGAGTTGGGCCCTCAGCCCGGCGGCGTACCGGGCGAGTTCGCCGCGGCTCCACTCCCGGTCGGGAGTGGAGACGGCGGGCGCCTGTCCGTCCCGCTCGACATGGTCGGCCCAGCGGTCCAGGATCGTGGTGTGGCTCACAGCTCTCCGTTCTTGATCCGTTGGGCCACGACCGTCAGCGGGTCGATGGCGGGGAACTCGTCCGACCGACCCGTGGCGGCGATGGCCCTGGTGACCAGGTGGAGTTCGGTGCAGGCGGCGACGAAGCGCCGCACCCCGTAGCGGGGCAGGGTGTCGCGGAGGAAGTCGGCGGCGCGGAGCGGGTCCCCGCCGCGCTTGACGCGGTAGACCTCGCGGTGCAGTGCCTCCTGGTCGTCCGGCCGGAGCATGACGAGGTGGCGCACCGCCCGCTCCGCGAACGGACCGGAGGTGAGGATGCCCGCCTGAGCGGTGCCCTTGGTGCACAGCAGGAGGTGTGGCCGGGCGGTGCGGACGAGTTCCTGGTGGACGACGTCCACCAGGGACACGCAGCGCGCGAGGAGTTCGGGCGGCAGGTCACCGAGCACCCTGTGCGCCGTGACGCAGGCGACGACGACCCGTTCGGCCCCGGCGGTCACCAGGCCGCGCACGGCGTTCTCGACGGCCCGGTGCAGCGGTTCGAGGTCGCCGGTGCCGATGGCCTCGGTGCGGTCGACCACGGCGGGGTCGGACCACAGCAGCACCCGCGGCGTCTCCTGTTCGGAGCGCCCGTCCCCGGTCTGGTAGACGGTGCGCAGCAGTTCGGTGGAGGCCAGGGGGCCCATGCCGCCGACGATTCCGATCAGGGGCAGTGCCGGCGGAACGCCGTACGGCCTGGTCTCGGGGGTGGTCTGGCCGCCGGGGGCGGCGGGGTGGGTCATCCGAGACACGGCAGGCCGAACTCCTCGACGAAGAGGGCGAATGTCGCGATGACCATCAGGTAGTCCGTGTCGAGGTGGGCGTGCACCTGGGCGCCCTGGTCCCGCTGGTGGCGCACGAGCGCGGCCACGGTGTCGGGGTCGAAGTAGCCCTGTTTGCGCACCAGCGACGGGGAGAGCAGCTCCTCGAACCAGTCGGCGCCGCCGCCGAGCAGGTGACTGCTGGTCTGACCGCGGAAGCCGAACTTGGGGCGGGCCAGCACCTCGCCGGGCACGCGTCCCTCGGCGACCCGCCGCAGCACGGCCTTCTCCGCCCCGCCGGCCACCATCAGGGCCGGGTGCAGCGAGGTGGCGTGGTCGACGACCCGGCGGCCCAGGAACGGGAAGCGCAGTTCGACGGAGTTGGCGAGGGCCATCCGGTCGCCGTGGTCACCGAGGAGGTGGTCGGCGAGACGGAGGTGGAAGTCCAGGTAGGAGCGCTGGTGCAGAGGGTGCCGGCCACGCAGCCGCTCGGCGTCGACCAGGCGCTGCGAGGTGACGGTGAACTCGTCGAAGTAACCGGCGAGATCGTCGGAGTACAGGTCGCGGCGGAACTCCTGCGCGACGAGGTGGTCGGTCTCGTACCCGAGGTCGACGCCCCACATCCGGTGCCGGATCTCCCGTTCCAGTTCGGCGTCGAGGCCGCTGAGCCGGCCGTCTCCGAGTCCGGCGGCGTCGTAGCGGTAGCCGGGGTAGCCGCCGAAGAGCTCGTCGGCGCCCTCCCCCGTGAGCACGGCGACGGTGCCGTCGGCGCGTACCGCGCGGGACAGCATCATCGAGCAGACGTTGTACGACTCGCGGACGGGCGTTTCGGCGTGGCGCACCATGGCGGTCAGGCGCGCCGCGAGATCGCCGTGCCGGACCGGCACCTCGTGGTGGCGGGTTCCCAGCGTGGCGGCGACCAGCCGCTGGTGGGGACTTTCGTCGAAGTCGTGGTCGGGGAAGACCGCGGAGTAGCTCGGCCAGGCGTGACCCGGCCGGGAGTCCACCGCGAGCGCGGCGATGAGGCTGGAGTCGAGCCCGCCGCTGAGGTAGAGGCCCACGGGAACGTCGGCGACCAGCCGGTCGCGCACGGCGTCGTCCAGGAGCGTCGCCATGTGGCCCGCGGCGCGCGTGAGTTCGGCGTCGAGGGCACCGTCGTCCACCGGTTCCAGGGCGTCGGCGGTCGGGTAGTCCAGGTCCCAGTAGCGCTGCGTGGTCACCCCGGACGAGTCCGCGACCAGCCTCTCCCCGGGCCGCAGGGCCTTGATGCCCTCGAACATGGTGCGCGGACTGACGAGCCCCGGGAGGCTGAGGATCTGGTCGAGGCCGCGGAGGTCGACCCGGGGGCTCACCGCCGGGTGGCGCAGGATGGCCTTGATCTCCGAGGCGAAGAGGAGCAGGCCGTCCACGACCGTGTAGAAGAGGGGCACGATTCCCGCGTGGTCGCGGGCGAGCAGCAGGCGTCCGGCGGAAACGTCGTGCAAGGCGAAGGCGAACTGGCCGTCGAGGTGGGCGGTGAGACCGGTGCCGTGCTCGCGGTACAGGTGGACGAGGACCTCGGTGTCGCACTCGGTGCGGAACCGGTGGCCCGCGGCGGTCAGCGACTCCCGCAGCCGCCGGTGGTTGTAGATCTCGCCGTTGCAGACGGAGACCAGGGTGCGGTCCTCCGAGAAATGCGGCTGATTACCTCGCTCCAGGTCGTTCAGAGCAAGTCTGCGAAAACCCAGCGCAATACCATTACTGGTATAGAACCCCTGGTCGTCCGGGCCCCGGTGAATTAGCTCGGACGTCATTCGCGAAATGACTTGGCTATCGATCGGATGCGCTCCACCGAGGGAGAAAGCACCCACTATTCCGCACACGTTGAAAGATCCCCGTTTCACACCTGCACCACACCAGATGCAGGTCGACGCTATCCCACGAAACAGAGCGGGGTCAATGAAAACTTTTCAGCAGGACCGCACGGCAACAGTTTTGACGGTCCGTCCGAGCTGGCTGCCGCGCGAATTCCCGAATAGGGTCGACCCGCGGGCTGCGGGCCCGCACGCAAATCCTTGAGGACAGAAGGGCAGAATGCAGTGACACGGAACCGATGGACACCTTGGGACGCCGCCCCCGGCACGGACGGCGGAGCGGAAGCCGTCCGTGTCTACTGCCTCCCGCACGCCGGCGGCTCGGCCGGTTCGTACCTTGCCTGGTCGCGCTCCCGGGAGGTGCCGGCGGGGCTGGAGTTCGTCCCCGTGGAGCTGCCCGGCCGGGGCACCCGGCTGCGCGAGCCCCTGCTCGCCTCCATGGACGAGGTCGTCGACGGCCTCCTCACGATGCTGACCGAGCGCCCGGAGGAAGAGAGGTTCCTGCTCCTGGGACACAGCATGGGCGCCCAGATCGCCTACGAGACGACGCGTCGCCTGGCGGCGGAGGGCGGCCGGCCGCTGCCCCGTGCCGTCGTGGTGTCCGGCTGCCGTCCGCCGGGCGCCCCGGTCGCCCTGCCGCTGCACGACCGGAGCGACGAGGAACTGCTGCGCGGGGTCATCGAACTGGGGGGCACACCCGCCGAGATCCTGGAGCACCGGGAACTGCTGGAGATGCTGCTGCCGGTGATCCGGGCCGATCTCGGGCTGCTGGCCCGGTACATGACCGACGTTCGGCCGACCGTGCTCCCCTGCCCGGTGGTGGCCCTGGGAGGAGCGGACGACCGGCTGGCGGGTCCGGAGTGGATCACCGGATGGCGGGCGATGACGGCCGACGGATTCCGCCACCGGGTCCTCCCCGGTGACCACTTCTTCCTGCACACCGAGTCGGCGGAGGTCATGGCCGAGATCGCCGCCGTGGTGCGGGAGCACGCCGCGCCGACCACGGGCTGAGGCGGTCGCCACCCGTCCGGACGCCTTGCGGGCGTCCGGGCGGCTGCCGCCGCCGGGGCGCGTACACGCCCCGGCGGGCCCGGGCTCTGCCGGGGTCATCGGTCGTCCCGGCGCGCCAGTTCGCCGGCGACGACCCTGCCGATGAAGTCGATGTGCCCGGGCTCGACGAGCTGGAGATGCTGGGCGTCGACGGGGTGGTCCACCACCGGGCCCGTCACGTACGGACCCCACAGCTCGGCGGCCGTCGCCCGCCCCACCGTGCCGGCCCGCCGCGCCTCGGCCGTCGCGGTGAAGCTGAGCAGGTCTCCGTCGTACACCCGCGGCACCCAGCGGACCATGAGTTCGCCGTGGTAGCGGCAGGTGTCGATCAGAGCGTCCAGCGCCGCGGGGTCGGCGGGCGCCGACGCCCCGAGGGCCGGGGCGAGCAGTCTCAGCAGCTCCTCCGGCTCGGGCACCCGGCCACCGTCCACGGCGGCGATCTCCTCCGGCGGCGCGCCCACCGCGTCGAGCAGGGCCCGGATGACGTCGGCCTCGCCGACCGCGTCCGCGTGCGCCCGCCGGTCGTGCTCGTTGGGCGGGACGCTGTCCAGCATCGCCAGCAGTTCGACCCGCTCACCGCGTTCCCGGAGCTGCACCG
Organism: Streptomyces sp. DHE7-1; assembly: GCA_016432725.1. Taxonomy (GTDB): domain Bacteria; phylum Actinomycetota; class Actinomycetes; order Streptomycetales; family Streptomycetaceae; genus Streptomyces. Next base: position 6,845,486 of record JACJDG010000003.1, on the reverse strand, counting down.
CCATCTCGTGGATCAGCACGCCGCCGAACGACCAGCCGAGGAGCCGGTACGGCCCCTTCGGCTGGATCTCCAGGACGCGGGACACGTACTCGGCGGCGAGTCCGCCCATCGTGGCCGGCCGCCACCGCCCGTTCGCCGGGCCGGTGCCCTGGAGCGCGTACACGGGCTGGTCCGGGCCCAGGGAACGCAGCAGCCCCACGTAGCCGAAACCGTCGCCGACGACCGGGTGGACGCAGAACAGCGGCGGACGGGTGCCCTGGGCGCGCAGCGGCAGCACCGGCTCCCACGGCGCCGCACCGGTGGTGAGCCGGGCCTCCACGCCCGGCTCCCGCGCGATCCGGTGCGCGAGCGCGCTCGGTGACGGGTTGTCGAAGAGGGTGCGGATCGGCAGTTCCACGCCGAGTTCGGCGCGGATGCGTTCGACGAGCCGGACCATCATGAGCGAGTGTCCGCCCAGCAGGAAGAAGTCGTCGTCGGGACCGGCCGTCGGGAGGTCGAGGACCTCGGCGAACAGGGCGGTCAGGGCCGCTTCCAGGGGTGTGGCCGGTTCCCGCGGCGCCTGCTCGTCCCGGGCGGCCGGGGCGGCGGGCTCGGGCAGCGCGGCGCGGTCCAGCTTGCCGTTGGCCGTGACCGGCAGGCTGTCGAGCGTGACGTAACCGGTGGGCACCATGTGCTCGGGAAGCCGGCTGCGCAGGTGCTCTCGAAGCTCCTCGACGGTGGGGGCGGCCGCGCCCGCCACCGGTACCACGTAGGCGACGATCCGGGGGAGCCCTTGTCCTGCCGGATCATGACGATGCCCACCGCGACGGCCGGGTGCTCCCCCAGGGCCGCCTCGATCTCGCCGAGCTCGATGCGGAACCCGCGGACCTTGACCTGTCCGTCGACCCGGCCCAGGTACTCGACGGCTCCGTCGGAACGCCAGCGGGCCATGTCGCCCGTGCGGTACATGCGGGATCCGGGCTCGCCGTACGGGTTGGCCACGAACCTCTCCGCGGTGAGCGCGGGGCGTCCGAGGTAGCCCCGGGCCAGCTGCGCACCGTCCAGGTACAGCTCTCCGGCAACCCCCGGCGGAACCGGCTGGAGTTCGCCGTCGAGGATGTGGACGCGTGTGTTCCACACCGGCCGTCCGATGGGTACGGGGCGGCCGTCGTCGTCCTCGGGACGGCAGGTCCAGGCGGTCACCTCGATCGCCGCCTCGGTCGGACCGTACTGGTCGACCAGCCGGACGCCCGGCAGCACCTGGTGGAACCGGCGCGCGGTGGCCGTCGTCAGGGCCTCGCCGCCGACGATGACCAGACGCAGCGAGTCGCACCGGCCGGCGTCGGGGTGCTGGAGGAACGCGTCCAGCATGGAGGGCACGAACTGCGCGACGGTGACCCGCTCCTGGCGGATCAGCTCGCACAGGTAGGCCGGGTCGCGGTGGCCCTCCGGCCGGGCCACGACCAGGGTGGCGCCGGTTCCGAGCGGCCAGAAGATCTCCCACACCGACACGTCGAAGCTCGACGGCGTCTTGTGCAGCACCCGGTCGTCGGACGTCAGCAGGTACTGCTCCTGGCCCCAGCGCAGGCGGTTGCTCACGGCGCTGTGCGGGACCACCACGCCCTTGGGCCGGCCGGTGGAGCCCGAGGTGTAGATGACGTAGGCCGGGTCGGCGGGGTCCGGTCCCACCACGGCCCCGTGGCCGGTGTCCGCCGGGTCGTGCGGCGCGAGGAGGCTAACGCCCTCCGGCACACGGAGCTTCTCGGCCTCCTCCGGGGTGGCGATCACGGCGGTGGGCCGGGAGTCCTCGAGCATGAACGCCAGCCGGTCGGCGGGGTAGTCGGGGTCGAGGGGCACGTAGGCGCCGCCCGCGCGGTGCACCGCGCACACGGCCACGACCAGGTCGAGGGAGCGGGGCACGGCGACGGCGACCACCGATCCCGGGCCGACGCCGCGCGCGGCGAGTCGCCCGGCCAGCGCCCCGACCAGCCCGTCGAGCTCGGCGAACGTCACCGTACGGCCCTGGTCGACGAGCGCGGTGGCGTCCGGCGTCCGTGCCATCTGCTCGGCGACGGACGCGGTGAGCGTGCCGGGTTCCAGGTCCCGGCGGGTGTCGTTCCACTCGGCGAGGAGGCGCCGCTCGTGGTCGGAGAGCAGGTCGATCCGTCCGATGCGCCGGTCCGGGTCGTCCGCGGCGGCGGTGAGCAGCCGCGTGAGCCGGTCGGCCACGGCTGCGACGGTGGACTCGTCGAACAGGTCGGTGCGGTACTCGATCGTGCCGGTGAGCGGTCCCTCGGCGCCGTCGGCGGTGCTCTCGACCGCCAGCGTGACCGTGAGGTCGAACTTCGCCGGCGCGAGCTGGACGGTGAGCCGCTCGGTCGTGACACCCGGTATGTCCAGGGCGATGTCGGCCCCGTGGTCCACCACGAGGGCCACCTGGAACAGCGGATGGCGCCCGGGCTGCCGCTCCGGGTTGGCGAGGTCCACCAACTGCTCGAAGGGCAGGTCCTGGTGGGCGTAGGCGGCGATGTCCGCGTCCCGCACCCTGTGCACGAGTTCCCGGAAGGTCGGGTCGCCCTCCGTGCTGGTGCGCAGGACCAGCGTGTTGACGAAGAAGCCGACCAGCCGGTCGAGGCCCTCGTCGGTACGGCCGGCCACCGGCGTACCCAACGGGATGTCCGTCCCGGCGCCCAGCCGGGTGAGGAGGGCGGCCAGGGCCGCTTGGACGGTCATGAAGAGGCTGACGCCGCTCTCGCGGGCGAGCCCGGCGAGCGCACGGTGGACGCCGGCGTCCACGCGGACGGGGACCGTACGGCCCTCGTGCCCGGTCTCGGGGGTGCGGCGCCGGTCGACCGGGAGCGGCACCTCGTCGGGGAGGCCGTCGAGCGTCTTGCTCCAGTGGTCCCACTGCTCGGCCGCGAGGCTGCCCGGGGTACGGGCCTCCCCGAGGAGCCGGTTCTGCCACAGGGTGTAGTCGCCGTACTGCACCGGCAGCGGCGTCCAGTCCGGCTCGCGCCCTTCGGCGCGGGACCGGTACGCCACGCTCAGATCGGCGGCGAGCGGACCGACGGACCAGCCGTCGCAGGCGATGTGGTGCACGGTCAGCAGGAGGATGTGACGGCCGGGTCCGAGGAGGTACAGCCGGGCCCGCAGGGGCGGACGGCTCGCCAGGTCGAACGGGATGGAGGCCGCGGACCGCAGTTCCTCCTCCAGTGCCTCGCCCTCGGCGCGGGCCGCGGCCAGGGGGACCATGTCCAGCAGCGGCGGCAGTTCCTCGGGGCCCAGGACCCTCTGGTAGGGCACGCCCTCACGGTCGGGGAACACGGTCCGCAGCGCCTCGTGCCTGAGGACGACGTCGTGCAGGGCTGCGCCCAGCGCGCCGATGTCCAGCGGGCCGTCGAGCCGCAGGGGCAACGGGATGTGGTAGGCGGCACTGTCGGTCTCCAGGCGCTGGAGGAACCACAGCCGGCGCTGCGCGTACGAGAGCGGGATCTCCGCCGGGCGTTCGGCCGCCGCCAGCACGGGCCGCCGGCCGGTGGCGCCGAGAAGCCGGGCCAGGCCGGCCGGTGTGCGCGCCTCGAAGACCGTCCGGATGGGCAGTTCGGCTCCGGTGACCGTCCGGACGCGGCTGACCAGGCGCATGGCGAGCAGGGAGTGGCCGCCCAGGCGGAAGAAGTCGTCGTCCGGGCCGACCTCCGGCACCCTCAGCACACCGGCGAAGATCTCGCAGAGGGTCGCCTCGCGGGCGTCGGCGGGGCGTCGGCCGGCCGCGCCGGAGACCCGCAGGTCCGGTTCGGGCAGGGCGCGCCGATCGAGTTTGCCGCTGCTGGTGAGCGGCAGCCGCTCCAGGTGGGCGAAGGCCGCGGGCAGCATGTAGTCGGGCAGGTGCGCGGCCAGGTGGTCGCGGAGCGCGGCGGCGGCCGGCGGTTCGGCGGCCGGGACGACGTAGGCCGCGAGGAACGGTTCGTCCGAGTCCTCGTCGCGGACGACGACGGCGGCCTGGGCGACACCGGGATGGCGGGCCAGCACGGCCTCGATCTCGCCGGGTTCGATGCGGAAGCCGCGGATCTTGACCTGCTCGTCGGCCCGGCCGAGGTACTCGACCCGGCCGTCGCGGCGCAGCCGGGCGAGGTCGCCGGTGCGGTACATGCGGGATCCGGGCGACCCGTACGGGTCGGCGACGAACCGCTCGGCGGTGAGGGCGGGGGCGCCCAGGTAGCCGCGGGCGAGCTGGGGGCCGGCGAGGTAGAGCTCGCCGGGTACGCCCAGGGGGGCGGGGCGCAGCCGCTCGTCGAGGACGTAGGCGCGGGTGTTGTCGAGCGGGCGGCCGATGACCGGGGTGGGGCTGTCGTCGAGGTCGCAGGCGAGCGCGTCGACGGTGAACTCCGTGGGCCCGTAGTAGTTCTGGACCTTGGTGCCGGGGACGTCGGCGAGCCGGTTCCAGAGCTCGGGTCCGACGGCTTCGCCGCCCAGCATGACGGCACGGGGGCGGTGGTGGTCGCCCTCGTCGAGCAGGCCGGCGGTCAGCAGCGCCTGTGTGTACGTCGGGGTGAGGTCGAGGAACTCGATGCGCTCGCGCCGCACGTAGGCGACCAGGGCCTCGGGGTCCAGACGCACCTCGTCCGCGAGGAGGTGCATGCAGTGCCCGTCGAGCAGCCAGAAGAAGGAGTCCCAGGCGGTGTCGAAGGTGAGAGAGGCGACCAGTGCGAGGTTGACGCGCGGGCTGCCCTCCGGGGCGTGCCGGCGGACCTGACGGACGCGGTGGTGGTGCGCCAGGTGTACGAGGGCGGCGTGTTCCACGACCACGCCCTTGGGCGTACCGGTCGAGCCGGAGGTGTGGATGACGTAGGCGGGGTCGGACGGACTCGTGGCACCGGCCCGGTCGGCGTCCGTGAGGTTGGTCGACGGGTGCGACGCGACGCGCTCCCGCTCCTGCGGCTCGTCGAGGGCGAGCACCGGCGTGGAGTCGGGCAGCCGGCGGGCGGTCCGCCCGGTGGTGAGCACGCACACGGGCCGCGTTGCGGCGCTGATGACGGCGAGCCGTTCGGCGGGGATGCCGGCGGCGAGGGGAACGACGGCGGCGCCGGACTTGAGCACCGCGAGGACGGAGACGACCACGTCGGCTTCGCGGTCCAGCAGCAGGAGGACGTGGCGTTCGGGCGCCGCGCCCCGCCGGACCAGTTCGCGGGCGAGTCTGTTGGCGCGGGCGTTGAGCTCTCCGAAGGTGAGCCGGGTGCTGCCGGCGACCAGGGCCGGCGCGTCCGGTTCGGCCGCCGCCCGGTCCTCGAACGCCTGGTGGTAGCTCTCGGCGGGAACGGCGAGTTCGGGGCCGCGCCACAGGGTGCGGATCGCGTCCAGATCGTCGCCCGTGAGCAGGTCGATGTCGCCGATCGCCTGGTCGGGGTCGCGTACGACGCTCTCCAGCAGGAGGGTGAGCCGTCGCATCAGCGCCTCGGCGCCCTCCCGTTCGAACAGATCGCTGCTGTACTCGACGAAGCAGGTCAGTCCGGCCGGGCCGCCTTCGGCGTCCTTGCGTTCCATGACGTTGAACGACAGATCGAACTTGGCGCCGCCCGGGTCCGCCTCCACGACCTCGCAGGTGACGCCGGGCAGGGAGAGGCTCGCCTCGGGGAGGTTCTGGAAGGCGAGCATGACCTGGAACAGGGGGTGCCAGGCGAGGGAGCGCGGCGGGTTGAGCGCCGTGATCAGCCGCTCGATCGGCATCTCCTGGTGCGAGAAGCCCTGCAGGTCGGTCCGGCGCACCCGCTTGAGCAGCTCCCGGAAGGTGGGGTCGCCCGAGGTGTCCATGCGCAGGACCAGCGGATTGACGAAGTAGCCGACCACGTCGTCGTAGCGGGAGTCCCCGCGTCCCGCGGTGGGACTGGCGAGGGGGATGTCGGTGCCGGCCCCGGACCGGGTCAGTACGGTCGCCAGCGCCGCCTGCACCACCATGAAGAGGCTGACGCGGCAGGTGCGGGCGAGGGCCAGCAGGTCGCGGTGGAGGCCGGTGGGGAACTCCCAGGGGAAGTAGTCCCCCTCGTGGGACATGACGGCGGGCCGTGGCCGGTCGGCGGGCAGATCCAGGCAGTCCGGCAGGCCGGCCAGCGCCTCTTTCCAGTAGGCGAGCTGGCGGCTGATGCCGCTGTCGGGGTCGTCGAGACTGCCGAGGCTCTCGTGCTGTTCGAGCGCGTGCGAGGTGAAGTCGGCCGGGAGCGGCGTCCACTCGGGTGCGCGCCCCTCGGCGCGTGCCACGTACGCGGTGCTCAGGTCACGGCCCAGAGGGGCCATCGACCAGCCGTCACCGGCGATGTGGTGCTGGACCATCAGCACCAGGTGGTCTTCGGGACCGAGGACGAACACCCGCATGCGTATGGGTGGTTCGAGGGCGAGGTCGAAGCATTCGCGGCAGGCCGCGCCGATGAGTGCCGGCAGGTCGCCCTCGGTCGCGTCGGTCACCGTGAAGGGGAGCGTGAAGTCACCGGGGGCGAGGACCTGCTGACGGGGCGTGCCGTCGTGGTCGGGGAAGACGGTGCGCAGCGCCGCGTGGCGCGCCATGACGTCGGCCAGGGCGGTGCGCAGGGCCTCGGCGTCGAGGGGGCCCCTCAGGCGCAGTGCCACCGGCATGTTGTAGGAGGCGTCGCCGTCCTGGAGGCGATCGTTGAACCACAGCGCGAGCTGTGCGTAGGACAGCGGGATCTCCCCCGGCACCCTGCTTTCGCCGAGCACTTCTTCGTTCCTCCCCCGTGTCGGAGCCACCCTGCGGGGGCCACGTCCACTCATTGCCGGTGTGTGAAGGCGCCGGGTCGCGTACGGTCCCGGGCTGTCGGTCGATGGATGTGCGGTGCGTGCGGCCGGGGCGTGCGGCCCCGGCCGGCGTTCACCTCAGCGAGCGGTCCAGTGGTAGGTCACGTCCGGCTCGTTCTCCTCGTTGCGGCTGCCGTCGTTGAACTCGCCGGCGGTGAAGCCATGGCGCTCGTAGAAGGCGCGGGCGTCCTCGTTGCGCTGGAAGACGTGGAGCGAGAGCTCGTGCGGGGAGGACTCCTTGACGGTGGCGAGGAGGGCCGAGCCGATGCCCTGCCGTCGTACGTCCGGCCGCAGGTAGAGGTGGTCGAGCACCGTTCCGTCGAGCGCGGCGAAGCCGACGATCTCGGACTTCTCCCCGAGCTCGGCCACCCACACCGTGCTGCCGGGCAGTACGACGGCCTCGATCCAGTACCGGGTCTGCTCGTCGTCGTACAGCCTGGGCAGGTACGGCATCGCCGCGGCCCGCGAGGCCAGGAAGACGTTCGTGATCTCGGCGGCGTCCGCCGCTTCCGCCTTGCGCAGCCGCAGCTCCTGCGGGGCCGTGGCGCCCTCGGCGCTGTTCGGGTTCGACGACATGGAGGCCGCTCTCTTCCGTTGGTGACGTGTCGGGGTGGTCAGAGCTTGTACTGGCGGCTGGCGAAGGAGATGCCGGCCGCCTGGGGGTCCCACGTGAGATCGTCGGGACGCGGCCGGTCCAGGGCCGAGGCGGGCAGCCCCGCGTCCTGGGTCATGGCCAGCAGGCGGACCGGGCGGCCCGTGTCCCGGACGGTGAGGGTCACTTCGGTGCCCCCCTGGGGCGGGGCGACGAGGAGGAGCCCCCATTTCCACACCGAGCCGGTGTACGGCCGGTTGACGCCTCCGCCGAGGGTGCCGGTACCCGCGGGCGCGCCTGCCACCTGGGCGCCCACGACCTTGACGGCCGTGGTGTCGACGTAGAGGGCCATCAGCGAGGGCTTTCCCCCTCGGGCCGCACCGACAGGCGCAGGGTGCGGTTGCCGCCCTTGCGCGTGTCGGACACCGGGTCCACGACGGGACGGGAGACCGGGGCGACAGGGGCAGGGCCGGCGAGCAGGCCCCGGGCGGCGCGGCCAGTGCGGGGGACCACTTCTCCAGGGAGTCCGTTCGCCGGTCGCCCGTGTAGTGGCTGACCCACGGGTGGGGGTCGGCGTCCTCGGACACCCAGACGGCCTTCCCGCGGTCGGCGTCCAGGGCGTACATCAGGCTCACCGGGCGCGGGTGTTCGCCGTCGGGCGCGTCGACGGCGGCGTCGACACCCACCAGGGCGGCGCCGGTCAGTGCCAGGACGGCGCCGCCGACCACGGCACGTCGGACGTGAGCGGCGGCGATCCTGACGGTGAGGGGCAGCAGCACCACCACGGCGGCCGGCACGGCCAGGGCCAGCGGCCCGGCGGCCGACGCGAGTCCCACCGTCGGGAACAGCAGGGCGACCAGCGGTGCCGTGACCGCGACGCACGGCAGCGCCGAGGCCGCGAGGGCCGCGCTCCGCCACGCGGAGCGCTCGGCGGTGTGGGCGGCCAGCGCGACACCGGCCGCCACGCCCAGGGCGGTCCAGGTGAACACGTAGGCGGCACCGGGCAGCAGGAAGGCGGTGACGACGGCCGACAGCGCCGCCCAAGCCGCCGTTCCGGCGGCCGTGTCCACCGCGGTGGCGCGCCTGCCGACCCACACGACCCACAGCCATACGACGGCGGTCGTCAGCAGCAGCAGCCCCGCGACGGCGGGACCCGTGCGGTACGGGTCGCCCAGGTGGAAGAGGGCGTAGGCGGGCCGGACGAGGAGCAGGGCCTGCCACGCCGACCAGCCGAGCGCGGCGGCGGCCAGGAGCGGCAGGGGAAGGGTCAGCGCAGCGCGTCCGGCCGCGCGGAGGCTCAGGGCGCGTCGACGGCGGGCGTACCAGACGGCCGCCGCCACCGCGATCGCGGCGATCACCGCCAGGGGCAGGACGGCGCCCGCGGGGTAGCGGACCAGCACCGGTCCCAGGTTGAACCACGTGGCCTCGGAGGCCTGTTCGATCCGTGCGAGGTCGGTGGCCGACAGGGTGCGGGTGGCCGAGACGGCGGTGTTCCCGAGGTCCTGGAGGCTGCCGAGGTCGAGGTGGTCCAGATCGTCCTCGAGGCCGTGGTAGCGGGCGCTGCCCCCGATGACCGCGAAGTTCATTCCGGTCGCGCCGGACGCGCGGAGCTCGGTGAAGTCGGTGTCGTTGGGCAGCAGGCGGTAGATCTCGTCGGAGAGCGAGGTGGCGACGGGCGGAGTGTCACCGAGGGCGGCCACCAGGGCGGCGCTGTGGGGCCCGGCCTCGAACATGACGGCCCGTCCGCTGGTACCGCGCGCTTCGAGGTTGATGACGACGTCGGGGCCGCGACGGGTCCTGGCGAGCTCTCGTGCCGCCGCCCGGGCGCCGAGCTGTGCCGTCTCCTCGACGTCGGTGAAGAGCAGGACCACGTCGTTGCGCGGAGGGGGCCTTCGCCGAGGGCTCGCGCGATCTCCAGCAGGGAGCCCACACCGAGGCCGTCGTCGGAGGCGCCGGGGCCGGTGGCCACCGAGTCGGTGTGCGCGACGAGGAGCACCCGGCCGGTGGAGGACCGTCCCGGGATCGTGGCGGTGATGTTGTGGACCCGGCCCGCCAGGTGCGAACCGCCCTTCCCGGCAGCACTTCGGTCGACTCGTGCTGCTCGGGCGAGAGTCCGAGACGGCTCAACTGCCCGGTCACGTAGGACCGGACCGCCTCGGCCTGGGATGTGCCGGAGGGATGCGGGGAACGCGCGATGTGCCTGATGTGCTCGGCGGCACGCGTCGCGGAAAAGCCGGATGACCCACTGTTCGCCGACCTCGGCTCCGGGGAACACGCACCAGCAACGCGCAACCGAGCGCGACGAAAAACAGCAACAGAACACCGGCGAGCGCGGATACGCGCGACCTCATGCATCCCCCGTTTCGAAGAAGCACCCTCGTGGGGCGCTTGATCATTTCGGCAACCTAGCAGCGGTTCACGGAAGGAAACAAGGACTTCACAAATCGGTGAGCGTGCGCTTGTATGAGCCGATGCGACCGGGTTGACGCCACAGCGCCTCGGGCCGCGCAGCACTTTCGAGTTGGGGGGAACCAGGGGTGAGCATCCCCGTCGTCCGCTTTCGGGATGTCGTGAAGACCTATGGCTCGACGAACGCCGTCAACGGGCTGGATCTCGACGTTCCGCAAGGGAAGTTCTTCGGGCTGCTGGCCCCAACGGCGCGGGCAAGTCGACCACCATGCGGCTCATCACCGGGCAGAGCCGGGCGACCAGCGGGACGGTGGAGGTCCTCGGGCACAGCATGCCGAAGGACTCCCGGAGGGTGCGCTCACTGCTCGGCGTGGTGCCTCAGGAGAGCAACCTCGACATCGAGTTGACGGTACGTCAGAACCTTGATGTATTTGTGCGGTTCAGCTCCCTGCCCGCCCGCCGGTACGCGGAGGCGGTCGACCGGGCACTGTCCGCGGTACGCCTCGCCGACCGGGGCGACAGCCGAGTGGAGTCGCTGTCCGGCGGTATGCGGCGCAGACTGCTGCTCGCCCGGGCATCCTCACCGCTCCCCGCCTGCTGCTGCTCGACGAGCCCACGGTCGGCCTCGACCCGCAGATCCGCCAGGACCTGTGGGACGTCATGGAGACGCTGCGGGCCGCCGGCACGACGGTGCTGATGTCGACGCACTACATCGAGGAGGCCGAGCGCCTCGCCGACGAGGTCGCCGTGGTGTCCGGCGGCCGTCAGATCGCCCGGGGCACTCCACAGGAGCTGCTCCGGGCCCACGCCGGGTCGCAGGCCGCCGAGTACCGGGGCGACGCGGCCCGCCGCGCCTTCGTCGAGGAGCACGTCGCCCGGGCGGGCCTGACGAGCCGCCGCACCGGACTGTCGGTGTCGGTCCTCCGGGCCGAGACCATGCCGGGCGACCTGCGCGAGGTACTGGGCCCCGCGGACGTGCTGCGCCCCACCACACTCGAGGACGTGTTCGTCGCCCTGACCGGCGAGCTCTTCGTCTGATCCCGGTGCACCCCGCCGTACCCCACATCAGAAAGGACCCGCCTCCATGACGAGGGCCGCACCGGTACGCCCCGCGGAGACGCCGACGAGCGCTTTCGAGGACGAGTCAGGGGCCGCGCCGCCCGTGCTGCTGCCGACGATGCGGGCGGTGTGGGTGCGGGAACTGCTGCTCTTCCGGCGCTACTGGCCCGCCATCACCTTCGGTTCGCTCATCGAGCCCCTGGTGTACATGGCCGGATTCGGCCTCGGCTTCGGCACCCTGGTGGACTCGGCCGAGGGCCGGCCGTACCCGCAGTTCGTGGGCGTGGGCATGGTCGTGACCTCCGTCCTGTTCGCCTCGGCCTTCGCCGGCATGTTCGAGACGTACAACCGACGCTGCTACCAGCACCTGTACGACGCGGTGCTCAGCCGGCCGGTGGACGTCTGGGAACTCGTCATCGCCGAGGCGTCCTGGATCGCGGTCAAGTCGTCCGTCTACAGCTCCGTGCCGCTGCTGGTCACCCTCGCCGTCGGTCTCCCCGCGAGCGCCACCCTGCTGCTCGTGCCAGTCGTCACCCTGGTGTCGGGTCTGGCCTTCGCCCTGTGCGGAATGTGGGTGTCCACCCTGGTCCCGGCGATCGACTGGCTACGACTGGTCGTCTCGGGTGTGCTGACGCCGCTCGTCATGGCCGCCGGTGTCTTCTTCCCGCTCGACGGCCTGCCCGGCTGGGTCCGGGCCGTCGCCGCCGCCAACCCCATCTACCACTGCATGCAGTTGGTCCGCCACGCCGCCTTCGGTGTGCTGGACGCCGGCGACTGGCTGCACGCCCTCGCGCTCGCCGTCTTCACGGTGGCCGCGTGGCTCCTCGCGGTGAGGGGCATGAGCCGCCGCCTTTTCGACTGACCCCCGACCGAGACAGGAGTCATGATGACCAACCCCTTCGAGGACCAGGACCGTTCCTACCTCGTGCTCCGCAACGAGCGCGCCGAGTACTCCCTGTGGCCGGTGGGCATCGACGTGCCCGGGGGCTGGGACGTCGTCCACGACGAGGACTCGCGTGACGCCTGCCTGTCCTACATCGAGACGGAAGCGGCCTGAGAGGGGCGATTCCCCCACCGGGCCGGCGGGCGGGATCGGCGACGGCGGTCGCCCTTCGGGGCGGCCGCGGACCGCGGCGGCACGATCTGCGGAAGAAGCCGACGGCAGACGCGGATCGGCCGCTCCACCGAACATGATCACGGTGCCGGGTACTGCTTCGTCGGGATCGTCCCGGCCCGTACGGGACGCGCGACATCACCCGCTGCGACGACCTCGTCACCGGACTCGCCGGGATCACCTGTGCCGTCATGGCGTCCGTCACGGCGTCCGTCACGAAAACGGCTCAGGGGCCATCTCGGATTTCTCCGCGATGGCCCCTGAACTGCGACTTCTCAAAGTCGGGACGACAGGATTTGAACCTGCGACCCCTTGACCCCAGTCAAGTGCGCTACCAAGCTGCGCCACGTCCCGGTGCCGTTTGACCTGGGGTTTCCCCGGTCGAAACGCGCAGGGAAACAATACCGCACTCGGGTCGGTGGTCGCGCATCCATTGGCGGTGACCTGGGGTCGCGCGCCCCTCTGGGGCCGTTCTCAGGGGATGCCCGGCGCGCCCAGCTCGGGGTAGCTCTCCAGGAGCCGCGGCGGGGCCGCCTGGCGCCAGGAGTCGGTGAGGATGTCGCGCAGCTCCGCCTCGTCGTCCAGCGCCGCGAGTCGCGCCCGCACCCAGGCGAACTGGGCCTCGTGGCCGGCGATCCAGAACTTCTCCGGTTCGGCCAGCACCAGTTCGTCGCGCTCCTCCTTCGGGCAGCGCACGGCGATGGACGTCTCGTCCTCGGGGAGGGTCGCGAACATCTTCCCGGCCACCCGGAACGTGGGCATGCTCCAGGCGGTCTTCTCCGTGGTGTCCGGGAGGGACAGGGCGATACGGCGTACGTCTTCTGCGTCCGGCATGCCACGCACGCTAGCTCCCGCCACTGACAGTCACCCGGCGGGCGGACCGACCCGCTTGTAGTAGAGGGTGGTCGGGCGCAGTTCGCCGGACGGGCTCGCCGCGTAGTCGGGGATGGTGCCGGCCGGGGTCCAGCCGGCCGAGCGGTACAGGTGCTCGGCGGGGCTGCCGGTCTCGGTGTCGAGGTGGAGCAGGGTGACGCCGGCACGGACGGCCGCCCGCTCGGCGGTGGCGAGAAGCCCGCGGCCGAGGCCCTGTCCGCGCGCGGAGCGGTGCACCATCAGCTTGACGAGTTCGGCGCGGTGACGGCTGTTGGGCTTGTCGGGCAGGGCCAGGCCGACCGTGCCCGTCACCCGGTCCGCGCCGTCCACGGCCACCCACACCGCCAGCCGCCCGGCCGCCACGGCGTCGGCCCGCTCCCGCCACCACCGGGCGGCCTCGGCGGGTCCGAGCGGCGCGAGGAAGCCCACCGAGGCTCCCCCTCCACGGTGTCCGCCAGCAGGTCGGCCAACTCCCCACACCTTTCCCGCACTTGGGCATCGTTCCAGCGCAGCACCGTCATGGCCGCACCACCGCGAGCACGTAGCGCGCCTCGGCGGGGCCGGGGCAGCGGAAACGGGTCGGGCCGAAGACGCGCATCCGCAGGCAGTCCCCGGCGTCGAGGACGCTGCTCGTGTCCGCCACGGTCACCTCCAGCGACCCGTCGAGGACCCACAGGTGCTGTTCGAGGCCGGAGACGGGCGGGCGGTCGTACGCGATGTCGGCGCCCGGGGTGAGTCGGCCCTCGACCAGTTCGCCGCGCAGGCCGGCGTGCGGCGGGGAGACGGACCGCCGCACGAAGCCGGCGGCGGAGTCCCGCCAGATCTGCTGGTCGGCCGCCCGGACCAGCGGGGCGGGCTCCGCCTCGACCTCGCTGAGCAGCTGGGACATGGTGCGTCCGTAGACATGGCAGAGCCGGTTGAGGAGGGAGGCGGTGGCGCTGATCTCGGCGCGTTCGGCCCGGGACAGGGTGGACCTGCTCACTCCGCTGCGTTCGGCCAGCTCGCCCAGGCTCCAGCCGTGCCCGGCACGGAGTTCGGCGAGCCGGGCGCCGATCCGGGCGTCCACGGGGTCGGGGGCATCGGTTCTCATATCCGGGACGCTATCCCTGATATGAGACAGCCGTGTTACGGAAGGCTCACGCCCGCCGCCCGCCCGAGGGCTTGGAGCACCGGGCGGATCAACGGGTGGCCCTCGGCGCCCCGGCGGACCGCCGCGAAGACGCGCCGGGTGGGGGCCACCCCGTCGACCGGGCGGACCACGACACCCGCGAGGTCCATGCCGCGCAGGGCGGAGCGGGGTACGAGGGCCACGCCGGCGTCGGCCGAGGCGAGGGCGACCACGGCGCGGAAGTCGTCGGAGGAGTGCTCCAGCCGGGGTTGGAACCCGGCGCTCTCGCAGGCCAGGACGACCACGTCGTGGCAGGGATTGCCGGGGTACGGCCCGATCCAGGTGTCCTTGGCCAGCTCGGCGAGCGGGACCTCCTCGGCGTCGGCGAGGCGGTGGCCGACGGGAACGACGGCGTCGAAGGGCTCGGCGTACAGCGCCACATGGGTCAGCCGGGGGTCGTCCGCGGCCGGGGCGCCCCGGTACTCCACGGCGACCGCGACGTCCACCTGCCGGTCCAGCACCATCGGCAGGCTGGCGTCGCCCTCGGCGTCCTGGACCCGGATCCTTATGCCGGGCGCCGAGGAGGCCAGCCGGGCCACGGCGGGCGCCACCACCTCGGCGATGCCGGTGGCGAAGGCGGCCACGGTGACCGTGCCCGCCTCCCCGGAGCCGTAGGCGGCCAGCTCGGCCTCCGCCCGTTCGAGCTGGGCGAGGACGGCGTTGGTGTGGCTGAGCAGGATCTCGCCGGCCGGGGTGAGCCGCACCCCCTTGGCGCCCCGCTCGACCAGCCGGTGGCCGGTCTCCTGCTCCAGCGCGGTCAGCTGCTGGGAGACGGCGGAGGGGGTGAGGTAGAGCGCGGCGGCCGCCGCCGTCACCGTACGGTGGTCGGCCACCGCACGGAGGATGTGGAGCCGCCGCGCTTCGATCATGGGGTCAATTATCGCCCCATGTCCGCGCTGGTCAGACCGCCAGCTCGGCGCGGGCCGCGATGAACGCGTCGACCGCCCGGTCCACGTCCTCGGTGGAGTGCGCGGCGGAGAGCTGGACGCGGATGCGGGCCTGGCCCTGCGGGACGACCGGGTAGGAGAAGCCGATCACGTACACGCCCCGCTCCAGCAGCAGTTCGGCCATGCGGGCCGCCTCGGCCGCGTCGCCGATCATGACGGGCGCGATGGCGTGGTCGCCGGGGAGGGTGTCGAAGCCCTCCTCGGTCATCCGGCGGCGGAACAGGGCGGTGTTCTCGGCGAGCCGGACACGCAGGTCGTCGGCGGACTCCAGCAGGTCGAGGACCTTCAGGGAGGCTGCGGCGATCACCGGGGCGAGGGTGTTGGAGAACAGGTACGGGCGCGAGCGCTGGCGCAGCAGGGCGACGATCTCGGCGCGGGCGGCGACGTAGCCGCCGGAGGCGCCGCCGAGCGCCTTGCCGAGGGTGCCGGTGATGATGTCCACGCGGTCCATGACGCCGTGCAGCTCGGGGGTGCCGCGGCCGGAGGGGCCGACGAAGCCTACGGCGTGCGAGTCGTCGACCATGACCATCGCGTCGTAGCGGTCGGCGAGGTCGCAGATCTCCGCGAGCGGCGCGAGGTAGCCGTCCATGGAGAAGACGCCGTCGGTGACGATCAGCTTGCGCCGGGCGTCGCCGGCGGCCTTGAGCTGCGTCTCCAGGTCGGCCAGGTCGCGGTTGGCGTAGCGGAACCGCTTGGCCTTGCTCAGGCGGATGCCGTCGATGATGGAGGCGTGGTTGAGGGCGTCGGAGATCACCGCGTCCTGCTCGCCGAGCAGGGTCTCGAAGACACCGCCGTTGGCGTCGAAGCAGGAGGAGTACAGGATGGTGTCCTCCTGGCCCAGGAAGGCCGAGAGGCGTGCCTCCAGCTCCTTGTGCACCTCCTGGGTGCCGCAGATGAAGCGGACCGAGGCCATGCCGTAGCCCCAGCGGTCGAGCGCCTCGTGGGCGGCGGCGACGACCTCGGGGTGGTCGGCGAGGCCGAGGTAGTTGTTGGCGCAGAAGTTCAGGACCTCGCCGGGGCGGCCGCCGGCGCTGACGTTGACGGTCGCGGACTGCGGGGTGTCGATGACCCGCTCCGGCTTGTGCAGACCGGCGGCGCGGATCTCGTCGAGGGTGGCGCGCAGGTCGTCGCGCACGGAGTCGAACATGGGAAAGCTCCTGAAGGTGCTTGCGGGAGAGGGGGTCTACGCGGTCCAGTCGAGGATGACCTTGCCGCCGGTGCCGCTGGCGGCGTCGGCGAAGGCCGCCTCGAAGTCGCGGTAGCCGTAGCGGCCGGTGATCACGGGGGCGAGGTCCAGGCCGCCCTCCAGCAGGACGGACATCGCGTACCAGGTCTCGAACATCTCGCGGCCGTAGATGCCCTTGATGGTGATCATCGAGGTGACGACGCGGGCCCAGTCGACGGGGAACTCCTCGGCGGGCAGGCCGAGCATGGCGATCCGGCCGCCGTGCGTCATGTTGGCGATCATGTCCCGCATGGCCTCGGGGCGGCCCGACATCTCCAGACCGATGTCGAAGCCCTCCCGCAGACCGAGCTCCCGCTGCCCGTCCGCGATGGTGGTCGCGCCGACGTTCAGAGCGAGACTCACGCCGATCTTGCGGGCCAGCTCCAGGCGCTCCTCGCTGACGTCGGTGATGACGACGTTGCGGGCGCCGGCGTGCCGGGCCACCGCGGCGGCCATCAGGCCGATCGGGCCGGCGCCGGTGATCAGGACGTCCTCGCCGACCAGCGGGAACGACAGCGCGGTGTGCACGGCGTTGCCGAACGGGTCGAAGATCGCGGCGACGTCGAGGTCGACGGGGACGCGGTGCACCCAGACGTTCGACGCCGGCAGCGCGACGTACTCGGCGAATGCGCCGTCCCGGCCGACGCCGAGGCCGACGGTGGCCCGGCACAGGTGGCGCCGCCCGGCGAGGCAGTTGCGGCACTTGCCGCACACCAGGTGGCCCTCGCCGCTGACCCGGTCACCGACCCGGATGTCGCTCACGTCGCGGCCGGTCTCCACGACCTGCCCGACGAACTCGTGCCCCAGCACGAGCGGCGTGCTGATCGCCTGCTGCGCCCAGCCGTCCCAGGCCCGGATGTGCAGGTCGGTGCCGCAGATACCGGTCCGCATGACCTTGATCAGCACATCGCCGGGACCGATGGCGGGCTCCGGGACGTCCGTGAGCCAGAGCCCGGGCTCCGCCTTCTCCTTGACCAGCGCCTTCAACGCTACGGCTCCTGTGGGTGAGGTCCCGGCCCGCGGGCACGCCGAAGAGGCCCGCACCGGGTCAGAGGGGTGGAATCACCCTGCAATCTGCCGTACGCGCGCGCCTGGGTCCATCGAGCTTTTCTTAACCGCCGCCTCAGCTTTGCTTCACACCCGCTGGGCGCGGACTCCGGAGCGCACCGGGGCCCGGCGGGATCCGCTCAGAGCGGCAGGCCGTGCCGCGCCGATCCCTCCATGTGCGCGGCGAGCTCGGCGGCCAGCGACTTGATGGTCTCCAGCCCGGTCCTGCCCCAGGCCCGGGGGCCACGTCGGCGGCGCACACGGTGCCGAGCGCCATGCCGGAGCTGTCGATGAGCGGCGCGCCGAGGTAGGAGCGGATGCCGTACTCGTCGACCACGGGGTTGCCCGCGAAGCGCGGGTAGTCGCGGACGTCCTCCAGGACCAGGGCCTTGCGCCGTACCACCACATGGGGCAGAAGCCGTGGTCGCGCGGCAGCACGCGGCCGACCTCGGGCCTGCTGCCGTCCTCCCGGACCACGGGCGCCGTCGCCGGTGCGCGCAGGCCTGCGAAGAACTGGCGGTCCTCGCCGACGAAGTTGACCATGGCGTACGGCGCGCCGGTGAGCCGGGCGAGGTGGTCCGCGAAGGCGTCGAGGGCGGGTTCGGGCCGCTCCCCCAGGCCGAGTCCGCGGAGCCTGGAGGTACGGGCGGGGCCTCCTTGTCCTCGGGGTGAGCAGCAGACCCCGGACCGGACGGGGCGGCTCGTAGCTCATGACCGGTCTCCGGCGCTGTGGACGTACCTCATGGGGCGGCTCCGTGGACGGTGTGGCGGGATCACATGTGGGCGCCGTGGCTCGGCGTGGGTGCCGGGGCGTGGGCGATGAGGTGGCGTACGAGGGTGAGCAGGGTCTGCACGCCCGAGCTGGAGATGCGGGCGTCGCAGGGGATGACCGGGACACCGGGATCTAGGTCGAGGGCGGCGCGCACCTCGTGCGGGTCGTAGCGGTAGCCGCCGTCGAACTCGTTGACGGCGACGATGAACGCGAGGCCGCGCTCCTCGAAGAAGTCGACCGCCGCGAAGCACTCCTGCAGGCGCCGGGTGTCGGCGAGGATGACCGCGCCGAGCGCCCCTTCCGACAGCTCGTCCCACATGAACCAGAACCGCTCCTGCCCCGGCGTGCCGAACAGGTAGAGCACATGACGCGGGTCGAGGGTGATCCGGCCGAAGTCCATGGCGACCGTCGTCTCGACCTTGTTCTCGATGCCGTCGAGGTTGTCGGTGGCGGCGCTGACGGTGGTGAGCAGCTCCTCGGTGCTGAGCGGGGCGATCTCGCTGACCGCTCCCACGAAGGTCGTCTTGCCGACCCCGAACCCGCCCGCCACGAGGATCTTGAGCGCGGTGGGGAACGGGTCAGAGCTGTCGTCGTAGTCCATCGAGCACTGCCTCCAGCAGGGACCGGTCAGTGGGTGTGTGGTGGAAGACGGGGGCTTGGTGGTCAGCGCCCCGCAGTCGACGAGGTCCGAGAGCAGCACCTTGGTGACCACCGCGGGCAGTTTCAGGTGCGCGGCGACCTCGGCCACCGGGACGGGCGCGCGGCACACCTCGAGCGCCTGGGCGTGCTCGGGACCGAGGTAGCCGAGCGGGGTGACGCCGGTGGACATCACCTGCGACATGAGGTCGAGGGCGATGCTGGGCTCGGTGCGGCCGTTGCTGACCGTGAACGGGCGCACCAGCCGTCCGGCGGCGTCGTCGAGCCAGGGCCCGTCGCCGGCTGCGGCCACCCTCAAGGCCTCGTCGCCGTGGGTTCGGCGGTGTGCTGGCGGGGCGCGGTCACCAGGTAGGGACGGACGCTCTTGACCAGCATCGCCATCTCGTAGCCCAGTACGGCTGCGTCGGCCTCGCGGCCGGCGAGCACGGCGAGGCAGGTGCCGGAGCCGGCCGTGGTGACGAACAGCAGCGTCGAGTCGAGTTCGACGACGACCTGCCGGACGTCGCCGCCGTCGCCGAACCGGATGCCCGCGCTGCGGCCGAGGGAGTACAGGCCGGAGGCCAGGGCCGCCATGTGGTCGGCGCTGTCCGGATCGAGGCCGTGCACGGATCTCACCAGTCCGTCGCAGGACAGGAGCACCGCACTGGAGGTGTGCGGTACGCGCTGCACGAGGCCGCTCAGCAGCCAGTCGAGGTCGGATGCCTGGGCGGTCGGCGCATCGCTCGCCATGGTGGATCGACTCCTTGGGGTACGAAGGCCAGCGGGAGAGCTGGATGTGGGGGTGCTGGGGGTGGGAGCGGGGCCCGGGCGGGCCGGGAGCGGGGTCATCCGGCCGGCGCGCTCCCGTCGAGGCGGCCGCTGCCGTCGGCGGCGGGCACGTACGCGTGCTGCCGGGCCGCGGACGGCGGATCCGGCTTCGTGTGCTCCTGTGCCTCGGCCAGTCCCATGCCGCGCTGGAAGGCGGCCATCAGCCCGGGGTCGTGGCCCGCGACGACGTCGGCGTCCTGGCGCGGGGCGGGGCCGCCGCGCAACTGCGGGACGATGTGCTCCTGGGCACGGCGGCGCGGCAGTTGGGGCTTGCCCATGGTGCCGCGTACGGCAGTGCCCCGCGTGGGACGGGCAGGACGCCCGCGTGGGACTCGACCACCGGCCGGTGTTCGGAGCCGACGCCCGGTACGGCCTCGGCGGGGTTGGCCCGTTTCCCGCGGGCGGCCCGTACGGGAAGCGGGGCCGGTGCCGCGTCACCGGGTGCCGGTTCGCTCCGCTCCGGTTCGCTGCGGGCGGTGGCGCCGCGCGCCCCCGCTCCGTGCGTACTCCCGTTCGCTCCGCGCGTACTCCCGTTCCGCGCGGCCGTGTTCGGCTGGTCGCCGCCCTGCCCGGGCCCACGGTGGGCGTGCCGGCGCCTGCCGTCGGCCTGGGCCGGTACCGGGCCCGGCAGCACGGGAGCGGAATCCTCGCGGGCCGTACCGGCGTCGGCGCTCGTGCCCGCGTGCGCCGCACCGGAACCGGTGCCGTCCGCCGTGACGACGTACGGGACGTGGGCCGGCGGCACCGCCGGCAGGCCCTGCGCGGCGGGGTCCTGCTGGGGGACGGCGCCGCCCCGCCCGCTCCGTGGAGGCCCGGCGCCGTGCCCAGCAGGGCCTGGGGGACGACGAGCACGGCCTGCACACCGCCGTAGATGTTGGTCTGCAGGCGCACCGAGATGCCGTGCCGGCGGGCGAGTTGCGAGACGACGTAGAGGCCGATGCGGCCGTCGGCCAGCAGGCTGGCCACGTTGACCTGGTCGGGGTCGGCGAGCAGGGCGTTCATCCTGTCCTGCTCGCCCACCGGCATGCCGAGCCCGCGGTCCTCGACCTCCACGGCGAGCCCGGAGGTGACGAGGCTGGCCCGGAGCAGCACCTGGGTGTGCGGGGCGGAGAACACCGTGGCGTTCTCGACGAGTTCGGCGAGCAGGTGGATGACGTCGGCGACGGCGTGACCGCGCAGTTCGCCGTCGACGGGCGGGACGAGCTTGACCCGGGAGTACTGCTCGACCTCGGCGATGGCGGAGCGCAGCACCTCGGTCATGTCGACCGGGTTGCTCCACTGCCGCCGGGAGACGGCGCCGCCGAGCACGGCGAGGTTCTCGGCGTGCCGCCGGATCCGGGTGGCGAGGTGGTCGACGTGGAACAGGCCCTTGAGCAGGTCGGGGTCCTCGATCTCGTTCTCGAGGTCGTCGAGGATGGAGATCTCCCGGTGCACCAGGGACTGAAGCCGGCGCGCGAGGTTGACGAAGACCTCGAGCTTCTGCTCGCTGCCGGCCTGGCTGGAGAGCTGGGCGGCCTGCACGACGGCGGTGACGGCGCCGTCGTGCGCCCGGGAGAGGTCGGCGGCGAGCAGGTCGAAGTCGTCGGCGTCCGCGGGCGGGCGGCGTCCCGGTCCGCGCCGGGCCGGGGTCTCGCCCTGTCGCAACGCCTCGACGAGGGCGTGCAGTTCGGCCTCACCTCGGGCGGCTCCGCGGCGCAGGGCGGTGACGCGGTCGGCGACCGAGCGGGCGGCGCGGTCGGCGGCCACGGCGGCGATCAGGATGCCCGCGACGGTCACCGCGACCGCCCCGGCGAGCACGGCCCACAGGGTGGGGCCGGGGCGCGTGCCGGTGGAGCGGACGCTGAACAGGACGGCCGCGGTGGCGCTGAGGGCGACGGCGACGGGCGGAAGCACGGCGAGCCGCATGAGCTGGGGCCGTATGTGCGTCTCGGTCAGTGCGGGAGCGGGTCGGGCGACCGGTCTCCCGTGGCGGCCGCCCTCACGGCGGTCGGCACGGGCGGCCGGTGCACGGAGATGAGACATCTGCGTCCTCGTACTGGTCCGTCGGCCTGGTCGCCCCAGGCCCTGTGTCGTGCGACGGACACTCACAGTAGTTGCCTGCGCATCACGTGCGGTGGGCAGTTGCCAAACTCTCCCGGACAGCGTCCCGCTCTGGTATGAGGTGTCGTACGACAGACCGATAACCGCGCCGGACTCCGGCGACAGAGCCGTAAGAACTGGATCCGACCTGCTCAGAAGCGGTCAGAAACAAGCAGCGAGGGCCGGTCCGCACTGGTGTGCGGTCCGGCCCTCGGCGCGTCCGCGGACTCGGTCGGACGTCCGTGCGCGCGGGTGTCCACGGCTCGGCGGCGCCGGCTTCGGGGCGGAGGATCCGTCACCTTCCGTCACCCGCGCCGGGCCCGGTCACTTCGGCGCGAGCCGCTTCACCAGACGCCGCGCCCTGGTGGGCAGACGCTTCTTCGCCTGGGCCTCGAGCGCCCGGAGCCGCTTCTCGCTGGACTCCCGCTGCGCGGCGAGCGCCGCCTCGAGCTTCTTGATGTGGGAGGCCTGGGCGGAGGCCTTCTTCTCGGCCCGGGCGGCCTGGCGCGCGATCGCCTTGTTCTGCTCCCGGAGCAGGGTGATGCGGAAGAGCAGGTCGTCCACGCTCTCGGCCTCGGCGCGGCGGAACGGCCGGGGAATCGCGCGGCCCGGACCCTGCGGTCGTACTCCTCGCCGCCGTCCCCGTGCTCGTAGGCGTTCCGCAGGCCGTTCCTCGTCATGAAGTCCAGCAGCCGCTGGAACCCCTCGGCGTAGTGCGCGTCGAAAGCCGAGTAGTCGGTCTCGGCGTAGAGGTCCGCGACGTCGGTGTCCGCCTCCAGGTCGGTGATGACCCGGTGCGGGATGTGGTGGTACCGGGACAGCTCCAGCGTCCGTGAGTCATGGGCGAACACGAAAGCCGGGGTACCGGCGACCAGAGCGGCGATGTTGCCGTGGATGCGCGTGCCGACGGCGAAGTCGTACCGGGTGAGGGCGTCCATCCAGCTGTGCGGTTCCAGCGGGACGCACACGTCGGCCGTGCGTATCAGCGGGTGCGAGCTGAGGTCGGGCATCGGCATGGACTGCCGTGCGGCGACGGCGGTGTCACCCCAGTAGAGCGTCTGGAGGTCGCGGCCCTCCTGCGCGAAATAGGTGAGGTCGGGGTGCTGCTTCAGGATGGACTCGTTGACGGCGGAGGCCAGTTCGGCGTTCGCGAGCCGCAGCGCGGTGGACAGCGCGATCCGGGCTCCCTCGGGCAGCGCCTGTCCGCCCGGGTGTTCCATCCGGAAGCCGGGGCCCCGGAAGTAGACCGAGGGGCATCCGATGACGTCGACGTCACGGAAACCGAGTTCGCCGAGGTAGCGCTGGGTGAACTCGCCCCGCACGCCGATGGACGCCGAGCGGTCCAGTACCGCGGCGACGAACCGCTTGACGGCCTCGTCGACGGGCTTCAGGAACGCGGTGTCGTAGTCGAGTTTCGCCTGCGCGCCGACCCCGAAAACGACCACCGGGACCTTCAGCCTGCCGATGAGGTCCGCGAGGATGTGCATGTGCGGAATGAACTTCGCTTTGAAGGCATTGGCCATCGGCAGTACGAAGACATCGCATTCGTCATTGATCCGGTCCGCGTCCGCGACCGTGAGTTCGGCGAAGTGCGTCGTGTCGACCCGGATCTCCGCGCCCGGCACGGACATGTGCCGGTAGGCGGAATTGGTGTACATCAGATTGCCAACGTTGCCCCGAATACTGTTGCGCACCAAGGTGCTCTCGATCGTGGGCACGCTGAATGGGTCGTTCCCCGCCTGCATGAGAATGCGCTTCACAGGCCGAGAGCGTAACCGCGCACCGCACCTTTACGGAATCCTTGCGCATCCTTTTCTTCGCCGTGGCAGGCGCCACCGGGTCACCGCTCGCCGGCCAGGCCGACCTCGGTACGGCTGAACTCCCCCGCGACCGCGGGTTCCTGGGGCCGGCGCCGGAGATGGGCGACGGGTGCCGTGACGGAGCGCCACCAGGCGTCGGCGGGGAGCTTCCCGGCGGGCTCGAAGGGCTCGCCCGGCCGGGGCAGGGCCACCGCCTGGGCGACCTCCTCGGCGGCCTCCTTGGTCCACTCACCGGGCTCGGCCCAGGGGTGCGGGGCGAGGTTGAAGGTGCCCCAGTGGATCGGCAGGAGTACGCCGTGCGGGGTGCCGCCCTGGAGGTCGAGGTGGGCGCGCAGGCCCTCCTCGGGGGTCATGTGGATGTCGGGCCAGAACTCGCTGTACGCGCCGATCTGGATCATCGTGACGTCGAACGGGCCGTGCGCGGCGCCGATTTCCCGGAAGCCGTCGAAGTAGCCGGTGTCACCGCTGTGGTAGACCCGGTGCTCCTCGCCGGCGACGGACCAGGACGCCCACAGGGTGTGCTGGGTGTTGCGCAGGCCGCGGCCGCAGAAGTGGCGGGCCGGCGTGGCGGTCAGGGTGAGACCGCCGACCTCGGTGGACTCGTGCCAGTCGAGTTCGCGCAGCCGGTCCGCCGGGACCCCCACCGCTCCAGGTGCGCGCCGACGCCGAGCGGCACGGCGAACACGGTGTCCGTGCCGGCCAGCGCCTTGATGGTGGGCATGTCCAGGTGGTCGTAGTGGTCGTGCGAGACGACCACCACGTCGACCGGGCCGAGCGCGGCCAGCGGCACCGGCACCGGGTGCAGCCGCCGGGGCCCCGCGAAGGGGAACGGGGAGCAGCGCTCGCCCCAGACCGGGTCGAACAGGACGCGGTGACCGTCGATCTCCACGAGCACGCTGGAGTGCCCCATCCAGGTCACCCGCAGCCCCGTCGTGGGCGGCTTGGCCAGGTCGGCGAGCGTGGTGGCGTGCACCGGGACGGTGCCGGACGGGGAACGCAGGGGCCGGGTGTCCTTGTCCAGGAACACCTTGGCGAGGTCCAGCGTGGAGCCGGAGGGCCGGGTCCGGGCGGTGCCGCCCGGGTTCTGGAAGACACCGTCTCTGAAGTGCGGGGAGCGGCGGATCCGGGCGAGGCGCTCACCGCGCGGCTGCGCGCCGAAGGCCTCGGGCTGCAGCGCGCTGAGCCCGGAGCTCTTGGAACGCGGACCGGTCACGGTTACCTCCAGTGAAGTCGCTGAGTCCTCCATTATGGTCGGCCCCTCCGAAAGGGCGGACCCGCCCGCTCCACCGTCCCGGCCCACCGGGCGGCCGGGAGGGCCCGCACGGCGCTTTGACAGCGGCCCGGCGGCTGCGGATACTGACCCGCTGTTCAGTAACACCTGTCATGCCGCTCAGTCACCCACCTCCGGGAGCCACCGTGACCGCCGCCCCCTCATGTCGCTCGTGTGGACCGACCACGTCACCGGGCGGCACGGATTCCTGGTCGTCGACCGGCTGGTGCGCGGTGTGGCCAGCGGCGGGCTGCGCATGCGCGCGGGCTGCACGCTGGAGGAGGTCACCGGGCTCGCGCGCGGCATGACGATGAAGGAGGCCCTGCACTACGACCCGCAGGCCCGCTACGTCCCCCTCGGCGGCGCCAAGGGCGGCATCGACTGCGACCCGCGGGACCCGGCGGCCTACGGGCTGCTCGTGCGCTACCTGCGCGCGATGCGGCCGTACGTCGAGAGCTGCTGGACCACCGGCGAGGATCTGGGCCTCAGCCAGGACCTGGTGGACCGGGCCGCCGCCGA
This sequence comes from Streptomyces sp. DHE7-1, assembly GCA_016432725.1. Classification (GTDB taxonomy): domain Bacteria; phylum Actinomycetota; class Actinomycetes; order Streptomycetales; family Streptomycetaceae; genus Streptomyces. Next base: position 6,820,345 of record JACJDG010000003.1, on the reverse strand, counting down.
GGCGGGCCTGGTCTCCACCGTCCAGGCCGTGTTCCCGCTGCTGGACGACGAGCCGGCGGCCCGCGCGCGCCTCGCGGACGCCTTCGCGGTGCGGGTGGACGGCATCGGCCTGGACGAGCTGGCGGGCGGCTGCGGGGTCGCCGAGTCGGTGCTGACGGCCCTGGACCGGGACTCGGTGCCGTACCGGGGCACCCGGGTGGCGCTGCAGGGGCTGGGCACGATGGGCGGGGCCACGGCGCGTTTCCTCGCGCGCGCGGGTCTGACGGTGGTGGCGGTGGCCGACGTCAAGGGCACCGTCGCCAACGCGGACGGCCTCGACGTGGAGGCGCTGCTGGCGGCGCGGGACTCCTACGGCACGGTCGACCGCGCCGCCCTGCGCCCGGCCGACCGTGAGCTGCCCGGCGAGGCCTGGCTGTCGGCGGACGCGGAGGTGCTGGTGCCGGCGGCGGTGTCGTACGCCGTCGACACCGCCGGTCAGGAGCGGATCACCGCCCGCTGGATCGTCGAGGCCGCCAACATGCCCGTCCTGCCCGAGGCGGAGCGGCTGCTGGCCGCGCGCGGGGTGACGGTGCTGCCGGACGTGGTGGTCAACTCCGCCACCAACGCCTGGTGGTGGTGGACGCTGTTCGGCGACATCGGCCCGGACGCCGAAGAGGCGTTCGCCCACATCCGCCGCTCGATGCGGGCCCTGACCGGGACGGTGCTGGACCGCGCGCGGGCCGACGGGACGACGCCGCGTGCCGCCGCCCACGCCCTGGTGTCGGACCGGCTGCCGGTCATCGCCGGGCGTTTCGGGTGGTACCGCTGACCCGGCGGGTGCCGCGGCCGCCGGCGCCCTGGGCGGTGTCCGGCGGACGGACTAGTGTGACCGCGTGGCGAGAGTGCGGTTGAGTGTGGCCGAGCGGCGGGAGGAAATGCTGCGGGCCGCCATCGGGCAGATCGAGGCGCGGGGCGTGGCGGCGGTCAGGATCGCCGATGTGGCCTCGGCGCTCGGGGTGAGCAACGCGCTGGTGCTGTACCACTTCTCGACGAAGGAGAAGCTGGTCGCCGCCGCCTTCGCCTACGCGGCCGAGGACGACCTCGCGCGGCTGCGCGCGCTGCTGGACCGGCGGACCTCCGCTCTGCGCCGGCTGCGCGCCGCCGTGCGCTGGTACGCGCCCACGGGCCAGGCCAAGGGCTGGCGGCTGTGGATCGAGGGCTGGGCGGTGTCGCTGCGCGAACCGTCCCTGCGGGCGGTCACCCGGGATCTCGACCAGCGGTGGAAGGCGGCGCTCGCCGAGGTCATCGCCGAGGGCGTGGCGGCGGGCGAGTTCACCTGCCCGGACCCCGCGGGCACGGCCCTGCGGCTCACCGCCCTGCTCGACGGCCTGGCCGTGCAGCTGACGTCCTATCCGGGCGCGGTGCCGCGCGCCCGGGCGCAGGAGTGGGTGAACGACGCCCTGGCCAGGGAACTGGGCCTGCGGGGCCGGTAGCGGGCGGGCCCGGCCGGCCGAAGCGCTCCGGCCGATCCACGTGCGGGTCCGACGGGGCGTGCGGGCGCGTGCCCCGCACCGCCGGGATCGCGGTACGGGGCACGGTCGGGCCGGGGTCAGGCGACCGCCGCGATGCGCATCTTGATGTCGTGCGGCGACAGCGCGCCCTTCGCCGTGACGTGGTCCCCGGAGGACTGGCCGCGCAGCCGGCGGCCGATCCACGGGACGAGGTACTCGCGGGCCCAGTGGACGTCGTCCCGGCGGATCTCCAGGGTGCCCCGGGGCGGGAGCGCCGGCCAGGCCTGTTCCGGGTCGGCCGGGATCTCCAGGCCGAGGGCCTGGCCGGCCCGCAGCGCCACGCGGGTGTGCCCCTCGGGCGAGAGGTGCAGCCGGTCGTTGTCCCAGGCCCGGCGGTCCTGGACGGACCTCAGGGACCACAGGTCGAGCACGGGGCAGCCGTAACGGTCGGCGATGGCGCGCACGTGCCCGTTGTAGGTGGCGATCTTGCCGCGCAGGTGCCTGAGCACCGGCACGCCCCGGGTGTCGAAGCCGGTCGTCACCATCACCGTGCCCGCGGCCGCCGCGAGCGTTGCGATGGCGCGCTCGAAGCGCTCGGCCACCTCGTCGGGGTCGGTGCCCGGCCGGATGATGTCGTTGCCGCCCGCACAGAAGGAGACGAGGTCCGGGGCCATTTCGACGGCCTTCGGGAGCTGGTGCTCGACGATCTGGTCGAGCAGCTTCCCGCGGACCGCGAGGTTGGTGTAGTTGAAGTCGCCCTCGGGCCGCCGGTCGGCGAGCAGGACCGCGAACCGGTCGGCCCACCCGACGAACGCCCCGTCGGGCCCGGGGTCGCCGACGCCCTCGGTGAAGCTGTCCCCCACCGCCACGTACGACCCGATCACTGATGTGTCGTCACTCTTCGAATCGTCTGCCACGTCGGACCATGATTCACCTTCGGATGTGACCTACGCGACCGTAGGCAGGGGTTGACGAGCGGTGAGATGAGACACCCTTAAAGAGTTTGCCAACCCAGGAATACGGCCGGTACGGGCTTCGTCCGGACACACCGAAGACCGGACCCGGGGATCGTGGGTCCGGCCTTCGGAGCCGTGTCAGGCAGGTGGTGCCGAGGAGGGCGTCCCTCGGCCCGGACGGCTCAGAGGGCGACGCCGTGCGAGCGGAGGTAGCCGACGGGGTCCACGTCCGAGCCGTAGTCGGGGGTGGTGCGGATCTCAAAGTGCAGGTGCGGACCGGTCACGTTGCCGGTGGCGCCGGACAGGCCCACCTGCTGGCCGGGGGTCACGGTCTGGCCGGCCGACACCGAGAGCTGGGAGAGGTGGGCGTACTGGGCGTAGTAGCCGTCGTTCAGCTTGATGACGACCTGGTTGCCGTACGCGCCGCCCCAGCCGGCGGAGACGACGGTGCCGGCGCCGACGGCCTTGAGCGGGGTGCCGGTGGGGACGACGAAGTCGACGCCCGTGTGGTAGCCGCTGGACCACATGCTGCCCGCCACGTGGTAGGCGGTGCCGATGGTGGGGGCGGCGACCGGGAGGGTGTAGCCGGTGGCGGGGACGGCCGGGGCGGCGGCCTGGGTGGCCCGGGCCACCGGGGACGACTGGGTGGTGGGGGCGGCCGGGGCGGCTTGCGCACGGGCCTGTGACGGCTGCGCGGAGCGCGCCGGGGCGGGGGTCTGGGCGCGGGTCGGAGCGGCGGCCTTCTTGCCCAGCGACAGCTTCAGACCCGGGTGGATCAGCGCCGGGTTCTCGCCGACGGCCTGCCGGTTGTCCGCGTAGAGCCGGTGCCAGCCACCGCCGACATGCTGCTCGCCGGCGATCTTGGCGAGGCAGTCGCCGGACTTCACCGTGTAGGTGCGTACGCCGGAGGCCTGCTGCGCGGCGGCCTTGCCGGCCGACGCCTGCGCCACGGACTGCACGGCCTTTCCGGAGACGGGCTGCGCGGTGGCGGCGTGCGCTCCGGTGGCACCCAGCAGGGGCAGGGCCAGTGCGGCGCCACCGGTTCCGGCGACGGCGACGGAGCGGGTGAATCGCCGGGACTTGGGGCGGCGGTGCTTACCCTTCGCGGGCATGACGCATTCCTCTCCGGCGCCTGCGAGGTGAGCTGTCGGGTTCGGGCTGGAGCTGCCCGGCCGCGCGGTGCGCGGCTGCACCCCGAGCCTGTCGCGGAGACCGGGACAGGCAGTCGTACCTGAGGGGTCCCCCGCTCCTGCCGTGCACGGGTCATGTGTGTGGGACTCCGGTCGGCGGCAGGATTCGGCGTTCCGTCCGGATTGCTGGCGAACGTAAGCGAGCGGAACGCGGGGAAACAAGCGGCCGATTCCCGGCGTTCACGTGCCAGAAGATCCAAATGGGAAATTCTCGGTCACCGTGCGTGAATTCCGGCCCGCCCCGCGAGTTCAAATTCCCGTTGCGCTCCGGGAATTAGGTGGACATGACGAACAGCGGACGGTCACGGTTATGACGCTCCTCACGCAGCACTCCCCCAGTCCCCTTTATTCCGTGCCGAGTTGCAACGAAGCCGTCAATCGGGACATAGGCGTCAGATGCGACGCAGGCGGATGACTGCCGCATCCAGGTCGCCGCGCAGCCCGGTCGTCAGCCCGTGGTGCAGCAGTACCGCGCCTCGGTGCACCTCGCCCGTTTCGCGGCATTCGTACGATGCCGTCGGATCGAGGCCGCGCAGCCGCACACGCGGCACCGGCTCTCCGTAGCTCTGCGCCTGGAGGCAGGCCAGGACGACCGTCTCGTCATCGAGAACGTACTGGACGGCGCTCAGACCTCCCGCCGGGGGCAGCAGCCGGTACAGCTCGCCGCGCTGGACGAGCGGCCTGATCTCCTTGTAGAGGGCCACCCACCGCCGGGCCTCGGCCAGCTCGTCGTCGGTCCACTCCGTGAGGTCGCCACCGACCCCGAGAACGCCCGCCATGGAGCTGACGAACCGGAAGCGCAGGGTGCTCACCCTGCCGTTGAGCTGGGTGTTCGGACTGTCGGTGACCCAGGCGGCCATCACGCGCGCGGGATGGAGCTGGCTGAACCCGTGCTGGATGGCGAGCCGGTCGAGCGGATCGGTGTTGTCGGAGGTCCACACCTGGTCGGTGCGTCCCAGCACCCCGAGGTCGATCCGGCCGCCGCCGCCCGAGCAGGACTCGAAGGCGACTTCGGGGTGGGCGGCACGCAGCCGGTCCAGCAGGGCGTACAGCGCGCGGACGTGGTCGATCCACAGGCGCTGCGGATACGGCTCGCCCGGCCAGCCGGCGTCGGTGAAGCAGCGGTTGAAGTCCCACTTCACGTAGTCGATCGGGGCCGCGGACAGCAGGGTGTCCAGCCGCTCCCACAGATACTCCTGGACGTCCTCGCGGGCGAGGTTGAGAACGAGCTGGTTGCGCAGTTCCGTCCGCCTGCGGCCCGGCTGGTACTGCACCCAGTCCGGGTGGGCGCGGTACAGGTCGCTGTCCGGATTGACCATCTCGGGCTCCACCCAGACGCCGAACCCCATGCCCAGGCCGTGCACCTGGTCGGCCAGGGGCCTCAGGCCGTGCGGGAACCGGTCGGGGTTGGGCGTCCAGTCCCCGAGTCCGGCCCGGTCGCTGGTGCGGGCGCCGAACCAGCCGTCGTCGACGACGAACAGCTCGACGCCGATGCCGGCCGCCCGCCGCGCGAGCGCCGCCTGCCGCTCCTCGGAGATGTCGAAGAACGTGGCCTCCCAGGAGTTGAACAGCACCGGCCGGTCCCGCCCGGCGTCCGGGATCACGTGCGCGCGCTGGTAGGCGTGCCAGGTCCGGCTGGCCCCGCCGAAACCGCCGTCGCTCCACAGGCCCGCGAAGACGGGGGTGGTGTAGGACTCCCCCGGTGCGAGGAGCAGCAGGCCCGAGTCGTCGTGGCCGGCCCCGCCGGTGATCTGCACGCGCGCGTCGGGCAGTTGGGCGACGGCGATCCGCCAGGAGCCGGACCAGCCGAGCGCGCAGCCGTAGACCTCGCCGCGTTCCTCGGTGGCGTCGGTGTCGAGGGCGACCCAGGGCAGGTGCTGGTGGCCGGTGTGGCCGCGGCGGCTGCCGATGACCTTCTCGCCGTGGGTGAGCGGCGCGCGGGTGAGCAGGGACTCGGCCGCCCAGCGGCCGTGCAGCTGGGACAGTCGCCAGCCGTCGCGGTCGGGCAGGGTCCAGGTGGCGGCGTCGGCGCGCAGCAGCTCCACGCGCGCGTGCCCGCCGTTCTCCAGGGTGACCCGGCGCTCCACGACGTCGCCGCGCATCCGGTAGTGCAGGGTGATCGCCAGTCCGTCGTCGTCGAAGCGCAGCCGCAGCTCCGCTCCGTCGGTGCCGTCCCCCGTGCCGTCCCGGTCGCACTCGTACGACACGAAGCGCCATTCGGTGCCGCGCCGCTCGTCGGTGCGCACGCTGAGGGCGGGGCGGACGAAGCGCGGGCCGCCCTCGACCGGGTACTCCTCGCGGCCGTCGAGCGGGGACTCGAAGGGCCGGTGGACGGGCAGCGGGCCCATGGCCAGGGCCTCGGCGTCGGCGAGCGCGATGCGCGGCCCCCAGTGGAGGTGGAGCAGTTCGTGCGCCTCGGTCAGGTGCAGGGCATAGCTGCTGGTGGGCCCCGACAGGAGCCAGGTGCGTCCGTTCTCGGCGATGTCCACCATCGAGACCTCACAGGTGTCAACAGATCCGCGCAGGTGCGCACATCATCGGGGCCGCCGCACCCCGGTGGCAACGCCTGTGGACAACTCGTTGCCCGAGGTGATCGATGTCGTATCGTCGACGGAACGCCCGCCGGCTAGCCGAGCCGACGGGGTCCGACCCGGAGGAGCCCCCGTGACGCAGCAGGTCCCGTCGACCGAGCCGGAGCTGGCCGGTGTGCGCAATTTCCGTGACGTGGGCGGACTGCCGACCGAGGACGGCCGGCGGGTGCGCCCGGGGGTGCTGTTCCGCAGCGGCCACCTCGCGCACGCGACGGAGGAGGACGCGGCCTTCCTCGGCTCCCTGGGCCTGCACACGGTGTTCGACTTCCGCAACGCGGCCGACCAGAAGCTGGAGGGCCCGGACGTCGCCCTGCCGGGCGTGCGGAACGTGAACCTGCCGCTGAGCGACCCGGCGGACGGAGCCGAGTTCTGGAAGATGGTCCGCGACGGCGACCTCGACCAGTTGCGCGCCATCCTCGCCGACGGCAAGGCCGCCGCCCGGATGGTCGCCTCGTACCGGACGATCGTCACCGAGCGCACGGCCGAGCACTCCCGGGTGCTGCACTCGCTGGCCGAGGACAGCGTCCCCGCGCTGATGCACTGCGCCGCCGGCAAGGACCGGGCGGGCATCTCCATAGCGGTGACCCTGCTCGCCGTGGGCGTGGAGCGCGACGCGATCGTCGCCGACTACCTGGAGTCCAACGCCAAGCACCGCCGCTACAAGGTGCGCCGCAACGGCAGCCCCGACTCCGCGTACACCCCCGAGGTGATGGAGCTGCTCAGCCCGCTCTTCGACGCGCGCGCGGAGTACCTGCAGGCGGCGTTCGGCAGCATCGAGGCGACGTGGGGCGGGCTCGACGCCTACTTCGAGCAGGGTCTCGGACTCACCTCGCGGACCCGTGAGCGGCTGCGGGAGCGTCTGCTCGACTGACGCCCGTCAGCTCTTGGCGCCCAGCGCGAACAGCAGGTAGAGGAACGCGGCGAACAGGTGGCCCACGGCGATGTAGATGATCAGCCGGACCCACAGGGAGCGGGGGAACTTCTCCTCGAAGTCGCTCATGGCAGTTCTCCAGTCAGGGGGCCCAGGCACAGCGCGGCCGTGGGGCTCTGCAGCAGGGTGTGGACGAACAGCAGCTCCACGCCGTCCTGGTCCTCGGCGGCCAGGCGGTGCGGGGTCAGGGAGTCGAAGTGCGCGCTGTCCCCGGGCGCCAGCAGGTGCGCGGTGTCGCCGAGGCGCAGCCGGAGGCGTCCCTTCAGGACGTGCAGCCATTCCTCGCCGGGATGGACGCGAACGATGTCGCCCTGCGCGCCGTACGGCACCCGGACCCGCAGCGCCTGCATGCCCCGGCCGGAGGCGCCGGCCTGGAAGTAGGTCCAGCCGCCCGCCCGGGTGGGTTCCATGTCGGCGGCGCGCACGATGGCGTCCCGGTCGGCGACCCGCTCGCCCAGCAGTTCGGAGACGGTCGTACCGTAGGTGCGGGCGAGCGCGAGCAGCATCGGCAGCGAGGGCTGGCGCCCGCCGGTCTCCAGCCGGGAGAGGTGGGCGGGCGAGAGCCCCGCGGTACGGGCCGCCGCCTCCAGGGTGAGGGCGGCGCGCCGGCGCAGGGCGCGGAGCTGCGGCGCCACGGCGGGCAGGTCGTCGCCCTCGCCCGCCGGTGGCGCGGCTTCTGAGGCGTTCATGCCTCCATTGAGCCGCAGAGTTGCCTCTGCGGCAAATTCCTTGCCTCAGAGGCAAAACTGCTCGGGCGGGCGGCCTGGGGGCGTCGCGGACCCGCGAAGACCGGGGAGACGCCCCCTAGCGGTTGCCCACCGCCTGTTTGATCAGCGTCTTCCCGAAGTCCCACATCAGTCCGCCGCCGCTGTGCGCGTCGTCCATGACGGCGGTGAAGGCGGTGACGAACCGGTCCACGTCGGCCTCGTCGATGATCAGCGGCGGGATGAGCTTGATCACCTCCAGATGGTCGCCGGAGACCTGCGTGAGGATGTGGTGGCGCTGCAGCAGCGGGACGACGACCATCTGCGCGAACAGGCCCTTGCGGGCGGCCTGCAGCATGGTCCAGCGGCCGCGCAGCTTCAGCGAGGAGGGCCGCCCGAACTCGATGCCGATCATCAGGCCCCGGCCGCGCACGTCCGCGAGCAGCTCGTAGCGGTCGGTCAGCGCGGTGAGCCGTGACTTCAGCAGCTCGCCGGTGGCACGCACCCCGGCGACGATCTGCTCGTTCTCCATGACCGACAGCACGGCGAGGCCGGCGGCCATGGCCTGGGCGTTGGAGCCGAAGCTGGCCGAGTGGACCAGGACGCGGTCCATGGACGAGTAGACCTTCTTGAAGATCCAGTCCTTGCCCAGGGTGGCCCCGACCGGTACGTAGCCGCCGGACAGCGCCTTGGCCACGCACACCAGGTCCGGCTCCACGCCCTCCTCGTGCTGGTAGGCGTAGAAGTCGCCGGTGCGGCCGAGGCCGGTCTGCACCTCGTCGGCGATCAGCAGCGCCTTGTGCCGGTGCAGCAGTTCCTGGGCGGCGCGCAGGTAGCCGGGCGGTGCCTCGTGCACGCCCTTGCCCTGGATGGGCTCGACGATCAGGGCGGCCACGTCGCCCTTCCTCAGCTCCCCGGCCAGGGCGTCGAGGTCGCCGAGGGGCACGGCGGTGTCGGGCAGCAGCGGGGCGAAGCCGTCGCGGAAGCCGTCCTCGCCGTTGACCGAGAGGGAGCCGGTGGTCAGGCCGTGGAAGGCGTGGTCGCAGTACAGCACGCGGGGCCTGCCGGTGGCGTACCGGGCGAACTTCAGGGCAGTCTCCACCGCCTCCGTGCCGCTGTTGCCGAAGAACACCCGGTCCAGGTGCGGGCTGTGGGCGAGCAGCCGCTCCGCGAGAAGGCCCGGCAGCGGCTGGCAGTCGAAGCGGGTGAGGTCGGCGAGGCCGAGGTCCAGGACCTCGTGCAGCGCCTTGCGGACGACCGGGTGGTGGCGGCCGAGGCCCATCACCCCGAACCCGGCGAGCATGTCCAGGTGGTCGGTGCCGTCCGCGTCGAAGAAGTGGGCGCCTTCGGCCCGCTCGTAGACCCGGTCGAAGCCGATGGTGTGCAGCATGCGCGGGAGCTGCGGGTTGAGATGCCTGGCGTGCAGCTCGTAACGTTCGGCTCCGCGCTCGGCGAGGAGGGCGCCGAGGTCGAACTCCGTGCTCATTCACTCTCCTTGGCTGTGCCGTCGGCGGCCCTCACGGCCCCGACGGCCAGGCTGGCGCTGATCCGCCCGGCGATCTCCACAGGCGTGAGGCCGATGTCGGCCAGTACCTCGCCGCGCTTGGCGTGGGCGAGGAACTGGTCCGGGATGCCGAACCGGCGTACCGGCACGTCCACGTCCGCGTCGCCGAGGGCGAGGGCCACGGCCGAACCGACACCCGCCGCGCGGCTGTTGTCCTCCACGACGGCGACGAGCCGGTGTCCGGCGGCCAGGCCCGGCAGGGCGGGGTCGACGGGCTTGACCCAGCGGGGGTCCACCACCGTGCAGCCGGTGCCCCGGGCCGCGAGCAGCTCGGCGGCCTGAAGGCACACCGGCGCCATCACGCCGACGGCCACCAGCAGCACCTCGGGGTGTTCGCCGCGGTGCAGCACGTCCATGCCGCCCACCTGGCCGACGGCCGGGATGTCCGGGCCCACCGATTCCTTGGGGAAGCGGACCAGGGTGGGCGCGTCGTCCACGGAGACCGCCTCGCGAAGCTGCGCGCGCAGTTGCCCGGCGTCGCGCGGGGCGGCGATCCGCAGGCCGGGCACGACCTGGAGGACGGACATGTCCCACATGCCGTTGTGGGACGCGCCGTCCACTCCGGTGACACCGGCCCGGTCCAGCACGAAGGTGACCCCGCAGCGGTGCAGGGCCACGTCCATCAGCAGCTGGTCGAAGGCGCGGTTGAGGAAGGTGGCGTAGACGGCGACGACCGGGTGGAGTCCGCCGGTGGCGAGCCCGGCCGCCGAGACGGCCGCGTGCTGCTCGGCGATGCCCACGTCCCACACCCGGTCCGGGAACCGCTCGGCGAAGCGGCCGAGGCCCACCGGGTGCAGCATGGCCGCCGTGATGGCGACGACGTCCTCGCGCTCCTCGCCGATGCGGACGATCTCGTCGCCGAACACCGAGGTCCAGGAGGGGCCGCCAGCCGGTGCGAGGGGCGCGCAGGTGAGCGGGTCCATCACGCCGACGGTGTGGAAGTGGTCCTCCTCGTGGGCGAGCGCGGGTTCGTAGCCGCGGCCCTTCTCCGTGAGGCAGTGGACCAGCACGGGCCCGTGGAAGCGCTTGGCACGGCGCAGTGCCGACTCGACGGCGCCGATGTCGTGCCCGTCGATCGGCCCGAGGTACTTCAGCCCCAGGTCCTCGAACATGCCCTGCGGGGCGAAGGCGTCCTTGAAGCCCTTCTTCGCGCCGTGCAGGGACTCGTAGATCGTGCTGCCCACCACCGGGGTGCGCAGCAGCACCTCCTTGCCCCAGGCGAGGGCCTTCTCGTAGCCGTCGGTGGTGCGCAGGGTGGCCAGGTGGTTGGCGAGTCCGCCGATGGTCGGGGCGTAGGAGCGCTCGTTGTCGTTGACGACGATGATCAGCGGCCGGTCCCGGGCGGCCGCGATGTTGTTCAGCGCCTCCCAGGCCATGCCGCCGGTCAGCGCTCCGTCGCCGATGACCGCGACCACGTGCCCGTCCTCCCCCAGCACCTGGTTGGCCTTGGCGAGGCCGTCCGCCCAGCCGAGGGCGGTGGAGGCGTGGCTGTTCTCGATCACGTCGTGCTCGGACTCCTCGCGGGAGGGGTAGCCGGACAGGCCGCCCTTGCCGCGCAGCTTGGAGAAGTCCTGACGTCCTGTCAGCAGCTTGTGCACATAGCTCTGGTGGCCGGTGTCCCACAGGATGCGGTCGACCGGTGACTCGAAGACCCGGTGGAGCGCGATGGACAGTTCCACCACGCCCAGGTTGGGTCCGAGGTGACCACCGGTTCTCGACACCGCTTCCACCAGGAAGTCGCGTATTTCTTGGGACAGTTCGCCGAGTTCCGCCTCGGACAGCGCCTTCAGGTCGCGTGGTTGCCGGATGGTCTCCAGGATCGTCACGCTGGGCCCCCTCTCGGTCCGTGCCGTGCCGTGCCTTGCCTCAACTCACGTCGTCCGCGGTGCCCGCCCCTCGGCGAGCTTCATGGCCTCCTCGATGAGGGTCTCCACGATCTTCGACTCGGGGACGGTCTTGATGACCTCGCCCTTGACGAAGATCTGGCCCTTGCCGTTGCCCGAGGCAACTCCGAGGTCGGCTTCACGGGCCTCCCCCGGGCCGTTGACCACGCACCCATCACCGCGACCCTGAGCGGCACTTCCATGCCGTCCAGGCCTGCCGTGACCTCCTCCGCCAGTTTGTAGACGTCGACCTGGGCGCGGCCGCAGGACGGGCAGGAGACGATCTCCAGCCGCCGCTGCCGCAGACCCAGGGACTCCAGGATCTGGATGCCGACCTTGACCTCCTCGGCGGGCGGCGCCGACAACGAGACGCGGATGGTGTCGCCGATGCCCCGCGACAGCAGCGCGCCGAAGGCGACCGCCGACTTGACCGTGCCCTGGAACGCCGGGCCGGCCTCGGTCACGCCCAGGTGCAGGGGGTAGTCGCAGCTCTCCGCGAGCTGCCTGTAGGCCTCGATCATCACGACCGGGTCGTTGTGCTTGACGGAGATCTTGATGTCGCGGAAACCGTGCTCCTCGAAGAGGGACGCCTCCCACAGCGCCGACTCGACCAGGGCCTCCGGGGTGGCCCTGCCGTACTTCCGCAGCAGCCGCCGGTCCAGGGAGCCGGCGTTGACGCCGATCCGGATCGGCGTGCCGTGGTCCCCGGCGGCCCGCGCGATCTCCTTGACCTTGTCGTCGAACTGCTTGATGTTGCCCGGGTTCACCCGCACCGCCGCGCAGCCCGCCTCGATGGCCGCGAAGACGTACTTCGGCTGGAAGTGGATGTCCGCGATCACCGGGATCCGCGACTTGCGGGCGATGGCGGGCAGAGCGTCCGCGTCGTCCTGCGTGGGGCAGGCGACGCGGACGATCTGGCAGCCGGACGCGGTGAGTTCCGCGATCTGCTGCAGGGTGGCGCCGATGTCCGACGTACGGGTCGTGGTCATCGACTGCACCGAGACCGGGCTCCGCCCCCGACCGCCACCGGCCCGACGTGGATCCGCCGCGACACACGGCGCGGCGCGACCGGCCGGGCCGGCACCTCGGGGACGCCCAGGGGGACGGCGGTCACGGCGTCACTCCCGGTTTCCGGAGACGGTCTCGCGCATGGCCCGCAGCGACTCCTTCAGGGAGCCCATGGTGGCGAGGACGGCGGTGGGCTCGTACCCGCAGTGCGCCATGCAGTTGGCGCAGCGCGGGTCCTTGCCGCGGCCGTACTTGTCCCAGTCGGTCTCCTCGATGAGTTCCCGGTACGTCGGGACGTAGCCGTCGCTCATCAGATAGCAGGGGCGCTGCCAGCCGAAGAGCGAGTAGTTCGGGATCGCCCAGGCGGTGCACGGGAAGTCGACCTTGCCCTCCAGGAAGTCCAGGAAGAGCGGGGAGTGGTTGAGCCGCCACTTGCGGCGGTTGCCGCCCGCGAAGGCCTTCCGGAACAGCTCGCGGGTCTGCTCCACACCCAGGAAGTGCTCCTGGTCGGGCGCCTTCTCGTAGGCGTAGGCGGGCGAGATCATCATCTCGTCCACGCGCAGGTCGTCGTTGAGGAAGTTGAGCACCTCGATGATCGTCTGCGGGGTGTCGGTGTTGAAGAAGGTGGAGTTGGTGGTCACCCGGAAACCGCGCCGCTTGGCCTCCTTGATGGCCTCCACCGCCTCGTCGAACACCCCCTCCTTCGCGACCGACTCGTCGTGCCGCTCGCGCAGCCCGTCGATGTGCACCGCGAAGGCGAAGTAGGGCGAGGGCGTGAACTTGTCCATCTTCTTGCGCATCAGCAGCGCGTTGGTGCAGAGGAAGACGTACTTCCGCTTCGCCACGAGCTGTCGCACGATCTCGTCGATCTGCGGGTGCATCAGCGGTTCACCGCCGGCGATGGACACCATCGGCGCACCCGACTCCAGCACCGCGCCCACGGCCTGGGCGACCGGCATGCGCTGCTTGAGGACACCGGCCGGGTGCTGGATCTTGCCGCAGCCCTCGCACTTGAGGTTGCAGGCGAAGAGCGGTTCCAGCTCGACGATCAGCGGAAACTTGTCCCGCCTGCGGAGTTTCTGTTCGGCCAGGTATGTAGCGACCTTGATGGACTGACGCAACGGCATGGCCATCTGGCTCACCTCCGGGGGAGCGACAAAGAACGGTGCCATTCATAAAACGCGGGCAGAACCGAGCGAAGGACACGGAAGGCTGATATTCCACCGCGCACCGTGCCGATCCGGACGAGTTCATGTTCGGGAGCGTCCACGACCACCCGTACGGCCGCAACCGGGCGCCCGCCGGCGCGCACGGCGCCCAGCAGCGTGGCCGCGGACTCCATGTCGACCGCGATCGCGCCGGTCGCGCGCAGCGCGGAGCGCTCCGGGCCGCGGACGACGTGGTCGGAGCCGATGAGCGGCCCGGTGTGGACGGTGCGCCCGGGCAGGACGCGCGCGATCTCCTTGCCGAGCAGTTCGGTACCCACGCACGGGACGGTCCCGCGCGGGTCCCGGGTCTCCTCGGCGACGACCAGGTCGCCGGGGTGCATCCCGGAAGCGAGTCCGGCGCAGAAGCCGGTGGCCAGGACGGCCGCGGCGGTGAGCGCCGGTTCGGACAGGTGCCGGGTGACGGACCGTTCCGCCGCCCGGGGTCCCATGCCGGTGCGGACGAGGGTGACCGGACCTCCCGCCCCGTCGCGTTCGCCGGTGCGCAGGGCGAGGTGCTCGATGCCGAGCGCGCAGGCGATCAGCAGCGGGGCGGGGCGGGCCGGGTGCTCACCTCAGCTCACCGTGGCCTCGGGCAGCGGCTTCCTGCCGTCGGGGTGGGACCGCCTGGCCCGGGCGAGCGGCGGCCGCTCGAACGGGTCGCCGTGCAGGTAGCGGCCGAGCGCGGTGAGCGGGAACACCTGGCGGTACAGGTGGTAGTTGATGGAGAAGTCCCAGGGGAAGCCGGTGCCGGTGAAGTACGGCTCGTCCCAGGAGCCGTCCTCCCGCTGGGTCGCGGCCAACCACCGCACGCCGCGTTCCACGGCCTGCGACTCCCGCTCCCCGCCGCGAGCAGCGCCATCAGCGCCCAGCCGGTCTGCGACGCGGTGGAGGCGCCGCGGCCGCTCCACTCCTTGACGTACTTGTAGGAGCGCAGGTCCTCGCCCCAGCCGCCGTCGTCGTTCTGCACCTTCTCCAGCCAGGCCACCGCGCGCCGGATCGCCGGGTGCGAGCCGGGCAGGCCGGCCGCGGTGAGCGCGGGCACCACGGAGCCGGTGCCGTAGACGTAGTTGACGCCCCAGCGTCCGAACCACGAGCCGTCCGGCTCCTGTTCGGCGAGGAGCCAGTCGATGCCGCGCCGGGTGCGGGGGTCGTGGGCCAGGCCCTCGGCGGCGAGCATCTCGACGACGTGCGCGGTGACGTCGGCGGACGGCGGGTCGATGACCTCGCCGAAGTCGCAGAACGGCAGCCGGTTGGGGAACGGGCTGGTGTTGTCGACGTCGAAGGCGCCCCACCCGCCGTTCCTCGACTGCATCCCCAGGTTCCAGCGCACCGCGCGCCCGACGGCGTGGTCCACGCGGTCGGGGTCGTGGTGCCGGACCCGGCGCAGCGCGAGGGCGACCTCGGCGGTGTCGTCGATGTCCGGGTAGTTGTCGTTGTGGAACTCGAACGCCCAGCCACCAGGCGGAAGTTGAGGGCGCTTCACGGCCCAGTCGCCGGGCCGGACGATCTCCTCGCCGAGCATCCAGTCGGCCGCCCGGACCAGTTGCGGATGGTCGACCGGCAGACCCGCGTCGACGAGCGCGATGGTGGCCAGGCAGGTGTCCCACACCGGGGACTGGCAGGCCTCGATCATCCGGGCGCCGTCCTCGCGCCACACGGCGAAACGGTCCAGCGAGGCGAGGCCCTCGCGCATCACCGGGTGCTGGAGGTCGTAGCCGAGCAGCCGCAGGGCGATGACCGAGTACACGGCCGGGGCTGGATGCCGCCCCAGCAGCCGTCGTTCTCCTGCCGCTCGATGATCCAGCGGGCGGCGGAGTTCATCGCGGCCTTGCGCAGCCGGCGCGGGACGACCTTGCGCAGTTGGTGCAGCGCCTTGTCCAGGCGCTGGAAGGCGCCGTCCCAACTCGCCAGCGGAGCGAAGGGTTTGGCGGGGTTGGGGTCGGCCGGGTCGGTGTGCAGTTCGTCCAGCGGGAAGGGGCCGGGCGGACGGGGCGCTTGGCCGAGACGATGGTCAGCGGCACGATGGTCTGCCGGGCCCAGCAGCCGAAGTCGTAGATGTTGAGCGGCATCCAGTGCGGGAAGTAGATCAGCTCCGGCGGGAGTTCGGGCAGGTCCTCCCACTTCCACCAGCCGAACAGGGCGAGCCAGATCCGGGTGAAGACCCGGGAGGCGGCGATACCGCCGTGCGCGCGGATCCAGGCCGAGGCCTTCGCCATGTGCGGGGCGTCGGGCGCGTCGCCGGCCAGACGCAGGGCGACGTACGCCTCGATGGTGGCGGACAGTTCGCCGGGGCCGCCGTAGAAGGTGGCCCAGGTGCCGTCCGCCCGCTGCTCGCCGCGGACGAACAGGGCGGACGCTCGCGCCGTCTCCTCGTCCAGGATGCCCAGGAACTGACGGAGCAGCAGGTCCTCGGCGTCCATGGTGACGTTCGTCTCGAGGTCGCCCTTCCACCAGCCCTGGGCGTCCTGGCGGGCGAGCAGGAAGTCGGTCGCCCGGCGCGCGGCGCGCTCGGCGGCTTCTGGTACCCCGGCCGCCTCGGGGATGGTGATGTCCGTTTCGCTGGCCGCGGCAGCGCGGGGCGGCATGGTCGCTCCGGTGCTTCCGTCGGTCGTCGCTGTCATGGCTTCCCCTTCGTGCAGTCGTGCGAGTCGTGCTGCTGTGGGTCCGCCGTCGGCCGGTGCCGTCATCCGCGACACCGGCCGGCGACTACGCGAGGGTTATTCGACCGATAGTGATCATCTCTTCCGTACGACGACGAAATCGGCGAGCGCCGTGAAGGCGGCCCTCACCCGGTCGGGCATGTCGACGGCGTCGAGGGCCTCGATGGCGATCGCGTGCTGCCGGCGCGCCTCCCCGGCCGTCCACTCCCGGCCGCCGGCCTCCTCGATGAGGGCGGCCCGGGCGGCGAACTCCTCCTCGGAGAAGTTCTCGAAGTCGCTGCTCTTGGCGTCGGCGGCGAGGATCTCGCCGAGCCGCGCGGAGGCGTCGCCGCCCGCCGCGAGCGCGGCCACCACCGGCAGGGACTTCTTGCGCTGGCGCAGGTCGCTCCAGGTCTGCTTGCCGGTGGCCTCCGGGTCGCCCCAGATGCCGAGAAGGTCGTCGACGGCCTGGAAGGCGAGGCCGAGGTGGTAGCCGTAGCGCTCCAGCGCGTCGGCGGTGGCGTTGTCCGCGCCGCCGAGGACCGCGCCGATCGAGGAGGCGCAGGCGAGCAGGGCGCCGGTCTTGTTGCCCTCCATCTCCAGGCACTCCTCGACGCTGACCCGGTCGCGGTGCTCGTAGGAGATGTCCTGCGCCTGACCGTCGATCAGGGCGCGGGTGGCGGTGGTCAGCCGGCGGGTGGCGCGGCCGGCCTCGACGGTGCCGAGCTCCAGCAGGACCTCGTTGCCGAGGGCGAACAGGGCGTCGCCGACCAGGATCGCCTGGGCGGGGCCGTGCACCTTCCAGACGGTGTCGCGGTGCCGGCGCTGCTCGTCGCCGTCCATCAGGTCGTCGTGCAGCAGCGAGAAGTTGTGGACGAGTTCGACGGCGACCGCGCCGGGGACGCCCACCTCGGGCGCTGCGCCGGTGACCTCGGCGGAGAGCACGGCGAGGGCGGGGCGGACGGCCTTGCCGCCGTCCCCGTCGGCCGGGTTGCCCGCGGCGTCGATCCAGCCGAAGTGGTAGGCGGCGACGGTGTCCATGGGCGGCGCCAGGCGGTCGACGGCGGCGCGCAGGACCGGGGTGGCAAGGGTGCGGCCGCGCTCCAGCAGCGCGGTCACGTCCACCGCGGTCCTCGAGTCGGCCGTCGAGGCGGGGGCACAGTGGGCACAGTCTCTCCTGTTGTTGCGGTACCGGGGGTGCGGGGGCCCGCCGCGTATTGCTCGGTCATCAGGCCGCCTCCTCGAACGCGAAGAGGCGGGCGGGGCGGGGCCGGCCCAGGGCGCTCAGCGCGGCGTCGGCCGCGCTCACGCCGCTGCGGACCGCACTCTCCATGGTCGCGGGCCACCCGGTGGCGGTCCACGCTCCGGCCAGGTACAGGCCGGGGCCTTGGTGCGGGCGCCGGGCCGCAGCCGGCCGACGCCAGGGGTGGGGGCGAACGTCGCCGTACGCTCCCGGGTCACGAAGAAGTCCTTCACCACGGCGCGGCGGGTACCGGGGATCAGCCGCTCCAGTTCGGGCAGGTAGCGCTCGCGGAGCACGGCGACCGGCTCGTCGATGTCGTCCCGCGCGGCGGACTGGGACACCGCGAGGTACTGGCCCTCGCGCAGCCCGGAGGCGTCGGTGCGGTCGAAGACCCACTGCACGCGGGTGCCGAGGGCGGCGAGGAAGGGCCGGGCGAGCACCTTGCGGTCGTAGACCACGTGCACGTTGAGGATGGGCGCGGTGCCGATCTCCAGCAGCCGCCCGGGGGCGTCGAGGGCACCGGGCGGCAGCAGGTCGTGCGTCTCGCGCTGGGGTACGGCGAGGACGACCGCGTCGGCCCGCAGCGTCTCGCCGGGAACCTGAACGCTCCAGCCTCCGTTCTCGTTGTGGAGGACGGAGGTGACGCGTGTACGGAGTTCGGTACGGACGCCCGCGGAGTCGAGCGCCTTGCGGGCCAGCCGGTCGTGCAGTTCACCCAGCGGGACGGCGGCCCAGCCGATGTCGGCCGCGCCCGGGTCGGACAGCAGACCGGTCTTGAACACCATCGCGGCGAGCCCCAGGGAGGCGTCGCCCGCGACCGCGTTGAGGGTGGCGACCCCGACCAGGTCCCACAGAGCCTCGACGGCCCGCGGTGACTGGCCGTGCGCGGCCAGCCAGCTTCCGAAGTCCTGGGCGTCCAGGGCCGGATCGGTGAGGTCGAGCCCCTTGAGCGCGAGCGCGGCGCGCCCGACGGCGGCGCGCTCGGCGAGCGAGAGGTGCGGATAGGTGGCCAGGCTGCGCCCCAGGTGGAGGGGGACGGGCAGCGGGTCGCGCCGCAGCCGGCCGAGGCGTCGGCCCTCGGGCTTCGCGACGTCGACGACGGGCACGTCCATGCGGGCCTGCAGCGGTGCCAGCGCCGCGCCCTCGATCCGGTCGAGGAACCAGCGGTAGGCGGTGCAGCAGCGCAGGTACACGTGCTGGCCGTTGTCCACGGTCAACTCGCCGCGCTGGAAGGAGAAGGCGAGACCGCCCAGCCTGGGTCTGCCTTCGACGAGCGTGACGTCGACGCCCGCGTCGGCGAGCGCGAGCGCGGCGGTGACGCCGGCGAGACCGCCGCCGACGACGACGGCGGTGCGCCGCGGCGGGGCGCCGGGTGCCCGGGCACCGGCGTGCGCCTGTGCGGCGCGGGAGCCGTCGCTCATGCTGCGTCCTTCCGTGCGTGCCGACCGTGCTGGATGAACGGTGCACGGTCGGCCGTCGCAGTCAGGGACGCCACGCCGCAGCGCGAGGTTGCCCGTCGCGCCGGAACGTCTGAGCCGGACGGTTCCCGGGAGCCCATCAGGCGCGCCTCCTGACGGTCCGCCGGGACACGTGCCGGGTGTCGAGGCCGGACAGTCCGCGCACGGCGACGTAGGCCTTCTCGCGTCCGGGCAGCGAGACCCGGCCGCGCAGCACGGCCTCGGGGTCGCGCTCGATGCGGTCCAGCAGCCGGCGGTAGATGCCGGCCATGGCGGCCACGCAGGCGCCGCTGCGCCGGTCGAGCATGGGGAGCAGCCGGTAGCCCTCGGCGAACAGGGCGCGGGCCCGCCGTACTTCGAAGTGCACGAGGCCGGCGAAGTCGGAGCTCCGCGGTGGAGTGGGCCCGTCGAACCCGGCCGAGCAGCCGAACTTGGCCAGGTCGTCGGCGGGCAGGTAGGTGCGCCCGCCCTGGGCGTCCTCGCGGACGTCCCGGAGGATGTTGGTGAGCTGCAGCGCGAGACCGAGCGTGTCGGCGTATTCGGGGGCGCGCTCGGCGCCGCGTGCGCCGGGCTCCGTACCGAAGACACCGAGCGAGAGGCGGCCGATGGCGCCGGCCACGCAGCGGCAGTAGACCTTCAGGTCGTCCCAGGTCTCGTAGGTCTCGCCGCGCACGTCCATCTGGACGCCGTCGATCAGCTCGTCCAGACCGCCGAGCGGGATCGGGAAGGCCCGCGCGGCATGGG
This sequence comes from Streptomyces sp. DHE7-1, assembly GCA_016432725.1. GTDB lineage: Bacteria > Actinomycetota > Actinomycetes > Streptomycetales > Streptomycetaceae > Streptomyces. The sequence goes on along the minus strand of JACJDG010000003.1, from coordinate 6,800,737 downwards.
CGAGGGCCACCGCCACCGGGTCGGTGTGGTCCTCCTCGACCTCGCCGGCGCGGATCCCGGTGAGCAGTCCCCGGGTGTCCTCCAGCCGCGCGACCTTCACCTCGCCCGGCAGGTCGCCGTCGCCGATGTCGTCGACGCGCCGGGAGAACGCGTACAGGGCGGACATGGCGCGCCGCTTGGGCGTCGGCAGCAGCCGGATGCCGTAGGCGAAGTTGCGGGCCTGCTGCCCGGTGACGGCCTCGCAGTAGCCGTAGGCGGCGAGTACCGGTGCGGACACGTGCGGCACAGACTCCACGGTCCGGATCACCCCTCTCCTCGCAGAGTCGCGCCCGCCTCACGCAGCAACTGGACCTTGCCGGGCTTGGGCGGGCCGGGAAGTACGTCGTATTCGGCGGCGGCGATCGCCCGGACCGCCGCCCTTCCCCCGCCACGAACCCCGCGAGCAGCAGCTTCAACCTGCCGTGGACGCTACCCACCAGGGGGGCGCCTTCATTCAGCAGATCGCGGGCGCGTTGTGCCTCGTATGCAACCAGGGCGCGCACCGAAGCGCTCGCGGTTTTCGCGGCGAGGTCGGTCTCCCGGACGTGGAAGAGCTTCATGTCCTGGGCCGGCAGGTAGATCCGGTCGCGGCCGAGGTCCTCCGCCACGTCCTGGAGGTGCTCGACGATCTGCAGCGCGGTGCAGACCGCGTCGGACAGCCGGATCCGCTCGGGTGTCGCGGTGCCGGTGACGGCGAGGACGAGGCGGCCGACGGGGTTCGCGGACAGTGCGCAGTAGGCGAGGAGGTCGTCGTAGGTCTCGTAGCGCCGCACTAGCTGGTCCTGGCGGTTGGCCGCGATGAGGCCGAGGAACGGCTCGGGGTGAGGGAGCGGCGGCGCGCCGTGGGCTGCAGACGGCGCAGCAGCGGGTGGCGCGGCGTGCCCTCGAAGACCCGGCGCAGATCGGCCTCGAAGGCGTCGAGGAGGACCAGCCGGTCCTCGGCCTCGGCGGGTGTGACACCGAGGGCGCGGGCGTCGGCACCGCCGGGGCCAGGTCGCCGTCGCCGATGTCGTCCACCAGGCGGGCGAAGCCGTACACGGCCATGAGGTCGTCGCGCCAGTCCCGGGGCAGGAAGAAGGGGCCACGGGGAAGTTCTCGCTCGTGGCCTTGTCCAGGGTCGCCCGCTCCAGGTCCGGCGCCGTGCGGGTTGCGGTCACCGCGGGCTGCCCTGGGCGTGGACGGCACACGCTGCGCTGAGCTGGGGAGTTTCCGTAGCCATTGCCGTCACATCTCCCGTTCTACACTGCCGATCCGATACACACTATTTCGGACACGCCGCCTGGCCCTCCCGGGGCGGCCCGGCGGAGGGTGTCGCGCGTTATCGCCCCATGTGCCGCTTTCGGGGACCGGTACAGCTTACGTTGTACAACGCAGCTTGGACCGGCGGGGTGTCCAGCGCATCACAACAACACACCGATTGCCGTCAAGATTCCTACGTCATACGTGAGTTGACGTTTCCTTTGCAGACGCAGGGCCCCGCCGGAGAGGTTCCGCGGGCCCTGGCCGAAACGGGTCACTTGCCCGTGAACTTCTCGTACTCCTTGAGGACCTCTTCGGTGGGTCCGTCCATGCGCAGTTCGCCGCGTTCCAGCCACAGGACGCGGTTGCAGGTGTCGCGAATGGACTTGTTGTTGTGGCTGACCAGGAAGACCGTGCCGGCCTCCTTGCGCAGTTCCCGGATCCGCGCCTCGGAGCGCTTCTGGAAGTTGCGGTCACCGGTGGCCAGCGCCTCGTCGATCATGAGGACGTCGTGGTCCTTGGCGGCGGCGATGGAGAAGCGCAGCCGGGCCGCCATGCCGGAGGAGTAGGTCCGCATCGGCAGGGTGATGAAGTCGCCCTTCTCGTTGATCCCGGAGAAGTCGACGATGTCCTGGTAGCGCTCCTTGACCTGCTCGCGGGACATGCCCATCGCGAGCCCGCCGAGGATGACGTTGCGCTCGCCGGTGAGGTCGTTCATCAGGGCGGCGTTGACGCCGAGCAGGGAGGGCTGGCCGTCGGTGTAGACCTTGCCGCTCTCGGCGGGGAGCAGTCCGGCGATGGCGCGCAGCAGCGTGGACTTGCCCGAGCCGTTGGATCCGATGAGGCCGATCGCCTCGCCGCGGCGGGCGACGAAGGAGACCCCGCGTACCGCGTGCACCTTGCGCACGCCGCGGGCCCCGTCGTCGGAGCCGCGCCTGAGTATGCGGCTGAGGGCGGCGGTGGCGCTGCCCTTGCCGGTCCTGGCGCCGTTGACCCGGTAGACGATGTGCAGCTCGTCCGCGATGACGGTCGGGCGCGGGTCCGGGGTGTCCAGGGGGTTGGTCTCAGCCACGGCCGTACCTCTCCTCCGCCTTCCAGAAGTACACGAAGCCGCCGGCGAAGACGACCACGGCCCAGAACAGGGCGATGGCCCACACGTGGGGCGGCAGGTTCGAGGCGTCGTAGCCGTCGATCAGCGCGAAGCGCATCAGGTCCATGTAGACCGCGGCCGGGTTGACCTGCAGCAGCCGGACCACCCACTCGGAGCGGCCCTCCATCATCTTGCTGATGGAGAACATGACACCGGAGGCGTACATCCAGGTGCGCAGGACGAACGGCATGAGCTGGGCGAGGTCCGGGGTCTTGGCGCCCAGGCGGGCGACGATCAGCGCGAGACCGGTGTTGAAGAGGAACTGCAGCACCAGTACCGGGACGATCAGCAGCCAGGACGGGCTCGGGTAGCTGCCGAACCCGATCGCCACGACGAACATCACGATCATCGAGAAGAGCAGCTGCTGGAGCTGCTGCAGCGAGAAGGAGACGGGCAGCGAGGCGCGCGGGAAGTGCAGGGCGCGCACGAGGCCCAGGTTGCCGGAGATCGCGCGGACGCCGGTCATGACCGAGCTCTGCGTGAAGGTGAACACGAACACACCCGTGACCAGGAACGGGATGTACACGTCCTGGGACATGCCCCGGCTCGCGTGCAGGATGACGCCGAAGATGAAGTAGTAGACCGCCGCGTTCAGCAGCGGGGTCGCCACCTGCCAGAGCTGGCCGAGCTTGGCCTGGCTGTACTGCGCGGTCAGCTTCGCCTGGGAGAAGGCGAGGATGAAGTGGCGGCGCCCCCAGAGCTGGCGCACGTACTCGGCGAGCGAGGGCCGGGCGCCGCTCACGGCGAGTCCGTACTTGTCGGCGAGCCCGGCCGCCGTCAGCCCCTCGTCGGGCGACGGGGCCGCGGTCACCGCGACTCCGGCGTCATGCGTTGTCTCACTCACGGATGGAAGCTTTCGTCTTCGAGTACGTCTTGCACGGTTGTGTCCTCAAGGGCGGCGGACCCGGCCGCTGGGCGCGGGCCCGTACCGTCGAGCTTCTCAGATCACCGGGGGCCGGCCCAGTCGGGTCAGCCGCCACACCGTACGCCAGCGCATCGGGCGCCGGGGTCCGCAGGGGCTGGTCCACCCCTCCTTGAAGCCGCCGAACCAGGCCTTCAGGGCCGGTCCCGAGGGCCTGCGCGCCAGCGTGAGCAGCAGCCAGACCCCGAGGTACACCGGGACCAGGAGGGCGGGAAGGTTGCGGCGGGCCAGCCAGACCCGGTTGCGGGCGACCATGCGGTGGTACACCGCGTGCCGTGAGGGCGCGGTCGTCGGATGGTAGAGCACCATGTCGGACCGGTAGTCGATCATCCAGCCGGCGTCGAGGGCCCGCCAGGCCAGGTCGGTCTCCTCGTGGGCGTAGAAGAACTCGTCCGGGAGCACGCCGGCGTCGGCGAGGACCCGGGTGCGGACGGCGTTGGCGCCGCCGAGGAAGGTGGTGACCCGGGAGGAGCGCATCGGGTCGGAGGCCCGCAGCCGGGGCACGTGCCGGCGCTGGGTCTCCCCGGTCTCGGGGTCGGCGATGCGGAAGCTGATGATGCCGAGCTCCGGGTCGGCCGTGAAGGCCTCACGGCACAGCTCGGCCGTGTCGTGGCGGGCCAGCAGGCCGTCGTCGTCCAGGAAGAGCAGTACGTCGACGTCACGGCCGGCCGGCCCGAAGGCCGCTATGCCGACGTTGCGGCCGCCGGGGATGCCCAGGTTCTCGGGCAGCTCCACGGTCCGGACGCCCTCGGGGACGTCCGGCACGGGCGAGCCGTTGCCGACCACGACCACCTCGACGGGGTCGCCGTCCTGCTTGGCGACGGAGTCGAGCAGGGCCCGCAGCTCCTCGGGCCGGTTGCCCATGGTGATGATGACCGCGCCGACCTTCATGGCACTCACCTCAGCCTGCTCGACGCCAGGATGGACACCAGGTGCAGCACGGTCTGCAGCAGGGCGATGCCCGCGAGGACGGCGGTGCCGAGCCGGGTGAAGAACAGGTCGCCGTGGATCTGGTCGGCGATCGCCAGGACCAGGATCAGCAGCGCGGCCTCGATGCCGAGGATCAGCCGGTGGAACTTCAGCGCCGCGGCGGCCCGGCGGGCCAGCGCCATGCCGGAGGAGCGCGGCTCCGCCGCCGCGTCCTGGACCGGGGGCTTCCCGGCCTGGTGCCGGGCGACGCCGACCAGGTCGGTCTCGGCCTTGATCAGGATGGCGCCCAGCGCGGCGAGCGTGCCGAGGAAGGCCCACAGCCAGTCGATCCGGCCGCCGCCCCACAGGTCGGCGGCGCGCAGGCCGAGGCCGACCAGGACGGCCGCGTCGGTGAGGTAGGCACCGACACGGTCCAGGTAGACCCCGCTGAGCGAGTACTGCTGCTTCCAGCGGGCGACCTCGCCGTCGACGCAGTCCAGCAGCAGGTAGAGCTGGGTGGCGACGACGCCGAGCACGGCGCCCGTGATCCCCGGCACCAGCAGCGCCGGGGCCGCGAGCACCCCGCAGAGGGTCATCAGGTACGTGAGCTGGTTGGGCGTGACCCGGGTGTTCACCAGGTAGCGGTCGACGCGCAGGGACACCTCTCGCATGTAGAGGCGTCCTCCCCAGTGCTCACCGCTGCGCCGGTCCTTCACCCCGACGGGGTGGACGACCGGACGGAGTTCAGCTACCGATGGCCTTGACATAGTCGGCGTAGGTGTCCTTGATCTGGTTCGTCTTGAGGTCGAGGTGTTCGAGGATCGTGTAGCGGCCGGGCCTGGTCTCCGGAGCGAACTCCACGGCGCGGACGAACTCGTCCACCGAGAAGCCGATCTCCTCCGGCAGCACCGGGAGCCCGTGCCGGCGCAGGACGCGGGCCATGTACGCCGCCTCCTCGTGCGCTCCGCGCAGGTACATCGCGAAGGCGGCGCCGATGCCGCACTGCTCTCCGTGGGCGGCCGCCCGCTTCGGGTAGAGCAGGTCGAAGGCGTGGTTGATCTCGTGGCAGGCCCCGGACGAGGGGCGGGAGTCGCCGGACACGGACATGGCGATGCCGGTGAGGACGAGTGCCTCGGCCAGCACCTGCAGGAAGCCGTCGTCGCCGACGCCGCCGGGGTGCCTGAGCACCGACTCGCCGGCCTGCCGGGCCATGGCCGCGGCGAGACCGTCGATCTTCTCGCCGTTGACCCGGTTGGCCAGCTCCCAGTCCGCGACCGCGGAGATGTTGGAGATCGCGTCGCCGATGCCGGAGCGCACGTAGCGGACGGGCGCCTCGCGGATCACGTTGAGGTCGATGACCACCGCGATCGGGTTCGGCACACCGTACGAGCCGCGGCCCGCGTCGTTGTCGAGGGTCGCGACCGGCGAGCACAGACCGTCGTGCGCGAGGTTGGTGGCGACCGCGACCAGCGGCAGCCCCACGCGCGCGGCGGCGAACTTGGCGCAGTCGATGATCTTCCCGCCGCCGAGCCCGACGACGGCGTCGTAGTGACCGGCCTTTATGTCGCTCGCCAGCCGGACGGCGTCGTCGATGGTGCCGCCGCCGACCTCGTACCAGGTGGCGCCGGGCAGCGACGGGGCGAGGCGCTCGCGCAGCCGCGCGCCCGAGCCGTTGCTGACGGCGACGGCGAGCCGGCCGGACTGCGAGATGCGCTCGTCGGCGAGGACCCCGGCCAGGTCGTCGAGGGCACCCGGGCGGATGTCGACGACGACCGGCGAGGGGATCAGCCGGGTCAGTACTGGCACGCGATCTCCCGTCCGCGGGCGAGATCGTCGTGGTTGTCGATCTCCACCCACTGCACGTCGCCGATCGGCGCGACGTCGATCCGGAAGCCGCGGTTCACCAGCTCCTGGTAGCCGTGCTCGTAGAACTGCTGAGGGTCGGTCTCGAAGACCGTCTTCAGGGCGTCGGCCAGCTCGGGGGCCGCGTCGCCCTCGATGAGGGTGACGCCGATGTACTCACCGGTGGCCTCGGCGGGGTCCATCAGCTTGGTGATCTTCTGGACGCCCTTGGCGGGGTCCACGACGACCTTCATCTCCTCGTCCGCGAGGGACTTCACGGTGTCCAGCGCGAGGATGATCCGCCTGCCCTCGCCGCGGGCCGCGAGCAGCGTGCGCTCCACCGAGACCGGGTGCACGGTGTCGCCGTTGGCGAGGATCACGCCGTCCTTGAGGGCGTCCCGGCCGCACCAGAGGGAGTAGGCGTTGTTCCACTCCTCGGCCTTGTCGTTGTCGATCAGGGTGAGCTTCAGGCCGTACTTCGCCTCGAGGGCCGCCTTGCGCTCGTACACGGCCTCCTTGCGGTAGCCGACGATGATCGCGACCTCGGTCAGGCCGATCTCGGCGAAGTTGCCGAGGGTGAGGTCCAGGACCGTCGGTTCGCCCTCTATGCCCGCGGGGCCCACCGGCACCAGAGCCTTGGGAAGGCTGTCGGTGTAGGGGCGCAGACGCCGTCCGGCGCCGGCCGCCAGCACGAGGCCGATCATGCGGGTTCTCCTTCGTCGTGTACGGCGGGCGCCCCTGCGGACACCCAGAAGCGGATGCTCTCGACGAGCACCAGCACGGCGACGGCCACGGCGAGGACCGTGAGCGAGGCCTTGAACTGCGAGGCGGTGAGCACCGCGGCCAGGACGGTGACGAGCAGCGTCCGTCCCTCCTGCCCCCGATGGCACGCACCAGCCAGGCCGGGGGCGCTCCGGCGTTGCCGCGGATGCGGTACACCGTGTCGTAGTGATGGTAGGCGACGGCCGCCACCAGGCCGAAAGCCGCTGGAAGGGCTCCGTTCACGTCCGCGTGAGCCGCCAGTACCAGGACGGTGCCGTACTCGGCGGCGCGGAACAGCGGCGGGAGCAGCCAGTCGAGGGCGCCCTTGAGCGGGCGGCGCAGGGCCTGGCCCGCGGTGACCGCGTAGACGGCGGCACCGGCGACGGGCACCCAGGCCACGCCGGAGAAGAGGGAGACGGCGAGCACGGCGGTGCCGGCCAGGGCCACGAGCAGCGGGGCGCCGAGGCGGGCCGGGGTGGCACGTGCCACGTACGAGGCGAGCGGGCCGTTGTCCGCGAGGTCGGCCAGCGCCTGGGCCGCCCGGTCGGTGCGCCGCGCCTTGCGGGTCACCGAGCGCAGCACGCGGCCCGCCGTGGTGTACGTCGCGGCGAAGGCGCAGCCGGCGAGCAGCACGTAGAAGGTGATGCGCGGGGTGGTGACCGCGGTGAGCACGGCGATCATCGCCCAGCGCTCGCCGATCGGCAGGACGATCATCCGGCGCACCCAGACCGTCCAGCCGACGCTGTCCAGCTTGTCGGAGAGGGCGGCGGTGGGGCTGGTGTTCGCGGTGGCGTCGTGGTTGGCCTCGTTGAAGGAGAAGTCCACGACGTGCCGGCAGGTCTGCAGGATCATCGCGCCGAGCGCCAGGGCCCAGACGTCGTCGCCGCCGCGGGCCGCGCCGAGGGCGAGGCCGGCGTAGTAGGCGTACTCCTTGGCCCGGTCGAAGGTGGCGTCGAGCCAGGCGCCGAGCGTGGAGTACTTCAGGGCGTACCGGGCGAGCTGGCCGTCGGTGCAGTCCAGCACGAACGAGACGATCAGCAGGACGCCGGCCGCGACGAAGCCGGCCCGGGTGCCGGTCGCCGCGCAGCCCGCGGCTATCAGGGCGGTGAGCAGCGAGGCGGTGGTGACCTGGTTGGGGGTCAGGCCGCGGCGGGCGCACCAGCGGGCGATGTAGCGCGAGTACGGGCTGATGAAGAACGTGGTGAAGAAGCCGTCGCGGGACTTCACGGCCGACCTCAGGCGCACGGCCTCGTCGTCCACGGCGGCGACGGCCTGCCGTGCCTCGTTGCGGGCCTGCGGGTCGGCCGGGACTGCGGCGACCAGGCTGCCCAGCTCGGGGTGGTGCACACCGGCGTCGTCGGCGTCGAGCACGGTGACGACGCGGTCGGCGAGGGAGTCCGCGTCCCCCACGCCGGACGTCGCTCGCGCGGGGCCGCCACCTGCGGTGCCGCCGCTCGTGGCGGTCTCGGCGGTCAGCGCCCGGGTCAGTGCCTGGCGGGCCTCCGGCTGGGCGGTGACGGCGCCGGGCACGGCGGCGAGCGGGAAGCGCGGGTCGGTGAGGCCGAGGCGCAGGGCGTGCTGGTGGCCGACGAAGCGGGCGTCGACCAGTGCCACGCGCCTTCCGGCGGGAACGTCGGTGAGCAGGGACCGGGTCTCGGCGGCGTCAGCGGCCACGCGCACGTCGAAGCCGAGGGACCGCAGATCGTTCTCGAGCGACGATCCGGGCACCGGCTGACCGGTGACGATGGCGGTCGACAACCGAAACTCACTCCCTGGGTGCCGGCGCGGGGGCGCCGGTCTTCTGCGTGGTGGGGCGCCCCTGCCTGCGGCACCCGGGCGGCATGTCGGCAGAGGCTATCGGATGGGCGGAAGCCCGTGTTCACCGGCCGTTCACGGCCCGGTCCACGGGGGCTGCCCGCTCCTTTGCCGCGATCATCATCGGGGATGCGGGGCCCGCCCCACAAACGCGCGGCGCAGACCCGGGCATCCTCCGGCATCGCGGACACCGGTGCCGTTCGGCATAGGGTGGACGACCATGACCTGGCTGATCACCGGCGGAGCCGGATACATCGGGGCGCACGTGGCACGGGCCATGACCGGCGCCGGCGAGAGCGTCGTGGCGCTGGACGACCTGTCGGCCGCCGTGCCCGCGCGGCTCCCGGCGGGCGTCCCGCTCGTCGAGGGCTCGACGCTGGACGGGGACCTTCTCAAGCGGGTCTTCGCGGAGCACGGCGTGACGGGTGTGGTGCATCTCGCGGCGCGCAAGCAGGTCGCCGAGTCCGTGGCGCAGCCCACCCGCTACTACCGGGAGAACGTGGGCGGCCTGGCCACCCTGCTGGACGCGATCGCCGAGGCGGGGATCGGCCGGCTGCTGTTCTCCTCGTCGGCGGCCGTGTACGGCAACCCGGACGTGGACCTCATCACCGAGGACACCCCCTGCGCCCCGGTGAACCCCTACGGCGAGACCAAGCTCGCCGGGGAGTGGCTGGTGCGGGCGGCCGGCCGGGCGCACGGGATCTCCACGGCGTGCCTGCGCTACTTCAACGTGGCGGGGGCGGCCGCGCCGGAACTGGCGGACACCGGGGTGTTCAACATCGTGCCGATGGTCTTCGACCGGCTCACCCGGGACGAGGCCCCGCGGATCTTCGGCGACGACTATCCGACGCCGGACGGCACCTGCGTGCGTGACTACATTCACGTCGCCGATCTCGCCGAGGCCCATCTGGCGGCGGCCCGGCGGCTCGCCGGAGGTGACCACACGGGCGACCTGACGCTGAACATCGGCCGCGGCGAGGGCGTCTCCGTCCGCGAGATGGTCACGGTCATCGGGGAGGTCACCGGCGACCGGCGGCCCGCGCTGGTGGAGGGGCGCCGGCCCGGGGACGCGCCGCGCGCGGTCGCCTCGGCCGAGCGGGCCGCCGAGGCGCTGGGCTGGCGGGCCCGGCTCGGGGTGCGCGAGATGATCGAGTCGGCCTGGGCGGGCTGGCGGCTGCACCACGGCGGCTGAGCCGGAGCGGGGCCGACCGAGCCGGAGCGGGGCCGCGAGGCAGCCGCCCCTTGTCTGACCTGCCGCTTGTTTGCGCAGGTCAGGGCAGATGACAACGGTGTTCAGTGCCGCGTTGCCCCATACCCCCCACCCGTAGTTGACTGTGTCCACGCGCGCAACACGGAAGGGTGGTCCTCTCATGGGGGCAGGGCACGACCACGGGCACGCGCACAGCCATGCGCCGCCCACGGGCACCGCCGCGGCCGCCTATCGCGGCCGGCTGCGGGTGGCACTGGGCATCACGCTCACGATCATGGTGGTAGAGATCGCCGGCGGTCTGCTCGCGGACTCGCTCGCCCTGATCGCGGACGCGGCGCACATGGCGACCGACGCGCTGGGCCTGGGCATGGCGCTGCTGGCCATCCACTTCGCCAACCGCCCGCCGAGCACCAACCGCACCTTCGGCCTCGCCCGCGCCGAGATCCTCGCCGCCCTGGCCAACTGCCTGCTGCTGCTCGGCGTCGGCGGCTACGTGCTCTTCGAGGCGATCCAGCGCTTCCTCACGCCGGCGGACACCGCGGGCGGCCTGATGATCGTGTTCGGTCTGTTCGGCCTGGTCGCGAACTCGGTCTCGCTCCTGCTGCTGATGCGCGGGCAGAAGGACAGCCTGAACGTGCGCGGCGCCTTCCTCGAGGTGGCCGCGGATGCGCTGGGCTCGGTGGCGGTGCTGATCTCCGCGGCCGTGATCCTGACCACGGGCTGGCAGGCGGCCGACCCGATCGCCTCGCTGGTCATCGGGCTGATGATCGTCCCGCGGACGGTGAAGCTGCTGCGCGAGACGCTGGACGTCCTGCTGGAGGCGGCCCCGAAGGACGTCGACATGGCCGAGGTCCGGTCGCACATCCTGGCGCTGGACGGCGTGGAGGACGTGCACGATCTGCACGCCTGGACGATCACCTCGGGCATGCCGGTGCTGTCCGCGCACGTCGTGGTCAGCTCGGAGGTGCTGAGCGCCATCGGCCACGAGAAGATGCTGCACGAGCTCCAGGGCTGTCTCGGCCACCACTTCGACGTGGAGCACTGCACCTTCCAGCTGGAGCCGGGCGGGCACGCGGAGCACGAGGCGCGGCTGTGCCTCTGAGCGCGGGCTCCTCCAGACCGTAGGTACGTCCGTTCGAGCCCGGCGGGCGGTTCCCGGCGGGAGGCACCGGGCACGATGAATCACCGGGGTCCCACTCGGGCACCGCCCCGCGCGGGACATGCGGACGTGCGGGGAAGTGCCGGGAGTGCCGGATTCGTACGGCAGACTTGGGGCGCAAGACCGAGGCGAAGGATGGGTATGCCGATCACACCTGCCACCGAGACGCACAGCTCGTCGAACGGCACCGCAGAGGCGATTTTGCTGGAACTGGTCGACGAGAAGGGCGTGACGATCGGCACGGCGGAGAAGCTCGCCGCCCACCAGCCGCCGGGACGGCTGCACCGCGCGTTCTCGGTGTTCCTCTTCGACGAGCAGGGCCGGCTGCTGCTCCAGCAGCGGGCGCTCGGCAAGTACCACTCCCCCGGTGTGTGGTCCAACACCTGCTGCGGCCACCCGTACCCCGGTGAGGCGCCGTTCGCCGCGGCGGCCCGGCGGACCCACGAGGAACTGGGCGTCTCGCCGTCGCTGCTGGCGGAGGCCGGCACGGTCCGCTACAACCACCCGGACCCGGCCTCGGGCCTGGTGGAGCAGGAGTTCAACCACCTGTTCGTGGGCATGGTGCAGGCACCGCTGGCGCCGGACCCCGAGGAGGTCGGCTCGACGGCCTTCGTGACGGCGGCCGAACTGGCCGAGCGGCACGCCCGGGACCCGTTCTCGGCGTGGTTCATGACCGTGCTGGACGCGGCCCGCCCGGCTGTCAGGGAACTGACGGGCCAGTCCGCGGGCTGGTAGGCACTACGCCCGCGCCGCCGGCTTGAGCGGCAGGGCGGCCCAGATCACCTTGCCGCCGCTCGCCGTGTGCTCCACGTCGACCGCCCCGCCGGCCTCGCGGGCCACCTCGCGCACCAGCAGCAGCCCCCGGCCGCCGGTCTGGCCGTGGTCGGCCTCCAGGGCGGTGGGCCGGTAGGGGTGGTTGTCCTCCACCGACACCCGCACCCACTCGGCGCCGACGGCCACCTCCACGGCGAGCATCGGCGACAGCAGCGCCGCGTGCCGGACCGCGTTCGTGACCAGCTCGGAGACGATCAGCAGCAGGCCGTACACCGTGTCGTCGCCGACCGGTACGCCCTGCCGCAGCAGCAGATCCCGTACGGCGTGCCGGGCCTGCGGGACGGATGCGTCCACGGCGGCCGCGGTGAACCGCCAGACTCCCTCGTACGGCAGTGGACCCGGCGGCCGCACGGCGCCTTCCGCCGGGCGCGGGCCGCCGTCCCCACGCCCGTGGTCGTCCATCGCCCGGTCGCCACCCTCGCGCTCGATTGTCACCACACGTCGAGTGTTGGGAACGACGCGCCCCACTCCCGAGGACTGAACAGAAGTCAGCTGGTATCGAACGGTTCTGACCGCCTGCGTATGACACCGGTAGACACGGGACTGTTCCTGTTCCTCCCGTGCAAGGTTCACGAACTATTCGGGTTGTACGGGTTTGGCGCGCGCCGTCCGTCACGACGGGCGCCGCGTTCGCCCGCGCACACGCCCACCCGGCCGGGCGGCACGGCGGGGTCGATAGCATCCGGCCTCATGGAGCCAACGCTGTCGCACCAGGTCATCGACTCCGTCGCCACCGTCGTGATCCGTCATCCGGCCAAGCGCAACGCCATGACGGCCGCCATGTGGCGGGCCCTGCCACCGCTCCTGGAGGAACTGGCGGGCGACCCGCGCGTGCGCGCCCTGGTACTGACCGGCGAGGGCGGCACCTTCTGCGCGGGCGCCGACATCTCCACGCTCCAGGGGTCGCCGCTGGAGGCGCAGGGGCTGGCCGTGGCGGCCGAGGAGGCCCTCGCCGCGTTCCCGGTGCCGACCCTCGCCGCGGTCCGCGGCCACTGCGTGGGCGGCGGGTCCCAGCTCGCGGCCGCCTGTGATCTGCGGCTGGCGGAGGAGGGCGCCCTGTTCGGGGTGACCCCGGCCCGGCTCGGGATCGTCTACCCGTCGTCGTCCACCCGGCGGCTGGTCTCGCTGGTGGGCCCGGCGACCGCCAAGTACCTGCTCTTCACCGCCGAGTTGATGGACGCGGAGCGGGCGCTGCGCACGGGGTTCGTCGACGAGGTGCTGCCCGAGGGCGAACTGGACAAGCGGGTCGCCGAGCTGACGCGTGTCCTCGCGTCGCGTTCCCAGCTCACCCAGGCCGCCGCCAAGGAGTTCGCGGACGGCCGCACCGACCGGGACGGCCACTGGGCGGAGCAGGCGCGGGGCAGCGGCGACACCGCCGAGGGGGTCGCCGCGTTCCTGGAGCGCAGGCAGCCGCGCTTCACCTGGACTACCGCAGGATGAACCGGCTCCCGGCGCGCAGGCGCTCCACCACACGCGCGGGGGCCTTGCGCGGGGACCCGGCGTCGTAGGGCGGCCGGGGGTCGTACTCGGTGGCCAGCTGGACCGCCTGGGCGTGTTCGTCGCCCGCGATCCGGCCGAGCAGGGTGAGGCCCATGTCGATGCCGGCGGAGACACCGGCGGCGGTGACGTACTTGCCGTCGAAGACCACCCGTTCCTCCGCCGGCGCGGCGCCGTGGCGCTCGAGCTGGTCCAGGGCCAGCCAGTGCGAGGTGGCGCGGCGGCCGTCGAGGAGCCCGGCGGCCGCCAGCAGCAGGGAACCGGTGCACACCGAGGTGGTCCAGGTGCTGGTGGCGTCGGCGGCGCGCAGCCAGTCGAGCAGCGGCCCGTGCTCCATCAGCGCGCTCTGGCCGGGCCCGCCGGGCACGACCACGACGTCGGGGGCGCGCACCTCGTCCAGGGACCGGTCGGCGACGAGCGCCAGGGCGCCGGTGTCGGTGCGGACGGGGCCGGGCCGCTCGGCGACGAACACGGTCTCGGCGCCGGGCGCCCGGGAGAGGACCTCGTACGGCCCGACGGCGTCGAGGGCGGTGAACCGGTCGTAGAGGACGACGGCGATCTGCATGGTGTGTCCCTTCGGTGGGCGGTGACGGGGTCAGCCGGCGATGTTCGGTTGGCGGTGACGGGGTCAGCCGGCGATGACGGGGCGGAACCGGCGCCGGTACTCGGCCGGGGCCGTGCCGAGCGCCCTGACGAACGCGCGCCGCATGGCCTCGGGGGTGCCGTAGCCGCTGGCGCGGGAGACCTCCTCGACGCCGGCGCCGGTGTCCTCCAGGAGCCTGCGGGCGTGTTCGAGCCGGACGCGGTCGACGTAGCGGCCGGGGTGGTGCCGGTCTCCTCCCGGAAGGCGCGGGCGAAGTGCCGCGGTGAGAGCCGGGCACGGGCGGCGAGCGACTCCACGGTGAGGTCCCCGGCGGGATGCTCGGTGATCCAGCGCTGGACCTCCCGCAGCGGGTCGCGCCGCGCGGTCTGCGCGGCGAGCTGGGCGCTGAACTGCGCCTGGTTGCCGGGGCGGCGCAGGAAGACCACGAGGTGCCGGGCCACGGTCAGCGCGACCTCCCGGTCGAGGTCCTCCTCCACCAGGGCGAGGGCCAGGTCGATGCCCGAGGTCACGCCCGCCGAGGTGGCGACGTTCCCGTCCCGCACGTAGATCGGTTCGGGATCCACCGCCACGGCCGGGTGGTCGCGGGCGAGCTTGTCGCAGTAGGCCCAGTGGGTGGTGGCCCGGCGGCCGTCGAGCAGGCCGGCGGCCGCGAGGAGGATCGCGCCGGTGCAGACGGAGACGAGGCGCCGCGCGCGCGGGCCGTGCGCGCGCAGCCAGTCGGTCAGCCGCGGGTCGGGGCCGCGGGTGCCCTGTCCGCCCGGGACCAGCAGGGTGTCCGGGTCCGGCATCGCGGTGAGCGCGCCGTCGGGTACGAGGACCAGCCCGCTGGAGGTGCGTACGGGCCCGCCGTCCAGGGAGGCGGTGCGGACGCGGTACGTCCCCGGGGTGTGCTGCTCGGCCCCGGTGAACACCTCCAGGGGGCCGGTGACGTCGAGGCTCTGCACGCCGTCGAACAGGACCAGGAGAACGGTGCGCTGCGGCATGCCCCGATTCTTCGCCGGTGCCCGCATGGCCGCAATGACGGGTTCCCCACCTTTTCTGCCATCGGACACGTCTCGGCGGGCATGATCGGCGCCGCCCGTGGAACACGTGATCTTCCCGGGCACCGGGTCCGGGAAGAAGGGAGACGTTCCATGTTCCGTGCCATCGCAGACGTGTTGCGGCAGATCGGCGGGGCCATCGCGACGGTGGTCACGCTCCCGTTCCGGGCCCTGGCCCGCCTGTTCGGCGGTGCCTCGTCCTCCGCTCGCGGCAGCCGGGCCTGACGTAGCGGACCCGCGGCCCGCCGCGTGTCGCCCTGATCCCCGGTTGTCGGCGTCACCTGCCACAATTGCCGCGCAACCTCAGTGGAGAAGGCGGTACGGGATCGTGACGACACCCCTCGTAGGGTCCATCGAAAGCAGGATCGCCGAGGAACTCGGCGTACGGGAGCGGCAGGTGAAGGCCGCGGTCGAACTGCTCGACGGCGGTTCGACGGTGCCCTTCATCGCCCGCTACCGCAAGGAAGCGACCGAGATGCTCGACGACGCGCAGCTGCGCACGCTTGAGGAGCGGCTGCGCTACCTGCGGGAGCTGGAGGAGCGTCGCACGGCGATCCTGGAGTCGGTGCGCGAGCAGGGCAAGCTCACCGAGGAGCTGGAGGCCCGGATCCGCGGCGCCGAGACCAAGGCGCGCCTGGAGGACGTCTACCTCCCCTTCAAGCCCAAGCGGCGCACGAAGGCGCAGATCGCGCGCGAGGCGGGCCTGGAGCCGCTCGCCGAGGGGCTGCTGGGCGACCCGACGGTCGACCCGCAGGCGGCCGCCGCCGCGTTCGTCGACGCGGACAAGGGGGTCGCGGACGCGCAGGCCGCGCTGGAGGGCGCGCGGGCCATCCTGACCGAGCGGTTCTCGGAGGACGCCGACCTGATCGGCGAACTGCGCGAGCGCATGTGGGTGCGCGGCCGGCTGGCCGCCAAGGTCCGCGAGGGCAAGGAGGAGGCGGGCGCCAAGTTCGCCGACTACTTCGACTTCACCGAGCCGTTCACCGCACTGCCCTCGCACCGCGTGCTCGCCATGCTGCGCGGCGAGAAGGAGGAGGTCCTGGACCTCGTCCTGGAACCCGAGGAGCCCACCGAGGGGCCGTCCTCGTACGAGGGCGTCATCGCGCACCGCTTCGGCATCGCCGACCGCGGCCGCCCCGCCGACAAGTGGCTGAAGGACACGGTCCGCTGGGCCTGGCGCACCCGCGTCCTGGTCCACCTGGGCATCGACCTGCGGCTGCGGCTGCGGACGGCCGCCGAGGACGAGGCGGTGAACGTGTTCGCCGCGAACCTGCGCGACCTGCTGCTGGCCGCGCCGGCCGGCACGCGCGCGACGCTGGGCCTGGACCCCGGCTTCCGCACGGGCGTGAAGGTCGCCGTGGTGGACGCGACCGGCAAGGTCGTCGCCACGGACGTGATCCACCCTCACGTCCCGGCCAACAGGTGGGACGAGGCGATCGCCAAGCTGGCACGGCTCGCCGAGCGGCACGCGGTCGACCTGGTCGCCATCGGCAACGGCACGGCGTCCCGCGAGACCGACAAGCTGGCCGCCGAACTGATCGCGAAGCACCCGGAGCTGAAGCTCACCAAGGTGATGGTGTCCGAGGCGGGCGCGTCGGTGTACTCGGCCTCCGCGTACGCCTCGCGGGAGCTGCCCGACATGGACGTGTCGCTGCGCGGCGCGGTCTCCATCGCGCGCCGGCTGCAGGACCCGCTGGCGGAGCTGGTGAAGATCGACCCGAAGTCGATCGGGGTCGGCCAGTACCAGCACGACCTGTCCGAGGTGAAGCTGTCCCGTTCGCTGGACGCGGTGGTCGAGGACTGTGTGAACGGGGTCGGCGTGGACGTCAACACCGCGTCCGTGCCGCTGCTCGCGCGGGTGTCGGGCGTCTCCGCCGGCCTCGCCGAGAACATCGTCGCGCACCGCGACCAGAACGGCCCGTTCCGGTCCCGTGCCGAGCTGAAGAAGGTGGCGCGGCTCGGTCCCAAGGCGTACGAGCAGTGCGCGGGCTTTCTGCGCATCCGCGGCGGCGACGACCCGCTGGACTTCTCCAGCGTGCACCCGGAGTCGTACCCGGTGGTGCGGCGCATGGTGAAGACCTCGGGGCAGGACGTCGCGTCCCTCATCGGCAACACGGGTGCGCTGCGCTCGCTGCGGCCCGCCGACTTCGTGGACGACACCTTCGGTCTGCCGACGGTCACGGACATCCTCAGGGAGCTGGAGAAGCCCGGCCGCGACCCGCGTCCGGCCTTCAAGACGGCCACCTTCAAGGAGGGCGTGGAGAAGATCTCCGACCTGTCCTCCGGGATGATCCTGGAGGGCGTGGTCACGAACGTGGCCGCCTTCGGCGCGTTCGTGGACATCGGCGTCCACCAGGACGGCCTCGTGCATGTCTCGGCGATGTCGAAGACGTTCGTCAAGGACCCGCGGGACGTGGTGAAGCCGGGCGACATCGTCAAGGTGAAGGTCCTGGACGTGGACATCCCGCGCAAGCGGATCGCGCTGACCCTGCGGCTGGACGACGAGGCCGCGCCCCAGGGCCAGGGCCAGGGCGGCGGCCGTCAGCAGCGTGGCGGCGGCGCCCGCCCGCCCCAGCAGCGGCAGGGCGGCCAGGGGCAGCGGCAGGGCCGCGGTGGCGGCGACCGGGGCGGTGACCGCGGTGGCCGGCAGGCCCCGGCCCCGGCCAACAGCGCCATGGCCGACGCGCTGCGCCGGGCGGGCCTGGTGGACCCGAAGAACGGCCGCCGCTGACCGGGCCGGGCCGGGGTGCTCGACCCCGGCCCCGGCTCCCGGGAGCGGTTACGCCTGCTCGGTCACCTTGCCCGCGGCGACCTCCAGCCGGCGGGTGACGCGGATCGCGTCCAGCATGCGGCGGTCGTGGGTGACCAGCAGGAGGGTGCCCTCGTAGGCGTCGAGGGCCGCCTCGAGCTGCTCGATGGCGGGCAGGTCGAGATGGTTCGTCGGCTCGTCGAGGACGAGGAGGTTGACTCCGCGTCCCTGGAGCAGCGCCAGAGACGCGCGGGTGCGTTCGCCCGGGGAGAGGCCCGCCGCCGGGCGCAGCACATGGTCGGACTTCAGGCCGAACTTGGCGAGCAGGGTGCGGACCTCGACCGGCTCGGTGTCGGGTACGGCCGCGCAGAAGGCGTCGAGCAGCGACTCGGAGCCGTGGAACAGCCGGCGGGCCTGGTCGACCTCGCCCACCAGGACGCCCGAGCCCAGGGCGGCGTGTCCGGAGTCGAGCGGGATCCGGCCCAGCAGCGCGCCGAGCAGGGTGGACTTGCCGGCGCCGTTGGCCCCGGTGACCGCCACCCGGTCCGCCCAGTCGATCTGGAGCGACACGGGTCCGAACGTGAAGCCGCCGCGCCGGACCTCGGCGTCGCGCAGGGTGGCCACGACCGCTCCGGACCGCGGGGCGGCCGCGATCTCCATCCGCAGCTCCCACTCCTTGCGCGGTTCCTCGACGACCTCCAGGCGCTCGATCATGCGCTGGGTCTGCCGGGCCTTCGCGGCCTGCTTCTCGCTGGCCTCGCTGCGGAACTTGCGGCCGATCTTGTCGTTGTCGTTGCCGGCCTTGCGCCGGGCGTTCTTCACGCCCTTGTCCATCCACGAACGCTGCGTCTGCGCGCGGTCCTGGAGCGCTCCCCGCTTGTCGGCGTACTCCTCGTACTCCTCGCGGGCGTGCCGGCGGGCGACGTCGCGCTCCTCCAGGTAGGCCTCGTAGCCGCCGCCGTAGAGGTTGATCCGCCCCTGGGCCAGGTCCAGTTCGAGGACCTTGGTGACCGTGCGGGCGAGGAACTCGCGGTCGTGGCTGACCACGACCGTGCCCGCCCGCAGGCCGGTGACGAAGCGTTCCAGGCGCTCCAGGCCGTCCAGGTCCAGGTCGTTGGTGGGCTCGTCCAGGAGGAAGACGTCGTAGCGGGAGAGCAGGAGGGAGGCGAGGCCGGCGCGGGCCGCCTGGCCGCCGGACAGGGAGGTCATCGGCTGGTCCAGGCCGACCGCGAGGCCCAGCGAGTCGGCCACCTCCTCGGCGCGTTCCTCCAGGTCGGCGCCGCCGAGGCCGAGCCAGCGCTCCAGGCTCGCGGCGTAGGCGTCGTCGGCGCCGGGCGCGCCGTCGACCAGCGCCTGGGTGGCCTCGTCCATGGCCCGCTGCGCCTCGGCCACGCCGGTGCGGCGGGCCAGGAACTCGCGGACGGTCTCCCCAGGCCTGCGCTCCGGCTCCTGCGGCAGATGCCCGACGGCCGCGGTCGGCGGGGAGAGCCGCAGTTCGCCCTGCTCGGGCGGGGTGAGGCCGGCGAGGAGGCGCAGCAGCGTGGACTTGCCGGCGCCGTTTACACCGACGAGACCGATCACGTCGCCGGGCGCGACGACGAGGTCGAGCCCGGCGAACAGGGAGCGGTCGCCGTGCCCGGCGGCGAGGTTCTTGGCGACGAGGGTGGCAGTCATCAGAGCGCCGATCCTAATCTCCCGGGCACCCCGTGCTCCGCGCGGTTCCCCGCCGTGCGGGGCGGCGGCCCCGCGCTCACCCGCCCACCGGCCGCACCAGCACGCTCCCCGTGGTCCGGGCCACCACGAAGGACTCCCCTTGACCGCGTCCGGGTCCAGTGGGACGCGGTGCCGGCCGGGCTCCAGGAGGCCGTCGAAGACGTCCCGGACGTGGGTGCGGCGCAGCCGGTCGAGGCGGTACGCGGTCACGCGGACCCGGCAGGCGGAGGTCACCTCCACGTCCGCCGTGCCGCCGCCGGCGGCCAGGGAGGCCAGCCGGCCCGGCAGCGGGCCGCGGTGCAGGGCCTGCTCGATCTGGGCGACGAGCAGCGGGACGATCGGGGCCAGGCCGTCCACCCGGGCGACGGCCACCCCGGCGCGCCCGAACGCGTCCATCACGGCGGCTCTGCGAGCCTCGCCGACGGCACGGCCGAAGGCGACCGCGCCGTACCCGCGCAGTTCCTCGGCGGGCACGCCCGCGGCGTCCTGGGTGATGTCGGCGCCGATGCCGATGGCGCGCAGCGCGGCGGCCAGTCGTGCGAGCACGGCGACGCGCGCGCCGATCAGCAGCACCCGGCGGCGGACCGCGGCGGGGCCGCCGGGATCCGCTACGAGGGCGGCGAGCGCGGCCCGGTACTCGGCGCCGCGGAAGCGGAACGGTCCTATGCCGTGGTAGCCGTCGAGTTCCGGATCGGCGACCGCACCGGTC
Source organism: Streptomyces sp. DHE7-1 (assembly GCA_016432725.1). Taxonomy (GTDB): domain Bacteria; phylum Actinomycetota; class Actinomycetes; order Streptomycetales; family Streptomycetaceae; genus Streptomyces. The sequence goes on along the minus strand of JACJDG010000003.1, from coordinate 6,780,544 downwards.
TGCCAGGCGAAGTCCCGCCAGACGTAGTCCTCCCCGTCGCGCTCGATGACCGCGGTCACCGCGCCACAGGCCAGGTCCGCGCACTCGGGGCAGCCGTAGATCACGAACCGGCCGCCGGGGAGCGGGGGTTCGGTCTCCCGCAGCAGGCCGCGCACCTGCTCGGCGAAGATGGCCGGTGGGACGTCGGAGGCGAGGGGGGAGACGGCGTCCAGGTCGGAGAGAAGGAACAGCAGGGGCGGCCGTCGACGACGAAGTCCACGAAATCGCGGTGGACCTCGTAGCCGCCGTCGGCGAGCACACCGCCGGCGCGGGTCGCCGGTGCCAGGCCGAAGGTCGCGTATGCGGCAGACATGCTGTGAGTATTCCCACACCGGGACACGGGTGAGCGCTGCGTGACGTCTTCGCCTAGCGTCTGGGTGTGGAGCGCGAGTCGAGTGACGAAGTGATCGTGGTCGGCGGCGGGATCGCCGGGCTGACGACCGCCGTGGTGCTGGCCGAGTCCGGACGGCGGGTGCGGGTGTGGGCGCGCGAGGCCGCCGGACGCACGACCTCGGCGGTGGCCGGCGGACTGTGGTGGCCCTACCGGATCGAGCCCGAACCGCTGGTCGGCGCCTGGGCGCTGGAGTCCCTCGCCGTGTACCGGGAACTGGCGGCCCGCCCCGGGGAGACGGGCGTACGCCTGGTCGAGGGTGTACACGCGGGGACGCGGCTGGACGGGCTGGGCCCGTGGGCGGGCCGGGTGCCGGGGCTGCGGGCGGTGCCGGAAGGGCTGGCGGCACGGCTGCCGGTGATCGACATGCCGGTCCATCTGGCGTGGCTGCGCCGGCGGTTGGCGAAGGCGGGCGGCGGGGTCGAGGAGCGGGAGGTGACCGACCTCGCGGCCGTGCCCGCCGGTGCCGTGGTCAACTGCACCGGTCTGGGCTCCCGTTCGCTGGTGCCGGACCCGGCGGTGCGGCCGGTGCGCGGGCAGCTCGTGGTGGTGGAGAACCCGGGGATCGCGACCTGGTACACCTCCGTCGACCACTCCTCCACCGCCTCGGCCTACTTCATCCCGCAGCCCGGTGTGCTGCTCCTCGGCGGTACGGCGGAGGACGGCGACTGGTCGCTGGAGCCGGATCCCGCGACCGCCCGGGCGATCGTCGCGCGGTGCGCGGAGATCCGGCCGGAGATCGCCGGCGCGCGGGTCCTGGCGCACCGGGTGGGGCTGCGGCCCGCCCGGGACGCGGTACGCCTGGAACGGGCGTCGCTGCCGGACGGGCGGCCGCTGGTGCACAACTACGGCCACGGCGGGGCCGGGATCACGGTGGCCTGGGGGTGTGCCCGCGAGTCGGCCGGGCTGGTGCCGGGCCCGGCCGCCTGACGGGTCAGGGCGCCGGGACGTGCCCGGTCAGGTCCGGTGTGCCGACACCGGTCAGCCGCCGGGGTGCCGGAGCGGCGGCCGTACTGCCGGCGGTGGCCCCGGCGAACGCCGCCGTGCCTCCGGTCAGCGGGAGCCGGGCCGACGTGCGGGACAGGTCCAGGGTGAGGGTGGGCCGGGTGGACGGCGGGTCGATGAGGTCCTTGTCCGTGCCCGCGATGATCAGTGCCAGACGGTGGCCCCGGGGCACGACGTGGTCGGTGGCGGCCAGGTCCAGGGTCATCGTGACGGCCCTGCCCGGGGTGAGCGGGACGCCCTTGCCGAGCGAGGCGTGGTGGCCGAGGTCGGCCCAGCCCCGGCTGAACACCGTGTAGTCGGTCCGGACCGTCCGGGCCGCGGTCCTCTTGAAGCAGGCGCTGTCCCCGGCCGTGCTCTCGCCCCAGCAGGTGCGGTCGGTGAGCGTGGTGATGCCCTCGGCCGCGTCGGCGTAGTCGCGGACGGTGTCCGGTCCGACGTCCACCAGGACGGCGGACAGATGGGCCGAGGTGGTGCTCGGGGTGGCGGTGACGGTCACCCGGGACGAGCCGGACAGGCGCAGGTCGCGGGTGAGCGGTGCGGTGAGGAAGCCGGCCTTCTCGGGGGTGGGGGTGGTGAGCCGGGCGGCCCAGTCGGTCTCGCTCAGCGCGGGGTCGTCGGTGAAGGTCTCGGTGCCGGTGGCCGGGCGCAGGCCGAGGGTGCCGACGCCCGCCCGCGCGCCGGGGGCCGGGCGCAGGGTGGTGGTCCGGGTGCCGTGCGGCGGCCAGGCCCTGGAGGTCACCCACTGGTCGGGGTGGCGTTCGATGTCGGCCATCGGCTCGTGGTCGACGCCGTTGTCGTAGCCGAGGAGTTCGTGGTCGAACCAGCGGTGCAGGGTGTCGACCCAGGCGCCGCGCCGGTAGTCGAAGGGGTCGACGTGCCCGGTCTGGGAGAGCCAGATCTTGCGCTCGACACCGTGCTTCGCCAGCGCGTCCCACCACTGGCCGAAGTGCTTGGTGCGCACGTTGAGGTCCTGCATGCCGTGGGCGAGGAACACGCTCGCGCGGACCCGGGCCGCGTCCTTCACGTAGTCGCGCTCGGTCCACAGCGGGGTCCAGTCGCCGCTGGGCGGACTGCCGTCGGCGAGCTTCTTCCGGACGGCGGCGCAGTGGGCGTGCGCGGCGTCGCTCTCGACGTAGCCGGCGAGCTCGTCGGGGCCGCCGTCGTACAGCGGGGCGCCCTGGGCGAAGTAGTAGTCGTACCAGGAGGAGATGGCGCTGATCGGGACGATCGTCCTCAGGCCCCGTACGCCGGTGGCGGCGACGCCGTTGGCGATGGTGCCGTCCCAGCTCTTGCCGATCATGCCGGTTCTGCCGTTGGTCCAGCCGGCCCTGACGGTCGTGGAGCCGGTGCGGGTGGTGTAGGCCCTGGCACGGCCGTTCAGCCAGTCGATCACGGCCTTGGCGGACTGGATCTCGGAGCGGCCGCCGACGTCGACGCAGCCGTCTGAGCGGTTGGTGCCGGTCAGGTCGACGCCGACGAACGCGTAGCCCCTGGGCACGAAGTAGTTGTCGTAGAACAGCGGCATCTGGACGACGCGTCCCCGCGCGTCGTACGTCTTGAGCTGGCTCTCGTTGCCGCGTCCGCAGCAGGAGTAGTACGGGCTGGCGTCCATGATGACCGGCACCTTGCGGCCCTGGCGGGCCGGTTCGGAGGGTCGGACGATGTCGGCGGCCACCCGGTCGGTCCGTCCGTCGCCGTCCCCGTCGAGGCCGGTGTCCACCCATACGGCCTCGCGGACGGCGTGTGCGTAGGAGTAGACGGGCCGGCTCTCGCGTGGCGCGGCGTGGGCGCCGGACGGGGTGAGGAGGGCGGCCGTCACGGCTGCGACGGCCGTGGTGGCGAGCGTTCTCCAGATCGTGGAGCGCGTGCGTGTCGGCATGCGCGGACGGTACCCCCGTCAACTCCCGTGCAGAAGAGGGCTTTACGGCAGCCGGGTGGCGTGTTGCGGCCGAATGGCGATCGTGTGACGGCAGGGGCCATGGACATGCCGGGGGTCACAGCGACTGAATAGGCTCCGAACAGACTTCCTGTCCCGAAGACTTGGAGCTGACGTGCACCGCAGAATCATCGCGCCGGGCGCACTGGCGGCGGCCTCCCTCCTGCTGGCGATCCCGGCATCGGCCGCGAACCACACCCCGGGCGCGCCGGGCATCGGCGACCCCTACTACCCGAACTACGGCAACGGCGGCTACGACGTCTCGCACTACGACCTGCGGCTGCGCTACCAGCCGGGACGGACGAGCTGCGGGGCACCGCGACCATCCAGGCGCGGACCACCGAGGATCTGTCCAGCTTCGACCTGGACTTCCTGCTGGACGTGAGCGAGGTACGGGTCAACGGCGGCAGGGCGGCCTTCACGAGGTCCGGCGAGCACGAACTCGTCGTCACCCCGGGGAAGCCGCTGGCGAAGGGCACCGCGGTCACCGTCGTGGTCCGCTACGGCGGGGTGCCGTCGGCGAAGAGCGCCTACGGGTTCACCACCTGGCACCGCACCCCGGACGGAGCGGTGGCGGCCGACGAGCCCGAGTCCGCCTGGTGGTGGTTCCCGAGCAACGACCACCCCAGCGACAAGGCCACCTACGACGTGTCGGTGGCCGTGCCCGACGGCACGCAGGCCATCTCCAACGGCACGCTGCAGTCGACCGTCTCGAAGCTCGGCTGGACGAGCTACAACTGGCGGCAGAACAAGCCGCAGGCGACGTATCTGGCCACCCTCGCCCTCGGGCGGTTCGACATCACCACCGGCACCTCGGACGGCGGGGTTCCGGTCCTCAACGCCTACAGCGAGGACCTCGGCGACAACGACGGCGCCGCGCGGGCGAGTGTGGAGCGCACCGGGGAAATCGTGGACTGGCTGAGCGGGTGGTTCGGGCCGTACCCGTTCGCCTCGGCCGGCGGCTACGTGCCCAACACCACCACCGGGTACGCGCTGGAGACGCAGACCCGGGTCTACTACAGCCCGAAGCAGTTCGCGAACGGCTCGAACACCTCGGTGGTCGTGCACGAGCTGGCCCACCAGTGGTACGGCGACGACGTGTCGCTGAAGGGCTGGAAGGACATCTGGATCAACGAGGGCTTCGCGCGCTACGCCCAGTGGCTGTGGTCCGAGCACGAGGGCGAGGGCACCACACGGGAGCTCGCCGACTACGTGTACGCCTCGCACCCCGCCGACGACGCCTTCTGGACGGTCGCGCCCGGTGACCCGGGTCCGGACCACCAGTTCGACGCCGCCGTCTACGACCGGGGCGCGCTCGCCATCCAGGCGCTGCGCGAGGAGATCGGCGACGACGCCTTCTTCGCCGTTCTGAAGGGCTGGCCGAAGGAGCACGCCTACGGCAACGCGTCGGTGGCGGACTTCCGGACGTACGCGGAGCGGGTGTCGGGCCGGGCGCTGGGCGCGCTGTTCGACACCTGGCTGTTCCAGCCGTCGAAGCCGGCCGCGCCGGCGGCCCGTGCGGCGTCGCTCGCCGGGGCGGGCGCGGACGTGGCGCGGCCCCGGTCCTGGCAGCGGATCGAGGCGACGAACGACGTGCACGGGCACTGACGCCCGCACGGTTCACGCCGTGACGGCGGCCATCCGTTCGACGAGGGCGTCGCGGCCCATCGGTTCGGCGCGGGTCGCCGGGACCGTGCAGGCGTGGGCACCGGCGACCGCCCCGTACCGGGCGCACCGCAGGGGCGGTTCGCCGGCGAGCCGGCCGTAGAGGAACGCGGCGGCGAAGGCGTCGCCCGCGCCGTTGGAGTCGACCACCGGTGCGGGCGGGGCCACCGCCGGTATCCGGGTCAGTTCGCCGTCGGCCAGCAGGTAGGCGCCCTCGGCCCCGGCGGTGGCGACGACGATCCCGGCCCGGCCCCGCTCGGCGATGCGGCGCACGGTCCGCTCGGGGTCGGACAGCGCGGCCGCGGAGAGGAAGACGACGTCCGCCGCGAGCGCGAACGGCTCGTGGTAGGGGTTGTCGCCGTCCCAGTCGTGCAGGTCAGTGGAGAGCGGCACGCCCGTCGCGGCCAGCACGGGCAGGGCCTCGGCGCAGGGCTGGGTGATGGTCACGTGGACGTGCCGGCTCGCCGTGGCGAGCGCGCGCAGCGTATCCTCCGGGAACCGGTCACCGGGGTGGGAGCGGCTGGTGTCGTACAGGGACAGCCGCCGGCCGTCCGGGCCGACGAGGTTGACCGCCCGCTTGGTCCCGGCGGGGCCGGGGAGCGCGGTGAGCCCGATGCCGCGCTCGCGGTGCAGGGCGCGCACGAGGTCGCCCTCGGGGTCGTCGCCGATCAGGTCCAGGTGGTGGGTGCGCAGGCCCAGGGCGTCCAGCCCCAGGGCCATGAAGTCGCCGGTCTGTCCGGCACGGGTACGGATCCCGGAGTCGATGCCGTAACTGTCGGCGTACGGCAGCGGCAGCTCCGGGACGTGGACGATCGTGTCCACGCCGGCCCCGCCGAGCACGAGCACGTCGATCGCTCCCGCCGCTTCGGCCGCTCCGCCCTCTTCGGTCTGCGAGGTCATCCCCCACCCTCCCCGTGGTCGCGCACCGTCGGACCGCAGCTTATGCGGGGCACGTGCACGGGGGCACCGGGTCCGGCCCTTCCCCGGCGAGACCGCTCGGCACGGTCCGGCCGTCTCGCCGGGGGGCAGGCCGCTACTTCGTCAGCCGGGACAGTTCCTGGTCCGTGTTCCGGGACACCCGGCGGCGGACGCCGAACCAGCCGGCCACCAGCAGGACGGCGACCAGGGGGATCAGCAGGAGGGTCTTGCGGCCGACCTCGGGGTCGTTCCACATCATGCCGAGGCAGGCCAGCAGGAAGACGATCGTGGCGATCTCGGCGACGGGGCTGAACTTGAGCTGGAAGTGCGGCCTGGTCACGAGGCCCGCGCGGGCCCGGCGGACGAAGACCAGGTGGCAGATCATGATGATCACCCAGGTGCTGATGATGCCGAGGGAGGCCACGTTCAGCACGATCTCGAAGGCCTGGCTGGGCACGAGGTAGTTCAGGCCCACGCCGAGCACGCAGACCGCGCAGGTCAGCAGGATGCCGCCGTAGGGCACCTGGCTGCGGTTCATGCGGGCGGTGAACTTCGGCGCCGAGCCGGCCGTGGCCATCGAGCGCAGGATGCGGCCGGTGGAGTACAGGCCGGAGTTGAGCGAGGACATGGCGGCGGTCAGCACGACCAGGTTCATCACGTCGCCGGCCGCGGGCACGCCGATCTTCGACAGGACGGTGACGAACGGGCTCTGGTCGGCGGAGTACACCGAGCCGGGCAGCAGCAGGGCGAGCAGCACGACCGAGCCGACGTAGAACAGACCCACGCGCCACATGATCGAGTTCACCGCGCGCGGGACGACCTTCTCCGGCTCGGCGGTCTCGCCGGCGGCGACGCCGACCAGTTCGAGGGCGGCGTACGCGAAGATCACGCCCTGCATGACCAGGACGACCGGCATCATGCCGTGCGGCAGGATGCCGCCGTGGTCGGTGATGACGCTCAGGCCGGGCTTCTCGCCGCCGACCTCGTGCTGGGTGGCGAGCAGGTAGATGCCGACGAACATGAAGCTCACCAGGGTCGCGACCTTGATGATCGCGAACCAGAACTCCATCTCGCCGAAGATCTTCACCGAGATCAGGTTCACCGCCAGCACCACCGCGAGGGCGATCAGCGCGAGCACCCACTGCGGGATGGCCGTGAAGAGGCTCCAGTAGTGCGTGTACAGCGCGATCGCGGTGATGTCGGCGATGCCGGTGGTCGACCAGTTCAGGAAGTACATCCAGCCGGCGACGTAGGCGCCCTTCTCACCGAGGAACTCGCGCGCGTAGCTCACGAAGGACCCGGAGGACGGGCGGTACAGGACCAGCTCGCCGAGGGCCCGTACGACGAAGAAGGCGAAGACGCCGCAGACCAGGTAGGCCACGGCGAGTGCCGGGCCCGCGGTGTGCAGGCGTCCGCCGGCGCCGAGGAAGAGGCCGGTGCCGATGGCACCGCCGATGGCGATCATGTTGACGTGGCGGGCCTTGAGGTCCTTGCTGTAGCCGGCGTCGCCCGCGTCCGCGGGGTCCGGTCCGCCTGGGGCGGACGGTGGCCTGTGCCGATTCCACGGCGTCCTTGCTCACGGGTGGTTCCACTTCCTGGTGCGCCCGGGCCTCGTGGGTCCGGGGTCGTGCAGGTCCTGGCCCGCACCACCCTGGTGTGTCGCGGTACAGACCAAGGCAGCAGCTTCCCAGGGAGATCACCCCGTATGCGATGGCCCATGTCACACCGGGGCGCTTCTCACATGGTCGCCACATGTTTCACACGATTGGTGGGACAGCGATACTGCTGCACATGACGACGGACGCCACGACCGGGGACGGGGAGCCGGCCCTCACCATCGACGAGCTGGCCGCGCGGGCGGGCGTCACGGTCCGCACCGTCCGCTTCTACGGCAGCAGGGGCTGCTCCCGCCGCCGGAGATCGGCCCGCGGCGGGTGGGGCACTACGGCCCCGGGCACGTGGCACGGCTGGCCCTGATCGAGGAGCTCCAGCAGCAGGGCATGACCCTGGCGGCGATCGAGCGGTACCTGCGGCAGCTCCCGCCGGACCTCGGCCCGCACGACCTGGCCATCCACCGCGCGGTGGTCGCGTCCTGGGCGCCGGACGCGCCGGAGACGGTGTCGCGGCGGGAACTCGAACGGCGGGCGGGGCGGCCGCTCACGCCCGGGGACATGGAGCGGCTGGCCGCGATGGACGTCGTCCGTCAGGAGGACGAGGACACCTTCCGCGTCGACGCCGGGCTGTTCCGGCTCGGTCTGCGGCTGCTGGACGTACCGCTGTCGCAGGAGGCGATCCTCGCGGCGCGCAAGGTGCTCGTCGAGCACTCGCGCGCCGCGGCCCGCGAGCTGGCCCAGCTCTTCCGCGGCGAGGTGGCGGAGCGCGACGCCCGGGACGCGCAGTCCCTGTCGGCGCACATGCACCCCCTGGTGGTGCAGGCGCTGCTGTCGACGTTCCAGCGCTCGCTGCGGGAAGAGCTGAGCGAGTGGCTCAACGGATCATGAGCGGGAGTCGGCGAACCGCTCCCCCTTCTCGGCCTTGGCCACCAGCAGCGCGGGCGGGGTGAACCGCTCGCCGTAGCGCTCGGCCAGCTCACGCGCGCGGGCCACGAATCCGGGCAGGCCGCCCTCGTAGCCGTTGACGTACTGGAGCACACCGCCGGTCCAGCCCGGGAAGCCGATACCGAGGATCGAGCCGATGTTGGCGTCGGCGACCGACGTCAGCACGCCCTCCTCCAGGAGCCGCACGGTGTCGAGCGCCTCGGCGAACAGCATCCGCTCCTGCATGTCCCGGAACGGGATCTCGTGCCCGGTCGTCGTGAAGTGCTCGCGCAGGCCCGGCCAGAGCCCGGCCCGCTTGCCGTCCTCCGTGTAGTCGTAGAAGCCGGCGCCGCCGCTGCGCCCGGTGCGGCCGAACTCGTCGACCAGGCGGTCGATGACGGCGTCCGCCGGGTGCGGGGTCCAGGTGCCGCCGGCCTCCTCCACGGCGCGCCTGGTCTCGCCACGGATCTTGCGCGGGAGGGTGAGGGTCAGCTCGTCCATCAGGGAGAGCACCTTGGCCGGGTAGCCGGCCTGCGCGGCCGCCTGCTCCACGGAGGCGGGCTCGATGCCCTCGCCGACCATGGCGACGCCCTCGTTGATGAAGTGGCCGATCACCCGGGAGGTGAAGAAGCCGCGCGAGTCGTTGACGACGATCGGCGTCTTGTTGATCTGCCGGACCAGGTCGAAGGCCCGGGCGAGGGCCTCGTCGCCGGTGCGCTCGCCCTTGATGATCTCGACCAGCGGCATCTTGTCGACCGGCGAGAAGAAGTGCAGCCCGATGAAGTCGCCCTGGCGCTCCACGCCCTCGGCCAGCGCGGTGATGGGCAGGGTGGAGGTGTTGGAGCACAGCAGCGCGTCGGGCGCGACGACGGACTCGATCTCCTGGAAGACCTTGTGCTTGAGCGAGGTGTCCTCGAAGACGGCCTCGATCACCGCGTCGCAGCCCGCGAGGTCGGCCGCATCGGCGGTCGGCGTGATCCGGGCGAGCAGCGCGTCGGCCTTCTCCTGGCTGGTGCGGCCCCTGGCGACGGCCTTGGCGCACAGCTTCTCGGAGTAGCCCTTGCCCTTGACGGCCGCCTCCAGGGCGACGTCCTTCAGGACGACCTCGATGCCCGCCCGGGCGCAGGAGTAGGCGATGCCGGCGCCCATCATCCCGGCGCCGAGGACGGCGACCCTGCGGACGGTGCGGCGCTCGACGTCCTTCGGGCGGTTGGCGCCGGAGTTGACGGCCTGGAGGTCGAAGAAGAACGCCTGGATCATGTTCTTCGAGGTCTGGCCGGCGGCCAGCTCCACGAAGTAGCGGGCCTCGATGACCTGGGCGGTCTCGAAGTCGACCTGGGAACCCTCGACGGCCGCGGCCAGGATGTTGCGCGGGGCCGGGTAGGGGGCGCCGTTGGTCTGCTTGCGCAGGGTGGCCGGGAAGGCGGGCAGGTTGGCGGCGAACTTCGGGTTCGCGGGCGTACCGCCGGGGATCCGGTAGCCGGGCCTGTCCCAGGGCTGCTGCGACTCGGGGTTGGCGTCGATGAAGGCACGGGCCTTGGCGAGCAGTTCCTCCGGGGTCGCGGCGACCTCGTGGACCAGGCCGTTCTCCTGGGCGCGGCGCGCGTTGTACTGCTGCCCCTGCAGGAGCACCTTCAGCAGCGCGTCGGCGATGCCCAGCAGCCGTACGGTGCGCACGACGCCGCCTCCGCCGGGAAGCAGGCCGAGGGTGACCTCGGGGCAGCCGATCCTGGTGCCGGAGGTGTCGAGGGCGACGCGGTGGTGGCAGGCGAGGGCGAGTTCGTAGCCGCCGCCGAGGGCGGCGCCGTTGATGGCGGCGACCACCGGCTTGCCGAGGGTCTCGATGCGCCGCAGGTTCCGCTTGATGGCGAGGCCGCCGTCGAACAGCTCCTGGGCGGTCTCCGGGGTGACCCGGATCAGGTCGCGCAGGTCGCCGCCGGCGAAGAAGGTCTTCTTGGCGGAGGTGAGGATGACACCGCGGATGGAGTCCTTCTCGGCCTCCAGGCGGTCGGTGATCGCGGCGAGGGAGTCGCGGAACGCCTGGTTCATGGTGTTCGCGGACTGGTCGGGGTCGTCGAGGACGAGGGTGACGACACCGGTGTCGTCCTGCTCCCAGCGGATGGTGGTGCTCTCGGTCATGACAGTCGTCTCCGTGAAGGTCTCGTGGTTCCGCGGGGAGTTCAGACGCGCTCGACGATGGTGGCGATGCCCATGCCACCGCCCACGCACAGGGTGGCCAGGCCGTAGCGCTTGTCCTGGCGCTCCAGCTCGTCGATGAGCGAGCCGAGGATCATGGCGCCGGTCGCGCCGAGCGGGTGGCCGAGGGCGATGGCGCCGCCGTTGACGTTGACCTTGTCCAGGGACAGGCCCATGTCCTTCACGAAGCGCAGCACGACCGCCGCGAAGGCCTCGTTGATCTCGACCAGGTCGATGTCGTCGATGGTCAGCCCGGCCTTGGCGAGCGCCTTGCGGGCGGCCGGGGCGGGACCGGTGAGCATGATGGTGGGCTCGGAGCCGGAGACGGCCGCGGAGACGATCCGCGCGCGCGGGGTGAGGCCGTGCCGCTGGCCGACCTCCTGGGAGCCGATCGCGACCAGGGAGGCTCCGTCGACGATGCCGGAGGAGTTGCCCGCGTGGTGGACGTGGTCGATCCGCTCCACCCAGTGGTACTTCTGCAGGGCGACCGCGTCGAAGCCGCCCAGCTCGCCGATGTCGGCGAACGAGGGCTTGAGGCCGGCGAGCGAGTCCGCGGTGGTGCCGGGGCGCATGTGCTCGTCGTGGTCGAGGACGACCAGCCCGCTGCGGTCCTTGACGGGGACGACGGAGCGGTCGAAGCGGCCCTCCTTCCAGGCGGTGGCGGCGCGCTCCTGGGACAGGGCGGCGTACTCGTCGACGTCCCGGCGGGAGAACCCCTCGATGGTGGCGATGAGGTCGGCGCCGATGCCCTGCGGCACGAAGTTGACGGACAGGTTGGTCATCGGGTCGTTGAACCAGGCGCCGCCGTCCGAGGCCATCGGGACGCGGGACATGGACTCCACGCCGCCGGCGAGGACCATGTCCTCCCAGCCCGAGCGGATCTTGGCGGCGGCCAGGTTGACGGCCTCGAGGCCGGAGGCGCAGAAGCGGTTCTCCTGGAGTCCCGCGACGGTGTCCGGCAGCCCGGCGGCGATCGCCGCGATGCGGGCGATGTCGGAGCCCTGGTCGCCCACGGGTCCGACGACGCCGAGCACGATGTCGTCGATCGCGGCCGGGTCGAGACCCGGGAAGCGGTCGCGGATCTCGTGGATGAGCCCGACGACCAGGTCGATGGGCTTCGTGCCGTGCAGGGCGCCGCTCGCCTTGCCGCGGCCGCGCGGGGTGCGGATCGCGTCGTACACGTACGCTTCGGTGCTCACTGATGTGCCTTTCGGGAGGGTGGGCCGAGCGGGGCTCGGTCGCCGAGGGCGGGGCGGGTCGTCGGGTGGCCCGGTGGCCGGGGTCAGTCGCCGTCCGGGACGAGGTCGTCGTCGGCAGGGTCAGGTATGCCCCAGTCCCGCGCCACCGTCCCGGTGTCGGCGCCGGGGCGGGCGGGTCCGGTGCGGACGCGGGTGGGGGTCGCGGAGAAGCGGGGAGCGGGGGCCGGCTGGGTGATGCCGCCGTGGTCGGTGAAGGTGCCGCGGGCGGCCAGGTGCGGGTGGTGCGGAGCCTCGCGCAGGGACAGCACCGGGGCCACGCAGGCGTCCGAGCCCTCGAAGAGGGCCGTCCACTCGTCCCGGGTGCGGGACTTGAAGCGGGCGGCGGCCTGTTCGCGCAGTTCGCCCCAGCGGGACCAGTCGTCGTGGGCCCCGGCCAGGTGGTCCAGGCCGAGCAGGTGCAGGAACTCCGCGTAGAACCGCGTCTCCAGGGCGCCCACCGCCATGTACCCGCCGTCGGCGGTCGCGTAGGTGCCGTAGTACGGGCAGCCGCCGTCCAGGAGGTTGGCGCCGCGCCGGTCCTGCCAGCCGCCGGCGGACAGCATGCCGTGGATCATCGCCGACAGGTGCGCGGTGCCGTCCACGATGGCCGCGTCCACGACCTGGCCGGTGCCGGTGGCGCGCGCGTGGTGCAGGGCGGCCAGGACGCCGACGACCAGGTAGAGGGAGCCGCCCGCGTAGTCGCCGAGCAGGTTGGCGGGGACCGCCGGGGGCTCCCCGGGGCGGCCGATCATGCCGAGGGTGCCGGTGAGGGCGATGTACGTCACGTCGTGGCCGGCCCGGTCGGCGAGGGGGCCGTCCTGGCCCCAGCCGGTCATACGGCCGTAGACCAGCCGGGGGTTCTGGGCGTGGCAGGCGTCGGGGCCGACGCCGAGCCGCTCGGCGACGCCGGGGCGGTAGCCCTCGATGAGGATGTCCGCGCGCTCGGCCAGGGCGAGCACGCGCGCCGCGCCGTCCGGCGCCTTGAGGTCGACGAGGACCGAGCGCTTGTTGCGGTTGGTCACGTCGTGCGCGGGGTCGATGCCGAGGCCCGGACCGCCCGGGCGGTCCACCCGGACCACGTCCGCGCCGAGGTCGGCGAGGAGCATGGCGGCGAAGGGGCCCGGCCCGATGCCCGCCAGTTCCACCACGCGCACACCCGAGAGCGGACCGTGGCCCGGCGTCCCTGCCGTCGTCATGCCGTCCTGCCCCCAAGCCCGTGTGACACAACTGATGTAACACCGAGGATGCTAAGAACACGTTCCACTCGGCACAAGACCTGAACGAGCAAGCGCTTAGCCAAGTGCCCGGGCCCTCATTCCCGGGCTGGTCGTCCGGCGCCGCACCACTCACGCTAGCCTCAGCCACCGACAGCGGCGCGGGCTGCGGAGGCAAGGGGTGACATGAGCAGGCTAAAGAGGACGGATCGTCCCTACGACCTGGTGCTTTTCGGGGCCACCGGCTTCGTCGGCACGCTCACCGCGGAGTACCTCGCGGCACATGCCCCGGAGGATCTGCGCTGGGCGGTCGCGGGCCGCGACGAACTCGCGCTGGAGCGGCTGCGGGCGCGGCTGCCCGGCGGTTCGGGCATCGGGACGCTCCGCGCGGACGTACGGGATCCGGCCACCCTGCGCGCTCTCGCCGAGCACGCGCGCGTGGTGGCCACGACGGTGGGCCCGTACCTGGAGTACGGCGAGGACCTGGTCGCCGCCTGCGCGGACGCCGGGACCGACTATCTCGACCTCACGGGCGAGCCCGAGTTCGTCGACCTGATGTACGTCCGGCACGACGCACGCGCGCGGGAGACGGGCGCCCGCCTGGTGCACGCCTGCGGTTTCGACTCCGTACCGCACGACCTGGGCGTGCACTTCACGGTCGGGCAGCTGCCGGAGGGCGTACCGCTGACCGTGGACGGGTTCGTGACGGCCGACGCCACCTTCTCCGGCGGCACGCTGGCCTCCGCGCTGAACCAGTTCGCGCGCGGCGGGCAGATGGCGGCCGCGGCCCGGGAACGCCGGCGGCACGAGCCGCGGCTGCTGGGGCGCCGGGTGTCGGCACCGGCGGGCGCGCCGAGGTTCGCCCGGGAGGTGGGTGCCTGGGCGCTGCCGCTGCCGACCATCGATCCGCAGATCGTGCGCCGTTCGGCGAAGGCGCTGGAGCGCTACGGCCCCGACTTCCGTTACCGGCACTACGCGGCGGTCCGGCACCTGCCGGTCGCCGCGGGCGGGGCGGCCGCCGTCGGCGCGGTCGCGGCCGCCGCCCAGGTGCCGCCCGTCCGGCGCTGGCTCTCCGACCGGCTCAGGCCCGGCGACGGACCGAGCGCCGAGAAGCGCGCCCGGAGCTGGTTCCGGGTCCGCTTCGTCGGCGAGGGTGGCGGGCGGCGGGTGTTCACCGAGGTCTCGGGCGGCGACCCGGGCTACGACGAGACGGCGAAGATGTTCGCCGAGTCGGCGCTCAGCCTGGCCTTCGACGACCTCCCGCCGACGGCCGGACAGGTCACCACCGCGGTGGCGATGGGTGACGCGCTCACCGGGCGACTGCGCGGTGCGGGCATCCGCTTCCGCGTCGCGGCGAGCCGCTGACCGACGCCAGGGGGCGTCTCCCCGATCTTCGCGGGTCCGCGAGGATCGGGGGACGCCCGCTGGAGGGGCCACTTCACCAAGGCGCAGATCATCCCGCAGATCCAGCCGAGCCCGGCGAGCACCGCGAGGACGAGGGCGGCGTTCACGACCCGCTCGACGGACCGGTCCGGATCGGCGAGGGGCTTGGGCGCGCGATGCGTCGTCATGCGCCCACCCTGCCGGGCACCGGGAACCGCGCACATCCGTACGGCTGCTCGGTCCCGGTACTCGGACACGGGGCACCGCCGCGGGGCCGGCGCCGTTCCGTCACGGGGTCGCCTGTCCGCCCCGCCCCCGCCCCCGGCGACCGCCCGTTTCAGCGCCTGCCTGCACAGCGCGTCCGCGAGACGGGTGGACTCCGGCAGGCGGTACCGGGGGTCAGCGCCAGGGTGTGGGCCACGGCGTTGCCCAGGGAGGTGCGGTGGCCGACGGAGACGAAGACCGGTTTGACGTGCGACCGGGTGCGCAGGGCCCGGCCCACCTCCTCACAGCCCGCGAGGAGCGGGGCGGAACCGCCGCGCAGGGGTGCGGGATCGTCGTGGGTGAAGGTGAAGGGGTTCTTGGCGACGCCGATCGTCGGCAGGCCGGTGAGGACGCCGAGGTGGCTGGCGAGGCCGAAGCGGCGCGGGTGGGCGAGGCCGTAGCCGTCGCACACCACCAGGCCCGGCGGGCAGGGCAGGGCGTCCAGGGCGGCGCGCACGGTCGGGATCTCCCGGAAGGCCAGCAGTCCGGGCACGTACGGGAAGGAGATCCGGCCGACCGCCGTGGCCTCGGCGACCACCTCCAGGGTCGCCGCGTCCAGGACGACGGCCGCCGCGGCGACGAGGTCGCGTTCGTCGTCGTAGGCGACGTCCACCCCCGTCACCCGCCCCGACCCGGGCGGCGGCCCCGCCTCGTCGAGCACCACCCGCCCGCGCAGTTCGTCCTGTACGGCGCGGGCCTCCTCCTCGGTCGCCGGCCAGTTCGCGGGCACGCCTACGGTCCTCATGGTGGACAGGACTGTACGACCGCGGGACGGCCCGGCGGGCGCCGGGGTAGGGTCGTGATCATGTTCGTACTGGAGCTGACGTACACCGCCCCGCTCGAGGACGTGGACGCCGCGCTGCCGGCGCACCGGGCCTGGCTCGACGAGCAGTACGAGAAGGGCCACTTCCTGGCCTCCGGACGCAAGGAGCCCCGCGACGGCGGACTGATCCTCGCCGTCGCGGAGGACCGCGCCCGGATCGAGGAGATCGCCGCCGGGGACCCCTTCGTCGCCGCCGGGGTGTGCGAGTACCGCGTCACGGAGTTCCGCGCGACGAAGACGGCTCCGGAACTGGAACGCCACCGGCAGCAGGCGGACTGACCGGAGCCGGTCAGCCCTTCCTGTCGTCCAGCGCGCGCCGCAGTTCGTCCTTGTTCATGTGCGAGCGGCCCTCGATGCCGCGCTGCCTGGCCTCGTTGTAGAGCTGGTCGCGGGTCGGACCCTGGGAGCCGCTCCCCGACCGCCTGCCGCCGCGCTCGCCGGACGACATGTCCTGCGTCGAGCTGCGGCTGGCGGTCCTGGACTCGCCGGAGCGGGCGCGCTCCTTGTTCACGGTCCGCGCGGCGATCTCCTTGGCGCGCCCGGGGCTTTCGCCCCGGTCCCGCGCGCTCTCCTTGATGTGTTCGTACTGGCGTTCACGCTTGGGGCTGGAACCGGCCGGCATGATCGCTCCCTTCCTGTTCTCACCTCGTCCTCGGCGATGGGAGACGAGTACCCGGGTTCCGCGCGCCCACGTCAGCGTTCCAGCCGGGCCGCCCGGCCCTTCTCGCCGGCTGCCCAGCAGCTCAGGTCGGGCGCGCAGGCCACGGTGTCGTACGAACCGGTGTCGACCGTGCGCCAGCTCCGGCCTCCGTCCGTGGTCAGGTCGGTGCCGGTCGGGCCGACGGCCAGCGCGGTGGTACGGCTGTGCGGGAGCCAGGCGGCGCCGGAGCGGTACGCGGGCGGCGGGGTGGTGACGGGGCGCCAGGTGCGGCCGCCGTCGGTGGTCACCGCGGCGGCCCGGGGCGAGGCCTGCTCGGGGCGGTAGTCGCCGCCGACGGCGAGACCGTGGAAGCGGTCGCGGAAGGCGAGCGCGAAGACGCCCTTGGCGGGATCGCCCGCCGGCACCGGGGTGTCGGCGGCCGTCCAGGTCCGCCCCCGGTCGGCGGAGTGCAGCACGCGCGCGCGGGCGGCACCGCCGGTGGCCAGCCAGACGTCCCTCGGTCCCGCGGTGACCAGGCACTGGCCGCTCGCGGCGAAGCCGGCCTCGCCGTCCAGGGCCTCCGGCATGCCGGAGGAGGGCAGAACACGCCAGGAGCGGCCGCCGTCGCCGGTGGACAGGATGCGGAACCGGCCGTCCACGGGGTCGCTCATGGCCAGGCCGTGACGGTGGTCGAAGAAGGTGAGGCAGTCGTAGAACGCCTTCGGGTCGGTGTTGCGGAACGACTCCGTCCATGTCGTGCCGCCGTCGTCGGTCCGGTAGACGCGGGAGGCCTCGCCCTCGCCGATGGCCAGCACCACCGCGCGCCGCCCGTCGAAGGCCTCGACGTCCCGGAACTGCAGGTCGGCGGCGCCGGGCGGGGAGACGTTCCGCCAGTTCCCGCCGCCGTCGGTGGTGCGCAGTACGGTGCCGCCGGTACCGGCCAGCCAGGCGGTCCGGCGGTCGACGGCGGCCAGGCCGCGGAACCGTACCTGCGGGGCGCCGGTGTCCTTCTCCGCCCAGTGCGCGCCGCCCCGGGCCGGCGCGGCCTCCTCGGCGGTGGCCGGTACGGTCAGCGCGGCCAGTGCCGCCACGCAGGCCACCCCCGCCGCCAGCAGTCGATGCGTTCGTCCCTTGCGTCGCGTGCTCCCCAAGCGCCTCATGGCGGGCGAAGCTAGCGGACCGCCCCGGCACCGTCCAGAGGGCCCGGGACCGTCCGGCGGACCGTCCGGGCCGCTTCGCCGGGCGCGAAGCATGAAGGCGGTGACCGAGGTCACTCGTGTCTCGTGTGCACGGACTGGCCGAATCCGACGTCTCCTCCAGTGCCGGGTGCCACACCGGAAGTACGTCCAGCCGTCACAAGGGAGCAAGGCGTTGTCCACCATGATCGAGCAGCCCGTAGAGGCCCGCCTCGTCGCCGCCGCACCGCGCATGCCGAACATCCCCGCGACGCTGCGCTACGACCGGCGCGATCCGTTCGCCGTACGGATGTCCTTCCCCGCGCCGGCCACCCTGGAGGGCGTCGACGTCTGCTGGACGTTCTCCCGCGAACTCCTCGCGGCGGGGCTGGAGGGCCCGAGGGCCACGGGGACGTCCGTGTCCGGCCGTACGGCTACGACCGCACCGTGCTGGAGTTCCACGCGCCGGAGGGCACGGCGGTCGTGCACGTGCGCTCGGGCGAGATACGCCGGTTCCTGGAGGCGTCCGCCGGCCTCGTGCCGGTCGGCCTGGAACACCTCCAGTTCGACCTCGACCACGACCTGGCCGTGCTGATGCGGGACGCCTGCTGACACGGACGCGCGGTCTCGTCCACGCACGCGTGGACGGCGTGGGCGCTACACGCGCGTGAGCAGCGCGTTCAGCTCCGCGTGGTCCAGCCCCCCGGCCAGCGGCCCGTAGGTCCCCTCCCGCAGCAGCTCCCGCGCGGCGCGGTGGACCAGGGCGTGGGCGGCCTGGGCGAGGCCCGCCCCGGTGCTGATCCGGGCGACGCCGAGCGCCGCCAGTTCCGGCACCGAGGGCGCTCCGGGCCCCGCCATCACGTTGAGCGGCCCGTCGATGCCCGCCACGAGCGCCTTCACCGTCCCCGGTTCGACGGCTCCGGGGACGAAGATCCCGTCTGCGCCGGCGGCGAGGAAGGCGGCCGCCCGTTCCAGGGTGGGACCGACCCCGACCGCGCCGCGCAGGAAGGTGTCGATCCGCGCGTTGACGAACAGCGGCACCCCGGCCCGGTCGGCGGCCGCGCGGGCCGCCGCGATCCGCTCCGCCTGCTCGGCCACCGTGCGCAGCGGTTCGGCGTCCGGCTCGTACCGGCCGTCCTCGATGTTGACGCCGACCGAGCCCGCGTCGATCACCCCCGCGACGGTGTCGCCCACACCGGCGGCGTCCTCGGCGTGGCCGCCCTCGATGTCGGCGCTCACCGGGACGCGGACCGCGGCGGCGACCCGGGCGACCGCCGCGAGCGCGCGCTCGCGGCCGAGCCGGTCGCCGTCGGCCGCGCCGAGCGCCCAGGCCAGCCCCGCGCTGGTGGTGGCGACCGCGGCAGCGCCCGCGTCCTGCACGAGGGCGGCGGTGACCGCGTCCCAGGCGTTCGGCAGGACCAGCGGACGGCCGTGCTCGTGCAGGGCACGGAAGGCCAGGGCGGATTCGAGAAGCGGGTGCCGATGCGTCATGACGGCAGTCGAGCAGACGGGGCGGGAGGGGCGCCGGCAAAAATCCGACGTGGACGTCGGCCCACCGGCCGGGTGACCGGGCGACACGGCGGGGCCCCCGATTAATCGCGTTGACAGCCTCCCGCCCCCCTCGTACGTTGTATGAGGTCCTGTTGCCGCCGATTGGAGAAGGACGTTGCTCGTCTGAGGTCCTGAGACACCGCGCTCACACCCGTGAGGTGTGCGTGGTTGTTCGACCTCGGCGTCCGAGCCGTCCTCCGGCACAGGCCTTTTTCCATGGGCCCTCCCGTTGCCCAGGCCTTCGGTTTCCGCCTCGCGGTGTCTCGACATGCGTCCCCACAGACCGCACCCAGCAACCGCGAGGCCCTTATGTCAATGTCCCTCACCTGCACGTCCCTGTCCTTCGCCTGGCCCGACGGCACCCCCGTCTTCGACGGCCTCGACGTCGCCTTCGGACCCGGCAGGACGGGACTCGTCGGCGTCAACGGATCAGGGAAGTCGACCCTGTTGAAACTGCTCGCCGGTGAACTGACCCCCGTCGACGGCACCGTCAAGGTGACCGGCGAGATCGGCCATCTGCCGCAGAACGTCACGCTCGACACCACGCTCCGCGTCGACGAGGTCCTGGGCATCGCCGCCCAGCGCGCCGCCCTGCACGCCATCGAGGCGGGCGACGTCGCCGAGGAGCACTTCGAGGCGGTCGGCGACGACTGGGACGTCGAGGAGCGCGCCCTGGTCACCCTCGGCGAGCTGGGCCTCGGCGACATCGGCCTGGACCGCACCGTCGGCGAGGTGTCCGGCGGCGAGTCGGTGCTGCTGCGGCTGGCCGCGCTGCTGCTGCGCCGCCCGGACGTCCTGCTGCTGGACGAGCCCACCAACAACCTGGACCTGTACGCGCGCCGCCGGCTGTACGCGGCCGTCGCCGCCTGGCCGGGTGTGCTGGTGGTCGTCAGCCACGACCGCGAACTGCTGGACCTGGTCGACCAGATCGCCGATCTGCGCTCCGGTGAGATCGTCCGGTACGGCGGCAACTTCTCGGCCTACGAGGAGGCCCTGGCCGTCGAACAGGAGGCCGCCGAACGGATGGTGCGGGTCGCCGAGTCCGACGTCCGCAAGCAGAAGCGCGAACTGGCCGACGCCCAGGTCAAGCTGGCCCGGCGCAAGCGGTACGGGCAGAAGATGTTCGAGACCAAGCGCGAACCGAAGATCGTCATGGGCGCGCGCAGGCGCGCCGCGCAGGAGTCCGCGGGCAAGCACCGCATCATGCACGAGGAACGGCTCGCCGAGGCCAAGGACCGGCTGGACGACGCGGTCGAGGCGGTGCGGGACGACGACGAGATCCGCGTCGAACTGCCCTGCACCGCGGTGCCGCCCGGCCGCCAGGTGCTCACCCTGGAGAAGCTGGAGACGGCCTGCGGGTCGCGTGTCGAGGGCATCCTCGATCTGCGCGGGCCGGAGCGGATCGCGCTGGTCGGGCGCAACGGCGCCGGCAAGACGACGCTGCTGCGGACCATCACCGGGGAGCTGCCCGCGGTGGCAGGCGAGGCCCTGACGCACGTTCCGCTGCGGTTCCTGCCGCAGCGCCTGGACGTTCTCGACGACGAGGCGACCGTCGCCGAGAACGTGGCCCGGTTCGCGCCGGGCGCCACCAACAACCGGATCCGGGCGCGCCTGGCCCGCTTCCTGTTCCGTGGCGCGCGGGCGGACCAGAAGGCGGGGACGCTGTCCGGCGGCGAGCGCTTCCGGGCGGCCCTGGCCGCCCTGATGCTCGCCGAACCGGCCCCCAGCTGCTCCTGCTGGACGAGCCGACCAACAACCTCGACATGGCGAGCGTCCGGCAGCTCACCTCGGCCCTCGAGTCGTACCGGGGCGCACTGCTCGTCGCCAGCCACGACCTGCCGTTCCTGGAGTCGATCGGCATCACCCGCTGGCTGCTGATGGAGGGAGGGAAGCTGACGGAGACCACCCCCGAGGAGCTGGCGAACCCCGGCCGGCCGGTATCGCCCGGGGTCTCAGGAGGGGAACAGCCTGCCAACGAGGCAGAGTGAGGGTTTCGTCCTGGGCATGGCGCGCTGCATGATGGCGGTCCGGCTCCCGTCTCCCGGGCGCCGGACCGCACCGCCGATCAGGAAAGGCCCGTCGTGCCCAGCAAGAAGGCCCTCGTCCGCCGCCCCGGCCCGCTGCTCGCCGAGGGGCTGGTCACGCACATCGAGCGACGGAAGGCCGACGTGGACCTCGCCGTCCAGCAGTGGGAGGCCTACGTCGAGGCGCTCGGCACGCACGGCTGGGAGACGATCGAGGTCGACCCGGCCGACGACTGCCCCGACTCGGTGTTCGTCGAGGACACCGTGGTCATGTACCGGAACGTGGCCCTGATCACCCGGCCCGGCGCGGAGTCCCGGCGCGCCGAGACCGCGGGCGTCGAGGAGGCGGTGGCCCGGCTCGGCTGCTCGGTGAACTGGATCTGGGAGCCGGGCACCCTGGACGGCGGGGACGTCCTCAAGGTGGGCGACACCGTCTACGTCGGCCGGGGCGGGCGCACCAACGCGGCCGGGGTGCAGCAGCTCCGGGCCGCGTTCGAGCCGCTGGGCGCGCGCGTGGTGCCGGTGCCGGTGAGCAAGGTGCTGCATCTGAAGTCGGCGGTGACCGCGCTGCCGGACGGGACGGTCATCGGGCACATCCCGATGGTGGACCGGCCGTCGCTGTTCCCGGGGTTCCTCTCGGTGCCGGAGGAGTCGGGTGCGCACGTGGTGCTGCTCGGCGGCCACAAGCTGCTCATGGCGGCGAGCGCCCGAAGACGGCGGAACTGCTGACCGATCTCGGCCACGAGGTGGTCACCGTGGACATCTCCGAGTTCGAGAAGCTCGAGGGATGTGTGACGTGTCTCTCGGTGCGGCTGCGGGAACTGTACGCCTGACGGAGTGACGCCCTGCCTCGGACAGCCCCGGGACCTGCGGGTCCCGGGGCTGTCCGGCACACCGGTGAACTGCCCGCGACCGGGCGCCTGATCAGCGATCTTTACGATGACCTTAACCTACGGCTTCGTAACCTACGGATTCGTAGCCTACGATCACGTAGGTTTACCGGCACCGCTCGCCGGACCGTCCCCTTCACTCCCCCTTCTGCTCGGCGTCCCCCTGGAGTTCCCGTGACGATCACCTCCCCTCACCTCGGCAGCCCGTCCGCCTGGACCGACGCGCGGTTGCTGTACGCCCTGGAGGAAGTGGTCGAGAAGGAGCTGAATCGGCATCTGAAGGTCGCCAAGGACTGGATGCCGCACGAGTACGTGCCCTGGAGCGACGGCCGCAACTTCCCCGGTCTGTTCGAGGACGGCGAGGCCTGGGACAAGGAACAGTCCGGGGTGACGGAGATCGGCCGTATCGCCCTCGTCGTCAACCTGCTGACCGAGGACAACCTGCCGAGCTACCACCACGAGATCGCCTCGCTGTTCGGCCGCGACGGCGCGTGGGGTACGTGGGTGCACCGCTGGACGGCCGAGGAGGGCCGGCACGGCATCGTGATGCGCGACTACCTGCTCACCTCGCGCGCGGTGGACCCGGACAAGCTGGAGCAGTTCCGCATGTCCCACATGAGCGAGGGCTTCGAGTCCGACAACCGGCACTCGATGCTGCACTCGATCGCGTACGTCGCCTTCCAGGAACTGGCCACCCGGATCTCGCACCGCAACACCGGCCACCAGTCCGGCGACCCGGTCTGCGACCGCATGCTGGCCCGCATCGCGACCGACGAGAACCTGCACATGGTCTTCTACCGCAACCTGCTGAAGGCTTCCTTCGAACTCGCCCCCGACCTGACCATGCAGGCGGTCCGGGACGTCGTCGTCAACTTCCGTATGCCCGGCCACGGCATCCCCGGCTTCGAGCGGGCCGCGGCGCAGATGGCGATCGGCGAGGTCTACAACCTGCGGATCCACCACGACGACGTGCTGCAGCCCGTGCTGCGCTTCCTGAAGATCATGGAGATGGACGGGTTCGGCCCGGAGGGCCTGCAGGCCCAGGAGGAGCTGGGTCTGTTCCTGGGCGGCCTGGACACTGAGGCCTCCCGGTTCGACGAGCGGCTGGCGGCGCGCAAGGCGCGCATGGCGGCGCGGGCGGCCGGCTGAGCGAGCCGTCCGCGGCGGCTCAGCCGGAGGTGCGCCTCAGCGCGAGGCGCTCCTTCTCGGACAGGCCGCCCCAGACACCGAAGCGTTCGTCGTTGCTCAGCGCGTAGTCGAGGCAGGCGGGGCGCATCTCGCACATGCCGCAGATGCGCTTCGCCTCGCGTACCGAGCTGCCGGGCTCGGGGAAGAAGAAGTCGGCCCCGGTCTGCGCGCACAGGGCCTGGGCCTGCCAG
Organism: Streptomyces sp. DHE7-1; assembly: GCA_016432725.1. Lineage (GTDB taxonomy): Bacteria > Actinomycetota > Actinomycetes > Streptomycetales > Streptomycetaceae > Streptomyces. The sequence goes on along the minus strand of JACJDG010000003.1, from coordinate 6,757,276 downwards.
GTGGGGTCGGCCGGGGTGATCGTGTCGATGTGCATGGCCAGGATCGTGCCGTGCGGCGAAAAACGTTCGATCAACGCCGCATCAACGCCGCGTCGACGCCGTGGCCGGCCAGCCCGCCGGCAGGCGTGAACGTCCCGATGATGCGCCGTGCGACACGCCCGTGCACGGCGGCGCGCGGGGCCGGTGCCGAATCCCGCGGAACCCGCGGGCCGGCGGGGCCGGTCCGCGCGCGGGGGCGCGGCGCGCCGCGGCGCCTCGGCGGCGGTCACCGGTGGGCGGTGCCAGACTCGGCAGTGCAGAGGACGGGACCCGGTTCACGGTCCCCCTGTCGAGGAGGGCGAAGATGCTCACCACCCGTTTCGTCAACGGCGCTCCGAACTGGGTAGATGTCGGCACCCCGGACCTGGACGGCGCCCTCTCCTTCTACGGCGGTCTCTTCGGCTGGGAGTTCGAGTCGGCGGGGCCGGACGCCGGCGGTTACGGCTTCTTCCGGCTCGGCGGCAGGACGGTGGCCGGCGGCATGCGGACCGGGCCGGAGCAGGGCCGCCGGCCTGGACGGTGTACTTCCGGAGCGAGGACGCGCGGGCCACCGCGGCCACCGCGGAACAGACGCACGGCGGTGTGCTGTTCCAGCCTCGCGACGTGATGGGCCAGGGCCACATGGCGGTCCTCACCGACCAGGCGCGGGTGCCCTTCGGGATCTGGCAGCCCGGGCGGATCAAGGGCGTCGACGTGGCGAGCGAGCCGGGCGCGCTGTGCTGGGTCGAGCTGTACACGGCGGACATCGCGGCCGCCGCCGCGTTCTACCACAAGGTCCTCGGTCTGGAGACCTCCGGCGTGCCCTTCCCCGGCGGCACGTACACGTGCCTCAACCCCGGCGGGGCCGGTGAGGACGCGATGTTCGGCGGGATGGTGCCGCTGGCCGACGCCCCGGACGAGGCGGAGGCCGGCCCGTACTGGCTGCCGTACTTCGAGGTCGAGGACACCGACGCCGTGGTCGAGGAGGCACGCCGGCTCGGCGGCACGGTGCGCATGCCGGCGACCACCCTGGAGGGCGTCGGCCGCATGGCCAAGCTCGCCGACCCGTACGGCGCCCGCTTCGCGGTCATCAGAAGCGGGTCGCCGCAGGGCTGAACGCGGGCGCGGCCGTGGGCCGGGTCCGCGAGGGCACGTCTCCTAGGCGGACGCCCGGCGTATCAGTGTGGTCGGCAGGACCACACCGGCCGCCGGTGGTTCCGTGTGCTCACCCGCGCCGCCCTGTCCGGCCGGGCCCGCGAGCAGTAGGCGGGCCATCAGCCGGCCCATCTCCTCGATATCCTGACGGACCGTGGTCAGCGGCGGGTCGCACTCCTCGGCGACGGGCAGCACGTCGTCGAAGCCGATCACGGCCACGTCCTCGGGTACGCGCAGCCCTCGCTCGCGCAGCACGCGCAGGGCGCCGAGCGCGGTGAGGTCGTTGGCGGCGAACACGGCGTCCACGTCCGGGCAGCGGTCGAGCAGTTCCCGCATGGCCCGTTCGCCGCCGCCCGGCGTGAAGTCGCTCTCCACCACGAGCCGGGGGTCGGCGTCGCCCATGACGTCCCGGTAGCCGTCGAGCCGGTCCACGGCCGAGGTCTGGTCCAGCGCGCCGGTGATGTGCGCGATCCGGGTCCGGCCCAGTCCGGCGAGATGACGCACGGCCGCGCGGGCGCCGCCGCGGTTGTCGCTGTCGACGTACACCGGTCCGGGGGCGCCGTCGCCGTCGCTCCAGTCGGGCCGGCCGCCGAACACGGTGGGCACGCCCGCGTTGCGGATCAGGCCGGGCAGCGGGTCGTCGAGGTGCAGGGAGAAGACGAGCGCACCGTCGACGTGGCCTCCGGCCAGGTAGCGGGCCACGCGCGCGTGGTCGGCGCGGCCCTCGGTCAGCAGCAGTACGAGCTGGTTGTCGTGGGCCGTCAGTTCCTTGCTGATGCCGCGCAGTTGCAGGGCGAAGAAGGGGTCGGCGAACACCCGTGCCTCGGGCTCGGCGATGACGACGGCGATGGCTTCGTGCCGCTTGGTGACCAGGCTGCGCGCAGCCTGGTTGGGCACGTACCCGAGTTCCTCGACCGCGCGCCGGACCCGCTCGACGAGCGGCTCGCGGACACCGTCCCCGCCGTTGACCACCCGTGACACGGTGGCCCGGGACACCCCGGCCCGCGCGGCCACGGCCTCCAGCGTGGGGCGCGACACTGCCTCGGTCACTTCGGGACTCCTCATCGGCGGCTGACGATCAGGATAGCCGCGCTCCGGCGGGCCGCACGGGCCGGAGCGGGGCCGGCCGGCGCCGGGCCCGGGCCTCCTCGCCGGGCCGGGGTTCCGGTCCTTCAGGAGGCCTGCTCCCGGCGGGCCCGGCTCGGCTGGACGCGCTTGGGCTCGCCCGGCATCTTCGGGTACTCCGGCGGGTACGGCAGATCGCCCAGGCCGTGGTCGTGCTCGTCGCGGCGGGCCAGCTCCAGCAGGGCCTCGAGGGAGTGGGCGTGCTCGTCCATCCCGGCGTGCACGTCGCCGAGTTCGGCGAAGCGGGCCGGCATGGTGGCGAGGTCGAAGTCGCGGGGGTGGGCCACGCCGACCTCCTCCCAGCGCAGCGGCGCGGAGACCGGGGCGTTCGGGCGGGGCCGTACGGAGTAGGCGGAGGCGATGGTGCGGTCGCGGGCGGTCTGGTTGTAGTCGACGAAGATGCGCTCGCCGCGCTCCTCCTTCCACCACTTGATGGTCACCTGGTCCGGCATCCGGCGTTCCATCTCCCGGCCCACCGCGATCGCGGCGCGGCGGACCTGGGTGAAGGTCCAGCGGGGTTCGATGGGCACGAAGACGTGCAGGCCGCGGCCGCCGGAGGTCTTGGGCCAGCCGCGCAGGCCGCCGTGCTCGTCGAGGACGGCACGCAGTTCGTGCGCGGCGCGGACGGCGTCGGCGTAGTCGGTGCCGGGCTGCGGGTCGAGGTCGATGCGCAGTTCGTCGGGTGGTCGACGTCGCCGCGGCGTACCGGCCACGGGTGGAAGGTGAGCGTGCCGTACTGGGCGGCCCACACCACGGCGGCCTCCTCGGTGGGGCACATCTCGTCGGCGCTGCGGCCGCTGGGGAAGGTGATGTGGGCGGTCGGGATCCAGTCGGGCATGCCCTTGGGGGCCCGCTTCTGGTAGAACCACTCGCCGCCGACGCCGTCCGGGTAGCGCTCCAGGGTGGTGGGGCGGTCGCGCAGGGCGCGCAGGATGCCGGGGCCGACGGCGGCGTAGTACCGGGCGAGGTCCAGCTTGGTGAAACCGCGCTCGGGGAAGAACACCTTGTCCGGGCTGGACAGCCGTAGGGTCCGGCCGGCCACGTCCAGTTCCACCGCATCACCCATGCGGCCACGGTAGGCGCACCCCGCACAGCGCGCACACCGGGCGCTGCGGTGCGTATGCGAGCAGAATCGGACGCATGGATCTTCCGGTGATGCCGCCCGTCAAGCCGATGCTCGCCAAGTCGGTGGCGAGGATCCCCCGGGCATGCACTACGAGGCGAAGTGGGACGGGTTCCGGGCGATCGTGTTCCGCGACGGCGACGAGGTCGAGCTGGGCAGCCGTACCGGCAAGCCGCTGACCCGGTACTTCCCGGAGCTGGTGGCGGCGCTGAAGGAGCGGGTCCCCGGCGGTGCGTGCTGGACGGGGAGATCGTGATCGCGCGGGAGGGCCGGCTGGACTTCGACGCGCTGACCGAGCGGATCCATCCGGCAGACTCCCGGGTGCGGACGCTGGCGGAGCGGACGCCGGCCTCGTTCGTGGCGTTCGACCTGCTGGCCCTGGACGACCGGTCCCTGTTGGACGCGCCGCTCACCGACCGGCGGGCCCTGCTGGACGGGGCGCTGGCCGGCGTGGACGCGCCGGTCCACCTGGCGCCCGCGACGACGGACGCCGAGCTGGCCGGGCGGTGGTTCGAGCAGTACGAGGGAGCCGGCCTCGACGGGATCGTCGCCAAGCCGCTCGGACTGCGCTATCTGCAGGACGAGCGAGCCATGTTCAAGATCAAGCACGAGCGCACGGCGGACGTGGTGGTGGCGGGCTACCGGTTCCACAAGAGCGGACCGGTGGTGGGCTCGCTGCTGCTCGGCCTGTACGACGACCGGGGCGCGCTGCAGCACGTGGGGGTGTCGGCCGCTTTCCCGATGAAGCGGCGCGCCGAGCTGATCGAGGAGCTGGAGCCGCTGCGGATGGCGGACGTGGGCGGGCATCCGTGGGCGGCCTGGGGGAGGAGGCGGCGCACGAGACGGCCCGGTTGCCGGGTGCGCCGAGCCGCTGGTCGGGCAAGAAGGACCTGTCCTGGGTCCCGCTGCGGCCGGAGCGGGTCGCCGAGGTGGCCTACGACCACATGGAGAACGGCGCCCGCTTCCGGCACACGGCGCGGTTCCGGCGCTGGCGCCCGGACCGCGCGCCGGAGAGCTGCACCTACGCCCAGCTGGAGGAGCCGGTGCGCTTCGACCTGGCGGAGGTCCTGGGCACCACGGGCGGCACACCCTAGGGGCCGCACCCGGCCCTACGGCTGCATCAGGATCTTGATGGCGCCGTCCTGCTTGTGCTGGAACATCTCGTAGGCGTGCGGGGCCTCGGAGAGCGGCACCCGGTGGGTGGCGAAGTCGTCGACGCCGAGCGGGTCCTCGTCCGTCAGGTAGGGCATGATCTCGTCGCTCCAGCGGCGCACGTTGGCCTGCCCCATCCGCATCTGGATCTGCTTGTCGAACATCGTGAGCATCGGCATGGGATCGGCCATGCCGCCGTACACGCCGCTGAGCGAGATGGTGCCGCCGCGCCGGACCAGTTCGATGGCCATGTGCAGGGCGGAGAGCCGGTCGACGCTGAAGCGTTCGGCGATGGGCGCGCTGATCCTGCGGGGCAGCACGGCGGCGGCCGTCTGGACGAGCTTCGCGGTCGCGCCGCCGTGGGCCTCGGTGCCGACGGCGTCGATCACGGCGTCCGGGCCGCGGCCGCCGGTCTCGTCGCGGATCGCCTCGATCAGTTCCTTCTCGTCGTCGAAGGCCCTGAGGTCGTACGTCCGGGTGCCGCGCCGCTTGGCCCGGGCCAGCCGCTCCGGCACCAGGTCGATACCGAAGACCTGCTCGGCGCCCCGCGCCAGCGCGATCCGGCAGGCCATGTCGCCGATGGGCCCGAGTCCGAGGACGGCGAGGGAGCCGCCCGGCGGTACGGAGGCGTACTCGACCGCCTGCCAGGCGGTGGGCAGCACGTCGGAGAGGTAGACGAACCGGTCGTCCGGCGGGCCCTCGGGCACCTTCATCGGGCCGAACTGGGCCTGCGGGACCCGCAGATACTCGGCCTGCGCGCCGGGCACGGCGCCGTACAGCCGGGTGTAGCCGAACAAGGGGGCGCCCATGTGTTCCCCGGTGACCTGGGTGGTCTCGCACTGGGTCGGCAGCCCGGTGAGACACATCCAGCAGTTGCCGCAGGCGATCTGGAAGGGCACCACGACCCGGTCGCCCACCGCGAGGTCGGGCACGGCCGCCCCGACCTCCTCGACGATGCCCATCGGCTCGTGTCCGAGGATGTCACCCGGCGTCATGAACGGGGTGAGCACCTCGTACAGGTGCAGGTCCGAGCCGCACAGACCGCTGGACGTGATGCGGATGACCGCGTCGGTGGGCTCCTCGATCCGCGGGTCGGGCACGTCCTCCACCCGCACGTCCCGCCTGCCCTGCCAGGTGACTGCCTTCATGAGGTCGCGCTCCCTTGTCAGCGTGCGCGCCGGTTCGCCCTGGCGCGTCCGGTTCGGGGTGGCCCGGGTACCCGCGCGGGCCACCCCGAACCACGCGTTCCGCCCCGCCCGCGGCACCCCGGACGCTCCCCCGCCGCCCGCCGGGGTCACACCGGGCGACCGATCGGCCCAGTGCCCGCGCGCGGAACCGCGCGACCGGGTATGGCCCGCAGTGTCCCGGCGAGCACACAATCGACACATACGAACGGGGAGACGACGGTGGGCATGCGACATGGGGCGCGCACGCGCCGCGCCGCGCTGACGGCGGCACTGATCGCCGCGACGGCCGCGGCCTCACTCACGGCGGGCTGCACCCGGCAGCGGCCGGCCGACGACGCCCGGGCTCCGGCGCGGACCCCCACGCCGGGGGTCACCGTCACACCGACGCCCACGCCCGTCGCCGGATCACCGCTCGCCGTGAAGATCGACAACGTGTCCGCGGCGCGTCCGCAGACCGGACTCGGCGCCGCCGACGTGGTGTACGCGGAGCAGGTCGAGGGCGGCCTGAGCCGGCTGATGGCGGTGTACGCCACCCGGCTGCCGAAGTCGGTGGGGCCGGTGCGCAGCGCCCGCGAGTCGGACCTGGAGCTGCTGCGCCAGTTCCACGAGCCGACGCTGGCCTACTCCGGCGCCCAGCGCAAACTGCTGCCGCTGATCGGCCGGGCGCCGCTGCGGGCGGAGTCGCCGGACGACACCGCGAGCGCGTACTACCGGGGTGCCGGCCGGGCCGCGCCGCACAACCTCTATCTGCGCCCCGCCCGGCTGCTGTCCTCCGCCCCCGGCCGGACCGCCCTGACCACCGGCTTCCGGTACGGCCCCGCGCCCTCCGGCGGCTCTCCCGCCACCACGCGGACCGTGCGCTACCCGGCGGCCCGCTTCGCCTTCACCTGGTCCGGGGCCCGGGGTGGCTGGCTGGTCGCGATGGACGGCACGCCCGCGACGACGACGGACGGCGGGCGCCTGGCACCGCCGACCGTCGTCGTCCAGTACGTGCGGGTCCGTTCCTCGAAGTACCACGACGTGCTCGGCAACCACACGCCGTACACCGAGACGGTCGGCTCCGGCAGGGCCGAGGTGCTGCGGGACGGGCGCTCCTACGCGGCGCGGTGGTCCCGGCCGGGCGCGACGGACGGCACGGAGTTCACGACCGCGGACGGGGGCCCGCTGAACTTCGCCGACGGGCAGGTCTGGGTGGTCTTCGCCCCTCCTCCGGCTGACCGGTCCGTCAGCCCTGCTGGAGGGCCGGCGGCTCCGCCGGGTTGCGCAGTTCCTCGGCGGCGTCCGCGACCCGGCGGATCAGGTCGAAGAACACGCTCTGCTCCTCGGTGTTCAGCGGGGCGAGGAAGACCTGGTTCATCCGGGCGGTGCGTACGGTCAGCCTGCGGTGGGTGCGCAGTCCGTCGTCGGTGAGACGGAGCAGGAAGCGGCGGCCGTCCTGCGGATCGCGCACCTTGTCCAGCAGGCCGCGTCGGCCGAGCCGGCTGACGACCTCGGCGATGGTCGACCGGTCCAGGCCGACCCGCTCCCCCACGGTCCGCTGGTCGAGACCCGGCTCGGCGACGAGCGCGTTCAGGACCGCGAACTGAGGCGAGGTGATCTCCTCCGAGACCATCGTGTTCCACAGCAGGTAGTGCGCCTGCTGGAGCCGCCGGGCCAGGTGTCCGGGATGGGTGGTGAGGTCCACCGCGGCCATGTGCGCTCCCTGATCGAATCGTTGGTGCACTGAACAATACCCATCGAAACCCCCGCTGTCTGCGGGCGAGTCCGGTCGTTATTCGAGCTCTTGACGGTTCACGCGTCCGATGGCAGCGTGAGCGGCACCTCGCTGAAATACTCAGTGCCCTGATTAATTGGGCAGAGATGGGGCTTCACGGATGGACAAGGTGGTCGCCACGGCCGCCGAGGCGGTGGCCGATGTGCCGGACGGCGCGTCCCTCGCGGTCGGCGGATTCGGGCTGAGCGGTGTGCCGAACGTACTGATCCAGGCGCTCCACGAGCGCGGCACGGACGCACTGGGCGTGGTCTCGAACAACTGCGGGGCGATGGAGTCCGGCCTCGCGATGCTGCTGGCGGCCGGCCGGATCGCCCGGGTGACCGGCTCCTACATCGGCGCCAACAAGGAGTTCGCCCGCCAGTACCTGGCCGGTGAGCTGGAGGTCGAGCTGATCCCGCAGGGCACCCTCGCCGAGCGGCTGCGCGCGGGCGGCGCCGGCATTCCCGCCTTCTACACCCCGGCCGGTGTGGGCACGCAGGTCGCCGACGGCGGGCTGCCCTGGCGGTACGACGGCTCGGGCGGGGTCGCGCTGGCCTCGCCACCGAAGGAGGTGCGGGAGTTCGACGGCGTCGAGTACGTGCTGGAGCGCGGCATCCGCACCGACTTCGCGCTGGTGCGCGCCGCCCGGGGCGACCGGCACGGCAACCTCGTCTTCGACAAGTCCTCCCGGAACTTCAACCCGCTGGCCGCGATGGCCGGCCGGGTGACCGTCGCCGAGGTGGAGCGGCTGGTGGAGCCCGGGGAGATCGACCCGGACGCGGTGCACCTGCCCGGCGTCTTCGTGCAGCGTGTGCTGGCGCTGACCCCGGAGCAGGCGGCGGACAAGAGGATCGAGCGGCGGACGGTGAGGTCCTGATGGCCTGGACACGCGAGGAGATGGCCGCCCGCGCGGCCCGTGAGCTGGAGGACGGGCAGTACGTCAACCTCGGCATCGGCCTGCCCACGCTGATCCCGAACCATCTCCCGCCGGGCGTCGAGGTGGTGCTGGAGTCGGAGAACGGCATCCTCGGCACGGGTCCGTACCCCTCCGACGACGAGGTGGACCCGGATCTGATCAACGCCGGCAAGGAGACCGTGACGGTCCTGCCGGGTGCCTCCTTCTTCGACTCGGCGCTGTCGTTCGCGATGATCCGCGGCGGGCACATCGACGTGGCCGTGCTGGGGGCGATGCAGGTGTCCGCGGGCGGCGACCTGGCCAACTGGGCGGTCCCGGGCAAGCTGGTCACCGGCATCGGCGGCGCCATGGACCTGGTGCACGGCGCCCGTACGGTCGTCGTCGTCATGACGCACACGGCCAAGGACGGCTCGCCGAAGATCCTCCGGCAGTGCACGCTGCCGCTCACGGGCAAGGCGTGTGTGAACCGGATCATCACCGACCTGGGTGTCCTGGACGTCACCGCGGAGGGGCTGACCCTCGTGGAGACCGCGCCGGGCGTGAGCGTCGACGACGTGGTCGCCCGCACCGACGCCGAGCTGACCCTCGCGGAGAACCTGCTGTGAAGGCCGTCCACGTCGTCGACGCCGTCCGCACCCCGACCGGCCGCTGCAACGGCGCGCTGTCCTCGGTGCGCCCGGACGACCTCGCCGCCCACGTCCTGCGCGAACTGCTCGCCCGCACCCCGGACCCGGACCCGGAGCGGATCGAGGACGGCTGCTTCGGCATCGCCAACGGCGCCGGCGAGGAGAACCCGCGACCGCCCCGGCTCCGGCACCCGCGTGGCCACCCTCTGCATCGGCGTGGGCCAGGGCCTCGCCCTCGTCCTCGATCGCCAAGGAAACGTCAGGTATCGCGATGACTCTCACCCAGCAGGACATCGACCAGGAGATCGCGGCCGAGCACGCCGCGTACGAGAAGCGGGTCGCCGACGGTGCCCCGGTCGAGCACCACCCGCGCCGGGACTACGCGCCCTACCGTTCGTCGGTGCTCCGCCACCCCAGGCAGCCGCTGGTCGCCATCGACACCGCCCGGGACCCCGAGCTGGTGGAACTGCGTTCCCCCGCCTTCGGGGAGCGCGACATCACCGGGATCGACAACGACCTCACCCGGCACCACCGGGGCGAGCCGATCGGCGAGCGCATCACCGTCTCCGGCCGTCTGCTGGACCGTGCCGGCCGGCCGGTGCGCGGCCAGCTCGTGGAGATCTGGCAGGCCAACTCGGCCGGACGATACGCCCATCGGCGGGAGCAGCACGACGCCCCGCTCGACCCGAACTTCACGGGCTTCGGCCGCACCCTCACCGACACCGAGGGCCGGTACCACTTCACCACCGTCCAGCCCGGCCCGTACCCGTGGCGCAACCACGTCAACGCCTGGCGTCCGGCGCACATCCACTTCTCGGTGTTCGGCGCGGCGTTCACCCAGCGGCTGGTGACGCAGATGTACTTCCCGAACGACCCGCTCTTCCCGTACGACCCGATCCTGCAGTCCGTGACGGACGACGCGGCGCGGCAGCGGCTGGTCGCCGCCTACGACCACGGCCTGTCGGTGCCCGAGTTCTCGCTCGGCTACCACTGGGACATCGTGCTGGACGGCCCCGCCGCCACCTGGACCGAGGAAGGACGCTGACCGCAGCGATGACGAAGACCGAAACCGGCGGCCCGGAACACGTGCTGCCCACCCCGTCCCACACGGTCGGCCCCTTCTACGGGTACGCGCTGCCCTTCCGCGGCGGCGAGGACATCGCCCCGCTCGGGCACCCCGACACGGTCACCGTCCACGGCCACGTCCTCGACGGCGAGGGCAGGCCGCTGCCCGACGCCCTCGTCGAGCTCTGGGGGCCGCGCCCCGACGGCACCGTCCCGCGCGTGGACGGCTCCATCCGGCGGGACCCGGCGACCGGTGGCCACCTGGGCCGCAACGGGGTGGAGTTCACCGGCTGGGGGCGCGTCCAGACCGACGCGGACGGCCACTGGTACGCGCGGACGCTGCGGCCGGGCGCGCGCGGGGACAGCGCGCCGTACCTGAGCGTGTGCGTCTTCGCGCGCGGCCTGCTCGTCCACCTGTTCACCCGGATCTACCTGCCGGGCGACGAGGCGGCGCTGGCCGCCGACCCGCTGCTCGCCCGGGTGGGCGACCGGCGCGGCACGCTGATCGCCGGCGACGAGGGCGGCGGGACCTACCGCTTCGACATCCGGCTCCAGGGCGAGGGCGAGACGGTCTTCCTGGAGTTCCGGTGACTCCCCCGCCCCCCGGACCGCAGGCGCGTCCGCAGGACGGTGACAGCGGCCTGCTCGCCCCCGGGTGGGCCGGTACCGCGGCCGCCGCCGCGACGGGCGACACGGCCTTCCTGCGCGCCCTGCTCGACGCCGAGGCCGCCCTGACCCGTGCCCAGGCCGCCCTCGGTCTCGCGCCGGCGGCGGCCGCCGCCGCGGTGACGGAGGCGGCCGGTTCCGGCCGCTTCGACGTCCGCTCGCTCGCCGAGCGGGCCCGCGACGGCGGCAACCCGGTCATCCCGCTGGTCGCCGACCTGACGAAGGCGGTGGGCGAGGAGCACGGCCCGTACGTGCACCGGGGCGCCACCAGCCAGGACATCATGGACACGGCGACGATGCTGGTCGCCGTCCGCACCCTGGACCCGGTCCTCGACGACCTCGGCCGGACCGAGCGGGCGCTCGCCCGCCTCGCCGCCGGCCACCGTGACACACCGATGCCCGGACGGACCCTCACCCAGCACGCCGTGCCCACGGCGTTCGGGCTGAAGGCGGCCGGCTGGCGCTCCCTGGTCCTGGACGCCCGCGACCGCGTGCGCCAAGTCCGCGACTCGCTCCCCGTCCAGCTCGGGGGCGCCGCCGGGACCCTGGCGGCCCTGCGCGAGTACGGAGCCGGGGACGCGGACGCCCTCCTACGGGCCTACGCCCGTGAACTCGGGCTCGCCGCACCGGTACTGCCCTGGCACACACTGCGCACCCCGGTCGCCGACCTGGCCGGCTGCCTGGCCTTCACGGCGGGGGCGCTCGGCAAGTTCGCGGTGGACGTGCTGACGTTGTCGCGCACGGAGACCGGCGAGGTGAGCGAGGGCAGCGGGGGCGGCTCGTCGGCCATGCCGCACAAGGCGAACCCGGTGCGCTCCACTCTGGTCGCGGCCGCCGCCCGGCGCGCCCCGCAGCTCGCGGCCACCCTGTACGGCTCGCTCGCCGCCGAGGACGAGCGGCCGGCCGGTGCCTGGCACGCCGAGTGGGAGCCGCTGCGCGACCTGCTCCGGCTGGTGGGCGGCGCCGCCGCGCAGGCGGCCGGGCTGGCCGAGGGACTGCGGGTGCACCCCGCCGCGATGCGCCGGAACCTCGGCGTCACCCAGGGGCTGGTCGTCTCCGAACGACTGTCCGCCGCCCTGGCCCCCGTCCTCGGCCGGGCCCGCGCGAAGGAACTGCTCACCGAACTGGCGCGCCGCGCGCACGACGAGGACCGCCCGCTGCGTGAACTCCTCGCGGAGCGGCCCGAACTGAAGGCGGTCGACCTGGACGACCTGACCGATCCCGCCCGTTACACCGGCTTCGCCGGTGCCCTCACCGACCGTGCCCTGGAGCGTCGTTGACCGTGCAACTCCTCAACCACCTGGACGAAGGACCGGCGTCCGCTCCCCCGCTGCTGCTCGGGCCGTCACTGGGCACCTCGTACGCCCTGTGGGACGCGGTCGCGCCCGAGCTGACCGGCGGCCACCGGGTGGTCCGCTGGGATCTGCCGGGCCACGGCGGCTCGGCGGCGGACCTGATCGGGCCGGGTGCCACCGTGGGCGACCTCGCCGGCCTGGTGCTGGGGCTCGCCGACGCGCTCGGCATCGAGCGGTTCGCGTACGCGGGAGTGTCGCTGGGCGGAGCGGTCGGCCTGCATCTGGCCGCGCACCACCCGGACCGGCTCTCCTCGCTCGCGGTCCTCTGCTCCTCCGCCCATTTCGGCGGTGCCGCCCCCTGGCGGGAGCGGGCCGAACGGGTGCGCCGGGAGGGCCTCGCATGGCTGGTGGAGAGCGCCGACGCACGCTGGTTCACACCCGGCTTCACCGTGCCCAGGCTGGTGCGGGACCACCGGGAGGCCGACCCCGAGGGGTACGCCGCCTGCTGCGACGCGCTGGCCGCCTTCGATCTGCGCGGGAGGCTCGCCGAGATCACCGTGCCGACGCTGCTGGTCGCGGGCCGGGAGGACCCCGCGACACCGCCGGCGCATCTGCGGGAGATCGCGGACGCGGTGCCCGGCGCCACGCTCCTGGAACTGCCGGGCGCCTCCCATCTGGCGCCCGCGCAGGTCCCGCGGGACGTCGTGGCCGCCCTGCGCACCCAGTTCGACGGCGCCCCGGCGAGCGGGACGGCGGTGCGCCGCGAGGTGCTGGGCGACGCGCACGTGGACCGGGCGCAGGCCCGGCAGACGCCCTTCACCGCGCGGTTCCAGGACTTCATCTCCCGCTACGCCTGGGGGGAGATCTGGACCGATCCGACGCTGTCCCGCCGTGAGCGCAGCATGATCACGCTGACCGCGCTGGTCGCGCACGGCCACTACGACGAGCTGGCCATGCACGTGCGGGCGGCCCGGCGCAACGGGCTGACGCCCGAGGAGATCGGCGCGGTGCTGCTGCAGACCGCCGTGTACTGCGGGGTACCGGCGGCCAACTCGGCGTTCGCCACCGCCCAGCGGGTGCTCGCCGAGGAGGAGACGCCCTGACGCTCGCGGGCCGGTGCCGGCGGCCGGAGAGGAAGCTCTCCGGCGTCCCCGGCCCTCAGCGCAACCCGCGTCCCGTCTCCAGCACCTCCCGTGCCTGCGCCGCCAGGCCGTCCGCACCGCAGGAACGCGCCAGGGTCAGGCCCCGGTCGAGCTCCGCGACCGAGCGGGTCGCGATGCCGTACTCGACCCGGGCGGCCGCGTGCTCGTACTGGCAGGGCGAGGCCTCCAGATAGGCGACGGCCTGGGCGGCGAGGCGCACCGCGCGCTGGCCGGTCTCCAGGGCGGCGCCCAGCCGCAGGGCCTCACCGATGGCGGTGTCGGTGCCGAACCGCTCGGCATGCCGGCGGGCGTCCGCGGCGAGCCGGGCGGCGCGCACCGGGTCCTGCGCGGCCAGGGCCCTGGCGAGGTCGAGGGACCAGGGGGCGAGGACCGGGTTGTGGCCGCCGCGGGAGGCGGCGGTCTTCTCGGCGGCCTCCAGTTCGTTGATGCCGTCCTCGGTACGGCCGACGGCGAGCAGCAGCCGGCCGCGCACCGAGCGGATGTCGGGCAGCACGATGGTGGACGGATAGGGCGGGGCGAAGCCGTACCGCCCGGCGATCGACCAGGCCTCCTCGACGTCGCCGCGGGCCAGCAGGGTGTCGACCAGCCCGCAGGTCGCGGACCAGTACAGCGGCAGGCCGCGGCCCACGCGCTCGGCGAGCACCAGTGCCTCGCGCAGCGCGGTCTCGGCGTCGCGCAGCCGGCCCTGCCGGCGGTAGGCGAGACCGAGGAAGGCGTTGGCCAGGGAGAGGTGGCCGCCGCGCCACCCGGCGCCGGTGTACGCGCGCAGCGCCTCGGAGAAGAGGCTCTCGGCGCGGTCGAGCCGGTCGGCGTAGGCGTACGCGCTGCCGAGCATCATCAGCAGCTCGATGCCCCACTCGCCGTCGGTCCAGCCGAGCCCGGGCGCCAGGCGGCCGTTGACGAGGGCGCGGTCGCAGGACTGGACGACGTCCTCGGCGCTCTCGCCGTGGGTCATGGCGTCGAAGCCGCGCAGGATCAGCAGCGCGCGCTCGGAGTTGTCGCGGCCGGTGCAGGTGGCGGCGAGTTCGGCCAGGCGCCGGGAGCGTTCCTGGGAGACGGTCTCGCCGTGGATGCCCTCCCACATGAACTGCACGGCCTGCAGCCGCATCCGGACCGGGGACGCCGGATGCCGGGCGGCCTCGGCCTCCACGGTGCGGACGGCCTCCTCCAGTTGGTCGTTGTGCAGCAGCGCCTGGGAGAGCCGGACGACGGCGTCGACCCGCTGCCCGTCGTCGAGGCCGGGCATGGCGAGGGCGCTGCGCAGGTGCTCGACGGTGACGGCGGGCGCGGTCAGCAGGGTGGCCCGGCCCAGTTCGTAGAGCACGTGGGCGTGGACCTCGGGGCGCGGCGGCTCCCGCAGGGCGCGTTCCAGACAGCGGCGGGCCGCGTCCGGCGCGCCGACGGCGAGGTGTTCGCGGGCCGCGTCGCGGAGCTGCTCGACGAGTTCCTCGTCGTCGTCCGGGTGCACCTTCAGCAGGTGCCGGGAGGCCTCCGCGGCGCCGTGTCCGGTCTCGGTGAGGATCTGCGCGGCGACCCCGTGCATCGCGGTGCACACGCCGGCCGGGATGGAGTCGTAGACGGCGGAGGCGATGAGCGGGTGGACGAACTCCAGCTCGCCGTCCCCGGACTCGGCGCCGGTCACGGGGTCGGGTTCGGTGAGGATGCGGGCGTTGCCCAGCAGTTCGGCGCAGCTCCCGGCGACTTCGGCGCTCATGCCGGCGAGCCGGGCGACGAGGTCGACGGAGATGCCGGTGCCGAGGATGGCGGCTGCCCAGGCGAACCGGGTGGCGTCGATGCCGAGCCCCTTGAGCCGGTCGACGAGGCCGCCGCCGCGGGCGGAGCGGTTCAGGGCGCGCAGTTCACCGGCCCGGGCCTCGACCGGCTGGACCTCGCTGTCGCGCACCTTGGCGAGGAGTTCGACGGTGTCGTAGGGGTTGCCGCCGGTGACGGCCCAGACCTCGCGGCAGAACGGGTCGTCGGCGTGCCGGCCGACGGTGGCGCGGGTGAGCCCGGCGGTGGCGTCCGGGGTGAGGGCGCTGAGGCCGACGGCACGGGCCGAGGCGGCGGCCACCGCGTCGAGGTGCCGGGCGCTGTCGCCGCTGACCTCGCCGGGCCGGCGGGCCACCACGACCAGCACGGACAGGTCGTCCAGGCGTTCGGCGAACGCGGCGAGCCAGTGCAGGGTCTCCTGGTCGGCCCAGTGCGCGTCGTCGACGAGCAGGACCAGCGGCCACTCGCGGCGGGCGAGCCGGCGCACGGCGGCGACGAGTCCGTCGCACACGTACTGCGGGTCGGCGGAGGCCTCCTGCGGGTCCACTATGCCGAGGGCCGGTCCCGCTATGTCGTACCAGTCGCCGAGGTACTCCCGGGCCTCGCCGGGCAGCAGGGAGACCAGCGCGGGCTGCAGCAGCTGCCGGACCACGTTGAACGGGACGGACCTCAGCGTCTCGCCGCCCCTCGCGGACCACACGGTGCAGCCGCGCCGTTCGGCCATGCGGCGGGTCTCGTTCAGCAGCGCGGTCTTGCCGAGGCCGGCCTCGGCCCGGAAGACGAGCAGACTGCCCGCGGACGACCGGTCGGCGCACAGGGCGTCGAGCGCCTGCGTGACCGTGGCGATCTCCGTGTCCCGCTCCCACAGGGGAGCCGAGCCGGTCGCCGGCGGCCGTCCCTCCGTCATCCCGTTACCTCCCCGGGTCGCCCGAATGACGTACAGACCCCGAGCGTAGCCGTCCGGTGGGATGTGTGGTGACCGGTCGGGACACGTGTTGCCCCGCCGGGTGAAGAAAGTCGCGGGCGTGCGACGCGCACCCCGTCCGACCAGCCGGTGTCCGGCGGACGGACCGTCAACAGGACTGGGAATGAAGCAGCTTTCCGAGGTACCCGGCGATCACGGGCGTCCGGGGTCGCGTGCCGGTGCGGCGCCCCGGGTGCCCACGGTGCGGGCGGTGGCGGCGGGGTCGGTGGGCAACCTCGTCGAGTGGTACGAATTCGGTGTCTACGGTTCCCTGGCCACCGTGCTCGCCGAGCGGTTCTTCACCCCGGCGGGCGGGAGCGCGACCGAGGGGCTGGTGCGGACGTACGCCTCCTTCGCGCTGGCGTTCTTCTTCCGGCCGCTCGGCGCCGCCCTGTTCGGCCGGCTGGGCGACCGGCTGGGGCGGCGGCCGGTGCTGATCGCGGTGATCACGCTGATGACGGCGGCCACGACGCTGATCGGCGTGCTGCCGACGTACGCCACGGCGGGCGCCCTGGCCCCCTGGCTGCTGACGTTCCTGAGGATCGTTCAGGGCCTGTCGGCGGGCGGCGAGTTCGGTGGTGCCGTGGCCGTGCTGACGGAGCACGCCCCGCCGGGCCGGCGGGGACTGTACGGCGCCTGGCAGTCGTTCACCGTGGCGCTCGGCCTGCTGGCCGGCACGTCGGTCGCGGCGGGCACGGCCACGGTGCTCACCGGGGCCCAGCTCGCCGGCTGGGGCTGGCGGTTGCCGTTCCTGCTGTCCCTGCCGCTGGGCTGCTCGCGCTGTGGCTGCGGACCGGTCTCGAGGAGACGCCGGAGTTCCGGGAGCGGGGCCGGGCGCCCGCCGGGGCGGGCGGTGAGGCCCGGGCCGTGGTGCGGACGGTGCTGCTGGGCGCCGGGCAGATCATGGGCTGGGCGGCGGCCGGCTACACGTTCCTCGTGGTCCTGCCCTCGTACCTCCAGGCCGCCCTGCACGCGGACGTCCGGCAGGCGCTGGTGGCCACCGTGCCGGCAGGCATCGGCTTCGCGGCCGCGATCCTGCCGGCGGGCCTGCTCAGCGACCGGATCGGGCGGCGGCCGGTGATGCTGGCCGGGCGGTGCTGGTCGTCGTCATGGCGGTGCCCGTGTTCGATCTGCTCCAGGACCCGGGTGCTTCCGCCGCGGCCCGGGGCGCGGCGGTCGCCGCCGCGGGCGCGGTGGTGGGCCTGATGGCCGGGCCGGGACCCGCCCTGCTGGCCGAGCAGTTCCCGGTCCGGGTGCGCTGGACCGGTCTGGGGCTCGCCCACTCCCTGTCCAACGCGGTGTTCTCCGGCTGCGCGGGGCTGATCATCACGGAGGCGGTGCGGCGCACCGGGAATTCGGACGTGCCCGCCTACTACGCGGCGGCGGCCTGCGCGCTCAGCGCGCCGGCCCTGCTCTGGCGGCCCTCGGGAAAGGCGGGTTGAACGGTGCGGGTGATCGGGCTGATGTCGGGGACGTCGTACGACGCCGTGGACGCGGCGGCGGCGGATCTGCGCCTGGACGGCGACACGCTGGTGCTGGAGCCGCTGGGGATGGTGAGCGCGCCGTACGACGGCGCTCTGCGGGCCGCGCTCGCGGCGGCGCTGCCGCCGGCCGCCGTCCCGCTCGGCGAGGTGTGCCGGCTCGACACGCGGATCGGCCGGGCGTTCGCCGCGGCCGCCGTCCGCGCCGACCGCGAACTGTGCGCCGGGCGCGGCGAGCTGGTGGCCTCGCACGGGCAGACCGTCCACCACTGGGCGGAGGCGGGCCGGGTGCACGGCACGCTCCAGCTCGGGCAGCCCGCGTGGATCGCCGAGGCGACCGGGCTGCCGGTGGTCGCCGACTTCCGTGCCCGGGACGTGGCTGCCGGCGGTCAGGGCGCGCCCCTGGTCAGCCTGGTCGACCTGTTGTGGCTGCGGGGCAGGCCGGGCAGGCCCGTGGCGCTGAACATCGGCGGCATCGCCAACCTGACCGCGCCCGACGGCACGGCGTTCGACACCGGGCCGGGCTGCGCGCTGCTCGACGCGGCGGCCCGGCACTTCAGCGGCGGGCGGCTGGCCTGCGACACCGACGGAGCGCTGGCCGCGCGTGGCCGGCCGGACGGGGCGCTGCTCGACCGGCTGCTGGCGGAGCCGTACTACGCGCTCGAACCGCCCAAGACGACCGGCAAGGAGCTGTTCCACGCCGGGTATCTGCGGTCGGCCGGCATCGAGGCGCTGGCCGCCGAGGACGCGCTGGCCACGCTGACCTGGCTGACGGCGCGGACGGTCGCGGACGCGGTGCTCCGCGTCGGGGCCGGCGAGGTGGTGGCCTCGGGCGGGGGCACCCGCAACCCGGTGCTCATGTCCGCGCTGCGGGACCGGCTCCCCGGCGTCGCGGTGCGTGGCTCCGACGAGCTGGGTCTCCCCGCCCCGGCGAAGGAGGCGTACGCCTTCGCCGTGCTCGGTTTCCTCACCGCGCACGGTCTGGCCGGCACCGATCCGCGCAGCACCGGCGCCCGGCACCCGAGCGTTCTCGGCTCGGTGACACCGGGCCGGGACGGACTGCGGCTGCCGCCGCCGGCGGGACGGGGGCCGGTGCGGCTCGTGGTGGCCCGGTGACGGTGGCCGGGCCGCCGCCGGGGCGCGCACAGGAATTCTCCGGAGAAATGTCCCGGTGCGCGAAGTTGGCGGCGGATCCTCTCATCCCGCTTTCACCGATGCCTCATACGGTGGGGGCATGACGCAGGTGACTCCTCCCGGGTGGTACCCCGACCCCGGGCAGACGAATGACGGTCCGCCCACCGAGCGCTGGTGGGACGGCAAGGCCTGGACGGACCAGACCCGCCCCGCCGGTACGGCCGCCGCGTGGGGTCCCCCGGCGCAGCAGCCGGCCGGCGGCGCGCAGCACGTTCCCCCGGCGTACCAGCCCTACGGGGCGCAGCCGGGGTATCCGGCGTACTCGGCGTATCCGGCCCAGCCCCCGGCCGCGCCGCGGCGCGGGCTGCGCACGGGCATAGCCGTGGGGGCCGCGGCGGCGGTCCTGGTGTGCATCGGGGTCGGGGTGTACGCCCTCGCCAAGGACGACGGGGGCGGCGGCCCCGAGCGCGCCGGCTCGCAGCAGGGGCAGGACGGCCGGACCGGCGGCCAGGGCGGGCCCGGCGGCGGCCCGGGGGGTTCCGGCGGTGGCGGCGGGTCCGGCGAGTCGCCCGCGCCCCGGGGTTCCGGGGCGCCGAAGGTCCAGGGCGGCGGCACGGTTCCCGATCCGGTGAACGGCATCAGCCTGCCGGTGCCGAAGGGCTGGACCGGGGAGTCGATCGGGGTCGGCGCCCAGGTGACCTCCGGGGACTCCTACAAGTGCCCCGGCAACCGCGCCCAGACCTGCACCGCGGGCGGCGCCTACACCGCGCCCGCCCTCGCCCTCAAGACGAAGGGCGACACCGCCGAGGAGGTCGCCAGGGCGGACATCGCGGCCAACGCCAAGCAGTCCTACGGCGGCACCACCTACGGCAGCATCACCTCGCACGAGGTGCTGTCGGCCAAGGCCGTGACGGTGGCCGGGCAGAAGGGCTACGCGGTGCGCTGGAAGGCGGTCACCAGCAAGGGCGCCGACGGCTATGTCGAGTCGGTGGCCTTCCCCTCGCCCAACAACGCCAAGCGGATGGTCGTGGTGCGCTTCGGCGTGGACGTCGGCGCGGACGTGACGGTCATCGACGAGATCCTCAAGGGCATCGAGGTCTCGTCGGGCGGCGGGAGCGGCCAGGACGTCTGAGCCCGTCCAGGGAAAGACGTCCGAGCCCGTCCGGGGAAAGCGGTCGGCCGGGTGGGGCGCCCCTCCGCTCAAGGGGAACCCCACCCGGCCGGGGGGTGCGCGCCGCCCCCGTCCCCACGGTGCGGCGCGAGCAGGTCACCGTTCAGTCATCCCGTGAACGGCGGCCTGGGTCCGGTGTCAGTCCGAGCGCGGGCAGCACGGTGGCCTCCACGAAGCGGACGAGGTAGTCGGCGTCGGCGTACTGCCCGCTCAGCACCGGCCGGACGCGCAGGACGCCGAACATCATGGCCGGGACGTACTCCAGCGCGGGATGGTCCGCGGGCACCTCGCCGCGTGCCACGCCCCGCGCCAGCATCTCCTGGAGCTCGGCGATCTCCGGCAGGACCAGGGCCTCGCGCAGCGCCTGCGCCAGCTCGTGGTCGCCCGTGACCGCGTGGCCGAGCGCCTGCATCAGCCGGGTGTCCTTGTTGGACCAGTCGCCCGCGGCCCGCGCGGCCAGGCGCAGGTCCTCGGCGAGCGAACCGGTGTCGATGCCGGCGAAGCGCACCTTGCGGTTGGCCCGCAGCGCGGCCGCGACGAACTGGGGTTTGGTCTTCCACTGCCGGTAGAGCGTGGACTTGCTGCACCGGGTGCTGTGGGCGACACCCTCCATGGTCACGGAGTCGTAGCCGCACTCGCGGATCTGCTCCAGCACGGCGTCGAAGAACTCCCGCTCACGCTCGGGCGTGAGCTTGGAGCGGCGCGAGGCGGCGACCGTGTCCGGTCCGTCTTCGGCCTGCGACGTCATGCGTTGCCTCTCCTCACTCCGTTCCGGGCGGCGCCCGGGTCTCCAGTGTGTCGCACCTCAATCGATACGCCAGTGTACCGGTACTTCAGCGTATCGGTACACTGGCGTATCGGTACGGAGACGTATCGATGACCTCAGGGCCCGGAGAGCGGGCCCGGGCCGCACCACCAACCGCACGACCGTCAGCAAAGGGGCCGGGGGATGAACGCCCGAACCGAGCCTGCAGCAGCGGAGCCGGACGCCACAGCGACCGCGCGACCGCCGCTCCCGCGCGAGCTCCTGCTCGTCGCGGGACTCTTCCTCGTCTACAAGCTCGGACGGCAGCTGGCCGTCGGCCACACCGCGAACGCCTTCCACAACGCCCATCGCGTCTGGGACCTCGAACGTGCCGTGCGACTGCCCGACGAGACGTCCGTGCAGTCCGCACTGCTGCACGGCGACCTCCTCGTCCACCTGGCGAACACCTACTACGCGGCCGTCCACTTCCCGGCCACGCTGGCGTTCCTGGTCTGGCTCTACGTCAGGCGCCCCGCCCACTACGTCTGGGCCCGGCGGGTGCTGGCGGCGGTGACCGCGGCCGCCCTGGTGCTGCCGTTCACGTTCCCGCTGGCCCCGCCGCGGATGCTGACCGGCACCGGCCTGCTGGACACCGCCCGGATATACGGGCCCTCGGTCTACGGGCCGCCGGCCGGCGACCACCTGTCCAACCAGTTCGCGGCGATGCCCTCGCTGCACTTCGGCTGGGCGCTGATGGTGGCGGTGGGCCTGATGACGGCCACCCGCTCGCGATGGCGCCGGCTGTGGCTGCTGCATCCGCTGGTCACCCTGCTGGTGATCGTCGGCACGGCCAACCACTACTGGGTGGACGCGCTGGCGGCGGCCGTCATGCTCGGCACCGCACTGGCGGTCGTCCGCGCGCCGCGGCACCCGTCCGGTACGGCCGGGGACGCCCCGCGGCTGCCCGCCCAGCGGGGGCCCGTCCTGGCGGGAGCCGGCCGATGAGCGCCGCGGCCCTGCTCGCCCTCGGCCTCTCCCTGGTCTCCGCCGTCGCCTACGCGGCGGCCGCCGTGGCCCAGGAACGCCTCGCCTCCCGCAGCCCCGGCACGGGCGTGGCGCGGCTGCTCGGCACCGGCGCGTGGTGGTCGGCGGTCGGCCTGAACGCGGGCGCCGCGCTGCTGCACGTGGTGTCCCTCAAGTACGGGCCGCTGACGGTCGTCCAGCCGCTCGGGGCGCTCACCCTGGTCGCGGCCGTACCGCTCGGGGCGCGGGCCGCCGGACGGCGGGTCAGCGTGGTGGAGTGGCGCGGTACCGCCCTCACCCTGCTGGGACTCGCGGCGGTGCTGGTCACGGCCTCCGGACCGGCGCCGGAACGGATACTGAGCCTGCCCGAGGCGCTGGTGGTCGCCGGTGCCACCGCGACGCTGATCGGTCTGCTGTCCCGGCCCGGCGCCCGGCCGGGCCTGCGGCACGCCACGGCCTCTGGCTTCGCCTCCGGGGTCGCCTCGGCCCTCACCCAGACGGTGACGGTGGCGGCCACGGACCACTCCGGTACCGGCCCGGGCCTGGAGGTGATCGTGGTCGCCGTCCTCGTCGCCGCCTTCTCCACCGGCGGACTGCTGCTGTCCCAGACGGCCTACCGCGGCGGCCTGGGCGCCCCGCTGGCCATGGTC
Source organism: Streptomyces sp. DHE7-1 (assembly GCA_016432725.1). GTDB lineage: Bacteria > Actinomycetota > Actinomycetes > Streptomycetales > Streptomycetaceae > Streptomyces. The sequence goes on along the minus strand of JACJDG010000003.1, from coordinate 6,735,094 downwards.
ACCCTGGCCAATCCGGTGGCCGCCGCGGCCATCGGCCTGACTCTGCTCGGACAGGGCCTGCGGGGCGGTGCCGGCGGAGTGCTGCTGGCGCTGGCCGGGGCCGGACTCGCCGCCCGGGGCGTGCTCCTGCTGACCCGGGCCGCGCCCGCACCCGACGGACCCGGCGGACCCGAGGGGCACGACGAGGAGCACCCGGTCGCGGCGGTCCTGGCCCTGGAGCCGGGCACGGCCACGGCGGAACCACTGCTCGTGCCCCGGCGGCCGGAGCAGCCGGGCCATCTCACCGCGCTCTGAACGACAAACGGCGGCGGCCGGTGCCCGCGGATGCTCCGCGGGCACCGGCCGCCGTACTTCCCCCTGACCGTGGCCCGGCCGGGCCGGTCAGCCCCAGCCCCGCGAGTCCTGCTTGAGGGCGGTGTCGACGGTCAGGGCCGTCGCCACGACGAGGCTCAGCAGCGGCTCGGGGAGCTGGTAGTGGATCTGCAGGACGTAGTTGTCCGCGGTCGTGAACAGCGTCTTGGCGAGGCCTTCCCAGGTCTTGGTGATCCGGGCGACCTCGTTGTCCGCGTGGTCGACGATGGCGAAGTTCCAGGCCCGCCAGTTCTCCGCCTTGATCGCGCCGACCTGCTGGCCGTTCGCGTTCATCGCGAAGTTGATCTTGCCGATCATGTTCTTCTGAACGATCTCGCCGACCGGCGAGCCGTCCGGACGGGTCACGACGACCCGGGACTTGAAGATCTTCGCGGGCCGGGTCAGCACGAGCTGCGGCTGGCCGTGGGCGTCGCGGATCTCCAGCTTGTGCGTCATGAACTGGTCGAGGCTGGAGACGAAGCGCAGGATCTTCTTCAGCGCGCTCTGGCCGACCTCGGTGACAGCGCCGATCTCACGGCCGCTCTGATCCATGACCTTGTACTCGTTGGTCAGCTCGATCAGCTTGGCCTTCTGGTTCACCACCAGGACCGGCTCGGTGAAGAGCGTGCCGCCGCCGGGACCACCGGCCGCCACGCCCGCCTGCTTCTGCACCTGGCGCTGCACCTTGGCGTCACCGGTCTGCTGCTGCGGGATGTGGGCGGCCTGCTGCTGGGGAGCGGCCGGCGGAGCCTGGCCGGCGCCCTGCTGCGCCGGGTTGGTGTGCTCGGTCCACTGGGTGCCGTCCCAGTAGCGCAGCGTCTGGGCCGCCCCGTGCGGATCGGGGTACCAGCCTGCAGGAGTGTTCGATTGCGTGGTCACCGGGGCACACTACCCTGATGTGACCGGTACCTGACCAGTCCGCCCGGAGCGGTGTTCATCGCCCGTTCACTCCGTGATGATGGCCGGGTCGCTGACGCCGGGCCGCCCGTTCTCGACATGGCCCGCGAAGCCCCGGAGGAACGCCGGGTCGGCGTCCGTGGTGACCTCGAGGTCGTACCAGCGCCGGCTGGACGCGAGCGGGACGGTCCGCCGCACGGTGGCCCCGGCCCGCACCGTCACCGTGACCGGGTCGCCGCCGTAGCCGTTGACGAGCTTCAGCCGTGCCGTGCCGGAGCCCCGGTTGGTGAAGGCGAGTTCCACGTCGTCACCGGTGTGCCGGGCCGTCACCTCCGGTCCGGCCGTGCCGTTGCGTCCCTTGAACACGCGCAGGAAACCGTTCGGGCCGTGCACGGTGAGGTCGTAGGAGCCGCCCGAGTAGGCCGAGTTCCAGGTGTCGGAGAGGGCCTTGCCGGCCTCGGTGGTGTAGGTCCACGGCCCGTCGCCGCGGTTGCCCGATGTGACGAGGAACGCGGCACCCGCGTGCGCGCCGGAGGCGAAGGCGAGGGTGAACTTCCCGGCCGCCGTGTCCGCCGAACCGTCCACCGCCGGTGCGTACTTCAGCGGACGGGTGGGACGGCTGCCGCGCTCCTGCCGGGGCAGTGCGGGAGTGGCGGGCGGAATGGGCACGTAGTCGGGGTGGCGCTCGTGGTCCGGCGGCCGGTAGCCGGCCGTGGACGGCAGCGCCACCGGCGCGGTGTCCCTGCGGGTGAAGTCGAAGGCGGAGGTCAGGTCGCCGCATATGGCCCGGCGCCAGGGCGAGATGTTCGGCTCCCGGACGCCGAAGCGCTTCTCGATGAACCGGATGATCGAGGTGTGGTCGAGTGTCTCGGAGCAGACGTATCCGCCCCTGCTCCAGGGGGAGACGACCAGCATCGGCACCCGCTGGCCGAGTCCGTAGGGGCCCGCGGCGTGGCCGGCGTCACCCTTGAACAGGTCGGGCCCGGGGTCCACGGTCGACCGGCCCCGGTCGGCGGAGGCCGGCGGGAAGGGCGGGATCACGTGGTCGAAGAAGCCGTCGTTCTCGTCGTAGGTGATGAACAGCGCCGTCCTCGACCAGACCTCCGGGTCGGAGGTCAGCGCGTCCAGCACCTGGGAGACGTACCACGCGCCGTAGTTGGCGGGCCAGTTCGGGTGCTCGGTGAATGCCTCGGGGGCGACGATCCAGGAGACCTGCGGCAGCTTCCCGGAGGTGACGTCGGAGCGGAGCCGGTCGAAGAAGCCCTCGCCCCTGCGCGCGTCGGTGCCGGTGCGGGCCCTGTCGTACAGCGGACTGCCCGGCCGGGCGGTCCGGTACTGGTCGAAGTAGAGCAGCGAGTTGTCTCCGTAGTTGCCGCGGTAGGCGTCGTCGATCCAGCCCCAGCCGCCCTGCGCGTCGAGACCGTCACCGACGTCCTGGTAGATCCGCCAGGAGACGCCGGCCTGCTCCAGGCGCTCGGGGTACGTCGTCCAGCCGTAGCCCGCCTCCTCGTTGCCGAGGACCGGGCCGCCGCCCTTGCCGTCGTTGCCGGTGTACCCCGTCCACATGTAGTAGCGGTTGGGGTCGGTGGAGCCGATGAACGAGCAGTGGTAGGCGTCGCAGACGGTGAAGGCGTCGGCGAGCGCGTAGTGGAACGGGATGTCCTCGCGCGTCAGGTACGCCATCGTCGTGGGGGACTTGGCGGGCACCCACATGTCGTACCTGCCGCCGGCGAACGCGGTGTGGCCGTCGTTCCAGCCGTGCGGGAGGTCCTGGATGAAGGCGAGGCCGAGGTCGTCGGCGTCCGGATGGAAGGGGAGGACGTCCTTCGTGCCGTCGGACTGCTTCCAGACGGACCTGCCGTTCTGGGTGACCGGGCGGGGGTCGCCGAAGCCCCGGACACCTCTGAGTTTGCCGAAGTAGTGGTCGAACGAGCGGTTCTCCTGCATCAGCACGACGATGTGCTCGACGTCACGGACCGAACCCGTGCGGTGGTGGGCGGGCAGTGCGGCGGCCCGCTGGATGCTGCCGGACAGCGCGGTGAACGCCGTCGTGGCGCCCGCGAGCTGCAGGAAGCGGCGCCGGTTGACCTCGGACATGGGTGAACGTCCTCTCATCCTGACGTGGGTACTGCCGTCAGATGACGGAAGCTGCGCGAAGCGAGTGTTCCAAGAGCAGCAAACGTCAGGGAAGTATCTGATGGCACCCATGTGAAACCCGTCGGTCCGCCCGGTGCCGCCGGCCGCGGCGGGCGGCCGGCGGCGGCGCGAGCGCCGTGCGGGGGTCTCGCGACCCGGACGGGCTCAGTTCGCCAGGTAGGCCTCCACCTCGCTGAACTGGCCCGCCGGCCAGCCCGTGTTGGCGCTGACGGAGAGCCGGAGGTAGCGCAGGTTCGTACCGCTCGGCAGGGAGACGGTGGCCGTGTTGCCGGTGGCGGGGTCGAAACGGCAGCCCTGCGCGCCGGCGACCGTGGAGTAGGCCGAGCCGTCGGCGCTGCCCAGCACCGTGACGGTCTGGGTGCGGGCGCCCCAGGCGGCGGACGGGGCAGCTTGAGCACCACGCGGCGCACCGCGTAGGAGGAGCCGAGGTCGACCGTCAGGGCCTGCGGGAAGGCGTTGTTGGCCGACTCCCAGTAGGTGCCCGCGTCCCCGTCGACCGCCTTGCCCGGCGTGTAGACGTCCTGCGAGCCGGTCGCGGTGGCCGGGCGGCCCTTGGCGAGGTTGCGGTTCGGGTCGGGGGCGGGGTTGCCCTGGCCGGGCTGCGGCCAGGTGGAGCAGTCCGACCAGGTGCCGGTCCAACCGGAGTTGCCGCCGCCGTCGGTGAGCGTGAAGGCACCGGAGTTCGCCGGATAGGGGCAGTTGTAGACGCCGGCGGAACCGACCTGGGTGGCGGTGACGCCGCGGAAGGCCGCAGCGCCCGGGGTCTCGGCCTGGACCACGACCGTGCCGGTGTTCCGCACGGTCGCGCCGGTCACGCTGACGCCCCGCACCTGACGGCCCTGTCCGCCGCCGGAGACGAACTCGAAGGCGCTGTACGGGCTGTCGGTGATGGTGGTGTCGGTGATGTTCACCGTCGCGTCGATCGCGCTGTCGTAGGAGTCGACCCGCAGCGCGCCCATCGGGTGGTTCCAGTTGGGGTTCAGCGCGCCGGTGCGCACCAGCGTGTTGCCGTCGACCGTGATGGTGCCGGCCAGCGGGGAGAAGGGGTCGAGAAACTTCTGGTTGGAGATCGCGATGCCGCTGCCCAGCGCGTTGGTGTCGGATATCAGGTTGCCGCGCACCGTGATGTCGGTGCCGCCGTAGATGGCGATGCCGTTGGCGAGGTTGGGCTGCGAGACGGTGTTGTTCTCGAAGCTGGAGTCGGTGTCCGGTGCGTACAGCGACCACATGGCGAGCGCGTCGTCGCCCTGGTTGCGCAGGAAGTTGTTGCGGACCCGGACGCCCCTGGCCGTGCCGTTGAGGTTGAGGCCGTCGGCGGTGGTGTCGAGGACGCGGTTGTTCTCCACCACCAGGTTGTCGTTGTTGCCGGTCAGCCACAGCCCGACCTTGAGGTGCTGGAGCCACATGCCGGAGACGGACGAGTCCGGTCCGAGGGAGCCGTTGACGAAGTTGTCCGGGTTGGAGTCGACGCGCTCGGTGACCTCACCGATGACCGCGAAGTCCTTGATGTGGACACCGCCCGACGAACCGGTCTGGTCGATGAAGCGGGAGGTGTGCACGACCGAGTGCCAGCTGCCCGCGCCCCGCAGGGTGACGTTCTGCACCCCGCTCAGCGAGGAGGTGAGCCGGTAGTCGCCCGGCGGGATCCACACCACCCCGCCCCGGGCCGCCGCGACGGCGTCCCGGAAGGCCTGGGTGGAGTCGCCGCTCCCGCTGGGATCGGCGCCCTTGGAGACGACGGACACCGAGCCGGCGGGCTGGCTCGCCGCCGCCGCGACCTGCTCGAAGTCGGCGACGTCGACGGTGACCTGGGTACCGGCCGCCTCGAAGGCGACCTTGTCGCCGGCCTGGACGTCCCGGCCCAGCAGCATCCGGGCGTCGTCGTAGAAGTGGTGGGTCTTCGACCCCGTGATCCAGCCGGTGTCGACGTAGGAGTACTTGGCGGTGACCGGAAGGGTCCGGGCGAGCCTGGTGCCGTTGACGTAGACGTTCAGCGAGCCGGACCGACCGTCCGGGACGCTGTAGGCGACGTTCACCGCGTTGGCGGCGCGCGGCACGGTGAACTCCACGCGCTGACCGGCGGCGAGCCGTACGGCCTGCCGGCCGGAGGCCTCCGAGGCGAGGCTGCCCTGGGTGTATTCCGGGCCGATCCTGGTGCCGGTGGTGCTCGCCGACTCCGCCTCGACGGAGGTGAAGGGGAGCGTGGCGCCGGAGGCGGCGTGCGCGGCGGGCGCCAGGGTGACGAGCATCCCGGCGGTTAGGGCGACGACCGCCCCGATGGCTGTGGTTGGCATGCGCCTGACATGTACGGCGTTGCTGCGGTGCATGTGCCGGTCCCTTCGTGGTGGGGGTCTGGGGACAGCAGGAGAGTGCGCCTGCGGGGCGCCGCACACTCAAGCACCGTCGACATTCGTTCACAAGATGTCGCGCAGAATCTGTAATTCTTTGACAGTGAAGCGGATAGCCGAAACGACACGTCTGCGCGTACGTGAAAGGGGCGGCTTCGTAGGCTCGTCGCCGCAAGAACAGCGCAAGCCACGCAAACGGATTGCGTGGCTTGCGTACGGCGCGCCTCGGGCGCGATGAGGGGATGAGCCGCGCAGAGAGCCGCGAAGGTTTCCGGCCCGGCCCCGTCGACGACCTGAACGCCGACGGAACCGGGTCAGTCCATGGGGGCCGGAACGACCGTCAGATGCGATCCGGCGCCGCGTGTCCGGCGCTGACGGCGCGCGGCACCGGCCGGGCGGCGGGCGTCGCGCAGCACCATCGTCAGCCGGGTGCAGCCGATCTCGTCGAGGGTGCGCGGCGTCTCGTCGACGATCCGGCACTCGGTGGGACCCCGGCGCGGGTCGGGGTGGTGCAGCAGGCGCACGGCGCCGTCGATCCGGGTCGCGGCCTCGCCGACGGCGCGGATCCAGTGCGGCAGGCCCTGCCGGTAGGCGGCCTCCATGATCGGGTCCTGACCGACGTCCCGGCGGATGGCCTGGAGTTCGTGGTCGTGGCCCGAGCGGTCCAGCGCGGCCTTCAGATGGGCCAGCATCGGCAGGCACCAGCCCTGCTCGTGCTCACCGAGGATGCCGCCGGCGTCGGGGTGGAACAGCACGAAGCGAAGGAAGTTGTCCCCGGGCATGGCGGTCGGGTGGGGGCGCACCCCGCCGAAGAGGTTCCCGTAGGCGCCGTTGGCCAGCACGACGTTCCAGCGGTGGTCGACGACCAGGGACGGGAAGGGCACGGCTTCCACCAGCGCGGCGTAGTCCTGGAGGTACCCCTGGACCTCGCAGCCCTCGGGGACGGGCCGCGGCGCCGGCCACTGCCCTCCTGCCTGATGTGCCATCGGGAGGTCACCCCTCTTGCCTCTGCCGGCCTTCGCGCGGCGAGTGTGATCCTGCTGCCCGGACAAGAGCCGTGTCAACTATCGTGGCATTTCATGCCGGTTGACGGCTGAAATTCGCCACAGTTGTGGCGAGACCTGGATGCGGGTTCCAAGCACCCGCTACTCTCCGGGAAGTTCACGACATCCGCTTGTGAGAAGCACGGAACGCACCTGAGACCTTCGAGAGACGTAGGAGTTCTGTCGGTGACGGATGGCTACGAGGATCCGGGCGCCACCGAGACCGCTCAGCTGTCGGCCGTCGCCGCCCGCGTCACCGCGCTCGCCGACCGGCTCGGCGTGCCGCACACCGAGGTCTTCGACGTGGCGCGGCTCTCCGTCGCCTGCGGTGTCCCGGAGCCGGTGGTCAAGGCTCTGCTCAGCGGCCGCCCGGCGGGCGAACCGGACGTGCAGGCCCGCTTCCTGCAGCGCCTGGACCTGCTGCGCCGCACCCGGCTGAAGCCGAACGGGCGCAAGTACACCCAGCAGGAGATCGCGGACGGGGCGGGCATGTCCCGGCAGCAGGCGGGGGCGCTGATCAACGGCGACCGGCGGCCGACCATGGAGCACTGCGACGCGCTCCAGCGGTTCTTCCGGGTGCACGCCGGATTCCTGACCGCGGAGGACGCCGAGGCGCTCGCGGGCGCCCTGCAGCGCGGCGAGCAGGAACTGCTGCAGAAGCTCGCCGACCGGGAGCGGGCCGCCGCCGAACCGGCGGCCGACCCGCTGGAGCGGCTGCTGCAGGACCACGGGGTCCGCGGGATCGCCTGGCGGGCCGCGCAACTGCCCACCGACCAGCACCGGGACAAGGTCGCCGAGTGGCTCGACATGCTCCTGGAGAGCGTCCAGCGACCCGAGGCGTAGAGCGTCCCGGACCGCGGGTGCAGGGGTGTTCCGCCGCGCACACGCGCCGTCCGCCCGGCCGCTTCGGCCGCCAAGTGCCGTGCCACCGGGGCGTACGGCGTCCGCTGAGCGGGCGAACCCGGGCCCGGCCGCGCGGCGTTGTCAGTGGTGGACGGCAAGCTGGAGTCGTGCGCCGTACGACGCGGCGCACGGCGCCGCAGCGCGCGTGATCCGTGACGCCGAACCGGGGAGAGCCCACCGATGACCACCGCCGTACTGACCGATCGTGAGCGCACCGCCGTCCAGGCCTATCTGCGGCTGCTGCACACCGTGCGCGCGGCATTCGACGGACCGCCGGACGGGCCCCGGCCCGTCCTGGTGCCGCCCGCCGTGCTCGCCGAGGCGGACGGGGCGCTGGCACGGGCCGGGCTCGCGGGCAACGAGGAGGAGTTCTTCGGGCTGCTGTCCCACTGGTGCCCGCGGGAGTGAGGTCCGGTCCCGGGTGACCGTCCCGCTCACTGGTGCGGGACGGTCACCGCCGACAGCACCAGCCCGTCCCGGACCAGCCAGCTCCCCGCGAACGCGCCCACCCGGACGCCGCCGACCAGCGGACCGGGGACGAGCAGCCGGGCGTGGAAGCCGCCGCGCGCGCCGGGGCCGGGGGCGGCGGTGAGTTCGATGTCGGCCTCGGAGAAGTCGAGCCAGGCGCGGGTGAGGGGGAACCAGGCCTTGTAGACGGACTCCTTGGCGCTGAACAGCAGCCGGTCCCAGTGCACGGCGGGCCGGGCGGCGGACAGCGCGCGGTGCCGGTCCTGCTCGGCGGGGAGCGCGATGGTGCCGAAGACGCCGTCCGGCAGCGGGGCGTGCGGTTCGGCGTCGATGCCGAGGGAGGCAAGGTCGCCGGCGCGTACGAGCGCGGCGGCGCGGTAGCCGTCGCAGTGGGTCATGCTGCCGGCCAGGCCGTCCGGCCACACGGGGGCGCCGCGCTCGCCGGTCAGGACGGGCTGCGGTGCCACGCCGAGCTTCTCCATGGCCCGCCGGGCGCAGACCCGGGCCGCCGTGAACTCCCGGCGGCGCTTGCTCACCGCCCGCGCGACGAGCGCGCGCTCCTGCGGGTACAGCAGGGCCTCGTCGGTGTCCTGGTCACCGTGCGACTCCACGGCCACCACCGACTCCGGGAGCAGCTCCTCGATCACCGGGTCCGACCTCCATCGGCAGTATGCGGCGCGGCTGCCCCGGGGGTACCGGGCGCTTGCGCCATTCGCGGGGTATCCCACGGACACCTCTTCGAAGCGGACTCCCTCGTGCCAGGTCGTCCGCGGGATGTGCAGGTGGCCGTAGACCATCGTCTCGACCCGGAACCGGTGGTGCCAGTCGGCGGTGAGGGTGGTGCCGCACCACATGGCGAACTCGGGGTACCAGAGCACGTCCGTCGGGTGCCGGTCGAGCGGGTAGTGCCCGGCCAGGACGGTCGGCAGGTCCGCGGGCAGCTCGGCGAGCCTGCGCTCGGTCTCGGCGACGCGGGCGCGGCACCAGTCCTCGCGGGTCGGGTAGGGGTCGGGGTGCAGCAGATACTCGTCGTTGCAGACGATGCCGGTGCTGTGCGCGTAGGCCAGGCCGTCCGTCTTGGTGGCGCAGCCGTCCGGCAGGTAGGAGTAGTCGTACAGCAGGAACAGCGGCGCGACGACCACCGGGCCGCCGGGGCCGCGCCAGACCGGGTACGGGTCCTCGGGCGTGAGCACGCCCAGCTCGCGGCACACGGCGACGAGGTGCTCGTAGCGGGCGACGCCGCGCAGGGTGACGGTGTCCTTGGGGTGGGTCCACAGCTCGTGGTTGCCCGGTGCCCACAGGACCTTGGCGAAGCGGTCCGCGAGGGTGCCGAGCGCCCACCGGATGTCCTCGACGGTCTCGGCGACGTCGCCGGCCACGATCAGCCAGTCGTCGTCCGTGGTGGGGCGCATCCGCTCCACGAGCTCGCGGTTCTCCGGATACGAGATGTGCAGGTCGCTGATGGCCAGCAGCTGTCCGGCCCCGGCCGTCGACTCCACCCCGTGCCCCCTTCCGATCATGCCGTGGGCACCACCAGAACACATTCACGGGACACGGGCAAGGGGATCTTTGGCCACGGACCGCCGGTCCGGGCCGGGGGAATCCGTAACCTGCGCGTTGCACGCGCCGGCGTTTGAAAGCCGTATGATCGCCCCAACACCGGCGCCCCTAACTCCCCCCTTTCGCAGGGCCGTTCGGTGTTCCTTCCTCCCTCCTGCCCGGGCACGGGCCGCTTCGCCGTGCCCGAAAGCCCCGAAAGGCGGCCTGCATGGCCTCTCGCGTACGCGTCTGGCTCAACCGCACGTACGCGGAGAACGTCTTCTTCATGGATCAGCTGCGGAGGAATCCCGGCGACCGGGCGGTCGAGATCCATGCAACGCACGGCGACGCCGACTCCCCCGTGCTGGCCGCGGCCGACACCGCCGAGCTGGAGCCGGAGGGCCTGTCGCCGGCCGCGTACGTGGAGTACGCCCTCGACCAGTGCGTACGGCGCGGGATAGACGTGTTCGTGCCCCGGCTGCACCAGGCGGCGATCGTGGCGCACCGCGCGGACTTCCGGGCGGCCGGTACGGCGCTGCTGGCGCCGACGCCCGAGGCGGTGGCCGTGTTCGAGGACAAGGCGACCGCGTACGAGGCGGCGTCCGCCGTCGGCGTGCCGGTGCCACCCTGGTGGCGGGTGCGTACGGCGGACGAACTCATGTGCGCGGTCGAGGAGTTGGAGGCGGCCGGGGAGCGGGCGTGCTTCAAACCGGCGTCCGGCGCGGGCGGGGTCGGCTTCCGGATGATCACCCGCGCGCCCTTCTCGCTCACGCACCTGAGCGGGTTCCCGGGGCCGTACGTCCAGCTCGACCTGGTGGTCGAGGCGCTGCGGCGGGCCGAGGAGCCGGTGGACTGGCTGGTGATGCCGCGGCTGGAGCAGCCGGAGGTGTCGGTGGACTGCCTCACCGGGCCGGACAACCGGGTCCGGCTGGCGGTGGGCCGCACCAAGAACGGCCGCCGCCGGGGCTTCACGCTGCGCGAGCGGTGGCTGGCGCCGGCCCGACTGCTCGCGGAGGGCTTCGGACTGCACTACCTGTCCAACATCCAGTTCCGGATGCACGGCGACCGGCCGGTACTGATGGACGTCAACACCAGGCCGGCCGGAGGACTGCACCAGCTCTCGCTGTGCGGGGTCAACGCCCCCTGGGCGGCCGTACGGCTGGCGCTGGGTGAGGACCCGGGCGTGATCGAGCCCCCGTTCCTGGGCCAGGACTACACGGTGGTGTCGGCGCCGCGGACGCTGCGGCCGGTGTCCGTGCCCCAGCAGCGGGCCCCGGAGACCGCGCTCCCCGCCGTGCCGGCGCCCGCCGACGGAGCCGCCAGGGAGGCCGGCGCCCCCGCCGCCGCCCCGGCGTGACGCCCTCACCCCCCCACACCGGACCGGACCAATCCGAACTCGGCCTATTGACACTCCGATTGGTCCATACCAACTTGGTTGGCGCACCTTCCGCATTCCCCTGCACTCCCGGACACCCCCATCCCCACAGGGAGATCGCGTGCGCCACATACTCGGGCGTCCCAGACGCCGGCTCCTCGCCCTGCTCGGCTCCGCCGCCCTGGCCCTCGGCGGGGCCGTCGCCCTTCCGGGCACCGCACAGGCGGCCAACGTCCTCACCAACCCCGGCTTCGAATCGGGCGGCCTCTCCCCCTGGACCTGCACCGGCAACCTCGGCTCGGTCGTCTCCTCCCCCGTGCACGGCGGCTCCAAGGCCCTGCAAGGAGCGGTGAGTTCGAGCGACAACGCACAGTGCGGCCAGACGGTCCCGGTCAAGCCGAACACCGCGTACACCCTCAGCGGCTGGGTCCGGGGTTCGTACGTGTACCTCGGCGTCGACGGCGGCGCCTCCACCTGGACCACCTCCCCGTCGGCGTACAGCCGGCTCAGCGTCTCCTTCACCACCGGCGCCTCGCAGACCAGTGCCACCGTCTACGTGCACGGCTGGTACGCGCAGGGCTCGTACCAGGCCGACGACATCCAGCTCGACGGCCCCGGCGGCGGGGGCGGCGGGGACACCCAGGCGCCGACCGCGCCCGGCGGGCTCACCTCGACCGGCAAGTCCTCCACCAGCGTGTCGCTGAAGTGGAACGCCGCCTCGGACAACGTGGGCGTGACGGCGTACGACGTCTACGCCGGACCGAGCCAGGTGCTCAGCGTCTCCGGCACCTCCGCCACGGTCAGCGGGCTCTCGCCGAGCACGTCGTACACCTTCACCGTGAAGGCGCGGGACGCGGCCGGGAACACGTCGCCGGCCTCCAACTCGGTGTCCGTCACGACGGACGCCGGGACCGGCGGCGGCACCGGCTTCAAGCAGGCGGCCCCCTATCTGTACGAGGGCTGGGGCGATCCGCCGAACCCCACCACGGTGATGAGCGCGACCGGCGTCAAGTGGTTCACCATGGCGTTCATGCTGGACTCGGGCGGCTGCAACCCGGCCTGGGACGGCAGCCGGGCGCTGACCGGCGGCGTCGACCAGACGGCCGTCAACCAGATCCGCTCGGCGGGCGGTGACGTCGTCCCCTCGTTCGGCGGCTGGCAGGGCAGCAAGCTCGGCGCCAACTGCTCCTCGGCGAGCGCGCTGGCGGGGGCGCTGCAGAAGGTGATCGACGCCTACTCGCTGAAGGCGATCGACATGGACATCGAGAACACGGACGAGTTCGAGAACGAGGCCGTGCAGGCGCGGATCCTCACCGCGCTGAAGACGGTCAAGGCCAACAACCCCGGCCTGAGGACCATCGTCACCTTCGGCACCTCCACCACCGGCCCGACCTACTACGGCAACCGGCTCATCGAGCAGGCGCAGTCGCTGGGCGCCGGCATCGACGTCTTCACGATCATGCCGTTCGACTTCGGCGGCGGCTCCGACATGTACGGCAACACCGTGAACGCGACGGACGGGCTGAAGAACAAGCTGAAGTCGACGTTCGGCTGGGACGACGCGACCGCTTACTCGCACATCGGCATCTCCGGCATGAACGGCCTGTCGGACCAGCAGGAGAACACGACCCCGGCGATCTGGACCCAGATCCGCGACTGGGCGAACTCGCACCACATCGCGCGGCTCGCCTACTGGGCGGTCAACCGCGACCGGCCCTGCCCGGGCGGCGGCGTGGTGAGCAACTGCTCCGGCATCAGCCAGAGCACCTGGCAGTTCACCTCCATCACGGCCGGTTTCACCGGCTGAGCACGGCGGCGCACGGCCGCGTCCCCCTGGCTTCCCGGCCGGGGGGATTTTTTTCCGCCCGGGGTGTATCAGGGGGTGCCCCCGCGACTCTCAATAGCAGGAACACGGGGATACGGGGGAAGCACGGGGGAGGCACCGACGGGGGAACGGGGGATCGGACCGGCCGGCCGCGGTCACGGGGAGCGGCCGGCCGGCCCGGCGGACGAACCCCGGCCGCGTCGGGCGGAGGAGGCGGGGCCGGCGCACGGGGCCGGGTCTACGTCAGGTACGCGAGCCCGGGATGGACGGCCGTGTACCCCTCCACCAGACGCCGGGCCACGTCGACCGAGTCGACCAGCGGATGCAGCGCGAACGCCTTCACGGCCGTGGCGCGCGAACCCGACCCGGCGGCGGCCAGCACCTCGCGCTCGACGGCCTTGACCGCGCATACCAGCCCGGTGGCATGGCCGGGCAGCGGGGCGACGGCGACCGGGTGGGCGCCGTTGGCGTCGACCAGGCACGGCACCTCGACGACGGCGTCGTCGTCCAGGACCGGCACGGTGCCCCGGTTGCGGACGTTGAGGATCAGCGTGGCGCGCTCGTCCCGGGCGATGGCCCTCATCAGGGCGAGGGCGACCTTCTCGTAGCCGCCCGAGAGGTCCTCGGCCTCACGCTCGCCGGCGCCCGCCGTCTCGCGGTTCTCCGCCATGTAGGTCGCCTCGCGCTCGGCCCGGGTCCGCTCCCAGGCAGCGAGGGCGGAGACGTCCGCGCGGCGGGCCTCGTCGTAGAAGCGCGCCTGCTGCTGGCGCAGGAAGGCGCCGCGGGTCTGCTCCGCCTCCTGGTAGGCGCGCACCGCCTCGCGGTTGAAGTAGTAGTAGTGCAGGTACTCGTTGGGGATCGCGCCCAGCGACTGCAGCCAGTCGGCGCCGAAGAGCCTGCCCTCCTCGAAGGAGCCGAGCAGCCCCGGGTCGGCGAGCAGGCGCGGCAGTTCGTCGCGGCCCTCCACGCGCAGGCCGCGCAGCCAGCCGAGGTGATTGAGGCCGACGTAGTCGATCCAGGCGTCCTCGGGCCTGACCCCGAGCACCCGGGCGACCCGGCGGCCGAGGCCGACCGGCGAGTCGCAGATGCCGATCACGCGGTCGCCGAGGTGACGGGACATGGCCTCGGTGACCAGCCCCGCCGGATTGGTGAAGTTGATGACCCAGGCCTCCGGGGCCAGACGGGCCACCCGCCGCGCGATGTCGACGGCGACCGGGACCGTCCGCAGGCCGTAGGCGATGCCGCCCGCGCCGACCGTCTCCTGGCCGAGGACCCCCTCGGCCAGGGCCACCCGCTCGTCGTCCGCCCGGCCCCGGAGGCCGCCGACGCGGATCGCGGAGAAGACGAAGTCGGCACCGCGCAGGGCCTCGTCGAGGTCGGTGGTGGTGGTCACGCGAGGGGCGTCGGCGACGGCCGACGCCTGCTCGGCCAGCACCCGGGCGACCGCGTACAGCCGGCCGTCGTCCGGATCGTGCAGCACGACCTCCGTGACCCGGCCCGCGCCGCGGTCGGTCAGCAGCGCCCCGTACACGAGCGGAACCCGGAAGCCGCCGCCACCCAGAATCGTCAGTCTCACGCCTGCACCCTCGCACATCGGAACGCGCGGCGGGAAAGGCCCCGCACCGTGGGCCGGGACCGGTGAACCGGCGGTGTCACCACTGCCGCGCGCACCGCCGGAGCCCGCCGCGGCGGCGCGCTCTGCTCCGGTACGGGTGACTTCATGGCATGAACTCCCCTGCCGGTAAAGGAGTTTCTCTGCTTTAACTCTTGACGACCGCCGCACCGGGGAGCACATTGGCGACACCCTGAGAGCGCTCTCAGCACATCGTGGGAGCGCTTCCAAGGATCTCCCCGCACGTCCCTTCCGTACCCGAGAGGCTCTCCCCCATGAGCGATTCCTCCGGCACGTCCAGACCCCGGCTGCTGCGCCGCACGCTGGTCGCGGTCGTCGCGACGGTCGGTCTGGCCACGGCGGTCGCGACGGCCGCCACCGCCCCGGCGAGCGCGTCCGCCCCACCCCGCCGTCCGGCTGGACCCAGGTCTTCCTGGACGACTTCAACGGCTCGGCCGGCTCCGGTGTCAACACTTCCAACTGGCAGTACGACACCGGGACCTCGTACCCGGGCGGCGCCGCCAACTGGGGCACCGGCGAAGTCGAGACGATGACCTCCAGCACCAGCAACGTGGCGCTGGACGGCAGCGGCAACCTGCTCATCACCCCGCGCCGCGACGCCTCCGGCCGCTGGACCTCGGGCCGCATCGAGACCACGCGCACCGACTTCCAGCCCCCGTCCGGCGGCAAGCTGCGGGTGCAGGCCCGCATCCAGATGCCCAACGTCACCGGCGCCGCGGCCAAGGGCTACTGGCCGGCGTTCTGGATGCTCGGCTCCCCGTTCCGCGGCAACTACCAGAACTGGCCGGGCGTCGGCGAGCTGGACATCATGGAGAACGTCCAGGGGCTCAACACCGACTGGTCGACCATGCACTGCGGCACCAACCCGGGCGGCCCCTGCAACGAGACCTCCGGCATCGGCAACTCCACGTCCTGCGCCGGCACCACCTGTCAGGCCGGCTTCCACACCTACTCGATGGAGTGGGACCGCTCGACCAGCCCCGAGGAGATCCGCTTCTACCTCGACGGCGTCAACTTCCACACCGTGAAGGCCAACCAGGTCGACGCGACCACCTGGGCCAACGCCACCAACCACGGCTACTTCGTCATCCTCAACGTGGCGATGGGCGGCGGCTTCCCGGGGGCCTTCGGCGGCGGACCCGACGGCGGCACCGAGCCGAACCACCCGATGACCGTCGACTACGTGCAGGTTCTGCAGTCGTCGGGCGGCGGCGGTGGCGGCACCACTCCCCCGCCCTCCGGCAACCGGGACGCCTACAGCGCCATCCAGGCCGAGTCCTACGACAGCCAGTCCGGCGTGGTCCCCGAGTCCACCACCGACTCCGGCGGCGGACAGGACCTCGGTTCCCTCGCCAACGGCGACTGGGCGCTGTACAAGGGCGTCAAGTTCGGTTCCACCGCGGCCAAGCAGTTCTACGCCCGGGTGGCGAGCGGGGCCGCGGCCGGAGTGAGCGGACTGGTGGAGGTGCGGCTGGACAGCCGGAGCAACGCCCGATCGGCAGCTTCGCGCTGGCCAACACCGGCGGCTGGCAGTCGTGGCGCACCGTCCCGGCGAACATCACCGGGGTGACCGGCACGCACGACGTCTATCTGACCTTCACCAGCGGCCAGCCGGCCGACTTCGTGAACGTCAACTGGTTCGACTTCGGTCACTGACGAGGTGACCGCACGCCCGGGCCCGTGACCGCACACCGGTCACGGGCCCGGGCGCCGTCAGCCGGCCGCCGGCGCGGGGCGCTCCCGCACCAGCCGCGCGAAGCGCAGCGCCACCGCGCGCCACACCGGGGCGGCGGCGGGATCGGCCGAGCGGGCCGCCCGGAGCAGTTCGTCCCGGTCGACGCCGTGCCGGGACAGGCGCTCCGCCGGCCAGCGCGCCATCTGCTCGGGGTCCGCCTCGGGGTGGAACTGCACGCCCCACGCCGACCGGCCGAGGCGGAAGGCCTGGTGGGGGCAGCGCTCGCTGCGCGCCAGCGGGCTGGCCCCGGACGGCAGCCGCACGATCGCGTCCACATGGTTCTCGACCGCCGTCGGACGCTCGGGCAGCCCGCCGAACAGCGGGTCCCGCGCCGCCGGCGCGAGCAGGGTCAGCACCGTGGTGCCGAACTCGGGCTCGCCGTACTCGCCCCGCACCTCGCCGCCCGCCACATGCGCCAGCATCTGCCCGCCGAGGCAGATACCGAAGACCGGCACGTCGCGTTCCAGCGCCTGGCCCATCAGCGAGCGGGTCCGCGGCAGCCACGGCGCCCGGGTGTCGTCGTCGGGCAGGTAGCCGCCGCCGAGCACGATCAGCGCCGCGTGCTCCAACCGGTCCGGCAGTGCCTGCCCGGTGTCCGCGCGCACCACGTCCACGTCGACGCCGCCCTCGGCCAGCCAGCCGGCCCACCGGCCGGGCCCGCCGTTCGGACCGTTCTGCACCACCAGTGCCGTGGCCCGGCTTCCCATGCCCTCACCCTGCCCTCCGTGCGGCTCCCCGCGCATCGTAGGCGGGCGCCCCGCGGCGCGGCGGGGCGGCCGGCCGGCGGGGCCGGGGCCGCGGGACAGTGAGCCTCCGCCAACTTGAAGTCGCAGTTCAAAGGGCTGATGTGACCGGTTCTCCACATGCTCACGCTGGTCATGGACGGGAGTCCGCGAAGGAGATCATCTGTCAGCGGTTGATTTCGATGTTCGCCAGGACGAGCAGAGCGCGCAGGAGGCGGGAGGCGCGGGCGGGATCGGTGCGGAGCTTGAGGAGGATCCGCCAGTTCTTGAGATGGGCGAAGCCGTGCTCGACCGGTGCCCGTCCGATCGCGAGGACGTGGTCGGCTTCCTTCTGGTCCGAGGTGAGCTTGTGAGTGCGGCCGACCGGGGTAGACGTCTGACCGGCCCGCCCATTGGCGCGGCCAGAACTCAGGAGAGGACACGATCAGCGTGAGCGACGCCGAGCACGGGAAGCAGACCCCCGACGGAGCGGCCGAACTCCTGGTTCGCTGCCTGGAGAACGAGGGCGTCGAGGTGGTGTTCGGCGTACCCGGCGAGGAGAACATCCGTTTCACCAACGCCCTCGCCCGCTCGGAGAAGATCCGCTACGTCCTCACCCGCCACGAGCAGGCCGCGTCTTTCATGGCGGAGATGCACGGCCGGCTCACCGGCTCGGCGGGGGTGATGTCGGCGACGCTGGGGCCCGGCGCGATCAACCTGATGCTGGGCGTGGCCGACGCCATGACGAACAGCACGCCCGTCGTCGCGATCACCGCGCAGGTCGGCAAGGAGCGCAACTACAAGGAGTCCCACCAGTTCGTGGACCTGGTGAGCATGTTCGCCCCGGTCACGAAGTGGTCGGCGGAGGTCCCGGCCACCCAGGCCATCCCCGAGATGGTGCGGCGCGCGTTCAAGACCGCGGAGTCCGAGCGGCCCGGCGCCGTCTATCTCGCCGTGCCCGAGGACGTCGACGCGGCGACGGACGGCTCGGACCTGCGCCCGCTGCGCAGGAACGTCGTACAGCCCGAGGCACCGTCCCCGAAGCAGATCAAGCGAGCGGTGGAGCTGCTGCGGGAGGCCCGCCGGCCGGTGATCCTCGCCGGACACGGCGCGGCGCGCGGCGGCGCCGCGGAGTCGCTGACGGCGTTCGCCACCGCACTCGACGTGTCGACGGCGACCACCTTCCACGGCAAGGGCGTCCTGCCCGACGACCACCCGTGCGCAACCGGCACGTTCGGCTTCATGCGGCGCGACTACACCAACTTCGGGTTCGAGGAGGCCGACGTCGTCATCGCCGTCGGCTACGAGCTGCAGGAGTTCGACCCGTCCCGGATAAACCCGGACGGTGACAAGAAGATCGTCCACATCCACCGCGTCCCGGCGGAGGTGGACGACAGCTACTCGGTCGACGTCGGCATCATCGGCGACATTTCGGCCTCCCTCGACGCCCTGGCCACCGAACTCGACGGCCTGCGCTGGACCATCGACGACGAGGACACCATGGCCACCCGCGCGCTGCTGGCCAAGGAACTCGAGCAGGGCGCCGCGGACGAGCGCTACCCGCTCGCCCCGCAGCGGGTCGTCGCCGACACCCGCGCCGCGCTCGGTCGCGACGACATCGTGCTGGTCGACACCGGCGCGCTGAAGATGTGGATGGCCCGGCTCTACCCGACATACGCGCCGAACACCTGCCTCATCTCCAACGGCTTGTCCACCATGGGCTTCTCGCTGCCCGGCGCGCTCGCGGTTCAGCTCGCCAGGCCGCAGACGAAGGTGCTGGCGGCGGTCGGCGACGGCTCGTTCCTCATGCACTCCCAGGAGATCGAGACGGCGGTCCGTGAGAACATTCCGCTGACCGTGCTGATCTGGGAGGACAACGGCTACGGGCTCATCAAGTGGAAGATGGACCTGGAGGTCGGGGAAAACTCCAACACCGACTTCGGCAACCCGGACATCGTCCAGTACGCCCGCAGCTTCGGCGCGAAGGGCTACCACATCGAGTCCGCTGGGGACCTGCTGCCGACGCTCCGTGAGGCACTGGCAGACCCGGGCGTGTCGATCATCAACTGCCCGGTGGACTACGCCGAGAACATGAACCTCATCGAGCACCTCGGGCACCTCGACTCGGCGCTCTGACCCGCCCGCGGCACGGCCCGACCCCCGTACTGGCCGCGCGGCGGCCCTCCCGCAGGGGCGGTGCCCTCGGGCCTCCGGCATCGCGTGGCATTTCCGCGGCGCGGGGTAGATGGTCAGCGTGAGGTTCGGCCGGTCGAGGAGAGGAACGATTGTGATGCGTGCTCGGAGCATAGGTGCGGCAGCCGCCACAGGGTTGGCGCTGGTGGCCGCCCGCGACCTCGTGCAGAAGAAGCACGCGCTGCTGAGGAACTTCCCCCTGGTGGGACACGCCAGGTATGTGCTGGAGACGATCGGCCCCGAGCTACGGCAGTACATCGTGACGTCCAACGACGAGGAGCGTCCCTTCAGCCGTGACCAGCGCAGCTGGATCTACACGTCGGCGAAGGGGGAGAACAACTACTTCGGGTTCGGCACCGACAATGACATCGAGCACGTGCAGGGTCATGCATACGTGAAGCAGCGTACGTTCGCCGGTGCGCTGCCCGATCTGAGCGACCCACAAGCGGCGTTGCCCTCGGCCAAGGAGCTCGGCGGACCGCGCGGCCGCGCGAAGGCGTTCCGCCCGGCGAGCGTCGTCAACATCTCGGCGATGAGCTTCGGCTCGCTGTCCGGCGCGGCCGTCACGGCGCTCAACAAGGGCGCGGCGCTGGCCGGGACGATGCACAACACCGGCGAGGGCGGCCTGTCGCCCTACCACCTCAACGGCGGGGACCTTGTCCTCCAGATCGGTACGTCGTACTTCGGCTGCCGCAACGAGGACGGGACGTTCAACCTCGACAAGCTCAAGTCCTTGGTCGCGGGCGCGCCCGTCAAGGCAATCGAGATCAAGCTCTCGCAGGGCGCGAAGCCGGGGCTCGGCGGCATGCTGCCGGGCGCGAAGGTGACCGACGAGATAGCCGCGATCCGCGGCATTCCTGCAGGCAAGGACTGCGCTTCGCCTTCGCGGCACACAGCGTTCCACGACGTGGACTCGATGCTCGACTTCGTGGAACTGTTGGCCGCGGAGACCGGATTGCCGGTCGGGATCAAGAGCGCCATCGGGGAGATGGACTTCTGGGAGGAACTCGCCACGCTGATGGAGCGGGGTGAGCGAGGGGTCGACTTCGTGACCGTCGACGGTGGCGAGGGCGGCACTGGGGCGGCTCCCCTGATCTTCGCCGACTCGGTGTCCCTGCCGTTCCGCGTGGGTTTCTCCCGCGTCTACGGCGTGTTCGCCGAGCGGGGCCTGACCGACGACATCACCTTCATCGGCTCCGGCAAGCTCGGCCTGCCCGAGAACGCCGTCGTCGCGTTCGCCCTCGGCGTCGACATGATCAACGTGGGCCGTGAGGCGATGCTGTCCATCGGCTGCATCCAGGCCCAGAAGTGCCACACCGACAAGTGCCCCACCGGCATCGCCACCCAGAACCCGTGGCTGGCGCGCGGCATCGACGCGCCCTCGAAGGCCATCCGGGCCGCGACGTACCTGCGCACCCTGCGCCGGGAGTTGCTCAAGGTCTCGGGCGCCGTCGGCGTCCCCACCCGTCGCTCATCACCCCCACCGACATAGACATCCTGAACGGCGACTACGACGCCCGCACCCTGGGGAGTGTGTACGGCTACAAGGATGGCTGGGGCTCGCTCGGGCCGGAGCTCGCCCATGAGATCGCCGAACTGCTCACCACCTGAGAGAGCTGCTCCGCCACCTGTCTTCAACCGTCATGCCCTGCGCAGCACGCCCACCGAGTGGAGCGCACCGAGTCCATCCGATGCGGTGGTGCGGGCAGTGATCCTCCGGGGAGGAGGATGCGCTCCCGCCGGACTACCAGGGCATCATCGCCGCCGTGCAGCCCCTTGGCCCGGGACTTCAAGTTGTCGGGACATCAATGCAGTTCGGCCCGGAACGCGACCGGTGTGACGCCCGTGTGGAGCTGGAAGAACTTGGAGAAGTTGGCCGCGTCGGGAAAGCCCACGGCCGCCCCGACACGGCCGATCGGCAGGTCCGTGTGGGCGAGCAGCCGCTTGGCCTCCAGGACGACCCGCTTGTCGATGAACCCCTTCGGCGTCTCGCCGGTGGCCGCGCGGACCGCGCGGACGAGCGTGCGGCGGGAGTAGCCGAGCGCGTCCGCGTAGGCGCTGACGCTGTGCTGGGTGGCGAAGCCCTGCTCGACCGCGTCCCGGAAGAGCGTGAAGGTGCTGTCCGCCGGCCGCCGTGGCGCCTCGGCCGAGCTGGCGGCGAGGTGGGCGAGGCGCAGCAGGAACGCCGTCAGGGTGTGCCGCAGGACGGCCGTGTGCAGGCTGAGCGGAAGCGTCGCGGTGTCCTCGTACTCGCGGCGGAGCTGCTGGAGCGCGGCCCGGAGCGCGGCGAGCTGCTCCGGTCCGGGGTGCAGCAGCGGCGGCAGGTCGTAGCGGTACAGGCCGGTGGCCTCGACGGTGGCGCGGGGCAGGAAGCCGGGCTGCATGGTCAGGACGGTTCCGCGGTACTCGCTGCTCCGGGCGAAGCGGTGGACCTGCCCGGGGCGGATCCACAGCAGGTCCCCGGCCCCGGCCCGGTACTCGGCGAAGTCGACCATGTGGCGCACGGGGCCGTCGGCGAAGAGCATGACCACGTGGAAGTCGATGCGGTGGACGCGGTGCAGCGGGGCGTCGGCGTGCCAGGTGCGGTCGCCCTCCATGGGGCCGATCTGCATACCGACGCCCCCGACGGCCAGGTCCGCCGGGAAGGGGAAGGTTCTGATCGCGTCGCCGTCCACGTCCTGGTCGCCCTCACCCTTGGCTCGGGGTGTTTCGTCCGCCATGTTCTTCATGTGCCGTTCTGCTCGCGCGATCACTGTCCCAGATTCACCACAGGCTGACACACCCCGACCTTTCCTCGAAAAAGTCAGACTTTTAGATTTGAACGCGTCAGGCCAGCTACTCCGCATAGAATGAGGACTTCTTGAAGATGAGTACGCAGACACCCGAAGGCTTCGAGTGGACCGATCTCGACCGTCGCGCCGTGGACACCGCCAGGCTTCTCGCCGCGGACGCGGTGCAGAAGGTCGGCAACGGACACCCCGGCACCGCGATGAGCCTGGCGCCTGTCGCGTACACGATCTTTCAAAAGGTGATGCGTCATGACCCTGCCGACCCGGAGTGGACCGGTCGTGACCGCTTCGTGCTCTCCCCCGGCCACACCTCGCTGACGCTGTACACCCAGCTCTTCCTCGCCGGCTACGAGCTGGAGCTGGACGATCTGAAGGCGTTCCGCACGCACGGCTCGAAGACTCCCGGTCACCCGGAGTACGGCCACACCGCCGGTGTCGAGACCACGACCGGCCCGCTGGGCCAGGGCGTGGCCAACGCCGTCGGCATGGCGATGGCCGCCCGCTACGAGCGCGGCCTGTTCGACCCGGACGCCCCGCAGGGCGAGTCCCCCTTCGACCACACCGTCTGGGCGATCGTCTCCGACGGCGACCTGCAGGAGGGCGTCTCCGCCGAGGCCTCCTCCCTCGCCGGCCACCAGAAGCTCGGCAACCTGGTCTTCGTCTACGACGACAACCACATCTCCATCGAGGGCGACACCGCCACCGCCTTCTCCGAGGACGTGCTGAAGCGGTACGAGGCCTACGGCTGGCACACCCAGCGCGTCACGCCCACCGCCGACGGCGACGTCGACGTCCCCGCGCTGCACGCCGCGCTGGAGGCGGCACGGGCCGAGACCGGACGGCCCTCCATCATCGCCCTGCGCACGGTCATCGCCTGGCCGGCCCCGAACGCGCGGAACACCGAGGCCTCCCACGGCTCCGCGCTCGGCGAGGACGAGATCGCCGCCACCAAGCGCCTCCTCGGCTTCGACCCGGAGCGCACCTTCGAGGTCGCGGACGAGGTCCTCGACCACTCCCGGCGGGCCCTGGACCGCGGCGCCGAGGCGCACGCGGCCTGGGACAAGCGCATCGCCGAGTGGCGGGCCGCGCACCCCGAGCGGGCGCTGCTCTTCGACCGGATCAGCAAGGGCGAGCTGCCCGGGGGCTGGCAGGACGCGCTGCCGGTGTTCGAGGAGGGCAAGTCCGTCGCCACCCGAGCCGCCTCCGGCAAGGTGCTGCAGGCCCTCGGCCCGGTGCTGCCCGAGCTGTGGGGCGGTTCCGCCGACCTCGCCGGGTCGAACAACACCACCATCGACAAGAGCAGCTCCTTCCTGCCCGTGGGCAACCCGCTGCCCGAGGCGGACCCGTACGGCCGTACCGTCCACTTCGGCATCCGCGAGTTCTCGATGGCCGCCGAGATGAACGGCATCGCCCTGCACGGCAACACCCGCGTCTACGGCGGCACCTTCCTGGTGTTCTCCGACTACATGCGCAACGCCGTGCGGATGTCGGCCCTGATGCAGCTCCCGGTGACGTACGTCTGGACCCACGACTCCATCGGTCTCGGCGAGGACGGCCCGACCCACCAGCCGGTCGAACACCTGGCCTCGCTGCGCGCGATCCCGGGCCTGAACGTCGTCCGCCCGGCGGACGCCAACGAGACCGCGATCGTCTGGGCCGAGATCCTGAAGAGGCACGCCACCGACCCTGCCCCGCACGGACTCGCGCTCACCCGCCAGGGCGTGCCCGCCTACGCGCCGAACGAGGACGCGGCCAAGGGCGGCTATGTGCTGCGCGAGTCGTCGACCGGGACCCCGGAGGTGATCATCATCGCGACCGGTTCCGAGGTGCAGCTCGCCGTCGCCGCCCGGGAGCGGCTGGAGGCCGAGGGTATCGGCACCCGCGTGGTCTCCATGCCGTCCGTGGAGTGGTTCGAGCAGCAGCCGCGCGCCTACCGGGAGCGGGTACTGCCGCCGGCCGTGAAGGCCCGGGTCGCCGTGGAGGCCGGCATCGGCCTGACCTGGCACCGCTTCGTGGGCGACGCAGGTCGGATTGTCTCCCTCGAACACTTCGGTGCCTCCGCCGACGCGACCACACTGTTCGCCGAGTTCGGCTTCACCCCCGACAACGTCGCCGCCGCTGCCCGCGAGTCGCTGGCCGCCACGCACGCCTGATACCCACGCGATAGGAAAGAAGATCACTGTGACCGAAGCAATCGCCACCCCGGGAGCCCTCAAGCGCCTCGCCGACGAGGGGTGTCGGTCTGGCTGGACGACCTGTCGCGCAGCCGCATCACCTCGGGCGGCCTGGCCGGTCTCGTGGACGGCGGCGGCGTCGTCGGCGTCACCACCAACCCCTCGATCTTCCAGGCGGCCATAGGCTCCGGCGAGGGCTACGAGGAGCAGCTCACCGACCTCGCGGTGCGGGGTGTGACGGTCGACGAGGCCGTACGGATGATGACGACCGCCGATGTGCGGGCGGCCGCGGACGTCCTGCGGGACGCGTACACCGTCTCGGACGGCCGTGACGGCCGGGTCTCCATCGAGGTGGACCCGCGGCTCGCGCACCGCACCGAGGCCACGGTCGCCGAGGCCAAGCAGCTCGCCTGGCTGGTCGACCGCCCCAATGTGATGATCAAGATCCCGGCGACCCGGGCGGGCCTGCCGGCGATCACGGAGGTCATCGGCCTCGGGATCAGCGTCAACGTGACGCTGATCTTCTCCCTGGAGCGCTACCGCGAGGTCATGGACGCCTACCTGGCCGGTCTGGAGAAGGCCCGGGAGCGGGGCCTGGACCTGTCGGAGATCCACTCGGTGGCGTCCTTCTTCGTCTCCCGCGTGGACAGCCAGATCGACAAGCGGCTGACCGCCCTGGGCACCGACGAGGCCCTCGCGCTCAAGGGCCGGGCGGCTCTCGCCAACGCCCGGCTCGCCTACGAGGCGTACGAGGAGGTGTTCGGATCCGGGCGCTGGCAGGCGCTCGCCGGTGAGCGGGCCAACAAGCAGCGTCCGCTGTGGGCCTCCACCGGTGTGAAGGACCCCGCCTACAAGGACACCCTGTACGTCGACGAGCTGGTGGCCCCCGGCACCGTCAACACCATGCCGGAGGCCACCCTGAAGGCCACCGCCGACCACGGCGAGATCACCGGTGACACGGTGACCGGCGGCTACGAGCGGGCCCGGGCGGACCTCGCGGCCGTCGAGCGGCTCGGCATCTCCTACGACGAGGTCGTCCAGCAGCTCGAGGACGAGGGAGTCGCCAAGTTCGAGACGGCCTGGCAGGAACTGCTGGACGCCGTCACCGAGTCGTTGAGGAACAAGGGAGTTGAGGCGTGATGACGACCGACGCCCAGCAGCCGGAGAAGCCGGCCGCCACCGAGGACGTGCGCGTCCCGGTCGGCCCGGCCGCCGACTGGGTGAACCCGCTGCGGGACGGCGGCGACCGCCGGCTGCCCCGCATCGCGGGCCCCTCCGGTCTGGTCATCTTCGGCGTGACCGGTGACCTGTCCCGCAAGAAGCTGATGCCGGCCGTCTACGACCTGGCCAACCGCGGGCTGCTGCCGCCCGGCTTCTCTCTGGTCGGCTTCGCCCGCCGGGACTGGGAGGACCAGGACTTCGCCCAGGTCGTGCACGACGCGGTGCGCGAGCACTCGCGCACCCCGTTCCGGGAGGAGGTCTGGCAGCAGCTCTCCGAGGGCATGCGGTTCATCCCCGGTGACTTCGACGACGACACCGCGTTCAAGCAGCTCAAGGACGCCGTCGACGAACTGGACGCCTCCCGGGGCACCGGCGGCAACTTCGCGTTCTATCTTTCGGTGCCGCCGAAGTTCTTCCCCAAGGTCGTGCGGCAGCTCAAGAAGCACGGCCTGGCCTCCCCGCCGCCGGGCGCCTGGCGGCGCGCGGTCATCGAGAAGCCGTTCGGCCACGACATCGCCAGCGCCCGCGACCTGAACGCGATCCTGCACGACGTGTTCGACCCGGACCAGGTGTTCCGGATCGACCACTACCTCGGCAAGGAGACCGTCCAGAACATCCTGGCGCTGCGCTTCGCCAACCAGATGTACGAGCCGATCTGGAACCGCAGTTACGTCGACCACGTGCAGATCACGATGGCCGAGGACATCGGCATCGGCGGCCGCGCCGGCTACTACGACGGCATCGGCGCCGCCCGTGACGTCATCCAGAACCACCTGCTGCAGCTGATGGCCCTCACGGCCATGGAGGAGCCCATCGCGTTCGACGCGGAGGCGCTGCTCACCGAGAAGCTGAAGGTGCTGAAGTCGGTGCGGCTGCCGGAGGACCTCGGCCTGCACACCGTGCGCGGCCAGTACGCGTCCGGGTGGCAGGGCGGCGAGAAGGTCGTCGGCTACCTCCAGGAGGACGGCATCGACCCCAAGTCGAAGACCGACACCTTCGCCGCGATCAAGCTGGGCATCGACAACCGGCGCTGGGCGGGTGTCCCGTTCTACCTGCGCACCGGCAAGCGCCTCGGCCGCCGGGTCACCGAGATCGCGGTGGTCTTCCAGCGCGCGCCGCACTCCCCGTTCGACTCCACCGCCACCGAGGAGCTGGGCCAGAACGCCATCGTGATCCGCGTCCAGCCGGACGAGGGCATGACCGTGCGGTTCGGCTCCAAGGTCCCGGGCACCTCGATGGAGATCCGGGACGTTTCCATGGACTTCGCCTACGGCGAGTCGTTCACGGAGTCCAGCCCCGAGGCGTACGAGCGGCTCATCCTGGACGTGCTGCTCGGCGACGCCAACCTGTTCCCCCGTCACCAGGAAGTGGAAGAGTCCTGGAAGATCCTCGACCCGATCGAGGAGTACTGGTCCCGGCACGGCAGGCCGGCCCAGTACCCGGCGGGTACCTGGGGTCCGGAAGAGGCAAACGAGATGCTCGCACGAGACGGACGGAGCTGGCGCAGGCCATGAAGATCGACCTGACCGACACCACGGCAAGCAAGATCAACAAGGCGCTGGTACGAGGCCGCCGGGCCATCGGCACCCCGGCCGTGGGCATGGTCCTGACGATGGTCATCGTCACGGACGAGGAGAACGCCTACGACTCGCTCCGGGCCGCCGAGGATGCCTCGCACGAGCACCCCTCACGGACCCTGGTCGTCATCAAGCGGCACGCCCGCACCCTGCGCGACCGCACCGCCTCCCGGCTGGACGCCGAGGTCCGGGTCGGCTCCGAGGCCGGCACCGGTGAGACGGTGGTGCTGCGCACCTACGGCGAGGTGTCCGACCACGCCGACTCGGTGGTCCTGCCGCTGCTGCTGCCCGACGCCCCGGTCGTCGTGTGGTGGCCGGTGGACGCGCCCGAGACCCCCTCCAAGGACCCGCTCGGCGCGCTGGCCCAGCGCCGGATCACCGACCTGTACGCCGTCGAGCGTCCGCTGGAGGTCCTGGAGACCCGGGTCCGCAACTACGCGCCCGGCGACACCGACCTCGCCTGGACCCGGCTCACGCCGTGGCGCTCCATGCTGGCGGCCGCGCTCGACCAGGCCCGGGTGAAGGTGACCTCGGCGGCCGTCGAGGCCGAACAGGAGAACCCCAGCGCCGAACTCCTCTCCCGCTGGCTGGAGGCCCGGCTGAACGTGCCGGTGGACCGTGTGGTCACGGCGGGGCCGGTGGTGACCGCCGTCCGGCTCGGCACCGGGAACGGCGAGATCGTCATCGACCGCCCCGAGGGGCCGCTGGCGACGCTGACCCTGCCGGGGCAGCCGCCGCGCACCCTCGCCCTGAAGGTTCGCCCCACCTCCGAACTCATCGCCGAGGAGCTGCGCCGCCTCGACGCCGACGAGATGTACGCCGTCGCCCTCAACGGCGCGGCCACCAAGGAGCACGCCTGACATGTCCGACGCACCGTCAGACCTCCCCGAGCTGACCCGCCGCCCCGAATGGACGGCCCTGGAGGACCACCGGGCCGCGGGACGGCCCTCCCTGCGCGAGCTGTTCGCGACGGACCCCGGCCGCGCCGAGCGCTACGTCGTCCGGGTCGGTGACCTGCACATCGACTACAGCAAGCACCTGATCAACGACGAGACCCTGGCCCTGCTGCAGGAACTCGCCACCGCCACCGGCGTGTCCGCGCTGCGGGACGCCATGTTCCGCGGCGAACGCATCAACATCACCGAGGACCGGGCGGTGCTGCACACCGCGCTGCGGGCCGCTCCGGACGCGGTGATCGAGGTCGACGGCGAGAACGTCGTACCGCGGGTGCACGCCGTGCTGGACAAGATGGCGGGCTTCGCGGAGCGGGTCCGCTCCGGCGAGTGGACCGGCCACACCGGCCGGCGGATCCGCAACGTCGTCAACATCGGCATCGGCGGCTCCGACCTCGGCCCCGCCATGGCCTACGAGGCACTGCGCGCCTACACCGCACGGGAGTTGACCTTCCGGTTCGTGTCGAACGTGGACGGCGCCGACCTGCACGAGGCGACCCGCGACCTGGACCCGGCGGAGACCCTGTTCATCGTCGCGTCCAAGACGTTCACCACGATCGAGACGATCACCAACGCCACCTCGGCCCGCGCCTGGCTGCTGGGCGCCCTCGGCGGCGACGAGAAGGCGGTCGCCCGGCACTTCGTGGCGCTGTCGACCAACGCCGAGAAGGTCACCGGGTTCGGTATCGACCCGGAGAACATGTTCGAGTTCTGGGACTGGGTCGGCGGACGCTACTCCTACGACTCGGCGATCGGCCTGTCGCTGATGATCGCCATCGGCCCGGACCGGTTCCGCGAGATGCTCGACGGGTTCCGCCTGGTCGACGAGCACTTCCGCACCGCGCCCCCGAGTCCAACGCACCGCTGCTGATGGGCCTGCTGGGCATCTGGTACGGCAACTTCCACGACGCCCAGACCCACGCGGTCCTGCCGTACAGCCACTACCTGTCGAAGTTCACCGCCTATCTCCAGCAGCTCGACATGGAGTCCAACGGCAAGTCGGTGCAGCGCGACGGCAGTCCGGTGCGGTGGCAGACCGGACCGGTCGTGTGGGGCACGCCCGGCACCAACGGGCAGCACGCCTACTACCAGTTGATCCACCAGGGCACCAAGCTGATCCCGGCGGACTTCATCGGCTTCGCCCGCCCCGTCGACGAACTGAGCGGTGAACTCGAGGCCCAGCACGACCTGCTGATGGCGAACTTCTTCGCCCAGACCCAGGCCCTGGCCTTCGGCAAGACCGCCGACGAGGTCCGCGCCGAGGGCGTGCCCGAGGAGCAGGTGCCGCACCGCACCTTCCACGGCGACCACCCGACCACGACGATCCTCGCGCGCGAGCTGACCCCGTCCGTACTCGGCCAGCTCGTCGCCCTCTACGAGCACAAGGTGTTCGTGCAGGGCGCGGTGTGGAACATCGACTCCTTCGACCAGTGGGGCGTGGAGCTCGGCAAGGTCCTCGCCAAGCGCATCGAGCCCGCCCTGACCGAGGGTGCCGCGGTGCCCGGTCTGGACCCGTCCACCACGGCCCTCGTCGCCGCCTACCGTTCTCTCAGGAAGTGAATAGATCATGCAGCTCGGTCTCATCGGTCTCGGCAAGATGGGCGGCAACATGCGCGAGCGGATCCGCCGCGCCGGCCACACCGTCATCGGCTACGACCGCAACCCCGAAGTCTCCGACGTCAAGAGCCTCGAAGAGCTGGTGGAGAAGCTGGACGCACCGCGCACCGTCTGGGTGATGGTCCCGGCCGGCACCGCCACCCAGGGTGTCGTCGACGAGCTCAAGGACCTGCTGTCCGAGGGCGACACGGTGGTCGACGGCGGCAACTCCCGCTGGACGGACGACGAGAAGCACGCGGCCGAACTGGGCGTCAAGGGCATCGGCTTCGTCGACGCCGGCGTCTCCGGCGGTGTGTGGGGCCTGCAGAACGGCTACGCGCTGATGGTCGGCGGCGACAAGGAGCACGTGGAGCGGCTCCGGCCGGTCTTCGAGGCGCTCAAGCCGGAGGGCCCCTACGGCTACGTCCACGCGGGCCGGGTCGGCGCCGGGCACTTCTCCAAGATGGTCCACAACGGCATCGAGTACGCCATGATGCAGGCATACGCCGAGGGCTGGGAACTGCTGGAGAAGGTCAAGTCGGTGGACAACGTCCGCGAGGTGTTCCGCTCCTGGCAGGAGGGCACCGTCATCCGCTCCTGGCTGCTGGACCTCGCGGTCAACGCCCTCGACGAGGACGAGCACCTGGGCAAGCTGCGCGGGTACGCGGAGGACTCCGGCGAGGGCCGCTGGACCGTGGAGGCCGCCATCGACAACGCGGTGCCGCTGCCCGCGATCACCGCCTCGCTGTTCGCGCGGTTCGCCTCCCGCCAGGACGACTCGCCGCAGATGAAGATGATCGCCGCGCTGCGCAACCAGTTCGGCGGCCACGCCGTGGAGACGGCGAAGAAGGACTGAGCGCGGGGCGCCGCCGGCGCGTCCCGCGTACGCGGCCCGGGTCGTCCTGGACGGCCCGGGCCGCGGTGCGTCTCAGTGGCGCGCTCACTGATGTACGAACCAGTGCGTTGGCCATACCAGCCGTGACCGTCTTCTGGAAGACCGCCACGGGCCGCCTCACCCCTGCTTCTACAATCACCGGCACTGGCCCTACGCCCGAAGGAACCCGATGACCAGCGTCGACGAACCGGTACGACCCGGCGGGCGGACGCGGGACGCCGCCCGCACCCAGGCCGAGATCCTCGACGTGGCGACCCAGGAGTTCGCCCGGGCCGGCTACGACGGCGCCCGGGTGGACGAGATCGCGGCCCGGACCCGCACCACGAAGCGGATGATCTACTACTACTTCGGCGGCAAGGAACAGCTCTTCACGGCCGTGCTGGAACGGGCCTACGGCGTGATCCGCGAGGCCGAGCAGGAGCTGGACGTCGATCACCTGGACCCGGTCGCGGCGATCCGGCGGCTCGCCGAGGTCACCTTCGACCACCACGAGCAGCACCCGGACTTCATCCGCCTGGTCAGCATCGAGAACATCCACGGCGCCGAGCACATCGCCGCCTCGGCGAAGCTCGGCCGGATCGGCTCCCCCGCCCTCGAGGTGATCCGCCGGATCCTGGCCGCGGGGCAGGAGTCGGGGCTGTTCACGGCCGACGTGGACGCCGTCGATCTGCACGCGATGATCAGCTCGTTCTGCTTCTTCCGGGTGGCCAACCGGCACACCTTCGGCGCGTTGTTCGGCCGCGACCTCGTCGACCCGGCGCAGCGCGAGCACTACCGCGCCATGCTCGGCGACATGGTGATCGCCTACCTCACGGCGGAGCGGGCGGCGGACTGACCCGCGGACCCCGGGGCGGCGACCGTCGACGCCTCCGCTCACGGCCGCCGGCGACCGCGGTCGCGCACGGCCCTTGACAGCGGGAAAACACGGGCGCATCCCACCCACTAACGAACAACTATCCAGTCGGTCAATTAGCCGCCATGTCCGTCCCCGCCCCGCTCCCGCCGAGGCCCCGCCCGGGAACGCGGCGGCCGCCGCCGCTAGGCGCGGCCCGCCGCCGCGTCGAGCAGGGGGCCGAGCTCGCGGACGGCGGAGTCCAGCGGGTGCACGTCCCGTTCGGCCCGGGCCATGAGGATCGCGCCCTCCAGGGTGCTGATCATCAGGGTGGCGAGGGAGTCCGCCCGTGCCGCCGGGACCCCCATGCCGGTCAGCGCCTCGGCGACCGGGCCGCGCCAGGCCGCGAACGCGTCCGCCGCCGCCGCGCGATTGGAGCTGCCCGACGAGGCGCGGTCCACGGTCGCGGCGGCGACCGGGCAGCCGGCGGCGAAGCCGTCCACCCGGTACTCGTCCGTCCACTGCGCGGCCATCGCCGCGAACAGCCGGCTCGGCGTCGGCTCGTCCAGGCCCGCGACGAAACGGGTGACGCGCTTGCCGGCGTACTGGCCCGCCCAGGTCACGGCCTCGTTGACCAGTTGCTCCTTGCCGCCCGGGAAGTAGTGCTGGAGCGAGCCGCGCGGCGCCCCGGCCAGGGCGGCGACGTCCCGCATCCCGGTCGCGGCGACGCCGTCCCGCCGGATCAGCTGGGCCGCGCTGAACACCATCCGCTCACGCGGGCCGTACCGCGACTCCGCCATGACGGACCTCCGATCGCCCTCACCTCCACTCTATGACCGGCGTCATAACGCCCGCTACTATGACGACGGTCATAATCGGCCCGGAGGTCCGCGCGCGGAACTCCCGCGGAGCGAGGGGCGCCCCATGAACGTCGTGCACGTCGGTTTCATCGGTCTCGGAGTGATGGGACGGCCCATGGCGCTCCGCCTGGCGGCGTCCGGCACGCCGCTCGTGGTGTGGAACCGCTCGCCGCAGCGGGCCGAGCCGCTGCGCGCGGCGGGGGCCGAGGTCGGGGCGGACGCCGCCGAGGTGTTCGCGCGGGCCGAGGTGGTACTGCTGATGCTGGCCGACGAGGCCGCGGTCGACGCCGTCCTCGGCCGCGGCACCCCCGGCTTCGCCGCCCGCGTCGCCGGGCACGTCGTCGTCCACATGGGCACGACCTCCCCGGAGTACTCCCGCGCCCTGGAGACCGACGTGCGGGCCGCCGGCGGCCGGTACGTCGAGGCGCCCGTCTCCGGGTCCCGCGTCCCGGCGGAACGGGGCGAGCTGGTGGCCATGCTGGCGGGCGAGGAGTCCGCCGTCGACGTCGTACGGCCGTTGCTCGCGCCGCTGTGCCGGGAGACGTTCGTGTGCGGTGCGGCGCCGAACGCGCTGCTGATGAAGCTGTCCGTGAACCTCTTCCTGATCACTCTGGTGACCGGGCTGACCGAGGCGTTCCACTTCGCCGGGCGGCAGGGCCTGGACCGGGGGCTGTTCCTGGACGTGCTGGACGCGGGCCCCATGGCCAGCGCGGTTTCGCGGATGAAGTCACCCAAGCTGCGCGAGGGGGACTTCGCGGTGCAGGCGGCCGCGCTGGACGTGCTGAAGAACAACCGGCTCATCGCCGGGGCGGCCCGCGAGGCGCACCTGGCCTCGCCGCTGCTGGACGCCTGTCACGCCCTGTTCGAGGAGACGGTGTCCCTGGGGCACGGCGGCGAGGACATGGTGGCGGTACTGCGGGCGATCGAGGCGCGGACCGCCACCGCGACGCCGTAGCTCAGCGCTTCGGTATGACGCCGTAGCTCAGCGCTTCGGGATGCCGTACGCCCGCTCGACACGCAGCCGCAGCACCAGCCGGCGGTCGCGGACCATGGCGGCCCGGTAGTCGTCCC
Source organism: Streptomyces sp. DHE7-1 (assembly GCA_016432725.1). Lineage (GTDB taxonomy): Bacteria > Actinomycetota > Actinomycetes > Streptomycetales > Streptomycetaceae > Streptomyces. Next base: position 6,701,937 of record JACJDG010000003.1, on the reverse strand, counting down.
AGTCCGGGTGTTCACCGGAGACGTCCCGGTAGAGCCGGACCAGTTCCTCGACCGTCTCGTCGTGCGGATCGCGGGCGACCGGCGAGAGGTCGGCGGTGCCCTCGGCGACCGTGTAGGCCCACCGGTCGGCGCTGGTGACGTGGTAGGACGCGCGGGGGTCGCGGCGCAGGTTGCGGGTCTTGGCCCGGTCGTCGGTGAGCGAGACGCGGATGACCCGCTCGTCCGGATAGTAGACGTGGGTGACGTTGGACAGCTGGGGCCTGCCGTCCTTCTTGAGGGTGACCAGCACCCCGCCGTGCCCCTCACCGAGCAGCTTCAGCAGTGCGTCGTCCTGCGTGGCGTCCTGAGTCATACCTGGATCAACTCGCCGGGACGGGCCGCGCATTCCCGCCCGAAGGGCGTAGGACAGGGAAAGGCGTTACCGGTGCTCGCCGGGCCTGGACGTCATGTCGATCACACCCGCCGCTGACGGGGTCCGTCCCGGCGTTCCTGCGCGACGATGAGACCGTGCGGCCGTTCCGGCGGGAGAGGCGGTCGTGCCGCGCGGGTACGACGCGACCGGAGGAGAGCGATGGCAGAGCTGCGTCAGGAAGCCGCCCCGGATGAGGCCGGCCTGGACCCGGAGGCGCTCGACCGCCTGGACCGGCACTTCGCCCGCCTCGTCGACGACGGGCGGCTGCCCGGCTTCCTGGTCTCCGTGGCCCGCGGCGGCCGCGTCGCCCACCTCACCGCCTACGGTCACCGGGACCGCGCGGCCGGGCTGCCGGTCGGGACGGACACCCTGTGGCGGATCTACTCCATGACCAAGCCGGTCACCGCCGTCGCGGTGCTGCTGCTGGTGGAGGAGGGCCGCCTCTGCCTGGACGACCCGCTCGAACGGCACCTGCCCGCGTTCGCCGCCCCGCGGGTGTACGAGGGCGGCTCGGGCACGGACGTGCGCACCCGCCCGGCCCGCGGCCCCATCCTGATCCGGCATCTGCTCACCCACACGGCGGGCCTGACCTTCGGCTTCTACCACAAGCACCCCGTCGACGCGCTGTACCGCGAGGCGGGCCTGGAGTACTCGGTCCCGCCGGGCAAGGATCTCGCCGAGACCGTCGAGGTGTACGCGCGCATGCCGTTGCAGTTCGAGCCGGGCACGCGGTGGAACTACTCCGTCGCCTCCAATGTGCTGGGCCGGGTGATCGAAGTGGTCTCGGGCCAACCGCTGGACGAGTTCTTCGCCGAGCGGATCCTCGGCCCGCTCGGCATGACGGACACCGGGTTCCACATCACGGACGAACAGGCCGGCCGGCTCGCCGAGTTGTACGGCGAGACGGAGGACGGCGGCATCACCCCGGTCCCGGGGCTGCCGGTACGGGGCCGGCCGCTGTTCCTGTCCGGCAGCGGCGGCCTGGTCGCGTCCGCCGGGGACTTCCACCGGTTCACGGAGATGCTGCGGCGGGGCGGCGAGCTGGACGGCACCCGCCTGCTGTCCCCCGGGTCGGTCGCCCTGATGACCCGCAACCAACTGCCCGGCGGCGCCCAGCTCGACTCCTTCGGCGCCCCCGTCCATCAGGAGCGCTTCAACGCGGGGCTCGGCTTCGGCTTCAACGTCTCGGTCGTCGTCGACCCGACCCGCACCCTCGCCCCCACGAGCCCGGGCACCTACGGCTGGACCGGCGTGGCCACCACCGCCTTCTGGATCGCGCCCTCCCACGACCTGACCGTCCAGTTCATGACCCAGGTCCGCCCGAAGAACCTGAAGGTCTTCCCGGACCTGCGCCGCCTGGTGCACGAATCCCTCGTCGTCTGACCCCCGGCTACCGTCCTGGGCCATGGGGATCACCACCGCGTGGAGCATCAGCGCCCACGACGACGCCTTCATCGGGGAGCTCGCGCCTCGTCTGCTCCCGCTGATCGACGCGGAGCGCGGCGAGCCGTTCGCGCGGGAGCGCTGGGAGCGCTGGACGGCCGGGGATCCGGCTGACGAACCCTCGGCCGACTTCCTGGACTTGCTCTGCGGCGGCGGCCATGTCCAGAAGATGTACGACGGGTTGTCGTGCGACGACCCATTCTCCATGCTGGACGACGTCTGGGGCCAGGACGGGATCGAGGACCGGCTGTTCCTCTCCGTGCACAGCAGGGACTGGGCGGTGCAGTCGTTCTTCCACGTCATAGGGCCCGCACGGGCAGCACTGCTGCCGGGCTGGTGCGGAAACCTCCTGCTCAGCTCGGCGACGTGCGCGCCGCGCTGCCGCGTGTGGAACGCGCCCTGTCGTTCAGCCCGGCGGAGCGGGCCGCCGCCCGGGCCGAGACCGGCTCGGCCACAGCCCCGGAGACGAGTCCGTGCTGGACGGTCCGCTCCGCATGTGGCGTCTCGCCGCGGAGACCGGGATGGGCTTGTGCGGTGTCTCCTGCGTCATCTACTGACCCGCACCCATAGTCATGTGACGCACGTCACTCGACTGTCTGGAACTCGTGGCCGCGCAGCGGCGAACAGCAGGTGACCACACGACCCCGAGACCCGAGGACGCGACATGAATCGCAGAGGTGGAACGTGACCCTGCTGCCCGCCCCGGATGTGGCGGCGGACACGAGCGGGGCCTCCGACGGCTCGGTCATCGAGCGGTCCTGGGAGACGCCCGACACGTTCGCCGTGATCTTCGACCGCCACGCCGACGACATCCACCGCTACATCGCCCGGCGCCTGGGCTCCGACACCGCCGACGACCTGATGGCGGAGACCTTCGTGATCGCCTTCCAGCGCCGGCGGCGTTACGACGTGTCCCATCCGCACGCCCGGCCCTGGCTGTACGGGATCGCCACCAACCTGATCGGCCGTCACCGCCGGGACGAGGCACGCCGGCTGCGGGCACTGTCCCGGATGGCGTCGCTGCCGGAGGGGCGGGAGGAGCAGGCAGGCCCGGAGGACGGGGTCACCAGCGCCGCGGAGGCGCACGGTGTGCTGGCCGGCGCCCTCGCCGAACTGCCCGCCCGTTACCGGGACGTGCTGCTGGTCGTCGCCTGGGGCGAGCTCGACTACGCGGAGGCCGCGCAGGCGCTGGGCCTGCCCGTCGGCACGGTGCGCTCCCGCCTCCACCGGGCCCGCACCAGGCTGCGCCGGGCACTGGGCGGCCCGGAGGCCACCACCTCGACCGCACCTGAGAAGGGAACCGATCATGGATGAACTGACCACGGTGCGCGCGTGGGACGCCGGGCGGCCGGGGCCGTCCGAGGAGGCCCGCACCGCCGCCCGGGCCCGCCTGGAGGCCGCCATGGCACGGGAGTCGGAGGGCGCCGCGCCCCGTGCGGGCCGGCTGAGCCGGCGGATCGTGCTCCGCACCGCGTTCGCCGGCCTGACGGCGGCGGCCGCGGGCGCCGTGGTCGTGGCACTGGACGACGAGGGCGACCGCGCGCCGCGGCTGGAAGCGGTCAGCGCGGCGGAGGTGCTGCGCCGGGCCGCCGACAGATCGCGCGCCGCGGGCAGCGACCTCCCCGTGCCGCGCGACGACCAGTACTTCTACACCCGTACCTACATCACCCAGGTGCCGGTGAAGGGCGGGCCCACCAGGACGTGGAACGACGAGAGCTGGATGTCGGTGGACGGCTCGAAGCCGTCCCTGCGCCAGGAGCACGGAAAGGTCCACCACGACCCTCCGCTCGGCAAGCACGAGGTGAGGTGGCCTCCGACGGTCTACTCCAAGCTGCAGAAGATGCCGACGGACCCCGACGAGCTGCTGGCCATGTTCCGGGGCAACGCGGGCGCGCCCGCCGACGACGTGATGGCCTTCTTCGAGGGCTGCATGCTGCTGATGGGGCCGCGTGTCATGCCCCCGGCCTGCAGGCCGGCACCTTCGAGGCGCTGTCGAAGCTCCCCCACATCAAGCTCGACTACCACGACGCCGACGTCGCCGGCCGCGAGGCCGTCGGAGTCTCGCACCCGAAGGCGTCGTTCACCTTCCTCTTCGACCGCAGGACCTACGACTATCTGGGCTGCGCACCGAGGGGAGTTCGCCGAAGAAGATCAACGGCGAGTGGAAGCAGGTCGACCACTACTACGAGACCAGGACTCTGAAGGACATCCAGGTGGTCGACCGCATCGGGCAGCACGGCTGACGGGCGGGAGCGGGACCGGGCCGGGGGCGGGGCGGGCGGCCGGCGACGCCCGCCCCGCCCCCGGCCCGGCCGCTCAGGACCCGTGGGCGACGGCGTCCAGATGGGGCAGGACGTGGTCCAGGCGCTCGCGCTTGGTCCGCAGGTAGGTGATGTTGCTCTCGCACGGCTCGATCAGCAGCGGCACCTGCTCGGCGACCTGGATGCCGTGCCGTACCAGCGCCTCCCGCTTGCGCGGGTTGTTGGACATCAGCCGGACCGACCGCACCCCGAGGTCGTGCAGGATCCCGGCGGCGACACCGTAGTCGCGGGCGTCGACCGGCAGGCCGAGCGCCAGGTTCGCCTCGACCGTGTCCAGGCCCTCCGCCTGCAGGGCCATCGCGCGCAGCTTGGCCAGCAGGCCGATGCCCCGGCCCTCGTGTCCCCTCAAGTACACGACGATGCCGCTGCCTTCGGCGACCACCGCGCGCAGCGCCGAGGCCAGCTGGTCGCCGCACTCGCAGTGACGGGAGCCGAACGCGTCCCCGGTCAGGCACTCCGAGTGCAGCCGGGTCAGCACGTTCTCGGTCCCGATCTCCCCGTACACGAGGGCGACCTGTTCGTCACCGCGGTCGTGGTCCAGGTAGCCGATCGCCTGGAACTGCCCGTACACGGTGGGCAGCGGCGCGCTGACGACGCGTTCCGCGCCCGAGCGCCGCGAGGACTTCTCGCCGAGGACACCGAGGTTTTCTGTCATGATCTGATTCCTAAGCAGAGACGAAGGGCCGGGAAAGATGAGTGGTTCGGGCGCGCGGACGGCCGGCGTCGGGGTGGTACCGGCGGACACTACGGAAGACGTACGGATGCGGGGGCGGGCGTTTCAACACAGGTCGCCGTCCTTCCCGTCGGCAGCTTCGAACAGCATGGCCCCTTCCTTCCGCTGGCGACCGACACGCTCGTCGCCTGTGCCGTGGCCCGGGAGATCGCCGGCGCGTATCCGGTGCACCTCCTTCCGCCCGTGACGATCGGCTGTTCGCACGAGCACGCGGACTGGCCGGGGACCGTCAGCATCTCCGCGGTGACCCTGCACGCGGTGGTCCGGGACATCGCGGACTCGCTGCGCCGATCGGGTGTCGAGGCGCTGGTCGTGGTGAACGGCCACGGCGGCAACTACGTGCTGGGCAACGTCGTCCAGGAGGCCTCCGCGCGCGGGGAGCGGATGGCGCTGTTCCCGGCCGCCGAGGACTGGGAGGCGGCGCGGGAGCGGTCCGGTGTGCTCACCTCCCTGCTCACCGACATGCACGCGGGCGAGATCGAGACGTCCGTTCTGCTGCACGCTCACCCCGAATTCGTCCGCCCTGGTTACGAGTCCGCCGATTTCACCGCTGACGACCGTCGTCATCTCCTCACCGTGGGAATGTCCGCCTACACCGAATCGGGTGTCATCGGCCGCCCTTCGCTGGGTTCGGCGGAGAAGGGGAAGGAACTGCTGGCCGGCCTGGTGGACTCGTTCGGCGCCCTCTTCGACCTGCTCACCTCGGACTCCGGCCCGGCGGCGGCACGGGGTAGCCGCGCAGCCCGGTGTACCAGCGGGCGACGAGCACGGCCGCTCCGGGCAGGCTCGCGACGAAGCTCAGCACCCCGTACACCACGGCGACGGCCACCCCGCTGCTCGCGCCGAGCCCGGCGGCGCCGAACGCCCAGGCGGTGACGCCCTCGCGGGGGCCGAAACCACCGACGTTCAGCGGGAGCCCCATGGCGACCAGGGCGAGCACCGCGATGGGCAGCAGCACCGGCACGGACGCGGCCGACCCGGCGATCCGCGCCGCCACGACGAACATCGCGACGTGCCCGGCCAGTACGACGGCGGAGGACAGCGCGACCCCGGTCCGGCCTCGCGCGACAGCAGTCCCCGGCGGGCCTCACCGAGCGCGGAACGCAGGGCGCCGCCGCGGCGGGAGGGTGCGCGGTTCAGCCGGACGGCGAGTACGACGGCGAGCGCGCCCACCAGGGCCAGCGCCACCGGAGCCGCGAGCCCGCGCACCTCGTCCCTCACCGGCGACGGCAGGGCCACCAGCACGACCGCGCCGAACACGGCCAGCGCGACCTGGCCGGCGACCCGTTCGAGCACGACCGCCTTCACCCCGCGCCGGATGTCTCCGGCGCTCTGCCCGTGCCGGACCGCCCGGTGCACATCGCCCAGGACCCGCCGGGCAGGGCCGCGTTGAGGAACAGCGCCCGGTAGTAGTCGGCGACCGCCGGCCCGAACGGCAGCCGGATGCGCAGGCCCCGGGCCACCAACTGCCAGCGCCACGCGCTGAACACCGTGGTGACCAGCCCGATGCCCAGGGCCAGCAGCAGCGACGCCGAGTCGATCCGCCGCAGCCCGTCGAGGAGCACACCCGTACCGAGCCGCCACAGCAGCCCGGCGACGATGCCCACGCCGGCGACCGTGCCCAAGTGGGTGCGGACGGCACGGGAGTCGAGCCCGCGGAACAGGCGGTGGGGGGCTTCGCGCCGGGCGGTCCCGGGCGCGGACGTCTCCGCCGGCGCCGTCACCTCGCTCACCGCGTGAGCCGTGGTGCCACCTCGCACGCCCCTGATCCGCGCATGCGGGATCACCCGTGCCAGGCGGGGTTTCGCCGAGCTACCCCGGCGCGGCCGCGCGCCGGTCTCCACCGCCTGTCCGCTCATGAGGACGCCCCGCCCACCGGCTCGGGCAGCGCGAGCAGATCGCAGTGGTGGACCACGACGTCCAACTCACCGGCCTCGCAGGCGGCCAGCCGCTCACGCAGATAGCGCTCGGCTCGCTCGGACAGTTCGGGCCGCTCCTCGACGGCCGCGCCCACCCAGCCCCGCAGCCACTGCGCGGTCAGCGCGGACTCCTCCGGCCCGAGCCGCCACGGGCTCGGATGCACCCGTACGGTCGCCCCGCGCTCGGTGAACGCCTCGCAGGCCACCGTCACCGCGTCCGGGCCGAGCAGCCCGTCGCGCCGCTGGTGGGCGTTGAACGCCTCGGCGATCTCGGCGTCCAGCGGTTCCGGCGGGGTGAGTTCGACCCGGCCCGCGACGGACAGGGTGAGCAGCGCCGGGCAGCCCGCGTCGACGCAGGCGGCGGCGAGGGTCTCGACCTCCTCGCGGGTGAGGACGTCCAGCAGCGCGGAAGCGGTCACCAGCGCGGCCCCGTTCAGCGCGTCCGGGGTCAGCCGGGCGACGTCGCCGCGCCGGGTCTCGACGGTGACCCGGCTGCCGTCGGCGGCGGCGCGCGGAGAGCCCACGGCGGCGAAGTGCAGCAGGTACGGGTCGCGGTCGTGCAGGACCCAGTGCTGGGGGCCGTCCAGCCGCGGCGCGAGCCAGCGGCCCATCGAGCCCGTGCCGCAGCCCAGGTCGTGGACGGCCGATCCGCCCGCCCCGCCGGGCCGTTCGGCCAGCCGGATCCGCAGCGTGTCCAGCGGCTCGGTGGCCCGCGCCGCCGCGTCGGCCGGTTCCCGCAGCCGCAGCCACTCGGGGCGTACCGGGGCGGTTCCTGCGGCTCGCCGTCCCGCAGCCGTACGGTGGCCCGTTCGCCGGGGCCGGTGACGGGACCGGCACCGGCGATCACACCGGCCGGGTCGCTCTCGTGTGCATCGGCACCCATCGCGGCCTCCTCGCCGACCGGCGCGAACTCGGCTCCGCCGGGGCCCGGTTGGGCCGGGATGCCCCCGGCCACCGTCCGTGTGTCCGTCATGCCGCCCTCCTCGGTGCCTCGGGGAGCCGGCCGAGGACGCCGGCCAGGCTGCGGGCGGTGGTCGCCCAGCCGTCGAGTGCCGCGCGGCGGCCGCGGGCCGCGGCCTTGAGCCGGCGGCGTACATCGGGTTCCCCGAACCAGCCGCGCAATTCGGCGGCGAGCGCCGCCGGGTCCTCCGGGGGACGAGGATGCCGGGGACACCGCCGTCGGGGGCGCGGCCGACCGCCTCGGACACTCCGCCGACGTCGGTCGCCAGCACCGGGATTCCCCGGGCGAGCGCCTCGGTCACGGCCATGCCGTAGGTCTCCGCGTACGAGGTGAGGACCATCAGGTCGGCCGACGCGTACGCCGCGTCGAGTTCGGCGCCTGCCCGGGGCCCGGCGAGCAGCAGCCGGTCGTCGAGGCCGCGTTCGCGGATCAGACCGCGCAACCGGTCGACGTACTCCGGGTCCTGGGTGAGCCCGCCGACGCACACGCAGCTCCACGGCAGGTCGGTCACGGCGGCCAGCGCCTCGACCAGCCGGTGCTGGCCCTTGCGCGGGGTGACGGCGGCGACGCAGAGCAGCCGGGAGACGCCGTCGGTGCCCGCGGCGAGGGGCGCGATGTCGGCGCCGGGCGCCGCGACATGCACCCGCTGCGGGTCGAGGCCGTGGTGGGAGACGATCCGGCGGACGGCCCAGTCGCTGGTGGCGATCACCGCTGCCGCCGCCCGCAGCACCACGCGTTCGCGGGCGTCCAGGGCGGCGGCCACGGCCGGGTCCAGGCCGGTCTCGTCGCCGAGCGGCAGATGCACCAGCACCGCGAGCCGCAGCCGCTCCGCCTCGGGACGACGACCTCCGGCACGCCGCAGGCGACCAGGCCGTCGAGCAGGACGACCGTGTCGTCCGGGAGTTCCCGCAGGGTGCGGGCGAGCACGTCGCGGTCGGCGCGGCCGGGGCGCGGCCAGCTGCCGGGCACGGCGTGCCGCACGGCCTGCCAGCCGAAGCCCGGCAGGTCCAGGCAGACCCGGCGGTCGTAGGCGTTGCCGCCGCTCGGCGCGGCCGGGTCGTCGACACCGCCCGGCATGACGAAGTGCACGGTGCGCAGGGACATGGGGATGATCCCGACGTTCTCGAGGGCGGTGGGCTGCGCGGGCACGTAGGTGAGCCGCGCCTTCTGCGTGGTCTCCGCGGGCGTCCCGGTGGCTTTCACCGTCGCCCCGGCGGCCTTCCCGGGCGCCCCGGCGGTGTTCGCGGGCGCCCCGATGGTCTTCGCGGGCGTCCCGCCGGCTTTCACGGTCGTCTCCGTCACAGGGCACGCTCGTAACTCGCCCAGGCGATGTGCGACTCGTGCAGGGTGACGGTGAGTCCCGCCAGGCCCCTGGCCCCTTCGCCGAGGGCGCCCTCGTGGACGCGGTCGGCGAGCCGGTCGGCGATGACCTTGGCCAAAAACTCGGTGGACGTGTTGATTCCGGCGAACTCCGGCTCGTTGTCGAGGTTGCGGTAGTTCAGCTCGGCGACGACGGCGCCCAGCTCCTGGGTGGCCAGGCCGATGTCGACGACGATGTTGTCATCGTCCAGCTGTTCGCGGCGGAACGTGGCGTCCACCAGGAACGTGGCGCCGTGCAGGCGCTGTGCGGGCCCGAACACCTCGCCGCGGAAGCTGTGGGCGATCATGATGTGATCGCGGACGGTGATGCTGAACAACGGACGACCCTCCAGGTGCGGCGCGTCTGATGCCCCGGCGGTCACCTGCCGGGGATTGCCGTGTAGTACGGCTCCTCGCTTCCCCGTGTTCAGCCCCCTCTCACTCTTTTCTCAGGTCAGGCCGCTGCTGCCGGTCCGGGCCGGCCCGCTGCCGGGATAGGTGATGCGGTGGCACAGGGCCGGTATCTCACCGGAGGTGAGCCTGGGCATCAGCTCCGGAAGTTCCTCGAAGGAGCTCTCGCCGGTGATGAGGGCGTCCAGGGCCGGGTCGGCGAGCAGGTCGAGGGCGAGCGCCAGCCGTTCGGCGTAGCCCCGGCCGGCACGGGCGGCCGGGGAGACGGTGCCGACCTGGCTGCTGCGCACGGTGAGCCGGCGGGAGTGGAAGGCCTCGCCGAGCGGCAGGCTGACGCGCCGGTCGCCGTACCAGCTGAGTTCGACGACCGTGCCCTCGGGGGCGAGGAGTTCCAGGGCACGGGTGAGACCCTGTTCGGTGGCGCTGGCGTGCACCACGAGGTCGCATCCGCCGAGCGCGCTGCCGGGGGTGGCGAAGTCGACGCCGAGCGCCTCGGCGGTCTCGGCGCGGGCCGGGTCGGCGTCGACGAGCTGCAGCCGTACGCCGGGGAAGCGGGCGAGCAGCGCGGCGACCGAGCAGCCGACCATGCCGCCGCCGACCACCGCGATCCGGTCGCCGATGAGGGGCGACGCGTCCCACAGGGCGTTCACGGCGGTCTCCACGGTCCCGGCGAGCACGGCACGCTCGGCGGGCACCCGGTCGGGCACCACGGTCACGGCGTTCACCGGAACGACGTAACGGGACTGATGCGGATACAGACAGAAGACCGTACGGCCGATCAGCTCTCGCGGGCCCTCCTCGACGACGCCGACGTTCAGGTACCCGTACTTCACCGGCGCGGGGAAGTCGCCCTCCTGGAACGGCGCCCGCATCACGGCGTGTTGGGACTCGGGCACGCTGCCGCGGAAGACCAGGGTCTCCGTGCCGCGGCTCACTCCGGAGTACAGCGCGCGGACCAGGACCTCGCCCTCGCCCGGCTCCGCGAGGGTGACGTCGCGCAGCTCACCGGCCCCGGGGAGCTCAGCCAGAACGCGCGGGCCGACCGGTTCATCGGCATCCTCCTGAACGATCGGGAAGTTGTTCACGTACCGAGATGTGCACAGGCCGCGCACAGTACGCGGCGTTGATCGACTCTGTCACTCGGCCGGAGGGTGTGCGGTGGCCCTGAACAACACGTATGACGCGAGGCTCCAGCAGGAGACCGCTGTCGGAGCGGGCGTACAGCTCCTGCTGCTCGCCCTGCTCGGGTCGGCGATCGGCATGGGGCCGGCCGGCTGGCTGACGGGGCTGGTCTTCGCGTTCGCCACCTGGGCGGTCCTGTCCCGCGCCCTGCACCGCTCCCGGCTCAGCTCGTTCGGCCCGGCCAACCGGGTGACCCTCGGCCGGGCCACCCTGGTGGGCGGGGTGACCGCTCTGGTCGCGGACTCCTTCGAGAGCGCGCCGCCGGTGACGCTGCTGGTCGGTCTGACCGCCGTGGCGCTGCTGCTGGACGGCGTCGACGGCAAGGTGGCCCGCCGCACCGGCACCTCCACCGCGCTGGGCGCCCGCTTCGACATGGAGGTCGACGCGTTCCTGATCCTGGTGCTGAGCGTGTACGTGGCGACGCAGCAGGGGCCCTGGGTCCTGCTGATCGGCGGCATGCGGTACGCGTTCGTGGCGGCGGCCCGCGTCGCCCCGTGGCTGAACGCGTCCCTGCCGCCGTCCTTCGCCCGCAAGACGGTCGCCGCCCTCCAGGGCATATGCCTGCTGCTGGCCGGCGCGGAGTTGCTGCCGCATCCGGTGAACCTGGCGATCGTGGCGCTGTCACTGGGCTCGCTGGTGTGGTCGTTCGGCCGGGACGTGCTGTGGCTGTGGCGCGGCTCCCGCGCGGACGGCGGGCGGACGGTCCGCGAGGGGGCGGTCGCCGAGGAGGCGGTCGGCCAGGGAGCGGTCGGCGAGCCGCTGGTGCGGGAGCTGGAGCTGGCCACGCGCTGAGGGCGCCTGGGACACCGGCACGCCTCCGCCGTCTCGCGCCGTCAGCCGGTCGGTGCGGGGCGGCGGAGGCGTCCGTCGTGGACCTCGGCGATCCGGTCGGCGGCGGTCAGGTGGGTGCGGTCGTGGGTGACCAGGACGGTGGCGGTGGCCCGCTGCCGGGTGAGCCGGGTGATCAGCCCGATGACCGCGGCGCCGCGTTCGTGGTCGAGGGCGCTGGTGGGTTCGTCGACCAGCAGGACGGTGGGGTCGTTCATCAGGGCGCGGGCGATGTTGACGCGCTGGCGCTGGCCGCCGGAGAGCTGGTGGGGCCGGCGGTGGGCCCGGTCCGCAAGGCCCACCGCGTCGAGGAGTTCCAGGGCACGCCCGCGGGCCCGGCCGGGGCTCCGGCCGTCGATCCGGGCCATGACCTGGAGCTGTTCGGCGGCGGTGAGGGAGGGCAGCAGGTTGGGCTGCTGGAAGACGATGCCGATCCGGTGACGGCGCAGCTCGGTCAGTTCGCCGCGGCTCAGTCCCGTGGTGGACGTGCCGTCGATGGTCACGGTTCCGGCGTCGGGCGTGATCAGGGTGGCGGCGACGGCCAGCAGGCTGGACTTGCCGGAGCCGGAGGGGCCGACGACCGCGGTGAGGCTGCCCCGGGGACCTGGAGCGTGACCCGGTCGAGAGCGGTCAGCCGGGTCTCGCCGTCCGCGTAGGTGAGGGTGATGTCGGTCAGCTCGAGGCTCATCGGGCGCTCCCCAGGGCGGTCAGCGGGTCGACGGAGGTGATGCGGCGGATGGACAGGCCGGCACCGAGGCTGCCGAGCAGGACCATCACCGCGGCGGGCAGCAGTACCGTGCCCGGGCTGAGCAGGAACGGTACGTCCGAGCCGGCGACGAGGGCGCCGACGGCGGCGGCGATGCCGGTGCCGGCCGCGGTGCCGCCGACCAGCAGGACGACGGCCTGGCCCAGGGCGTCCCCGAGCAGGCTCGCGGTGGAGGCGCCGAGCGCCTTGAGGACGGCGACGTCGCCGCTGCGCTGGATGGTCCACACGGTGAAGAAGGCCCCGATGACCAGCGCCGAGATGGCGAACAGGAAACCGCGCATGAGCTGCAGGGAGCCGTTCTCCGAGGTGTAGGAGCCGATCGCGGAGAGCGAGTCCTCGACGGAGACCGCCCTGGTGCCGGCCCGCCGGTCGGTGGCCGTGAGGTCGGCCCCCGCGGTGGTGCGCAGGGCGATGACGGTGGCGGTGGCGCCGTCCGCGGCGTCCGTGGGCGGCGCGGTCCGCCGCCAGGTGTCCAGGCTGGTCCAGATCACCGGGGTGTGGCTGAAGGAGGCGTCGCCCCGTACGGCGGCGACGGTCAGCCGGTGCCCGGCCAGGGTGAGGGAGCCGCCGGGGGCGAGACCGAGGTCGTCGGCGGCCGTGGTGGACAGCACCGCGGACCGGTCGTCGATCCGTCCGCCGTCCGGAGCGAGCGGGGAACCGGGCTCGACGCCGAACGCGGAGACCGCGGTGCTCCGGGCCCCGGCGGTGGCCCTGGTCGTGGTTATCCCCAGCGGTTCGGCACGCTCGACGCCGGGCGCCTCGGCCCACTGCCGCCACTGGCGTGCGGTGACGGTGGACTCGGAGTAGGACAGGCCCTGCCCGCCGGTGGGGGCCCGGAAGGCGATCCGGTCCGCCGGCAGCCCGGTGATCGCGGAGACGTTCTGCCTGCCGAGCCCGGCCGTCAGCCCGGACAGCAGACCGACCAGCAGGGTGATCAGCACGATGACGGTTCCCATCAGGGCGAAGCGCCCCTTGGCGAACCTCAGGTCTCTCCAGGCGACGAACACGGGGGTGGCCTGTCCTCTCAACGACGGAAGCGGTGGTCGAATCGGTACGCCCCCACCGTCGCCGACGGCCGCCCGGCCGGGCATCTGGCAAGGGACCCCACTTCACCGGCCGGAAAGACGGCATCCGGGTTGTAACTTTCGATGGAGGCCCTCGGGGGTCCGCCTCCGTAGCCTGGACGCACTGTGAACTCCTCTCCCCCCGCCCCCGCCCCGATCCCGACCGGCCGGGTCCTGGCCTGGTGCCTGCACCTGCTGATCGCCGGCCTGCTCGCGCTGGCCGCCGGGCGGGCCCTGACCGACGGCGGGCCGCATCCCGGGGCGACCGTCGCCGCCGCCGTCGCCTGCGGTCTGGTGTACGCGGCCGGCCCGCTGCTACCCGGTGTACGCCGGTCACGGCGGTCGGCGACGGTGTGGCTGTCCTGCCTCGGCGCCTCCTGGCTGGTGCTGCTGGCCCTGTCCGCCGACGGCGTCTGGCTGGCCTTCCCGCTGTACTTCCTCCAGCTCCACCTGCTGCCGCGCCGGTCCGCCCTGGCAGCGGTCGTGGCGACCGCGCTGGCGGCGATCACCGCCTTCGCCGCCCACCAGCAAGCCTTCAGCGTCGCGATGGTGATCGGCCCGGCGCTGGGCGCCGCCGTGGCCGTCGCGGTGGTGTGGGGGTACCAGGCCCTGTACCGGGAGAGCGAACAGCGCCGCCGGCTGATCGAGGAGCTGACGGCCACCCGCGCCGACCTGGCCCGGGCCCAGCACACCGCCGGAGTGCTCGCCGAACGCGAACGGCTGGCCCGCGAGATCCACGACACCCTCGCCCAGGGCCTGTCCAGCATCCAGCTCCTGCTGCGCGCCGCCGAGCGCGCCCTGCCGGAGCGGCCCGAGGCCGCCGCCCGCCATGTGGACCAGGCCCGGCAGGCGGCCGTGGACAACCTCGCCGAGGCCCGTCGCTTCGTCGCGGCCCTCACCCCGCCGGCCCTGGAGGGCACCACGCTGGCCGGCGCCCTGGAACGCCTGTGCGCCACGACCTCCGCCCGCCACCCCCTCACCGTCCGCTTCCACGTCACCGGCGCCCCGGCCCCCTGCCCACCGCGCACGAGGTGGCCCTCCTGCGGATCACCCAGTCCGCCCTGGCCAACACCGTCCGCCACGCCGGCGCCACCACCGCGGACGTCACCCTCACCCACCTGGACGACCACGTCTGCGTGGACATCGCCGACGACGGCACCGGCTTCGACCCCGACGCGCTGCCGTCCCCCGACCCGGACGACGGAGGCTTCGGCCTCGCCGCGATGCGCGCTCGGCTGGCCGCCCTGGGCGGCACCCTCACCATCGGCTCGTCCCCGGGCCGGGGCACGTCCCTGTCAGCCCGGCTGCCTCTGAACCCACGCGCCCCGGGCGCACACACGCCCCAAGCAGTCGAACCCGAGCGAACCGAACGACCCGAGCGACCCGAGGCCCACCCGTGACCGACAGCCCCAGGCCGGACTTGACCGGCGACCCCAGGCCGGACGTACCCGGCGACCCCGGCCCGGACGTGACCGAAGGCTCCAAGCCGAACGTACCCGGCGACCCCAGCCCGGACGTGACCGACGGCTCCAAGCCGAACGTACCCGGCGACCCCAGCCCGGACGTGACCGACGGCCCCAGGCCGAACGTACCCGTCGACCCCAGCCCGGACGTGTCCCGCAACCCTGGCCCGGATGTGCCCGTCGACCCCAGCCCGGACGTGTCCCGCAACCCTGGCCCGGATGTGCCCCGCAAGCCCAGTCAGGAAGCGACCGGCAACCCGCGGCCGGCCGTACCCCGCGAACCCAGCCGAGACGTGCCCGGCGCCCCCTCCCCCACCATGTCCGGCGGCCCCATCCGTCTGCTGCTGGCCGACGACCACCCGGTGGTACGGGCCGGGCTGCGCGCCGTGCTGGAGACCGAGCCCGGCATCGTCGTGCGGGCCGAGGCCGCCACCGCCGAGGCCGCGGTCACCCGCGCCGCCGAGGGTGACATCGACGTGGTCCTGATGGACCTTCAGTTCGGCGCGGGCATGGGAGGCGCCGAGGCCACCGCGCTCATCACCGCCCGCCCCGGCGCGCCGCGGGTCCTGATCGTCACCACCTACGACTCCGACGCCGACACGCTGCCCGCCATCGAGGCGGGCGCCACCGGCTATCTCCTCAAGGACGCACACCCCGAGGAGCTGGCGGCGGCGGTACGCACGGCCGCCGCGGGCCGCACCGCGCTGGCGCCGACCGTCGCCGACCGCCTGATGAACCGCCTCCGCGCACCCGCCGTCGCCCTGACCCGGCGTGAGACGGAGGTCCTGACCCTGGTCGCGCAGGGCCTCTCCAACCAGGCGATCGGCCGGCGGCTCCACCTCACCGAGGGCACCGTCAAGTCCCATCTGGCCCGCACCTACACCAAACTCGGCGTGGACTCCCGCACGGCCGCCGTGGCGACGGCGACGGACCTGGGCCTGATCCGCCGCTGACCGGATCGGCTACGCGTCGGTCTTCGGGGACCGCCCGCGCACGATGGCGAAGGCCGCCGCGGCCAGCCCGAGCACACCTACGACAAGCCCGCCGATGCCCAGCTCCCGAGCGGTGTCGTCGGTCCCGTCGGCCACCTTCGGGCCGCCGGTGTCGCCGCTCTTCGCAGCCGCGGGGGCGGCGGCCTCCCCGCCGCCCTCCGTCAGCTTGAGCGTGGGTGCCGGATCGTCCGCCTCCTCACCGCCACTGGGCGCCTCGATCCACCGGACGACCTTGCCGTCGGAGTAGGTCTGGAGCGTCTTGAACGTCAACTGGCTCGTACTGTCCGGAAGTTCCCCGAAGGCGACGTCGAAGTCCTCGTACTCCCCCGCCCCGATCTTCCCGCCGGTCCAGGTGATCTGGGAGACGGCCTCGGTGATGGTCCCGTCGTCGGTCTTCACCGGCGTCTTCAGCTTGGTGGTGGTCACCTTCGGCGTCCACCCGTCGCGCGGACGCACGAGAACGCCGAGGACAGGGTGGTCGGTCGGCAGGAAGACCTGCACCTTGCTGGTGGAGGCACCGTCCTCCTCGTTCGGCACCCGGAACGTCAGCACACCGTCCGTGGCCCCCTTGGCATAGCTCTCCGGGTGGACGGTGACATGCGCGGACGCGACACCGGCCGCGGCGAGAACACCGGCGGCCCCCAGGGCGACGACGGCCCCGGCCCGGCGCATGAGGGTGCGGTTAGCGGGCATGGCGGACATGGCTGAGTGGATCTCCGTAGCGCTCACGGTGAGCGATCCTTGCACGCCGAGAGATACGTACGGCATCGAAATCCGGTTCAGTTGACGACTGGGAGACCGCGCTCCCGGCGCACCTCCGCATCCCCCACGGCAGCAGAAGGTCACTCGAACGCGTCAGTTCGTCCTTTGCGTTGCCCAGCACCGCTGCAGCCCCGTCCAGGGGAGACGCGATCGAGCCGCCCGGCATGGGAGGCGGTGGCAGGTGTGGGCTCCGTGACGGATTCGCGAGACACCCGTGAACAAGGCCCCGTTCCGGGTGTCCTTCGCCACAGCACCGATGCAAATCAACACGGGTCAACAACGACCGCGCGGCCCATGATCACGGCGTTTCAAGGCGATTCAGCACCCAGCAGGCCCTATCCACAACCCACCCTCAGCGACGGCCCTCCCCACACCGCCCGCCTATGATCGTTGAATAGTGGACATCATCGCGCCCGCAACCAATGACGGGCGTGTACCGGCGACCGTGGGACACCGACGCACGACGGGGTCCCGCGGTGGCGACACGTACGAGGAAAGGTGAACAGCATGGCCCTCGGACTGCTCCGGCGTCGGCGTTCCCGCGACGGATCCGGTGCCACGCCGGGCCTGTCGGTACCCCTGCCGGCCGGCGCGGGGGCGTACGGCTGCGAGGTCGTCGATCCCATGGGGCAGCCCATGCCCGGCGCCGAGATCACGGTCACCGCGCTGGACAGCCACCGCGTGGTCGCGCGCGGCACCACCGACCCGTACGGCCTGTTCATGGCGGCTCTGCCGGCCGGCACCTACAGCGTGATGGCATCGGCCGAGGGGCTCACCCCGGCCCGCAGCAACGTGGAGATGGCCGCCGGTACCCCCTCACCCCGGCTCGCATCGCACTGGTGCCCGCCCGTCAGCTGGAACTCCCGCCGCCCGGGACCTGGTTGTTCGACCCGCCGCACACCGCGATCCGCTTCATCGCCAAGCACGTGGGCATGGCACACGTCCACGGCCGCTTCACCCGCTTCACGGGCGGCATCCGCGTCACCCCGGACGTGACCGACTCCCAGGTCTCGGTACGCATCGACGCGTCCAGCATCGCCACGGGCAACAAGACCCGCGACAACCACCTGCGTTCGGCCGACTTCCTGGACGTCGAGCGGTACCCGTACATCGACTTCACCAGTAACCGGTTCGTCTACCGGGGCGGCTCCCGCTGGACCCTGAACGGCACGCTCACCATGCACGGCACCAGCCGCTCCGTGGGCCTGGACACGACGTACCTCGGCACGGTGAACGGCGGCTACGAGCAGGAGCTGCGCTGCGCGGCCCTGGCGAAGGCGGAGCTCCACCGCGAGGACTTCACCCTCAACTGGCGCTCCATGCTGGCCCGCGGCATCGCGGTCGTCGGCCCGACCGTACAACTGGAGCTGGACGTCCAGGCGATGTACCGGAACGCCGAGACGCCTACGCCACCGGAGTAGCCGGGGGCGGGGTCGCCCTGTGTCGCGCGGGCGGCGGTTCCCTCTCACCATCACCTGAGCGCTCTTCCTCACAGCGGCGGTCGCGCATCCCTGTGAGAAGTGCGGCCGTCGCGCGCAGCTGCACAGCGCCTCCCGCCCTGGCCATCAGGCGGGCGGGCTCACAGCGCAACAGCCGATACCACTTCGAGCAACGCCACCCATGCTTTGGGATCAACCTTTAGTACGGGCCGCCGCCTTGAGCGGCCCGCTTCGAGTCACATACGTGAACAGCAGCCGTCCAAAGCGACCTCAACGCTCTCGCCACCCGCTCCTCACCCGCCCATTTACGAGGTCACAGCACCGGTTCCCCCGACGCGGATACCTCACGGAGCGTCCCCAGCAGTGCGCTAATCTCGTGAACGACGTCGATGGCGGCACTGTCCGGCCGGACCGCGAGTAGATCGCCGATCCTTGTACCGGCCAGCACGCAACACGGTGCCACTTGCCGAAGATGTCGTTGGTGACGCCGAGTTCCTCGCGAAGCCCTCGTGCCCCGCGAAGCAGTTGGCGCGAGCAGTCCTTGGGGGGAGCGGAGCCGCATGGCCGACGAGATCAAGTACGAGTACAAAACCGTGAAGACGGTGCGCGGGATCGACGGCCGGACGATCTCGAAAATGCAGGAGGAGGGTTGGGAGCTTACGGAGCAGGTCCCGGGCACCCTTCGCTGCACCCTCACCTTCCGTCGGGCGAAAAAGCCGCTGCCGCGGTTCCTGATCGGCGCGGGGGCCGCCGTCCTCTTGCTCCTCGCCGTGGTCATCGGCGTCGCCTCCGCACTCAGCGGAGGCGACGAGAAGAAGGATCAGTCAGGCAAGTCGACAGCCGTTGGCGCGAAGACTTCCAACGCCCCGACGCCGACCTCGACGCCGCCTAAGATCGAGTCGACCGCTGCCGAGGTGATCACGTCGCAGAACAGTTCGAAGTTCGCGGCGTTGCTGAAGACGGCGGACCACTGCGACGAAGCGAACCTGGACTTCGCGACCAAGTACAAGGGCCGGAAGATCGCGTTCGACGGCTCGATCGTCGACATGGCGCCCCACGGCGACTACGACACCCGCTACGACCTCCTGCTGGGCCCCGGGGACGAGGGACCGCAGACGGCGGACGGCCCGGCCTTCAAGTACGAGGACGTCAACGTCTTCGATCTAAAACTGACCGGTAAGAGAGTCCCCGCCACCGTCGGCGAAGGCGACAAGTTCCGCTTCGTCGCCGAGGTCAGCGAATTCAACCCAATCCAGTGCCTCTTCTACCTCGACCCGGTCTCCACGAAGGTCCGGTAGTCAGGACGGGCGGCCACGTCACGGAGGACTTCCACGTCCGCCTGGCGGTCGAGCCGGATGACGGACGGCTGCGCCTCAAGGTCTCCGACACCCGCGCGAACGCCAGCCCGCCCTCGCCGCCACTCCTCCCGACCCCGAAGCGGAGTCCGGCTGCGGGCTGCTCCTCGTCACCATCCTCGCCGACGACTGGGGCGTCACGGACCGCCGCAATGGCCGCGGCAAGACCGTGTAGGCGTCCGAAAATGGGCTCCAAGCCTCGACCGGCTGAGAAGGCGAAAAGACGAGGCGCGTCGACTGGCCTGCCTCGTTTTGTGGGCCAGCACTCAGCCCCGCTCTTCGTAAGAGTAGTTGTAATAGTCCCTAGCGCCCACCAGCACCGACGTCACGTGCACCGGCAGGCCGTCGGCGTCCCGCTCCCACCTCCTGGGAGGTCTGCCGGGTGAAGCCCAGCGAGACCCCGGGATCACTGGGTACTCGGGCTCCGACGTGTCGACCGTCCAACCCAGCTCGGTGGCGCGCCGGAAGAGATCCTCGGCGGGGGTGGTGAACACCTCGTCTCGTCTCCTTCGAGTAGGACGCGCGTGCTGGACGTGCGGCCCTCGCCGGGCAACCACAGCTCGACCGCGGTGACCTGGGTGCCGCCCTCGGCCAGGCCTGAACGCCGACGCGGTCGAGGGTCCAGGCCGCCTTCGCGGAGTTACGGCTCGGGCGCCGCAGCGCGCGGAGCTCGCCCCAACCGGACGGCGCCGCGACCGCCTCGTCGAGCGTCGTGCCCAGCATGATCGGCGCGACTCCGCGCGGCTGGTCGAGTACCAGATCCATCTCCTGCCTCTGACTCCTCTGTCTGTCGCTCCTCTTCGACGACATCTCGCCCGCGCCGGCGACACGGCCGCTCTGGCCAAGCCGGGCCACCGTTACGCCGCAGGGACAAGGCTTCCAGTTCATCACCAGACGCATCCGAACTTCGACATGAAGGGTCCGTGCGCCACTTCCGGGCCTGTTGTACAGGTGAACGCGGGGCTCAGCGTGGCATGGCCACCCTAATAGCCAGCCGGTGAATTTCCTACAACTCAGCGTCTCCGCTGCATGAGGACGACGCTAATCACTCCCGATATGACCCCGACAACGCCAGCCCCTATCAATATCGTCAGCATCGCTGCGCCATGCTCACCTAGCAGTACGAAGGACTCTCCTCGAGAGGGAACGGGCGGCGGAGCGCGCGGGGCTCGCCCCAGCTGGGCACGGCGGCCAGCGCCCGTCGAGCGTCATGCCCAGCAGGATCGGCGCGACTCCGCCCGACGCTACCTGCCCCGTCGCCGTCGCCGATCTCGGGTGTAGAGGCCGAGCGCCACGAGCCCGAAGAGGACGCACATGCCGATGGCCAGATAAGGGGACCAGGAAGGCCCGTCGGGCCGGTCATTGGCAAGTTGGAGAATTCTCCGCATGCTGATGCCTCCTGCTTCCATGGGGGAATGTGTCCCAGGCGTTGGCGGGCCATCCTCATTTCCTGCGCAGGCGGACGAGGACCACGGCCAGAAGCAACACGACGACCACCACAAGAAGCCAGGTCGGAAGGGCCGCCGGCAGTGCGCCGCGAGCCAGCTCCGCAGAGTTCACGCCGTCCCTCCAGTCTCAAATGGTCACGTCAGGAAGGGCTCGGCGAGCTGTCCCGGAAATCGGCTGTCGCAAAGCCTTCAAGCCTGCCTTGGCGAGCGTGGCCGGGAAGCGTCAGGCACCACCGGATCCGCTCCCACGCGCGGGAAGGGACCAGCCCACTGCCACCAACGGTGACTGCCACCGCAGCCGCTGGGAGTCACCGCTCGCCGCACAGAGCGGCCACAGGACCGGCGTGCGCCGATCGAAGAGCAGTGGGCGGAGACCTGGGAAGGCCTCGCCCACTGCTCACACTTCACCTTCTACTTCTTCTTGCGAGCCTGGACGACTCCGAAGACGATGAAAGCCACAATGGCGATCCCGAACAGGAGCCAGAGAGGGACACCGCCAAGTCCCTTGTAGGCAAGTGATGTTGCAGCGGAATACCGCATGAGAACTCCTTCGTTGGATGCGAGGCCCGAGAGGGCGGCGGACTCAGCTTGTGGCGTCCTCGTAGGCCGCCTCCGTGGCCTGACCGACCGCCATTCCACCGAAGGCGCAGGGGATCGCTCCCGCTCCGCCGGTCAGGTAGGTGCAGCCGGCGGTGAAGCCCTTGTCCGCGGCGAAGCTGAGCGCGGTTCCAGCCGCTGCTTTGTAGTCTCCGGTCGCCAACTGGCCGACGAACTGCCCGGCGGCGATGGCGTCACCCCCTTGCCGACGGCGTCCATCACTCCGCTGAGGCTGAGCGTGCCTGCCGGGTCGATGCGGTTGACGGGGTCGCCCTCGGCGTAGAGGTAGGGGTTCTGTTCCTGGCCGGAGGGGTCGGGCTGGGTGAAGCGGCCGACGTTGGCGTCGTAGTAGCGGGCCTGGAGGTGGTAGAGGCCGGTGGGGTCCTGGTAGTTGCCGGCGAACCGGTAGGGCTGGGCGACCGGTTCGGAGGACTGGGCCAGGATGCGCACACCGCGGGGGCTGTAGGTGTAGGTGTCGACCTTGTTGCCGTCCACGTCCACCAGACCGATCACCGAGCCGATGGCGTCGGTGAGGTAGTAGTAGCTCCTGCCCCCGGTGGTCATGGAGTTCAGCGTGCCCCCGGGTTCGCGGTTGAAGCCCATGTCCACACCGGCGGTCGACTTGGCGGACAGGCCCAGCGGACCGTTGTGGAAGTAGGTGTCACCCAGGCGGATGCGCTCGCTCTGGTCGGTGGAGCCGTACTGCCCGGCGTACGCCTTGCCGTTCACCGTGATCGACGACATCTGGGAGTAGTCGGTCCAGGTCTCGCCGGTTCGGGTGTAGTCGTCGGTGGAGGCGCCGGCGGTCTCGTTGCCGATGGCGTCGTAGGACCAGCTTCCGCTGGTGCTGGACTTGGCGGTGAGCTCCTGGGCGTCGTTGTAGGTGTAGGTGGTGCCGCGCGGGCAGCCTTGATCGGTGCCCTGAGAGGTCAGGTTGCCGGCCAGGTCGTAGCAGTACTGCCAGGAGTCGGCGATCGTGCCGCTCTTCTCCTCCTTGGCGTAGGAGAAGCGGCCCGCGCCGTCGTAGGAGTAGGTGCGCTTGAGGCCGGTGACGTTGTCCGTGCTGGTGCGGATCTTGCTGCCGTCGGTGGCGGCGTTGGTGCCGTAGCCGTAGGTGTAGCCGAGGTCGACCAGGGTGCCCTGGTCGGAGGTCACCTTGATGGACTTCGGGCGGCTGGAGTCGTCGACGTCGACCTTCTGCACCGTGCCGCCGGGGTACGTGGTGGAGGTGCGGACGTCGTTGTTGTTGTACGCGTACTTGGTCACCGCGCCCTGCGGGTCCTTGAGCTCGGTGAGCTTGTTGACCTCGTTCCAGGTGTAGTCGATCTTCCCTGCCGGGTCCTGGTAGTAGTCCACGTTGCCGGCCGCCGTGTAGGCGAGCAGGGTCTGGGAGCCGTCCTGGAGGTGGCGGACCGTCTCGCGCTGCAGCGGGTCGAAGTCGTACTTCACCGTCCCCGTGCCGTCCGAGCGCTGGGTCAGGTTGCCGTCGCCGTCGTACCAGTAGCGGACCGTGTCGTTGGTGGAGGAGACGGTCTTGATGCGGTCGCGGTTGTCGTAGACGTACACGCTCTTGATGCCGCGCGCGTCGGTCATCGTCTCGGTGCGGCCGAGGGCGTCGTAGGTGTAGGTCGTCTTGTCCAGCGGCGCCGGGGCTTGGCCCAGTCGAGGTTGCCCTTGGCGTCGTAGTGGAAGTCGGTGGTGACCGTCTTCGTCGACGTCATCTTCGTCTTCTGCGCGCAGCGCTGGCCCTCGAAGCCACCGCAGTTGGGCGTGGCGGGGTTGTAGTCGTAGGAGACGCTGCCGCCGCCGGTGCCGGTCTGGGCCACCGAGGTCGTGTTGCCGACCGTGTCGTAGGTGAAGCTCGTCTTCTCGCCGTCGGCGTTGGTGGAGTCCTTCGGGACGTCACCACCGGCGATGGTCTGCCAGGAGTTCACCGTCTTTCCGCCGGTCGGCATGGCGACGGTCTCGAGGTTGTTGCGGGAGTTGAACCCGTAGTCGGTGACCTTGCCCGGGGTGGTGCCCGAGCCCATCGCGTCCGTGGCGGTGTCGATGTTGTGGTTGGCGTCGAACTTCGTCGCCCGCTTGTGGCCCAGGGCGTCGGTCACGTCGGTGACCTGGCCGTCGCCGTCGTGGTCGTACTTCGTGGCGTGGAGCTCCGGGTCCTTGGCCGTGGTCGTGCCGGCGGCCGTCGGGGAGGTGGCGCTGTAGGTGTACGTCCAGGTCGGGCCCGTGCTGCCGGAGGCGTTGAAGCCGGTGGCTCGCAGCATCGATGTGACGCGGTTGGCGTCGTCGTAGGTGAAGACGGTGACGCGGCCCTCGGCGGTGGTGATCTTCTCGACGCGGCCCGAGTCGTCGTAGCCGAAGGTGACGGTCTTGCCCTCGGTGTCCGTGGTGGTGGCCAGGTTGCCGCTCGAGTCGAGGTTGTAGACGGCGGTGCGGCCGGTGTTGTCCTTGGCCTGCCACTGCGAGGCGCTGGTCGCTACGAGGTCGATCCAGCGGCCCGAGCGCGTCTCGGTGAGCTTGAATCCCTTGTTCTCGCCGCTCTCGTCGTGCTGGGCGACGGTGATGCTGCCGTGGTTGCGGTCGGTG
This sequence comes from Streptomyces sp. DHE7-1, assembly GCA_016432725.1. GTDB lineage: Bacteria > Actinomycetota > Actinomycetes > Streptomycetales > Streptomycetaceae > Streptomyces. The sequence continues at coordinate 6,677,893 of JACJDG010000003.1, read as the reverse complement.
ACCTTGATCAGGGAGCCGTTCGCGTCGTACGTCTCCTTCGACCCCGACTTCCACTTCGACAGCGTGTAGGTGCCGTCGGAGTTCTTCTTCAGGTCCTCCGAGTAGCCCTTCGGGGTGGTGAAGGTGCCGTCGCTGTTCTTGGTGAAGCGGACGGTGGCACCGGAGGCGTCGTAGAAGACCACCTCGTTGCTGAAGAAGGACAGGTAACGCTCGTACTGCTGCCACCAGCGCTGCGAGACCCGGCCCCACGGGGCGTCCAGCGAGTTGTACGTCCGCGCCAGCCGCAGGCTCTGTCCGACACCGGCGATGTCGAAGTCCGTCGCCGTCAGCATCAGGTTGCCGGTGGAGTAGTCGATCTTCGCGTTAAGGGAGTCGGTGATGGCGAAGCCGGTGGAGCGGTGCCAGGGCACAGCGCCCTGTCCTTCCGGGACGAAGACCATCAGTGACGCCTCCGAGGCGACACCGGCGTGCTTCTTGCGGCTCGAAGCGGGGCCCTTGGCGTGGGCGCGCTGCTCGCGCAGCCACGAGTCGTACGCGGCACCGGCCGGGTTCTCCGTCGGCTCCGACTTCACCGGCCGGTTCGGGCCGACCTTGACCGGCGGCATCGTGAAGTCGGGGCTGTGCTTCCCCACTTCGACACCGGCTTTCCGTCGGCCGCCGTGGCGGTCGAGGCCGGCAGCACGGCCGCGGCCAGGGCCGCCACCGTCACCGCTGCCACCGCTGCGGCCGATCCTGATCTCTTCCGGGCATGACGAAGAGACGTGCCGAGGGCACGTGTGCGCATGGCTTTCCCCCACAACAAGACAAGCGCCGACAGCCCCAACGGCCACCGGACCTGCACAAGTTGTCAGAGAAAACAGGCAAAGATCGACACGGTTCCCGTCGATTCCGTTCACATACGGGCGAGAATCAGCCCCTCCGGTTCAGCGAGCGAAACCGGGCGAACCGGGCAGAACGCAGTCGCGCAGATGAGCCGTTGGGCTCGACAGCGCGTTCGACTTCCGACGCCAACGGCCGAAATCCACTGCCCTCTGCACGCGTGGCGAGTCGTCCCCCATGACACGCGCCGGGCGGCGGCCGACAGGGTGTCGGCCGCCGCCCGGCGGAAGGGATGCACGTCGAGGTGTGGAAACGCCCTGACGTCAGTTGGCCGCGCCGCCCGCGACCCACTCGCTCCACGGCACGTTCCAGTCGCTGAGGCCGTTGTCCGGTGCCAGCTTGGTCTTGTCGTCGGAGTTCTTGACGATCACGACGTCGCCGATCAGTGAGTGGTCGAAGAACCAGGCGGCGGGCTTGGTGCTGTCACCGCCGCCCCTGACGTCCTTCAGGCCCACACAGCCGTGGCTGGTGTTGACCTTGCCGAAGACCGAGTCGGCACCCCAGTAGTTGCCGTGGATGAACGTGCCAGAGTCGGACAGGCGCATGGCGTGCGGCACGGCGGCGATGTCGTACGAGGGCTTGCCGTCCTTCTCCGTGAGGTTGACGCTCGCGGCGTTCATGCGGATGTGCCGGAACTTCTCGGAGATGACCATCTGGCCGTTGTACGTCGGGTGCTCGGGGCTGCCGGAAGAGATCGGGATGGTCTTGATCTTCTTGCCGTTCCGCACGACGGTCATCTGCTTCGTCTTCGCGTCGACCGTGCTGACCTGGCTCCGGCCGATCTTGAACGTGACCGCCTTGTGGACGCCGCCGAGGTTCATGTCGACGGTGACGGTCGAGCCGGGCTTCCAGTACGTCTCGGGGCGGAAGTCCAGACGGCCGTCGTTGAGCCAGTGGCCGGCGACCTGCTGGCCGCTGCTGGAGCTGACCTGGATCTCCGACTGCACGGCGGCCTTGTCGGTGACCGCCTTGTTGAAGGTGACCGACACCGGCATGCCCACGCCGACGGTCTGGCCGTTCAGGGGAGAGACGTGACCGACGAAGTCGTTGGCCGGGGACACCGTGGCGATCGTGGCGTTCTCGGCGGCCGAGCGGCCCTTGTCGTCCTTGGCCTCCGCGGCGACCTGGTACCTGGTCGCCCGCTTCAGCGGGCCGTCCGGCTTCCAGGACGTGCCGTCCGCGGACAGGGTGCCCCGGACCTCGGCACCGGTCGCGACGGCGGTCATGGTCACCTTGGTGAGCTTGCCGTCACTGACGGTCACCCTGACGGGGTCGTCGATCCCGACATCGTGGGCGCCCTGCCCGGGCGTGATCTTTATTCGGGCGTCGGAGACGTCCTGGGTGGCGGTCGGGTCCGCCGAGGGCGCGGACGCCCCCGGGGTCGCGGAAGTGTCCGGGGCGGCCGGGGTCGCCGAAGCCACCGGGGTCTGGGCCTGCTGCTGGTCACCGGCGCCGTTTCCGCCGGTGGCGGCGTGGCTGGTGCCGCCCAGAGCCGTCACTGCGAGCACACCGCCGAGTACGCCGGCCGCAGCCACCAGCCTGGTGCGTCGTATTCGTACCGGGGTCAAACTCTTCTCCCATGCCGTTGATCTCGGATTGTCCGGGACTGGTTACCCAGGGGGCACAACCACCCGTCGATCCACTTATACACATTCGCCCACCCTTATCGGGCAAATTGTGCTGAAGGCCACCCGTCGCCGGACGCGGGCACGGCTGCACCACCGGGGCCCGGGCCCGGGGCGGGCGACCGGTGAGCGGCCCGGCCGCCCGCCCCGGGGTGTGGCGGGTGTCACCCCTTCTGCTCCACCCGCACCCAGTCCACCTCGGCCTGCACTCCCCGCCCGCGATCCGGTCGACGCTGGACTGCGGCAGGCCCCAGTAGGGGCTGGTCACCTTGTTCCAGCCGGCGGGGTAGGCGCCGCCCAGGGCCAGGTTGAGGATGACGTACTGGTCGTGGTCGTAGACCCACTGGCCTCGGGTCGACTCCAGCTTGTTGCGGGTCGTCTCCTGGACCAGGCGGTCGTCGACGTAGAAGCGCATGGCTGTCGGGGTCCATTCGACGGCGTAGGTGTGCCACTGGTCGGCGGTCCCGCCGTTCGGGTAGGTCTGACGGGCGCCGATGTTGCCGTCCGCCGAGTAGCCGGGGCCGTGCAGGGCCGAGCTGGTCCAGTCGCCGTAGCCGATGTTCTCCATGATGTCGGTCTCGCCGGAGGCGGGCCAGGACACGGACGGATCGTCGACGTTGCTGCCGAGCAGCCAGAAGGCGGGCCAGAAGCCGTCGCCGACCGGGAGCTTCATGCGGGCGCTGACCTTGCCGTACGTGAAGTCGAAGTGACTGTTGGTGTCGATGCGGCCCGAGGTGAGGTCGTAGGTTCCGCCGCCCGCCTTCGTGCAGCCTTTGCAGTACCTGGCCTTCAGGATCAGGCTGCCGTCGCGGGTCTGAATGTTGTCCGCGGAGTCGACGTAGGCCTGGGACTCGCCGTTCACCGGGCCCATTTCGCTGCCGGTGCGGACCACGCGCCACTTGGAGCGGTCGAGCGCGGCGCCGGTGAAGTCGTCGAAGAAGGTCGTGCGGTAGCCGCCCTGCTGGTCGGCCGGGAGCGCGGGGTAGGCGGCGGAGGCGGAACCGCCCGTGCCCCAGACCTGGAACTCGTAGAGGGAGTAGCCGAACTGGGCCGTCGCGGGTGCCGGGTTGTAGAAGGAGCGGCGTTCCTTGCCGAGCATGCGGACGTAGCGGCCGGTGACCGGGGACGGCAGTTTCACCGTGTCGTGCAGACCCGTCGCGTCGGACGGGGACTTCACGTCGGCCCGGCGGGCGGCGATGTCCGCGGCGGTCGGCTCGTGGACCGTGCGCCAGGTGCGGTTGTCGTCCGAGACCTGGAGGAGGTAGTCGACCGCGTACGCGGACTCCCAGTACAGGTCGACCGTGTCGATCGTCGACTGTGCGCCGAGGTCGACGGAGACCCAGCGGTCCGCGTTCCAGTCGCTGGACCAGCGGGTGCTGTCGGACTTCAGGTCGGCCGGCCAGCCGCCGTCCGTGACGAACGCCGGAGAGTTTCCGGCGTGCTGGTAGTGGTCGGAGTAGGCCGGGTGGTTCAGGGCGAGGTTGGTGCGGGTGGTCGAGGCGGGGGCCGGTTCGCCGCCGTAGACCTTGAAGTTCCAGAGGGAGTAGCCGTAGGGCGTGGCGCGTTGCAGGCCGCGCAGGCGGACGTAGCGGCCGGTGACCTCCTGCGGGTAGGTGTGGGCCGTGACGGAGCCTCCCGTGCCGTCGGTCTCCGTGTAGAAGGGGGTCCAGTCCGTGCCGTTCCTGGAGACCTCCAGGACGTAGCGCCTGCCGTAGGCGGCTTCCCAGTCCAGGACGACGCGGTCGACGCGGATGGTGGTGCCGAGGTCCACGCGGATCCAGGCGTCGTCGGCGAAGTCGCTGGACCAGCGGGTGGCGCCGTTGCCGTCGAGGGCGAGGCCGGGGGCGGTGCCGGAGTTCTCGCTGCCGGAGGCGGTGACGGCGGCCGGGTTCGCGGCGTACGCGGCGGCGGCGCGGTCGGTGTCCCAGGTGGCGGCGGCCGGGGCGGCGTGCGCGGGGGCGGCCACGAGCGGGCCGGAGGTCAGCAGGGCCACGGTGGACAGGGCGGCGGCGAGCAGGGTGCGCGGGATTCGGGATGGCATGCGGCTCTCCTCGGTGGGGTGGGGATCCGGCGGTGCGAGCGATGACGCGTGCATGACAGTCCAAAACGGGTGGCGTGGAACCGGTGGGCGCGGGCTCCCGCACCCGCGCCCACCGGTCGTCCGGGCCGGACTCAGGCGGCCCGGCGCATCGAGGGGGCCTGAACCGGCCCGGCGTGACGGACGGCCTCAGGCGGCCCGGCGGCGCTGGCCGCGGTGGACGCGGACGATGTCGGCGTACCGGTGTCCGCTGCCCTTGATCGTGCGCACCTGGGTGCGGTAGTCGACGTGGACCAGGCCGAAGCGCTTGTCGTAGCCGTACGCCCACTCGAAGTTGTCCAGCAGCGACCAGGCGAAGTAGCCGGCCAGCGGGGCGCCCTTGCGGGCGGCGGAGGCGCAGGCGGCGAGGTGCCCCTCCAGGTACTCCTGGCGCTCCCGGTCGTCCACGGTGCCGTCGGGGCGGACCACGTCCGGGTAGGCCGAGCCGTTCTCGGTGACGTGGATCTTGCGCGCGCCGTACTCCTCGGTGAGACGCAGCAGCAGGGTCTCGATGCCGTCGGCGTCGATCTCCCAGTCCATGCCGGTGCGCGGGACGTCGGGGCGGCGGACCGAACGGACGTGTGGCGCGGGACCGTCGGAGTCGTCGGCGACGTAGGCCGGGAAGTAGTAGTTCAGGCCCAGCCAGTCCAGCGGAGCCGCGATGGTCTCCAGGTCGCCCGGCTGCTCGGGGAGTTCGACGCCGTACGTCTCGACCATGTCGGCGGGGAAACCGCGGCCGTGCACCGGGTCGAGCCACCAGCGGTTGACATGGCCGTCGTGGCGGCGGGCGGCCGCCAGGTCCTCGGGGCGGTCGGTGGCGGGGAAGACGGTGGAGAGGTTGTTGACGATGCCGACCTGTGCGTCGGGGACGGCGGCGCGGATCGCGTGGGTGGCGAGGCCGTGACCGAGGAGCAGGTGGTAGGAGGCGCGGACGGCAGCGGTCAGGTCGGTCCAGCCGGGGGCCATGGTGCCCTCCAGGTGCCCGATCCAGGCCGAGCAGGAGGGCTCGTTGAGGGTGGCCCAGAGCTTGACGCGGTCGCCGAGGCGTTCGGCGACGGCCGACGCGTACTCGGCGAACGCCAGGGCGGTGGCGCGTTCCGGCCAGCCGCCGCGGTCCTGGAGCGCCTGGGGCAGGTCCCAGTGGTAGAGGGTGACGGCCGGGGTGATGCCCGCTTCCAGCAGGGCGTCCACCAGCTCGTCGTAGAAGGCGAGGCCCTTGGCGTTCACCGCTCCGGTGCCGCCGGGGATCACCCGCGGCCAGGCGACGGACAACCGGTAGGCGTTGGTGCCGAGTTGGCGCATCAGACCGATGTCCTCGCGCCAGCGGTGGTAGTGGTCGCACGCGACGTCGCCGTTGTCGTCGTTCGCGATCTTCCCGGGGGTGTGCGAGAAGGTGTCCCAGATGGAGGGCGAACGGCCGTCCTCGGCGACGGCCCCCTCGATCTGGTAGGCCGCTGTGGCCGTGCCCCACAGGAAGTCGTGCGGGAGTGCGGCGAGGTCGATGCGTTCGGACACGGAAGTCCCTTCGTGGTACGGGAAGCTGGTCATTTGACGGCGCCGGCCGTCAGACCGGTGACGAGATAGCGCTGCAGGAGCAGGAAGCCGGCCACCACGGGCACGCTGACGACCAGCGAGGCGGCCATGATCTGGTTCCAGTAGACGTCGTTGAGGGTGGAGTAGCCCTGGAGGCCGACGGCGAGGGTGCGGGTGGCGTCGTTGGTCATGACGGACGCGAAGAGGACCTCTCCCCACGCGGTCATGAACGCGTACACGGCGACCGCGACGATTCCGGGGATGGCGGCCGGCACCACGATCCTGAGCAGTGCCTTCAGCGGGCCGCAGCCGTCCACCAGCGCGGCCTCGTCCAGGTCGCGCGGCACGGAGTCGAAGTACCCGATCAGCATCCAGATGGAGAACGGCAGGGAGAAGGTGAGGTACGTCAGGATCAGGCCGCCGCGGGAGCCGAACAGGGCGATTCCGGTGGCGTTGCCGATGTTGACGTAGATCAGGAACAGCGGGAGCAGGAAGAGGATGCCGGGGAACATCTGCGTGGACAGGACGGTGACCGTGAAGACGCGCTTGCCCCGGAACTCGTAGCGGCTGACCGCGTAAGCCGCGAACACCGCGATGACCACCGAGCAGACGGTCGCCGCACCGGCCACGATCAGGGAGTTCACGAAGTACTTCGCGAGCGGGACCGTGGACCAGATGTCGATGTACGGGCGGATGGTCAGCCCGCTGGGCAGCCAGCGGAACTTGCCGGTGACGTCGGCGAGCGGCTTCAGCGAGCTGGACACCATCACGTACACCGGCACCAGGACGAAGCCGGTGAGCAGGGTGAGGAAGATCCGCCGCGCCCACAGGAAGGAACGGGGCGGCGCCATGGGCGACCTGGGTGTCGCGGTGCCGGGGCTAGACATCGGCGGCCCTCCGTCCGCGTGAGGTGAACAGCAGGTAGGCGCCGGTCACGACCAGCAGGAAGAGCAGCAGCAGGACCGACATGGCGGAACCGGTGCCGAAGTTCCAGGTGACGAACGAGGCCTGGTAGATGTGGACGGAGATGAGGTCGGCGGCCTCCGGGGCGGCCTTGCCGAACAGCACGTACGGCGTGTTGAAGTCGTTGAACGTCCAGAGGAACAGCACCAGGACCAGCACCTGGTTGACGGGTCGCAGCGACGGCAGGGTGATGCGGCGGATCTGCTGCCACACCCCGGCGCCATCCAGCGCGGCCGCCTCGTACAGCTCCTTCGGGATGTTCTGCAGGCCGGCCATCACGATGAGGAAGGCGAACGGCCAGCCCTTCCACACCGAGACGGTGAGCAGGGCGTAGAAACTGTTGTCGCCGATGAGCCAGAACGACGGCTTGTCGGTGAGGTGGAGCTGGTCGTGCAGCACGTGGTTCACCAGGCCGTTGTCGTGCTGGAACATGAACACCCAGGTGATGACGGCCGCGTAGACGGGCAGCGCGTACGGCACCAGGAACAGCGCGCGCAGCAGTCCGCGGCCGCGGAACGTGTCCTGCATGAAGACCGCGGCGGCGGTGCCGATCAGCCAGCACAGCCCGACCGAGAGCAGGGTGAAGCCGACGGTGACGAAGAACGAGTGCAGCAGCGCCTCGCCGACGGGCGCGTCGAAGTCGACCGACACCTGGTAGTTGCCGAGGCCGGACCAGGGCGCGCTGCCCCAGTCACGGATGTAGAACTGGGTGAGCTCCTTGAAGCTCATCACGGTGCCGATGACCATCGGCACCAGGTGGACGAGGAGTTCGAGCAGCAGGGCGGGCAGGAGCAGCAGGTACGGCAGTCCGATGCGGCGGATCCGCCCGGTGCGGCGGCGGGGTTCGCGCGCGGCACCGGGGGACGTCCGGCTCACCGGCTCCTTCAGAGCGGTGGAGGTCATCTCGGGTCACGCCGCCGGCATCTGCTGCTGGGCCTTCTCCAGCTTGGCCTTGACGGAGTCGGTGGTCACCGCGCGACCGGCGGCGGCGTCGGCGAACAGGTCCTTGACGGCCGTTCCGACCGCCGTCTCGAACTGCGACTCCGAGGCGACCTGCGGCAGAGCCGCCGCGCTGGTGCCGAGGGTGGTCTTGAGCACCGCGTTGGAGGGCGAGTTGAAGGCCGCGTCCGCCTGGGCCCCCTTGACCGGAGGGATGGAGGTGTAGGCCTTGTTGAGGATCTTCTGCTCGTCGTCGCTCGTCATGAACTTCACGAACTTCGTGGCGCCGTCGAGGTTGTGGCTGTTCTTGAACACGGCCATGTTGATGCCGGCGACCATGGAGTTGGTCTGCGCGCCGGTGCCGGGGGTGCCGGACCGCACCGGTACCGGGGCGATGCCGTAGGCGTCCTCGCTCATGCCCTGCGACTTGAGGTTGGCGGCGGCGGACTGCCACAGCAGCATGGCCTGCTTGCCCTTGGCGAAGTCGCTGACGGACTGGTTCTGCGCGTACTCGGCGTCACCGGTCGGGATGACCTTGTCCTTGGCCATCAGGTCGACGTACTGCTTGACGGCCTCGACGACCTTGGGGTTGGTGAAGTCGGGCTTGCCGTCGGCGGTGAAGAAGTCGGCGCCGTGCTGCTTGGCGAAGACGAAGACGTGGTGGATGTTCTCCGAGACGTTGGCGCCCTCGGCGCCGAGCACGGACTTGCCCTTCGCCTTGATCTTCTTGCCGTCGGCGACCAGCTCGTCCCAGGTGGCCGGGGCTTGGAGATGCCGGCGTCGGCGAATATCTCCTTGTTGTAGTAGAGGGCGTACGCCATCGAGTACAGGGGCACCGCGGCCGGGTCCTTGCCCTGGACGCCGGTCGAGCCGAGCGCGGAGTCGACGAACCGGTCCCTGCCGCCGATCTTGTTGAAGTTCTCCGCGTCCCAGGGCAGCAGCGCGCCGGTCGCCTGCAGCGAGGCGCTCCAGGTGTTGCCGATGTTGAGCACGTCCGGGCCCTGACCGGAGGTGGTGGCGGTGAGGATCCGGTTGAGCAGGTCGGACCAGGGCACGACCTCCAGCTTCACCTTGATGCCGGTCTGCTTCTGGAACTTGTCGAGTTCGGGCTGCAGGACCTTCTTGTCGACCGCGATGCTGGCGCCCTGGTTGGAGGCCCAGTAGGTGAGCGTCTTCGGCGAATCGTTGGACCCGCCGCCGCTCGACGAACCGCCTCCGCAGGCCGTAGCCGCAAGGGCGAGAGACATGGTGACGGCGCCTACGGCCGCGGCTCGGATGCTGCGCATGGCTCCTGGTGTCCCTTTCCGGGAGTCGATACCACTCGGGGCTGGTCGTGAAGGCCGACACCCCGTTCGGCTCCCGAAGCCCCTCATGGCTTAATTTAGGATGTGAGTTAAACCTCAAGAGAAACGCTCGTCAAGGGATCCGGCAGCGGTATCCGGTCCGGCGGGCCGGATTCGAGCGCGGACCAGGGAGGTCGGGTGGCAGGGCTGGGCGGCCGTACGGTGCGTGACCTGCGGCGGGAGAGCCGGGGCACCGTTCTGCAACGGTTGTATTTCGATGGACCGATGAGCCGGCAGGCGCTGGTCCCGGCGACCGGGCTGAGTTCGGGCTCCGTCAGCAACGTCGTCTCCGAACTGCTGGGCGACGGCCTGGTCGAGGAGGCGGGCAGCGTCGGCTCCGACGCGGGCCGGCCGCGCAGGCTGCTGCGGATACGGCCGGACAGCGGATGCCTCATCGGCGTCGACGTCGGCGAGACCCGGGTCCGGGTGGAGCTGTTCGATCTCGGCATGCGCGAACTCGCGCGGGCGGAGCGGGCGTTGGGGCCCCGCGGCTACGATGTCGAGGCTGTCCTCGACCATGTGCACGAGGGCATCGCCGAGGTGCTCGGCGCGGGCCGTCCGGTCGCCGGTGATCTGCTCGGCGTGGGCATAGGCGTGCCCGGCATCATCGAGGAGGCGGAGGGCGCGGTCGTCCACGGGCAGACGATCGGCTGGGACGCGGTGCCGCTGGAGCGGCTGCTCCGGCGCTCCGGGTCCGGCCAAGTGCCGCCGGAGGTGCCGTACTTCATCGACAACGGCGCGAAGACGCTCGGACAGGCCGAGATGTGGTTCGGCGCCGGGCGCGGAGCCCGCAACGCCGTGGTGGTCCTGTTCGGCTCGGGCGTCGGCGCGTGCGTCGTCACGGAGGAGGCGGCCCAGGGGCGGGCGGTGGAGTGGGGGCACCTCACGGTACGGGTGGGCGGGCGCCGGTGCCGGTGCGGTGCCCGGGGCTGCCTGGAGGCGTACGCGGGCGCCGAGGCGCTGGTGGCTCGGTGGCGGGAGGCGGGAGGGCGTCCCTCGGCCGACGCGGACGAGGAGACGGCGCTGACCGAACTGCTCGCCGCGGCCCGCCCCGCCGACGGCCGCGCACCCGACCCGGTGGCGGCCGCCGTACTCGCCGAGACGGCCGAGTACCTGGGCGCGGGCCTCTCCGACCTGATCAACCTCTTCCAGCCCGAGCGGCTGCTGATCGGCGGCTGGGCGGGGCTGCAGCTGGGGGCGCGTTCCTGGACCAGGTCCGCGAGCACGCCCTCGCGCGGGCCCTGCGGTTCCCGGCGGGACGGGTCGGCATCGAACTGGGCCGGCTCGGCCCGGACGCGGTCACCGTGGGCGCCGCGGTGCTTCCGCTGGCCGCGTTCTTCACCCGCGGCGGCAGCCGGCCCCGGCCGCCCGCCGGGCCGGTGCCGTCACCGGCCTGGCGGGCGGCGCTGGACCGGCGGCTGGTGTGAGGAGGGTGCGGGTGCGGAGCCGGCTGCGGATGCGCATGCGGGTTCCGGTGTGCGTGAGGCGCGGCCCTCAGGGGATCTCGGGCTGGAACTCGTGGAGACGGTCCTGGCCGGGCTGGACGACGCCGTAGGTGCCCGCCGGTACCTCGTGCCAGGCACCCGGCAGATCACCGAGAGGTTCCGACACCACCAGGCGGGTCTCGTCGGACACACCCCGCAGGAAATCGGTGTCCGGGTGCAGGGCCCGAAGATCCTCCACCCTGCTGCTGTAGTAGAGCGACCTGGGTGTGCCCTCGCTGGCGTACCGGAAGGCGAGGAGCTGATCCCCGTCGGCCACCGCGATCGTCATCTGCAGCGGGGGCGCAACACCGTGCTCCCGGGCGAGCTGTTCGACGAAGCCGGCCATGCGCGCCACTCCCCCGGGCGGGTCGTCGGCCAGACCGAACGTGAGGGCCAGGTAGAACATCACCTCGGAGTCCGTGCTGCCCTCGATCGACGGGAAGAGCTCCGGGTCGACGGCCAGGAGAAGGGCCCGGCGCAGGACGTGGAAGCCGGCGATGGCGCCGTTGTGCATCCAGATCCAGCGGTCGTAGCGGAACGGATGGCAGTTGGTCTGCTGGACGGGCGTGCCGGTGGAGGCCCGGACGTGGGCGAAGAACAGCGGTGCGCGGACGTGCCCCGCGATCTCCCTCAGGTTCCGGTTGCTCCAGGCCGGGCCGACGTCGTGGAACACGGCCGGTGTACGCGCGTGCTCCTCGTACCAGCCGATGCCGAATCCGTCGCCGTTGGTCGTCTCGACACCCATCTTGGCGTGCAGGCTCTGGTCGATCAGCGAGTGCTTCGGCCGGTACAGGACCTCGTCGAGGACCAGCGGCGTTCCCGAGTAGGCCAGCCAGCGGCACATGGCTCACGCCTTCCGTACGGCATCGACAGAGGTGTCCGACGCCCACCTCATCCGACACGGACGGCGACCGCATCGCCCGGCAAGGGTGATTCTCCGTTCTGCCGACCCCCGGAGCAGGCCGTTCCCTCGCCCCGGGCACGTGCGGGCCGCACCACGCCTCGCGCTCGAGCGTGGTGCGGCCCACGTGCGGTCACCGTACGGCTCGCGGGCGGTTCGCGTGCGGCCCGCGGGCGGTTTCACTCGCGTGGGCGTCGGATCGGCCGGCCGACCCGCTACCGGACCGGCGTCTTCACCGGCGGTGTCGGCGCCGGCGCGTAACCGGCCGCCCGCGTGGCGAAGGTGCCCCGCCCCTGGGTACGGCTGCGCAGCCGGGTCGCGTAGCCGAACAGCTCGGCCAGCGGCACGGTGGCCGTGAGCACCGCCGCTCCGCCCCGCGTCCCGGAGCCGGTGACCCGGCCGCGCCGAGCGGCGAGGTCGCCGAGGACGCCGCCGACCGCGTCCTCCGGCACGGTGACCGTGACCTCGGCGACCGGCTCCAGCAGGGTCATCGCGCAGACGCTCAGCGCCACGCGCAGCCCCTGCCGGCCGGCGGTGCGGAACGCCATGTCGGACGAGTCCTTCACATGGGTGGAGCCGTCGGTCAGCGTGACCCGCAGCCCCGTCACCGGGTGACCGCCGAGCGGCCCCTCGGTCAGGGCGTCCCGGCAGCCCGCCTCCACCGCGCGCACGTATTCCTGCGGCACCCGCCCGCCGACCACGACGGACCGGAACTCGAAGCCGGTGGCGCCGGTTTCGGTGCCGAGGGGTTCGACGTCCAGGACGACATGGGCGAACTGGCCCGCGCCGCCGTCCTGTTTGACGTGCCGGTGGACATGACCGCTCACGCCGCGCACGACGGTCTCCCGGTGCGCGACCCTGGGACGGCCCACCGTGACCTCGGGTCCGCCCTCACGCCGGATCTTCTCCACCGCGACCTCCAGGTGCAGCTCCCCCATCCCGGACAGCACCGTCTGCCCGGTCTCGGCGTCGGTGCGCACCACCAGCGAGGGGTCCTCCTCCGCCAGCCGCGCCAGCGCCGTCGCCAGCTTCCCGGTGTCCGTGGCGCGCCGCGCCTCCACGGCCACGGACACCACGGGCTCGGCGGCCACGGGCGGCTCCAGCAGCAGCGGGGCGCCGGGATCGCACAGGGTCGAGCCGGGCCGCGCCGACTTCAGACCCGCCAGCGCGACGATGTCACCGGCGACCGCCCGGTCCAGCTGGACGTGCCGGTCCGCCATGACCCGGAGGATCCGCGCCACTCGCTCGGTACGGCCGGTGCCCGGGTCGCGCACGGTGTCTCCCTTCTCGACGGCGCCCGAGTAGACGCGTACGTAGGTGAGGCGGCCGGTGCCGCCCGCGTTCACCTTGAACGCGAGGGCGGCGAACGGCGCTTCGAGGTCGGCGGGCCGCCGCTGCTCGGTGCCTTCGTGCACACCGCGTACGGCGGGCACGTCCAGCGGCGACGGCAGATAGTCCACCACTGCGTCCAGCAGCGGTTCGATGCCGCGGTTGCGGTAGGCCGAGCCGCACAGGACGACCACGCCGTCACCGGTGCGGGTGAGGTCGCGCAGCGTGGCGGCGAGGGTGGCGGCGGAGAGGGTCTCGTGGTCGCAGAACTCCTCCAGCGCGGCCGGGTGCAGCTCCGCGACCGCCTCCTCCAGCGCCCGGCGCCGTCGCAGCGCCTCCTCGCGCAGCTCTTCCGGCACCGGTCCCTCCACCGCCGTGCCCTCACCGTCGGCCCACACCAGGGAGCGCATCCGCACCAGGTCCACCACGCCGGTGAAGCCGTCCTCGGCGCCGATCGGCAACTGGACGACCAGCGGGGCCGGATGCAGCCGCACCCGGATCGAGTCGACGGCACGGTCGAGGTCGGCGCCGGCACGGTCGAGCTTGTTGACGAAGGCGATCCTCGGGACACCGTGCCGATCGGCCTGCCGCCACACCGACTCGCTCTGCGGCTCGACCCCGGCGACGGCGTCGAACACGGCGATCGCCCCGTCGAGGACGCGCAGCGAACGCTCCACTTCGTCGGCGAAGTCGACGTGGCCCGGGGTGTCGATGAGGTTGATGCGGTGACCGTCCCAGGCACAGCTCACGGCGGCGGCGAAGATGGTGATGCCTCGGTCGCGTTCCTGCGGGTCGAAGTCGGTGACGGTGGTGCCGTCGTGCACCTCGCCACGCTTGTGCGTGGTGCCCGTCGCATAGAGGACGCGCTCGGTGACGGTGGTCTTGCCGGCGTCCACGTGGGCGAGGATGCCGAGGTTGCGGACGACGGCGAGGGTGCTGAGGTTGGTGCGCACGGCCGGTGGCCTTTCTGCGGATCAGGAAAGGGGCGGCGCGATTTCCCGGACGAGGAGACACGGGGAACCCTGAAACGGCCTGGCAGGCCCAGGAGTTGCGGAGCCGGGTCAGAGGGTCGTCGCGGGCATCCGGTACCGGCCGCGCAGCGGGCACCGGACGGACGAGGACACCAGGATCACCTCGGACCGCGACGGGGGAACGACGACGGCGGTACGGTCACGCACGGCCGGGCTCCCTCGGTGATCACGGTTGGGTGGACGCACCGAGCACGCCGCCGATGTGCGGGTGGGGTGCGCGGTGCGTGTCGAGTCTAGGAAAGGGACCGGGCGGCGAGTAGCGAATATTCGGTGTGCGGCGGGTGCGGTCAGCGCGGAGGCGATGCCGGGTGGGGCACGGCGAAGACCTCGCCGGGCTGCCCCGGCTGAGCGGCTCCGAGAGGGTGCTCGGTCGGTCCTCGACCACCGGCGCCCGCCTCGATCCGCCTCGCCGTCACGGAACCTCGTGCCGGACGAGTGCCTCGGCGAACGGTTCGCCGGTGCGCCGGGCGTACGCCATCCGCTCGCGGACCTCGCTCAGGCTGCGGGGACGGTAACCAGGCCCGCCGTCGCAGCAGTTCTTGTGGAACCGGACACCGGCGTGCAGCAGCACCGACAGCGTCCGCCAGGCGGCGGTGTCCCGGCGGCGGGGTGCGGCGAACGCGGAGCCGACGTGGATCAGCGACTGTGCGCAGCGCGGGCAGATCCGCAGCCTGTCCGGGCCGTAGGACTGCTTGTAGGAGGCCCGGCAGGGCAGGCAGACGTAGGAGGTCTTCGCGTGGGCCATGCCTCCAACGTAGTGGGCGCCCGGGGAGGAGTTGCCGGAGTTTCCGGGGCCGTGACCGTCAGCAGGTCAGGTCGCCCGACGCTCCGGGTTCGTTGGCGCCTGTCGAGAGCGAGATCTGCTTGACCTTGCCGGTGTAGTCGCCGACGGCTCCGTCCTCGATCTGCCCTTCGGAGTAGTACAGGGCGGATGCCCAGGGCTCCGGATCGTCCCGCAGTCCGTCCAGCACCTTCTTCATCGTGGCCGTACGGATGTTGATGTTCAGGCAGCCGCCGTCCATGTAGGACCAGTCGGGATTGGTGCCCTCCGTGGGCTCGGTCGCCGCCGCGTCGGACGGCAGCAGGGCCAGCGCCGCCCGCAGCGCCCGGTCCTCGCCGACGGGGGACGCGAAGACGATGTCCAGGTCGATGAGGTGTTTCCTCAGCGCGGCGGCGGGCGGCACGGTGGCGCAGACGACCTCGTCCTCGGCGATGCGGTAGGCCACGGGGTCGTTGACGGGCATTCCCGTCTGCGCCGCGCATGCCTTGGACCAGGAGACACGCGGATAGCGTCCGTCCCACCAGGTGACCGACGAGGCGAGTCCCCGGCCGCCGCGGTCGTCCTCGGCCGGCCCGCGCAGAGCCTGCTCGGGAAGAGCCGCCTCCTTGAACGGTGCGACGTGCGGGCAGAACTCCGTCCGCAGGAAGTCGGCCATCGCCGCGGCCTGTTCCTCGGTCGCGCCGCCCGCCTCGTCCGAGTACCGCACGCCCTTCCAGGTCCGGTAGCCGACGGACACGTTGCGGCACGTGTCGACCTGGGTGACCGCGAGTTGCCGGCGGTCCTCCAGGCTTGTCTCGACACCCTCCCCGAGGCCGTAGTTGTTGGCGTCGCCCACCTCTCCGAGCCGGTTGACCAGGTCGTCGTCGACGCCGGCGGTTCTCAGGGTGTCCTCGATCGAGGTGTCGTCCTCGGCGGCCGTCTCCTCCGGTGCGGGCTTTGAGTCCGACCCGCTCCCGGACGGGGTCGACGCGTCCCCGGTCACGTCCTCAGGGGCGCTGGTGGAGGCGGTCTCCGCGGCGGAGGGCTCGGCGTCACTCCCGCAGCCGCCGACGGCCAGCACGGCGGCGACGAGGATTGCGGTGCCGGCGGCACGTCTGCATCGGGACATGGGGTGACTCCGTACGGGGGTGCGGTTGGTGAGCGAATTGGCTGCGGTGCATGCCGCGGTGCGGGTGGTCGGAAGGTCGTTGTCACGCCCGCCCATCGGCTGTGGCGTAGAAGGCGATCACCGACGTTCCCGCGCCGCGCGCCCGCCCCCACCGGGGTAGGCAGCGTTGATCGAGATCAGTATGCAAGCCAACTG
This sequence comes from Streptomyces sp. DHE7-1, assembly GCA_016432725.1. Lineage (GTDB taxonomy): Bacteria > Actinomycetota > Actinomycetes > Streptomycetales > Streptomycetaceae > Streptomyces. The sequence goes on along the minus strand of JACJDG010000003.1, from coordinate 6,661,705 downwards.
CCCCGGGTGCAGCACCTCTCACCGGTTCGACGGCTCCTGGACGACGGGGCGGACGTCGTCCTCGGGGGCCGAGCCCGCCTCCGCCGGCTAGCCGGACTTCCGCGCCAGCCCCGCGGCGATGAGGCGCTCCCAGACGCTGATCTCCTGTTCGCCACCGCGGAGCCCGGGGCCGTCAGCGGCGTCGGGGCGCCACAGCGACGCCGGGACGATCCCGGGGTCGAGGATCTCCAGGCCGTCCAGCAGGGATGCGATCTCCTCGTCGGTGCGCCACCGGCCGCGGCCGAAGGTCCGCTGGAGGACCCGTTCGGCCTCCGTGGTCTCCGGGTTGTCGCCGGAGCGGAAGTGGCTGAGGAAGAAGCAGCTGCCCGGGGCACCTGGTCGCGCCAGTAGCGGACGATGCCGGCCGGGTCCTCGTCGTCGTTGACGTGGTGGAGGACGGCGCTGAGGATGACGCCGACGGGGCGGTCGAAGTCGATCAGTTCCAGGGTCTCCGGGTGGGTACGGACGTCCTCGGGTTGCGTACGTCGCCGGCGACGACCCGGGTCCGGTCGTTCTCCTCCAGCAACGCCCTGCCGTGAAGCAGCACTTGGGGGTCGATGTCGACGTACACGACCCGGGACTCCGGAGCGTGCCGTTGGGCGACCTGGTGGACGTTGTCGGCGGTCGGCAGACCACTGCCCAGGTCGATGAACTGCCGTACGTCGGTGGTCGTCACGATCTCCGCGACCGCGCGGACGAGCGCCGCCCGGTTGGCGAAGGCGATCGCCACCGAACCGGGGAGGTCACGCTTGAACACGTCGCCGATCTCCCGGTCCACGGCGTAGTTGTCCGTGCCGCCGAGCAGGTAGTCGTAGACGCGGGCGATGCTCGGCCTCGTGCAGTCGATGGAGGGGCCTTCATCCGTCATGGCGGCCATCCTCCCTCCTGCGTGCGGTCGCGTGTGCGGAAGAGCGGAAGTGGTGGCGCGGGAGCGGTGGGGCGGCAGACGAACGGGGCGGCGCACTCCGACAGTTGTCGGTGCACGCCGCCCTGGGTGGGACGGGTCGCGGGGGTGCCCCGCGTGGTCATGGCGGTTACCTGGGGTCGTGGTTGAACCTCTTGGTGGACCAGAGGTAGCCGAGGACGGCGAGGGCGAGGCACCAGGCGATGGCGAGCCAGCCGTTGTTGCCGATGTCGGTGCCGAGGAGGAGGCCGCGCAGGGTCTCGATGGCGGGGTGAACGGCTGGTACCGGGCGATCGGCTGGAACCAGCCGGGCATGGCGTCGATGGGGACGAAGGTGCTCGACAGCAGCGGCAGCAGGATCAACGGCATGGCGTTGTTGCCCGCGGCCTCGGCGTTGGGACTGACCAGGCCCATGCCGACGGCGATCCAGGTGAGCGCGGTGGAGAAGAGCACGAGCAGACCGAACGCCGCGAGCCACTCCCAGAGGGTGGCGTCGGTGGAGCGGAAGCCGATGGCCACGGCGACGGCGCCGACGAGGACGACGCTGATGACGGACTGCAGGACGCTGCCGATGACGTGACCGACGATCACCGAGCCGCGGTGGATCGCCATGGTGCGGAAGCGGGCGATGATGCCCTCCGTCATGTCGTTGCAGACGGAGACCGCGGTGCCGACCACGGTGCTGCCGATGGTCATCAGCAGCAGGCCGGGGACGACGAAGGCGATGTAGGCGGAGCGGTCCGGTCTGCCGCCGCCGATGCCGGCGCTCATGGTGTCGCCGAAGATGTAGACGAACAGGAGCAGCAGCATGATCGGGGTGAGCAGCAGGTTCAGGGTGAGGGAGGGGTAGCGCCGGGCGTGCAGGAGGTTGCGGCGCAGCATGGTGGAGGAGTCGCGCAGGGCGAGGGCGAGGGTGCTCATCGGGCGTTCTCCTTGGACTGGTTCGGGATGCCTGCGCCGCCGGTCAGGGCGAAGAAGACGTCGTCGAGGTCGGGGTGTGCACGGTCAGTTCGTCGGCGTCGATGCCGGCGGCGTCCAACCGGTCGAGGATGGAGCGCAGTTCGCGCTGGCTGCCGTCGCTGGGGAGGTGCAGGGCGAGGGCCTGGTCGTCCCGGGTGACCTCGCGCAGAGCGCCGGCGGCGCTCTGGTAGGCGGCGGGATCGGTGAAGCGGAGCCGGACGTGTCCGCCGGGAACGATGCGCTTGAGTTCTTCGGCGGTGCCCTCGGCGGCGATCTTCCCGCCGTGGAGGACGGCGATGCGGTCGGCGAGTTCGTCGGCCTCCTCCAGGTACTGGGTGGTGAGGAGGACGGTGACGCCGCCGGTGACGAGTTCGCGGATGATCTGCCACATGTTGTGCCGGGAGCGCGGGTCGAGGCCGGTGGTCGGCTCGTCGAGGAAGATGATGCGGGGGCTGCCGACCAGGGTCATGGCGATGTCGAGGCGGCGCTTCATCCCGCCGGAGTAGGTGGAGGCGGGCTTCTTCGCGGCGTCGGTAAGGTCGAAGCGCTCCAGCAGCCCGGCGGTCACCCGGCGCCCCTCGCGCCGGGTGAGGTGGTTCAGGTCCGCCATGAGGAGCATGTTCTCCTCGCCGGTGATCAGACCGTCGACGGCGGAGAACTGCCCGGTGACGCCGATCGCGGCGCGCACGGCCTGCCCCGCCGTGCGGAGGTCGTGACCGCCGACGCGGACGGGGCCGCTGTCGGGGTCGGGCGAGATGAGGGTGGAGAGGATGTTCACGGCGGTGGTCTTGCCGGCGCCGTTCGGGCCGAGGAGGGAGAAGATCGTTCCCTCCGGTACGGCCAGGTCGACGCCGTCCAGGACGGTCTTGTCGCCGTAGGACTTGCGCAGCCCGTTCGCCGCGATGGCCAGGTCGGTCATGAGAGGTGCCCCCTTGTTCGGTGTCTGCGGATTCAGAGGCTGCGGGCGGTGATGTCGCCGTAGGCGGTGGTGGCGTGGATGGTCAGGCCGGGGACGCCGTCGGCGTTCCGCAGCGCGTTGTGGACCCGGCCGTAGCCGGTGCCGGCGTCCAGGGAGGCGGAGACTCCGCGGGCGGCGCCGACGGTGATCTCGCCGTGCCGGGTGCTCAGGGTGACCTCGCCGCGCTGGGCCTCGGCGACGCTGATGTCGCCCTTCTGGGTGCTGATCCCGGCGGGGCCGCCCAGGCGGCCGACCGTGACGTCGCCGGCCTGGAGGGTGAGGTGGGCGGCGGCGGTCTCGTCGAGCTTGACCGAGCCCTGCGCGCCCTCGAAGGTGACGTCGCCGAGGCGTCCGACGCCCCGGAGTTCGGCGAGTGCCGCCTTCGCCTCGACCCGGGAGCCGGCGGGCAACTGGACGGTCACCTCGACCGATCCGGAGTGGCCGAGGATCCGGTTCTTCGCCGCCGGGGCCTCGATCCGCAGGACGCCCTCGGCGTAGGCGACCTCGATCTGCTCGGCGGCCTTCACGTCCCGCCCCTTGGAGGCGTCGGCGGGCAGTACCTCGACCGTGGTGTCGGTCCGGTCGGCGGCGATGAACCGGATGTGTCCGGCGGGGATGTCCAGGACGGCGGCGACCGGGGCGGGGGTGTCGAACTTCTGCATGGTGTGCTCCTTCATCCGTGTCGTCGGGCCCGTGCGGCCCGTCGTTTCCGACAGAGGAAAAGCTACGTTGCGTTCACGATTTCGGCAACATACTTGTTGCGTTGCATAACAGTAAGTGCAGGTGAAAGTGCCAATATCGTTGCAACGGTTGGAGCAGTAACGCAACGATACGCGCAGCCTTCGTTGCAATGGAGCAAGAGTGAACGCTATGGTGGGGGCCGCTACGGACACACGAAGGAGACCGCGATGCCGGGAGGCCGACTCACCCAGCAGGAACGCCAGCAGATCTCCCTGGGACTGGCCGACGGCCTCGCCTACGCGGAGATCGCCAGGCGTCTCGACCGTCCGACCTCGACCGTCACCCGCGAGGTGATGCGCAACGGCGGCCCCACCGGCTACCGCGCCGACCTCGCCCACCGTGCGACCGAACACCGCGCGCACCGCCGCAGGCAGACCGCCCCCGCGACACGCAGGCGGCTGTGCAGGCCCACGGCCGCGACGCCCAGGCGGTACGCGAGTACGAGGAGGCCTTCACCACCCTCCTGATGCGGCAGGGCCTGCCGAAGATGATGTCCCGCGTGCTGACCTGCCTCTACACCGACGACACGGGCAGCCTCACCGCGTCGGAGCTCGCCCGGCACCTCGAGGTCAGCCCGGCGTCGATCTCCAAGGCCATCGCCCAGCTCGAGAGCCAGGGCCTCATCCGCCGGGAACGCGACGAACGCCGCCGCGAGCGCTACATAGTCGACAACGACGTCTGGTACCAGGGAATGATCGCCGCCGCCCGGTCCAACGCCGAGCTCGCCGAGACCGCACGGCGGGGGTCGCCCTGCTCGGCCCCGACACCCCGGCTGCCGCGCGCCTCGAGAACATCGCCCGCTTCGTCGACTTCGTCGGCGAGAGCCTAGCCCGCGCCGCGGAACAGGCTCGCGACATCCTCTACGCCCAGCCCGAGAAGCCCGAGGCCGGCACCGCCGGACCGGAGACGGACGGCTGAGCGGCCGAGCGGCTGACGCGGGTCGTGCGCGCACACGAAACGAGGGCCTCGACCACAGCGGTCGAGGCCCTCTTGTCCGTGTCCTCAGAGCGAGCGTCCGACGGACACCCGGTCGGCGCGGGTGATCACGCCGTCGCGCGGATCCTCACCTGCGGTGGACGCTGACGGCATAGCCGCCGCCTTCGTAAGGGGCCGCGTCCCAGGTGGCGAAGCGGTCGACGAGGGTGAGGCCGGCCGCGGCGCAGCAGTCGTCGTACTCCGGCAGCGTGATGCCGGGCGGCACGGGCAGGTGGACTTCGTCCAGGCCGAAGCCGGCGACCATGAGACCTCCCGGACGCAGGGCCTCGGCCAGACGCCCCACCACCGTGGCCTCGGTGCCGGCCGTGAGGAACGGGAACACGTTGCCGGCGGCGACCACGAGGTCGAAGTCCGCCGCGATGCCGAGGAGGCCGGGCTCGAACCGGGTCAGGTCGGCCTGGAACCAGGGCAGTCGCGGCGCCTGCTCCCGCGCCACCGCCAGCATCGACGCGTCGAGATCGACGCCCACGCAGTCGTACCCGAGTTCCGCGAGCCGGATCATGACCCGTCCGGTACCGCACCCGGCGTCCAGCACGCGCGCTCCGGCGGGTACGAGCGCGGCGCAGAACCGGGCCTCACCGTGCACGTCCGTGCCGCTGCGGGCCAGGGCCGCGAACCGTGCGGCGTAGTCCTGCCCGGACGTTTCCCCGGTCAGATCCTTCCAGCGACTCATGAGGCCCACGATACGGGGCCGTGTGCCGCGCGAAGACGCGACCGCCCGCTCCGCCGGCGGCACCCGCGGACCGGGAACGCGACGAGGGCCCCGACCCGGCAGGTCGTGGCCCTCTTTGTCCGTGTTCCCACGGTGAGTGTCCGAGGGGGGACTTGAACCCCCACGCCCGATAAAGGGCACTAGCACCTCAAGCTAGCGCGTCTGCCATTCCGCCACCCGGACAAGGTGTCTGCCGCCTGACCGGGGGTGTTCCCCGCGGCGACATGGACAACAATACCAAGACTTCGGAGTGCGTTTCACCTGCGTATCCGTGGGATGGGCGGCGGGCGGCGCGCCTTCTCGGACCCGCCCGCCGCCCCGCACGGTCGGTGACCGTCCGGGTACGTGCGACGTGGGGTCAGGGCATGAGCTGGTACTCCGGGAAGTTGCCGGGCGGCCGCTCGTCCGCGGGCCCCTGGGTCACCGCGCGGACCAGGAGTTCGCCGCCGACGAAGGCGCCGCGCCAGGAGGCGCCGAAGCCGCCGAAGAGTTCGTCGCGGTCGCCGCGGGAGCGAGGGGTGCCGTGGCCGGTCTTGAAGGCGCGGATCTGCGGGGCCAGCCGGTCGAAGGTGGCCCGGTCGTCCGTGGCGAGGGTGGCGACGAGGGCGCCGTTGGACGCGTTCATCGCGGCCAGCAGCTCCGCCTCGGTGTCGACCAGGACGATCGTGTCGACCGGGCCGAAGGGTTCGGCGTGGTGGAGCGGGGATGAGCGGGGCGGGTTGAGGAGGGTGACGGGGTGGACGTAGGCCGAGGTGTCCTGGCCGGGGAGGAAGCGGGCGTCGGCCTCGCTGCCGCGGTACAGGGGTACGGCGCCGCGGTCGACGGCCTCGGCGACCTGGTCGCGCAGTTCCTTCGCCTTGGCGGCGTTGATCAAGGGGCCGAAGTCCAGCTCCGGGCAGGGGTCGGTTCCCCGCGCCACCGCCAGGGGGTGGCCCACCCGCACCCCGCGGACGGCCGGCAGGTACGCCGCGAGGAAGGCGTCGAAGGAGTCGCGCTGGACCACGAAGCGCGGATAGGCCGTGCAGCGCTGTTTGCCGTAGTCGAAGAGTTTCGGGACGACGGCCGCGAGCGCGTCCCAGTCCGAGAAGTTCCAGATGCCCCAGGTGTTCAGGCCCTCCTGTTAGAGGATGTGCCGTTTGCCGAGGTCGGTGACGGCCGTGGCGACCGCGGCGCCGGTGTCGCGGCCGCCGACGAAGGAGACGCAGCCGATCTCGGGGGCCCGGACGAGGGCCTGGGACAGCTCTCCCCCGCTGCCACTGACCAGGGTGACGGGGAGCCCTTCGTGGGCGGCGAGCGCGCAGGCCAGGGTGAGGCAGGCGACTCCGCCGTCGGTGGGGGTCTTGGCGATGACGGCGTTGCCGGCGAGCGCCTGGACCAGCAGGGCGTGCACGAGGACGCTCATCGGGTAGTTCCAGCTCGCGATGTTGGAGACCGGGCCGTCCAGCGGGGCCCGGCCGGCGAGCATCGGCTCGATGCCGTCGACGTACCAGCGGACCCCGTCGATGGCGCGGTCCACGTCCGCACGGGCGAGCCGCCAGGGCTTGCCGATCTCCCAGACGAGGAGGAGGGCGAGGAGTTCTCGGTGCTCGGTGAGGGCGTCCAGGGTGGCCGCGACCCGGGCCCGGCGTTCGGCCAGTGGGACGTGCCGCCAGGCGCGGTGCTGGTCGAGGGAGGCGGCCACGGCCTGGCGGGCGGTGGCCCGGTCCAGCCGGGGCGGGCCGGCGATGGGGGTGCCGTCGACCGGGCTGATGGCGGGCAGTGCCCGGCCGTCGGCGTGCCAGACGGCGTTCCAGAGGTTGAGGACGCGGTCGTCCCGGAAGGCCTCGGGCGCGGCGGCGAGGCAGCGCTGCCAGGCCTCGGTCCAGGACGTGCCGTTCTTGAGGGTGAGGGTGGGTGCCATTCGGTTGCTCCGCTTCCGGTGCACGGTCGGGGGCGGGAGGTACGTGGCCGGTCCGGCCGCACGGCTCGCGCCGCCGTGCGGGCAGGACGTCGCAAGGCGCCGGGGCCGTTCGGCGGAGGACCGCGGGGGCTCGGGGCGCGGCAAGGAAGTTACTGCCGCGGCAACATCTGCGAAAGTGACCGCGTCCGCACTATGAGTGACCTCACGTGCGGCCGCGCGGCAGGGCGAGGGCGAGCCGTGCCTCTCGGCCGAAGTGACGCCGACGCGGACGTCGGCCGCCTCCAGGGCGGCCTTCTTCGCCCGGGCAGAGCCGACCGAGCCGGAGACGATGGCACCCGCGTGGCCCGTGGTGCCGCCCTCGGGGCGGTGAATCCGGCGATACAGCCGACGACGGGCACCGGAGTTACGCACCCCGCCCGGGGCCGGCCGCTACCGCCGGAAGCCGTGCGACGAGGCTTTCGGCGTGGGGGCCGGTGCGGTCAGGCCGTGTCGCGCTCGTGGTAGGAGCGGCGGGTGTGCTCGGTGTGTTCCCGCCTCAGGGCGGCGGCGCGCGGGGCGTCGTGGGCGGTGATCGCAGTGATCAGCTCGCGGGGTGCTGGCCGGGCCGCAGGGCGCGGGTGGTGATGAGTTCCAGCAGGGCCTCGTAGACACGGTCGCGCAGCGGTCCGGGCCGTTCGAGCTTGGGTAGGGCTCCCTGCGGCAGTCCGGTCGACGACATCGCGGTCCCCCTCCTCGGCAGGCCGGTGCCCAGCCATGCGCCCATGGAGCCGGTATCGATTGTCTATCGCCTACGGTCTGCTGCGCACGAAAGGCCAGGGACGGGGGGAGTCGGACGCGTCACACGCCGGTGCGCACGGTGTCACGGGCAGCGGACGACCTGTCCCGCGTACGACAGGTTGCCGCCGAAGCCGAACAGCAGGGCCGGGTCGCCGCTGCGGACCGCGCCCTGTTCGAGCAGCTTGGACAGGGCGATCGGGATGCTGGCGGCCGAGGTGTTGCCGGACTCGGTGACGTCGCGCGCGACCACGGCGTTCACGGCGCCCAGCTTCCGCGCGAGCGGCTCGATGATGCGCAGGTTGGCCTGGTGCAGGACGACCGCGACGAGGTCGGCGGGGTCGAGTCCGGCCCGCTCGCAGGCGCGCCGGGCGATGGGCGGGAGCTGGGTGGTGGCCCAGCGGTAGACGCTCTGCCCCTCCTGCGCGAACCGGGGCGGGGTGCCCTCGATCCGCACGGCGTTGCCCATCTCCGGCACCGATCCCCACAGCACCGGCCCGATCCCGGGCTGCCGGCCCGGCTCGCACGCCTCCACCACGGCGGCCCCGGCCCCGTCGCCCACCAGGACGCAGGTGCTGCGGTCGCTCCAGTCGGTGACCTCGGACATCTTGTCGGCGCCGATGACCAGTGCCCGGGTGGCGGCGCCCGCCCGTACCGTGTGGTCGGCGGTGGCGAGGGCGTGGGTGAACCCGGCGCAGACGACGTTGACGTCCATGGCCGCGGGGCTCGGGATGCCGAGGCGGGCGGCCACCCGGGCGGCGGTGTTCGGGGAGCGGTCGATGGCGGTGGAGGTGGCCACCAGCACCAGGTCGATGTCACCGGGCGTAAGGCCGGCGGCGGCGAGCGCCTTGGCGGCGGCGTGCGCGGCGAGTTCGTCGACCGGCTCATCGGGGCCCGCGATGTGGCGGGTCCGGATGCCCACCCGGCCGCGGATCCACTCGTCGCTGGTGTCGACCATGCCGGCCAGGTCGTCGTTGGTGAGCACCCTGGCGGGCTGGTAGTGGCCGATGGCCGCGATGCGCGAGCCGTGCATGTCGGGGATCCCCTCGTTGCCGTGGGTAGCGGGATCCATCAGTCTGGTCAGTGACTCGCGAGTACGGCGGCAGGCGAGGGCACAGGATTCGGGCATCCGAGTTGTCGGCTTCCGTCACACCCTCGGACGCCCGAACATTCACCCCGTGAACAACTGCGTGGCCTTCCGTACCAGCTCGTACACCCCGTAGGCGAGCGGTGCCCCCACCCACAGCCAGGCGAGGAGGATCAGGCCGGACCGGCTAGGCGGGCTGCTGTCGCTGGGCATCTGCTGCCTCCCTCGGGGCGGGGACGTGGTGGCGGACGTGCACGGGGCGGACGAACTCGTTGGCGACGAGACCGACGACGAGCAGGCCGATCATGATGCCGAAGGACAGCCCGTACAGCGACGGTCCGTGCTTCCCGGCCTCCTCCTGGCGGTCGGCGATCCAGTTGACGATCAGCGGCCCGAGCACACCGGCCGTGGACCAGGCGGTGAGCAGCCGGCCGTGGATGGCGCCGACCTGGTAGGTGCCGAAGAGGTCCTTCAGATAGGCGGGGATCGTCGCGAAGCCGCCGCCGTAGAAGGAGAGGATCACCAGCGCGCACAGCACGAACAGCGGCTTCGAGCCGTCCCCGAACAGGGCGATCAGCAGGTACATCACGGCACCGGCACCGAGGTAGACGCGGTAGATGTTCTTGCGTCCGATCCGGTCGGAGGCGGAGGACCAGCCGATCCGGCCGGCCATGTTGGCGGCCGACAGCAGCGCGACGAAGCCGGCGGCCGCCGAGGCCGACACCGGGGTGGAGCCGTCCGCGAAGAAGTCCGTGATCATCGGCGCGGCCTTCTCCAGGATGCCGATGCCCGCGGTCACGTTCATGCACAGCACCACCCACAGGCACCAGAACTGCGGGGTGCGCACGGCGCCGCGGGCGGAGACGCGCACACCGCCGTCGGCGGCCGGGGCTCCCTCGGCGGGTCGCTCGGGGCGGGGCACGCGTACGAGCAGCACGCCGAGCGTCATGAAGACGGCGTACGTCAGTCCGTGCACGAGGAAGGCGAGCGCGATCCCGGAGTGGCCGGTGCCGAACGACTCCAGCATCTGCGCCGACCAGGGCGACGCGATCAGCGCGCCGCCGCCGAAGCCCATGATGGCGATGCCGGTGGCCATGCCGGGCCGGTCCGGGAACCACTTGATCAGGGTGGACACGGGCGAGATGTAGCCGATGCCGAGGCCGATCCCGCCGACGAAGCCGTAGCCGAGGACGATCAGCCAGTACTGCCGCGTCTCGGCGCCGAGCGCGGAGAGCAGGAAGCCGGAGGAGAAGCAGACGAGGGCCACGGTCATCGCCCAGCGCGGCCCGTTGCGCTCGACCAGCGTGCCGCCGAACGCGGCCGACAGCCCGAGCATGACGATCGCGAGCTGGAGGGGCAGCGCGCTGCGGGTGCCGTCGAGGTGCAGTGCCGACTCGAGCGGCGGCTTGAACACGCTCCAGGCGTAGGCTTGGCCGATGGAGAGGTGGACGGACAGGGCGGCGGGCGGGACCAGCCAGCGGCTCCAGCCCGGGGGTGCGACAGGGGGGCTGCTCATGGCGCGGAACGGCAGGACCGGTTCCGGAAGTTGAGAAGAAGCGCCGTCGACCGTATGCGGTGAACGGTATGCGGCAGGCGCTCAACGGTCGCCGCGCGAACCCTTGCCGCGCCTCCCTCCATGTCCTCGGCGCCGGTGCGATCGGCGCCCGAGTCGGTGCCGCGCTCCACCGTGCCGGCGCCGATGTGCACCTCATAGCCCGTGGACCGCGTATCGCGGCCGTGAAGCGCTACGTAGTAAGGGCGTTCAGCCCGCGCGGCGGCTTCACCGCGCACCCCGGCGCCGGCGACGACCCGGCCGAGGCCGGCCCGGCCGACGTGGTGTTCCTGGGTCTGAAGGCCAACGCGTACGCGGCGTGCGGGCCGGCCAAAGGTCTCTCGCTGATACTGGCCGCGCGCACTTCTCGCCGGACTCTGCAGTATCGGGAAAAGGGCGAGGCGAACGGGGAGAAGCAGCTGAGAAGCTGTCCTGATGATGGACAAGGCCGGTGGGATTCGAGGTCAGTCGGTTTACCCGGGCAAGTATGCCCGCGTCGAGCGGGAGAGGCGGTTCCTGCTGGCCGGACCGCCGACGCCGTCGACAGTGACGGACACCCGGGTGATCACCGACCGGTATCTGGTGGGAACACGTCTGCGGCTGCGACGTGCCGACTTCCCGGACGGCAGCTGCGAACGCAAACTCACACAGAAAGTGCCGATCTCCCGTCCGGGCGGTGTTCAGGGCCTGATCACCAACACCTACTTGTCGTCGGCCGAGTACGACCTGCTCGCCTCGCTGCCGGCCGTGGTGCTGTCCAAGACGCGTTTCAGCGTGCCTCCCTTGGGCGTCGACGTCTTCGACGGTCCCCTGCAGGGTCTGGTCCTCGCTGAAGCCGAGTTCACCACCGACGAGGAGGCGCAGTCCTTCGTTCCGCCGCCTGAGTGCGTGGCAGAGGTGACGAACGACGTCCGCTTCACTGGAGGACGACTTGTCGAGACCCCTCGCCAAGAGCTGCTCGGGTGCCTGGCGGAGTACGGCCTCCGCCCGGAGTGACATCGAGGATGGCGCTCTTCGAGTGCATGGGCGGCGGTGTGACCGAATGCGTCCGCAGGCGCGCCCACCGCGGTGTGGGCTGCGACCCCACGCTCCATGTGCAGGACAATGAGATGGCCGAGGTCACCTCACGGCACGACAACCCGGTGACCCACGGCAACCTCCGCATCAAGGGCCGTTTCGGCCACCAGCACGTACAGAACCGGGGCTGATCAGGACATGGGACGAGTCACGGAACGCCGCAAGGTCCTCCGCATCCGGGACGGAGCGGTCTCCACCCGGCCGGACACGCTCGTCGCCGAGGAACCGCTGGAGATCCGGCTGAACGGCAAGCCCCTCGCGATCACCATGCGCACACCGGGCGACGACTTCGCGCTGGCTGCCGGGTTCCTGGTGAGCGAGGGCGTGCTGGGCACCGCGTCCGACCTCCAGAACATCGTGTACTGCGCGGGTGCGACGGCGGACGGCTCGAACACGTACAACGTGGTCGACGTGAAGACCGCCCCGGGCGTGGTGCTGCCGGACTTCAGCCTGGAGCGGAACGTGTACACGTCCTCCTCGTGCGGGCTGTGCGGCAAGGCCAGCCTGGACGCCGTCCGCACCACCACGCGCTGGCCGATCGCCGACACTCCCCCGGTCCGGGTCACCCCCGAGCTGCTGGCGGGTCTGCCCGACCGGCTGCGGGCGGCCCAGCGGGTCTTCGACCGCACCGGGGGCCTGCACGCGGCGGCCCTGTTCCGCGAGGACGGGGAGCTGCTGGACGTCCGGGAGGACGTGGGGCGGCACAACGCGGTCGACAAGCTGGTCGGGCGTGCGCTGCAGCACGGTGACCTGCCGCTGTCGCGGACGATCCTGCTGGTCTCGGGCCGTGCCTCGTTCGAGCTGGCGCAGAAGGCCGTGATGGCGGGCATCCCGGTGCTCGCGGCCGTATCGGCGCCCTCGTCGCTGGCCGTCGACCTGGCCGCCGAGACGGGCCTGACCCTGGTGGGCTTCCTGCGGGGCAGCTCGATGAACGTGTACGCGGGCGAGGACCGCGTCGCCCTGCCGACCACGGCCACGCAGAGCTGACCGGTCCCCCGCGGCACGACGGCGGGGCCCCTGCCGACGGGGAGTGCCCTCTGCGCAGCGGGGTCCCGCTGCGCAGAGGGCAGCGGGGTCCCGCTGATCGACGGGCGACCCTTGGGCCCATCGGCCGCGCGCGGGGCGCGGTGGATCGGGTCCTGGGCCACATGGGACGCGGCCCGCCGGCCGCTCCGCCGCCCGCGGGCCGCGGGCGATCGGCCTCCCCGCCGTACACGGACCGCGCCGGCGCGTCCCGCTCAGCCGCGCGTCAGGTGGACGTCGCTCGCCCTGACCACCGTGCCCAGCCGGGGGAAGTCGAGCCGGACCGAGGCCTCGTGTTCGGGGGCGGTGAGCGCGGCCATGGCGTCCTCCACGAAGACCAGGTCGTAGCCGAGGTCGGCGGCGGCGCGGGCGGTGGACTCGACGCCGAGGTTGGTGGCGATGCCGCCGAACACCAGGGTGCCGACCCCGCGTTCGCGCAGCCGCTGGTCGAGGTCGGTGCCCTGGAAGCCGCCGATGGTGCGCTTGACCACCTCCACGTCGCCGTCCCGGCGCAGCCCGGCCACCAGACCGCTGCCGGGCGGCTGCTCGGCGACCGCGGGGCGTTCCACCCGGATCAGCACGACGAGCGACCCGGCCGCGCGGAATGCGGTGGCCAGCTCTTCCGCGGTGGCGAGCACCTCGGTGCCCTTGCGGGGCTCCAGGGGCAGCGCGACGACGCGGTCCATCAGGTCGACGAGGACGAGGGCGGTGCGCCGGGGATCGAGCGCGGGGCTGCGGTCATGACGGAACGTTAACCGCCGTCAGCCGACGGTGCCGGAAATCCGGATCAACAGGCCCATGAACTGATCGCGTTCAGTCGTCGACAGCGGGGCGAGCAGTTCGTCGTTGGCCTCGCGGGCCGCCTTCTCGCAGCGGACGAGCAGACGGGCGCCGTCCTCGGTGAGGGACACGGCGTTCTTGCGCCGGTCCTTGGGGTCCGGGTCGCGCAGGACGAGACCGGCGGACTGCAGGTTGTTGAGGACGCCGACCAGGTCCTTGGCGTCGAGGCCGACCCCGCGGCCGAGGTCGGCCTGGGCGACGGGCGCCAGATCGCGGACGGCGGAGAGGACCACGTGGTGCCACATCCTCATGCCCTCGGCCGCCAGAGCGTCGGCGACCAGGGCGCGGCCACGGGCGGCGGCCCGGCCGAGGACCCAGCTGGGCAGGGCACGGATGGCGGGGAGGGGTGCTTCGGCCATGACGGCAGCCTAGCCGGAAATCCTTGGACTTCCCAACGAATCTTCCAGTACCGTTGGGCCTCCCAATGAATTTATGGGGATTTCCAACGACCCGCCGGAACGCGTCCGGCGTCTGGAGGCTGCGATGCGTCGCGTCCGCTACGAGTCCGCCGGCGGTCCGCTCTTCGTGGAGGAGGCCGCCGTTCCCGAGCCCGGCGCCGGGGAGCTGCTGGTGCGCTGCGAGGCGGTCGGGGTCACGCTGCCCGTCGTCCGCAAGGTGGCCGAGGCCGCCGAGCCGGTACCACTGGGCGGCGAGGTCGCCGGCACGGTGGTGGCGGCGGGCGAGGGCGTGAGCCGCTTCCGGACCGGCGACCGGGTGACCGGGCTGTGCTTCGGCCACGGCTACGCCGACTTCGCCCTGCTGCGGGAGGCGATGGCCTCCCCGTCCCCGACCACGCGACCTGCGTCGACGCGGTCGCGCTGGTGCGCAGCGGACTGGTGGCCCTCGGCGTGCTGGACGCCGCGGGTCCGGTGCGCGGGCAGGCGGTGCTGGTCACGGCCGCGGCGAGCGGGGTCGGGCAGCTCGCCGTGCGGCTGGCGCGGGTGCGGGGTGCGCGGCGGGTGGTGGGCGCCGTCTCCGATCCGGCGAAGACGGGCTTCGTCCGCTCGCTCGGCGCGGACGACTGCGTCCGGTACGGCGACGAACGGTGGGGAGAGCCGTACGACTGCGTGCTGGACGCGGTCGGCGGCGACCTGCTCGCCCCGGCTCTCGCCGCGCTCGCCCCGCACGGCCGGCTGGTGGCCTACAGCTCCGGCGGCGGCACGGTCCGGGCGTACGACCTGCTCGTCGGCGCCAAGTCGGTGATCGGCTTCCAGATGGCGCTGATCGCCCGCGGCCGGCCGGAGCTGTACGAGAGGTGGCGGCGGGAGCTGTGGCGGCTGTTCTCCGACGGCACCCTGAAGCCCGCCGTGCACGGCGAGTTCGCGCTGGAGGACGCCGCGAAGGCGCACGAGGCGATCGCGGCACGGACCAACCTCGGCAAGGTCGTCCTGCGGCCGTAGCGGCGCCGCGCACTTCCGGTGGCGCACGCTCCTTGTGGGGTGACGGGGCCCCAACTACCGTCGACAGAGCGCATGTTGGACATGGGATGTCCGGATGTCCGATTGTCCGGCCGACGAAGGGCAGGCCTCGCCATGCCGTCAGGTCTCCGCGCCCGTGCGAGATCGTTGCTTCGCGCCCGCCTCGGACGTGCGCCGGCCGTCACCGCCGTCGCGGCCGCGCTGCTCGCGGTGCCACTGGCCCATCCCCGACCGGCACACGCCGAACCGGGCCGGGCAACGCCCGCGTTCGAGCAGCAGGTGCTCTTCAAGGCCGCCCAGGACCCCGGTTACGCCTGCTTCCGGATCCCGGCGGTCGTCCGGGCCGCCGACGGCTCGCTGCTGGCGTTCGCCGAGGGCCGGGTCCTCAACTGCGGGACGCGGCCGACATCGACATCGTGCTCAAGCGCTCCACCGACGGCGGCCGCACCTGGGGCCCGCTGCGGGTGGTCAACGAGGGCGCCGGTGACACCCACGGCAACCCGGCGCCGGTCGTGGACCGGGACACCGGCCGGGTGTGGCTCGCGGAGACGTACAACACCGGTCGCACGGACAGCGCGGGCTGCGCCGTGCCCTGCGACCGCACCCCGCATCTGCAGTACAGCGACGACGACGGCCTCACCTGGTCCGAGCCGCGTGACCTGAGCCCCGACATCCTGCCCCCGACTGGAACTCCTGGTACGCGACCGGGCCGGTGCACGGCGTCCAGCTCACCCGGGGCCGGTACGCCGGCCGGCTGGTGTTCGGCGTCAACACCGAGACCTGGGACGGCAGCCGGGTCACCGCCAACCACGCGGCGCTCGTCGTCAGCGACGACCACGGCGGCCACTGGCGTGTCGGCGCCACCGACACCTGGCCGATCGCCGCCGACGGCACGTTCCGGCAGAAGCCGTCCGAACTCACGCTCACGGAGCGCACGGACGGCTCCGTGCTGGTCAGCGGCCGGGAGCAGGACGGCACCGACCTCGGCCACCGCACCCAGGCCGTCAGCCGGGACGGCGGCGGCAGCTTCGCCGCGCCCTTCCACGGCCTGCCGGACCTCTACACGCCGCAGGTGCAGGGCGCCGTGCTCCGGCTGGGCGGCCGACTGCTGCTCTCCTGCCCCGCCGACCCCGACCGCCGCCGCACGATGATGATCCGTTCCTCCTACGACGGCGGCCGTACCTGGGACAGTGTGGACCGCGGCACCGTCGTCACCGCGGACTGGTCCGGCTACTCGGACCTCGTGCGGGCGGGCCGGGACACGGTGGGCCTGCTGTACGAGGGCGGGGCGGCCGACGCGCGCGACGAGATCCGCTTCGCCCGCTTCACCGAGGACTGGCTCGCCCCGCGCCGCGGCCCCGATCCGCACACCGCCGACCTGGCCCCGCACGCCCGCCCGGCGGCGGTGCTCGGCGGCGCCGCGAGTACCGACGGCGTGTCGGACGGCGCGCTCCGGTTCGACGGCACCGACGACGCCGTACGCCTGCCCTTCCGTGCCGGGCTTCCGCTCGGCGCCGGGGAGTTCACCGCGTCGCTGTGGTTCCGCTACACGGCGGCCGCCGGGGAGCAGCCGCTGCTGTGGATGGGCGGCATCGGCACCAGCCAGCCCCAGGTGTGGCTGCGCGGCGAGCCGGCGAACGGCAGGGTGCAGGGCCTCATCACGGTGCGGGACGGCGCGGCCGCGCCGCGCACCGCTTACGTGCGCACCACGACCGCGTACAACGACGGCGAGTGGCACCACGCGGTGCTGCGCCGGGGCGGCGGCCGGCTGTCGCTGTCCGTCGACGGCACGGAGACGGCCGCCGCCGACGTGCCGGGCTCGGTCAGCCGCAACTCCCCCTTCGGGGTGCACATCGGCCAGCGCATGGACAGCCGCGCCCTCTTCACCGGCGCGATCGACGAGGTGCGCGTCTGGAACCGCGCCCTGTCCGACGCGGAGCTGTCCGACCCGAAGGTGCTGCGGTCCCCGAAGGACACCGTGCTGTGGCTGCCGCTGGACCGGGTCGGCGGCTGACCCGGCGAGCCGGGGCCACGGCTGACGACGGGCTCCGGATCAGCGTCTGCCGACGCACACCGGGCCCCGGCCGACGGCCGACACCGGCGCCCCGGCCGACGGCCGGCTCCGGGGTCGCGGGCCCGCGACGGGCCCCAGCGCAACGGCTGCCGCGGGCCGCGTGTACCCGGCCGCCCTCGGACACGGGAGCCACGCCCGACGCCCGGACACCGGTCCACAGCCCGCGACGCCCGGACACCGGTCCACAGCCCCGCGACGGCCACGAGGGTCCACGGCCGACGACGGCCCCTGGACCCGCGCTCGGTGCCGGCCCCGGGGCCGACGGCCCGCATCGGCCGGGCGGGGCTCAGCGGGAGCCGGTGCCGACCGCCGTGCGTGACGCCGAGGCCGGCCCGGCCGGTGAGTCGGCGGCCTCCGGGTCGCGGGCGCGCCGCTTGGCGATGACCGCGCACACCATGAGCTGCATCTGGTGGAAGAGCATCAACGGCAGCACGGCCAGCGAGGCGTGGGCGCCGAACAGCACGCTCGCCATCGGCAGACCGGAGGCGAGGGACTTCTTCGAACCGGCGAACTGGATCGCGATCCGGTCCGCCCGGCCGAACCCGAGCGCCCGGGCGCCGTACCAGGTCAGCAGCAGCATGACGGCGAGGAGCACGCCCTCGACGGCGAGCAGCGCTCCCAGCCGGACCGCGCTGACCTGGTGCCAGATGCCCTGGGTCATGCCCTCGCTGAACGCGGTGTAGACGACCAGCAGGATCGAGCCGCGGTCGACCAGGCCCAGCACCTTCTTGTGCCGGGCGACGAAGCCGCCGATCCACCGGCGCAGCACCTGCCCGGCGAGGAACGGCACCAGCAGTTGCAGCACGATCTTCACCAGCGAGTCGGCGGAGAACCCGCCGCCGCTGCTGCCCAGCAGGGCGGCCGCCAGCAGCGGGGTCGCGACGATGCCGACCAGGGAGGAGAAGGAGCCGGCGCAGATGGCGGCGGGCACGTTGCCGCGGGCGATCGACGTGAAGGCGATCGACGACTGGATCGTGGACGGCACCAGCGTCAGGAACAGCAGCCCCTGGTACAGCGGCTGGGTCAGCAGTACCGGGACCAGTCCGCGGGCGGCGAGGCCCAGCACCGGGAAGATCACGAAGGTGCAGGCCAGCACGGTGCCGTGCAGACGCCAGTGGCGCAGGCCGTCCAGCGCCTCGCGGGTGGAGAGCCGGGCGCCGTAGAGGAAGAACAGGAAGGCGATCGCCGCCGTGGACGCCCCGGAGGCGACGTCCGCGCCCGTCCCGCGGGCCGGGAGGAGCGCCGCCAGTCCCACCGTGCCGATCAGCAGCACGATGTACGGGTCGATCGGCATCCAGCTCGGCCAGTGCGGGCGTTTCACGGTGCTCCACTCGCTGTTCGTCGGGTACGTCCACGGGCCCGGGGGCCCTTTCCATGGTCCTCCTCTCCGCGCCGATCGGGAATCCGGCACACCACTCTGACTGTCATCATGTTCCGCGATGACCACGGCTAGGCTGGCGGTGTGTACGAGCCCTCCCAGTTGCGCACCTTCCTGGCCGTGGCGCAGACGCTGAGCTTCACGCAGGCCGCCCGGCGTCTGGGGCTGCGCCAGTCGACGGTCAGCCAGCACGTGCGGCGGCTGGAGAACGCCGCCGGCCGCCAGCTCTTCGCCCGGGACACCCACTCGGTGGAGCTGACCGAGGACGGCGAGGCCATGCTGGGCTTCGCGCGCCGAATGCTCGAGGTGCACGAGCAGGCGACGGCGTTCTTCACCGGCACCCGGGTGCGCGGGCGGCTGCGCTTCGGCGCCTCGGAGGACTTCGTCCTCACCCGGTTGCCGGAGATCCTGGAGCGCTTCCGGCACGACCATCCCGAGGTCGACCTGGAGCTGACCGTGGAACTGTCCGGCACCCTGCACGAGCGGCTCGCGGCGGGCAAGCTGGACCTGGTGCTGGCCAAGCGGCGGCCCGAGGACCCGCGCGGTGAACTGGTGTGGCGCGACGACCTGGTGTGGATCGGCGCCGAGAACCTGCGCCTGGACCCCGACCGCCCGGTCCCGCTCATCGTGTATCCCCCGCCGGGCATCACCCGGGCCCGCGCCCTTGAGGCGCTGGAGGCCCAGGGCCGCGAGTGGCGGATCGTGTGCACCAGCGGCAGCCTCAACGGTCTCGTCGCCGCGGCCCGCGCCGGGCTGGGGGTCATGGCCCATTCCCGCCGCCTGATCCCGCCCGGCCTGTTCCGGCTGCCGGAGCGCCCGGCCCTGCCCGAGCTGGGCAAGGTCGACTTCGTGCTGGTGCACGGCAGGCGCCGGGGCGCCGCGGACGCCGCCGCGAACGCGCTGGCGGCGGCGATCCTGGCGGGCGGCGACCGGTTGCACGGCCGGCGGCGCGAAGGGCGCTGACGGGCGAGTCGCCTCGTCCGCAGCGGGGACGGGGTGGCCGGCGGAGAAGGGCGGCCCGCACGACGGGGGACGGCCGTCGCGGCCGTCGGGCCAGGTCCGCGCGCAGTAAGCGCGTCGTACAGATTCGGTGGAGATTACGGTTCCGAAAGTTACTGACCCGTCAGTATTGTGTCCGGCCCTTACCCATGTGAGGGCATTTTCCGCTCGTCGGCGGGTAGGAAGGCGAGGTTTGCTCGATTTCCGCACCCCTCCCGCCCGGCTGACGGGTGGGGTAGCTTTCACGGCGCCGTGCGGAGCATCGCGGAAATGACCGAAAAGCAAGGACGGGGAGCGAGGGATTGCACGAGTTCACCACCCCTCCGTTGACGTCGGCGCCGCCGGTGGGCGGACTGGCCGACGCCGTCTTCGAACATGCCCGGACGGACCCCTGCACGTGGCGCTGGGCCGCAAGGACGAGTCCGGGCAGTGGCGGGACGTGACCTCGGCCGAGTTCCGGGACGAGGTCCTCGCCCTGGCCAAGGGCCTGCTCGCCCGGGGCATCCGGTTCGGCGACCGGGTCGCCATCATGTCGCGTACGCGCTACGAGTGGACCCTGTTCGACTTCGCGCTGTGGACGATCGGCGCGCACGTGGTGCCCGTGTATCCGACGTCCTCGGCGGAGCAGTGCTTCTGGATGCTGTACGACGCCGAGGTGACGGCGGCGATCGTGGAGCACGAGGACCACGCGATGACCATCGCCACCGTGATCGACCGGCTGCCGCACCTGCGTGAGCTGTGGCAGCTCGACTCGGGCTGCGTGCAGGAGCTGTACGACGCCGGCGCGTACCTGGACGACGAGGTGGTGCACCGGCACCGGCAGGCGATCACCCCGGAGTCGGTCGCGACCATCATCTACACCTCGGGCACGACCGGCCGCCCAAGGGCTGCGTGCTGTCCCACGGCAACCTCATGTACGAGGCGGACACGGTCATCAGGCGCTGGGAGCCGGTGTTCCACACCAAGAAGGGCGACGAGGCCTCCACCCTGCTGTTCCTGCCGCTCGCGCACGTCTTCGGCCGGATGGTCGAGGTCGCCACGATCCGCGGCGGGGTCCGCCTCGGCCACCAGCCGCAGCTCCACGCGGCCGCCCTGCTGCCCGACCTGCAGGCCTTCCGGCCGACGTTCATCCTCGCGGTGCCGTACATCTTCGAGAAGGTCTTCAACTCGGCCCGGCGCAAGGCGGAGAAGGAGGGCCGGGACGGCCCCTTCGAGAAGGCCGTCGACATCGCGGTGAAGTACGCGGACGCCGTCGAGGCCAAGGCGTGGGGCACCGGACCCGGCCCGTCGGCCGGTCTGCGGATGCAGCACCAGCTCTTCGACAAGCTCGTGTACTCGAAGGTGCGCGCGGCCATGGGCGGCCGCATCCGCAACGCGATGTCCGGCGGCTCCGCCATGGACCGGCGGCTCGGCCTGTTCTTCGCCGGGGCCGGGGTGCAGATCTACGAGGGCTACGGCCTGACCGAGTCCTCGGCGGCCGCCACCGCCAACCCGCCCGAGCGCACCCGCTATGGCACCGTGGGGCAGCCCATCCCGGGTGTCACCGTGCACATCGCGGACGACGGCGAGGTCTGGCTGCACGGCGGCAACGTGTTCCAGGGCTACCTCAACAACCAGAAGGCCACCGACGGGACCCTGCACGACGGCTGGCTCGCCACCGGTGACCTCGGCGCCCTCGACGAGGACGGCTATCTGACGATCACCGGCCGCAAGAAGGAGATCCTGGTGACCTCCGGCGGCAAGAGCGTCTCCCCGGGGTGCTGGAGGAGCGGGTGCGCGAGCATCCGCTGATCAACCAGTGCATCGTCGTCGGCAATGACCGGCCGTACATCGCCGCCCTGGTCACCCTCGACCAGGAGGCCGTCGAGCACTGGCTGCAGATGCGCGGCAAGCCCCGGCTCAGCCCCGCGCAGCTCGTGCGCGACCCGGATCTGGAGACGGAGGTGCGGCGGGCGGTCGTGGCCGCCAACACCCTGGTCTCGCAGGCCGAGTCGATCCGCACCTTCCGCATCCTGGCGCAGCCGTTCACCGAGGAGCACGGCCTGCTCACACCGTCGCTGAAGCTGAAGCGCAAGGCCATCGAGAAGGCGTACGTGAGCGAGGTCGAGGCGCTGTACCAGGCCTGAGGCGCCGCGGGCCGGCGCCACCGGCCGGGATTTCCGGGCGCGGATCGCGCCGTCAGGAATGCATCGCGGCCCGTGATCGTTGACGATGGGAGTACCACCTGTCGACAACCGAAGGATCAACGAGCTCGTGAGCAGCAAGGTCCCCCCGATCATCCTCAACAACGGCGTCGAGATGCCCCAGCTGGGTTTCGGCGTCTGGCAGGTGCCGGACGACGAGGCCGAGCAGGCCGTCGCCACGGCGCTCGAGGCCGGGTACCGCAGCATCGACACAGCGGCGATCTACGGCAACGAAGAGGGCACCGGCAAGGCCATCGCCGCCTCCGGCCTGCCCCGCGAGGACATCTTCGTCACCACCAAGCTCTGGAACAGCGACCAGGGGTACGACTCCACGCTGCGCGCGTTCGACGCGTCGATGGAGAAGCTGGGTCTGGACTACCTGGACCTGTACCTCATCCACTGGCCGCTGCCGTCCCGGGACACCTACATCGACACCTACAAGGCGTTCGAGAAGCTGTACGCCGATGGCCGGGTGAAGGCGATCGGCGTCTCCAACTTCCTTCCCGAACACCTGCGCCGGCTCGTCGCCGAGACCTCGGTCGTCCCGGCGGTGAACCAGATCGAGCTGCACCCGCACCTGCAGCAGCACCAGGCCCGTGAGCTCCACGCGGAGCAGGGCATCGCCACCGAGGCCTGGTCGCCGCTCGGCCAGGGCAAGGGCCTGCTGGAGGTGCCGGCGATCGTCGCCGTCGCGCGGAAGCACGGCCGCACCCCCGCCCAGGTCGTGCTGCGCTGGCACGTCCAGCTCGGCAACGTCGTGATCCCGAAGTCCGTGACGCCGTCGCGGATCAAGGAGAACATCCAGGTGTTCGACTTCAGCCTGGACGACGAGGACCTCGCGGCGATCAGCGCCCTGAACGAGGACCGGCGCCTCGGCCCGGACCCGGCCACGTTCGACATGGGCTGAACCCGCACGGTGAACGGCCGTCCGCGCAGCCGCCCGGCCGGTGGCGCGGACGGCCGTTCCCGGCTCCCGCGGACTCAGCCGAGGTGCACGTCCGCGTGCACGACCTCGAACTCCTCCAGACTCACGACGCTCACCCGCGCCTTCGCCACGGCCTCATGGCGGGCCGCCGCCTGCCCGGCCCGGGAGGCGGCCATCGAGGCGCGGTCGACGAAGAGGGTGCCGACCCGGCCCCGGCCGCGCTCCCGGTCGACCAGCAGGGCGGCCCGGGCGAGGCCCGGCAGGGTCTCCAGGCGCGGCAGGACGGTGGACCGGAAGGTGTCCACGAACAGGCCGGCGTCCGCGGGATCGAACTCCACCCGGGACACGCGCAGGCCGCCGCCCATGCGCGGCACCTGGAGCGAGCGGTGGACGGCCGCCTCCATGTTCTCCACCGACAGGGTGCCCGCGAACGGCTCCAGCAGCGCTTCCCTGTGCTGCCGCATCACGGTGTCGCTGTTGCTGCGGGCCTGCTCGGAGGCCCACCAGCTCACCGCCAGCAGTTTGCCCAGCTCGTGGTCGGTGAAGACGCCGGCCCCGAGGTAGCCGGGGCGTTCCTCCAGCAGTTCGCGTCCCTCGGTGTTCAGGGCGCGGACCGCCGTGTCGATCTTCGCCGGGTCTCCGGTCACGTAGACGGTGCGCACGAACATGACATCTCGCCTCCGCGTGCCCGGTGGCCGCTCGCTTCCACATGACCAGTCTTCCGTGTGACGCAAAGGCCCGCAAAACCGAACACCCCGCCGACTGTCGCACAGAAGCTTGACGAGGGCATGCGCATGCCCCACCTTGTAGGCACCCGGTAAGGAAACTTTCCTAACAGAAGGGTCCCCCACAGTGCGCCTGCGTTCACTGACCCTCGTCGCGGCCTCCGGGGCCGCTCTCCTCGCCACCGGAGCGCTTCCGGCCCACGCCTTCGACCCCACCCCGGGCGACCCCTCGGGCAGCACCGCCGGCTCCCCGCCGGCCTCCGTCCAGGAGGGCACGGTCAGCGCGGCCGACCTGCTCGCCAAGGTGACGTCCTGTTCGCAGATCTCCAACGGCAAGTACCGGACCGACGAGGAGACCTCGGCGACGGTCCCCGTGTGCGGCAAGAACGGGGCGGTGTTCTGGAAGGCCGACATGGACATCGACTGCGACGGCCAGCGGACCGCCGACTGCAACGAGGACCGCGACCCCTGGTACCAGGACGACACGGCGTTCCACCAGTCGGACGGCAAGCCCCTCAAGGCCGAGTCCCTGCCCTATGTGGTGGTCCCCGGTTCCAGCGGCGTCTGGGACTACTCCGGCGCCGGCATCAAGGGCGGTGGCGTGGTCGCCGTCGTCTACAACGGCAGGGTCGAGTACGCCGTCGTCGGGGACACCGGCCCCGCCGCGATCATCGGCGAGGCGTCGTACGCCACCGCCAACGCGCTCGGCATCGACCCCGACCCGGCCACCGGCGGGGTCGACTCCGGCGTGACGTACATCCTGTTCAAGAACTCCAAGGTCTCCCCCATCGAGAGCCACAGCGCGGCCGTCTCCCTCGGGGACCAGTTGGCCAGGCAGTTCCTTCAGAACAACTGACGTTCAACGCATGTCAGTTGGGCTGCCCCAGCGGACGCACGACGACGGTGTTGACGTCGACCCCGGCCGGCTGCCGGATCGCCCAGACGACGGAGCCGGCGATCTGCTCGGCGGTCAGCAGACGCCCCGGGGGCAGGCTGCCGTAACTGTCCCAGAAGGGCGTCTCGACCCGGCCGGGTGCGACCAGCGTGACCCCGATGCCGAACTCCGTGACCTGGCGCCGGGTGTTCTCGGCGAGCCCGGTGACCGCCCACTTGGTGGCGCCGTAGAGATTGCCCGGCGTGGGCACGAATCCGGCGACGCTGCCGACGAGGACGATCCGCCCGCCGGTCTCCTTCAGCGCGTCGACGGAGGCGCGGACGAGGAGGGCGGGGCCGAGGACGTTGGTGAGGACCATCTCGGTCCAGCCGGCCGGGTCGCCGTCGGCGACGGAGTCGTGGGTGGCGAAGCCGGCGTTGGAGACGACCACGTCCAGCCGGCCGTACGCCTCGAGCGTGCGGCCGACGGCGTTCCGCACGTCGTCGTAGGAGGCCGCGTCGCCGGCGACGGTCAGCAGCCCGGCGGGGCCGCCCAGGCCGTCGGCGAAATCCCGCAGCCGCCGCTCGCCGCGCCCGGTGACGGTGACCCGGTACCCGGCGTCCAGCAACTGCCGGGCCACCGCGGCGCCGATGCCGCTGCCGCCCCCGGTGATGAGCGCGACCGGAGAGTCGTTCATGGTTTCCCCCTGGGATGTCGGTGAACGCGGGGAGTCCATCACTTGGAGCGCTCTCCAGGTCAAGCCCCGTCACCGGGCGGCGTGCCCGTTCACACCGGCCGGACCGCGCGGTGCACCGTGTGGGCCGCGAGGACGAACACGTCGGAGCGGTGGTGGAGGCTGCGGTCGTCGGCCGGGTCGAGGAGACGGTCGAGGGTGGCGCGGTCCCCGGCGTCGAGGGCGTCGGCGTGGATGTCCCGCGTCCGGGTCAGCACGGCGACGACGTGGGCGCGGACCCGGTCCGGGACCGGGGCGGGCAGGTCGAGCAGGAAGCTGCGGGTGCCGGTGTGCTTCAGGCCGGCCGCGGCGAGCAGCGCGGGCCAGTCCTCGGTCTCGGCGACGGCGCCCGGCAGTTCGGCCCGCATCCGGGCGAACCGGTCCTCCTGCACGGCGTCGATACGGGCCTGCAGCCCCGGTCGGCCGAAACCGATGTCGCGGGGCAGGAAGCGGGGGGCGAGGCCGCCCTCGAGAATGGCCAGGGTGCCGCCGGGCGCCAGCCGTTCGCCGAACGCGGTGAGTGCGGCCCGCTGGTCACCGAGGTGGTGCACGCTGCGGCTCGCCCACAGCAGGTCCGCCGGGTACTCCAGCTCCCGCAGCGCGCCGGGCAGCTCACCGGCGAGGGTGCCGAAGCGGTCGCCGTAGCCGAGGCGGGCGGCGCGGGCCCGGGCGTGTTCCAGGAGCGGCTCGGAGCTGTCGGCGGCGATCACCCGGGCGCCGGGGAAGGTCTCGGCGAAGAGACCGGACAGCACCCCGGGCCCGCTGCCGGCGTCGACGACCAGGCCGGGTTCGGTGACCTCCTTGCTCAGCCAGGCCAGGGCCCGGGAGTAGGCCGGTGTGGACACCTCGGCCTCCGTCTCCAGCATCGCGGCCATCGCACCCCAGTCGACGTCGCCGCCGTGGTGGTGGCCCTGGTGCGGGTGGTGGCTGTGGTGTTCGTGTGCCATGGGTTCGGCCTCCTGGGCGCTCTCGTCCGGTCGCGGACAGCGTGCGCCGGGACGCGGGGCCGGGGCCAGTTCTGTTGCCGGTGCCGCAAAAAGGGATCCGCCGGGGCACGGCCGGTGAGGGCGGCGCCCCGGCGGAGGTTCAGCCGGTCAGGAGAGCGGCGGGTAGGCGTTCTGCATCAGCTGCTGGAACTGGGCGGAGAACCAGTGCCCGGCCAGCGGCGCGTTCGGCAGGGCGCCGGAGGGGCTGTTGCCGTTGCGGGCGTTGCCGCCGTACGTCGGGTCGCACATGCGGTCGAAGCCCTTGCCCTCGTCGTTCGAGACGGCGGTGCTGGCACCGTCGGACTCCCCGGCGGCTTGACCCAGACGTAGGCGTCGATACCGGTGGCCGGCGCCGCGGTGGGCCGCTCGCCGAGTCCGGCACCGCTCTGGTTGCACCAGTTGCCGGCGTGGATGCGCCGGTCGGTACGGCTGCCGTTGACGTAGTCGTCCACGGAGGTCAGCGGGCCGGACTTGGTCGGCCGGGCGGAGCCGCCCCAGCCGTTGCGGGACGTGTCGATCAGCATGCCG
This sequence comes from Streptomyces sp. DHE7-1, assembly GCA_016432725.1. Lineage (GTDB taxonomy): Bacteria > Actinomycetota > Actinomycetes > Streptomycetales > Streptomycetaceae > Streptomyces. The sequence goes on along the minus strand of JACJDG010000003.1, from coordinate 6,635,319 downwards.
AGGCCGGAGTTGAACCCGGCCGCGGCCAGCTTGTCCCGCAGCGCCTGCGCGAACGACTGCTCGTCGACGTACTGGTTCCAGTCCACCCACTTCGACTGGCGCACGGTCTGGCCGTTCACCGTGTCGGAGACCTTGAAGTACGGCTCCTTCGTGGCGCTGTAGTTGGCGGTGTTGACGATGAAGCCGGCCACGTCGTTCACACTGGCGCCGTTGCTGGTGGCGACCTTGTAGAACTCCTGGACGGTGGGACCGAGGTTGGAGTCCCAGCCCAGCCAGGCGTGGTGGCCGGCGTCGATGTAGTTGTAGACGTTCGGGATGGCGCCCAGCTTGTCGAGGGCGTAGCTGACGCCCTTCTCGTAGTTGCCGTTGGCCTTCATGGTCGCGCAGGCGTCGGTGCTGCCCGCGGTGCCGCCCGCGTTGGTGACCAGGTTGGGCAGCGAGTCGGGCTCGATGACGGTGGCGATCCGCAGACCCGCGTACTTCGAGTCGGACAGGACGGAGGCGATCGGGTCGATGTACTGGCTCTTGTACTTGTCGAGGTCGTTCGGCCCCAGTTCGCCGTTGGAGGCCAGGGCGGCGCAGTCACGGCCGGGCAGGTCGTAGATGACCAGCTGGACGACGAGGTCGCCGGAGCCCTTCTGCTTCAGGGCCTCGTCCAGGTGGGCGCGCAGGCCCATGCCGCCGTTCACCCCGTTGATGGCGGCGATGCGGTCCAGCCAGACGGCGGTGGGCTGGTTGGAGATGCGGCTGCCGCCCGGTTCGGAGGCGGCGAGGGCCGACCACTCGGGGTTCACGTACACCTTGGCCCCGGTGTAGGGGTTGTCGACGCGGCTGCCGGTGCCGCCGCCCGTGTCGCCGCCGGTGCCGCCGCCGGTGTCGCCACCCGTGCCGCCGCCGGTGTCGCCACCCGTGCCACCGCCGTCGTCGACGTTGCAGGTGACCCCGTCGAGGGTGAAGGTGGCGGGCACGGCGTTGGTGCCGCTGTAGGTGCCCTGGAAGCCGAAGCTCACGGAACCGCCGTTGACCAGCGCGCCGTTGTAGCTCTCGTTGGCGGCGGTGACGGCCGCACCGCTCTGGGTGACCTTGGCGTTCCAGGCGCTGGTGACCTTCTGGTTGCCGGCGTAGGACCACTTCACCGACCAGCCCGACTTCGAGGCGCCGTTGTTGGTGACGGTGACGTTGGCGGTGAAGCCGGTGTCCCACTGGTTCTGTATCTGGTAGGCGACGGTGCAGGGGACGGAGGTGGCCGCGGCGCCGGCCGGTCCGGCGACGAACGCCGTTCCGGAGGCCGCGGCGACCAGCGCCAGGGCGGCGAGCAGTGAGGTTCTGGTAGGACTCATGGGTGCGGGTTCCTTCTGTCGTCCGTCGGGATCTACGGGTTGAGGGCGCGCAGGTGGTCGCGCAGGCCTGCGCCGTACGCGGTGGGTGTGCCGTCGTAGCTGGAGATCAGGGACGGTCCGGAGGAGCAGTCCCAGGTGTTCCAGGTCCAGCCGAGGTAGGACAGGTTCCGGTCGTCGAACCACTTCATGACCTGGTCGGTGAACCCGTGCGAGCAGGTGTTCTCCCCGATCTCACCGGCGATCAGCGGCACCTTGGCGGCGACCGGGGCGAGGGTGGAGTTCCAGCAGCTCTCGCTCGCACAGGTGTTGAAGTTGTACACGTGGTACGCGGCGGCGAGATTGCCCGCCGGGTCGTCGGGCCTGTAGGTCAGCCACTGGCTGAGGTCGTTGGAGTAGGCGAGCCCGCCGGCCATGACGACGTTCTTCGCGCCGGCACCCCGGATGCTGTCCACCAGGTCCTGCATTCCGGCCACCTCGTAGGAGATGCCGGGGCAGGTGCCGCCGTCCCGCCAGCACTTCCAGGCGTCCGTGGTGCCGGAGGCCGCCCGGTCCGGGTAGGGCTCGTTGAACAGGTCGAACACGGCCGCCTCGTCGTCCTTGAACGTACTGGCGACCGAGGCCCAGAAGGACGGCGCGTAGGCCATGTCGGGCATCGGCTTCTGGCAGGTGGCGTGCACGTCGGAGCAGCCCGCCGAGTTGCCGGTGTACTGGCCGTGGGACCAGTGCATCTCGACGATCGGCGTCATGCCGTGCGCCTCGACGCGGGCCACCAGGTCCTTGACGGCGTTGATGTAGTTGGCGCCGCCGTACCGGGGGTCGACGTTGGAGAGGCCCAGCCAGCACTCCTCGTTGAGCGGGATGCGGACCGCGTCGGCCTTCCAGCCGGCGATCGCCGCGATCGCCGCGTCGTCCACCGGACCGTCCCAGATGCCGCGGCCCTGCACGCACATGAACTCGCCGCCGGAGCGGTTCACGCCGAGCAGCCTGCGGGTCCTGCCGGCCGCGTCCACCAGCTTGGTGCCCGAGACGTGCAGGGCGGGCGCGGTGCCGTCGGACGGCGGTGGACCGGTCGGGGCGGGTCGGTCGGCGGGGGTGTCGTCGGTCCGGAGTCCACGTTGCAGGTGGTGCCGTTGAGCCTGAACGCCGTCGGCACGGCGTTGCCGCCGGACCAGGAGGCGAGGAAGCCGGCGCTGACGCTCGCGCCGGAGCCGAGGCCGCCGTTCCAGCTCGCGTTGGACGCGGTCACGGTGGTGCCGGACTGGGACCACTCGGCGTTCCAGCCCTGGGTGACCTCCTGGCCGCCCGGGAAGTCGAAGGTGAGCTTCCAACCGCTCATCGCGGCCTGGTTGTTCGTGATCCTCGCGGAGCCCTGGAAGCCGTTGTCCCACTGACCGGTCACGGCGTACTCCACCGTGCACGCGGGTGTGGCTCCCTCGGCCGTGACCACCGGGACGAGCACGCCGCCGAGCAGCGCGGTCGCACCGGCGACGGCTAAAAGTACTGAACGCGGGGGTGTCGCATGAGCGACTCCTTGCAGTTTGGCGCGCCGTGGCGGACGCGTCGACTGAATGGAACCGCTCCCACTGGTGCGTTGGAAGGTAGCGGCAAGTGACGTGATTGCACAGGGGAGTTGAAGAATTTTTCCGGAGTGGGCCCGTCGAATCAATTCGACTCTTCAAGCACCTTGACCGCTCCCGGGGTCGTCCTCACTATGGGAGCGCTCCCACTGGTTCAAGCCTTGACCTCCCCCCTCGAGCCGCAAGCCCCAAGGAGGAACCAGCACCATGGATCCCGGACGCGGACGCAGAGCCGCGCGGCGATGGTGGACCGCCGCCCTCGCGGCGCTCGCCCTGCCCCTGACGACGCTCGCCACCGGCACCACGGCCGCACACGCGGCGGGCGTCCAGTGCAGTGTGGACTACAAGACCAACGACTGGGGCTCCGGTTTCACGGCCGACCTCACCCTCACCAACCGCGGCACGGCCGCGATCGACGGCTGGACCCTGACCTACGGCTACTCGGGCAACCAGAGGCTGAGCAACGGCTGGAACGGCAGCTGGTCCCAGTCCGGTCAGACCGTCACCGTGAAGAACGCCTCGTACAACGGCACGATCGCCGCCGGGGCCGCGGTCTCCACGGGCGCCCAGTTCACGTACAGCGGGACCAACGCGGCGCCCGCCTCCTTCGCGGTCAACGGCACCACGTGCGCCGGGGCGCACCAGCCGCCGGTCACCGTGCTGACCAGTCCCACCGCGGGTGCGACCTTCTCGCAGGGGGACGCGGTGCCCCTGGCCGCGACCGCTGCGGCGGCCGACGGCGCGACGATGGCCAAGGTGGAGTTCTACGACGACACCACGCTGCTGGGCACGGACACCAGCGCGCCGTACGCGCTCTCGGTCTCGAGCCTGGCCGTGGGCAGTCATTCGCTGGTGGCGAAGGCGTACGACAGCCTCGGTGCCTCCGCCGAGTCCACTCCGGTCGGCATCACGGTCGCCTCGGGTCCGGCGGTCGTCGCCTCCCCCACCCAGCTCGGTGTCCAGCAGGGCAAGTCCGGCACCTTCGACGTGAAGCTCTCCACGCAGCCGAGCGCGAACGTGACCGTGGGCGTCGCGCGTACGGGCGGCAACACGGGTCTGTCGGTCACCGGCGGCTCCTCGCTGACCTTCACGCCGGCCAACTGGAACACGGCGCAGAAGGTGACCGTCACCGCCGACTCCTCCGGTACCGGAAGCGCCACCTTCACCGCCTCGGCGACCGGTCACTCCAAGGCGACGGTCACCGTGACGGAGCTGGCCGCGTCGAAGGCGTACGACGCCCGGTTCCTGGACCTGTACGGGAAGATCACCAACCCCGCGAACGGCTACTTCTCCCCCGAGGGCATTCCGTACCACTCGGTGGAGACGCTGATCGTCGAGGCGCCCGACTACGGTCACGAGACCACGTCCGAGGCCTACAGCTACCTCCTCTGGCTGCAGGCCATGTACGGGAAGGTGACCGGCGACTGGTCCAAGTTCAACGGCGCCTGGGAGATCATGGAGAAGTACATGATCCCCACGCACGCCGACCAGCCGACGAACTCCTTCTACAACGCCTCGAAGCCCGCCACGTACGCGCCCGAACAGGACACCCCGGACGAGTACCCGGCGAGGCTCGACACGGGCGTTTCGGTGGGCCCGGACCCGATCGCCGGTGAACTGAAGAGCGCGTACGGCACGGACGACGTCTACGGCATGCACTGGATCCAGGACGTCGACAACGTCTACGGCTACGGCGACGAGCCCGGCAAGTGCGAGGCCGGACCGACCGCCACCGGACCGTCGTACATCAACACCTTCCAGCGCGGCCCGCAGGAATCCGTCTGGGAGACGGTCCCGCAGCCGACCTGCGACGCCTTCAAGTACGGCGGGACCAACGGCTATCTGGACCTGTTCACCGGCGACTCCTCCTACGCCAGGCAGTGGAAGTACACGGACGCCCCGGACGCGGACGCGCGCGCGGTGCAGGCCGCCTACTGGGCCGACGTGTGGGCGAAGGCACAGGGCAAGGGCGGTGACGTCTCCGCGACCGTCGCCAAGGCCGCGAAGATGGGCGACTACCTGCGGTACTCGATGTACGACAAGTACTTCAAGAAGATCGGCAACTGCGTCGGTCCGTCCGCCTGCGCGGCCGGCACCGGCAAGGACGCCTCGCACTACCTGCTGTCCTGGTACTACGCCTGGGGCGGCGCCGCCGACACCGGCGCGGGCTGGGCCTGGCGCATCGGCTCCAGCCATGTGCACGGCGGCTACCAGAACCCGCTCGCCGCGTACGCGCTGAGCAACTACGCCGACCTGAAGCCGAAGTCGGCGACAGGCGCGGCCGACTGGGGCAAGTCGCTCGGCCGGCAGCTCGAGTTCTACCAGTGGCTGCAGTCGTCCGAGGGCGCGATCGCGGGCGGCGCGACCAACAGCTGGCAGGGCCGGTACGCCACCCCGCCGGCGGGCACTCCGACGTTCTACGGCATGTACTACGACTGGCAGCCGGTCTACCACGATCCGCCGTCCAACCAGTGGTTCGGCTTCCAGGCCTGGTCGATGGAGCGGGTCGCCGAGTACTACCAGCAGACCGGCGACGCGAAGGCCAAGGCGGTCCTCGACAAGTGGGTCAGGTGGGCGCTGTCCAAGACCACGGTCAACCCGGACGGCACCTACCGGATTCCCTCCACCCTCCAGTGGACCGGCCGGCCCGACACCTGGAACGCCTCCAGCCCCGGCTCCAACAGCGGACTCCATGTGACGGTCGCCGACTACACCGACGACGTCGGCGTGGCGGCCGCCTACGCCAAGACACTCACGTACTACGCCGCCAGGTCCGGTGACTCGGCCGCGAAGTCGACGGCGAAGGCGCTGCTGGACGGCATGTGGAGCAACCACCAGGACAGCCTCGGCATCGCCGTCCCCGAGACCCGGAGCGACTACAGCCGGTTCAACGACAGCGTGTACGTGCCGAGCGGCTGGAGCGGCAGGATGCCCAACGGCGACGCCGTCGACTCGTCCTCGACGTTCTCCTCGATCAGGTCCTTCTACAAGAACGACCCGGCCTGGTCGAAGATCGAGGCCTACCTCAAGGGCGGCGCCGCGCCCGTCTTCACGTACCACCGCTTCTGGGCCGAGGCCGACATCGCCCTGGCCATGGGCTCGTACGCGGAGCTGCTCGAATAGGTCCCCGCCGGCGCTCCGCGTGCACGGCCCCGTCACCGGACGACGGGGCCACCCGGCCGGGCGGTCCCCCTCCGTGGAAGGGGGCCGCCCGGCCGTCACATTCCCCGGTCCTGCGCCTCTTCCCTCACGAGAGTGACCCCCGCCGTGCGCGGAGCCCGCATTCTCACGGCCGTGCCGGTGCCGGCCGCGGGCCTGCTCGCCGGCACCCCGCCCGCACTGGCCGCTCGGTGGGCCTCGGCTTCACCGGCGACTGGTCGGGGACCGGCACCGGACCGGCGTCGTCGCGGCTCGGCGTCCGCAGTCGCGCGGTCGCCCGACCGGACCGGCGTCACCCGCCCGGAGACGGCGGTGGAACGTTTCGCCGCCCCCGGGCGTCGTCCCTGTCCAGGGCACGAGGGTCGTGTCCGGGGAGGGGAGACCGCGTGCGAGGGGACGAGTTCGCCAAGTGGGTGCGGGACTTCGAGGACGAGCGGGATCGCCGGGCCGCCCAGGGTGATCCCGACTGGGGGCGGGGCGCGGCACTGCATCCCGCGGTGTGGGCCGGTGTCCAGCGCTTCCAGGTCGGGGAGGACGGTGACGGCGCCAACCTGGTGGCGAAGGCGGAGCAGGCGGGCGACCCCGACTACGCGCGCGCGGTCCGGCTGTTCGTCGCCAAGGAGCAGAACCACGCCAGGATGCTCGCCCGTCTGCTGGCCGCGGGCGGGATGCCGCTGCTGAGCGGCCACTGGAGCGACACCGTCTTCGTACGGCTGCGGCGGCTGATGGGCCTGCGCCTCGAACTGCTGGTGCTGATGATCGCGGAGGTGGTGGCCCTGCGGTACTACCGCGCCCTGCGCGACGGCGCCGGGGACCCGCTGGCCTCGGAGGTGGCCGGCCGCGTCCTCGCGGACGAGGAGCGCCATGTGCCGTTCCACTGCGCCCGGCTGCACGCCTCCTTCATGGAGCTGCCCCGCCTCGCGCGCCGCCCGGTGCTGGCCGGGTGGCGGCTGCTGCTGCTCGCGGTCTGCGCCGTCGTCGCCGTTGACCACGGCCGGGCGCTGCGGCGGCTCGGCGTCGGACGTCTGCGCTTCGTGTCCGACGTCATGGCCCTGTCCGGTCCGGTGGTCGGCTCGATCCTGGCCCCGCGGCCCGACGCCTGGTCGGGCCAGGGGTCTGACGGCTGCCGGGCGCGCCGGACGGTCCGGGCGACGGGTCCGCCCCTCGGTCGCCGCCGCCCGTCCGGGAGCTGCCGCGTGCCGCACTCGGGAGGCGCCGCTCGCCGCGCTCGGGGAGATGCCGCACCGTTCGCCCGGGAGTCGCCGCCTGCCGGGAGTCAGCCGACGGCCGGCTTGCGGAAGGCGCGCAGCGAGAAGACCGGGTCCGGGCGGCGGCGGTCCTGGTCCGGCAGGCGGGCGAGCCGGGCGGCGAACTCCTCGGTGCGGGGGTCGTCGGGGGCAGCAGGGTGAACCAGCCCCGCCGGAGGTCCGTGACGGTGGTACGCGGGCTGCGCCCCTGGCCGAGGCCGGGGAAGGCGGCCCGCCCGGCCGGGACGAGTCCCCGGGCGGCGGCGTACCCGGCGACGGCGTCGGCGGCGTCCTGGGCGGCGGGGCGGGGACGGGGCGCGAGGACGTCGTCGATGTCGCTGCCGACGTCGTGCGCCCGGGCCTTGTCGACGGTGGTGACCCAGACCCCGCCGGGTCTGAGCACCCGCGCGCACTCGGCGACGACCGCGCGCACGTCGGCGGGGCCGGACAGCAGGTGCAGCAGCCAGACGCCGGTGACCGCGTCGAAGGTGGCGTCGGCGAAGGGCAGCCGGCGGCAGTCGGCCCGCAGGACGGTGCCGGGCAGGCGGCGGTCCGCCCGGCGGGCCATGGCGGCGGAGAGGTCGGTGCCCGTCACCCGCAGCCCGGGCCGGGCGGCGGCCAGGCACCGGGTGACGATGCCGGTGCCGCAGGCGATGTCCAGGAGCCGGCCCGGCCGGTCGGGTATCAGGCCGAGGAGGGCCCCGGCCGCTGCCTCGGCGCGCGGTTCGCCGCCGCGCGAGGCGTCGTAGGCGTCCGCTTCCTCGTCGTAGTCGAGCACACGGTCAGTGTGTTCCGTGGCCGGGGCGATGTCCTCCACCCTGCGGGCGAGGGCGAAGTCCTTCTCGGTGACGACGCCGCCCGCACTGTGCGTGTTCACGCTCAGATGGACGGTGTTGTAGCCGAGGGTGAGGTCGGAGTGGTGGTCCAGCTCGTCCTGGATCCCGGCGATGTGCACCACCAGTGCGGTCGCGGCGAAGTGCGAGCCGAGCCGGTAGGAGCGGGTGAGCCGGTCGCCGTCCAGCGACCAGCCGGGCAGTTCGGCGAGCCGGTCCTCGATCTCCTTCTGCGACAGCGGTTCCACGGCCATGGGCGGTCTCCCTCCGGAGCGTTCGGGTACGCGTTCAGCCTGCCACGCCGGCCCGTCCGGACACCCGGTCCGGTGCGCCACGCACTCCGTTCGGCCGCGCGGGCACTCCGTTCGGCTCCGCCCCGCCCGGAGGGGACCGGCTTCGGGGCGGGGCACGGCGTCGGGCGCGCCGCTCGACTACGGTCGACGGCATGACCATTGTCGCGACCGGCCTCTCCGTCTCCGCCGCCACGAACGCCGACAAGGGCCAGGCCGGCCGGCTGCTGCGCTCCTGGCGGGAGCGGCGCCGGGTGTCCCAGCTCGAGCTGGCGCTGCGCGCCGACTCCTCCGCCCGGCACATCAGTTTCATCGAGACCGGCCGGTCCCGGCCCAGCGAGGAGATGGTGCTGCGGCTGGCGGAGCACCTCCAGGTGCCGGTGCGGGAGCGCAACGCGCTGCTGCTGGCGGCCGGTTACGCTCCGCGCTACCCGGAGACCCCGCTGGACGACCCGGCGCTCGACGCGCTGCGCGACGGCATGGAACGGCTCATCCAGGGCTACGAGCCCTACCCGGCGCTGGTGGTCGACGCCGGGTACACGGTGGTCGCCGCCAACCGGGGCATCGCCCTGCTGCTGGAGGGGGTTGCCGAGGAGCTGATGACACCGGCGCCGAACGCGATGCGGCTGACCCTGCACCCGAGGGCCTCGCGCCGCGCATCCGCAACCTGCGCGAGTGGCGCGGACATCTGCTGGCGCAGATGGAGCGGCAGATCGCCCTGGACCGCTCGGACCAGCTGCGGGCCCTGTACGAGGAGGTCGCCGGGTATCCGGTGCCCGAGGACGCGTCCGACGGCGAACAGGCCGAGCCGGCCGCGTACTTCGCGCTGCCGCTGCGCATCGAGCACGACGGGCGGGTCCTGTCGTTCGTGTCGTCGATCTCCACCTTCAACACGCCCATGGACGTCACGGTCGCCGAACTCGCCATCGAGACCTTCCTGCCCGCCGACCCGGCCACGAGCAAGTACCTCCACACACTGGCCGGTTGACGACCCAACCCGGCGCCGGGTCCACTCGGCCACGTGTGCGAAGAGGGCGTCGCGTGGCAGACTTCCGCCGTACTTCGGACCTGGGGGAGGACGGGCCGTGAGTGAGCGTCGGGCGGCGCCCACCGTGGGGCAGGTGGTGCTGGGCAAGCGGTTGCAGGAACTGCGGGAGGCGGCCGGGCTCAGCCGCGAGGAGGCCGCCCGGGTGCTCAGGGTGGCGTCGGCGACCGTACGGCGGATGGAGATGGCCGAGGTCGCGCTGAAGATCCCCTACGTGCAGGTGCTGCTGAGCACCTACGGGGCGGCCGGGGAGGAGCAGGCCGCGTTCGTCCGGCTGGCCGAGGAGGCCAACCAGCCGGGCTGGTGGCAGCGGTTCCACGACGTGCTGCCGGACTGGTTCAGCCTGTACGTGAGCCTGGAGGGCGCCGCCCGCATCGTCCGCTCCTACGAGCCGCACTTCGTGCCCGGCCTGCTGCAGACCGAGGCGTACGCGCGCGCGGTGCTGGAGGCCGGGACGATCGGTCAGACCGGGCCGGAGACGATAGAACGGCACGTGTCGCTGCGCATGACGCGGCAGCGGCTGCTGGAGCGGGAGGACCCGCCCCATCTGTGGGTGATCATGGACGAGACGGTGCTGCGGCGCCCGGTGAGCGTCGACGCCGCGGTGATGCGCGACCAGTTCGACCGGCTGCTGGAGTACGCCGACCGGGACCGGGTAACGCTCCAGCTCGCCGAGTTCGCGTCCGGACCGCATCCGGGGACCTACGCGCCGTTCACGCTGTTCCGGTTCGCCGAGCCGGAGCTGCCCGACATGGTGTTCACCGAGTACCTGACCGGCGCCCTGTACCTGGACTCCCGCCAGGAGGTCTCCACGCATCTGGAGGTCCTGGACCACATGACCGCCCGGGCCTCCTCCGCGCGCCGGACCCGGCAACTGCTGCGGGAGTACCGCGAGTCCCTGTGACGCCGGGCCGGCGGCTCAGGCCGCCCCGCCCCCGGTGTCCCGTTCGTCGTCGACGATCTCCGCGTCCACCACGCCGTCCTCCTCCCCGGGCGCGCTCCGCCCACCGGCGGAGCCGGCCGAAGCGGTGGAGCCGGCCGAGGCGTTCTCGTACATGGCCTGGCCCATCCGCTGGCTGACCGTGGCGAGCTTCTCGACTCCCGTGCGCAGGGCGGCCGTCTCGGCGTTCTCGCCGAGCAGGGTCTTCAGCTCGGTCACCGCCTGCTCGACCTCGGTGCGGGTCTCGGCGGGCACGCGGTCGGTGTTGTCCTGGAGGAACCGTTCGGTCTGGTAGACGAGTTGCTCGGCCTGGTTGCGGGTCTCGGCGGTCTCGCGGCGTTTGCGGTCCTCCTCCGCGTACTGTTCGGCCTCCCGCATCATGCGGTCGATGTCGTCCTTGGGCAGGGCGGAGCCGCCGGTGACGGTCATCTTCTGCTCGCGGCCGGTGGCGAGGTCCTTCGCGGAGACGTGCATGATCCCGTTGGCGTCGATGTCGAAGGCGACCTCGACCTGCGGGACCCCGCGCGGCGCGGGCGGCAGCCCGGTGAGGTCGAAGACGCCCAGCTTCTTGTTGTAGGCGGCGATCTCGCGTTCGCCCTGGTAGACCTGGATGCCGACCGAGGGCTGGTTGTCGGTGGCGGTGGTGAAGATCTCCGAACGGCGGGTCGGGATCGTCGTGTTGCGCTCGATCATCTTCGTCATGATGCCGCCCTTGGTCTCGATGCCCAGGGACAGCGGGGTGACGTCCAGCAGCAGGACGTCCTTGACGTCGCCGCGCAGGACGCCCGCCTGGAGCGCGGCGCCGACCGCGACGACCTCGTCGGGGTTGACGCCCTTGTGCGGGTCCTTGCCGGTCAGTTCCTTCACCAGGCCGGTGACGGCGGGCATCCGGGTGGAGCCGCCGACCAGGATGACGTGGTCGATCGCGGACAGCTGCACGCCCGCGTCCGCGACCGCCTGGTGGAAGGGCTTCTTGCAGCGGTCCAGCAGGTCCTCGGTGAGCTCCTGGAACTGGGCGCGCGTCAGCTTCTCCTCCAGGTGCAGCGGGCCCTCGGCGGAGGCGGTGATGTAGGGCAGGTTGATCGACGTCTCCGAGGACGAGGACAGTTCGATCTTGGCCTTCTCCGCGGCCTCCCGCAGCCGCTGCACGGCCATCTTGTCGGCCCCGAGGTCGATGCCGTTCTGCCCCTTGAACCTCTTGACGAGGTACTCGACGACCCGCTGGTCCCAGTCGTCGCCGCCGAGGTGGGTGTCGCCGTTGGTGGCCTTGACCTCGATGACGCCGTCGCCGATGTCCAGCAGGGACACGTCGAAGGTGCCGCCGCCGAGGTCGAAGACGAGCACGGTCTGCTCCTCGCCGCGGTCCAGGCCGTAGGCGAGGGCGGCGGCCGTCGGCTCGTTGATGATCCGCAGCACCTTCAGGCCGGCGATCTCCCCGGCCTCCTTGGTCGCCTGGCGCTGGGTGTCGTCGAAGTAGGCGGGGACGGTGATCACCGCGTCCGTGACGTCCTCGCCGAGGTAGGCCTCGGCGTCCCGCTTCAGCTTCTGCAGCACCCGCGCCGACAGTTCCTGCGCGCGCAGCCGGCTGCCGTCGACGGAGCCCTGCTCCGGGAAGCGCCAGTGCGCGTCCCCCATGTGCCGTTTCACCGAGCGGGCGGTGCGCTCCACGTTGGTGACGGCCTGCCGCTTGGCCACCTCGCCGACCAGCACCTCGCCGTTCTTCGCGAACGCCACCACCGACGGGGTGGTGCGCGCGCCCTCCGCGTTGGCGACGACGGCCGGCTCGCCGCCCTCCAGGACGGCCACCACCGAGTTCGTCGTCCCGAGATCGATCCCGACCGCACGTGTCATGGTCCGTCCCCTTCCGCTTCCGCGAGGGCACCTTCGCCCTTACAGCACAAAGCGTGCGTACGGCGCTGTCAATGCACGGGTGCCCAGGAAACGGCGATGCCGCGCACCCGGCGGGCACGCGGCATCGGCGGGACGTGCGGGCGTCAGGCCAGCTCGGCCGTCAGGGTGATGGTCGTGCCGGTCAGGGCCTGGCTGACCGGGCAGTTCTTCTTGGCGTCCTCGGCCGCCGAGCGGAAGCCGTCCTCGTCCAGGCCCGGCACCTCGCCGCGGACGGTGAGGTGGATGCCGGTGATGCCCTCGCCGGGCTGGAAGGTGACGTCGGCCTTGGTCTCCAGACGGGTGGGCGGCGTACCGGCGCCGGCCAGGCCGTGCGAGAGGGCCATGGAGAAGCAGCTGGAGTGGGCGGCGGCGATCAGCTCCTCGGGGCTGGTCCTGCCGTTCGCCTGCTCGGCGCGCGACGGCCACGACACCGGCTGCTGGCCGATGCCGGAGGAGTCGAAGGTGACGACGCCGTTGCCCTCGAGCAGGTTGCCTTCCCAGACGGTGTGTGCGGTGCGCGTGGTTGCCACGGCTCTTCCTTTCCACGGGGGTCCGAGTTGTTCGGGTACCGCGTCCCATCCGATCACACTCGGAGGCGCCGTACCCCGCGGACCGGGCCGCTCGCCGGTCAGGCGGCCCGCTCCTCCTCGGCGGGCGCGGTGAGCGGCACCTGCGGGCCGTCCACCTCCAGCAGCCAGCGCCGCAGTACGCGGTGCACCTGCTCGGCCCCGGCCGGCTCCGCACCGTCGGCGGCCGGCGCGGACAGGGTGAGCGGGGAGAGCAGGAAGGGCCGGGACTGGGCGCCGCCGAGGCCGCCGTGGGAGCCGATCTGCTCCTCGAAGGCGAGGACTTCGCCGTCGGCGGGGTCGTGGAAGGAGTTGACCATGATGTCGGCGGTGTGCGGGAAGGAGTGGGTGCGGCGTACGGCGTCCGCGGCGCCGGGGCCGAAGGCGGCCAGCGGGCCGGGCTCCGCGTCCAGGCGGGAAAGCGGGATCTCGGTGCCGTACGGGCCGAGCACCAGGCCGTCGTGCTTCTCGCTGCGCACCAGCAGGAAGCCGATGCCGGGATGGTTGGCGAGGGTGGTGAGCAGGCCCGGGTGGCGGGCGTCGATCTCCTCCCGGGTCATGCGGTGGGGCACGTCCGGGAAGGACACCAGGCCCAGGTTGCCGGAGGCCAGTACGACGGGTTCGGTGCCCCGGGCCGGGCGGTGCTCGTCGCCGTTGGCCTCCTCGGGCCTGCCCAGGGCGGCCCGGACCGCGGCGCGGGCCTCGGCGCCGCTGCGGGTCCGTTCGGCGCGGCGCGGCACGGGCAGTCCGCAGCCGGCCCGGACCAGGTCGCCGAGGGTGAGGCCGTAGCGGGCGCGAAAGGTCTCGCCCGGGCTCTGGCCGTGGTCGGACAGGACGACGACGCGGTAGGGCCGCGGCGTGTGCTCGGCGGCCTTCTCGATGAGGGCGAGGGACCGGTCGAGCCGCCGCAGCACCTTCTCGGCGTCCCGGCCCTGCGGGCCGGAGTGGTGGGCGACCTCGTCGTAGGCGACGAGGTCGGCGTAGACGGCGGTGCGGCCGGCGAGCATGTCGCCGAGCACGGCGGCCACCACGACGTCGCGCTCGACGACGGTGGCGAAGGCGCGCACGAAGGGGTAGAGGCCGCCGCGGCCGACCCGGGGCCGCTGCCTGCGCACGCGGGCCCGGGTGGACTGGACGATCTCGCGGACCACCTCGGCGACGAAGGACAGCGCCGTGCGCACGGCGTTGGCGGGGTCGGAGAAGTAGGCGAAGTAGCCGGCGCGGGAGCGGTTCTCCCGGCCCCGGCGGCGGATGGCGATGGACAGGACGAGGGCCTGTTCCCCCGCGCCGCCGCTGAACAGGTTGCCGCGGCTGGCGCCATCCACGGCGAGCAGCCCCCGTCGCCCGTCCGCTCGACGGCACGGCGCTGGAGTTCGGCGGCGCTGGTCGGGCGGTTGCACACCATCACCTCGCCGCGGTCCTTCTCGTACCAGCGGAAGGCGGGCACGTCGAAGGTGCTGCCGTGCAGGATGCCGAGCTGGCTGGCGCCGGTCTGGCTGGACCAGTCGGTGCGCCAGGGGGTGAGCCGGTGGGTGGGCCGCATGCCGTCGGCGGTCGCCAGCCAGCCCGCGACCGTGGGCATCAGGCCCCTGCGGACGGCGTCGGTGAGCACGTCGTGACCGACGCCGTCGAGCTGGACGCAGACCAGACCGGGGGTCTGCGCGCAGGGCGGCCCGGCTCTTCGGCGGCGGTCGGCGAGGCGCAGCAGCCGGCTGCGGTAGGCGTCGTCGTCGCGTACGGCGAGGGCGGCGCCGGTGGCCGAGGCGACGGCGGACATCACGGCGGCCACCACGACGGCCGTCTCCGGGGCGGCCTCGGGGCGGCCGGAGGGGTTGAGGCGCAGGGCGAGCAGCAGCAGCGAGCCGTTGAGGAAGAAGACCAGCAGCCCGAGGACGAGGGCGGGTACGAGCAGCAGCAGCCGGACCAGGACCGGCCAGACCACCGCCGACAGCAGACCGAAGGCGCCGGCGCCGCAGGCGGCGGTGACGGCTATGTGGGTGGCGCTGTCACCGTCGGCGGACTGGAGCCTGAAGTCGGGCAGCAGACCGGCGAGCACGAGCATGGTGAGCGTGGAGACCGCCCACACCGTGGCGCTCCGCCCGATCTGACTGGCGATCCGCCGCCACCGCACGTCCCGCACGCCCCGCACACCTCACGTCCCGCCCCGTTCGACCGTCCGACCGGGCCCCGGCTCCCACCTTGTCACACCGGGCCGGTTGCTTCCGGACGGGGCGCCGCACCGGGAGAACGGTGCCGGCGCCGGGGCCGTCAGCGTCCGTCGTAGCCGGCCGTCGGCATCGACAGCCTGCGGTGCACCCGTGCCTTCATCTGCGCGTCGTAGGACGGCTCGGCCCGCCCCACCGTCTCCACGCGCACCCCGCGCCGCGCGCACTCGGCGGTGAACTCCTCCACGGAGGAGAGGGCGCGCTCCAGCACGCGCCGACTGGGTGCGACGAACACGTCCACGCCGGGCCGCACACCGTCCCACAGCGCGCAATGGTCGAAACGCAGCCCGCCGACGAGAAGTTCCCGCGCGACGACGTAACCGCGCTCCGCCGCCCAGCGGGCGCACATCGCGTGCTGGCTGCGGGAGTCCACCAGGAAGGGGTCCGCCTCCAGTTCCTCCAGGGGCGTCAGGCTCGCGATGGCGGTGACCCGCACCGGCGCGACCCCGCCGGAGGCACCCCGTAACTGTCCCATGGCGTCCCCCTCACCTCCGGGTTTCGCGAGCGACCCTACTCCTGCCCGTAGGCTTCGGGGAGTCGCGTGAAGGAGGCGAAGGAGGTGCCGGTGGAGATCACCTGGTGGGGGCACGCCACCTGCACACTCGAGGATTCGAACATACGCGTGATCACCGATCCTCTGTTCGCCACCCGGCTGGCTCATCTGCGCCGCCGCCGGGGCGCGGTGCCCCCCGCCGAGGCCCACCGCGCGGACCTGGCGCTGGTGTCCCATCTGCACGCCGACCATCTGCACCCGCCCTCGCTGGCCGCGCTCCCCCGGGCACGCGCCTGCTCGTGCCCCGGGGCGCACCCCGGGCGGTACCCGGACTGCGCCGGCTACGGGGGCTGCGGATCACCGAGGTGGCGCCCGGGGACGAGGTGCGGATCGGGGACCTGCTGGTGCGGGTGGTGCCCGCGCGGCACGACGGGCGCCGGCTGCCGGTCGGTCCGCACCGCTCGCCGGCGCTCGGGTACGTCGTCACGGGCGAGGCGCGGACCTACTTCGCCGGGGACACCGGGCTGTTCGACGACATGGCGGAGCAGGTGGGTCCGGTGGATCTGGCGCTGCTGCCGGTGGGCGGCTGGGGGCCGTTCCTCGGGGCGGGGCACCTGGACGCGGGGCGGGCGGCCCGGGCGCTGGCCTGGCTGGCGCCGCGTGCCGCGGTGCCGGTGCACTACGGGACGTACTGGCCGATCGGCATGGACGCCGTGCGCCCGCACGAATTCCACGCGCCGGGTGACGAGTTCGTGCGCCTGGCGGCCGAGACCGCCCCGGAGGTGACCGTGCACAAGCTGGGGCACGGGGAGCGGGTGCGGCTGGAGGTCGCGCGGTGAGATGGCTGCCGGGCGCGGTCACGCTGGCCGCCGCGTCGGCACGGTCCGTGCCGCCGGAGTCCACGCAGCAGGCGCTCGGCTATCCGTCGCTGTTCCTGCTCGTACTGATCGGGGCGCTGGTCCCGGTGGTGCCGACCGGTGCCCTGGTGAGCACGGCGGCGGTGGTGGCGTTCCATCAGACGGCGCCGTTCTCGCTGCTGCTGGTGTTCGTCACGGCCTCCCTCGCGGCCTTCATGGGGGACGCGGCGCTGTACTGGCTGGGCCGGCGCGGGCTGAGGTCGAAGAACGGCTCGCGCTGGCTGGAGGCGATCCGGTCGCGGGCCCCGAGGAGCGCCTCGAACAGGCGCAGGGGAAGCTGGCCGAGCACGGGGTCGCCGTGCTGGTGCTGTCGCGGCTCGTGCCCGCGGGGCGGATACCGGTGATGCTCGCCTGCCTGCTGGCCGAGTGGCCGCTGCGGCGGTTCTCCCGGGGCAACCTGCCGGCCTGTCTGGCGTGGGCGCTGACGTACCAGGTGATCGGGATCCTGGGTGGCTCCCTGTTCCCGGAGCCCTGGGAAGGGGTGGCCGCGGCGGTGGCGCTGACCGTGATGGTCAGCGCCGCGCCGAGTGCCGTGCGGCGTCTTCGCGGGGGCGAGCGGTAGCTTCGCGCGGGATCCGGTTCACTCGAGCACGCGCGAGCCTCCCACCGGGAGGTCCCACAGGTCCTCGCGCGTCAGGCCCGCCTTCTCCCAGGCCGTCCGCACCCGGGTCAGCGGCTCCAGGACCGGCTCGGCCGACAGCACGAACGTGCCCCAGTGCATCGGGGCCATCCTGCGCGCCCCCAGGTCCAGGGTGGCCCGTACCGCCTCCTCCGGGTCGCAGTGGACGTCGCTGAGCCACCAGCGGGGGTCGTAGGCGCCGATGGGCATGAGGGCGAGGTCGATCCCCGGGTAGCGGCGGCCTATGCGGGAGAACCAGTGGCCGTAGCCGGTGTCGCCGGCGAAGTAGAGGCGCTGTCCGTCGGGGTCGGTCAGGACCCAGCCGCCCCAGAGGCTGTGGCAGGTGTCGGTGAGGGTGCGCTTGGACCAGTGGTGTGCGGGCACGAAGTCGAAGCGGACGCCGGACAGTTCGGCACCCTCCCACCAGTCCAGCTCGGTGACGCGGGTGAACCGGCGGCGCAGGAACCAGCGGCCGAGACCGGCGGGGCGAACACCGGGGTGTCGCGCGGGAGCCGGCTCAGGGTGGGCGCGTCCAGGTGGTCGTAGTGGTTGTGGCTGATGACGACCGCGTCGACGCGCCGCAGGCTCTCCCAGGGGACGCCGACGGGGGTGATGCGGGCCGGGGTGCCGAGGATGCGGCGGGACCAGACCGGGTCGGTCAGGACGGTCAGCCCGCCGACCCGGACGATCCAGCTCGCGTGTCCCGCCCAGGTGACGGCGAGGGTGCCGGTGCCCACGCTCGGCAGCGGGCCCGGGGCGTACGGGACCCGCGGGATGTCGGCGAGGCCCTCCGGTCCGGGCCGCACGGAGCCCTCGCGGGCGAAGCGGGCGAGGGCCTTGAAGCCGGGCAGGGGCGCGGTGAGCCGGTCGTGGAAGGTGCGCGGCCACACCCGGTGCTCGCCCAGCGGGCGGGGTTCGGCCAGCGGCGGGAACGGAGGCGCGAGCGGGGTGCGGGCCCCGGCCGGGCCGCTCTCCGGCTCCGCCGCGGCCGGGGCGGCCGGGGCGGCCCTGGAGGCCGGCGTGACCGTCGTGGGCGTGGCGGCCGAGGTGGTCGTGGAGGTGGCGGTCGTCGTGGACGTCGTGGCGGTGGACCCGGGCTCATGCGTCTGCTGCGTCATCGAGGAGGCTCCCGTCGCTGAGCGTCGTCGCGGAGGCCGTCGAAGGCCGACCTCAAGGAGATCAACGCGCGGTGCACGTGTGGCAGTTCCAACGGCGAGGGTGACGTGAGGGATTCCGTGCGTTCCTCGTCCGTGCCGCCCAGCAGGGACCCGGTGGCGAGCCGGACCCGCAGCTCGCCGAGGCCGTCGCCGAAGCGGTGGCCGCCGGGCGCGGGCATGCCGAGCCGGGCGGTCAGGAAGTCCTCGAGTTCCTGCGCGTCCGTCACACCCTGGCGGGCGAGCGCCCCGGCCAGCGGCGCGAGATCGGCGTACAGGTGGCGGCCGGCCTGCGGCGGCCGGGCGAGCGCACCGGCCGCGACGACCGCGGAGTGCGCGGCGGCGGCCACGCGCGCGTGCAGGCGTACGGCGGCCTCGCGGCGCTCGGCGACGGGCGCGGGCTCGTCGAGGGCGTATCCGGCCGCGGCGGCGACGGGCGTGGCGACCCGGGCGTCCAGGGCGGTGAGGACGTCGAGCACGCGCGCGTGGAGCCGCTCCCCCGCCGCGCCGGGGGGCACGCGCGCGACGGCGGCGGGCCAGCCCGGCGGCAGCAGGGCGCCGGCCAGGTCGGTGACGACGGTGACCCGCTCGGGCAGCATCTCGGCGGGACTGAGCAGGACGGTGCCGTGCGGGTCGTGCAGGGTGTCGCGCCACGTCTCGTCGCTGACCAGGTGCAGGCCCTCGGCGACGGCCGCCTCGACGGTCTCGTGCAGCAGTTCGGGCGGGGCGACGGTGGCCGTGGGGTCGTCGGCGACGGACAGCACCAGCAGCCGGGGCTCACCGCCCTCGGCACGGACCCGGCGGACGGTCTCCAGCAGGGCGTAGGGGTCGGGGACGCCGCCGCTCTCGGGCGGGGTCGGCACGTGGAAGACGGGTCTGCCGAGCAGCCGGGCGTAGGGCGCCCACCATGCGGCGCAGGGCGGGGCACCAGCACGTCGCCGCCGTCCCCGGCCAGCGCGGCGGTCACGGCGAGCAGCAGGGCGGGGGCACCGGGTCCCGCGGCCACCCGGTAGGGCACGCAGGGCAGTCCGCGCCGGGTCCAGTAGCCGCAGGCCGCCTCCAGCAGGGCGGGGGAACCGCCGAGCGGCTGGGCCTCGGCACGGCACGCCGCGGCGGCGAGGACGGCGGCGAGTTCTGGGAGGACGGGCAGGCCGTCGCCGGGCAGCGGGGGCCCGTAGCGGACGGGGCCGTGTCCCTCCTGGTCGGTCCGCCGCATGTCCGCCTCCGCGCTGTCGTGGTGCCGTCCGCCGTCCCGTTCCGGTCCGTGCTCTCCTCGGCCCGGCCGTCACCACTGGCTTCCCGGCCGCTTCGGCGCTCCCGGTGGTGCGGGACGTGCGGCCGGTGCTTCCGGTGCCCCTCGTCGGTGCCCTCGGAGGGGTGTGTACCCGCCGGGCGCCCCGCCATGGGCGGTGATCGCGGTCGTTCCCGCCACGGTGCCGGGCCGGCCCGGCGTCAGCCGCCCGCGGCCCGCCGGCGGCCGAGGATCCGGTAGCCCGCGCCCGCGCAGGCGGCGGCGATCAGCACACCCCCGGCGACCAGGGCCGGGACCGAGCCCTCGAAGGCGCCGCCCTGTCCCGCCTCCACCCCGTGCTCCACGTGCGCGGGCGTGCAGTCGTCGTCCCCTCCCGAGGCGCGGCAGCCGTCCGCGCCGCCGTCCTCGCAGGATCCGCCCTCCTCACATCCCTGCTCCTGGCCCTGACCCCGACCTTGGTTCTGGTTCTGGTCCTGGCCCGGGGTCTGGCTCTGCCACTGGTCCTGGCCCTCCCCCTGGCCCTGTTCCTGCCACAGCCCGTCTCCCTCGCCCTGCCCCTGCTGCTGGTCCCACTGCCCCTGGGCATCCCCTGCGTCCCCCGTCCCCCGGTTCCTGCGTCTGCTGTTGCGTCTGCCCCAACCCCTGCTGCGGCGCCGGGGTCTGCCGCACCTCCCCCGAAGCGCACCCGTCCTGGGGTACGGCACCCGCACCGGTGCCGTCGCAGGGCGCGGGCACCGTCACCGGGCCGGGCACGGTGGCCGGGGCCTCGGGACGCACGGCGCCGGGGCTCTCCCGGCTCCGGGGTCCGCGAACGCGGCGTGCCCGGGTATGACGAGCGCGGCGCCGGCCAGGACGGCGACGGACAGGGCACGGGCGGTGCGGCGCATGGGAGCGGCTCCTCGGCGAGACGGCGGTCGACGGTCGGCGGGGCACGGCCGGTGCCCTCGACTGCCATCAGAGCCCGCCCGGCGCCGCACCGCGCGCGGCCGGACCCCATTCGCGGGACACGGACCGCCGGGCGGGTGACACCGTCCCGCCGTACCCCGATCCCCGGCCCGGGCAGGTTTTCGGCGCCCCCGCAGGTCACTCGGAGAGCCATGGCCCAGTCGATCCCAGGGGCGACGCCGACCGGGGATCGACGATCGAACGGAGGCTGACGTCAAAGGTGCGGGAGTTCCCGCCCGGCGGGAGGAAGCCGCCGGGTGCGGCGGCGGACGGATGCCGGGAAGCCCGTGTCGGCCGGCGGCCGGCGGGTACGCGGTGCGGACCTTCGACCCTCTGGAGGGAGAACATGCAGCGAGGCAGCGACCGGCTGAGCGTCCACCGGGACGACGAGATGAAGCACGAACTGCAGGGCCTGCTCAGGTCCGGGCACCCGACGCGCGCCGAGGAGTGGCACGACCCGGAGCCCACCGCGGACGACGACCCGGAGGTGTGGGCCGGACCCGTGGCGCCGGGGCAGGCGGGCGCGTCGCTGGGGAAGGTGCGGCTGGAGCTGGCGCGGCACCTGGGGCGGCACTCCTTCCCGGCCAACGCGGGCGAGCTGGCCCGGGCACTGCGCCGCCGCAACGCCCCCGGCGCGCTGGTCGACGCGGTGGCGGGGCTGACCCGTTCGAACCGTTACGAGAACGTGCAGCAACTGGCCAAGGCGCTGGTGGGCGGCGCGTGAGCCGGACCCGGGCGGCCGGAGTGGGCAGACGGCGCGCCCGGGCCCCGAAGACCGTTCCGCGCGCAGTGGAAGGAAAGTGAGAGAGCATGCGAATCGCGTTTCTGGTGGCCCCCGAGGGCGTCGAGCAGATCGAACTGACCGACCCGTGGAAGGCCGCCTCCGACGCCGGGCACGAGCCGGTGCTGGTGTCGACCGCGTCCGGCAAGATCCAGGCGTTCAACCATCTCGACAAGGCGGACACGTTCCCCGTGGACGAGGTGGTGGGTGAGACGTCGGCCGCCGGGTTCGGCGCCCTCGTGCTGCCCGGCGGGGTCGCCAATCCCGACTTCCTGCGGATGGACGAGAAGGCCGTCGGGTTCGTGAGGGAGTTCTTCGAGCAGGGCAGGCCGGTGGCCGCGATCTGTCACGCGCCGTGGACGCTGGTCGAGGCCGACGTCGTGCGGGGCCGCGTGCTGACGTCGTGGCCCAGCCTCCGGACGGACATCCGCAACGCGGGCGGCACCTGGGTGGACGAGCAGGTCAAGATCTGCGACCACGGCTCGAACAAGCTGGTGACCAGCCGCAAGCCGGACGACCTGAAGGCGTTCTGCGACGCGTTCCTGCGCGTGTTCGCGGGCGAGGCGGGCTGACCCCGTCCGTCGTGTGGAAAGGGCCGGCCCGTCACGGGCCGGCCCTTTCCACACGGGTCTTTCCGATCAGGTGCCGGACGTGCCCGGAGTCACCGCCTCGCCGCAGCCGCGTTCCCGGGCGCCCTCACGGGTGCGGCCCGCGCTCACCAGCCGGCGCGGGTTGCGGCGCAGGTACTCGCCCTCGAGCTGCGCCATCCGCTCGTTGTGGGCCCGCAGCGCGTCGTTGGAGCCGTACAGCAGGGTGTCGTGACGCGTGCGGTGGATCGTCTCCAGCTCCTTCATGAGCTGCTGGTCGTCCAGTCGGCTGGGCTCGACTCCGGTCATGGTGGTGCCCCGCTCGTCGTGTCGTGTCTGCGGCTCGCGTTCCTGCATCCACTGTACGAACATCCCGGTCCCCGGGCCTCCCTGGGCGGCGTCGCGGACCGCGAAGATCGGGGACACGACCTAGCGGGCGCGTTCCACCCGGCGCTCGTCCCAGACCGGCTCGGGGGTCTCGCGGACGCGGCCGTCGCTGCCGAACACCAGGAACCGGTCGAAGGAGCGGGCGAACCAGCGGTCGTGGGTGACCGCGAGGACGGTGCCGTCGAAGGCCTCCAGGCCCTCCTGGAGCGCCTCGGCGGACTCCAGGTCGAGGTTGTCGGTGGGCTCGTCGAGCAGCAGGGCGGTGACACCCTCCAGTTCCAGCAGCAGGATCTGGAAGCGTGCCTGCTGGCCGCCGGAGAGCCGGTCGAACGACTGCTCCGCCTGGCCGGTCAGCTCGTAGCGGCGCAGCCGGGACATGGCCGCGCCCCGGTCCTGGGCGTGCTCCTTCCACAGGATGTCCAGCAGGGTGCGCCCGCGAGTTCGGGGTGGGCGTGGGTCTGCGCGAAGTGGCCGGGCACGACCCGCGCGCCGAGCTTCCACTCCCCCGTGTGCGCCACCTCCTGGCCGGCCAGGAGCCGCAGGAAGTGCGACTTGCCGGAACCGTTGGAGCCGAGCACGGCGACCCGTTCCCCGTAGAAGACCTCGAGGTCGAACGGCTTCATCAGGCCGGTCAGCTCGAGACCCGCGCAGGTGACGGCGCGCACCCCGGTACGGCCGCCCTTCAGACGCATCCTGATGTCCTGCTCGCGCGGCGGCTCCGGGGGCGGTCCGGCCTCCTCGAACTTGCGCAGCCTGGTCTGGGCGGCCTGGTAGCGGGAGGCCATCTCGTGGCTGACGGACGCGGCCTGCCGGAGGTTGATCACGAGCTTCTTGAGCTGGGCGTGCTTCTCGTCCCAGCGGCGGCGCAGTTCCTCGAAGCGGGCGAAGCGCTCGCGGCGTGCCTCGTGGTAGGTGGCGAAGCCGGCGCCGTGCACCCAGGCGTCGGCGCCGGCGGGGCCCGGTTCCACGGAGACGATGCGCTCCGCGGCGCGGGCGAGGAGTTCGCGGTCGTGGGAGACGAACAGCACCGTCTTGCGGGTTTCCCGCAGCTGCTCCTCCAGCCAGCGCTTGCCGGGCACGTCGAGGTAGTTGTCCGGCTCGTCGAGCAGCAGCACCTCGTCGGTGCCGCGCAGCAGCGCCTCCAGGACGAGGCGTTTCTGCTCGCCGCCGGAGAGGGTGCGCACCTGCCGCCACTGGGCCCGCTCGTACGGCATGCCGAGAGCCGCGGTGGTGCACATGTCCCACAGGGTCTCGGCCTCGTAGCCGCGAACCTCGGCCCAGTCGGAAAGGGCCTGCGCGTAACCGAGCTGGGCGGCCTCGTCGTCGACGGTCATGATGGCGTGCTCGGCCCGGTCCACGGCCCGCGCCGCCTCGCGGAGACGGGGCGGGGCGACGGAGACGAGCAGGTCACGGACGGTCGTCTCGTCCCGTACGGAGCCCACGAACTGGCGCATCACGCCGAGACCGCCGCTGACGGTCACCGTGCCGCCGTGCGGCTTCAGCTCGCCGGAGATCAGCCGGAGCAGGGTCGTCTTGCCGGCGCCGTTGGGGCCCACCAGGGCGACGGCCGCGCCCTCGCCGACCCGGAAGGAGACATCGCCGAGCAGCGTCCTCCCGTCGGGGAGGTGGTACTCGAGGTGCGCGGCTTCCAGATGTCCCATGAGGAGGCATTCTGTGGGCCGCCCCGGCGCGGGGGCAAACCGTTATCCGGCGTCCACCGGTTCCCCCGCCGGGCCGCTCTCGTCCGCCGGCTCCACCGCCGCGCCTTCCCAGGCCAGGGCCTTCCACCCGTCGGACGGCGATCCCTCCAGGACGACGACGCCGGTGTTGCGCAGGGGGCGGGCGGCGGCGAACGCGACGTCGACGTTGCCGGCCCGGGCCGCGGTCCACAGGCGGATCGCGGCGCCATGGCTGACCATGGCGACGGTCGCGGCGCCGCTCGCGGCGGCCTCGGCGACCACCGTGTCGTACCGGGCGAGGGTCTCCTCGCCGTTCTCCCCGCCGGGGATGCGCGGCGCGGTGTCCCCGGCGGCCCAGGCGAACACCGTGCGCAGGTAGAGACTGCCCTCCGGGGAGCCGCCCGGGAGCATCTCCAGGTCGCCCGCGGTCACCTCGCGGATGCCGTCCCGGACGATCGGCTCCAGGCCCCGGGCGGCGGCCAGCGGGGCGGCGGTGAGCCGGGTGCGCAGCAGGGTGGAGACGTAGACGGCCTCGATGTCCTCGTCCGCGAGCGCCCGGGGCAGTTCGGCGGCCTGCCGCTCGCCGAGCGGTGTGAGCCCCGGGCCGGGTACGGCGGTGTCCAGCAGCCGGTCCACGTTGGACGGGGTCTGGCCGTGGCGGACCAGGAGCAGGCGCATCCGGTGTGTCTCCTCACGCGCCCGTCGGGCGGACCGGTGAGAGCGGGCCGGTGACCGGCGTGTCCGGGCACAAGAAGCGGGCACTTCAGGGTAACCGGACCCGTATGAGCCCAGATGTCGACCTCACCGTCCCGAGGCCCCGCCTCCGCACGCTGTCCAAGCTGCTCGAGTACGACTGCCGGCTGTTCGAGCTGGCGGCCAGCCGGCACTGGCCGGGCGCCGAGCGGGTGCTGCCCCGGCTCAGCCGGAGCGCCAACCACGGGGTGCTGTGGTTCGCGGCGGCCGCCGCGATCGCTGCGAGCCGGTCGCCGCGGGCCCGGCGGGCCGCCACTCGGGGTGTGGCCTCGCTGAGCGTGGCCTCGCTGGCCATCAACACCCTCGGCAAGCGGTCGGTGCGCCGCGCCCGGCCGGTGCTGGACTCGGTGCCGCGGTCGCGGCAGCTGAAGCGGCAGCCGATCACCACCTCCTTCCCGTCCGGCCACGCCGCCTCGGCCGCGGCCTTCGCCACCGGGGTCGCCCTGGAGTCGCCGCGGTGGGGTGCGGCGGTGGCCCCGCTGGCGTTCTCCGTGGCCATGTCGCGCGTCTACACGGGCGTGCACTATCCCAGTGACGTGCTGGCGGGGGCGGCGCTGGGCGCGGGCGCCGCGCTGGCCGTGCGGGGCCTGGTCCCGACCCGGACCCAGGTCGCGCCGCCGCCGCGGCCCCGGACCGAGGCGCCGGCGCTGGCCGACGGCGAAGGCCTGGTGCTCGTCGCCAACCGCGCCTCGGGGACCTCCGACCGGGTCCGGGTGCTGCACGAGGCGCTGCCCGGGGCGGAGATCGTGGAGTGCGCGCCGGAGGACGTGAAGGCGGAGCTGGAGAAGGCCGCCGCGCGGGCCCGGGTGCTCGGGGTGTGCGGGGGCGACGGGACGGTGAACACGGCGGCCGGGGTTGCCCTGCGGCGCGGTCTGCCGCTGGCGGTGCTGCCCGGGGCACCCTCAACCACTTCGCCTACGACCTGGGCGTGGAGGACGAGCGGACGCTGGCCGACGCCGTCCGGGCGGGCGACGCGGTCCGGGTGGACGCCGGCCGGTTCGTGGCGGGCGATCACGAGGGCCTCTTCCTGAACACCTTCAGCCTGGGCGTCTATCCGGAGCTGGTGCGCGAGCGCGAGCGCTGGTCGTCCCGGATCGGCGGCTGGCCGGCCGGGATGCTCGGCGCGATGAAGGTGCTGCGCGCCGACCGGCACCCGCTGACGGTGGAACTGCGCGGCAAGCGCCACCCCTGTGGCTGCTGTTCGTGGGCAACGGCGTCTACCACCGGATGGGTCTCGCGCCCGGACGCCGGACCGACCTGGCGGACGGGCTGCTGGACGTGCGGGTGGTGCACGGCACCCGCAGGCCGGCGCTGCGTCTGATGGCGGCCGCCGCGGCCGGCCCGCTCACCCGGTCCCCGGCCCACGCGGCGGTCCAGGTGAACCGGCTGCGGCTGACCGGTCTCGCCCCCGGGACGCCTCTGGCGTACGACGGCGAGGTGATCGAGGTGGGCGGGGACGTGCTGGTGGAGAAGCTGCCCGAGGCGCTGACGGTGTACCGGCCGCTGTCCTGACCACCTGCTCCCGGCTCCTCTCCGGCGCTCACGCCCACTACGCGCTCGTCCACATGATGAAACGCAGGTCTCATCATTCGGCACGGGCGCGTACCGTTCGGCGTACCGCGCGACGGGGTCGCAGGGCTCCGTTGCCGCCGACCGTCGACCAGGGCGAAGGGGCACAGCCATGCCGGAAGCGCAGGAGACCGCCGTCTACACGCACGGGCACCACGAGTCGGTGCTGCGGTCGCACACCTGGCGGACCGCCGCCAACTCCGCGGCCTACCTCCTCGGCGTGCTGAAACCCCACATGCGGATCCTGGACATCGGCTGCGGCCCCGGCACCATCACCGCCGACCTGGCCGCACTGGTCCCCGAGGGCCGTGTCACCGGCGCCGACCGGGCCCCGGCGATCCTGGACCGGGCGCGGTCGACCGCCGAGGCGCGCGGCCTGGGGAACGTGGACTTCGCGGTCGCCGACGTGCACGCCCTGGACTTCCCCGACGACACGTTCTGCGTCGTCCACGCCCACCAGGTGCTCCAGCACGTGGGCGACCCGGTGGCGGCGCTGCGCGAGATGCACCGGGTGACCAGGCCCGGCGGCTACATCGCGGTGCGCGACGCGGACTACGCGGCGATGACCTGGTACCCGGCGCTGCCGGGCCTGGACGACTGGCTGGACCTGTACGAGGCGGTCGCCCGGGCCAACGGCGGCGAGCCCGACGCCGGCAGGCGGCTGCGGGCCTGGGCGCTGGCGGCCGGGCTGACGGACGTCACCGCGACGTCGAGCACCTGGACGTTCGCCACCCCCGAGGAGCGGGCCTGGTGGAGCGGGCTGTGGGCCGACCGCACGGTGGAGTCGGACTACGCGGACCGGGCCGTGCGGGGCGGGCACGCCACGCCCGAGCGGCTGCGGGCCGCGGTGGCGGCCTGGCGGGACTGGGGCCGGCGGGAGGACGCCTGGTTCGGTGTCCTGCACGGCGAGATCCTGTGCCGCAAGGCGGCATGACCGAGGCCCCGGGGAACCCCGGGGCCGTCCGGCTCGTCGGGCTCACTGCCGGGGCAGCAGCGGTCCCAGCGGCCCCAGGTCCAGGTTCAGGTCCTCGGGCCGCAGCCCGTAGCGGTCCCGGAGTTCGGCCATCCGCTCCTCCAGGAGCATCAGGGTGAGCCCGATCCGCTCCTCCTGGTCCTCGGTCAGCTCACCGGTGTCGAAGCGGCGCACCGCCTGCCGTTCCATGAGCTGGCGCAGCAGTTCCACCACGGTCAGCACCAGCTTGACCAGGTCGCGTTCGACCGTGTCGGGCTCCAGGTCGAGCCGCTTGCGGGCGGGGGCGGTCACAGCAACTCCTCGAAGGGTGAGGGCACCGACTCGTTCACCGAGCTGATCAGCGCGTTGAGATCGATGCGGACGAGGTCGACGTCCGCGATGCGCAGCGTCAGGTCCCCGGTGATGACGACCCGCCGGCCAGCAGCCGGTCCAGCAGGTCCACGAGTGCGATCTCACGCCGCTCGACGACGGTCACGCTTCCTCCCCACTGAAGGAGTAGGCGGCCCAGGGACCGGTGAGTTCCACCCGGATACCGGGTGTCTCGTCCTTCGTACGGTCCACCAGTTCCACGAACTCCTCACAGTCCGCACGCGGCACCAGATAGGCCGCGTTGAGCACGTTCTGTCCCGAGGCCCCGGACAGCGCGGCGTTCTGCGCGGGATGCGTCCGGACGTCCTCGGCGTGCCGGCTGAGCCGCTCGTGCAGCGACCGGGCGAACGACTCCGCCCGCTGCCACCTCTCCTCGTGCGCCTCGCTGTGCCGCCGGCGGCTGCGCAGATAGTCACGGCCGCTGGCCGGTTTCGCCGCCCGCGCGGCGGCCGGCTCGGCCGGCTCGGACTCCACGAACACCTTCACGCCCCACTCCACGCGGCCCTCGAGCCGCTCCAGGGCGCGCCGGAAGTCGTCCTCGCGGGCCTCGATCATCGCCCGGATGCCGCTGTCGTCCCGGAAGACGGTCGCGAGGCGCAGCGGCAGCGGGGTGGTGACCGTGCTGAGCGCCGCGATCACGCCCTGGTGGGCGCGAGCGGTGGCGCTCAGCCAGTCCAGGTCCTCGAGACGGGCCCGCAGCCCCTGCTCGCCGAAGTCCGCCTCCGGCACCGAGCTGACGACCGCGACCAGCCCGTGGTGGTGCAGCAACGCCGGCGGGGCGCCCCCGATGCCGGTCAGTTCGGCCTGCAGGGGCGCGTCCAGCGGGCGGCAGACGGCGTAGACGTAGCGCAGTGCGCTCATGGGGCCTCTTCCTCCGTCGGCACGCTGCCGGGTGCCAGCTCCTGGAGCCGCTCCAGCCGCTCCCTGAGCTCGGCGTTCTCCTTGGCCAGCTCGTTCTGGCGGGCGCGGGAGGACAGCGCGGGGTCGGTCTCCCACCAGTCGATGCCCATTTCCTTGGCCTTGTCCACCGAGGCTACGACGAGCCGGAGCTTGATGGTGAGGAGTTCGATGTCGAGCAGGTTGATCTTGATGTCGCCGGCGATGACGACACCCTTGTCGAGCACCCGTTCCAGAATGTCGGCGAGGTTGGCCCCGCCGCCACTCTGGCCGTACGGCTCGGGGAACCGGCTGGCAGTCGTCATCGACGGCTCCTGCCTCCGGAGTACTCGGGCTCCTCTTCGGGCTCCTCCTCGTACTCCTCCTCCTCAGGCTCCTCCTCGTACTCGTCCTCGTAGGGGCCCTCCTCCTCGTCCTCGTACTCCTCTTCTTCCTCGGGCTTCTCCTCGTACTCGGCCTCGGGGCCCTCTTCCTCGTCCTCGTACTCGGCCGCGGGCTCCTCGCCCTCCTCGTACTCCTCGGCCTCTTCCTCCTCGGGCTCCGCGGACTCCTCGGGCTCCTCGCCCTCTTCCTCCTCGGGCTCCGCGGACTCCTCCTGCTCGGACTCCTCCTCGGCCACCGCGTCCTCGTGGCTGCGGACGACCTCGCCGTCACGGATCTCCCCGCGCCAGCCGTCCTCCGCCTCGCCCTTGAGCGTGATGAACCGGGCGAAGTTCTTGAAGTCGAGCCGGACCCGGCGGCCCTGGGCGCGCCAGATGTTGCCCGTCTTCTCGAAGAGGCCGCTCGGGTAGTACTCCATGACCAGCAGGATGCGGGTCAGGTTCTCGTCGAGGCGGTGGAAGGTGACGACGCCCTTCGTGGTGCCCTTGGCACCCTCCGACTGCCACTGGATCTTGTAGTCGGGGACCTGCTCGACCGTGTGGGCCTTCCAGCTCCGGCTGGACCAGAAGATCTTGGCCTGCCAGTCGGAGTTCGTGTCGTCGGAGCGGCTCGCGCTCTTCACACCCTTGGCGAAGGTGCTGAAGTCCTGGTACTGGGTCCACTGGTCGTAGGCGGTGCGCACCGGCACGCCGACGTCGACGGACTCGACGATGACGGTCGGCTTGTTGCCCCCGCCCTTGCGCTTGCCCTTGCCGCCCCCGAGACCCTTCAGCTTGTCCATGACGGTGTCCTTGGCGTGCGAGGCGCCGAGCTCCAGCGCGGAGCGCAGCGGGCCCTTGCCCTGGGCGACCTTGCGGCCGGCGTCCAGGGCGAGCTTGCCGAAGCCCGGGCTGTTGCCCTCCGCGATGTCGGTCAGCTTGCCCGTGGTCTCCCCGAGCTTGCGGCCGAAGCCGGTCAGCAGCTTCTGGGCCTGGGCGGCCAGGTAGTCCTGCACCTCCGCCTTCAGCCGGTCCGCCGCCTCGCTGTGCGCCAGATCGGTCAGGGGGTTGCTCGTCGCTCCGCCCGCGGCCTTGCCGGCGGCTGACGTCGCGGATCCGACGTTCTCGGTCATCGGTCGTCGCCGCCCTTCGACTGCCGGGACCGGCCGCCGCTGCGGCTGCCGCCGGCCGCGGCCGTCTTCTTCGCGGCCGCTCCGGCCTTCTTGGCGGCCGGCCGGCCGGCCGTGCTCTTCGCCGTGGCCTTCTTGGCGGGCGCCTTCTTGGCGGGCGCCTTCTTCGCGGCGGCCTTCTTCGCGGCGGCCTTCTTCGCGGGCGCCTTCTTGGCGGGGCCTCGCGGCGGGGCTGTTCGTCCTCCTGCTCCGCGGAGTCCTCCTGGGCTCCCTCGTCCTCGTCCTCGTCCTCCTCCGGCTCCTCCGGTTCGGACCCGGTGTCGGGCACCACGCCGGAGAGCTGGTCGCGCACCGCGTTGGTGCGGCCGTGCAGCCGGTCGGCCAGCGCGCTCATCTGCCGCTCGGCCATGGCTCCGGTGGCGGCCTTGCCGACGCCGCGCAGATCCTGGCGCAGCTGGTCCCCGATCTCCTTGAACTGCGGGTTGTCGC
Source organism: Streptomyces sp. DHE7-1 (assembly GCA_016432725.1). Taxonomy (GTDB): domain Bacteria; phylum Actinomycetota; class Actinomycetes; order Streptomycetales; family Streptomycetaceae; genus Streptomyces. Next base: position 6,604,854 of record JACJDG010000003.1, on the reverse strand, counting down.
GCAGCTGCTGACCGAGCAGGTCCGCCAGGGCCCGCGGAGTGAGGTTCAGCTTCTTGCCGGCCACCACGGAGCCGACCGCGAGAGCCAGTTTGAGCTTCTTGGTACGTCCCAGAAGGTAGCCGGCCCCTATCGCGAGGCCGAGTCCCGTTCGATTCATCACGTCGTCCCGTTGCCTTGGTTGTCGCCGGAGCGCAGGGCGGTCTCCAGCCGGTCGAGCAGTTCGTCCTCGCGGCGGTCGAACTCCTCCTCGCTGATCTCGCCCGCCTCCAGTTCCTCCTCGAGGCGTGCGAGTTCGGCCCGTACGGTGGCGGGGTCGTAGTAGATGCGCTCCGCCTCGCGGTACACCTGCTCGATCGCCCATCCGGCGCCGCGGACCGGCGCGAACGGCAGCAGCAGCACCTCGCTGATCAGACCCACGATGTCCCTCCTTTCCGATCGGGCCGAGCCGCTGTTACTGCGCTCCGGTGTCGGCTCCGGCCGTGCTGTCCGCGGGCGCGGCGGGGCCGGGCTCCACGAAGCTGTACGGCGGGAGCGGTCCGTTGACCCGCACATCGAGATGGGGTGGCCGGCGCGGACCCGCTCGACCGCCGCCAGGAACTCCTCGGCGGTGTCCCGGGCCACCAGGAACGACAGGTTGACCAGCCAGCCGGTCGACTCGGGGCCGACGCTCAGCGCGGAACCGGCCGCTTCGAGCTCGCCGCGCACCTCGGCCGCGTCCTCGGCCTCCTTGGCCTTGACGGCGGCCGCGACCATCTCGCCGAGGCGGATCTTGTCGTCGTAACTTCCGCCGCCGGACTGCCGGTTGGCCTCGGCCAGGGAACGCACCTCGGCGTTCTCGGCCATCACGCGGTGCAGCACGGCCTCTTCGACATGGGTGGCCTTGACGTTGTACTCGACCTTGCCGTCCAGCTCTCGCAGCCGCTCCTGGTAGTGCTGCGCACGCTCGCCGAGCACCTGGGTGACGGAGTCGTCGTCGGTGGCGACGCTGCCGAAGCGCATCGGCAGGATGCAGCCGGCCGCGCCGGTCTCGGCCAGCACGTTCTGGTGCGCGAGCAGGTCCCGGCGCTTGGGCCGCAGCCCCTCGGGCGCGTCGCTGACCACGGCCGCGAGGTCGCCGGCCGTCAGCACGCGCACCGGCATCGGCGGCTCGCCGACCCCGGACATGCCGTCGGGAAGTGCCGGGTGCGAGCGGGCGGTGATGCCGTAGACGTAGGTGCTCACTCCGACTCCTCCTTACGCCGCGCCGCGGTCTTGCGGGCACGCGGCCGGGACTCCCGCCGCTCTTCCTGCCCTCGTCACGGGCCTGCTGGAAGGCGCCGGATATGGTCTCCGCGGCGCCCGACAGCGCGCCCTTGCTCTTGCCGCGGGCACCGGACTCGGTGACCTCGCCGACGATCTCGGGCAGGCCGGGGCTCTTCTTGGGGCCCGATTCCAGGTCGAGGCGGTTGCACGCCTCGGCGAAGCGCAGATACGTGTCGACGCTGGCCACGACGACGCGGACGTCGATCTTCAGGATCTCGATGCCGACCAGGGAGACACGGACGAACGCGTCGATCACGAGCCCCCTGTCCAGAACCAGTTCCAGTACGTCGTAGAGGCCGCTGCTGCCGCCTCCGCCGCCGCTCTGTTGTGCCGGTACTACGGTCATGCCGGCCATTCCTCCTTCTCGGTGATCGGACAGGTGATGCGCGCCGGTGGTCTGCCGGGCACGAGGGACGAGGGGCTAGCGGCCTCGCGCGTCCGAACGTCCGCGTTCGTAACGGCGGACGCGGCGGTAGCCGGTCAGCTGCCCCTCCTCGTCCAGCTCCACCTGGTAACTCGCCATCAGGCTCATGGTGTCCGGGACCCTTTCGAGTTCGAGGACCTCCACGTCGATCGACCATCCGCTCTCGGTCTGCTCGAAGGAGGACACCGACTCCGGCTGGAGCCCGGTCAGCTCGGCGAGCTGGGCGCGCGCCTCGCGCAGCACTTCCATGGGACGCGGCCGCCGGCCGGTGGCCGCACTCTGCGGCGCGTCGTCGTCCGCCTGGGACGAGTTCTGCTTTTCCTGTGAATCCTGTGACTGCTGCGTGTTCTTTGTGTTCGTCATGGCCACCTCTCCCCTGCGTGTGGCCGCTCATCCCTTGGCCAAACATTCCGGGGGTACGGGTTCGCTAAGGAGCAGGTCACAGGCGGTGAAAGCGGGCTCGGACCGGCCGCGGCCGGCCGTCGTCAGCCCTTCAGTCCCGCGAGGCGGCGCTGGGCGGGCCCGAGGGCGCGCCCCCGGCCCGGCAGTGCGGCCCACGGGTCGGTGCGGGCCTGGTCGGCGGCGTCGGCGATGGTCCAGCGGCGGGCGTGGACGCCTGGATCGGCCACCTGTTCCCAGCTTAGGGGCACCGCGACGGGCGCGCCGGGCAGAGCGCGGACGGTGTACGGGGCCACGACTGTCTGCGCGTAGGCGTTGCGCTGCACGTCGAGGTAGAGGCGGTCGCCGCGGTCGCGTCTTCGGGCGGCGGTGGTCAGACGGTCGGGATGCTCGGCCTCGGCGAACTCGGCCACGTCACGGGCGAACCGGTGCACCTCGTCGAAGCCGTGGCGGCCGTCCAGCGGGACGACGAGGTGCAGTCCGCGGGAGCCCGTCGTCATCGGAGCCGCGGGCAGGCCCAGCTCGTCCAGCAGCTCGCGCAGTATGCCGGCCGCCTCGCGGACGGGGGCGAAGGTCTCCTCGGGGGCCCCGTCGGACCCCTCGGGCGCCGGCGCGGGGTCGAGGTCGAAGACCAGCCGGTCGGGGTGGTCCGGGCCGGCGGCCCGGTCGGTGCGGGAGAGCCAGCGGTGCAGGGTGAGACAGGCCTGGTCGGCGAGGTACACCAGGGTGGCGGTGTCGTCGCAGACGACGTGCGTCACCGTGCCGCCCTCCTTGGCGACCTCGGCCCGGGTGATCCAGTCCGGGTAGTGGTCCGGGGTGTTCTTCTGCATGAAGCGGGGGCCGTCGAGGCCGTCCGGATACCGTTCCAGCATCAGCGGACGGCCCCGCAGGTGCGGCAGCAGATACGGCGCGACGGACCGGTGGTAGTCGGCGAGATCGCCCTTCGTCCACCCTCGGCGCCGCCCGGAAGGAGGACCTTCCCGGGCCGCTGGACGCGCACCGAGCGGCGGCCCGCCCGTATCGTCCGCGCACCGTCGTCGCTCATCCCACGACCGCCTCCTCGACCAGCAGCTTCGCGGCGGCGGCGATGCCCGCGGCGTCGATGCCGGCGGCGTGGAGCTGCTCGTCGGGCGCGGCCGAGCCCGGCATCGTGCGCACCGCGAGCCGGACCAGGCGGGGCACGGGGCGGCCGTCGGCGAACGCCTCGGCGACGGCGTCGCCGAGGCCGCCCTCCTCGTGGTGGTCCTCGACGGTGAGCAAGCAGCCGGTCTCCTCGCCGGCCCGGCGCAGGGTCTCGCTGTCGACGGGCTTGACCGAGTACAGGTCGATCACGCGGACCTGGATGCCGTCCTGGGCGAGCCGATCGGCGGCCGCCAGGGCCTCGTGGACGGTGACACCGGCCGCGACGACGGTCAGCCGGTCCCGCTCACCGGAGCGCAGCACCTTGCTCCCGCCGACCGGGAACTCCTCCTCGGGGCCGTAGATCACCGGGCTCTTGCCGCGTGAGGTGCGCAGGTAGCGGACGCCGTCGAGGCCCGCCATGGCGGCGATCAGCCTGGCCGTCTGGTTGGCGTCGCAGGGGTAAAGCACGGTCGAGCCGTACACGGACCGGAACATCGCCAGGTCCTCCAGGCCCATCTGCGAGGGCCCGTCCTGCCCGATCGCCACGCCGGCGTGCGAGCCGACCAGGTTGATCCCGCTGCCGCTGATGGAGGCCATGCGGACGAAGTCGTGGGCGCGGGTGAGGAACGCCGCGAACGTCGACGCGTACGGCACCCAGCCGCGGGCCGCCATGCCGACGGCGGTGGCGACGAGCTGCTGTTCGGCGATGTAGCACTCGAAGAAGCGGTCGGGGTGCTCCTTGGCGAAGACCTCGGTGCGGGTGGAGTCGCCGACCTCGCCGTCCAGCGCGACGACGTCGCCCCGGGCGGTGCCGAGCGCGGCGAGGGCCTTGCCGAAGGCGTCCCGGGTGGCCACCTCCTCGCCCTTTTCGAACTGAGGCAGCCGGACCACCTCGGTGTTGAGGGAGCGGAGCGTCGCCGCGGCGGCCGGCTCGCTGACCTGGACATGCAGCTCGCGCGGTCCGCCCAGCTCGGCGATGGCCTCCTCGGCCTCCGGCAGCGGCTTGCCGTGCAGGCCCTCGCGGTCCTCGACGGCGGCGACGCCCTTGCCCTTGAGGGTGCGGGCGAGGATCACCGTGGGCTGTCCGGTCGTCGACAGGGCCTCGCCGTACGCCCGGTCGATCGCGTCGACGTCATGGCCGTCGATCTCGACGGTGTGCCAGCCGAAGGCCTGGAAGCGGCGGGCGTAGGCGTCCAGGTCGTGGCCGTGCCGGGTCGGGCCGCGCTGGCCCAGCCGGTTGACGTCCACGATGGCGACGAGGTTGTCCAGGTTCTCGTACGCGGCCTGCTCGGCCGCCTCCCAGACGGAGCCCTCGGCCAGTTCGCTGTCCCCGCACAGCACCCAGACCCGGAAACCGGTGCGGTCCAGGCGCTGCCCGGCGAGCGCGATGCCCACGCCGACCGGCAGACCCTGGCCGAGCGAGCCGGTGGCGGTCTCCACCCACGGCAGCCGGCGCGGCGTGGGGTGCCCCTCCAGGCGGCTGCCGAGCTTGCGGAAGGTCAGCAGCTCGCCGTCCTCGACGGCGCCGGCCGCCTTGTACGCGGAGTACAGCAGCGGCGAGGCATGGCCCTTGGAGAGCACGAAGCGGTCGTTGGCGGGGTGATCGGGGCGCTCGAAGTCGTAGCGAAGGTGGTTGGCGATCAGGACGGCCATGAGGTCGGCGGCGGACATCGACGAGGTGGGATGCCCGGAGCCCGCCGCGGCGGCGGCCCGCACGCTGTCCACGCGCAACTGCTGCCCGAGTTCGGCGAGTTCGGCGGTGTTCATGTATCTCCTTCTGCTGGTTCGGGTGGGTCCGGGCGGCCCGCGGGATCCGCGGGGCCGGTGCGCCGGACCGGGCCGGGGGCGGGATGGTCGGTTGGCGGTGCGGGTGCGGGCCGGTCCGCCGCGGGCGCGTCCGCGGGCCGGCCCGCGGCGATCCCGCCACCGTCACCGTCGTGCGCGCCCTCACCCGGCCGTCCGGGCCGCCGGGTACCCGCGCCAGCTCGGGGGATGCCGTGTCCAGCGGAACCGACCAGGACCGTACGAGGCCCAACTGCACACCCTGGCGGGGAAGTACGGCGTCCAGCAGCCAGTCGGCGGCCACGCGCAGCCGGTTGCCGGGCAGGGCGGCCAGGTGGTAACCGCGGGTGACCGCGCCCGCCGGCGGGCCGGACAGCGGGACGCCGAACGGGTTGGCGGCGGCCTGCACCCCGCCGAGGTCCACGGCGAAGCCCAGGTCGCGGTGGCGGTAGGCGCGCCGGCGCCGGCCGAGGCCGAGCGAGGAGGCCACGTTCTCACCGGCCACCCTGCCCTGCCGCCAGGCGTGCTGGGCGGTCATCGCGGTGAACTCGCCGGGGCGCTCCAGGTCCGGCACGGCCGCCGCGTCCCCGCAGGCGAACACCTCGGTGCGGCCCGGCACCTGGAGGTACGGATCGACGATGAGCCGGCCCCGCTCCAGCGGCTGGCCGACGGCGTCGATCAGCGGATCCGGCCGGACGCCGACGCACCAGACGAGGGTCCGCGACGCCACGAAGTCTCCGTCGGTCAGCAGTACCCCGTCATGGGTGGCCTCCTTCACGGAGGTGCCCGTGCGCACGTCGACGCCGCGCGCCCGCAGCACCCGCGCGGCGGTGCGGGAGAGCCGCTCGTCCATCTCCGGCAGCACGCGGGGCGCGGTGTCCAGCAGGATCCAGCGGGGCCGTGCGACCCCGGGCAGGTCGCGGCCGGCCAGGTGATCGGTGAGCATCCGCATCTGCGCGGCCACCTCGGTGCCGGTGTAACCGGCACCGACCACGACGAAGGTGCACCGGGCCGCGCGGACCTCCGGGTCGTCCTCCGTCGCGGCGAGTTCCACCTGCCGGGTGACGTGGTCGCGCAGGTACAGCGCCTCGGGCAGCCCGCGGAAGCCGTGCGCGTGCTCGGCGACACCGGGGATCGGCAGCAGTTTGTTGACGCTGCCGACGGCCAGTACCAGCCGGTCGTAGCCGAGGGTCCCGGCGCCGTCCTCGGGGTCCCGGTAGTGCACGGTGCGCCGGTCGAGGTCGACGCCGGTGGCCTCCCCGAGCACCAGCCGCACCCCGCGCAGGGTGCCGGGCAGCGAGACGGTGACCCGGCGGGCCTCCAGGATCCCGGCGGCCACCTGGGGCAGCAGCGGCAGGTACAGGAAGTAGTCGGTCGGGTTGAGCAGGGTGATGCGGGCACGGCCGCGGGTGATCCGGGCGAGGGTACGGGCCGTCCGGTACCCGGCGAAGCCGGCGCCGACGATCACGACACGTGGTCGACTCACGGGTGTCCTCCCGGCGGTGTGGCCCCCTCCAGGTCTTCCGCGTAACCGGGGCCGCCGCACCCAAACGCCGCCCGGCTCACCCGGACGCCGGTCGCGCCCGCGTTTCGCCCGGTCGGCGGAGGGCGGGGGCCTGGCGCGGGGGCCGTGGATCCCTGCTGGTCGCGGGCCTGGCCGTCCGGGGCGTGGTCGGGTGCGGGGGCGGTGTGGCTGGGCGCGCAGTTCCCCGCGCCCCTGGGGTGTGGCCGCCCGGCCCTGCTGAGATGTGGCCGCCTGCCTTCGCCGCTCGCGGTGCCGGGGTGGGGTCTGGTGCGGCGGCGATGGGGCTGGGCGCGCAGTTCCCCGCGCCCCTGGGGTGTGGCCGCCCGGCCCTGCTGAGGTGGGGCCGCCTGCTCTCGCGGCTCGCGGAGTCTGGTGCGGCGGCGATGGGGCTGGGCGCGCAGTTCCCCGCGCCCCTGGGGTGTGGCCGCCCGGCCCTGCTGAGATGTGGCCGCCTGCTTTCGCCGCTCGTGGGGCCGGCTCGTGGAGTCGGGTGCGGCGGCGATGGGGCTGGGCGCGCAGTTCCCCGCGCCCCTGGGGTGTGGCCGCCCGGCCCTGCTGAGATGTGGCCGCCTGCTCTCGCGGCTCGTGGAGTCGGGTGCGGCGGCGATGGGGCTGGGCGCGCAGTTCCCCGCGCCCCTGGGGCGTGGCCGCCCGGCCCTGCTGAAGGGGGGCCGCCTGCCTTCGCGGCTCGCGGTGCCGGGGCGGTGTGGCTGGGGTTGCTCGCGCCCCTTGCGGGGTGTGGTCCGGGGCGCGGGGGTGGGGGTCAGGCCCTGTGGTGGGGGACGTCGTCCGGCGGGGGCGGCGCCTCGGTGGGCATCGGGGGGTAGGGGGTGCCGGGGTGGGTGGCGGCCGCCACCTGGGCGGTGGCGGAGCCGTGCCCGTGTTTCGGGTGGGCGGCGCCGCGCAGCACGTAGGCGAGGGCGCCCAGGATCGCGGCGGTGATCAGTGCGGCCGCCCAGCCCGGCAGGCCCACGGCCAGGGCGAGGCCCACCGCGAGCGCGAGGGCGCCGCCCGCGTACAGGGCGACGGCGCCGGAGGCGGCGTAGAGCATGGCGGTGCGGCGTTGCTTGCGGCTCTGCTCGCGCAGTTCGTCGCGTACCGTCTCGCGTGCCACCTGTGCCAGCTCTTCGACGAGGTGCTTGTCCAGATGTTCCAGGTGATCCAAACGGTCCATGGAATACGCCTACCCGTCGGACCGGGGCGGTAACGGCATCGCCGGGCACCCCTGCGCGGACTCGGCCTGTGCCGGCCCGGACGTCCCAACTAGGCTCGGGCGTATGGAGATTCTGGGCGCCACACTGCGCATCTGCGTCGACGACCTCGACACCGCGGTCCCCTTCTACGAACGGCTGGCGGGCGGCCGGGCGCTGCGGTTCGAACGCGGTGGGGTCCAGGTGGCCGCGATCGGGTCCTTCCTCCTGATGAGCGGCCCGGAGGCGGAGCTGGAGGTGCTGCGCAAGGTGACGGCGACGATCGCCGTCAAGGACGTGACCGAGGCGCACCGGCTGCTGACCGACCTGGGCGCCCGGGTCATCGCCGGGCCGGTGCCGACCCCGGCGGGCCGGAACCTGCTGGCGATGCACCCGGACGGCTCGATCTTCGAGTACGTCGACCAGAGCGGATGAGCCGCCCGCTCAGCCGGCGTCCGGCCGCATCCGGAAGTCGAGGCGGGCGGGCAGCGGCTCGTCGGTGAGCCGGGCCCACAGCAACTCGATCACGTCCGCGCCCTCCCGCAGGTCGGCCACCTCGAACCCCTCACCGAGGACGGCCCGGGCCTCCGCCCGTCGCCCCTCGGCGAGCAGCAGCTCCGCCTCCAGCAACCGGAACGCGCCACGGTGCCGCACGGCGGGCAGCAGACCCTCCCACACCGCGCGGGCCTGCTCGGCGCGCCCCGCCCGCAGCAGCGCCTGGAGCGCCTCCCGGCCGAGCGCGGCCACGGCGGCGGTCCAGGCCTCCCCGGCGTCACGGCGTTCGCGGCACAGGTCGTCGAAGGCCTCCGCGTACCGGTCGGCGGCCCGCTCGTGGTGGCCGGACTCCTGGTCGGCGACGGCCAGGCAGCGCAGCAGCGGCCACTGCGAAGGGGCGAGCGGCACGGCCCGCTCCCAGCTCCGCACGGCCTGGGCGCGGTCGCCGGCGTGCCACTGGGCGACGCCGAGGTGGTACTCGGTGTGCGGGGTGGCGGGCGCGGTCTCCAGCATGTCCCGCCAGTGCGGGGCGACCAGGGTCCCGCCGGGCGGGCGGACCCGGCGTGGTTCGGGCAGCCAGCCGGTGCGCAGCAGTTCCAGCCAGGGTTGTTGCTCCTCGCCGAGGACCGACTCGGGAAACGGTGTGCCGGGCAGCTTCCAGTCGGCGCGCCGTACCTCGAGCGCGCCCCAGCCCGAGCCGGTGGCCAGCCGCTCGCCGGGCTCGGTGTCGGCGTGCGGCTTCCAGTCCGTGTACGCCTGCTCGACGCGGGCCCGCGGCAGGGCCGCCGCGAGCCGCTCCTCGGCCCCCGCACGACCGCCGGCCACGAGGGGCCGTCGGGATCGGCGTCCAGCGGGCCGTACGCCTCCAGCCAGGACACCTCGCTCTCGGGCTCCAGCCGGACGTGTTCGAGCTGGGTGCGGGCGAGGCCGGCCTGGATCTCGCAGTAGCCGCCGGTGCCGGGCTCGGTCAGCCATTCCTGCCAGCGGCGGCCGCCGGGGCCGCTGCCCCACACGAACAGCTTCCGGCCGCGCAGCACGTCGGTGGAGGTCTGCACCAGCCCGTGACCGTCCGCGTCCAGCGCCGCGATCCAGCGGCGCCGGCCGTCCGGGATCTCGTAGAAGTAGTCAGCGGCGTAGGGGCTGTTGAGGGGGCGGGTGCGGTCGATGCCGTCGTGGCTGGGGACCGGTACCCGGCGCAGTCGGCGTTCGTAGCCGAACTGCCAGGCCTCCTCGGCCGGGGCCAGGACCCGGCGGTCCTCGGGGACGGCGATGTTGGACCACCAGTACGCCGGCGCCGGGTGCTCGTGCGGGTTGCGGATACGGACGCCCACGTACAGGAAGTCGGATCCCTCGGGGAGCCACAGGTCGACCTGGAAGGGCAGGTCGCGCAGCCGCTCCCACTCCCACAGGCGCAGCATCTCTCCCCCACTGCCCGAACGGCCTGGGCGGTGCCCCAGCCGTCGGGGGCGGGGACGCGGGCGGCGTGCAGGGGTGCGCACGAGAGGGTGGTGTGGCCGGTGGCGCCGATGTTCCACTCGATGCCGCCGGAGTACCAGGCGCCGTTGAGCGCGAAGTTAGCGGGCTGGAACACCGGGTTGCGGTAGAGGAGTTCGCGTCCGGTGGGCAGGTGGACCAGGGAGGCGATCCGGCCGCCGAGGCCGGGCAGCACGGTGGCGCGCAGCCGGTCGTTCTCGATCACCAGCGCCTGGAGGGCGCGGGGCTCGCGGGCTCTGCCGTACCCGTCGCGTATCCGAACCGGCAGCAGACTGCGCAGCGGCTCGTGGTCGAGCTGCCGGGCCATGTCGCGGGGCATGTCCTCGCGGTCCCGGTCGTCGACGCGGTGCACCTCGTCGAGGGGGCGCAGCGGAGGCAGGGGGTTGTCGGGGCCCAACCGCGCGGCGGGCAGGGTGATGACCTCACGTCGGATCCTCGTCACGATGACCATGGAACCCGGCGTGCGGCGAGTCGGCCAGGGGATCTGCGGGTCAGGATTGCGCAAAGGCGGCCACGACCAGGTCGGCCAGCAGGGCTCCCGCCGTGCCCTCGGGGTCGAGGTCCGGGTCGTAGATGGTGACGTTGAGGCCCACGCAGCGCGGGGACGCGATCAGCGGGCGCAGCAGTTCCTCCAGTTCGGCCGGCAGCAGGCCGTCCGGGTCGGGACTGTCGACGGCCGGCATCACGGACGGGTCGAGGACGTCGGCGTCCAGATGCACCCAGAAGCCGTCGAGTCCGGGGGCCCGGAAGGCCTCGGCTGCGGCCCGGGCGACCGGCCCGGCGCCCTCGGCGCGGATACCGCCGACGGTGGCGACCGGCATCTTCAGGGAGGCGAGTTCGGCCAGGTCGTCGGTGAAGGCGTCGCGGATGCCGAAGAACCGTACGTCCTCGTCCCTGAGGTAGGGCCGGAGGCCTTCCAGGTTCGTCAGGTCCTCCTGACCGCGTCCGGTGCCGATCGCGACCTCCTCGCCGCCCGCGGCGCCGATCCGGCCGGAGTTCCCGGGGTGCCGGAAGTCGTGCGAGGCGTCGATCGCGGCGAGCCCGTACCGGCCGAGGCGGCGCATGGCGAGGGAGGCTCCGAGCTGGATGGAGCAGTCGCCGCCGAGCACGATCGGGAACTCCCCGGCGCGCAGGTGGCGTTCGACGCGGTCGGCGAGCCGCACGGTGTAACCGGCGAGCGCGGCCGCGTTGAACACGCCGTCGCCCTCCCGCCAGTCGCCGCGGTCGTAGCGGGGCGGTACGACCACACCGCCCTCCCGCGCGCCGAGCCGCCGCAGCAGGCCCTGCTCGCGGAGGGCTCCCGCCAGCTTGTAGCAGCCCGGGACGGTGCCGGGGGCCGGCGGACGCAGCCCCAGGTTGGAGGGGGCGTCGAGCAGGACGAGCGTTCGCATGGATCTCCCTCGGGCGGACGACGGGTCAGTTGCCGGTGCGCATCTCGGCGGTCAGCGCCCAGCGTTCGTGGTCGCGCCAGGCGCCGTCGATGAAGATCATGTCCGGTGAGAAGCCCTCCAGACGGAAGCCCGCGCCCCGGGCCAGCGCGACGGAGGCGGCGTTGTCCGGCTGGGCGTTGATCTCCAGCCGGTGCAGGCCGAGCGCCCCGAACGCGTAGCCGATCACCAGGCCGAGCCCCTCGCGCATCAGTCCCCGGCCGGCCGCGTGGGCGAAGGCCCCGTAGCCGAGGGCGCCGCACTGGAAGCCGCCCCGGACGATGTTGTTGATGTTGATGAACCCGGCGATGTCCCCGGTGTCCTTCTCGCAGACGAGGAACCCGGCCCTGGCCGGATCCTTCAGGAGCGCCCCGGCATAGCTCGCGTAGCCCTCGTCGGTGTCCGGCGGGAACAGCCAGGGCCGGTGCAGGTCCTTGCTCTCCCTGGCCCGGGCGGTGAACTCGGGGCCGTCGTCCAGGGTGAAGGCGCGGATGCCCACACGGGGGCCGGTGGCGAGGTAGTGGGCTGCGGTGTGCGGCATCCGGCCAGCCTACGCGTGACCGGCCGGGTCACCGCAGCGCATTTCGGTCCCCGGCCGGGCCCCACGGCGTGCGGGGCCCGGCCGGTCCCGGGTCAGCGCAGGGCGGGCTCGTCCAGCGTGAAGGTCCCGGCATCGGCGTCGAGTTCGGCCGGCACCCCGAACGGCACCGTCAACGCCCCGTCGCAGTGCCCGAATCCGATCTCCTCGACGACCGGCACCCCGAGCCCGCCGAGCCGGTCGGCGAGGACCGCGCGGAGCATGCCGTACGGGCCGCAGTCACGCCAGGAGCCGAGCCCGATCCCGGCGACGCCGTCGAGCCAGCCGGAGCGCAGGAGCTGGGTCAGCAGCCGGTCCACGCGGTACGGCTGCTCCCCCACGTCCTCGAGCAGCAGCAGTCCGCCACGGGCGCCGGGGTGGGCCAGGGGCGTGCCGAGGTCACTGGCCAGCATGCTGAGGCAGCCGCCGAGGGTCACCCCGCGGGCCCGCCCGGGTGCCAGGGCGGGGCGGCCGGAGGCGAGGGTGCGGACCGTCTCCGGGGCGAACAGGGTGGCCCGCAGATGCTCCTGCGCCCGGGCGTTCTTGATGAAGTCGGCGCCCGCGGCGGCCGGCCCGTGCAGGGTGACCAGGCCCAGCCGGGTGGCGAACGCCTGGTGCAGCACGGTGATGTCGCTGAAACCGACGAACACCTTCGGCCCGGCCGCGCGCATCGCGTCCCAGTCGAGCAGATCGGCCATGCGCTGGGCGCCGTAGCCGCCGCGGGCGCACAGCACGGCGTCCACGGCCGGGTCGCACCAGGCGTGCTGCAGGTCGGCCGCCCGGTCGGCGTCGGTGCCCGCCAGGTGGCCCAGCTCCCCGTGCCGGTCCAGCACGTGGGGCGCGACCACCGGATCGAGATCCCAGCCGCGCAGCACGTCGAGGCCGGCCTGGAGCCGTTCCTCGGCCACCGGCCCGCTGGGCGCTACGACGGCGACCCGCGCACCGGGGGCCAGCCGCTCCGGCCGGTCGAGTTCCCTCATGTGCCGAGCTCCAGCTTCGGCACGGCGGGGGTCGGGTCCAGCCCGAACACCTGCGCGTACAGCGACAGTTCGGCTTCCAGGGCGCGCACCATGGTGTCGGCCCGCCGGAAGCCGTGCCCCTCGCCCTCGAAGGTCAGGTAGGCGTGCGGCACCCCCCGGCCCTCGATGCCGGCGAGCAGGCGCTCGCACTGGGCGGGCGGGCAGATCACGTCGTCCAGGCCCTGGAGCAGCAGGAACGGTGCGGTGAGCCGGTCCGCGTGCGCGGTGGGCGACCGCTCGGCGTACCGGTCGGGGACCTCGGCGAGCGGACCGATCAGCGACTCCAGGTAGCGCGACTCGAAGTCGTGGGTCTCCCCCGGCCCCCAGGTGGCGAGGTCCAGGACGGGGTAGATGATCGTGCCGCAGGCGTACACGTCCGTCCCGGTCAGGGAGGCGGCGGTGGTCCAACCGCCCGCGCTGCCGCCCCGGATGGCGAGCCGGCCGCGGTCGGCGGTGCCCTCCTCGGCGAGGGCGAGGGCGACGGCCGCGCAGTCCTCGACGTCGACCACGCCCCACTGCTCGCGCAGCCGCTCCCGGTAGGCGCGGCCGTACCCGGTGGAGCCGCCGTAGTTGACCTCGGCCACGCCGATGCCGCGCGAGGTGAAGTAGGCGATCTCCAGGTCGAGTACGCACGGCACCCGGCCGGTGGGGCCGCCGTGCGCCCAGATGACGTACGGCGGCAGTTCGCCGTCGGGGGCGGTGCGGCCGGGATGGTGCGGCGGGTAGACGTGGGCGTGCACCTCGCGGCCGCCGGGGCCGGTGAAGACACGGGTCTCGGGCGCCGGGTAGTACGCGGGGTCCACGGCGTCCCGGTGGCGGGCGCCGATGGCCCGGGCGCGGCCGATCCGGGTGTCCAGTTCCACCACTTCGGGCCCGGTGCGCGTGCCGGCCCCGACCGCGACGACCCGTTCGCCGTGCACCGCGAGGCTGGACCCGAACTCGGTCCACGGTCCGGCGGCGTCGACGACCTCGCCGGACTCGGGGTCCAGTATCCCGAGCACGCCGGCGCCGCGACTGTGCACGACCGCGACGAGGCCGTTGTCCAGCGGCGCGAACCAGTTCAGGCCGAGCTTCCACAGCGGCCCGGCGAACTCCTCCTCGCGCGGGCACAGCGGGACGCCGTCGCGGTACAGGTTCCACCAGCCGCCGCGGTCGCCGGCGTACAGCAGGGCGCCGTCGGCGGCCCAGTCCACCTGCGCGACGGACTCCTCGGGGCCGCCGGCGACGGTGCGCACCGAGTGCAGGGTGCCGTCGTCACCGACCTCGCCGACGAGCAGTTCCGTGCCGTCCCACGGCATCCGCGGATGGTCCCAGGCCAGCCAGGCGGCCCGGCGGCCGTCGGGCGAGATCCGGGGGCCGGTGACGAAGCGGTGCCGTTCGGGGGTGAGTTCGCGTACGGCGGCCCGGTCGGCGGCGGCCGAGCCGTCCAGCGGTACGGCGGCCAGGACGCGCCGGACGTCGTCCGGTCCGTCGCCGGTGAACTCCTCCAGCACGCACCACACCTCGCCGCGGGCGAGGTCCACCCGGGGCTCCGCCCAGCGCAGTCCGCCCCCGACGGGTGAAACGGGGGTGAGCGGGCGGGGTTCGCCGCCGGGCTCGTACCGGTAGAGGCGCTGGTCGGCGAAGTTCGCGAACACCACCAGGGGCGCGCCGTCCCGGACCGTGCCGGTCCACGGCCGGCCACCGTACTCGATGACCCGGGTGCGCACGTTCCACGGCGCGGGCAGCACCGACTCCTCGGTGCCCTCCGCCGTGCGCCGCACCAGGGCCCGGCGGCCGCCCTCGGCGGGCCGGGGCTCGGTCCACCAGACCTCGTCGCCGACGAAGCCCACCCACTCCGGCTGCCCGTCGTGCGCCGCGGCCAGCGCCGCGTCGATCGGCGAGGGCCAGGAACCGTACGGCTGCTTCATGTCGTCCCCCATCGTCTAGGCCGTCCGCAGGAACCGGTCGAGGACACGGACGCCGAAGTGCAGCGCCTCGACCGGGACGCGCTCGTCGACGCCGTGGAAGAGCGCCTGGTAGTCGAGATCCTCGGGCAGCTTCAGCGGCGCGAAGCCGTAGCCGGTGATGCCGAGCCGCGAGAACTGCTTGGCGTCCGTACCGCCGGACATGCAGTAGGGCACCACGTGCCCCTCGGGCGCGAACTCCTCCACGGCCGCCCGCATCCTCGCGTAGGTGGGCGAGTCGAGGGGGGCCTGCAGGGCGACCTCGTGGTGGGCGAACTCCCAGTCCACGTCCGGCCCGGTGAGCCGGTCGAGGGTGCTGCGGAACTCCTCCTCGCCGCCCGCGAGATACCGTCCGTCCACGTAGGCCACCGCCTCGCCCGGGATGACGTTGACCTTGTAACCGGCGTCCAGCATGGTCGGGTTGGCGCTGTTGCGGACGGTGGACTCGACCAGCTTGGCGGCCGGGCCCAGCTTCCTCAGCAGCCCGTCCACGTCCTCGAAGTCGGCCTCGACACCGTACAGGGCGGCGAGTTCACCGAGCGCGGCCCGCACGGTCGGGGTGAGCCGCAGCGGCCACTCGTGCTCGCCGATGCGGGTGACGGCGGCGGCGAGCCGGGTGACCGCGTTCTCCTTGTTCACCTTGGAGCCGTGCCCGGCGCGGCCGCGCGCGGTCAGCTTCAGCCAGCCGGTGCCCCGCTCCCCCGCGGCGATCGG
The DNA here is from genome assembly GCA_016432725.1 of Streptomyces sp. DHE7-1. Classification (GTDB taxonomy): domain Bacteria; phylum Actinomycetota; class Actinomycetes; order Streptomycetales; family Streptomycetaceae; genus Streptomyces. The sequence goes on along the minus strand of JACJDG010000003.1, from coordinate 6,589,438 downwards.
GTAGAGCTGCCGCCCGGAGCCGTCGTGGAAGGTGAAGGCGCCCGACTCGCTGACGCCCTCGGTGCAGCCCTCGAACAGCTCGGGGTGCTCGTCGGCGAGGAACCCGGAGCCGTCCTCGGCGCTGGCCTCCTCGTCGGCGGTGAACGCGACGACGATGTCCCGGCGGGGCCGGACGCCCTGCCGGGCCCAGGAGCGGACGACCGCGAGGATCATCGCGTCCATGTTCTTCATGTCGACGGCGCCGCGCCCCCACACCACGCCGTCGCGGATCTCGCCCGAGAACGGGTCGACGCTCCAGTCGGCGGCCTCGGCGGGCACCACGTCGAGGTGGCCGTGCACCAGCAGCGCGTCGGCGGACGGGTCGGTGCCCGCGATCCGGGCGACGACATTGGTCCGCCCCCGGGTCCGCTCCAGCATCACGGGTTCCAGGCCCGCCCCGGCCAGCCGCTCGGCCGCGTACTCGGCCGCCGGCCGCTCCTGGCAGTCGCCGCCGCCGCGGTTGGTGGTGTCGATGCGGATCAGGCCGGAGGTGAACTCCACCACCTCGTCCAGGGCCTGCTGGTCAGCCATACTGCTCCTCCACTGCGGCCGAGACGATCGTGGTGACCGCCTTGAAGGTCCGGATTCCCTCGTACATGGTGTCGCTGGTGTACGCCACCTTGCGCTCGCCCACGCGTGCCACGCCCGGCACGACGGTCGCGGCCATCGCCAGGTGCTCGGCGTCGAACTCGACGGCGACCGTGAACGGGCCGCCGGGCACCGGCTCGTACCGGACGGCGAGCTGCGCTGCCTCCTTGGCCGCGGCGCGGATGTCGGCCGCGGTGCGGGCCGGGGTACGGCAGACCGCCGCGTACCGGGACACATGGTCCTTGACCGCGACCTTCCGCGCCTCGGGCGCGTACCCGAGGGCGTCCTCGCAGGCCAGGTCGTCGCCGGTGACGAGCACGACGGGGACGCCGTACTCGGCGACGACGTGCGCGTTGAGCAGACCCTCACTCGCTCGGACGTCGTTCACCCACACCCCGGTGATCTGGTTCGCGAGGTAGGTGTGGGCGAGGACGCCCTCCATGCCGGCGCCCGCGTGGTAGCCGATGAACGCGATGCCGTCGACGTCGCCGTGCTGGACGCCCTCCACCATGGAGAGCGACTTGTGCCGCCCGGTGAGCATCTCGACCCGCTCGTCGAGCTGCTCCAGGAGCAGATTGCGCATGGTCCAGTGAGCCTCGTTGACGAGCACCTGGTCGGCGCCGCCTTCGAAGAAGCCGAGCACGGCGGCGTTCACGTCGGAGGTGAACATGGACCGGCACCGCTCCCACTGGGGCGTCCCCGGGAGCACGTCGGCCGGCCAGGTGACGCCGGTGGCACCCTCCATGTCCGCACTGATGAGGATCTTCATGCACCGCACGTTACGCGGTGCCCCGGGGCGGCGGCTACGACCCCCGTGCGCAGGACCGCCGGCCCCGGGACCTCGTCACTTGCCGGCGAGCACGAACCAGCGGGCGGGCAGGTCGATGCGGGTGCCGTCGGGCAGGTGCTCGGTCTGCGGCACGGTGGTCTCACCGGTGGCCAGGATCTCGAGTCCGGCCTCGCCGAGCAGGCGCGGGACCTCCTCGTCGTCGGCGTCGGCGGGCTTGAGGCCGTGGTGGAAGACCCGGCGCAGCTTGGGACCCGGTCCCTCGGGCCCGCCGGCGGCCTGCTTGAGCACGTCGCGGGACCCGGACGTCAGCTCCACCACGAAGGCGCGTCCGTCGGTGCCGAGGAGCTCGGCGACCGCGGCGGCCACCGCGGCACGGGCGTGCGGCTCGCTCTGGTGGATCACGGCGCGCATGTACACATGGGTGTCGCCGAGCCGCTCGTGCAGCTCGTGTACGGCCCCGCCGTCCGTCAGGTCGAGCTGCTGGAACTCGACCGGGCCGCCGTCCGAGGCGCGCCGGGCGTGCTCGACGGCCGCGTGCGAGAGGTCGACGCCGACGGCGCGGGCGAACCGGGTGGCGAGGAAGCGGGTCTGGGTGCCGTTGCCGCAGCCCAGGTCCACTATGGTGCGCCCGGTGTCGGCGTACGGCAGGAGCAGCTCGCTGTGCGGCTCGGCACTCAGGGACGGGTCGGAGTCCCAGATCGCCTCTCCCGTCCCGTCGGCGGTCTCCCGCCAGTAACTCTCCCAGGAGTTGCGATAGTTGTCCGAGACGTTCATGGCGATCTCCCCACGGTCGGTTGCGTGATCGGGATATCGCGTCGGCCGTGTGCGGGGCAAGAGGCCGGAGGCCACCTTCACGGGATGTACGGACCGCGGCCATCGCGGGGAGCGCGCGGAGCGGACGGCGCGCCCCCGCTCATCGCCCGTCGGCGAGGCCCTGTTCGAACCAGACGGTCTTGCGGTGTCCGGTGGCGCTGGCACCCCACTCGCGGGCCAGCCTGCTGACCACCCGCAGTCCGCGCCCGGCCTCGTCGTACGCCCCCGCGGCGAGCATGCTGGGCAGGGCGGGTTCGTCGTCCGTGACCTCGAACAGCAGCGCGTCGGTGCGGACCACGCGCAGTCCGACCCGGCCGCCTCCGCCGTGCCGTACGGCGTTGGTGACGACCTCGCTGACCAGCAGCCGCGCCGTCTCCACGGCCTGCGGCAGCTCCCAGTCCAGCAGCCGGTCGCGGACCAGGCTCCGGGCCCGGGCGACCTCGCTCGGGTCCGCGTCGAAGTGCCACTCGGCGACGTGGTCGCCGGGAATGCCGTTGAGCCGGGCCATGAGCAGGGCGACGTCGTCCTTGCGGCCGCCGTGGGTGTTGAGGGCCCGGATGATGGTGTCGCAGGCGTCGTCCATCGAGGCCGCGGGATGGGCGGCGGACTCGCAGAGCGCGGCCAGACCCTCACCGATGTCGGAGCCGCGCACCTCGACCAGGCCGTCGGTGCACAGCACCAGCCGGTCGCCGGGCGCGACCCGCACGACGGTGGCCTCGAAGGGAACGCCTCCCACGCCTATGGGCGCCCCGGTCGGCAGGTCGAGCAGTTCGCTGCGGCCGTCCTCGGCCCGCACCAGCACGGGCGGGATGTGCCCGGCGTTGGCGAGGTGCAGTTCGCCGCCGATCGGGTCGTAGACCGCGTAGAGGCAGGTGGCCAGGTAGTTCTCGCCGAGCCGGCGGGCGAGGTCGTCGAGGTTGCGCAGCAGTTGGGCGGGCGGGGTCTCCATGGTGGCCATGGTCTGCACGGCGGTGCGCAACTGCCCCATCATGGCGGCCGAGTTCAGGCCGTGGCCCATGACGTCGCCGACCACGAGGGCGGTGCGGGAGCCGGGCAGTTTGATGGTGTCGAACCAGTCGCCGCCGATCCGCCCGAGGCGGGCGCCGGGCAGATAGCGGGTGGCCACGTCGCAGCCGGCCATCCGCGGGGTGACCTGCGGCAGCATGCTGTCCTGCAGGGTGTCGGCGACGTTCTCCTGGTACGTGTACATACGCGCGTTGTCGAGCACCAGGCCCGCGCGGGCGGCGAGTTCGGCGCCCGTGGTGCGGTCCATGTCGTCGAACGCCGCACGGTCCGGGCGGCGCATCAGCACCATGAAGCCGAGGACGACGTTGCGTGCCTTGAGCGGCACGATCAGCAGGGAGCGGCCGCCGATGAGCGGCCTGAGGTCCCGCTTCTCGAACTCGCCGGAGATGCGGTCGGACAGCTCCTCGGTGACCTTCGGGATCAGCACCGGCTCGCCGGTCACCATGCACTTGTAGAAGGGGGTGTGCTCGGGGAAGGCGAACGTCTCGCCGACCGGCACGGTGTCGTCCCAGCGGCCCGGTTCGTCGTTGTGCTCGACCCAGACCCGGTGCATCACCGTGCTCGCGTCCGGCGGGCCGTCCGGGAAGCCCTCGCCGGCGAGCACCGCCGAACGCAGGTGGGTGCCGGCGAAGTCCGCGAACCGGGGCACCGCGGCGCTGGTGACCTCGCGGATGGTCTCGCCGAGGTCGAGCGAGGTGCCGATGCCGGAGCTGACCTCGTTGAGGAACTCCAGCCGCTCGCGCACGGCGGCGTACTCGAGGTCCCGCTCCGCTCCGGCCGGGATCACAGGCGCGGTCCGCTGCTGCGGTACGACGACCTCGGCGCGGCTGCGGCCGGGGCGGCGCGGCACACCCCAGTACGGGGTGACGGGCACGCGGTCGAACTGGCTGAACTCCAGTACGGGATAGCCGAGTTCGAGAATCTGGGAGACGATGCGGCCGCTGAGGTCCGGGCCCATGCTGGGCAGGATCTCGGGGAGCCGGCGCTCGAGGTCGTCGGAGGCGGGCAGTTCGGTGTGGCGGGCGAAGCCGGGCGAGATGTGCTCGGCCGTCTCGTCGTCGTAGCCGCGCTCCTCGCGCAGCCGGGCGGCGTCGGCGGCGAGCACCAGCAGCCGGAACGGGCCCGGGCCGACCAGGGGGTAGGCCCACCAGAGCACGTCGATCCGCTCGCCGTCCTCCGCCCCGGCCCCGGACCCCCCGTCCTTGTGCGAGAACTGACGGGCCCGGCCGGCCGCCGGGTAGGCGGTACGGCCGCCGAGGGAGGCCTCCAGATCGGGGCCGAGCCCGTCGTACGCGTCGTAGGGCCCGTATGCGTCCGGCATCGTGTCGCCGTGCGGGTCGTCGGACAGCGCGCCGGAGACCGGAAGCAGATCCACCGCGGGGCGCCCGACCGCGTCCTGCCGGCCGACGCCGAAGAGGCGGCCCGCGCCGCTGCTCCAGTGGGACACCAGACCGTCGCGGTCGACGACCACCACGGCGAGCGGAATCCGGCCCGCCGCGGCGTCGCCGGCGCCGCGGCCGGGAGGTGTGTCCCGCTCGCTGCCATGGTCCATGGCCCCGGCCCTCTCTCCCCACGGCTGTTCGCAAACGATCTGTGCCGCCCGCCCACTACGGTACGGGGGCCGCCGGTCGCGATGTGCGGCAATCCTGGAATTGGTTTCACCGGACCGCCCCGGCGCGCAGCTCAGCGCCCTGCGGGCGCCCCCCGTCAGTCCTCGTGGCCCAGTTGCAGATCGCGCTCCGTGCGGCCGCCGCCCGCCACCTGCAGAACCGTTGCGACCGGCGGGTAGCCCGCGGCGATGACCGTGTACTCGCCGGAGGACAGGTCCACGAACCGGAACGCCCCGTCGGCTCCGGTGGTGAGGGTGTCCACGACGTTCCCGGCGGCGTCCAGGAGCGTGACGCGGGCGTCCTCCACCGGGCGGCCGCCGCTCGCCCGGACGGTGCCCCGCAGAACCGCGCCGCCCGCGAGTTCCACGTCCTGCCGGGTCTCCCGGGCGGCCTGCACGGTCACCGGGAGCGCGGCGGGCCGGAAGGCGGGCGCGCTGGCGGCGAGGGTGTACTCGCCCGCCACCAGCTCGGTGATGACGTATCCGCCCTCACGGCCGCTGCGGGTGCTGGCGACGACCTCGCCGTGCACGTTGGTGAGGGTGACGGTGGCGTCCCGGACGGGGCTGCCGTCGGCGGTGAGCACGCTGCCGGCGAGGCGTCCGGCGCCGCCGAGGACGACGTCGAGTTCGACGGGCCGCTCGCCGACGGTGACGGAGACGGCCTGTGGCTGGTGGCCGCCGGCGGCGGCGATCAGCACGTACGAGCCGACGCCGGGCGTGGCGAGCGCGTACCGCCCGTCGTCACCGCTCGCGCCCCGCCCGATCTGCTGTCCGGCGACGTCGATGAGGGTGAGCGCCGCCCGGGGCACCACGGTCCCGTCGGGGTGCTGCACCGTGCCGCAGACCGGGACTCCGGCGGCGTGCGGCGAGCGGGGCGCCCCGGCCGGGACCTGGTGGCGGGCCTGCGGAATGGGGGTGGTCGCGGGCTCGGTTTCGGCGGCGTTGTGGGACACCAGCGGTTTCTCCTTGAGGAAGAAGGCGATGAGCAGGCCGAGGACGAGCACCGGGACCAGGTAGAGGAAGATCCGGGGCATCGCGTCGGCGTAGGCGCGGATGTAGGCGTCGCGCAGCGCCGGCGGGAGGGCGTGCACGAGCTGCGGGGTCAGGGACTCGGGGTCGGGCAGGGCGGCGCCCGCGCGCGGCGGCAGTTCGCGCCGCAGGGCGTCGGTGAGCCGGCCGGCGAAGAGCGTGCCGAAGACGGCGGCGCCGACGCTCCCGCCGATCTGCCGGAAGTAGTTGTTGGCGCTCGTGGCGGTGCCGAGGTCGGCGGGGCGCACCGAGTTCTGCACGGCGAGCACCAGGACCGGCAGCACCAGGCCGATGCCGGCGCCGAGGACGGCCATCCAGACGCTGTAGTACAGCCGGGGCGTGTCCACCTCGAGCCGGGACAGCAGCCACATGCCCACGGCGGACAGGGCGCCGCCGAGGACGGGGTAGAGCCGGTAGCGCCCGGTGTGGCTGATGAGTTGGCCGCCGATGATCGAGGCGCCGACGATGCCGGCCATCATGGGCAGCATCAGCAGCCCGGACTCGGTGGCGCTGGCCCCGTCGACCATCTGCAGGAAGGTCGGCAGATAGCTGGCGGCGCCGAACAGCGCCACGCCGGTCACCAGGCCGACCAGGCCGGTGACGTTGAAGACGGAGTCCCGGAACAGCCGCAGCGGGATGAGGGGTTCGGCGGCGAAGTGCTCGGCGACGAGGAAGAGGGCGGTGGCGGCGAGGGCGCCCGCGCCGAGGCCGATGATCTCCCGTGAGTCCCAGGCGTACTCGGTGCCGCCCCAGCTCGTGAGCAGCACCAGACAGGTGGAGGCGGCGGCGAGCAGCAGCGCGCCGGGCACGTCGAGGCGGGCGCGGACGCGGGGCCTGGGGAGTTTGAGGACGGCGCTCACCACGGCGAGGGTGACCAGGCCGAAGGGGACGTTGATGTAGAAGCACCAGCGCCAGGACAGATGGTCGGTGAAGTAGCCGCCGAGCAGCGGGCCGGCGACGGAGGCGACCCCGAACGCGGCGCCGATCAGGCCCATGTAGCGGCCGCGCTGCCGGGGCGGCACGATGTCGGCGATGATCGCCTGCACCCCGATCATCAGTCCGCCCGCGCCGACGCCCTGGACGGCGCGGAAGGCGATGAGCTGGTCCATGCTCTGCGCCCGCCCGGCGAGCGCGGAGCCGGCCACGAAGACCAGGATCGCGAACTGGAAGACGCCCTTGCGGCCGAAGAGGTCCCCGAGCTTGCCGTACAGCGGCAGTCCGATGGTGGCGGTGAGCAGATAGGCGGTGATCGCCCAGGACATCTTGTCCAGGCCGTGCAGCTCACCGACGATCTTCGGCAGCGCGGTGGCGACGATCATCTGCTCCAGCGCGGCGAGCAGCAGCGCCAGCATGAGCCCGAGGAAGACCAACCGCACGCGGCGCGCGCCGAGTTCGGCCGCCTCCGGCGCCGGCGGCGCGGGTGCCCCCGGGGGTGCCGTCACCGGCTCGTCCCGCACCAGAGTCGTCCCACCCACGTACCGCTCCCCTCGTCGCAGCTGTCACACAATTCCCGCGCGAGACGACAACTGCGGACAAGTACGGCGAGTTACGGCACAAGCTCGGAAGGGATGCGAATCCACTCGAACCGGTGAGGGCACAACACCCCTCCACCGGACGGTGTTTGGGGTCAGGCGTGGACGCGCCCGGTCACTTCTCGACTTCGCGCGCCAGGTTGGCGAGGACGGCGTCGTAGATCCGGCCGAGCCCCTTGGGCGCGAAGGTGCGCTCGAAGAAGCCGCCGATGCCGCCGGCGCCCTGCCAGGTGGTGGTGACGACGACCCGGGAGCCGCCCTCGCCGGCGGGGGTGACGCGCCAGGTGGTGACCATGGAGGAGTTGCGGTCCTTCTCGACCAGCTCGCCGTCGGTGGGCTCGCCGACCTCCAGCAGGCAGTCGCGCACCCGCTTGCTGGTGGCCTGGAGCTTCCAGTGGACGAGGGTGCCCTCCCCGTCGCCGCCCTCGCGCACCTCGTACTCGCTGAAGTGCTCGGGCAGCAGCCGCTGCCGCGTGCCGCTGTAGTCGGCGAGGGCGTCGAACACCTTCTCCGCGTCCGCCGCGACGACCCGCTCCGTAGTGGCCTCGACCTGCGCCATTGCGTTCCTCCAGGACCAGTTTTCTCGAAGTGGGAGCAAGCCAACCACCCCGGTGCCCGGCCGCCCAAATCGGGGGTCGCACGATCATGGGAACAGATGTTCTATTCTGTGCGGCAGTGCTACCGAGGAGGCCTCATGCGCTGGGAGAACCTCACAGGCGAGCCCGAACACCGCCGGGCCGATCCCGCCCTGTTCGGCGCGGACGCGGTGACCACCCGCACCTTCGACACGCCCGAGTTCGCCGGGATCACGTTCCACGAGGTCCGGGCGCGCTCGATCCTCAACCGGGTGCCGGGGGCCTCCCGGATGCCGTTCGAGTGGACGGTGAACCCGTACCGCGGCTGCACGCACGCGTGCGTCTACTGCTTCGCCCGCAGGACGCACGGCTACCTGGACCTCGACACGGGCGTCGGCTTCGACACCCAGATCGTGGTGAAGGTGAACGCCCCCGAACTGCTGCGCCGTCAGCTCGCCTCCCGCCGCTGGCAGGGCGACCACGTGGCGATGGGCACCAACGTCGACTGCTACCAGCGCGCCGAGGGCCGCTACCGGCTGATGCCGGGCATCATCTCGGCCCTCACCGAGCACGCCAACCCCTTCTCGATCCTGACCAAGGGCACCCTGATCCTGCGCGACCTGGAGCTGCTCACCCGGGCCGCCCGGGTGACCGACGTCGGGATCTCGGTGTCGGTGGGGTTCACCGACACCGGGCTGTGGCGCACCGTGGAGCCGGGCACGCCCGCGCCCGAGCGGCGGCTGGACGTGGTCCGGGTCCTCGGCGAGCACGGCATCGGCTGCGGGGTGCTGATGGCGCCGGTCATCCCCTTCCTGAGCGATCACCCGGACCGGCTCCGGGAGACGGTGCGGGCGATCGCGGCGGCCGGGGCCACCTCGGTCACGCCCCTGGTGCTGCACCTGCGGCCCGGCGCGCGGGAGTGGTTCATGGCCTGGCTCGGGCAGCACCACCCGCACCTGGTGCGCCGCTACGAACGGCTGTACGCGGAGGGCGCCTACGCGCCCACGTGGTACCAGCGACGCATCACCCGCCAGGTGCACGAGCTGGCCCAGGAGTACGGCATCGGCCCCGGGCGCGCGGGAGCGGCCCGGCGGATCCGTCCTGCCAGGGCCGCCGAGGAGCCCGCCGCCGCGGAGCCGACCCAGCTCACCCTCCTCTGAGAGCGTTGGAGGGCATCCCTCGGCCCAACCGGGTCAACTATCGGCGGAACGGGTTCTGCGGGGCGTCGTTTCCGGGACGATCCGGCGAGGACCGTGATCACACGGTTCGCGTCACCCTCCGTCCCGGGAGGACCCATGAGGACACGCGCAGCCGTGCTGTGCGCAGCCGCCGCCATGGTTGCGGGCTCGGTCACGGCCGTCCCCGCGCAGGCGACCCCCACCGCTCCGGCGCCGAAGCTCACCTGGAAGAAGTGCGGCACCGACGACTACCCGGCCCTGCAGTGCGCGACGCTGAAGGTGCCACTGGACCACGCGCGGCCCGCCGGCCGGCAGATCACGCTCGCCCTGTCCCGCGTCCCGCACACCGCCCCGACCTCCCAGGGCCCGCTGCTGGTCAACCCCGGCGGCCCCGGCGGCAGCGGACTGAGGCTCGCCGGCTACGTGGCCTCGGCCCTGCCCAGAGCGGTGGCGGCCCAGTACGACGTCATCGGCTTCGACCCGCGGGGCGTGGGGAAGAGCACGCCCGCGCTGGACTGCTCGACGGGCCGCTTCACGCCGGTGCGGCCCGACACCGTGCCCGCCACACCCGCGCTGGAGCGGACGAACCTGGAGCGCGCCCGGTCCTTCGCCGCCGCCTGCGGCCGCAAGTACGCGGACGTGCTGCCGTACATCGACACCGTCGACGCCGTACGTGACATGGACGCCGTGCGCCGGGCCCTGGGCGCGCCGCGCATCAGCTACTTCGGCTACTCCTACGGCACCTATCTGGGCGCGGTGTACGCCAAGCTCTACCCCGAGCGGGTGCGGCGCCTGGTGCTGGACTCGATCGTGGACCCGACGGGTGTCTGGTACGAGGACAACGTCGGCCAGGACTACGCCTTCGACGCCCGGCACCGCGCCCTGATGGCGTGGATCGCCCGGCACGACGCCACGTACCGGCTCGGCAAGGACCCCGCGAAGGTCGAGGCCAAGTGGTACGCGATGCGCGCGGCCCTGGCGAAGAAGCCGGCCGGCGGCAAGGTGGGCGCCGCCGAACTGGAGGACGCCTTCATCCCCGGCGGCTACTACAACGGCTACTGGCCGCACCTCGCGGCCGCGTTCGCGGCGTACGCGAACGAGGGCAGGACCGGGCCGCTGGTGAAGGCGTACCAGGACTACGGCGCGGTGGACGGCCCGGCCGACAACGGGTACAGCGTCTACGCGGCGGTGCAGTGCCGTGACGTGTCCTGGCCGCGCGACTGGAACCGCTGGCGGACGGAGACCTGGGGGTGTACGCGAAGGCGCCCTTCATGGCCTGGAACAACGCCTGGTACAACGCGCCGTGCGCGTTCTGGCCGACCGGGGCGCTGCGGCCGGTGGACGTCGCCAACACGAAGCTGCCGCCGGCGCTGCTCTTCCAGGCGACCGACGACGCGGCGACGCCGTACGCGGGCGGGGTGACGGCCCACCGGCTGCTCGCCGGCTCCCGGCTGGTGGTCGAGGACGGCGGCGGCAACCACGGCATCAGCCTGAGCGGCAACACCTGCCTGGACCGGTACCTCGCCGACTACCTGGCCGACGGCAGGCTCCCCCGCCAGGGCGGCACGGCCGGTACGGCCGACGCGGTCTGCGAGAGGTCGCCGGACCCCGAGCCCCCGGCGGACAAGGCGGCCCCGACGGCCTCGCGCGGCGCGGACCTGCACCGCCTGGTGGGTTTCCGCGGTTAGGTACCCCGACCGGCCGGGCCGGCCCCGCGCCGGCCCGGCCGCCGTAAATTCACGGGCGCCGGGCGGACCGGCTCCCTAGGGTGCGGTCATGGACGACCCCTCCCTGAGCATCCGCCCGATGACCCTCGACGACTGCGACCGCGTCTCGGAGATCCGCGTCCGGGGCTGGCGGGACGCCTACCGCGGGCTCATGCCGCAGCCGTATCTCGACGCGCTCAGCGTGCAGCGGGACGCCGAACGGCGGCGGACCTGGTTCACGCGGGGCGACGGCGCCGTGGCGAACCTGGTCGCCGAGCGGGGCGGCGAGGTGGTCGGCTGGGCGGCGTACGGGCCGTACCGCGACGGAGAAGTGCGCACCGGGGACGCCGAGTTGTACGCCATCTACCTCGACCGGGACCACCTGGGCACCGGGGTGGGCCGGTCCCTGCTGGCGGAGGCGGTCGAGCGGTGCGCCGGCCACCCGCGCATGTTCCTGTGGGTGCTGAGGGAGAACACCCGCGCCCGCCGCTTCTACGAGCGGGCCGGCTTCCGCTGGGACGGCGCCGAGGAGCCCTTCGAGGCGGGCGGCGAACTCGTGCCCGAGGTGCGGTACGCCCGGGTGCTGGGCGGCTGACCCGGCGTCACTTCCGTTCCTGGCGCGGGATGCGCGCCAGTGCGCGGACCGCCGCCTCGGCGAGCGCCGGGTGCGCGAGGGCCTCACCGAGCACCCGCCGGGCGCGGTCGTCGCCGAGGGCGCCGAGACCGTCCACGCAGGCGAGGGCCACCCGCCGGTAGGGGTCGTGCGGGCGCAGCCTGCGCTCCAGGGTGGTGATCAGCGCGGGCACGGACTCCGGGGCGCGCAGCTCGACCAGGAGCCGTACCGGGTGCAGGGCGTAGGCGACGCGCAGTTCGTTGGTGGCGAGGGCCGCCGCGGCGCGGGCCGTGCGCGGGTCGCCGAGCCGGGCCAGGGCGTGGGCGGCGGAGGCGCAGCGGGGCGGGTCGCGGTGGTTGAGCAGCAGCACGAGCGCTTCGAAGGCGCGCCGGTCGCCGGCCCGGCCCAGCCGGAACGCGGCCAGTTCCCGGGCCCACAGCGGCTGTCCGGGCGCGGTGAGCACCTCGGCCAGTTCGTCGTGGTCCCCAGTCGCCAGGAGCCGCTCGTAGCCGGGCGAGGCGTGCGACTCCTGCCGTAAGCGTTCCGTGAGCGATCGCAACTCTTCGTCCACGGGGCCAGCGTAGGCCGGTCGCCGGGGCGGAGGGAGCTACATCACAAAGTCGGCTGCGGCGCGGGGCTGGCGCGCTCGTTACTGGCCGGTTAAGCTCAGACGAGCGAGTTACCCACTCGCATTCGCTCACGACGGTTTGGTGACGCAGCCGTCGTGCGCCGGTCGGTTCGGTACCTCGGTACCGCAGTACGACCCGGCTCCGGGACAGGGCCGGTCGGATTCCGCCGTTCCCGGGCGTGTGCTCGCCCGTGGTGCCGGCACCGGGCGTGTGCGCCAGCAGCCCGGCAACACCCGCACTCCTCTCCGCCCCGGTGTGCGCCTTCGGGCGCACCCGGCGCGTTCCCAGTCGTCACCCTCATTCCTGGAGTCCCGCGATGGCCACTCCCCTGTCCGACACCCCTCTGTCCCCGCTCAAGACGATCGCCGTCGTCGGCCTCGGCACCATGGGCACCGGCATCACCGAGGTTCTCGCGAAGGCGGGCCGCGAGGTGATCGGCATCGACGTCGCCGAGGCCCAGACCGCGCGGGCGCTCGCCGGCCTGGAGGCCGCCACCGCCCGCGCCGTCGAGCGCGGCCGGCTCACCGAGCAGGACCGCGCCGGCGTCCTGGCCCGGGTCCGCCTCTCCACCGACCTGCGCGCGGCGGCCGACGCCGACCTGGTCATCGAGGTGGTCCCGGAGTCGTACGAGATCAAGCACCAGATCTTCCGTGAGCTGGACGGCATCGTGCGCCCGGAGACCATCCTGGCGACCGGCACCAACGCGCTGTCCGTGACCCGTCTCGCCGCCGACTCCGCGCGCCCCGAGCGGGTGCTGGGCCTGCACTTCTTCAACCCGGCCCCGGCGATGAAGCTGGTCGAGGTCGTCTCCTCGGTGCTGACCGCGCCGGCCGCGGTCGCCGCGGTGACGGACCTCGCGATCGAGCTGGGCAAGGAGCCGGTCGCGGTCGGCGACCGCCCCGGGTTCGTCGCGGACGGGCTGCTGTTCGGCTACCTCAACCAGGCCGCCGCGATGTACGAGGCCCGGTACGCCTCCCGCGAGGACATCGACGCCGCGATGCGGCTCGGCTGCGGCCTGCCCATGGGCCCGCTGGCCCTGCTGGACCTGATCGGCATCGACACCGCGCGCACGGTCCTGGACGCCATGTACGCCGAGTCCCGCGACCGGCTGCACGCGCCCGCCCCGATCCTCAAGCAGCTCAGCGAGGCGGGCCTGACCGGCCGCAAGTCCGGGCGCGGCTTCTACACCTACGAGGCGCCGGGCAGCGCGACGGTCGTGCCGGACCCGCTGACGCCGGACGCCGGCGGCACCGGGGCCGAGGGCCGTCCGGTCCGCTCCGTGGGCGTCGCGGGCTCGGGCACCATGGCCTCCGGCATCGCCGAGGTCTTCGCCAAGGCGGGTTACGAGGTCGTCCTCGCCGCCCGCAGCGAGGAGAAGGCGCAGACCGCGAAGGCCCGTATCGGCAAGTCGCTTTCGCGCTCTGTCGACAAGGGCCGGATGACCGCCGAGGCGGCCGCCGAGACGCTGGGCCGGATCACCCCGGCGGGCTCCTACGACGCCTTCGCCGACGTCGACCTGGCGGTCGAGGCGGTCGCCGAGGACCTGGAGGTCAAGCGGCAGCTCTTCGCCGCGCTGGACAAGGTCTGCAAGCCGGGCGCGGTGCTCGCCACCACCACGTCCTCGCTGCCCGTCGTCGCCTGCGCCCGCGCCACCTCGCGCCCGCAGGACGTGATCGGCATGCACTTCTTCAACCCGGCCCCGGCGATGAAGCTGGTCGAGGTCGTGCGCACGGTCCTCACGGCCGACGACGTGCACGCCACGGTCCGCGAGGTCTGCGGGCGGATCCGCAAGCACGCCGTCGACTGCGGCGACCGGGCCGGCTTCATCGTGAACGCGCTGCTGTTCCCGTACCTCAACAACGCGATCAAGATGGTCCAGGAGCACTACGCGACGCTGGACGACATCGACGCGGCGATGAAGCTCGGCGGCGGCTACCCGATGGGCCCGTTCGAGCTGCTGGACGTGGTCGGCCTGGACGTCTCGCTGGCGATCGAGAAGGTGCTGCACCGCGAGTTCCGCGACCCGGGGCTGGCCCCGGCGCCGCTGCTGGAGCACCTGGTGGCCGCGGGCTGCCTCGGCCGCAAGACCGGCCGCGGCTTCCGCGAGTATGCCCGCCGCTGACGGCGCCGGGGACTGGTCCCGCACGGAGACGGACTGGGGCGGACTGCTCGGCCCAGCGGGAACTCCCCCGCCCCTCGCGGGCGGGGGATCCCCCGGACCTGCGCATTCTGCCGCGCACATGCAGTACGTTCGGGTCATGCCCCAGCCCGCCAAGTCCTCACGTACACCAGCCACGCCCGACGCGCCGGAAAGTGCCGCAGGCAGTCGCGCCGCCGCCCAGCGGCTGAAAATGCGCCGAGAGCTGGCGGCCGCAGCGATGGAACTGTTCGCGACCAAGGGGTACGAGGCGACCACCGTCGACGAGATCGCGGCCGCGGCCGGGGTCGCGCGCCGCACCTTCTTCCGCCACTTCCGCTCCAAGGAAGAGGCGATCTTCCCGGACCACGACGACACCCTGATCCGCGCCGAGGCGGTGCTCAACGCCGCTCCCGCGCACGAGCATCCGCTCGACACGGTGTGCCGCGGCATCAAGGAAGTCATGAGGATGTACGCGGCCCGGCCGGAGATCTCGGTCGCCCGCTACAAGCTGACGCGCGAGGTGCCCACTCTGCGCGAGGCGGAGATCGCCTCGGTGGCCCGCTACGAGCGTCTGTTCACCCGCTATCTGCTGGGCCACTTCGACGAGCACGCGCACGCCGACGACGCCAACGACGACCCGCTGCTCGCCGAGGTCGCCGCCTCCGCCGTCGTCACCGCCCACAACCACGTCCTCAGGCGCTGGCTGCGGGCCGGCGGCCAGGGCGACGTGGAGGCACAGCTCGACCACGCCTTCGCGATCGTGCGCAAGACGTTCGGCACCGGTATCGGCGCCGGCCGCGGCCCCGCGCCCGCACCGGCGGCCACCACGGCGCCGGCGACGGTCTCCGCGCACGGTGAGGTGCTGGTGACGGTCGCCCGCACCGACGCCCCGCTCGACGAGGTCATGCGCACCATCGAGGAGGCGCTCAAGGAGCGCTGAGGCACCGCCTGCCCTGTGATGACGGCCACCCTTCGGGGTGGCCGTTTTGGCATGTCAGGGGGTCTTTTCAGCGGGATTTCGGAGTCCGTTCGATCGATCATCGCTCATTTGTTGCGTAAAGATTTCATCTGAGAGCAGCTTCTGGCACTCAGTGCCTTGCGGCATGACACGCGGTGTCATACGTTGAAGGAGTCCGGGCGGCCGGCGCGCAGAGACCATTCGTGCGCCGGCTGTCCCCGCAAGCCGGACGGCCTGCGCGCCCGGACGCCTGCGTCACAGGCAACCTCCCGCGCCACAAAGCGCTGCCGAAGCACCACCCCCGCCGAACCGACGGCACACCCTCAAAACCCTCAGCAGCACTCCCAGCAGCACCGACGATCCCCCAGCGCCCCTCCCTCAGGGCGCTCACCGCCGGAGGCAACACCGTGACCGTGAAGGACATCCTGGACGCGATCCAGTCGAAGGACGCCACGTCCGCCGACTTCGCCGCCATGCCGCTCCCCGAGTCGTACCGCGCGATCACCGTCCACAAGGACGAGACGGAGATGTTCGCGGGCCTGCAGACCCGTGACAAGGACCCGCGCAAGTCGATCCACCTGGACGACGTGCCGCTGCCCGAACTGGGTCCGGGCGAGGCCCTGGTGGCCGTGATGGCCTCCTCCGTCAACTACAACTCGGTGTGGACCTCGATCTTCGAGCCGCTGTCCACCTTCGGGTTCCTGGAGCGCTACGGGCGCACCAACGAGCTGGCCAAGCGCCACGACCTGCCGTACCACATCATCGGCTCCGACCTCGCCGGCGTCGTCCTGCGCACCGGCCCGGGCGTCAACGCCTGGAAGCCCGGTGACGAGGTCGTCGCGCACTGCCTGTCCGTCGAGCTGGAGTCCTCGGACGGCCACAACGACACGATGCTCGACCCCGAGCAGCGCATCTGGGGCTTCGAGACCAACTTCGGCGGCCTCGCGGAGATCGCCCTGGTGAAGTCCAACCAGCTCATGCCGAAGCCCGGCCACCTGAGCTGGGAGGAGGCCGCGGCCCCGGGCCTGGTGAACTCCACCGCCTACCGCCAGCTCGTCTCCCGCAACGGCGCCGGCATGAAGCAGGGCGACAACGTCCTCATCTGGGGCGCGAGCGGCGGCCTCGGCTCCTACGCCACCCAGTTCGCCCTCGCCGGCGGCGCCAACCCGATCTGCGTCGTCTCAAGCGAGCAGAAGGCGGACATCTGCCGCTCGATGGGCGCCGAGTCGATCATCGACCGCAACGCCGAGGGCTACCGGTTCTGGAAGGACGAGAACACCCAGGACCCGAAGGAGTGGAAGCGCTTCGGCAAGCGCATCCGCGAGCTCACCGGCGGCGAGGACATCGACATCGTCTTCGAGCACCCCGGCCGCGAGACCTTCGGCGCCTCCGTGTTCGTCACCCGCAAGGGCGGCACCATCACCACCTGCGCCTCGACCTCGGGCTACATGCACGAGTACGACAACCGGTACCTGTGGATGTCGCTGAAGCGGATCATCGGCTCGCACTTCGCCAACTACCGCGAGGCCTGGGAGGCCAACCGCCTCATCGCCAAGGGCAAGATCCACCCGACCCTGTCGAAGGTGTACTCCCTGGAGGACACCGGCCAGGCCGCCTACGACGTGCACCGCAACCTGCACCAGGGCAAGGTCGGCGTGCTGTGCCTCGCCCCCGAGGAGGGCCTGGGCGTGCGCGACGAGGAGATGCGCGCCGAGCACATCGACGCCATCAACCGCTTCCGGAACATCTGAGGACCCGGAGGTCATAGATGACTGAGCGTCAGAAGGACCGGCCGTGGCTCATGCGCACGTACGCCGGCCACTCCACGGCTGAGGCGTCCAACGAGCTGTACCGGCGCAACCTCGCCAAGGGCCAGACCGGTCTGTCGGTGGCGTTCGACCTGCCGACGCAGACCGGCTACGACCCCGACCACATCCTCGCCCGCGGCGAGGTCGGCCGGGTGGGCGTGCCCGTCTCGCACCTCGGTGACATGCGCCGGCTGTTCCAGGACATCCCCCTGGAGCAGATGAACACCTCGATGACGATCAACGCCACCGCCATGTGGCTGCTGGCGCTCTACCAGGTCGTCGCCGAGGAGCAGGGCGCGGACATCACCAAGCTCCAGGGCACGACCCAGAACGACATCGTCAAGGAGTACCTGTCCCGCGGGACGCACGTCTTCCCGCCGGGACCCTCGCTCCGCCTGACGACGGACATGATCGCGTACACGGTCTCCCACATCCCGAAGTGGAACCCGATCAACATCTGCAGCTACCACCTGCAGGAGGCCGGGGCCACGCCGGTGCAGGAGATCGCGTACGCGATGTCCACCGCGATCGCCGTGCTCGACGCCGTGCGCGACTCCGGCCAGGTGCCGCAGGAGCGCATGGGCGACGTGGTGGCCCGCATCTCCTTCTTCGTCAACGCGGGCGTCCGCTTCGTCGAGGAGATGTGCAAGATGCGGGCGTTCGGCCGCATCTGGGACAAGGTCACGCGTGAGCGGTACGGCATCGAGAACCCCAAGCAGCGCCGCTTCCGCTACGGCGTGCAGGTCAACTCGCTCGGCCTGACCGAGGCGCAGCCGGAGAACAACGTCCAGCGGATCGTGCTCGAGATGCTGGCGGTCACCCTCTCCAAGGACGCCCGCGCGCGGGCCGTGCAGCTCCCCGCCTGGAACGAGGCCCTGGGTCTGCCCCGGCCGTGGGACCAGCAGTGGAGCCTGCGCATCCAGCAGGTGCTCGCCCATGAGAGCGACCTGCTGGAGTACGAGGACATCTTCGAGGGCTCGCACGTCATCGAGGCGAAGGTGAACGCCCTGGTGGCGGAGTCGCTGGCCGAGATGGACCGGATCCAGGAGATGGGCGGCGCGATGGCCGCCGTCGAGTCCGGCTACCTCAAGGCGCAGCTGGTCTCCTCGCACGCCGAGCGGCGGGCCCGGATCGAGTCCGGCCAGGAGAAGATCGTCGGCGTCAACATCTTCGAGACGACCGAGCCGAACCCGCTCACGGCCGACCTGGACACCGCGATCATGACGGTCGACCCGGCGGTCGAGGCCCGGGTCGTCGCCTCCCTGGAGAACTGGCGGGACACCCGCTACCAGCCGCCCTTCAACCACCCGCGTCCTTGCAAGGCGCTGGACCGGCTGAAGGAGGCCGCCAAGGGCACCGGCAACCTGATGGAGGCCACGCTGGAGTGCGCCCGCGCCGGCGTCACGACCGGCGAGTGGTCCGGCGCCCTGCGCGAGGTCTTCGGCGAGTTCCGGGCACCGACCGGCGTGTCCTCCGCGCCGGTGGCCGTCACCGCCGAGGCCGGCTCGGCCATGGCCGAGGTCCGGGCCAAGGTGGACGCCACCGCCCGCGACCTGGGCGTCGGCAAGCTGCGCTTCCTGGTGGGCAAGCCCGGGCTCGACGGCCACTCCAACGGCGCAGAGCAGATCGCCGTCCGCGCGCGCGACGCCGGCTTCGAGGTGGTCTACCAGGGCATCCGGCTCACCCCCGAGCAGATCGTGGACGCCGCCCTGGCCGAGGACGTCCACGCCGTGGGCCTGTCGATCCTGTCCGGATCGCACGCGCAGCTCGTGCCGGACGTGCTGGAGCGCCTGCGTGTGGCCGGTGCCACAGATATACCGGTGATCGCAGGTGGCATCATCCCGAACGGTGACGCCGAGGAGCTCCGGGCCGCCGGAGTGGCCGCGGTGTTCACCCCGAAGGACTTCGACATCACCGGGATCATCGGCCGCATAGCCGACGAGATCCGGAAAGCGAACAAGCTCGACCCCCTGGAGGTCCCCGCATGACGACAGTCAACCGCCTTCGCCCCCGCCGCTCCTGCCTGGCGGTACCGGGAAGCAACCCCCGCTTCCTGGAGAAGGCCCAGGGCCTCCCCGCCGACCAGGTCTTCCTGGACCTCGAGGACGCGTGCGCGCCGCTCGCCAAGCCCGAGGCGCGGCACACCATCGTCAAGTTCCTCAACGAGGGCGACTGGACGGGCAAGACCCGCGTCGTACGGGTGAACGACTGGACGACCGAGTGGACGTACCGGGACGTCGTCACGGTCGTCGAGGGCGCCGGCCAGAACCTCGACTGCATCATGCTGCCGAAGGTGCAGAGCGCCCAGCAGGTCGTGGCGCTGGACCTGCTGCTGACCCAGATCGAGAAGACCATGGGCTTCGAGGTCGGCAAGATCGGCATCGAGGCGCAGATCGAGAACGCCCAGGGCCTGAACAACGTCAACGAGATCGCGCAGGCCTCCCCGCGCGTGGAGACGATCATCTTCGGCCCGGCCGACTTCATGGCCTCCATCAACATGAAGTCCCTCGTCGTGGGCGAGCAGCCGCCCGGCTACCCGGCGGACGCCTACCACTACATCCTGATGAAGATCCTGATGGCCGCCCGCGCCAACAACCTCCAGGCGATCGACGGCCCCTACCTGCAGATCCGCAACATCGACGGCTACCGCGAGGTCGCCCGGCGCGCCGCCGCCCTCGGCTTCGACGGCAAGTGGGTGCTGCACCCGGGCCAGGTCGAGGCGTCCAACGAGATCTTCTCGCCCTCCCAGGAGGACTACGACCACGCCGAGCTGATCCTGGACGCGTACGACTACTACACGTCCGAGGCGGGCGGCAAGAAGGGCTCCGCGATGCTCGGCGACGAGATGATCGACGAGGCCAGCCGCAAGATGGCCCTGGTGATCTCGGGCAAGGGCCGCGCCGCCGGCATGCAGCGCACCAGCAAGTTCGAGATCCCGGAGGCCTGAACGCGATGCAGTTCGGACGCACCTACGAGGAGTTCGAGGTCGGGGCGACGTACAAGCACTGGCCGGGCAAGACGGTCACGGAGTACGACGACCACCTGTTCTGTCTCCTCACCATGAACCACCACCCGCTCCACATGGACGTCAACTACGCCGAGAAGACGACGGACTTCGGCAAGAACGTCGTGGTGGGCAACTACATCTACTCGCTGCTGCTCGGCATGTCGGTGCCGGACGTCTCCGGCAAGGCGATCGCCAACCTGGAGATCGAGTCGCTCAGGCACGTGGCGCCCACCTTCCACGGCGACACGATCTACGGCCAGACGACCGTGCTGGACAAGTGGCCGTCGAAGTCGAAGAACGACCGCGGCATCGTCTACGTCGAGACCAAGGGCTACAAGCAGGACGGCACCCTGGTGTGCGTCTTCCGCCGCAAGGTCATGGTGCCCACCGAGACGTACATCAAGGAGCGCGGCGGCGAGCAGCCCGGCCGCCCGGAGCTGAACGACCCTTCGGAAAAGACGGAGAAGTAGCCATGGCGCGCCTCGCCCAGACCGCCGGTCTGACCGACGTCCAGCAGGAGATCCTCTCCACGGTCCGCGATTTCGTGGACAAGGAGATCATCCCGGTCGCGACCGAGCTGGAGCACCGCGACGAGTACCCGCAAGCGATCGTGGACGGCCTGAAGGAACTCGGCCTGTTCGGTCTGATGATCCCGAGGAGTACGGGGGTCTGGGCGAGTCGCTCCTGACCTACGCGCTGTGCGTGGAGGAGATCGCCCGCGGCTGGATGTCGGTCTCCGGCATCATCAACACGCACTTCATCGTCGCGTACATGCTCAAGCAGCACGGCACCCAGGAGCAGAAGGACCACTTCCTGCCCCGCATGGCCGCCGGCGACATCCGCGGCGCCTTCTCCATGTCCGAGCCGGCCCTGGGCTCGGATGTGTCGGCGATCACGTCGAAGGCGGTCAAGGACGGCGACGAGTACGTCCTGAACGGCCAGAAGATGTGGCTGACGAACGGCGGGACCTCGTCCCTCGTCGCCGTTCTCGTCCGAAGTGACGAAGGTCACCCCGAGGGCACGGCCCCGCACAAGTCGATGACGACGTTCCTGGTCGAGAAGGAGCCCGGCTTCGGTGAGGTCCGCCCCGGCCTGACCATTCCAGGCAAGATCGACAAGATGGGCTACAAGGGCGTCGACACCACCGAGCTGATCATGGACGGCCTGCGGGTTCCGGCCGATCGGGTGCTCGGTGGCGTCACCGGCCGAGGTTTTTACCAAATGATGGACGGAGTGGAGGTCGGCCGCGTCAACGTGGCGGCCCGCGGCTGCGGCGTCGCGCAGCGCGCCTTCGAGCTGGGCGTTCGGTACGCCCAGCAGCGGCACACCTTCGGCAAGGCCATCGCCCAGCACCAGGCCATCCAGTTCAAGCTGGCCGAAATGGCTACCAAGGTCGAGGCCGCGCATGCCATGATGGTCAACGCGGCACGCAAAAAGGACTCCGGGGAACGAAACGACCTTGAGGCTGGGATGGCGAAGTACCTCGCCTCCGAGTACTGCAAGGAGGTCGTGGAGGACGCCTTCCGGATCCACGGCGGCTACGGCTTCTCCAAGGAGTACGAGATCGAGCGCCTCTACCGGGAGGCTCCGATGCTGCTGATCGGTGAAGGTACCGCCGAGATCCAGAAAATGATCATCGGGCGCAGGCTGCTCGAGGAGTATCGCTTCCAGGGCTGATTGTCCGGGTACGGGGTGTTTTCTTCGAGAAGAAGATCACACCCCGTCGATACACCTCAGCCGCCGACTCGGCTTCCTGGCTTGCCCAGTTGTGACCTGCGACCGGTACGATCCCGGGAAAGCCGCCGTCCCCCGTCAGAGCGCGGCATCATCCGCTACGAAGGTCATCCATGCCCCACAGCCAAACCTCTGCACACCGCGACAGCCTGGTAGGCGCACGCCTCGCGCGCGGAGCATCGCCGTGGCTTCTTCCGACCGTCGCCACCGCAGCCCTCAGCCTGGCCCGCGCTCGCCGCTCGGGCGCCGCCAAGGCCGTCGCCGTGCCCGTCACCGCGCTCGCGGCGGGCATGCTGTGGTTCTTCCGCGACCCCGAGCGTGAGATCGCCCCCGGCCGGGTCATCTCGCCCGCCGACGGCGTGGTGCAGAGCATCATGCCCTGGAAGGACGGCCGCACCCGCGTCGCGATCTTCATGAGCCCGCTCAACGTGCACGTGAACCGCGCGCCGCTCGCCGGCACCGTGACGTCGGTCGAGCACATCCCCGGCGGCTTCGTTCCCGCGTTCAACAAGGAGAGCGAGAACAACGAGCGCGTAGTCTGGCATTTCGACACCGAACTCGGCGACATCGAGATGATCCAGATCGCCGGCGCGGTGGCCCGCCGCATCGTGCCGTACATCCCCGAGGGCACGAAGGTCGAGCAGGGCGACCGCATCGGTCTGATCCGCTTCGGCTCGCGTGTCGACCTCTACCTGCCCGAGGGCGTGGAGGTCGCGGTCGAGGTCGGACAGAAGACCGTGGCTGGGGTGACTCGCATTGACCGTGATTGATCCGGAGACCCAGGCGGGCTGGGTGCCCGAGGCCGACGACGTGGACGACGACGAGGAGATGCCTCTTTCTCTCCGGCTGTCGATAGCGGACACCCTGACGCTGGGCAACGCCACGTGCGGCTTCATGGCCGTGTACTTCACCACCACCGGCATCCTGATCCCGCACCTCACCGGCAGCCAGGAGTCCGGCATGGCCCGCCACAGCGCGGCCACGGCGGTCATCCTGATGCTCTGCGCGGCGGTCTTCGACCTGTTCGACGGCCTGGTCGCGCGGAAGCTGCGCTCGTCCCCGATGGGCGCGGAGCTGGACAACCTCTCGGACCTGATCAGCTTCGGCCTGGCGCCCGCGTACTTCGTCCTCGTCTACGGCATGGTCGCGGACGACGCGCACCAGAGAGTGGCGGCGCTGGGAGCGATCGTGGTGCTCCTCGCGGTGGTGCTCAGGCTGGCACGGTTCAGCTGCGTGACGGTGAAGGACGGCACGTTCCAGGGCATGCCCTCGCCGTTCGGCGCGCTGACGGTCGTCTCGATCGTCCTGCTGGAGCTGCCCTTCGTGGCCACCCTGCTGGCGATCCTGGGCACCGCGTGGCTGATGGTGAGCCGCGTCGAGTACCCGAAGCCGCGCGGCCGCCTCGCCGGGGCGATGCTCTCGTGGATCGTCCTGTCGATGGGCCTCCTGGCCGCCTGGGCCTTCGACGCCCCGAGCGGACAGCTGCTCCTGCAGACCGGGTGCGCGCTGCAGCTCGTCATGGGTGCGGTGATCCCGCTGTTCGCCACGGCCCGCCGGGTGAACAACTTCCGCGACAACCGCCGCGAGTCACGGGCGGCCCAGCTGCCCTAGCGCCCTCGCCGGCACCGACGGGTGTGGCCCGAGTCCTGAGGACTCGGGCCACACCCGTTTCGGCTTCAAGGGAGAAATCGGCCCACCCGTTGACCCGTCAAGTACCACCAGTGGTCGTCGAGTTGCGGGAGGTCGAGCGGAGAACGACCCGGCGGGCACACGGGGGCTCGGCGAACGGGTTCCGGCCGCAGAAGCTTATGGCTTCGACGGTGAGCCGACCCCGCCGCGGTGACGGGTCAGCCCAGCAGGTCCCGTGCGATCCGCTCCGCGACCCGCTCCAGGATCGGCCCCGCGTCCGCGATGCACCTCGCCACGTCCGGCTCGACGGACGTCAGCGGGTACGCCCGGCCGATCCCGGCCCGCCGCAGCGCCTCCTCGGGCAGGGCGAGCCGCCCGCAGACCGCGACGACCTCCTTCCCGGCCGCGCGGGCCGCGGCGGCGACCCCCGCCGGAGCCTTGCCGTGCAGGGTCTGCTCGTCCAGCGAACCCTCACCGGTGATCACCAGCGAGGCGCGCTCCAGCGCCGGGGCGAAGCCCAGCACGTCCAGCATGACCTCGATCCCGGGCCGGAACCTGGCGCCCAGCAGGAGGGCGCCGTAGCCGATGCCGCCGGCCGCGCCCGCGCCCGGCGCCGCCGCGAAGTCGGCGGCACGCGGGCCCGCCGCGGTCTCCAGCACCTCGGCGAAGTGGGCGAGCGCGGCGTCCAGGGCCGCCACGTCGTCCGGGGTGGCGCCCTTCTGCGGGCCGTACACCGCGGGCGCGCCCTTCGGACCGGTCAGCGGGTTGTCGACGTCGCTGGCGAGGACCAGTTCCACCGAGTCCAGGCGTGGGTCGAGCCCGGACAGGTCGGCCCGCGCCAGCGCGGCGAGACCGCCGCCGCCCGGCGGCACCGGCTCCCCGTCCGCGTCCAGGAACCGCGCGCCCAGCGCCGACAGCATCCCGGCGCCGCCGTCCGTCGTGGCGCTGCCGCCGACACCGAACACGATCGTCCGCGCGCCCGCGTCCAGCGCGGCGCGCAACAGCTCGCCCGAGCCGTACGTCGAGGCGGTCAGCGGCGCGAACACGCCGGCCGGCAGCCGCTGCAGCCCGCTCGCCTCGGCCATCTCCACGACCGCGGTGCCGCCGCGCAGCGCGTACGCGGCCGTCACCTCCTGTCCGAGCGGCCCGGCCACCCGGACCTCACGGCGCTCGAAACCGGCCGCGACGGCCGCGTCCACCGTGCCGTCGCCGCCGTCGGCCACCGGCAGCGCCTCGACCTCGAGACCGGGCACGACCCTGCGCAGTCCGGCCGTGACCCGCTCGGCGACCCCCACGGCCGTCAGCGAGCCCTTGAACTTGTCCGCGGCGATGAGCACCCGACGGGTCCCGTTCACTGCAGCGTCCGCCACCTTGCATTCCCCTTGCTCTCCGGGCCCCGCGCACGTCGGGGCCAGTCGCGCCGCTGTGACCATAACCGCAGGACGTCCGCGCCGCCATGCCCTGCCCGAAGGGTGGGAAACGGCCGGGAGGCGGCCGGGGAAACCGGGTAGGCACCAGCCATGAGTGACCTCGACGACGGGCCGGACCTGGCCGATCGCGTCCACGGCGGCTGGCTCGGCCGGATCGCGGGCAACATGCTCGGCAAGCCGGTCGAGCAGGGCGAGGTGTGGACACGCGAGCGCATCGACCGCTATCTGCGCCGAGCGGACGCGCTGCCGCTCACCGACTACCTGCCCGAGCCCGCCGACCCCGCCGACGCCGCCCTGCTGAGGCCCGAGTGGCGCCGGTGCGTGCGCGGCCGCGTCCACGGAAGCTGCCGGGACGACGACGTCGACTACGCGATCCTCGGCCTGCACCTGCTGGAGACCCACGGTTTCGGCTTCAGCACCGAGCAGGTCGGGGACCTGTGGCTGCTCGGGCTGCCGTACCTGCAGACCTTCACCGCGGAGCGGGCCGCGTACCGCAACCTCGCGAACGGTCTGAAGCCGCCGCTGACGGCGACGTACGACAACCCCTACCAGGAGTGGATCGGCGCCCTGATCCGGGCCGACGTGCACGGCTGGGCCTGCCCGGGCGACCCGCGCCGCGCGGCCTCGCTGGCCCGCCGGGACGCGGTGCTGTCGCACACCGGCAACGGCGTGTACGGGGCGATGTGGGCGGCCGCGCTGATCTCCGCGGCGTTCACCGCGCCGGACGTACGCGACGCGCTGGAGAGCGCCCTGGCCGTGATCCCGGCGAGCAGCAGGCTGGCCCGAACCGTGCGCCGGGTGATGTCCCTGCACGGGACCCGCCTGTCCTGGGAGGAGACCCTGGACACGGTGTCCGAGGAGACGTCCGGGCTCGGCTGGATCCACACCGTCCCCAACGCGGCCGTCCTGACCGCGGGGCTGCTGTACGGCGACGGCGACTTCACCCGGACCATCGCCCTCACCGTCCGCGGCGGCCTGGACACCGACTCCAACGGCGCGACGGCCGGTTCGGTGGCCGGTGTGATGACCGGTGCGGCCGCGATCCCGGCCCGGTGGACCGAGCCGCTTCAGGACACGGTGCGCAGCGCGGTGTTCGGCTTCGACGGGGTGCGGATCAGTGCGCTGGCCGAACGCACCGTGCGCCTGGCGACCGACGGCGCTTAGGTCGTGTCGCAAAGTCGCGTCGTTCGCCCGCAGGGCGGGCGTCGCGGCGTCCGGTGCGTGCTCTCGGCGTGCCGGCCGGACGCCCTCGTACCGGGTGTACTCGGACTTCCGGCCGGTGCGGCGAGAGTGCGTGCCGGACGCCGCGACGCAGGCGTGACCTTGCGGACACGACCTGGCCGTCCGGTGTCCGGTTAGCCTTCCTGGATGACCAGCACGGACACCTTCGCCGCGTACATCGCGAGCCTGCCCCGAGTCCTCGCCGCGGCCGCCGCGCTCTTCCGGGACCCGGAGGGGCGGGTGCTGCTCGTCGAGCCCAACTACCGCGAGGGGTGGGCCCTTCCGGGCGGGACAGTCGAGTCCGACGACGGGGAGACCCCGCGCCAGGGTGCCCGCCGCGAGACCCTGGAGGAGATCGGCCTGGACCGGGAGCTCGGCCGGCTGCTGGCCGTGGACTGGGTGGCCGGCACGGGACGGCCGCCGCTGGTGGCCTACCTGTACGACGGCGGAGTCCTCACCGGGGCCGAGTTCGACGCCATCCGGCTGCAGGAGGAGGAGCTGCTGTCCTGGCGCCTGGTGCCCCGCGCGGACCTCGCCGGCCATCTGCCCGGCGCCCTCGGCCGCCGGGTGCTGGCGGCGCTGGACGTCCTGGCCGAAGGCGCGGGCACGGCGGAGCTGGAGAACGGCCACCGGGTCGCCTGAGGTGCCGGGCTTTCAGCCCTCCGGGTCCGGGGGCCTGGCGTCCACGTCGCGCAGCGCCTCCTCGCGCTCGGCGACGCGCGCCTCGGTGCGGTGTCCGCGCTCGATGTAGTCACGGACCACGAGTTCCACGGCGTCCTGCGGATTGCCTACGCCGGCGAGCACCATGACCTCGACGACGAGCTGCGCGTCGAGCGAGACGGTCACCTTGGCCATGCCGGGACGTTAGCAGCCGGTGTCCCTCGCCGGGGCCGTACCCGGAGATATCCGTTCGCGGTGCCGTCGACCGCCGTCCTACCCTCGGCCGTATGACCAAGCCCCTCGTCGCCCTGCTGAGCGGGGCCGGCATCTCCACCGACTCCGGCATCCCCGACTACCGCGGCCCGGGCGGGCTGTGGCGGCGGGACCCGGAGGCCGAGAAGCTCGTGACGTACGAGTACTACATGGCCGATCCGGAGATCCGGCGCCGGTCGTGGCAGATGCGCCGCGCGAACGGGGCGCGCGACCCCGGACCGAACGCCGCGCACCGGGCCGTGGCCGAACTGGAGCGCACCGGAGTTCCGGTCAGGGTGATCACGCAGAACGTGGACGGGCTGCACCAGCTCGCCGGGATGCCCGCCCGCAAGGTCCTGGAGCTGCACGGCACCGCGCGGAGCGTGGTGTGCACCAGGTGCCATGCCCGGGGGCCGATGGAGGACGCCCTCGCCCGCGTGGAGGCAGGTGAGGACGACCCGCCGTGTCTGACGTGCGGCGGCGTCCTGAAGTCGGCGACCGTGATGTTCGGCGAACGGCTCGACCCGGTCGTCCTCGGCGAGGCGGTCGCCATCACCCGGGCATGCCAGATCTTCATCGCCGTCGGCACCAGCCTCCAGGTACAGCCCGCGGCCGGCCTCGTCGGCGTCGCCGCCGACCACGGGGCGCGGCTGATCATCGTCAACGCCGAGCCGACACCGTACGACGAGCAGGCCGACGAGATCGTCCGCGAGCCGATCGGCACGGCGCTGCCGGCCCTGCTGAGCCGGCTGGGCGAGCCGGAGCAGGGGCGCGGACGGCCGCGTGACGGGGGCTAGAACAGCGCCGTTCCCCGTTCGAAGTCGAGCAGGCGGCGCTTGCGGTCGAGGCCGCCGCCGTAGCCGGTGAGGTCGCCGGCGGCGCCGATGACCCGGTGGCAGGGCACGATGATGCCGATCGGGTTCCTGCCGTTGGCGAGGCCGACCGCGCGGGACGCCCCGGGGTTGCCCAGCTCGGTGGCGAGTTCGCCGTAGGAGCGGGTCTCGCCGTAGGGGATGCGGGTCAGCCGGTCCCAGACGCCGCGCCGGAACGGGGTTCCGGACAGGCGGAGTTCGAGGGTGAACTCCTTCAGCGCGCCGGCGAAGTAGGCGGAGAGCTGCTCCCGGGCCTCGGCGAAGGGGTGTCGTCGGGGTCGCCGAAGGTCTCCTCGGGTGGGCGGTGGCGCTGGCCGGCCATGTAGAGGCCGCACAGGACGCCGTCCTCGGCGACGAGGGTCAGGGGGCCGTAGGGGCTGTCGGTGACGGTGTGCTGCTTCATCGTGAACGTCCTCACACGGGCAGGAAGTTGATGGGGTGGCCGTCCGTCGCCCACAGGTACTGGACCGCGTAGGCCCGCCAGGGGCGCCAGGACGCGGCGCGGGCG
This sequence comes from Streptomyces sp. DHE7-1, assembly GCA_016432725.1. Taxonomy (GTDB): domain Bacteria; phylum Actinomycetota; class Actinomycetes; order Streptomycetales; family Streptomycetaceae; genus Streptomyces. The sequence continues at coordinate 6,561,092 of JACJDG010000003.1, read as the reverse complement.
GTGAGCGCCGCCGGGGTGGCGGGCAGGCCCAGTTCCCGGGCGGCGCGCCGGATCCCGAGGTCGGTGGGGAGGAAGGCGTCGGGGTCGCCCAGGGCCCGCATCGCGACGACGTCGGCCGTCCACGGGCCGAAGCCGGGCAGGGCGAGCAGCCGGGCCCGGGTCTCGGCCCAGTCGGACTCGACACCCAGGTGCAGTGTGCCGTCGGCCAGGTGGCGTACCAGGGTGGTGAGGGTGGTGCGGCGGGTACGGGGCATGGCCAGGGCCTCGGGGTCCACGGCGGCCAGGGCCTCGGGGGACGGGAAGAGGTGGGTGAGACCGCCCTCGGGGTCGTCCAGGGGCTTGCCGTGCGCGACGACCAGGCGGGCCGCGTGGGTGCGGGCGGCGGCCGTGGAGACCTGCTGGCCGAGCACGGCGCGGACGGCGAACTCGGCCTCGTCGACGGTGCGCGGCACCCGGCGGCCGGGTGCCCGGTCGACCAGCGGGGCGAGCAGCGGGTCGGCGCGCAGCCGCTCGTCGACGGCGACGGGGTCGGCGTCCAGGTCGAGCAGGCGCCGGCAGCGGCTGATGGCCACGGTCAGGTCGCGCGGGTCGCCGAGGGTGAGCCGGCAGGCGATGTGGTCGGGGCGCGGGGTGAGGGCGACGATGCCGTGGCCGTACGGCAGTCGCAGCGTGCGCCGGTAGGCGCCGTCCCGCCACTCCTCCACGCCGGGTACGGCGGTGGCGGCGAGGTGGCCGAAGAGGTTGTCCGGGTTGAGCGGGGCCCGGAACGGCAGCCGCAGCGCGAGGGTGCCGGGGGTGCTCGCCGCGCGGTTTCCGGGCACCCGGGCGCGCAGCTCGCTCGGGGAGAGGGCGAAGACCTCGCGGACGGTGTCGTTGAAGGCCCGGATGGAGGAGAAGCCGGCCGCGAAGGCGATCTCCGCCATGGGCAGCGGGGTCGTCTCGACGAGCAGCCGCGCGGTCTGGGCGCGCTGGGCCCGGGCCAGGGCGAGGGGTCCGGCGCCGAGCTCGGCGAGGAGCTGGCGTTCCACCTGCCGTGCGCTGTACCCGAGCCGTGCGGCCAGCCCGGGTACGCCCTCGCGGTCCACCACCCCGTCGGCGATCAGCCGCATCGCCCGGGCCACCAGGTCGGCGCGCAGGTTCCACTCCGGGGAGCCGGGGCTGGTGTCGGGGCGGCAGCGCTTGCAGGCCCGGAAGCCGGCCTGCTGGCAGGCCGCCGCGCTCGGCAGGAACGTCATGTTCTCCGCCTTGGGCGGCACGGCCGGGCAGCTCGGCCGGCAGTAGATGCGGGTGGTCAGGACGGCTGTGAAGAACCATCCGTCGAACCGCGCGTCCTTGGACCGCACGGCGCGTACACAGCGCTCCCGGTCGTGGTGCATCCCTGTCTGCATGGCTCAAGGATCGGTCACCGCGGGGGCCGCTCGCTGGCGGGAATCCGACACGTACGTCCCGGTGGCCAGGCGGCAGCCGATTCGCCCCGCGGGTCAGTCCGTCCGTTCGCCGTGCCGGAACCGGGCTATCCACTCGGATGTGGCCCGCAGCCCGCCGAAGGTGTAGAAGTGCACCTTCACGCTGCCGTGCCGGGCCGGGTCGTGGTGCCGGGACAGGGCGTGCAGGAAGCGGTCGGGGCCGGCCGTGCCCATCAGGTTGGTCAGCGAGAAGCCGTACTTGCGGGCCACGGAGGCGCTGGTGCCGACGCCGAAGCGGGCGGCGTAGGTCATCAGCCGGCGCACCCCGGCGGGGCCGGGTACGCCGATGCGGACCGGCAGGGCGACGCCCCGGGCGCGGACGGCCTCCAGCCAGCCGAGCACCGGGTCGACGTCGAAGCCGAACTGCGTGATGACGTCGCCCGTGAGCCGTTCGGCGCCGAGTGCCGCCGACTTGTCGGTGAGCGCGGACCACAGCGTGCGGTCGGTGATGGCGGGGTGGCCCTCGGGGTAGCCGCTGATGCCGATGTGGCGGACGCCGTGCCGCTGGAGCAGCCCGGTGCGGATCACGGAGAGGGCGTCCGGGTACGGGCCCTCGGGGCGGGCGGGGTCGCCGCCGACGACGAACACGTTCTCGGCGGTGCCGTCCGCGGCGAGGCCGGCCAGGAACTCCTCCAGGTGGGCCCGGGAGGGCAGGCGGCGGGCGGAGATGTGCGGCACCGGGACGAAGCCGAGCCGCTTGACCGCGCGGGCCGCGGCCAGCCGGGTGGCGAGGTCCTCGCCCGCCAGGAAGGTGACGTTGATCCGCGTGCCCGGCGGGATGCTGTGGCGCGCCTCCTCCAGCTTCGGCACGTCCTTGCCGGTCATCTCCAGTGAGAAGTCGTCCAGCAGCGAGGTGCCCACCGCGGGCGGGGCGGTGAGACCGGGGTTCATCGTGCTCCTCGTGCGGCTCCTGCCACCGCGTTCGGCGTCGGTCCTGACCGGGGCCGATGATGTCACGCGCGGTGCGGGCGGCGCGGGGCAGGGGGGCGTCCGGGGTCCGGGACGGGCGGTTCCGCCTCGGTCCCAGGCGTGGTGCCGGCCTCGGTCCCAGGCGTGGTGGAGGCCCCGGTTCCAGGCGCGGTGGAGGCCGTCGCGTCCCCTGCTGCCGAGCCGCCCGGCGCACGGGGCAGGCGGGCCGCCGCGGCGAGGCCGCCGAGGCCGATCACGCCGAGGGTGATCATCGCGGCGGCGTAGGCCCCCGTGGTGAGTCCGGCGACGAGGATGGTGCCCGCGATGGCGGTGCCGAACGACGAACCGAGGTTGGACACGCTGCGCGACAGCCCCGAGATCTCGCCCTGCCGCTCCTCCGGGAAGCTCGACTGGACGACGTTCACCGACGGGGTCAGCATCACGCCGAGTCCCAGCCCGATGAGCAGCAGCCCGGGCACGAAGGCCCAGGCGGTGGAGAAGGAGGCGACCAGGGCGACCAGGGTCGCCACGCCCACGACGGAGAGCGCGAAGCCGGTCATGACCAGTGTCCGCTGCGACCGCCGCTCGGCCAGCCGCTCGGCGGCCAGCGAGGTCAGCAGCAGCCCGAGCGTGGCCGCCGTGAAGATCACTCCCGTCTGGATGGCGTCGTAGCCGCGGACCACCTGGAGGTAGGCGGCCACCGTGAAGGACGTGCCCATGAGCAGCAGCCACTGGACGTTCTGCGTGACGAGCCCCAGGTTGGAGGTGCGGTCGCGGAACAGACTCAGCGAGAGCAGGGGCTCGCGGCCGGCCCGTTCCTTCGCGCGCGTGGACCGGAAGAACCAGGCGAGGACGAGGCCGCCGAGGACGAGCAGCGCGATCGTCAGCCAGACGTCGTTGTCCGCCGCCAGGATGCCCATGACGATGAGGACCAGGCCGGTGGCCGACAGAACCGCTCCCCCGGTGTCGAACGCGCGGTGCGGGTCCGGGGCAGGGGGTCCCGGATACCGCGGCTCAGCCACACGATCAGCGCGATGACCAGCGCCTGGAACACGAAGGCCGCCCGCCAGCTGATGCCGGTCGTGATGAGCCCGCCGATCAGCGGTCCCGCCGCCGCGCCGATGCCGCCCAGCGCCATGATCACCCCGAAGGCCCGGGCGCGGGAGGTGACGTCGGGGTACAGCAGGGTGGTGAGGATGTACACCGGCGGGATCAGCAGGGCGGTGCCGATGCCCTCGAGGATCGAGTTGCCGAGGATGAGGACACCGAGTCCCGGTGAAACCGCGCACAGCAGCGCGCCCACGGCGTAGACGACGAGACCGGCGAGGAAGCACCGTTTGCGGCCGTACCGGTCGGTGATCTTGCCGCCGGGGATCATCAGCGCGGCCATGACCAGCAGGAAGAGGGTGATGGAGATCTGCACCCCCTGGACCGTGGTGTCCAGGTCCTTGCTGATGTCGTTGATCATCACGTTCATGTTGGAGCCGGCGAAGCTGCAGATGAACTGGGCGAGGGCGAGTGCGGCGAGGACCCGCCGCTCCCCCGGCGGGACCGCGGCCGGCACCGCCTGGTCAGTCACCCGCGGTGCCTCCGTCCGCGGCCTCGGGCGGCACCTTGAAGCCGTGGACGCCGGGGTGCCGCGTCCCGCCGTCGCTCGGCATCGCGTTCGCCCGGTTCAGCTCCTCGTCGAGCGCCATGGCGGCGGTGACGAGCGAGAGGTGGGTGAATGCCTGCGGGAAGTTGCCGAGTTGCTCGCCCGAGGGCCCGATCTCCTCGGCGAACAGGCCGACATGGTTGGCGTAGGTGAGCATCTTGTCGAAGGCGTGCCGGGCCTGCAGGAGCCGGCCGGAGCGGGCGAGCGCCTCGACGTAGAGGAAGCTGCAGAGGTTGAACGTGCCCTCGGAGCCGCGCAGTCCGTCGGGGGACGCGGCGGGGTCGTACCGGTAGACCAGGCTGTCGCTGACCAGTTCCTCGTCCATGGCGTCGAGGGTGCTGATCCAGTCCGGATCGTGCGGGGAGAGGAAGCCGACCCGGGGCATCAGCAGCAGCGAGGCGTCCAGCACGTCGGTGTCGTAGTGCTGCACGAAGGCCTTCCGCTTGTCGTGCCAGCCGCGCTCGGTGATCTGCTCGAAGACCGCGTCCCGGGCGGCCGTCCAGCGCTCGACGTCGCCCGGGCGGGAGAACGCGGTGGCCGCGCGGATGCCCCGGTCGAACGCCACCCAGGCCATCAGCCGGCTGTAGGTGAAGTTCTGCCGGCCCCCGCGGGTCTCCCAGATGCCCTCGTCGGGGCGGTCCCAGTTGCCCGCCAGCCAGTCCAGCACGCCCCTCAGCGCCTTCCAGCCGCGGATCGCTCCGACGTCCTTGCCGACCACGAAGGCGTCGGAGGCCTCCCCGTAGATGTCGAGCTGGAGCTGGTCGGCGGCCGCGTTGCCGGCCCGTACCGGCCGTGAGCCCAGGTAGCCCTCCAGGTGGTCGAGGGTCTCCTCGGTGAGGTGGGGGTCGCCGTCCACCCGGTACATGATCTGCAGGGGGTCGCCCGAGGTGGTGCCGCCGGCCTCGACGCGGTCGCGCAGCCAGCGGCGGAAGGCGTACGCCTCGTCCAGGAAGCCCAGGTCGATCAGGGTCCCGACGGACAGGGAGGCGTCCCGGATCCAGGTGTAGCGGTAGTCCCAGTTGCGCTCGCCGCCCGCCTGCTCGGGCAGTCCCATGGTGGCCGCGGCGACGGGTGCCCCGGTCGGCCGGTAGGTGAGCAGCTTGAGGGTGATCGCCGAGCGGTTGACCACCTCCTGCCAGCGGCCGCGGTAGGTGCAGGAGCGCAGCCAGGTGAGCCAGAAGTCGCGGCACTGCTCCAGGTCCTCGGCGACGCCGGCCAGGGAGGGCGTCCCGGGAGCCGGGGCTCCCCCGTCCGCGCTGGTCAGGACGACAGCGGCGGCCTGACCGGCGGAGAGGGTGAAGCGGGCGGTGACGTCGTCGCCGTCGGCCCGCAGTGTGATGCCGCCGGTGGTCTGGACGTGCAGGTCCGTGCCCGGGCCCCGCAGGACGGCCGCGTGGCCGTCCGTGAGGGCCAGGGAGTGCCGGGCGCGCCCGTAGTCGAAGCGCGGCCGGCAGGTGAGGACGAAGGGCAAGGTGCCCCGCACGACCCGGGCGATCCTGATCAGACGGTGCCGGCCGGTCGGCTCGGCCGAGTCGATGGGGACCATGAAGTCGGCGACCTCGCCGACGCCGCCGGGCCCCATGAACCGGGTGACCAGGATCGCCGTGTCGGACAGGTACAGCTGGCGTACGGACATGCCGTCGCCGTCCGGATGCTCCGCCGCCAGCCGGCAGTGACCGCCGCGCTCGCTGTCCAGCAGCGAGGCGAAGACGCTGGGCGAGTCGAAGCGGGGGGTGCACCACCAGTCGACGGTTCCGCCGGACGACACCAGGGCCGCCGTCTGGAGGTCACCCACCATTCCGTGCTCCGCGATGGGCGGATACCTGTCCATGCGTCCTCCTCGGCACGACGGTGACGGGGGTCGTGGCCCGCGAAGATCGGGGAGACGCCCCCTAGGTCATCGCGGAGGCGTCGTCACGCTTGACGACGCACAGGGCCCAGATGATGAAGCCGGACAGCGCGATCATCACGACCGACCAGACCGGGTAGTACGGCAGGGACAGGAAGTTGGCGATGATGACGAGCCCGGCGATGGCCACACCGGCGACCCGTGCCCACATCGACGGTCCGAACAGACCGAAGCTGACGGCCACCGCGATCACACCGAGTACCAGGTGGATCCAGCCCCAGCTGGTGAGGTCGAACTTGAAGACGTAGTTCGGGGTCGTGACGAAGACGTCGTCCTGGGCGATCGCCATGATGCCGCGGAACAGGCTGAGCAGCCCTGCGATCATGAGCATGATGCCCGCGAAGGCGGTCAGTCCGCCGGCCCACTGCTGCTTGGCGGTCCGGGTGTGCGTGCTGGTGCGCGGTGACGCGGTCATACCAATACCTCCATTCGTCGTGGTGGGAGATGCTCAGCGTCCGGACGAGGTCGGCACGCCGCGAGCGGGCTGCTGTGCCGTGCCGGTGGCCTTGTTCGTGCCGGTGCCGCCGCCGCTGAGGACCAGTTCCTTGGCCCGGCGGAACTCGTCGTCGCTGATGTCGCCGCGCGAGCGCATCTCGGACAGCTTGGCGAGTTCGTCGGCGCTGCTCCTGCGCTCCGCGCCGCCCTGCGCGGTTTCCCGGACGTAGGAGTCGAAGGCGGCCTGCTGGGCCCGTGCCTGGTTCATCTCCCGCTCCCCCATGCCCTTGCCGCGGGCGATCAGGTAGACGAGGACGCCCAGGAAGGGGACCACGATCACGAAGAGCGTCCAGCCGGCCTTGGCCCAGCCGCTCATGCCGTCGTCACGGAAGACGTCGACGATGACCCGGAACAGCAGGACGAACCACATGATCCACAGGAAGAACACCAGCATCGTCCAGAAGGCGCTCAGCAGTGGATAGTCGTACGCGAGGTAGGTCTGCGCGCTCATTTCTCTCCTCAGTCCGGGGCTCCGGCCTGTCGAGCCGGCCGGGCCGGTGTGTGCCGATCCCAGCGTGCGCGGGGCGGGGCGGGGTGGCCTCACCCGAGGCGGGTGATCGTGGCCGGTTCGTCACCGCCGTCCGGCGGTACTCGTGGCGGCGCGCCGGAACCGTCCGGCGGTCCCGCGGCGGCGGGCCGGGGCCGGGGAGGCGCGGCCGTGCTGCCCGCGGGGTGTCTCACGAAGTGCTCCGCGGGGCGGCCGGTGCGGTGGCCGCCTTGCGCGTGGCGGAGCGCCAGGCGAGGGCGACCCCGAGCTCGACCAGGCCGAGCAGCACGAGCCACAGCCCGAGGAGCCGGGTCAGCGCCCGCGCCGACTCGGTGGGCAGGACGAGCACCACGATCCCGGCGACGATGCCGAGCAGCGCGGCGCCGAGGACCACCCCGCGGTGCGGGAGGTCCTCGGCGGAGATCGCGGTGTAGAGCGTGAGGATGCCGGACACCAGCCAGGCCAGCCCGACGATCAGTGACAGCGCGGCGATGGTCTGCAGCGGGTTGCGCAGGCAGAGCACCCCGGCCAGGACGAACAGCAGCGCGATGAGCAGGCCGGGCAGCCGTTCCCCGGCGCCCTCCCGGGAGAAGGCCGTGACGAACCGCAGCGCGCCGATGAGCAGCAGGTAGAGGCCGATGAGAACGGCGAGGACGTGCAGGGTCTCGTCCGGCCAGACGAGGATCAGGACACCCGGGACCAGCGTCACGAGCGCCGACCCCAGGATCCAGAGCCACGACCGGGCGAGCACCGTCATGGCGTCTCCCGGTCCCTGTCCCGGATCTGCGGCCGCCCCGCCGAACGCATGCGACGGTCCGGTGCCCGGTGTCGTTCCACGCGACTCGGTCATGGCTCCTCCTCGCGTGACCGACGGGGCGTCTCCGGACCGCCAGGCGGGGCGGCGCGCGAACCCCTCAGCGGCAAGCATTCCGTTCCGGCCGCCGGGAGGGATCACCCGTGGTGGGTGATCCCTCCCGGCGGCCGGAACGGTGGGGTGGAGTGGCACGGGGGTGAGGCACGAGGAAGGCGCACACCATGACCGCACCGAGTGCCGTCACCGTCTCCCTGTCGCCGGCCGACCGCATGGCCCGGGGCAGGAACGCCCGCTCCCGTGTGCCGCGTTCGGGCCACGGCGTCTTCGAGCCCGCGCCGGACCGGCCGGACGTGATCGACGTACTGGCACGTCAGTCGGCCACACGGGTACCGGAGTTGGTACCGATCCGCTACGGCCGGATGCTCGAGTCGCCGTTCCGCTTCTACCGCGGCGCCGCCGCGGTCATGGCGGCCGATCTCGGCCCGCTGCCCGGCACCGGGCTCCAGGTGCAACTGTGCGGTGACGCCCACCTGCTGAACTTCCGGCTGCTGGCCTCACCGGAACGCCATCTGGTCTTCGACATCAACGACTTCGACGAGACCTTCCCGGGCCCGTTCGAGTGGGACGTCAAGCGGCTGGCCACCAGCTTCGTCATAGCGGGGCGGGCCAACGGCTTCTCGGCCGGGGAGCAGAACGCCGCGGTGCTCCGCTGTGTGCGGACGTACCGGGAGCGGATGCGGGAGTTCGCCGGCATGCGCACGCTCGACATCTGGTACGCGCAGGACGACGCCGACCGGATGCGGGAACTGCTGGCCTCCTCGATGGACAAGGAGGGCAGGCGCCGTACCGCGCAGGCGACCGCGCGCGCCCGCTCGCGCACCCACATGCAGGCCTTCGCCAAGCTGACCACGCTGACGCCGCAGGGGCGGCTGATCACGGCGGACCCGCCGCTGATCACCCCTCTGCGGGACCTGGCGGCGGGCAGACCGGCGGAGCAGGAGGACCGGTACCTGCAGTCGCTGCTGGAGGAGTACGCGCGCACGCTGCCGTCGGAGCGGCGGCATCTCCTGGGCCACTACCGGCTGGTGGACGTCGCCCGCAAGGTGGTGGGCGTGGGCAGCGTCGGCACCCGCTGCTGGATCCTGCTGCTGCTCGGCCGGGACGACGACGATCCCCTGCTGCTGCAGGCCAAGGAGGCCCAGGAGTCGGTGCTCGCGCCGTACTCGGACGGCGAGCGGTACGGCAACCAGGGCCACCGGGTGGTGGCCGGTCAGCGGCTCATCCAGACGACCAGCGACATCTTCCTGGGCTGGACCCATGTCATCGGCCTCGACGGACGGGGCCGGGACTTCTACGTGCGCCAGCTGCTGGACTGGAAGGGCATCGTCCGGCCCGAGACCATGGATCCGGCTCTGCTGAACCTGTTCGGCCAGGTGTGCGGGGCCTCGCTGGCCCGGGCCCACGCCCGCTCCGGCGACCCCGTCGCCATCGCCGCCTACCTCGGCGGCGGGGACCGCTTCGACCGCGCGCTGCAGCACTTCGCGCAGGCGTACGCGGACCAGAACGAGCGGGACTTCGCGGCGCTGGGCGAGGCCGCGCGCTCGGGCGGATAGAGGCGGCCGATCTGTGAGCCGGCGGCCGAGGCGGCGAATCCGTGAGCCGACGGCCGAGGCTGCGGATCGCAGGTGGGGCGGGTCCGGGCGGCGGGCCAGGGGGCGGGAACCGCGATCCTCACTCGGGGAGTTGCCGCATCTCCACCACCCGCAGTCCCAGGGACTGGCAGCGGACCAGCAGCCCGTAGAGATGCGCCTGGTCGATGATCCGGCCGAACAGAACCGTCTGGCCGGACATCATCACATGTTCAAGTTCGGGGAAGGCCTTGGTCAGGGTCTCCGACATGTGTCCATCGACGCGGATCTCGTAGCGCATGTGCCGTACTCCCGCCGCGGGCCGCCTGCGGTCTCACCTGCGATCGTGCTCCGCCCCCGGGGCCCGGGGCCTCACCCGGCACAGGTGATACGGCCGGCGGCGGCCCGGGACACCGGACGGGGCGGGTACGTCAGTGGGTCAGCGCCAGCTTGAAAGCGATGATCACCAGCCCGAGCAGCAGATTGACCACCGCGGTGACCGACACCAGCCGCCAGGAGGCCCCGCCTGCCGGGCGCCGACCGCCGACCAGCCCACCTGGCCTGCCACGGCGACCGCCACCGCGAGCCACACGGCCCCCGCCACGTCCAGCCCCAGCAGCGGGCTCACCGCGACGGCGAGGGCCGGCGGGACGGCCGCCTCGACGATCGGCCACTCCTCCCGGCACACCCGCGCGATGGCCGGGCCGGTCAGCGACCGCTGCGCGAGCCGGGCGCCGAAGAGCTGGGCGTGGACGTGCCCGACCCAGAAGACGAGACCGGTGAGCACCAGCAGCAGCACGAGCTGCACCCGGGGGAACTTGCCGAGCCCGCCGGCGCCGATGACCACCGAGGCGGCGAGCATCGATCCGTAGACGGCCCCCGTGTAGTCGGCGTGCGCGCGGCGGCCGGCACGCTGCGTCCCTGCCGCGGTCGGGCGGGTCGAGGACATCGGCAGATCCTTTCGCGCTCACTCCACCGGGCCGGTGGCGCCGGCCGGAGCGCCGTGCTCCGGCCGCTCGGTGCCGCGCTTCGGCGCGGTCGGCAGACGGGGGTGACGAGGAAGCTCGCCAGGGTGATCGCACCCGTGGCGAGGATCGCCGCCTTCAGGCCGTCGAGCTGCGCCGAGGCGTAGGTGTCGGTGATGGCGTCGACCTCGGCCGGGGCAGCCCGGCGTGCTGGGCCGCCGAGCGCACCTGGTCCGTGGGCACGAAGGTGAGCCCGGCTTCGAGGGCCACACCGGTCTGCTGCTTGGTCTGCGCGGACAGCAGCGGATCGTTCTCCACGTCCGTGGTGAACGCGTGTGCCAGCGCTCCGATCAGCATCGACCCGATGAGCGCGGTGCCCAGCGCCGAGCCGAGGTTCTGGGCGGTGAACTGCAGACCGCCGACCTCGCTGCGCTCCTCCTCGCCCACGCTGGACTGCACGACGTTGCCGAGCTGCGAGGCGAGCAGGCCCATGCCGATGCCGAGCACGGCCATCGCGGCGGCGAACTGCGCGTCGTCGATGACCGGATCGATGGTGGCCAGCAGCCACACGATGGAGACCGTCAGCGTCAGCAGGGCCAGCCGCACGACCCGGCGCGGTCCGAGGGTCCGACCCAGCCGGGCGGCGGTCAGCGACGTGACGAGCATCGTGACGGACACCGGCAGCAGCCGCAGCCCCGTCTGGAAGGCGTCGAATCCCTGCACCACCTGCAGGTACAGCGGGATCGTGAAGAACAGCCCGAGCAGGATCAGGTTCTGGCTCAGCAGGGTCAGCAGCCCGGATCGCAGCGGCGGTACCCGGAACAGCGCCAGGTGCACCAGCGGGTCGGCGCCCCTGGCCTCCCGTGCGCGGTCCCAGCGCACGAAGAGGGACAGCACGGCCACCCCGGCGGCGATGACGAACAGGGTCGGCGCGAAGCCGAGAACGGTGAAGGGCGGATTGCGTGGCTGCACCCAGCCCCAGGTGCTGCTCTGGAGCACCCCGAGCACGCCCAGCGCCAGGCCCGCCGCCGAGAGCACCGCGCCGACCACGTCCATGCGGGGCGCGGGTCCGGTGCGGCGCGACTCCGTGATCACCCGGTGGCAGAGCAGGACGGCGATGACGACCACGACCTCGCCCGCGAAGACCAGCCGCCAGGTCAGGTACGTGGTCACCCAGCCGCCCAGGAGCGGTCCGACCGCGATACCGGCACCGGCCAGCCCGCCGATCACGCCGTAGGCGACCGCCCGGTCCTTGCCGCGGTAGGACTCGGCGACCAGGGCCGCCATGGCCGGCAGCACCATGGCGGCACCGAGTCCCTCGACGACGGACCAGCCCAGGGCGAGGACCCACAGCGTGGGCGCCAGGGCCGTCACGGCCGACCCGGTGCCGTACACGACGAGACCGAGGAGGAAGAGACGGCGGCGGCCGTAGATGTCGCCGAACCTGCCCCGATGATCATGAATGCCGCCATGACCAGCGCGTAGAGGGTGATGACGGCCTGGATGGCGGTGACCTCGGTGTCGAAGTCCTCGACCAGCCGGCTGATGGAGACGTTCATGACGGACGTGTCCAGCACCATGAGGAACTGGGCCGTGCCCAGCACCATCAGCGCTCGCCAATGTCTCAAGGTCTCCACCTCGCAGTCGTCAGCCGGGTCAGATCAGTCCGCGTTCGCGGGCTCGCCGTACCGCGTCTCCGCGCCGGTTCACGCCGAGTTTCCGGTAGACGCTCTTGAGGTGGGTCTTCACGGTGTTGACCGACACGTACAGGTCGGCGGCGATCTCCTCCGTGGACATCATCTGGGCGAGCCGGCACAGCACTTCGCGCTCACGTCCGCTCAGCTCCTCGACGACCAGCGGAGCGGGCTCCAAGGCCGCGCCCGGACGGGCCCGCGCCGCGGGACCGCCGGAGATCAGCCAGCCGGCGGCCAGGGCCTGCAGGGGCGGGGTGTCCAGGAGGTGCCGGATCCGCGGCCCGGCCTCCAGGAAGGGGCGCCGCAGCCGTTCCCCGCGGGCGTCCAGCAGGGCCCGGGCGAGCAGTTTGCGGGCGGTGGCGTCGTCCCCCTCCTCCTGCGCCGCCCGCGCGCGCACCAGCGCGGCCCGGACGGTGACGCCGGGGCCGGTGCGTTCCCAGTCGCTCACCCGGTCGAGGATGCCGATCGCCGCGTCGCGGTCGCCGGCCGCGAGCTGGGCCCCGGCCAGCTCCGCCGCGTAGGCCGGCTCGCCGTCGTACGGCACCTCGTCCAGCACCTTCGCGGCGGAGTCCGGCCGGCCCTCGGCCAGATGGGCGGCCGCGGTGACCAGTGCGGTGTGCACCTCCGCCCAGGGGAGGCCGTCAGGGCCGCTACGGCGGGGTCGGCCACGGCCGAGGCGGCCCGCGGCTCGCCCCGCGCCAGCAGCAGCCGCGCCGTCGCGAGGGCCCGGCCGGCCGCGGTCACCGGGTCGAGCGGGACGGCCCCGGAGCCGGCCGTCTCGTCCAGCAGGCCCCGGGCGCGCGCGAGGTCGTCGCGTTCCACGGCCACGGCGGCCAGTACCAGTTGTCCCAGCCCGGGGCCCGAGGGCCGCCCCAGACCGAACTGCTCCGTCTCGTTCAGCGCGGCCAGCGCCTGGCGTTCCGCCCTGCCCGGCCAGCCGTTCAGGTAGTCGATCAGGGCCAGGTGTGCGAGGGAGTCCTCCCGGGGCAGCGCCGTCGCCGCGCCGCCGGGACAGCCGGCCGCCTCGGTCAGGGCGTCGCGCGCGTCGTCGAAGCGGCCGGCCCACAGCCGGGCGGAACCCAGATGGGTGAGCAGCAGGGCGGTGAGTTCGGGGTGCCTCTGAAGGAGGTCGGCGGGGACCTCGTCGCGCAGTCGCGCGGCCTCCGCCACCGCCCTCTCGGCCCGGCCGGGCGCTCCGGTCAGCCGCGCCGCCAGGGCCTCCAGCAGGACGCAGCTCAGCCGGCCCGCCGCGTCGGACGGCACCTCGCCGGGATCACTGCCGTCCTCGGCGCGCAGGCCGTCCTCGGCCCGGCGCAGATGGCTCAGGCCGCGGTCCACGTCGCGCCCCGACAGATCGCGCGCGGCGCGCACCAGCTCCGCCGCGGCGCCCGGGACCTCGGGTCCCATCCGGGCGAACAGCTCGGTGAGGTCGTCCGCGCGCAGACCGGCGAAGAGCTGGCCTATCGCCAGGTCGTCGACGAGGGCGCGGGTGGTGAACTCCCAGTCGCCCGCGGCGGCGCCGTGCGCGAGCGCCTCCGGCAGGGAACCGGAGGCGCGCAGCCAGCGCGCGGCGCGCCGGTGGAGCTCCGGTTCGAGGCCGGGCGAGCGGACCCGCAGATGGGTCCGGAGGATCTCGCCGAACAGCGGATGCAGCCGGTACCAGGAGTGCCCGAGGTCCTCCACGAACGCGTTCTGGGTGTGCAGTCCGGCCAGCTCCGGCTCGACACCTCCGGTGCCGGTCAGCGCCTCGGCCAGTTCCGGGCAGAACCGCTCCATGACGCTGACGCCCAGCAGCAGGTCCTGGGTCCGGGCCGGCTGCCGCTTCAGCACCTCGGCGAGGAGGAAGTCGGCGATCGTGCTCCGGCCCGCCTCGAAGTCCGCCAGGTACGTCTCGGGGTCCGGACGCTGCTGGGCGGCCATGGCGCACAGCCGCAGCCCGGCGGCCCAGCCCCGGGTGCGCTCCACCAGGGCCCGGGTGGCCTCGGTGGAGAGCCGCAGGCCGTGCCGCTCCAGGAGGGCGGCGGCCTCGTCGGCGGTGAAGGCCAGCTCGGCGTCCCGGATCTCGGTCATGGCCGCGGCGGCCCGGTACCGGTGCAGCGGCAGCAGCGGCTCGGTGCGGGTGACGAGGATCAGGCGCAGTCCCGGGCCGGCGTGGTGCAGGACGAACTCCAGTTGCTCCGCGATCCGCGGGTCGGTCACCCGGTCGAACTCGTCGAGCACGAGGACGGCGGGGCGTACCCGTCCGCTCAGCTCGTCGGCGAGGCGGGCCAGCAGGGTGTGCTCCACCCGGCCGGCGTCCCCGGGGCAGCCGATCTCGGCGGGCAGCGGGACCCCGGCGGCGCGCAGTGCCTGGAGGACGTAGGCCCAGAACACGCCGCAGCCCTGGTCGTCCGCCTCGTTGGTGAACCAGGCGACCGGCTGCCCGAGCCGGGCGGCCCAGTCCGCGACCAGCAGGGTCTTGCCGGCGCCCGCCGAGCCGTTGACCATGGTCAGCGGGGTGCCGAGCGCCTGGTCGAGGTGCTCGGTCAGCCGCCGCCGGCGCAGGAAGGTGGCCGGCCTGGCGGGCAGGGCGAAACGGGTCTGCAGAAACGGCTCTCCCAGCGGGTCGACGTACCCGACGGCTGGTCCCCGTGTGTTCTCGTGTCTCGCAGCCACGGGGTCATCACCCCCGTCCGAAAGCCGATGGACGCTTGCTCTCCACGATCAGCATCGCAGTGTTCCCGTCCCCGCGCAGTTCGCGCGGGGACGGGCCGGGCGGCCCATGGGCTTCGTCCCCGCCGGGTCCCGGGGAAACGGGCCGCGGGAGCGGTGCCGGTCAGGTCCGGTCCGCGGGCGGGTGCGCCGCCCCGGGGCCGGTGCGGAGCTGGGTCCGGCCGGACGCGGCGAGCAGCGCGAGCAGCGCGAGAACGCCCAGCAGCACCAGGACCAGCAGCAGGACCGTGAGTACGGTCGGATGGTTCCAGAGCGCGAAGACCAGCGCGATGATCAGCAGGACGACGAGGGTGATGATCCGGCGGTAGGCCAGTGCCCAGCCGCCGACCCGTCCGGTGCTGATGTGGTGGGCGGCCGCCCAGCGCGCGGCGGAGTCGGCCGTGTGGTCGGACGCGCCGCGGACGGCCACGGGCAGCCGGCCGGGTCCGACGAAGTAGGCACCGAGCGCGATGACGACGCCGAGGACGACGGCCGTGCGCAGGCTGATCCGCAGGAAGTGCACCAGGGTGTCGAAGACGGCCGCGGCGGCGGCCTTCGACTGCACCTGGGGCGGCAGATGGCCGAGGTAGTAGTGGCGGGCCACGGCCAGGGCGATGGCGACCACCAGGCAGGCGAGGGCGGCGCCCAGCGCGGTGCGCGCGAGGGCTCTTCGGCGGCGGCGGGCCAGGAACACCCCGGCGGCGCCGAGGACCACGACGAGCACCGGGAACCAGTTGCCGACGACGTCGAGCAGATGGGCGGCCTTGCGGAACTTGGCGAGCTCGTCGGAGTGGAACAGCACCAGCTGCTTGTTCACCTGCGGGATCTTGTCGGCGGGCTTCAGCCCGGCGTTCACCAGCTCCTGTTTGACCCGGTCGACGGCCGTGCCCACGTCCAGGGTGACCGTGCCGTCGCTGACGCCGACCGCGCCGCGTCCCTGGCCGGTGAGGGCGTGCACGACGGCGTTGTGGGCGGCGCGGTTGGCGGTGTTCCACACCGTGGCGAAGGCGTCGCTCCGCACGACGCGGGTGGCGGTCTTCGTGACGGCCTGGTTGACGGCGGCGTCGAGCTGCGGCCCCAGTCCCCGGACGGCGTCGGCGGCGCGCGGCGGCAGGCCCTGGGACTGCAGCCAGGAGGCGATGTCCGCGGCGGCCCGCTGACCGTCCACCCGCGCGCCGACGGCGTCGGTGATCCGGTGCACCGCGGCGTCCTGGATCGCCGGGTCGGTGGCCAGCGGATCGACGGTGGCCACGTAGCGGTCGGTGTCGAGCACGATGTCGTGCACCCAGGTGGCGAGCAGCGCGACCGGCACCAGGACGCAGGTCAGCACGATCAGCACGGCCGAGGCGACGGCACGCGCCACATGCCCCGCGCTCCGGCCCCGCCGCGCCCCGCCCCACCACCGGTCCCCGGGCCGGGAGGTCCGGAAGGTCCGGAAGGCCCGCCGGGCGGACGCCGGCCGGCGCCGGGCCCGTCCTCGCGCGCCGGGGGGCCGGAGGCGTGCGAGTCGGGACGATCGGGGCCGGGGCCCGGCGTGGGGGTTCCTGGCCGGGGTTCTGGGGGTCGGGGCCGGGTCCGTGCGGGTCGGATGAGGCGGGCACGTGGGCCTCCGGCGGGGTAGGGGCCTGAACATCCCCATTGCGTCAGGCCTGTGGGTTCCACGCGCGCTGGGTAGACCGGACGGGCGAGTGGTGTGGGCCCCGCGCGTGGTGGACGCAGCCGAACGGGCGACGCCCGGTGGACTTCTCGCGCGGCCGCGCCTCAGGCGGTCCGCGGGGCGCGGTCGCACGGGGACGGCGGGCTGCCGAGGCGGCGCGCCAGGAACGGCTCCTGGGCGAGGACGGCGCCGACGCTGATGCCGACGGCTCCCGCGACGCACACCACGATCAGCCAGGACAGCAGTACGAAGACGGAGCCGGCCGGACCGTATTCGGCCAGGGCGTGGTTCAGCGCCCGCGGCATGTACAGCCGCGCGGTCACCGCCAGCACGGTGAGCACGGCCGCCGTGAGCACGGCGCCCGGCAGCAGGGGCTTCCAGCCGATCAGCCCGCCGAGCAGCAGGTGCTGGGTCCACCACCACAGCCCCGTCTGGGTGAGGAGCGTGAGGGGGACGCCCAGCCAGGAGCCCACGCCGAACCCGTCGCGTACGGGGCCCTGGAGCACCAGGACCCCGAGCCACAGGGCGAGCCACGCCAGCCACCGCCACGGGGCGATGTGGGTGCCCGCTCTCGGGATCTCCCAGGCGCGTTTGCACAGGCGCTGCATCGCCCGGCTGACGGCGGTGGCCGACAGCAGCACCATCAGCCCGCCCACGATGCCCGTGGCCTGCTGGAGATCGCCCGTCGTGGGCTCGAACACCTTCTCCAGCTCGGCGTTCGCCGCGCCCGTCAGCCCGAACACCTCGCGCACCGACGCGACCAGCTGGTGGCGCACCGCCGAGGGGGCGTAGGCAGCGACGACGAAGAGCAGCGGGACCGCGGTCAGGAAGCACTGCGCGGCGATACGGGTGCCCGAGTCGAAGATGTTGACCGACACGATGCGGTCCGCGAGATGCGTGACCACCGGGAACCGGCTCTCCGCCCGGCGGTGGGCCGACTTCGCCCAGGCGACCATCCGGCCCACCGACGGCACCCGTGCGGAGGTCGGCATGGCGTGGCTCCTTTCGCTGGGTCCAGCCTGGGGGGCGGCGCCCGGTACGGCACCCCGGGGACGGCTTCCGACGGCCGGGTCCACGGCCACGAGATGTCGTTCCGGCGAGCCCTGCCTACTCTCGTGGTGTTCCGACTCGTCGGGGGTCCGCCATGGTGCTCGACCTGCTGCTCATCGGCCTGGCCATCACGCTCGACCCGCTGCCCATCATGGCGTTCGTCCTGGTGGTGGCGTCGGCCAGGGGTGTGTGGAAGGGGCTGGTGTTCATCCTGAGCTGGCTGGCCTGCCTGGTCGCGGTGATCGCGATCGTCCTCGCCTTCACCGGCGGGCAGCCGCCACCGCCCAAGTCGCCGCCCTCGACCGCCGCCCTCGCGCTCAAGCTGCTCATCGGACTGTCGCTGGTCTTCTACGGCGAACGCCGGCGCCGCCGCCGGGCGGCCGGTGCGGCCCCGGCCAAGGAATCCTCGTCCTCGAAGCTCACGGCCCACATGGACCGCGGCACGCCCTGGGCCGCCGCGGGGCTCGCCGTGCTGCTGCAGCCCTGGGGCATGGTCGCGGCGGGGGCGACGACGGTGGTGGAGGCGGACACCTCGCACGTCACGACGTGGCTCACCCTGTGCGGCTTCTGTCTGCTCGCGACCTCGACTCTGCTGACCGTGGAGCTGTACGTGCTCTTCTCCCCCACGGCGGCGAAGGCCCGCCTGCTGAGGCTGCGCGCGTGGATGGAGGGTCATCAGGACCAGGCGCTGGTGAGTCTCTGCCTGGTACTGGGGTTCTGGCTGGTGGGCAAGAGCATCTACCAGCTCACCGGTTGACGCGTACGGGTTCGGAAGTGCGGGGCCCCGCGCCGCGTGCTGGAATTGGCGCTGGGGGCGGACGCACACGGCTTCCAAGGAGTGGTCATGGAAAGCGTCGAAGAGATGGGCCCCGTCGACTACCTCGTGATCGAGTTCCCCGGCAACCGTATGACGGGCGAGGCGTTCCCGCTGCTGGTCGATCTCGCCGAGCGCGGCATCGTCCGCGTCATCGACCTGGCCTTCATCCGCAAGGAGACCGACGGCTCGGTCGTCGCGATGGAGCTGCGCGACCTCGGTGACGAGATGGACCTGACCGTCTTCGAAGGCGCCTCCGCCGGCGTGCTGGACCAGGGCGACATCGAAGAGGCGGGCAACGCGCTGGAACCCGGCAACTCCGCCGCGGTGCTGGTGTACGAGAACCTG
Source organism: Streptomyces sp. DHE7-1 (assembly GCA_016432725.1). Taxonomy (GTDB): domain Bacteria; phylum Actinomycetota; class Actinomycetes; order Streptomycetales; family Streptomycetaceae; genus Streptomyces. The sequence goes on along the minus strand of JACJDG010000003.1, from coordinate 6,542,511 downwards.
TGGGCCGCTCCCCTGGCCCGCGCCCTCCGGCGCAGCGGCGCCCAGCTCGTGGCGAGCGGCCGCATCCCCGTCCAGGCCCTGCTGGCCGCGCTGGACGCGACGGAGGAGACGGTTCCCCCGGCGGTTCCGCGGCCGCCTGACCGGCCGCCCCTTTCGACACTGGGAGTTGACGATCATGCCCGGACTGCTCAGGGGCGTCGCACGCACCGCCGTCGTCGCCGGTACCGCGACCGCCGTGTCCAACCGCGTCTCGCGCCGCCAGGCCGGCCGGTGGGCGCAGCAGGACAGCGCGCAGCAGCAACAGCAGTACGAACAGCAGCAGGCGGCGCAGCAGCAGTACGCGCAGCAACAGCAGCAGACGGCGCCGCCGCCCGCGCCCGCCGCCGCGCAGCCGTCCGGCGACGACATGACCAACAAGATCGATCAGCTCAAGCAGCTGGCCGACCTGAAGACGCAAGGGGTGCTGACGGACGAGGAGTTCGAGGCCCAGAAGCGCCGGCTGCTGAGCTGATCCGGTGCCGCCGGGCACGTGATGGTCCGGCGCCGGCCCGGTCCGCGCCCCTCCGGCGACGGCGAGTGGACGTCAGCGGTGCCGTCTCCGGAGCGGAGGCGGCACCGCTTCGGTCGTCAGTGGTCGGCGGAGCTGCCCCGGACCACACAGGACCGGTTGTTCTCCCAGCCCCAGCCGTCACCGTCCGGGTCCGAGGAACCGCCGTTGACGCAGTACGGGTAGCCGTTCGGCGCCGTACCCGAGCCCGCACCCGTGTCCGCCGAGCTGCCCCGGACCACACAGGACCGGTTGTTCTCCCAGCCCCAGCCGTCACCGTCCGGGTCCGAGGAACCGCCGTTGACGCAGTACGGGTAGCCGTTCGGGCCGTACCCCCACCGGTGCCCGAACCCCCGCCGTAGACGGTGGCCCGCTTCGAGGTGGCTGCGATGCCGTTGGCGCCGTTGAAGAAGCGGTTGCCCCAGCCGGTGAGGGAGTTCGCGTCGAATCCGTTGACCATGTCCAGGTACTCGACGCCGCCGCCGTTGCCGCTCCAGGACCAGCCGATGTAGCCGACGCCGAGGGCCTGCGCGTTCGCCATGATGGCGTCCTCGTCGGGGTCGCCGTCGCTGTGCCGGTTGCCGAACTCACCGACCACGACGGGCAGGTGCTTGTCGGTGAAGGCGTGCAGATAGCCGCTCACCTCGGCCGCGGTGTCGTACACCCCGTACATGTGGATCGAGAAGATCGTGTTGCGGTCGGGGTCCGCGGCGAAGACGGAGGAGGCGTTGTCCCGCATGGTGTTGGACCAGTCCTGGCCCCAGTTGGGGCGTCCACCATCAGCGCGTGCCGCAGACCGGCGTTGCGGAGCTTGACGATCGCGGCCTTGGTCGCGTTGGTCCAGGCGCTGTAGTTCGTGTTGCCGAACGGCTCGTTGCCGATGTCGACGACGACGTAGTCCTCCTGGCCCTCCAGCGCGCTCTTCACGCCGATCCAGTAGTCCGCCGCCCTGTCCAGGGTGGTCGCCGCGCCGTCCTCGCCGTACCCCGTGGTGTCGTGCACCTCCAGCACACAGATGACCTTGGCGGCCTTGCACCGGCCGATGATCGAGGAGACCTCGGAGGCGCTCGTCCGGGTCCACCGGTCGCCGCTGCCGAGGACGACGCGGACGGTGTTGGCGCCCTTGGCCGCGATATCGGCGATGGAGGTGGTGCGGTCCGGGTACCAGGCGTACGCGTGGTTCACCCCACGCATCACGAACGTGCTGCCGTTCGCTTCGGTCACCTTGCCGTTGGCGACACGGATACCCGTGGGTGCGGCCGTGGCCTGGCCGCCGGACGTACCCAGGAACGAGATCAGCAGCCCCAGTAGGGCGGCGACCGCGACACCGGCCGCGGTGCGCGAGGTGCTTCTTGGTTGCATTGCCATGGTGCTCCTCTGTGGGGTGTTGTCAGCGCGGACGTGTCCGTGCCCCGCGTCCGGGGGCTCGTGGACGCGACGCTCTACGGCCGCAAGGAGGATGACAACGTTGTCTACCTCCGAGGAGGGCGACAGCGAAGACCGAGCGGTGCGTGTGCGCCCCGGCCGGCAGGAGTGGGCCTGCGACCGCGGACCGGGAGCCATGGATATGAGAGCACTCGATGTCCCGGCCATGTCAATGGTCTTGCGGACATGTTTCCGGAACAGCGTGCGGCAAAGCCGACGACTTCCCGGGCGAAGCACCGGAAGTCAAGCGGAACTAAACCGCTAAACCCCCCAGTGGATCCGGCAATGCCGAGGACGGGGTCCTTCCAGCAGCAAAAGCGATCGCCGCACATGTCCCTCCCTCGCAGACATCTGGCATGCCCCGGCCTCGGCGCCCGCCATGCCGCGACACCGCTCCGACCGAGGCAAGGGCCACGCCCTTCGGCGATCGCGCTATACCGGTTCAACGCGACATCCGAGCCGGTCTCGGAAATGGCCCGCGGGGCCGAAACGGCGTATGCGGTTGGATCTCCTGCGCGCACGCGACGCGGAACGGGGCGCGGCGGGCGAGCCGCGCCCCGCGGGTCCCGGCCCCGTCTCAGCCGCCGGGGGCGCGGTCGACGCCCGCGGCATCAGGGAGGGCGTCGCCACCGGCCGGGACTGGACCTCCTGCCCCGCCAGCACGTCGAACAGCACCCGCGTGACCTGGGCTCCGAAACCGTGCACGTCATGACTCATCGCGGACAGCGTCGGATGCGTCAGGCGGCACAGCTGCGAGTCGTCCCAGGCCAGCAGGGACAGGTCGTCCGGCACGGAGACGCCCATCTCGGCGGCCACGCCGAGTCCGGCGACCGCCGTGATGTCGTTGTCGTAGATGATCGCGGTGGGACGGTCGGCGGCCAGCAGCAGCGAGCGGGTGGCACGCGCGCCCTCCTCACCCGAGAATCCCGTCTCCACATGCAGACCGCCGTCGAGGCCCAGCTCCTCCATCGTGCGCTCGAACGCGTTCACGCGGATGGCGCTGTGCCCCAGACCGGTGGGACCGCCCACGCGGGCGATGCGCCGGTGCCCGAGGGCCGCCAGATAGCGCACCGCCTCCGCGACCGCCTTCGCGTCGTCGGTCCAGATCGACGGGAAACCGCCGGTCAGGTCCGGGTGCCCGACCGCGACGGCGGGCAGCCCGATCCTCCGGAGCGGGCCGATGCGCGGGTCCTCCTGATGGAAGTCGACGAGGATCGAACCTCCTACCTGACGCTCCCGCCACCACCTCTCCTGCAGGGAGATCTCCTCCTCCAGCGAGCCGACCAGACGCAGCAGCAGCGAGCAGTTGCGTTCGGCGAGCACGCTCTCGATACCGGAGATGAACTCCATGTAGAACGGCTCGAGACCGAGCAGCCGGGCCGGCCGGCAGATGGCGAGACCGATGGTGTCGACCGACTGCCGGGACAGGCTGCGGGCCGAGGAGTTGGGCGCCCAGCCCAGGCGCCGGGCCGCGGCGAAGATCCGCTCCCGGGTGGCCTCGGAGACCCCCGGCTTGTGGTTGAAGGCCAGCGACACCGCGCCCTTGGACACTCCGGCGGCGGCCGCGACGTCCTTGATGGTGACGCGTTCGGCGGGTGCGCTCACGCCGGTTCCACGCAGAAGAGTGCCGCGCGCACCGCGTTGGCGCCGGTCTCGGCGGCGCCCCGCACCCGCAGGCGGATCCGCTCGCCGGGAAGCAGCGTGCGCAGACCGGTGTCGCAGGTGGCCTCCGGCCCCAGCCGGTCGGCCTGCAGGAGAAGATCCCGTACGAGGGTGTGCGCTGTGACCACGACCTCGACACTACCGCCACCGGCGGCGGAGGACTCCACGACGACGTCGTAGCCGGGCTCGGGGTAGGCGAACTCCTTGTCGGTGACGGGGAAGTACACGGTCCGCAGGCCCTCGCAGTCGGCGACGAGGAACTCCTTGGCGGACCGGGCGTCGGGGACCAGCTCCCGCGGCACGGCCCCCCGGCGCACCTCGCGCGCGCCGGCGGTCACGGCGAGTTCCCGTTCCGCGACCACGCTGCCGTCGGCGCGGACACGGCGCAGGGTCACACGTGCGTCCCAGACGTCGGCGGACTGGTTGATCACGGCGAGGTCGGGGCCGTCGGCCCCCGGCTGAAGGGTCAGCAGGCGGTCGGCGTAGACCCTGCGCAGCTCGTGGTAGAGGGGTTTGGGGCGGCCGTCGCCGTCGATGGCCGCCCAGGAACTGACCGGCCAGCAGTCGTTGATCTGCCAGACGATGGTGCCGCCGCACACCGGCCAGTGCGAGCGCCAGTGCTCGATCCCGGCGGCGACGGCGCGGGCCTGCACGACCTGGGTGAGGTAGTGCCAGCGGTCGAAGTCGTCGCCGGGCGGGGCGAAGTGACGCTCCACGCCCCGGTTCAGCTTGCCGTTGCCGTCCTCGGCCTTCTGGTGGTGCAGCATTCCGGGTGACCCGGGAGCCAGACGCTCACCGGGCAGCGCGCGCCGCAGGGTGGCCATGGCGGGCGGTGCCTGCCAGCCGAACTCCGAGACGAAGCGGGGCACCGAATCGCGGTACTCGGCGTAGTCCCGGCGGTTCCAGACCTCCCAGGAGTGGTGGGTGCCGTGGGCCGGGTCGTTGGGGTGGTGGTCCCATGAGCCGGACCAGGGGCTGCCGGCGGTGTAGGGGCGGGTGGGGTCGAGTTCGGCGACCAGGCGTGGCAGCAGGTCGAGGTAGTAGCCGCCGCCCCAGGAGTCGCCCTTCAGAGCGGGCTCCCACTCCCAGTCGCGGAAGCCCCACAGGTTCTCGTTGTTGCCGTTCCACAGCACGAGGCTCGGGTGCGGCATGAGGCGGACAACGTTGTCGCGGGCCTCCGCCTCGACCTCGCCGCGCAGCGGCTGCTCCTCCGGGTAGGCGGCGCAGGCGAAGAGGAAGTCCTGCCAGACCATCAGGCCCAGCTCGTCGCAGGCGTCGTAGAAGGCCTCGTCCTCGTAGATCCCGCCCCCCCAGACCCGTACCAGGTCCACCCCCGCCTCGGCCGTCTGGCGCAGCCGGGCTCGGTACCGCTCGGGGGTGATCCGCGACGGGAAGACGTCGTCGGGGATCCAGTTCACGCCGCGGGTGAACACCCTCACGCCGTTCACCACGAGGGTGAAGCCGGTGCCGTGCTCGTCGGCGGAGCGGTCGAGTTCCACGGTCCGGAAGCCGATCCGCCGGGACCATGTGTCCAGCACGGGTCCCTCGGGACCGTCCGCCAGGAGCTCCAGCTCCAGGTCGTACAGGGGCTGCTCCCCGTAGCCGCGGGGCCACCACAAGCAGACGCCGGGCACGTCCAGCGTGAGCACGGCGCGTGTCCCGTCCACCGCGCCCCTGACCCGGTGTCCGCCGCCGACGGTGGCGGACACGGTGAGCGGCCGGTCCGCTCCCGCCGAGGTGCGCTCGACCTCGACCCGCACCTCGACCCGGCCGGCACCGTCCACGACGGTCACCAGGGGGCGCACGTCGGCCAGCCGGGCCGTCGACCAGCGCTCCAGCCGGACCGGGCGCCACATGCCCGCGGTCACCAGGGTCGGGCCCCAGTCCCAGCCGAAGCCGCAGGCCATCTTGCGGATGTACTGGAACGGCTCCGGGTAGACGTTGGGGCGGTCGCCGGTCAGTGCGCGCACGGCTTCGGCCTCCTCGTAGGCGGAGGCGAAGTCGACCCGCAGGCGCCCGTGCCGGTCCGTGACGTCGAAGCGGTGACGCCGGTGCATGTTCCGGGTGCGTCCCACCTCGTCCCCGTCCAGCGTGATGGTCGCGGCGGTGTCCAGGCCGTCGAAGACGAGGTCGGTGCGTTCGTGGCGCCCGGTCCGGGTCTCGACGGCCGCCAGGTGCCGGCCGTAGCTCCATCCACGGCGCCCGACCCAGTCCACTTCGCGCTCGTTGAGGCCCAGGAAGGGATCGGGGATCAGGCCGCCGGCGAGCAGGTCGGTGTGGACGCAGCCGGGAACCCGGGCGGGCAGGGACCTCCCCTCGTGCTCAAGGCTCCACCCATCGGCGAGCTCGACGGTTTCCTTCATGTGCGGCTCCTTCGGCAGGACGGGCCGGGATGGTGTACGACGCGGATCAACCTAACGCGACGGAAGTGAACCGGTCTAGTCCCTTCGCCGCGCCTCCCGTACCGGCGAAATCCGGCGTAAACCCTGTAGTGCGCGGGGAGTTCGCACAGCCGTCTGCGGCCAGATGTAACGATTGGGTATCGCGGGGAAACACGGAGCTTTACCGGTTAACCCATCCCTGAAATAGTGCGGGGCACCTACCGGAGCCCGAGCCGTGATCCTTGGAGGAGTGGGGCACATGGGAAACAGAGCAGTGAGCGCAGCCGTGCTGACCGCCGTGGTGACGACCCTCGCGGGGTGCAGCGGAGGGGGACGCCCGGTGCGGGCGAGACCGCGGCCGTACCGCTGAGCCCGACGAAGGTCTCCGGTGACATCACGGTGCTCACCAACCGTACGGACCTCGTGCAGGACGGCACGATGAAGAAGTACGCGGCCGAGTTCAACAAGATCTACCCGAAGGTCGGGGTCAAGTTCGAGGGCATCACCGACTACGAGGGGGAGGTGAAGATCCGGATGAACACCGAGAACTACGGGGACGTCCTGCTGATACCGGGCGCGGTCGCCAAGGGCGACTACCCGAAGTTCTTCGCCCCGCTCGGCGACAGCGGCTCCATGGCCGACGAGTACCGGTTCACCGACAAGACCGACGTGGACGGCAGCGTGTACGGCATCGCCACCTTCGGCACCGCCAACGGCTTCGTCTACAACAAGGCCGTGTGGCGGAAGGCCGGCATCACCGCCTGGCCGAAGACGACCGGGGAGTTCCTGTCCGACCTGAGGACGGTGAAGGACAGGACCGGCGCCACCTACTACACGAACTTCAAGGACGGCTGGCCGCTCAGCAGCCCCTGGACCAACAGCGTCGGCTCCGTCAGCTGCGACAGCAAGGCCTCCGACGCCCTGGCCGACACGGACAGACCCTGGGAGAAGGGCACCGACCTCAACACCCTCGACACCCTGCTCTACGACATCGTCCACGACGACCTGTCCGAGAAGGACCCCACCACCACCAACTGGGAGAGCTCCAAGTCCCTGCTCGCCAAGGGCAGGATCGGCAGCATGCTGCTCGGCTCCTGGGCGATCAACCAGATGCGCGACGCGGCCCGGAAGGCCGGCGAGAACCCCGACGACATCGGCTTCATGCCCGTACCGGTCCAGCACTCCGGCAAGTTCTGCGCCACCCTCGTCTCCGACTACCAGCAGGCCGTCAACATCCACTCCGGCCACAAGAGCGCGGCCCGGGCCTGGATCGACTGGTTCACCGAGAAGTCCGGGTACTCCGCGAAGGAGGGCGCCGTCTCGGCGCTGAAGGCGGCGAAGTTGCCGACGACGCTCGACGAATACGTTGACAACGATGTCACGTTCGTGGAGCGCTCCGAGAAGGCGACAGCCGAGGTCAACGCCATCGACAACGCCTCGGAGATCGGCCTGAACAAGCAGGACTACCGCCAGCGGCTGGTGGACCTCGCCCGCGGCGCCCAGGGCGGCTCGCTCCAGGGCTACTTCGACGACCTGAACAAGCGCTGGGCCGAGGCCAGGCAGACCGCCGGCTCCTGATCGGCGCGCAGCGGGTCCCGGTGAGCCTGCCGCCGCCGGGCCCGGACGCGACAGCGCTCCGCGGACGACGAAAGGCCCTGGCCCTCAATGACTCGAACCCTCTCCCCTTCACCGCCGCCCACGGCCGGCGGGCCGAAGCGGACCGTCAGGCACCGCCCCGGGCGTGCGGGCGGCGACGGTGTCCGGCGGAAGCCGTCGATGCGCCGGCTCACCCCGTGGCTGTTCCTGCTGGTTCCGCTCGCTCTGCTGATCACGTTCACCTACGTGCCGGTGGGCAACATGATCTATTACAGCTTCACCGACTGGGACGGCGTGAGCCCCGACCGGAACTTCGTCGGTGCCGGCAACTACGAGGAACTGTTCACCCGCCCCGAGCTCTTCCGGGTCTTCGCGGTGAGTCTCTACTACCTGGTGGCCTCCGTCGTACAGATATCCATCGCCCTGTACTTCGCCACCGTGCTCAGCTTCGACATGCGCTTCAGGAACCTGTTCAAGGGCATCCTGTTCTTCCCGTATTTGATCAACGGGGTGGCGATCGGCTTCGTCTTCCTCTACTTCTTCCAGGACGGCGGCACGCTCGACTCGGTCCTGTCCTGGTTCGGGGTGAACAGCGACCACGCCTGGCTCTCAACCCCGAGTCGGCCAACACCTCGCTGGCGGGCGTGTCGGTCTGGCGCTTCACCGGTCTGAACTTCGTCCTGTTCCTCGGGGCGATCCAGTCGATCCCGGGAGAGTTCCACGAGGCCGCCCAGCTCGACGGGGCGACCCGGTGGCAGCAGTTCCGGTACATCGTCGCCCCCGGCATCCGCCCGGTGCTGGGTCTGAGCGTCATCCTCGCCGTCTCCGGCTCACTGTCGGTCTTCGAGATCCCGTACATCATGACCACCGGCACGACCGGGACGTCGACCTTCGTGATCCAGACCGTCAAGTTCGCCTTCCAGTTCAACAAGACCGGCCTGGCCTCGGCCTGCGCCGTGGTGCTGCTGCTGATCATCCTGGGGATCACCTGGATCCAGCGCCGCCTCGTACCCGACGAGAAGGTGGACATCGTATGACCGTCGGCGTCCCGCCCCGGCGCCGGTCGCGCCGGCCCTCCGGCCTCGCCACCGGCCTGACCTATCTGGCCCTGATCGGCGCCTCGCTCGTGGTGCTGGTCCCGCTGGCCGTGGTCCTCCTGACCTCGCTGAAGACGTCGCAGGAGGTCGCGGACGGGCAGGGGCCCTCGCCCTGCCGCACGACTGGCTGAACTTCTCGAACTACGCGACCGCCTTCTCCGACGGCAAGATGCTGACGGCGTTCGGCAACACCGCCTTCATCCTGCTGTTCTCCATCACCGGCACGGTGATCATCGGCTCGATGACGGCGTACGCGATCGACCGTTTCGACTTCCGGCTCAAGAAGCTCGTCATGGCCCTGTTCCTGATCGCCACCCTGGTACCGGGCGTGACCACACAGGTCGCGACCTTCCAGGTGGTCAACAGTTTCGGCCTCTTCGACACCCGGTGGGCGCCGATCCTGCTCTACATGGGCACGGACATCGTCTCGGTCTACATCTTCCTCCAGTTCATCCGGGGGATCCCGGTCTCCGTGGACGAGGCCGCGCGGCTCGACGGGGCCAACGCCTTCACCGTCTACCGCAAGATCATTTTTCCGATGCTCAAGCCGGCGATCGCGACCGTCGTCATCATCAAGGGCATCACCACGTACAACGACTTCTACATCCCCTTCCTGTACATGCCCTCGGAGGACCTCGGCACCATCTCCACCGCCCTGTACCGCTTCAAGGGACCGTTCGGGGCTCACTGGGAGACCATCTCCGCCGGAGCGATCCTCGTCATCCTTCCGACCCTGGTGATCTTCCTCTTCCTGCAGCGCTACATCTACAACGGCTTCGCGCAGGGTTCGGGCAGGTGACGGCCTGACGGCGAGGAACGCCCGGCGGGGAGGCGGGCAGCGGCCCGCCTCCCCGCCGGGCACACGCCGCGGGCCGCCGGGCCGCCGGGGCGGCGGCCCGCGCGGTCAGCCGGTCCGCGCGGCGAACGCCTGGTACGCCCGCTCGTCGAAGAGGACGAAGCGTGCCTCCTCGACCGAGGTCGGTGTGGCGCGCACCGTCTCCACCGCGATGCGGGCCGCGTCGTCCATCGGCCAGCGGTAGACGCCGGTGGAGACGGCCGGGAACGCGACCGTGCGGGCGCCGAGTTCGTCGGCGACCTTCAGGGACTCGCGGTAGCAGGAGGCGAGGAGTTCCGAGCGGTCCTCGGTGGCGGACCAGACCGGGCCCACCGTGTGGATCACCCAGCGGGCGTCCAGCGCGCCGGCCGTCGTGGCGACCGCCTGGCCGGTGGGCAGGCCCTTGCCGTACCGGGAGGCGCGCAGCGCGCGGCACTCCTCGAGGATCGCGCCGCCGCCTCTGCGGTGGATCGCGCCGTCCACCCCTCCCCGCCGAGCAGGGAGGAGTTGGCCGCGTTGACGATCGCGTCGGCGCTCTGCCGGGTGATGTCGCCCTGGACGAGGGTGATGGTGGTCATGTCTGCCTCAGTCTCCGCCAGACGGCCTTGGCCGCGTTGTGCCCCGACATGCCGTGCACGCCGGGGCCGGGCGGTGTGGCCGAGGAGCAGATGAAGACGGCCGGATGGGGGTGTGGTAGGGGAACAGGGACAGGCGGGGTCGCAGCAGCAGCTGGAGCCCGGAGGCCGCGCCGCAGGCGATGTCCCCGCCGACGTAGTTGGCGTTGTGGGCGGCGAGTTCGGCGGGGCCCATGGTGGCGCGGGCGAGGACGCGGTCGCGGAAGCCGGGTGCGAAGCGCTCCAGCTGGCGTTCGATGGCGTCGGTGAGGTCGCCCCGCCAGCCGTTCGGGACGTGGCCGTAGGCCCAGAAGACGTGCTTGCCCTCGGGCGCCCGGGTGGGGTCGGCCACGCTGGGCTGGACGGTGATCAGGAACGGCCGGTCGGGGGCGCGGCCGGCACGGGACGCGTCGTGCAGCGCGGTGCCGATCTCGGCCTGGCTCGCGCCGACCTGCACGGTGCCGGCGACGCGGGCCTCGGGCGCGGTCCAGGGGACCGGGCCGTCCAGGGCGTAGTCGATCTTGAAGACGCTGGGGCCGTAGCGGAAGCGGTCGTAGTGGCCGCCGAAGCCGGCGATACGGGCCAGCGCGGTGGGCGAGGTGTCGAAGACGTACGCGCGGGCCGGCGGCAGGTCGTCGAGGCGCTTGACCTCGTAGTCGGTGTGGACGGCGCCGCCGAGGTCGGTCAGGTAGGCGGCCAGCGCGTCGGAGATGGCCTGGGAGCCGCCGCGGGCCAGGGGCCAGCCGCGGGCGTGCGCGGCCAGGGCGAAGACCAGGCCGATGGCGCCGGTGGCGAAGCCGCCGAGGGTGCCATCACATGGGCGACGAGGCCGGAGAAGAGGGCCTTGACGGGCTCGTCGCGGAAGCGGCGCATCAGCAGGGTGGAGGGCGGCAGTCCGGCGAGGCCGAAGCGGGCCAGGGTCACCGGGTCGCGGGGCAGCGCGGTCGACGGCAGGGACATGAAGTCCCGGGCCAGGGTGTCCCACTTGGCGAGGAACGGCTCCACCAGCCTGCGGTACGCGCCCGCGTCGCGCGGGCCGAAGGAGGCCGCCGTCTCGGCGACGGAACGGGCCAGCACGGCCGCGCCGCCGTCCGGGAACGGGTGCGCCATCGGCAGGTCGGCGTGGACCCACCGCAGGCCGTACCGCTCCAGGGGCAGGGCACGGAAGGCGGGCGAGTTGATGCCGAGGGGGTGGGCGGCCGAGCACGGGTCGTGCCGGAAGCCGGGCAGCGTCAGCTCCTCGGTGCGGGCGCCGCCGCCGACGGTGGACCGCGCCTCGAACAGGGCGACGGAGTGGCCCCTGCGGGCCAGCTCCACGGCAGCGGTCAGTCCGTTCGGTCCCGCACCCACCACGACAGCATCGAGCATCGACGGCACCTTCGGACTCCTTCGTCAGCCGATGGCCACTCGCGATCAGGATATGCCGGTGCCCCGCGGCGGCCGGGGCCGGGTGCCTCAGCCGCCGCCCAGCAGCCGCGCCACGCGGCGGGCGGTGGCCGCGTCCCGGGCGGCGGTGAACGGCAGCGCGTTGCCGCCGGTCACCCGGAACGGCTCACCGGTGAGCGTGAGGTGGGCGCCGCCCGCCTCCTCGACCAGCAGCAGGCCCGCCGCGTGGTCCCACGCCGCCTCCCAGGAGAACGCGACCGCGTCCAACTCGCCGCGGGCCACGGCGAGATACTCCAGTCCCGCGGAGCCGCATGGGCGCGGGGCGACGCCGTCGGTCCACAGCGCGCGCAGCGCGTGCTTCTGCTCGTCGGTGGTGAAGTCCGGGTGGGAGGTGGCGACGGCGAGGTCGCGGCCGGGTGCGGGCGGCCCCGCGAACAGCCGCTCGCCGTCGAGGAAGGCGCCCCGGCCGCGTACGGCCGTGGCGAACGTGTCCGGTACGGGGGCGTAGGTCCAGGAGGCCTGGACGACGCCCCGGTGGGCGAGCGCGACCAGCGTGCAGAAGCCCTCGTCGCCGTGCACGAACTGCCGGGTGCCGTCGACCGGGTCGATGATCCAGACCGGCGCGTCGCCCCGTATCGCCTCGTAGGTGGCGGGGTTGGCGTGCACCGCCTCCTCGCCGACCACGACCGAGCCGGGCAGCAGGGCGCCGAGCACCTCGGTGAGCCGCTCCTCGGCGAGCCGGTCGGCGTCCGTCACCAGGTCGTGCGGTCCGCTCTTGCGGTCCACCTCGTGCTCGGCGAGGCGCCGGAAGCGGGGCAGGATCTCGGCCGCCGCGGCCTTGCGGACCGCTTCCTCCACGTCGGCCGAGCCGCGGGTGAGAAACTCCTCGATGGTTTCCGTTTCGTCGATCATGTCCTCCATGAGACCACGTGCCGCTGACAATCCCCGCCCGTCCGGTGGACACCGGGTGGAATCGGGATGAAGAAGGGGGCCGGACCGGCCGTCAGCGGCCGACCGCGTACCCCTGCATCCCGCGCGGGTTCGCGGCGGCCGACAGGACGCCCGTCTCCGGGTCCCGGGCCACCGCGCACAGGCGGCCCTCCGACCAGCCGGGGCCGACCGTGACGTCGTGGCCCGGCGGCGCAGTTCGTCGATCACCCCGGGGTCCGTGCGGGACTCCACGGTGACGCCGCCGGGGTGCCGGCCGCGCGGGTAGAAGGAGCTGGGGAAGCTGTCGTTGTGCCAGTTCGGGGCGTCGATCGCGCCCTGCAGGTCGAGGCCGCCGCGGACCGGGGCGCGCAGCACGGCGGCGAGGAAGAAGTGCGGCTGCCACTGGTCCTGCTGGTCCCCGCCGGGGGTGCCGAACGCCATGACCGGGACACCGCCGCGCAGCGCCATCGACGGGGAGAGGGTGGTGCGGGGGCGGCGGCCCGGGGTGAGGGAGTTCGCCAGCCCCTCCTCCAGCCATGTCATCTGCAGCCGGGTGCCGAGCGGGAAGCCGAGTTCGGGCACGACCGGGTTGGACTGCAGCCAGCCGCCGCTGGGCGTGGCCGCGACCATGTTGCCCCAGCGGTCCACGACGTCCAGGTGGCAGGTGTCGCCGCGGGTGCTGCCGTCGGCGGCCACCTGGGCCTCGCCGGTCAGGTCCGCGACCGTCGGCTCCCCGGCGCCCATCGGGTTGAAGCCGGGACCGTCGCCGGACACGCGCGTGTGTGCCTGCGCGGGCAGTCGCGGGGCGCGCCCGCCGGGGCTGCCGGGGCGCAGTTCGCAGGAGGCCTTCTCGCCGACGAGGGCGCGGCGGCCGGCGTTGTACTCCTTCGACAGCAGTGCGGCGAGCGGTACGTCGGCCGCGTCCCCGTACCAGGCCTCCCGGTCGGCCATGGCGAGCTTGCAGCCCTCGATCAGCAGGTGGACGTAGTCCGCCGAACCGTAGGCGGGCAGCTCGGGCGGGAGCAGCGCCAGTTGCTGGAGGAAGGCGGGGCCCTGGCTCCACGGGCCGGCCTTGCACACGGTCCAGCCGTTCCAGTCGTAGGTCGCCGGCGCCTCGTAGCCGGCCGACCAGCCCGCCAGGTCGGCCCCGGTGAGGGTGCCGGTGTGGCGCCGCCCGCTGGTGTCCAGCGTGGGCCGCCGGGACTGCCGTACCAGGGCCTCCGCGATGAACCCGGAGCGCCACACCTCGCGCGCGGCGTCGATGCGCGCCTCCCGGTCGCCGGCCCCGTCGGTCTCGGCGAGCAGCCGCCGCCAGGTCGCGGCCAGGGCGGGGTTGCGGAAGAGTTCGCCGGGCCGGGGGGCGCGGCCGCCGGGCAGGTACACCTCGGCGGAGGAGGTCCACTCGGTCTCGAACAGCTCCCTGACGCTCTCCACGGTCGCACCGACGTTCTCCACGGGCGCGTGCCCGTGCTCGGCGTACCCGACGGCGTACTTCAGGACGTCGTCGAGCGACCTGGTGCCGTGGTCGCGCAGAAGCAGCAGCCAGGCGTCGAAGGCGCCGGGGACGGCGGCGGCGAGCGGTCCGGTGCCGGGTACGAGGTCCAGACCGAGTCCCCGGTAGTGCGCGACGGTGGCGGCGGCCGGGGCGACGCCCTGTCCGCACAGCACGCGCACCTCGCCGCCGGCCGGCGCGAGCAGGATGGGCACCTCTCCGGCGGGCCCGTTCAGATGCGGCTCCACCACGTGCAGCACGAAGGCGCCCGCCACGGCCGCGTCGAAGGCGTTGCCCCCGTCCTCCAGCACCGCCATCGCCGACTGGGAGGCCAGCCAGTGGGTGCTGGAGACCATGCCGAAGGTGCCCTGGAGGGTGGGCCGGGTGGTGAACCGCATCTGTCACCTCGGTGCTCGCGCGTGTGGGCCGGGCCCACCAGTATCGGAGACGCGCGGCGCGGACGCCGTGGAGTTTCGGCCCGGCTCCCGTGGCCGGCTCTTCACCTCCTCCACGGGAACACCACCGCGCCTCCCGGCGTTGATCTCCTGATGGAAGAGGGAGGCCGGGCGGTGCACGGTGAGTACAAGGTTCCGGGCGGCAAGCTGGTCGTCGTGGACGTGGTGGCCGAGGACGGTGTGCTGCGCGACGTGCGCGTGGCGGGCGACTTCTTCCTGGAGCCGGACGAGGCGCTGGACGCGGTGAACCGCGCGCTCGAGGGTGCCCCGGCGGACACCGACGCGGCCGGGCTGGCCGCGCGGATCGACGCGGCGCTGCCCGCGGGGACGGTCATGTACGGACTGACCTCGGAGGGCGTCGGGATCGCGGTGCGCCGGGCGCTCGCGCACGCCACGGACTGGACCGACTACGACTGGCAGCTCGTCCACGAGGGCCCGCAGCCACCGGCGCTGCACATGGCCCTGGACGAGGTCCTGACCGCCGAGGTGGCGGCGGGCCGCCGGCCGCCCACGCTGCGGGTGTGGGAGTGGGGCGCGCCGTCGGTGATCATCGGCAGCTTCCAGTCGCTGCGCAACGAGGTGGACCCGGAGGGCGCCGCCCGGCACGGCATCGAGGTGGTCCGGCGGATCTCCGGCGGCGGCGCCATGTTCGTGGAGCCCGGCAACACGATCACCTACTCCCTGTCGGTGCCCGAGTCGCTGGTGCAGGGCCTGTCCTTCCAGGACAGCTACGCCTACCTGGACGACTGGGTGCTCGGCGCCCTCGGCGAGATGGGCATCCGTGCCTGGTACCAGCCGCTGAACGACATCGCCACCGACCAGGGCAAGATCGCGGGCGCGGCGCAGAAGCGGGTCGTCGGGCCGGGCGGCGGTCCCGGGGCCGTGCTGCACCACGTGACCATGTCGTACGACATCGACGCGGACAAGATGGTCGAGGTGCTGCGGATCGGGCGGGAGAAGCTCTCCGACAAGGGCACCGGGAGCGCGAAGAAGCGGGTCGATCCCCTGCGCCGGCAGACGGGGCTGCCGCGGGACGCGGTCATCGAGCGGATGATCGAGTCGTTCCGGGGGCGGTACGGCCTCGTGGACGGCGAGGTGACGGAAGGGGAACTGGCGCGGGCCGAGGAGCTGGCGCGGACAAAGTTCACCTCGCCGGAGTGGACCGCCCGCGTCCCCTGACCGGACATAGGGGATTTTTCAACACGGTGTCCATGGGCCCGGGTTACCGGCCGGGTACGCAGCGAGTTCGGCCTTCCGCCGCACAGGGAGTCGTGTGACACTGTCGTCCCAGCCCACCCCGCGGGACCCTTCCGCGCCCCCCTCCCCACGAGAAGTGCGCCGTGCGTTCACTGCCTCTGCCGCTCGCCCTGACCGCGCGTCTGACGCCGGTCGTCGTACTCGCCTGTGCCGGCTGGGCGATGTCGTCCGATCCGGCCGCACCGGCGGCCGCGGATCGCCCGCCGTCCCAGCGGACGCCCGCCGGCTCGGCCTCCGCGCCCTCGTCCACCGCGGTGTCGAAGTCGTACGAGGCCGCGCCCGCCCCTGCTCCAGCGTGCCGGTGGCGACCGTCAAGTCCCTGGTTCCCGGGGCGAAGACGGCCGGCAAGGAGATCCCGTCGACCGACACCTCGCTGCGCCGCACCTGCTCCTGGAACGCCCTCCAGGGCTACGACTACCGCTGGCTCGACGTCTCGTTCGAGATCACCGGCTCGGACGACGCGGCGAAGAAGGAGTACCAGCAGCGCGTCGCCGAGAAGAGCGGCGGCGGCGAGGTCCCGGGGGTCGGTGACGCCGGCTACTCGGTCGTGAACCTCACCACCGAGAGCAAGCAGGAGACCCGCGAGGGCGTGGTGCTGGTACGTGCCTCCAACGCACTGGTCGTCGTCACCTACAACGGCAGCGACTTCGAGAGCAAGAAGGCCCCGAGCACGGACGAGATCAACAAGGGTGCCATCAAGGCGGCGAAGAGCGCCGTGGCCGCGCTGGGATCCGGCACGTCCGGCTGACCGCCCCTCAGGAGCGGGTGAGCGGCAACGCCAGGTCGCGCACCTCCCGTTCGGTGATGGGGCCGGCGTGGACGGCCGCGATCCTGCCCCGGGTGTCGATGACGACGGTGAACGGCACGCCCGGCGGCACCGTCCCCTTGGGGAACCGGAGCATCTGCCGGCCGGAGGGGTCGCGGAAGCTGGGGTAGCCGAGACGGTGCTCCCGCTGGAAGGCGCGGCCGGCCGCCGGGTCGCTGTCGGCGTCGAGCCCGATGAACCGCACGCCCTTCGCGGTGAGGTGTGCGCGGGCGGCCCGGAGCGCGGGGGCCTCGGCCCGGCAGGGGCCGCACCAGGACGCCCACGCGTTGAGGACCACCACCTTCCCCCGGTGGTCGGCCAGCCGGAGCGGTCTGCCGTCCAGGCTCTCGCCCACGAGATCGGGTGCGTCCTGGCGCTGATCCGCCGGCATGGGCCCGCTCCGCTCCGTCCCGGGCCGGCCGTCGCCATCCCGGCATGGCAGGAGGCCAGCGCCAGACATGCGGCGGACCACAGCAGTGCTCGTCTCTTCACAAGCGTTGAGTATCTCAACAGGCGCTTGGACGAACGACGTTGGGGGCCAGCAGGCGGCGGTGCGCGACGGCGGGCGGCGCCCCGGCCGCCATGGCCGCCGGGGCGGGTCCGTCTCAGGCCGCCGCCTCCGCCGTGTCCTCCTTCCGGCCGGTGAGCCAGGTCAGGGCCAGGTAGAGCACCAGGGAGGTGCCGAGGCCCACCGCCCACCCGTAGTCGGCGAGGGGGACAGGGCCGCGATGGGGCGGCCGTCGACCAGCGGGTGGAAGTCGGCGCCGCCGATCGCCAGCACGCCGCCGGCCAGGAACGCGGCCACCGCCCGCCAGTTCCAGCCGCCCGCGTACCAGTACCGGCCGCCCGCCCGGTACAGGTCGGCGAGGACCAGCCGGGTGCGGCGCAGGATCCAGTAGTCGGCGACGAGGATGCCCGCGACGGTGCCGAGGAGACCGCCGACCAGTCCGAGCCAGGTGAAGATGTAGCCCTGCGGGTCCGCGTACAGCTTCCAGGGGAAGATCAGCACGGCCAGGACCGCGGTGATCAGCGCGCCGGTGCGGAAACTCACCTTGCGCGGGGCCACGTTGGAGAAGTCGAACGCCGGGGAGACCAGGTTGGCCGCGATGTTCACGGAGAGGGTCGCCACCAGCACGGTGACCAGGGCGTAGAGCAGACCGACCACGTTGTCCGTCTTCGCGGCGAGCTGGACCGGGTCCCAGACGGGCTCGCCGTAGACGGCCTGGGACCCGGAGGTGACCAGCACGGACAGGAAGGCGAACAGGGTCATCGTGGTCGGCAGGCCGAAGGCCTGCCCCGGGTCTGGGCGCGCTGGCTGCGGCCGTAGCGGGTGAAGTCGGGGATGTTCAGCGACAGGGTCGACCAGAAGCCGATCATGCCCATCAGTGAGGGCCAGAACAGCTTCCAGAAGTCGCCGCCCCAGCCCAGCTTGGACGGCTGGCCGAAGAGCGGTCCGACACCCCCGGCCTTGGCGCTCATCCACCACAGCATCACGAAAGCGCCGACGAGGACGAAGGGCGCCGCCCAGTTCTCGAAGCGGCGGATGGTCTCCATGCCGCGGAGGATGATGGCGATCTGGAGGACCCAGAAGACGGCGAACGACAGCCACATGGTCCAGGCGTGGCCGCCGACGTGCGAGGCGTTCGCCCAGCTGTCGCCGATGAGCTTGCCGGCGAGGAAGTAGATGGCCTCGCCGCCGATCCAGGTCTGGATGCCGAACCAGCCGCACGCCACCAGCGCCCGTACCACGGCGGGCAGGTTGGCGCCGCGCACGCCGAAGCTCGCTCGGGCGAACACGGGGAACGGGATGCCGTACTTGGGTCCGGCGTGGCCGGTGAGCAGCATCGGCACGAGCACGATCAGGTTGGCGAGGGCGATGGTGAACACGGCCTGCTTCCAGTCCATGCCCACCGCGATCAGCCCGGAGGCGAGGGTCCAGGAGGCCGTGTTGTGGGCCATGCCGACCCACAGCGCGGAGAAGTTGTACGTCGTCCAGGTGCGCCGTTCCACCGGGACGGGGAGCAGGTCCTCGTTGGCGTACGGGCCGTCCGGCGGCCGGGCGCCGGGCGCCAGTTCGACCCGCCCGTCGGGCTGGGTCACCTGGCCGGACAGGGGTATGGCGGAGGGAGCGGTGTCGGTCATGGGCGGGCCAATCGGGGTGAGGTGGGTCGGGAGAGGCCGTGCGGGCGGCGCATGGGGGGTGCGCGGGCGGGCGCCCTGTGCCCCTCGCCGGGGCGGGGAGGCCGCGGCGAGGGGGAGACCAACGGGGTGGTGCGGTCAGGCGTTGACCGCCGGGATCACCCGGGAGCCGTAGGCGTCGATGGTGGCTTCCTGGGCGTCGTGCATGTCGTACACGGCGAACTGGTCGACGCCCAGCTCGCGCAGGGCGTTCAGCTTCTCGATGTGCTTCTCGGCCGGGCCGATCAGACAGAACCGGTCGACGATCTCGTCGGGCACGAACCGGGTGTCGGGGTTGCCGCTGCGCCCGTGGTGGGCGTAGTCGTAGCCCTGGCGGGCCTTGATGTACTCGGTGAGTTCGTCGGGGACCTGGGCGGAGTGCTCGCCGTACTTGGCGACCAGGTCGGCGACGTGGTTGCCGACCATACCGCCGAACCAGCGGCACTGCTCGCGGGCGTGGGCGAGCGCCTCCGGCGAGTCGTCGGCGGTGACGTAGGCGGGGGCGGCCACGCAGACGGTGACCTCGGACGGGTCGCGGCCGGCGGTCACGGCCGCTTCCTTGACGGCCTTCACCATGTACTCGGTGAGGTAGAGGTCGGCGAGCTGGAGGATGAAGCCGTCGGCCTCCTCGCCCGTCATCTTCAGGGCCTTCGGGCCGTACGCGGCCATCCACACCGGGAGTTCGGCGCCGGGGCGACCCAGGGGAAGCGGATCTTCGTGCCGCCGAGGTCGGCCTCCTCGCCCCGGCCGAGGGCACGGATGACCTTCATGGCCTCGCTGATGCGGGCCAGCGTGTTGGGTTTGCGTCCGGCGACGCGCATCGCCGAGTCGCCGCGTCCGATCCCGCACACCGTGCGGTTGCCGAACATGTCGTTGAGGGTGGCGAAGGTGGAGGCGGTGACCTCCCAGGTGCGGGTGCCCGGGTTGGTCACCATGGGGCCGACCCGCAGCGCGCTGGTGTTCGCGAGGATCTGGCTGTAGATCACGAACGGCTCCTGCCAGAGCACGGCGGAGTCGAAGGTCCAGCCGTAGGCGAAGCCGTTGCGCTCGGCCCGCTTCATGAGGCTGACGACCCGGGAGGCCGGCGGGTCGGTCTGCAGGACGAGTCCGAAGTCCATGGGCGCCGCTCCTAGTTGAGGTACTGACAGGTGGTGCGCGGAGTGAAGGCGCCGTGACCGGCGCGTCCGGTGTACTCCCGCTGGTCGATGACGACTTCGCCGCGCGAGAGCACGGTCTCGACGCGGCCGGTCGTGCGCCTGCCCTCGTAGGCCGAGTAGTCGACGTTCATGTGGTGCGTCTCGGCGGACATGACCTGTTCGGCGTGCGGGTCGTAGACGACGACGTCGGCGTCCGCGCCCGGGGTGATGGTGCCCTTCTTCGGGTAGAGGCCGAACATCCGGGCCGGGGTGGCGCAGGCGATCTCGATCCAGCGGCGCCGGGAGATGTGCCCGTCGACGACGGCCTGGTGCAGGAGGTCCATGCGGTTCTCCACGCCCGGCAGGCCGTTGGGGATCTTGGAGAAGTCACCCCGGCCCAGCTCCTTCTGGCCGGTGAAGCAGAAGGGGCAGTGGTCGGTGGATACCACCTGGAGGTCGTTGGTGCGCAGGCCCTGCCACAGGGCCGCCTGGTGCTCCCGCGGGCGCAGCGGGGTGGAGCACACGTACTTTGCGCCCTCGAAGTCCGGTTCGGCGAGGTTGTCGGTGGACAGGAACAGGTACTGCGGGCAGGTCTCGCCGAACACGTTGAGCCCCGCGTCCCGGGCCCGGGCCAGTTCGGCGACCGCCTCCTGCGCCGAGATGTGCACGACGTACAGCGGGGCCCCGGCGACCTGCGCGAGCCTGATGGCGCGGTGGGTGGCCTCGGCCTCCAGCAGGGCCTTGCGGACCTCCCCGTGGTAGCGGGGGTCGGTCTCGCCGCGGGCCAGCGCCTGTTCGACGAGGACGTCGATGGCGATGCCGTTCTCGGCGTGCATCATGATGAGGCCGCCGTTCTCGGCGGCGCGCTGCATGGCCCGCAGGATCTGGCCGTCGTCGGAGTAGAACACCCCGGGGTAGGCCATGAACTGCTTGAAGCTGGTCACGCCCTCCTCGACCAGCAGGTCCATCTCCTTGAGCGTCTCCGGGTTCACATCGGAGACGATCATGTGGAAGCCGTAGTCGATGGCGCAGTTGCCCTCGGCCTTGGCGTGCCAGGCGTCCAGGCCCTCGCGCAGGGTGCCGCCGACGCTCTGGATCGCGAAGTCGACGATCGTGGTCGTACCGCCCCAGGCGGCGGCGCGGGTGCCGGTCTCGAAGGTGTCGGCGGCGGTGGTGCCGCCGAACGGCATCTGCATATGGGTGTGTCCGTCGACGCCGCCCGGGATGACGTACTTCCCGGTGGCGTCGATGACACGGCCGCCGCCGAACGCCTCGGCGGCGGGGGTGCCGGAGGCGGCGAGGGCGGCGATGCGGCCGTCCTCGATCAGGACGTCGGCGTGGATCTCGTCGGACGCGGTGATGACGAGACCACCGCGGATGACGGTACGGCTGCTCATGGTCCCTCTCCTCCCAGGGTGGGCGCTGCGGTCAGGGCGCGGTCAGCGGCGTGTAGGCGCCGGGGGCCCGGTCGCGGTAGAACTGCCAGCGGTCGCGGACCTCGCGGAGCTTCGCCAGGTCCAGGTCGCGGACGACGAGTTCGGGCTCCTTGTCGCTCGCCACCTCGCCGACGAACTGGGCCTCGGGGTCCACGAAGTAGGTGGTGCCGTAGAAGTCGTTGTCGCCCAGGTCCTCCACGCCGACGCGGTTGATCGCGCCGACGAAGTACTCGTTGGCGACGGCCGCCGCCGGCTGTTCGAGCTGCCACAGGTAGCGGGAGAGGCCGCGCGAGGTGGCCGAGGGGTTGAAGACGATCTCGGCACCGGCCAGGCCCAGCGCCCGCCAGCCCTCGGGGAAGTGGCGGTCGTAGCAGATGTAGACGCCGATCCGGCCGACGGCCGTGTCGAAGACGGGCCAGCCGCTGTTGCCGGGCCGGAAGTAGAACTTCTCCCAGAATCCCTGCACTTGAGGGATGTGGGTCTTGCGGTACTTGCCGAGGTAGGAGCCGTCCGCGTCGATCACGGCGGCGGTGTTGTACAGGACGCCCGGCTGCTCCTCCTCGTACATGGGCAGGACCAGGACCATGCCCAGTTCCCGCGCCAGCGCCTGGAAGCGCCGGACGGTGGGCCCGTCGGGGATCCGCTCGGCGTACTCGTAGAAGGCCTTGTCCTGCACCTGGCAGAAGTAGGGGCCGTAGAACAGTTCCTGGAAGCAGAGGACTTGGGCGCCCTGCGCGGCCGCGTCGCGGGCCGCCTGCTCGTGGACCTGGATCATCGACTCCTTGTCGCCGGTCCAGGCGGTCTGGAAGAGGGCGGCACGGATCACTCGGCTCATCGGGACCTCCGGTCGCTCGGTGTACGGCGAGACTAGGAAGCCCGGGGGGCCGGTTTGAGTTGCAGCGTGTCACGTCCGCGGGCGGTCGGCGTGTCACCGTGTCACGTGTTCGCCGGCTCATGTTTCACCGCCGTTTTCCCAGTTCGTCGCATGTTTCACCCCTGTTGCGCGTCGTGCGCGAGGAGTGCGATGTGCACGGAGGCCGCCTGCTCGAAGTCGTCGAGGTCGACGCCGAGGCGCCGCTGTATCGCCTCGAGGCGGCGGTAGAGGGCAGGCCGGGAGACGTGGTGCAGCTGGGCGGTGCGGGACTTGTTGCGGCCCGTCGCCAGATACGTCCGCAGCACGTTCAGCAGTTCCTGGTCGGCGGCGCACAGCAGCCCGTCCAGCTCCCGCTCGGCGAAGGACTGCACATGCGGGTCGTCCCGCAGCAGCCTCACCAGGCCCCGCAGATGGACGTCGCGCAGCCGGACGACGGCCGGCAGGTCGAGGACCGCGGAGGAGTCGGCGACGGCGTCGGCGACGTGCCGGGCCTCCCGCAGCCCGGCGGGCACGTCCTCCCACACGGTGCGCGGATCGGCGGCCGCGACCACGGCGTTCGGCACCCCGCTCTCGGTCCGCAGCCGCGCCGCGAAGTGCGCGGTGAGCGCCTCGGCGTGCTGGTCGCGGGCGAGGCTGAGCAGCACGGCGGTGGCGCCGTCGGCCAGCTCGGCGACCAGTCCGGACAGGCCCAGCAGCCGCAGTGTCCGGTCGAGCCGGCCCGCGTCACCCCCGGGCACGACGAGGGGGACGAAGGTGCGCCGGTTGACCGGCAGCCCGGCCGCCCGTGCCCGGGGCAGCAGTTGCCGTGCGGGCACGACACCGGAGACGAGGTCGGTGAGCAGGCTCTGCGCCGACTGTTCCTCCCAGGTGCGGGCGGAGCCGCCGTCGAGCATGCGGTGCAGCACGAGTGCCTCGGCGGTCCGGTCGGCGAGCAGCCGCCCGGTGGCCGTGTCGCCCCGGTAACCGCACAGCAGCAGCCGGCCCCAGCGCTCACCGCGTCCGCCCAGCTCGGCGCGGATCCAGCCGTCGCCCTCGCCGCCTCCCCCAGTGCCGGAACGGCCCGGGTGGTGCCCCCATGCCTGGCGGGCGATCCGCTCCCAGTCGCGCAGCACGTCGTCCACCGCCGGCCGCTCCCCCGCCGTGGCGAGGACGCGGTGGGCGAGGTTGGTGACGACGACGGGGCAGCCGCTGTGCTGGGCGGCCTCGTCGAGCAGGCGCTGCAGCGGAGCGCCCGCGGTGATCAGCCCGGTGAGCGCGGTGCGTACCGTCTCCGACAGGCTCACGGCGGCGAACTTCCGTCGTACGAGGCGCGACTGGACCTCCTCGGTCAGTTCGGCGAACGGGAACGGCCGGTGCAGCACGACCATGGGCAGCCCGCACCGTTCGGCCGCCCGGCGCATCACCTCGGGCGGGGCGGGAAAGGCCCGGCCGAGCCCGAGGACGACGGCCGCGGCCTCCGCCCGGTACAGGGACTGGACGTACTCGGCCTGCTTGGCCTCGTCACCGGCCAGCAGCACTCCGGTGGTGAGCACCATCTCGCCGCCGGTGAGCATCACCCCGACGTCGGCGGCCTCGGCGACGTGCACCCAGCGCACCGGCCGGTCGAGCTGCCCGGCTCCGGCCACCACCTCGGGGTCCCCCGCGAGCACCCGCTCCAGGCTGAGCACCTGCCGGACGGACAGGGCGGGTTCCAGCGGCTGCCAGCCGGGGGGCCGGGAGTGGGAGGAGGTGGTGGTCATCGCCGTCAACCCGCTCTCTAGTACGTGCTCCTCAGCGCGCGTTCCAGGATCGCGGCGCCTTCCTCGGCCTCAGCCACGGTCAGGGACAGCGGCGGTGCGATGCGCAGGGCGCTGGTGTCGTGGCCGCCGCCCTTGCCGATGAGCAGGCCGCCGTCGCGGGCCGCCTCCAGAACATGGGCGGCCGCCCGCGGATCGGCCTCGTCGGTACCGGGTCTGACGAGCTCCACGCCGATCATCAGTCCGCGGCCGCGCACCTCGCGGACGCCGGGCAGTCCCGCGCCGACCGCCCGCAACCGTTCGAGGAGCAGGCCGCCGACCCGCCGTGCGTTGCCCTGGAGGTCGTGTTCGAGGAGGTAGCCGAGGTTGGCGAGGCCCGCGGCCATGGTGATCTGGGTGCCGCCGAACGTCGAGATGCTGTTGGCGTCCAGGCAGTTCATGATCTCGGCGCGGGCGATCACCCCGCCGATGGCCATGCCGTTGCCGATGCCCTTGGCGAAGGTGACGATGTCCGGCGGGCCGCTGCGGGCGTGCGCCTGCCAGCCCAGAAGTGCTCGCCGGTGCGGCCCCAGCCGGTCTGCACCTCGTCGCTGATCCACAGGATGCCGTGTTCGTCCAGCACCTCGCGGAAGGCCGCGTACAGGCCGTCGGGCGGTGAGGTGAAGCCGCCGACGCCCTGGATCGGTTCGGCGATCAGGGCGGCGGGGGGCCGGGTGTGCCCGAGGACGTCCTTCAGGTCCGCCACGCACGCCTCGATGAACGCGCGGTCGTCCAGCTCGGCGAACGGGCCCCGGCCGCGGACGCCGCCGTGGACGTAGAGGGTCTGCAGCGGGGAGAGCGAGGTCGGGGACCAGCCTCGGTTGCCGGTGATGCCGACCGTGCTGAAGGAGCGGCCGTGGTAGCTGTTGCGCATGGCCAGCACGGTGTTGGTGCGCCGGTAGGTGGTGGCGAGCAGCAGGGCGGTGTCGTTGGCCTCGGTGCCGGAGGTCGTGAAGAACACCCGGGCGTCGGGGATGCCGCTCACCTGGGCCACGCGCTCGGCCAGTTCGACCATCGGCCGGTTGAGGTAGAGGGTCGAGGAGTGGATGATCCGGCCGGCCTGCTCGGTGACGGCCTTCGTCACCTCGGGCAGGGCGTGCGCGGTCATCGTGGTGAGGATGCCGCCGAAGAAGTCGAGGTAGCGGTTGCCCGCGGAGTCCCAGACGTGCCGGCCCTCGCCGTGGGTGATCTCCAGCGGCTCGTCGTAGTACAGGGCGAGCCAGTCGGGCAGGACGCCTTGGTGGCGGGCGTAGAGGTCGTTCACGGCTGCACCAGTCCTTCGTAGGCGTCGGGGCGGCGGTCTCGGTAGAAGGCCCACTGCCGGCGGACCTGCTCGATCAGGTCGAAGTCCAGGTCGCGGACGAGGAGTTCCTCGGTCTTGTCGCTCGCCGGGTCGCCGACGAACTGCCCGCGCGGGTCGACGAAGTAACTCGTGCCGTAGAAGTCGTTGTCGCCGTACTCCTCCTGGCCGACCCGGTTGATGGCGGCGATGAAGTACTCGTTGGCGACGGCCGCGGCGGGCTGCTCGAGCTGCCACAGGTAGGAGGAGAGCCCCGGTGGGTGGCGGACGGGTTGTAGACCAACTGGGCTCCGTTGAGTCCGAGTTGACGCCAGCCCTCCGGGAAGTGCCGGTCGTAGCAGATGTAGACGCCGACCTTGCCGACGGCCGTGTCGAAGACGGGCCAGCCCAGGTTGCCGGGTTTGAAGTAGTACTTCTCCCAGAAGCCCTTGACCTGCGGGATGTGGTGCTTGCGGTACTTGCCGAGGTAGGAGCCGTCGGCGTCGATCACGGCGGCGGTGTTGTAGTAGAAGCCGGACTGCTCGACCTCGAAGACCGGGACGACGATCACCATGCCGGTCTCGCGGGCGAGTTCCCGCATCCGGCGGACCGTCGGCCCGTCGGGCACCGGTTCGGCCCAGCGGTAGTGCTCCGGCTCCTGGACCTGGCAGAAGTAGGGGGCGTTGAAGACCTCCTGGAAGCCGATGACCCGCGCGCCCCGGCGGGCGGCCTCGCGCGCGTGCTCCTCGTGCTTCGCCACCATGGACTCGGTGTCGCCGGTCCAGGTGGCCTGGACCAGTGCGGCACGTACGACGTTGGCCATGAGCTGCTCCTTCGACGCTACGTCCGAGCCTCTACGCCCGTAGAAACGGCCCGTAGAGGGACGAAAGTAAGCCTCCTGGACGTCCTTGCCAAGACCATCGTCGCCAACCCGCTGAGTCGATCACGTTTGACACTCCTTAGGGTGATCGCGGGGCCGGTCACGGAGTGAACCCGGCGACGCGCAGGGCGTGCACCAGGTCCCAGTGACGCTCCTCGGAGGCGCCCGCGGCGGCCTCCAGCAGCAGCGGCACCAGCCGGGCCGGGTCGACGGCGGCACTGCGGGCCGCTTCCTCGGGTGTGCGGACCCGGACGTAGGCGTCCAGCAGCGCCCGCGCCTCGCGGTCTTGTCCCCGCGCGGTCAGCTCCAGCACGGCCGCGCCGATCTCCGCGGCGGGCCGGGCCACGCCCTGGCGGAGCATCTGCCGTCCGTCCGCCGCCCGCCCGGCCGCCTCCAGCGCGGCCGCGGCGGCGACCAGCCGCTCGGCGGGCAGGGCGGCGGCCTCCCACAGCAGGGTGTCCCAGTCGGCGCCGAGGCCGGCGTGCCGCAGTCCGTCCGCGAGCAGGGGGAGCCGGGCGGCCGGCCAGTGCGCGATCTCCACCAGCAGCACATGTGCCTCGCCGGTGCGTCCCTCCGCCCGCAGCCGCACCAGCCGCTCGACAGCCCCTGCCACGGCGGCCCCCGCCCGCGCGTCCACGGCCTCGAAGGACGGCTCGGCCGGCTCCTCCCGCTCCGCCGCCCCGGCGAACCGCGCCCCACGCGGTGAACGCCGCCCGCCGGGCACCTCGGGCCCCGCGGCGGGCGTCCGCGGCGGCACGGCCACGGGTACGGCGTCGTCCTCGACGGCCCCCGCGAACCGGGCACCGCCCCGGCGGCGTCTGCGGGCTCCGGCAGGGGGTGGGGCCGGTTCCGGGGCGGGCGTGCGGGGCGCGGTGGGGTCCTCGGCGGACGCGGGGCCGGCGTCCGGGACACCGGGCCGGGGGGCCTGGACGGCGCCCAGGTCTCCGGATCCGGGGTGCCGCGGGTCTCCCGGCCCGTGGGCCGGGTCGGCCTGCCCGGCTTCCACCGCCTCGGACGTGATGTCCTGTCCGGCGCGCCACTCGCCGGGCCGGACGTCAGGTCCTCGCTCCGGCCCGCCGGGCCGGGGGCCCGGTCCGGCCGTTGGCGGGGTCGGGAAGCCGTGCCCTTCCTCCGGCCCCTCGAAGCGATGCGCGGGGGCGGCCGCCGGCGCGGCGGACCAGGGGTCCGGTGCGTCCCCGGAAGGACGCGCACCGGGCACGGGGCCGGCCTCCGGCCGGATCGGCCTCACCGGGTGCGGCCAGGCGTCCGTGCCCCTCACGCCCGCGTCCAGCCGGTACAGCCGGGCCTCCAGCTCGGCGCGGCGGGCGGTGGCGCGGTCGTGGTCGTCGTGGGCCCAGGCGAGGTCGAGGCGGAGGGCCTCGGTCTCCTCGCGGGAGGTCGCGGCGGCCAGCCGGCGGGTCAGCTCCGCGCGGCGCCCGGTGGCGTACCGCTGTTCGCGGAGCATGACGTCGAGACGGTCGCCCAGCGCGTCGCGGGCGCCGGGCAGAGCGTCGCAGGCCGAGACGGCGGCCGCGTGCAGGGCGCGGGCGTGGTCCCGCTCGGCCGTGGCGACGGCGGGGCCGTGGGCCGCCGCGAGGTCCTGCAGCAGCGACTCCAGCACGTCCCAGGGCGGCAGCTCCCGGCCGTGGAGACAGGCCCGCATCCCCTCGGGGTCCCGCTGCCAGAAGACGCCGCACCAGCCGCCGCCCTGGTCCAGACGCCCGAGGAGGCCGTTCAGGTAGTCCGCGAACTCCCGGACGCGAGCCGGAAGTTGCTCCACAGCCATGCCCGACTCCCGCCCGATCGCCAGCGCTTCGCCCGCCAGGCAACACCAGCTGTGTTACGAGCCCGCTACGCGGAGTTTTCGGCGAGTGTGCGGGCGCCTCGCCGCACGGTCCCGGGCGGAGTGCGCGGCGCCCCGCGTCCGGCGCCCGTCAGACGGCCATCGGGGCACACCGGGTCATCAGCTCGTCCATCGACAGCCCGAGCGCCCCGGCCAGCGCGGCCACCGTGAAGAAGGCCGGGGTCGGGGCCCGTCCGGTCTCGATCTTGCGCAGTGTCTCGGCGGACACGCCCGCCGCCGCCGAGACCTCGGCCATGCTGCGGCCACCGCGCGCGTCGCGCAGCAACCGCCCGAGCCGTTCGCCGCGTTCACGCTCTTCGGGGGTGAGGGGGGTACGCACCATGGCCCCATTCTAATACCGCCGCACGGCGGCCCACCCCATTAAAATACCGGTATAGTAATTGGCATGATGGATCTGAAGACGGACACGTCGATCGACGCGATGCACGCGGCCGGCCAGGTGGTGGGGCGGGCCCTGACGGCCGTACGGGAGGCCGCGGCCGTCGGCGTCTCGCTGCTGGAGCTGGACGAGGTGGCACGCGGCGTGCTGCGGGAGGCCGGGGCGTCCTCGCCGTTCCTCGGCTACCGTCCCTCCTTCGCCCTCACCCCGTTCCCGGGGGTGATCTGCGCCTCCGTCAACGACGCGATCGTGCACGGCATCCCGACCCGGCAGCGGCTGAGCGACGGCGACCTCGTCTCCGTCGACTGCGGCGCCGAGCTGGACGGCTGGGTGGGCGACTCGGCGATCAGCTTCGTGGTCGGCCGCCCGAGGCCGGCGGACCTGCGGCTGATCGAGACCGCCGAGCGCGCCCTGGCGGCGGGTATCGACGCGGCCCGCGTCGGCAACCGCGTCGGCGACATCGCGCACGCCGTCGGCCGGGTCTGCCGTACGGCCGGCTACGGCATCCCGGCGGGCTTCGGCGGCCACGGCGTGGGCCGCCGCATGCACGAGGAGCCGGACGTCCCCAACGAGGGCCGCCCCGGCCGGGGAGTGCCGCTGCGCCACGGCATGGTCCTCGCGATCGAGCCCATGCTGATCGGCAGCGGCAAGGACGCCTACTACGAGGCGGGCGACGGCTGGACCCTCCGCTCGTCCGACGGCTCGCGCGCGGCGCACGTCGAGCACACGGTGGCCGTCACGCACGACGGCCCCCGGATCCTGACGGCGCGCGAAGCCTCCTGAGGGCGCGGCGGACCGCCTCGGGCGGAGGAGCGGAAGCCCCTGCTGAGCGGGCGTTCCTGCACATGCCCTTCGCAGAAGCTCGTGTCATCGTGGCATGAGCGGCCCACCCCCCGGTTACCCGGCCGCTCCGCACGTCGTCTGCGAAGGAAACGAAACGATGACCAGCGGCTACAACGGCCCGGAGGACCCCTTCGGAGATTTCTTCGCCCGCTTCTTCGGCGGCTCGGGCGCCGGCGTCCCCGGCGGAGGCGGCGCCCCTCGCCACATCGACATCGGCCGCCTGCTCAGCCAGCCGGCCCGCGAGCTGGTGAGAGGCGCCGCCCAGTACGCCGCCGAGCACGGCAGCCGCGACCTGGACACCGAGCACCTGCTGCGCGCCGCCCTCGCCGCCGAGCCCACCCGGAGCCTGCTCAGCCGCTCCGGCGCCGACCCGGACTCACTGGCCACGGAGATCGACCACCGCGCCGGTCCCGCGCACCAGCCTCCGGGCGACGCACCGCCCCCGACCTCGCTGTCGCTCACCCCGGCGGTCAAGCGCGCCCTGCTGGACGCGCACGACATGGCGCGCGCGAGCGGTGCCGGGTACATCGGGCCGGAGCACGTACTGAGCGCGCTCGCCATGAACCCGGACTCGGCGGCCGGGCACATCCTGAACGCGGCCCGCTTCCAGGCGGGCGGACTGCCACCGGAGGCTCCGGAGGCCGCGCAGCCGCGGCAGGAGCGGCAGCGGCCCACCTCGACGCCGACGCTCGACAAGTACGGCCGCGACCTGACCGACATGGCCCGGCAGGGCCGGGTGGACCCGGTCATCGGCCGCGAGCAGGAGATCGAGCAGACCATCGAGGTGCTGTCCCGGCGCGGGAAGAACAACCCGGTCCTGATCGGCGACGCGGGTGTCGGCAAGACGGCCGTCGTCGAGGGGCTCGCGCAGCGCATCGCGGACGGTGACGTGCCGGACGTGCTGGCCGGGCGGCGGGTGGTCGCCCTGGACCTGACCGGGGTCGTCGCCGGAACCCGTTACCGGGGCGACTTCGAGGAGCGGCTGAACAACATCGTGGAGGAGATCCGCGCCCACTCCGACCAGCTGATCGTCTTCATCGACGAGCTGCACACCGTCGTCGGGGCCGGTTCCGGCGGCGAGGGCGGCGCGATGGACGCGGGCAACATCCTCAAGCCCGCGCTCGCCCGGGGCGAGCTGCACATCGTGGGCGCGACCACGCTGGAGGAGTACCGGCGGATCGAGAAGGACGCGGCGCTGGCCCGCCGGTTCCAGCCGATCCTGGTGCCCGAGCCGTCGGTCCCGGACACCGTGGAGATCCTGCGCGGGCTGCGCGACCGGTACGAGGCCCACCATCAGGTCCGCTACACCGACGAGGCGCTGGTCGCCGCCGTGGAGCTGTCCGACCGCTACCTCACCGACCGGCGGCTGCCGGACAAGGCGATCGACCTGATCGACCAGGCCGGCGCCCGGGTACGGCTCGGCGCCGGGACCAAGGGCACGGACGTGCGCACGATGGAGCGCGAGGTGGAGCAACTGGTCCGGGACAAGGACCAGGCGGTCGCCGACGAGCAGTACGAGCAGGCCACCCAGTTGCGCGACCGGATCGGCGAGCTGAAGCGGCGGATCGCGGAGTCCAGCCACGACGGACAGGCCGACGAGGGTCAGCTCGAGGTGACGGCGGAGTCCATCGCCGAGGTGGTCTCCCGGCAGACCGGCATCCCGGTCAGCCGGCTGACCCAGGAGGAGAAGGAGCGGCTGCTCGGCCTGGAGCAGCATCTGCACCAGCGGGTGGTCGGCCAGGAGGAGGCGGTCTCGGTGGTCGCCGAGGCGGTGCTGCGCTCGCGCGCCGGGCTGGCCAGCCCGGACCGGCCGATCGGCAGCTTCCTCTTCCTCGGCCCGACCGGCGTCGGCAAGACCGAGCTGGCCCGGGCGCTCGCGGAGGCGCTGTTCGGCAGCGAGGAGCGCATGGTCCGTCTCGACATGAGCGAGTACCAGGAGCGGCACACCGTCTCCCGGCTGGTCGGCGCCCCGCCCGGGTACGTCGGCCACGAGGAGGCCGGCCAGCTCACCGAGGTGGTGCGCAGGCACCCGTACTCGCTGCTGCTCCTGGACGAGGTGGAGAAGGCGCACCCGGACGTCTTCAACATCCTGCTCCAGGTGCTGGACGACGGGCGGCTCACCGACTCACAGGGCCGCACGGTGGACTTCACGAACGCCGTCATCGTGATGACGAGCAACCTCGGTTCGGACGTGATCAGCAGGCGCGGCGCCGGGATCGG
This sequence comes from Streptomyces sp. DHE7-1, assembly GCA_016432725.1. Classification (GTDB taxonomy): domain Bacteria; phylum Actinomycetota; class Actinomycetes; order Streptomycetales; family Streptomycetaceae; genus Streptomyces. The sequence goes on along the minus strand of JACJDG010000003.1, from coordinate 6,511,165 downwards.
CTTCGGGCCGGGGGGCGCCGACGCCGACGAGGAGGCGCGGCGCGAGCAGATCCTGCGTCCGCTGCGGGAGCACTTCCGGCCGGAGTTCCTCAACCGCATCGACGAGATCGTCGTCTTCCGGCAGCTCACCGGCGACCAACTGCGGCAGATCACCGACCTGTTGCTGGAGCGCACCCGCCGGCTGGTGGACGGCCAGGGGGTCACGGTGCGGTTCACGGACGGGGCCGTCGACTGGATCGCCGAGCGCGGCTACCAGCCGGAGTACGGCGCGCGCCCGCTGCGCCGCACCATTCAGCGGGAGGTGGACAACCAGCTCTCGCGGCTGCTGCTCGACGGCACGATCACCGAGGGCAGCCGGGTGACCGTGGACGTGGCGGACGGGCGGCTGGACTTCCACGCGGAGCGTGCCGCGCCGGCCGCTCCGCAGCCGTCCGCGCCTTCGCAGACCGCACCTCCACAGGCCGCGCCCCCGCCGCCCGCTCCCCCGCAGGCCGGTGATTCCCGGCCGGCCGCGGGCACCGGGCCGGCGTCGCGGATACCTCCGGGCGAGGACACCGGGCCGGCGGACGAACCGCCGCCGCCCGCTCCCGGTTCGTAGGCCCGGGTCGCGGACGGCCGCGTGCGGGGCGGGGGTTACGGCGCCGGGTTCACCACCATCGCCGAACCGCCGCCCCGCCGTACCTTCTCGGCGGCCGCCAGCCACTTGCCGCCCGGCAGCCGCTGGACGCCGGTGGCCGCGCCGATCTCGGGGTTGAGCTTGAAGCTGTGCCCGATCGCCTCGAGCCGTGTCCGCAGGCCGCTGTCGTACAGCGCGGGTTCCAGTTCGGTCTGGGCGGCGTTGCGCTGGCTGGCGCGCGGTGCGGCGATGGCGTCGACCAGCGGCAGGCGCCGGTCGACGAACCCGGTCAGGGTCTGCAGCACGGTGGTGATGATGGTCGCGCCGCCGGGTGAACCGAGCGCCACGACCGGCCTGTCGTGCCGGTCCAGGACGATGGTCGGGGAGATCGAGGACCGCGGCCGCTTGCCCGGCCCCGGCAGGTTCGGGTCGTGCACGGCCGGGTTGGCCGGCGTGAAGGAGAAGTCGGTCAGCTCGTTGTTGAGCAGGAAGCCCCGGCCGGGGACGGTGATGCCGCTGCCGCCGGTCTGCTCGATGGTGAGCGTGTAGGCCACGACGTTGCCCCACTTGTCCGCCACCGTGAGGTGCGTGGTGTTCTCGCCCTCGTAGGTCGTCGGGGCCGCCTTGCCGCCGGTGCCGCAGGCCGCCGGATGCCTCGGGTCCCCCGGCGCGACCGGACTGGTGAGCACCGCGTCGTCCTTGATCAGGCAGGCCCGCGAGTCGGCGAACCGCTGCGACAGCAGTTCCTTCGTCGGTACGTCCTCGAAGGCGGGGTCGCCCACCCACCGGCCCCGGTCGGCGAAGGCGATGCGGCTCGCCTCGATGTAGTGGTGCAGGTACTGCGCCTGGCTCGCCTTCGACAGGTCGGACCGCTCCAGGATGTTGAGCGCCTCGCCGACGGTCGTGCCGCCGGAGGAGGAGGGCGCGATGGAGTACACGCCGAGGCCGCGGTACGAGGTCCTGGTGGGCGCCTGGAGCTTGGCCCGGTAGACGGCGAGGTCCTTCTCGGCCAGCTTGCCGGGGCGGGCGTTCCAGCCGGAGGCGGGGTCCACCGGCGGGTGTTCGACCGTCTTGACGATGTCGTCGCCGATGTCTCCGCGGTAGATCGCGCCGACGCCCTCGCGGCCCAGCTCCTCGTAGGTGCGGGCGAGTTCGGGGTTGCGGAGCGTGGAGCCGACGACCGGGAGCCGGCCGTCCGGCAGGAAGAGCTTCGCCGTGTCCGGGAAGTAGCGGAACCGGGTCTCGTTGGACGCGGTCTGCGAGCGGAAGGTGTCGTCCACCGTGAAGCCCCGGCGGGCGATCCGCTCGGCGGGCCTCAGGACCGTGCCGAGGCGTTCGCTGCCCCACTGGTCCAGCGCGGTCTGCCAGGTGGCGGGCGTGCCGGGAGTGCCCACGCTCAGGCCGCTGCTGACCGCGTCGGCGAAGGCGAGCGGCTTGCCGTTCTCGGTGAACAGCTCCGAGTCGGCGGACAGGGGCGCGGTCTCGCGGCCGTCGATGGTGTGGACGGTGCGGGTCCTGGCGTCGTAGTAGACGAAGTACCCGCCTCCGCCGACGCCGGCGGAGTAGGGCTCGGTGACGCCGAGCGCGGCGGCGGTGGCGACGGCCGCGTCGACGGCGTTGCCGCCCCTCTTCAGCACTTCGATGCCGGCGGCGGAGGCGTCCGCGTCGACACTGGAGACGGCGCCGCCGTAGCCGACGGCCACCGGCACCTTCGTGGCCGTGCCGCCGGTCCTCGCGGTGGGCGGCGCGGCCGCTCCCACCGTGACCACGACGGCCGAGACCGCCAGAACCGCCAGTTTCCACGTGCCAGGACGACCCATCCGTACCTCCCGCAGGGACAAGTCCGCGCAGCGTAACGAGATTGCCTCCGTACCGACAGTACGCCTCGGGCACCTGCCACACGAACGTCACAGCTCGAACACGGGTACGTAGTGGACGTGCGGGACCGCTAGCATGCGCGGCCATGAACGACGACGTGCGCAACATCGTCCTGGGCGTCATGGCGGCCGGTGTCAGTGCCGCGCTGGGCTGGCTCGCCCGCACCTACCTGTGGCGGCGCAGGCTCCGCCGGAAGCAGGCATTCTTCGGGCTGCCGGACCACTCGGAGTCGCTGCTGGTGGTCAACCGCAACGCGGGCGGTCCGGAACTGTCGGTGATGCGGCACGACGTGTTCGCCCTGCTGGAGCTCTCCGCGCTGATCAAGGACTGCCGAGCGCACGCCCAGGTCGTGGCGCACGACGCGACCCAGCAGGGCTTCGGGGAGCGCACGGAGTTCTGCCTCGGCGGGCCCAGCTCGAACCGCCGGATGGCCGCGCACCTGTCCTCCCTGCTGCCCGGGGTGGGGGTGAACACCGAGGCGGAGTCGGGTCCGGAGGCGGGCGCCTTCCGCATCGGCGGCGAGGACTACCGCGTGGAGGCGGGCAGAAGCGAGTACGTGCTGCTGGCCCGGCTCACCGCGGGCAACCGGGGCGAGGCCCGCCCGGTGTTCCTGTTCTGCGGGCAGCGGGCGATCACCAACCAGGCCGCGGCCCGCTATCTGGCGCGCGGCCACGAGCGGTTGGCCCGCAAGTACGGATCCGGTTCCTTCGTACTGCTGCTGAAGGTGGTCAACTCGCAGGCGTACGGCCCCGATGTGGTGGAGCTGGTGGCGGACGTGACCCGGGCGGCCCGGGCGCCGCTGCCGGAGGCCGCCGCGGCGGCGGCCTCTTAGCCCTTCAACAACCTTTACTGGTACGTAACTTACCGACGGGTTACTTGGACTGGGAGCGCGCGGTTACCGTCGGGTCACTTTGCACCTTACCCAGTTACCGAGTGAGGAGTGACCCCATGAGAACTGGTCGCAACGGCCTGCGCGCCTCCACCGTCGGCGCCGTCGCCACAGCGCTGATCGCCGGTATGGTCGTCGGTCTGGCCCCGGCCGCCCAGGCCGCCCCGTCCGTACGGTTCGTGGACATCAGCGGCGCGGACGGCACCGTGCTGAAGGCGAACGTCGTCACGCCCGCGGACGCCGACGGCTCGCGGACCTACCCGCTCGTCGTGCTGCCCACGAGCTGGGGCTTCCCCCAGGTGGAGTATCTGGCCCAGGCGCGAAAGCTGGCCGACTCCGGGTACGTGGTCCTGTCGTACAACGTGCGCGGGTTCTGGCAGTCCGGCGGCGAGATAGAAGTGGCCGGTCCGCCGGACACAGCGGACGCCTCCAAGGTGATCGACTGGGCACTGGCCAACACCCCGGCGGACGAGGCGCACATCGGCATGGCGGGGGTCTCCTACGGCGCCGGCATCAGCCTGCTGGCCGCCGCCCACGACAAGCGGATCAAGGCGGTCGCCGCGCTCAGCGGCTGGGCCGACCTGATCGGCTCCATCTACTCGGGCCGCACCCAGCACGTGCAGGCGGGCGCCGTGCTGGACGGCGTGGGCGCCCTCACCGGCCGGGAGAGCCCCGAACTCCGGCAGATCTTCGACCGCTTCTACGCCGGCGACCTGACCCACGAGCAGGAGATGATCGACTGGGGGCGCAAGCGCTCCGCCGCGACCTACGTCGACCGGCTGAACCGGAACGGCGCCGCCGTCCTGCTCGCCAACGCCTGGGGCGACACGGTCTTCCCGGCCAACCAGTACGCCGACTTCTACCAGAAGCTGACCGGGCCGAAGCGGCTGGAGCTGCGCCCCGGCGACCACGCGACCGCCGAGCTGCCCGGTCTGTTCGGGCTGCCCAACGACGTGTGGACGGACACCGGGCGCTGGTTCGACCACTACCTCAAGGGCGCCGACAACGGCATCGACCGTGAGCAGCCGGTCCAGCTCAAGTCCCGTAGCGCGGGGGATACGAGGGCTACCCGGACTGGAAGTCGGTCGGCGCGACCCGCCGGAAGATCGCGCTCGCCGGTTCCACCACCATCCACAGCGGCGTCGACTCGGGCGCGGACGGCGGCGTCGTCTTCCTCTCCAGCATCCTGGACCAGGTGGCCAAGCTGCCGCCCGTCGCCTCGGTCCCGCTGCTGCCGCGCCGCTGGGCGGCCGTCTGGCAGTCGGAGCGGTACGCCACCGCCCAGCGGGTGCGCGGCACGGCGGCGCTGCACACCACGCTCACCCCGACCGCGGAGAGCGGCACCCTGGTCGCCTATCTGTACGACGTGGGTCCGCTCGGCTTCGGCAAGCTGGTGACCAACGCGCCCCTCACCTGGCACGGCCGGACACCCGGTGAGCCGTTCGACGTCGATCTGGACCTGTTCTCCACCGCCTACGACGTGCCCGCCGGGCACCGCCTCGCGCTGGTGGTGGACACGGTCGACCCGCTCTACTTCGAGCACAACCCGTCCGGCGCGCAGCTGACCTTCTCCTCGCCGGCGGACGACCCGTCGTACCTGTCCGTCCCCTTGCGCGAGCAGTGATCACCGGCTGCCGCCGGACGAGCCTGGCCCGTATGAACTGCCACCCCCCCTACGGTCGCGGGGCCGTGGGGGGTTCCCCACCCGGCAGCAGCGCCCCCGGACCGGCCGTGACGACCGTCACCGCGTCGGTCCTGGGACTGCGCTGCTCACGGCGGGACACCCAGCCGGCGAACCACGAGAGCAGCATGCACATCCCGATGTAGATCGGCGCGATCACCATCACCACGGGGATGAACGGCAAATCGTAGTCGAGGTTGGACGCGATGAGCTTCCCCGCGTGGAGGAACTCCTCATAGGTGATGAGAAAGCCCAGGGAGGTGTCCTTCAGGGCGACCACCAACTGGCTGATGACGGCGGGCAGCATGGCCCGCACGGCCTGCGGCACGAGGACGTGCGCCATGACCTGCGTCTTGCGCATGCCGAGCGCGAACGCGGCCTCCCGCTGGCCGCGTTCGACGGCGCGCACACCCGACCGCAGGACCTCGGCCAGCACGGAGCCGTTGTAGAGGACGAGTCCGGCGACCAGGGCGGTCAGCGGCTGCGCCTTCAGCGCCACGAAGATGAAGAAGATCATCACCAGCACCGGCATGGCCCGGAAGAACTCCACGACCGCCGTGGCCGCCCAGCGCACCGGCCGGTGGTCGGAGAGCCGCCCCGTCGCGAGCAGCCCGCCGAGGGCGAGCGAGAGCACGGCCGCCAGCCCGAACGCCTTCAGGGTGTTGCCGAGGCCCCGCAGGAGCAGTTTCTGGATGCCCTCGTACTCGAACGGCATCCACTTGGTGTAGGTGAACTGGGCGGTGTCGAGAAGGAGATACAGGATCCAGGCGAGCAGCCCGAGGAGCACGACGGCGGACAGCACGCCGTACAGCGTGTGCCGTCGCCTGGTGCGCGGGCCCGGAAGGTCGTAGAGCGCGGTGGACTCGGTCATCGGGCCACCCCCCACTTGCGCTCCAGCAGATGGAACAGGGCACTGATGGCGAGGGTGATGACCAGGTATCCCACGGCGATCCAGACGAAGGTCCAGACGATGTTGTAGCCCAGTTCGTTGATCGTCTTGTAGGTGCCGAGCAGTTCGGTCACGCTGAACGCGCCCGCGATCGCGGAGTTCTTGGCGAGGGCGATCAGGGTCGAGCCGACCGGCGGGATCACCGACCGGAACGCCTGCGGCAGCACGACCAGGGACAGCGTCTGCCCGAAGTTCATGCCGAGGCTGCGGGCCGCCTCGCCCTGGCCCCTGGGCACGGTGTTGATGCCGGAGCGCAGCGCCTCGCAGACGAACGCCGAGGTGTAGCAGCCGAGGGCGAGGATCGCGAAGAGCTGGAAGGGCAGCACCAGCCCGAACCGGGGCAGCCCGAGCAGCACCGCGAAGAAGAGCAGGGTGAGCGGGGTGTTGCGCAGGACGGTCACCCAGACGGTGCCGAAGACCCGCAGCGACCCGACGGGCGCGACCCGGAACGACGCCATCACGAAGCCCAGGACCAGCGCCAGCAGGGAGGCCCAGACGGTCAGTTCGACGGTGCCGAGGAAACCCTCCCAGTAGATGGACCAGTTGTCCTTCAGTACGTACATGCCGTCCTCGCTCAGCTCGCCGGGTAGCGGTCGATGGCGGGCGGGCGGGGCGCGGGCACACCGGACAGGCCCAGCGTCGCGTCGTAGGCCCTCTTCCAGTCGCCGTCGCGCTCCCGCGCCCGGAGTGCGTCGTCCAGGGCCAGCCGCAGCGCGGTGTCGCCGTGCGGGACGCCGATGCCGTACGGCTCCTTCGAGAACGGCCGGCCGACGACCTTCAGTTCGCGGGGGCCTTGGCCGCGTAGCCGATGAGGATCGCGTCGTCGGTGGTGACCGCGTCGACCTGGTAGGTGAGCAGGTTGTCGACGCAGATGGAGTAGGTGTCGTAGGCGACGAGGACCGCCTTCGGGTAGTCGGACCTGATGCGCTGGTACGGCGTCGAACCGGCCGCCGAGCAGACGCGCCTGCCGTCGAGGTCCTCGGGGCCGTCGATGTCCTTCTCGTCCCGGCGGACGAGGAGGGACTGGCCCGCGAGGTAGTAGGGACCGGCGAAGCCGACGAGCTTCTTGCGGTTGTCGTTGATGGTGTAGGTGCCGACGTAGTAGTCGATCTGGCCGTTCTGCAGGGCGGTCTCGCGGTTGGCGGAGGCGATCGTCCTGAACTCGATGGACTTCGGGGGAATCCGAGGGAGGCGGACAGCATCCTGGCGATCTCGATGTCGAAGCCGGAGTAGGTGCCGGTCGCCGGGTCCTTCTCGCCGAGGTAGGGCTGGTCCTCCTTGGCGCCGACGACGAGGTGACCGCGCTTCCTGGCGCGCGCCCAGGTCCCGGACGCGGGCAGGCTGAACCCCTCTCGCACCTGGTACCTGGGAGCTTCTCGGGCGCCGGCCCCTTGCCGGGCGGGCTGCCCTCCCTGCCGCAGGCGGCGGCGAGCAGGGCCAGCAGAAGGCAGGCGGCGCGGGGCGCACGGGCGGTACGGAACACGGGTGGCACTCCCCGGTCAGTGCTTGAGGATCTTGGACAGGAAGTCCTTGGCCCGGTCGCTGCGCGGGTTGGTGAAGAACTCCTCCGGGCTGCGGTCCTCGACGATCCGGCCGTCGGCCATGAAGACGACGCGGTTGGCGGCGGAGCGGGCGAAGCCCATCTCGTGGGTGACGACGACCATGGTCATGCCGTCCCGGGCGAGCTGCCGCATGACCTCGAGCACCTCGTTGATCATCTCGGGGTCGAGGGCCGAGGTGGGCTCGTCGAACAGCATCGCCTTGGGTTCCATGGCGAGGGCGCGGGCGATGGCCACCCGCTGCTGCTGGCCGCCGGAGAGCTGTGCGGGGTACTTGGCGGCCTGGTTCAGCAGGCCGACGCGGTCGAGGAGTTCCCGGGACCGGCGGTCCGCGTCCTCCTTGCCCCGCCTGCGGACCTTGGTCTGGGCGAGGGAGACGTTCTGCAGGACCGTCTTGTGGGCGAAGAGGTTGAAGGACTGGAAGACCATGCCGACCTCGGCGCGGAGCCGGGCGAGGGCCCTGCCCTCCTCGGGCAGCGGCCGCCCGTCGAGCGTGATCGTGCCGGACTCGATGGTCTCCAGGCGGTTGATGGTCCGGCACAGCGTCGACTTCCCCGAACCGGAGGGGCCGATGACCACGACCACCTCGCCCCGGCCGACGGTGAGGTCGATGTCCCGCAGGACATGCAGGTCCCCGTAGTACTTGTTGACGTCACGCAGCTCGATCAACGGATCGGCGGCCATCCGCAGCCCTACTCACTCTCAGCCGTGTCCCGGTCCCGCAAACTATCCAGACGGGCGAGGAGCCGAGGGGCGACACGCACTTTTCGGGCAATAGCCGTATTTACACCGGCCGCCTGCCGGTGGGCCGCCCGCGCCGGGCCGGCCGGCGCCCGTCTCAGGCCTCGGCGACCTCCGCGTAGAGCTGCGACAGTTCGGGGACACCGCTCGCGGCCCACTCCCGCCCCGCCCGCACCAGCTCGAACTCGCGCCCGGAGGCCAGCCGTACGACCGGTTCGCCGTCGGCCCGGATCCGCCAGGCGGCGCCGGGGACGGTGCGCACCACGACCGTGCCCACGTACAGCCCGGCGTCGTTGCCCAGCCAGGGCAGGATCTCCGCGTCGTCGCGCCAGCGCGGGACGAGCTGGTCCAGCGCCTCCAGGGAGGCCGGGGTGTCGTCGAGGCGGACGCCCGCCTGGGCCGCCTGCGAGCGGAGCAGTTCACACTCGGACAGCAGGGCGGCGATCGCCTCGGGGTCGGCCGGAAGCGCCGCGCGGCCGTTCTTGTGGTGCCGGTGGCCCAGGAACGGAATGTTCATGGGCCAAGCCTGGCATCACACGTCCAGGTCGACCACCACCGGCGCGTGGTCGGACGCGCCCTTGCCCTTGCGCTCCTCGCGGTCCACGTAGGCGTCCTTCACGGCCCCCGCGAACGGCTGGTTGCCGTAGACGAGATCGATGCGCATGCCGCGGTTCTTGGGGAAGCAGAGCTGGCGGTAGTCCCAGTACGTGAAGGGGTGGTCGTACTTCAGGGGCCGCGGGACGACGTCCGCGAGGCCCGCCCCGCGCAGCGAGGCGAGGGCGGCGCGCTCGGCCGGGGTGACATGGGTGGCGCCCTCGAAGGCGGCCCGGTCGTAGACGTCCTCGTCGGTGGGCGCCACGTTGTAGTCGCCGAGCACCGCGAAGGGGCGGCTGCCCGCGGCGTCACCGGCGACGGCGGCCCGCAGGGCCTCGAACCACTGGAGCTTGTAGGCGTAGTGCGGGTGCTCCACCTCGCGGCCGTTGGGCACGTACACCGACCAGACGCGGACCGGGCCGCAGGTCGCCGCCAGAGCGCGCGGCTCGGTCACGCCGTCGTAGCCCGGGTCGCCGGGCAGGCCCTTCACCACGTCCTCGATGCCGACGCGGGAGAGCACCGCCACGCCGTTCCACCGGCCGGTGGCGTGGACCGCCGCCTCGTAGCCCAGCTCGCGCAGCGGCTCGAACGGGAACTGCGCCTCGGCGATCTTCGCCTCCTGGAGGCAGAGCACGTCGGTGCCGCTGCTCTCCAGCCAGGCGAGCAGCCGCGGCAGGCGGGCGGTGATCGAGTTCACGTTCCAGGTGGCGATACGCATGTCCCACAACCTACCCGCCGGGTGTGACAACCGGCCCCGCTCACAGTTCGGCCGACGCTCCCGGGGCGAGCCGCTGGTGGTCCGTGCCGCCCAGGCGTCCGATGTGGCCGTCGTAGATCGGGCGGGCGAGGTCGGCGAGCAGGGCGTCGTGGACGTCGAGGGCACGCCGCGGCCCCACCTCACGGATGTAGTCGATGACCTCGGAGATCTTGTTCCAGGGGGCCATCACCGGGACCATCAGGGTCTCGACCGGCTGCTCGGGGACGGTGAGCGCGTCTCCCGGGTGGAAGACCCGGCCGCCGTCGATCAGGTAGCCGACGTTGGTGACGCGCGGGATGTCCGGGTGGATCACCGCGTGCAGCTCACCGTGGACCTGCACGTCGAAGCCGGCCGCGGTGAAGGTGTCGCCGTGGCCGACGGTGTGCACCCGGCCCGGCCAGGCCGCCGAGAGCCGGTCGGCGACCGACTTCAGGGTCCAGATCTCGGCGCCGGGGCGGGCCTCCAGCGCGGCCCGCAGCCGGCCTTCGTCGAAGTGGTCCGGGTGCTCGTGCGTCACCAGGATCGCGTCCGCCCCGGCCGCCGCGTCCTGCTCGCTGAACCCGCCCGGGTCGATGACGAGGGCCCGCCCGTCCTTCTCGAGGCGGACGCAGGAGTGGGTCTTCTTGGTGAGCCTCATGACTCCCCATCCTGCCGCGCGCGACGGCCGGGGGCTCATTCGGCGGGCGTGGTCTCCTCCCGGACGACCTGCTGGGCCACCCGGAACGCCCGGCTCGCCGCCGGCACCCCGCAGTACACGGCCGTCTGGAGCAGCACCTCCCTGATCTCGTCGGGGTGAGTCCGTTGCGCAGGGCGGCGCGGACGTGGAGGGCCAGGTCCTCCAGGTGGCCGCCGGCGATCAGCGCGGTGAGCGTCACGCAGCTCCGGGTGCGGCGGTCCAGTCCGGGCCGGTCCCAGATCTCGCCCCAGGCGTAGCGGGTCATGAACTCCTGGAAGTCCCCGGAGAACTCGCCGGCCTGTGCGAGCTCCTGGTCGACGTGCGCGTCGCCCAGCACCTCCCGGCGGACCTTCAGCCCGCTCTGGTACCGGTCGGGCGGCCCGAGCGGCTGCGCCGGCACGATGGGGGCGATCTCGGCGACGGGGACCACCTGCGGCGGCGCGGCGACGGCCGGGTGGACCGGGGCGGCCGGCAGGGCGGTCTGGCCGGTGTCGTAGGGCTGCTGCCAGGCGGTGGAGAAGTGGCGGACCAGCAGGTCGGTGACGGCGGCGGGCTGCTCGACCGGGACCAGGTGGGAGGCGCCGGGGACGACCGCGAGGCGGGCGTCCGGGATGCCGGCCACCAGGGTGCGGGCCTCGGCGGGGCCGGTGACCTGGTCGTCGGAGCCGACCAGCACCAGCGTCGGCACGCCGACCCGGCCCAGTTCGGGCCGCACGTCGAAGCCGGCCAGGGCCTCGCAGGCGGCGATGTAGCAGCCCGGGTCGGTGGTGCGCACCATCTGCACGGCCCACTCGGTGATCGCGGGCTGGGCGGCGGCGAACCCGCCGGTGAACCAGCGGTCCGGAGAGGTCCGGGCGATCGGGTCGAGCCCGTTGGTGCGGACGATCACCCCGCGCTGGCGGAACTCGTCGGCGGTGCCGAACCGGGGCGAGGCGGCGACGAGCGCGAGTGAGGTGAGACGCTCGGGGTGGCGCAGGGCGAGTTCGAGGCCGACCGCGCCGCCGAGGGCGCAGCCCGCGTAGCCGAAGCGCTGTACGCCGACCGCGTCCAGCGTGGCCAGCAGCCGGGCCGCCAGCTCGCCGACGGACGGGACCGGGTGGGCGGGGGCGCCGCCGTGGCCCGGCAGGTCGAACCGGAAGACCCGCCACTGCTTCGTCAGCTCGGGGACCTGCCGGTCCCACATGTGCCAGGTCGTCCCCAGCGAGGGACCCAGGATCAGGACAGGGGCGTCTTCCGGCCCGTCAAAGCGGTACTGCAGGGTGTTCGGTGGTGTCTCGCTCACCCGCTAGACCCTCTCATCTCTTGCGGGATTGCACACAGCCGGTCCCAAGCCAAGGGTTCTCGCTGGTCTCGCGATCCGGGCGCGAGCTCTTCGGCGTGCACTCCTGACCGTGCCGACAGTGGGCTCTCCGGTACTTCCAGGTGATGCAGGTTGGGGCGTCAAGCGTGGTGGAATCACCCCGCGGCTCGGCATGACGCACCTGAAAGCCTTACAGAATCTCCCCAACCAAAGGCTTCGAGGTCTCTCCGCAGAGTCGGTGCCGCCAGTCGGACGAACTCACCGATGGCAACTGATGCACCCTTGCTCCGGGGGCCCGCCTTACGGGCGGTGCGGCTTCACTCCGCCCCAGCGCCGGTTGGTTCACTCCCCCTGTCTGTCAGCTGCCTGTACGCGGCGCCGACCGATTCACTGACCGCACCGACCCCCGAGTCGCGTCTACGCGTACGAGGGTCCCGCGAAGTTCCAGGGCTTCTACGACCTCTTGATTACCCTGCGCGTACGAGTTCAATCTGTTCCTCACGGTCTCCGCGTCGTCGTCATAGCGCACCGATACGGCGCTCCCGCACGTGACGCAGGGGTCGACAGTTCCTGGGACCGGACCGCAATTTTCGCAGTGGCCGCGCGCCACCGCCCGGCTGATAAGTATCTCTTCCGGGGCATCCAAGTAGATCATGCCCGCTACGCGAGAGGCACACAGGTCCTCAAGAAAAGTCAACTGAGGCACGGATTTCGGGAACCCATCCGAGAGGAAGCCACGACCCCCTCTGTCCAGCAGTAGGCGAATGTGCGGAGCAAGTATTCCACAGACAACATGATCCGGAGCCCGAATCCCTTTCGAGCTGTATTCGAGAAACACCTGACCCAGTTTTGTGCCCCTCCCGGTCTCCTGCCGCAGGAGGTTGCCCGCAGACAGCACCGCGGTTTCCGTGGTCTGGCTCAGAAGACCTATTTGCGTTGTCTTACCGGAACCCGGATATCCGCCAAAAAGGAGGATGCTGGGTCCATTTTCCACCTTCACTCGTCGTCCTCCCCGCCGGAGTCGTCCGCTCCTGCGCCCTCGAATCGTGCCGGGCCGTCAATCTCCCTGAAGTAGTCGATCGTGGCCGGGTGCATGAGGGACTGCCAGTCCTCGCCGGCGGCGATACGGCGTCGAACCTCTGTGGCCGACATCGCGGGCAGATCCTTCACTCCGACGACAACAACCTTTTCGCCAAGAGACTTGTATCTGTGCAGCTTTGCCGCTTCGAACTGGTCCCGGTCCGTCAGGTAGATCACGCGTTGCCGGGGTAGAAGGTCTTGGTCAACTCCCAGTCGAGGTCGGGGCGAGGAGCACCGATCGTGCGGACGGACTGCGCCCACGGCTCAGTCGCGAGTGCGAGGTTGATCATCTCCGTACGCTCCCAAACGGTGAGCGGATTACTGCTCGATGCACCGGCCGCCGCGGCCATCCTGCCGTAGGCGCCATGACCTTCGGCCTCATCGGCGGCGATGACGGCGACCACCAGTGGGGTCCTCATGGAAGCCATCCTCCGCAACGTCTGCAAATGCCCCATATGGAAGGGCTGAAACCGTCCTGCCCATACGGCACGTGTCGCAACTGACATACTGTCCTCCGACAGGACGGAAAGAGGGCGCGATCAGTCCGCCGAGCGTGCTCCGATCGCTGCCATGGTTTCCTGAAGAATGCGTTGGAACTGCTCGACAGCCTGAGGTCTTTTCTGCCAGCGCCACAGGCTCAGGGATGCTTCGGCACTGAGCAGAGACTCACGCTCCGTGCTAGTGCCCGCCAATGCGAAAACCACCTGGAACCGAACTACCTGGTGATAGGGCCACTGCCGTCGCGCAACCCAGGACACACGTTGGCGGGACTGCCCCACGTCCTGCACCCCCCGACGTACGCTGCCACGCAGCAGTTCGTTCAGCAGTGCTTCCGTCGAAGTGACCCCCACGACACGCACTTCTTCTCGCAGTCTGAGTCTGTGTGCGCCGCGCGACCAGCGACCTAGAGCGTAGAGGGTCGCGTACGTGACACAGGCCCCGCCGATGAGAGGGAAGCGCCACGCGCTTCCGAGGCCGAGGCTGTCCTGCAGTTGCAGAGCCAGGGAGACCCCTGCGATGAGGCTGATCAGGTTGAGCACACGGGTAACGGCCTTGTCTCGGTGCATCGACTCAATGGACTGTTCAAGCAAGTCCCGCTGGTGCGTGACAATTTCACGCTGCTGCAGGTTGACGTTCGTCTCGCGGATTCGGGTGACGATGGCATCCAACTGGGCGGTCTTCTCACGGAGCAGCGCAAGAAGGTCCGCAACGTCAAACGTCCTGTACGCCTGTCGGTAGAAATGGCGCGCCCTCTTACTGGTTGACAGGTAGTAGCCATAGAACTCGTTGAACGTCCGCAGGGAGCTGAGATGCAGCCGACGGGCGAGATCGATTGACACTTCCTCGAACTCGTGAATTTCGTACTCTGCCAATTGAGCCTGCACCAATTGAAGTTGACTGGTGATGAGCAGGTCCCAGATGCGAATTTCCGTCATAGCGAGATAGTAAAGATCCTCGACCTCAGCCTCGTCGTACGGGTGCTCGAAGAAGACGGTGTTCCGCATGTTCATCTTCAGCACACCCACCGGGGACAGCGAGCCGTTCGGCTCATCCGGGTAGCGGGATCCATGTGGAAACCTTTGCCGCCAAGCGGGTATGACGCGTACCGACAGTGCGTGGAACTCGTTCTCGTACCTGTCGTAGATGGACTGTCCGCTGGAGGTGGCAGCCTCCAAGGTTTCCGGAGACAGTTCGATCAGATGAATCATGGAATAAGTTCGGGTGTACCCGGTGCGCTCTGAATTGACAAAGGGCGCCAGAATGTCGCGGTAGTAGCCGATTCGTCGAGGGATGTCGAAAGTCGAGCCGTCAGAAAGGGCGAGCGTGGACCGGTCCTTCAATAGCGCGTTCGTGAGGAAAATGATCTGATCCGTGGACAGAGGTCCGCTGATTTCGACGACAAAGACAAGACAACCAATGCCACTCGCGTTCAGGATGAGGTGTTCACGGAACGCAGCACCTCTGGCAAGCTCCAGATACGCACGCCGTGAATCCGCAGGATCGACGTCCAGAGCATCGATGGATATGTTACTGATGGTCGACGGATCTCGCTGCTGCATCTTCATCAACGGCTTGGTTTGCTCGGCGTTGAAATGCTGCGAGTTCCTGCGCACATCTGACACGGAAACGGAGCGATGGGCGGCGGAAACGCCTGATCTCACCGCAGAGAGCATCTGCATCTCGCCGAAATCCACGGTGATGAGGCCGACTATTCGCGTCTTGAGCGACTCAAGCACCGTCAACTCCTTCGAGATCGATTTCGATGGGGCGACTCGGCACTGGGTCCAGGATTTCGCCGGAAAAATTTGCGGAGATCGTGTCGATCAGATCTGTTCGACGATCCAGGGCCGTGTACGGGGTGTGCATATGGAACGGCATTACTCGGAGAGCGCCTGCGGACTGGGCGAGACCTGCCAATTCTTCAGCACACATGTGCTTCAGACGCTTCGCGACGGCTCCGAAATCCTGCTGCGTTCCGAAGCACTCGCCAACCAGAAGGTGCGCGCCCTCCGCAGCTTCCCGCACTGCATCGCATGGAGCCGTGTCCGAGGTGTAGACCAGCAATTTGCTGGAGTTCTTGGTGAGTACCGCCCCGAGTCCGGGAACGGTGTGCTCGGTGCGGAAGAATGTCATCTCGAAGTCGTCCAGACCGACCTTCGAGCCCGGTTCCACGGCGGTCCATTCGACGTCGAACTTGCGCTCCGGATAGAAGATCTCCAGCAGACTCTGCGCACGCCCGAGGTCCGCGGTGCAAGCGATGACGTTCAGGCGGGGGGCAGGGCCGTACTGCCGTTGCTGGGCGTCACGGGTGAAAACCAGATTCGCGAACCCCTGCATGTGATCGCTGTGACTGTGCGACAGGAAGACGTGGGTGATCGTGGTCAACGGAATGGAGTGGATGGCCAGAGAGTGCCCCGGGTTGAGCCCCACGTCCATCATCAGTCGGGTGGAACCGGCGTCCACGAGGAAAGACGTCGTCTCCCCGGATGTCGAGACTGCCCAAACGCCCAGCGGAAAGATTCTCATTCTAGTCCTCGCAGAATTCCCAGTCGAGCGTGCGCTCGCCACGCTGTACCGCAGACAGTAGTTCCCGCGGATACAGACTGGTGAGTCCTGCCGACAGCAGGCTCACAACACTGATCCATAGCACGGAAAGCTCTTCAGAAGCGTCGTAGACCATCCGGACCAGGCGCAGACGCCTCGACTCCTCACTCGCGAGCCATTCGAAGTCCCGGCGGGCGCCCTGGACCTTCTCCGGCACGGTTTCCGGTTCGGCGGACGGCGCCGGCAGTACGAAAGCCTCGTGCAGGGGTATGCGAATCCTCTTGAGCAGCAGCAGATCCGGGGGTACAACCAGGTACGTCAGACTGTGGGGTGAGGTCATGACCCGACGGGCGAGAGCAGCCCTTGACTCGACGTCCGGAGCCTTCTGAAGGATGCCTTCAGCCTCCTCGAACGCGTACTCGTCGAACAGCGAGGTAAGCAGCATACTGGCGCCGGAGGCAGCGATGTGCGCCGCAACGACGCGCACCAGACGTAGCAATTGCGCCGGCTCTTTGCACTGGATTGCGGTGCTCAGTTCCAGCAGGAGCGACCGCAAGGTGTCCACAGCGGCTCTCCGCCGAGTCAGCCAGCGATCGCAGAGGCCCTGATCGTTGAGGAGACGTGTCCAGCAGGTACGAGGAGTGGGTATGCCGGTGTATTCGATCACGTTCTTCGGTGCGTCGAATCGGAAGGCGGCCCGAGGCAGGCCAACGAGAATGGGAGCTTCGGCGAACGCCGGCTCCAGCAGTCGGAAGTCGAGTGCACCAATAGACGCTGCTGGAACGACGGATGCGGAGACAACACCGTCCGGGCGCTCATCACCCCGGAAGGACACGATTTCCGATCCGTGTGACTCGAACGGTACAGCAATCAGGTATCGGAATCGCATGAGATCACTCTGAGACTTCCGCTATAGCAGTCGAGCTCCACGAAAGAGCCGTCCGACACCTGATCCAGCCCGTCTACTGCGACAAGCAGAGGAACGCCTCTCGCTCTCAAGATATTGGCAGGGTGCGATGTGATGCCCCCGATCGCCGCGACAACCCCGCTGAGCCCCGACAGTTCGCTGATCGCGTCCACCCGGAGTGGGCCCATGACAAGAGCTATGTCCATTTGCGGGACTACTGTTCCGTTCCAACGCCAAGCACTGCCTCTGACACGGCCGAGAGAGGCAGACCGTCCGAAAAGGATCATGATCGTTTCCGGTAACTGTGAGGTTTACCAGCAGGCCGCCGTGGCGGGAGTTGCAGAGAGTATTGCAGCGCGCTGACAGCCTGTCACCCGGTTCGACAGAGAAACTCCCGGTATGTCGTGAACGCTGTGATGGAAGACCGTTATGGCGCCGGGCGAGGCGTAGGCGGTCACAGCGGACCACGAAGGTCGGCATCGCGATCGGCCTCGATACGTCGTCGCCCCTGAAAAGCAGCAACCCGTCCTCCGGTTAGGCATCGCCGACCTGATTCGCCGGGTGCCCAGGGAGTTCCTGAAGAGCTGACAGGACGCATGACGCTACGCCCCGGTCGCCTCCAGCAGGGCGGCGCCCAGGGGCGTGAGGACGTGCAGCACCGCCTTGCCCTCCCGTCCGGTGGTGATCAGGCCGGCCCCGCGCAGCACGGTGGCGTGATGGCTCGCGGCTGCCGCCGAGATGCCCAGGCGGCGGGACAGCTCCGTCGTGCCGCAGCCGTCGGCGACCGCCGCCAGCGCCGCCGCCCGCGTACGCCCCAGCAGATCGCCGAGGGACCGGTCGGTGCTCTCGCCCACGTCCCACAGCGGGGCGCCGACCGCGGCCCCGGTGACGGCGGGCACCGCCAGGACGGGCGCGCGGTCGGGTTCGAGGGGGACTGCAGCAGTTCCACCTGCTCCGACGAGAAGAACGTGGGCGTGATCACGAGACCGCGTCCGCCGAGGTGGACGTCCGCGTCACGGGGATGGCGCACCTCGAGCACGGGCGGACGCCAGTGCAGCAACGGGGTGCACAGGTCCGTGAGGAGCCCCTCGACACCCGCCTCGGCCAGGGTGTGCGCGCAGGCCGAGCGCATCGCGGCCAGATGGGACCGCACCCGTCTCGCGAAGGGGGCGAGGTTCACCGCGTGGACGTGTCTGAGCGCCGCGGCGACGTCGAGCCGCGCTTCCCGGTCGCCGTCCATCAGGTTCCGGGCCCAGGTCCGGTGGGAGGGATGGAAGGCGATGGGCTCGAGTTCGATGCGCATCAGGTCCCGGGGCGCTCCCAGGAAGTTGTCCACCGCCTCCTCGATCGACGGCGCGTCGCCCGCCAGGCTCACCATGTCGATCACCGGCCCGCGCTCCGGCATCAGCGCGGACAGCGGCTTCGCCTGACCGTCCAGCCGTCCCCGGACGGATGCCTGCCACGGGCGGAAGGCCAGGCCGAGGCCGCGCTCCCGCAGCAGCCTGACGCTGTCCAAGGTCTCCGCCGCCGCGCCGAGCGTCGTGGCCAGGCGGGTCCGCGCCAGGTCCTCGGCCGTGAAATGTATGCGTTTCACACCAGCGTCCGTTCCCGCCGTTCAGGTCACCCCCGGCAGTGTCGGCCGCGGACCCGGGACCGGACAATGATCATTCAAGCCACAGGGGCGCCGGCCGCGGGGCTTCGGGACGCGGCGGACCCCTCCCGCCGGAGCGGTGAACCTTTCGACCAGGATCGAATGCATTGCCGCACCCCGCTCCGGCATGAGCATGATCGTCCCGACCAGCCGGACGGGCGACGGGGACCGGCTCCGGCCGGGACCGTCGCCGACACTCCAGGGGAACCGTCATGCGCACAAGGACCGCCGTCGTCGCACTGGCCACCGCGCTCGCGGTGGGCGTCTCGGCCGCCGCCGCCGTCGCGGCGCCGGCCGAGACGCCGTACACCGTCGTGCCCTACACCAACGTCAACGTCCGCAAGCTGCCCACCAAGGACAGCGCCTACCTGGCGACCCTGACCGCCGGCCGCTCCTACACGGCCTACTGCTGGACGCACGGCCAGACCGTCACGGACAACGGCTACACGAACGACATCTGGATCGGCTTCGCGGACGGCTACAGCAGCGCCGTCTACTTCAGGGGCGACGAGTACGCCAACCTGCCCGCCTCCGCGCAGTGCTGATCACGCGTCACGTCGACACGAGTTGGAGAGCCCACTGTGATCACCCACCTGAGGGTCAAGGCCAAAGCCGCCGTCGCCGGAGTGCTGCTCGCCGCCGGGCTGCTGGCCGCGGCCGCCCCCGGCGCCTCCGCGGCCACGCCATCGGCGCCGCCCGCCGTCCACGCGTCGGCCGCGGCGTCCGACGCGTACACCATCGCGCCCTACACCGCGGTGAACCTCCGCTACGGGCCCGGAAGCGGCTACGCGTGGATGAGCACGCTGCAGGTCGGCCACACGTACACGGCGTACTGCTGGGTCTACGGCGAGACGATCGTGGACAACGGCTACCGGAACAATATCTGGATCTACATGTACGGCGGCACGGGCGTCGGATACGGCTACGTCAGCGCCGTGTACTTGCGCGGGGACGCGCGGGCCGGGCTCCCGGCGTCCGCCCAGTGCTGAACCCGGGTCCCGCCCGCCGGCGAACGGCCCCGTAGCGGGCGTCCGCGCGCCGGCGCCCTCGGGTCCGTGCCGCCCGGTCCCCGCCGGACCCCGCGGTCCGCCGGCCCGAACGTCCCACGAGCCCCGCAGGCCTCGCCTGCGGGGCTCGTCGTCGTGCGCCCGCGCGGGTCACCGGCCGTGCGCGCGGGAGTCGGGACCGCTGCGCAGGAGGGCGAGTTCCCGGTTCATCTCCTCGAGGAAGCGGGCGACCACGCCCAGCTCCGCCGGACTGAAGCGCTGCCGCGCGGCCTCGGTGCCGCGGGCCAGGGGCTGGAAGAAGTCCCGGGCGACGCCTCTGGCCGCCTCCGCGTAGTGCAGATGGACGACGCGGCGGTCGTCGGCCGCGCGGACGCGCCGGATGTGCCCGGCCCGCTCCAGACGGTCCAGGCAGGCGGTCATGGCGCCGGAGGTGAGGTCGAGCCGCCTGCGCAGCCGCCCGGGCGTCATCGGGCCTTCCTCGGGATCGGCGTCCAGAATCGCCACGAGGGCCTGGACGTCGGTGAGGTGGAGACCCTGGGTCTGGGCGAACTCGTGGGCGACGCGGTTGAACTCGCCGTTGAGCCGGCGCAGAAGGACCGCGAAGGACTGCAACCCCGTGGGGTCGTCCCCCGGAAGAGACGGCGAGGCGTGTTCGGTCCCGTACATCGCCCCAGTATATGATTACTCGATCATTGAGATACTTTACGACTGACTCAATTGGTCACACCGATGATTTCGAGGAGACGCATGAGAGCGACACCCGGCTGGACCCGTTGGCTCGTGCCGCTCGTCCTGCTGTTCGTCTGGCTCGGCGTGGGCGGAACGCTCGGGCCCTACGCCGGGAAACTGGGCGAGGTCGCCACGAACGACCAGTCCGCCTTCCTGCCGCAGAGCGCGGAGTCGACCAAGGTGCTCAAGGCCCGCGAGGCGTTCGACGAGGCGGAGACCCTGCCCGCGATCGTCGTCTGGACGGCTGACGGGAACCGGATCACGGAGGACCGGCGCGCGACCGCCACCCGGGCCGTGGCGGCGCTCGCCGGACGGACCGGGATCGTCGGCGCGCCGTCGCCCGCGCTGCCCTCCGCGGACGGAAAGGCGCTGCAGGCCGTCGTCCAGCTGCGGCCCGATCTGGGCGACCGGCTGCCCGACGTGCTGGACGACGTGCGCGGGGCGGCGCGGAGCGTGCCGGGCACGACGGCGGAGATCGCGGGCCCGGCGGCGAGCCAGGCCGACCTCGGGGACGCCTTCGCGGGCATCGACGGGCTGCTGCTGGGCGTGGCGCTCGGCGCCGTGCTGCTGATCCTGCTCCTGGTCTACCGCAGCGTCCTGCTGCCCTTCGTGATCATCCTCGGCGCGGTGTTCGCCCTCGGACTCGCGTGCGCGGTCGTCTACGCGCTGGCCGACCACGGCGTGGTCCGGGTGGACGGGCAGGTGCAGGGCATCCTCTCCATCCTCGTGATCGGCGCCGCCACCGACTACGCGCTGCTGCTGGCCGCGCGGTTCCGCGAGGAGCTGGCGACGGGCCAGGCCCGTGCCGCGGCCGCGATGGCGGCGGTGCGCAGGTCGTTCGGCGCGATCACCGCCAGCGCCGCCACCGTGGCACTCGCGCTGCTGGCGCTGCTCGCCAGCGACCTCACCAACAACCGCGCCCTCGGGCCGGTCGGCGCCATCGGCATCGTCTGCGCCGTGCTCTCCGCGCTCACGTTCCTGCCGGCCGTGCTGGCGCTGCTGGGCCGCGTCGCCTACTGGCCGTCCCGGCCGCGCGAGTCGGACGCGTCCGTGGAGGGGCACGGGGTGTGGCACCGCGTCGCCGGCAAGGTGGGTGCCCGCCCGCGCGCGGTCTGGGTGGTGACCGCGCTCGGCCTCGCCGTGCTCGCGGCCTTCGCCCCCTCGCTGTCGGCGAAGGGCGTGCCCCTCGACGAGATCTTCGTGAACGACGCCCCGTCGGTCGCCGCCCAGAAGACGCTCGGCGAGCACTTCCCCGGCGGGTCCGGCAACCCGGCCGTCATCATCGCCGACGCCGGCCGGGCCGCGCGGGTGACCGCCGCGGCGAAGGGCACCGACGGGGTGGCGTCGGCCGCCGCCGTGTCGGCGTCCGGGCGGCCCGGCGGCGGGGCGCCGAAGGTCGTGGACGGGCGGGTCCGCATCGACGCCACCCTGGATGCCTCGGCGGACAGCGACGCCGCCAAGCGGACGATCGAGCGGCTGCGCGCCCGGGTGCACGCGGTGCCCGGAGCCGACGCGCTGGTCGGCGGCTACACGGCCCAGCAGTACGACACCCAGCAGACCTCCGCCCGCGACCGCAACGTCATCGTGCCCGTCGTGCTGGGGATCATCCTGCTGATCCTCGTCCTGCTGCTGCGCTCCCTGCTCGTGCCGGTGCTGCTGGTGGTGACGGTCGCGCTCAACTTCCTGGCCACGCTCGGCGTTTCCTCGCTCGTCTTCAAGCACGTGTTCGGCTTCGGCGGTGCGGACGCGTCGGTGCCGCTGTACGGGTTCGTGTTCCTGGTGGCACTGGGCGTCGACTACAACATCTTCCTGATGTCCCGGGTGCGGGAGGAGGCACTGGTCCACGGCAACCGGCAGGGTGTGCTGCGCGGGCTGACCACGACCGGAGGGGTGATCACCTCGGCCGGCGTGGTGCTGGCCGCCACGTTCGCCGCCCTGACGGTCATCCCGCTGGCCTTCCTGGTGCAGATCGCGTTCATCGTGGCCTTCGGCGTGCTGCTGGACACCCTGGTGGTCCGCTCGCTTCTGGTCCCGGCCCTGGTGCTCGACATCGGCCCGCGGGCCTGGTGGCCCAGTGTCCTGCCGCGTGACTCGGCCGCTGCGGTGCCCGGCGCCCGCGAGGCGAACGGGGTGGAGGGCGCCGGGGTCTGAGGATGCGCGCTCCGGTGACGTGAGTACCGCTCCTCACCTCGCGGGCCGCGCCTCGGAGTTCCCGGGCGCGGCCTACGCGTCGTCCGGGGTGCCCAGGCCGGTCAGGGCTCCCACCGGGTCCAGGTCGGGAGTGCCCCGGGGCCACCAGTCGTCATGGCCCGGCTCCGACTCGTAGGCGTACCACAGGCCGTCGCGGCCCAGGCGGAGCTGGACGTGGCCGCGTGGGTGGGTGAGGTGGTTGCGCCAGGGCCGGAACGCCGGGAGATCGGCGGCGAGCAGCAGCGGGCGGGCCCGGTCGAAGCGGCCGGCCGGCGGGTCCCAGGGTTCCTCCAGGACGGCCAGTCCCTCCGGGCCGCCCTGCCGCCAGGCGGCGACCGCGCGGGCCAGGTCGGCCGGGGTACGGCCGACGGCCGCGGCGAGCGTGGCGTAGAGGGCGCGGGTGGCCGCGGTCAGGCCGGAGCCCGGTCGGGCCGCGGCGAGCCGTACGGCGTCCTGCCAGAGCGTGAGACCACCGACCGGGTCGTGTCCGGTGGTGAGCAGGGCGTGCGCGCGGGCGGCGGCGTCGGTGGCGAGCTGGTCCAGCGCGAACGGGTCCGGACCGCCGGGCGCCGCCGGGTACACCGGCGGCTGCTCGGGGTGCGGCGGCGCCGGCAACGGCTGCGGCGGCGCGGGCAGCCGGCGCGGGGCGAGGGCGTCGGTGGCGCGGACTCCGGGCAGGGAGCGCGGTGCCCCTTCCTGGGCGGCGCGGGCCGCCCGGGCGGCGCTGCGGCGGGACAGCGCGTCCAGCAGCTCGCGCTCGCCGCGGCCGCGCAGCAGGAGCAGCACGAAGGGGTCGGCGTCGAGCAGGCGCGCCGTCTGGTAGCAGAGGGCGGCGGCGTGCTTGCAGGGGTGGCCCGAGTCGGGGCAGCTGCAGCGCGGGGCGAGATCGCCGGGGCCGGGCAGCAGGGGCACACCGCAGTCGGCCAGTGACTCGGGCAGCTCCTTGTCGAGCAGCGCCGCGATGTGGCCCGGCCGGTCCGCGGCCGTGTCCAGGAACCGCTCCCAGTCGGCGTCGTCCAGGGTCCGCAGTCGCACCTGCACCCGGTACGGCCGCGGCCGGCTCCCGCGCACGTACGCCAGCACCGAGCCCGGGGTCACCGTGATCGCGTCCACGTTGCCCGCGTCCGCGTAACCCCGGCCCCGGACCAGCCGCTTGACGTCCAGCGCGCCCCGCTCCAGCGCGTCGACCCAGGAGTTGCCCCACCAGGTCCCGGCGAACGCGGTGTCCTCGTCCTGGACGGCGCGGGGCGCGAACGCCGGGAAGGTGCGGCGGAGTTCGGAGTCCCGGTGCGGTGTGGCCATGGTGCCGGGCACCTGCAAAGGCGCGGCCGCGCGATCGTCCGGGCGGGCGGGGGCGCCGACGGCGTCCGGCTCGTGCCTGGTCTCCACGGACTTCGCGGATTCCGGGGGTTTCGGGGGTTCCAGGGGTTCCGGTGCCCCGGTCGTGTCCGGGGTCTCCGGATCACCCAGGCCGTCCGGGCCGTCCGGGTCGTCGGTCCAGGAGGGCATACGGAAGGCGCTGTTCAGGAACTGCCGCATGTCCTGCACGGCTTGGGCGCGCGCGGCCCGGGGCTCCTCACCAGGCCGCCCGGAACCGGCCGGCGCCCGGGACGGCCCGGCGGCCCGGCTCGCGGACGCGCGGCCCCCGCGCCGCGCACCGCCTTCCGCCGCCCGGGCCCGCGACGCCTCCCGCCGAGTCGCACGCAGCGCCTCCCGCGCGACATCGCCGGGGCGCCCTTCGTCGGAGGGAGTCACGGTCGCCGACGAGACCGCGTCGTGGGGCTGGGGCGCGTCGGTGGGACGCAGGGCCGCCCTCGCGACGTCGGCGGGGCGAGGCTCAGCAGTGCAGGCAGGTCCCGCGCCGGGCTCGGTGCCGGACGCGGGCGGCGTGGCCGGTGGGCCGTCCGGCTCGGGGGACGTCTCGTTCCCCGTGGTCCCGGTGCGCCGGCGTGCCGCTCGCAGGGCCTCGCGGGCGGCGTCTGCGGGGCGGGGCTCCCCGGCCGTCACGACGTCCTCCGCAGGGAGACCAGGTCGGACAGTTCGCGGTCCGTCAGTTCCGTCAGGGCGGACTCGCCGGAGCCGAGGATGGCGTCGGCCAGGGCTCGTTTGGAGGCGAGCATCTCGGCGATGCGGTCCTCGACCGTGCCCTCGGTGACCAGGCGGTGGACCTGGACGGGCTGGGTCTGACCGATGCGGTAGGCACGGTCGGTGGCCTGCTCCTCGACGGCCGGGTTCCACCAGCGGTCGAAGTGGACGACGTGGCCGGCGCGAGTGAGGTTGAGGCCGGTGCCGGCCGCCTTCAGCGAAAGCACCAGCACCGGCGTCGCGCCGTCCTGGAAGCGGTCGACCATGCGCTCGCGCTCTGGGACCGGCGTACCGCCGTGCAGCAGGTCCACGGGGACCGCGCGGGCGGACAGGTGGGCGGTGATGAGCCGGGCCATGCCGACGTACTGGGTGAAGACGAGGGCGGAGCCGTCCTCGGCGAGCACGGTGTCCAGCAGCTCGTCCAGCAGGGCGAGTTTGCCGGAGCGGGCGGACAGCCGGTCGGCGCGGGCGTCCTCCTTCAGGTACAGCGCGGGGTGGTCGCAGATCTGCTTCAGTGCGCCGAGCAGTTTCAGGACCAGGCCCCGTCGGCCGATGCCCTCCGCCGTCTCGATGGCCAGCATGGACTCGCGCACCACCGCCTCGTACAGGGCGGCCTGTTCCCGGGTGAGCGGCACCGGGTGGTCGGTCTCGGTCTTGGGCGGCAGCTCGGGGACGATGCCGGGGTCGGACTTCTTGCGGCGCAGCAGGAAGGGGCGGACCAGCCGGGACAGCCGCTCCACCGCCTCCTGGTCCTCGCCGTTCTCCACCGCGCGCGCGTGCCGGGCGCGGAAGGACTTCAGCGGGCCGAGGAGACCGGGGGTGGTCCAGTCGAGCAGGGCCCACAGTTCGGAGAGGTTGTTCTCCACCGGGGTGCCGGTGAGGGCCACGCGCGCGGGCGCCGGGATGGTGCGCAGCGCCTTGGCGGTGGCGGAGTAGGGGTTCTTCACGTGCTGCGCCTCGTCGGCGACGACCATGCCCCACGGCTGCCCGGCGAGCCGCTCGGCGGTGGAGCGCATCGTGCCGTACGTGGTGAGGACGAAGCCGCCGGCCAGGCCGTCCAGGGTGCGGTCGGGACCGTGGAAGCGGCGGACGGGGACGCCGGGCGCGAACCGGTTGATCTCGCGCTGCCAGTTGCCCAGCAGGGACGCCGGGCAGACCACCAGGGTCGGTTCGGTGCGGGCCCGCTTCAGGTGCAGGGCGATGAGCGTGACGGTCTTGCCGAGGCCCATGTCGTCGGCGAGGCAGCCGCCGAGGCCGAGGGAGGTCATCAGGTCGAGCCAGGCCAGACCGCGCGCCTGGTAGTCGCGGAGGGTGGCGTCGAGTCCGGCGGGCGGTTCGGCCGGGTGCAGCCCCGCGGTGAGGCGGTCGCGCAGGGCGGCCAGCGCGCCGGCGGGCACGGCCTCGACGCTCTCGCCGTCCACCTCGGCGGTGCCGGTGAGGGCCACGGACAGCGCGTCGACCGGGTCCAGCAGACCCAGTTCGCGTTTGCGGGCCTTGCGGACCAGGGCCGGATCGACCAGTACCCAGCGGTCCCGGAGCCGTACGACCGGCCGGTGGGCCTCGGCGAGCGCGTCCATCTCGGCCTCGCTGAGCGGTTCCCCGCCGAGCGCGAGCTGCCAGCTGAACCGCAGCAGCTCCTCGCTCTCGAAGAACCCGGTGCCGTCGGTCGCCGAGCCGGGCGCCGGGCGCACCACGGCGGCGGCGCTGAGGTCGCGGGCGAGGTCCCGGGGCCAGTGCACTGCCACCCCGGCGGCGGCGAGCCGCGCGGTGGCCACGCCGAGCAGGTCGCCCAGTTCCTCCTCCGACAGGGCGAGGACGTCGGGGACGTCCTGCTCGGTGAGCCGG
The DNA here is from genome assembly GCA_016432725.1 of Streptomyces sp. DHE7-1. Taxonomy (GTDB): domain Bacteria; phylum Actinomycetota; class Actinomycetes; order Streptomycetales; family Streptomycetaceae; genus Streptomyces. Next base: position 6,484,986 of record JACJDG010000003.1, on the reverse strand, counting down.
TGCAGCGGCGGCCACGCCCGGGCGGCGCGCCGTACGGCGAGGGCGGCGTCCACGTGGGCGCGCGGGCCGAACGCCGCGTCCGCCTCACCGGCCCACAGGGCGGCCGCGTCGGTCATCAGGGTGGGGTCGGCGAGGCTGTGCACCTGGACGATCGCGGCCCCGGCGGCGCGGGCGCCCTCCGCGGCTCCGGCGTCGAAGACGTCGTACGCGGACAGGTCGAGGCGCAGGGAGATCCGTACGCCCGCGTCCATGCCGGCGGCGACCTCCGCGGCCCAGTCGTGGGCGTGCGGCAGGGACTGGGGCTCCCGGGCGGCGAAGGGGCGGCCGGCGGTGTGGGCGGCCGCCGGGGTGCGGGGCAGGGTGTCGGCGACCGCGTCCAGGAAGGAGCGGACCAGCGCCTCGGGCTCGGGCAGCCGCAGCGGACCGGGCTCCGGCAGCGGGACGGCGTGGCCCTCGGGCGGCAGGGCGGCGGCCACCGCGCGCAGGTGGGTGATGTCGCCGGGTTCCAGCGGACCGGCCCGCCAGGCGTCGTGGCCGGCCGGGGTCAGGCCGGGCAGGAGGCGGCCCCGGGCGACGAGGCGCAGGGCGTGCAGCGCGGCGGCGCCCCAGCAGGCAGTGGCCGGGTGGGCGGCCGGGTCGCGCCGGGCCCGTACGAGCAGGGGAGGGCCTCGGCGACCGACAGGGTCAGCGCGGGCACCTGCCTGCGGCGGGCTCCCGCTCCGTGGGGTCGTACGACGGTCAGCTCCTCCACGGCGGGCGCGCCGGACCCGCCGTCGGTGGGCAGCGGGCCGCCCTCGGGGTCCCAGAAGGCGATCCGGCTCTCGCGCGGGAGGGGCGCGGGCAGGTAGACGGACGCGAGGCGCACCGGTACCGGGTTCCCGGTCCGGCCGGGCCCTGCCACGGGTCCCGCGACCGCGGTCGTACCACCGCTCATACGTTCTGCCACCTCCCGCCCGGGTTCTGGACCGACCGGACGTCCTCGACTCTACGGGCGGGGTACGACAACGGGTCCGGCGGCCGTGCGGCACCGGTGCCGTGGGCCCGGCGGCCGCCCGGGGCCGCGTTACGGGACGGTGCGGGAGACGACGTACACCATCGGGAAGTTCGGGTCCGCCATGTTCACGAGGACGTCCTGGGTGGGCGCCGGGTTCTTCTGCGGGTGGGCCAGCCCGTACCACTGGCCGGGTCCGGAGAAGTTCCAGCCGGAGACCTTCCGGTCGCGGGCGCTGATCGGCTTGGCGTCCTTCTTCAGCTCGTCCCGTCGTACGCCCATGGCGCCCAGGAAGCTGTCCAGGCCGGCGCTGTTGGTGCGGAACTGTATGTACAGCCGGCTGGTCTTCCAGTTGTTGGTCTCGTAGTAGGCGATGTAGTCGGCGGGGTGCGGTACGGCCACCTGGTAGAGACGGCGCTGCACCTTGGAGGGGAAGCCCGGGCTGAGGCCGGTCGCCGAGTACTTCGCCTCCTTGTCCTTGCCGCTGCTGCGGCTCTGGTTGGCGGAGATCACCAGGTAGCCCGCGGGGACGCCGATGAGCAGCACGATGATCAGCAGCGTGAGCATCCTGCGCTTCGCCCGGTGGCGGGGTTCTCGACGGCCCGGCGCGGCTCGTCCGGCGGCGCGGCCTGGTGCGGCAGTGATGTGGTCATGCGGTGTCCTGGTCGCGGCGGGCCTGCGCGAACCGCTCGTAGCGTTCGTAGCGTTCCACCCGGCGCCGCTTGGCCCGCCGGAACCGCCGGGCCACCAGCCGGGCGAGGTCGGCGGCGCCCACCATGCCGGCCTCGGGCCGAGCTGGGCGCGGGTGATACGGGCCTCGGGGCGGTAGCCGCGGCCGGTGAGGTGGCGTTTGAAGGCGTCCCGGGCGGGGCCGATGAGCAGGTCGTCGGCGGCACTGACGCCGCCGCCGATCACGAAGCAGGACGGGTCGAGGGCCGCCGCCAGGTTGGCGATGCCGACGCCGAGCCACTGGCCGATGTCCTGCAGCAGCTCGATGCACATGGCGTCGCCCTCGCGGGCCAGCTCGGTGATCATCGGGCCGGAGATGTCGTCGATGGCGCCCTTGACGTGCTCGATGATCCCGTAGGCCACCGGGGAGTCGGCCGCGGCCAGCTCCTTGGCCTCCCGGACGAGCGCGTTGCCGGAGCTGTACTGCTCCCAGCAGCCGCGGTTGCCGCACGGGCAGCGGTGGCCGCCGGGCACCACCTGCATGTGGCCGAACTCACCCGCCACGCCGTACTTGCCGCGCTTGACCTGGCCGTCCTCCAGGATGGCGCCGCCGATACCGGTGCCGAGCGTGATCATGACCAGGTGGTCCTCGCCGCGGCCGGCGCCGAAGCGCCACTCCGCCCAGGCGGCGGTGTTGGCGTCGTTGTCGACCAGGACCGGTACCGACAGGCGGCTGGCCAGGCGGTCCCGCAGGGGCTCGTTGCGCCAGGACAGGTGGGGCGCGAAGAGGACGCGGTTGCGGTCGGCGTCGACCCAGCCTGCGGCGCCGATGCCGACCGCGTGCACGTCGTGCCGGTCGGACAGGTCCAGGACCAGCTCGGCGATGGTGTCCTCGACGACCTTGGGGCTCTTGGACTTGTCCGGGGTCTCCGTGCGGAGCTTCTCCAGGATGTTGCCGTCGGCGTCCACCACGCCCGCCATGACCTTGGTGCCGCCGATGTCGATGCCGACCGTGGGCACGCGGGGCGCGGTCAGGTGCGAGCGGCGTTCCCTGGTCCCGACCGTGCGGAGCACGGGGGCCCGGCGGGAGCCGATGGGGGCGGTGAGGTCGCGGTAGGTGCTCATCGTTGCTCGATTCTGCCTCACCGCGCGGGCGGGTGCCGTACAGGCCGACGGACGCGGCAGGCGTGGGAGCGGTGCCGGACGCGCCCCCTCAACTCCGCTGCAGCTCATGGCGGAGAGCGTCCAGGTCGGACCCTCCCGCCATCTGCTGGGTCAGCTCGTCCAGGGTGATCCCGTCCCTTGTGTGATTGCCCACCATCGTGCCGCGCCGCAGCAGGACGAACCGGTCGCCGACCAGGTACGCGTGGTGCGGGTTGTGGGTGATCAGTACGACGCCCAGGCCCTCGTCGCGTGCCGCCGCCACGTACTTCAGCACCACGCCCGACTGCTTCACGCCCAGCGCCGCCGTCGGCTCGTCCAGGATCAGGACCTTCGCGCCGAAGTGGACGGCGCGGGCGATCGCGACGCACTGGCGCTCGCCGCCGGAGAGGGTGCCGATGGGCTGGTCGACGTCGCGCAGGTCGATGCCCATGCGGAGCAGGGCATCGCGGGTGGTGCGGCGCATGAGGTCGGTGTCCAGGCGCTTGAAGGGGCCCCTGCCCTTGCGGGGCTCGGAGCCGAGGAAGAAGTTGCGCCAGACCGGCATCAGGGGAACGACGGCGAGGTCCTGGTAGACCGTGGCGATGCCCCGGTCCAGGGCCTCGCGCGGCGAGGAGAGGGTGGTCTCCTCGCCCTCGATGCGCAGGGTGCCGCCGTCGTGCCGGTGCAGGCCCGCGACGATCTTGATCAGGGTGGACTTGCCGGCCCCGTTGTCGCCGAGGACGCAGGTGATCTCCCCGGGGTGGACCTCCAGGGAGACGCCTTCGAGGGCGCGGACGGTGCCGTAGTGCTTGCTGACGTCGGTCAGCTCGACGAGAGAACTCACTTGTTGGCCTCCGCGCGCTTGCGGACCCAGGCGTTGAGCAGGGTCGCGAGGAGCAGCATGGCTCCCAGGAAGAACTTGAACCAGTCCGGGTTCCACTCGGCGAAGACGATGCCCTTGCTGGTCATGCCGAACAGGAGCGCGCCGACCGCGGAGCCGACGGCGCTGCCGTAGCCGCCGGTGATGAGGCAGCCGCCGATGACGGCCGCGATGATGTAGATCAGCTCGTTGCCGACGCCCTCGCCGGACTGGACGGCGTCGAAGGAGAAGAGCAGGTGCTGGCCGGAGATCCAGGCGCCGAGGGCGACGCCCATGTAGAGGCCGATCTTCGTCGCGGCGACCGGGACGCCGACCGCGCGGGCCGCGTCCTGGTTGCCGCCGGCCGCGAAGATCCAGTTGCCGGCGCGGGTGCGCAGCAGGATCCAGGAGGCGAGGGCGACCAGGCCGAGCCACCACAGGATGGTGACCTTGAAGTCGACGCCGCCGACGGTGAGGGTGGAGGCGAAGACGGCGTGGGCGCTCGGGAAGCCCTCCATGTCGGCGATGCTCTTGGTGGAGACCGTGTCGTCGATCAGCTTGGTGAAGCCGAGGTTCATGCCGGTCAGCATCAGGAAGGTGCCGAGCGTGATGATGAAGCTGGGCAGTTTCGTGCGGGTGAGCATGAAGCCGTTGAAGGCGCCGATCGCCAGGGTGACCAGCAGTGACACGCCCACACCGACCCAGGTGTTCGCGGTCATCTGGTAGCTGAACATCGACGAGACGAGCGCCGAGGACGTCACCAGCACACCGGCGGACAGGTCGAACTCGCCGCCGATCATCAGCAGCGCCACGGGGACCGCCATGATGCCGATGGTCGAGGAGGCGTACAGGACCGTGCTGAGGCTGGCGGCGCGCAGGAAGCCGTCGGCGGCGAAGGCGAAGAAGACGAAGACGGCGAGCGCGCCGACCACCGAGCCCAGCTCCGGGCGGGCGAGCAGCTTCCGCAGCGTCGGGCCGGCCGGGAGTGCGTCGTCCCGCGCCTGTTCGAGCGTGGCGTTCATCGGGTGCCCCGCTCGGTGTACTCGGCCAGCGCGGCGGCCTGGTCCCTGGTGACGATCTGCGGGCCGGTCAGCACGGGCCGGCCGCCGCCGAGGACGTCGCCGTTGTACTTGTACAGCCAGAGCAGGTCGACGGCCTGGTAGCCCTGGAGGTAGGGCTGCTGGTCCACGGCGAAGCCGAGGGTGCCGTCCTTCAGCTCGGCGGCGACCTTGGCGTTGAGGTCGAAGGTGTCGATCTCCGCCTTGCTGCCCGCGCCCTTCTTCGCCTGCACGGCGGTGTCGGCGTACGGGGCGCCGAGGGTGACGACCGCGTCCAGGGAGGAGTCCGCCTGGAGCTTGGCCTCGATCGCGGACTGGGTGTCGGGCATGTTGGTGCCGTTGACGTAGAGCTTCCGCACCGTGCCGTGGAAGGTCTTGGCCACGCCGTCGCAGCGCTGCTCGTGACCGACGTTGCCCTGTTCATGCAGGACGCACAGGGCCTTCTTCTTCCCGCGCTTGTTCAGCTCCTCGCCGACGGCCTCGCCGGCGACGGTCTCGTCCTGGCCGATGTGGGTGAGGGCGCCGAAGGCCTTGGACTCCTCGGAGCCGGAGTTCACGGTGATCACCGGGATGCCGGCCTTCTCGGCGCGGGCGACGGCGGCCTTCAGGGCGTCGGGCTTGGCGAGGGTGACGATGATGGCGTCGACCTTCTTGTCGACCGCCGCGTCCACGAGCTGGGCCTGCTGCTGGGCCTCGTCGTCGTGCGAGTACAGGAAGTTGATGTTGTCCTTGAGGGCGGCCTGCTTGGCGCCGCTCTGCACGATGTCCCAGAAGGTGTCGCCGTCTCCCGAGTGGGTGATCATCGCGAAGGTCCAGCGGGGGTGTTCACCGCCGCCCGACCCTGGGCCGCGGCGGCCTTGCGGGCGTCCTCCGCCCGTTTGCCGCCGGTGCTGCTGCACCCCGCCAGGGACACCGAGAGTGCCCCTGCCAGCGCGATGCCTACCCAGGTCCGAAACCGTGCCACGAGGCCGTGCCCTTCTTGCCGTGTCCGTCCGTACGCAAGGGGCCGGCGATCATCTCGGCGGCCCCCAACACTCCAGTATCGAACACGGCGAACACCCGTGACACCGCCGGGGAGCCCCTGCCCGCCACCTTGTCCGGACATTGCGACGTGACATGGGCGCAAACGATCAAGGGCGCACGGGTCCGGTGGGCGCGGCCGTGGCGGCCGGCGGCTCAGGGGCGGACAAGGAGCTGGAACTCGAAGGCGTAGCGGCTCGGACGGTAGGTGTGGTCGCCGAACTCCACCGCGCGGCCGGTGTCGTCGAAGGTGGTGCGCCGCATGGTGAGCAGCGGGGCGCCCTCCGCCTCGGAGAGCCGCTCGGCCTCGGCGGCCGTGGCGCCCCGGGCGCCGATGGACTGGCGGGCGCTGTGCAGGGTGATTCCCGCCGAGCGCATCAGCCGGTACAGGCCGGTGGCCTCCAGCCGGCCGGTCTCCAGGTCGAGCAGGCCGGGCGGCAGGTGGTTGGTCAGGTACGCCATCGGCTCGCCGTGCGCGAGGCGCAGCCGCTCGACGCGGTGGACGTCGCCGCCCTCGGGCACCCCGAGCGCGACGGCGATCTCGGCGGAGGCGGGGACGACGGTGTTGACCAGGACCTTGGTCTCGGGCCGCTGCCCGGCGGCCTCCAGGTCGTCGTAGAGGCTGCTCAGCTCCAGGGGACGCTTGACCTGGCTGTGCACCACCTGGGTGCCCACGCCCCGGCGGCGGACCAGCAGGCCCTTGTCGACGAGGGACTGGATGGCCTGGCGGACCGTGGGCCGGGACAGGCCGAGCCGGGCGGCAAGCTCGATCTCGTTGCCCAGCAGGCTGCCGGGCGTGAGGCCGCCGTGCTCGATCGCGGCTTCGAGCTGCTGGGAGAGCTGGAAGTACAACGGCACCGGGGAACTGCGGTCCACACGGAGATCGAGTGACACGGTCGGGTCCACAACTGGTTTGGGCACGGACTCGAGCGTAGCCGTGTGCCCGGATGACGGGAAGTCGTGTAGTCCGGTTGTCCGGACATTGCGATTGACAGGGCCCCGGGTCCGCCCTCACTTTGTTTCCATGCGCATCGGGGTCATCGGTACGGGCCGCATCGGCACCATTCATGCGAACACGCTCAGCCGCAGTCGCGAGGTCGGGTCGCTGATCCTGACCGACGCGGACCCGGCGCGGGCACAGGCGCTGGCCCACCGGCTGGGCGAGACGGCGGCGCCGGGGGTGGAGGAGATCTTCCGGTGGGGCGTGGACGCGGTGGTGATCACCACGGCGACCGCCGCGCACGCCGAGCTGATCGGGCGGGCGGCCCGGTCCGGCCTGCCGGTCTTCTGCGAGAAGCCCATAGCGCTCGACCTGCCGGGCACCCTGCACGCGCTCGCCGAGGTCGAGGCGGCGGGCACGGTGCTGCAGATGGGTTTCCAGCGGCGTTTCGACGCGGGCTACGCGGGCGCCCGGGAGGCGGTGCGCTCGGGCCGGCTCGGACGGCTGCACACCGTACGGGCGACGACCTCCGACCAGTCCCCTCCCCCGCCGGAGTGGCTGCCGCTGTCCGGCGGCCTGTTCCGGGACACCCTGATCCACGACTTCGACGCGCTGCGCTGGGTGACGGGCCGCGAGGTGACGGACGTGTACGCGGCCGGCTCGGACGCCGGGCCGCCGATGTTCCGCCAGGCCGGGGACGTCAGCACCGGCGGGGCCCTGCTCACCCTGGACGACGGCACGCTCGCCACGGCGACGGCGACCCGGCTGAACGGCGCCGGGTACGACGTCCGGATGGAGCTGGCCGGGGAGCGGGACACGGTCGTGGTGGGCCTGGACGACCGTACGCCGGTCGCGTCCACCGAGCCGACCGGGCCACCGGCCGCGTCCAGGCCCTGGACCGGGTTCCTGGAGCGGTTCGGACCGGCCTACGAGGCCGAACTGCGCGCCTTCGTCGAGGTGCTGCGCGGTGAGCGGCCCAACCCGTGCGACGGCCAGGAGGCACTGCAGGCGCTGCGGATCGCCGAGGCCTGCGAGGTGTCGCGGCGGGAGCGCCGCCCGGTGCGGCTGCTGGAGATCCAGGACCGGGTCCAGCCGTCGTACGGCTGAACCCGGGCCGCCCGGGCCGCCCGGGCCGTGGCTGGCCCCGGCCGTGGTTCACCAGCGCACGGGCAGGCCGCGCATCCCCCGCATCAGCATGCCCGGCAGCCACTCGCCCGGGGCGCCGTCGAGGGCGAGACCGGGGGCGCGCTCCAGGAGGGTGCCGATGGCGATACGGCCCTCCAGGCGGGCCAGGGGCGCGCCCAGGCAGTAGTGGATGCCGTGGCCGAAGGCGAGGTGGCCGCGGGCGTCGCGGCGGATGTCGAACCGGTCCGGGCCGGCGAAGCGGTCGCCGTCGCGGCCGGCGGCGGTGAGCCCGATCAACACCGACTGGCCCTTGTCGATCACCGTGCCGGCGATCTCCAGGGATTCGGCGGCGTACCGGTACGTGCCGGTCTCCACCGGGCCCTCGTAGCGCAGCATCTCCTCGACGGCGCCGTCGAGGAGCCCCTCGGTGTCGGCGCGCAGGGCGGCGAGCTGGTCGGGGTGGGTGAGGAGGGCGTGGACGCCGTTGCCGATGAGGTTGACGGTGGTCTCGTGGCCGGCGATGAGCAGCAGATAGGCCATGCCGCTCAGTTCCCGAGGGGAGAGCCGGTCGCCGTCCTCGGCGGTGGTGCGGATCAGGTCGCTGAGCAGGTCGTCGGTGGGGCCCGCGCACCGCTTGTCCTCGATCAGGTCCCGGAGGTACCGGGCGAGGGCGACGACCGCGTCGTACTCCGTGTCCGCGCTGGTCGGTGCGACGACCTCGGTGGAGATCCGGCGGAACTCCGCGCGGTCCATGTCCGGGACGCCGAGGAGCTCGCAGATGACGGTGAGGGGCAGCGGGTAGGCGAGCGCCTCGATGAGGTCGGCACGGCCGCGCGGCAGCATCTCGTCCAGCAGGTCGTCGGTGATCCGCTGGATCCGGGGGCGCAGCCGCTCCACCCGGCGCATGGTGAAGGCGCGGGTGACCAGGGAGCGCAGCCGGGTGTGCTGGGGCGGGTCGGTGACCAGCAGGTACTTGCCGATCTTCTCCTCGTCCATCATCGGCGAGCCGATCCGGGCGGTGTCCTTGGCGAGCCGGGGGTCGGCGAGGGCGGCGCGCGCCTCCTCGTACCCGACGACCAGCCAGGTCAGCTGGCCCGTGTCCGCCCCGCCGAGCCGCACCCGGTGCACGGGTCCCTGCTCGCGCAGCTTGGCGTAGTACGGATGCGGGTCCGTGCGGAACGCGTCCCCGAACTCCCTGAGATCGATCACCGGTCGCCTGCCCATCGCTCCCCTTCCGGACTCCCCCGAGGCGCACCGGGGACGTCCCCGGTGCGGTGTCTGCATGGTGCCAACGCGTGGGGCGCGCGCTCCGTGCCCGTCGTCGTGGGCGAGTCCCGCGCCGTAGGCCGAGGGCCTTCCGGTCCGGGGAGACGACATGTCAACTCGCGGAAACTTCACGTGACTTCACGCGAAACTCCGTCGACCTCCGCAAGTTTGACATTGACATGCCACGCTCTACGCGCGTCATCATGAAGACATGAGATTCCCCCACGCGCATCTCGTGTCACTGTCGCCGCCGCCGTGCTGTCCGCCCTTCTCGTGGGCGGCTCCGTCTCCGCCACCACGGCGGACGCGGCGGCCGCCTCCACCGGCAGCATCTGCTACGGCGAACTCCCCTCACAGGCCCACGACACGCTCGATCTGATCGACAAGGGCGGGCCGTTCCCCTACTCGCAGGACGGGACCGTCTTCCAGAACCGGGAGAGCGTGCTGCCGAGCCGGCAGAGCGGCTACTACCACGAGTACACCGTCATCACGCCGGGCTCCCCACGCGCGGCGCACGCCGGATCGTCACCGGCGAGGAGACCCGGGAGGACTACTACACCTCCGACCACTACGCCACGTTCGACCTCGTCGACTTCGGCTGCTAGGCCGTAGCGGCATCGCCCGTACGGCGACGAGCAGGCCCCCGGCGCACCGCCGGGGCCTGCTCGTCGTCGCGGGCGTCGCGCGCGCCCTCACACGGCGGCGAACCCGAACCGTGACGGCGCCATGTCGACCGCGGCGACGGCCTTGTACAGCTCGTCGTTCAGGGACGTGAGCCGCACGGTGTCCGGCGTCGCCCGGTCCCGTTCGCGCATGATCTCCTGCGAGGCGCGCAGGATCGGCACCAGGTCCTCGACCTTGAGGCCCTTGCCGTCCAGGTAGGGCAGCGCCCAGAAGTCGAAGTCGTACAGCGGCAGCCAGACCGATTCGGTGACCTTCTCGAACATCACGTCGCACCAGTTGGCCGCCTCACGGGAGTTCATCGTGTGGTGCGACCAGTTGTAGGCCTCGCCCTCGATGCCGTGCAGCTCCTTGCGCTGGTAGACCGGGGCCTTCGGGTTGCCCCACCACGGCTGCGCCCGCCAGAAGGTCGGGCCGGTCTCGTTGAGGAAGTCGATGGTGTTCTGCACGGTCCGCTCGTTCTCACCGGGGAAGCCGACGATGATCGAGGCGAAGGTGGTGATCCCGCGCTGTTTCAGCTGGGCTATGCCGTTGCGGTACTGGGCGTCCTGCGCCAGCTTGTTCATCGCGGCGAGGATGTCCTGGTCGCCGGACTCGATGCCGAGGAAGACGCCGCGGCAGCCGCTCTGCGCCGCCAGGTCGAACGTCTCCTCGTCACGGGCGTTCGAACAGCGGAAGTAGGAGTACCAGTTGAGCCCCAGGTCCTCCTCGATCAGCATGCGGCACAGTTCCTTGAACCGCTTGGGCGGGACGTTGAAGGTGTCGTCCACGAACACCAGGTTCTTCACGCCCAGTTCGGCCATCGAGCGCAGCTCCTGCCGGACCGTGTCCACGGAGGCCGTGGTCAGCGCGCCCGCCCGCATCGGGTAGTCGCAGAAGCTGCACTTGAACGCGCAGGACCGCGCGGTACGGGTCTGGGCCGTGGTGCCGATCAGCTCCGGGCTGAAGCCGGACCAGTCGATCGCCGCGTGGTCGATGTTGTTGGCCTCCGGCTTCTTGGGCCCGGCGACCCAGCGGCCCGCGTCCGAGAGCGTGACCAGGTTCGCGATGCCGTCGAGCGGCCCGCCCCGCCGTACCGCCCGGACCAGTTCGACCAGGGCGCCCTCGCCCTGGGACTCCACGACGTAGCTGTCGGCGCCCATGCCGTGCAGGAGGTCCTGGGCCATACCCTCGACGCCGTCCATGCAGATGTTGTCGACCAGCGGGCCGCCGACCACGATGTGCGCGTCCGGCGCGTACGCCCGTACGAAGTCGATGACGGGCAGCACCGGCATGATGTTGACGTAGAACGTCGTCGTCACCGCCACCACCCGCGGCCCGCGCTCCAGCAGGTCCGCCAGGCGCTCCTGTTCCGCGCTGAACAGCGACACGGCCTCGGCGCTCAGGCCCGCCTTGCGCAGGAAGTTGCTCAGGTACAGCCCGGCCAGGTTGTGCACCTCGCCCACGTGGTAGCGGTCGTTGCGCCCGGTGGCCCTGTTGCGCAGCGCGCTGAGCCCGTCCATCCAGGACAGGTGGCGGCCGCCGACCTCCAGGTACTCCTTGCTGTAGATCTGCAGCGTCGGCGAACCGGCGCCGCTGCCCTCGCACATGGCGCGGTAGTCCTGGAAGTCGCCCTCGTTGTAGCCGATGACGACGCAGTCGAGTTGTTCCATGGTCAGTTCTGCCTTCCGTGTGTCCCAGCGGGATCGGTGCACGCTCCGGCCAGGGCCCCGTAACCGTCTACTGGTCCTGCTGGTCGCCGAGCGCGGCCCGGACCAGGTCGTCGATGCTGAGTGCCATGACGGTCCGCGCCACCTCGGCGTCCGTGTCGTCCTCACCCGCCGTCTCCTGTGGATCCGGTGTCAGCCCGAACTCCTCGGCCAGCAGACCGGCCAGCGAGCGCGGGTTGGGGTGGTCGAACATCAGGGTCGCGGGCAGCCGGATACCGGTGGCGGACTGCAGGGCGTTGCGCAGTTCGATGGCGGCCAGGGAGTCCAGGCCCATGTCGGTGAACCCGCGGTCGGGGTCGACGTCCCCGGCGTCACCGTGGCGCACGGCGGCGGCCTGGGCGCAGACCAGGTCGACCAGGGTCGCCAGGGCCTCCTCGGCGGGCAGTTCCGCGAGGCGCCGGCGCAGGGCGGCGTCGGCGCCCGGCCGGTGGACGGCGGCCGGTGTGCCGCCGCCCGCGGTGCGCGCCGTGACGCGCCGCGCGGGGCCCGAGCGCACGGCGAGGCCGCGCAGCACCGGGGCGAGCAGGTCGCCGTCGAGTCCGGCCAGGCGGTCGGTGTCGACGCGCAGCGGCACCAGGGCCGGCTGGTCGAGCGCGACCGCCTCGTCGAACATGGCCAGCCCCTCGGCCTCGGAGAACGGCGGCATTCCGGCGGCGGCCATCCGCCGCTCGTCGCGTTCGGCCTCGGCCGGGTCCGGCAGGCCCGAGGCACGGCCCAGGCCGGTCCGGACGGTCCACAGTCCGAAGGACAGCGAGGTCGCGGGCCGGCCGGTGGCGCGGCGGTGGGCGGCGAGCGCGTCCAGGAAACGGTTGGCGGCGGCGTAGTTGGCCTGCCCCGCGGCGACGGCGAGCCCCGACACCGAGGAGAAGAGCACGAACGCCGTCAGGTCCAGGTCCCGGGTGAGGGCGTGCAGGTTCCAGCCGCCGGCGGCCTTCGGCCGCAGGACGCGGTCGAGCCGGTCAGCGGTGAGGTCGCCGAGGGTGGCGTTGTCCATCACCCCGGCGGCGTGCACCACGCCGCGCAGCGGGCGGTCGGCGGGGACCGCCGCGAGCACGGCGGCCAGTGCGGCCCGGTCGGCGATGTCGCACGCGGCCGTCTCGACGGTGGCGCCCAGCCCGGTCAGCGAAGCGGCCAGCTCCCGCGCTCCCGGGGCCGCCGCACCGCGCCGGCTGACCAGCAGCAGGTGCCTGACGCCGTGGGCGGTCACCAGGTGCCGGGCGACGACGGCGCCGAGCCCGGTCGTGCCGCCGGTGACCAGGACCGTGCCGTCCGGGTCCCAGGCCGACGGCCGTTCGGGGGCCGAGGCGGGCACCGGGGTCAGCCGAGGCACCTTGATGTCGGCACCGCGCACGGCGAGTTCGGCCTCGCCGGCGGCGAGCAGGGCGGGCGGGAACCGGTGGCCGGACAGATCGGCCAGCACGATCCGGCCGGGGTGCTCGGCCTGCGCGGCGCGGACCAGCCCCACACCGCCGCGTGCGCCGGATCGACGCCGTCGGTGTCGACGGCGGACCGGGTGACGACCACCAGGCGGGACCCGGCGAACCGGTCGTCGGCCAGCCAGGCGCGCAGCAGGTCCAGCACGGAGCGCAGCAGTGCACCGGTGGCGGCCGGTACCTCGTCGTCGTGGGCCGGCGGTCCGGCGGGGCACGCGAACACTGTCACCGGGGGCACCGGCGCGCCTGCCTCCAGGTGTGCCTGGAGATCGGGAAGACCGGCGTGGACGGGGACTTCGGGGAGTTCGAAGGCGACGCCGCCCGGTGGGCGCAGTACGGCCCAGCCGTGGGTGTCCGCGCTCGCGGTGCCGAGCGGCAGCGAGTCCCAGCCCACCCGGAACACGGTGTCCCGCATACGCGCGCCTGACAGGGCGGCGGCCGCGGCGGCGACCCGCTCGGGCGTGACGGCGCGGACGACGAGCGACTCCACGGTGGCCACCGGCCGCCCCTCGACGTCGGAGAGTTCCAGTCGTACGGCGTCCGAACCGGCCTGGGCGCCCGCGCCGGCCCAGTCGATGCGCACCCGGAGCCGGGAGGCGCCGCGGGAGTGCACGCTCACCCCGGTCCAGGCGAACGGCAGCATCGTCGCGCCGACGTCCTGCGGCCTGCGGTCGCCGAGGAAGTCGGTGGCACTGAGCGAGGCGTCCAGCAGCGCGGGGTGGACGCGGTACTCGGCCGCCTCGCCGGCCGCCTCGTCCGGGAGCGCCACCTCGGCGAACACCTCCCGGCCCCGGCGCCAGATGCCGCGCAGCCCGCGGAACGTGGGGCCGTAGTGGTAGCCCTGGCCGGTCAGGTAGTCGTAGACGTCGGTGATGTCGACCTCCTCGGCGCCCGCCGGCGGCCAGGCGGCGGGCCCGGCGGCGGGCGCCGGGGCCCCGGCGGGTGCGAGGACTCCGGTGGCGTGCCGGGTCCACGGCACGTCCGGACCGGCTCCCTCCTGCCGGGAGTACACGGCGAGGGAGCGGCGGTCCTGCTCGTCGGCACCGCCGACCACGGCCTGGATCGCGACCGCGCCCCGCTCCGGTACCGGCAGCACGGCCTCGATGGTCAGCTCCTCCACGACCGGGCAGCCGGCCTCCTCCCCGGCGCGTACCGCGAGTTCCACGTAGGCGGTGCCGGGGAGCATCACGGTGCCGAGCACGTCGTGGTCGGCCAGCCAGGGCTGCGCCGCGTGCGACAGCCGGCCGGTCAGGGTGACTCCCCCGGTCTCCGGCGCGGCGACCACCGCGGTGAGCAGCCGGTGCCCGGCGTCGTCCTGGCCGTGCGCGGCGGCGCCGGCGAGGACCGGTTCGGGGTCGAACCAGAACCTGCGGGCCTCGAAGGCGTAGGTGGGCAGGTCGACCCGGCGCGCGCCGGTGCCGGCCAGCACGGCCCGCCAGTCGACCGCGGCACCGTCGGTGTGCAGCAGCGCGAGGCTCTCGGTCAGGGTGCGCGCCTCGTCGGCGCCCCTGCGGGCGGCGGCCACCGCGAGCGGTCGCCGGCCGTCCAGGGTGGCCGTGGTCAGCGGGGCGAGCACCGCGTCCGGCCCCAGTTCCAGGAAGCGTGACGCTCCTAGCGCGGCCATCGCGCGTACGGCGTCGGCGAAGCGGACGGTGTCCCGGACCTGCCGCACCCAGTAGTCCGGCGAGGTGAGTTCGCCGGGGGCCGCGAGCCGGCCGGTGACCGTCGAAACGAGCGGGAGGGCCGGCTCGGCGAGGTCGACGCCCTTGGCCACCACGCGGAACTCGTCCAGCATCGGTTCCATGAGCGGCGAGTGGAAGGCGTGCGAGACGTTCAGCCGTGAGGCTTGCGGGAAGCGGGCCGCGAGGGCCAGCACTTCGGCCTCGGTGCCGGAGACCACCGTCGCGGTCGGGCTGTTGACGGCGGCGACGCGGACGCCCGGGGTCAGATGGGGGCGGACGTCCTCCTCGGCCGCCCGGATCGCGGCCATGGCGCCGCCCGGCTCCAGCGCCTGCATCAGCCGGCCGCGCGCGGCGACCAGGCGGCAGGCGTCGGGCAGCGACAGCACGCCGGCGACGTGCGCCGCGGCCAGCTCGCCGACCGAGTGCCCGGCGACCATGTCGGGCCGGAGGCCCCAGGACTCCAGCAGCCGGTACAGGGCGACCTCGTGGGCGAACAGGGCCGTCTGCGTGTACACCGTCCGGTTCAGGTCGGTGGCGTCCGGATCGGCGACGACGTCCCGCAGCGGACGCTCCAGCAGCGGAGCCAGCAGGTCGCACACCTCGGCGTACGCGGCGGCGAACACGGGCTGAGCGGCGGCCAGTTCGAGTCCCATACCGGGGCGCTGGCAGCCCTGACCGGAGAAGAGGAAGGCCGTCTGTCCGTCGGTGTCCGCGACCCGGCGGTGGACCGGCACGGCCGGATCCGGCGCGTCCTCGGCCGCGAGTGCGGCGAGGGCGCGCAGCGCCTCGTCGCGGTCGGCCGCGAGGATCGCCGCACGGTGCCCGAGCGCGGCACGCGTCGTGGCCAGCGCGTACCCGACGTCGTCCGTCCGCGGCTCCGGGCCGGTGACCAGCAGGGTCCGCAACCGAGCCGCCTGAGCGCCGAGTTGACGTGCCGAGGCGGCGGACAGCAGCAGCGGCACCGGGGCCGGCGGGGTCCGCTCGGCGGTCGTCGCGGGGCTCTCGGGCGCCTCCTCCAGGATCACGTGGGCGTTGGTGCCGCTCAGTCCGAACGAGGAGACCGCGGCCCGGCGGGGCCCGTCCGCCTCCCAGGGCCGTGCCCCGGTGAGCAGGCGGACGTCGCCCTCGGTCCAGTCCACCTGGCGGCTGGGCTCGTCCGCGTGCAGGGTTCTGGGCAGTTCACGGTGGCGCAGCGCCATCACCATCTTGATGACACCGCTGACCCCGGCGGCCGCCTGCGCGTGGCCGATGTTGGACTTGACCGAGCCGAGCCACAGGGGCCGTCCCGGTGTGCGGTCCTGCCCGTAGGTGGCGAGCAGGGCCTGCGCCTCGATCGGGTCGCCGAGCCGGGTCCCGGTGCCGTGCCCCTCGACCACGTCGACGTCGCGCGCGGCGAGCCCCGCGGCCGAGAGCGCGGCCCGGATCACCCGCTGCTGCGCCGGACCGTTGGGCGCGGTGAGCCCGTTGGAGGCGCCGTCCTGGTTGACCGCCGAACCGCGCACGACCGCCAGCACCCGGTGACCGTTGGCGCGCGCGTCGGACAGCCGCTCCAGTACGAGCAGGCCGACGCCCTCGCTCCAGCCGGTGCCGTCGGCCGCGTCGGAGAAGGCCCGGCACCGGCCGTCCGGGGACAGGCCCCGCTGCCGGCTGAAGTCGACGAAGATCTCAGGGGTCGGCATCACGGTGACGCCGCCGGCCACCGCGAGGGCGGTCTCCCCGGCGCGCAGCGCCTGGACGGCGGTGTGCAGGGCGACCAGCGAGGACGAGCACGCCGTGTCCACGGTGACGGCCGGGCCCTCCAGACCGAGGCAGTACGAGACGCGTCCGGAGGCGATGCTGCCCGCGCTGCCGTTGCCGAGGTAGCCGGCCAGGTCGTCGGGGGCGGTGCCGGGGCGGCGGCCGTACTCGGCGTACATGATGCCGACGTACACGCCGGTGCGGCTGCCGCGCAGCGTGTGCGGGTCGATGCCGGCGTCCTCGAACGCCTCCCAGGTGGTCTCCAGCAGCAGGCGCTGCTGCGGGTCCATGGCGACGGCCTCGCGCGGCATGATGCCGAAGAACTCGGGGTCGAAGTCGGCGGCGTCGTGGAGGAATCCGCCCCGCCGTACGTAGGTCCGGCCGGGAACGCCCGGCTCGGGGTCGTAGATCGCCTCGGTGTCCCAGCCCCGGTCCACCGGGAAGTCGCCGATCGCGTCGCGTCCCTCGGCGACCAGCCGCCACAGGTCCTCGGCGCCCCGCACGTCTCCGGGGAACCGGCAGCCGATGCCGACGATCGCGATCGGGTCGTCGGTGTGCTCCGGGCGCCGCCCGGGCCGGGGAGTGCCGGGCGCCGCCGCGGCGGCCGGGGTCCGCGGGGCCGGCGGCTCGGTGGCCGGGGTCCGCGGGGCCGGCGGCTCGGCGGCCGCGGCGGGTCCCGGCGGGGCCGGGAGGCGTTCGTCGAGGAACGCGGCGACGGCCCGGACGGTCGGGTGGTCGAACACCAGGGTCGCGGGCAGCCGGGTGCCGGTCGCCGTGCCGAGGGCGTTGCGCAGTTCGACCGCCGCCAGGGAGTCCACGCCCAGGTCGCGCAGCGGGCGGTCCGGGTCGATGCCGTCGCCGTCCGTGTGACCGAGGACGGCGGCCAGGGTGCCGCGCACCTCCTCCAGGAGCGCGCGCCGCCGTTCGGGGCCGGCGAGCCCGGTGAACCGTGCGGCGCCCTCCGGTCGCCGGGAGGCGGCGCCGCGGCGCGGTACCAGGGCGCGGAGCACCGCCGGGAGCCGGTCGCCGCGTGCGGCGAGGGCGTGGCGGTCGGTGCGGAGCACGGTGACGTGCGGCTCGTCGAGGCCGAGGGCGGCGTCGAAGAGGGTGCGGGCGTCGTCCGGGTCGAGCGCGGGCAGCCCGAGCCGGGCCATGCGTTCCAGGTCGGCGTCGGTGACCGCGCCGAGCCCGGTGTCGGCGGCCCACATGCCGTAGCCGAGCGACAGCGCGGTCAGGCCCTCGGCGCGGCGGTGGGCGGCGAGCGCGTCGAGGAAGACGTTGGCCGCCGCGTAGTTGCCCTGGCCGGCGGCCAGCGCCGTGCCGCCGGCCGAGGAGAGCAGCACGAACGCCTTCAGGTCCAGGTCCCGGGTGAGTTCGTGCAGATGCCAGGCGCCCTCGGTCTTCGGCCGCAGTACGGCCGTGAGGCGGTCCTCGGTGAGGTCGGTGGTCAGCGCGTGGTCGGCGACCCCGGCGGCGTGGATCACCGCGGTGAGCGGCCGCTCCGCGGGGACGGCGGCGAGCACCGCGACGAGCCGCGTCCGGTCGGTGACGTCGCAGGCCGCCAGGGTGACGTCCGCGCCCAGCGCTTCGAGTTCGGCCCGCAGTTCGGCCGCGCCGGGCGTGGCGGGCCCGCGGCGGCCGGTGAGGACCAGGTGCCGGACGCCGTGCCGGCGGACCAGGTGCCGGGCGAGGAGACCGCCGATGCCGCCGAGCCCACCGGTGATCAGGACCGTGCCGCGCCAGGCGCCGGCGTGGTCCCCGGCCGGGGCGGGCGGCGCCACCGGAACGAGGCGGGGGACGAGGACGGTTCCCTCGCGGACCGCGCTCTCGGGCTCGCCGAGCGCGAGCACCGACGGGTCGAAGGCTGCGTCCCGGTCCGTGCCCGGGCCCGGGGTCGCGCCGCCGTCGTCGTCGACGAGCACGATGCGGCCGGGGTGTTCGGCCTGTGCGGCGCGTACCAGGCCCCAGACGGGGGCCTGGGTGACGTCGACGGTGTCGCCGGGCCGGGCCGCGACCGCGCGCGCCGTGCGCACCACGAGCAGGGTGCCGGCGGTGCCGTCGTCGGTGAGCCAGGACCGCAGCCGGGCCAGGGTCCGGGCGGTGAGCTCCGCGGCGGCCCGCGGCACGGAACCGTCGCCGGGGGCGGCCAGGACGGTCCACACCTCGTGGCGTGGGACCGTGCCCCTCGGGCCGTCGGCCGGGACCCAGTCGAGCCGGTACGGCGAGCCGCTGGTGCGCGGCGCGAGCTGGTCGGGGCGTACCGCGCGGCTGGTGAGCGAACGGACGTGCAGCACCGGACGGCCGTCGGCGTCGGTGGCTGCGATCTCCGTCTCCTCCTCGCCCCGCAGCCGGCGCAGCAGCACGCGCAGGGCGCCGCGGCCGGCGGACGCGAGGGTGACCCCGTTCCAGGAGAACGGCAGGAGGGTCGGACCGTCCCCGCCGTCGGCGACCAGGTCGGCGTGCATCGCGGCGTCGAGCAGCGCGGGGTGCAGCCGGTACGCGGCGGCCCCGGCGGCGGCCTCGGCGGGCAGTTCGACCTCGGCGAAGACGTCGTCGCCGGAGCGCCAGGCGCGGCGCAGGCCCTGGAACGCGGGCCCGTAGTCGTACCCCCGGGCGAGGAGGCGGTCGTAGGCGTCGGCGACGGGCAGCTCGACGGCGTGCGGCGGCGGCCAGGCGGCGAGGGCGGCGAACGCCTCGTGCCCGTCGTCCGCCTCGGCGCGGGCCGTGAGGACGCCGGTGGCGTGGCGGACCCAGGGGCCGTCGTCGGAGCCGTCGGGCCGGGAGTGCACGGCGACGGTGCGTGATCCGTCTTCCGCGGCGGCGCCCACGCCCACCCGCAGCAGCACGCCGGCCGGCAGCGGCAGCGGCCGTTCCAGCGTCAGCTCCTCGATCCGTTCCCGGCCGACGTGCTCACCGGCCCGCAGCGCGAGTTCGACGAAGGCGGTGCCCGGGAGCAGGACGCCGCCGAGCACGTCGTGGCCGGCGATCCAGGACGGGTCGGTGGCGGACAGCCTGCCGGTGAACACCACGGTGTCCGTCTCCGGTACGGCAACGGCGGCGGTCAGCATCGGGTGGCCGACGGCGTCCTGGCCCGCCGCGCCGGGGTCGCCCGGGGTCCGGACCGGGTCGAGCCAGTAGCGGCGGCGCTGGAACGCGTAGGTCGGCAGGTCCCATCGGCGCGTCCCGTGCCCCTCGAAGAAGGCCGCCCAGTCGACCCGGCCGCCGCGGGCGTGCACCCGTCCGAGCCCGGCGACGAGCGACGCCTCCTCGCCGCCGGTCCGGCGCAGGGTGGGGGCGAACGCGATGTCGTGCTCGCCCGCGCTCTCCTGGCCGGCCGCGCTGAGCACCGCGTCGGGCCCGAGTTCCAGCGCGGTGACGGTGCCCCGCCCGGCCAGTGCCGCGATCCCGTCGGCGAACCGGACCGTCTCCCGCACCTGGCGCACCCAGTAGTCCGGCGTGCACAGCTCGGCCGGGTCCGCGGGCCCGCCGGTGACGGAGGAGATCAGGGCGAGGTTCGGGGCGGCGTACGTCAGGGTGCCGGCGACCTCGCCGAAGGCCTCCAGCATCGGCTCCGTCAGGGGCGAGTGGAAGGCGTGGCTGACCCGCAGTCCGGTCGTCGCGACACCGAGGGCGTCGAACTCGGCCGTGATACGCCGCACTTCGGTCGCGTCGCCGGAAATCACCGTCGACGAGGGGCCGTTGACCGCCGCGATGCCCACGTTCCGGGTGAGGCGGGCCGCGACCTCCGCCTCGGTCGCCCGTACGGCGGCCATCGCGCCGCCCGCCGGGAGCGCCTGCATGAGGCGGCCCCGCGCGGCCACCAGCCGCGCCGCGTCGTCGAGCGACCAGACGCCGGCCACGTGGGCGGCGGTGAGTTCACCGATCGAGTGGCCGAGCAGGAGGTCGGGGCGCACCCCCCAGGAGGCCAGCAGCCGGAACAGCGCCGTCTCCACGGCGAACAGGGCCGGCTGGGCGAACTCGGTGCGCCGCAGGAGGCCCGGGTCGTCACCCCACATCACGTCGCGCAGCGGTCGGGGAGGTGCCGGTCCAGGGCGGCCACCGCCTCGTCGAGGGCGTCGGCGAAGACGGGGAAGACCGCGTGCGCCTCGCGGCCCATGCCGGGACGCTGCGCGCCCTGGCCGGTGAACAGGAAGGCCAGCCTGCCGTCGCGGACGGTGTCGGTGAGCGGCAGCGCGTCCAGGCCGCGGACCAGGGCCTCCCGGTCCGTGCCGAGGACGACGGCGCGGTGTTCGAGGGCCGCGCGGCCGGTGGCCAGCGCGGCGCCGGCGTCGAGCAGCGCGGTGAGGTCCGGCTCCGTCGTCGCCGCGAACGCGGCCAGATTGTCCGCCTGTTCGCGCAGCGCCGCGGCGGAACGGCCGGAGACCACCCAGGGCACGACGGTGCGGCGGGTGGCCGGTTCCGGTCCGGTGCCCGGCCGCTCCGGGGCGTCCGCCGGCCCGGCCTGTTCCAGGATCACGTGGGCGTTGGTGCCGCTGATGCCGAACGAGGACACCGCGCCCCGCCGGGGTCCGCCGCGGCCCGGCCAGGGCCTGGCCTCGGCGAGCAGTTCCACCGCGCCCTCGGACCAGTCGACCTGGTCGGAACGGGTCCCGGAGTGCAGCGACTTGGGCAGCACGCCGTGCTCCATCGCCAGTACCGTCTTGATGATCCCGGCGACCCCGGCGGCCGCCTGCGTGTGGCCGATGTTGGACTTGACCGAGCCGAGCCAGAGCGGGTCCCCGGGCTCACGGTCCCGGCCGTAGGTGGCGAGCAGGGCCTGCGCCTCGATCGGGTCGCCGAGCCGGGTCCCGGTGCCGTGCCCCTCGACCACGTCGACGTCGCGCGCGGCGAGCCCCGCGGCCGAGAGCGCGGCCCGGATCACCCGCTGCTGCGCCGGACCGTTGGGCGCGGTGAGCCCGTTGGAGGCGCCGTCCTGGTTGACCGCCGAACCGCGCACGACCGCCAGCACCCGGTGACCGTTGGCGCGCGCGTCGGACAACCGCTCCAGCAGCAGCAGGCCGACACCCTCGCTCCAGCCGGTGCCGTCGGCGCCCGCGCCGAACGACTTGCAGCGGCCGTCCGGGCCTGTCCGCCCTGGCGGCTCATGTCGACGAAGGTGTCGGCGGTCGACATCACGGTGACACCGCCGGCGAGCGCGAGCGCGCACTCACCGCCGCGCAGCGCCTGGGCCGCGAGGTGCACCGCGACCAGCGAGGAGGAGCAGGCGGTGTCGACGGTGAGGGCCGGGCCCTCCAGGCCGAGGGCGTAGGCCACCCGCCCGGAGACGACGCTCGCCAGGCCGCCGTTGCCGAGGTATCCGGCGACCTCCTCGGGCAGCGGGCCCAGGCGCAGGCCCCAGTCGTGGTACATCACGCCCGCGTAGACACCGGTGTCGCTGCCGCGCAGCGTGTGCGGGTCGATGCCCGCGCGTTCCAGCGTCTCCCAGGCGACCTCCAGCAGCAGCCGCTGCTGGGGGTCCGTCGCCCGGGCCTCCCGGGGCTCATCCCGAAGAAGTCGGCGTCGAACTCGGCCGCGTCGTACAGGAACCCGCCCTCGCGGGTGACGCTGGTTCCCGTGCGTGTGCCGTCCGGGTCGTAGAGGCCGGCCGGCCAGCCCCGGTCGGTGGGGAACGGCCCGATGGCGTCGGTCCCGTCGGCGAGCAGCCGCCACAGGTCCTCGGGGAGCCGACGGATCCCGGATAGCGGCAGGCCATCCCGATGATGGCGATCGGCTCGTCCGGCGTCGCGGCCGGGGTGGCGGCCCGCGTCGGCGCCGATGCCGCCGGCGGCTCGCCGGCGAGGCCGGTGAACGACTCCTCGAGGTGGCGGGCCAGCGCGTCGGGGGTCGGGAAGTCGAAGACGAGGGTGGCGGGCAGCGGCAGACCGGTCGCCGCCCGCAGCCGGCTGCGCAGTTCCACGGCGGACAGCGAGTCGAAGCCCAGGTCGGTGAAGGCCCGGGTGCGGCCGACGGCCTCCGCGTCCTGGTGGCCGAGGACGGTGGCCGCGTGCCCGCGCACCAGGTCGAGCAGTCGGCCGGCACGCTCGGCGGCGGGCAGTGCGGCGATCTCGCGGGCGGCCGGGCGGCGGACGCCCCGGCGTCCACGGCGGCGGTGCGCGCGGGCGTGGCGACCAGCTTCCGCAGCAGCGGCGGCACGCCTCCGGTGCGGTCGCGCAGGGCGCGGGTGTCGATCCGTACCGGTACCGCCGCGGGCGGCGCGCCGAGCAGGGCCAGGTCGAGGAGGGCGAGGTTCTCGGCGGCGTCGAGCGGGGCGAGGCCGGAGCGGTGGATACGGGCCAGCGCGGCGGCGTCGAGTCCGGCGCCCATGCCGGTGCCGGTCCACAGGCCCCAGGCCAGGGAGACGGCGGGCAGTCCGGCGGCCCGGCGATGGCCGGCGAGGGCGTCCAGGTAGGCGTTGGCCGCGGCGTATCCGGCCTGGCCGGGTGCGTCGTAGAGGGCGGCGGTGGAGGAGAAGAGCACGAACGCGGACAGATCCGTGTCCCGGGTCAGTTCGTGCAGATGCCAGGCGGCGTCGGCCTTGGGCCGCAGCACGGTGTCCAGGCGCTCGGCGGTGAGGTCGGTGACGAGGCAGTCGTCGACGACGCCCGCGGCGTGGAAGACCGCGGTGAGCGGCCGGTCGGCGGGGATCTCCGCGAGCAGCGCGGCCGTCTGCCGGGCGTCGGCCAGGTCGCAGGCGACGATCGTGGCGTGCGCGCCGAGCGCGGCGAGTTCGGCCGACAGGGCGCGGGCGCCCGGCGCCTGCGGGCCGCTCCGGCCGGCCAGCAGCAGATGGCGCACCCCGTGGGCGCTCGCCAGGTGCCGCGCGACATGCGCGCCGACCCCGCCGGTGCCGCCGGTGATCAGGACGGTGCCGTCCGGGTCGAGCGGACGGGTGCCGTCGGTATCCGCGGGGCGCACGGGGGCGAGGCCGGGCACCAGGACCCGGCCGGCCCGGACGGCCACCTCCGCCTCGCCGCCCGCTACCGCGGCGGCCAGCAGCCGGGCCGCGTCCGGGGATCCGTCGAGGTCGGCCAGGACGAGCCGGCCGGGACGCTCGGCCTGCGCGGAGCGGACGAGGCCCCACACGGCGGCCTGCGCCGGGTCCGGGACGTCGCCCTCGGCGGCCGCGACCGCGCCGCGGGTCGCCACCACCAGGACCGTGTCGGCCGCGGCGGGGTCCGCGAGACGGGCGCGCACGGCGTCGAGGACGCGGCCGGTGACGGCCCGTACGCCGTCGGGGCCCGCGTCCGCCGCCGGTGCCACCGCCAGCACGACGGCTCCCGGCCGCTCCGGGGCGCCGGCGTCCCCGGCGGCGGGCAGCCCGCGCTCAGCGGGTTGTACGGGTACGGCCGTCCACTCCACCTGGTACAGCGGGCCGCGGGCGGCGGCCTTGGCGGCCCTGAGCTGCTCCTCGGAGACCTCTCGCACCCGGTAGGAGGCGATCGTCGCGAGCGGCGTGCCGGCCGGGTCCCACAGGGAGAGCGCGGCCCGGTCGTCGGACTCGGCAACCACGCGTACCCGGGCCGAGGTCGCCCCGGTCGCCGTCGCGCGGGCACCGCTCCAGGCGAACGGGAGCCGCAGCCGGGCGTCGGGGCCGTCCCCCAGGCGAAGTCCGTCGCGTGCAGCGCGGCGTCGAGCAGGGCGGGGTGCGGTGCGAAGCCCGGGGCGTCGGTGCCCTCGGGCAGGGCGACCTCGGCGAACACCTCGGCACCGCGCCGCCACACGGCACGCAGCCCCCGGAACGCGGGTCCGTACTGGTAGCCCCGCTCGGCGAGTTGACGATAGAGGGCTGATATGTCGACCGGGGTGGCGCCGTCCGGCGGCCACTGGGCCGGGGCGGGCTCCGGCGGCGGCTCGGCGGACGTCCGCAGGGTACCGCCGGCGTTGCGCCGCCAGGACGTGCCGACGGGCGCCTCCTCGGGCCGTGAGTACACCTCCACGGAGCGCCGGCCGCTCCCGTCGGGCGTTCCCACGCGGATCTGGAGGGTGACGGCGCCGGTCGCCGGGACGGTCAGCGGCGCCTCCATCGCGAGGTCGTCGACCACGGGGCAGCCCGTCTCCGCCCCGGCCCGCAGGGCGAGTTCCAGGTGGGCGGTGCCCGGGAGCAGGGCCAGGCCGTCGATCGTGTGGTCGGCCAGCCAGGGCAGCGCGGACAGCGAGAGACGGCCGGTCAGCACCGTCTCGTCGCCGCCGGCGCTCCGGATGGCGGCGCCGAGCATCGGGTGGTCGACCGTGCTCTGGCCGAGCGCCTCGGCGGCCGCCCCGGGCCGCTTCGGCGCGAGCCAGAACCGGCGCCGCTGGAAGGGGTACGGCGGCAGCGCGACGCGGCGCGGGCGGCGGCCGGCGAGGAGGGCGGTCCAGTCGGCGTCGGCGCCCGGGCGACGGCGGTGGCGACGGCGTCCGTCACGCCGCGCGGCTCGTCGTGGCCGGCGCGCAGCAGCGGGGCGAAGGCGAGCGGCGCCGGGTCGGCCACGCAGGCCGGGCCCATCGCCGACAGGACGGCGTCGGGGCCCAGTTCCAGGAAGGTGGTGACGCCCTGTCCGGTGAGGGCGCGCACGGCGTCGCGGAACCGCACGGGACTGCTGATGTGCCGTACCCAGTAGCCGGGTTCGGAGAGTTCGCCGGTGGTCGCGGGGCGGCCCGTCACGGTGGACACGAGGGGGATGCGGGCGGGCCGGAAGTCCACGACGCGGGCGGTGCGCCGGAACTCCGCGAGCACCGGTGCCATGAGCGGAGAGTGGAACGCGTGCGACACGCGCAGCGGTCTCACCCGCCGGCCGAGGGCGGTGAAGTGGTCGGCGATCCGGGCGACCTCCGGCCCGGCGCCGGACACGACCAGGGCGCGGTCGCCGTTGACGGCGGCGATGCCGGTCAGTTCGCCCAGCAGGGGCAGGACCTCGTCCTCGGCGGCCTCCACGGCGGTCATGGCGCCGCCCGAGGGAAGGTCCCGCATGAGGCGGCCGCGGGCCGCCACCAGGAGGGCCGCGTCGGGCAGGGACAGGACACCGGCCGCGTGGGCGGCGGCGAACTCGCCGACCGAGTGCCCGGCCAGGGCGTCGGGCCGCAGTCCCCAGGACTCCAGCAGCCGGAACAGCGCGACCTCCAGCGCGAACAGCGCCGGCTGGGCGTAGTCGGTACGGTCGATCAGCGCGGCCGTGCCGGAGTCCGGGGCGGCGAACAGGACGTCGGTGAGCGGCCGTTCCAGTTGCAGGCCGAGTTCGGCGGCCGCCTCGTCCAGGGCCTCGGCGTACACCGGATACCGCCGGTACAGCTCGCGGCCGGCCCCGGCGCGCTGGCTTCCCTGGCCGGTGAACAGGTAGGCGAGGGCGCCCTGGGCGGCGGTGCCGGTGAACACGTGCGGGGCCGGCCGTCCGGCCGCGACGGCGCGCAGTCCGCTGTCGAGTTCCGCCCGGCCGGCGGCGACCACCACGGCGCGGTCGGCCAGCGTGGCACGGGTGGTGGCGAGCGAGAAGGCGAGGTCGGCGGGGTCGGCGGCGATCCCGACGAGTTGCTCGGCCCGCGCCCGCAGGGCGGCCGCGCCGCGCGCGGACACGACGACGGGGACGGCGTCCCCGGCCGGGTCCGCCGACCGGACGTCGGGAGCGGCGGCGTCCCGGACGGGCCCGGGCTCCGCCGCCGGCGGGGCCTCGGGGGTGTCGGCGTCCCGGACGGGCTCGGGCTCCGCACCCGTACGGTCGTCGTCCGGTGCCTCCTCCAGGATGAGGTGGGCGTTCGTGCCGCTGACGCCGAACGCCGAGACGCCGGCCCGGCGGGGACGGTCGCCGCGCGGCCAGGGCACCGGTTCGGTCAGCAGTCGTACCGCGCCGGCCGACCAGTCGACGTGTCCCGAGGGCGCGTCGATGTGGAGGGAGCGCGGCAGCCGGCCGTACCGCATCGCCATGACCATCTTGATGACGCTCGCGGCGCCGGCCGCCGCCTGGGTGTGCCCGAGGTTGGACTTGACGGAGCCGAGCCACAGCGGCTCGTCGGCCGGCCGGTCCTGGCCGTAGGTGGCGAGGATCGCGCCCGCCTCGATCGGATCGCCCAGCCGGGTCCCCGTGCCGTGGGCGTCCAGCGCGGCGACGTCCGCGGACGCCAGACCGGCGTCGGCCAGCGCCTGGTCGATGAGCCGCCGCTGGGCCGGGCCGCTGGGGGCCGTCAGGCCGTTCGAGGCGCCGTCCTGGTTCACCGCGGTGCCCCGCACCAGCGCCAGCACCCGGTGTCCGCGCCGGCGGGCCGCGGAGAGCCGTTCCATGACGAACAGGGCGACACCCTCGGAGAATCCGGTGCCGTCCGCCGCGTCGGCGAACGCCTTCACCCTGCCGTCCGCGGCGAGCCCCCGCGCCCGGCTGAACGCCGTGAAGACGCCGGGGCTGCCCATGACGGCGACACCGCCGGCCAGGGCGAGGGAGCACTCCCCGCGCCGCAGGGCCCGGACCGCGAGGTGCAGCGCGACGGCCGATCCGGAGCAGGCGGTGTCGAGGGTGACGGCCGGCCCCTCCAGGCCGAGCGTGTAGGCGACGCGCCCGGTGATGACGCTCGGCGCGTTGCCGGTCAGCAGATGACCGGCCAGGCCCTCGGGCGCGTCCACGGTGTGCACGCCGTACTCGTGCGGCTCGGCGCCCACGTAGACGCCGGTGTCGCTGCCACGCAGGGACAGCGGGTCGATGCCGGAGTCCTCCAGGGCGTGCCAGGCCGTCTCCAGCACCAGCCGCTGCTGGGGGTCCATGGCGACGGACTCACGGGGGCCGATGCCGAAGAACTCCGGGTCGAACAGGGTGGCGGTGTCGAGGAAGCCGCCGCGGTCCGCGTAGCTGGTGCCGGTGCGGTCCGGGTCGGGGTCGAAGAACCCGTCCAGGGCCCAGTCGCGGTCGGCCGGGAACGGGCCGAGGACGTCCCGGCCCTCGTCGACGAGCGTCCAGAGGTCCTCGGGGCAGGTGACGCCGCCGGGGAACCGGCAGCCGATGCCGACGATGGCGATCGGGTCGCCGGGGTCACCGGCGCCCGTCGCCGGGCCGGCCGGGTCCGGCCGGCGCTCGGGTGCCGGGGCCGCGCCGAGCAGTTCGGCGCGCAGGTACTCGGCCAGCAGCGCCGGGGTCGGGTGGTCGAAGGCCACAGCGGGCGGGATGGCGAGGCCGGTGGCGGCGCTGAGCCGTTCCTGCAGGTCGACCAGGGCCAGCGAGTCGAGCCCCTGCTCGCGGAAGGGCAGGTCGGCGTCGGCCGCGGGGTCCTCGCCGCCGGGCTGCCCGGGAGCGATCCGGCGCAGCGCGGCGGCACCGGCCTCACGCACCAGTGCGACCAGCCGGCGCCGCTGCTCCGGAGCGGTCAGCCCGGTCAGGTCGGCGAGGTTCTCAGGCAGCTTCGGCCCACTCATCGGCATGCTTCGCTTTCGGTTCGGTCGGTCATCGCGGCGAACGGCTGTGCACGAGCCGCGAGGCCGAGACGACGGCGCCGTCGCGGACGGTGACCTCGGTCGGCGCGGGCCGCCCGAGGAACATCAGCAGGCTGGCCGTGGGGCCGTACGCCCCGGCGTTGGGGATCGCCAGCAGGTCGCCGGGGGCCAGCTCGGGCAGCTCGATCTCCCGGCCGAGCACATCGCCCGGTGTGCACAACGGGCCGACGAGCGAGGCGCGTTGCACGGGTTCGCCGGGTCCGGCCGGTTCGACCGCGACCGGCAGCAGCCGGCCGAGTCCGGACATGCCGCCGAAGGTGTTGATCCCGGCGTCGGTGATGACGAACTTGCGGCCGCGGCTGACCTTGACGTTGGTGACGGTGGCCAGCAGCGTGCCGGAACCGCCGGCCAGGTAGCGCCCGCTCTCGAACGCGATGCGCGGGGAGCCGTCCCGCCAGTGCGGGAACTCCACGTCCAGCGCCGCCTCCAGCTCCGTGCGCAGCTTGGGGTAGCGGGTACGGGCGCCGGGGACGCCGTAGGGGACGCTGAACCCGCCGCCGATGTCGAGGTACCGCAGCGGCAGCTCGTGCACACGGCTCAACTCGGCCGCCGTGGCGAGGGTGTTGCGGAACTCGCCGATCAGGTTGTCCTCGTCGGTGGTGTTGCTCAGCGGGAAGAAGTGCATCCCCGTGACGTCCACCGCGCGCAGGCCGCCCGGTCCGGCCGGGCCGCCGCGCAGTTCGGCGAGCGCCCCGGCGAGGTCCTCGCTGTCGAAGCCGAACTGCGAGGGCGTACCGGTCATCCGGATGCTGGTGGTCGCGGTCGCCGAGGCGGCGTTGACGCGCAGCAGGGTCCCGGCCCGGACCCCGCGCCGCGCGGCCACCGAGTCGAGCCGGCGGACGTCGGTCACGGAGTCGGTGGAGAACAGGCGGACGCCGAGCCGGATCGCCTCGTCGAGTTCGTGTGCCGTCTTGCCGGGTCCGGTGTACAGGCAGCCGGCCGCGGGCAGTCCGGCCGCGAGGACGGCGGCCAGCTCACCGGTGGAGCTGATCTCCGTGCCGCAGCCCGGTGCTCCGGGTCCGTCCTCGCCGAGGGTCCGGACGAGGTCGGGGTGCGGGTTGGCTTTCAACGCGTAGTAGAGGTCCACGCCCTCGGGCAGCGACGAGAACAGGTCCGCCTTCGCTTCGGCGACGTCGTCGAGGTCGTAGACGTACAGCGGAGTCCCGTACTCAGCGGCCAACCGAGCGTGGAGCACTTCGTCACGGGCTCGTGGCATGGGGAATCCTGATCGGCGCCGAAAAGCCTTGGTACCCCTACCGGTCGGGCGCGGACCCGCGGCGGCCGCCCGGATAGGGGTGCCTAGGGGCCCTCTCCCCGGTCTTCGTGGATCAGGCCGCGGCGGACGCCGCGGACCCGCGAAGATCGGGGAGACGCCCCTCAGGGGCCGGTCAGTCGTCGTCGACCATCAGCATGTCGATGAGTTCGGCGGCGTCCATCTCGTCGATGTCGGCGTCGTCCACCGCCAGGAACCGGTCGGCGCCCGCCACTCCGGCCAGGCCCATCAGGGTGTCCAGCAGGCCGCTGGAGCGCAGCCGTTGCAGCGGTATGCGGGTGAACAGGTCCCGCAGCCAGGTCTCGTCGCCGCCAGGCTCGCGCTCCGGCCCGGTGCCGGGCCGCAGCAAGCTCCGCAGGTACGCGGCGACGTCCGCGGCGCTCGGATGGTCGAAGACCAGGGTGGCGGGCAGCCGCAGCCCGGTGGCCGTGGCCAGCCGGTTGCGCAGCTCGATGCTGGTCAGGGAGTCGAACCCGGCGTCCTTGAAGGGCCGGTCGAGCCCGACGGCCGTCGGCGAGCCGTGTCCGAGGACGGCGGCCACATGGGCCTGGACGAGTTCGGCGAGCGCCCGCTCGGCCTCCCGGACGTCGAGTCCGGCGAGGCGTTCGCGGAGGCGGGCGGCGGCGTCACCGGCCGCCTCGCCGCCGGCCGCGGTGGCCCGGCGGGGCGGGCCGGCCAGCGCCCGGAACATCGGCTGGACGTCGGCGTCCGGCCGGCGCAGGGCCGCCAGGTCCAGCCGGAACGGGAGCAGTTGGGGTCCGCCGGCGGCGAGGGCGAGGTCGAACAGTTCCAGACCCTCGTCGACGGAGAGACCGCCGACGCCCGAGCCCGCCATGCGGGCGACGTCGGTCGAGGACATCCGCTCGGCCATGCCCTGGCCGGTCCACAGGCCCCAGGCCAGCGACTGGGCGGGCAGTCCGAGGCCGCGGCGGTGGGCGGCCAGGCCGTCGAGGAAGGCGTTGGCGCAGGAGTAGTTGGCCTGGCCGGGGGCGCCGAGCGTGCCGCCGCCGGAGGAGAAGAGCACGAACATGTCGAGGTCGAGGCCGCGGGTCTGCTGGTGCAGATGCCAGGCGGCGTCGGCCTTGGGCCGCAGGACCGCGTCCATCCGCCGCGGGGTCAGCGCCGCGACGACACCGTCGTCGGTCACCCCGGCGAGGTGCACCACGCCCGCGAGCCGCTGTCCGGCCGGGACGGACAGCAGCAGCGCGGCGAGGTCGTCCGGGTCGGCGACGTCGCAGGCCACCGCCCGCGCCTCGGCGCCGAGGGCGGCGAGCCGGGCGACGGCCTCGGCCGCGCCGGGCGCGTCGGGCCCTCGGCGGCCCGCCAGGATCAGCCGGCGTGCGCCGTGCGCGGTCACCAGGTGCCGTGCGACGTGCCCGCCGAGGGTTCCGGTGCCGCCGGTGACCAGGACCGTGTCGTCCGGCCCGAACCGCCGGGGCACGTGCAGCACGGGCTTGACCGCCCCCTCGGCCCGCACCGCGTCGGCGGCCCGTCCGAGGTCCCCGAGGTACGGGGCCGGCGGCTCGGTGCCGGCGCGCTCGAAGAGCTGCCCGGGGTCCCCGGCCAGGGCGCGGATCCGGCCGGCGGGCAGCCCCGCCGCCTCGGCGAACGACCACTCCCCCGGCAGCCGGGTCACCGACGCCTGGTCGGCGACCGCGACGGGCCCCGCGCCGCCGGGCAGCAGCGCCAGGACCCGGTCACCGGGGGCGAGTCCGGTCACCCCGGGTCCCACTTCCTCGACGTGTCCCGCGCCCACCGAGGCGTCGGGCGCGTCGAGTCCCGCCGCGCGCACCCCGATCCGCACCTGCCCCGGTTCCAGCGGGAGCGCCGCCTCGGGCGCGGCGACCAGGGCCGCCCGCCCGTGCGCGTCCGGCGAGGGCGCCGCGACCCGCCAGTGCTCGGTGCCGGGCGGTGCGACCAGGGCCGTGGGACGTGCGAGCCGGGGGACGAGCAGCCGGCCGGCGCGCACGGCGACCTGGGGCTCGCCGGTGGCCAGCGCGGCGTCGAACACCGCCGCGTCCACCGGCCCGTCGACGTCGACGAGCACGAAGGTCCCGGGGCTCTCCGCCTCCGCGCTGCGCACCAGTCCCCACAGCGCGCCGCCGACCAGATCACCGGGCGCCTCCCCGTCGGCGGCGGCCACCGCGCCGCGGGTGACGACCGCTACGCGCGACCCGGCGAGGCGCTCGTCGGCGATCCGTGCCTGGACGACGCCGAGCATGCGGTGCGCCGCCGCATGGACGGCGGCCGGCAGGTCGGCGGGCGGCAGATCGGCGGGCGCGCCGTCCGCCAGGCACGGGACGACGACGACGTCGGGCTCCGGCGCGCCCGCGGACAGCGCGTCCGCCAGAGCGGCGAGCGTCGGATACGCCGGAACGTGCGCCGGTCCGGCGAACGCCGGTACGGACGGGCCCACGACCGCCCGGCCGTGCGGGGCCGGGGCGACGGCCTCGGTCGCCGTCGCCGTCGCCGTCGCCGGAACCCAGGACACCTCCAGCAGGTTCTCGTTCGGCACGGGGGCCGGGCCACCCGTCCGCGCCCGCGCGGGCCGGGCCACCAGGGTTCCGGTGGAGAACACCGGCGTGCCCAGGCCGTCCGTGCAGGTGACCGCCGACGTGCCGGCTCCGGTGCGGCGCACCCGGACGCGCAGCGCGGTCGCGCCGGGCGTGTGCAGCACCACCTCGTCCCAGGAGAAGGGGATCAGCGGGCTGCCGGGCCGGGCGTCGTCGTCCACGAGGGCGGCGGCGTGCAGGGCCGCGTCGAGCAGCGCCGGGTGGATGCCGTACCCGGTGGCGTCCACGCCCTCCGGCAGGGCGACTTCGGCGAACACGTCGTCGCCGAGGCGCCACGCGGCCCGCAGGCCCTGGAAGGAGGGGCCGTAGCCGAGGCCCTGAGCGGCCAGCTCGGTGTAGGCGCCGGTCACGTCGACGTTCCGGGCGCCGGCGGGCGGCCAGTTCCCCGGCGCGTGGACCTCGACGTCCGCGAACCGGGGTCCCGGCCCCTGCGCCAGCACACCGTCGGCGTGACGGGTCCACGGGGCGTCGGCCGCGGAGCGGGAGAAGACGCGCAGGGCGCGCTCGCCGGTGTCGGGGTCGGGCGTACCGGTGTGGATCTGGAGGGCGGTGGGGCGGTCCTCGGTGAGGGTGAGGGGGGTGTGCACGGTCAGTTCGCGCAGGTACGGGGTGTCGGTGTGGTCCGCCGCGTGCAGGGCGAGTTCCACGAGGGCCGCGCCCGGCAGCAGCGGCTCGGCGTTGACAAAGTGGTGGGTGAGCCAGGGGGTGGCGTGCGGGGCGAGCGTGCCGGTGAGCAGCAGCGTGCCGTCCGCCGCGACGGTGGTGACGGCGGGCAGGATCGGGTGCCCGGTGGCGTCCAGTCCGGCCGCGCGGGCGGGCGCGGCGGTGAGCCAGTGGCGCCGGCGCCGGAAGGCGTACGTCGGCAGGGCCGGGTCCGCGGTCTCCGGTTCGCCGTCCCGGGTCAGGGCGGGGAGCCAGTCGACGGCGGCGCCGGCCACGTGCAGGCGGGCCAGGGCCGTGGTCAGGGTCCCGGTCTCGTCCTGCGCGGGGTGGAGCACGGGGATCGCGGTGACGTCGAGGTCCGGGGCGGCGTCGAGGAAGTGGCCGGCCAGCGTGGTCAGGGTGCGGTCCGGGCCCAGCTCCACGAGCGCGGTGGCGCGGTGGGCGCCGGTGAGCGTCGTCAGGGCGGCGGGGAAGTCGACGGCCTCACGGGCGTGCCGGGTCCAGTGTGCCGGGTCGGCCAGTTCCCCGGCCGTGAGGGTGAGTCCGGTGAGGGTGGACACGACGGGGATCGCCGGAGCCCGCCAGGAGACGGCCGCGGCGGCCTCGGCGAGGGCGGGCAGGGCCGGGTCCATCAGCCGGGAGTGGAAGGCGTGGGACACCGGCAGCGCCGCGGTGCGCACACCGTGCGCGGACAGGAACGCGACGGCCGCCGTGACGGCTTCGGCGGCGCCCGACAGGGTGGTGTGCCGCGGCGAGTTCACCGCGGCGATGTCGGCGCCGGGGAACCCCGGGCTCGGCACGGCCGCCCCGCCACCGAGTCGTACGGTGCCGCCGGCGAGCACCGCCGCGAGCGTCTCCCGGTCCGCGGTGACCGACGCCATCGCGCCGCCGGGCGGCAGGACCTGCATCACCCGGGCGCGGGCGGCCACCAGCCGGGCGGCGTCCGCCAGGCCGAGGGCACCGGCGACGTGGACGGCGGACAGCTCGCCGATGGAGTGCCCGGCCACGGCGGCCGGGGTGACGCCGAAGGACTCCAGGAGCCGGGCCAGGGCGGTGTGCAGGGCGAACAGGGCGGGCTGGGTGAAGACCGTCTCGTCCAGTTCGTCACCGGAGGCCACGACGTCCGCCAGCGGGCGGGGCAGCAGCCCGTCGAAGGCGGCGCGGACCTCGGCGTAGGACTCCGCGAACACCGGGTACCGGGCGGCGAGTTCCGCTCCCATGCCGGGATGCTGGGAGCCCTGCCCGGAGAACACGAGCGCCGCCCGGACCGCCCCGGCCCGCCCGGACACGACCCCCGGGGCGTCCCGCCCCTCGGCCAACGCGTCCAGACCGGCGAGCAGTTCACCGGTGGACCGGCCGGTCACCACCGCCCGGTGCTCGAACACGGACCGGGTGGTGGCGAGGGCGCGCGCGCCGGCCGCCACCGGGAACCCCGGACGTTCCCGCACCCAGTCCGCCAGCGCTTGTGCCTGGCCCGCCAGGGCCGCCGCCGAGCGCCCCGACACCAGCCACGCCGACACGTCACGGGCCGGACCGGCTTCGGCGGCCCGGTGGCCGGGAGCACCCTCCTCGACGACGCCGGGGGCCGCCTGGTCCTCCGGCGGTTCCTCCACCAGGACGTGCGCGTTGGTGCCGCTGATCCCGAACGAGGACACCCCGAACCGGCGTGGCCGCCCGCCGCGCGGCCACGGCACCGCGTCGGCCAGCAGCCGTACCGCGCCCGACGTCCAGTCCACCTCGGGCGTGGGGTCGTCCGCGTACAGGGAGCGCGGCAGAACCTCGTGCCGCAGCGCCTGGATCATCTTGATCACCCCGGCCGCGCCGGCCGCGGCCTGGGTGTGCCCGATGTTGGACTTCACCGTGCCGAGCCAGAGCGGCCGCGCGGCGTCCCGGCCCCTGCCGTATGCGGCCAGCAGCGCCTGGGCCTCGATCGGGTCGCCCAGCCGGGTGCCGGTGCCGTGGCCCTCGACCGCGTCGACGTCCTCCGGGGTCAGGCGGGCGTCGGCGAGGGCGGCGGCGATGACGCGCTGCTGCGCCGGGCCGTTGGGCGCCGTGAGCCCGCTGGAGGCGCCGTCCTGGTTGACGGCCGAGCCGCGGATCACCGCGAGCACCCGGCGCCCGGCGCGCACCGCGTCCGAGAGCCGCTCCAGCACCAGTACGCCCGCGCCCTCCGCACAGCCGACGCCGTCGGCGCGGGCGGAGAACGCCTTGCAGCGGCCGTCGGAGGACAGTCCCCGCTCGCCGCTGAAGTACACGAACATGTCCGGCTCGGTCATCACGGTGACCCCGCCGGCCAGCGCCAGTGCGCAGTCGCCGCGGCGCAGACCCTGCACCGCCAGGTGGAGGGCCACCAGGGAGGACGAGCAGGCGGTGTCCAGCGACAGCGCGGGGCCCTCCAGGCCCAGCGTGTAGGCGACCCGCCCGGAGACGAGGCTGCCGTCGCTGCTTCCGGGGCCGTAGTCGTGGTACATCACGCCGGCGTACACACCGGTACGGCTGCCGCGCAGCGACGCCGGGACGATCCGGGCCCGTTCCAGCGCCTCCCAGGAGGTCTCCAGCAGCAGCCGCTGCTGGGGGTCCATGCCGAGTGCCTCGCGCGGGGAGATGCCGAAGAAGTCCGCGTCGAAGTCGGCGGCGTCGTACAGGAACCCGCCCTCGCAGGAGTACGTGGTCCCGGGTGTGCCCGGCACCGGCGAGTACAGCGCCTCCCGGTCCCAGCCGCGGTCCGCGGGGAACGGCCCGATGGCGTCCGTGCCCGACGCGACCAGGTCCCACAGTCCGTCCGGGGTGGTGGCACCGCCGGGGTAGCGGCAGGCCATGCCGACGACCGCGACGGGCTCGGACACTTCGGCGGCCAGCCGCTCGTTCTCCCGGCGCAGCAGTTCGTTGTCGAGCACGGAACGGCGCAGGGCCCCGACGAGCTGCTCGGTGGAGGCGGTCTCGGTCATTCCTTCGTCATCCTCACCAGGTGGTCGGGGCTCGGTCGGGAGCCGGAGGTCAGGGCGGCGGGGGCGCCGGGCCCCTCCAGCGCCTTCGCGTCGAACGTCCGCTGGACGTGGGAGAGGGCCGCCATGAGGTCCCGCGCGGTCAGCCGGTCGCCGCCGGGACGCGGTCCGACGACGCCGGCCAGCGGCATGGAGCCGATGTCGGACCAGCGCAGGCGGCCGTCGGCGGCCAGGTAGCTGCGGGCGCGGCCCGCGTTGTCGGGGTGCAGGCAGAACGGGACGTCGAGCAGCCCGCGTCCGAAGGCGGCGACCAGCGCGTCGCCGATGCCGGGCGCGCAGTCGAGCACCGCGTCGACCAGGGTCCGCGCCTCGGCGTAGGTCTCGCCGCCGTCACCGGCCGTCGCGGCCGCCGGTCCGGTGCGCCGGGCCTCGGACGCGGCCTCGGCGGCGAGTTCCAGCGCGTCGACGTTCTCGGCGACCGTCGGCAGCCGGTGCGCCTCGGCGACCGTCTTCACGATGAGCCGCTCGCTGCCCGTGGCGACCGCCAGGCGGGCGGCCTCGGCGAGCAGTTCACGGGCGCCGGCGGGCGTCTGCGGGTACATGCCCATGTACGCGTAGACGACGACGTGCCAGTCGGTGTCCGGCAGCAGCTCGGCGCACAGCCGGCGCAGGGCGCGGACGGCCTCCTCGTCCTGCGCGGCGCTGGTCTGCTGCGCGTAGCTGACCGACACCGAACGCAGGCCGTGGGCGTGGAAGAACATCGCCTCCAGGACGCTGACGGCGACCAGCAGTCCGGGCGGGCACAGCTGCCCCATCAGGCAGCCGCCGAAGGTCTCGAGCTGCGGCTCGGTGCCCGGCTCCCCGGCGGCGGCCAGCACTTCGCAGGCGGCGGCCCACTCCCGGACGGACTCCGCGAGCGGGGTGCGGCCGTAGGGCAGGCAGTACGACACCGGGCCGCCCTCGGTGGCGTGCAGCCCGGCCCGGATCATGCCGCGGACGATGCCCAGCGGTTTGGCCGAGCCGTGCCGCACCTGGACGGGGAAGTCCGGGCCGGCGAGGCCGTCGAGCATCGCGGTGGTGGTGGGGGTGCTGTGGTTGAGCAGCGGGTAGCCGTTGAGCGGGTTGCCCTCGCGCAGCGCCCGGCCGGCGGACTCCAGGTCGCCGAGGCGGGTGTAGCTGTCGAGGGTGAGCGTGCCGGCGGTCGTCGCGCGGGCTCCCCGTACGGCCGCGAGGCAGGCCCTCATCCGGGCCGGGTCGCCGAAACCGGTGCGTGGCTGTACGACCAGTTCGCCCGCCGCGGCGTGCCGGCGGACGAACGCGCCGAAGCTCACGCCGTGACCGCCGTGAGCGAGGCGAGGAGGCCGCGGAAGGACTCGGTGCCGCCGGTGTCGTCGTAGACGGCGTCGTAGCCGGCGGCGAGCAGGACCTCGGCGCGCTCGGCGCGGCCGTGTGCGGAAACTCCGAGCTTGCCCCCGATGACGACGGGGATTCCGGCCAGTTCGGGACAGGCCCGCAGCCGGCCGATGGCGCGCATCCCGTCCTGGTAGCCGTGGCCGTTGACGCTGCTGATCACCACCATGGCGGCGTGCCGGGCGCGGCACTCGGCGACCAGCAGGTCGTCCGGCACGCACGGCCCGAGGTTCACCACGTCGAACCCGGCCTCCTCGATGAGGAGTTGCAGGAAGACCAGGTTCCAGGTGTGGGCGTCCGAGGCCAGGCTGCTGACCACGACCACGGGCGTGCCCCCCGTGGTGTTCCGGGGTCCGGCAGGCCGTCCGGCGGCCGCGGTGACGGCGCCGGTCATCGGGGGGCGGCCTCGCCGGAGCCCGGCCGGGCGCGGTCCGCGAACACCCGGTCCAGCAGCGCGGCCAGCTCCTTCGTCGCGTTCTTGCCGTGCGCGGTGAGCGGGAACGCGTCGACCACGTGGCACAGCGAGGGCACCTTCAACGGCTCCAGCCGCTGGGCGAGTTCACGCAGCACGGTGTGCGGGGCGAGATCGGTCTCCACGCAGATGGCGAGGTCGCGGCCGCCGGCGGGCGGGACGACGCCGGCGGCCCGCACTCCGGGGACGTCCATCGCCGCGGCCTCGATCTCCAGGGTGCTCATCCGGATGCCCTTGCGTTTGAACATGTCGTCGACCCGGCCGTGGAAGTACAGGTAGCCCTCCTCGTCGACCCGTCCGTAGTCGCCGGTGTGGAGCCTCGTGGCGCCGGTGGCGGGGTCGGTGCGGAAGGTGCGGGCGCTGATCTCCGGTGCCCGCCAGTAGCCGGGCATGACGTGCGGTCCGGTGGCGACGATCTCGCCGAGTTCCCCGGCGGGCACCTCGGTGCCGTCAGGGCCGAGGATCAGCACCCGGGTGCCGCGGATGGGGCGGCCGACCGAGTCGGGCCGCTCGTGCTCCTCGGCGGGCGGCATGACGGAGACCCGCTTGCACTCGGTCTGGCCGTACTGGCGCACCACGACGGCGCCGGGGAACGCCTCGCGCAGCCGGTCCGCCGTCGACGGCGGCAGTGCGGCGCCGGTGTTGGTGAACAGCCGCACCCGGTTGCCGCCGTCCGGCCCGGGCTCGCGGTCGGCGAGCTTGCCGATCATGGTGGCGAAGGAGGGGACGACGGGGACGACGGTGGCGCCGACCTCGCGCATCCGGCGCAGCAGGGTCAGGTCCGACTCCTCGCCGGCCAGCACGATCTCGCAGCGGGCGGCGGCGCACATCAGGACCTTGTACAGGCCGTAGTCCCAGGAGACCGGGAACCGGCACAGGACGACGTCGTCGGGCCGGTAGCCGAGTTCCGCGACGAGCGCCCGGGTGGCGAACACGACCTGCGCGTGCGGCTCGATCACCCCCTTGGGCACCGAGGTGCTGCCGGAGGTGTAGACGAGGAAGGCGAGGCCGTCCGGTGCGACGCCCTCGGGTTCCGGCACCGGGCCTGCGTCGATCAGGTCCTCGATCTCCTTCCACACGACGTCGCGTTCACCGGTGGTGAGGACGAGCCGGGGCTCGGCGCTGTCGACGACGGCCCGCAGTTGGTACGGCCGGGTGTCGGGGTTGACCGGGACCAGGACGGCGCCGGCGCGGCTGACGCCGTACAGCACGGCGACGAGCCGGCGGTCGGTGGGCCACTGGACCAGCACGCGGTCCCCCGGGCCGACGCCGGCGGCGCGCAGCCAGGCGGCGACGGCGTGGCTGTGCCGGGCGGTCTCGCGGTACGTCCATCCGCCCCGCGCGTCCCGCACCGCGCGGGCGTCGGGCCGTTCGGCCGCCGCCTCGTCCAGCAGGGTGTGCACGAGGGGCCGCGCGGGGAAGGGTCAAAGGGTTCCATGTCCGCCTCTCGCGCCACGCATGTCGGGTCGGCCGAAGCTAGCGTGGCGATTCGGCCGGACACACCCCCTAGGGACCCCTAGGGCATGTCCGCGAAGTCACGCCTGCGTCGCGGCGCCCGGCCTGCGGGCGAACGACGCGACTTCGCGGACACGACCTAGCGGCGCGGCCCGGACAGGAGCTGCGAGGCCCAGGTCGCGAGGGTCGTGCGGTCGGTCTTGCGGTTGGCGTTCAGCGGGAGTTCGTCGAGGTGGTGGAAGCGCCGCGGGACCGCGCCGTCGGGCAGCAGCCGTCGCAGCCGGCCGACGAGGTCGGCGGTGGCGACGGCGGGCCCGGTGTAGAAGGCGACGAGGACGGTCCCGGCCGGGCCCTCGGCGCCGACCGCCACCGCGTCGGGCAGGCCCGCCTCCCGCAGCGCGTGCTCGACCTCGCCCAGTTCGATGCGCCAGCCCGCCACCTGGACCTGGGAGTCGAGCCGGCCCAGGTAGGCGAGCTGCCCGTCGCCGGTGCGCCGGACGCGGTCGCCGGTGCGGTACCAGCGGGCGCCGTCCAGGTGCAGGAACCTGCCCTCCTCGTCGCCGGGGTCGAGGTAGCCGCGGGTCAACTGGGGTCCGCTGATGAGCAGTTCCCCCTCCTTCTCGGCGGGCCGGCCGTCGTCGCCGAGCAGCAGGTGCCGGTGGCCCCGGTGCACCGTGCCGATGGGCACGACGCCGTTGACGGCGACGGCCTCGGAGTCCGCGCCCGCCCAGCGGTGGGCGGCGATCGTGACGGTCAGTTCGGTGGGCCCGTACAGGTTCTCGATCGCCGAGCCGGGCGCCGCCGCCTGCCAGTCGCGGGCGTCGCCGCACCGGAAGGCATCCCCGGCGAAGAAGCTCAGGCGCAGGCCGGGCAGGGCGCCGGGGGTCAGGCCCCCATCCTGCGCACCAGGTCGATGGCGCTCGGGGTGGAGAACCAGACGGTGACCCCGTGTTCGGCGAGGAATCCGGGCAGGTCCCGGTAGGCGGCGGGCGGGACCGCCAGGGCCGTGGCCCCCGCACCCCAGGCGCAGAACAGGTCGAACAGCGCGCAGTCGAAGTTCAGGTCGAAGGCCTGGGAGAACGTGTCGTCGGGTGTGAAGTCGTAGCGCTCGTCGAGCAGCCGGAAGTAGTGGTCGGTGTTCCCGTGGGTCACGACGACACCCTTGGGGCGGCCGGTGGAGCCGGAGGTGAAGAGGATGAACGCGGCGTCCTCGGGGGCGACTTCGCGCGGTTCGCGGAGTGCGCGCGCGGGGTCGGCCGAGAGCGCGGGGAAGGGCGCCGGGCCGTCCGGTCCGCCGTCCGGGGCGAGGACGTGCAGGCCGGCCAGGGCGTCGCCGCCCGCCTCCGCCAGCGCGCCCAGGGTCTTGGCGCCCTCCTCGTCGACGACGAGGGCGGTGGCCCCGGATGCGGTGAGCATGCGGCTGTTGCGGGCCGCCGGGAAGTCGGGCCGCAGCGGGACGACGGCGGCTCCGGCGCAGAGCGCGGCCAGCACACCGGCGTAGGCGGTGGGGCTCTTGCCGGCGAGCACGCCGACCGTGCGCGCCGCCCGTCCGGCAAGGGCCCCGGCCCACAGCAGGGCCTGTTCGTGGGCCTGCCGGTAGGTGAGGCGCAGGCCGGCCGCCTGGACGGCGGTGCCGTCGGGTGAGCGGTCGAGGCCGCGCAGGAAGCGCGCGTACAGGCCGCTGGGCGCCGGTCGGTTCATCGCGGTCCTCCGTCGGGTCGGCCGGCCGCGGCCGGCGAAGGTAGGGGTCGGCAGGCGCGGGCCGGCCGGGCTAGCGTGCTGCGGCAGCCGACCGCGCGCCGAGGGCGCCCGACCAGCCTGGAGTTGACATGCGAGAAGAGTTCGAGGAGACGGTCCGGCAGTTCCTTCCCTATCTGCCGGACGACGAGCCGCTGCCGCCGGACGCCCCGCTGCGCGACTACGGTCTGGACTCGCTGGCCACCGTGGAACTGCTCGGCGCCCTGGAGAGCCGGTTCCAGGTCCGGTTCCGGGAGGAGGCGCTGAGCCTGGACAGCTTCCGCACGCCCGCGGTGCTGTGGGAGACGCTGTCCGCGTCCCTCGACTCCCCCGCCTCGGCCTGAGCGCCGGGCCGGCGCTCGGCTCAGCGCCGGCCCGGCGGTCGCAGCGCCAGTCCCGGGTCGGCGGCGATCACCTCGAAGTTCTCCCGGGTACAGGCGAGCCGCCCGAACAGACCGTCCGGGCCGCACACGCACACGCGCCCCACGCCCAGTCCACG
This sequence comes from Streptomyces sp. DHE7-1, assembly GCA_016432725.1. Classification (GTDB taxonomy): domain Bacteria; phylum Actinomycetota; class Actinomycetes; order Streptomycetales; family Streptomycetaceae; genus Streptomyces. Next base: position 6,444,197 of record JACJDG010000003.1, on the reverse strand, counting down.
CAGCGCGTCGACGGCGATGGGCCAGTGGACCGCCCGGACGACGGAGTCCAGCAGCATCTCCCGGACGGCGTCCCCGGTGCGCAGCACGGTGCCGTCCTGGTCGGCGACGACCGGGAGCGCCGGGTCGGCGAACTCGAGACCGCCGAGCACCCGGTCCTCGGCCATGGTGCGCAGCCCGGCGAAGGACGCCGAGTGCAGCGGTGGGCGCATGGTGTAGAGGGACATGCCGCCGAGTGCGCGGATCTTCTTGTCCAGCCACTCCAGGTTCCGCTCCCGCAGCGACAGCATGAACATGCTGCGGTCCAGGTGGCAGGCGATGTCGCTCCACTGCCCGGCGGCGTCCAGCTCGGTGCGGATCTCCTCCAGCTGTCCGGCGGTGATCCGGACGAACGAGTGGGTGACGACGTCCTGGCACTGGGTGGCGAAGAACTCGTCCATGCAGCGGGCGAGTTCCGCGGTCATCCACACGGCGTCCCCGAACGGCAGTGACCCGCTGAACGCCGTCAGGGGTTTGCCGCCGAAGCTGGGCCCGACGGCGGCGTCCGCCTCGACGCCCAGCTCGGTGCGCGCCCATTCGGCGAGCGCGACACAGGTGACCATGAACGCCACCTGGGCGTGCTCGCTGTAGTCGCCCTCCGCGTGCTCCAGGCCGTCGAGCACCGAGTGGCCGAGCCGGTGGTCCGCCTCGGCGAGCAGCCGGCGGGCCACCGGGTTGACCACCAGGAACCGGGCGAGGTCGGCGTAGCGCACCGGGTTCATCCCGGGGAACACCACGGCGGTGCCGGTCCGTTCGGCATCCATGCCGGTCATCCCTTCTCCAGGCCGAGGAGGAACTCGGCGAGCACGCGGAAGAACCGCTCCGGCTCCTCCAGATGGGCAGGTGGCTGGACTCCTCGAAGACCACGTGCCGGGCGTCCGGGACGAGTTCGCGGTACGGCCGGACGACGGCGTCCGTCGCCTCGTCGTACCGGCCGGACAGGACCAGGGTGGGTACGGCGACCGAGGGCAGGAGGTGCTCGATGGACACGTCGCGCAGCGAGCCGACGACGTGGAACTCGCTGGGGCCGTTCATCGCGGTGTAGACGGTCGGGTCGTTCACGATCTCCATGAAGGAGGCGTCGTAGTCGCGGGGCCACGGGTCGAGCCGGCAGACGTGTCTGCGGTAGAAGACGCGCATCGCCTCGGTGTACTCGGCGGAGCCGGTGGTGCCGGCGGCCTCGTGGGCGCGCAGCACCTCGTCGACGCCGTCGGGCAGCGCGGCGCGCAGGACCTCCATCTCGCTGCGCCAGGTCGGGTAGGAGGCGGGCGCGTCGGCCACGATCAGGCCGCGCAGTCCGGGCGGGCGTCCGGCGGCGTGCCAGGCGGCGAGCATGCCGCCCCAGGACTGGCCGAGCAGCACGTAGTCGCCGGCGATGCCGAGGCGGGTCAGCAGGTTGTCGAGTTCGTCGAGGAAGAGCTCCGGGGTCCAGAACTCGGGCGGCTGGTCCGGCAGGTGGGTGGAGCCGCCGTTGCCGAGCTGGTCGTAGTGCACCACCGGCCAGCCGCCGACGGCGATCCCGGCCAGGTTCCGCAGGTAGTCGTGGGTGCTGCCGGGGCCGCCGTGCACGACGACCAGGGCCGGGCGCCCGCCGCCCGGCCTGCCGGTCATCCGGTACCAGGTGGCGTGGTCGCGGAAGGGCACCCGTCCCTTGGTGCTGGGCACCTTGGCCGTCGCTGTCATGGCGCCCATGTCTAGCGCCGCCGCACGGGCGGCACCAGCCCCTTAGGGTGGCCCGAGGCGTCCTGCACGGCGGGCACTTCGGGGCGGTACCGGCCGGCCAGGTGGTCGCGCAGGGTGCCGCCGATCACCTCGACGACGCGTGCGCCCTGGCTCTCCAGGTAGAAGTGGCCGCCCCGGAACAGGTGGACGGAGCCGCCGGCGGTGGTGTGCCCGTGCCAGGCCCGCGCCTCCTCCTCGGTGGTCCGGGGTCGTCGGTGGCGGACATGACCACGATGGGGGCGCCGATGCGGGCGTCCGCCTCCCGGCGGTAGGTCTCGATGGCCAGGTAGTCGTTGCGCAGCGGGGCAGCACCAGTTCCAGCAGGTCCGGTTCCATGAGGACCCGGGCGTCCGTGCCGCCCATGGCGCGCAGTTCGGCGACGATGGCGTCGTCGCCGCGCCGGTGCACGCCGTCGTCGTGGACCCGGCTCGGGGCCCGGCCGCCGGAGGCGAACAGCAGCGCGGGGGCCGGGTGGCCGTCGCGTTCGAGCCGGCGCGCGACCTCGAAGGCCACGGCCGAGCCCATGCTGTGCCCGAAGAAGGCGAACGGTCCCCGCAGCTGGGGGTGATGGCGGTGTGGATCGCGTCGGCCAGGTCGTCGAGGCTGGGCACCAGGGGCTCGCCGTAGCGGTCCTGGCGCCCCGGGTACTGCACGGCCGCGACGTCGAACTCGGGCGCCAGGGCCTTGGACATCGGGTGGTAGTAGCTGGCCGAGCCACCGGCGTGCGGGAAGCAGAACAGCGTGGCCCGCGGGGTGTGCGCCGCGTGGTAGCGGCGGAACCACAGGTCCTGCGCGGACATCGTCACGTACTCACCTCTCGGGAAGGGACGCGGAAGGGGCGCGGTCTTCGGCGATGGCGCGCGCGATCGCCCGCGCCGTCCGCCCGAGGTCGGCGCCGGACAGCGGCGGCGCGTCGGGCCGGGCGTCGGGCCGGGCCGCCGACTGCGACACCAGGCAGCCGGCGGCGGTCGCCAGGTCGCGCATCGACGGCCGCCGCAGTCCGAGCCGGCAGGCGGCGAGCAGCAGGCCGGGAGTGGCCAGGTTGTTGCTCAACTCGTGCTCCAGGGCGGGCAGATAGGTCGCGCCGAGGGCTGCGGCGTCCTCGTACCGCACCTCGACGTCAGGATAGGACAGCGGGACGACGACCGGCTTGGGGTTCATCCGCGCCAGGTCCGCGGCCGCGATCGGTGCGCCGGAGAGGCCCACGCACACGTCGGCGCCGTCCAGCGCGGTGCCCAGCGGGCCGCGCAGCCCGTGCGGGTTGGTCAGCGCGGCCAGTTCCGCCTTGTCCGGGGTGAGGCGGGCGCGGCCGGGGTGCAGCAGGCCGGTGGAGTCGACCACGCGCACTTCGCCGGTGCCCAGGTGGTGCAGCAGCCGGGCGGTGGTGGACCCGGCGGCGCCCGCGCCGACGACCACGGCGCACAGTTCGCCCAGGGTGCGGCCGGAGCGTGCGACGGCGGTGTGCACGGCGGCGGCGGCCATGACGGCCGTGCCGTGCTGGTCGTCGTGGACGACGGGGCAGCCGACGTGCGGGGCGGCGAGCAGCCGCTGCAGTTCGAAGCAGTGCGGCGCGGCGATGTCGGCGAGGAGGATCGCGTCGTAGTTCGGCCGCAGCAGGCGCAGGGTGTCCGCGTAGGCGGCGGGTTCGGCGCGGGCGAGCGCGAGCGGGAGCCCGGTCATCCCGGTGGCGCGTTCCAGTACGGCGCACTTGCGTTCCAGGACGGGGCGCACCGCGTGGGCGCCGAGGTCGCCGCGGCTCAGGACGGACGAGCCGTCGCTGACCACGAGCACCGTGGACCGCAGGGCCTGGCCGCCCTGCCCGGCGGCCAGGCGCAGCACCTCGCGGGTGGTGTCGGCGAGCGAGCCCGGCGCGGTGCGCGCCGGGCCTGGCTGCCGGGTCGGTGGGGCCACGGCCTACTCCGCGAACAGCGGACGCAGGTCGCTCCGTCTGATCTTGCCGCCGGTGCTGCCGGGGAACTCCTCCACGACCCGGAGCTGGGACGGGGTGAGGTTGGTGGGCAGCATGGTGCGCAGGTCCCGCAGGAGCGGATCGGCCGCGGACGGTCCGCGCCGGCTGATCACGGCCACGCAGATCCGCTCGCCCAGGCTGTCGTCGGGCATGCCGCAGACGCGGGCCCGCTCGATGTCGGGGTGCTGTTCGACCAGGGATTCCACGACCGAGGGCACGACGGTCTCGCCGCCGCGCTTGATGGCGTCGGAGTCGCGGCCGAGCACGGCCAGCGTGCCGTCGGGGCGGCGTACGCCGATGTCGCTGGTCGGGTACCAGCCGCCGGGCGGCACCGGTTCGTGGCCGACGTAGCCGAGCATGACGTTCGGTCCGCGGACCTGGATCCGGCCCTGTGCGCCCGGTTCGGTGGGCTGCCCGTCCGGGTCGACGGTCTGCACCTCGACGCCGCTCTGCGGGGGCATCCAGCCGGGTTCGGTGCCGGTGCCGTAGGTCTGGGTGCAGACGTGCCCGGGGACCTCGGTCAGCGCGTACGCCTCGATCACGGGCGCGCCGAACCCGGCTTCGAGGGCTGCCTTGTCGGGGGCGGGCAGGGCCTCGGAGGTGGAGCGGACCACCCGGGGGCGGAAGCCGTCGAACCAGTCCGGCCAGGAGCTCCGGGCGACGAGCAGGGAGCGGTGCAGGGTGGGCGCGGCCGAGTACCAGGTGATGTCGCAGCGCAGCGCCTCCTGGAGGAACGTCAGGTCCTTGGAGTCGACGATGACGAACTCGCCGCCGCTGAGCAGGGGTGCGAGCACTCCGGCGGTGATGCCGTGCCCGTGGTGCAGCGGCATCATCGACAGTCCGCGGTCGGCCGGGGTCAGCGCCAGCGATCCGGCGATGAAGGTGCCCGCCGCGACCAGGTTCCGCTGGGACAGCCGCACCCACTTGGGGTCGCCGGTGGTGCCGGAGGTGCACAGCAGCAGGGCCGGGTCCCGCGGGCTCCGTTCCGGCACCGCGTCGAGGCCGCCGGGCTCGAGCACCGTCGGGTCGGACGCGTCGACGGTGACGGGCACCGCGTCGCCGGCCGGCGGCGCGGTGGTGAGCAGAGCGGCGATGTCGAACGGCCCGGCGGGCAGTTCGGGCGCGTCCGCCGCGGCGAGGACGGCCACGCCGTAGGCGGCCGCCGCCAGCAGGGCCACCGCCGACGCGGCGTCGTGGCCGACGCGGACCGCGATGGTCGCGCCGGGTTCGACGCCCGCCTTGCGCAGAGCGCCGCAGAGGGCGGCGACGTGCCGGGCGAGCGCTTCGGCGTCGACCGGGTCGGCGCTCAGGTCGTCGATCAGCACGCCGGAGCCGCTGCCGGGCAGCGAGCGGAGGAAGGCGCCCAGGCCGGCGGGGAGTTCGCCGTACGGGGTGGGCTGGTCCGTCATCGGTCGGCCGCTCCCACCGGCTCGCCGGCCCCGGAGGTGCGCGGGGCCGCGGCCGGGTCGTCGGCCCCGAACTCCTCGTCCCACATGGCCTGTGACAGCTCACGGCTGAGGCCGGTGCCGTTCGCCGACAGGTGGTCGCGTATCGAGCGGCGGACCTCGGGGTGTGCTCCTGGCTGAGCTTGAACATGGCCTCGACCGACTCGACGTGCACCCGGAACGCCCGCACCCCGGGCTGGATCTTCCGGAAGTAGTCCAGGGATGCGGTCATGTCCCAGCCGGTGCCGGCGACCTTCTCCAGTTCCCGCACCGTGGTGGTGACGACGTCGAGGGTCGCGTCGCCGGTCGCGATCGGCTCCAGCCGTCCGCGCAGGTGCACGGTGACGAAGTTCCAGGTCGGGGCGGCCGGGCGTCTGTCGTAGGCGGCCGGGGAGACGTAGGCGTGCGGTCCCTGGAACACGGCCAGGACGTCGGCGCCGTCCTGGAGCGCCTGCCAGTGGTCGTTCGTCCGGTTCATGTGGCCCAGCAGCGTGGCCCCGGCCAGCGGCTGTTCCGCGCCGGGCGCGTCGTCGAGCCGCTCGACGACGATCGGCGCGTGGGTGGCGTACGGGGTGCGGTCGCCGCCCGAGACGAGGAGGGCGAGCGGGTTGCGGCGGACGGTGTCGACGACGTCGCCCGCCCGGCGCGGCCGGTACATCGGGGAATCAGCATCAGATCACCTTCACGCCGGTCAGGTCGGTGCGGCCGGCCGCGGTGTCCGCCTCGGCGGCGGGCCGGGCGCAGTAGCGGGCCAGGGAGTTGGCGATCTCACCGCTGCGTACGGCGATGTTGGACAGCAGCGAGGACGACAGGCCGTGGGTGTGCTCGGAGCCGCCCTGGAGGTAGATGCCGCAGCCCAGTTCGGGGCTGGTCGCGACGCGGTAGTCACGGTCGAGCCGCAGCCGCCCCCGCTCGTCGCGCAGGCAGAGACCGGCGAGGTCGCCGAGCATGGCGGCGGGGTCCATCGGGTCGTATCCGGTGGCGCACACCAGGAGGTCGACGTCGAGGTGGTCCACCTCGCCCGAGCGCAGTGACTGGACGGCGACCCGGGTGCGGCCGTGGAAGGACTCGGCGGACTGCGCGCGGCTGAGGTTCAGGAACCTCAGGCGGGTGCTGCGGCCGAGTTCGTCGGCGTACTGGCGCTCGTACAGGTCCCGGATCAACTCGTCGTCGACGACGGAGTAGTTGGTGTTGCGGTGGTAGTGCCAGACGGCGTCCTTGGCCCGGTCGGAGGAGAAGTAGAAGTCGTCCACGGCGGCCGGGTCGAAGACCTGGTTGGCGAGGGGGTGTTGTCGGCGACGGTGTAGCCCAGCGGGGAGAGGATCGCGTACACGTCGGCGTCGGGGAGGTTGTCGTAGACGTGCCGGGCGATCTCCGCGGCGCTCTGCCCGGCGCCGACGACCGCCACGCTGCGAACCCGGGCGGCGTCCAGCGTCTGGAACCTGGTGAGGTACTCGGAGCTGTGCCACACCCCGGGGCCGTGTCCGATGCCGTCGGGCATCCGGGCCACCAGGCCGGTGGAGACGACGATGTTCCGCGCCTGCACGACCCGGGTGGTGTCCGCCGATCCGGTCTCCCGGACGTGCAGCCGGAGCTGGTCCACGCGGCCGCGGTCGTCGCGCAGCGGCTGCACCGAGACGACCTCGGAGTCGTAGGTCACGTATTTGGTGAACCTGGCCTCGACCCATTCGAGGTAGTCGTGGAACTCCCGGCGGCTGGGGAAGAATTCGTTGCGGTTGGCGTAGGCGGCCAGCCGGCCCTTCGCGTGCAGATAGGAGACGAAGCTGTACGGCGACGCGGGATTGCGGAAGGTGACCAGGTCCTTGAGGAACGAGATCTGCATCTTCGCGCCCGGCAGCAGCATTCCCCGGTGCCAGCCGAGCGCGGGTTGTTTCTCCAGGAATACGGCGTCGATCGCCGGGCCGCCGGATTCTCCGCCGAGTTCGTCGAGAGCGGTCGCGAGCGACAGGTTGGAGGGTCCGAAACCTATTCCGACCACGTCATGCGTTTTTACTCCGTCAGCTCGCATGGACCATTACTCCCGTCGTCAATTTCGTTCACGGTAGGACCCGGCCGCGACGGCGGTCAAGGATGGTCCGCGACCGCCGGGGAACAGCGCCGGCGGCCTCGCGACAGGACACGCCGGAGCGTGGGCGGCAAGGCCGTAGAGGCGTCAACTTCCCTCAGGGCAAGAGCTGTTCAAGGATCGGGTCGGGCCGCCGGCGGAAGCGTATGCTCCGGTGCATGGACTCCCCTCAGCCCTCCGGAGAATCGCGCGCCGATTCCTCCGAAAGCAAGTCCCTTTCACCCCGGCCGGACCTGCGCGCCTCGGACGCCGACCGGGAACGGACCGCCGCCGTACTGCAGGAGGCCACGGCCGACGGGCGCGTTTCCACGGACGAGTTGGAACAGCGTCTGGAAGTGGTCTACGGCGCCAGGACCAGGAGCGAACTCGACGCCGTGGTGAAGGATCTGCAACCGGTCCAGTGGACCCACCGAACTCCGGCCGTCGGAAAGGACACCGGTGTTCTCAGCGGTTTCGCCCGAAAGGGACGCTGGACGGTGGGCGATTCGTACCGGGGTACCGCCGTCGTCGGTTCCGGGGTGATCGATCTGCGCGAGGCGGAATTCACCGGCCCGGAGACCACCATTCACGTCAGGTCGTGGATCGGCACCGTCTACGTCGTCGTCCCGGACGACGTGGAGGTGCATGTCGAGGGCACCGGGGTCCTCGGCGGATTCAAGCAGGACCGGGCGAACACCGCTCACTCGGCGAGGCACCGGATCAACGTCACCGGGCTCGCCGTCTGCGGCAGCGTCTTCGTGGTGCACGAACTGACCCCGGCCCAGGAGCGCCGGCTGCTCAAGCGGAAACGGAAGGGCGTGGCGGACTAGGGCCTGTCTGACAATTCGCGTCGTCGCCCGGAGGGCGGCCGGGCGGCGTCAGGTGCGTGCTCTCGGCGGGCCGGCTCCAGGGCCGCGTACTGGACGTACTCGGGTCTGGGGCCGGTGCGGCGAGAGTGCGTGCATGGCGTCGCGCGGCAGGCGGGAATTGTCAGACCGGCCCTAGCGGCGCTCCGCGCACGGCAGTTCCACGAGGTGGGCCGGCAGTCGGCCCACCTCGTCGCGTTTCCCGGCCCCGCCCTCACCGTGTCACGCGCGGCCGTCCAGCTCCCTGTTCATGATCGCGCCCATGAACGCGGCACTCTCCGGCAGATGCATGTCGTGGTGGGTGCACGCCACCTCGTGCTCGGTGAGCGTGCCGGTGATGTGCTCCCGCCACTTCTCCCGGCCGGCCGGGTCGTCCGGCCCGCGCCCCAGCATCGCCGTGAACAGCAGGGCGTCGCCCTCGTACACCGGGGAGACGAACGACTGCAGCTTCTCGTGGTGGTCGGTGATGATCCCCGTGGCGACGTCGATCATCTGCAGGTACTCGTCGCCGCCGCGCATCGCGCCGAAGTACTTCTCCAGTTCGGCGCGCATGAGCCGTTCGTAGTCGGCCCGTTCGTAGGCGTCCGCGCCGTTGCGCGGCGCGGCGTCCAGCAGGGCGAGCATGCCGACCTCGAGGCCGCGCCGGCGCAGCTTCACCGCGATCAGGTGCGCGAGGACGCCGCCGAACGAGTAGCCGAGCAGATGGAACGGCCCGTCGGGCTGGATGCCGAGGATCTGCTCCAGGTAGTCCTCGGCCATCGCGTCGATGGACTCGGGCAGCGGGGTCACCCCGTCGAAGCCGCGGGCCTGGACACCGTTGACGGGCCGGTCCGGGAAGCTCGCCGACAGACCGAGGTAGGCCCAGCTCAGACCGCCGCCGGGGTGCAGGCACCACACCGGATTGCGGGTGCCGTCGCTCTTCAGCGGCAGTACGACCGCGAACGGGTCGGCGTTCTGTGTCCCGGCGCCCGGCCGCAGGTGCGCGGTGAGTCCAGCGACCGTCGGGGACTCGAAGACGGCGCGCAGCGGGACCTCCACGCCCAGGGCGCCCCGGATCCGGCCGATCAGCCGGGTGGCACGCAGGGAGTGCCCGCCGAGCGCGAAGAAGTCATCGTCGATGCCGACCCGGTCCACGCCCAGCACCTCCGCGAAGACACCCGCGAGCACCTCCTCCTCCACCGTGCGCGGTGCCCGGTAGGCGTTGCCGGTGATGACCGGGGACGGCAGGGCCGCCTTGTCCAGTTTGCCGTTCGGCATCAGCGGCAGCCGGTCCAGCACGACGAACGCCGCCGGGACCATGTAGTTGGGCAGCCGGTCGGCCATGAAGCGGCGCAGGTCGTCGACGCGCCCCGCGGCGTCCGGGTCGTTGACGTGTTCGGACAGCACGGTCACCGGACCGGCCGGCAGGAAGACGTCCGTGAGCGGAATTTCCGCACCCGTCCGCAGCAGGACCGCGTCCATCCGGCCGGGCACGGCCGACCAGGTGACGACGGCCCGGTAGCCGAGCTCCTCCCCCAGCCGGCGCACATCGCCCGGCGTGAGCGTCGCCCCGTCGCCGTCGGGCCGCTGGACCTCGGCGGCGGGCAGCCGCCCCGGGGCGGTGTCCAGCCGGTGGACCGTGTCGGTCACCGGCCGCACCTCCGGGTGCGGGATACCGCTCACCCGCACGCTCTCCGGCCGCTGCTCGGCCAGGAACCGCTGCAGCACCTCGGGCGAGCCGAACCCGTCCCAGGCGACCGGTGCGACACCGGCCAGGGAGGTCACCTCGGCCGGCTCCTTGCGCAGCACCACCTCGTAGCGGTACCGGCTCAACTCGTTGGCCGCGTCCATGTCCTTCAGCCGGATGTCCACCGCGCCGATCGTGGGCAGCAGCCGGGGCAGAGCCGTGAAGAACTCCGGGGCCAGCAGCAGTTCGCGTTCGGCCAGGATCTCCAGCCGCACCCGCTCGCGCAGTTGCTCCACGGTGGTGCCGGCGTCCGCGCGCGCCAACTGCACCTCGGTGGCGAACTCGCGCAGCAGCGTGTGGTTGCGGATGTCGCCGAGGTACACCGAGCCGCCCGGCGCCAGCAGCCTCAGGGCCTTGTCGAGGACGTCGATGAGATAGCCGGCGTTGGGGAAGTACTGCACCACCGAGTTGACGACGATCGTGTCGAAGTACCCGGCCGGCAGGTGGTCGATGTCGTCGGCCCGCCGGGTCTCCAGCCGGACCCGGTCGGCCCACGGCGCGTCCAGCGCGCCGATCTGCGCCTTCAGCGACTCGATGGTGGCGCGCGAGAAGTCCAGCGCCCAGTACTCGTCCACCTCGGGGGCCAGCGGGGCCAGCAGCAGACCCGAGCCGACACCGATCTCCAGCACCCGGGACGGCGCGAGGGCCCGGATGCGGTCGACGGCCGCGGACCGCCACTGCCGCATCTCGCTCAGCTCGATCGGCGCCCCGGAGTAACTGCTGTGCCAGCCCTGGAAGTTCTCCCCGAACTCGGCCGGCGGCGCCTCCGCCCCGGAGCCGGCCTCCTCGGCGATGTACGCCTCCTTGTGGGCGTAGAGGTCGTCGTACACCTCCGTCCACTGGCCGACCGACTCCTCCTCCACCGTCTCCCGGCGGACCAGCGAGGCCTCCCTGTCCAGTACGACGTACCCGACCAGGTCCCGGGTCCCGGGGCCGGTCTCGGCATCCCGGGCGACCACCACGGCCTGCCCGACGGCCGGATGCCCGGCGAGCACCGACTCGACCTCGCCCGGCTCGATCCGGAAACCGCGGATCTTGACCTGGTCGTCGCTGCGCCCGGCGAAGACCAGTTCGCCGTCACCGTTCCAGCGCACCAGGTCGCCGGTCCGGTACAGCCGGCCGCCCGCCGGGTCGAACGGGTCGGCGACGAACCGCTGCGCGGTCAGCCCCGGCCGCCCCCGGTACCCGCGCCCCACCCCGGCACCGGCGACGTACAGCTCACCGACCACTCCGGGCGGGACCGGCACGAGCCCCGGACTCAGCACGTACACACGGGTGTTGGGCAGCGGCGCACCGATCGGGACGGCACCGGACGGCAGCTGCCCCGGGTCCGACACGGTGTGGTACGTCGCGTCGACGGTGATCTCGGTCGGGCCGTAGGCGTTGACGACGTCGACACCGGGACGCCTGCGCTGGAACTCCTCGATCACCCGCGCCGAGACCGCGTCCCCGCCGGTGACGACCCGCTCCAGGGATGTCAGCTCGTGATCGTCCGCGGCGAGCATCTCCAGCAGCGCGGGCACCGCGAACAGGGCCGTCACCCGCTGCTCCGCGACGACCCGGGCCAGCGCGTCGACGTCTCCGGCGTCGGCCGGGCCGATCACCAGGGTGCCGCCGCCCAGCAGGGCGGGCCAGGTCTCGAACGCCGACGCGTCGAAGGAGATCGAGGACTGCAGCAGGGTCCGGCCGCCCGGCTCGGGCCAGCCGTGCAGTGCCATGTCGGCGGCGTTGCGGTGGGTGATGGCGACACCCTTGGGCGTACCGGTGGAACCGGAGGTGTAGATGACGTAGGCCAGGTGCTCCGGCAGCGGAGCCGGGCGCCGGTCCGGGGCCGGACGGGACCCGGCGGTCCGTCCGGCGTCGAGGTGGATCCTGGGCACCTCCGACCGGGGCAGTCCGGCATCGGTCTCGCGGTCGGTGAGGATCACCACGGGACGGGCGTCGTCCAGGATGAACGCCACGCGCGGCCCCGGGTACTGGGGGTCGATGGGCAGGTAGGCGGCCCCCGCCCTGATCACGGCCAGCAGCCCCACCACGTAGTCCACGGAGCGCCGTGTCGCAAGCGCGACCACCTGGTCGGGGCCGGCACCGGCCTCGGCCAGTTCCGCGGCGAGCACGCCCGCACGGGCGTCCAGCTCGGCGTAGGTCAGCGACCGGATGCCGTCCGTGACGGCCACCGCGTCCGGCGACGCCGTCACGACGGCCTGGAACAGACCGGCCAGCGTGGTGCCGGCCACCGGTCGCGCGGTGTCGTTCCACTCCTCCACCACGAGGGCCCGCTCGGCGGGGGTGAGGACGTCGATCGCGCCGACCGCCACGGACGGGTCGGTGACGATCTGTTCCAGCACCCGGACGTAGCGCTCGGAGATCCGTTCCACGGTGGCCGGGTCGAAGACGGCCCGCTGGTACTGGAGCGACATCCGCAGCGGCTCGGGCGCCGCCATCAGGGTGAGCGGATAGTGCGTGCCGTCCACGGGGGTCGACCGGCTGACGGTGAGTCCGGAGTCACCGATCGGCCGGGTCAGCGCCTCCTTGTCGACCGGATAGGACTCGAAGCCCACGATGGTGTCGAACAGGGTGGACAGGCCGGTGGACTTCTGGATGTCGACCAGGCCGTGGTGATGGTGGTCGAGCAGCGCGGCCTGCCGGTCCTGCAGGTCCGTCAGCACCCTGGCCAACGAGTCTCCGGGCTGGTGACGGACCCGGACCGGAAGCGTGTTGATGAACAGCCCGATCATCGCGTCGACACCCGGCACGGCGGGCGGGCGGCCGGAGACGGTCATGCCGAACAGCACGTCCGTACGGCCCGTCAGCTGACCGAGCAGGATCGCCCAGGCCCCCTGCACGACGGTGTTGACGGTCACGCCCAGCTCGGCGGCGCGCCGGATCAGCGCCTCCGCCCGCTCCGGTGCCAGGCCGACCTGGTGACGGCCCATCCCGCCGTCCGTGTCCGCCTGCCGGGCCCGCGGCGCGAGCAGCGTCGGCTCGGTCACGCCCGCGAGTTCGCCGGCCCAGGTACGCGCGGACAGCTCACGGTCCTGCCGGGTCAGCCACTTCAGGAAGTCCCGGTAGTTCCGGGCCCTCGGCAGCGCCGACCCGTCCCCGTGTTCGACGTACAGACCCATCAGGTCCTGCATCAGCAGCGGAGTGGACCAGCCGTCGAACAGCAGGTGGTGGGCCATCAGCACCAGCTCGAAGCGCCGTTCACCGACCCGGATCAGCTTCATCCTGACGAGCGGCGCCGCCAGCACGTCGAAGTGGTCCCGCCGGTCGGCGGCCAGCAGCTCCGCCAGCCGGGCCTCCCGCTCGCCCTCGGGCAGGTCCCGCAGGTCGATCTCCTCCCACGGCAGCTCGACCCGGGCCGGCACGATCTGCACCGGTTCCCCGTCCGAGCCGAAACCGTACGCGACCCGCAGGTTCGGGTACCGGTCCAGCAGCGCCTGCCCGGCCGCCCGCATCCGCGCCGGGTCGACCACGCCGTCCAGGTGCATCGCGAACTGCATCTGATACGGGTCCAGTTCGCGACCGGCGAGCATCGCGTGGAACAGCAGACCCGACTGCATGGGCGTCAGCGGCCAGACGTCCGCCACGTCCTGGTGCCGGGCCTCCAGAACATTGATCTCGAGCTGGGACAGCGACACCATCGGCAGGTCCGAGGGCGTGAGCCCGCCGGCACCGTCGACGGCGGCATGCCGGGCGAGACCGGTCAGCGCCTCCACCCACAGATCGGCGAGCGCCTGAGCCTCGTCGCGGGTCAGGACGCCGGTCGCGTAGGCGAACGTCGCCTGCAGGGAGGCGCCTTCGGCGGAGTCGGTGACGACGGCGTTGATGTCGAGGGCGTGCGCGAGCGGCATGTCGGCGTCGAACTCGGCGGACACGCCCTCCAGTGTCGCGACGGGCGTCCAGCCCTGACCCCGCAGGCTCTCGGGCATCTCGGCGCCGGAGAACCGGCCGAGGTAGTTGAAGCCGATCTGCCCGGTGGGCAGTTGGGTAAGGATGGGGGCGGTGTCGGGGTTGAGGTGGCGCAGCAGGCCGTAGCCGATGCCCTTGTCGGGGACCGCGCGCAGCTGCTCCTTGACCGCCTTGATTGCCCGGCCTGCGGCGAGGCCGCCGGCGAAGGCGTCGTCGAGATCGATCCCGGCGACGTCGGCCCGCACCGGGTAGAGCGTGGTGAACCAGCCGACGGTCCGCGACAGATCCGCGCCCGGGACCACGTCCTCCTCGCGGCCGTGGCCCTCCATGTTCACGAGCACCGACTGCTGCGAACCGCCCCGGGACCGCCGCCACGCCGCCACGGCCAGCGCGACACCGGTCAGCAGGGCGTCGTCGGGGCCGCAGCGGAACACCTCCGGCAGCCGCGTCAGCAGCGTCTCGGTCACCTCGGCGGACAACCGCACCCGCACCCGGTCCGCCGTAGCAGTGGTGTCGAGCGAGGCGTCGAGGCGCCGGGAGCCGAGGGCGGGGTCGGGGGCGGCGAGGGCCGACGTCCAGTGGTCCAGTTCGGCGACGCGCTCGGGACTCCGGGCATCCTCGGCCAGGGCCGCGCTCCAGCGTCGGACCGACGTGCCGACACGGGACAGGAGGGGGCGCGGCCCGCCTCGACGGCCTGCCACGCCTCGATGAAGTCCGGGACGAGGATGCGCCAGGAGACGCCGTCCACGACGAGGTGGTGGGCGACGACGAGAAGGCGGCCCACGTCAGCGCCGGTGCCGGTGCTGGTGCCGGTGCCGGTGCCGGTGCCGGTGCCGGTGCCGGTCGGGGTGAACCAGACGAACTGCAGCATGGTCCCGGCGGCGGGGTCCAGACGGTTAAGGGCGCGGTCCAGCTCCGCGGAGATCAGTTCGCCCCAGGCCTTCTCGTCGCTGCCGCCGTCGCAGACGACGCGATGCAGCAGTGTCGATATGTCGATGGAACCGGGCTCGTCGACGACCAGCTTCGACTGCTCCCCGCTGCCGTTGCCGTGGACGTGTCCGGGGATCAGGCGGGAGCGCCACATGTCGTGCCGGTCCACGACCGCCGACAACGTCGCGACAAGACCGTCATGGTCGATGCCCGCGGGCAGGTCCAGCACCATCCACTGCCCGTAACGGCCGTGCGAGCCCTCCCGGTCGAGCATCCAGTGGCCGATCGGCAGCAGCCCCACCTCACCGACCCCACCCCCCGGCAGTTCCTCCAGCACGACACGGTCCTCAGCACCACCACTGGCGCCGGCCAGCAGAGCGAGTCCGGCGACGGTACGGGCCTCGAAGACATCCCGCGCCCTGACACTCAGACCCACATGCCGGGCCTGGGTCACCACCTGGATCGAGCGGATGCTGTCCCCGCCGAGGGCGAAGAAGTCGTCGTCCACCCCGACCCGGTCCACGCCGAGGACCTCGGCGAACACACCCGCCAGCAACTCCTCCTCCGCAGAGGCAGGCGCACGATAAGCGCCACCGGAGAACACCGGCGCCGGAAGAGCGGCCTTGTCGACCTTGCCGTTCACCGTCAACGGCAACCCGTCCAACACCACGAACGCCGACGGCACCATGTACTCGGGCAGGCGCGAGCCCACGAAGGCGCGGAGTTCGGCGGTCACGGCATCGGTGTCCTGTGCGCCGTCGAGGACCAGGTATCCGACGAGTCGTTTGGTGGTGTCGGTGACACCGGGGGTGTCGGTGTCGTCGGAACGGGCGACGACCACGGCCTGCGCGACCGCCGGATGCGACACCAGCACCGACTCGATCTCACCCGGCTCCACCCGGAACCCACGCAACTGCACCTGATCATCACTACGACCCAGATAGACCAACTCCCCATCCACCGTCCAGCGAGCCAGATCCCCCGTCCGATACAACCGGCCCCCAGCAGTGAACGGATCAGCCACAAACCGCAGGGCCGTCAAACCCGACCGCCCCCGATACCCCGCGCCACACCAAGACCCGCCACATACAACTCACCCACCACACCCGGCGGCACCGGCGACAACGACGCATCCAACACATACGTCCGCGTGTTCGCCAACGGAACACCGATCGGCGACACCCCACCCAGCCCCACACCCGGCTCCAACTCCAACCGGGTCACATGCACCGTCGTCTCAGTGATCCCATACATGTTGACCACCGACGCCGCATCCACCCCCGCCCCCACCACCCCTGCACACGAGCCGGATCCACCGCCTCACCACCCAGCACCACCAACCGCAACACCGACCCGACAGCCTCCCGCGGACGGGCGTCGATCAGCGCATAGAACGCCGCCGGCGTCTGACTCAACACCGTCACCCCACGCTCGACCAGCACCCCCCACAGATCAACAGGCGAACGCACCACCTCCCACGGCACCAACACCGTCGTCCCCCATGCAGCAACGCACCCCACATCTCCCACACCGAGAAATCGAACGCCTGCGAATGACACCACGCCCACACATCCCCCGACCCGAACCCCGCACCCCACTGCCCCATCCCCGCGAACAGCGACCACACACTCCGCAACGACACCTGCACACCCTTGGGCACACCCGTCGAACCAGACGTATAAATCACATACGCCAAATGATCAGGACACAAAGACCCCACCCGATCCGCATCCGACGGCGCCCGCTCCACCACAGACCGCTCATCATCCAGATACACCCGCGGCACCCCACCGCCGGCAACACCCCATCCGTCACCCGATCCGTCACCACCACCAACGGACCCGCATCCGCCAACACATACTCCAACCGCGCCCCCGAATACCGCGGATCCACCGGCAAATACGCACCACCCGCCTTCACCACCGCCAACAACCCCACCACCAGATCCACCGAACGCCCCGCCGCCACCGCGACCACCACATCCGGCCCCACCCCACACCCGATCAACTCGAACGCCAACGCGTTCGCCCGACCATCCAACTCCCGATACGTCAACGACTCCCCACCAGCAACCACCGCCACCGCCTCCGGCGACCGCGCCACCCACCCCTCGAACACATCCGACAACAACAACTCACCCACCACAAAACCCGAACCGTTCCAACCCTCCACCACCCGCGACCGCTCCCCCACCCCCAACACATCCACACCCCGCACCAACACCCCCGGCACACCCACCACCTGCTCCAACACCCGCACAAACCGCCCCACCAACAACTCCGCCACACCACGATCGAAGACATCGAGGGCGTACTCCAGGTAGCCGCGGAACTCCCCGCCGACCTCGGCCATGATCAGGCTGAGGTCGAACTTGGCGACCTGGTTCTCCGTGGGTACGACCGACCATTCCAGGCCGGGCATCTCGACCACCGTGTCCGGGGTCGCGATGGTGCTCTGCCAGACGAACGCGACCTGGAACAAAGGGTGGTAGGACGTGGACCGTTCCGGGTTCAGCAGTTCCACCAGCCGCTCGAACGGCACGTCCTGGTTGTCGTAGGCGGCGAGCGCCTTGTCCCGCACCTGGTCCACGACCTGCTCGAACGACCGGTCCCCCGACAGATCGACCCGCAGTACCCAGTTGTTGACGAAGAAGCCGATGAGGTCGTTGAGGTCCTCGTCCGTGCGGCCCGCGATCGGCGAGCCCATCACGACGTCATCGCCGGCGCCCAGCTTGGAGAGCAGGACGGCGTACGCGGCCTGCAGCACCATGGGCACGGTCGCGTTGTGCTTGCGGGCCAGTGCCTCGATGCCGGACGCCAGTTCGGGCGTGACGGCGAACTCGACGGTCTCGCCCCGGTGGCTTCGGTGCACGGGGCGCTGCCGGTCGGTGGGCAGGGTCAGGGGCTGCGGGGAGCCGGCCAGTTCCCGGCGCCAGTAGGCGACCTGGGCGGCGGCGATGCTCTCCGGGTCGTCCAGCTCGCCGAGCAGTTCCTGCTGCCACAGCGTGTAGTCGGCGTACTGGACCGGCAGCGGCTCCCACTCGGGTTCCTGGCCCTGCGCCCGGAACACGTACGCCGTCGTCAGGTCGCGGGCCAGCGGAGCCATGGAGGCGGCGTCACCGGCGATGTGGTGCATCAGGATGACCAGGACGTACTCCTGCGGTCCGACCGCGAGCAGGCTCACCCGGATCGGGATCTCGGACTCCAGCGCGAAACGGTGGGCCACCGCCTCCGCGATCGCGTCCGCGACCTGTTCCTCGGTGACCGCCCGCGTCGGGACCTCTATCGACACGTCCTGCGGCGACAGGATCCGCTGGAACGCCACGCCCCGCTCGTCCTCGCCGATCACCGTGCGCAGGCTCTCGTGCCGCAGCACGACGTCACGCACGGCAAGGGCCATCACACCGGCGTCGACATCGGCCCGCAGACGAAGCACGACGGGCTGGTTGTAGGTCACCGACGGACCTTCGAACCGGTACAGGAACCACAGCCGGCTCTGGGCGAACGACAACGGGATCATGACATTACCTCTCGAGGATCGATGGGCCCGGCGCGGTCGCCTCGGGCCCTGTCGTTGCCTGGCTACGGCTGTTCGGTCACCGGCGCGGGCACCGGCGGTGCGGACGCCGGTGCCCCGGCGCCGTTCGGCTCGGCGGCGGGGGCCGTCGGGCGGTCGTCGATACGGCCGACGTGGACCAGTTCACCGGTCCGCATGCGGCGGACCAGGTCGCCGGTGCGGTACATCCGGCCGCCGGCCGGATCGAACGGGTTCGCCACGAAGCGGGCCGCCGTCCGGCCTGGAGCGCCCAGGTAACCGCGGCCGAGGCCCGGTCCGGCGAGGTACAGCTCGCCCGTGACCCGGGGCGGGACCGGAGCGAACCCGGGGCCCAGCACCAGCGCCTGCACATCCGGCAGCGGCAGGCCCAGCGGGGGGAACCCGGTGCCGGTCCACTCCTCGGTGTGCGGGATCGTGAGGGTGGTGGCGGTTCCGGTCTCCGGGTGCCCGTACCAGTGGAGCACCCGTGTTCCCGGCAGCTCGGCCCTCACCTTGGCGACGAGCTCGGCCGGCAGCGGCTCACCGGAGAACAGGACGGTGTCGACGTCCTCCGTCGCGCCGCCGGGGACCGCGGTGAAGCGGGAGGGCCGCGCGCTGAGGACGGTCCTCGTCCAGGGGCCGCCCGGGCGGGTGCCCACCGGG
The DNA here is from genome assembly GCA_016432725.1 of Streptomyces sp. DHE7-1. Taxonomy (GTDB): domain Bacteria; phylum Actinomycetota; class Actinomycetes; order Streptomycetales; family Streptomycetaceae; genus Streptomyces. Next base: position 6,425,328 of record JACJDG010000003.1, on the reverse strand, counting down.
TCCTCGGTGAGGTCGAGGGTGGCGCCCGTGGACAGCGCGGTGAACACCTCCACCGTCGCTACGTCGACGCTCGCGGGCGTGCGGGTCAGGAGCCGCACGCCCGGCCCCATGCCGAGCTGGGCGGCCAGCCGTGCCACGAGAGCGGTGACGTTGTGATGGGTGATCCCCGTACGGCCGAGCGACGCGCGGTTCGGCTCCGGCGTACCGGCGACGAGGGCCAGGTGCTGCGGCCGCAGTGGCCGGCGCCGTTCCGCGTCCCCGGGCGCGCGCTCCACTCCCGCCCGGGGCTCGTCCAGGTACAGGTACGGGACCGGCAGTTCCGGCAGGGCGGTCGCGGCTTCGCGCTCGGCGAGAACGGCCACCGGGCCGGCACCGTTCGCCGCGTCGGCGCAGGCGGCCAGAGCGGTGGCGTGGCTCGCGTCGGTCTCCAGCGGCAGATACGCGCCCCCGGCCTTGAACACCGCGAGCAGCGCCACCACCGACTCCACCGACCGCCGCGCGGAGACGGCCACGGCCACCGGGCGATCGGGACGGGCGCCGAGTTCGATCAGCTCCATGGCCAGTGCGTTGGCGTGTGCGTCCAGCTCGGCATAGGTCAGCGACCGGCTGTCGTCGAGCACGGCCACCGCCTCGGGCGACGCGGCCACCGCGGCCTCGAACAGACCGGGCAGCAGGGACGGGTCGTGCCCGACCGTTCCGCGTGGCGCCGCTGACCTCGCCGGCCGCTTCTGCTCCAGCAGCTCGCGCTCCGCGGCGGTGAGCACCTCCACGGTGGCGACCGGGACGTCCGGGTCGGCGATGATCTGTTCCAGCACCCGCAGGTACCGCTCCGCCATGCGCTCCACGGCCGCCGGTTCGAACACACCGCGCTGGTACTGGAGCGACATCCGCAGCGGCTCGGGCGCCGCCATCAGCGTCATGGCGTAGTGCGTGCCCGTCGAGTACCGGAACCGGCTGATCGTCACACCGGAGTCGGACAGCGCCTGGGCACCCGCGCCGTCCCACGGGTAGGACTCGAAGACCACGACGCTGTCGAACAGGGTGCGCAGTCCGGTGCCCTCCTGGATCTCGGCCAGGCTGTGGTGGTGATGGTCGAGCAGCCCGGTCTGCCGACCCTGCAGGTCCGTCATGACCTTGGTGAGCGAGTCACCGGGGTTGTAGTGGGCGCGGACCGGCAGTGTGTTGATGAACAGGCCGAGCATCTCGTCGACGCCGGCCAGTTGCGGCGGCCGGCCGGAGACCGTCATGCCGAACAGCACGTCGTTGCGGGCGGTCAGCTGACCGAGCAGGATCGCCCAGGCGCCCTGGACGACGGTGTTGATCGTCACCCCCATGTCGGCTGCGCGGCGCACCAGCTCCCGCGCTCCCTCGGGGGACAGCGCGACCTCGGCGCGGCCGATGCCGCCGGCGGTGTCGGCGGCCCGCGCCTGCGGTGCCAGCAGGGTCGGCTCGGTCACGCCCGCGAGCTCCTCGGCCCAGGCGCGGGCGGACACGGCACGGTCCTGCCGCGACCGCCAGACCAGGAAGTCCCGGTAGTTCCGGGGCCGGGGCAGCGCCGAGGCGTCCCCGCGATCCTCGTAGAGCCCGATGAGATCCCGCAGGACCAGAGGCAGCGACCAGCCGTCGAACATCAGGTGGTGGCTGGTCACGACCAGCTCGAAACCGCGCTCGGCCATCCGGATCAGCGTGAGCCGGAACAGCGGTGCCGTCGCCGGGTCGAAGTGCGCACGGGAGTCGGCCGCCAGCAACTCCTCCAGTCTGCGGCCGCGTTCGCCCTCGGGCAGGTCCCGCAGGTCGATCTCCGCCCAGGGCAGCTCGACCCGGTCCGGCACGACCTGCACCGCCGCCCCGTCCGCCGCGAAGTCGAAGGCCACGCGCAGGTTCGGATACCGGTCCAGCAGCGCCTGCCCCGCGGCCCGCATACGGTCCGCCTCCACCGGACCGTCCAGGTGCAGCGTGAACTGCATCTGGTAGGGGTCGTACTCCTGCCCGGCCAGCATGGCGTGGAACAGCAGGCCGGACTGCATGGGCGTCAGCGGCCAGACGTCCACCGGACGACGGTCCCGGTGCCGCACTTCCATGGTCTCGATCTCCGCCTGGCTCAGCGAGACCAGCGCCAGGTCGGACGGTGTGAGACCGCCGGCGGCGTCGGTGGTGGCATGCCGGGCGAGTCCGGTCAGGGCCTCCACCCACAGATCGGCGAGCCGTTGGGCGTCCTCCCGCGCCAGCGCTCCGGAGGCGAACGTGAACAGCGCGCTGAGGGACGGCCCTTGAGCGGAGTCGGTGACGACGGCGTTGATGTCGAGGGTGTGCGTGATGGGCATGTCGGCGTCGAACTCGGCGGACACGTCGTCGAACAAGGAGACCGGCGCCCATCCCTGGCCCCCGATCTCGACCGGAGCGTCGGTGTCGCCGGAGAACCGGCCGAGGTAGTTGAAGCCGATCTGCCCGATGGGCAGCTGGGAAAGGGCGGGGGCGGTGTCGGGGTTGAGGTGGCGCAGCAGGCCGTAGCCGATGCCCTTGTCGGGGACCGCCCGCAACTGCTCCTTGACCGCCTTGACCGCCCGGCCTGCCGCGAGGCCGCCGGCGAAGGCGTCGTCGAGATCGATCCCGGCGACGTCGGCCCGCACCGGGTAGAGCGTGGTGAACCAGCCGACGGTCCGCGACAGATCCGCGCCCGGGACCACGTCCTCCTCGCGGCCGTGGCCCTCCATGTTCACGAGCACCGACTGCTGCGAACCGCCCCGGGACCGCCGCCACGCCGCCACGGCCAGCGCCACCCCGGTCAGCAGGGCGTCGTCCGGACCGCAGCGGAACACCTCCGGCAGCCGCGTCAGCAGCGTCTCGGTCACCTCGGCGGACAACCGCACCCGCACCCGATCCGCCGTGACCGTGGTGTCCAGCGACGGGTTCAGGGGCCTGGTCCCGAGCACCGGATCCGGCTGGGCGAGGACTTCACGCCACTGGTCGAGTTCGGCGACGCGTGCCGGTCGGCGGGACTCCTCGGCCAGGGCCGCGCTCCAGCGCCGGACCGAAGTACCGACCTCGGGCAGCACAGGCACCCGGCCTTCTCGCACGGCCGCCCATGCCTGCACGAAGTCCGGGACGAGGATGCGCCAGGAGACGCCGTCGACGACGAGGTGGTGAGCGACGACGAGAAGGCGGCCCTTGTCAGCGCCGGTACCGGTGCCGGTGCCGGTGCCGGTCGGGGTGAACCAGACGAACTGCAGCATGGTCCCGGCGGCCGGGTCCAGACGGTCCAGGGCCCGGTCCAGCTCCGAGGAGATCAGCCCGCCCCACGCCTTCTCGTCACTGCCGCCGTCGCAGACGACACGATGCAGCAGAGTCGAAATGTCGACGGATCCAGGCTCGTCGACGACCAGCCTCGGTTCCTCCCCGCTGCCGTTGCCGTGTCCGGGGATCAGGCGGGAGCGCCACATGTCGTGCCGGTCCACGACCGCCGACAACGTCGCGACAAGACCGTCATGGTCGATGCCCGCGGGCAGGTCCAGCACCATCCACTGCCCGTAACGACCGTGCGAACCCTCCCGGTCCAGCATCCAGTGGCCGATCGGCAGCAGCCCCACCTCACCGACCCCACCCCGGGCAGTTCCTCCAGCACGGGACGGTCCTCGGCACCACCACCGGCGCCGGCCAGCAGAGCGAGTCCGGCGACGGTACGGGCCTCGAAGACATCCCGCGCCCTGACACTCAGACCCACATGCCGGGCCTGGGTCACCACCTGGATCGAGCGGATGCTGTCCCCGCCCAGGGCGAAGAAGTCGTCGTCCACCCCGACCCGGTCCACGCCGAGGACCTCGGCGAACACACCCGCCAGCAACTCCTCCTCCGCAGAGGCAGGCGCACGATAAGCGCCACCGGAGAACACCGGCGCCGGAAGAGCGGCCTTGTCGACCTTGCCGTTCACCGTCAACGGCAACCCGTCCAACACCACGAAAGCCGACGGCACCATGTACTCCGGGAGCCGTTCCGCCGCGTGGCTCCGTACCTCGGCCACGACGTGATCGGTGACGACACCGTCCACCACGACCATGTCGCCGTGGAACTCGAGGACGCCGTCGATGGTGTCTCCGCTGGTGGCGACCTTCTCGGGGGCGTCCGACCGCTTGGGCACGATGTAGGCGACGAGTCGTTTGGTGGTGTCGGTGACACCGGGGGTGTCGGTGTCATCGGAACGAGCGACGACCACGGCCTGCGCGACCGCCGGATGCGACACCAACACCGACTCGATCTCACCCGGCTCCACCCGGAACCCACGCAACTGCACCTGATCATCACTACGACCCAGATAGACCAACTCGCCATCCACCGTCCAGCGCGCCAGATCCCCCGTCCGATACAACCGGCCACCAGCAGTGAACGGATCAGCCACGAACCGCAGGGCCGTCAAACCCGACCGCCCCCGATAACCCCGCGCCACACCAAGACCCGCCACATACAACTCACCCACCACACCCGGCGGCACCGGCGACAACGACGCATCCAACACATACGTCCGCGTGTTCGCCAACGGAACACCGATCGGCGACACCCCACCCAGCCCCACACCCGGCTCCAACTCCAACCGGGTCACATGCACCGTCGTCTCAGTGATCCCATACATGTTGACCACCGACGGCGCATCCACCCCCGCCCCCACCACCCCTGCACACGAGCCGGATCCACCGCCTCACCACCCAGCACCACCAACCGCAAGACCGACCCGACAGCCTCCCGCGGACGGGCGTCGATCAGCGCATAGAACGCCGCCGGCGTCTGACTCAACACCGTCACCCCACGCTCGACCAGCACCCCCCACAGATCAACAGGCGAACGCACCACCTCCCACGGCACCAACACCGTCGTCCCCCATGCAGCAACGCACCCCACATCTCCCACACCGAGAAATCGAACGCCTGCGAATGACACCACGCCCACACATCCCCGACCCGAACCCCGCACCCCACTGCCCATCCCCGCGAACAGCGACCACACACTCCGCAACGACACCTGCACACCCTTGGGCACACCCGTCGAACCAGACGTATAAATCACATACGCCAAATGATCAGGACACAAAGACCCCACCCGATCCGCATCCGACGGCGCCCGCTCCACCACAGACCGCTCATCATCCAGATACACCCGCGGCACCCCCACCGCCGGCAACACCCCATCCGTCACCCGATCCGTCACCACCACCAACGGACCCGCATCCGCCAACACATACTCCAACCGCGCCCCCGAATACCGCGGATCCACCGGCAAATACGCACCACCCGCCTTCACCACCGCCAACAACCCCACCACCAGATCCACCGAACGCCCCGCCGCCACCGCGACCACCACATCCGGCCCCACCCCACACCCGATCAACTCGAACGCCAACGCGTTCGCCCGACCATCCAACTCCCGATACGTCAACGACTCCCCACCAGCAACCACCGCCACCGCCTCCGGCGACCGCGCCACCCACCCCTCGAACACATCCGACAACAACAACTCACCCACCACAAAACCCGAACCGTTCCAACCCTCCACCACCCGCGACCGCTCCCCACCCCCAACACATCCACACCCCGCACCAACACCCCCGGCACACCCACCACCTGCTCCAACACCCGCACAAACCGCCCCACCAACAACTCCGCCACACCACGATCAAAGAGATCAAGGGCGAATTCGAGGCTGCCGTGCAGCCCGTCCCCGTCCGTCGTGTCGTCCTCGACGAGCCGGACCGTGAGGTCGAACTTCGACGTGTCGTTGGGGATGGGTTCGACCGTCACCTGGAGGTCCGACGAGGTGGTGGCGGGCAGCACGTCCTTGTTCCAGACGAACGCGACCTGGAACAGCGGGTGGTAGGACGTGGACCGCTCCGGGTTGAGCAGCTCGACCAGCCGCTCGAAGGGGAGATCCTGGTTGTCGTAGGCGGCGAGCGCCTTGTCCCGCACCTGGTCCACGACCTGCTCGAACGACCGGTCTCCCGACAGATCGACCCGCAGCACCCAGTTGTTGGCGAAGTACCCGATGAGGTCGTTGAGGTCCTCGTCCGTGCGGCCCGCGATCGGCGAGCCCATCACGACGTCATCGCCGGCGCCCAGCTTGGAGAGCAGGACGGCGAGTGCGGCCTGGAGCACGATCGGCGGTGTCGCGGCGTGCTGCTGGGCCAGTCTCGCCACCGCGGCGGAGAGTTCCGGCGTGATGCGGAACTCGACGGTGTCGCCCCGGTAGCTGGGGAGGGCCGGTCGAGGGCGGTCGGTGGGCAGGGCCAGTGGTTGCGGGGAGCCGGCCAGTTCCCGGCGCCAGAAGTCCAGTTGCCGTGCCGCGAGACTGCCGGGGTCGGAGACGTCTCCCAGCAACTCCTGCTGCCACAGCGTGTAGTCGGCGTACTGGACGGGCAGCGGCTCCCACTCGGGGGCGGAGCCGGCCGCGCGCGCCTCGTGGGCCGTTGTGAGGTCGCGGGCCAGCGGGGCGATGGACGCACCGTCGCCGGCGATGTGGTGCATGAGCAGGACGAGCACGTGTTCCCGGGGGCCGACCGCGAGCAGGCTCACCCGGATCGGGATCTCGGACTCCAGCGCGAAACGGTGGGCCACCGCCTCCGCGATCGCGTCCGCGACCCGGTCTTCGGTGACCGCACGGACCGGGACCTCGACCGACACGTCCTGCGGCGACAGGATCCGCTGGAACGCCACGCCCCGCTCGTCCTCGCCTATCACCGTGCGCAGGCTCTCGTGCCGCAGCACCACGTCGCGCACGGCGGCGGTGAGGACTTCCACGTCGAGCGCGCCGCGCAGTCGCAGGGCGACCGGCATGTTGTACGTGACCGACGGTCCCTCGAAGCGGTACAGGAACCACAGCCGGCTCTGCGCGAAGGACAGCGGCAGCCGCTCGGGGCGCGGGGCGGCCGCGACTCGGGGCCGGGCCTTCGCGGCCGAGTCGAGGTGGGCCGCGAACCGTGCCACGGTCGGGTGGTCGAAGACGGCCCGGATCGGCACTTCCGCTCCGAAGGCCCGTCGGACCTTTCCGACCAGCCGGGTCGCGCGCAGCGAATGGCCGCCGAGGGCGAAGAAGTCGTCGTCGACGCCGACCTGTCCGGCCTCCAGTACTTCGGCGAACAGTTCGGTGAGGCGTTCTTCCGTGGCCGACCGCGGGGCGCGGTAGTCCGTTCCGGTGAACAGGGGTGCGGGCAGGGCGGCGCGGTCGACCTTGCCGTTCACCGTCAGGGGCAGGCGCTCCAGTTGGACGAAGGCCGCCGGGACCATGTACTCGGGGAGCCGTTCGGTGAGGTGGGCGCGGGCCCCGGCGGCGAGGTCGTCGGTGGGGTGGGCCGGGTCGGGGACCAGGTAGGCCACCAGTTGCCTGGAGCCGTTCACGGCGTCGGTCTCGCGGGCCAGGACGACGGCCTGTGCGACGGCGGGGTGGCCGGTGAGCGCGGACTCGATCTCGCCGGGCTCGACGCGGAAGCCGCGTACCTTCACCTGGGCGTCGTTGCGTCCGACGTAGACGAGTTCGCCGGAGCGGGTCCAGCGGACCAGGTCACCGGTGCGGTAGAGGCGCTCGCCCCCGCCGAACGGGTCGGCGACGAAGCGGGCGGCGGTGAGGCCTGGGCGGCGGAGGTACCCGCGGGCCAGTCCGGCCCCTGCGAGGTGGAGTTCGCCGACGACGCCGGGCGGTACCGGGCGCAGGCCGCCGTCGAGGACGTAGGCGCGCATGTTGTCCAGCGGCCGGCCGATCGGCACGCCCGCGGAGAGGTCCTCGTCGGGTGTGAAGGCGTGGGCGACCGCGAAGGTCGTGGTCTCGGTGGGGCCGTAGCCGTTGGTCACCTGCACGCCGGGGCAGTGCCGCCACAGCTGCCGCAGGGTGGCGGGGGGCAGGGCGTCGCCGCCCGCCCACAGCGCGGAGAGCCCCGCGAGGCAGGTCGGGTCCTGGTCGACGACGGTGGCGAACAGTCCGACCGACAGCCACAGGGCCGTCAGGGCGTGGGTGGCCACCAGCTCGCGCAGCGCCGGCGCGTCCAGGTCGCCGCCCGCGGGCGCCACGACGGCGCAGCCGCCGGTGAGCAGCGGAACCCAGATCTCGAAGGTACTGGCGTCGAAGGCCGGGGACGAGTGGACCAGTACGCGGTGCGCTCCGGCGAACCGGTGGTCGGTGGCGAGGGCGACGATGTCCTCGTGGGTGGTGACCACGCCCTTGGGTGCACCCGTCGATCCGGAGGTGTACATGACGTAAGCGGTGCCGGGCGCGCTGGACGCGACGGCCGGCCGGTCCGTGGCGGCCGTGCCTTCCGAGGCCCCGAACTCGTCCAGGGTACGTACCTCGACGCCGGCCCGTGGTACGGCGGCGGCGGACTCCGGTGTGGCGAGGACCAGGACGGGCCGGGCGTCGGCCAGCACGAACTCAAGGCGCTCGCGCGGGTATTCGACGTCGAATGGCAGGTATCCGGCGCCGGATTTGAGCACCGCGAGCTGGGCGACGACCAGGTCGGCCGAGCGGGGTACGGCGAGTGCGACCAGGGTCTCCGGTCCGGCGCCCCAGCGGGTCAGCGCGGCGGCGAGGCGGTCCGAACGGGCGTCGAGTTCCCGGTAGGTGAGAGTGGTGCCCTCCCCGGTCAGGGCGGGGGCGTCGGGGGTGCGGGCCACCTGGGCGGCGAACGCCTCGGGCACGGTGCGGGGTTCGGCGTCGCGTGCCGTGTCGTTCCAGTCCGTCAGCACGAGCCGTCGCTCGTCCGGGCCCAGGATCTCGACGGTGGTGAGCGCGTTCGCCGGGGTGGCGAGGACCTGTTCCAGGACCCGGAGAAAGCGGGCGGTCAGCCGTTCGGCGGTGCTCCGGTCGAACAGGTCCGTCGCGTACTCCAGGAAGCCCCGGAATCCGCCGCCGTCGGCCGAGGACAGCGTCAGGGTGAGGTCGAACTTGGCGACCTGGAGACCGTCGGCCATGTTCATGTGCGGCTCGAAGGTCAGTGCGGGGGCAGCCAGTTCGGGCCAGAGGCCGTCGTGCCAGACGAACATCACCTGGAACAAGGGGTGGTAGGCGGTGGACCGCTCCGGGTTGACCAGTTCCACCAGTCGTTCGAAGGGCAGGTCCTGGTGGGCGTAGGCGGCCAGCGCCTTGTCCCGGACGCCGTCGACCAGTTCCGCGAAGGAGGAGTGCCGCGACAGGTCGGCGCGCAGCACCCAGTTGTTGACGAAGAAGCCGATCAGGTCGTCGAGGTCGGTGTCCGTGCGGCCCGCGATCGGCGATCCGATGGTGACGTCGTCGCCGGCGCCGAGCCGGGACAGCAGCACCGCCAGCGCGGCCTGCAGCACGATGGGTGTGGTGGCGCCGTGCTCCCGCGCCAGCCGCTCCACCGCGTCGGCGAGTCGGGCGTCCACCGCGAACTCGACGGTGTCGCCCCGGTAGCTGGGCCGGGCGGGCCGCGGCCGGTCGGCGGGCAGCGCCAGCGGCTGCGGCACTCCCGACAACTCCGCTTTCCAATATGCGAGTTGCCGTGCCGACAGGCTGTCCGGGTCGGAGACCTCGCCCAGCAGGTCGCGCTGCCAGAGGGTGTAGTCCGCGTACTGCACGGGCAGCGGCGTCCAGGCCGGTGCCCGTCCGGCCGTGCGGGCCGTGTACGCCGCCACCAGATCCCGGGTCAGCGGAGCCATCGAGGCGCCGTCACCGGCGATGTGGTGCATCACCAGCACCAGCACGTTCTCGCCCCGCCCGTCCCGCAGCAGGCGGGCGCGTACCGGTACCTCGGTGCGGAGGTCGAAACGGTGCTCCAGCTCCCGGGCTACGGCCGCGTCGACACCGCCGTCGGCCGTGACGGTACGGGTCACCAGGGCGGCGGTGACCTCGTGCGGCGGCAGGATCCGCTGGTGGGCGACGTGCTCCTCGTCCTCGTCGAACACGGTACGCAGGCTCTCGTGCCGCAGCACCACGTCCCGGAAGGCCGCGGCCAGCGCCTCCACGTCCACCGTTCCGTGCAGTTGCAGGACGACGGGCAGGTTGTAGGTCGCCGACGGGCCCTCGAAGCGGTACAGGAACCACAGCCGGCTCTGCGCGTACGACAGCGGCAGCCGCTCGGGGCGCGCCACCGGCTCGACCCGCGGCCGCACCGGCAGGGCGGACGGCCCGCCCGGCGCGGTCCCGGCGCGCGGAAGCAGCCGGGCCACCGTGGGGTGGTCGAACACCGCGCGGATCGGCACCTCCGTCCCGAAGGCCCGGCGCACCTTGCCGATCAGGCGTGCCGCCGCCAGCGAATGCCCGCCGAGCGCGAAGAAGTCGTCGTCCAGACCGACCCGTTCGACCTCCAGCACCTCGGCGAAGATGCCCGCCAGCAGCTTCTCCTCCACCGAGGCCGGCTCCCGGTACTCCCCGTCGGCGAGCACCGGGGCGGGCAGGGCCGTCCGGTCCAACTTGCCGTTCACCGTCAGCGGCAGCCTGTCCATGACGACGAACGCCGTCGGCACCATGAACTCCGGCAGCCGCTCCGCGAGATAGGCCCGCAGCCGGTCGGCCACGGCACCGTCGTCGTGAGCCACCGCGCCCTCGACACCGTTCCCGGTGGTCTGACCCTCGTTCCCGGCGCCCTCGACGACGACGTACGCGACCAGGTGCCTGGTGACCTCGCCCCGGGCCCGGTCGCCGGCGCTGTCCCGCACGATCACCGCGGACCGGACCACCTCCGGGTGCCCCGCGAGGACGGCCTCCACCTCGCCGGGCTCGATCCGGAAGCCGCGGATCTTCACCTGCTGGTCGGCCCGCCCGGCGAACAGCAGTTCACCGGCGGTGCTCCACCGCACCAGGTCGCCGGAGCGGTACATGCGCCCGCCGGCCGGGTCGAACGGGTCGGCGACGAACCGCGAGGCCGTCAGGTCCGGGCGCGCCAGGTAGCCGCGCGCCAGGCCCGCACCGGCGATGTACAGCTCGCCCACCACGCCGGGCGGCACCGGCACCAGACCGGGGCCGAGGACGTAGACCCGCACGTTGTCCATCGGCACCCCGATCGGCACGCCCGCGGACACGTCCTCGCCCGGCCGCACCTCGTGGGTGAGGCAGCAGGTCGTGATCTCGGAGGGGCCGTAGGCGTTGCCGATCAGCGTGTCCGGGCAGTGGACGCGCATCTGTTCCACGGTGGTGACCGGCAGCACGTCGCCACCGGTCCAGAGCTGGGACATGCCGGACAGGCTCGACGGGTCCTGCTCCACGACGGCAGCGAACAGTCCGGTCGGCAGCAGCGTGCTCGACAGCCGGTGCCGGCCGATGAGTTCCCGCAGGGCCACCGCGTCGACGTTCCCGGGCGGCGCCACGACCACGCTGCCGCCGGTCAGCAGCGGGATCCAGATCTCCCATGTGGCGGCGTCGAAGGACAGGGAGGAGTGGAGAAGCACCCGGTCCAGGCCGGTGAACCGCCGGTCGGTGGCGAGCGCCACCACGTCCTCATGGGTGATCATCACACCCTTGGGCCCGCCCGTGGACCCGGAGGTGTACATGACGTAGGCCAGGCCCGAAGGCGTGGCGGGGCCGCCGGGCCCAGGGGTGGAAGCGCTGCCCTCGGCGGCGCCCGCCGCCGTACCCCGGGGTGCGTTTCCCGCCTCGTCCGCGTCTCCCGCGATCCCCGCGTCCCCCGGATCGGTCGCGGTGCCCGCTGTACCGTCGAGGTCGGTGAACGTGAGGGTGGTGACGGTGGTGTGGGCCAGTGCCGGTGCCGAGCCGGTGGCCGTGAGCACCAGGGCCGTACCGGTGAGCAGCGTCTCGATCCGCTCCGGCGGATAGTCCAGGTTCACCGGTACGTAGGCGGCGCCCGCCTTCAGCGTGGCGAACACGGCCACCAGGAACTCCACCGACGGCGCGAACGCCAGCGCCACCAGGTCCTCCCGCCGCACCCCGTGACGTACGAGCTCACGCGCCAGCCGGCTCGACCGGGCGTCCAGCTCGGCGTAGGTCAGCGTCCGGTCGCCGGACACGATCGCGGGCGCCTGCGGGGTCCGCCGCACCTGCTGTCCGAACACGTCGAGGATGGTGCCCGGCACCGGCGGGCACGCGGTGTCGTTCCATTCCACCAGGACCCGTCGGGCCAGTGCCTCGTCCATCATCTCGACCAGGCTCACCGGCACGTACGGGTCGTCCACGACCGAACGGACGAGCCCGAGCAACTGGTCGAGGAAGAGGTCGAGATCGGCCTCGCCGTACAGGGTGGCGTTGCCGTCGACGTAGACGGACATCCCGTGACCGGGACGGGCGTCACCCAGCACGGTGATCGTGAGGTCCTGAACGGCGCCGAACCGGATGGTGTCGATGTGGCCGCGGGCGTCGCCGAAGTCCAGTGCGTCCACCCACGGAATGATGTTCAGGTTGTGGCCGAACACGTTGACGCCGGCGTTGGAGACACCGATCGCGTTGCGGATGTCCGAGATCTGCATCAGCCCGTGCTTGGCGACGGCCCGCTGCTGGTTCGTCATATCGTGGGCGATGTCGTGGAAGCTCGCGTCCACCGGCACCGACAGCCGCACCGGGACCAGCCCGGACATCAGCCCGGGCGAAGTGGCGCTCGCGCCGGACCGGTTGGCCCCGGCGACACAGAAGACGAACTCCTGGAGTCCGCACATCCGGCCGTAGAACACCGCGGCGGCACCCGCGAGCAGACCGCTGACCGACAGCCCGATCGACTCGGCCACCTGCTCCCACTCGATCAGCTCGGCCCGCGGGACCACCACACTGCGGCGCACCATATCGGGCCGGTCCGAGCTGCGTACACCCGGCAGCAGGACCGGGGCGGGCAGGTCGGCGAGGTACTCCCGCCAGAACTCCTGGTCCGACGTGAACTGTTCGGACGCCCGGTACCGGGCGTCCTCCTCCGCGATCACACCGGCGTCCCCGAACGCCGCCGCCGCTGCCGGGCGTCCCGCACGCGCCGCCGCGTACAGCTCGGCGACCCGCGAGACCAGCATCGACATGCCGAACCCATCGGTCACCAGGTGGTGGAAGCCCATGAACAGCCAGAAGCGCGACTCCGACAACCGGATCGTCCCGGCCCGGAAGAGGATGTCGTGGTCGAGGTCGAAGACCCGCGCCGCGAGGGAGTCCACGAGCGCCCGCGCCGCCGCCTCCGGGTCGGGTTCGGCGCTCACGTCACTGTGGAACGGCGCCCACGCCCCGGCGTCGACGACGAACTGCCGCAGTCCGTCCTCGGTCTCCCGGAAGTTGACCCGGAGGACTTCCGCCTCCTCCAGGAGGGTACGGAATACGGTGTCGAACAGCGCGACGTCCGGGACGCCCTCCACATCCGCCACGAGACTCGGATTGTTGGGGATATCCGGCATCAAACGCTGTGCCAGCCACAGTTCCTTCTGCGCCGACGACATACCGAACGAACGCGAAGGATGCATCTCTACCCTCTCGGAAGTCGCGCGGCATCTCGGAACTCGCGTGGCATGACGCATTCACGGCCGCCGCCGTAATTTATGGCCGCCGCTTCGGCCCCATCAACCCTGGCCGACAAGGCCCCGACCGCCCGCCGATGGCCACCCATGGCCCCTTGAACTGCGACGACGGTGATTCACGGACAACGCACGCGGGCCGGGTGCGGAAGCTCCGCACCCGGCCCAGGAGCTCTGTCCGAAGGGATCGACCGGTCCACGTCCGGGCCGCTCCCGCGATCAGTCGACCGTATATCGGTCCGGACCGCGCGTCGGTCCCCGGTGTCCGGGCTTTGATGTCCGGCTCTGAAGCCCAGACTCTCGAATGAGCTACTTCCATCCGCTGCCGGCGGAAACCGGCGTCGGAATCAATTGCTGATGAAGATGCTCGGCGAGTTCAACGGACGTCGGATTACTGTAGACGACCATCGCGGGCACGGCCAGGCCGGTCGCACCGCGCAGCCTGTTGCGCAGTTGGATGCCGCCGAGGGAATCCAGTCCCAGCCGCTGAATGGGAGCGGCGGCGTCCACTTCATCGGCGCGTTCATGACCGAGCACGGCCGCCACCTGCGAGGTGACCAGTTCCAGCAGCAGCCGGCCCTGTTCCGCGGGATCGGCGGCGCGCAGCCTGGACGCCAGTTGCGACGCGGACTCGCCTCCCGCCACCTGCCGCCGCGCCCTCGGCACCAGCTCGGTCAGCAACGGGGCCAGCTCCCCCGCCCCCGCCAGGCGCCGCAACGCGGCCAGATCCCAACGCACACCGACGGTGTGAGCGGCGCCCCCGGTCAGCGCGGCGTCGAACACCTCCAGGGCCTGTCCCGTGCCGAGCGCCAGCACACCCTGACCCCGCTGACGTTCGACCCCTTCGGCACCGAGATGCCTGGTCATCGCGCTCTCCAGCGCCCAGAGTCCCCATGAGGTCGACTGTCCGGGCAGGCCGGACTGCCTGCGGTGCACGGCCAGCGCGTCGAGGAAGGCGTTCGCGGCCGCGTAGTTGGCCTGACCCGGACCGCCGAGCACCCCGGAGAGGGACGAGACGACCGAGAACAGAGTCAGCGGCAGGTCGCGGGTGGCCTCGTGGAGGTACCAGGCCGCGTCCGCCTTCGCCGCCAGAACACGGTCCAACCGCTCCGGGGTGAGTGAGCCGATCACGCCGTCGTCGAGGACACCGGCGGCATGGACGACACCACGGAGCTGGAAACCATCGGGGATCGAGTGGAGCAGGTCGTGAACCGAGGAACGGTCCGAGACGTCGCAGGCGACCACGCGGACCGTGGCACCAGCAGCTTCGAGTTCCGTCACCAACTCCGCTACGCCGTCCGCTTCGGCGCCCCGGCGCGAGGCCAGCACGATGCAGCCGGCCTCATGAGCCGCGACGAGCCGCCGGGCCAGCACACTGCCCACGCCCCCGGTCCCGCCGGTCACGATCACCGCGCCGTCCGCACCGATCCGCGTATCGACCGGGTCAGTCATGCTGGCGCGGGCCAGGCGAGGAACGTGCACCACACCGCCGCGAACGAGCAGCTGGGGCTCGTCGAGCACGGTGAGGTCTGCCCGGACGCCGTCCGTGTCCGTGTCGATCAGGACGATCCGGCCCGGGTTCTCCGACTGCGCCGACCGCACCAACCCCCACACCCCCGACGCCGCCACATCCGTGACGGCCTCCCCCGGGAGCGACACAGCGCCCCGGGTCACGACCACCAGCGTCGAACTCTCAAACCTCGGCGAGGTCAGGAAGGACTGCACCACCTCCAGCGCGCGACGCACGCCGCTGTGCATCGACGCCACCACCTCGGCACCCGGCTCCGACGCCCACTCCCACACCACCACCGGCGGCACGACCTCGGCATCCGGATCCCAAACCGCATAGGGCACGGCATCCACCGCCGGCACCGGCACCCCCCGCCACGCCACCTCGAACAAGCCGTCCGGAGCCGTACTCGCTGCAGCGGCAGCCATGGCCTGCTTGGACACCGGTCGTGTCACCAGTGATTCCACGCTCAGCACCAGGGCCCCGCTCTCGTCGGCCACCTGTACCGACACCGCGTCCGCCCCGGCCGGGGCGATCCGCACCCGAACCGCAGCGGCGCCCTCGGCGTGGAGGGTGACCCCTTCCCAGGCGAAGGGGACGCGCACCTCGTCCGCGGCCGTGTCACCGCCCCTACGCGACATGCCGAGGAGCTGTGCGTGCACCACCGCGTCCAGCAGGGCGGGGTGGATTCCGAACCCGTCCCTGTCCACGCCGGACGGGACGGTCACCTCGGCGAAGACTTCCGGACCGCGTCGCCAGGCGGCGCGTACGCCCCGGAACGCCGGCCCGTACTCGTATCCCTGCTCGGCCAGTTCCTCGTAGGCGGAGTCCACCGCGACCGGTCGGGCGCCCAGCGGCGGCCAGCGCTTCAGCCCGAACGCCGGTGGCGTGGTCGGCGTCTCGGCAGTCATCACGGCTTGCGCGTGCAGTGTCCAGGGCCCGTCGGTGTCGTCCGCGCGGCGGGAGTGGAACGACACCAGACGGTCACCGGACTGGTCCGCCTCGGCGACGGTCACGTTGAGCTGCACCGCACCGGCCGCCGGGAGCACGAGGGGTTGCTGAAGGGTCAGTTCGCGTACGACGGGGCAGCCGGACCGGTCTCCGGCGTGCAAGGCGAGTTCGACGAAGCCGGCGCCCGGCACGAGCTGGTGCCCGAACACCGAGTGGTCCGACAGCCAGGTGTGGCTGCGCAGCGACGTGAGACCGGTGAGCAACATGCCGTCGAGGGCGGGTAGTTCCGCCACCGCCCCCAGCATGGGGTGTTCGGCGGAGGTGAGGCCGGCGGACCCGACGTCCGAGGAGCGGGAGGACGTCGTCGGCCAGTAACGCCGGTGCTGGAACCGGTAGGTGGGCAGGTCGAGCCATCGGCCGTCCATGTGGAAGGCCGTCCAGTCCACGCGGCCGCCCGAAGTGTGCAGCGCCGCGGCGGAGCGTACGAACTGGTCGAGGCCGCCGGCGTCGCGGCGCAGCGTGCCCACGATGGTTGCGGGTCCGGCGGATTCGCAGATCTCCTCGACGCCCACGGTCAGTACGGGGTGCGGGCTGATCTCGACGAGGTGGGCGTGGCCGTCCCGGAGGGCGGCGCGGGCGGCCTCCTCGAAGCGCACGGTCCGCCGCACGCTCTCGTACCAGTAGGTGCCGGTCAGCGCCGCCGTGTCGAGGGCCGCGCCGGTCACGGTGGAGTAGTACGGGATCTTCGAGGAGCGGGGTGTGACGTCGGCCAGCGCCCTGAGCAGGCGTTCGCGCAGCGACTCCATCTGCGGTGAGTGGGAGGGGTAGTCCACCGCGATGCGCCGGTACCTGATCCCTGCGTCCTCGCAGTCGGCCAGGAAGGCGTCGATCTCGTCATGGGCACCGGACACGACCGTCGTCGACGGGTTGTTCACCGCCGCCACCGCGAGCGTCTTCGCTCCCGTCAGGCCCGCGCGGACGGCGGCCACCGGAGCCATGACGGAGACCATGGTGCCGGTGCCCGCCACCTCGGTCAGTGCGATGGACCGCAACAGCACGACACGCGCCGCGTCCTGGAGGGTCAGGGCCCCTGCGACGTAGGCTGCGGCGATCTCTCCCTGCGAGTGGCCGATGACCGCGTCCGGCACCACCCCGAACGACCGCCACAGCGCCGCCAGCGAGACCATGATCGCGAACAGCACCGGCTGGAGTATGTCGACGCGGTCGATGTCAGGGGTGCCCGGGGTTCCGTGCAGGACGTCCAGCAGCGACCAGTCGACGAACTCGGTGAACGCCTCGGCGCAGCGGGTCATTTCCGTGGCGAAGGCCGGCGAGGAGTCCATGAGTTCCCGGCCCATCCCCAGCCACTGCGAGCCCTGACCGGGAAAGACGAACACCACACCGCTCGTGCCGGCCGCTCCGTCGCGAACGGAGCCGGTGACGACACCGGGACTCTCCCTCCGCGCGGCGAGGTCGGCGAGGCCGGCCAGGAGCTGCCTCCGGTCGGCGCCGCACACCACGGCCCGATGCTCGAACGCCGAGCGACGGGAGAGGGAGAACGACACGTCGACGACTCGGGAGTCGGAGCCGTCCCGGCCGAGCCAGTCGGAGAGTACGGCGGCCTGGTCGGCCAGCGCCTCGGGGGTCCTGGCGGACAGGTGCCACACTCCGACGCTCGGGCCGCCGGATTCCTCCGAGGGTGACGCAGGGGATGCCGGGTGCGGTTCGGCGTGCCCCACAGCGACTTCCTTCGGGGCTTGTTCGATGATGACGTGGGCGTTGGTTCCCGACAGCCCGAACGACGACACTCCCGCCCGCCGGGGACGGTCCGCCCGCGGCCATGCCCGTTCGGTCGTGAGCAGTTCCACCCGGCCGGTGGTCCAGTCGACGTGCGACGAGGGCGCGTCCACGTGGAGCGTGCGAGGCAGCGTGCCGTGCCGCAACGCCTCGATCATCTTGATCACACCCCCCACGCCGGCAGCGGCCTGCGTGTGACCGACGTTCGACTTCAACGACCCCAGCCACAGAGGCTCAGCAGTAGCGGGCCGCTGCCCATACGTTGCCAGCAGGGCCTGCGCCTCGATCGGGTCCCCCAGGACGGTGCCGGTGCCGTGCGCCTCGACCGCGTCCACGTCCGACGCGGACAGCCCCGCCGACGCCAACGCCGCCCGGATCACCCGCTGCTGCGAGGGGCCGTTGGGCGCGGTGAGACCGTTGGAGGCACCGTCCTGATTCACCGCCGAACCCGCCACCACCGCGAGAATCGGATGCCCGTTGCGCCGGGCATCCGACAGCCGCTCCAGCAGCAGCACACCGACACCCTCGCCCCAACCGGTGCCGTCCGCAGCATCCGCGAACGCCTTGCACCGCCCGTCCATCGCAAGACCCCGCTGCCGCGAGAACTCCACAAACGTCTCCGGCGTCGCCATCACCGTCACACCACCGGCCAACGCAAGATCACACTCACCCGCCCGCAACGCCTGCGCCGCAAGGTGCAACGCCACCAACGACGACGAACACGCCGTGTCCACGGTGACCGCAGGCCCCTCAAGCCCCAACGCATACGACACCCGACCGGACACCACTGAACCCATGACACCGGTGCTGAAGCCCTCGGTGTCGTCGGTCGCGCCCTCGGCGGCCCGGAGGTAGTCCTGGGACATCACACCGGCGAAGACACCCGTCCGGGAACCCCGCAGACCCTGCGGGTCGACCCCGGCCCGCTCGATCGCCTCCCAGCACACCTCCAGCAACAACCGCTGCTGCGGATCCATCGCCACAGCCTCACGCGGCGAAATGCCGAAGAAACCCGCATCGAAGCCGGCGACGTCCGCCAGGAACCCGCCCTGGCCGACGTACGACTTGCCCCACGCCTCGGGATCCGGGTCGAGCACGTCGTCCAGGTTCCAGCCACGGTCGGTCGGGAACGCTCCGATGCCGTCCGCAGCGCTCGACACCAGTCGCCAGAGATCCTCGGGGGATGCGACACCGCCGGGATAGCGGCAGCCCATGCCGACGATCACGACGGGGTCCACGTCCTGGCCCTGGTCATGACCCGCGTTTTGGTCCCGGTTCTGGTTCGGGTCCTGATTCGTTCCGGCCGCGGCCGATGCGTGGATCGTCCGGTCGCTGTCCGGCCCGGTGGCCTCCGGGAGCAGTCGCTCGAGAAGGGAGTCGGCCAGCGCCTGTGCGGTGGGGTAGTCGAACACCAGGGACGCGGGGAGGCTCAGAGCAGTGGCCGTCTGAAGGCGGTTGCGGACGTTGACGCCACCGAGAGAATCGAGGCCAAGGTCCTTGAACGCGGCCGTGGCGCCCACGGCGTCGGCGCGGTCATGGCCCAGCACCGTCGCCACCGTGGAGCGCACCAGCTCGGTCAGCAGCCGGCGCCGGCCTGCCGGATCGGTGCCGCGCAATCGGGACACCAACTGCGGCACGGACTCCCCGACGCGGCGGCTCGACGCACCGCCGGTGCCAGCTCCGCAAGCAGAGGCATCAGTTCGTCTTCAGCGGCCAGGCGCCGCAGAGTGGGCAAGTCCCAGCGAACGCAGACCAGGTGACCCGCACCGCTGGTGCAGGCCGCGTCGAACAGCTCCACCGCTTGATCGGGGGTGAAGGGCAGTACGCCGCCTGCGCGAAGCTGCGCCAACTCATCGGCACCGAGCCGGCCACTCATGCCTCCGGCCTCTGCCCAGAGTCCCCATGAGGTCGACTGTCCGGGCAGGCCGGACTGCCTGCGGTGCACGGCCAGCGCGTCGAGGAAGGCGTTCGCAGCTGCGTAGTTGGCCTGACCCGGACCGCCGAGCACCCCGGAGAGGGACGAGACGACCGAGAACAGAGTCAGCGGCAGATCGCGGGTGGCCTCATGGAGGTACCAGGCCGCGTCCGCCTTCGCCGCCAGAACACGGTCCAACCGCTCCGGGGTGAGTGAGCCGATCACGCCGTCGTCGAGGACACCGGCGGCATGGACGACACCACGGAGCTGGAAACCATCGGGGATCGAGTGGAGCAGGTCCTGGACCGAGGAACGGTCCGAGACGTCGCAGGCGACTACCCGGACCGTGGCACCAGCAGCTTCGAGTTCCGTCACCAACTCCGCTACGCCGTCCGCTTCGGCGCCCCGGCGCGAGGCCAGCACGATGCAGCCGGCCTCATGAGCCGCGACGAGCCGCCGGGCCAGCACACTGCCCACGCCCCCGGTCCCGCCGGTCACGATCACCGCGCCGTCCGCACCGATCCGCGTATCGACCGGGTCAGTCATGGTGGCGCGGGCGAGGCGAGGAACGTGCACCACACCACCGCGAACGAGCAGCTGAGGCTCGTCGAGCGCGGTGAGGTCTGCGTGGACGCCCGTGCTGTCGGTGTCTATGAGGACGATCCGGCCCGGGTTCTCCGACTGCGCCGACCGCACCAACCCCCACACCCCCGACGCCGCCACATCCGTGACGGCCTCCCCCGGGAGCGACACAGCGCCCCGGGTCACGACCACCAGCGTCGAACTCTCAAACCTCGGCGAGGTCAGGAAGGACTGCACCACCTCCAGCGCGCGACGCACGCCGCTGTGCATCGACGCCACCACCTCGGCACCCGGCTCCGACGCCCACTCCCACACCACCACCGGCGGCACGACCTCGGCATCCGGATCCCAAACCGCATAGGGCACGGCATCCACCGCCGGCACCGGCACCCCCCGCCACGCCACCTCGAACAAACCGTCCGGAGCCGTACTCGCAGTGGCCGCCGCGGCCAGAGCTTCCTGAGACACCTGGCGCGTCACCAGCGAATCAACGCTCAGCACCAAGGCACCGCTCTCGTCGACCACCTGCACAGAGGCCGCATCGGTACCCGCCGGAGCGATCCGCACCCGCACCGAGGACGCGGCCACCGCATGGAGCGACACCCCGTCGAACAGGAACGGAACCCGCACTTCTGCCACGCCCGACGCTGTCGCCGGGGCGGTGAGCATGGGGGCGTGCACCACGGCGTCCAGAAGAGCCGGATGAATGCCGAACCCTGTGACATCCGTGCCGGACGGCAGCTTGACCTCGGCGTAGATCTCGCTGCCGCGCCGCCAGGCCGCGCGCACACCGCGAAACGCCGGCCCGTACCCGTAGCCCAGCTCGGCCAGCGCCTCGTACGCCGTCTGGACATCGACCGCCAGCGCCCCGGTCGGCGGCCACTCCGGCTCCAGCCACGCGTGCGCGTCCCGGGCGCCGGGATTCGTGGGAGCGAGCGTCCCCTGGGCGTGCAGGACCCACTCACCGTCCCCGTTGTCGGGGCGCGAATGGATTCTCACCTCACGGGTCCCGGCCGTCTGGTGCTCGCCCACGACGACGTGCACCTGGACCCCGCCCCGCTCGGGGAGCAGCAGTGGAGCCGTCATCGCCAGCTCCCGCACCACCGGGCACCCGACCTCGTCACCGGCCCGCACCGCCAGCTCCACCAGCGCCGATGCCGGCACCATCACATGGCCCAGGACATCGTGCTCAGCGAGCCACGGCTGAGCGGACCTCGACAGTTGCCCCGTCAACAGCAGACTCGAAGAGTCCGGCAGCGTCACGACCGCGCCCAGCAGAGGGTGATCCGCCGGGGTCAGACCGGCTGTGCCGACGTCACCGCGCTGTGTGGCGGGCGTGAGCCAGTACCGCTCGCGCTGGAACGCGTAAGTCGGCAAGTCGACCAGTCGTCCGCCCGCGCACCACGGCTCCCAGGACACCGGGACCCCCGATGCGAACAACTGCCCCAGCCCCGACACCAACGCAGCCGATTCCGCGTCCCGCCGACTCAGTAGCGGCACCACCAGGGGCGCCTCGGGCGCCGTCGCCTCCTCCAGCGTGCTCACCACGGCCGAGACCAGCACCCCCGGCCCCAGCTCCACGAACCGGCTCACCCGCTGCTCACCCAGATACGTCACGGCGTCGGCGAAGCGCACCGCCTGCCGCGCATGCCGCACCCAGTACTCCGCCGACCCGAACCCGCCACCAACATCCGCGAGCTCGCCGGTCACGTTGGACACCAGCCCCACACCACCCGCAGGAACCGACACCCTCACCTCAGACGCGACCCGCTCGAACTCCTCCAGCACCGGATCAAGCAACGGCGAATGAAACGCATGCGACACCGCCAACGAACGCGTCCGGCAACCAACCCCCTCCAACCCGACCACCGCAGCATCGACCGCCGCCCCAGCACCCGAAATCACCACACTGCCCGGCGCGTTCACCGCCGCCACCACCACCGGACCCAACTCCGGCCCCACCCCCGCCAGGATCTCCTCCACCAACTCCAACGACCCCGAGACCGCCGTCATCACCCCAGCCTCAGCCCGCTGCATCACCCGACCCCGCGCCACCACCAACCGCGCCGCATCCTCCAACGACAACATCCCCACCACATGCGCCGCAGCGATCTCCCCCACCGAATGACCCACCACGAAATCAGGCCTCACACCCCGAGCCTCAAGCAGACGAAACAGCGCCACCTCCAGGGCGAACAACGCCGGCTGCGTGAACTCCGTCCGCTCCAACACCCCCGCATCCGAACCCCACACCACATCCAGCAACCGGTGACCCCACCACCGATCCACCTCCCCAGCAACCACCTCCAACTCCCGAGCGAACTCAGGAACCGCCCCAGCCAACTCCCGACCCATCCCCAACCACTGCGCACCCTGACCCGGAAACACGAACGCCAGCCCACCCGCACGCACCGAACCCGCGACCACACCGGAGCCCTCCCCCCGCGCGGCGAGATCCGCAAGAGAAGACAGCAACTCCCCCCGGTCCGCACCGAACACCACCGCCCGATGCCCGAACACCGAACGCCGAGACAAAGACAACGCCACATCAGCATCACGCGAATCGGCTCCCTCACCTCCGAGCCACTCGGCAAGGACGGCGGCCTGATCGGCCAGCGCGTCCCGAGTTCTGCCCGACAGTGCCCAGACACCACCGATCGGGCCTGCTTGATCAGCGGCCGGAGAGTCGATGTCGGCGACTTCCTCCGGGGCTTGTTCGATGATGACGTGGGCGTTGGTCCCCGACAGTCCGAACGACGACACACCCGCCCGCCGGGGACGGTCCGCCCGCGGCCATGCCCGTTCGGTCGTGAGCAGTTCCACCCGGCCGCTAGTCCAGTCGACGTGCGACGAGGGCGCGTCCACGTGGAGCGTGCGAGGCAGCGTGCCGTGCCGCAACGCCTCCACCATCTTGATCACACCCCCCACGCCGGCAGCGGCCTGCGTGTGACCGACGTTCGACTTCAACGACCCCAGCCACAGAGGCTCAGCAGTAGCGGGCCGCTGCCCATACGTTGCCAGCAGGGCCTGCGCCTCGATCGGATCCCCCAGCACCGTACCCGTGCCATGAGCCTCCACCGCGTCCACATCCGACGCGGACAGCCCCGCCGACGCCAACGCCGCCCGAATCACCCGCTGCTGCGAGGGGCCGTTGGGCGCGGTGAGACCGTTGGACGCACCGTCCTGATTCACCGCCGAACCCGCCACCACCGCCAACACCGGATGCCCGTTGCGCCGGGCATCCGACAGCCGCTCCAGCAGCAGCACCCCGACACCCTCACCCCAGCCGGTGCCGTCCGCAGCATCCGCGAACGCCTTGCACCGCCCATCCACAGCAAGACCCCGCTGCCGCGAGAACTCCACAAACGTCTCCGGCGTCGCCATCACCGTCACACCACCGGCCAACGCAAGATCACACTCACCCGCCCGCAACGCCTGCCCAGCCAGATGCAACGCCACCAACGACGACGAACACGCCGTATCCACGGTGACCGCAGGCCCCTCAAGCCCCAACGCATACGACACCCGGCCAGAAATGACGGAGCCCATGACACTGGTGCTGAAGCCGTCCGCGCTGTCGTCGGCCGCGTTGCCGAGCTGGGCGTAGTCCTGGGACATCACACCGGCGAAGACACCCGTCCGGGAACCCCGCAGCGCCAGCGGGTCGACCCCGGCCCGCTCGATCGCCTCCCAACACACCTCCAGCAACAACCGCTGCTGCGGATCCATCGCCACCGCCTCACGCGGCGACACACCGAAGAACCCCGCATCGAAACCCGCCACATCGGCCAGGAACCCGCCCCGCCGCACATACGACTTCCCCGGCACATCCGGATCCGGATCGAAAAGCCCCTCCACATCCCAACCACGATCCGAGGGAAACCCACCGATCCCCTCCCCACCCGAACGGACCAGATCCCACAGACCCCCCGGAGACACCACACCACCCGGATAACGGCACCCCATCCCCACGACGACGACCGGATCGGAGTTCTTGGCGAGCAGCCGCTCGTTCTCGGCGCGAACCGTCTCGATCTCGAGCAGAGAGTTGCGCAGCGCTTCGACCAGCTTCTCTTCCCGGGTCGTCATCAGATGTCACTCTTCCTGCTCTGAGAAAGGCCAAGTCCCATGTCGATCAGTGCGTCCACGTCCATCTCCTCGATGGACTCGCTCCGGTCCACGGGGGCGGGTTCACCCTCGGACCAGTCGTTCTCGGCTTCCGCGAGCTTCAGCAGGCGCTCGATGATCACCGAATCGCCGGGACGGCTGATCGGCACTGACTGCAGAAGCCGCCGGACGTCCGTCAGGTGTGTCGGTGCCGTACTCGATCCGCCATCGTCCGGCATGAGTTGTTCGAGCAGGAAGCCAGCCAGCGCCTGTGGGGTCGGGTAGTCGAACACCAGGGACGCGGGAAGAGTAAGGCCGGTCGCGGTCTGGAGCCGGTTGCGGACGTTGACACCGCCGAGCGAGTCCAGGCCCAGGTCCCGGAACGCGGCCGTGGCCGGCACGGCTTCCGTGCCGCTGTGTCCGAGCGCCGCTGCCACCGACGTGGACACCAGCTCGCTCAACAACTCGTGCCGACCGGCCAAGTCGGTCTCCCGGAGCCGTGTCTCGAGCTGGGAGACGCTCTCCCCAGCCGCCGCCGTCCGCCGCACCGTTGGCACCAGATCGGCGAGCAGCGGCGCCAACTCGTCGGCGTCGGCCAGGCGGCGCAGGGCGGAGAGGTCCCACCGCACACCGACCAGGTGACCCGCGCCGCGGGATGTCGCCGCGTCGAACAACTCCACGGCCTGCGCTGAACTCAACGGCAGCACGCCACTGGTACGGAGGCGGGCCAGGGCCTCGTCCGCCAACCCGTCGCCCATACCTCCCGACTCGGCCCACAGTCCCCAGGAGGTCGACTGTCCGGGCAGGCCGGCGTGCCTGCGGTGCACGGCCAGCGCGTCGAGGAAGGCGTTCGCGGCCGCGTAGTTGGCCTGCCCCGGACCGCCGAGCACCCCGGAGAGGGAGGAGACGACCGAGAACAGGGTCAGGGGCAGGTCGCGGGTGGCCTCGTGGAGGTACCAGGCCGCGTCCGCCTTCGCCGCCAGGACCCGGTCGACACGCTCGGGGGTGAGCGAGCCGATCACGCCGTCGTCCAGCACACCCGCCGCATGAACGACGCCCCGCAACTCGAAGCCCTCCGGCACCGAGCCCACGAGATCCACCACCGCGGCACCGTCCGACACATCGCAGGCCACAACCCGAACCACCGCACCGGCTGCTTCGAGATCAGCCACCAGCTCCGCTACGCCGTCGGCTTCGGCGCCCCGACGCGAGGCCAGGACGACGCAGCCGGCCTCATGGGCCACGACGAGCCGCCGGGCAAGCACACTGCCCACGCCCCCGGTCCCACCGGTCACGATCACCGCGCCGTCCGCACCGATCCGCGTATCGACCGGGTCAGTCATGGTGGCGCGGGCCAGGCGAGGGACGTGCACCACACCGCCACGGACCAGCAACTGCGGCTCACTCAAAGCGAGCAGTTCCGCTGGGATGATCTCGTCGTCGGTGTCGATCAGGACGATCCGGCCCGGGTTCTCCGACTGCGCCGACCGCACCAACCCCCACACCCCCGACGCCGCCACATCCGTGACCGCGCCACCGGCAAGTGAGACCGCCCCCTTGGTCACCACCAGCAGCGTCGACTTCTCACATCGAGAGGAGACGAGGAAGGACTGCACCACCTCCAGCGCCCGATGCACGCCGCTGTGCATCGACGCCACCACCTCGGCACCCGGCTCCGACGCCCACTCCCACACCACCACCGGCGGCACGACCTCGGCATCCGGATCCCAAACGGCATAGGGCACGGCATCCGCCGCCGGCACCGGCACCTCCCGCCACGCCACCTCGAACAAACCGTCCGGAGCCGTACTCGCAGTGGCCGCCGCGGCCAGAGCTTCCTGAGACACCTGGCGCGTCACGAGCGAGTCAACGCTCAGCACCAAGGCACCGCTCTCGTCGACCACCTGCACGGAGGCCGCGTCACCACCCTTCGGGACGATCCGCACCCGCACCGACAGGGCACCCACCGCGTGCAGCGACGCACCTTCCCAAAGGAAAGGCACCCGCAGGCCGCCCTCCTCGTCCGCCCCGACCAGCAGCGGGGCGTGCACCACGGCATCCAGCAGCGCGGGATGGATGCCGAACCCCGCGACGTCCGTTCCGGCAGGAGCGCTCACCTCGGCGAGTACTTCCTCACCGCGACGCCAGACTGCGCGCACGCCCTGGAACAGGGGCCCGTACTCGTAGCGCTGCTTCGCGAGACGCTGATAGGAGGCCTCGACGTCGACGGCCTCTGCGCCGACCGGCGGCCACACCGGTTCCGACCATTCGTCGACGCCCCTGCGCCGGCCGGCAACGAGCGTGCCCTGTGCGTGAAGTGTCCACGGCCCGTCACCGGCGTCGGGACGTGAGTGGATCTCGACCGTACGAAGGGCATCCTCCTCAAGCTCGCCCACGACGACGTGCACCTGGACCCCGCCCCGCTCGCGGAGCAGCAGTGGAGCCGTCATCGCCAACTCCCGCACCACCGGGCACCCGACCTCGTCACCGGCCCGCACCGCCAGCTCCACCAACGCCGATGCCGGCACCATCACATGGCCGAACACCTCGTGCTCAGCGAGCCACGGCTGTCCGGACCTCGACAGTTGTCCCGTCAGCACCAGCCCCGTCGATCCGGGCAGGGCCACCGCCGCACCCAGCATCGGATGCGTGACCGAGTTCAGTCCTGCGGACCGTACGTCCGTCGCCTGTGTGATCGGTGTGAGCCAGTACCGTTCGCGCTGGAACGCGTATGTCGGCAAGTCGACCAGTCGTCCGCCCGCGCACCACGGCTCCCAGGACACCGGGACCCCGGACACGTACAACTGCCCGAGCCCCGCCACAAACGCCGCCGATTCCGGACCCCGGCGAGACAACAACGGCACCACAGACGCAGCCTCAACGCCCTCAGCCACCTCCTCCAGCGTGCTCACCACAGCGGAGACCAGCGCGCCTGGGCCCAGTTCCACGAACCGGCTCACCCGTTGCTCACCCAGATACGTCACGGCGTCGGCGAAGCGCACCGCCTGCCGCGCATGCCGCACCCAGTACTCCGCCGACCCGAACCCGCCACCAACATCCGCGAGCTCGCCGGTCACGTTGGACACCAGCCCCACACCACCCGCAGGAACCGACACCCTCACCTGCCTCGCGACCTGCTCGAACTCCTCCAGCACCGGATCAAGCAACGGCGAATGAAAAGCATGCGACACCGCCAACGAACGCGTCCGGCAACCAACCCCCTCCAACCCGACCACCGCAGCATCGACCGCCGCCCCAGCACCCGAAATCACCACACTGCCCGGCGCGTTCACCGCCGCCACCACCACCGGACCCAACTCCGGCGCCACCCCCGCCAGAACACCCTCCACCAACTCCAACGACCCCGAGACCGCCGTCATCACCCCGGCCTCAGCCCGCTGCATCACCCGACCCCGCGCCACCACCAACCGCGCCGCATCCTCCAACGACAACATCCCCACCACATGCGCCGCAGCGATCTCCCCCACCGAATGACCCACCACGAAATCAGGCCTCACACCCCGAGCCTCAAGCAGACGAAACAGCGCCACCTCCAGGGCGAACAACGCCGGCTGCGTGAACTCCGTCCGCTCCAGCACCCCCGCATCCGAACCCCACACCACATCCAGCAACCGGTGACCCCACCACCGATCCACCTCCCCAGCAACCACCTCCAACTCCCGAGCGAACTCAGGAACCGCCCCAGCCAACTCCCGACCCATCCCCAACCACTGCGCACCCTGACCCGGAAACACGAACGCCAGCCCACCCGCACGCACCGAACCCGCGACCACACCGGAGCCCTCCCCCCGCGCGGCGAGATCCGCAAGAGAAGACAGCAACTCCCCCGGTCCGCACCGAACACCACCGCCCGATGCCCGAACACCGAACGCCGAGACAAAGACAACGCCACGTCGCGAAGTCCGACCTCGGATTCATTGGCGTCTCGCAGCCAACCGGCCAGCGCTGAAGCCTGGTTCGCCAGCGCGTCCGGGGTCTTGGCCGACAACGCCCACACGCCACCAACCGCACCCGGCTCCGGTCGCATCACCGCTGCAGCAACAGGCACGTCAGGGGCTTGTTCGATGATGACGTGGGCGTTGGTCCCCGACAGCCCGAACGACGACACACCCGCCCGCCGAGGGCGGTCCACCGCCGGCCACGCCCGCTCCGCCGTCAGCAGTTCCACCCGGCCCGCTGACCAGTCCACGTGCGACGAGGGCGCGTCCACGTGGAGCGTGCGAGGCAGCGTGCCGTGCCGCAACGCCTCCACCATCTTGATCACACCGCCGACACCGGCAGCAGCCTGCGTATGACCGACATTCGACTTCAACGACCCAAGCCACAACGGCTCGCCATCCACGGGCCGCTGCCCATACGTCGCCAACAACGCCTGCGCCTCGATCGGATCACCCAGCACCGTGCCCGTGCCATGAGCCTCCACCGCGTCCACATCCGACGCGGACAGCCCCGCCGACGCCAACGCCGCCCGAATCACCCGCTGCTGCGAAGGCCCATTCGGAGCCGTCAACCCATTCGACGCACCGTCCTGATTCACCGCCGAACCCGCCACCACCGCCAACACCGGATGCCCGTTACACCGGGCATCCGACAACCGCTCCAACAACAGCACCCCCACACCCTCGCCCCAGCCGGTGCCGTCCGCCCCCTCCGCGAACGCCTTGCACCGCCCATCCACCGCAAGACCCCGCTGCCGCGAGAACTCCACAAACGTCTCCGGCGTCGCCATCACCGTCACACCACCGGCCAACGCCAAATCACACTCACCCGCCCGCAACGCCTGCCCAGCAAGATGCAACGCCACCAACGACGACGAACACGCCGTATCCACCGACACCGCAGGACCCTCAAGCCCCAACGCATACGACACCCGACCCGACACCACCGAGCCCATCAGGCCGGTGCTGAAGCCTTCGGTGGCGTCGCCGGCCGCGTTGCCGAGCTGGGCGTAGTCCTGGGACATCACGCCGGCGAAGACACCCGTCCGTGAACCCCGCAGGGACAGCGGGTCGACCCCGGCCCGCTCGATCGCCTCCCAGCACACCTCCAGCAACAACCGCTGCTGCGGATCCATCGCCACCGCCTCACGCGGCGACACACCGAAGAACCCCGCATCGAAACCCGCCACAT
Organism: Streptomyces sp. DHE7-1; assembly: GCA_016432725.1. Lineage (GTDB taxonomy): Bacteria > Actinomycetota > Actinomycetes > Streptomycetales > Streptomycetaceae > Streptomyces. Next base: position 6,395,891 of record JACJDG010000003.1, on the reverse strand, counting down.
CGGCCAGGAACCCGCCCCGCCGCACATACGACTTCCCCGAGACATCCGGATCCGGATCGAAAAGCCCCTCCACATCCCAACCACGATCCGAGGGAAACCCACCGATCCCCTCCCCACCCGAACGGACCAGATCCCACAGACCCCCGGAGACACCACACCACCCGGATAACGGCACCCCATCCCCACCACCACAACCGGATCGGAGTCCACCCCCGACGCCGACGGGGAAGGGATCACGGGCGTGACTGCCACCGCTTCCGTGTCTCCTGGCAGCAGCCGCTCCAGGAGGTGGTGGGCCAATGCCTGCGCGGTCGGATAGTCGAACACCAGGGACGCGGGAAGGCTCAGCCCGGTCGCGGCCTGGAGGCTGTTGCGGACGTTGACACCGCCGAGGGAGTCCAGGCCCAGGTCACGGAACGCGGCCGTGGCTGCGACAGCATCCGGGCTGCCGTACCCCAGCACCGCCGCCACCGACGACGACACCAGTTCGGTCAGCAATGCGCGCCGACCGTCCGGAGCGATGCCGCGCAAGCGGGACACCAACTGCGACCCGGACTCCCCCGTCGCAGCGGTGCGCCGTACCGCGGGAACCAGCTCGGCCAGCACCGGCGCCAGCTCACCGGCCCGGGCCAGACGACGCAGGGCCGGAAGATCCCACCAGGTAGCCACCACATGGCCCGCGCCTGCGGACAGCGCCGCGTCGAACAGCTCCACGGCCTGTGCGGAGCCCAACGGCAGCACACCACCCGCTCGGAGCCGAGCCACAGCCTCCTCGGCCAGCCCGGCGCCCATACTGCCGGCGTCGGCCCACAGGCCCCAGGAGACCGACTGTCCCGCGAGTCCCAGGTCCCGCCGGTGCACGGCCAGCGCGTCCAGGAACGTGTTCGCCGCGGCGTAGTTGCCCTGGCCCGGGCCACCCAGCACCCCGGACAGCGACGAGACCACCGAGAACAGCACCAGGTCCCGATCGAGGGTGGCCTCATGCAGGTACCAGGCCGCGTCCGCCTTCGCCGCGAGGACCCGGTCCAAGCGCTCGGCGGTCAGCGATCCGATCACGCCGTCGTCCAGCACACCCGCCGCATGAACGACACCGCGCAGTTCGAAGCCCTCAGGCACCGAAGCCACGAGATCCACCACCGCGGCACGGCCCGACACATCGCAGGCCACGACCCGAACCACCGCACCGGCGGCTTCGAGATCAGCCACCAACTCCGCTACGCCGTCGGCTTCGACACCCCGGCGCGAGGCCAGGACGACGCAACCCGCCCCGTGCTCCTGGACCAACCGCCGTGCCATTACGCCGCCGACGCCACCCGTGCCACCGGTGACGATCACGGCGCCGTCCGCACCGATCCCGGCCTCCACGGACTCCGCCCCTCCGGCGCGCACGAGGCGCGCCGCACGCACGATCCCGTCCCGCAGCACGAGCTGCGGCTCGTCCAACTCCGCCAGCACCGAGTCGACTTCGCCGTCGGTGTCCACGAGCACGATCCGGCCCGGATTCTCCGACTGCGCCGACCGCACCAGGCCCCACACCGCCGAAGCCGCCACGTCCGCGACCGCCTCACCCGGAAGGCCGACGGCGCCCCTGGTCACCACCATCAGCGTCGAGCCCTCGTACCGGGTTGCGGTCAGCCAGGCCTGCAGTACTTCGAGCGCCCGATGTACGCCGCTGTGCATCGACGCCACCACATCTGCGCCGGCCTCGGCAGCCCACTCCCACACCACGACCGGCGGCACGGACTCGGCATCCGGATCCCAGCCGGCGTACTCGACCACTTCCGTAGCGCGCTCAGGCAGCGGGACCGGCGACCACACCACCTCGAACAGCCCGTCGGGCGCCGTGCTCACCGCCGCGGCCGAGGTCAGCGCCTCCGGTGACACCGGCCGTGTCGCCAGCGAGCCGATCTCCAGCACTAGGGCACCGCTCTCGTCCGCGACATGCACCGAGACGGCGTCGGAGCCGGCAGGCGCGAACCGGACCCGCACCGAGGAGGCACCGACCGCCCGCAGCGACACGTCTTCGAAGAGGAACGGAACCTGAACGACCTCCACGTCCGACCCCGCGTCCCGAGCGGCGAGTCGAGGAGCGTGGACCACCGCGTCCAGGAGCGCCGGGTGTACCCCGAACCCGCTCACATCCGTCGTGGACGAAAGACTCACCTCGGCGAAGAACTCGCCGCCGCGCCGCCAGGCCGCGCGCACGCCACGAAACACCGGCCCGTACCCGTAGCCCTGCTCGGCGAGTCGCTCGTAGGCGGTCTCCACGTCGACGGCCTCCGCCCCGACCGGCGGCCACACCGACTCCGGCCACCCCCGCTCGGCGGACTGGTCCGCGGCCAGCACACCCTGCGCGTGCCGCACCCACCCCTGACGGTCGTCGTCCGCCACGGCACCGGTGCGTGAGTGGATCTCCAGGCTCCGGCGCCCCGCCTCATCCGGCTCGCCCACGACGACGTGCAGCCGGACCCCGCCGCGCTCGGGGAGCAGCAGTGGAGCCGTCATCGCCAACTCCCGTACCACCGGGCACCCGACCTCGTCACCGGCCCGCACCGCCAGCTCCACCAACGCCGATGCCGGCACCATCACATGGCCGAACACCTCGTGCTCAGCGAGCCACGGCTGAGCGGACCTCGACAACTGTCCGGTAAGCACCACCTGGGAGGCGCCCGGCGAGGCCACGACCGCACCCAGCAGGGGGTGTTCAGCCGCAGCCAAGCCCGCGGACCGTACGTCCGTCGCCTGTGTGGTCGGTGTGAGCCAGTACCGTTCGCGCTGGAACGCGTATGTCGGCAAGTCGACCAGTCGCCCCCCTGCGCACCACGGCGCCCAGGACACCGGGACCCCGGACACGTACAACCGCCCGAGCCCTGCCACAAACGCCGTCGATTCCGGACCCCGGCGAGACAACAACGGCACCACAGACGCAGCCTCAACACCCTCAGCCACCTCGTCCAGCGTGCTCACCACGGCGGAGACCAACGTCCCCGGCCCCAGCTCAGCAAAGCGACAGACGTCCTGACCGGCCAAGTACGTCACTGCGTCGGCGAAGCGCACCGCCTGCCGCGCATGCCGCACCCAGTACTCCGCCGACCCGAACCCGCCACCAACATCCGCGAGCTCGCCGGTCACGTTGGACACCAGCCCCACACCACCCGCAGGAACCGACACCCTCACCTCAGACGCGACCCGCTCGAACTCCTCCAGCACCGGATCAAGCAACGGCGAATGAAACGCATGCGACACCGCCAACGAACGCGTCCGGCAACCAACCCCCTCCAACCCGACCACCGCAGCATCGACCGCCGCCCCAGCACCCGAAATCACCACACTGCCCGGCGCGTTCACCGCCGCCACCACCACCGGACCCAACTCCGGCGCCACCCCCGCCAGAACACCCTCCACCAACTCCAACGACCCCGAGACCGCCGTCATCACCCCGGCCTCAGCCCGCTGCATCACCCGACCCCGCGCCACCACCAACCGCGCCGCATCCTCCAACGACAACATCCCCACCACATGCGCCGCAGCGATCTCCCCCACCGAATGACCCACCACGAAATCAGGCCTCACGCCCATGGACGCGACAACCCGGAACAGCGCCACTTCCAGGGCGAACAACGCCGGCTGCGTGAACTCCGTCCGCTCCAACACCCCCGCATCCGAACCCCACACCACATCCAGCAACCGGTGACCCCACCACCGATCCACCTCCCCAGCAACCACCTCCAACTCCCGAGCGAACTCAGGAACCGCCCCAGCCAACTCCCGCCCCATCCCCAACCACTGCGCACCCTGACCCGGAAACACGAACGCCAGCCCACCCGCACACACCGAACCCGCGACCACACCGGCGCCCTCCCCCGCCCGGCAAGATCCGCAAGACCAGACACCAACTCCCCCCGGTCCGCACCGAACACCACCGCCCGATGCCCGAACACCGAACGCCGAGACAAAGACAACGCCACATCAGCATCACTGAAGCCGGACGCGGCCTCACCGCCGACCCAGTCAGCCAGCCCGGCGGCCTGCTCGGCCAGCGCGTCCTGAGTCTTGGCCGACAACATCCACACACCGCCGACCGCACCCGACGCCGGAGGAGCCGCCTCCGGCTCCGCCTCCCTGTCGGGCTCCGGCGCCTGCTCCACGATGACGTGGGCGTTGGTGCCCGACAGCCCGAACGAGGACACACCCGCCCGCCGGGGACGGTCCACCGCCGGCCACGCCCGCTCGGCCGTCAGCAGTTCCACCCGGCCCGCTGACCAGTCCACGTGCGACGACGGCGCATCCACATGCAACGTCCGTGGCAACACCGCCCGCCGCAGCGCCTCGATCATCTTGATCACACCGCCGACACCGGCAGCGGCCTGCGTATGACCGACGTTCGACTTCAACGACCCCAGCCACAAAGGCTCCACGTCCACCGACCGCTGCCCATACGTCGCCAACAACGCCTGCGCCTCGATCGGATCCCCCAGCACCGTGCCCGTGCCATGAGCCTCCACCGCGTCCACGTCCGACGCGGACAGCCCCGCCGACGCCAACGCCGCCCAAATCACCCGCTGCTGCGAGGGGCCGTTGGGCGCGGTGAGACCGTTGGACGCACCGTCCTGATTCACCGCCGAACCCGCCACCACCGCCAACACCGGATGCCCGTTGCGCCGGGCATCCGACAACCGCTCCAGCAACAGCACCCCGACACCCTCACCCCATCCGGTGCCGTCCGCCCCCTCCGCGAAAGCCTTGCACCGCCCATCCACCGCAAGACCCCGCTGCCGCGAGAACTCCACAAACGTCTCCGGCGTCGCCATCACCGTCACACCACCGGCCAACGCAAGATCACACTCACCCGCCCGCAACGCCTGCCCAGCCAGATGCAACGCCACCAACGACGACGAACACGCCGTATCCACCGACACCGCAGGCCCCTCAAGCCCCAGCACATACGACACCCGACCCGACACGACGGACTCCATTACGCCCGTGCCGAAGCCCTCGACCCCGTCGGCCGAGCCGCTGCGGCCGTAGTCGTGTCCCATGACGCCGGCGAAGACGCCGGTCCGTGAGCCCCGCAGGGACAGCGGGTCGATGCCGGCTCGCTCGACGGCCTCCCAGCACACCTCGAGCATCAGCCGCTGCTGTGGGTCCATCGCGCCGACCTCGGCCGGTGAGATGCCGAAGAACCCGGCGTCGAAGCCCGCGACATCGGCCAGGAACCCGCCCCGCCGCACATACGACTTCCCCGGCACATCCGGATCCGGATCGAAAAGCCCCTCCACATCCCAACCACGATCCGAGGGAAACCCACCGATCCCCTCCCCACCCGAACGGACCAGATCCCACAGACCCCCCGGAGACACCACACCACCCGGATAACGGCACCCCATCCCCACCACCACAACGGGATCCGAGTTCCTGGCGGTCAGCTCGGCGTTGCGCCGCTTCAGTGCGGCGACCTCCTTCGCCGCACGGCGAAGCGCACCGACGAGGTCTTCCTTCGAGGCACTCACTGCGGGATCCATCTCTGTGATCGGATTCGAGATCGGGTTCGGGTCGGGGCTCCTCGGGTCCCGGCGAACGCCGAGCGCCACCGGCCCCTACGGCCCCTACGGCCCCAACGGGGGCTGCCGGCCGCTACCTGCCGCTATCGGTCGCTGCCGAACGCGGTCGCCGAGGACGGGAGGAGGTCGACCACCTCGGGGGTGAAGAACTCGGAGCGGTCGATGAGGCCGGCGAGCAACGCGAAGTAGCGCGCGGTGAGTTCCGGTGTGCGGGCGACGGTGCGCAGCAGCGCGACGCGGGAGTCGGTGATGCGCAGCTTGGCGAGGTCCAGGGCCATGCGGTACGGCTCGCGGAGGAGGTCGTAGGTCTCCTTGGTGAACCCGGCCAGGCAGGTGTCGACGCCGGCGGTGTCGTCGAGGTCCTGGCCCGCCAGGGCGTCCGAGAGCAGCTGGGACTGGGTGAGCGCGTTGGTGATGCCGCGGGCGGTGATCGAGTCGAGGTGGTGGCCGGCGTCGCCGAGCAGCGCCCAGCCGGGGCCGTCGGCGCGGCGGAAGAAGTTCTGCTGGTTGCCGGTCCCGGTCAGGCCGTCGACGCGCTCGGCGTCGCGGAGTCGCTCGTGCAGGTCGGGGGCGTTGCGCTCGACGGCGGCGAGGTGTTCGGCGAGTGGGTCGCGGCGGATGCGGTCGAACTGTTCCTGCGGGAAGTAGGTGGTGACGAGGGTGATGCCGTCGTGGGTGGGGATGCGGACGATCCAGCTGTCGGGGCGCTCGTGGTAGCCGAAGCCGGTCTCGACGCCCTGCCAGGCGCTGTAGTAGACGCAGCTGACGGGCTGGTCGGCGGTCCGGAACGGGGCGTCAACCAGGGAGGCTAGCCGTGATCCCTGACCGTCGGCGCCGATGACCAGCTTGGCCGTTATCGTCCGCGGGCCTTCCTCGGACTGGACGCGGACGCCGACGACCCGGTCCTCGCGGCGGACGACCTCGCGCAGGCTGGTGCGATCGTGGAAGTCCGCGCCGGCCTCGACGGCGGCTCGTACCAGCAGCTCGTCGAGGACGCGGCGGCGCGGGGCGTAGGCGGCGTCGGAGTACGGGGTGGGCGGTGTGGGGGCGGTCAGCCGTAGGCCCGCGACGTCGTAGCCGACCGTGGTCAGGGGCGGGCAGCCGGACGCTATGACGGCGTCGAGGACGCCCCAGCGGGCGAGCAGGGCCACGCCGGGCGGGTGAAGATAGAGGGTGGACATGGTGTCCGAGGGGAATCGCATACGGTCGATGAGCAGTACCTTGCGTCCCTGTCGGGCCAGCAGCAGTGCTGCCGAGGCTCCGGCGCAGCGCGCACCGACGATCACGACGTCGTACGTGTCGTGTCGGCTTCCGTCATCCATGTCTCGTCGACTTCCGTTCGTGGCCTCGGGTGGACATCGGGGAATTTGCGCCTGCCGCCGCCCCGACCGGCGTCCGCGGCGGCGTCTTGGCGGGCATGCGCTCTAGCGCTCCCTCATCCGGCGCAGCTTGGGGCGGGCGGAAGCCGCCGATGTCCGCAGTACGGGTTCGAGCTGGGCCACCGTCGGGTTCTCGAAGATGGTCCGCATCGTCACGGTGACCCCGACGACGGAGCGGATGCGGCTGACCAGCCAGGTGGCGCGGAGCGAGTGACCGCCGAGTTCGAAGAAGTCGTCGTCGAGGCCGATCCGTTCGGCGCCCAGCACCTCGGCGAACAGTGCGGCCAGGGTCTCCTCGCCGGGGGTGGAGGGCGCCCGGTAGTTCCGGGTGGCGGTGCCCGCGGCGCCGTCGGAGTCGGCCGGGCCGATGTGGACGAGGCCGTCGGGGAGGCGGCGTACCAGGTGGCCGGTGCGGTGCAGACGGGAGCCGGGGACGGTGGAGAGGGGTCGGCGACGAACCGTGTCGCCGTGACGGCGGCGCTGTCGGCGGCGTCGGACCGCTCCTGGTCCGGCCCGGAGACGCTTGGTCCGGAGCCCTCGGCGTGGTGGCGCGAACCCCCGGTGGGCTGCCCCTCGGCCCCCGGTCCTTCGGTGACCGGCCCTTCGGTGACCGGCTCTTCGGTGACCGGCTCTTCGGTGACCGGCGTCTGGTCGGCCGGTCCCTCGACGATGTACAGCTCCCCCACCGCGCCCGGCGGTACGGGCTGGAGGCCCGGTCCGAGGACGACGGCCGCCGTGCCGGTGGCGAGGAGTCCGGGCAGGGGGTCGGGGAGGTGGTCCGTCCCGGCGTCGGGGGCCGCCGGGACGGACGGCAGGAGGGGCCTGTCGGCGAGCGGGCGGACGACGTCCTGTCGTTCGTCCGGCCCGAGTAGGTCGATCGCGGCCAGGCGGGTGCCCGGGTCGGTGGCCAGGGCCGCGCAGATGCGGACGAGCTGGGCTGCCGTGTACTCGGCGACCGGCCGCGGGATCTGGTCCGTGCGGAACTTGAGCAGGACGCGCAGGTCCGGGTCGGCGGCGGCGACCACCGCCATCGGGAAGTTGTTGGCGGCGATGGTGCGCAGGCCGCTGACGGTCATCCCGGTCTCCTGGTTGGCCTGGACGAGGCCGGCCTGGTCGACCGGGTAGGAGTCGAAGCTCAGCAGGGTGTCGAACAGCGACCGCATCCCGGTGGCCTCGTAGATCTCGGTGAGGCCGATGTACTGGTGGTCGAGCATGGCGACCTGCCGGGTCTGGAGGTCGGAGAGGTACTCGGCCAGGGTGAGCCCGGGTGCGCAGGCGACCCGTACGGGGACGGTGTTGATGAACAGGCCCGGCATCGCGTCGACGTCCGGTACCTCGGCGGGCCGGCCGGACACGGTGGCGCCGAAGACGACGTCGGTGCGTCCGGTCATGGTGGCGAGGAGCAGGGCCCAGGCGCCCTGGACGACGGTGTTGAGGGTGACGCCGAGGTCCGCGGCCCGGCGGGCGACCTTGCGCGCGGTCTCCGCGGGCAGCGGTACGTCGATCTGCTCGACCTCCTCGACGCCGTCGCCGGGGCGGTGTCCGGTGCCGGCCAGCAGGGTCGGCTCGGTGACCCCGGCCAGCTCGCTCTGCCAGGCGCGCAGTGATTCCTGCCGGTCGCGGCCGGCCAGCCAGGCCAGGAAGGTGCGGTAGCTCGGCACGCGGGGCAGTCCGGTGTCGTCGCCGTCGGCGTAGACCCACAGCAGGTCCTTGAGCAGCAGCGGCAGCGACCAGCCGTCGAAGAGCACGTGGTGCGCGGTGAGGACCAGTTCGTACCGGCCGGGTTCCAGGGTGACCAGCATCAGCCGGAGCATCGGCGGTACGGCCATGTCGAAGCCGGCGTCGCGGTCCGCGGCCAGCAGACGCTCGAAGGCGGCGGGGCGTTCCGTGTCGTCGAGGCCGGACAGGTCGCGGTGCTGCCAGGGCAGTTCGACGGCCTGCCGGATCACCGACACGGTGGTGCCGGACTGGGTGACGAACCCGGCGCGCAGGTTGGCGTGCCGGTCGAGGAGGGTCTGGCCCGCGGCGCGCAGCCGGCCGGCGTCGACCTCCCCTTGGAGGTGGAAGACGTACTGGACGTGGTAGGCGTCCGCGCCGGGGCCGGCCAGGCTGGCGTGGAAGAGCAGGCCCGCCTGCATGGGGGTCACCTGCCACACGTCGGTGAGGCCGGGCTGGGCGCGCTCCAGTTCCTCCAGTTCCGGCAGGGTCAGGGAGACGAGCGGTACGTCGGAGGGGGTGAGCCCGCCGGCGTCCGGGGTGGCGAGGTGGCGGGCGAGTCCGCTCAGCGCCTCGGTCCACAGGTCGGCCAGTTCCTGTACCGCGTCCCGGCCGATGGCGCCGGTCGGGAAGGCGAAGGTGGCGCGGAGCGCGGGTCCGTCGGGGCCGTCGGTGACGGCCGCCCCGATGTCCACGAGGGCCGTGACGGGCATGCCGGCGTCCAGGTCCGGGGCCAGCAGGTCGCCGTCGGCGAGCGGGAGCCAGGCGGCGCCGTCGCCGCGCCGGGGCGCCGTGCCGCCGGTGACCCGGCCCAGGTAGTTGAAGGCGATCTGGCCGGTGGGGTGGCCGGCGAGGCGGGGGCCGGTGTCCGGGTTGAGGTGGCGGAGCAGGCCGTAGCCGATGCCCTTGCCGGGGACGGCGAGCAGTTGTTCCTTGACCTGTTTGACGGCGCGGCCGGCCGCGGGTCCGCCGCGCAGCGCCTCGTCGAGGTCGACGCCTTCGGTGTCGAGCCGGACGGGGAACAGGGTGGCGAACCAGCCGACGGTGCGGCTGAGTTCGGCGCCGGGGGCGACCGTCTCCTCGCGCCCGTGTCCTTCGAGACGCAGCAGGGTGCTGGTCTCGGGCTGGTCGCGGCGGCGGCGCCAGGTGGCGACGGCGAGGGCCAGGGCGGTGAGCAGGCCGTCGTGGGCGCCGGCCCGGAACCGGCCGGGCAGGGTGGTCAGTACCGCGTCGGTGGTGTCGGCGGACAGGGTGACCCGGATCCGTTCGACGGTCGACACGACGTCGACGGCCGGGTCGAGCGGGCGGTCTCCGAGCAGTGGGTCGGGGCCGCGCACGGTGTCCAGCCAGTGCGGCAGTTCGGCGGTGCGGCGCTCGGTCAGGGCTTCGTCCCGCAGGGCGTGGGACCAGCGCCGGGCCGAGGTGCCCACGGGTTCCAGCGCGGGGGTGCGGCCGAGGCGTACCCGCTGCCAGGCCGTGGTGAGGTCCGTGACCAGGATCTGCCAGGACACTCCGTCGACGGCGAGGTGGTGGGCGACGACCGCGAGCCGGCCGCGGCGGGCCGGGCCGTGGTCGAACCACACGCAGCGCAGCAGGACTCCTGCCGCCGGGTCGAGTCGGTCCGCGGCCGCGTCGAACTCCGTGCGTACGGTGCGTAGGGCGGCCGGGTCGTCGGGGTCGCCGGTCATCTCGATGCGGTGGATCAGTTCGGCGGCCCTGACGGTGCCCGGTGCGCCGGTCCGGAGTTCGGTGCGGCCGTCGGCGTCGGTGACGAGGCGTGCCCGGAGCATGTCGTGCCGGTCCAGGACAGCGTCGAGGGTGACGGCGAGTCCGACCGGGTCGATGCCGGGGGGAAGTTCGAGCACCATCGACTGGGTGTAGCGGGAGATCTGCGGCCCGGACTCGGTGAGGAAGCGGGCGATCGGCAGGAGCGGCATCGGGCCGACGCCGCCGCCGTCGAGTTCCTCGAGGACGGGGCGGTCGGCGGTCCGCCCGGCGACGGCGGCGAGTTCGGCGACGCTGCCGTGTGCGAACACGTCCTGGGCGGTGATGTCCAGTCCGGCCGTGCGGGCCCGGGCCACGACCTGGATGGAGCGGATGCTGTCGCCGCCGATGGCGAAGAAGTCGTCGTCGGCGCCGACCCGGTCCATGTCGAGCACGTCGGCGTAGATGCCGGCGAGCAGGACTTCGGCGGGTGTGTGGGGTGCGCGGTATCCGGTGCTCTCGAAGGCGGGGGCGGGCAGTGCGGCGCGGTCGAGTTTGCCGTTGGGGGTGAGCGGCATCCGGTCCAGGACCACGACCGCGGCGGGCACCATGAACTCGGGCAGCCGGCCCGCCACGTACTGGCGCAGTCCGCGCGGGTCGAGGGGGGCGGTCTCGAACTCCATGTCGATGCTGGCGCCGGAGGCCGTGTGGCCGAAGGAGCCGGCGGTGCGCAGCGGCACGACGTATCCGACGAGCCGTCTGCCGTTGTCGGTGTCGGTCACGACCACGGTCGCCGCCGACACCATCGGGTGGGCCAGCAGCACCGCTTCGACCTCGCCGGGTTCGATGCGGATGCCGCGTACCTTGACCTGGACGTCGGCGCGGCCGACGTACTCGAGCACCGGCCCGCCGTCCGCTCCGGGCCGTGGTTCGATCCAGCGGACCAGGTCGCCGGTGCGGTAGAGCCGCCCACCGGGTTCCGCACCGAACGGGTCGGCCACGAACCTGGACGCCGTCAGGTCGCCTCGTCCCCGGTATCCACGTCCCACGACGTCGCCGGCCACGTACAGTTCGCCGGTCACGCCGATGGGGTTGGGGGTGAGGCCCGGGCCGAGGACGTACATGCGGACGCCGTCCAGGGGGCTGCCGATCGGCACCGGCCCCTCGTCGTGCACCCCGGCGGGCACCTCGTACGCGGAGTCGTAGAACGTCTCCGACTGGCCGAACGAGTTCACCACCCGCACCCCCGGCCACACCGCACGCACCCGGTTCACCAAGGACATCGGCAACGCCTCACCGGCGAACACCAGCGTCTCCACCCGCACCCGGCCCGCTATCTCGTCCAGCAGCTCGGCGAACACCGACGGAACCGTCGACACCACCGAACCCGACCACGACTCCCGCTCACCCAGCACCAGCACGTCACGCACAACCTCGACGCAACCACCGCCGACCAGCGTCGCGAAGATCTCGAACACCGACACGTCGAACGACACCGACGTCGACGCCAGCACCCGCGAACCCGGACCGATCCCCACCCGAGCCGCCAACTCCCCCACGGCAGCGACCACATTGCGCTGCGTGACACCCACACCCTTCGGCTCACCCGTCGAACCCGACGTGTACATCACATACGCCAGATTCTCCGGCCGGGGGCCGGGGGGTGCCGCGTTCTCGCCGGGGGCCGCGGGCTCGTCCACGTACAGCCTCGGGACACCGTGGGGCACCACGTGTTCGGTGGCGTGGTCGACCAGCACGACCGGCGGCTTCGCACCCGCCAGCACCGCCTCCAGACGGGCACTCGGATAACGCGGATCGATCGGCAGATACGCACCACCCGCCCGCCACACCGCCAGCAGACCCACCACCAGATCCACCGAACGCGGCAACGCCACGCCCACCACCACATCCGGCCCCACACCCGCCGCCACCAGACGCCGCGCCAGCACCGACGCCCGCACATCCAACTCGCGGTACGACAACTCCACCCCGTCGCACACCACCGCCACCGCACCCGGCGACACCGCCACCCGACCCGCCACCAACGACACCACCGTGTCGCCCCCCACTGCCTCGATCGCCGCGGGCGGGACCGGCCGGGTGGCGGGCAGGAGGAGGCCGCGCTCGTGCGGCAGGAGGACGTCGGCGGCGGTGACGGGGAGCGCCGGGTCGGCGACCAGCTGTTCCAGGACCAGCGTGAACCGCTCGGTCAGCTCCTCGGCCGTCTCCCGGTCGAACAGGTCCAGCGCGAACTCCAGATGACCGGCCAGCGTCCGCTCCCCGGACTCCGCCCGCACCTCGTTCATCGTCATCATGAGGTCGAACTTGGCGGTCCCGGTGACCGCCGACTCCAGGGACCAGCCGGACTCGGCGCGGGCCGGTTCGACCCAGGCGGCGTCCTGCAGCACGAACATCGCCTGGAAGAGGGGGTGGTAGGCCCGCGAGCGGTCGGGGTTGAGCAGTTCGACGAGCCGCTCGAACGGCAGGTCCTGGTTCTCGTACGCCGCCAGGGCCTTGCCCCGGACCCGGTCCAGGACGGTGCCGAACGACGGGTTCCCGGACAGGTCGGCGCGCAGCACCCACGTGTTGACGAAGAAGCCGATCAGGTCGGTCAGCGCCTCGTCGGTACGGCCGGCGATCGGCGAGCCGATGACGACGTCCTCGCCGGCGCCCAGCCGTGAGAGCAGCACCGCGAACGCCGACTGCAGCACCATGGACGTGGTCGCGCCCCGGCCGAGTGCCAGCTTCTCCAGTTCGGCGAGGAGTCCCGGCCGCAGCTCGAAGTCGGCCATGCCGCCGCGGAAGGTCGCCACCGCCGGACGCGGACGGTCCAGCGGCAGCGCCATCGGCTGCACCACGTCCGCCAGTTCCTCGCGCCAGTAGGCGAGCTGCCGCCCGACCAGGCTGTCGGGGTCGGACTCGTCGCCCAGGAGTTCGCGCTGCCACAGCGCGTAGTCCGGGTACTGCACGGGCAGTGGCGCCCAGTCGGGGGCGTGGCCGGCCTGGCGGGCCTCGGCGGCCCGGGCGATGTCCCGGGCGAAGGCGGACATCGAGCCGCCGTCACCGGCGATGTGGTGCACGACCATCACCAGCAGCTGGGTCTGCCCGGTTCCCTCGCCGTCCGCCGCGACGCGGAGCAGGCGGCCGTGGATGGGCAGTTGGGTGGCGAGGTCGAAGGGGTGCTGTACGACCTCGGTGACCGCGGCGTCCCGGTCGGCCGCGGCGACGTCGAGGCGCGGCAGCTCGAACCGGATCCGGTCCGGCGGCAGGACGTGCTGGTGGGCGACGCCGGAGGCGTCGGCGGTGAACAAGGTCCGCAGGCTCTCGTGCCGGACGATCACGTCGGTGACGGCGGCTTCGAGGACGGCACGGTCCACGTCGCCGGGGAGCCGCACGGCGAGCGGGATGTTGTACGTGGCCGAGGGGCCCTCGTACTGGTGGATGAACCAGAGCCGCTGCTGGGCGTAGGAGAGCGGCACCCGCTCCGGGCGCTCGGCGGCGGTCAGTGGCGGTCGGGTGGCTCCTTCGGTCAGCCGGGCGGCCAGGCCGGCCACGGTCGGGGACTCGAAGACGGCGGTGATCGGGAACTCGGCGTCCATGGCGGCCCGGACCCGGGCGACGAGGCGGGTGGCGCGCAGTGACTCGCCGCCGAGCGCGAAGAAGTCGTCGTCGATGCCGACGCGTTCCCGGCCGAGGACGTCCGCGACGATGTCCGCGAGGACCTGCTCGCGCGGGTTCCTGGGCGCGCGGTAGGGGCGTGCGGCGCTCTCCGGTTCCGGGAGTGCCCGGCGGTCAAGCTTTCCGTTGGGTGTCAGCGGGAAGTGGTCCAGCACCATGATCACGGCCGGGACCATGAAGTCCGGCAGGCGTTCGCCGGCGTGGTGGCGGAGCTGGTCCGGGTCGGGCGCGGGGGCCGCCCGGCCGGCGGTGCGGGCCGGAACCACGTAGGCCACCAGTTGCCTGGCGGCGTCGGTGCCGTGTGCGACGACCACGGCCCGGTCGACCGCCGGATGGGCCTCCAGGGCCGCTTCGACCTCGCCGGGTTCGATGCGGATGCCGCGTACCTTGACCTGGACGTCGGCGCGGCCGACGTACTCGAGCACCGGCCCGCCGTCCGCTCCGGGCCGTGGTTCGATCCAGCGGACCAGGTCGCCGGTGCGGTAGAGCCGCCCACCGGGTTCCGCACCGAACGGGTCGGCCACGAACCTCGACGCCGTCAGATCGCCACGATCCCGGTAACCACGTCCGACGACCTCGCCGCCGACGTAGAGTTCACCGGCCACGCCCACCGGTACGGGACGCAGGTTGGGTCCGAGGACGTACATGCGGACGCCGTCCAGGGGGCTGCCGATCGGCACCGGCCCCTCGTCGTGCACCCCGGCGGGCACCTCGTACGCGGAGTCGTAGAACGTCTCCGACTGGCCGAACGAGTTCACCACCCGCACCCCCGGCCACACCGCACGCACCCGGTTCACCAAGGACATCGGCAACGCCTCACCGGCGAACACCAGCGTCTCCACCCGCACCCGGCCCGCTATCTCGTCCAGCAGCTCGGCGAACACCGACGGAACCGTCGACACCACCGAACCCGACCACGACTCCCGCTCACCCAGCACCAGCACGTCACGCACAACCTCGACGCAACCACCGCCGACCAGCGTCGCGAAGATCTCGAACACCGACACGTCGAACGACACCGACGTCGACGCCAGCACCCGCGAACCCGGACCGATCCCCACCCGAGCCGCCAACTCCCCACGGCAGCGACCACATTGCGCTGCGTGACACCCACACCCTTCGGCTCACCCGTCGAACCCGACGTGTACATCACATACGCCAGATTCTCCGGCCGGGTCTCCGTCGGCTCGGGCAGGGGGCCGTCAGGTGCGGTTCCCGCGACGTGGAGGCGCGGCAGTGCCTCGGGGATCACGTGTTCGGTGGCGTGGTCGACCAGCACGACCGGCGGCTTCGCACCCGCCAGCACCGCCTCCAGACGGGCACTCGGATAACGCGGATCGATCGGCAGATACGCACCACCCGCCCGCCACACCGCCAGCAGACCCACCACCAGATCCACCGAACGCGGCAACGCCACGCCCACCACCACATCCGGCCCCACACCCGCCGCCACCAGACGCCGCGCCAGCACCGACGCCCGGACATCCAACTCGCGGTACGACAACTCCACCCCGTCGCACACCACCGCCACCGCACCCGGCGACACCGCCACCCGACCCGCCACCAACGACACCACCGTGTCGCCCCCGACGGCCTCCGAGACCGTGTCGTCCATGGTGACCGGTGTGGGTGCGGCGGCGGGCGCCAGGTAGTCGTGTTCGTGGGGCAGCAGGACGTCGACCACGACGACGGGGAGCGCCGGGTCGGCGACCACCTGTTCCAGGACCAGCGTGAACCGCTCGGTCAGCTCCTCGGCCGTCTCCCGGTCGAACAGGTCCAGCGCGAACTCCAGATGACCGGCCAGCGTCCGCTCCCCGGACTCCGCCCGCACCTCGTTCATCGCCAGGCGCAGGTCGAGGGTGAGGGGCCGGGTGCCGGCGGGTCCGCTCCGGTCGGTGGTGTCCTCCAGGGTGAACAGCACCTGAAACAGCGGGTGATGGGGGGCCTGATGGTCCGGGGCCAGCGCTGCCACGAGGTCGGCGAACGGCACGTCCTCGTGTTCGGCCGCCGCCAGCGCCCTGGCGTGGACGCGGTCCAGGAGCGTGCCGAAGGAGGGGTTGCCGGACAGGTCCGCGCGCAGTACCCGGAAGGCTTCGGCGTCTCGCACCGCCGGGGCGGGGGAGCCGATCACGATGTCGTCGCCGGCGCCCATGCGGGACAGGAGGACCGCGAAGGCGGACGTGAGGACCGTGGACGGCGTGATGCCACGGCCGGCGGCGAGTTTCTCCGCCGCGGCGAACAGCTCCGGGCGCAGTTCGAAGCCGGTCACCGCTCCCCTGGAGGTCGCCGCCGCGGGCCGCGGGCGGTCGGCCGGCAGCTCGATCGGCCCGCGTGCGCCGGACAGTTCGGTCCGCCAGTACGCCAACTGCTGCGTCAGCCTGCTCTCGCCCGCGGAGGATGGGGTCACGACAACAGCTCCGTTTCTGGTTGCACCGTGTCATCGGACACGCATCGATCGTCTCGATCCGGACCTGCGGATCCCCGGTCACCGTGCGGACCGGCGTCATCGGTCCCGCACGGCTCGGCTCGGTCAGCCGTCCGCGCCGCCGGCCGGCCTGCCGCGGAAACGCGGCGGCCCGGCGGCCACGGAAAACGTTCAGCGATAAACCGAAGTGACGACCTGCCAAATCGCGGTCGTCCCGACGGGAATTCGGTCATTGCTCTCGCCGCCGGAGATTAGCCGGATCGAGCGGCGGTTGTCTGCGGTGGTCGGGAGCGGAATCCGGAATCGTTGATTCCACGGTAAAGATTTGGTTCGTTTCGCGACCGGGGGTTCTGGATCCATGTCCCGCGGCGGCCGGCGGCCTCTCGCCGCACCGCGTGACGATCAGGCTTCGGACCAGTTCGTTTCATGGCGCACGGGGGTGAATGAGGAGTCCGGTTCGGACCGGTCCCCGGAATGCTCCCTCGCGGTACCATCCGAGCGTCCCACTATCCGATCGGGACGTCGAAGGGAAGGCCGCGCGCCGTCGGCGTGTCCGGTTCTTTCCGGCGAGCACCGACAATCCGACCAGATTCGTCACACTGCGCCACAGAGCATCAACACGGGGGAATGGCGATGCACGAGCACCTGCGCCTTCGCAGACCACGCCGACCGCGACCGGCTGACCCCCAGTCGCACCAAACCCGCCGTCCCGGATTAAATCCGGCATCCGTATCCCTCGGGCGATATCGGCACGGCACCGGAATACCGGAAAGCGGCACAACCGGCATGCCGGGGCGGTCGGAATGACAATAGAGCCGAAAGGTGACATCCGGATAGTTCTGGTCGACGACCACCGGCTGTTCCGGGAGGGCGTACGGGTGATCCTCTCCGTGGAACACGACCTCCAGGTCGTCGCCGAGGGCGGAGCCGGGGAAGCGGTGGGCATGGTGGCCGAGCACCACCCGGACATCCTGCTGCTCGGGGTGCAGCGCCCGGGCACGGCACCGGTGATGACGATCCGCCAGGTGACCAGGGTCTCGCCCGCCACCCAGGTGGTCATCCTCTCCACCCACTCCGACAACGACCTGATCCTCAGTCTGGTGACCGCCGGGGCCGCCGCCTACCTGTCGAAGAACATCGGCGGCCAGGAGCTGCGGTCCGAACTGCGGCTGGCGGCCTGCAACAGCAGGATGTTCACGGTGCGGGTGCCGCGGGCCAGGATGGCCGGCCACCAGGCGCACGTGCGGCCGCTGGTGGCGCTCACCGAGCGGGAGACCGAGGTGCTGCGGCTGGTCAGCCAGGCGATGACCAACTCGCAGATCGCCACGAAGCTCTTCGTCAGCGAGGCCACCGTCAAACGGCATCTGACGAACGTCTTCACCAAGTTCAAGGCCCGCTCCCGGCTGGACGCGGTGAACCGGGCCGTCGCGCTGGGCCTGCTCGACGGCCACGAGGGCCGGGCCGGTATCGGCTGACCCCGGTGGGCGGTGCCCACCGCGCCGGCCCGGAGGCCCTACCGGACGGTCTTCTTACCGAAGACGGACCTCGCCCACGCGTAGCCGACGACGGCGATCCCGGCGCACCACACGACGGACAGCCAGGCGTGGTCACCGACCGGCTGGTCGGTGACCAGGCCCCGCAGTGCGTAGATGACGTGGGTGATCGGCTCGTTCCTGGCGAACGCCAGCAGCCAGCCGGGCATGCCGTCCAGGGGTGCGAAGGCACCCGACAGGAACGGCAGGAGCGAGACCAGCGACGCCATGCTCGCCGCGGAGGACGTGTTCGCCGCGGCGAGTCCCATGCCGGTCGCCAGCCACGAGACCGCGAACAGCATCAGCAGCACGATGCCGGCCGCCGCGAGCCAGCGCAGCGGACTGCCGCTGGGCCGGAAACCCATGCCGAGTCCCGCCAGCACGACCACCACGACACCGAACCCGGTGCGGATCGTGTTGCCGACGACGTGCCCGACGAGGACCGAGCCGCGCGAGATGGCGAGGGTGCGGAACCGGTCGATGACACCCTCGTTCATGTCGGTGCTCACCGCGACGGCGGTGGCGCTGCACGAGTAGGCGGCGCCCATCACGACGACGCCCGGGATGAGGTAGTCGATGTAGCGTCCGCCGCCGACGTTCAGCGCGCCGCCGAAGGCGTAGTTCATCAGGCACAGCAGCACGAGCGGCAGCGTGATCGACATCAGCAGGGTCGACGGGTTGCGCCGGGTGTGCCGGAGCACCCGGCGGATCATGGTCGTCGAATCGGACACCGCGTAGCCGATGGCGCTCATCAGATGGTCGCTTCCTGTGCGTCGGCCTCGTCGGCGCCGCGGCCGGTGAGCGCGAAGAACACGTCGTCGAGATCCGGGGAGTGGATGGAGAGGTTGTCGACGTCGATGGACCGGTCGCCGAACTTGTCGAGCAGACCCTTGATCGAGGCCACGCTGCCGTCGCTGGGCACGTCCACCGAGAGCAGGTCGCCGTTGCTCCTCGGGTCGCCGAGGATGCCGCGGGCGGCGTCCAGGCTCTGCTGGTTGGCGAAGGTCAGCGTCACGTAGCCGCCGGGCACGCGCTTCTTCAGCTCGTCCGGGGTGCCCTCGGCGACCAGCCGGCCGCCGTCCAGCAGGGCGATCCGGTCGGCCATGTGGTCCGCCTCGTCGAGCATCTGGGTGGTGAGGAAGATCGTGGTGCCCTCCGCCACCAGCTCGGAGACCAGCTGCCACATGGTGCGCCGGCTGCGCGGGTCCAGGCCGGTCGTCGGCTCGTCGAGGAAGATGACGGCGGGCCGCCCCATGAGGCTCATCGCCAGGTCGAGCCGGCGCTTCATGCCGCCGGAGTAGTGGGTCGCGGCCTTGCGGGCGGCGTCCACCAGGTCGAAGTGCTCCAGCAGTTCGGCCGTCCGCGCCCGCCCCTCCCGCTTGCCCAGGTGCGCCAGATCGGCCATCAGCAGCAGGTTCTCCTCACCGGTGAGGAGCTTGTCGACCGCGGAGAACTGGCCGGTGACACCGATCGCGGCGCGCACCGCACGGGGCTCGCGGGCCAGATCGTGACCGGCCACCCGGGCCTGCCCGGCGTCCGCGCCGATCAGGGTGGTGAGGATCTGCACGGTGGTCGTCTTGCCGGCGCCGTTCGGGCCCAGCAGGGAGAATACGGTGCCGGCGGGAACCTGGAAGTCGATGCCGTCCAGCACCGTCTGCGGGCCGAACGCCTTCCGGAGCCCGGCCACCTCGATCGCGTTGGCCGAGGGCGCGCTTGTCATGTTGTCCTCATCTTCTCGTCGACCTCATCGACGGACGCTGGATGGCCTGCGAAGGCACCTGCCGCACGGTGCGAGGGGGATGGACGGACGGCTCGCCGGGAGTGAGCCCGCCTCACGGACTCCGGCCGGTGGGAGCGGGCTGCCCGAGGCCGGCCGCCCGGCGCAGCCAAGGTAGGGCGCACGCGGTATTCGAGCAATATCGCGACGGGCGCGACCGGCACCGGCAAGTCCTGCCCGTCAGGCGGGAGTCGACGGCCGCATGCGGATATTCCGCGGTCGGCCGGGGCGTCCCCGGCGGCGGGGATCGGCCATCGTGCCGGTGCCGGTACCCGGCCCGGCACGAGACGGTACCGGGCGGGCGTTCGCGGAGCCGGCGGTGACCGTGCCGAACACCGGGCGGCGGGTGCCGGGCCGCCACCCGGTTCCGGCCAACGCCGGCCGCCGGCGCCGGCACGAAGGCGCGGTTCCCTCCGGTCCGCACAATGAGACGAAAGTCGTAGACGGCGTACCACCCCCCGCTCAACTAGGAGTCAAGGGGCGCAGAGCGGATCGCGGAGTCCGGAACTCGCTGTTTTACTCACGGCTGGCGGGACGATCTCGGCGCCAGGCGGCCGGCAGGGCGCCGGAGGTCCGCACACCTCCGACGGCAGACGGGGGTCCGCGATGTTTCGAAACGGGGGCAACACATTGGGCGTCACATACGTAAGTTCCCTGCGGCAGAACCGGGTCGCCGCACGACCCCGGCTGAGCGAGGTCCGCGACATCCGGGACGGTGACATCGTCACCGTCTCGATCGCCTCGCTGCTGCCGGCGAACTCCCCGCGGCTCACGGAGGTGGACGAGCACATCCAGGTGCTCTCCGAGACCGACTCCGAGCTCCCTCCCATCCTGGTGCACCGCGACACCCTGCGGGTGATCGACGGCATGCACCGGCTGCGTGCGGCCCAGCGGCGGGGCGCCACGACGATCGCCGTGCGGTACTTCGACGGGGACGAGCGTGAGGCGTTCGTCCTGTCGGTACGGCTGAACAGCGCGCACGGCCTGCCCCTGACGCTGGCCGACCGCAAGAACGCGGCCCTGCGCATCATCAACTACCACCCCGAGTGGTCGGACCGGTCGATCGCCGGGCTGGTCGGCATCTCCGACAAGACGGTCGGTGCCATCCGGCGGCGGGAGGGCGACAAGCTCCCCCAGCTCACGAGCCGGATCGGCCGGGACAACGAGAGCTACCCGCTCAACGCCATGCAGGGCCGGCTGCGCGCCAGCGAACTGTTCCGGCAGAACCCCGACGCCAGCACCCGTGAGGTCGCGCGGCTGGCCGAGATCTCCGCCACCACCGCCAAGGACGTCCGCAACCGGCTGCTGCGCGGCGAGGACCCGGTGCCGCCGAAGCAGCGCGAGCGGCAGGGCGGCACGGCGCAGCCCGTCCGGCCGGCTCAGCCGGTCCGCCCCCTGCCGGCCCGGGCGGCGCGGGCCCGGCGGCCCTCCGCCGTCGAGCTGAGCCGGCTGCGTACCGATCCGTCGCTGCGGATGTCGGAGTCGGGCCGCACGCTGCTGCGCTGGCTGGAGGCGCTGGGCAGCAACGAGGGCGAGTGGTCGGCGATCGCCGAGTCCGTGCCCAGCCACTGCGCGCCGGCCGTCGCGGAGATGGCCCGGCGGCGCGCCGACGACTGGCAGAGCTTCGCTATGGCCCTGGACCGGCGCGTTCGGATAACTTCCGTTTAGCCGGCGGGTTTCGGCCGGTGCCCGCCCGTCGCCCACCGACCTGACTCGAATTCAGCCGGACTTACGCCGAGTCCGACTTCTGTTCAACCGGACTTCGTCAGCGGTCCGGCCGCGGTTCGACTCGACTTGGCCAAGCCTGACTCGAATTCAGCCGGACCGCGATTTCACCCGGCCGCGATTCCACCCGCCCTGATTCGGCGGATGATCCAGCCGAACCCTTCACTCGGACAATTCGCATCATCCCGCGGAGAGGCATCATGAGCGTGAACCCATTCGACGACGAGTCCGGCCGGTTCTTCGTGCTCGTCAACGACGAGGAACAGTATTCGCTGTGGCCGGCGTTCGCCGAGATCCCCGAGGGCTGGCGGGCCGTGTTCGGCGAGGAGGGCCGGGCCGAATGCCTGGACTTCGTCGAGAAGAACTGGACGGACATGCGCCCAGGAGCCTGCGGGTGGCCATGGAGGCGGACAGCGGCGGCGCCGTCGTCTGATCCCCCGGCCGCCGCAAGGCCCGGTTCGCCCCACACCGGCCCGAACCGGGCCTTCCGGCGGTTTCCGACCCTGGTTCCGATCCGCGCGGAAGACCTCCGGGCATCCCAGAAAGGGCCCTCACGCGTGCCTGGTATCCCCAGATCCGCACAACGCCGGCATTACCTGCTGTGCGCGCCGACCCACTTCGACGTCCGCTACTCCATCAACCCGTGGATGGACCCCGGGCAGCCGACCTCCGGCGATCTGGCCGTCTCCCAGTGGCAGCGGCTGCACGGCCTGCTCGTCGACCTGGGGCACACCGTAGAGCTGATCGAGCCGGTGCCCGGTCTGCCCGACATGGTGTTCGCCGCGAACGGCGCGATCGCGGCGGACGGCCGTGCGCTGGTGGCGCGGTTCCGCCACCCGGAGCGGGCCGGTGAGGCCCCGGCCTATCTCGACTGGTTCCGCGACCGCGGCTACCACGACGTACGCCAGGCCACCGTGGCCAACGAGGGCGAGGGCGACTTCCTGACCGCCGGCAAGCTCATCCTGGCCGGCCAGGGGTTCCGCAGCGACCCCGCCTCGCACGACGAGGTGCGTGCCTTCTTCGGCAAGGAGGTGCTGAGCCTGCGCCTGGTGGATCCGCGCTTCTACCACCTCGACACGGCGATCGCCGTCCTCGACGACGAGGAAGTCATGTATCTGCCGCGGGCGTTCGCCCCGGAGAGCCGGGAACTGCTCGCGGAGCGCTACCCCGACGCGATCACCGCCACCGAGGACGAGGCCTGTCTGTTCGCCCTCAACGCGGTCTCGGACGGCCGTCACGTGCTGCTGCCGACGGCGGCCACCCGGCTCGCCGCCCAGTTGCGGGAACGCGGTTTCGAGCCGATCGGCGTCGACACCACCGAGTTGCTCAAGGCGGGCGGCGGCGCGAAGTGCTGCACGCTGGAGCTGCACGGGACGGCGCCCGAACCGTCCGGTCCGAACTGACCGGGGTCCACGCGCGCCTGCGGCCGGTCCCTGGCGGGCCGGCCGCACCTCGTTGTGCGGACCTTGCCGGTACGGATCTCGTGGCCGTGCTGCCGCGGGCCTCATGGCCGTGCCGCCACGGGCCTCGCGGCCGTGCTGCTGCGCGCCTCATGGCCGTGCCGCCGCGGGGCACTCGGCTCCGCCCGCTGCGCTCCGGGATCCGGGATCATTCCCGGGGGCGAGGTGCGCGGCCAGTTGGGAGCGGCCCCTGATGCCCAGTTTCCGGTACACACGGGTCAGATGCTGTTCGACGGTGCTGACCGTGATGGACAGGCTGCCGCTGATCTCCAGGTTCGTCCGGCCCAGCGCGGCGAGTTCGGCGACGCGCAGTTCCGCCGTGCTGAGCGTGTCCGCGCCGCTGCTCTCCGGTTCGGTGCGCGCGGTCGCCGACAGGCGGGGCAGCACCGACACCGACGCCACGCTGCGGGACCCCGCTCCACGCTCCGGTCCGGGAGTCCGGGGTGCCTGCGCGGCGGCGCGGCGCTGGGGCACCCGGTCCAGCATGCGTGACGTCCGGTAGGCCTCCCAGCGGTGACCGCACTCGGTGAACTCCCCGGCGGCCTGCCGCAGTGTTCCGCGCAGCGCTCCCGGGTCCCCCGTGAGCGCCAGCACCCGCAGGGCCAGACCGCGGGTACAGCCGTCCGTCTCGGCGGCCAGCGCCAGCTGCCCGGCGGCGAGCCGCCGGGCGGCCCCCTCGTCGCCGAGGGCGAGCCGGGCCGCCGCGAGGTCGGCCCGCCAGGGCGCCACGGCCGGCAGATCGGTGCCGAGGGCCGTGAGCAGCCGGCCGCACTCGGAGAAGTCGGCCACCGCGGCGAGCAGTTGGCCGGTGGCCAGGAGGTAGTGCCCGCGGGCCCTGAGGAACCGGACGCCGGGCAGTGTCCGCAGCACGTCGTCCGGCAGTGGGTGCGTCAGCAGGTCGGCGGCTCGCTCGTACTCCTCGGCCTCCGTCCACGCGAGCAGCAGCGTGCCGAGCGGATCGCAGATCGCCGCCCCCAGTCCTCGGCCGGGAGCAGGCTGAGCGCGTGCCGGGCGAGATCGGCCGCGTAGGAGACGTCACCGCTGCGGAGGACCGCCGAGGACCACATGCCGGTGAGCACCGCCTGCCAGGTCACCGCGCCGCGCCGGTCGGCCTCGGCCTTCAGGGAGCGCCACCAGGTCTCGGCGTCCCGCGTCCGGCCGGCGTGGACCAGCGCCAGCACCGCGGTCATCAGGGCTTCGAGGGTGTCGTCGGCGAGCCGGCAGCTGGGCAGGAGGCGTTCCGCGGCGTCGGTCGACGCGGGGTCGCCGGGCCGGGCCCACATGCCCGAGAGGGCCGTGGCGGCGAGCCGCCACGGGTCGTCGGCGGGCGGCTCGGCGGGCGCGTCCGGCCCGGAGGGTGCGGCGGTCTCCGCCTGGGTGGGTGAACCGTCCTCGCGGGGCCCGAACCACCAGGTGTGGGCGAGGTGGAGGCCGGTCCCGGTCCGGGAGTCGGGTGCCATGGCGGCGAGGGTCCGCCGGCTCGCCCGCCAGCCCGGCTCGTCGCCCTCCCAGAGGGCCTGCCGTGCGGTGGCGGCCGCTTCGGTCCGGGTGGGCGGCGTGCTGTCGTCGGCCGGGAGCCGTCGCAGCGCCTGGAGGTACCGTCTGCTCGCCGAGGGTGCCATGCGCCAGGTGTGGTGGGCCAGTTCGGCCAGCACGAGCCGCTTGCCGGCGGTCGTGTCCGCGGCGGTGAGGGCCAGTTCCAGGCACCGCACTGCGAAGTCCGGGTCGTTGTCCGCGACGGCCTGCCCGGCCGCCGCGCGCAGCACGGGCACCGTCCAGTGCGCCGGGGCCGATCCGGCGGCGACGAGGTGGGCCGCCACCTCCCTCGGTGGTGCGCTCTGCCGGAACTTGGCCTCGGCCGAGCGCAGTTGGGCGGCGGTGCGGGCCTCGGGCGGGAGCCCGGCGAGGACCGCCGACTCGACCGCGGCGTGCCGGAACCGGCCGTCGGCCAGCAGCCCGGAGCGGGTCAGCGCGTCGAGGGCCGCGCCGGCCACGCCGGGCTCGATGCCCACGAGGGCGGCGAGGAGCGGCGCGGGAACCCGGCCGCCGTGGACCGCGAGGACGCCGGCCACCTCGGTCAGCGGCAGGTCCCAGCGGTCGAGGTAGGAGGCCAGGGCGCGGGTGAAGGCGCCGCCGGCCGCCGGGACGGCACCGATGTCACCGGTGGTGAGGCAGTCCTCGGCCAAGGCGCGGGCCAGGAGTGGATTGCCCGCCGCCAGGTGGTGGATCCGGGCCGCGGCGCCGTCGCCCGCGCGGCCGTCGAGCATGTCGCGCACAGCCCTCTCGGTGAGCGGGGCGAGCCGGAGGTGGTGGTGCGGGTGACGGGTGAACACGGTGTGGCGGTCGGGCCGTGGGGCACGGTCCCCTGACTCGCGGTGTCCCGGAGGGCGAGCACCATGGTCAGCAGCGTCGGGCGGAGTCTGCGCTGGAGGTGCGTGAGCAGCAGCAGGGAGGCGCTGTCCGCGAGGTGCACGTCGTCGACCACGAGGACCGTCGGCCGTTCCCGGGCCGCTGCCAAGAGCGCCCTGGCGAGCCGCCACACCGCGTGGGTGAGGTCCGGGGACGCAGCACCGGACGCGCCGGCGGCACGGCGGCGGCCGGTGTCCGCGCAGGCGGCCATGGTGTGCGCGGCCTCCTCGGCGGCGGCCGGGGGCAGGTCCGGGGCGGCGAGGAGCTGGTCGATGACGCCGCCGGCGAGGTCCCGCTCGTCCGCGGACCCGGTGGCGCCGAGCGCGCGCACGCCGTCCCGTACGGCGCCGTCGAGGAACTCGTCCAGCAGCCGGGTCTTGCCGCTCGCTACTCCCCCGCTGACGAGGATCAGCCGGCCCGGCCCGGTACGGCCCTCGGCAAGCCGCTCCCGCAGGAACGTGAGCGCCCGGTCCGGCTCGCCCTCCGTCACCGTCGTCCCGGTCGAGGAAGCGCGCTCCGCGCCGTCACTGCCCGTCTCTCCATACACCCTGGAACCCCGCCGATCCTCCGGGAAACCCCCGCTTCCCCGCGCCCACTGAGGGATGGCGCCAATGGACGGCCGACGTTTCCAGATCGCCCGGCGACTGGCAACTTCCGCACCCGACCACCGCGTTCAGAGGTGAGGCGCGGCCCAGGGGAGGTCCGGGGGCGACGGTGGGCGCTGCGTCAGTCCGCCGCCCGGCGGCCCCAGGCCGTGCCGCCGAGCACCAGTACGCCGCCGACGACACCGAGCGTCCCGAGCCGTTCCCCGCCCAGGGCGATGCCGGCCGTCGCGGCCCACAGCGGCTCGGTGCCCAGCAGCAGGCTGACCCGGGACGGCGAGGTGCGGCGGACCGCCCACATCTGCACGAAGAACGCGAACAGCGTGCACAGGGCGGACAGGAACAGCAGACCGGCCCACTCGCCAGGGCCGAAGCCGGACGCCGTGGCCCAGGGTGCGGGGGCGCCGGTCCCGGCCGACAGGGCCGCGAAGACGGCGACCGCGGTGCCGAGCTGGACGGTGGTGAGCGGCAGGGCACCCGCGCCGCGCACCGCGCGGAGCCGGGACATGACGAGGACGTGCAGGGTGCGCACGAGCGCGGCGAGCAGCATCAGCAGGTCGCCGGAGGACGGCCGGGTGAAGCCGCCGCCCTGGGTGAGCAGGACGACGCCGAGCACCGACAGGGCCGCGGCGCCGAGGAAGTCGGCGGTGGGCCGGGTGCGGGTGACCGCGGCCTCGGCGAGCGGGGTGAAGATCATGGTGAGGCTGATGATCAGACCGGCGTTGGTGGCCGAGGTGTGCACGACCCCGTACGTCTCCAGCAGGAAGACACCGCTGAGGATCAGCCCCAGCAGGGCCGCGCCGCGCCACTGCGCGGCGGTCAGGGCGCGCAGGGAGCGCAGTCCGGCGGCCGCGAGCGCCGGCAGCACGAGAGCGAACCGCAGGACCAGGACGGCGAGCACCGTTCGCGCGGTGGTGATGTCCTTCGCGGCGAGGTAGCTGGCGCCCCAGCAGACCGCGACGAGCAGCACGGGCAGGTCGGTGTGCCAGGCGCGGCGGGGCGCGAGGGCGCCGGGTACGGCGATCGACGACATCGGGGCGGCTCTCCCGGTCTTCCGAGTGGGTGCGCGGACGTCGGCGGCTCGCACGGGGAACGATCACCGTACCGGCGGGACGGTCTTCGGGCCAGACCCCTGGCGTAGGGGTGCCCTCCGCCTTCCGGGGCGGTCAGAACGAGCCGTACTCGGGGCTGCCCAGCAGGTCGTAGCTCTGGATGGAGACGCCCGAGGCGGTGACGCGGCCTCCCGTGTGCGCGAAGCGGGTGGGGACGGCGCCCTCGGTGAACAGCCGGCGGCCGGCGCCGAGGACGACCGGGAAGGTCAGCAGGTGCAGGGTGTCGACCAGCCGCAGGTCCACCAGGGAGCGGAGCAGGGCGCCGCTGCCGTGGATCTGGAGTTCGCCCTCGGTGCGCTCCTTGAGGGCGGCCACCTCCTTGGCGAGGTCGCCGGAGACGACGGTGGTGCCGGACCACCCCGGTGCCTGGAGGGTGGCGGAGACGACGTACTTGGGCAGGGCGTTGAGCGGGCCCGCGACCGGGTCGGCGGGGTCGGTCCTCCTGGGCCAGTAGGAGGCGAAGATCTCGTACGTGCGGCGGCCGAGCAGGAAGGCGCCGGGGCGGCCGAAGGACTCGGTGACGAAGCGGCCGAAGTCCTCGTCGCCGTACGGGAAGGTCCAGCCGCCCTGGTCGAAGCCGCCGCTGGTGTCCTCCTGGGGGCCGCCGGGCGCCTGGTACACGCCGTCGAGGCTGACGAAGATGGTGGAGACGAGCTTGCCCATGACGGGTGCCTTCTTCCTCGGGCGGGGTCCGTTGTCCTCAGGTCGGACCCCGCTCGCACCCGGAACTCATCGGTTCAGCCGGTGTGGGTGGAGAACAGTCCGCCGGTCGGGCCCTGCTTGTCGCCGCCCTGGGCCTTCTTCAGGGCGTTCGCGAGGCTCTCGATGGTGAGGGACTGCAGGATCACCCTGCCGTTGCCCTCCAGGGTGGCCAGGGACAGGCCCTCGCCGCCGAACACGGCGTTCATGACGCCCTGCCGGTTCAGTCCGCCGACGCGCTGGACGCCGTACTGGATGCCCTCCTCGAAGGCGACGACGCAGCCGGTGTCGACCTCGACGCGGCCGCCGAAGTCCGCCGGGTTCAGGTCGATGAAGTTGCCCGCGCCGGCGATGATCACCGTGCCGTGCCCGGTGAACTTCTCCAGGACGAAGCCCTCGCCGCCGCTCATGCCGGTGCGGCCGCCCTGGAAGGCGATGCCGAAGTCGACGCTTGACTCGGCGGCCACGAAGGCGTCCTTCTCGGCGAACCACGCGCGCGTGCCGTCCAGCTCCAGGGCGCGCATCTCGCCGGGCAGCACGCCGGCGAACCCGACGGTGCCCTCACCGCCCTGGGAGGTGAAGTACTGGAAGGCCAGGGACTCACCGGCCAGCATGCGCTGGCCGACCTGCATGGCCGTGCCCATGGCCTGGCGCAGCACGCCGCCCATGCCGCCGGAGCCGTTCTGCTGCCGGCCGCCGTTGCCCGACGGGCCGGACAGGCGGGTCTCCATGGTCACGTTCGTCGTCTTGAACAGGAACTTCCCGGCCTCGCAGTACACGGTCTGGCCGGGGCGCAGGTTGACGACCGCCATCTGCATGGCGTTGCCGACGATCTCTTGCTGAAGGGTCACGCGGGGAGAACGCGGGAGATGGAGCGAAGAGTTCCGGGTGTGACGAGGTCGATGTCCGTACGCCGCCGGTGCGGGGCGCCCGCGGCGGCTGGGATGGGGGCATGACGACGAACGGATCTCTCGAAGGCAAGGTGGCCCTGGTGACCGGCGGCAGCCGGGGTATCGGGGCGGCGGTCGCGCTGCGGCTCGCCCGGGCGGGTGCGGATGTGGCGGTGACCTATGTGAACGGCGAGGAGGCGGCGGAGGCGGTGGTGCGGGCCGTGGAGGCGCTGGGGCGCCGGGCGGTGGCGCTGCGCGCGGACTCCGCCGACCCGCGGGAGGCGGCGGGCGCGGTGGGCCGGACGGCGCAGGCGTACGGCGGTCTCGACGTGCTGGTGAACAACGTGGGCGTGGGCCTGCTGGGCCCGCTGGACACACTGACCACGGCGGACGTCGACCGGGTGCTCGCGGTGAACGTGCGCGGGGTGTTCCTGGCGTCGCAGTCGGCCGCCGCGGTGATGGCGGACGGCGGGCGCATCGTCACCGTCGGCACGTGCATGACGCAGCGGGTGCCGGGGCCCGGCGGGACCCTGTACGCGATGAGCAAGTCCGCCCTGGTGGGTCTGACCCGGGCCCTCGCACGGGAGCTGGGCGGACGCCGGATCACCGCGAACATCGTCCATCCGGGTCCGACGGACACGGACATGAACCCGGCGGACGGCCCGTACGCGGCGGCGCAGGCGGCGATGACCGCGCTGGGCCGCTTCGGGACGGCCGACGAGGTGGCGGCGACGGTGGCCCACCTGGCGGGCCCGGACGCGGCCTACGTCACCGGCGCGGAGTTCTCCGTGGACGGGGGGCACGCGGCCTGAGACGGCGCGCGGCGCGCACCGGCACGCTCCCACCGGTGCGCCCCACGCGCGCGTACCAATGCCGAGCACCGGCCACGAAACGCTGGACAGGCTCCCGCGCGCCGGCCGCCGTCGCTCGGCGGGGTCCGCTGGACACGCCCTCGCACGCATCCCGCCGCTGCCCGGGCGGGTCCGCTGCGTACGTCAGCGCACGCGTGCCGCCGCTGCCCTGGCGTCGGTCGCCGGATGCGCCCCCGCGCGCCTGCCGCCACTGCCCGGCGTTGGCGGCCGGGCATGCCGTCGCGCGCCTGCCGCCGGGCTCGCACCCGCTGACGGGGTGCGCGCGGGTGACAGGGGGCGGCAGGTCAGCCGGCGAGTTCCTGGTGGCGGGCGGCGAGGGCGGTGGCGCCCTCCTCGGTCGGGGTGCCGAAGAGGCGGAGGCGGGAGATGCCGCCGTCGGGGTAGATGTCGACGCGCGCGTGGGTGCCTACGGCCGGTTCCGGCAGGACGAAGCGGTGGTTGGTGTCGGGCTGGAGGCGGGTGCGGGCAGGATCTCCCGCCACTCGCCGTCCTCGCCGTCCCTGACGGACACCGCGGCCCAGCCGGCGCTGTTGCCCTTCAGGTACGCCGTGTCGATCTCGACGGCGCGGATCCGCGCCTGGGCGGCCAGCCGGTAGCGGATCCAGTCGTTGCCCCGGTCGCGGCGGCGGCGCGTCTCCCAGCCGTCGTCCATCTTGCGGGAGCGGCCGGGCTGGATGGTGTTGGTGGCCGGGAGTAGAAGAGGTCGGAGGCGTCCTCGACCCTGCCGCCGTTCTCCAGCGCGACGACGTCGAAGGTGCCGAGCGCCTCCAGCCACCCCGGGTCCGGGACGACCTCGCCGTACACGCGCAGGCGGGCGATGCCGCCGTCGGGGTGCTGGTTGACCCGCAGGTGGGTGAAGCGCTGCTCGGCGGAGACTGCGAAGCCGTTGGCCGCGTGGCCGCCGATCTCGGTGCGCGGGACGAGCGTCGTCCACTTCACGTCGTCGCCCAGCAGCTGCTCCGGGGACGGGGAGCCGGGCACCGACGTGCCCTCCACCGAGACGGCCTGCGGGTAGTTGCCGCGGAAGTGGGCGGTGTCGACCACGATCCCGCGGATCACGCCGGGCGCGCCGAGCCGGACCAGCGCCCAGTCGTGGTCCTCGTCCGTGGGCCAGGGGTGCCCGGCGGAGGCGCCGCGCCGGCGCCGCGTCTCCCAGCCGTCCATGATCTTGCCCTTGTGCCCGAAGTGCTCGGGGTCGAACTCGGCCCGCTCGGGCACCAGGAGGTTCTCCCGCTGGGCGAAGAACTCGTCGTTGGCGGCGATGACGCCGGCGCCGAGCCGCCGGTCGGCGAGGTCGGCGTACTGGGTGAAGGGGAAGTCCGTGGTGCGGTAGTCCGCGTAGGGGTCGCCTCCTCCGTAGGGGTTCGCGTCGCCGGTGAAGCTCGCAGTCGCCGTCACTGTGATCAGGGTTTCCTTTCGTCGGTCGGCCGTCGCGGTCGCGGGGCCGGGGGAATCAGGGGGTACGGGTCAGCAGTCGCCCCTTCGGTTCGGTGAACTCGCCGTCGGCGGCGATGCGCTCGCCGCGCAGCCAGGTGGACTTCACGACGCCGTGCAGGGTGCGGCCGGCGTAGGCGGTGACCCGGTTGCGGTGCTGCAGGCCGGCCGGGTCGACGGTGAAGGTCTCGTCGGGGGCGAGCACGGCGAAGTCGGCGTCGCGGCCGGGCTCGATGGCCCCTTGCGGGTCAGGCCGGCCAGGGCGGCCGTCCGGGTGGACATCCAGCGGACGACGTCCTCCAGGCCGTGACCGCGCCGGCGGGCCTCGGTCCACACGGCCGGCAGGCTGAGCTGGAGGCCGGAGATGCCGCCCCACGCGGTGGCGAAGTCGGCCGTCTTGAGGTCGGCGGTGGAAGGCGAGTGGTCGGTGACGACGCAGTCGATGGTGCCCTCGGCGAGGGCCTGCCAGAGCAGGTCCTGGTTGGCGGCCTCGCGGATGGGCGGGCAGCACTTGAACTCGCTGGCGCCGTCCGGGACTTCCTCCGCGGTCAGGGTCAGGTAGTGCGGGCAGGTCTCCACCGTGAGGCGGACGCCCTCGGCGCGGGCGGCGGCGATCAGCGGGAGCGCGTCGCTGGAGGAGAGGTGCAGCACGTGCACGCGCGCGTCGAGGCGTTTCGCCTGCGCTATCAGGGCGGCTATGGCCGAGTCCTCGGCGGCGCGGGGGCGGGAGGCGAGGAAGTCGGCGTACCGGGGGCCGCCGTGCTGCGGGGCGGCGGCCAGCCGGTGCGGGTCCTCGGCGTGCACGATCAGCAGGCCGTCGAAGCCGGCGATCTCGGTCAGGGAGCGGGCGAGCCGCTCCTGGTCGAGGTGCTGGAACTCGTCGACGCCGGACGGCGAGAGGAAGGCCTTGAAGCCGAAGACACCGGCGTCGTGCAGCGGGCGCAGGTCCTCCACGTTGCCGGGCAGGGCGCCGCCCCAGAAGCCGACGTCGATGTGCGCCTTGTCCGCCGCGACCTCCTGCTTGACCCGCAGGTTCGCGACCGTGGTGGTCGGCGGCAGGGAGTTGAGGGGCATGTCGACGAGCGTGGTGATGCCGCCGGCCGCGGCGGCGCGCGTCGCCGTCCAGAAGCCCTCCCACTCGGTACGGCCGGGGTCGTTGACGTGCACGTGGGTGTCGACGAGGCCGGGCAGCAGCACGTGGTCGCCGAGGTCCTCCAGGCGTGCGGTGGCCGGCACCTGGGCGTCGTACGGCAGTACGGCCGTGATGGTGCCGGCGGACACGGTGACCGTGGCGGCCCGCGTCCCCTCCGGTGTGATGACGCGCGTCGAGCGCAGCACCAGTTCAGCGTCGGACACCCGGACTCCTCTCTCTGCCGCCGTTCACGTCCCGGAAACGGGATTTACACCCATGTAACGGACTTCAACGTTCTGTTGAAGGAGTCTTCACTCCCGCTCCCCCGTCGTCAAGGGGCACACTTCTGAACAGCGTCGCGGGGGCAGCGGCTCTGGACGTTTCCACAAAGCGGAATTAGAATTCCGATGAGCAGAACGTAGCTACGTACAAGCAGGGAGTCAACCGGCCGCCGGGTAGGCTTCTGCCCTCCCCGCCAGTCCCGAAAGGAACGTGCCGTGCCGACGTCCAGCGCCAGCACCACCGACTCCGCCAAGTCCTCCGCCGGCGGGGTCCAGTCCCTGGAGCGCGCCTTCGATCTGCTGGAGCGGATGGCGGACGCGGGCGGCGAGGTCGGCCTGAGCGAGCTGTCCGCGACCAGCGGGCTGCCGCTGCCCACCATCCACCGGCTGATGCGCACCCTGGTGGCCTGCGGCTACGTACGCCAGCAGCCGAACCGCCGGTACGCGCTCGGCCCGCGGCTGATCCGGCTCGGCGAGTCCGCCTCCCGGCTGCTCGGCACCTGGGCGCGGCCCTATCTGGCCCGGCTGGTGGAGGAGACCGGCGAGACGGCGAACATGGCCCTGCTGGACGGCGACGAGATCGTCTACGTCGCCCAGGTGCCGTCCAAGCACTCGATGCGGATGTTCACCGAGGTGGGGCGCCGCGTGCTGCCGCACTCCACCGGGGTCGGCAAGGCCCTGCTGGCCGGTGTCCCCGACGACGAGGTGCGCGCCCTGCTCTCCCGGACCGGAATGCCGGCCGCGACGGACAAGACCATCACCACGCCGGAGGGTTTCCTGGCGGCGCTGGAGGACGTGCGCCGGCAGGGGTACGCGGTGGACGACAACGAGCAGGAGATCGGCGTCAGGTGCCTCGCGGTGCCGGTGCCCGACTCCCCACGGCCGCCGCGATCTCCATCTCCGGACCGGCCGGCCGGGTCACCGAGGCCGCGACCGAGAAGATCGTCCCGGTGCTGCGGGGCATCGCCGTGGAGCTGTCCGAGGCCCTGGCGAGTTCGGGGCCTGAGCCTCCGGCGGAGCCGTGCGGCGGCCGCCCGTACGAGGGCACGGCCGCCGGCGGGCGCCGGGCGGTCACCGGCCGGCCGTGACGGGCGCCGGGTCCGGACGCGTCCGGCGCCGAACGCGCCGCGGCCGGACACCGGGGCTCACCGCCCCGGCGGCTCCCCGAACAGGTCCACCGCCTCGCGGACCTCGGTCAGGCCGCGCGTCAGCGCGCTGACCGAGCCGATCGCGCCCGCGATCAGCAGCAGGGAGCGGCGCAGCCTGGGGGTCTCGGGGACGCCGCCGGCGGCCATCGCCGCGAGCGCGGCCAGCTCGTCCTCGGCTATCCCCCGGTCGGGGAAATCCGCCGGGAGGGCGGCGAGTTCGCGGCGCAGCCGGGACACCGCGGTCCGCAGCCCCGCCACTCTCACGTCCTCGTCGCCGCCGGTCACCGGCCTCTGCTCCAAGCTCCGCGACACAGCCCTCCCCCTCACACGCCGTCGTGCGCGGGTCAGTAAACGCCACGCCGTCCGGGAGCGCCACCACGCGGACCGAAATTCAGCCCAAGGGGCACGGGCCGCGCGGCCCGCGTCGGGTATGCAGGACGCATGACGGACAACCGGGACGGACACGAGGAGAGCGTCGCCGGGCTGCTGCTGGCCGCGGGCGGCGGCAGACGGCTCGGCGGGCGGCCCAAGGCGCTGCTGGAGCACCGGGGGCGGCCTCTGATCGAACACGCGGTCGGGGTGCTGCGCGCGGCGGGGTGCGGGCGGATCCATGTGGTCCTCGGCGCCGCGGCCGACGACGTCCTGGACCGGGCGGACCTGAGCGGCTGCGTCACGGTGCGCAACCCCGACTGGGCCGAGGGGATGGGCTCGTCGCTGCGCGCCGGACTCGGCTCGCTCACCGGTTCGGGGGTGACGGCGGCCTTGGTGAGCCTGGTCGACCAGCCCGGCATCGGGACGGCCGCGGTGACCCGGGTGCTCGACGCGTACGAGGGCGAGAACTCGCTGGTCTCGGCCGCCTACGACGGCGTGCGCGGGCATCCGGTGCTGTTCGGCGCGGCGCACTGGGCGGGCGTCGCGGCCTCCGCCACCGGCGACCGCGGGGCCCGCGCCTACCTGCGCGAACACGCGGCGGCGCTCAGGCTGGTGGAGTGCGCGGACGTGGCCGAGCCCTACGACATCGACACCGAGGCGGACCTGAGCCACCTTGAGTGAACGCGATGGCACCGAGCGCCACCTTGCCTCGACCCGGAGATTCTCGACATCAACAAACCATTGAAGTTCCACGATGAGGAAACTAGTATCCACTGCTCAGAAGCGCCCGATCGCACAGCGGGCGCGATTCGTCCATTTCGTGCCACTTGGCACCCGGTGCCACCGCTGAAGGAAGTGACAGCTCATGTCCGCACCAGCGCCGTCTCCGCTGGCCATCGTCGACGCCGAGCCCCTGCCCCGGCAGGAGGAGGTCCTCACCGACGCGGCGCTCGCCTTCGTGGCGGAGCTGCACCGGCGGTTCACCCCGCGCCGTGACGAACTCCTCGCCCGCCGCGCGGAGCGCCGCGCCGAGATCGCCCGCACCTCGACCCTGGACTTCCTCCCGGAGACGGCCGCGATCCGCGCGGACGACTCCTGGCGGGTCGCCCCGGCGCCGGCCGCGCTGAACGACCGGCGCGTGGAGATCACCGGCCCCACCGACCGGAAGATGACCATCAACGCGCTCAACTCGGGCGCCAGGGTCTGGCTCGCCGACTTCGAGGACGCCTCCGCGCCCACCTGGGAGAACGTGGTCCTCGGCCAGGTCAACCTGGCCGACGCCTACACCCGGAACATCGACTTCACGGACCCCGGGTCCGGCAAGTCCTACGCCCTGCGCCCCGACGAGGAGCTGGCCACGGTCGTCATGCGCCCGCGCGGCTGGCACCTGGACGAGCGCCACCTCGTCGACGCCGAGGGCCGGCCCGTGCCGGGCGCGCTCGTCGACTTCGGCCTGTACTTCTTCCACAACGCCCAGCGGCTGCTGGACCTCGGCAAGGGCCCGTACTTCTACCTGCCGAAGACCGAGTCGCACCTCGAGGCCCGCCTGTGGAACGACGTGTTCGTCTTCGCCCAGGATTACGTGGGGGTCCCTCAGGGCACCGTCCGCGCCACCGTCCTGATCGAGACGATCACGGCCGCGTACGAGATGGAGGAGATCCTCTACGAGCTCCGCGACCACGCCGCCGGGCTGAACGCCGGCCGCTGGGACTACCTCTTCTCCATCGTGAAGAACTTCCGCGACGGCGGGCCGAAGTTCGTCCTGCCGGACCGCAACGCGGTCACCATGACCGCCCCGTTCATGCGGGCGTACACCGAACTCCTCGTCCGCACCTGCCACAGGCGCGGCGCGCACGCGATCGGCGGCATGGCGGCGTTCATCCCGTCCCGGCGCGACGAGGAGGTCAACAAGGTCGCCTTCGAGAAGGTCAAGGCGGACAAGGACCGCGAGGCGAACGACGGTTTCGACGGCTCCTGGGTCGCCCACCCCGACCTGGTCCCCATCGCCATGGAGTCCTTCGACAAGGTACTCGGCGACAAGCCGAACCAGAAGGACCGGCTGCGCGAGGACGTCCACGTCGAGGCGGCCGACCTGATCGCCGTCGACTCGCTGGAGGCGAAGCCGACGTATCCCGGACTCGTCAACGCCGTCCAGGTCGGCATCCGTTACATCGAGGCGTGGCTGCGCGGGCTCGGCGCCGTCGCCATCTTCAACCTGATGGAGGACGCGGCCACCGCGGAGATCTCCCGCTCCCAGATCTGGCAGTGGATCAACGCGGGCGTCGAGTTCGAGAACGGTGAGAAGGCCACCCCGGAACTGGCCCGCAAGGTCGCCGCCGCGGAACTGGCGGCCATCCGCGCGGAGATCGGCGAGGAGGCCTTCGCGGCCGGCCACTGGCAGGAGGCGCACGACCTGCTGCTCCAGGTGTCCCTCGACGAGGACTACGCCGACTTCCTGACCCTGCCGGCGTACGAGCGGCTGAAGGGCTGACGGGATCCGGTGGCCCCGGCGACCGGGGCCACCGGTCAGCCGAAGTGCACCGCCCCGTCCGGCTCGACCCCTGGCCTGCCGTGCAGGTCGGGTACCCGCTTGAGCCAGTCGGGGCGGCCCGCTTGCGTCCGCGCCGCGCGCGCGGTCTCCTCGGCGGCCAGTTCCGCCGCGCCCGGGAAGTCGGTCGGCAGCCACTCGGCCGACCGCCGCACCCGCTGCAGCAGGTAGTCGACATAGGCGGCCCGGACGTCGTCGGGGGCCGCGAAGCCCGCGTCCTCGGCCAGCCAGGCGTCCGGCACCTCGGCGACGATCCCGCGCAGCAGTTCCTCGGTGACGCGGGGCGCCAGTTCCGCGTCGGCGGCCAGTACGTCGGGACCGTAGTGGCCGAGGGCGTGGTGGCGGAAGTCGTACCGCTTGCCCGGGGTGGTGGTGTCCCAGCGGTGGTGGAAGACGAGGGCGGCGCCGTGGTCGATGAGCCACAGGCGCGGCGGCACGGTGCCGAGGGTGGGCCACACCATCAGGTTGGAGCTGTGCACCGTGCGGTCCACGTTGACGGTCAGGGCGTCCAGCCAGACGATCCGGCCCGCCTCCAGCGGGTCCACGGGGAAGGATTCGGCGACCTCCGGGGTGAAGTCCGCGGCGCCCGGCAGGTGGTCCATGCCCAGGTTGACGCCCGCGCTCGCGCCGTGCAGCTCCCGGACCTCCTGGTGGGGCTCGTCGGCGGCGATCGCCGGGTCGAAGTGGACGAGGACCAGCTCGGGGAAGCGCAGGCCCAGCGCGCGCGCGAGTTCCCCGACGATCACCTCGGCGACCAGGGCCTTGTGCCCCTGCGCCGATCCGGTGAACTTCACGACGTAGGTGCCGAGGTCGTCCGCCTCCACGACACCAGGCACCGAGCCGCCGGAACGCAGGGGTTCGACGTAGCGGGTCGCGGTGACCTCTCTCATCATCTGTCGGGCCCTGCCTTCGTTCGCCTTCCCTCGCATATTAACCAGGCGTGACGGCCGGGGAGGAACGCCCGCGCCGCACCGCCGGCGCCGCCACGGGCCGGCGACGGCGCCGGGGGACGTGCCACGCCGCCGGGCAACGGACGTACCCGTCGCCCGGCGGCGTGATCCTGTGCGGCGGGCTCAGGCCCGCGGCCGGGCTAGCCGAGCTTCTTGAAGGCCGCCTCCCCTCGTCCCCACAGCCCGAGGTCCCCCAGCGGGCACTCGGGAACTCGCCCCTCAGCACCCGGGTGAGGAACTCGGCCATCCCGCAGTCGTAGCGGGTGAACCGGATCTCGCCGCGGTTGAACACCAGGACGGGCCAGGCGGCCGGGTCCTCCCCGGAGGCGTCCCAGCACATCAGGTCGGCACTGGAGTCGGCCCCCAGGCGATCAGCCGGGGCGAGGTCCCCTCCAGTTCCGGGGTGAGGTACGCGTCGGCCCAGGTGTCCTCGGCGTTCCCCGTCTCCTCGACCATGCCGTCCCAGCCCGCCTCCTGCAGCGGTGCCTTCGGCTGCGGCGCGAGAACCACGAGGAGGTCCTGGACGACCCCGGCGCCGTACACCTCCATGAACCGCGTGTAGTCGGGCGGGAACGGCCGGCCCCACGACTGCGCCATCCGGTCCCAGTCGACGGTCCTGCCGCCGTCCCCGGGGGCGGCATCAGCCGCAGCAGGGCGTCCACGTCGGCTGCCGCGCTCATCGGTGCTCCTCTCCGCGTACGGTCACAGCGTCGACCGACATCATGCCGGTCATGGCGTCGATCCCGTCGGTACGGGTGAACCGTTCTGCGTCTGCGACCCCAGGTTGTGGCCGGTCTTCAGGGTGTTCGGGATCAGGGTGCTCAGGTTGATCCCGACGGTGCCGTCGGGATACATGCCGTACGCCGTGATCTGGAAGCCGGTGGCCACGGTTCTGCTCCCGTCGTAGACGGGTGTCACCGTGTACATCACGTCCTGGCCGGACATGACCGCGTCGTACACCTGCTTCTCGTAGCTGTACATGTGGTCGTCGCCCTGCCCGGAGCCCCGCTGCTTGGCGTTGGCCCCGCGGCCGCACGTGGCCAGGTTCCGCGCGTCCGTGCCGGACCCGCTCAGCTTGTTCCCGAGCAGGTGGCAGTTGTTGATGTTGGTCTGGGGGACGAGGCCCTTGCTCTCGGCGAAGTCCTGCGCCCACCGGTAGCCGGGCGGCAGCACACTGCTGGTCGGGGTGCCCTGGTGGCTGTTCAGGTAGTCCTTGGTCAGGCACGCGTCGACGCCCTGGGCACGGTTGCCGTTGGCCGCGTCCGTGTCCTTGTAGTTGACCCAGCCGCCGCCGCAGTTGCCGCGCCGTCCGTCGTCGTCGGGCAGCGGGCGCGGTTTCGGGACGGGCTTCGGCTCGGGCTGCGGATCGTCCTGGGCGCCCTCGTCCGCGTCGTCCCTGGAGGACTCCTCGATCCTGTCCCGGACCTGGGTCGCCACGTAGGCGACGGCGGCCACGACCGCGATGACCACGACGGCCACGACCACGGCCTCGAGGACCACCGCGGCAGCGGCGGCCAGCAGCGGGATGGCGAAGGCGAAGTGCCCGTCGATCTCCACGTTGCTGATCGGGTTGCCGCCGGTGAAGGCGTAGCGGTTCCCGGTGAACGGGTCGCTGCCGAGACCCATGTCGGCCAGGGCGCCGTTGTACAGGTCCCGGGTGGTGAAGCGGTTCAGACCCGGGTCGTAGTCGCGGAAGCCCATGTCGTACGTGCCGGAGTTGTCGTCCCAGCGCTTGGCGTTGTAGCGGTAGGGGTTGTACTCCTCCTTCTGCGGGTCCGCCGGGTCCGGCTTGTCGATGCCGGTGAACTCCGACTTGTCGGCGTTGCCGTAGGCGGTGTAGCCGTAGGTCGCCTTGGTGTTGCCGCTGTCGTCGGTCAGGGTCTCGACGTCGGTGTGCGAGTTGTAGCCGTAGTAGCCGTCCTCCTCGCTCCCGTCGTCGTTGTGCTTGACCTGGGACAGGCGCTCGCCCCACGGGCTGTACTGGTAGGACTTGGTGAGCTTTCCGGCGACCTCCTCGGTCAGCACCTCCTGGGACAGGCCCAGGTAGTGGTAGTCCGTGGTCTTGCCGTCGGCGGTCGTCGACAGGGTCCGGTCGAGCGGGTCGAAGGTGTACTTCGTGGACTTCATCGTGCCGTCCGCGCCCGCTGCTGGGACTCGACGACGTGGTCGAACCCGTCGTAGACGCTCCGCGACTGGATCTGCCCGTCGCGGCTCATCGACTCCTGCCGGCCCAGCGGGTCGTAGTTGAAGGAGGTGACGGATCCGTTCGTGGTCGAGGTCTGCAGCCGGTTGCGGTCGTAGGCGAAGTCCGTGCTGACACCGTCCACCGTCTGCTTCAGGACGTTGGCGTTGTCGTCGTGGACGTACGTCTCCGTGTTCGCGCCGTTGCCGGTCTTGACCGCCTTGGCGACGCGGTCGACCGGGTCGTAGGAGTAGGACGTCGTGGAATCGAGGTACGCCGCGTGGTCGTCGGCGTTCATCTTCCTGGCGTCGTCGCGCGCCTTGTTGCCGTTGGCGTCGTAGGCGTAGGTGTGCGAGGCGACGAGGGTGCCGTCGGCCTTCTTCTCCACCGAGCTCTTGACCGCTCCGTCGGCGAAGTAGGAGTTGGTGACGACGTTGCCGTTGTCCTTGGTGGCCTGGAGCACCTCACCGCGGTCGGTGTAGGTGTAGCCGGAGACCTTCGGGTCGGTGTCGGCGGGCGAGGTGCCCACGGAGACCGTCCGGACCTTCTCCCTCAGGTCGTAGGTGTACTTCGAGAACTGCTGCGGGTGGGTGACCGTCTCCG
The DNA here is from genome assembly GCA_016432725.1 of Streptomyces sp. DHE7-1. Taxonomy (GTDB): domain Bacteria; phylum Actinomycetota; class Actinomycetes; order Streptomycetales; family Streptomycetaceae; genus Streptomyces. The sequence continues at coordinate 6,355,700 of JACJDG010000003.1, read as the reverse complement.
GCTGGTCGTTCGGGTCGTAGGTGTAGGTGGTGGTGGTCCTGTCCGCGTCGGCCAGTGCCTCGGTGATACGGGAGACCTTGTTCACGTCGTTGTAGGCGAGCGTGTACTTGTCGATCTTCGCGCCGGGCGACAGGTCGTCTATGGACGACAGGTTGTCGTTGAGGTCGTAGCCGTAGCGGAACTGGTGCTTCTCCGCGTCGGCCTCGCCGGACAGGTCCCGGACGAGCTTGACCGCGTCCGCCACGACCGCGCCGTCCGTGCTCTGGAAGAGCTCCAGCTTCGCCGAGTTCCCCTGGGTGAAGTCGTACGAGCCGAGGCTCACCCAGGCGCCCGCGCCGCTGGACTGGTCGACGGTCCTGTCGGCGCTCCCGCCCGCGTGGGTCAGGGTGTACTTCGCGGCCTTGCTGGCCCCGGCGACCTGGGGGAACTTCACATAGGCCGTGTACTTCCCGTCCTTCGGGATGTTCAGCGTCCAGGTGAACGAGTCCGTCCCGCCGCCGGCCGCGTGGGTCCGGTGGTCGTACCCCTGCTGACCGGCCTGGCTGCCGGTGCTCCAGGTGCCGGTGGAACCGGTGTTCTGGAGGTCGGAGTTGTCGACGAGGGGGACCGCCGTGCCCACGGGCACACCGTCGTCGGTCTTCTCCTTCAGCTTGCCGTTCGGGTAGTAGCTCCATCCCATCGTGCGGCTGACGTCGCCGTCGGCCGAGGAGATGGTGCGGGAGGTCTGCAGACCCAGCTCGTTGTAGTCGTAGCTGGTCCTGATGTCCCACGGGTCGGTGGAGGTCTTCGCCCACCCGTTGTCGAAGTAGGTCTGGACGGTGTCGTTGCGGACGCTCTGCCCCGCCGACGGCGGCATGGAGGTCCTGGCGACCCGGCCCGCCTCGTCGTAGACGGTCTCCGTGTAGACGTTCGGGTTGTTGTAGCGGGCGTCCGACGGGTCGTACGGCAGGTACTGCTTGACCGGCCGGTTGAGCGCGTCGTACTCGGTGCGCGAGGCGAAGTCCTGCTCGCCGGCCGTCTCCGTGCCGCGCGGGGTGACCGTCCGGGTGAGGTTGCCCACCTGGTCGTACTCGTACCGCGTGGTCCGGTAGACGGTGCCGGAGCCGGTCCCGTCGTGCGGGACCTTCAGCTCGGTCCGCTTGCCGCGCTCGTCGTAAGCGGTCAGGGTGGTGTTGCCCAGCTGGTCCGTCTCGGAGACGACCAGTGAGTCCTTGTCGTAACCGCGCGAGGTGACCTTGCCGGTCGTGTCGACGACCTTGGTGACCCGGTGGTCGAGGTCGTACTCCATCTTCGACGCGAAGTCGTCCGGGTCGGACGTCTGGTTCTTCTTCGGGTCGACGACCTCGACGTTGTTGCCGACCGAGTCGTAGGCGTACGAGATCTTCTCACCGAGCGAGTTGACGACGTCGGTGACCTCGTAGATCGCGTCGTAGGTGTTGGTCGTGGTGAAGTCGTCCGGATCGGCCGTCGTCGCCGCGCCCTTCGGCTCGGTCGTCGTCTTCAGGTGGCCGGTCCGGTCGTAGGTGTAGGTGGTCTTCCGCGCGGGCGCGGTGTCCGAGTCCTTCGGCGCGACCGCCTCGGTGATCTGGTCGGCCTCGTCGTACACCGCCGAGGACACCGCTCCGTTGGGCGCGGTGGCGGCCGTGACGTTGTCGTTGGCGTCGTAGACCGGCGCCGGGGTCGTGATCAGGTCGTTCTTGGCCTGGTCCTTGGGCTCGGTGCGCACCAGCGGACGGCCGAACGTGTCGTAGGTCTGGGTGGTCCGGTGCCCCAGCGGGTCGGTGACCTGCGTGACCTTGCCGCGCTCGTCGTAGACGTAGCCGGTGGTGTGCTCCAGCGCGTCCGTGATCTCGGCCGGGTAGCCGGTGGCGCCGAACTCGCTGTTCCTGGTGGCGTGGCCGTTCGCGTCCGTCGCCTTGGTCAGCAGGCCCTGGGCGTCGTACTCGTACCGGGTGGTGTAGTCGCCGGTGTCCGGGGTGGAGACTCCCTTCGGGTCGACCACCGTGGTCAGGTTGCCGAAGGTGTCGTAGCCGAAGTTCCAGGTGCGGCCCTGCGGAGACGTCTTGCGGAACAGGTCGGACGAGTAGCCGTCCAGCCGCTTGACGTACTCGAACTGGCTGCTGTTGGCCGGGTACTTGCCGGGAGCGCAGTCGCTCTGCGGCGGGACACCGCCCTGGTTGTACTCGGCGGTCCGCTTCCACAGCGGGTAGCCGGTGAGCGGGTCGTAGCAGTACGCGGTGGTGGCGCCGTTGGCCTCCTCCATGTACGTGACGTTGTTGTCCGCGTCCCAGGCCAGGGTGGTGGTCTGGTTCTTGGCGTTGGTCGACCGCACCGGACGGCCGTAGTCGTCGGTCACGTACGTCGTGGCGTGGCTCTCGGCGTCGGTGACCTCGGTGGAGGTGTGCCCGGTGTCGGCCGGGTCGGGCGTGTAGGCGAACTCCGTCCGGCCGCCGAGGCGGTCGGTCAGGGTCTGCGTCCACCAGTGGTACTTCGGGTCGTCGCCTTCACGGGGGTAGTAGTACGCCAGCCGGGTTGCGTGGCTGCGCGGGTCGGTGACCTTGACCAGCTTGACGTTCTTGTTGCCCTGGGTGGCGTCGTACTCGAAGGCGAACGCCTTCGGCTGGGACGAGCCCGCGCCGTCGGTGAGCGCGGTCAGCAGCCCCTTGTCCGAGTACCCAAAGGTGAGCTTCCGGCCGGAGATCTCCGTCACCGACTTGAGGTGGTCGACGATCTTCGGGTTGGAGGTGTCGGCCTTCGAGTAGTAGGTGGCGGTCAGCGACTGCCGGCCCGCCGGGTCGGTGATGTACTTCAGGAACTTGGTGGGCTTGTTGTTGGACTTGCGCTCCTCGTACGTGAACGTCTGCGCGTTGCCGTTCTTGTCGGCCGCGGACGTCAGGTAGCCGTCGCAGCCGAAGAGGAAGCGGGTGCCGTCCGGCTTGGTCAGGGTCCAGGCGTCCGGCACCGGGTCCTTGACCGGGGTGCAGTCCAGACCCGGTTTGGCCGAGAGCCTGAAGTGGACGCCGGCCGGGGCCTTCCAGGTGCCGTCGTCCTGCTTGCGGAAGACGTGCGTGGTGCCGTCCCCGTCGGGCAGCCGGATCTCCGTCGGGTGCGGGTCGGGGTGGAAGTCCAGCGGGGTGCCGAGCCGGATCGGCCCGGACGCCTGCACCGACCAGCCCGCCCCGGCCACCGTGTCGGAGGTGTCGAGCGAGTTGTACGCCATCCGGAAGAAGGTGTTGAGCCCGCGTCCCGGGTTGTTGAACACGTTGTACTGCCAGACGCTGTTCCCGGCCGCGGTGTTCGTCATCAGGGACGAGCCCGCGCCGGTGTTCACGCCGTTGTAGGAGTAGAACTTCTCCAGGCCGAGCTGGTCTGAGGTCGGGTCCTCCACGGCGACGTTCTGCCGCAGCCCGGGGATGCCGTCCGTGCCGGACACCCAGGTGTCCGCCTGGGTGTCGAGGACGTCCCAGACGAGCGCGTAGTCGTTGCGCTTGTTCCCCGAGTCCGCGTTGACCGGTGTCTTGACCTGGGCCTGGAGGGTGACCGAGTCACCCGGCAGCAGGTCGGCGGGCAGTGCCGTGCGCACCTGGTTGCCGCCGTTGGTGACGTCGGTGCCGTCGGGCAGCTCCCACCGGTAGGACAGCACGTGCCGGCCGGCCGCCCAGGCGGTGGTGGTGGTGTTGGTCAGGGTGAGCTCGACCGTGTGGTCGGAGTTCGGCGTCATCCGCGCCGGGGTGCGCGGGGCGTAGTAGGTCGAGTCCGTGGTGGAGTCGATGTAGGTGACCGCGAGCCGCGGCCGCAGCCTCGGCTCCACGCCCTCGGTGGCGACGAAGAGGCTGCGCTCCTGCGCTCCGGCCTCGTCGGCGAGCTTGACCATGACACCGTGCCGGCTCGCCGGGTTCCTGACCCAGCCCTGCACCGTCGAGGTCACGTCCCACTCGCGCTGGACGGGGTCGTTGGTGAAGGCTCCGGTGTCCGAGACGGCGGCGTCGGCGTCGCCGCCGGCCGCGGTCCACGACGTGGTGGCGTCGGCCTTCTGCCAGGTGGCGTTCGCCTCGTCGAAGTCCTTCGTCAGCGGCCGCAGCTCGTACCGCGCGCCGGGACCGCCCACGATGGTGGTGAAGGACCACATCTTGACTTCGGCGTCCACCACGCGGGCGGTGGACGGGATGCCGAGCGCGGGGAAGCCGGCGACGGCGCGGCTGGTGCCGTAGGTCCCCGAGCTGTTGCCGACCATCAGCCACGGGTAGGCCACACCGCCGTCGGTGATGGTGTCGTGCGGCTGCGTCGGCTGGTTCGCGGTGAGCGTGGTGTCCTGGGACGCCTCCACCAGTCTGGTGACCCGGCCCGCCTTGGGCAGCCGGACGAGCTGGGTGGGTGCCGGGATGAGCTGGCCGTCCCGTGTCCTGACCGCGACCATGTAGTAGTAGGCGCGGCCCAGGGGTCCGCGTCGTCCGCGCGGGTGGGCACCGCGGAGGTGTCCGAGTAGGAGGTCGTGCCCGGCGCGAGGGGGGCGACCAGGGTGGACTGCGACGGGGTGAAGTTCTGGAACACCGAGCGGTGCACCTGGTACTCGACGATGTCGTCGCCCGTGTTGCTGGACGGGTCCTGGTAGGCCGACCAGTTCAGGTCCGCGCCGGTGGCGTGGATGGTGTCGGGTGCGGCGAGGTTCACGCCCTGCCGGCCGAACGTCAGCACCAGGCGGGGCGCGTTGGCGTACTCACCGCCGTAGGCGTACTCGCTGCCCTCGTACCGGGGGCCGCCCTTGGGGCCGGTGGCGGACTCGTCTCCCGCCTTGACGACGAAGCCGTAGTTGGGCTGGGTGCCGTCGATCCACTGCTGGACGGTCTTCGTCACCGGGAAGGAGTGCCAGACGTTGGTCTGCCCGGGCGCCTTGGTGACCGCGCCGCCCTTCGTGAAGCGCACGGCGTCGGCGATCACCGAGGTGGAGGTGGAGGCGGGGCCGTCGCCCAGCACCACCTTGCCCAGCGTGCCCGCCTTGAAGGGGTGGTTGCCGAGCGTCTTCCACACGCCCGCCGAACCGGCCGTCTGGTCGACGGTGTACGTCTTGCTGCCGCCGTCGTAGCTCACGGTGTACGGCGCGGCGGTCGCGCGGTCCGAGGCGGGCACGTAGTGCGCCTCGACCTGGTAGGTGCCGTCCTCGGGGAGGTTCGGCTGCCAGGTGTAGGTGTCGCCGGCGACGCTGTCCTTGTTGTACAGGTAGTCCTTGTTCACCGCGTACTGGGTGTACGCGGTGTTCCCGGAGGCCGGCCAGGCGCCCTTGGCCGCCGTGGTGCCGGGGTCCTGGTCGTCGACGGTCACGGACGTGCCGGACAGCTCGCCGGTGATGTCCTTGGCGTTGTTCCAGGTCGCGGTGGACTCGCTCCAGTCGGCGGTCGCGCGGTGCGCCTCGAGCTGCACCTCGTCGTCACCGGTGGTGTGGACCTGGTCGTAGTACAGCTTCAGGTCGGCCGAGTCGAGCCTGGTGCCGGACGGGATGCCCGACACGGGGAACCGCAGCAGCGCGCGCGAGCTGCCCGTGCCGGTGTTGCCGACCGAGAGCCGCCAGCTGTCGTCGTAGTTGTCCGCCGGGCCGTCCGAGGAGATCATCACGTCCTGCGCCTGGGAGGGCGTCGGCACGATGGAGATCGTCGGGTCGATGGTGACCGGGAACTTCCGCCCGGCGGCGGCCAGCCACTTCGCGTCCGGGGTGACGGTCACCTTCCAGTTCTCGCCGTCGCGGCTGAGCCGCTGGTCGACGGAGTGGCTGTAGGCGCTGCCGTACGGGGACGAGGAGTCCTTCTTCGCGTCCGTCATGAAGGCGGGAGGCAGTTCGAGGACGGGGGCGTCGCCCTGGCCGTACAGGCGTATGGAGCCGTCCTTCGCGGCCTTGGGACGCAGCCCGCCGGTGTCGAGGGTGAACGTGAACGACACCGGGCCGGAGGGCCGCTCCCGCAGGACGATGTTCTCCTTCACCCGGCCGGGGCCGACCTCGTACACCAGGTCCGTGCCGGCGCCCTCGACCGCGTTCCGGTAGGTGACGGAGTTGCCCTTCGCCCGCGGCGTCAGGCCCGCGGCGCCCTTCAGGCCGAGGGTGACGGCCTGCCCTTCGGCGGTCTCGAACCGCACCAGCCGCCGCGCGGAGGTTCCGAAGTAACTGCGTCCGGAGTTGGTGGTGTTGGCGAATGCGTAGCCCGCCCTGCCGGTCTTCTCGATCCCCGCGTCGATGGTCTTCCAGTGCTTGCCGGACCGGTACGCGGTCGGCACGGCGGAGACCTCGGCCTGCACCCGGCCGTCCGACATCCGCCAGTAGCGGGCGAACGGGGTCCGCCTGGCACCGAGTTCGGCGACCCGTACGGCCTTGGGGCCTTCGCTCCCCTGGGCAGCCTGTCGCGGCTGGGGAGGGCGGGATCCCGCCGGTCCTCGGTTCCTCCGGCCGCCGGCTTCTGCCGTCGTCGGAGAACCAGGACTTGATCGTGTCGTCTATGCCTCTGCCGTCGCTCGTCGACGGGGCGGCCGCGTACGCCGCCTGCGGTATGACGGACACGATGACCGCGGACGTGACCGTGAGGGTCACCACCCGCGTCATCCTCGTCCGCCGTTTTCCATGTCTCGGTCTCACGCGATCCCCTCTTCGCATGCGCGCGTCCGCGCGCAGAGCATTCCGACACAAAAAAGGTCGCGGCATTCGTCGCGGCCCCAGGCCGATTCAGTTGTGTTTCCGGGCATGCGAAACAGCGCGGACCACCCGTCACGGGGTGGCCTCGCGGCGTGACGCACCTGACTCGGGGGCATGTTGACCGTCTGGCAGTTCTCCGTCAACTGACCACTCAAATGGGACAGTTGACGATGGAATACCTGAAGTCGCGGGCCTCTGGAACGCGATATGAGGCGGAACTGGAATCAGTCGGACGCGGCCCGTTCAGGCCGTCTCGAATCGACCGGCGGGAAGGTCCCGCGATTACCCGGGGGGCGACCGGGTCAGCCGTTGGCCAGCGGATTCGGCAGCGGCAGGTAGCGGGCGGCGGCGCCGTCCGCACCGGTCCAGCGCAACAGCAGGTTGGTCTTGCCCGGGAGGGTGGGCGCCGAGAGCAGGGCGGGAATCTCGGGCAGGTCGTGGCGGGCGAGCTCGCGGCGCGCGGCGGGCCAGGGGTCGAGTCCGGGGTGGTGCTCGGCGAGGGCCGCGGCGATCTCGGTGAGGTGGTTGACGACCAGGCAGTACACCAGCCGCTCCCACCCGCGGACCGGGAGACCTCCGGGAGCAGCTTGACGCCTTCGGCGTCCCGGAACAGGGCCTGCACGGGCAGGCCTGCCGGGTCCACCGCGACCAGGGTGTTCTGCAGATGCGCCTCCAGGACGACACCGTGCTCGGCGAACGCGGTCAGGGCGGGCGGCACGACCTGCCGCAGATACGCCTCCCACCAGGCCTCCGGGTCGGTGGCTGCGGCCAGGGGGCTCCCCTCGAAGCCCTCGGCCAGGGCGGCGGCGAGGAGCGGGGTGGCGGCGGGCAGGAGGTCGTCGCGCAGCCCGTCCCGCACGAGTACGGCCAGTTCCTCGAAGGCGAAGGCGGCGGTGCGGTAGCCGCGGTCGGACAGCCAGGCGGCGGGCGGGTCCATCGAGGCGAACGCGCCTTCCACGGCGGCGTCGGTACGGCGCAGCCGCAGCAGGTCGTGGCGCCACAGCCGGCGGATGTCGTTGGTGATGCGCACGTCGAGGCTGAACTTCAGGAACAGGTCGCGCCGGGGCTCGTACACCGTGCGGACGGCCGCCGTGGGCCAGGTGTCGAAGGCGGTGGTGCCGAGCCTGATCAGCCTGCCGTCGGCGAGCGCGGGTTCCAGGTCGCGGGCGACGAGGTCGAGCTGCCAGGGGTGGGCGGGCAGCAGCCGGTACCCGGGCGGGGCGGTGCCGAGTGCGTCCAGGGCACGGGTGTCGCCCTCCTCGGCCACCTGGTCCGCGCGCACACCGAGCAGCGCGAGCGGGAAGCGGGCGTGCGCCTCGGGGGCGTACGGCAGCCAGGCCGCGGCCGGGCCGCCACCGCGCGCCTTCGGGGCGGGATGGCAGGGGTGGCCGGTGATCAGTGACTGCTCGGAGCGCAGATAGGGGTCGGCGGGGGCCGTCGCCCGGGCGCGGGCGGTGAGCAGGGCGGCGACGGCCTCCCGGCTGTCGATCATCTCGGCGGGCAGGTCGTCGCCCGGCTGCCCGGTGTGCCGGCGCAGCTCCTCGGCGACCAGTTTGACCAGCTCGGTGTGGCCGAGGCGGTGCCAGGCCCCGGCCGTGCGCACCTCCGGGTCGGCGGGCCGGCGGCCGGCCCGCACCCGCAGCAGCCGGCCGGTGCCGGGCAGGCGGTGGACCCGGTGTTCCCCGGTGGCCGGCAGCGGCTCGGCGACCTCGCGCAGCAGGCAGTTCAGCAGGGGCGCGGACGCGTACGCGTCGGCGCGCCGTCCTGCGGCGTCACTGGAAGGCTTGAGGTCCACGCGATCCATTCGTCCGTCGTCGGGGTGCCGGTCCCGCCGGGCCGCCGGGCGGGTCCGGGGGCCGGTCGCGATCAGTATCTCTGCCGTACCCGACAATCGTGCCCCGAGCTGCCCTTTCCCGAGGAGCCGAACGTGTACGACTCAGCCACCGCCGAGGCCGGACTCGCCGAGGAGCTGGCCGCCGTCCGGCCCGGTCTGCTGCCGCGGTACCGGGCGGCGCTGCCCGGTGCCCGCGCGGCGGTGCTGACCCGGCTGTGGCGGGCTCTGGCGTACGAGCCGCTGCCGTGGATCTCCCACCGCGCCGGCGGGGCGCGGGGCCCGGTGCTGCGGCTCGCCGACGGCCGGAGTCTGCAGGGGCCGCCCGCGGACCCGTACGCGACCGGCGGGTACGTGACGTCGGTGCGCCTCGGCCGGGACCGCTACGACGACCCGGCGCGGCTGATGGCCGGCCTCGCGGTGCCGCACGCCGCCGGCTTCGCGGCCGAACTCGCGCACAGCACGGCCTCACTGGCCCTCTCGCGGGCCGGCGCGGACACCTCCGCGGCCTGGCCGGAACAGGACTGGGAGTGGGAGCAGCGGGTGACCGACGGGCACCCCTACCACCCCAACTGCCGTTCCCGGCCCGGTTTCTCGGTGGCCGACCAGCTCGCCTACGCACCGGAGCACCGCCCGGTGGTGGAGCTGGGGACGGTACCGGTGCCGGCGGACCAGTGCCTGCTGTCGGGCGAGTGGCCGGAGGAACTGCGCGACGGGCGCCGGCTGTTGCTGCCGGTGCACCCCTGGCAGGCGGACCATGTGCTCAAGCGGCCGTACGACCACTGGCGGGCCGCGCACCCGCTGCTGTCCCTGCGGACGCTGGCCCTGCCCGGCGGTCCGCACGTCAAGACCGCGCTGAGCGCCCGGCTGACCTCGTCGGTGCGGGACATCTCCGGGTACTCGGTCGAGGTGGCGGCGGCCCTGTCGGCGTTCGCGGCGGACCTGGCGGGCCGCACCGGCGGGCTGCTGCACATCACCCGCACGCTCGGCGCGGTCACCGCGCACTCCCCCGATCTGGCCGCGCTGCTGCGGGAGTCGCCCGCCGGGTACGCCCGCCCGGGCGAGCGGGTCCTGCCGGTGGCGGCGCTGCCCGGCACCGGCCTGCCGGACTCCCCCACCTGGCTGGCGGACTTCGCCCGGCTGGCGCTCACGGTGGGCCTGGGGCTGCTGGACCTCGGTGTGGCCCTGGAGGCGCACGGCCAGAACCTGCTGGTGATCCTCTCGGCGGACGACAACCCGGTGCGGCTGGTCTACCGGGACCTCGCCGACATCCGGATCAGCCCCGCCCGGCTGGCCCGGCACGGCATCGCGCCGCCCGCGCTGACCGGCCGCCTGGTCACGGACGACGAAACGGCCCTGCGTCGCAAGCTGTTCGGCTCGCTGGTGGCCGGAGCGCTCGCGGGTACGGCGGGCTCGGGCCCGGCGCTCGGGGCGGCACTGGCGGCCGCCGTGCCCGCGCTGCCGGACACGCCCGATCTGGCCGCGCTGTGCCAAGGCCCGCTGCCCGCCAAGGCGCTGACGCTGATGCGGCTGTCCCCGGAGATCCCCGGTGACCAGTGGACGGCGCTGCCGAACCCGCTCGTTTTGGAGCCCGGCACCTGAGATCAATAAGATCCGCCGATGATCAGAAGACAACGGCTGGCGGCGGGAGTCTGCGCTCTCCTCGCCGCCCTGACGGCCGGGCTCGCGTTCCCCGCCGGGGCCGCCGCCGACGAGACGGAACAGGCCGCCCCGAAGGTCGAACTGGTGCTGGACGTCAGCGGTTCCATGCGGGCGCGCGACATCGACGGCGGCACCCGGATGGCGGCGGCGAAGCAGGCCTTCAACGAGGTGCTCGACGCGACGCCGGAGGAGGTGGAGCTCGGCATCCGCACCCTCGGCGCCAACTACCACGGCGACGACCGCAGGACCGGCTGCAAGGACACCGCGCAGCTGTACCCGGTCGGACCGCTGGACCGGACCGAGGCGAAGACCGCGGTGGCCACGCTGGCCCCGACCGGCTGGACGCCGATCGGCCCGGCGCTGCTTAAGGCCGCCGGCGACCTGAACGGCGGTGACGGCACCCGCCGTATCGTCCTGATCAGCGACGGCGAGGACACCTGTCAGCCGCTGGACCCGTGCGAGGTGGCCCGCGAGATAGCCGCCAAGGGCATCGGGCTGACCATCGACACCCTCGGCCTGGTCCCCGACGCCAAGACCCGCGACCAGCTCAGCTGCATCGCCGACGCGACCGGCGGCACCTACACCTCCGTGCGGCACAAGGAGGAGTTGAGCGACCGGGTGGGTCAACTGGTCGACCGGGCGGCCGATCCGGTGGTGACGCCGGTGGCCACCGAGGGCGCCGCCGAGTGCGCCAAGGCGCCGGCACTGAAGTCCGGTCTCTACACGGACCGCGAGGAGTTCGGGCAGCAGCGCTGGTACAAGGTCGACGTGAACCCCGGCCAAGAGCTGCGCGCCTCGGTCAGCGTCGCCGACGACCGGGCGGTCGCCCCCGACTACGGGGTCCTGCTGCGGGCGGTGACCCTGCACGGCCGGGAGATCGTGCGCGGCGAGGCGGCGGGCACCGGCCGCACCGACGCGGTCTCCACGGGCCTGCGGTACCCGAGGCCGGAGAGCGACGACGACGCGGCGGCCGCGGAGACCGTGTGCCTCCAGGTCACCAACTCCTTCGCGGCCGCCGCGGGCGTCAAGACGTCCCCGGGTCTGCCGCTGGAACTGACCGTGGACGTGGTGGACGGGCCGTCGCACGCGGCCGACGTGGCCGCCTTCGGCCTCGGCCGCGGCTGGTGGCTGCTGGGCGCCCTGGTGCTGGCCGGGTTCGTGGCCGGTCTGCTGTGGGGCTGGCTGTCGCGCTGGCGGGTCGCCGTCTGGAGGACGAACTGATGACTATGACACGTGTGCTGGGCGCCGCGCTGCTGGCGCTCGGGCTGGCCGCCGGTCCGGCGGCCGCCGACTCCACGCCGTCGCCGAGCGCCTCGGACGACGGCGGGGTGCCCACCCGGGCGGGCACCTCGTTCCGGACGGCCACGGAGATCGAACAAGGCGGGCGGGCCACCGCGTCCGGCTCCACCGGCGACTACCTGTACTGGTCGTTCCCGGCGGACGCCGAGCAGCGGCCGACCGTCGCGGCGACGGTGAAGCTGCCCGAGACGCACGGCACGCAGACCTGGCAGATCGACGTGTACGACGGCCTGCGCCGCCGCCAGTCCTGCCAGTACGGCGCGGCGACCCGCACCGCCGGCCAGGGGACGTCCTCGGTCGAGCTGGCCTGCGTGCTGCGCACGGTACGGGCCTGGTCGGAGCCGTGGGCCAACGACCCGCTGCCGGGCACGTACTACGTCCGCCTGACCGTGGTGGACCTGGCCGCGTCCGACCTCGGCCAGCCGGTGAGCACCGAGATCCGTGTCGACTCCAAGGACATCGGCGGTGCGGCGGCCGTGGACGGCTCGCTGGCGAAGCCGCTGGTCCCCGGTATCGCCGTCAAGTCGGAGGCGGACGACGACGGTTCGAAGCCGGCGGTGCTGTCGAGCATCGAGCCGGACGACGGCTGGTCCTCCGGCTGGTGGTCGGACCGCTGGGTGTGGACCGCGGTCGGCGGCATCCTGGCCGCCCTCGCGGGCATCGGCGGCTACGCGCTCACCCGCGGCTCGGGGCGGCCGTCCCGGGTGCCCCCGTCCGCCTGAGCCACAGTGGAAGGCCCGCCGCCCCGGCGGGCCTTTCCGTGTCTCCGGGGCGGCTGTCCGATCCGACCGGGCGGCCGCCCGTCCGTCAGCCCTCCCGCAGCGCCTTGGCGAGGGTGCCGTCGCCGGTCACGGTGATCCGTCCGGCCCGGACGGCGTCCGCCGGGGACAGCTCGCCGCGGCTGACGGCCGCACACGTCGCGGAGTCCAGGACGAGGCGCGCGTCCACCGCGCCGGGCGCGGGCCCGTCCCCGTAGGCCGGTCCGTCGGCGGTGCCCACATTGAGGTGGAACTCACCCTCATCCAGGCGGACTTCGACGACACCCTCACCCTGGAGGGCGCGCAGCAGGGGCAGCGCGAACCAGTGCGCGCGGACGGCGTCCGTCGGGCGTCGCTCCCCCAGTTCGCCCTCGCCCCACTTCCCCAGAGCCTGCAGCACGGGCAGCAACTCGCGTCCGCGTGCGCTGAGTTCGTAGACGTAGGCGGCGGCGGGCGGGGGCAGCCGCCGCCGGGTGGTGAGTCCGTCGCGCTCCATGTCCTTCAGCCGGGAGGCGAGTACGTCCGTGCTCACGCCGGGGAGGTCCGCGTGCAGGTCCGTGTAGCGGCGCGGGCCGGCCAGCAGTTCCCGGACGATCAGCAGGGTCCAGCGGTCGCCCACGAGGTCGAGGGCGCGGGCTGCGGAGCAGTACTGGTCGTAGCTTCGGCGAGGTGACATGCGGCGCAGTCTAGACGGGTTGTTGGACTTTCCAAGCTCCCACTTGGTAAAACCAAGCAACACGAGTTTCCGGAGGGGCGCATGGAGTTCCGGCAGTCGAACAAGCTCAGCGAGGTCTGTTACGAGATCCGCGGGCCGGTGATCGAGCACGCGGACGCGCTGGAGGAGGCGGGCCACAGCGTGCTGCGCCTGAACACGGGCAACCCGGCGCTGTTCGGCTTCGAGGCGCCCGAGGAGATCCTCCAGGACATGATCCGGATGCTGCCCCGCGCGCACGGCTACACGGACTCTCGCGGCGTCCTCTCCGCCCGCCGCGCGGTGGCCCAGCGCTACCAGACCCTGGGTCTCGCGGTGGACGTCGACGACGTGTTCCTCGGCAACGGGGTCTCCGAGCTGGTCTCCATGGCCGTGCAGGCACTGATCGAGGACGGCGACGAAATCCTCGTCCCCGCCCCGGACTTCCCCTCTGGACGGCGGTGACGACGCTGGCCGGGGCAAGGCGGTGCACTACCTCTGCGACGAGCAGGCCGACTGGAACCCGGACCTGGCCGACCTGGAGTCGAAGATCACCGACCGCACCAAGGCCCTGGTGATCATCAATCCGAACAACCCCACCGGCGCGGTGTATCCGAAGGAGGTGGTGGAGGGCATGCTCGACCTGGCCCGCCGCCACGGCCTGATGGTCCTCGCCGACGAGATCTACGACCAGATCCTCTACGACGACGCCGTCCACCACTGCGCCGCCGCCCTCGCCCCCGACCTGGTGGTCCTGACCTTCTGCGGCCTGTCGAAGACGTACCGGGTGGCGGGCTTCCGCTCCGGCTGGCTGGTCGTCACCGGGCCCAGGCAGCACGCGAAGGACTACCTGGAGGGCCTGACCATGCTGGCCTCCATGCGGCTGTGCGCCAACGCGCCCGCGCAGTACGCCATCCAGGCCGCGCTCGGCGGCCGCCAGTCCATCCGCGAACTCACCGCCCCGGGCGGGCGGTTGCACGAGCAGCGGAACGTGGCCTGGGAGAAGCTCAACGAGATCCCCGGGGTGTCCTGCGTGAAGCCCAGGGGCGCGCTGTACGCCTTCCCGCGCCTGGACCCGAAGGTGCACCGGATCCACGACGACGAGAGGTTCGTCCTCGACCTCCTGCTGCGCGAGAAGATCCAGGTGGTCCAGGGCACCGGCTTCAACTGGCCCTCGCCCGACCACTTCCGCATCCTCACCCTCCCGCACGCGGACGACCTGGAGGCGGCGATCGGCCGGATCGGACGCTTCCTCGGCGGGTACCGGCAGGGGTAGCCCGTTCCGGCCGCGCCCACCCGGCGGCGGGCCGCCGTGACGGCCGGTCCGTCGTGCCCCGAAGGGGCGAACGGCCGTCCGGCCCAACCCGCCCTGCGGGCGGCCGGAGCGGTGTGAAACCGTTCGGGGGCATGCGCTGAAGGTCAGCGGGAAGGGCGTCGACGTGGGTGACCTTTTTCTTGTCCGGCACGGTGAGACCGAGTGGTCCCGGTCCGGACGGCACACCGGCCGGACCGACGTGCCCCTGACCGAGCACGGCCGGGAGGAGGCGCGCCGGCTGGTGCCGCTGATCCGCTCGCACCGCATCGGTGCCGCGTTCGTCAGCCCCCTGCAGCGGGCCCGGGAGACCGCCGCGCTCATCGGCGTCCAGGACGCGCGGGTCGACGCCGATCTGCACGAGTGGGACTACGGCGGCTACGAGGGCGTGACCACGGTCGAGATCCAGCGGGAGCGGCCCGGCTGGTTCCTGTTCACGGACGGGGTCACGCCGGGCCCGCCGGAGCACCCCGGGGAGACCCCGGAGCAGGTCGGGGAGCGGGCGGACCGGATGCTCGGCAAGGTGGACGCCGCGCTGGCGAACACCGAGGGAGTGGTGCTGCTGGTCGCCCACGGCCACTTCCTGCGGGTCCTGACCGCGCGCCGGCTCGGGCTGCCGCCGCAGCACGGGGCGCTGTTCCAGCTCGCCACGGGGGCGCTGGGCCGGCTCGGCACCGAGCACGGGCGGCCGGTCATCGCGGGGTGGAACGTCCGGGCTCCCGGCTGACCGGTCCGGCCGGTCCCGGACCCCGGGGCGGGGCCGTTGTCGGACCCCGGTCGTACGCTCGGAACGAGCCGCCGGTCCGGCGGCTCCCGGGCGCCGGCGCATCGGAAGGGGGCCGCCGTGGCACGACCGCCGACCGTCGCACAGCGACGGCTGATCGAGGCCGCCGATCCGGTGACCGGACGGCTGCGCGGCACGCCGGCGCAGCTGGACGCGCTGGTGCGGCGGGGGCTCGCCTTCCGGCACCCGCGGCCGCCGCACGACCACTTCCTCACCCCGGCCGGGCACCGCACGCGCGAGGCGGAGCCCGCGGCGCCGGCGGCCGCCGAGGAGCCCGCGTCCGCCGGGGAGGGGTTCGCCGCGCGCGTCGGCGGGGAGGCGGAAGCCCCGGTGTCCGGGGCGGCCCGGCTGCGGGAGGTGCGCAGCGCCTGGCAGGGACTACTGGAGCTGCGCCGGATGACCAACCCGGGCGGGGCGACCGACCGCCCGTGCGGCTGGGAGCGCACGCACCTGGTGCGGGCCGCCGCGCTCGCCCTGGAGGCCGCGGGGCACCGCCCGGCGGGCCCGGACGGCGACGGCTACCGGGTGCGGGCGACACCGCAGCCGGAGGCGGTCGCGGTCCACGCACCCGACGAGCCGGCCCTGCTGGCGTGCACGGCGACGCTGGAGCGGGCGGGCTGGCAGGCGGGCGCGTACACGGAGCCCAGGACCAGGGTGCGGTACCTGCTGGCATCCCCGCGGCGGACCTGAGACGCGTGCGAGGATCATCGGGTCGAGGAAGCGAACGACGAAAGGGCGCCGGCCGTGGCCGTACCGTTTTCCGTCCGTGTGACCGTCCGCGGTTACGAGACCGACGTGCAGGGCCACCTCAACCAGGCGGTGTACCTCAACTACGCGGAGCACGCCCGCTGGTCGCTGCTCCAGGCCGTCGGGGTGACCCAGGCCCGGCTGCGCGAGCGGGGCGTGGGGCCGGTGGCCCTGGAGACCACGATCCGGTACCGCCGCGAGCTGCTCGCCGGGGACGAGGTCGACGTGAGCTGCGCGTTCGAGTGGGGCGGCGGCAAGACCTTCAAGATCCGGCAGGAGATACGCAAGCCCGACGGCACGGTGGCGGCCGAGGTCACCGCGGTGGGCGGCATGCTCGACCTGGAGAAACGCAAGCTGCTCGCCGATCCCCGTGCGGTGTTCGGGGAACTGGCGACGGACCTCGGGCTCCTCGGCCTGTGACCACGGTCCTACGCGTCGAGCAGCTCCGGCGGGTGCTCGGCGTCGTAGGCCGCCCGGGCCTCGGCCACGTACCCCCGGTTGCGTTCGGCCCAGTGGGCCAGCCGTCGCAGCGTCGGCTGCAACTCCCGGGCGACGGGCGTCAGTCCGTACTCCACCCGGGGCGGGACCGTCGGATGCACGGTACGGGTGACCAGGCCGTCGCGCTCCAGGTGGCGCAGGGTCAGGGACAGCATGCGGCGGCTGATGCCCTCGATGCCCCGCTCCAGCTCCGTGAACCGGACGGGCCGCGCCGCGGCGGCGACGAGGATCTGCACGCTCCACTTGCCGGCCACCCGGTCGAGCACCTCGCGCACCGGGCAGGCGCCCGCGTCCACCGCCCGTACGGTGACACCGGTGTTCCTGCGCGCCATCGGACTCCCTCCTCGCACCGGCCTCCATGCTCGCCCACGACACCCCGGCCGCACCCGCTGGGAGGCGGGGCGGGACCGTGCCCCGCTCCGCCTCCCGCTGCCCGCGCGCCGCTCAGTGGACGGGAGCCAGTTCCTCGCCCGACTCCATCGGATGGGTGACGTCGGCGGCGTCACGGTCGCGGCCGAGGTGGTTGAAGACCAGGTTGAGCAGGACCGCGGCGACGCAGCCGGTGGAGATGCCGGAGTCGAGCACGATCTTCGCGGTGTCCGGAAAGGCGTGGTAGAAATCCGGCGCCGTGATCGGGATGATGCCGACGGCGAGGGACACGGCCACGATCAGGACGTTGTTGTCCCGCTCCAGGCCGGCCCGGACCAGGGTCTGGATACCGCTGGCGGCGACCGAGCCGAACAGCACGACACCGGCGCCGCCGAGGACCGGGCGGGGTACCACGGCGATGAGCGAGGCGGCCATCGGGCACAGGCCCATGAGGACCAGGAAGCCGCCGCCCGCGGCGACCACGAAGCGGCTGCGGATGCGCGTCATGGCGACCAGTCCGATGTTCTGCGCGAAGGCGCTGCACATGAAGCCGTTGAAGACCGGGCTGAGGGCCGAGCCGAGGGTGTCGGCGCGCAGGCCGGCCGCGATGGTCCGCTCGTCCGCGGGGCGTTCGACGATCTCGCCCAGGGCCAGCATGTCCGCCGTGGACTCGGTCATCGACACCACCATCACCACGCACATCGACAGGATCGCGGCGATGTGGAACTGCGGGGCGCCGAAGTGGAACGGCGTCGGGAAGCCCACCACGGCCGCCTTCGTCACCGGGGCGAAGTCCGTGACGCCGAACGGTATGGCGATCAGGGTGCCCGCGATCAGGCCGAGCAGGACGGCGATCTGCTTGACGAAGCCGCGGGTGAAGCGGCGCAGCAGCAGCACGAGCAGCAGGGTGACGCCGGCCAGGGTGAGGTTGGTGGCCGAACCGTAGTCGTGTGCCGCCGGGTTCGGCCCCTGCGCCCAGTTGAAGGCGACCGGCAGCAGGGAGACGCCGATCAGGGTGATGACCGTGCCGGTGACGACCGGCGGGAAGTAGCGGACGGCCTTGCAGAAGACGGGGCCGCGAGGAAGCCGAGGAGTCCGGCGACGATGACCGCGCCGAAGATCATCGGCAGGGCGTCGGACCTGTCCTTGGCGGAGGCGACGATCGCCGTCATGGGAGCGACGCCGGCGAAGGTGACGCCGTTGACGAAGGGCAGCCGGGCGCCGATCTTCCAGATGCCGAGGGTCTGCAGGAAGGTGGCGAGTCCCGCGGTGAACAGGCACGCTCCGGTGAGGAAGGTGAGCTCGGTGCCGGACAGGCCTACGGCCGCGCCGACGATCAGGGGCGGGGCGACGACCCCGCGTACATGGCGGCCACGTGCTGCAGACCGCTGGTCGCCATCTTCAGGGCGGGGAGTTTCTCGTCCACGGGGTGGACGGACTGCTCGTCGGCGTCGACGGGGTGGGCGGACACGGCGGCTCCTCCGGTCGGTGGGACACGTCGGCTCTGACGCGGTTTCAGGGAGGTGGTGCACGGGGATGGGGGCACCTCCCGCTCGACCGAAGTCGAGAGTGGGGGGGGGAGGGACCGGTGGGCCCGGGGAGGGGCCGGTGAACGGAGACCGTTCCGGGGCGCGCGCCTTCACGCGCGCCCCGGATCCGGCCGCTGTGGACCGCTGGGGTCCACCGCTGCCGGCCGGGAGCCGTCCCTCCCGGCCGGAGTTCCGGTGTTGGCTCAGCCCTGGGCGGCGATGCGCGCCAGGCGCCGGGCCTCGTCCCGCGTGGAGCGGGCGATGGCATCCTCGTCGACCGTCAGCAGGCGGCCGTCCTCGACGATCTGCCGGCCGTTCACGAAGGAGGCGGTGACCGGGGCCGCCGCGCCGAAGACCAGGGCGGTCACCGGGTCGGCGATGGAGGAGTGGGCGAGGGTGTCCAGCCTCCACAGCACCAGGTCGGCGAGCTTGCCCGCCTCCAGCGAGCCGGTCTCGGCGGCGCGGCCGAGCACCGTGGCGCCGCCGTGGGTGCCGAGCCGCAGCGCCTGCCGGGCGTTGAGCGCGGCCTCCCGGTGTGCGCCGAGGCGGTTGATCAGCAGCGCGTTGCGCAGCTCGGTGTGGAGTTCGCCGGACTCGTTGGAGGCGGTGCCGTCGACGCCTAGGCCGACCGGTACGCCCGCGGCGAGCATGTCCGGGACCCGGGCGATGCCCGCGGCCAGCCGGGCGTTGGAGGAGGGGCAGTGGGCGACACCGGTCCTGGTGCGGGCGAAGGCGGCGATGTCGGAGTCGTTCATGTGGACGCAGTGCGCCATCCACACGTCCTCGCCCAGCCAGCCGGTGGACTCGAAGTAGTCGGTCGGCCCCATGCCGAACAGCTCGTGGCAGAACTTCTCCTCCTCCACGGTCTCCGAGCCGTGGGTGTGCAGCCGCACCCCGAGGCCGCGCGCCAGCTCGGCGCCCTGCCTGAGCAGTTCGGTGGAGACAGAGAAGGGGGAGCAGGGGGCGACGGCGACCTGGGTCATGGCGTCGAAGGAGGAGTCGTGGTGCTCCTTGACGGTCGCCTCGGTGGCCGCGAGGGCCCCTTCGAGGGTCTCGACGGCGAAGTCCGGGGGAGGCCGCCGTCCTTCTCGCTGCGGTCCATGGAACCGCGGGCGAGGGTGAAGCGGACGCCGGTCTCCCGGGCGGCGCGGATGATCGCGCCGGACAGGTCGCCGGAGCCGTGGGGGTACACGTAGTGGTGGTCCATGGCCGTGGTGACACCGCCGCGGGCCATCATCGCCAGTGATCCCCGGGCCGCCGCGTACACCATCGGCTCGTCGATGCGCGCCCAGGTGGGGTACAGCGCGACGAGCCAGTCGAAGAGGTTGTGGTCGGTGGCCAGGCCCCGGGTGATCCACTGGTAGAAGTGGTGGTGGGTGTTGACCAGGCCCGGGGTGACGAGGTGTCCGGTGGCGTCGATACGGCGTACGACGTTCTCCAGGCCCCGGGGGCCTTGCCCGCGCCGACCGCCTCGATGCGGTTGCCGGCGATGACCAGGTAGCCGGAGGCGTACTCGGTGTCGTCGGCGTCGACGGTCGCGATCGAACAGTTCTCGATGACGATGCGCTGGGCTGCTGCCATGATTCGTCCTTTTCGCTCGGCGGACTGAAACGGGTGGGCACGGCAGGACCCTGGAGGATTTGAGTGCCGTGACCGGGGGACATGGGTTCCCCGGTCACGGGTGCCGAGAGAGTGAACTGGCTAGAGGTTGGTGAGGTCCACCGGGATGCGCGGCTCGCAGCCGTCCCGCAGGACGGTCGCCTCGATCAGGCCGTAGGGCCGGTCGGCGGCGAAGTAGACCTCGTTGTCGTTCTTCAGCCCGAAGGGCTCGAGATCCACGAGGAAGTGGTGGCTGTTGGGCAGCGAGAAGCGGACCTCGTCTATCTCGCCGCGGTTGTTGATGATGCGCGAGCCCATCTGGTAGAGCGTCTGCTGCAACGAGAGGGAGTACGTCTCGGCGAAGGCCTGGAGCATGTGCTTGCGCACCTGCTCGTAGGACTTCTCCCAGTTGGGCATCCGCTGCTCGTCGTCGGTCCAGTTGAAGCGCCAGCGACCGGAGACCGAGGTGGCCAGGATGCGGTCGTGCGCCTCCTTCAGGGTGGTGTACTTGTCCTTGACGTAACCCCAGAACTCGGAGTTGGTCGAGTTCATCACCGTCAGGTCCTTCAGGCCCGAGACGACCTCCCACGACGATCCGTCATAGGTGATCTGCGCCAGCCGGGTCTCCTGGCCCTTGCGCACGAACGAGTGCTTGACCTCGTCCGCACCGATGAACTTCGAGTTGGCGTCGGAGGTCTCGATCCGCTCCCAGGCGTACTCCTCGACGCGGATGCGGGCGCGGTGGATGGCCGGCTGCGAGGTGACGAAGTGGCGCGCGAGGTGGATGCCGAACTGCTCCGCCGACTCGATGCCGTGCTCCTTGGCGAACGCGTACACCGTGTTCTTGGTGGTGTCGGTCGGCAGGACGTTGGCGTTGGAGCCGGAGTAGTGGACCTCCTCCATGTCACCGCTGAGGGCGACGGAGACGTTCAGGTCCTTGATGTGGTGGGTGGCGCCGTCCCGCGTGATCTTTACGACCCGGTTCTCGGCCTTGCCGTACTGGTTCTGTCCCAGGATGGTGGGCATTAGCTAGCTCCCTCGGTAAACGGAGTAGCCGAACGGGTTGAGCAGCAGCGGTACGTGGTAGTGCTCGCCCGGTACGACGGCGAACGTGATCGCCACCTCCGGGAAGAACACCGCCGGTCCGCTGTCCCGATTCGCGGGGGCGTCCTGCTGCGCATCGGCTTGCTTCTTCTCGAAGTACGGCTCCACGGCGAAGTCGAGCCGTACGTGGGTGGTGCCCTCCGGCAGCGCCGGCAGGTCCTTGCACCGGCCGTCGGCGTCGGTCGCGGAGCCGCCGAGCGCCTGCCAGTCCGCGTCCCGGCCCCGGCGGACGGCGAGCCGGACGGCGACGCCCTCGGCGGGGCGGCCGGCGGAGGTGTCCAGGATGTGCGTGGACACGGAGGCGGTGGTGCTGGTGCTCATGGTGTCAGGCGTCCTCTTCGACGAGTCGGGCCAGTCGGATGCGGTTGATCTTCCCCAGCTCGGTGCGGACGATCTCCCGCTCCCGCTCGGGCGGGTTGCCGAGCCGTTCCCTGGCCGCGTCGCGCATCTGCTCTCCGCTGCGGCCGGTGGCGCAGATGAGGAAGACATGGCCGAACCTCTCCTGGTAGGCCAGGTTGAGTTCGAGCATCTCGGCCTTGAGGCCGGCGGCGGCGCCGGCCATGCCGCTCTGTTCCCGTGCGGAGGTCGGATCGCCCGGCGCGGGGCGGCCGATCGGCGGGTGCCCGGCCATCGCCTCGGCCAGGTCCGCGTCGCTCAGCCCGGCCGTCGCGGCGTCACTGGCCGCGTGCAGGTCCGCCACGGTGGCGTACGGGCGGCCGGCCAGCAGCCGCCGGGCCCACTCGGCGGAGGCGCACGCCTCGTGGAGGGCGGCGAGGGCCGCGTGCTCCTCCAGGACGTTGAACCGGGCCAGGCCCGGGGGCGTGGAAGTCGTAGTCACGGGAGCCTCCGTGGCCGGAAACGGCCTTCGAGCTGAACGGGCTGCCCAGTAGCTAACGCCCTCCGAAACACGACGTCAACACTTTGTTGAAAATTCCGGGTTACTT
Organism: Streptomyces sp. DHE7-1; assembly: GCA_016432725.1. Classification (GTDB taxonomy): domain Bacteria; phylum Actinomycetota; class Actinomycetes; order Streptomycetales; family Streptomycetaceae; genus Streptomyces. Next base: position 6,333,897 of record JACJDG010000003.1, on the reverse strand, counting down.
CCCGGGCCGCCCTCAGCCCTCCTTCTCGCGGTTGAGGTAGTTGTAGACGGTGAAGCGGCTCACGCCGAGCGCGCCCGCCACGGTCTCCACGCCGTGCCGGACGGAGAAGGCGCCGCGCGCCTCCAGCACCCGCACGACCTCCTGCTTGGCCTTGCGGTCCAGGTCGGCCAGCGGCATGCCCCTGCGGCGCTCCATGGCGGCGAGGATGTGGTCCAGGGAGTCGGCGAGCTGAGGCAGGCGCACGGCCACCACGTCGGCACCCTCCCAGGAGAGCACGACGTCGTCGGGGCCGGCCTCGTCGGGCGGGAGCAGGTCCCCGCCCATGGCGTCGACCAGCGGCTTCACGGCCGCGATGAAGGACTCGTCCCCGGCACCGGTCACTTCCCGTCCTCCCCGACCACGTTGACCTGCAGCGAGATCCGGGTGGCGCCGGCCTGGAGGGACTTGCGCAGCAGGGCGTCCACGGCCGTCAGCACGCTGTCCGCGCCGCCCTCCGCCGTGTTGCCGAACGGGCCGACGTCCACGGCGTCCAGCTCGGCCGCCTCGATGACCTCGCGGGCCGCCAGGGCGTGCGCGGGCGCCTCCTCGAGGTCGAAGGGCTCGGTCGTGAACTCCACTCTCAATCGCACGCGCTCAACCTAACCCGCGGCCCCGGCTCCTGGGCAGGTCCGGCGGAGGACCGGCGTTCGACCCCCTTGACAAGCCGCGAGCCCTCCGGGCAATCTTCCGTTAAGCAGAAACAAACTTCCACATTATGGAATTACAGGAAAGGAGCGCCGCCCCCGTGGGATTCGCAGACCAGCGCTTCAACGTCAACCTGTCGATCCTCTTCACGGAACTCCCGCTCCTGGAGCGCCCCGCGGCCGCCGCCGCGGCGGGCTTCACGGCGGTCGAGCTGTGGTGGCCCTGGGTCGACTCCCCCACCCCGGAACAGTCCGAGCTCGACGCCCTGAGGCGGGCGATCGAGGAGGCGGGCGTCCGGCTCACGGGACTGAACTTCTACGCCGGGCGGCTGCCCGGACCGGACCGCGGGGCCCTGTCGGTGCCCGGCGAGGAGTCGGAGCGGTTCCGCGCCAACATCGACGTGGCCGCCGGTTTCGCCGCGTCACTGGGCTGCGGGGCGCTCAACGCCCTCTACGGCAACCGCGTCGAGGGCGTGGACCCGGCCGAGCAGGACGCGCTCGCCCTGGAGAACCTCGTCCTCGCGGCCCGGGCGGCCGACCGGATCGGCGCGGTGCTGCTGGTCGAGGCGCTGAACGCGCCCGAGTCGCCGCGGTACCCGCTGGTCTCGGCTCCGGCCGCCGTGGAGGTCGTGGACCGGGTGAACGAGGCGACCGGGCTCGGCAACGCAAGGTTCCTCATGGACCTCTACCACCTGGCCATGAACGGCGAGGACCTGCCGGCGGTGATCGAGCGGTACACCGCGAGAACCGGCCATGTGCAGATCGCGGACAACCCGGGGCGCGGTGCGCCCGGCACCGGCTCGCTGCCCCTCGAAGACCTCCTCGACCGGCTGAGGAAGGCGGGCTACGACGGCTGGATCGGCCTCGAGTACAAGCCGGGCGACCGCCCGAGCGCCGAGGCCTTCGGCTGGCTGCCCCGCTGACCCCCGTACTGAAAGGCACCCCTTCATGAGCAACCTTCCCAAGATCGCGTGGATCGGCCTCGGCATCATGGGCTCCCCCATGTCCGAGAACCTGATCAAGGCGGGTTACGACGTCACCGGCTTCACCCTGGAGCGGGAGAAGCTGGACCGCCTGGCCGCCGCCGGCGGATCCGCGGCCGGCTCGATCGCCGAGGCGGTCCGGGACGCCGACGTGGTGATCACGATGGTGCCGGCCTCCCCGCAGGTCGAGGCCATCGCCTACGGTCCCGACGGCATCCTGGAGAACGCCGGGCCCGGCACGCTGCTGATCGACATGTCCTCGATCACCCCGCAGACCTCCGTGGACCTCGCGAAGGCCGCCGCGGAGAAGGACATACGCGTCCTCGACGCCCCGGTCTCCGGCGGTGAGGCGGGCGCGGTCGAGGCGGTGCTGTCGATCATGGTCGGCGGCGAGCAGGCCGACTTCGACCTCGCCAGGCCCCTCTTCGAGGCGCTGGGCAGGACGATCGTGCTGTGCGGGCCGCACGGCTCGGGCCAGACCGTCAAGGCCGCCAACCAGCTCATCGTGGCCGTGAACATCCAGGCCTGCGCCGAGGCGGTGGTGTTCCTGGAGAAGTCCGGCGTGGACCTGAAGGCCGCACTGGACGTCCTGAACGGCGGCCTCGCGGGCTCCACCGTGCTGACGCGCAAGAAGGACAACTTCCTCGGCCGCGACTTCGAGCCGGGCTTCCGGATCGACCTGCACCACAAGGACATGGGCATCGTCACCGACGCCGCCCGCAACGTCGGCGCCGCCCTGCCGGTCGGCGCCGTGGTCGCCCAGCTGGTCGCGTCACTGCGCGCCCAGGGCGACGGCGGCCTGGACCACTCGGCCCTGCTGCGGGCCGTGGAGCGCCTCTCCGGCGCCCAGGTCTGACCCGCACCCCCCGACTTCCGGGCCGCGGCGCCGCCGACACCTGTCCTGTCGCGCCCAGGCGGTGCCGCGGCCCGGAACCTGCTTCAACAAACTGTTGACGCCCCGTTCCCCCACTTCTAGGCTCCACGAAGCGGAAACAGGTTTCCGCTGACTCCCGCACGGAAGGTCCACGATGTCGAAGCGCGTGCTCACGACCGAGTCCGGCGCCCCGGTCGCCGACAACCAGAACTCCGCCTCCGCCGGCGTCGGCGGCCCCCTGCTGCTCCAGGACCAGCACCTCCTGGAGAAGCTCGCGCGCTTCAACCGCGAGCGGATCCCGGAGCGGGTGGTGCACGCCCGTGGCTCCGGCGCGTACGGCCACTTCGAGGTGACGGACGACGTCACCGGCTTCACCCACGCCGACTTCCTCGGCGAGATCGGCCGGCGCACGGAGGTGTTCGTCCGCTTCTCCACGGTCGCCGACTCCCTCGGCGGCGCCGACGCCGTCCGCGACCCGCGCGGCTTCGCCGTGAAGTTCTACACCGCCGAGGGCAACTACGACCTCGTCGGCAACAACACCCCGGTGTTCTTCGTCAAGGACCCGATCAAGTTCCCGGACTTCATCCACTCGCAGAAGCGGGACCCGTTCACCGGACGCCAGGAGCCCGACAACGTCTGGGACTTCTGGGCCCACTCCCCGAGGCCACGCACCAGGTGACCTGGCTGATGGGCGACCGCGGCATCCCGGCCTCGTACCGGCACATGAACGGCTACGGCTCGCACACCTACCAGTGGACGAACGCCGAGGGCGAGGCCTTCTTCGTCAAATACCACTTCAAGACGAACCAGGGCGTCCGCTCGCTGAGCGCCGAGCAGGCCGCCGAGATCGCGGGCAAGGACCCCAGCTCCCACCAGACGGACCTGCTGCAGGCCATCGAGCGGGGCGTGCACCCGTCCTGGACCCTGTACGTCCAGATCATGCCGGCGGCCGAGGCGGCGGACTACCGCTTCAACCCGTTCGACCTGACGAAGGTGTGGCCGCACGCCGACCACCCGCTGCGGCGTGTGGGCCGCCTGGTGCTGGACCGCAACCCGGACAACGTGTTCGCCGAGGTGGAGCAGGCCGCGTTCTCCCCGAACAACTTCGTGCCGGGCATCGGACCGTCGCCCGACAAGATGCTCCAGGGCCGGCTCTTCGCCTACGCGGACGCGCACCGCTACCGCCTGGGCGTCAACCACACCCAGCTCGCGGTCAACGCGCCCAGGGCGACGACCGCGCACAACCACGGCCGCGACGGCCTCATGGCGGTCAACGCCCAGGGCCGGCACGCGAAGAACTACGAGCCGAACTCCTACGACGGCCCGGTGGAGACCGGCCGCCCGCTGTCGGCCCCGCTGGCCGTGTCCGGTCACACCGGCACCCACGAGGCACCGGCGCACACCAAGGACGACGACTTCTTCCAGGCGGGCGAGCTGTACCGGCTGCTGTCCGAGGAGGAGCGGCGGCGGCTGGTCGCGAACATCGCCGGCGGCCTCTCGCAGGTCTCGCGCGACGACGTGATCGAGAAGAACCTGGCCCACTTCCACGCCGCCGACCCCGACTACGGCCGGCGCGTGCAGGAGGCGGTCCGCGCCCTGCGCGAGGACTGAGGTCCCGAGGACCGCGTCCGGGACCCGGCGGGGAGGCCGGGGACCGGACGCACACGACCCGCGACCGAGCGGTCCGGATGAGGGGCGACCTCTCGGTACGGCGGGCAGAGCGAGGACCGCGGCGGCGTGCGAGCCAGTGCGGTGGTGAAGGACGCGGGTCCCCTTCTCGACCAGAGGGAAGGGTTCGCGTGTCCGTCGCGGCCGCCGCGGTCCTCCAGCAGCGGCCTCCGTGCGGAGGCCCCCCGGTCAGCCGTCCGGCGGCGCGAACGTCCTGTCGCGCCCAGCCTCGCGCCGTCGGACGGCCACCACCATCGTGCGGAGCGCCCCCGCGGCAGGGGGCGCTCTTCGCGCTGTCCCGGCCCCGGGGCGCCCCGGATCCCGGCCCGGCGTGCGTACCCGGCGCGTCCGCAGGACGCTGAACCCATGGGACATCCGACGCAGTATCCGCACATCGTGGTCCACGCCCCGGCCCTGGACGGCTCCCGGCGGGTCACCGAGGGGGACGTGACACTGGGACTGGCCTCGCACCTGGACGACGTGGTGGAGATCCTGCGGCTGGCCGACCTGGACCGGATCGAGGTCGAGGAGAGCGACCTCATCGAGTGGCAGGGCGGCGGGCCGGAGGACTGGCCGGGCCTGTCGGAGCACGAGCTGTAGCGACGCCGGGTACGGCGGTGGCCGTACCCGGCCTACGCATACCTCAAATCAAGCTCTGAACAAGGGCGTTCAGGCTTCGACCGCCGTCGCGGTCGGGCACATTACCGTCATGCGGGGCCCGCCGGCACGGGGGCGGCGGGCCTCGTACGGGGGTGCCTCATGGACCGTACGAACCCGCCGCCCGCGGACCGTACGCCGCCGGAGCCGTGCGCGATCGCCCTGCTGCGGGGCGGTGACCGGGCCGCCGTGACGGTCGCCGTGCTCGCCCTGCACCTGCGCGGCGCGGTCGACGCGGGCCGGCCGGGAACGGTGCGCAGAACCGGCGCGGGGAACGCCGGAGCCTTCCGCCATCCCCTGGAGAAGGCGGTCCGCACCGGCCTCTACCGGCCCGCGGGGCCACGGGAGTTGCCCGGCCGGGCGGTGGTCCGGCGCGCGCTCGCCGGAACGCGGGCCGAACTCGTGGCGGCCGGACTGCTGCGAGCGCTGCCGCCGGGCCGCACCCGCGCCGCCCGCCGGCTCCTGGCCGAGCTGCGCGAGCGCCATCCGCTGCCGCGGGGTCCCGCGGGTCCGGAGGGCTTCGCTGAGCAGGAGGTGCTGATCGCCGTCGCGCTGCACGGCGAGCGCGCGCTGACCGCGCTGCTGCCGCGTTTCGCCCGTGACTCCGGGCTCACCGGCCGCGGCGCCCTCGCGGACGAGGGCCTGTTCCCCCTCGGCCGGGGCACCGGCATCCGCGGCATCGTCTTCCACGGCGACGACGGCGCCGGGGACAGGGACGGCGGCGGTTTCGGCGGCGGGGCCCACGGCGGCCAACACCACGGCGGCTTCCACGGCGGCCACGACCTCGGCGGCGGCTGCGGGGGCGGCGGACTCGACTGAGCGCGGGGACCGCACGCCGGAGGGGCGGCCCGTCCCTCCGGACGGGCCGCCCCTCGTGTGCTCGTGGCTCAGACCTTCAGCGGGCTGATCGCCGTCGGCGCGTGGCCGGGCTCGGTGGCGAGGTCCTCGAACTCGGTGATGTCGCCGATGTCCATGGTCCGGCTCATCGAGATGTTGGTGACCCGTTCCAGGATCGCCTCGACGACGACCGGCACCCGGTACTCGGCGGCCAGCTTCCCGGCCTGCTCGAAGGCGGGGCCGAGCTGGTCCGGCTCGGTGACCCGGATCGCCTTGCAGCCCAGGCCCTCGGCGACCTTGACGTGGTCGACGCCGTAGACGCCGATCTCGGGCGTGTTGACGTTCTCGAACTCCAGGTTCACCTGGAAGTCGATGTCCAGCCCGAGCTGCGCCTGCCGGATCAGGCCGAGGTAGGCGTTGTTCACCAGGACGTGCACGTAGGGGATCCGGTGCTGGGCGGCGACGGCCAGCTCCTCGATCAGGAACTGGAAGTCGTAGTCGCCGGAGAGGGCGACGACCGGGGAGTCCGGGTCGGCCTTGGCGACGCCGATCGCGGCCGGGACGGTCCAGCCGAGCGGGCCGGCCTGACCGCAGTTGATCCAGTGGCGGGGCCGGTAGACGTGCAGCATCTGCGCGCCCGCGATCTGGGAGAGGCCGATGGTCGTGACGTACCGGGTCTCCGGGCCGAACGCCCGGTTCATCTCCTCGTACACGCGCTGCGGCTTCATCGGCACGTCGTCGAAGTGCGTACGGCGCAGCAGGGTGGCCCTGCGGTCCCGGGTGGAGGCGATCCAGGCGGTGCGGTCGGGCAGCCCGCCCGCCGCCTTCAGCTCCCGGGCGACCTCGACGAACAGCTCCAGCGCGGCCCCGGCGTCGGAGACGACCCCGTAGTCCGGCGGGAAGATCCGGCCGATCTGGGTGGGCTCGATGTCGACGTGGACGAACTTGCGGCCCCGGCGGTAGGTGTCGAGCTTGTAGCCGGTGTGGCGGTTGGCCCAGCGGTTGCCGATGCCGAGGACGAAGTCCGACTCCAGGAAGGTGGCGTTGCCGTAGCGGTGCGAGGTCTGCACGCCGACCATGCCGGCGTTCAGCTCGTGGTCGTCGGGCAGGGCGCCCCAGCCCATCAGGGTCGGGATGACCGGGGTCCCGGTCAGCTCGGCGAACTCGGTCAGCAGGTCGCAGGCGTCGGCGCCGATGACACCGCCGCCGGCGACGATGACCGGGCGTTCGGCGGCGAGCAGGAAGGACAGCGCCTTCTCGATCTGGGCGCGGGTGGCGACGGGCTTGTGGACCGGCAGCGGCGCGTACGTCTCCGGGTCGAACTCGATCTCCGTCTGCTGCACGTCGATCGGCAGGTCGATCAGGACGGGGCCGGGCCGGCCGGAGCGCATCAGGTGGAAGGCCTGCTGGAACACGCCGGGGACCTGCGCGGCCTCCATGACGGTGACCGCCATCTTCGTCACCGGCCGCGCGATGGAGGCGATGTCGACGGCTTGGAAGTCCTCCTTGTGCATCACGGCGGTGGGCGCCTGGCCCGTGATGCACAGGATCGGGACGGAGTCGCCGATCGCCGAGTACAGACCGGTGATCATGTCGGTGCCCGCGGGTCCGGAGGTGCCGATGCAGACACCGATGTTGCCGGGGCGGGCGCGGGTGTAGCCCTCGGCCATGTGGGAGGCGCCCTCGACGTGGCGGGCGAGGGTGTGGTGGATCCCGCCCTCCTTGAGCGCCTTGTAGAACGGGTTGATCGCCGCGCCGGGCACACCGAAGGCGTCACTGACGCCCTCGAGCTTGAGGATCTCAACTGCCGCGCGGGCAGCGGTCATTCGGGCCATCGAGCACTCCTGCTTCGGCTGTCGGATGCGTACTCCCGTCGCGCCCGCGGTGAGCACCGTCTCCGGAGTCATCGGACTGCTTCCCCATACGTTTTCCGTATTGCGGAAGTCAACTTCTACTATCTGGAAGTAATGTAAGGGGGGTGCCGGACGTCGTCAAGAGAGCCCGGGAGCCGCGGGGGCCGGGCCGGGCAGAGGCGCCAAGAGCCGGACAGACGGACCGGGATGGAGGACGATGGGGACGCCGCCCCGACGCCACGCCTGAAGATGGATGGGCCATGCCCGAGAGCGTTCCGCTGCACTGTCCGGCCTGCCGCCGCGAGCACGTCTACACCGCACCCCCGTACCCTGCGCCTGCGGCGCCCCCAGCGCCCCGCGGCTGGACGCGGCGGCCGGGCCGGTCGTGCTCGTCCACCGCGCCTGGGACGAGGACTGGATCACCGTGCGCTGCACGGCCTGCGGCCGGCGCAACCAGTGGCCGCATCCGGAACTGGGCTGCCCGTGCGGCGCGGTGCTGCGCATACCCGTGGCCGGGACCCGTTCCCCGGGTCCCGGCCACCGTCCGCCGGCACGCTCCGCCGGTGCCGCCTCGGCGCTGGACGCGGTCACCTCCGCCGTGCTGTGCCTGCGCCGGCTCGGCCACCGGGACATCCGGCGCGCCGACCAGCGCCCGCCGTCCGGCATCGGCCTGGCCGCGCCGGGTCTCGTCGTACGGGTCGATCCGGCGGCGCGCCCGGCCTCGTCACGGGACGTGGAGTGCCTCTGGCTGACGGCCATGACGGAGTCCGCGGACTGCGTCTACTTCTCCGTCGCGGGCTACACCGGGGCGGCACGGGCCCAGGCCGACGCGCTGGCCGTCCCCCTGTTCGCCCTCGACCACGGGGGGACGGCCACGCCGGTGAACGGCCCCGGCCGGCTCCTCGCCGAACAGGGCGCGTCCTGAACCGCCGGACCTCCCGCCGTCAGGCGCCGTAGGTCTGCCGCAGCTCCACCTTGCGCACCTTGCCCGAGACCGTCATCGGGAAGGTCTCCAGGATCTGCAGCCGGCTGGGGATCTTGTAGTGGGCGAGCCGGTCGCGGCAGAAGGCGCGCAGGTCCTCCAGGGTGAGCGGGTCCTCCGGGTCCAGGGGGATGACGCAGGCCAGGACCTCCTCCCCGTACTTCTCGTGCGGCACGCCCACGACCTGGACGTCCCGGATCCCGGGGTGGGCGTAGAGGAACTCCTCGATCTCGCGCGGGTAGATGTTCTCGCCGCCGCGGATGATCATGTCCTTGATGCGGCCGACGATCTCGACGTACCCGTCCTCGCGCATCACCGCCAGATCGCCGGTGTGCATCCAGCGGCCGGCGTCGACGGCCTCGGCGGTCTTCCCGGGCTCGTCCCAGTAGCCGAGCATCACGCTGTAGCCGCGCGTGCACAACTCCCCCGCCGTGCCCCGCGGCCGGGTGACCCGGAGACCGGGTCGACGACCTTGACCTCCAGGTGCGGCAGGACCCGGCCGACGGTCCCGGTGCGGTGCTCCAGGTCGTCCTCGATACGGGTCTGCAGGGAGACCGGGGAGGTCTCGGTCATGCCGTAGCAGATGGAGACCTCCGCCATGTGCATCTCGGCGACCACCCGCTTCATCACCTCCACCGGGCAGGGCGAGCCCGCCATGATGCCGGTGCGCAGGGAGGAGAGGTCGTAGGCGGCGAAGCCGGGCAGGTTCAGCTCCGCGATGAACATGGTCGGGACGCCGTACAGCGAGGTGCAGCGCTCCCGCTGGACGGCCTCCAGCGTCGCCTCCGGGTCGAAGGACGGCGCCGGGACGACCATGCAGGCGCCGTGGGAGGTGGCGGCCAGGTTCCCCATGACCATGCCGAAGCAGTGGTAGAAGGGGACTGGGATGCAGACCCTGTCCTGCTCGGTGTAGGCGACCAGCTCGCCCACGAAGTAGCCGTTGTTCAGGATGTTGTGGTGGGAGAGCGTGGCGCCCTTCGGGAAGCCCGTGGTGCCCGAGGTGTACTGGATGTTGATCGGGTCGTCGCAGGACAGCTCGGCCTCGCGCGCCCGCAGTTCCTCCCGCGGGACCGCCGACCCGCGCCCGGCGAAGGCCTCCCAGCCCGGATCACCGATGTACACGGTCTCCGTCAGCCGCGGGCAGCGGACCCGGACCTCCTCGACCATCGCCCGGTAGTCGCTCGTCCGGTGCCGGACGGTGGCGAACAGCAGGGAGATCCCGGCCTGGTTGAGGACGTACTCGACCTCGTGCGTGCGGTAGGCCGGGTTGATGTTGACCATGACGGCCCCGACGCGCGCGGTCGCGTACTGCACGAGCACCCACTCGGCGCAGTTGACCGCCCAGATGCCGACCCGGTCGCCCTTGGCGACTCCGCTCGCGAGCAGCGCGCAGGCCAACTGGTCCACGTCGGCGGCGAATTCGGCGTAGGTCCAGCGGCGTCCGGAGGGCACGTCGACCAGGGCCTCGCGTTGGGGCCAGGCGGCCACGGCGCGGTCGAGGTTGGCCCCGATGGTGTCGCCGAGCAGGGCGGTGGGGCCGGTTCCGTGGGTGTACGACAGTTCCGAGGTCACCGGAAGTCCTCCTCGCGGTACTCGTGGTCGGAGCCGGCGGCCGTGGCCTCGCGCAGCTCGATGCGGCGGATCTTGCCGGAGACGGTCTTGGGCAGCGCGGCGAACTCCAGCCTGCGCAGGCGCTTGTAGGGGGCCAGCACCTGGCGGGAGTGCTCGAAGAGCACCTTGGCCGTGTCGGGGCCGGGCTGCCAGCCCTCGGCGAGGACGACGTACGCCTTGGGCACGGCGAGCCGCAGTTCGTCGGGGGCGGGCACGACGGCCGCCTCGGCGACGGCCTCGTGCTCCAGCAGCGCGCTCTCCAGCTCGAACGGGCTGATCTTGTAGTCCGAGGCCTTGAAGACGTCGTCGCTGCGGCCGATGTAGGTCAGATATCCGTCCGCGTCACGGGACGCGACGTCACCGGTGCGGTAGTAGCCGCCCGCCATGGCCTCCGCCGTGCGGTCGGGGTCGCCGTGGTAGCCGGTCATCAGGCCGACCGGGCGCTCGGACAGGTCGAGGGCGATCTCGCCCTCGTCGGCGCCGGGGGCGCCGGAGACCGGGTCGAGCAGCTCCACCCGGTAGCCGGGGCTGGGCCGGCCCATCGAGCCGGTCTTCAGCGTCTGCCCGGGGCTGTTGGAGACCTGCACGGCCGTCTCGGTCTGCCCGAAGCCGTCCCGGATCGTGATGCCCCAGGCCCGCCGGACCTGCTCGATGACCTCCGGGTTGAGCGGCTCGCCCGCGGCGACCACCTCGCGCGGCGGGGTGGCGAGCTGCGACAGGTCGGCCTGGATGAGCATCCGCCACACGGTCGGCGGCGCGCAGAACGTGGTGACCCCGTGCCGGTCCATCTCGGCCATCAGGCGGGCCGGGTCGAACCGGGTGTAGTTGTGGATGAAGACCGTCGCCTCCGCGTTCCACGGGGCGAACAGGTTCGACCAGGCGTGCTTCGCCCAGCCGGGCGAGGAGATGTTCAGGTGCACGTCGCCGGGCCGGAGACCGATCCAGTACATGGTGGCCAGGTGCCCGACGGGGTACGAGGTGTGGGTGTGCTCGACCAGTTTGGGGCGGGCGGTCGTCCCGGAGGTGAAGTACAGCATCAGCGGGTCGTCGGCCAGGGTGGGGCCGTCGGGGACGAAGTCGGGGGACGCGGCGTACGCGTCCTCGTACGGCTCCCAGCCCTCCCGCGGCAGCCCGCCGACCGCGATCCGGGTGTAGGTGCCGGGCACGTCGTCGAACTTGGCGGTGTCCTCGGCCCGCACCAGCACGTGCTTGACCCGGCCGCGCTCCACCCGGTCGCACAGGTCGGCGGGGCCGAGCAGCGGGGTGGCCGGGATGACCACGGCGCGCAGCTTCATGGCGGCCAGCGCGGTCTCCCACAGCTCCGCCTGGTTGCCCAGCATCACGAGGATGCGGTCCTCGGCGGCGACGCCCCGCGCGCGCAGGTGGGCGGCGACGCGGTTGGAGCGCTCGGCCATCTCGGCGAAGGACAGCCTGGTCTCGGTGCCGTCCTCCTCGACGATGTGCAGCGCCGTCCGGTCGTTGCCCTCGGCGATCACGTCGAACCAGTCGAGCGCCCAGTTGAAGTGCTCGGGCCGCGGCCAGGCGAAGCCCTCGTAGGCACGGGTGTAGTCCTCGCGGTGCTCCAGCAGGAAGTCCCGCGCGGTCCTGAAGACCTCGGTCGCCGTCGTCATCGGTGTCCTCCTAGAATCCGGACCATTGCCGGGCGGCTCTCTGGCATCGTCTAATCCGTGATGCAGGTCTCACTACCCCGAACGGGGGTGTGGTCCACGGTGAGCCGCACCGAAGGAGCGATGAGGTGGCAGCAGAGGCCGTGGCGACGACGGAGATTCGTGGTGCGCTGGCCCGGCTGCGGCACACCACCGGGCTTCCGGTCGCCTTCGGCGGGCTGGTCGAGGCCGGCCGGCCGCAGATCCGGATCAGTGAGCTGAGCGGCACCCACACCGCCGCTCTCAGGTCCCTCGCGGTGACGTCCGGCAACGGGCTCGGCGGCAGGGCGGTGGCACTGGCCCGTCCGTGCGCGGTGACGGACTACGCCGGTTCGCGGCAGATCAGCCACGAGTACGACGTGCCGGTGGCCGCCGAGGGCATCCACTCGGTGCTCGCGGTGCCGGTCGTGGTGCGGCGCAGGGTGCGCGGGGTGCTGTACGGCGCGCTGCGCTCGGCCCAGCCGCTCGGCGACCGCACGCTGGGCGCCGCGGTGGCGGCGGCGCGGGACGTGGAGCAGTCACTCGTGGTGCGGGAGGAGGCGCGGGGGCTGCTCGCGGCAGCCCGGACCGAGCCCGCCGGGGCGTCCCGGGGGGCGGAAACCGGCCAGGAACAGGTGCGCGAGGCGCACGCGGCGCTGCGCGCGCTGGCGCCGCGGATCGCCGACCCGGAACTGCGCGCCGAACTGCTGGCGGCGTGCGGGCTGCTGGCCGCGCCCCGCCCGGCCGGCGGCGCGAGCCTGGCGCCGCGGGAGCTGGACGTGCTGTCCTGGGTGGCGGCGGGCGCGACCAACGCGGCCGTGGCCGAGCGGCTGGGTCTGCGGCCGGAGACGGTGAAGGGCTATCTGCGCTCGGCGATGCGGAAACTGGGTGCGCACACCCGGGGGAGGCGGTGACCGCGGCACGCCGGGCGGGGCTCCTGCCGTAGAGACCGGCCGGTCGGTGACGCTCGTAAGGAAACCTGCCCATTGTTGTGACCATGCCGCGAATTTTTTCCTGCGCTTGACCGTTTGTTATTTCCCTCACCACGGCTTCCGTCCGAATTTCAAGGATCGTTGCCTAGAATTTGGCCCGGACACGACACAGGAGGGGAGCGGTGACCGTGCGACGGGACTTCCAGGAGTCGGTTCGATGCCGTCCCGACCTGGTCATCGGCCGCGAAGAGCTGTTCGGGAGCGCCCGGGACCAACTCGACTCCGGTGGCAGCGTGCTGCTCCACGGCCCCGCCGGAATAGGTAAATCGACGGTCCTGCGGGCATTGGCCGAGGAATACGGCGCCACCGCGCGCCGGGTCCTGCGCTGCTCGGCGACCGAGTCAGAATCCCACCTTCCGTTCCTGGCCCTCGCCGACCTCCTCGGCCTGGCCCTGGAGGAGGTCGCCCCCGGCTGCCGGCCGCCCAGCTCACGGCCCTGGAGTCGGCGCTCACCGGCCGCGGTGAGTCCAGCCTCCAGCGCGACGGCCTCGCCCTGCGCCTCGCGGTGCTCTCCGCGCTCCGGGCGCTCGCCGACCGGGGCCCGGTCCTGATCGTCGCCGACGATCTGCAGTGGCTGGATCCGGCCAGCGCCGAACTGCTCGGCTTCGCCGCCCGCCGGCTCGGCGACACCCCTGTGCAGATGCTGTGCGCGGTGCGCACCGAGGACGAGGCCTACGACCGCCATCTGCGCGCCTGCCCGCCGGGCACCCTCTCGGTGCGGCTGGGCCCGCTCTCCCGCACCGAGCTGACCACGCTGCTGAACCACCGCGGCTACGACGGCCTGCCCCGCTCCACCGTCCGGGAGGTGCACCGCACCAGCGGCGGCAACCCGCTGTTCGCCCTGGAGCTGGGCCGCGTCCTGGCCGAGAACCCGGCCCCGCCCCGGCCGGGCGAGCCGCTGCCGGTGCCCACCTCGCTGCGTGCCCTGGTGCTCAGCCGCCTCGACCTGCTGTCGGTGGAGGCCCGCCGCACCCTGCTGCTGGCCAGCGCCGGCGCCCGCCCCACCCTCGCCCTGCTGCACGCGGCCGGCCGGGAGCACGCCGAGGCCGAGTGCGCCCAGGCGGCCGAACTCGGGCTGCTGGCCACCGAGACGGACGACCCGGCCGTTCGGTTCGCGCACCCACTGATCTCCGCCGCGCTGTACGCGGAGGCACCCGCGCAGGAGCGGCGCGCGGTGCACGCGGCGCTGTCGACCGCGGCCTCCGACCCCATCGAACGGGCCCGGCATCTGGCCCTGGCCACCACCGGCACCGACCCGGACGTCGCCGACCGGCTCGCCGAGGCCGCCGCCCTGGCACGGGACCGCGGCGCGCCCTCGGTGGCCGCCTCGCTCGGGCTGCTCGCCGCCCGGCACACCCCGGCGGCCGGCGAGCCCGGCCCGGACGAGCGGCGGCTGCGGGCCGCCGAGGACGCCATCACGGCGGGCGAGGCCGACCTGGCCCGGGACATCGCGCGCGAGGTGCTGTCCCGGGCCGTGCTGCCCGCCGAACGGGTGCGGGCGTGGATGGTGGTCATCGAGTCCGCCGGGCAGGCGCTCGGCGACGTCGACGCCGTCTTCCCGCAGGCGCTGGCCGACGCCGGGGACGACCCCAGGCTGCTCGCCCTGGTCCGCTACCAGCTCGCCTGGCGGGCCCTGGTCGTCGAGGGCGACTTCACCGAGGCCCGCCAGGAGGCCGCGCACGCCGCCGAGCTGGCCGCGCGGGCCGGCGACCGGCGCACCGAGCTGATGGCGCGCGCCTTCCAGGCGTCCACCGAGACCCTGATGGGCCATCCGGACGCCGCCGCCACCACCGCGCGCGCCCTGGAGGAGCCGCAGGACCCGTACGTCGCCTGCCATCACAACGGCGTCGGCTACGCCCGCTACCGCTGGCTGCTGATGAGCGACCAGCTCACCGAGGCGCGGGCGACCATCACCGCGCTGCTGCGCGAGGTGCGGCGGCGCGGCATGGTCGAGAGCGAGGTGCACTACCTGCGCATGTGCGCCGAGACCGAACTGCGCGCCGGTCACTGCGGACGGGCCCTCGACCTGTCCCGGGAGAGTCTGCGGCTGGCCCGGGACGCGGGCATCGGCGAGAGCGCGTCCGCGATGCTGGCCTCGCTCGCCGAGGCGTCCGGCGGTGACACCGAGCGGGCGCTGGAGCTGGCCCGCGAGGCGGTCGGGCACGCCGAGGAGGACGGCGACCAGATGTACCTCTCGCGCGCCCTGGCCGCCCTCGGCTACGCCCAGTTCGTCGCCGGGGAGCCGCGGGCCGCCGTGGAGTCGCTGGGCCGGGTGCGGGAGCTGGAGCTGGGACTCGGCATCACCGACCCGGCGCGCGGCCGCTGGCACGGCGACCTGGCGGAGGCGCTGGTGCTCGTCGGAGAGCACGGCCAGGCGCAGCAGGTCATCGACGGGGCCCGCGAACACGCCGTCAGACTGGGCCGGGAGAGTGTCGTCGCCGTCCTGGACCGGGCCGAGGCGCTGGCCCGGGCGGCCCGCGGCGACCACGAGACCGCCATCGCCCAGCTGACGTCCGCTCAGGACCGGCTCGGCAGGCTCGGCAACGGTCTGGACGAGGCCCGGGCGGCGTTCGCGCTGGCCCGGCTGCGCGCGCGGCAGGCGGAGAACCCGGCCAAGCGGCGCGCGGCGTACGACGAGGCCGTGCGGCTGTTCCGGCGCTGCCGGGCACTGCCGTGGCTGCACCAGGTGGACGAGGCCCTGCGCGCCCCGCAGCCGGAGCCCGCGCCGCCCGCCCGGGATCCGCTGGACGCGCTGGACGGCCTGGCCTCGATGGAGCGTCAGGTCGCCGCGCTCGTCATGGAGGGGCCACCAACCGGGAGATCGCGTCCCGGCTGTTCGTCAGTGTGAAGACGGTCGAGGCCACGCTGACCCGGGTGTACCGGAAGCTGGGGATCCGCTCGCGCGTCGACATCGTCCGATTGGCGGCGGCTCGCCGAGCGCGGTGAGCGAGGCGCTAGTTAACTGAGCCGGACCGAGGGTTTTCCCTCACCCAACCCCCTAGGGGTTCCCTCATTGGGAGCCGAGGGACCCCGGTCCTAGCGTAAAGGACGTGCCGCTCGCCCGGGCACACGGGGTCGGTCTCTCCCCCAGCCGCTCGGTCTCACCCGGGCAGGGGGTTCCCCCACCCACGTGCACCACCCCCACGCCCGGCGAACCCCCACCGGCAAACCCGAGGAGACGCATGTTCGGCCTCAGACGTGCCAGAAGGACCACCGCCACGCTCATGGCGACGGCCGCCGCGGCGGCCACCGCGCTCATCGCCTCCCCGGCCGCGGCCGACGCTCCTCAGCCCATCGTCGGGGTACGACCACCACCACGACGGCGTACCCGTTCGTCATGCAGATCACGGACGCGTCCGGCAGCCAGTTCTGCGGCGGCACCCTGGTGGCCGCCAAGAAGGTGGTGACGGCGGCGCACTGCATGGTCGGTGAGACGACCAGCAGCGTCCGCGTGGTCGGCGGCCGGACCTATCTGAACGGCACCAACGGCACGGTCAGCAAGGTCAGCAGGATCTGGATCGACCCGGACTACACCGACGCCACCAACGGCGACGACGTGGCCGTGCTGACCCTGTCCACGTCGATGCCGTACACCAAGGCTTCGTACGTCTCCTCCTCCCAGACCAGCGTGTACGCGGCCGGCACCACGGCCCGCATCCTGGGCTGGGGCACCACCTCGGAGAGCGGAAGCTCCTCCAACCAGCTGCGGACCGCGACCGTTCCGGTCGTGTCGGACGCCGGCTGCGGGAGTTCCTACGGGTCGGACTACGTCCGGTCCGACATGGTTTGCGCCGGATACACGTCCGGTGGCGTAGACACCTGCCAGGGCGACAGCGGCGGTCCCCTGTTGATCGGGGGCGTCCTGGCAGGGATCACTTCCTGGGGCGAGGGTTGCGCGGAGGCCGGTTACCCGGGTGTGTACACCCGGCTGACCACCTTCTCGGACCTCGTGACCGCACAGGTCAACTCATAGCCCCGAGGACCACCCGAGCATCCCTCGGGTAGATGCCGGGGGGCGTTGCGAGCCACCACGAGCGGCCCGCAACGCCCCCTCTCCATGTCCCGGCCCCCGCGGCCACTTGCCCGGCGGTGGGCCTCCGGCGGATCCGCGAGGGGCTCAGCGCGGTACGACGGTGCCGAACCGGACGTCGTAGGACTTCCCGGGGTGCAGTGCGGCCAGCATGCGGACGCCCTCCTCGGCGACCTCCTCGCGCTCGCCCTTCGTCAGCTCCCGGAACGGCTCGACGACGAGTGCGGTGCCCTCGGGCTTCCACACGCCCGCCAGGAAGCCGTCGACCAGGAGGGTGCGGTAGGCCTGGTTGCCGCGCCGGGCACGGCCCCGGTACTCGGGGGTACGACGCGGCCGCGGTCGGCGTGCGAGAGCAGGAGGTTGTCGTACTCGGGCAGGAAGCGGGGCGGCGCCGGGGTGTCCGGGTCGGGCGGGGCGCGTCGGGCAGGTCGAACAGTTCGGCCCCGGCGGCGTCGCGGAAGGTGAGCAGCCGCGGGCGCAGCCGCTCGAAGGCGGCCCGCAGCCGGGTGAGCCCGGACCACGTCTGCATGTCCTTGACGGAGGCGGGACCGAAGGCGGCGAGGTAACGCGGGATCACGGTCTCGGGTGCCGGGGCCGGTCCGGCGGACCGGCCCAGCCAGTGCTCGGCGGTGGTGAGGGCGACCCGGCCGGGCCGGCCCCACAGTCCGCGCGGGGTCACCTGGACCAGCGGCAGGGTGCAGCGGGCGGCGACGGCCAGGGACCCCGGGTCCGCGTCCGGCCACTCGGCGCTCAGTGCCTCGCGCAGCTCGGCCATGGTCCGCGGCTCCGCCTCCACCAGCTCACGGGCGACGGCGGCCAGCCGGCCCAGGTCGACGCCGGCCAGGCCGGTGCGGAAGTTCGTCAGCTCCCGCTCCCGGGCCGCCTGGACCAGCGGCCGCAGGGTCAGGCAGTCGTCGGCGGTGTGGGTGTGGATGGTGGAGCGCAGGGTGACGATGCGGACGGCCGCGCGGTCCGCCATGAGCCGGGACAGCCGCTCCGGTACGAACCCGTCGAGCCGGGCGGCGAGGGCGTAGTACGGCGGCTCGGTGTTCTGCGCCTGAAGACCCAGGAGGTGTCCCACGGCGTCCTCGGCGGACAGCGGCGAACGGCGCAGCAGGAGCTGCCGGTCCAGGGTGGCGCGGTTGAGGGCGCGGGAGTCCAGGAGCGGAGCCGGGGCCGTGCTGCTCTTCGTCATGGAGGCACGCTAACCGGACTTGCGGACACCCTCTGTCCGCGACCGGCGGGCCGGATCCGGGGACTCCCCCGCACCATCGGCCCGGAGCACTCCTTCCCGCCGTGGAGTCCACCGTCGCCCTTCCGCCGGCGCATCGGAGCGATGTGGACGCCCCGGCGACGGAGCTGCGGCACCCCTCCCCGCCGCCCGGGGCCGGGTGACGGGACCGCGCCGGGTCAGCGGGCGTCGCGGCCGGCGGCGACGCGGCCCATGGTCAGGGCCAGGCGGCGGACCTCGCGCCAGTTCATGGCCGGTGCAACGCGGGGCGCCCCGGGGCGGTGGCGCGGCACGCGGACGCGCAGGGCGCCCGGCTCGATGCGGCAGCGGACCGGGGTGGGCAGCATCAGTGCCTCGCCGTCGACACCGGCCGGGACGGCGGGGGCGTCGGCGTCCACCACGACCTCCTGGGCCGAGAAGGCGGTCAGCCCGCGACTGCGGCCGCCGAGCAGCAGCAGTTCGGTCGCCTCCGTCGTGCTGTTCACGTCGACGGACAGCACGCCCAGCCGGCCGGTGTCCAGCCGCTCCCGGTGGCCCAGTCCCGCCGCGTCGTCGCTGCGGTAGGGGTTGTTGCTCACCAGGACGGCCTGGGGACCCCTCAGGCGGCGCTCACCGGCGCGGACGACGAGCCGCGGGCCGCTGTGCCGGGTCAGCAGGTCGGGGAGCATCTCCAGGGTCGTACGGGCCTTGTCCTCGCGGTAGGCGGGGCTCTGCACCACGGCCGCGTACACGCCGAACGAGGCGTTGTTGACGAAGACGCGCTCCGTGCCGCCGTGCGCGGGCCCCCGTCCGGCGCTGATACGGCCCAGGTCGACGCGGAGTTCGACGGCGTCGGTCAGCGCGTCGAGGCAGGCCGCGGGGTCCTGCCGGTCCAGGCCCAGGTCCATGGCGAAGTGGTTGCGGGTGCCGGCGCTGATCACGACGAACGGGACGTCGTGTTCGGCGGCCACCGCGGCGACCAGGGCCTGGGTGCCGTCGCCCCCGGCGACGCCGAGCAGATCGGCTCCGCGCCGCACGGCCCGCCGCGCCAGCTCGGCCACGTCCTGCGGCGCGGCCGGGTCCAGTACCACGACCTCCGCGCCCAGCGCCCCGGCGCGCTCGTCGAGGCGGAACTCGCCGACCTTGCCGCCACCGGAGCGCGGGTTCATGATCAGGAAGGGGTGCCGGGCCCGGCCGGCCGGGAGCTCCGGCATCGCGGGCACGTCGTCGCCCAGGAGTGCCGCCCGCCCGGCGGAGACGGCCAGCGCCCACAGGCCCAGCGAGGCCAGCACGACCCACAGCAGCCCGGCAGCGGCGTACAGGGCGAGCACGGCGAGCGGCACCGCGACCACCAGCACCACGGCGAGCGACCTGACCCAGCCGGTGCGGCTCAGCAGCCACCACACACCGGCCGCCGTCAGTACCGTCCCGGCCAGGCCCACGAGCACCAGGAGGATGCTGCCCGGCCCGGCGAAGGCCGGCAGCACGGCCACCGCCGCCACGCCCGCCACCAGGGCCAGGCGCGCGGTCCAGCGCCTGTTCATACCGCGACCTCCCGCTCCCGTCGTCCCAGGCTACGAGCGGGCCCGGTGAACGGCATGTCCGCGCCCGGCGCGGCTCGCCGTCGGCCCGCGCGGGCACGGTGGCCACATCCGGACGGTCGCCTTCAGCTTGTGTGGTGTCATTCCGGTGGATCAAGAACCGACAACCGAGGAGCAGCGATGTCCGAGGCTTTGGTACTGGGCGGCGGCGGGGTGGGCGGGATCGCCTGGATCACCGGGGTGCTGACCGGGCTGGCCGACGCGGGACAGGACGTCTCCGGCGCGGATCTGCTGCTCGGGACGTCCGCCGGTTCCGCCGTCTCGGCGCAACTGGGCAGCGGGCTGGGGCTGGCGGAGCTCTACGCGCGGCAGGTGGATCCGGCGCTGCAGTCCGCCGAGATCATGGCCGTGATGGACCTGGAGGGGTTCGCCGCCGAGGTCGGTGCCGCGGCGTCCGCCGGCGCCTCGGTGCCGGACCTGCGCCGGGCCGTGGGACGGGCGGCGCTGGCGGCGCCGACCGTGCCGGAGACGCGGCGCCGGGCGGTGATCGAGTCGCGGCTGCCCTCGCACGCCTGGCCGGAGCGCGCGCTGCGGATCGTGGCCGTGGACGCCGAGAGCGGGGAGCCGCGGGTCTTCGACAAGGACTCGGGGTGCCGCTGGTCGACGCGGTGGCGGCGAGCTGCGCGGTGCCGGGCGTGTGGCCGCCGGTCGGTATCGACGGGCGCCAATACGTCGACGGCGGGGTGCGCTCGATGGCCAACCTCGACTTCGTGGAGGACGTGGACCGGGTGGTGGTGATCGTGCCGATGGGCATGACGGAGCCGTTCCCCAGCGAGCGGCCGGTGGAGGGGTCGGTGCGGGAGCTGCGGGCCCGGGGCTGCGAGGTCGTGGTCGTGGCGCCCGACGAGGCGGCGCGGGCGGCGATCGGCGACAACCCGCTGGACCCGGGGACCCGCGGTCCCGCCGCCGAGGCGGGCCGGGCACAGGGACGGGCGCTGCGGCTGCCCTGGCACCACGGCTGAGGCACCCGCTTTCCCTGATTGGCGCGTACATGCCGTACGATACGGCCCCCTGGCGCTCTGTGCGGAAGAGAGAATCGTGAAGAAAGCGCGTGTGTGTCTCGCGGTGGTGGCGTGCGCACTCCTGGCCGCCTCGTGCGGCGGAAGCGACACGTCCGTCGACACGTCCCGCCTGACGAGCCAGGAGAAGGAATGGGTCGAGTTCTCCTACGCGCACGAGAAGAACGACGAGATCAAACGCGCCTGGGAGGACCTGACCGCCGAAGGCGTCCAGTCCTATCTCGACCAGCAGCGGCCCCGCCTGTGCGGCGACACGCCCGCGCTGATGCAGAGCCTGAAGGAAGCGGGCTACACGGCGGACGAGATGCAGGAGTACAAGGACAAGACGGAAACGCTGATCTGCTCGCACCTGTAGTGCGAAGGGCCCCGCCGGCGACGGCGGGGGCCCTCACACCTCGCGTCCGGCTACCGGCCGCCGGACGCCACCGCGCCTCCGAGGATCCTCAGCGAGTACCTGCCGTACGCCCGGTGCAGAACCATCGTCACCGGCCCCGAGGTGAACACCCCGCTGACGACGTACTCCTTCTTGTTCCCCGTCTCGGCGACCTTCCTCGCGTACAGCGCGTCGGTCTCCTTCCTCGCCTGCCGGAGCCAGGCGGAGGCCTTGCCGTGGTCGACTCCGGCCACGTCGAGTCCCGTGCAGGCGGCGAGGAAGCCGAAGTCGCCGGACCGGTCCGCGCCGGCTCTGCACAGCAGGGACGACAGGTTCCGGTGATCGGCGTATCCCGCCGACACCGTCATGCCGTCACCGCCGCGCCCGTTGACGTAGGTCCTCTTCCCGCCGTCGGGCATCTCCTGCTCGACGGGCCCGTCCAGCTTCAGCTTCCAGTCCTTCGAGAGCCCGGTGAGGAAGTCCTTCCCGGTGTAGCCCTCGGCCATCGTGTCCGCCGCGCCGAAGCCGGGCCGCTTGTCGCCGGCCACCGCGTGCTTCGGCAGATCGGCGGCGCGCGGGGCGGTCCGCGCCCCGGACGGCCCGGGTGAGGACGCCGCGGTCTTCGGGCGGTCGGACGCCGCCGTCCCGGGGCCGTTCCCGCCGCAGGAGGCGGCCCCCGCCGCGCCGATGACGACCGTCATCAGCACGGCGGGAACACGCAGGGCGGCGCGCATCAGACACCGCCGTCGTTGAGGTTGCACGCGCCGGGGTCGGCGTAGTTGAACGGGACGAAGGCGATCGCGTCGAACACGACGTTGCTGTCCCCGGTACCGGCGTCGTGGAGGTTGTCCGCCTCGATCCGGCCGCCCTTCCAGAACGAGAAGGTGCCCATCTCGAACCAGGTGTCCTTGCCGGCGCTGCGGGTGCCCTGGTTGACCCGGCAGTAGTCGGCCTTGGCGCCCACCGTGTTGTCGCCCGGGATGAAGTTGTAGCGGACGACGGCCTCGGCGCCGTGGCTGGGCAGGTGCAGGAAGACCTTGTAGCGCTCGCCCGGCTGGTCTCCGGAGGGGAGCTTGGCCTGGTTGACCTCCCACCGGCCGGTGATCTTGTGGAAGTAGTCCGTGTCTCCGTAGCTGTGCGTGAAGAAGACGTGGTGGTCGTACCCGGCGCCGAGCTGGTGCAGGTCGATGGGGCGAGGTACGGGGTCGCGCGGAACGTGCCGTCGTCCCGCAGCGTCGTGATGTTGTCACCGGCCTGGAGCGTGAACTTGCCGTCGTCGGCCGCCTCGAAGTCGCCGCAGCCGTAGGTGTCCTCGTGCTCGCCGAGGTCGTCGACGACGATGGCGTTGGGGTAGACGCTCGGGTGGTCGATGCACGGGCCGTGCTCGTACTTGCTCTGCAGTGCGGGCTCACCCGAACCGAGCGAGTAACTAAGCTTTTCGGTAGTGGAGTTGTCGGTGTTCTGGCCGCCCATCCAGTCCACGGTGCCGTCCCAGTAGCACTGCGCGTCCCAGGTCGGGCACGGGTCGGCCGCGTCCGGGTCGCAGGAGTTGAGGGCCGGGTCGCAGAACAGGGTGCGCGGCGGGACCTTGATGACGCCGAACGGCATGTCCGGCTCGGAGTACGACTCCGCCGTGTCCCAGGTCTTCTGCGGGACTTCCGCCCAGCCGAAGATCTTCTCCGGGTAGTTCCAGTCGCCGGGGTGCGACGCGTCGTCGTAGCTGTAGCGCAGGAACGGCTGCCGGTCGGCCGGGTAGCGGGGGTTGATCGGGTTGTTGAAGAAGCCCAGCCCGACGGAACCGGAGGTGTAGACACCGGAGTTGTAGCCCCACAGCGCCGTGTACCAGTTCTCGATGTAGGCCGGGCTGCCGCCGTTGACGTTCATGCCCAGCGCCTTGAGCTGGTTCCACTTCTCGGCCAGGATGCCCAGGCCGGCGGCGATGTTCGCCGCGTAGTCGGTGGTGACGGCGCCGGCGTGCAGGGCGTCGAGCTGCTCGGCGTGCTTCTCCGACATGCCGGTGGTCACCTGGGCGATGCCGTAACCGCAGTCGGCCTTCTCCCGGTTGGGGTAGCCGTGGATGCCGTTCGCGTTGCCGTACCAGTCGGACTTGGTGACGTTGCCCGAGTCACCGTTCATGGAGTGCCAGGACGCCTGCTTGAAGTTGGACTCCTGGGCGAGGATGCCCAGCATGACCTGAGCCGGGATCTCGCCGCCGCCGGTCAGCTGGGGCTTGGGGAACAGGCCCTGCGGGGTGTAGGCGCCGAGGCCGGTGTCGTGCCAGTTCGACGGGCGGGACACCGTCAGTTCGCCGTGCACGGCCTGGTCGACCGCCCACTCGACCATGTTCGCGCTGGGCTGGAGCGCCTGGCGCTTGGGGTCGTTGCGCTTGACGATGCAGGGCGTCTCCATCTCCGCGACCTTGCCGTACACGGCCGCACCGGATCCGGACAGGCACTGCGACTCGGGGCCGCCCTCACCACAGGTGGCGGGGTCCTGGTCGTCGGGTCCGGCCATGGCGAACGCGGCCGGGTCCAGCCGCACCGAGGAGTCCGGCACCGGCCGCTCGCGGTCGGCGTCCACGAGCGTGGTGGCCCTGGCGCCGGTCCGGAGCGCGGTCGCCTTGACGGTCAGCGTCCCGGCGCCCTTCTTCGAGGGCGAGCCGATGCCGGTGGTGATGCCCTTCATCTGCTCGGAGAACACCGAGTTGGTCACCAGGTGGCCGTGCCGGGAGATGCCGGCCACCCGGCCGTCGACCGCGTGCTTGGACAGCCCCGGTGCCTTGCTGGTGTCGATGCCCTTCACGTCGCCGACGACCGCGTCGCCGCCGGCCACGGGGAGGAGCTTGACGTCCCCCTTCGGGTCGCGGCCCAGTTCGGTGAAACGGCCGCCGTCGAAGCGGGAGATGACGCTGTTCCCGCCCTCGACCGTGCCGACGTCCACGGTGCCGTTCTTCGAGGCGGTCAGCGCGAACATCGGGCCGGGCACGGCGGCGAGCTTGTGGGCGGACAGCTTCCCTCCGCTGCCCCGCAGGTCGACGAGATCACCGCCGAGCACGCCCACCGTTCGCTTTTGCGTGGGCATGACATGCGTGAGATAGCCGTCGACCGTGCGGCGGGAGGAGACCGACCCGGTGGCGGCGTCCACCGAGATCACCGTGGTCGAGCCGGCCGACCTGTCGGTGGCCGAGCTGGAGGTGAACGCCACCTCGTCGCCCGTTCCGCAGCCAGGTGTGAAGTACGCCAGTTGCACCCGGTCGGGAATCTCGGTGACCTTGCCGTCGGAGAGACGGACGACCGCGGCGAAGGCGCCGTTCTCGTACGCGCCGGGCTGGTTGGACCAGGCCGACGGGGCGTAGACGGCCGCCGCGTAGTCGCCCGACCCCGTGGTGCAGACGTAGCCCGTCCACGGGCCGGCGTCGGAGAGTTCCTTGCGGTCGAGACGGGCGATCTCGTAGAAGGAGAACCCGTCGCTCTCCCGGGCCGCGAGGATGTGCAGCCCCTCGGCGTCGCCGGTGGCCTGCACGATCGCGTCCGACGACGAGGCGTAACCCGATCCCAGGTCCTTGCCGGGCGCGGAGAACAGACGGGGCGACGCGGCGTCCGCGGCGGCGGGGGCCGTCCGCACGGTGCCGTCCGAGGACGCCAGCGGAACCAGGGCGGTGGATGCCGCCACCACGCTCAGGGCCAGCAGGGGATTGGTGGAGAAGTATCTCCTGAGACCTCTTCTGCGCATCATCTTCCTCATATCCAGTCCGTGCACAGGCCGTGCACGAGCGGGAGGCTCGCGTTGTTGTTGTCCTTGATGTACTGCAGCGGCTCCGGGTCGTACTGGGAGTCGACGTCGTTCCAGCACGCCTTCGCGGTCGTGGTCTTCCAGTTCTGCATCTTGGTGTAGGCGCCCGCCACACCGTCGGCGAGCAGACCCGTCGCGTCGTAGTCCTCGATGCCGCCGTCGGACTCACGCGTCGTCCACAGCGTCCCGTACACGTAGTCGGGGGACGTGTCGAGATCGCGCGAGATCTTCGCCCATACCCCCTGGCACTTCGGCGACCACATCAGCCGCACCGCGACCGACTCGTCCGGCTCCGTCACCTGCTGGAGAATTTCGGCGTCGTCGTCGCACCCCATCTGAATGGGGTCCTTACCCGAACAGGTGGCCCTCCAGCAGTCGGCCGCGGCCGCCGGAGATGCCTGAATTCCCTGAAAGGCTCCGGCCATCAGGGTGAGGGCAGCCGCCGCCGGCCCCCATTTACGTATGCCATGCACACATATCTCCTCAGAAGTTCCTTCCCCTGCCGCCGCGAACGCGGCAGGGATAACGCGCAGCTTACGCGAACACACGCTCGGTGCAAGGTAGTTACACCGCCCCGGACCTGCACTTATGTCGAATCGAGAGGGTTGCGCCCGCACCATCTCTTTTCCGCTGCTTTACGTCGACAGGCCAGACGATCAGGGGGATCCCGGTGCCGAACCACAGGAACAGGCGGAATCAATATCCCCGTTGCTCTCCTGCCTTTTTCACGGCGATTCGGACGTCCGCGCCCGCCAGCCGGTCCACCGCCGCACGGTGATGTCGACCACCGGGCCGGCCGGTGGACGGGACCGGTACTGCGGGTACTTGGCACACAGCAGGGCCACGGCGGTCTCCCGCGCCCGGCGTGCGCCCGGGTCGGCGGTGCCGGGCGGCAGGACGCGGGCCTCGCCGTCGGCACGGACCCACCACAGGCGGTCCCAGTCCTCGTCGTAGACGTCCACGAGCAGCGAGACCGCCGGGTGCGCGGACAGGTTGGCCAGCCGCTTGAGGCGGTCGGTGGTCTTGGGCTTGTGGTCGACGGCGGTGACGATCCGGTCGGCGCCGCCGGGAGCGTGATGGGCGAAGACCACCGGCACCTGGTGGGGCCGGCCCGACGCGTCGACGGTGGCCAGTCGGGCCACCCGGGCGGCGGCGAACAGCGACCGCGCCTCGCTCTCGGCCAGTCGGGGCATACGCCGCTCCTCGCTGTGCCGCCGGTCAGCTCACGTGCGGGGCGTCGAGCACGTCGGCGTCGGCGAGCAGTCCGAAGTCGTCGTACCACCGACCCACGGCACCGAAGACGGCCGGCCGGTACGGGCACACGATCGTGTCCGCCTCCGGGGCGAGCGAGTCGAGCGAGCCGGGGGCGCCGACCGGGACGGCCAGGACGACGGGGCCGGACAGTTCACCCCGGTCACGCAGGCCGCTCAGCGGACCGGCGAGCACTTGTCCGGCCTCGGCGCGGTCGCGGAAGCGCATGGGCGGTCCTCTCGCCGGAGGTCCTCACTCCCCCGCTCCTCCATGGTGCTACGGCCGCGCCGCCGGGCGTTCACACGAGGCCGAAAATCGAACACATGAACTATAAATCGAATGTATAGTCCCGGCATGCCTCTCACGACTTCGGCCGGCGCGAATCCGGCCCCGCAGCCCGCGCCCCGGAAGATGCGCGGAACGCGACGCGGGTTGCGTCTGTCCACGCTCGCTTCGGTGGCCGCCTGTCTGGCGCTGACGCTGTCGGGCTGCGCGGAGGTCGACACGACCGCTCCCAGCACGGTGCGCGCCGAGGGTGCCCACGGGGCACCGGCCGGACTCGGGGCGGTGGACTGCCGCGAGGCGAAGTGCATCGCGCTGACGTTCGACGCGGGGCCGAGCGAGAACTCGGCGCGGCTGCTCGACATCCTCAAGGAGAAGAAGGTCCCGGCCACCTTCTTCCTGCTGGGCAAGCGGCACATCGACACGTACCCGGAACTGGTCAGGCGGATGGCGGCCGAGGGCCACGAGGTCGCGAGCCACACCTGGGACCACAAGATCCTCACCCGGATCTCCGACGACCGGATACGTGAGGAACTGCGGCGGCCCGACGAGGAGATAGAGCGGCTCACCGGGCACCGGCCCACGCTGATGCGCCCGCCCCAGGGCCGCACCGACGCCGACGTGCACCGCATCTGCAAGGAGCTGGGCCTGGCCGAGGTGCTGTGGAGCGTGACCGCGAAGGACTACACGACCACCGACTCGGCGCTGATCACCAAGCGCGTCCTGGACCAGGCCTCCCGGGACGGCATCATCCTGCTGCACGACATCTACCGGGGCACCGTGCCGGCCGTGCCCGGCATCATCGACGCGCTGAAGGCCCGTGGCTACGTCTTCGTGACGGTGCCTCAGCTGCTGGCGCCGGGGAAGGCCGAACCGGGCCGGGTGTACCGGCCCTGAGCGGCCGGCCGTCGGCTGCCCTCCCGGGGCCGCCGTTGAGCCGTACAGGTGATCCGGGGCCGGGCGGACGGGCGACCGGGCGGCGGCCATTGCCTACGATCGTGCCGTGCCCTACTTCTCCGTCGAACGCACCGTGCCCCTTCCGCTCGAGGAGGCGTGGCGGCGGCTGACCGAGTGGCCCCGCCACGGTGACGCGGTGCCTTTCACCCACATCACCGTCCTCACGCCCGCGCCGACGCACGAGGGCACCCGGTTCGTGGCCCGCTCGGGTGTCGGTCCGCTCGGGTTCGACGACCCCATGGAGGTCACGGTCTGGCGGCCGCCCGCGGACGGGGCACCGGGGATGTGCCGCCTGGAGAAGCACGGGCGGGTGATCCTGGGCTGGGCCGAGATCGAGGTCGGACCCGGGCCGGACGGCCGGGCCCGTGTGGTGTGGCGGGAGGACGTGCGGGTCCGCTTCCTCCCCCGCCTCTTCGACGGCGTCGTGGCGGCCACGGCGCGGACCCTGTTCGGGAGCGCGGCGAACCGGCTGCTCCGGCGGGCGTGACGGGCGGCGGCCGCTCAGGCCACCGACCCGATCCGTCCCGCGGGAGCGGCCGCCGTGTCGTGGTGGATCGGGGTGTGGGCGCCGGTGAGGGGGACACCGCTGCCGCCGCGGCGGCAGGCGACGATCTCCGCGGCGATCGACAGGGCCGTCTCCTCCGGCGTACGGGCCCCGAGGTCGAGACCGATCGGCGAGCGCAGCCGGGCCAGTTCGAGTTCGCTGACGCCGACGGCGCGCAGCCGCTCGTCGCGGTCCAGATGGGTACGGCGGGAGCCCATCGCGCCGACGTAGGCGACCGGCAGCCGCAGGGCGAGCCGCAGCAGGGGCACGTCGAACTTGGCGTCGTGGGTGAGGACGCACAGGACGGTGCGGCCGTCGACGTCCGTGCGCTCCAGGTACTCGTGGGGCCACTCGACGACGATCTCGTCGGCGTCCGGGAAGCGGGCCGCGGTGGCGAACACCGGGCGGGCGTCGCACACCGTGACGCGGTAGCCGAGGAACTTGCCGACCCGCACCAGCGCGGAGGCGAAGTCGATCGCGCCGAACACGATCATCCGGGGCGCGGGGACCGAGGACTCCACCAGGACCGTCAACGGGGCGCCGCAGCGCGAGCCCCGCGCTCCGATCTCCAGGGTGCCGGTGCGGCCCGCGTCCAGGAGGGCGCCGGCTTCGGCGGCCACGGTGCGGTCGAGTTCGGGATGGCCCCCGAAGCCGCCGTCGTGGGAGCCGTCGGGACGGACCAGCAGGGCGCGGCCGAGCAGTCCGGCCGGACCCTCGGTGATCCGGGCGACCGCCGCCGCCTCGCCTCGCGCGGCGGCGGCCAGCGCGGCCGCGAGCACCGGCCGGGCGGGATCGTCCGCCCGGACCGGCGTGACCAGGATGTCGATGACGCCGCCGCAGGTCAGGCCGACGGCGAAGGCGTCCTCGTCGCTGTACCCGAAGCGCTCCAGGACGGTCTCCCCGTCCTCGAGCGCCTGCCGGCACAGCTCGTACACGGCGCCCTCCACGCACCCGCCGGAGACCGAGCCGACGGCCGTGCCGCCGGTGTCCACCGCGAGGGCGGCGCCCGGCTGCCGCGGGGCACTGCCGCCGACGGCCACCACGGTGGCGACGGCGAAGTCACGGCCCTGCTCGACCCACCGGTTCAGCTCCTCGGCGATGTCCAGCATGTCTCGGTCTCCTAACGGGGTTGCGGTGGGCGGGGGTCGGCCGGGCCAGGGGGCGTCTCCCCGCGTCGCGGACCCGCGAGGACCGGGGAGACGCCGCCTAGTGCACGCCCAGCCAGCCCTCGATGGGGTGCAGGGCGAAGTAGACGAGGAAGACGGCCGTCAGGCCCCACATGAAGGCCCCGATCTCGCGGCCCCTGCCCTGGGCGGTCTTGATCGCCGTGTAGGAGATGACGCCCGCGGCGACACCGGTGGTGATGGTGTACGTGAACGGCATCAGGACGACGGTCAGGAAGACCGGGATGGCGGTGGCGCGGTCGGCCCAGTCGACGTGCCGGGCGTTCATCAGCATCATGGCGCCGATGACCACCAGGGCGGCGGAGGCGACCTCCTGCGGCACGATCGCGGTCAGCGGGGTGAAGAACAGGCAGGCGGCGAAGAACAGTCCGGTGACGACCGAGGCCAGCCCGGTGCGGGCGCCCTCGCCGACCCCGGTGGCCGACTCGATGAACACGGTCTGTCCGGAGCCGCCCGCCACACCGCCGATCGCACCGCCGGCGCCGTCGATGAACAGCGCCTTGGACAGGCCCGGCATCCGGCCCTTGTCGTCGGCGAGCTTCGCCTCGGTGCCGACGCCGATGATGGTGGCCATCGCGTCGAAGAAGCCGGCCAGGACCAGGGTGAAGACGATCATGCCGACGGTCATCGCGCCGACCTCGCCCCAGCCGCCGAACTCCACGTGTCCGAAGAGCGAGAAGTCGGGCATCGAGAGCGCGCTGCCGTGCAGCTCCGGCGCGCCGCCCGCCCACTGCTTCGGGTCGATCACGCCGAGGCCGTTGAGCACCGCGGCGACGACCGTGCCGGAGACGATGCCGATCAGGATGGCGCCGGGAATGTTCCGGGCCTGGAGCATGAAGATCAGCAGCAGGGTGCCGGCGAACAGCAGGACCGGCCAGCCGGCGAGTTCGCCGGCGGGGCCGAGGCTCACCGGGGTCGCCTTGCCCTGGTGCACGAAGCCGGACTTGTAGAAGCCGATGAGGGCGATGAACAGGCCGATGCCCATCGTGATGCCGTGCTTGAGCGCGAGCGGGATCGCGTTCATGATCATCTCGCGCAGGCCGGTGACGACCAGCAGCATGATGACCACGCCGTACAGCACGCACATGCCCATGGCCTGCGGCCAGGTCATGTTGGGGGCGACCTGCGAGGACAGGACCCCGGAGACCGACAGGCCGGCGGCGAGCGCGAGGGGCACCTTGCCGACGAAGCCCATCAGCAGGGTGGTGAGGGCGGCGGCGAACGCCGTCGCGGTGATCAGGGCCTTCTGGCCGAGGGTGTCCCCGGCCGCGTCCTTTCCGGACAGGATCAGGGGGTTGAGCAGGAGGATGTACGCCATCGCCATGAAGGTGGTGATGCCGCCGCGCACCTCGCGCGCGACGGTGGATCCTCTGCCGCTTATGTGGAAGTACCGGTCGAGCCAGGACCTGCCGGCCGGGACGCGGGTGCCTTCGCCCGCGTCTTCGGCTGTGGTCCTGGGCTCCACTGACTGCTGGGTCATGGGCCAACTCCCAAGGTTCACAGGGGCACCCGGCTGCCGTGGGACGGCAGGCGGGATTTGGGATTGGACGGCCCGGGGACGGCCCGAGACGAACGTGTACTTGCTGACCGGCGCCGGGACGGCCGTGGGTCGGGCGGGCCCGGCGCCGGGGTGCCGGCGTCGCGGCGTCGCCGCGACGCGATGGCGGCCGTCTCTACGCGGTGCCCGTGAGGTGTTCCGGGCGGACCGGTGTGCGGTTCAGCTCCAGTCCGGTCGCGTTCCGGATCGCCGCGAGGACGGCCGGAGTGGACGACAGGGTCGGGGCTTCGCCGATGCCACGGAGCCCGTACGGGGCGTGGTCGTCGGCGAGTTCGAGCACGTCGACGGGGATGGTCGGCGTGTCGAGGATCGTGGGGATCAGGTAGTCCGTGAAGGAGGGGTTCCTGACCTTCGCCGTCTTGGGGTCGACGACGATCTCCTCCATGACCGCCACGCCCAGGCCCTGGGTGGTGCCGCCCTGGATCTGGCCGACGACGGAGAGCGGGTTGAGCGCCTTTCCGACGTCCTGGGCGCAGGCCAGTTCGACGACCTTGACCAGGCCGAGTTCGGTGTCGACCTCGACAACGGCGCGGTGCGCGGCGAAGGAGTACTGGACGTGCCCGTTGCCCTGGCCGGTGCGCAGGTCGAAGGGCTCGGTCGGCCGGTGCCGCCACTCCGCCTCGATCTCCACGGCGTCGTCCTCCAAGACGTCCACCAGGTCGCCGAGAACCTCACCCGCGTCCGTGACCACCTTGCCGCCCTCCAGCAGGAGTTCGGCGGTGGCCCAGGCCGGGTGGTAGGAGCCGAACTTGCGCCGCCCGATCTCCAGGACCTTCTCGCGGACCAGTTCGCAGGCGTTCTTCACGGCGCCACCGGTGACGTACGTCTGCCGGGAGGCCGAGGTCGAACCGGCACTGCCCACCTGGGTGTCGGCCGGGTGGATGGTGACCTGGCTGACGCCCAGCTCGGTACGGGCGATCTGCGCGTGGACGGTGACCCCGCCCTGGCCGACCTCCGCCATCGCGGTGTGCACGGTGGCCACCGGCTCGCCGGCGACGACCTCCATCCGGACGCGCGCGGTGGAGTAGTCGTCGAAGCCCTCGGAGAAGCCGACGTTCTTGATGCCGACCGCGTAGCCGATCCCGCGTACGACTCCCTCGCCGTGCGTGGTGTTGGACAGACCGCCGGGCAGCTGGCGTACGTCGGCGCCCTCGCTCGACTCCCACTGGCGCTCGGGCGGCAGCGGCATCGCCTTGACCCGGCGCAGCAGTTCGGCGACCGGGGCCGGGGAGTCGACGGGCTGCCCGGTGGGCAGGAGGGTGCCCTGTTCCATCGCGTTGAGCTGCCGGAACTCCACCGGGTCCATGCCGAGTTCCTCGGCCACCCTGTCCATCTGCGCCTCGTAGGCGAAGCACGCCTGGACCGCGCCGAAGCCGCGCATGGCGCCGCAGGGCGGGTTGTTGGTGTAGAGGGCGACGGCCTCGATGTCGACGTCGTCGACGACGTACGGCCCGACGCTGAGCGAGGAGGCGTTGCCGACGACGGCCGGGAGGCGGAGGCGTAGGCGCCGCCGTCCAGCACGATCCGGCACTTCATGTGGGTGAGCTTGCCGTCGCGCGTGGCCCCGTGCTCGTACTGCAGCTTGGCCGGGTGGCGGTGGACGTGCCCGAAGAAGGACTCGAACCGGTTGTAGACGATCTTCACCGGCTTGCCGGTGCGCAGCGCCAGCAGGCAGGCGTGGATCTGCATGGACAGGTCCTCGCGGCCGCCGAACGCGCCGCCGACGCCGGAGAGCGTCATCCGCACCTTGTCCTCGGGCAGACCGAGCACGGGCGCCATCTGGCGGAGGTCGGAGTGGAGCCACTGGGTGGCGATGTAGAGGTGGACGCCGCCGTCCTCCTCGGGCACCGCGAGGCCGGACTCGGGGCCGAGGAAGGCCTGGTCCTGCATGCCGAAGGTGTACTCGCCCCGGACGATGACGTCGGCCCGCTCGCGTGCCGCCGCCACGTCGCCGCGGACGATCGGCTGGCGGTGCACGATGTTCGGGTGCGGGACGTGGCCCACGTGGTGGTCGTCGCGGTTCTCGTGCAGGAGGATCGCGTCCGGTGCGGTCGCGGAGGCCTCGTCGGTGATGACCGGCAGTTCCCGGTACTCGACCTTGATC
Source organism: Streptomyces sp. DHE7-1 (assembly GCA_016432725.1). Classification (GTDB taxonomy): domain Bacteria; phylum Actinomycetota; class Actinomycetes; order Streptomycetales; family Streptomycetaceae; genus Streptomyces. Next base: position 6,301,206 of record JACJDG010000003.1, on the reverse strand, counting down.
TTGGCCGCGGCGCGGCGGGCGGTCTCGGGGTGGTCGGCGGCGACGATGGCGACCGGCTCGCCGTGGTGGCGCACCCTGCCGTGGGCGAGGACGGGGGTGTCCTGGATCTCCAGGCCGTAGTTCCGTACGTCGGTGGGCAGGTCGTCGTAGGTCATGACCGCGTACACGCCGGGCAGGGCGAGGGCCTCGGCGGTGTCGATGGACACGATCTCGGCGTGCGCGACGGTGGAGCGCAGGATCTGGCCCCACAGCATGTCCTCGTGCCACATGTCGGACGAGTACGCGAACTCGCCGGTGACCTTCAGGGTGCCGTCCGGGCGGAGCGTGGACTCACCGACGCCGCCCCGGGTCCGGGAGCCCTGCGTGATCTTCGTAGGAGCGCCGTTCGTCGGCATCTTCAGACCCCCTCGGACTGGCGGGCGGCGGCCAGCCGGACCGCGTCCATGATCTTCTCGTAGCCGGTGCAGCGGCACAGGTTGCCGGACAGCGCCTCGCGGATGTCCGCGTCGGACGGGTTGGGGTTGTGCTCCAGCATCTCGTCGGCGGCGACCAGCAGGCCCGGGGTGCAGAAGCCGCACTGGACGGCGCCGGCGTCGATGAACGCCTGCTGCACGGGGCTGAGTCCGGCGCCCTCGCCGGTCTGCGAGTCGGTGCCCCCGGCCTGCCAGGCCTTGGCCTCGTCCAGCGAGGTGCCGCACGAGCCGGAGTCGCCGCAGGCGCGCTGCTTCGCGTAGTCGGCGAGGCCCTCGACGGTCACCACCTCGCGGCCCTCGGCCTGGCCGGCGGCGACCAGGCAGGAACACACCGGCACGCCGTCGAGGCGCACGGTGCAGGAGCCGCACTCGCCCTGCTCGCAGGCGTTCTTGGAGCCGGGCAGGCCGAGGCGCTCGCGCAGCACGTACAGCAGGGACTCGCCCTCCCAGACGTCGTCGGCCTCCTGCGGGCGTCCGTTGACGGTGAAGTTGACGCGCATCACGCAGCTCCCTCGGTGGCGCGGCGGGTGCCGCGGTACGACTCCCAGGTCCAGGTGAGTGTCCGGCGGGCCATGACGCCGACCGCGTGCCGGCGGTAGCTCGCGGTGCCCCGGACGTCGTCGATCGGGTTGCAGGCGCCGGAGCACAGCTCCGCGAACCGCTTGGCGACCGACGGGGTGACGATCTTTCCGTTGTCCCAGAAGCCGCCCTCCTCCAGGGCCGCGTTCAGGAACTCCTCGGCGGCCTTGGCCCGGACCGGCGTGGGGCGGCGGAGCCGATGCCGGTGCGCACGGTGCGGGTGGCGGGGTGCAGGGCGAGTCCGAAGGCGCACACGGCGATGACCATGGCGTTGCGGGTGCCGACCTTGGAGTACTGCTGTGGGCCGTCCGCCTTCTTGATGTGCACCGCGCGGATCAGCTCGTCGGGCTGGAGGGCGTTGCGCTTGACGCCGGTGTAGAAGGCGTCGATCGGGACGAGGCGGGTGCCGCGGGCCGCCGACTCCACCTCGACGTCCGCGCCGGCCGCGAGCAGGGCCGGGTGGGCGTCACCGGCGGGCGAGGCCGTGCCGAGGTTGCCGCCGACGCCGCCGCGGTTGCGGATCTGCGGGGAGGCGACCGTGTGCGAGGCGAGCGCGAGGCCCGGCAGCTCGGCACGGAGGTTTTCCATGATCTTCGTGTAGGGGACCGAGGCGCCGAGCCGGACGGTGTCCTCGCCGACCTCCCACTCGTAGAGGTCGCCGACGCGGTTCAGGTCGAGCAGGTACTCGGGCCGGCGGTGGTCGAAGTTGATCTCGACCATCACGTCGGTGCCACCCGCAATCGGCACAGCTGTGGGGTGCTCGGCCTTCGCGGCGAGCGCCTCCTCCCAGCTGGCGGGGCGAAGGAAGTCCATGACCGGCTCTCTTCTTCGTCTCGTGAGTCGTACGGATCGAGCCAATCCGGGTGCGGCGGTTCCGGCTCGTTCATGTGCTCTTTACGCGGAGTGGGCTCAGTACACCGCCCCGTACTCCGGCGGGGTCAGTCACCGAAACCATGAAGGAGTTGGCTGGCCACGACGGGCATCTTGTAGATTCGTATGAACGGAGGCCATCGGTAACCTCTCCGTTTTCCCCGGGAAACGCGGGTGCCGGCCCGACGGCCCCGCCGTACGGCCCCGGGACCCGTGTTCCGGACCCGCCACGGGTCACCCACCAGGATTCATCGTAGATTTCGAGACACAGAACGGCGGCGACGAGATGCGGCTGCGCGCACTGCTGGACACCGATGCGCTGGGCCTGCGGCTGCTCGGCGGCGAGGACGAGCTGGACCGCTCCGTGCGCGGGGTCATGACCACCGACCTGCGCGATCCGAGCCGCTACCTGTCCGGTGGCGAGCTGGTGCTGACCGGCCTGGCCTGGCGCCGCGACGCCGGTGACTCCGAGCCGTTCGTGCGGATCCTGGTGCAGGCGGGGTGGCGGCGCTGGCCGCCGGTGAGGCCGAGCTGGGCGACGTCCCCGACGACCTGGTGCTGGCCTGCGCGAAGCACCGGCTGCCGCTGTTCGCGGTGCACGAGTCGGTGGCGTTCGCGACGGTCACCGAGCACGTGGTGCGGCAGGTCTCCGGGGAACGGGCCGGTGACCTGGCGGCCGTGGTGGACCGGCACCGGCGGATGATGACCTCGGGCCCGGCGGGCGGCGGCCCCGACGTGGTCCTGGACCTGCTCGGCACCGACCTCGACCTGCGCGCCTGGGTGCTCTCCCCCACCGGCAGGCTGATCGCCGGCTCGAAGGTCGCCGGCCCGTCGCTGCCGCCCGAGACCTGCTCCCGCCTCGCCGCCGAGCACCTGGCCGCCACCCGCTCCGGCCGGCGCGGCCCGCACCGGGTGCCACTGGACGGCAGCACCTTCTCCCTCTTCCCCGTCCGTTCCTCCGGGCGCTCCCCGCAGGCGGCCCGCGACATGCGCGAGACGGTCCTGTCGGACTGGCTCCTCGCGGTCGAGGCCGACGCCGGGGACTGGCCGGAGGAGCGTCTCGACCTGCTCCAGGGCGTCACCCAGCTGATCGCGGTCGAGCGCGACCGGCGGGACGCGGCGCGCACGGTACGGCGCCGGCTCGCGCAGGAGGTGCTGGAGCTGGTGCAGACCGGCGCCGCGCCCGCCGAGATCGCCGCGCGGCTGCGGGTGGCCGCGCCGGTGCTGCTGCCCGGGCTCGGGGCGGCCCCGCACTGGCAGGTGGTCGTGGCCCGGGTCGAGTGGGACGGGGAGGCGGTGGAGGGCGGTCCGGTCGCCCAGTCGCTGCTGGAGGAGGTCCTGGTGGACCCGCTGGCCACCGGCCCCGAGCCGTCGGACCGGATCGCCGTCGCCCACACCGGGGACGAGGCGGTCGCCCTGGTGCCCCTCCCGGCGGTCTCCACCGACCAGGACGGCTCCGAGACCGGTCTGCTCGCCGAGGAGCTGCTGCGGGCGGTGCGGGAGCCGCTGTCGGCGGGTCTGTCCGACGACGGGCGGCTCACCCTCGGTGTCAGCGCCGCCGTGCACTCGGCGGAGGGCCTGCGCGGCGCGCTGGAGGAGGCCCGGCACGCCCGCCGGGTCGCGGCGGCCCGCCCCGGCCGGGTCTGCGCGGCCGGCCACCAGGAGCTGGCCTCGCACGTGCTGCTGCTGCCGTTCGTCCCGGACGACGTCCGCCGCGCCTTCACGGCGCGTCTGCTGGACCCGCTGACCGACTACGACCGCCGCCACCGCGCCGAGCTGATCCCGACCCTGGAGGCGTTCCTCGACTGCGACGGCTCCTGGACCCGCTGCGCCACCCGGCTCCACCTGCACGTCAACACACTGCGCTACCGGGTCGGGCGGATCGAGCAGTTGACGGGACGGGACCTGTCGCGCCTGGAGGACAAGCTGGACTTCTTCCTGGCGCTGCGGATGAGCTGAGGCGGCGAGGGCGTGACAGGGTCCGGCCAAGTCACGCCAAGGTCCCCCGACTTTGTGAATTCTTTCACCCATCCCCTTGGCCAAGCCCCATGATTGGTGCTGGAATGCCGCCACCACTCAACAGCTCGACGGCGTGCTCGGGGAGGGCAACGTGGCGTATTCCGCCATGTCTGGTAATGGAACGACCGCAGGTGACGATCCTCTCCAGACCGCGGTATGGCGGTTGCGCTCGCGGGCCTGCTGGGCCGACGCGGCGGCCATGCTGCCGGCGGACACCCCGGCCGCGACCCTGCAGCGGGCCGCCCTGCTGGTCGAGCGGTGCCTGTACACCGAGCGGGGCTGGGCGGAGGCGGAGGACGCGCTGCGCACGGCCGAGGCGCAGGCGCACACCGACGAGGAGCGCGGGGCGGCGGCCTGCGAACGCGGCCAACTCGCCTACGCGGCCACGCTGCACGGCGTACGGGACCGCGCGGACGAGGCGCGGGCGGCGCTCGGGCGGGCGGCCGCGCTGATCCCGCCGGGCGCCGTGGGGCGGGCGCTGCTGGACTTCCGGCGGGGGCTGCTGGCGGAGAACCTGGCCCACGCACCGCAGGCGGCGCGCGCGGCCTACCGCCGTGCCCACGCGGGCGCCACGGCGCACACCGATCCGCTGCTGCTGTCCTTCACCTGGCGCCATCTCGCCGGACTCTCCCTGCGCGACGGGGAGTTGGCGGAGGCCCGGCACGGCTTCGCCGAGTCGCTGCGGATCCGCGAGGAGCTGGGCTACCTGGTGGGCACGGCCCGGCGCTGGCCTCCCTGGCGGACGCGGAGTCGGAGCCGGAGGCCTCACGACTGCGGGAGGAGGCCCGGCGGCTGTTCCGGCTACTGGGCGGCGTCCCGACCTGGCTGGCCCGGCAGTTGGCCACGCCGGCGCCCGGTGCCGCGACCGCCTGAGGGCCGCCTCAGAGCCGACTGAGAGGTTGCTGTGCCAGTGTGACGCGCCCCGACCCCCTCAGGAGTGCTCGATGAGTCTGCTCAACGGCCTTCCGGCCCATGTCCTGCTGGTCCACCTGGTCGTCGTACTGATACCACTGACCGCGCTGGCCCTGGTGGCCGGCGCGGTGTGGCCGCGGGCCGCCCGGCGGCTGGGCGTGCTGCTGCCCTCGCTCGCCCTCGTCGCCCTGGTCAGTGTGCCGCTGACCACCCAGGCCGGTGAGTGGCTGGAGCGGCACGTCGACGACGACGCGCTGGTCCGGCGGCACACCGAGCTGGGCGACGGACTGCTGCCGTGGGCGCTGGGACTGTTCGTCCTGGCCGCGGTCGTGTGGTGGTCGGCCCGCGGCCCGAGGAGCGAGGGCCAGGAGGGCGGCGCGGCGCGGACCGCCCGGCTCACCGCGCTGCCGCTGCGGATCGTGGTCTCGGTGCTGTCCCTGGCGGTCGCGGCCGGAGCCGTGGTGGACGTGTACCGCATCGGCGACTCCGGCGCGAAGGCCGCCTGGCACGACGCCTACTCCAAGAGCGCGCACGGCGAGCGGGACGGTTCCTGACCCGTCTCCCGGGGCGGCCCGCTCCGCCCGCGGCCGGGCGGCACCCGTGAGGTGTCCGGCCGGCGTCAGGCGGTGCCCGCGAAGTGGTCGCCGACCAGGTCCCGCACCACGTCGAGGTCGCGGGCGATCAGCGCGTCCAGCAGTGCCGTGTGCTCGGCCGCGTCGGCCAGGAGGTCGGCGCGCCCGTGCCGGACCGGGCCGCCGGCGGCCGGCCACTGGGAGCGCCGGTGGAGGTCCTCCGCCATGCGTACGAGCTGCGCGTTGCCCGCGAGGGACAGTACCGCCCGGTGGAAGGCGCGGTCGGACTCCGCGTACGTCGCCGGGCAGCCGGAGGACGCGGCGCGCACCGTGTCCTCGGCCAGCGGCCGCAGCTCGGCCCAGCGCTCGGCGGGCACCGTACGGGCCAGCCGCAGCATCACCGGCACCTCCAGCAGCGCCCGCACCTCGGCCAGCTCGGCCAGCTCCCGGGCGCCCCGCTCCATGACCCGGAAGCCGCGGTTGGGCACCACCTCGACGGCTCCCTCGAGGGTGAGCTGCTGCATGGCCTCGCGCACCGGTGTCGCCGACACCCCGAAGCGCTCGCCCAGGGCCGGCGCCGAGTAGACCTCCCCCGGCCTCAGCTCGCCCGCCACCAGGGCCGCCCGCAGCGCGTCCAGGATCTGCCCGCGCACCGAGGAGCGCCGCACGGCCGTCCTGGGCCGCGGGATCGGGCGCTCGGCGTGGGTGTGCTCGCCCCGCGCGCCGGGCTGACCGGTGTCCCGCCGGCCGGCCGGCTCGGCCGCGCGCTCCCGCGCCGGGGCCCGGGCCTCGCCGAACGGGTCGGCGGAGCCCTGCACACCCTGCTTCACGGGGCCTCCTCCGGCTTGTCGGCACTTGGGGTCATTAACGGCGGGTCGTCACTTGTCCGTCAAGCACCATAGGCGTACGGGGCGGCTGTTCAAATTTCCCGGGGCGTGGATAAGGTTAGGCTTACCTTCGCACCCAGCTCCCGATCAAGGTCCGGTGATCCCGCCATGCCCGCCACGGACTCGCCGTTCACCGCCGCCTACGCCCGCCTGACGGCCGTGTACCCGGGGCTGACGGTCACCGAGCCGGACCCGGCGCGGGCGCTGCCCGAGGGCGGCGACTGGATCGCCGCCGCCGGGCTGGCCGAGGGCGGGGACGAGCTCGACGCCTTCCTCGCCTGGGACGAGGCGCAGGTGCTGCGGGACTACGGCCGGCGGGCCCGCCCGGACGTCGTCGCGAGCTTCGGACTGCACCGCTACGCCTGGCCGGCCTGCCTGCTGATCACCGCCCCGTGGTTCCTGCGCCGCCGGGTGCCCCGGCTGCCCGTGACGGCCGTCTCCTACGACCGCTCTGCCGGCCGCATGGCCGTCCGCCCGGCCTCCTTCGCCTGCCTGCCGGGCGATCCGGCGGCCGCGCTGCCCGGCGCGGTCGTCGTGCCGGACGAGGAGGCGCTGCGGGCCGAGGTGCGCGCGGCCGTCGCCGAGCACCTGGAGCCGGTGCTCGAAGCCTTCGGGCCGCGGATGCGGCGGCGCGGGCGCGCCCTGTGGGGCATGGCGACCGACGAGATCGTGGAAGGCCTGTGGTACGTGGCCCACCTGCTCGGCGCGGACGAGGAGCGGCGGGCCGTGCGGGAGCTGGAGCTGCTGCTGCCGGGGGCGACCCGGCCGTACGCGGGCTCGGCGGCGTTCCGCGTGCTGACCGGGCCGGACGGCGAGCCGCTGGCCACCCGGGACCGGGCGAGCTGCTGCATGTTCTACACCGTGCGCCCCGAGGACACCTGCGCCACCTGCCCGCGCACCCGCGACAGCGACCGGATCACCGAGTTCAGCGCCACAGCGGCGGCCTGAGCCTCCCTCAGGTCCGGACGCGCGCCCCGCGTCCCCTAAGATCATCGCGATCGGACCACCGGCCGCGGACAGACGTTTCACAACTCCCCCACCCGCATCGGGAACTTTCCGGGGAACCATCCGTACGGGTAGTCTTATTCGAACTCAACTCCCGCCCCTCACACGGCAGTTCGAGCAGATCGTCGCCTTGGGCATCCCCTTGCACCTCGTTGGCGGCCTCTTGCCCCGAAACCCTCTGAGGGCCGTCCGGAGTGGGCCACTATGGCGGGCGTTACGCCCTATCCCAATGCAAGGGACCCCTGATGAGACTGACCGACATATCGCTGAACTGGCTGCTTCCGGGCGCCGTGCTGCTCCTGGGCCTGCTGGCGGCGGTGGCGGTGCTCGCGCGCGGCAAGCGCTCCTCCGGGGAGAACGCGAATGCGGACGACTCGTGGGAGCGCAGCGAGGAGCGCCGCAGGCGCAAGGAGGCCGTCTACGGCACGGCCTCCTACGTTCTGCTCTTCTGCTGTGCGGCGGTCGCGGCCGCCCTCTCCTTCCACGGTCTGGTCGGCTTCGGTGAGCAGAATCTCGGGCTGACCGGCGGCTGGCAGTACCTGGTGCCGTTCGGCCTGGACGGCGCGGCGATGTTCTGCTCCGTCCTCGCGGTGCGCGAGGCCAGCCACGGTGACGCGGCCCTGGGCTCCCGGATACTGGTGTGGATGTTCGCCGCGGCGGCGGCGTGGTTCAACTGGGTGCACGCGCCGCGGGGCATGGGACACGACGGTGCCCCGCAGTTCTTCTCCGGCATGTCGCTGTCCGCGGCCGTCCTGTTCGACCGCGCGCTGAAGCAGACCCGCCGGGCGGCGCTGCGCGAGCAGGGCCTGGTGCCCCGCCCGCTCCCGCAGATCCGTATCGTCCGCTGGCTGCGGGCGCCGCGCGAGACCTACGGCGCGTGGTCCCTCATGCTCCTGGAGGGCGTGCGCAGCCTGGACGAGGCGGTCGAGGAGGTGCGCGACGACAAGCGGCAGAAGGAAGAGGCGCGCCGGCGCCGGCGTGACCAGCAGCGCGTCGAGCGCGCCCAACTGCGTGCCATCAGCCGGGGCCAGCGGGGCTTCGGCGGACGCGGCGCACGGCAGGTGGAGGTGCAGGCGGTGGAGCGCGGCCCCGCGCCGGCGACCGCGGAGCCTGCCATATCGACGCCGGAACCGCTGCCCGCGCGCTCTCTGCCCTCCCTTCAGCCGGTCCGCAAGGGCACTGAGGCGATCACCGTCGACCTCACCGCGGAGGACGACACGATGGGACTGCCGCGCCTGGACTCGCTGGAGCGCAAACTGAAGGATCTGGAGCAGCAGTTCGGATAGCACCGCACCGGGGACCGGGGATCGGGGACTGGGCTCAGTACGGGACGGGGGCGTGACCGCGCGGGTCACGCCCCCGTCCCGTGTCCGTCTCCGCGGCCGGTCCGCCTCAGGCCGCGTCGGCGCCGAGTTCGAACCACACCGACTTGCCCACGCCGTGCGGCCGTACGCCCCAGGAGTCCGCGAGGGACTCCACCAGGACCAGCCCCCGGCCGTTGGTGTCCTCGCCCGTGTCCGGTGTCCGCGGCAGCGGCCCGCGGGCCACGAAGTCCCTGACTTCCACGCGCAGTCCGCCGTCCGAGACGACGGCGGTCAGCACGGCCTCCCGGTCGGTGTGCACGAGCGCGTTGGTGACGAGTTCGCTGGTGAGCAGTTCGGCTATCTCCGAGCGGCCCGGCCTGCCCCAGTGCCGCAGCAGTTCGCGCAGTTCCCGGCGCGCCTCGGGCACCGCCCTGAGGTCCGCCCGCCCCAGCCTGCGGCTGAGCCGCTGCTGGTGCCACTCGCGTTCGGTGATGGTGTCGGTCCGTTCCCCCACTTGAGCCGAGGAGGCCCCGATGGCTACGGGACCGCCCCCTCGTGCCTGCCTCTTCATGACCCCCGCCCGCACGTTTCCGGCCCTGCCCCTCCTGGTCGAACACGTTCACGGGGATCCATTCCCCATGCGCCTGCGGGCAGTCCTGGGGTCCGGCCGACGGCCGTGTGTTCGGCCACGTTTGCCCGCTCCTCGCGCACGGCCCCGGACCCCGCCGCGATCCCGCTCGGCCCCGCAGGACCCCCGTACCGTGCCCCGGACGCCCCAGGACGGACAGACCGGGACGTGTGGCACCACTGGACGGCCCGCCGTCACGGGCAGTGAAAGTGGCCAAAAAGCACCGTCTTCGGGGGTGTCTCAGGGCCTGGGGACGTTGCGCAGATTGGAGCGGGCCATCTGGACCATGCGGCCGACCCCGCCGTCCAGCACCATCTTCGAGGCGGACAGCGCGAACCCGGTGACCATCTCGGCGCTGATCTTCGGCGGGATGGACAGCGCGTTGGGATCGGTGACGATGTCCACCAGCGCCGGCCCCTTGTGCCGGAAGGCGTCCTTGAGCGCCCCGGCGAGCTGCTTGGGCTTCTCCACCCGCACCCCGTAGGCACCGCAGGCGCGGGCCACGGCGGCGAAGTCCGGGTTGGTGTTCGCGGTGCCGTACGAGGGCAGACCCGCGACCAGCATCTCCAGTTCGACCATGCTGAGCGCGGAGTTGTTGAACAGCACGACCTTCACCGGCAGGTCGTACTGCACGAGGGTGAGGAAGTCGCCCATCAGCATGGCGAACCCGCCGTCGCCGGACATGGAGACGACCTGCCGGCGGCGGTCGGTGAACTGGGCGCCGATCGCCATCGGCAGCGCGTTCGCCATGGAGCCGTGCGAGAAGGAACCGATGATCCGGCGGCGGCCGTTGGGCGAGATGTAGCGCGCGGCCCACACGTTGCACATTCCGGTGTCGACGGTGAACACCGCGTCGTCGGCGGCGACTTCGTCGAGCACGGCGGCCACGTACTCGGGGTGGATGGGCACGTGCTTCTCGACCTTGCGGGTGTAGGCCTTGACCACGCCCTCCAGCGCGTCGGCGTGCTTCTTCAGCATCCGGTCGAGGAAGCGCCGGTTGGTCTTCTCCTTCACCCGCGGGACGAGGCAGCGCAGCGTCTCGCGCACGTCGCCCCACACCGCGAGGTCGAGCCGGGAGCGCCGGCCGAGCACCTCGGGCCGCACGTCGACCTGGGCGATCTTCACGTCGTTCGGCAGGAAGGCGTTGTACGGGAAGTCGGTGCCGAGCAGGATCAGCAGGTCGCACTCGTGGGTGGCCTCGTAGGCGGCGCCGTAGCCGAGCAGCCCGCTCATGCCGACGTCGAACGGGTTGTCGTACTGGATGAACTCCTTGCCCCTGAGGGCGTGTCCGACCGGGGACTTGATCCTCTCGGCGAACCGCATCACCTCGGCGTGCGCGCCGGCCGTGCCGCTGCCGCAGAAGAGGGTGACCTTGCCGGCCTCGTCGATCATGTCCACGAGCTTGTCGAGCTCCGCGTCGCCGGGCCTGATCGTGGGCCGGGAGGTGACGAGGGCGCTCTCGAAGGCGCGTTCCGGGGCCGGCTCGTCTGCGATGTCACCGGGCAGCGCGACCACGCTCACACCGCTCTGCCCGACGGCGTGCTGGATGGCGGTCTGCAGCAGCCGGGGCATCTGCTTGGGGCTGGAGATCAGCTCGCTGTAGTGGCTGCACTCCTGGAAGAGCCGGTCCGGATGGGTCTCCTGGAAGTAGCCGAGGCCGATCTCGCTGGAGGGGATGTGCGAGGCCAGGGCGAGCACCGGGGCCATGGAACGGTGCGCGTCGTACAGGCCGTTGATGAGGTGCAGGTTTCCGGGGCCGCAGGAGCCGGCGCAGGCCGCGAGCCGGCCGGTGATCTGGGCCTCGGCGCCGGCCGCGAAGGCGGCGGTCTCCTCGTGGCGTACGTGGATCCAGTCCACAGCGGAGTGGCGGCGCACCGCGTCCACGACCGGGTTGAGGCTGTCTCCCACGACGCCGTAGAGGCGGCGCACACCGGCCCGGACGAGGATGTCGACGAACTGCTCGGCGACGTTCTGTTTGGCCATGGCTGTCGTCTGCCCCTTCGCTGTCCCGGGATACGCCCTCCCGGTCCATCAAGTCACAGGGGCGGCGGTTACGCCTCCCACACGGCCGCCGCCGTACGGTCGTCGGCGTAACCCTTCACCCGCACCTGGGCGTCCGCGAGGAACGCGGCGAGGCCGGGCGGGGTGGGGCCGGACCAGCGGCGGGCGAGGTAGGCGCAGAGCGCGGGCTCACCGCGCAGGGGTTCGGCGAGGCCGCCGGTCGCCATCACCAGCACATCACCCGGGCGGGCTACCGAGGCCCGGAAGCGGAAGCGTTCGCGGGGCGGTTCGGGGGCGGGTTCGAAGGGACTCGGCGGAACCGGGATGCCGAAGTCCATGGTGAGCCGGTCGCCCTCGGGGTCTCGGCCGGGGCCGAGCCGAAGCCGACGACCGGTTCGCCCGTGGTGCCGCCGGACGGCACGCGGGGCTCTATGTCCTGCCACTCGCCGCCGCGCAGCCGGAACAGTCCTCCTTCGCCGGCGCCGAAGAACACGCGGGTGCGGCAGCCGGGGTCGGCGGGCAGCAGCAGGCAGCGCAGGCCGGCGGTGTACTCCTCGGGGTCCAGGCCCCGATCGGCGGCGTCGGCCCGCAGCCTGCCGAGACTGCGGTCGGTCAGCCGCTGCAGGCCGGACTTGAGTTCGCCGCGCCGGGCGGCCCGGAGGTCCTCGACCAGCCGCCCGTGACTGCGGCCGACGGCCCGGCCGATCAGCCGGCACGCCTCCGCGGCCACCCGGTGCGCGCCGTGCGCCGTCCGGGCGCCGGTCGCCATGGCGACGAGCACCAGCGCCTGTTCGCCGGTGCCGAACCGCGCGGTCAGCAGCGCGTCCCGGCGCGGCTCGCCCCGGTACCGCGCCGAGTCCCCGCGCAGCGACACGGCCCGCAGGGTGCAGGTGCCGTAGCGGGCCCCGTCCAGCGCGGTGTCGGCGACCTGCTCCGCCAGCTCGTCCGGATCGGCGAGGGGCAGCGCGGTGGGCTCGGGGTCGTAGGTGGGGGCCCGGAGCCGACGTGGTCGAGGGCGGAGGGCGGCGCGGGGACCGCGGAGGGCACGGAGGCGGGGGCGGCGTAGGGAGAACGCGGGGGCACCGGAGACCCGGAGGCCACGGCCGGGGCCGCCTTCGGCGGGACCGGGGGTGCGCTGGGCGGGACCGGGGGCGCGCCTTGCGGAGTCGGGGCTGCTTCTGGTGGAGCCGGGGCTGCACCCGGCGGGACCGAGGCCGCACCCGGCGGGACCGGGGGTGCGCTGGGCGGGACCGAGGCCGCACCCGGCGGGACCGGGGCTGCACCCGGCGGGACCGAGGCCGCACCCGGCGGGACCGGGGGTGCGCCGGGCGGGACCGAGGCCGCACCCGGCGGGACCGGGGCTGCACCCGGCGGGACCGAGGCCGCACCCGGCGGGACCGGGGCTGCCTCCGAAGGGGGCGGGGCCACCTCCGGCGGGACCGGGGTGCGCTGGACGGGGTCGGGGGCGCGTGGGACGGGACCGAGCCCAGCCCCGACGAGACCGAGGCCGCACCTGGATCGGTCGAGGGTGTGTTGGGCGGAACCGGGGGTGCGCTGGACGGGACCGAGGCCGCACCCGGCGGGACCGGGGGCGCGTTGGGCGGAACAGGGGGTGCCACCGGCAGGACCGAGGCCGCCCCCGGCGGGGCCGGGGTGCGCTGGGGCGGCACCGCGGGGTCCGGGGAAGCCCTGTCGGGCAACCGGCGGCCGGCGGGCGGCTGCCCCGACGGCGGCCGATCGGAGACCGGGCGCTCCGCGAGCGGCTGCTCAGGCGACGGCCGGTCGGGCGGCGGTTCCGCGAACGCCGGTATGCCGTCCGGCTCCGCGAATCCCCGTGTGCCGTCTGGTTCCGCGAACTCCCGGGTGCCGCCGGGCTGCGGGGGCGCGCCGGAGGTCTCGTTGCCGCCGGGGCGCTCCCGTACCGCGTCGCGCGCCGAGGTGTAGCGGTCGTCCAGGGAGTCGGGGGCCGGTGTGGGCCCCGTGTCCTCGGTGGAGTCGTCGTACAGCTGTCCCCACCAGTCGTCGTCATGACGGGCGGGCCTGCCCCCCTGCTGGCTCATGTCCCTGATTGTCCACCGCGGAGGCCATATGGAAACGGGGCACGGGGAAATTCCGGCGTCCGCGTCCACGGTGGCGCGCCGCGGTGGAGGATGGCCCGAACTGCCGTACGAGGAAGGCGTGATGGCCGCCGAGCGGTCCCACCCCCCACGGGAGGACCGCCCGGCGACGTTCTGGGTGACCGGGCCACGCCTCGCCGGGTGGCCGGATCCGGTCGGATCATGCCCGGGATTCCTGGGCCACGGCTGTGCGCCGCCGGCCCGGCCGGGTGTCCGCCAGTGCTGTTCACCCTGGCAGAGTGACCGCGGGTACGGCGATGATGTGCGGCGGCGGGTTTGCGCCGTGACCGGTTTCCGCCACGGACCGCCCGCGTGAATGGCTTGTTCGCAGGAAAGGGGAACCCGGCTCGATGCTGGCAGCGATAGGCCTGGACGAGACCCACGAGTCCGCGTACCGGGCGCTGGTGTCCGTGGGCGCCGCCGAGGTGGCGGATCTGGCGCGGCGGCTGTCGCTGGCCGAACCGGACACCGAGCGCGCGCTGCGCCGGCTGGAGGGACACGGCCTGGCGGCCCAGTCCCCGGCCCGGCCGGGCCGCTGGGTGGCGGCGCCGCCCGGCGTGGCGCTGGCCGCGTTGCTGACGCAGCGGCGGCACGAGCTGGAGAAGGCGGAGCTGACGGCGGCGCTGCTGGCCGAGGAGTACCGGGCCACGGCGGCCGAGCCGGAGGTGCACGACCTGGTGGAGGTGGTGACCGGCGCCTCGGCGGTGGCACAGCGCTTCCTGCAGATGCAGCTCGGCGCCACCGAGGAGGTGTGCGCACTGGTCACCGGCAACCCGATGGTGGTCTCCGGGATGGAGAACGACGCGGAGGCGCAGGCGGCGGGGCGCGGGGTCCGCTACCGGGTGGTGGTGGAGCGCGACGTGCTGGACCTGCCGCACGGGCTGACCGAGCTGGCGGCGGCGCTGGGCCGGAACGAACGGGTGCGGGTGATGGACCGGGTGCCGACGAAGCTGGTGATCGCCGACCGGTCGCTCGCCATGGTGCCGCTCACCACCAGAACGGTGGAGCCGGCCGCGCTGGTGGTGCACGCGAGCGGGCTGCTGGAGCTGCTGGCGGGCCTGTTCGACTCGGTGTGGCGCGAGGCGCTGCCGCTGAGGCTGGCCGGCTCCGGGGTGGCCGAGCAGCAGCCGGACGGGCCGGACCCGACCGACCTGGAGGTGCTGTCGCTGCTGCTGGCCGGGCTGACCGACGTGAGCGTGGCCAAACAGCTCGACCTGGGCCTGCGGACCGTGCAGCGCCGGGTGAAGCGGCTGATGGAGCTGGCCGGGGTGACGACCCGGCTGCAACTGGGCTGGCACGCCTACGAGCGCGGCTGGGTGTCCCGCGACGAACCCTCCTGATCTGCGGCTCCTTCACTCCTCGGGCACGCTGGGCAGATGGGAGCGTGGGAACTCCTGTTGGTCGGCGTGGTGATCGCGCTCGGCCTGTGCGGAGTGCTGGTGCCCGGAGCGCCGGGGTCCTGGCTGGTGTGGGCCGCGGTGCTGTGGTGGGCGCTGAAGGACCCCCGGCCGCTGGCCTGGGCGGTGCTGGTGGGCGCGACCGGGGTGCTGCTGCTGTCCCTGGTGGTGCGCTGGACGCTGCCCCCGCGCCGGCTGCGGGCGAGCGGCGCCACGCCCCGCATGGCCGTGTACGCCGGGACGGGTGCCGTCCTCGGCTTCGTGCTGCTGCCGGTGCTCGGCGCGCTGCCGGGTTTCCTGACCGGTATCTACCTGCACGAGCGGCTGCGGCTCGGCGGGCACGGCGAGGCGGTGTCCGCGCTGCGCAGCACGATGCGGTCGGGCGGCTCCAGCGTGCTCGTCGAGCTGTTCGCGTGTCTGCTGATCGCGGGGGCGTGGCTGGGCGCCGTGCTGTGGGGCTGACCGGTCAGCGGGCGAGGGCCGCGGCGACGGTGTCGGCGATCGCGCGCATGCCGGCGTCGTTGAAGTGCAGATGGTCGCCGGGGTCGTAGCCGGGCAGGATGCGCTCGGGGCGGGCCGGGTCGCGCACGGCGGCGTCGGCGTCGGCGACGGCGTCGAAGGCGCCGCCGGTGCGGATGAACGCGTTGACCCGCTGCCGTACGGACTCACCGGCCGCCGTGTACGCGCTGTACCCCGCGTACGGCGTGAGGGTCACGCCGACGACCCTGATCCCGTGGGCGTGGGCGCGCGCGACGAGGGTGCGGTACGCGGCGGCGAAGGCGGCGGGGTCGTCCGCAACGGGGGTGCCCTTGATGTCGTTGATGCCCTCCAGCACGACCAGGACCCGCGCCCCGGCCCGGTCCAGGGCGTCGGCGTCCAGCCGGGCCAGAGCGCTCGGCCCGGTGCCGTCGCGCAGCAGGCGGTTGCCGGCGACACCGGCGTTGAGGACGCCGAGGCGCCCCAGCCGTTCGAAGAGCCGGTCCGGCCACCGGCGGTTGCCGTCGGGGGTGGAGCCGTTGCCGTCGGTGAGCGAGTCGCCGAACGCGACGACGCTGCCCTCGGCGGTGCCGAGGACGTCGACGCCGGTGACGTAGTACCAGGAGCCGGTGGCCAGGGTGTAGGCGGAGCCGGTCTCGTCGGCCGCGTGGCCCGAGCCGCCCGGGGCCAGGTAGCTGGTCTGCAGGGCGGTGCGGTGGAACGTCGCGGGCCCGGAGTCGTCCGGGGTGAGGACGGTGACCAGCAGATCGGCGGCGGCCGGCACGGCGAGCGGGACGGGATCGGTGAGCACGTCCCGGCCGGGCTGGACGGTGGCCGTCGGCGCACCCTGGAAGGTGGCGGTGCGCAGGGTACCGGGTACGGCGTCCGGGCCCGCGGCCCGTCGCAGCGCCACCGTGACCGCGCCGAGCCGCAGGGGCGCGGTGCCGAGGCGGTTGCTGAGCCGGATCCGCACGGCACCGCCGCCGACGCTGAGATGGACGACGTTGCGGACGGCGGCACCGGGCAGCGCGGCCGCGGTACCGGACGGCGCCGCCTCCCAACTGCCCGTCCACCGCGGTGCGGTGGTCGAGGCGACGGCCCTGGCCGTCGTTCCCGGCACCACCGCGAGCAACAGCGCAGCCAGCGCCCGCCCCGCCTTGACCATGTACCGCCCGCCCTTCCCACGACCCGTCGCAGGTGACCGTGCCACAGGGCGGGCGCGCGGGACCGGAGCGGCACCGGGGAATCCACCCGCTCGGCGTAGGGCGGTACCCGGGCGGGGCGGAGGGCGGTTCGCGGCCGGGCCGGCCGGGCGTCGGCGCCGTCCGGTCAGCGGCGCGGCGCCGGGGCGGGATCCGGCAGACCGTTCTCCAGGGTGAGCAGCAGGAGCTTCCGGTCGAGGCCGCCCGCGTAGCCGGTCAGGGTGCCGTCGGCGCCGATGACGCGGTGGCAGGGGCGGACGATGAGGAGGGGGTTGGCGCCGATCGCGCCGCCGACGGCGCGGACGGCGGCACGGGAGGCGCCGATGCGGGCGGCGATCTCGCCGTAGGTGGTGGTCGCGCCGTACGGCACGGTGTCGAGGGCGGCCCACACCCGCTGCCGGAAGTCGGTGCCGTGGGCGCGCAGGGGCAGCTGGAACTCCTTCAGCTCACCGGCGAAGTAGGCCGCCAGTTGCTCCTCGGCGGCCCGGAAGGGGCCGGGGTCCTCTCGCCAGCCGGGCTCGACGGCGCGGCCGCCCTTCTGCCCGGGCACGGACAGCGAGGTGAGGGCGCCGTCCGGGCCGGCGGTGAGCAGCAGCCGTCCGGCCGGGGTGTCCACGGCCGTCCAGAGGGTCAGGTCCGTCACGGGGTCAACTCTCCTGTGATGCGCAGGTGCTGGATGGCGTACGACCGCCAGGGCCGCCAGGCTTCGGGGGTCTCGGAGCCGGGCGGGGCCACGTCGGGATCGCCGAGGGCGCGGACGCGGAGGGTGGCGGCCACGGCGGGGTCCATGCCGGGCAGGGCGAGCAGCGCCCGCTGGGCGTCGTCCCGGTCGGCGCCCGGGTCCAGCCGTACGGTGCCGTCGGCGAGCGCACGCGCGAGCGCGCCGAGCGGGCCACCGGGTTGGGCCCCGGCGAGTGCGTCGGGCTCCGGGAAGAGGTGTGTGAGGCTGCCGCAGGGCGCGTCGAGCGCCTTGCCGTACCGCCGCACCAGCCGCTCGGCCCCGGCCGGCCCGGCGAGCGCCCGCGCGGCGGGCTCCAGGGGGTCGACTGCGCCGGGCGAGCGCAGGCCGGGCCGGGCGGCGACCAGCGGGGCGAGCCGGGGGTCGGCGGAGAGCCGCTCGTCGACCGCGTACGGGTCGGCGTCGAGGTCGAACAGCCGGCGCAGCCGCTGCACGGCGGTGGTCAGGTCCCGGGGGTCGGTGAGGTGCAGCCGCGCCTCCAGCCAGCCGCCCGGATGCGTGCCGCCGCCCGCTCTCGGTCCCCGGGCGCGCTCCTCCACGGCGACGATCCCGGTGCCGTGCGGCAGCCGCAGGGTGCGCCGGTAGGTCCGGCCGCCCGGGGCGCCGGTGACCTCCTCGACGCCGGGCACGGCCTCCTGGGCGAGCTGGTCGAAGACGGCGCGGGACTGGTAGGGGCCGCGGTGGGCGAGCCGCAGCGGGATGCCCGCGCCCGGCGTGGCCCGGCGGGCGCCGCGGCCGCGGGGCGCGGCGGCCCGTACCCCGCTCGGCGTGGCGTCGTACACCTGGCGGATGGTGTCGTTGAACTGGCGCACGCTGGCGAACCCGGACGCGAAGGCGATCTCGGTGATCGGCAGGTCGGTGGTCCGCAGCAGTGTCCGGGCGGTGTGCGCCCGCTGGGCCCGGGCGAGCGCCACGGGTCCGGCGCCGAGCTCGGTGGTGAGCTGCCGCTGCACCTGCCGGGCGCTGTAACCGAGCCGGGCGGCGAGTCCGGCGACGCCCTCACGGTCCACGACGCCGTCGCCGATCAGGCGCATGGCCCGGCCGACCACGTCCGCCCGGACGTTCCACTCGGCCGATCCCGGCACGGCGTCCGGCCGGCACCGCCGGCAGGCCCGGAATCCGGAGCCCTGCGCGGCGGCGGCCGTACGGAAGAACCGCACGTTGGAGCGCTTCGGGGTGACCGCGGGGCAACTGGGCCGGCAGTAGATCCCGGTGGTCTCGACGGCGAAGAAGAACGCCCCGTCGAACCGTCCGTCCCGGCTGCGCACCGCCTCGTACCCGCTGTCCTCGTCCATCACGTGTTCCAGTGTGGCCCGCCCCGGCGGGGGCGGGCTGGCGGAAATCGGACACGCAGGTGGGAGGGGCGGGACGGCCGCCGCGGGCCGGGGCCGCCGCCGGCCCCGGCCCGCGGGCCGCTAGGCCCAGCGGCCGCGCTTGGCCTCCATCGCGGCCCTGCCCTGCGCCCCCTTCCGCTTCCAGTCCTTCCTGATCTCGGCGCGCAGACGGGCGTCCGTCTTGGCGACGATCCACTGGTTCTCCCGCAGCAGCTTGCGGTAGCTCTCCAGGCGCCGGACCGGAAGGTCCCCGTCGTCCACCGCGGCGCGCACCGCGCAGCCGGGCTCGCTCTCGTGCGCGCAGTCCTGGAACCGGCACCGCTCGGCCAGCTCCTCGATCTCGGCGAAGACCTGCCCGACCCCGCTCCCGGCGTCGAACAGCCCGACGCCCCGCAGCCCGGGGGTGTCGATCAGCACGCCGCCGGAGGGCAGCGGCAGCAGGTTGCGGGTGGTGGTGGTGTGCCGGCCCTTGCCGTCGACGTCCCGGGCGGCCCGCACGTCCATGACGTCCTCGCCGACCAGGGCGTTGGCGAGGGTGGACTTTCCGGCGCCGGACTGCCCGAGCAGCACCGTGGTGCCGCCGCCGACGAGCGCGGTGAGCACGTCGAGGCCGTCACCGTGCAGGGCGCTCACGGTGAGCACGGGCACGCCCGGCGCGGTCGTCTCGACGTCCTGGACGAGATGGGCCAGTGTCACCGGGTCCGGCACCAGGTCGGCCTTGCTGAGCACCACCACGGGCTGAGCGCCCGACTCCCAGGCCAGCGCCAGGAAGCGTTCGACGCGGCCGAGGTCGAGTTCGACGGCGAGGGACACGGCGACGACGACGTGGTCGACGTTGGCCGCGAGCACCTGCCCCTCGGACCGCTTGGAGGAGGTCGACCGGACGAAGGCGGTACGGCGGGGCAGCAGGCTCCGCACGTACCGCGGATCGCCGCCTGCCGGGTCGACGGCGGCCCAGTCCCCCGTGCACACGACCTTCATCGGATCGCGGGGGACGACGAACTCGGTGTCGGCGCGGACGACGCCGGCCGGGGTGACGACGTCGCACTGGCCGCGGTCGACCCGCACGACACGGCCGGGTAGGAGGCCCCGCTCGGCGTGGGGAGCGAACTCGGCCGCCCAGCCCTCGTCCCAGCCGTAGGCGGCGAGAGGGTGCGACGAAACCGAGGAGGAGGAGGAGAAGTTCAAGGGGAACCCTTCGAGGGGGCGGCCCCGGCTCCGCGCACGTGCGCGCTGGGAAAGGTCAGCCGGAGGCCACGGAGGTGGAGTGGATGATCTTCTGGTTGCGGGCAGCACCCGTCACAGAGACAGCCATCGGTCACACCTCCCGTTCCTCGTCCGGTCGCCGGCGGCCACCAACGGCCGTCGTGCGAAGCGGTCTTCACCGTAGAGCGCCACGCGGCCGGGCGCCACCGATTTATTCGCCCGTCCGCTTCGCCCCCGCGGCCCGGGCGTGCGCGAGCCACGGCCGGACGAGGTGTGCTACGGTTGTCGCAGTTGCAGTTGTGGTACCCATGAATTCATGTGCGCCTTGACGGGAATGTTTCTCCTAAAGGCGCATTATTTGTTTTTCCGGCATCTCCGGATGGGGCCTCTGCCTACCAGAAGGAGAAAGTCATGGCACAGGGAACCGTGAAGTGGTTCAACTCTGAAAAGGGTTTCGGCTTCATCGCGCAGGACGGCGGCGGCCCCGACGTCTTCGCCCACTACTCGAACATCGCCACCCAGGGCTTCCGTGAGCTCCAGGAGGGCCAGCGGGTCAGCTTCGACGTCACGCAGGGCCAGAAGGGCCCGCAGGCGGAGAACATCGTTCCCGCCTGATCGCCGGACACGTACCCGCTCACCGGGGCCCGCACCGTCATGGTGCGGACCCCGGTTTGTGCTGTTTTCAGGAAGGCAGACAACCGCATGTCCCGCAGACCCCAGAAGTCGAACCGGCGCGCCTCGTCACCCCCACCGTCCGCGTCGTCGCCGAGGGAATTCCGGCTTCCGGAGAGCACGACACCCGCACTTCCCGCCGTCGAGGACTTCGCCGGTCTGGACATGCCCGCGGCTCTGCTGAAGACGCTCACCGCGCAGGGCGTGACCACCCCCTTCCCCATCCAGGCCGCCACGCTGCCGAACTCGCTCGCCGGCCGTGACCTGCTGGGGCGGGGGCGCACCGGCTCGGGCAAGACCCTCGCCTTCGGGCTGGCGCTGCTGGCCCGCACCGCCGGTCTGCGCGCGCAGCCCAAGGCGCCGCTCGCCCTCGTGCTGGTTCCCACGCGGGAACTCGCCCAGCAGGTGACGGACGCGCTGACCCCGTACGCGACGGCGGTCAACCTCCGGCTGGCCACGGTGGTCGGCGGCCTCTCCATCACCAAGCAGGCCGGCACGCTGCGGCGCGGCGCCGAGGTGGTCGTGGCGACCCCCGGCAGGCTCAACGACCTCGTGGAACGCGGGGACTGCGTGCTCGACGACGTGCGCATCACGGTGCTGGACGAAGCCGACCAGATGACCGACATGGGCTTCCTGCCGCAGATCACCAAGCTGATCCAGCGCGTACGGCCGGACGGGCAGCGCATGCTCTTCTCGGCCACCCTGGACCGCAACATCGACCGCCTGGTGCAGCGGTTCCTGACCGACCCCGTGGTGCACTCCGTGGACCCGTCGGCGGGAGCGGTGACCACCATGGAGCACCACGTGCTCCATGTCCTGGACGGCACCGACAAGGAGGCCGTCACCACGCGCATCGCGGCCCGTGACGGCCGGGTGATCCTCTTCCTGGACACCAAGAGGTCCGCGGACCGGCTCGCCAAGCGGCTGCTGGCCGTCGGCGTGCGCGCGGCGGCACTGCACGGTGGCCGCTCCCAGCCGCAGCGCAACCGCACTCTGGAGCAGTTCAAGACCGGCCGGGTGACCGCGCTGGTGGCGACGAACGTCGCGGCCCGGGGCATACACATCGACGACCTCGACCTCGTCGTGAACGTCGATCCCCCACCGACCACAAGGACTACGTGCACCGGGGCGGCCGCACGGCCCGCGCCGGCGGTTCCGGCAGCGTGGTCACGCTGGTCCTGCCCGAGCAGAAGCGGGACATGACGCAGCTCATGTCGGACGCGGGCATCCGCCCCCGGACCGCCCGCGTGAAGTCGAGCGATCCGGAGCTGGTCACCATCACCGGCGCCCGCGAGCCGTCCGGCGTACCGGTGACCATCGAGGTCCCCCAGCCGGCGACGCCCGCGCCGTCCCGCGCGGACCGGAAGACCGGCACCGAGCGCGGCGGACGGTCCGGTCGCCGCCGCCGCGGCGGCGGAGCGGGAGCGGCTGCCGGGGCGGCCGCCGCAACCGGCGGCCGGGGCTCGGAGCGCCGGGCGGCCGCGGGTGCGGCACCGGCCGGTGAAGCCGCCGCGACCGGCGGGCGAGGCTCCGCCCGGCGGACCGGTGGCACCAGGGCCACGGGCGGTGCCGGCGGCGCGGGCGGCCGGGGCACCGACCGCCGGGCCGCGGCCGGTACCGCGACCGGCGCCGCCTCGGGCTCGGCCAAGGACTCCCGCGGTTCCCGCCGGCGCACTCCGGCCGGCGGTGCCGCGGGCGGCGCCGACCGCCGGGGCGGCCGGCGCACCACGGCCACCTGAGGCCTGCTCGACGAGCCCTTCGCGTACATGGCGGTCAGCCGAAGACCACCATGTGCGCGGAGGGCTCTCCCGGTGCCGGGGACGGCCCCGAAGCTCACCTCCGACGAGTACGTCGCGTACCGCGTCGTGCCAAGAGTGTCGGTGAACCGGCGGAATCCGTGACGGAACCGAAGACCGCCCGGTCTGCGCCCGCCGGTCACAGCTGAGCCTCCTCAGAGCACGAGCAGGACGATCGCGGCGAGGACGACGACCATCAGGCAGACGCCGCTGCCGAGCACACAGCCCGGGTTGTTCGTCAGCTCGGCGAGCCGGGCCCTGCCGGCCGACGGTCCGCCCGGACCGGTCGGCCCTTCCGAAGAACGCGGGGCGTCCGGTGGTGGGCCTGGACGGCGCGAGTGTCGGAGCCGGGCGACGGCGGCACCGTGGGTGTCGCCGCGTTGCGGAACGCGTCCCGCAGGAGCTGGCTCCACAGGTCCGGCGGCAGGTCGGGGACCTGTCCGTTCTCCGGTTCGACGAAGGTCTGCCAGAGCCAGTTGCCCGTGGTGGCGTGCCGCTCCCGGCTCATGCGGTAGAACAGCTCCCGCAGGTCGGACCGGTACTGTTCGTCCCGGGCCAGCGGTGCCACGGCCCACTGGAAGACCCGGGCCGCCCGCTCGGCCGTCGCCGCCCTCGACAAGGTGGCCTCGGGGCCGCCGGGCGACTGCTGCGCGAAGTACAGGTTCCGCTTGAGCACTTCGGCGCAGAGAGCGTGCCGGGTGTCCGGGTGACGCGCCTGGAGGCGGGGCGGCCGGCCCAGCTCTTCGAGGACCAGGTCGACGGCGTCCGGCGACAGTTGCTCCGAGCGGAGTTCGTCCAGCAGGAACTCGTCCGACCGCCTGCCGAGTTCCGCCAGCAGATAGCGGTGCCCCATGGTGTCCCCGCGCCGGTGGCCGCACAGCTCGCGGTGGAGTCCACTGGTGTCCGGAGCGCCCTGAGGGGGCGCGGCGGGGGCCGCCGGGGCGGTGTCGAAACCGTCGGGCAGCGACAGCACCGGGTGCCCTCCGGTCCCGTACTCGGTCGACGCACCGGGAGCGGGAGCGGGATGCGGACCGGGCGAGTGCGGGAACTCGGAAACGGGTGCGGGGCCGGGGGTGTGCGGGAGCCGGGACGGCGAGGCCTGTTCGGGGCGAGTGCGGACCGGGGCGTAGAGATCTGTTCGGGAGCGTGAACGGACCGGGGCGGAGAGATCTGTTCCGGAGCGTGTGCGGACCCGGGTGGAGAGGCCGGTTGGGGGCGTGTGCGGGCTGGGGCGGAGCCTCGGGAGTGCGTGGTGTACGGGGCTCGGGCCCGCGCGGCGGAGCGGGTTCGGGTGAGGACGCGGCGTCGCGCTGGTGTGCCGGTTCACGCGACGGCACCGGTTCACGCGACAGTGCCGGACCACGTGGCGGCGCCGGATCGCGTGGCGGCGCCGCGTCGCGTGGCGGCGCCGCGTCGCGTGAGGGTGGTTCGCGTACCGGTTCGGGTTCGCGGACCGGTACGGGTTCGGGTTCGCGTGCCGGTACGGGTTCGGGATCGCGTGCCGGTGGGGACTCGGGCCGGCGGCGGGGGCGGGCGGCCGGGCGTTCGGTGCCGAGGACGTCCTGCAGCCGGGCGCGCCGCCGTTCCCAGTCGAGGGCCGCGCCGTCGGCCAGGCCGTGGACCAGTTGCGGCGCGCCGGCGGGCGCGTCCGGGTCGGCGAGCAGGTGCTCCACCAGCCGGGCGGCCGCCCAGTGTTCGAGGCCTGGCTCGGCCGGCCGGCGGCCCATGATCCGGGCCAGCGGGCCGGAGGTGCCGGTGTCCGGCTCCCAGCGCGGAACGGACATCAGCCGCAGCGGATGGGTGTCCACGGTGTCGTAGGTGGCGAACGTCCACTCCTGGCGGAGCCACGAGCCGAAGATCAGGAACAACCCGAGATACACGAGCGGCACCCGGTCCGCGTCCGGCCAGTCGCGCGGTGTCTTCTCCTCGAGGAGCAGCGACACCCGCTGGGCCGGATCGCGCAGCAGCTCGGCGGTGACCAGGATCAGCGCGTGTTCGACGCTCGGCAGCGCGTCCAGCATGCCGGGCAGCCGTCTGCGCGCCACGTCGTCGAGTTCCGCGCAGTCGATCACGGACTGCCGGCCCTTCGCCTGCTCGGCCTTCTCCTGGGGCCCCCAGCCGCGGTACGCCAGGCCCAGGCACTGGCGGGTCATCAGGGCCCGGGGGTCGCCGAAGAGGACGTGGCTGACCGTGGACGGCCGGCCGCCCCGGTCGGTGGTGGGCCAGCGCCGGACGAGCATGACGTCGCCGTCGCGGGACACGGTGCGCACCACGCTCGGCCGTGCCGCCGCGGTGCCGGGCACCCAGAGCAGCCGGCCGAGTTCCCGGCCCAGCCGCTCGGCCCGTTCGGGCGGGCACGAGTGGGCGACGGCGCTCATGCCGGTGCCCTGACGGCCGTGGTTGCCGTCCCAGCGGAACACGACCTGGTGCACCGTGCCCCGGTCCTGGTAGCCGTTCACTGATGTTCCTCTCCCCCGGAGGATCCCCCGGATCCCCGGCTCTCTGCGCTTCCTCCCACGGCACCGTCTCGAGCACGGGTGCCTCCCCCACCGCCAGGGCCTCGGCGCCGCCCGGCACGTCGATCAGTCCGTGCATCGCCAGCAGCGCCAGCAGCGGCTCCAGCACCCGCCGGGGCCCGGCGCCCGCCGGATAGCGGCCGTGGGCCTCCTGTCCCCCGGTGGCGGAGGCGATGTGCAGGGTGCACCGGCGGATCGCGTCGAAGGGGCGCAGCCAGGCCTGGCCGGCGTGCCGGCGCAGCAGCCCGTACACGTCCCGGCTCTCCTCGCGGATCGGCGCGGGGTCGAGCGAGGCGGCGGGCGGCCGGGCCAGCCAGCGGTCGACGGGCGGCTGGAACCTGAGCAGGTCCGCCTTGCCGAGCACCATCGCGGCCGGCACGTCCAGGTACGGGCCGTTCTTCGGCAGCCGGTCCAGGACGGTGCCGAAGGCCAGGTCGCCGTCCCGGTTCACCTCGATGTCCAGGCGTTCCCTGACGTGGTCGAGCTGGGGCAGCGGCAGGGCCAGCGCCGGGTCGACCACGAAGATCAGGGCGTCGACCCCGAGCAGGAACCGCAGCGCCGCGTCGGTGCGTACGAGGTCCTCGCCGCCGAGGTCGAAGAAGGCGACCGGGCGCACCTGGCCGCGCGCGTCGGTGATCAGCAGCGACTCCACGAAGCGGGCGAAGTCGTCGAGGCCCAGGGCGGCCGTGTGGTCCAGGACCCGGCCGCTGCGAAGCGGCTGCACCCGCTCCCGTACGAACCGCGCGTGCTGTTCGGGGTTGACGGACTGCCACTTGAGGCCGAACGGCTCCAGGCCGCCGTCGGTGACGGCCGCGATCATCTGGGTCAGCAGATGGCTCTTGCCGGTGGAGGACTGGCCCACCATCGCCACGGTCAGCGGGCGGCCGTAGGTCAGGTAGGGCACCGGGATGAAGTGCTCGGGGAAGTCCGGGTCGGCCGCGCACTTCTGGACGGCGCCGCGCATGATGTCGGTGCGCCGCACCGGGTTGCCGATGCCCGCGAGGTCCAGCGGCTTGTACTGCATCCTGCTGTCGGTGACGAACAGTTTGCCGAGGTCGAGCTGGATTGCCTCCAGGCAGTAGGGGCACAGCACCTCCCCGCCGCCCGGCGCCGCCGGCGCCCCGGTTCCGTCCCCGGTGCGGGCCGCCGGTGCCTGCCGCTTGAGCCGCAGCGCCTCCTCGAAGGCCTCCCGGTGCGGGCGCTCCTCGTCCGCGGGCAGGGTGAGCCGGACCCGGCGGGCGGCTCCCGGCGCGAGGAGTTCGAGCAACTGGGCGGGGGTGGGCCGGTCGGCCGCGCGCGCGGCGAAAGCCTGCCGCAACGTCCGGTCCAGCGCCCGGTGTTCGCCCAGGTCGGCGGGGGCCCGGTCGGCGGGCCCGGGCCGTCCGGTGACCAGCCGGTAGAGCACCTGGGCCGCGCTCCACACGGCGTCCCGCGGGTCGGCGAGCCCTTCGCCACGGCGCTGTTCGGGCGAGCAGAAGGGTGGCCTGCCCCACGGGGACCTGGGCCGTCCGGTCCGGGTCATCGCCTCCAGACCCCAGAGCTGGACCCGGGCGCCGTCCCAGAGCACGGTGGCGGGCGAGACGCCGCGCGGCACCAGGCCCTGGTCGTCCAGCAGGCACAGGGCGAGCATCAGGTCCCGGGTGAGGCGCTGCTGGTCGGTCGCGGCCATCACGTGGGTGCGTGCGGCGGGCACGCCCCGGGGTGCCGCGTACAGCAGGAACGGCTCGGCGGCGTCCGGTTCGTAGCCGATGATCCGCGGGAAGAGCGCCGCGTACTCCGTGTCGTCGAGCACCCGGTGCAGGTGCAGCGCGGTGCCCGCCTCGGTGTCCAGCAGCGCGCGGGCCGCCGGGTTGGCCGCCTCGGCGCTGCCCAGGCGCACCTGCAGGCACTGCTGTCCCTCGTCGTCGAGCACGCAGTTGCGGATGAGCTGGGCAGCAGCCGGTCGCGGCGGGACTCGGGCCCGAAGCGGGCCGGGGTGACGCGGCGCCGGCCCGACGGCAGGGTGAACGCGAGCTTGTCCGGGGGCGAGCTGGTCACCGGCGGTCCTCTCCTTCGTGCGCGTGCGCCGGGCCGCGCCCGTGCGCGGGCGTGCGGCCGGGGTGCGGGGTGCGGTTCACCAGCGGTCGCCGTCCCGTCGGTCGTCCTGGTCGGGACGGTCGTACGGCGGCGCCTGCTCGTACGGGGCCGTCTCCTCGTAGGGGCTCGCCTGCTCGTACGCCGAGGGCTGCGGTTCGTACGCGTAGGAGTCCGCCCCGTACGCCTCCCTTCCGTACGTCTCCGTCCCGTACGCGTCCGTCCGCTCGTAGGAGTCCCAGTCCCTCCGGTCGGCGGCGTCCCGCCGGCCGTGGTCCGTCCGGTCGTGGACGTCCTCCGGGCCGGCGGGGCGCGGGCGGTCGTACGGGTTCCGCGGCTCGTCCGGGATCTCGCGGCCGTACGGGTCCGTGCCGTCGTCGGGGCCGGCGCCGTAGCGGGGCCGGACGGTGTCCACCACGCCCATCCGCAGCGGCGTGAGCCGCACCAGGCCGGCGTACCGTCCCGAGGAGGTCCACAGGACGTCCTCCGGCTGGGCCGAACCACTCGACCGCCAGGCCTTCTCCACCTCGTCGCGCACGGCCAGCGGCGCGAACCTGAGCCACACGGCGGCCGCCGGGTCGCGGCTGAGCAGTGTGCCCTGTTCGGGCGAGGACAACTGCACCACGGACTGGCGGTCGGTCTCCGCGCCGACCAGTTCGGCGGGCCGGTGCGGGTCGGTGCCGAGCAGGTTCGCCGAGGTGGCGCGGACCCGGCGGGCGGCGGCGAACGGCGGTGCGGCCAGCACGCCGTTGTGCTGGAGGTGGCGGCGGGCCGTCGACAGCACGTCGCGGACCCGCTCCTCGGTGCGCCGCACGGCGAGGGCGCCGGCCTGGCCGCGTTCGACGGCACCCCAGTACGGCTTCATGGCCTCCAGGGCGGCGTCCGTCAGATCGGCGGCCAGGGTGGCGACCAGCTCCGGTCCGCCCTCGCCGCTGTCCCGCTCCAGCCAGCGCGGAACCCCCTTGGCGCGGTCGCCACGGGCCGCGCCGGTAGTCCTCCGCCGGCTCTCCTGCGGCCGCTCGCCGTGCCCTTCGTCCCCGGCGGGCTCCTCCCAGGCGGGTCCGTCCTGCCAGGCCGGGCCGTCCTGCCAGGCGTACACGCCGGCCCAGTCGCCGTCCGCGTCGTCGGGGCCGGCGTCGTCCGTCTCCAGGGCGGAGGGGCCGGTGAGCCAGTCGTCCTCGGCGGGCGGGCCGGCGTCCGGTGCGGTGCGGGCGCCGGGCACCTCGAACCGCTCGGCCTCGGGCGCCGCCTCGGCCTCGGCGGCCGCTGCCGTCGCGCGCAGCATGCCGGCGACGGACCGGGCCGCGTCGGCGCAGTACAGGCGCTCCTCGACGGCCCAGTGCTCGCCGACCGCCTCGGCCAGCAGGGCGTCGAGCCGGTCCAGGGTGTGCCGCAGCCCGGCCGTCGTCCGGCCCGGCGCCCAGGCGGCGGCCGCCGCGTGCCACAGCCTGCGGGCCGTCTCCACGGCGACGCAGCATCCGGCCACCAGCGCGGTGCCGCTCAGCAGGGGCGGGGGCCCGGCCGCGTACGCCACGGCCACCCCCGCCACGGCACCCGCGAACGCCGCGACACGTGGGGCGACGGCCCAGCGGCCGGGGCGTCCGGCACCGCGCAGCCGGGCCTTCCCGAGTTCCGCCATGGCGACGAACAGCAGGGGGACGAGGAGCGCCAGCGGGAGGAACGGCCCCCGCCACAGCGCGCCGAGCAGTGCGGCGACGGCCGCGAGCGGCGTGGCGGCCATGAGGCCGGGCACCGCCGCGCCGTTCGCGGTCCCGGACCGCTCCGGCCCGCCACCGGTGTCCGCGGCGCCCGTGCGCGCGTCGGCGCGGGCGCCGGGGAGGGCGGCCAGCTTCGGCAGCAGCGCCGAACCGGGTACCGGCTCCACCCGCCCGGCCAGCCCGGTGAACCGCTGGGCCACCGACCGCATGGGCAGCGCCTGGCCGAGGAGTTTCTGGGCGAAGTCCCGCAGTCCCTCACCGATCCGCTCGCCGATGCCCTCGGCGGACGGCACCCGCAGCCCGAGGGCCGTGAGCCGGGCCGCGGACTCGGCGGGGGACGCGGTCGCGCCGCCGCCGCGCAGCGCGGTGCCGACGAGGTCCCGGTACTCCTCCAGCGCCCGGCGCGCCTCGTCGACGTCCGCCTCGAAGGCGTCCCGGCGGCCGGGCCGCAGCAGCCCGGGCAGGCTCCGCAGCCCGGCCAGCGAGTCCTCGGCGCGGTCGAGTGCCTCCACGCAGGCGCCGTGGGCGTCGTCGGCCACGCCGCCGGGCTCCCGGTGCCGCTGGTCCCGGCCGCCGCGGGCCGCCACCAGCCGGCGCAACGGCTCCGGCAGATCGGCTCCGGAGGAGGCGGTCAGCAGGACGTCCGGGGCGAGTTCGGTGTCCTCGCCCGCGAACCTCGTCAGCGCGTCGCGCCAGGCCCGGTCGCGCACCTCCGGCGGCAGGTCCTGCTCCAGCAGCCGCACCCCGGGCGCGGCGACGGCCTCGGGCAGCGTGCCGACCGCCTCCAGCACCCCCCGGTAGAGGTCGGGCACCGACAGCACGTCGACCAGCACCGCCAGCGCGTCCGGGTCGTCGGCCGCGGGCTGCTCCAGCGCGGTGTGCGCCGAGCGCAGGTCACCGGCCCACAGCAGCCCGGTGCCCGAGGTGCGCAGCACGGCGGGCCGCACCAGCCTGCGGTCGGGCTGGAACGCCTCGTCCTCGCCCGCGTACGAGCCCGGCGCGCTGCCGACCAGCAGCACCAGGAGCCTGACCTCGCCCACCGCTCGGTAGCCGGTGAGCAGTTCGTACTGGAGCTGGTGGTCGGTCAGCCCGGCCGGGGTGTCGACCACCAGGAAGAGCGGGTCGTCGGGTTCCGGCAGCCCGGCCCGGCCGAGCTGCCGGGCCACCCTGGCGCGCAGGGCCGCGGCGCTGTCCAGCTCCGCCGCGCCCGCGCGCAGGTCCAGGTGGACGACGGCTCCGGAGTCCTGAGCGGTGCTCACTGCGCGTCACCGTCCCAGGGGTTGCGGCGGGACCGGTCGCGCTCGTCGCCGCCGTGCTTTCCGGGGCCGGCGGAGTCGTCCCAGGGCACCGTCGGCGCGTCCTCGCGGCGGCGCCGTTCCTCCGCGCCGCTCCCGGCGGGGGACGGTCGTCCCCGCGGGTCTCCCGCTCGCCCCAGAGCTCCTGCCCCGCGTCGTCGTCCGTACCGCGCCGGCCGCCGCGGTCCTCGGCGTACGACCGCTCGTAGCCGCGCCGGCGGGCGCCCTCCGGGCGCCGCGGTCCTCGTCGTCGTCCTCGCGGAACCGGGCGCCGCGGTCCTCGGCGCGCCGCCGCTCGTCACCGTACGGAGCGTCGCCACCGTACGGGCGCTCCTCCGCGTACGGGCGCTCCTCCGCGTAGAGGCGCTCCTCCCCGAACGGCCGGTCGTAGCCGCGGGGGCGGGCGGTGTCGCCGCCGTCCCGGTCCTCCCGGTCGGCCGCTCCCCGGTGGGTGTCGTAGGAGGACACGGGGGCGGTCCCCCAGTCGTCGTCATCGGTGGCGGGGCGCCGGGGGCGGGTACGTCGTCCCGGCCCCGGGCCCGCCCCGGGGTGCCGCCGCGCACGTGTTCCAGCAGGGTGCGCAGGGTCGGCTGGACGGCGCGCTGGTCACCGAACTCCTTGTCCAGCGCGGCCGGCAGCGTCTCCGCCCAGAACTCCCACAGCGGCCGTACCCAGCCCTCGACCCGCTCGCCGCCGCGCTCCCGGCGATCGGCCAGCAGTTCGAGCTGGCGCGGGGCGATCTTCTCGACCAGGTCGACGAAGAGCGGATGGGGTTCGCTGCCGGTCCGGGCCAGGCCCAGCGGCTGCGCGCCCATCAGCTCACGGCAGTAGTCCTCCACGGTCCGCTCGTCGTCGAGGACGGTCCAGCGCTCGTACGACCGCAGCAGCTCCGCCCAGCTCGACACCCCGCCGGGGAAGTCGCCCAGGCGCAGGCGGACGCCGGGCACGTTCGGGCCCGCCTCCGGGAACAGCCGCAGCCTCACCCGGTCCGGGGAGGCGGGGTCGCCGTCCACGACGTCCACCTGGCCGTTCCACATGCAGCACAGCAGCCGGTGCAGGATGGTGCGCCGGTCCTCCTCGCTGCTGACCATCCAGCTGTCGCGATGGCCGAGGCGCTGACGCCAGCGCAGCACGTCCTGCGCCTGCTCGGACTCCTTCGCCCGGGCCCACTGGCGCAGCACCTTGCGGGCCTCGGGCACCTGGGTGAGGCTCATCTCGCTGCGGAAGAGGACCACGGTGATCGAGTCGCTCTCCACCGCCCGGTACTCCACCGAGTTCTTCGCGTCCGAGGGCAGCCGCAGCGTCTTGCCGAGGTACTCCTGCACCTCCTCCGCGGCCTGCACCCGGGGGTGGGTGACCAGGACCCGCAGCGGTCCGGTGCCCTCCGGGGTGAACCCGACGGGCAGCAGGCCGGCGAGCTTGCGTCCGAACAGGTCGAGCGCCTCCTTGCTGACCTGGTCGGTGGCGTCCTGGTCGCCCGCCGCGGCGGACAGCAGGGTCCCCATGGCCGGCAGCAGCGGCCGCTCCTCCAGATGCGTGCCGCTCTCCGCGAACAGCCGGGTGATGCGCGCCTCGAGCTGGCCCTTGACCTGGGCGACGGCGCCGTCCGGGTCCCGGCGGCTGCGGGTGTGGACGCGGCGCCAGGTGTCCCCGTCGACCAGCTTGAGCAGCAGTGCCGCCTCGTAGTCGGTCTCCCGCAGGCCCTCCCGGCGGATCAGCCGGGCGACCACGTCCTCGTAGAAGTGGTTGATGGTGCGCTGCGGCGGCAGCAGGTAGGAGATTCCGGTGCGGTCCTCGTACAGCTCGTGGCCCTTCTGCGCGGAGGCCTTGCGCTCCTGGTCGCCGTGGCTGCGGAAGGCCCGCACCAGGCGGTCCAGGTCGGCGCCGGCCGCGTCCGCGTGGGGCTGCCAGACCTGCTGCTGGTCGCGCCATGCCTCGTGCCAGATCAGCCGGCAGCGCCACTCGTACCAGGCGTCCTGCTCCCGGATGGCGGCCTGGACGGCCTCGTCGCCCCAGCGGGCGGGCGCCATGCCGGCCAACTGCCCCTTGATCCGGGGAATCTTGGGCGGCTGCTCGGTGACCCCCGCCGGGCGCTGCGGGGCACGGGCGCGGCTGTCCAGCATGCCGAGGAAGCCGAGCCGGACGATCCCGTGGTCGCTGTCGGGTATGCCGCGCACGACGCGTTCGGCGAGGAAGGGGTCGGTGCTCTGCAGCAGCTTGTCGACGGCGGGACGCGGGGCGAAGCGGTCTGCCATGACGGCGGCCTGGTGCTCGGCGTCCGCGCGCAGCGCGGCCAGCTGCCGCTGCATGTCGCCGATGCGCTCGCCCAGGGCCTGCTCGACGTTCTTCCCGCCCCGGGGCAGCGGTTCGGGCTCGGGCACCGGCAACTGCCGTCGCTCCCACAGCTCTTCGAGGTGGGAGTCGGCGAAGAGCTGCCGGATCATCAGCACTCCGTTGTCGCCGCGCAGGGCGGCCCGCGGCCGTTCCACCAGTTCGGTGACCGCCTCCCGCAGCATCCGGCCGGCGACCAGGTCGGCGAGCTGGTCCATGGGCGCGGTCATGGAGGCGACCAGGCTGGTGGAGACGCCCTGCCTGCCGATGCCGGTCGGCGACAGCGAACTGCGGGCGACTCCACGGTTGATGAAGCTCGCGGAGAAGGTCTGGTAGTCGTCGTCGGCTGCCGTCTTGCGGCCTCGGGAGCGGCCGTCGCCCAGTTCGGTGCCGATCAGCGACATGACCAGGGAGACGATGGAGCGGCGCAGGTCGTCGGCGCGGATGCCGGCGGTCGGGCTGAACAGGAACGCCGTGGGGAGGATTCCGGTGCGCAGCCGGACGGGGTTGGTGCCCGGGTAGCGGATGGCGAAGCCGGCGTCCTGGTCGAGGTCGCCGATCTCGGCACCCTCGGTGGGCGCGTTCTGCCGGTCCACCAGCCGGAACAGGTCCACCAGGGACCGGGCCGCGTTGAGTTCCGCCTCGCGCCCGCCGCCGGTGGCGGAGGAGAACGACGACGGCATCACCACCAGCGGGTAGATCTTGACCCCGTCGAACCGCCGTACCTGGAAGGCGTAGTTGATGAGGTGCAGGTAGTCCAGGAAGATGCCGGCGCCGGTGCCGCCGGCCACCGAGAAGGCGACGAACACGTCGCAGCCGCTGACCCTGCCGCCGCCCAGCTCGCTGAGTTCGCCCGCCGACTTGGCGATGGCGTCGATCGCCTGCAGCAGCGGTTCGAGGACGGGGTTCAGGCCGTGCCGGAGCGTCGCGAACAGGGCGGCGCGGCCGACGGTGGGGAGCTGGCCCGCGCCGTTGTGGAGCGGGGTGACCTCGGGTTCGCCGATGACCGGCGGGAGCCAGCCGGCCACCTCCTCGCGCATGCTGGCCCGGAGCATCTTGGTGACTTCCGGTGAACTGTCGAAGTTCGGCAGCAGGTGGTGGGTGGCCCGGGACGTGCGGGCGTAGGCGGCGCGCAGCGAGGGGTCCACGTTGAACTGCGGCAGCCGCTGCAGGTCGGATTCGCTGTAGTCGGCGTAGACGAACTGGAGGCAGTCCGGGAGCTGGTAGGGGGCCTGGCCGCTCTGCCGGGTCAGTGCCATGCCGTCCGGCCCGCACAGCTCGGTGCGCAGTCTGCGTTCGAGTTCGGCGCCGACCAGTCCCCGGTGCCGCCCAGGCCGACGAAGAGCATCGGCTGGAAGATCTTCATGGTTTCCTCCCCGCTCGCGGCCGGGGCGGCCGCGGGTTCGTGCTGGGACCTTCTGCGTGGTGCGTACGGCCTGGCGGCCGCGGTGCGGTGCGGTGCGGTGTGCCGGGCGGGGAGCGATCGGGCTCCCCGCCCGTCCCCGGCGTCATTCGTAGGAGCTGTAGGCGCTGGGGGTGCTGCTGCTCTCGGGGGTGCCGGCCTCGGGGCGGGGGCGGGACGGCGGCTGCCTGCGGCGCCTCGGCTTCGGGGGACGCTTGTCCTCGCCGAGGGCCAGTTGCAGCGTCTCGGTCAGCGGGACCGGGCCGCGGACGGGTACCAGGGTCCGGCCGCCGCCCTTCCTGCGCAGGACCGCTCCGCCGCCCTTGGGATTGCGCTGGACGGCGTACGGGCCGTGCGGGCGCCGTTCGATGCGGGGGCTGCGGTGGGGTTCGGCGACCATGAACTCGTACCACTGCTTCTGCCCGTGCCCGGCCTGGTGCTCGGAGAGGACGCTGCCGTCCTCCGCGACCAGCTGCAGGGTCAGGCCGTACGGGTCCTTGGCGCGCCGGCGCTGGCGCACCCAGGCGGCGGCCACCAGGGCCAGCGCCACCAGCAGGGCGGCGGCGCCCAGGATCACCCACCTGTACTTGTCCCAGAAGCCCGGCTCGTGCGTCACCCGCACCGAGAGCGGGGACCGTACGAGGGTGCGGTCGTGGTCGGTGGTGTCGGCGACGGTGACGTTGCCGGCGAGGTCCAGCCCGTCGTCGCCGAGGCGGTCGCCGAAGACGCCGGCCGGGGCGACCTCGACGGTCACCTTCCGGGTGCCGGACGCGCCGGGCGCCAGCGTGATGCGCTCCGGGCTGACGGAGAGCAGCCCGGACCGGAGGTCGGTGACGGCGAGCCGCAGGGTGTGCGCGGTGCCGCTGGTGTTGTGCACGGCCAGGGTGCCGCTGATCCGGGCGCCCGGGTGGACGTCCGCGGCGGGCAGGTCGAGCGAGGTGGTGACGGGCAGCTGGCCGGGGGCGACCTCGCCGGACTCGCTGCGGGTGTCGGCGCTGAGCCCGGCGGCGGTCAGCGTGGCGCTCACCTTCAGGGCGCCGTCGGCGTCCTTCGGGACGCGCACGGAGCCGGTGAAGGAGCCGTCGCCGGCCGTGGGGTCGGCGGCCTTGCCGTCGTCGCTGAGGTCCAGCTTCAGCGGGGTGAACCCGTCGCCGGTGAGGGCGCTGCGCACCCGCAGCCCGTCGTAGTCGCGGGGGTCCTTGATCTGGTAGCCCTCGCGGGTCTGCAGCCGCATGGTCACCTCGACCTCGTCCCCGGCCTGCGGGGAGGGCGGGTCCATGGTGATGGCGCCGCGCAGCTCGCCCTGCCACAGCACGCTGACCGAGACGGGCAGCGAGCGGTGTCCCTCGGGTGCCTCGGCCCTCACCTTCCAGGTCCCGGGCAGTGGGTCGACGATCTTCAGGGCCTCCACCACACCGCTGCCGCCGGCCAGTTCGAAGGACGACTTGCGGTACTTGCCGTGCGTGGGCACCTTGTTGCCGTTGGGGTCGTAGTACGTGATCTCGACGGCGGGGTCGCCCTTGTCGACCACGATGCTGCCCACGGTCGCCAGCGGGGAGATGGCGATCTCCTGGGTGGACGGGGGCCGCTTCGGGGCGGGTCCGCGCTCGTGCCGCAGGCAGTGGGCGGCGGCGAAGATGTCCTCCAGGGTGGTGCCGATGGCCGCCGGCTCGACCTTCTTGGGTTCGGGGGTCGCGGACGGCAGGTCGACGCAGCCCTTCTGGTAGCCGCCGGCGGCCATCCGCTTCAGCTCGTCCATGCGCGGCTGGTCCCCGAAGCCGAGCGGCCACACCTGCACGTGCTCGTCCCTGGCCTCCTTCAGCGCCAGGCCGAGCTGCCGGTCGCCCTCGTCGTCGCGGTGCGCGGGGTCGCCGTACTTGGGGCTGTCGCTGACGTCCATGTAGCCGTCGGTGAGCAGGAACAGCACCCGGGGCTGGGACGGGTCGGTGCCGTCGGTGAGGTCGTGGACGCCCTGGCGTATCGCGCTCGGGAAGTCGGTGCCGGTGCCCTGGCTCCTGGTCCGGCCGCGCAGCTTGGTGACGCAGCCGCCGATGGTGTCGCGGCCCGCCGCGTCCAGCGCGGTCCGCGGGCACACCGGGTCCACCGCGCGCTGGCCGTCGGACTCGGCGGCGGCGAAGCCGAAGACGGTGACATGGGACCGGGAGGAGACGTCGCCGAGCGCGATCCGGGCGGCGGCGGCCTTCTCGGCCTTCATGTCCGCGGCGGCGAGGCTCGCGGACTCGTCGACGGCCACGGCGTAGTTGACCGCCGGGAACGCCGGCCTCGTGTCCGCGACCGGCACCGGGTCGTGACCCGGTGGTGCCAGCAGGGCGCCGGACAACGCGGCCCCGCCAGCATCGCGACCGCGGCGCGGCGCATCCCGCCCCCTCGCGTCTGCCGTCTTCCCGTGACTGTTTCCACGGCGGTCCCCTGATTCCTCGTTCGTTTCTGCATGGAGTGCTCGGTACGGGCGAACCCGCTCAGCGCGGGGTCAGGCCCCAGGCGAGGGCCAGTGCCGCCGACAGGGCGAGCGAGCCCATGCCCCAGCGGATGGCCCGGTACTTGGCGGACAGGATCGAGCTGACGTCGACGGCCTGGACGAGCAGCCACCCCGCGGGGTCGCGCCCGGCGTCGGCCACCCGGGCGGACAGCCGTGTCAGGTCGCGGGCGGCCACCAGGTCGCCGAAGTACGTGACCTCGTCCCGGCCGCGCCGCGTGCCGGTGCGCGGCATCACCGCGCCGATGAGCGCGATCACCGCGCCGGCCCACAGCACCGCGGCGAGGACCAGCGTCACGTCGGCGGGTCCGCGCCAGCCGGGCGCGCCGTGCCATCCGATCAGGAAGGCGGGCAGCGCGAGCGTCCCGGACAGCAGTACGGCGGCCTTGGAGTCGGCTCGTCCGAGGTCCTCGCGGATCGTGTCGAGCAGTCGTTCGGCGATGCGCTCCCCCGCCCCGTCGTGGCTGTGCCGACCCCCGTCCGGCACGAGCACGACCGGGGCGGGGGAGGTCCTGGCGGCCTCGTCCTCGGCGGTCATCGGTCCTCTTCCGCCCAGGACCAGCCGTCGCCGCGGGTGCGCCTGCGGCCGCGCGGCGGCTCCCGGTCGTGGTCGTCGGCCGGTTCGGGTTCCGGACGGTAGGTCCGGCCCCGCGACGGCTCCCGGTCGTAGTCATCGGCAGGGTCGGGTTCCGGACGGTAGGTCCGGCCCCGCGACGGCTCCCGGTCGTAGTCGTCGGCCGGTTCGGGCTCCGGACGGTAGGTCCAGCCCCGCGACGGCTCCCGGTCGTAGTCGTCGGCAGGGTCGGGTTCCGGACGGTAGGTCCGGCCCCGCGACGGCTCCCGGTCGTAGTCGTCGCCCGGGTACGGCTCGGGGCGCCGGGCGCGTCCCCCGACGGGCTCCCGGTCGTAGTCGTCCGCCTGATAGGCCTCGGTCCGGTAGGTCCGGCCCCTGGACGGCTCGTGGTCGTGCTCGTCGCCCGGTTCCGGCTCGGGCCGGTACGCCCCGGCGCGCCGGGGCGGCCGCTCGTAGTCGTCCCCGGGACCGGTGTCCGGCCGGTAGGTCCGGCCGCGCGACGGCTCCCGGTCGTGGTCGTCGGCCGGGCCGGGTTCCGGACGGTAGGTGCGGGTCCGCGGCGGCTCCCGGTCGTAGTCGTCCTCCGGCCAGGGCTCCGAGCGGCGGCGGGGCGGTTCGTCCCCGAGGGGGTCGTCGTCCCGGTGGGTCTCTGCGCGGCGCACCTCCCGGGTGGACTCGGTGCGGTGGGTCTCCGTCCGGTAGGTCTCCGCGCGGTGCGACTCTGCGCGACGGGGCTTGCGCCGGGGCGGTTCGTCCGACACCCAGTCCGGGGTGAAGGGCTCCTCGGGGGCCGGTTCCAGCTGGCGCGGCGCCCGGCGGGCCGGCACGGCTCCGATGGGCCCCTGGAGCGGGCGGCGCTGGTCCTGGTTGAGCAGGTTGAGGACCTGCACCTCCACGTCCGCGGCGTGCAGCTCGCCCCTGAGCGCCATGGTGTAGAGCCGGTCGACCCGCTCCCGCTCGTCCTGCCGGCCCTCCTGGCGGATCTTCTCCAGGAAGTCCTTGGCGCCCTCGGGGTCGGCGGCCAGCATGAAGCTGAGCTGCTCCAGCTCGCCGCCCTGGAGCATCCGCCGGAAGGAGTCCTGGCGGACCCGGGTGACCTCGGCGTCGGCCTGCGCCCCGCGCCGCTGTTTCGCGTACTCGATGGCCTCGTCGTTCACCCCGAGGCGGACGTACAGCCGTACCCGCAGGCCGAGTTCGCTGCCGAGGTCGCTCCAGCGGCCGCCGACGCACTCCCGGGTGATGACGCGGTTGGCCTGTTCGGCGTCGGTCACCCGGTAGGTCAGGGTGATCTCGCGCAGCCGTTCCAGCACCGGGGAGGTCAGCCGGGCGGCGACGTCGGTCACGACCTGGACGGCGGCCAGATGGGGATCGGTCACCTCCCACTCGATGTCCACCTCGGCCTTGAAGAAGCTGGTGCCGCCGGCGGCCGGCAGCTCGAGCTGGAGCGGCGAGACGTACGTGCCCTGCGCGATCTCGCACACGTTGTACGGCCGGGCCAGCGCCCGCTTGTCCACGTGCCGCACCCCGGAGACGGTGACCACGCTGTGGCCGCCGTTGCGGTAGAACAGCACCGAGGCCTTCTGCGCGCTCGCCGCCGGGTAGGCGCCGAGCGGGGCGTACTCCCGCAGGAACGGTCCCGCGGGTGCCGGGCCCCGGCCGCCGTCTCGTCCTCGTCCTCAGCCATGCCTGTCCTCCTCGCGGGTCCTCTCCCGGCGCGTCCGCTCCCTGCGGTCCGGCCGCCGCGGTGTGACGGCGAGCCACCACAGGTCACGCGCCCGCGCGTCGGGGAGGGGTTCTCGGGGTCGTTCATCATGTGGCGCAGCAGCCAGTCCAGCCGCCGCTGGTCGTGGTCCTCGGTGGCCAGTTCGGGCAGCAGTTCCGCGAGTCCCGGCCGGGTCCACTCGGTGCCGTCCTTGCGGACGGACGACCGCAGCAGACGTTCCAGCGCGTCCATCGCCACGTCCCTGGCCCGGGCCGTGTTGAGGGCCGTCCACATCAGGTCGGCCATGGGGCCGACGAGTTCGGGGCGGGTGGCGGCCAGGGCGAGCGGCAGCGGCCAGTCGCCCCGGTCGGCCAGGGGTGCGTCGGGGTCCTCCGTCAGCACCTCGTCGACCGTGGTCAGCGACAGCCGTACGGTGGTGACGAGGCCCAGGTCCTGGTACGCCTCGCGTTTGTGGTGGGTCCACTCGGCGATCCGCGTCAGCACCTGGTCCGCGTCCGGCAGCGCCAGCAGCCGGACGACGTTGAAGGAGGCGACCGCGAGCTGGTCCCCGTCGTCACGGACCCCGATCCTGGCTAGGCCGTCCAGCGTGTCGTCCATGGAGGCCGCCGAGTTGCCGTAGCCCAGCGCCATCGCCGCCGTCCAGCGCAGCGCCTTGGTGCCGTTGCGGCTCCAGTCCCCGACCAGCCGGTGCACTGTCCCGCGGTGGCTGTCGTGTCCGGCGGACTGGTCCAGGGTGGTGGCCGCGAAGATCCTGCGGCGGGGCGTGGCCGCCTCGGCGAGCGGCCGCACCAGCTCGGTGTAGCCGTAGTCGAAGTCCCGTACGCACAGCTCGCCGGCGGCCACCGCGGCGCGCATCCACACCTGGGAGCGCGGGTCGTCCGCGAGCAGCCTGAGCCAGCGCACCACCGGCGCCCGGACCGGGAAGTGCCGGTCCCACAGCTCGGTCAGGACCGCGGAGGGCAGGGCGGTGCCCCGGTACCAGATCAGCCGGGCCGGGACCTCGCCGCCGGCCACCTCGACCCGGCCGTCGGTCACCTCGGCGCGCGAGAGTGCCAGGTCGGCCTCCGGGTCGTCGCAGAACAGCGGGCGGGCCGGGGTGTTGTCGGGGTCGCACTGGACGGACAGTTCCCAGGTCAGCAGGTAGGCGGCGGCGGCCACCGCGCTGTGCGAGGCGCCGCCGAGCACGGCCAGGGCGATCCGGAACGCCACCGGGTGGAACAGGGTCGCCGTGTCCGGGTGCCCGGCACCGGCGCCGTCGGCGGGCCGTGCCGTCAGTGCCCGGTCGACCCCGGCGAACCACTCCTGCACCTGGCTCGCGGCCAGGCTCCGGCAGCCGGCCAGCAACTCCTCGTAGGAGAGGTCGCCGAGTACGTGGCCGGCCAGCAGGGAGGCGAGGAGTCCGGCCTCCGCCGGGCGCAGGTCCTTCAGCCCGACGACGCCCTTGACCTCCTCGCGGGCCCACAGTTCCTCGCCGCGGGCCAGCAGTTCGGCCGGGGCGGGGCCGCCGTCGGGTGCCGCGGCCGCGTGGCGCTCCATGCGTTCCAGCAGCCGGGTGCGCAGCAGTTCCTGGGTGGGCGCGGGCGGGCAGAGCATGCCGTACCGGCCGGCGAGCAGCGCGTTGGCGGCCGATCCGACGGTGACGACGATCACCGCGTAGGCGTCGCGGCGGTCCAGGGCCGCGGCGAGCTCGTCGAGGTCCATCTCGGCGGGCGGCAGCGCGCCGGGCCGGGTCAGGGACAGCTCCAGCAGGTAGCCGGTGCCGCTCTGGGTCTGCTCGCCGTCGTCGTGGGAGTGGCCCAGCGACTCGGCGAGCCGGCGCACCCCGCCGTCCGGGTCGACCCGCCGCACCCGCGATCCGGCGCCGGGTTCCGGTGCGGCGCCGTTGGCCGACGCGGTGGTGACCTCGTCGAGGAGGGAGAGCGCCGTACTCGTCCGCCCGGTGCCCGGGGCGGCCCCGAGGACCAGCAGCCGGCGGGCGCGCAGCGTGTTGCGCAGCCGCAGGTAGCCCTCCGGCTCCACGTGGACGCGGCGCAGCCGGCGCAGCTCCTCGTCGGGCACGGGCCCGCTGCGCATGCCGGCACCGGACCGGCGGGCGTCCATGTGCAGGTTGATGTCGCCGACGATGGCGCTGCCGATGTACGAGCGGTCGAAGCTGGTCAGGTCGCGGCCGACGTCGAACAGCGTCCGGGTGGCGCGGCGGGTCCGCGCGGCGGCGGCGAGGTCGGTGGGGGCGTCCTCGCTCTGCTCCTCGGCGAGGGGGTCGCGGGTGTACTCCTTGATCCGCCCGGAGGCGCGCTCCAGTTCGCGTTCGCGCTCCCGCTGCCGCTCGGCGGCCTCGTCCTCGGCGTCGTCGTCCTTGCCGGACCCGCCGTCGGCCTTGCCGTCGTCGTCGCGGGCCCGGTCGTCGCGGCCCTTGCGGTCCTCGGGTCCGGCCGAACGGTTCTGGTCGGGCTTGTCGGGGGCGTCCTCGGCCGGGGTGTCCGGCTGCCTTTCGTCGCTCATCCGCCTCAGCCCTTGCGGCGCTCGTCGTCGCGGTCGGTGATCCGGCCGATGTGCACGGGCTGCTGGTAGACGTTGTCGTGGTGCTCGGACATGTCGCCGTGCACGGTGTACTGGTCACCGGACGGGCGCTCCCGGACCGGTCCGGCCGCCGGCGGGGCGGGGGCCTCGTGGTCCGGTGCCGTGGCGGGACCGGGCCGGGGCGCTTCGGCGGCGGTCCCGGGCGGTTCGTCGTCGGGGATCTCGGGGGCGGGCAGGCCCGGCAGATGGCACCAGGCGGTGACCTCGCCCTCCTTGAGCCGCAGCCGGGCCCGCGAGTACTGCCCGGGCTCGATGAACTTGCCGCCCGCGCTGACCACGTCCTCGTACAGGGACCGCGAGGTGACCAGGACCAGGTCGGCCCCGTTGGCGTCGAGGAGGCGGCGGGCCACGGCGGAGTCGGCCAGCCGGCAGGCCAGGTCGACCGCGCGTCCGCTGATGCCCCGGTCGTCGTGCCGGACCGGGCCGACGTGCATGCCGACGCGCAGTCCCAGGGGCACGCGCAGACCCCGGTTCTCGTCCCGCAGCTTCTCGCGCACCTCGACCAGCCACAGGCCGAGCAGCCGGCTCACCGCGACGCGGCCCGTGACCGCCACGAGCACCCCGTCCCCGCGGTCCTCCAGGTGGAGGGCGTCGCGGGGCACGGAGGCGTGGGTGAAGGCCGTCTCCAGCACCCGGTAGATCCGGGCGCGCATCCGCGGCTTGTCGACGTCGTCGTACTCCCCGGACCGTCTGGCGTCGACGCTGATCACCAACTCGTAGTGTTCCTCGGTGATTTCGGTCGCGTCGTGGTTCACCCGTGCCCCTGCGGTGCTGTGCGCTCGTCGATGAGGTGGTCGTCCCAACAGCGTCGGGCCCGGGACGCGGGGCCGTCTGTAGCCGTTTACACACGGCGGGCGGTGCGTTACTCGTGATGGCCGTCCGCGAGGAGGGCGAGCAGGTCCGGATCGAGGATCTCGACCATCCGGGTGCCGGTGCGCACGATGCGCTGGGCGCGGAGCAGCCTGAGGGCCTTGGCGACGGCCTCCCGGGTGGCGCCGACGGTGGCGGCCAGCTCGTCCTGGGCCAGGTGGACGACGGAGCCGGCGGGCGGGGGCCGGACGGACGGCCCGCCGCGGAGGGGGCATAGGGACCGGCGGGTTCGGCCGCGGAGAGTTCGCTGAGCCGGACGGCCAGGCGCTGCAGGACGGTGAGCGAGGCGAGCGCGGACCGTTCCCGGTCGGCGCTGCGCAGCCGGAAGGTGAGCTGGCGTATCACCAGTCCGCTGACGCGGGGATGCAGGGCGAGGAAGCGCCGGAAGGCGTCCCCGGATATGACCTGGGCCTCTATCGGGCCGAGGGCGCGCACGGTGGCACTGCGCGGATGCGGGTCCAGCGCGGCCATCTCGCCGAGCAGTTCACCGGGGCCGCGCAGGCCGAGTATCAGCCGGGTGGCGCCCCGGTCGGTGGACACGGAGACGGTGACCCAGCCCTCGAGCAGGATCAGCACGTGGCTGGACCGGTCGCCCTCGGTCAGGAGGTGCGCGTCGGGCTGGAAGTGCTTCCGGGTGCCGAGGGCCATGACGCCCTCGCGCTCCTGTGCGGACAGAGACTGCGCGAACGCCAGGTCATTGCCGAGCAGCCCCATGGCCACGCCCCCGCCGCAGTGCCGATGGCCGGTTTTTCGATGGCGTTGATGGTGGCAGAACGCCATATTCGGGCGAGTGAATTGCGCCACATCGGGGGTACCGTCCGGTAATGACGGAACTGCCAGGTAGGTCACCCGGGCAGCGCGTGTCGAGGACGCGGACCGGCCACCGGCGGCGGCGAAACGAGGCTCCTCCGGCGCACGGCGACGGTCGATCAAGGCGAGGTCAGACCCCTTGGGGGTGACAGCTCGCATAAATGCGCCAAGTCGCCGAACGGGGGGATTTGGCCAGAACTCAGGTTTTCTGTGAACGCCGCGGCGCGGATTTCAGCCCGCCGCGCAGGTCTCCCCGTTGAGCGTGAAGTCGTACGGTGTCCGGTTCCGGTCCCGCCAGGACCCGATGAACCCGAAGGACAGCGAGGAGCGCGCGGCGACGGACCTGTTGTAGTCGGCGGCGGTGGCGGTGACCCGGGAGCCGGCCTGGTGGGCGGTCGCGTCCCACATCCGGTCGATGCGCTGGCCGTCGCGGAAGCTCCAGGCGACCTGCCAGCCGGTGAGGGCCTCGGCGGTGGTGACGGTGACGGTGGCCTGGAAGCCGTCGGGCCACTGGTTCACCAGGTCGTAGGCGACCCGGCAGGTGGGTGCGGGGGTCTCCGGACGGGTGGGTGCGGTGGTGCCGGAGGAGGTCCCCTGGGGTTCGGGGCCGGGGCTCCTGGTCTCGTGCCGGGTCCGGGGAGCGGTCGCGGAAGGAGCGGCGGACGCCGGTTCCCGGGGGCGGGGTCCCCGGACGCCGGCCCCCGGGTCCCGGGGAGCCGCCCGTGACCGGGAACGTGCCCGGATCGGCGACGGGCTGACGGTCGTCGCGGGCCGCCGCCTCGTCGTCGGCAGAGCCGCCGAACGGCATCATCGACACCCCGAGCGCGAGGGCCGACAGCAGGACGGCCGCGCCCAGCAGGCCGCCGCGCAGCGCCCGGCCCCGGCCGCCGCGCTCCTCCGGGTCACCGCCGGCTCCGGGCGCGCCCGGGTGGCCGGCACCCAGCCGGACCTCGGCGGCGCGCCGCCTGCGCTCCAGGTAGGCGAGGCCGCCCCAGCCGAGGACGCCGCCGGCCACGGCGGCGGGCAGCCCGCCGCCGTGCAGGCGCAGACAGGCCGCGGCCTCGGCACACGGCGCGCAGGTGGCGAGGTGCCGGGAGAGGTCGGGCGGCGTCTCGGCGCCGGCCGACCGGGTCACCGCGTCCAGCAGGCGGGCGTACGCACGGCACTCCGCGTCCATCGGCGAGTCGAGGTGGGCACGGTGGCAGCGGACCCGGAACAGGTTCCGTACCTGGTCGAGTTCGTCGGCGGCCGTGGCCGGGTCCAGGCCGAGCCGGCGGGCCACGGCCGACAGCGGCAGCGCCTCCACCTCGGCGAGCCACAGCAACGTGGCGTCCGATCCCTGCATGTCCCTCAGCCCCCGCAGCGCGACCGGCCGCCCCGCGGGCGGCCCGGCGAACCTGGCGGCCCGGGCGGAGTTGAGCCACAGCCGCAGATCGGGGTCCAGCTTGTGCCCCTGGCCGCCGGCCTCCCAGCCCGCGGCCGTGTTCCGTACCGCGGTGAGCAGTTCCGGGATCGCCGGCAGCCGGCCCGGCCGCCGTGCGGGGCCGCGCCCAGGGAGGGTGCCGACGGCTCGCAGCTCACGCATGCCCGACGTGA
Organism: Streptomyces sp. DHE7-1; assembly: GCA_016432725.1. GTDB lineage: Bacteria > Actinomycetota > Actinomycetes > Streptomycetales > Streptomycetaceae > Streptomyces. Next base: position 6,257,031 of record JACJDG010000003.1, on the reverse strand, counting down.
ACGCCTCGGTGGCGAGCTGATGGGCCGTCAGCGATCCGGAGGTGCACAGGTCGGCGTAACTGAGCACCGCGTCCCAGCACTCCGAGAACAGCTCCGCCTCGGTGGCGTCCTGGGGGCCGGCAGGTCGGGCATGGCACTCCTGCATCCACGAGCGAGGTCAACTCACCGCACACATAGGGGAGTTGGAGGAACCCCGCAGCGGGCAGGAGCCTTTCACGCCGCCGACAGGACTGACAAGCGCCATGTTCAAATCGAGTGATCACAGCGTCGCGCGCCGTGACCGGCCGCGGCCGGCCCCGCCTCTCCCGTCTCTCGTACGGACGCGGGACCCGTTCCGCTCACCGTCCGGCCGGCCGTTTCCCGGCGGTCAGACCTCCGCCGGCTCCTCGGCGGGCAGGCTGTCCATGAAGGAGCTGACGGAGAACACCGCGCGGCCCGGCCCGGGCTCGCCGTATCCGGGCGGCGAGGCGAGCCCGAAGTCGTCCATCGTGGCCCGGTAGGCCTCCAGCAGCCGGATGTGGTACTCCAGCGGCGCGCCCTGCGGGTTCGCCTTGCCGAGCGGGGTGGTGGGCTCCGGGCACCAGGTGGTGAAGCGGGGGGTGATGCCGTGCGACATGAAGAAGCGCAGGCCCTCGGTGGTGGACGCGATGGCCTCGTCGACGGAGGTGAAGCCGAACGGCTCGGCCATCTCCACGCCCGCGACGAAGTTCGGGATCACGTTGCGCGCGCCGAAGACGTCGGCCGAGTCCAGGATGCGGCGGTGCCACTCGTCCCGGCCGACGTAGCGCTCCTTGCCGGGGCAGTACAGCTCGAAGAGCCGGCGGTCCCACACCTCGAAGTTGGGGTGGTAGATCTGCACCCCGTAGTCCTTGAACCGCTGCACGTCCGCCTTGGGCAGCGCCTGCGCGACGACCTTGCCGATCCAGCGGCCCGGGAAGCGCTCCTCGATGGCCTTGGCGTAGTGGCCGTAGAAGTCGGCCTCGTCCCGCCCGGCGACCGTCTTGGTGATGGCGCCGCCGGTGAGGGTGTAGGCGGTGGACGCCTTCTGGGTGTCGTACCGGTCGATGATCTCGAGGGCCTCGAGCACCTCCTCGACGTCCTTCACCCCGGTGTACGGCCGGCCGGCCGCCTTGTGCTGGCGCCAGTTGTGGTTGATGTCGCAGTACTGGCACTCCTCCTTGGCGCCGAAGTACTGGCAGACCCGGAAGACGGTCAGGTAGATCAGGTAGCCCCACTGGATGGTGGGGGCGACCTCCATCACGGACTTCCCGTTGGAGAGGGTGTGCCGGTAGTACTCGGGCATGGGCGGCACGCCGACGTCGGCGATCCGGCTGCCGTCGAGGTACAGGCCGAGGAGCCCCTCCTCGTCGGCGGCGACCCGGTACGGCGAGGCCGGATTCACCCGTACGGAGACGACGGTGCGCCGCAGGCCGTACGGGCCGCCCGTGAGGATGATCTCCTCCGGGGGCCGGCGCAGCGCGGCCTCGCCCAGCTCGGGCAGGGTGCCGTGGTCGAAGGAGAAGATGAAGTACGACTTCGGCTTGACCTCGCCGCTCTCGTTGTCGCTGAGCGCGGAGGCGTCGAAGGCGACTCCGCCCCGGAGCAGGTCCTCCTTGAAGACGGCCTCCCGCGGCACATGCGGGAAGCGCTCCATCAGATCCTCGACCAGCGCGGTGCGGCTGCCCATCCGTCATCTCCTCCCGGCTCGGACATTCGGCTCTCACCGTATGCCCCCGTTCGCGCGCCGGCCCGGCCGGGTCCCCGTACCGGCGCGCGAGCCGTCCCGGTTCGGCGGTGCCGTCAGGCCGTCCGCTCCAGGACGGTGTGATCGACGGCATGCGCGAGCGGGTCCCCGGCCACCAGGCGCGCGGCCTCCTCGACCACCGTCCGGCCGAGCCGGGCGACCTCGTTGCCCTGCGAGCCGGCCAGGTGCGGGGTCACGAAGGCGTTGGGCAGATCGAACAGAGGCGAGCCGGCCGGCAGCGGCTCCGGGTCGGTGACGTCCAGCACGGCGCCGAGGCGGCCGGTGCGCAGTTCCTCCACCAGGGCGTCGTGGTCGACCAGGGCGCCGCGCGCGGTGTTGATCAGCACGGCGCCCGAGGGCATCAGGGCGAGTTCCCGGGCGCCGATCAGACGCCGGGTCCCGGGGGTGTCCGGGGCGTGCAGGGTGACGATGTCGGAGGTGCGCAGCAGGTCGTCCAGCGGCAGCAGGGGCACACCGAGCCGGGCGGCCCCGGCCTCGTCGACGTAGGGGTCGGCGAGGCTCACCCGGAGGTCGTGGGGGCGCAGCAGCTCGACGACCCGGCGGCCGACGCGGGAGGCGCCGACGACGCCCACCCGGCGGCCGTAGTTGCCGACGCCGGGGAGGATGCCGCCGTAGGGGAAGGCGCGGCGGGTGCGCAGCAGGTCGCGGGAGGCGAGGACGTCCTTCCCGGCGAGCAGGATCATGGCGAGGGTGTACTCGGCGACGGGCAGGGCGTTGGCGGCGGCGGCCGAGGAGACGGCGATGCCGCGCTCGAAGACCTCGGGGTGGTGAAGCCCTTGACCGAGCCGGCCGCGTGCAGCACCGCGCGCAGCCTCGGTGCCGCGTCCAGGGCGGCCCTGTCGAGGAGCGGGCAGCCCCAGCCGGTGATCAGGACCTCGGTGCGGGCCAGTGCCTCCCGCACGCGGGGGTCGCCGAGGTCCTCCGCCACGACGGCGGGGTCGACGTCGACGTGCTCGCGCAGCGCGGCGAGCAGGTCCGGCGGGAAGACGCGCGGCACGTTGGGGGCCGTCATGGCGAACAGCGCCTGGGGACGCTCGGGCAACGAAGGGACCTTCCGTCTCGTCGGAGCCCGGACCGGGCGCCCGGACAGCAACCGCTCTCTACGGTAGGTCCCGGCGGATGAGAGGGTCAATGAACACGCAGCTCCAGGGAGGGACGGCAAGGATGAGTCGGACGGTCACCAACTGGGCCCGGAACATCACCTACGAGGCCGGGGAGTTCCACCGCCCGGAGACGGCCGGCGCGCTCCGGTCCCTGGTGGCCCGCAGCTCGCGGGTGCGGGTGCTGGGCAGCGGCCACTCCTTCAACCGGATCGCCGAGCCCGGCGGTGACGGGGTGCTCGTGTCGCTCGCCGCCCTGCCGCCGGTGACCGACGTGGACACCGCGGCCCGTACGGTGCGCGTCTCGGGCGGGGTCCGGTACGCGGAACTCGCCCGCGCGGTCCACGCGCACGGTCTCGCGCTGCCCAACATGGCCTCCCTGCCGCACATCTCGGTGGCGGGCTCGGTGGCCACCGGCACCCACGGCTCCGGCGTGGCCAACGGGCCGCTCGCCGCCGCGGTGCGGGAGGTGGAGCTGGTCACGGCGGACGGCTCCACGGTCACCGTGGCCCGGGGCGACGCCCGCTTCGACGGCGCGGTGACCTCGCTGGGCGCGCTCGGGGTGGTCACCGCGCTGACCCTGGAGCTGGAGCCGGCGTACGAGGTCGAGCAGTACGTGTTCACCGAACTGCCGCTGACCGGGCTGGACTACGGGGCGGTGGCCGGGGCGGCGTACAGCGTGAGCCTGTTCACCGACTGGCGGGAGCCGGGGTTCCGTCAGGTGTGGGTGAAGCGGCGCACCGATCAGGCGCCCGTGGACTTCCCGTGGGCGGCCGCCGCGACCGAGGCGATGCACCCGGTGCCGGGCATGCCCGCGCAGAACTGCACCGGGCAGTTCGGGGTACCGGGACCGTGGCACGAGCGGCTGCCGCACTTCCGGGCAGAGTTCACCCCGAGCAGCGGGGCCGAACTGCAGTCGGAGTACCTGCTGCCGCGGGCGTCCGCCGTCGACGCGCTGCACGCGCTCGACGCCGTACGGACGACGGTGGCCGGCGTCCTGCAGACCTGCGAGGTGCGCACCGTCGCCGCCGACCCGCAGTGGCTGAGCCCGGCCCACGGCCGGGACTCGGTGGCCCTGCACTTCACCTGGATCGAGGACACGTCCGCCGTGCTGCCGGTGGTCCGCCGGGTCGAGGAGGCACTGAGCGGGTTCGACGCCCGTCCGCACTGGGGCAAGGTGTTCACGGTGCCGTCGGCGGAACTGCGCCTGCGGTACCCGCGACTGGCCGACTTCCGCGCCCTGGCCGAATCCCTCGATCCCGCCGGGAAGTTCACCAACGCGTTCGTCCGGGACGTACTCGGGGACCAGGACCGGCGGGGCTTTTCACACCCCCTTTCCTAACCCCTTGTCGGAAGCGTCTCCGGCCCATAGCCTGTCGCCGCGCCGGTGCCGGTCCCGTGCCGTTCCGGGCCGACGGGATGGGAGGGGCCGCTTCCGTGAAGCGCACGTCACGTGACATCCGCACCGCGAACCGCTACGAGGTGCTGCGTCAGATCATCGCGGGGTCTCCCACCTCGCGGCAGGAGCTGGCGGCGGCCACCGGGCTGAGCCTGGCCACGGTCGCCACGCTGGTCGGCGAACTGCTGGACCTGCGCATGATCACCGAGGTCGGTTTCGAGGACTCGGCCGGCGGCCGGCCCCGGGGCCTGGTCGCCGTCGACGCGTCCGGCGGCGCCCTGATCGGGGTCGACGTCGCGGAGACGTACGTCCACGTCGAGCTGTTCGACCTGGCGCTGAACGTGCTGGCCCGCGCCGACGAGGAGACGCGGCCCGGCGGGAGCAGCCCGGAGCAGGTGGCCGGCCAGGTCGCCGCCGCCGTCTCCTCGGTGGTGACCCGGGCCGGGATCGACCCGGCCCGGGTGCTCGGCGTCGGCGTGAGCGTGCCGGGCCAGGTCGACCGGGACCGCGGCGTGGCCGAGTACGCGCCCAACTGGGACTGGCACGAAGTGCCGTTGCTGGATCTCCTCGCCGAGCGCGTCGCGCATCCGCTGTACCTGGACAACCCGCTGCGCGCCTGCGCCGTGGCCGAGCTGTGGTTCGGGGCGGCGCGGGGGCGCGGGGACGCCGTGGTGGTCAACCTCGGCACCGGGGTCGGCGCCGGTCTCGCGCTCGGCGGCGGTCTGCACCGGGGGTCAGCGACAGCGCGGGCGAGTGGGGGCACACCACGCTCGTGCTGGACGGCCGGCTGTGCCACTGCGGCAACCACGGCTGTGTGGAGACCTACGTCGGCGCGCCCGGCATCATGCGGAACCTGCGCGAACTGAGCCCGCGGTCACCGCTGCTGCACCCCGGGGACCAGACGGCGACCATCGACGCCCTGGGCGCGGCGGCCGCCGCGGACGATCCGGTGGCGCTCGAGGTGGTCCGTGACACCGCCCGCTATCTGGGCGCCGGGATATCCGATCTGATCAACCTCCTGAACCCCGAGGTGGTCGTGCTGAGCAGCTGGGTGGCGTCCCGGCTGGGCGCGCCGCTGCTCGACGAGGTGCGCGTCGCGGTCGCCCGGCGCGCGCTGCGGCGGCCGCTGGCCGCGACCGAGATCGTCCTCTCCCCCATCCCCACCGACCCGGTGTCCCTGGGCGCGGCCACGTTCGCGCTGGAGGGGACGCTGCGGTCCGCCGGTGGACCGCGCAACGGCGCCGGGCGCGCCGGTGCCGCGAGAAGCCGTACCGCACCGATCGTCCGACGACCGGCTGAGCTAGGAGACCGATGAGCTTGCGCACTCCCACGGCCACCGATTACGTCGAGGACGTCTCGCCGGGCTCCGGGGCGCTGCCGCCCCGGGCCTGGTACGCCGCCTCGGACGCCAGGTCCCTTTCGCTGAACGGGAGCTGGCGCTTCAGACTGTCGGACACGGCCGACGCCGAGGACGACTCCTTCGCCCGTGAGGGGTACGACGCGGCCGGCTGGGCGGAGCTGCGGGTCCCCGGCCACTGGGTGCTCCAGGGACACGGGTCCCCCGTCTACACCAACCACCGCTACCCGTTCCCGGTCGATCCGCCCGGGTCCCGACCGAGAACCCGACCGGCGACCACCTGCGCGTCTTCGACCTGCCCGCGGACTGGCCCGACCCGTCGGACGGCGGGGCGGTGCTCCGGTTCGACGGGGTGGAGTCCTGCGCCCGGGTCTGGCTGAACGGGACCGAACTGGGCGAGTTCAAGGGCTCGCGGCTGCCGCACGAGTTCGCGGCCGGCCACCTGCTGAAGGCGGTGGGCAACGTGCTGGCGGTGCGGGTCCACCAGTGGTCGGCGGGCTCGTACCTGGAGGACCAGGACCAGTGGTGGCTGCCGGGCATCTTCCGTGACGTCACACTGCTGCACCGCCCGGCGGGCTGCGCCCGGGACTTCTCCGTGCACGCCTCGTACGACCACGTCGCCGGGACCGGCACCCTGCGCGTCGACTCCGACGTGGAGGGCCGGGTGACCGTGCCCGGCCTGGGGATCGACGTCGGCACCGGGGAGCCGGCGACGGTGCCCGCCGAGCCGTGGTCGGCGGAAACCCCGAGGCTGTACGAAGGGGTGCTGGACACCGGGGGCGAACGGGTGCCGCTGCGCGTGGGATTCCGCACGGTGGAGCTGTCGGACGGCCTGATCAAGGTCAACGGCAGGCCCGTGCTGTTCAAGGGGGTCAACCGGCACGAGTGGCATCCGGAGCGGGGCCGTGCGCTGGACCTCGGGACGATGCGGGAGGACGTGCTGCTGATGAAGCGGCACAACGTCAACGCCGTCCGCACCTCCCACTACCCGCCGCACCCGGCCTTCCTGGACCTGTGCGACGAGCTGGGCCTGTGGGTCGTCGACGAGTGCGACCTGGAGACGCACGGCTTCACCGAGCAGGCCTGGCGGGACAATCCCGTCGACGACGACCGCTGGACCCCGGCGCTGCTCGACCGCGCGGCCCGCATGGTCGAGCGGGACAAGAACCACCCGTCCGTCGTCGTCTGGTCACTGGGCAACGAGGCCGGCACCGGCCGGGGCCTGACCGCGATGGCCGAGTGGATCCGCGGCCGCGACCCCTCCCGCCTCGTGCACTACGAGGGCGACCTCGACTGCCGCGACACGGACGTGTACTCGCGGATGTACGCGGGGCACGACGAGGTCGAGCGGATCGGCCGGGGCCTGGACGGCGGCACCCGCCGGCGCCGTGAACTGCCCTTCATCCTCTGCGAGTACGGGCACGCCATGGGCAACGGCCCCGGCGGGCTCGCCGAGTACCAGCGGATCTTCGAGGCCCACGACCGGCTGCAGGGCGGCTTCGTCTGGGAGTGGATCGACCACGGCGTCAAGGACGAGCGGTTCGGCTACGCCTACGGCGGCGACTTCGGCGAGGAACTGCACGACGGCAACTTCGTCTGCGACGGGCTGCTCTTCCCCGACCGGCGGCCCTCCCCTGGGCTCGTCGAGTACAAGAAGGTGATCGAACCGGTCGCGATCGAGGGCGACGGCACCGACGGCAGCGTCCGCGTCACCAACAGGTACGACTTCGCCGACCTCTCGGCGCTGGCCTTCACCTGGGCCTACCAGGTGGACGGCGAGACCGTGGCGTCCGGTGCCCTGCCGGTGCCCCGCTGGCGCCGGGCGCGTCGGCCGAGGTGAAGCTGCCCGAGCCGCCGGCCCCGGCACCGGCGGGCGAGGCCCACTGGACCGTACGGGCGCTGCTCGCCGCCGACACCGCCTGGGCGCCGAGGGAACACGTCGTCGCCTGGGGCCAGTTCGCGGTCGGGGTCCGCCCGGTGCCGTCGGTCCCGGCGGGCGCCGGCCCAGTGCCCGGCGAGGGGGTGATCACCCTCGGCCCGGCCTCCTTCGACGCCCGGAGCGGTGCCCTGACGGCGATCGGCGGGGTGGCGGTGACCGGGCTGCGCCTGGACGTGTGGCGGGCCACCACCGACAACGACGACGGCGCCGCCTGGCAGACGGACGTCCGCCACGGCTCGCTGTGGCGCGAGCTCGGTCTGCACCGCATGCGGCACCGGCTGGACGCGGTGGAGGTCGCCGACGACGCGCTGACGGTGCGCACCCGGGTGGCGCCGGCGGCCCGGGAGTTCGGGCTGTCGGCCGTGTACCGCTGGACGTCGGACGGGACACGGCTGGGCCTGACCGTGTCGGTGACCCCGGAGGGCGACTGGACGGTGCCGCTGCCCCGGCTCGGTGTCCGCTTCGGGCTGGCCGCGGCCGACCGGGTGCGGTGGTACGGCGGCGGCCCGGGCGAGGCGTACCCGGACAGCGCGACGGCGTCCGAGGTCGGCCGCTGGCAGTCGACCGTGGACGAGATGCAGACGCCGTACGTCCGCCCGCAGGAGAACGGCGCCCGGGCCGGCGTGCGCTGGGCGGAGCTCGGCGGACTGCGCGTCGAGGGCGACCCGGAGTTCTCCCTCACCGCCCGGCGCTGGACCACCGAGCACCTGGACGCGGCGGCCCACCTCACCGACCTCACCACCGGTGACACGGTGTGGGTCAATCTGGACCACGGCCTGCACGGCCTCGGCTCCCAGTCCTGCGGCCCGGGCCCGCTGCCGCGGTACTTCCTGCGGGCCGAGCCCACCCGCTTCTCCTTCGTCCTCTCGGAGGTCCCCACCTGACGGACGCCCCGATCCGCGCGGGCCCCAGGGGGCGTCCTGGATACCCTGGGACGCCGGCTGGGCGTCCAAGGAGGAGGTGGCCCATGGCCCGTGCGGGACTCACCGTCGACCGGATCGTCGTGGCCGCCGCCGAACTCGCCGACGAGGCGGGCTTCGGGAACGTCTCCCTGTCGGCGCTGGCCCGGCGCTTCGGGGTGAAGGACGCGAGCCTGTACTCGCACGTCCGCAACCTGAACGACCTGCGCTCCCGGCTGGCGCTGCACGCGGGCGGCGAGCTGATCGACCGGATCGCGGACGCGGTGGCGGGGCGGGCGGGCCGGGACGCGCTGACCGCCTTCGCGGGCGCCTACCGGGCCTACGCCCTTGAGCACCCCGGACGCTACGCGGCCACCCAGATCCAGATCGACCAGAGCCTGGTCGCCGGCTCCCCCGCCCTGCGCCGCACCGCCGAGATCACCTACGGCATGCTCCGTGCCTACGGCCTGGCCGAGCCCGACCTCACCGACGCCGTACGCCTGTTGCGGAGCACCTTCCACGGCTACTGCGTCCTGGAGTCCACCGGCGGCTTCGGCGCCCCCGCGACGTACGGGCCTCCTGGGACAAGGCGGTGGAGGCGCTCCACATCGCCCTCACCCACTGGCCCCGGGAGGCGGGGGCCGCAGGCTGAGCGGAGCAGCCACGGCGGCATGGGCGCGTGCGGTCACGAGAGGTCCCCGACCGCGTCCGCGTAGTACGTGGACTCCGCCACGTGGTGGGCCAGTTCGCGGAAGGTCCAGCCCTCACCGGGCGAGGCGTCGAGCTGTTCGGCGGTCAGCGCGTCCAGGCGCACGGCCCAGATCCGGGCGAGCCGGGTGAGGCGGCTGCGGGCCTCGTCGAGGTCGTCGGCGGTGAAGGGGGCCAGGTCCGCGGCCGTGGTGCTCGCGGAGGCGTGCCAGTGGTCCGGCTGGGGATCCTCGCCCGCCAGCCGGGCCTCCAGTTCGGCCAGATGGTCGACGAGGTGGTCGGCGACCCTGCGGATCGCCTTGTGCGGGGTGTACACGCGGCCGTCGGTGCGGACCGGGGTGCCGTCCCAGGCGGTCCATCCGGCGGCCAGGGCCAGCACGTGCCCGACCATGGCGGTGACGGCCCGTGCGGGCGTTTCCTGTTCGGTGTCGCTCATACGGAGCACGCTAGGTCCGCATCGCTTCGGCGGCGGCCGAAGTGTCCGCGCCCTACCCGGCGCGCTCGGCCGCGCTGCGCTCCACGCAGAACTCGTTGCCTTCCGGGTCGGCGAGCACCACCCAGCCGGTGCCGTCGGGCCTGCGCCGGTCGTCGACCAGGGTGGCGCCGAGGGCGATCACCCGCTCGGCCTCCTCGTCCCGGGTGCGGTCCTGCGGCTGGAGGTCGAGGTGCAGCCGGTTCCTGACCGTCTTGCGTTCGGGCACGGTCACGAACAGCAGCCCCGCGCCCTCGATCAGCGCCTCCGGGTCACCGGGGTGGTCGTCCTCGTGCAGCGGCTGGTCCAGCACCTTCGACCAGAAGGCACCGAGGGCGTAGGCGTCGGCGCAGGCGATGGTGACGTGGCGGATCTTGGAAGTCATGCGGTGGAGTCTTGGGCACGGTCGCCCAAGGCGGCAACCGAGTTCTCGCGCGGCGCGAACCGGAACCGTCCGGCCGCCCGGCCCGTGGCCCATCGGACGGTCAGGTCACGGCCCTCCCGCACCTCGACGGCCACCAGATCGCCCAGCGGCACGGGGCCGGGTTCCGCGGTGAGCCGCGCGAGGGCGACGAACAGGGTCGGACCGTCACCCGTCACGCCGGAGAGGGCCGGGCCGTCCGACAGGCCGTACGCCGGGACCAGTTCGGCCCGCTCGTCCTTTCCCGGCGCCCACCCGGTGACGCGCACCTCGGTGCCGGGCTCCGCTCCCGTCACCAGATGGGCTCGCACCTCCACCGCCCCGTCGGCCACGACCAGGCTGGTCACCGTCGCACCGGACGCCACGGTGTGCCGGGAGGCCGCCCAGTCCTCCCCCGTACCCAGCGGCACGATGTCCGAGCGGCCGGGGTCGCCGCCGACCGTGACGCTGTTGTCGGGCGGGGACGCCAGGGGGCGCGTGACCGTCGAGTACGCGAACCGCGTGTAGTACGGGTCGTAGCGGACGTCCTCGCTGCCGTTCCTCGCGGACCGGGCCGGCGGGGGCGCGTGGTGCCGTCCCCGGCCGACCCGAGACCGTACCGCTTGCGGGAAGCGCTTTCCACCCTGTTGCGCGGACGCGCGCGCTGTGCGCGGGAGGCGCGTGGACTAGCGTCGAGACATGACCAGCAGCACGTCCGGCAGCACGCGTCCCGGCCTCGCCGAAGCCCTCGCCGCGGGAGCGGTCGTGCTCGACGGCGGGATGTCCAACCAGCTCGAGGCCTCCGGGTACGACCTGAGTGACGAGCTGTGGTCGGCACGGCTGCTGGCCGATCGGCCCGAGGCGATCACGGACGCGCACCTCGCCTACTTCGACGCCGGTGCGAGCGTGGCGATCACCGCCAGCTACCAGGCCAGCTTCGAGGGGTTCGGCAGGCGCGGGATCGGCCGGGCGAGGGCGGCGCGGCTGCTGGCGCTCAGCGTGGAACTGGCCCGGGAGGCGGCCCGGCGGGCGCGGGCGGCCGGAGCCGTCCGCCCGTTGTGGGTGGCGGCCTCGGCCGGTCCGTACGGGGCGATGCTCGCGGACGGCTCCGAGTACCGGGGACGCTACGGGCTGAGCGCCGGGGAACTGGAACGGTTCCACCGGCCCCGGCTGGAGATCCTGGCCGCGGCCGCGCCGGACGCGCTGGCCCTGGAGACGGTCCCGGACGCCGACGAGGGAGCGGCGCTGGTGCGGGCGGTGCGGGGGCTGGGGGTGCCCGCCTGGCTCTCGTACACCGTCGAGGGCGGGCGTACGCGCGCCGGCCAGTCGCTGGAAGAGGCGTTCGCGCACGCCGCGGAGGCCGACGAGATCATCGCGGTCGGTGTGAACTGCTGCGCGCCGGAGGACGTGCCGTACGCGATCGGCGTCGCGGCCCGGGTCACCGGGAAGCCGGTCGTCGTCTACCCCAACAGCGGGGAGGCCTGGGACCCGCGGGCACGCGTCTGGACCGGCCGCTCCCGGTTCGGCGCCGGCCATGCCGTGGAGTGGCGCGACGCCGGGGCCCGCCTGATCGGCGGCTGCTGCCGGGTGGGACCGCAGGGGATCGCCGAGATCGCGCGGGTGGTGTGAGCGGGCCACTCCGACCGCCCCCGCGGCCCCTGCCGACGCCGCGGCCCGCCATCGCCGCCAACAGCCATCACACCGTCATCCCGGCACCGCGCGGCTGACCCGTCGTGCCCCCGCCGAACCCACCGGCACAGGCACCGCACCCCGTGCCGCCTGCGAGCGGAGCGCGCCCGGCGCTCCCGAAGCCGCACCGGCGCCACACGGCCACCGCCCCACCCCCGACCCAACCCGACCAGCACCCCACGCCACCGGTCATCACGCCCTCCCGGACCCACCGACACCGCACGCGGCCGCACCGACGCCGGACGGCGTCCGAGCGGAGCTCGCCGAGCACCCCCGGAACACCCACCGGTGCCGCGCGGCCACCGCCCGTCACCGGCCTGAACGAGACACGTCACCGGGTCGGTGCCGGAGGCCGCGGCACCGGCACCGTGCGCGCCGTCATCGGCGTCGGGCGGTGACCGAGCGGCGCAGGCGTCGTACCGCGGAGGCCCGTGCGGCTCCGGGTGCCCTGACGCCGGAGGCGGACGCCGGCTCCGGGATGGCGGGCGTGACCGGCCACAGCGCGAGTTCGCTGTCGCGCGGACCGTGGGCGACACACGGCTCGCCGCCGTCGAAGATCCGCACCGGGTGCGTGGCGTCCCAGGCCTGCCAGCCGGGGTCCCCGGTCGCGGCGAACCGCACCCAGGCCGAGTGCATCGCGTGACACAGCTCCCGCGGCGCGCCCGCCCCGGCCAGCTTGACCGACTCCGGGACCTCCCCGGTGTCGAAGACGAAGCCGAGTTCGAGCGCGTGACAGGCGCCGAGCCCGGGGACCTGGGACGGCCAGGCGAACTCGTACAGGTACGAGCTGCCCGGGCGGGCGTCGGCGAGCCGGTGCAGCGGCAGCCGGAGCAGGTGGTCGGTGACCATCTGGCCGACTACCTCGGCGGTGCCGGCGCCGGGACGCGCGGCGCGGTAGCCGCGGGGCACGTCGTGGCCGGCGTGGCAGCGGGCCATCGCCCCGGCCAGGGCGACCGTGCCGAGCCGGTCGACGCGCTCGACGAGCCCGCCGGGCACCAGCCACAGCCGGTACTCGTCCCGGGTCCAGCCCATGAGCAGGTCCGCGCCCCGGGCCGCCTCGCCATCGATCAGGGCCTGGAGCGGGTCGCGGGGCACGAGGTCCCCGTCGACGACGATGCCGAAGGCGGGGCCGCCCAGCACGGGGCTGCTCAGCCGGCTCACCTCTGCCTGGGTGCGCAGCAGCAGTGCCCGGTCGACGGCGGCGAAGGCCTCGGCGGTGGCCGGGATCCTCAGCCGCCCGGCCATCCGGCGGACCATCCGCCGCACCCGGTCGCGCTCCGAGAACTCCGGCGCGCCGCTCTGCAGCACCGCCCGCCGGAACAGGCCCTGGGCCTGGGGTGCGGCGATCAGGGCGCCGACGCTGATCGCGCCGGCGGACTGCCCGCACAGGGTGACGTTGTCCGGGTCGCCGCCGAACGCGGCGACGCTGTCGCGCACCCAGCGCAGCGCGGCAAGCTGGTCGCGCAGGCCGGGGTTGGGCGGCGCGTCCGGGAACAGGCCGTAGCCCTCGACCCCGAGCCGGTAGTTGACCGAGACGAGCACCACCCCGTCCCGTGCGAACGCGTGCCCGCCGTAGACGGGCACGGCGGAGGATCCCCTGGTCAGGGCACCGCCATGCAGCCACACCAGGACCGGCAGACGGGCGCCCGGGCCCGGCTCCGGGGTCCACACGTTGAGGTTGAGGCAGTCGTCACCGGCGACCACGGGATCGGAGAGGTACCGGGCGAAGGCCTCGGAGTACGCCGGTTTCGGCGCCGTCGGCCCGAAGGCACCGGCGTCCCGCACCCCGTCCCACGGCTCGGGCGGCTCGGGTGGCCGGAACCGGCGGGGCCCGAAGGGCGGAGCGGCGTAGGGGATCCCCCGGAACACCGCGACACCGCGCTCGTACCGGCCGCGTACCGCCCCGTGGGGTGTCCCGACCACGGGGCCCGCCGGCTGCTCTGCCGTCATCGCCCACCAGCCCTTCACCACGCCCGGCCCCCGCCGTACGGCCACCCGGGCACCGATCAAGCACCGCTCATCCCAGAGCACCACACCGCGCGGATGTATTCCGGCGCACAGAGTCCCCGCTGGGCTGTACGGGGGACGTGCGGCCGCGTCCGGGCCGGCGGCGCGACCCGCTCCGGCCGGCGGCGGCCGGCCTCCGGGCGCCGTCCCCTCCGATCAGCGATCAGGGGTCCGCCGACGATCGGTCACGTCCTACAATCCGTCCTCTCGTGACGCGCTCAACTACACGTGCAACAACCGTCGGAGACCCCGTCGGTCGAAGGTGTGAGTCAATGGCCCGTCGCACGCGCCGGGTCCAGCGAAAGGAACCCGGATGACCACCACCGAGGAAAGGGCGGGAGGCCTCCAGGACCTGGAGGAAGACCTCCGCCCCTCCCCGCCTCGGGGCGCAACGCAAGGATCAGCGGCCAGTTCTGGATATGGGCGGGTGCCAACATCGCCCCCATCAACTGGGTCCTCGGCGCCCTCGGCGTCACCATGGGACTGGGCCTGTGGGACACCATGACCGTGCTCGTCCTGGGCAACCTGGTCGGGATGGCCGTGTTCGGCTTCTTCGTCCTGCTCGGCCAGCGCACCGGCGCGACCGGAATGGTGATCGGGCGGGCCGTGTTCGGACGGCGCGGCAACTACCTGCCGACGGCCGTCCAGGCGGTCGTCGTGGTCGGCTGGTGCGCGGTGAACACCTGGATCGTGCTCGACCTCGTGGTGGCCCTGCTCGGCAGGATCGGCGCACTCGACCCGCACGCCGGCAACACGGCGGTCAAGATCGTCGTCGCCGCCCTGGTCATGGCGGTCCAGGTCGCCGTCTCGCTGGCCGGCTACCGCGCCATCGCCGCCTTCGAACGCTGGACGGTACCGCCGACCCTGGCCGTGCTGGCGCTCATGTCGGTCTTCGCCTGGTTCTTCCTGCACATCGACTGGGGCTACGCGGGCCCGGCCGGCGGCGCTCTGACCGGCACCGCACGGATCAGCGCCATGTCGATCGTCATGACCGCCATCGGCATCGGCTGGGGCATCACCTGGTTCACCTACGCCGGCGACTACGCCCGCTTCGTCAGTCCGGCCGCGTCCCGGCGCAAGCTGTACGGCGCCAGCGTCGCCGGGCAGATCATCCCCGTCGTGTGGCTCGGTCTCCTGGGCGCCACGCTCGCCACCAAGAACGGCTCGGTCGACCCCGGGCAGCTCATCGTGGACAACTACGGCGGACTCGCGATACCGGTCCTGCTGCTGGTGCTGCACGGTCCCGTCGCCACCAACGTGCTCAACATCTACTCGTTCAGCATGGCCGCCCAGACCCTCGACATCCGGGCCGGCCGCCGCCCGCTGACCATCGCCGTCGGAGCCGTCGCCTTCGTGGCCTGCGTCTTCTTCGTCCTCCAGGACGACATCGCCGGTGTCCTCGACGCCTGGCTCGCCGGCCTGGTCGGCTGGGTCGCGCCGTGGGCGGCGATCGTCCTGGTGCACTACGGCGTGGTCGAGCGGAAGGTGACCTCGTTCGACCACCTCTTCGACGCCGTCGGCAGCCGCCGGCTGCCCGACGTGCGCTGGCGCGCGATCCTCGCCTTCGCCGTCGGGGTGCTCTGCACCTGGCTGTTCATGGACGGTTCGGTGGCCGCGCTGCGGGGCCCGCTCTCGCTGCGCCTGCACGGTATCGACCTGTCCTGGCTCGCCGGCGCCCTGTCCGCGGGCGCGCTGTACGCGCTGCTCGCCGTCTCCGACGGGCGGCGGTGGGTGCGCCGCCGCGAGTCCGCCGACGCCCTCCCCCACCCGGAGCGGCGGACACCGAGCGGCTCCAGACCTGACCGAGCCCGACCGAGCCGGCCCGCCCGTACCGGCGGGCCGGTCGCGGCGCCCCACCCGCGGACGCCCGGCCGGGCACCTCCCGTACGGGGTGCCCGGCCGTCGTCCTGCGTCACCGCGTTCCCGCGTCGCCCCTCAGCCTTCCTCCCGCCGGCCGTCGGCGCCGGCCAGGGCCTCGACCACGTCCACTGCGCTGCCGTCGTGGTCGCTGCCCGCGGTGCCGCTGCCGGCCTGCAGGTTGCCCGCGCGGTCGACCTCCAGGATGGAGTCCGCCCGCGAGTTGTCGATGACGGTGATCAGGCTTTCGGACGCGGACGCCGAGGCGACCGCGGGCACGGCACCGGCCCCGAGCACCGCCGCCGTGAGCACCGCGGCCACCGTCGGCCGGGACGCCGCACGCCTCACACGCCCACGCCCTCGGGCCGTGACCGCTCGCGGGCGATGTTGCGCTCCAGCAGCGTGGTCGACGCGTGCACGCCGACCCCGCCCGCCGGGTCCACCCGCGGCAACCGCCCGTCGGCCGCCTTGAGTTCGGTGAGCGCGGAGTCCATGGCCTGGTGCGCGGCGAACAGGCAGGGCGTGCTGTAGATGGCCACGTCCACACCGAGGTCGGACAGTTCGCCGAGCGACAGGCGGGGCGACTTGCCGCCGGCGATCTGGTTGAACAGCAGCGGCTTGCCCCGGTGACCTCGCGGATCCGCCCGATCCACTCGACGCTGCGCACCCCGTCGACCAGCACCACGTCGGCGTCGGTCGCGGCGAGCCGCTCGGCGCGGTGCAGGATGTCGTGCTCGTCGGTGGCGTCCGTGCGGGCGACGACCACGAGGTCCTGCCGGGTGGCCAGGACCTTCTCCAGCTTCTCCAGGTACTCGTCCAGCGGCAGCACCTGCTTGCCGTCGGCGTGCCCGCAGCGGCGGGGCCGCTTCTGGTCCTCCAGGATCACCCCGGAGGCACCGATCCGTTCCAGCCCCTCGACGACGTGACAGGCGACCTCCGGGTCGACGTAGCCGTCGTCGATGTCGACGAGCAGGTGGTGGTGCGGGAACGCGCCCGCAGCCGCTGGACGAAGGCCACCATGTCGGGCCAGGCGATGAACCCGATGTCCGGCAGGCCGTAGTACGAGGCCGCGAAGCCGAAGCCCGAGACGAACATCCCGTCGTAGTGCTTGGCCGCGATCGAGGCCGAGTACATGTCGTACACGCCGATCAGCGGTGTGGTCCCGGGCCCGGCGATCCGCTCGCGCAGTTTCTTCCCGTAGGTCAAGGTCCGGCTCCTTCTGTGGGTGGGTGACGCGGACCCGTGGAGGTCTCCGCGTCTCGACGCCCTTTACCGAGTCGAAAGATTCCCTAGACGGATGGCTGACCATCGCCATGCACGGGCTTTACTCACCCCGTTGGCCGAACGGGTTCACCGCAGAAACGTCACTCGGTGAGCCGTCCCGCCCAGCGCGGGTCCGGGTCCGCCGCCACCTGCTCACGTACAGCTCGTTTGTACGGGTGCTGGATGGTGAACGCGGGCACGAGGGTGGGGAGTTCGACCGCATGGGAACGAGCCGACGGGCACGGAGGAACGCCTCGGCGATGCGGATGGTGGGTGCGCTGCTCGCCCTCCACCGCGAGGCCGCCGGGTACACGCAGAGGTCGCTGGGCGAGCGGTTCGTCGTCGGCGAGCAGCAGATCGCCTCGATCGAGCAGGGCAGACGCCCGCTGAAGCCGGATCTGGCGGAGCAGTTGGACGAACTCCGCGACACCAGGGGCGCGTTGTCCGTCGCGCTCAGCAGGATGCCTGAGGTGGACCTGGTTCCCATGTGGGCGGAGGAGTTCCTCGACCAGGAACGGGCCGCCATCGCGATCTCGTCGTACGAGAACCAGGTCGTGCCCGGTCTGCTGCAGACGGCCTCGTACGCGCGGTCGGTCTTCGGCAGCCGTGTCCCGGTCTACGGCGACGACGAGGTCACGCAGTTGGTGGAGGCCCGCCTCGAACGTCAGGCGATCCTGCACCACAAGGAAGCTCCGATCACCTGCTTCGTGATCTGGGAGCCGGTGGTGCGTGCTCCGATCGGCGGCAGGGGCGTCTGGACCGAGCAACTGCGCCATCTGCTCAGGTGCTCGGAACTGCCCGGTCTGATGGTCCAGGTACTGCCGCTGGACCGCTCGACGCACGCCTCGCTCGACGGCCCGTTCGTCCTGTTGGAGACCCCGAACATCAGCGGCTCGCCTACACGGAGACGCAGCGCGGCAGCCAGCTGATCGCCGATCCGGACGAGGTGGCCATCCTTACGCAGAAGTGTGCGATGCTGCGCTCGCAGGCCCTGACGCCCGAGGACACACGGGACCTGCTGGACCGACTACTAGGAGAGCAATGAGCGGCACCGCACTTCGGTGGTTCAAGTCGAGCTACAGCGGCAGCGAGGGCGGCAACTGTCTCGAAGTCGCCCTGCGCCCAGCGGCCATCCACATCCGCGACTCCAAGACCCCACCGCTCCGCACCTCACCGTCGCCCCCGCCTCATGGGCCGCCTTCCTGAAGCTGACCGAGGACGTCTGACCGGGTCCGGCGCCTGTCCGTTTTCTTCAAGACCGGGGGTCCGGTCCCTGCCTACCGTGGGCCCATGACTCCACGATTCGCCGTGATCGGCGTGGTGGCCTCCGATCTGGCCGCCTCGCTCGCCTTCTACCGCCGCCTCGGGCTGGTCTTCCCCGAGGGGGCCGAGACACAGCCGCATGTCGAGGCCGAGCTGCCCGGCGGGCTGGTGCTCGCCCTGGACACCGAGGAGACCGTCCGGTCCTTCCACCCGGCCTGGCGGGCGCCCGCCGCCGGCGGACGCGTCGGGCTCGCCTTCCACTGCGGCTCACCGGCCGGGGTGGACGCCGTCTACGAGGATCTGGTGGGCGCCGGGTACCACGGGGAGCTGAAGCCGTGGGACGCGTTCTGGGGCCAGCGGTACGCCACCGTCCACGACCCCGACGGCAACGGCGTCGACCTGTTCGCCCCGTCGGCCGCCGAGTAGCTCGCCCAGCGGCCGGCCCGTGAGCTGCCGGACGTCCCGGGCGAGGTGCGGCTGGTCCGCGTAACCGGTGCGGGCCGCCGTCTCCGCGTACGGCACGCCGGAGCGGGCCAGCGCCAGGGCGCGCTGGAGGCGCAGGATGCGGGCGAGGGTCTTGGGCCCGTAGCCGAAGGCGGTCAGGCAGCGGCGGTGGAGGGCGCGTTCCCCGATGCCGAGTTCGGCGGCCGTGGCCGCCACCGCGCGGCCCGCGTCCAGGCACTCCACCAGCCGGCGCAGCAGCGGGTCGGGGCCCCCGGAATCGGCCGCCCAGCCGAGGGCGATGTCCTCCAGGGCCGTCGCCGCCTCCGGTGCCGCCGCGACGCGGTCGCGCAGCCGCCGGGCCCGGGCGGCCGGCCACAGGTCGGTCAGTTCGACCCGGGTGTCGCGCAGTTCCCGGGCCGGTACGCCGAGCAGGGCGGGCGCGGTGCCGGGGAAGAAGCGCAGGCCCGCCCAGGCGCGGGGCGGGCCCCCGGGGACGTGGGCGCGGGTGTCGGGGCCGGCGACCAGCAGCCTGCCGTCGCTGTACAGCAGGTCCATGCAGCCGTCGGGCAGCACCGGCCGGGCGGCGGGGTCCTCGGGGGTGCGGCGCCACACGACGGCGCCGGTGAGCCGGGACGGCCGTTCCTCGTACACGAGCGCCAGGCTACGCCGCCCGGGGCGTCCCGGTCGGCGTAGCGGCCGGCGCGGAGGGGCGGCCGCCCCGGTGATCACGTCCCGTGCGGAGGCGTGCCGCCGTGCTTGCCGTCGACGCCGTTCACGCCGCCGGATCCGGGCGCTGCGCCCGGACCGACCGCCCCGGTCCCTCCGGCCGCCCCGTCCGCCTTGTGCGTGTGGTGGTGCGGGTTCCTGGCGTGGGTGCGCAGGCGGGCCGTCACGTCCTCCGGGGGGAGGAAGCGGGACCAGCGCTCGGGGAACTCGGAGGGCATGTCCGGGTCGTCCGGGTCGCTCTCGCGGGCCCCGGCGGCCCAGGCGACGTACTCGGCGACCTGCGCCTCGCGGACCCGCTCGTTCGCCTCACGGGCGGCGGCCGTGGCGGCGGCCGGCCAGACCCGGTCGATGGCGGCGTTCACCGCCGCGCCGACGAGCACGGCGAAGGCCGACACGCCGATCCACAGCAGGACGGCGACGGAGGCTGCCAGGGAGCCGTAGATCGTGGCGCCCTCGATGGTGTGGGTGAGGTAGATGCGCAGCAGCAGGCTGCCCAGGACCCACATGGCGAGGGCGACCAGGGCACCGGGCACGTCCTCGATCCACGGGGAGCGCACGGGCACCGAGACGTGGTACAGCGTCGTCAGGAAGACGACCGACAGGACGAGCACGACCGGCCAGTACAGGACCTGCACCAGCGTCTCGGACCAGGGCACGATCCGGACGACCGCGTCCGGTCCGGCCACCATCAGCGGCAGCGCGACCGAGCCGATCAGCAGGGCCACGATGAACAGCAGGAACGCCATCAGGCGGGTCTTGACGATGCCGCGCACGCCGTCGAGGCCGTACATCACGGTGATGGTGTCGATGAAGACGTTCACCGCGCGGGAGCCGGACCACAGGGCGAAGAGGAAGCCGATGGAGATGACGTCGGGCCGGCCGCCCGCCATCACGTCGTGCAGGATCGGCTCGGCGATCTCCTTGACGCCCTTGTCGGACAGCACGGTGCGGGAGGCCTCGAGAATGTTGTTCTCCAGGCTCTTGATGGTGTCGGCGCCGGTCCAGGCGTCGACGTAGCCGAGGAGGCCGATGAGGCTCAGCAGCAGCGGCGGCACCGACAGCAGCGTGAAGAAGGCCGCCTCGGCCGCCAGGCCCAGGATGCGGTACTCCATGCACGAGTTGACGGTGTCCTTGAGAAGCAGCCAGGCCGTCCTGCGCTTGGATACGTTCCGGTAGAGGGCTCTGGCCCGGTGGAGGCGGCCGGCGGGCCGATCGGGGGTCTCACTTCCTGGCTGCACGACCTAACGGTATCCGCCGCACCGGACCGCCCTCACCTTCCGGGGGTGGACGACCGGGGCGGACGCGCTCCCCGGCGGCGCCACGGCACTGCGGGGGCAGCTTCGGCGCGATCGCGGGTAGGTTCGCGTCATGGCAGGCAACCCCACGCACACCGTGACGAACCAGCCGCCCGCGCTGGTGGGCTACGACGTCTTCGGCGCTGACCGGGCCCTTGTGGAGGCCGTCGAGCGGCACACCGCCGCCGAGGTGCTGGACGAGGTGCGCTCGGAACTGTCCGCGCTGGGCCGGGCCGCCGGGTCGGCGCAGGTGCAGGAGTGGGGGGCGCAGGCGAACGAGTTCCCGCCGCGGCTGCGCACGCACGACCGCTATGGCCACCGGATCGACGAGGTGGACTTCCACCCCGCCTGGCACCGTCTGCTCGGCAAGGGTGTCTCGGCGGGCCTCACGAACGCCTGGCCCCGGCCGGCGGGGCATGTGCGCCGGGCGGCCGGGTTCCTGGTGTGGACCCAGGTGGATGCGGGCAACTGCTGTCCGCTGTCGATGACACACGCCGCCGTGCCCGCGCTGCGGGCGGATCCGGCGCTGGCCGCCGAGTGGGAGCCGCGGCTGACGTCCGGCATCTACGACCGCGGGCTGCGGCCCGCGGCCGAGAAGGCCGGCGCCCTGTTCGGCATGGGCATGACCGAGAAGCAGGGCGGCAGCGACGTACGGGCCAACACCACGCGGGCCCGGCCGCTCGCCGAGGCCGGGACGTACGCGCTCACCGGGCACAAGTGGTTCTGCTCGGCCCCCATGTCGGACGGCTTCCTCGTGCTCGCGCAGGCTCCCGCCGGCCTCACCTGCTTCCTCGTACCGCGCGTCCTCCCCGACGGCGGCCGCAACCCCTTCCTGATCCAGCGGCTGAAGGACAAGCTGGGCAACCGGTCCAACGCCTCCGCCGAGGTCGAGTTCGACGGCACCTGGGCGCGCGTGGTCGGCGAGGAGGGACGCGGCGTCCGCACGATCATCGACATGGTCGCCGCGACCCGGCTGGACTGCGCGCTCGGCTCCGCCGGGCTGATGCGGCAGGCGGTGGCGCAGGCGGTGCACCACTGCGGGCACCGGGAGGCGTTCGGCGGCAGGCTGATCGACAAGCCGCTGATGCGCAACGTGCTGGCCGACCTCGCGCTGGAGTCCGAGGCCGCGACGACGCTGGCGCTCCGGCTCGCCGCCGCCCACGACGACGGGAGCGAGCAGGAGCGCGCCTTCCTGCGGCTCGCGGTGCCGGCCGCCAAGTACTGGATCACCAAGCGCTGCGCCCCGCTGGCGGTGGAGGCGGCCGAGTGCCTGGGCGGCAACGGGTACGTGGAGGAGTCCGGCCTGCCCCGGCTGGTGCGGGAGTCACCGCTGAACTCCGTGTGGGAGGGGGCGGGGAACGTGCAGGCGCTGGACGTGCTGCGGGCCCTGCGGCGGGAGCCGGGCGCGCTGGACGCCTGCCTCACCGAGATCGGCCGGGCGCACGGCGCCGACCATCGGCTGGACCGGGCGGTGAAGGACCTGTTCACCGAACTGGCCGACCTGGAAGGCGTGGAGGGCCGGGCCCGGCGGCTGGTGGAACGGCTCGCGCTGGTTCTCCAGGGATCGCTGCTGGTGCGGTTCGCGCCCCCGGAGGTCGCCGACGCGTTCTGCGCCTCCCGGCTCGGCGGCGACCGGGGCGCCTCGTTCGGCACGCTGCCCGCGGGCCTGGATCTGGCCTCGGTCGTGGAGCGGGCGCGTCCCGTGTCCTGATCCGGACTGTCCGCCCCGTCACGGGCACACGTCACGGGGTGGTGCTGCGCCGACACGGCACCACCCCCGCTGAATGGGCCCGTTGACAGGCCAGAACGCCGCCCGTGGGCGACGCCGTGCACAAGTCTCTGGTGTTCTCGTGCGGTTCACCAGGGTTGCAGGGGGTTGCAACTTATCGGTGACTGTGCGCGGAGTCTGTGCCTCCGGCATGCGCCCGGCGGCAGTATGTGCACAGAAGCCGACCGGAAACCGCCGCCCGGTATGGCTTGACAAGTGTGTTCGACGCCCTTCCGGGAGGACCACCAGTGGTGAACCCGCCGATGAACCTGGCGCGCCTGGCCGCCGTGGACGCGGCGCAGGCGGCGCGGGTGCTGAACGAGGTACGCGAGGCCACACTCGCCGGGAAGCGCGCGCGGATCGCGCCCCGGCCGGTGATCGAGCAGTCCTGGGGACGCATGCTGCGCAGCAGGGTCGACCCCGACCACGACTTCAGGTCCGGTCTGCTGTCCGCCGACGAAGTACGGCGCAGACGCGAGGAGTCACCGCTGCGGCACGTGCTGCCGGTGCTGCGCGAGGGACTGCTTTCGGTCGCGGACGTCGCCCAGCACATCATGGTCGTCGCCGACGCCGAGGGGCGCGTGCTGTGGCGGGAGGGGTCGCCGGGGGTACTGCGCAAGGCCGACGGCCTCGGCTTCGAACTCGGCGCGGACTGGCGGGAGGACGTCGTCGGCACCAACGGCGTGGGCACCCCCGCGGTGGTGCGGCGGCCGGTGCAGGTGTTCGCCGCCGAGCACTTCGTCCGCTCGCACGCCTCCTGGACCTGTACGGGCGCCCCGATCACCGACCCGCGGGACGGCCGGCTCATCGGGGTGGTGGACGTCAGCGGCCCGCTGCGCACCATGCATCCGGCGACGCTCTCCTGGGTGGCCTCCGTCGCCGGACTCGCCGAGGCCCGGCTGCGGGAGCTGCACCTGGACTCGCTGGAGCGACTGCGCGCGGTGGGCGCGCCGGTGCTGGCCCGGCTGGACGGCCGGGCGCTGGTGGTGGACCGGGACGGCTGGACCGCCGCCGTGACCGGGATGCCGTACGTACGCCGGCTCTCCCTGCCCAGGTCGCTGGCGCCGGGACGCCGGTGGCTGCCGCCGCTGGGCCACTGCGCGGTGGAGCCGCTGGCCGGGGGCTGGCTGCTGCGGGTGGCGGACGAGCCCTCGCCGGGCGCCGCCGGCCGGGTACGGCTGGACCTGAGCCGGGCGGGCCGTACCTCGGTGACCGTGTGCGGAGCGGCCGGCTCCTGGTCCCGGGAACTCAGTCCCCGGCACGCCGAGTTGCTGTACCTGCTCGCCGAACACCGCGGCGGGCGGGGGCGGCGGCACTCGCGGAGGACCTGTTCGGCGATCCGTCCAGAACGGTCACGGTACGGGCCGAGATGTCCAGGGTCCGACGCTACTTGGGGGACCTGCTGCAGCACCGGCCGTACCGGTTCCGCGAGGACGCGGAGGTCGAGGTGCTGCTGCCCGGCGACGCCCGTGACCTGCTGCCCCAGTCGGTGGCACCGGCCGTGGCCGCACGGCGGCGGGCGGCGGCGGACGCCGGCTGACGGGCGGCCCGGACGGCGGCGACCGGGCACCGGCGGCGCGGGCGGGCCCCCGGTTCGCGGGTGCCTTCCGCATATTTCGGGGTCTTGCCCCCACGCCGCCCCTTACTGCCGTAGCATCCCTGTGGGCCTCCCCACCTGCTCCTCGGTCAACGTACGGACCACCAGGCGCAGTTGGCCCGTCGGGAGGAGACATGAAGCATCGCGGCAGACACCGCCGGCGCAGACGGGGCACCGCCCTGCGCGCGGTCCTCACCGGGACCGCGCTGGCGCTCACCGCGGCCGCCACGCTGATCAGCACCTCACAGGCCGAGGTCGCCGAGAGCCCCGGCGCGCTCAAGCCACTGACCTCCGCCTCGGACACCGCCCGGCTCCGGCTCCAGGAGCACCTGGTGCCCGCCCGCGACCTGCACCGGCTCGCCCGGTCCATGGGCCGCCCGGTGGGCGTGAGCGCCGTCCTCGGGAGCGCGGACCGCACCCTGCGCCGGGCCGCCCGCTGCGCCCCGGACGACCGGGCGACCCTGCCCGTCGCCCCGGCCGCCGGCCGCGCCTACTGCTGGGACCCGGCCGACACGGCCGACACCGCCTGGCGGCCGCACTCCGTCACCACCTCCGGGACGCCGACGACGACGGCGTCTGGGGCACCCACCGGGTGATCCTCACCGGCTGGACCCGCACCGCCGGGGGCCCGCGGCCGGCCGGGGCCTGGCCCGGGTCGGCTTCGTCGACGCCGGCGATCCCGCACGGCCGGTCTACCGCTGGGTACTGCTGGTGGTGCCCGTGGACGGCGGCCGGGACTACCGCGGCCTGTCCTCCCCCTGTCCGGCATGGTCTGGTACCAGGACAAGCTGCTGGTCACCACCCGGACCGGCGGCTCCGACGCGCTCTACGTCTACGACCTCGACCGCATCCAGCGCACCACGGCGGACACGCCCGCGATCGGCCGGGTGCCCGGCGGCTGGTCCGCCGACGGCTACCGGTACGTGATGCCGGCCGTCGGCTCCTACCGCTTCACCGGCGGCCGCTGCACCGCCTCCGGACCGCCCTGTCCGGCCACCCTCGCCCTGGACCGCGGCACCGCGCCCGACAGCCTCGTCGCGGCCGAGCGGACCGCGCCCGGCAGCGACCGGCGCACCCGGCTGTGGCGGTACGCGTTCGACAGCGCCCCCACGCGCGCCGGGCTGCTCGCCACCGACGCCGCCGGGCGGGCGGACGCGATCGAGGCGTACCGGACCCGGGTGACCGGCATCACCGGCGTGCTGTCCCACCGGCGCCCCGGAGCGGGCTCCCCGTCCTGGTACGTGGGACGCGCGTCCGGTACGGGAGACGGCCACGGCGGCCTGTGGCGCCAGGACAGCGAGGACGCCGAGGCGGCACGCTGTGGATTCGACGCCTCCCACCACTGCTGGGCCGCGTCGGCGGGCTCACTGTCGTACGGGGAGGAGTCGGGCGAGGTGTGGTCCCTCTCCGACCGCATGCTGTTCGCGGTGCCGCTGACGACGCTCGACCGCTCGTTGAGGTGACGGACGGCCGGCGGGCCGCCCGCGGCTCGCCGGGGCCGGGCGGAGTGACCCGGCCGATCGACAGGCGGGCCGGTGGGATGGTTCCCTGGCCCGCATGAGCAGCGTCACCGTCACCACCTGGTCCCTCGAGCAGAACTCGCCGGCCGACCTCCTGCCGGCCGCCGCCCCGAGGGCGACGTCCGGATCGTCCGCGCCGAGGTCCCCTCTCCCGAGTTCAGCCGCTTCCTGTACGCCTCGGTGGGCGGCGACATCCGCTGGACGGACCGGCTCGGGTGGACCTACGCGCGGTGGCAGGAGTACCTGGACCGTCCGGGTGTCGAGACCTGGGTGGCCTACGACCGCGGCACCCCCGCCGGATACGTCGAGCTGGAGGCGCAGGACGAAGGCGTTGTCGAGATCATGTACTTCGGACTGATCCCCGCCTTCCGTGGCCGCCGCGTCGGCGGTCATCTGCTCTCCTACGGCACGGCCCGCGCCTGGGACCTGGCCGAGCGGTGGCCGGGGCGGACGCCGACGAAGCGGGTGTGGGTCCACACGTGCAGCAAGGACGGCGAGTTCGCCATGGCCAACTACCAGCGGCGCGGATTCCTGCTGTTCGACACGAAGGTGGAGCTGGAGCCGGAGGTGGCGACGCCCGGCCCGTGGCCCGGAGCGTGACCCCCGCACCGTCGTTCACATGAGCGGAGCGTGACCCACAACACTCCGTCTCGCCATTCAGAATAGTTCCGTCCATATTACGGACGAAGGTGGACTGGCCAGAGATCCGCGTGACACGCTTCCGTCATGCCTGGAACTGGAATTGCCTTGGTGAGTCGGCGGCACGTCGACCTCGGCCGCATGTCCAGCGCCATCTGTCCGGCGAGCTGACAGCCCCAGCACCGCCGACCTCCCCGCACTTTTCTCCCTGCTGCGCAAGGGCGCGCACGCATGCCGTCGTGCGCCCGCATGCGCAGGTCAGAGCCGCGTTTCCCGCCTGTCCCGAAGGACGTAACAACCATGGCCGCCACCCCGCAGAACTCTGCCGCCTCCGCGCCCCGCCGCAAGGTGAGCCGTCACCGCGGTGAGGGTCAGTGGGCCGCAGGCCACTTCACCCCGCTCAACGGCAACGAGCAGTTCAAGAAGGACGACGACGGTCTCAATGTGCGGACACGCATTGAGACGATCTACTCCAAGCGCGGTTTCGACTCGATCGACCCGAACGACCTGCGCGGCCGGATGCGCTGGTGGGGCCTGTACACCCAGCGCAAGCCCGGGATCGACGGCGGCAAGACCGCGATCCTGGAGCCGGAGGAGCTGGACGACGAGTACTTCATGCTCCGGGTGCGCATCGACGGTGGCGCGCTCACCACGGAGCAGCTGCGGGTCATCGGCGAGGTCTCGCAGGAGTTCGCACGGGGCACCGCGGACATCACCGACCGGCAGAACGTCCAGTACCACTGGATCCGCATCGAGGACGTGCCCGCGATCTGGGAACGGCTCGAGGGCGTGGGCCTGTCCACCGTCACCGCGTGCGGCGACACCCCGCGCGTGATGATCGGCTCGCCGGTCGCGGGCATCGCCGAGGACGAGATCATCGACGCCACGCCGGCGCTGGAGGAGATGAAGCGCCGGGTCCTGAACAACCCGGCGTACTCGAACCTCCCGCGCAAGTTCAAGACGGCCATCTCGGGTTCGCCGCTGCTGGACGTCGTGCACGAGATCAACGACGTGGCGTTCGTCGGCGTACGGCACCCCGAGCACGGTCCGGGCTTCGACGTGTGGGTGGGCGGCGGCCTGTCGACCAACCCCAAGCTGGGCGTGCGGCTCGGCGCCTGGGTACCGATCGACGAGGTCCCGGACGTCTACGAGGGCGTCATCTCGATCTTCCGTGACCACGGCTACCGCCGGCTGCGCAACCGGGCCCGGCTGAAGTTCCTGGTCGCCGACTGGGGCCCGGAGAAGTTCCGGCAGGTGCTGGAGGACGACTACCTGGGCGGCCGCAAGCTGGTCGACGGCCCCGCGCCCGAGCAGCCGGCGCAGCGGTGGCGCGACCACATCGGTGTGCACCGGCAGCAGGACGGCCGGTTCTACGTCGGGTTCGCCCCGCGGGTCGGCCGCGTCGACGGCGGCACCCTGACGAAGATCGCCGACCTCGCGGAGGCGCACGGCTCGGGCCGGGTCCGCACCACCGTCGAGCAGAAGATGATCGTCCTGGATGTCGAGCAGGACCAGGTCGACTCGCTGGTCGAGGGCCTGGAGGCGCTGGACCTCACCGCCCGGCCGTCCTCCTTCCGGCGCGGCACCATGGCCTGCACCGGCATCGAGTTCTGCAAGCTGGCCATCGTCGAGACCAAGCAGCGCGGCGCGCAGCTCATCGACGAACTCGAGCGCCGCCTGCCGGACTTCGACGAGCCGATCACCATCAACCTCAACGGCTGCCCGAACGCCTGCGCCCGCATCCAGGTCGCGGACATCGGTCTCAAGGGCCAGCTCGTCCTGGACGACGAAGGCAAGCAGGTCGAGGGCTACCAGGTGCACCTCGGCGGCGCGCTCGGCCTGGAGGCCGGCTTCGGCCGCAAGGTCCGCGGCCTGAAGGTCACCTCGGCCGAACTGCCCGACTACATCGAGCGGGTCCTGGCGCGCTACCAGGCCGAACGCGAGGCCGGCGAGCGCTTCGCCACCTGGGCGGCACGGGCTTCCGAGGAGGCGCTGTCGTGAGCGAGCGCGCGGCGCCGTTCTACTGCCCCTACTGCGGCGACGAGGACCTGCGGCCCGGTGAGCAGGGGCACGGTGCCTGGGAGTGCGGGGCGTGCAATCGAGCGTTCCAGCTGAAGTTCCTCGGGCTGCTCGCCCGGGGGCTCGAGCGAGCCGACGACCAAGGGGGCGACGGAGCATGACGACTGCTCAAGAGGAGCGTAGGGCCGAGGAGTTGAAGCGGCTCGCCGAGCAGGCGGGCCGGGACCTGGAGGACGCCACCGCGCTGGAGATCCTCCAGTGGGCGGTCGACACCTTCGGGGCGAGGTTCTGCGTCACGTCGTCGATGGAGGACGCCGTGGTCGCCCATCTCGCCTCCCGTGCCCGCAAGGGCGTGGACGTCGTCTTCCTCGACACCGGCTACCACTTCCCGGAGACCATCGGCACCCGGGACGCCGTGGAGGCCGTGATGGACGTCAACGTCATCACCCTCACGCCGCGGCGGACGGTCGCCGAGCAGGACGCGGAGCACGGCCCGAAGCTGCACGACCGCGACCCCGACCTGTGCTGCGCGCTGCGCAAGGTGAAGCCGCTGGAGGAGGGTCTGAAGGGCTACCGGGCCTGGGCGACCGGCCTGCGCCGCGACGAGTCCCCGACCCGGGCGAACACCCCGGTCGTCGGCTGGGACGAGAAGCGGCAGAAGGTCAAGATCTCCCCCATCGCCCGCTGGACCCAGGACGACGTGGACGCCTACGTCGCCGAGCACGGCGTGCTCACCAACCCGCTGCTGACGGACGGATACCCCTCCATCGGCTGCGCCCCCTGCACCCGCCGTGTGCTGGAGGGCGAGGACGCGCGCGCCGGCCGCTGGGCGGGACGCTCCAAGACCGAGTGCGGGCTGCACGGATGACGGCGAGCACAGCCGCGCACACCGCGCCCACAGGTCCGACCGTCACCGCTTTCCCCGTAGCCACCGACACCCAGGAGAACCACGTGACCACCGGAGCCACCGTCTGGCTCACGGGTCTGCCCAGCGCCGGCAAGACCACCATCGCGCACGAGCTGGCCGGACGGCTGCGCGCCGAGGGCCATCGCGTCGAGGTGCTCGACGGCGACGAGATCCGCGAGTTCATCTCGGCGGGCCTGGGCTTCAGCCGCGAGGACCGGCACACCAACGTGCAGCGGATCGGCTTCGTCGCCGAACTGCTCGCCCGCAACGGTGTGAAGGCGCTGGTCCCGGTGATCGCCCCCTACGCGGACAGCCGGGAGGCCGTGCGGAAGCGGCACGCGGAGAACGGGACGCCGTACCTGGAGATCCATGTGGCGACCCCGGTCGAGGTGTGCTCGGTGCGGGACGTGAAGGGGCTGTACGCCAAGCAGGCGGCGGGTGAGCTGTCGGGGCTGACGGGCGTGGACGACCCGTACGAGGAGCCCGAGGCGCCCGACCTGCGGATCGAATCGCAGCACCAGACCGTGCGGGAGTCCGCCGTCTCGGTGCATGCCCTGCTCAGCGAGAGGGGACTGGCATGACGACCGTCGCCGAGACCGCGACCGGTGGCGAGGGGACGGACACTCCGTACGCCCTGTCGCACCTGGACGCGCTGGAGTCCGAGGCGGTGCACATCTTCCGCGAGGTCGCGGGTGAGTTCGAGAACCCGGTGATCCTGTTCTCCGGTGGCAAGGACTCGATCCTGATGCTGCACCTCGCGCTGAAGGGGTTCGCCCCGGCCTCGATCCCCTTCTCGCTGCTGCATGTGGATACGGGACACAACTTCCCCGAGGTACTGGAGTACCGGGACCGTGTGGTCGCCGAACACGGGCTGCGCCTCCATGTGGCCTCCGTACAGGACTACATCGACCGCGGTGTGCTCAAGGAGCGTGCCGACGGCACCCGTAACCCGCTGCAGACCCTTCCGCTGACGGAGAAGATCCAGAGCGAGCGGTTCGACGCGGTGTTCGGCGGCGGGCGGCGCGACGAGGAGAAGGCCCGTGCCAAGGAGCGGGTGTTCTCCCTGCGGGACGAGTTCTCCCAGTGGGATCCGCGCCGGCAGCGCCCCGAGCTGTGGAACCTGTACAACGGGCGGCACGCTCCGGGCGAGCACGTCCGCGTCTTCCCGCTGTCCAACTGGACCGAGCTGGACGTCTGGCAGTACATCGCCCGCGAGGGCATCGAGCTGCCGGAGATCTACTTCGCCCACGAGCGCGAGGTGTTCCGGCGGGCGGGGATGTGGCTGACGGCCGGCGAATGGGGCGGCGCCAAGGACGGCGAGACCGTCGAGAAGCGCCTGGTGCGCTACCGCACGGTCGGCGACATGTCCTGCACCGGCGCCGTCGACTCCGACGCGACCACGCTGGACGCCGTCATCGCCGAGATCGCCGCGTCCCGGCTCACGGAGCGGGGCGCCACCCGCGCCGACGACAAGCTCTCCGAGGCCGCGATGGAAGACCGCAAGCGCGAGGGGTACTTCTAAGCATGAGCACCATCACGACCGAGACGCTCGCGGAGACCACGCTGCTGCGGTTCGCCACCGCCGGCTCCGTCGACGACGGCAAGTCCACGCTCGTCGGGCGGCTGCTGCACGACTCCAAGTCGGTCCTCACCGACCAGCTGGAGGCCGTGGAGCGGGCGTCCGCGAGCCGCGGCCAGGAGGGCCCGGACCTGGCGCTGCTCACCGACGGCCTGCGCGCCGAGCGGGAGCAGGGCATCACCATCGACGTGGCCTACCGCTACTTCGCCACGCCCCGGCGCCGGTTCATCCTCGCCGACACCCCGGGCCATGTGCAGTACACCCGCAACATGGTGACGGGTGCCTCCACGGCCGAGCTGACGGTGATCCTCGTCGACGCCCGCAACGGCGTGGTCGAGCAGACCCGCCGGCACGCGGCGATCGCCGCGCTGCTGCGCGTGCCGCACGTGGTCCTCGCGGTCAACAAGATGGACCTGGTCGCGTACGAGGAGTCCGTCTTCGCCGCGATCGCCGAGGAGTTCACCGCGTACGCCATCGAGCTGGGCGTCCCGGAGGTCACCGCGATCCCGATCTCGGCGCTCGCCGGTGACAACGTGGTGGAGCCGTCCGCGAGCATGGACTGGTACGGCGGCCCGACCGTGCTGGAGCACCTGGAGACGGTCCCGGTCAGCCACGACCTGGCGCACTGCCACGCCCGGCTCCCCGTGCAGTTCGTGATCCGGCCGCAGACCGCCGAGCACCCGGACTACCGGGGCTACGCGGGCCAGATCGCGGCCGGCACCTTCCGGGTCGGCGATTCGGTGACCGTGCTGCCGTCCGGGCGTACCACCCGGATCTCCGGCATCGACCTGCTGGGCGAGCCGGTCGACGTGGCGTGGACGACGCAGTCGGTGACGGTGCTGCTCGAGGACGACATCGACGTCTCGCGCGGCGATCTGATCGTGCCGGCGAAGGACGCCCCGCCCGTCACGCAGGACGTGGAGGCGACCGTCTGCCACGTCGCCGACCAGCCGCTGGCCGTCGGGCACCGGGTGCTGCTCAAGCACGGCACCCGCACGGTGAAGGCGATCGTCAAGGACATCCCGTCCCGGCTCACGCTCGACGACCTCTCCCTGCACCCGCACCCCGGGCAGCTCGTCGCCAACGACATCGGCCGGGTGAAGATCCGTACCGCCGAGCCGCTGCCGGTCGACTCCTACGCGGACTCGCGCCGCACCGGCTCCTTCATCCTGATCGACCCGAACGACGGGACCACGCTCACCGCCGGCATGGTCGGCGAGTCGTTCGCGTCCCCGAGCCGGTCAAGGACGCGCCCGAAGACGACGGCTGGGACTTCTGACCATGACCTCCCCCGATTTCTACTCGCTGTTCGCGAAGGAGGGCGGCCGCGTCGGCAGCGGCGCCCTGGGCAGCGGACAGGGCGGAGTGGGCCGATGTGTGCGATGACGTACGCGCACCGCACGCGCGCCCAGCGACGAAGACCCTTTGCCGAACTCCCGGCCACGGCCTGAGAGACCGTGACCGCCGGGCCAACGAGAGGAAAGCCTCCCGTGCCTGCCAGTTCCACCCCGCTCCGCCGCGGTCTGGCCGCGACAGCGGCCCTCCCCCTGCTGGCACTCGCGGCCTGCGGTTACGGGTCCGAGGCCAAGGACGACAACGCGGCCGCCCGGATCGCCGCCGGGGCGAAGAAGACCGACGGCCTCGACTCCGTGCGGATCGGCTACTTCGGGAACCTGACCCACGCGACCGCGCTGGTGGGCAGGCAGAAGGGCTTCTTCCAGAAGGCGCTCGGCGCGACCCGGGCCGACTACCAGGTCTTCAACGCCGGTCCGTCCGAGATCGAGGCGCTGAACTCGGGCTCCGTCGACATCGGCTGGATCGGCCCCTCCCCCGCGGTCAACGGCTACACCAAGTCGAACGGCAAGAACCTGCGGATCGTGGGCGGTTCGGCGTCCGGTGGCGTGAAGCTGGTCGTGAACCCGAAGAAGATCAAGTCCTTGAAGGACGTCAAGGGCAAGCGGATCGCCACACCCCAGCTCGGCAACACCCAGGACGTGGCCTTCCTCAACTGGGCCGCGGAGCAGGGCTGGAAGGTCGACGCACAGAGCGGCAAGGGCGACGTCTCCGTCGTCCGCACCGACAACAAGATCACCCCGGACGCCTACAAGTCGGGCTCCGTCGACGGCGCCTGGGTACCGGAGCCGACCGCGTCCAAGCTGGTCGCCGAGGGCGGCAAGACCCTGCTCGACGAGGCGTCGCTGTGGCCCGGCAGGAAGTTCGTGATCACCAACATCGTCGTGTCGCAGACGTTCCTGAAGGAGCACCCGAAGGCGGTCGAGGCGGTGCTGAAGGCATCGGTCGACACCAACGCGTGGATCAACGCCCACCCGGACGAGGCCAAGGCCGCGGCGAACGAGCAGCTCGGCGTCGACTCCGGCAAGGAGCTGCCGGCCGACGTCCTGGACCCGGCCTGGAAGTCGATCCGGATCACCGACGACCCGCTGGCCGCGACCCTCGGCACCGAGGCGCGGCACGCGGTCGAGGCGGGCCTCCTGGAGGACCCGGCGCTGAAGGGCATCTACGACCTCGCCCCGCTGAACAGGGTTCTCGAGGCCAAGGGTGAGAGCACCGTCGACGACGCCGGCCTCGGCGTCGACTGAGACCGGATCCGAGCGTTCCCAGGAGGTGACGACCATGGCAACAGCCCTCGCCAAGGCCGAAGAAGCAGAGACGGTCGAGTACGCGGCGCGCATCGAGCAGGTATCGAAGTCCTTCGCCGGGCCGGCCGGACGGCAACTCGTCCTCGACGACATCACCCTCGATGTCGCGCCCGGCGAGTTCGTCACCCTCCTGGGTGCCTCGGGCTGCGGCAAGTCGACGCTGCTGAACCTGGTGGCGGGGCTCGACCGGCCCACCGCCGGCAGCATCGCGACCCACGGGCGGCCCGCTCTGATGTTCCAGGAGCACGCGCTGTTCCCGTGGCTGACCGCGGGCAAGAACATCGAACTCGCCCTGAAGCTCAGGGTGTTCCGAAGAGCGAGCGGCGCGGCAGGGCCGAGCAGCTCCTCGAACTGGTCCGGCTGCAGGGCTCGTACGGCAAGCGGGTGCACGAGCTGTCCGGCGGTATGCGGCAGCGCGTGGCCATGGCCCGGGCGCTCGCGCAGGACAGCCAGCTGCTGCTGATGGACGAGCCGTTCGCCGCGCTGGACGCGATCACCCGCGACCTGCTGCACGACGAACTGACCCGGATCTGGGCGGAGACGGGACTGTCCGTCCTGTTCGTCACGCACAACGTGCGCGAGGCGGTGCGGCTCGCCCAGCGGGTGGTGCTGCTGTCCTCCCGTCCGGGCCGGGTGGCCCGCGAGTGGCGGGTGGACATACCGCAGCCGCGGCGCATCGAGGACGCCCCGGTCGCCGAACTGTCCCTCGAGATCACCGAAGTACTGCGTGGGGAGATCCGCCGCCATGGCCAGCACTGAGACGAAGTCCGCCACGGACGCGGGAAGCGTCGAGGCGGGCCTGGACGCGCTGGAGACCGCCGTCGCGGGCCGGGCCCCGTTCCGGGAGACCTTCGTCCGCAAGATCCTGCCGCCGGTCGTCGCCACCGTCGTGGTGCTGATCGTCTGGCAGGCCCTGATCTCGCTGCGGATCGTCGACGACCCGACCAAGCTGCCCTCCCCTCCGACGTGGGCGGCGAGTTCAAGCGGGCCTGGCTGGAAGGCAAACTGCTCGGCTATATCTGGACCAGCGTCTCGCGCGGCCTGCTGGGCTTCCTGTTCGCCCTGGCCATCGGCACCCCGCTGGGCCTGCTGGTGGCCCGGGTGAGGTTCGTGCGCGCGGCCATCGGCCCGGTGCTCTCCGGTCTGCAGTCCCTTCCGTCGGTGGCCTGGGTGCCGCCCGCGGTGATCTGGCTGGGCCTGGACAACCAGATGATGTACGCGGTGATCCTGCTCGGCGCGGTGCCGTCGATCGCCAACGGCCTGGTCTCCGGCATCGACCAGGTGCCGCCGCTGTTCCTGCGCGCGGGCCGCACGATGGGCGCGACCGGGCTGAAGGGCGCCTGGCACATCGTGCTGCCGGCCTCGCTGCCGGGCTATCTGGCCGGCCTGAAGCAGGGCTGGGCCTTCTCCTGGCGCTCGCTGATGGCCGCGGAGATCATCGCCTCCTCCCCCGACCTCGGAATCGGCCTGGGCGCGTTGCTGGAGAACGGCCGCAACGCCAGCTCCATGTCGATGGTGTTCGAGGCGATCTTCCTGATCCTGTTCGTCGGCATCGCCATCGACCTGCTCATCTTCTCCCCGCTCGAGCGGTGGGTGCTGCGCAGTCGCGGCCTTCTGGTGAAGAGCTGATTCCCGTGTACGGCAACCCGGCCCCCGTCCTCCTGGTGATCGCCCACGGCAGCCGCGACCCGCGGCACGCCGCGACCGTGCACGCCCTGGTGGAACGGGTGCGGGCGCTGCGGCCGGGGCTGCGCGTGGAGACCGGCTTCCTGGACTTCAACATCCCGTCCGTGCACGGGGTGCTGGAGTCGCTGGCCGCGGAGGGAGTGCGGGACGTGGTGGCGCTGCCGCTGCTGCTGACCCGCGCCTTCCACGCGAAGGCCGACATCCCGGCGGTCCTGCGGGACGCGCCGCGCGGCCTGCGCGTCCGCCGGGCCGAGGTGCTCGGTCCGTCGCCGCTGCTGCTGTCGGCGCTGGAACGACGCCTGTACGAGGCGGGGCTGACGCCCGCCGACAAGTCCTCGACCGGGGTCGTGCTGGCCTCGGCGGGGTCCTCCGACCCGGAGGCGATCGCAGTGATCGCCGACATCGCGCGGGAGTGGTGGCACACCGGTTGGTGCGCCGTGCGGCCTGCGTTCGCCTCCGCATCCCTTCCCCGCACCGAGGACGCGGTGCGCGAACTGCGCGCCCTCGGCTGCGAACGGGTCGCCGTGGCGCCCTACGTCCTCGCCCCCGGCTTCCTGCCGGACCGCATCGCGCGGGGCGCGGCGCAGGCCGATGTCCTGGCGGACGTCCTGGGCCCGGCGCCCGAGGTGGCGCGGCTCCTGCTGGCCCGATACGACGCGGCGGGCCTGCGGGTCCGGACGGCTCTGGGCGCCTGAACCGGAGCCCGGGCCCCGGGCGGCGGGGCCCGGCCCGGTCACAGGTCCAGCAGGCGCACCAGCTGCTGGGTGAAGGCGAGGCTGCTGGTACCGGCCGGGGCGCCGATGCTGATGGCCTCCAGGCTGGACCGGATGCGGCCCCGGTTGGGCGGGCCGCCGTCCGCCGCGGCCTCGTCGAGCGCGGCCATGATGACCTCCCCGTGCACGACGAGGCCGGGCAGCTCGGCGTGCAGCGCCTCGAGGAGTCCCTCGGTGAGCCGGAAGACGGTCTCCGGGTCCGGCCCGGCGTTGCTGCCGGCGCGGCCGTTGATGTTCCCGTGGTAGTACGTGCTCATCGTCCTGTCCTGACTCCTGGTCTGGGAGGGGCCGTACCGGGCTGGGTTCCGGGGCCGCCGACGTTACCGATGCGGCGGCTCCGGTCATGTCCAGGAGTCTGGTGGTGCTCCGCCCACGCGTGCGGAAAGGGCCGAAAATAGTCACCCGTACGAGTGATGCGCACCCGTTGACCAGGCCGGACACTCCCGACGGAACGGACAGCGGGCCACTGCCCGGAGCGGGGCGCGCCCGTGGCGGGTCCTCGTGGCACGGGCGCTCGGCGACTGCGCCACGACCGCCGGCCACGGTCCGGCGTTCCCCTGTGACGTCGGACCGCGGCCGGTACCCCGTTCTGCGTTCGGCCCTGCGGATGCGTCACGCGCCCGGGAGGCGTCTCGCGCTCCAGGGGCGTTAATCGGCCACGGGTCCCTCACTCCTCGGGAGCGGTCAGCTCGACGAGTTTCAGCACCGTGTTCCAGTTGCGGGTGGTGGCGATCAGGCCCTTGGCGGGGCGGCGGGACAACGCCTCGGCGAGTTTCGAGCGGCCGAGTCCGTCCGGTGCGTACAGGTAGAGGCAGCGGTCGCCCAGGCGGAACTCCTCGGGGAGGTGCCCGGCGGAGTCGATCGCCTCGAAGCGGTCCGGGGTGACCGGAGCGGAGAAATAGGTGACGTGGAGCTGCCTGGCGGTCAGTTCGGCGGCGGGGAAGGGGCACGCCGCGGCCACCGTCCGCAGATAGGCGTGGTCCCGCACGAGCACGTCGACCCGGAAGCCGAACCGCGCCTCGATCGCCCGGGTCAACTCGGCCGCCAGGGAATCCTCGTCGCCCTGCCCGGCGCTGAACACGGCCTGGCCGCTCTGCAGATGGGTCCGTACGCCGTCGTGGCCGAGGTCCGTCAGGAGCGCGCGCAGTTCGGCCATCGGGAGTTTCCTGCTGCCACCGACGTTGATTCCGCGCAGCAGCGCCGCATAGGTCGTCACCCGGACAGGTTAGAACGGCCGCCGTGCCCCGTGGGGGCGGGCACGGCGGCCGTACCCGGAACGACCCGGGTTGCGCGAAACTCTGGCCGATCAAGGGCCTCCGATTCAACCTCTACACGCACCTGTGACTTGTTCAACAAGGTTTCGTAATCACAAAGTGGATCTTCGACGGCGGATCGGACACGGCCCGCCTGCGGCCCCTCACCCCGAGACACCTCCCCGGGAAGCCCCGAAAGATGTAAGGGCCCGCCGTCCTCCCCAGCGGTGACCCGGGCCGGCGCCACTTCACCGGGCAGTACGACGAGACCTTCTGGCCGGGCCCATACCGTCGGAACGGAACGAGCGAGGACGTGGCGGCAGGGGTCGTCACCGTATACGAGGGGAGAGCCCGTCATGGGGAACACGGACGTGCGCGTGCGGGGACTGGCCGCCCGCGCCGGCGGCTGGAGCGCCCGGCACCGCTGGGCCGCCGTCGGCATATGGGTGCTGTTCGTCGTCCTGGCCATGGGGCTCGGCTCGGCGGCCGGGCGGGTCGACGTGGACGAGAGCGACCAGCTCAAGGGTGAGACACACACGGCGGCGAAGATCATCGAGGACGCGGGCATCGAGCAGCCGGCCGGGGAGACCGTGCTGATCCAGTCCCGGGACGGCGCCCTCAAGGCGACGAGCGGCGAGTTCCGGTCCGCCGTGGACGATGTGATCGAGGCCGTCGGCGGCACCGGGAAGGTCACCCACGTGACGTCCCCGTACGACACGCGCACCATCTCCCGGGACGGCCGTACCGCGCTGGTGCAGTTCGACATGCGCGGCGACGCGGAGACCGCCGCCGACCGGGTCGAGCCGGTGCTCGACGCCGTCGCCGGGGTGCAACAGGGGCACGACGGCCTGCGGATCGAGGAGATCGGCGGCGCCAGCATGAACAAGCAGTACAAGGACGCCTTCGGGGACGACTTCCGGAAGGCCGAGTACTCGGCCGTGCCGGTGGCCCTCGGGATCCTGCTGATCGCCTTCGGCGCCCTGGTGGCCGCGCTGCTGCCGGTGGCCCTGGCGGTCACCGCGATCATGGCGACGATGGGTCTGATGGGCATCGTCAGCCACGTGCAGCCGATGAGCGACACCGCCAACTCCGTGATGCTGCTGGTCGGTATGGCCGTGGGCGTCGACTACTGCCTGTTCTACCTGCGCCGGGAGCGCGAGGAGCGGGACGCCGGCCGGGACGCGGGCGCCGCCCTGCGGATCGCCGCCGCCACCAGCGGCCGCGCGATCATCGTCTCCGGGGTCACGGTGTGCGTGGCGATGGCGGGCATGCTCTTCACCGGGCTCGCCGAGTTCGAGGCGATGGGCCTGGCCTCGCTGATGGTGGTCGCCGTCGCCATGGTCGGCTCGGTCACCGTGCTGCCCGCGCTGCTCTCCCTGCTGGGCGAGCGGATCGAGAAGGGCCGCATCCCGTTCCTGGGCCGCCGGCGGCGGCGCGGCGGCGGCAGCGAGAGCCGCTTCTGGACCGCCGTGCTGCGCGGCGTGCTGGCCAGGCCGCTGGTCTCCGTGGTGGTGGCGGCCGGAGCGCTGCTCGCCGTCGCCGCGCCCGCGCTCGGCATGAAGACCCAGCAGCTCACCCTGGACCAGGAGTTCGGTGACTCACTGCCGATCGTGCAGACCTACGACCGGCTCAACGAGGCCTTCCCGGGTGGCTCCGAGCCCGCCCAGGTGGTCGTCGGCGCCAAGGACATCGGAGCGCCGGAGGTGCGGCGGGCGCTGGCCGACTTCAAGCAGCGGGCCATCTCCTCGGGCGCCTCGCGCGGCCCCGTGGACATCAAGGTGTACCGGGCGCAGAACGTCGCCCTGGTCTCCGTGCCGCTGGTCGGCGGCTCCGACATGGACCGCGCGGTCGAGAGCCTCGGCACGCTGCGCGACGATGTGCGGCCCGCCACCCTCGGGAAGGTGGAGGGCGTCCGGGCGCCGATCACCGGACAGGTCGCGGGCAACCACGACTTCAACGACCAGCTCCTCGGCTCCGTCGTCCCGGTGTTCGCGTTCGTGGTCGTCTTCGCCTTCCTGCTGATGCTGCTGTCATTCCGCTCGCTGACCGTGGCGATCACCTCGATCGTGCTCAACCTGCTGTCGGTGGGCGCCGCCTACGGCATCCTCGTCGCCGTCTTCCAGCACGGCTGGGGCGCCTCGCTGGTGGGCGCGGAGGGCGTCGGCGCGATCGTCACCTGGCTGCCGCTGTTCCTCTTCGTGATCCTGTTCGGCCTGTCGATGGACTACCACGTGTTCGTGGTCTCCCGGATCCGCGAGGCCCGGCTGCGCGGCC
Organism: Streptomyces sp. DHE7-1; assembly: GCA_016432725.1. Taxonomy (GTDB): domain Bacteria; phylum Actinomycetota; class Actinomycetes; order Streptomycetales; family Streptomycetaceae; genus Streptomyces. The sequence goes on along the minus strand of JACJDG010000003.1, from coordinate 6,217,773 downwards.
TCGGCACCAGGGACGCCATCCAGCACGGCGTGGTCACCACGGCCGGTGTCGTCACCAGCGCCGCCGTCATCATGGTCGCCGTGTTCGCGATCTTCGGCACGCTGTCCATGCAGTCCATGAAGCAGATGGGCGTGGGCCTGGCCGCCGCCGTCCTGATCGACGCCACGGTCATCCGCGGGGTGCTGCTGCCGGCCGTGATGGCGCTGCTCGGCGAGCGCAACTGGTACCTGCCGAAGTGGCTGCACCGGCTGCCGGACCTCACCCACGACGAGGCGCCCGAGCAGGCCGCCGCTCCGGTCCCCGCACGCGGCGAGGGCGAGCGGCTCACCGTCTGACACCGCCCGCGGAACGCGGGGGCCCGCCGGTCCCGGGGAACCGGCGGGCCCCCGTCCGTGCTCAGCGCGCCGGCAGCTCCGCCTCGATCAGGTCGGCCGCGCGCCGGGTGCCGCCCTCCCGGGCCATCTCCGCCTGGATCTCCTTGAGCCGGCGGGCGACCCGCGGGTCGCCGGTGAGGTCGAGGGCGGTCTCGCGCAGACGACCGGCGGTGGCTTCCTCGGTGGGCAGGTGCCGGGCGACGCCGAGGGACTGGAGCACGTCGGCGTTGCCGAACTGGTCCACCGCCTGCGGTACGGCGATCATCGGCGTGGCGGTGGCCAGTCCCTCCTGGCTGCCGCCGGCCCCGGCGTGCGTCACGAACAGGTCCGCCTGCCGCAGGATCGCCAGCTGCGGTACCCAGGAGCGCACCTCCACGTTCGCGGGCACGTCGCCCAGCTCCGCCGGCGTCACCTGGCTGCCGATCTGCAGGACCAGGTGCCAGCCGGGCAGGCCGCCGAAGGCGCGGACGCACTCGCGGTAGAAGGCGGGCCGCTTGGTGAACGCCGAGCCGAGGGAGACGAGGACCACCTTCTCCGCGCCGGCGGGCCGCTGCCAGTCACCCTGGTCGGCCCGGTCGCCCTGGCAGGCGCCGACGAAGCTGTGCACCCGCTCGTCGACGCGGTCGGCGTGCGGCTGGAGCACCTTCGGGATGAGGACGAGCGAGCGGTCGGGGCGCCCCACGAAAGGGTCCGGGTGCCGGGTGATCCCGTTCTCCACGAGCCAGTCCCGGAACCGGGTGTAGTAGGCCCTGCCGCGCTCGGTCTGCCGTGGCTCCGCCCACATGGGCTCGGCCACCTCCTCCTCGTAGCCGTCCCAGGCGACGAGGTTCGGGGAGAGGGAGACCGCCGGGACGCCCCAGCGGTGGGCGAGCACGCGGGCCGGGTAGGAGGTGATGTCGTGCAGCACCAGGTCCGGTTCGTCGCCCTCGTAGGCCGCGGCGAGCTGCGGGAGCGCCTGCACGGCGTCGTTCAGGAACGGCTCGACGTGGTCCAGCAGGGTGCTCCCCCAGGCCTCGGGGTCGGCGTCGGGGCCGGGCAGCGTCGAGTCGTAGAGCACGGGCCGGGCGCCGGTCGCCGCCACCTTCGCGGCGAAGGCCGGCGGGATGGCGTACGTGACCCGGTGGCCGCGGGCGACGAGTTCGCGGATCACCTCCAGGCTGGGGTTCACGTGGCCGTGGAGGGCGGCGGAGAACATGGCGATGTGGGCGGGGGCGGTCATGGCGACGAGGCTAACGAGACGAGACGTCTCGTTCAAACGTATTACGGCGCCGGCTCAGCGCTGGTAGCGGGCCAGGACCAGGTTGCCGTCCCGTTCCAGACGCTCCCGCAGGCCGGCCAGGCCGATCGACCCGCTGTAGTACTCCTGGAAGGCGGGGGTGGCGACCTTGTCCTTCCACTCCGGGTAGCCGCGCACGGACTGGGCGGGGGCCGGACGGAGGTGCGCCGCGAGCGCGGTCCCGGTGGCCCAGCCGTTCTTCGCGGTGTGCAGGGCGGGGTCCTTCAGGGCCTCGGTGCCGGTGGGCAGCATCCAGTCGCCGAGGGCGAGACGGACCATGTTCCCGGGCCGCAGCAGGAAGCCGATGAACTCGGCGGCCTCCTTCTTGTGCGGGCAGTCGGCGGCGACGGACAGGGTCTGCGGGCTGACGCCCTGGGTGAGTCCGCCGGCGCCGGCGGGGGCGGGCAGCACCTGCCAGTCGAAGCCCTCCGGCGCCTGCTGCGCGATCTGCTGGCGGTAGGAGAAGCCCAGCGGGACCATCGCGTAGCGACCGCCGAAGAAGCCGGGCAGGGTGTCCGAGCCCCCGCTGCCCAGCGTCGAGGCCGGGGCGCTGTGGTCGACGGCGACCTGGTCGTGGACCGTGCGCGGCACGACCGCGTCCCCGGCGCCGAACCCGACGCTCACCCGGCCGTCGGCGCCTCGGTGGAAGAGCCGGCCGCCCGCCGAGAGCGATAGGTTGAGCGTGGCGGAGACGGGTTCCTTCAGCGGCCAGGCCACGCCGTACCTGCCGGGGCCACTGAGCCGCTTGGCGATCCGGCGGAACTCGGGCCAGCTCCAGGGGTGTTCGGGGGTCGGTATGCGCACCCGCGCCGAGCGCAGCCGGGCCCGGTCGGCGATCAGCACCCGGGGCTCCTGGAGGAACGGCACCCCGTACACGCCGCCGCCGAAGGTGGCCGCCTGCCAACTGCGCCGCGGGATGGCGGACTCGAGCGCGGCGGGCAGCAGGCCGGTGAGGTCGGCGAGGTAGCCGCCGTAGGCGAAGTCGGCGAGGTCGTCGGAGGCGTCGTGGATGACGTCCGGGGCCTCACCGCCCTCGAAGGAGGTGAGGAGCTGGTCGTGCACGCTGTCCCAGCTGCCCTGGACGTACTCGACCTTGACGTCCGGATGGGTGGCGTTCCACTCCTTCACCAGTTCCTTGTTGACGGCCACGGACTCCTGCTGCCAGGCCAGGGACTGGAAGCGCAGGGTGACCGGGCCGCCCCGCTCACGGCCCGCCGCGGAGCAGCCCGCGAGGAGGAGCAGCAGGGCGAGGACGGCCGCGGCCGTCCTTCCCCGCCCGGCTCGGTGAGGGTGCCGCATCAGTTCTTCACCGCCCCTTCGAGCAGGCCGCCCGTGATCCGGCGCTGGATGAGGGCGAAGACGAACAGGGAGGGCAGGGTGGCGAGGAAGGCGGCGGCGGCCAGCGGGCCGAGATCGGCGACGCCCTCCGCGCCGATGAAGTGGGTGAGGACGACCGGAAGGGTCTGCCTGCCGGGGCTCTTCAGCAGGACCAGCGCGAAGAAGAACTCGTTCCACGCCGTGACGAACGCGAAGAGCGCCGTCGCCGCGATCCCCGGCGCCAGCAGCGGGGCGGTCACCGACACCAGGGTCCGCAGCCGGCCCGCGCCGTCGACGGCCGCCGCCTCCTCCAGCTCGGCGGGCACCGCCCGGACGTGTCCGACGAGCATCCACAGCGCGAACGGCAGTGCCCACACCACGTACACCAGGACCAGCCCCACCAGGGAGTCGATCATTTGCAGGTGCTTCAGCAGCAGGAACAGCGGGATGATCACCAGCACGAACGGGAATGCCTGGCTGACCACCACCCATCCGGTGGCCGCCCGGGACAGCGCCGAGCGGTGCCGCGCCATGACGTACGCCATCGGGGTCGCGATCAGCACGGCGACGGCGGCGGCGCCGAGCGCCACGAGCAGGGAGTTCAGGGCGGCGTGCAGCAGCGGCTGCTCGTCGAAGGCCTGCCGGAAGTTGGCCAGGGTGGGGTGACGCGGGATCCAGGTGGGATGCGGACTGCCCAGCTCGCGGGGCGGCTTGAAGGCGGTGGACAGCAGCCACAGCAGCGGGAAGGCCAGGAAGACGAGATAGCCGAGCAGCGCGGCGTACTGGCCGGCGCGGGCCGCGGGTCGGGTCCTCATGCGTCCCCGCCTCCCCGCAGCCGGCCCGCGAGGAACACCGCGAGCAGCACGGAGACGACGGCCACCAGGACGCATCCCATCGCGGCCGCGTAGCCGAACTGGCCGTAGCGGAAGGCCTCCTCGTAGGCGAACAGCATGGGCAGCCGGGTCTTTCCGCCGGGTCCGCCGCTGGTGAGCACGTACACCAGGGCGAAGGAGTTGAGGTTCCAGATGAGGTTGAGCGCGGTGATGGCGAGGGCCACCGGTCTCAGGGCCGGCCAGGTGACCGCGCGGAACCTGCGCCAGGCGCCGGCGCCGTCCACCGCGGCGGCCTCGTGCAGTTCGCGCGGGGTGTTCTGGAGGCCGGCGAGCAGGGCGACCGTGGTCTGCGGCATGCCCGCCCAGACGCCCACGACGATGACGGCGGGCAGCGCGGTGGCCAGGCCGCTCAGCCAGTCCCGGCCGTCGCCGAGACCGAGGTCGCGCAGTGTCTCGTTGAGGACGCCGGCGTCGGGGCTGTAGACCAGCCGCCACATGATGCCGACGACGACCTCCGGCATGGCCCACGGGACGATCGCGAGGGCGCGGGCGAAGCGGCGCAGCCGCAGGTCCTGGTCGAGCAGGAGGGCGAGGCCGAGCGCCAGCAGGAACTGCGGCACGGTGACCCCGACCGCCCACACCAGCCCGATCCGGAACGACTCCCAGAACAGCGTGTCGTGCAGCAGGTCCCGGAAGTTGAGGGCACCGATCCAGGTGGTGGCCGTCGTCCGGCCGGACTGGGCGTCGGTGAAGGCCAGCATGACGCCGTAGAGCAGCGGGCCGACGCTCAGCAGCAGGATCGGGATCAGGGCGGGCAGGACCAGGAACCAGGCGCCGTGGTCGCGCGTGGCGGCACGAGCGACCGGCCGCCGCGCCCCGGCCACTGCTGTCATGGCATCAGCCCCTTCGCCCGACCTCGTTGGCGTGTTCATGTTCGTAAAGGCGCGGAACCCCGTCAAGGGACCGCGCACACGGCCCTACCTGTGCGAATGGGAGACTGGCCGCGGGCCACGGCGGCCGGAACGGTACGGAGAGGGCACGGAGGCTGACGATGGACGAGGCACGGGCGCGGGACGTACTGGCCGCGGCGAAGGTCCTGCCGGGCCCGGCCGGCGACGCGCGGCTCATCGCCTTCGGAGAGAACGCGGTGTTCGCGGCCGGTGAGCTGGTGGTCAAGGTGGGCCGTGACGCCGAACTGCTGGACCGGGCCCGGCGCGAGCTGGACATCGCCGGGTGGCTGGCCGGGGCGGGTGTGCCCGCGGTGCGGGCCGCCGAGCCCGGGCCGCTGCTGGTGGAGGGGCACCCCGTCACCGTGTGGCACCGGCTGCCGGATGCCGTGCGGCCGGCCGAGCCCCGCGATCTGGCCGTGCTGCTGCGGGCCGTGCACGCGCTTCCCGCGCCCGCCTTCACGCTGCCGCCCCGGGACCTGCTGGGCGGTGTGGAGCGCTGGCTGCGGCTCGCGGGCGGGTCCATCGACCCGGAGGACGCCGCGTATCTGCGCGAGCGCAGGGACGGGTTCGCGGCCGCCGCCGCGGCACTGACGCCCCGTCTGGTCCCGGGCCCGATCCACGGGGACGCGCTGCCCCGCAATGTGCACGTGGGACCGGACGGGCCGGTGCTGGTGGACCTGGAGACCTTCTCCGCGGACCTGCGCGAGCACGATCTGGTGGTGATGGCCCTGTCCCGGGACCGCTACGGGCTGCCCGCGCAGGCGTACGACTCCTTCGTCTCGGCCTACGGCTGGGACGTACGGGAGTGGGAGGGCTGCTCGGTGCTGCGGGGCGCCCGCGAGACGGCGAGCTGCGCGTGGCTGGCCCAGCACGCGGCCGCCAACCCCAAGGCGCTGGCCGAGTTCCGGCGCCGGGTCGGATCGCTGCGCGACGGGGACGAGGCCGTGCGGTGGTACCCGTTCTGAGGGGCCGCGCCGCCGCCTCGTGACAGCCGTCGCGCCCCGTCCGTCCGCGGAGGCCTCGCGGCCCGCCCGCCGCGGAAGGCCCCGGCCGCGCCGGCGTGCCCCGCCCGTCTGCTCCCGATGCGCCCGGTTCGCGCCCTGTCCCGCCCGGCCGGGCCGCCCGCACGCTCGACGGCATGGGGGACACCGACAGCGTCATTCCGTTACCCGCACCCGGTCCCGACGGATCCCGGCAGCCACCGGCCGGCACCCCCGGCCCGTGGGAGACCGCGGACCGGGCCCAGGCCGTCCGCGACGGCGCCACCGGTCCCGAACCGCCCGCTCCGCCGCACTGCCCCCACTGCGGGCTCACCGGTGACCGGCGGGCCACCTACACCGGGCAGCACGTCCTGCTCGAACCGCGGCTCACCGTTCCCGCGCATCTCGTGCCCGGCGGGCACCGCTGGCACATCGACGGCAACGGCACCGCCTGGAACGGCGGGCTGGACGAACCCACGCCCGGCACCACCTGCCGGATACCGCACCAACTCGCGTGCCCCGGGCTCACGCTGGACGAGGTCCAGCCGTGGCGGTGGCTGACGTCGGTACGGGCCTACAACGCGCTGCTGGCCCGGCGGAGGGCCGACGAGGACGGCCTCCTCGGGGAACTGCCGGACACCGGCTGACCCGTGGAGGGCGGGCGGCGGACCGGGCTAGGCCGGCAGGCTGTCCGGGAGGTGGCGGACCGGCCACGTGCCGTCGATGACCGCCGTCTCGTCGCCCTTGCGGCGGAGGAAGGACTGGAAGTCGGCCGCCCACGCGGCGTACCACTCGATCTGGCGGGTGTGGAGCTCCGCCGGGCCGAGGGCGGCGATCTTGGGGTGGCGGGTGGCTATCGCGGCGGCGAGGCGGGCCGCGGCCAGGGCGTCGGCGCAGGCGTCGTGGGCCGCGTCGAGGACTATGCCGTACTCCGCGCAGACCGCCTCCAGGTTCCGCTTGCCGCGGCGGTACCGGTCGGCCCAGCGGTCGATGGTGTAGGGGTCGATCACCGGAGCGGGAGGCGCGCCGTCCAGCCGGTCGGTGAGGGACGGCAGGCCGTGGCGGCGCAGTTCGGCGGAGAGCAGGGTGAGGTCGAAGGCCGCGTTGTACGCGACCACCGGGACACCGGCCCGCCAGTACGACACCAGCACGTCCGCGATGGCGTCGGCCACCCGGTCGGCCGGGCTGCCCTCGGCCGTCGCCCGTTCGTTGCTGATGCCGTGCACCGCGACGGCGTCGGCCGGGATCTCCACGCCCGGATCCGCCAGCCATTCCCGGCGCCCCAAGGGCTCTCCGGCCCTGACCTCGATGACCGCGCCGGTGACGATGCGCGCCTCGTGCGGGTCCGTGCCCGTGGTTTCCAGGTCGAAGCCGATCAGCAGCTCCCGGTGCCAGCCCATGGGCGGCCCCCCTTCTTGTGGTGCTTTCCCCCAGTGGCTCCCACCATCGCACGCGGCACTGACAATCCGAGGAGCGCGTTCCGCTTGCCCGCCCGGACAGTTCAGGACACGGGGCGCGAATCGGCCCAGGACAGCTCGAATTCCTCGCGATAGGTCGGGAAGATACCGGCGTCACCCATGTCGTCCGACTTGAGTAGCTTGCCGCCGCCCCGCAGCACCAGCACCGGCGACTCCATCCCGCGGGCCCCGCGCAGATAGGACTGCACCACGCCGATGCCGTCCGCGCCGTCGCCGTCCACGAGGTAGGCGGTGAAGCGGGGCGTCTCGTCGTAGACCTGGATCTCGAAGGCCCCCGGGTCGCGCAGCCGGGACCGCACCCGGCGCATGTGCAGGATGTTCATCTCGACGGCCCGGCTCAGTTCGCCCCGCTTCATCCCCAGCTCGCGCTCCCGGCGCTTGACCGCGCTGGAGGCCGGGTTCAGGAAGAGGAGCCGGACCCGGCAACCGGACTCGGCGAGCCGGACCAGCCGGCGGCCGGAGAAGTTCTGCACCAGCAGGTTGAGCCCTATGCCGATGGCGTCGAGGCGGCGGGCGCCCCCGAACAGGTCCTCGGCCGGGAACTGGCGCATGAGCCGCACCCGGTCGGAGTGGACGGCGACGACGTCCGCGTACCGGTCGCCGACCAGGTCCTCCACCGCGTCGACCGGCAGCCGGCGCGCGGAGGGCACGTCGCCGCCCGTGCCGAGCATCTCCAGCAGCCGGGCCGAGGCCCGCTCGGCCTGGTTCAGCACCGCCTCGGACAGGGCCCGGTTGCGGGAGACGACGTTGCGGGTCACCTCCAGCTCGTCCAGGGCGAGTTCGACGTCCCGGCGCTCGTCGAAGTACGGCTCGAAGCACGGCCAGTGCTGCACCATCAGCTCGCGCAGCTGCGGCAGCGTGAGGAAACTGAGCACGTTGTCGTCGGCCGGGTCGAGCAGGTAGCCCTTGCGGCGGCTGACCTCGCGGACGGCGACCGCCCGCTGCACCCATTCCTGCCCGGCGGGCCCGGCCGCGGCCACCACCCAGTCGTCGCCGTGGACGGGCTCGTAGACGGGCCGCAGCACGGCGGCGACGACCGCGCGCAGCCGCTGCTCGACCAGGTTCAGCCAGATGTAGGCCCGGCCCGCCCGCTGGGCGCGGACGCGCACCTCGAGCCAGGCGTCGGTGCCCCAGTCGAGCTCCGGCCCGATGGAGCCGGTGGCGTCCATCGGGCGGGCCAGGGACACCGCTCCGGGCGGGACGTCTGTGGAGTTCCCCTCGTGACCCTCGTCACCAGGGGGCAGCTCCAGCCCTCCCGAGCCCACCCGCGCACCGCCTTCCGCCACCCCGGGCCTTCCCCACGTCAACGATCAAGGAAGGGTACTCCGGGAGCGGTCGGCGGTGCAGCCGGATGGACAGGTCAGTTTCTCAACTACGCGGTCGCCAGTGGCCGTTCTGCCACGAGAGCTCGTCCGGAGTGAGCGGATTCATAGCCGTGACGTCGCGCGGCGCGATGGCGAAACCCTGCCAGTGGATCGGCATGGGCTGCTGGTCCTCGTCCCGGGCGATGTGGTGGAAGCCCACGTTCATCCAGACGACCGGGTGAGTGAGGGTCTGTCCGTTGACCCACTTGTCCACGGACTTCGGGTAACCACCGGCGCAGCCCGGGTTGTTGCTCGCGAACCGCTCGCACTTGTTGTACTGGGTGAAGTACACGTCGTGCTTGGTGAAGCTGCGGCCCGGGTACTTCGTGGTCGGGCCGGGGACGATCTCGTACGAACGCGCGTGCCCGTCCTTGTTCTTGCCGGTCGCGCTGACCATCCGCCACCAGCGGTAGGTCTTGGAGTCGCCCGCGAGTTCCTTGGTGATCTTGGTGCGGGTGGTCTTGGCGGTGGGCGCCTGCCGGCCGGGAGCGGGCGCGGTGACGGCCGAGTCGTACTGCTCGACCTTGGTCTTCGAGGAGCCGTCGAGGCCGAAGTCCAGCCGCCAGAAGACGTTGTGGCTGTGGCTGGTGGCGTAGGCCTTGGCGCCCTTGCCGATGGGCCAGCCGCGGCCGTCACCGGCGTCGTAGTCCTCGTAGGAGAGGCTGCCGGTGGCGCCGACGTTCATGTTGACGGTGCCGTCGTCCTGGAAGCGCCACTCGGTCATGTACTCGTACCAGCCGACCTGGTTGACCGTGTAGACAAGCAGGTCCTTGCCCTGCGCCTGGAAGACCTTGTTGGCGGCGTCGCCCTGCATCCGGTAGGCGTGGCCGCGCGAACGCGTGGTGGTGCACAGGCCCTTGACGTCCGGATGGTCCGGGTCCCAGGAGTCGGGGACGCGGACGGTCCTGATGGTGCCGCCGGGGCACTCGCCGGGCGCCAGGTTCACCAGGCCCTGGGCGAAGCCGAAGCCGGTCAGGTCGTCGTACTCGACGCTGCCGTCGTCATAGGGGACGTCTATCTGGGCCAGGCGGGCGCTGTTGAGGACCTTGATCGGCTTGGGCTCGCCCTTGGGCTGGTAGGAGACGTTCTCCAGGACCAGGCCGGCCTTGCTGTCGTAGCGCCAGCACATCCGCCAGGTGGTGCCGCTGGAGAGCTTCTGCTCGATCTTGTAGGCGGCGCTGCAGTCCGCGGCGGCGGCCGGTGCGGCCTGCGGCCGGGCGGCGGCCGGTCCGGCGCCGGCCGTCACGCCGGCGGCCAGCGCGGCCACGGTGAGGCCGACGGCCGCGCGCGTACGGGCACGGCCGGATCTGCGCGGCCCGGGGCCGCTGGTCGAACTCTGTTCACGCATGAGGAAATGACTCCCTTGCAGGAGGTGCGAGTCGGAAGGGTGGACGGGCCGCCTGGCTCAGTGGCGTTCGAGCCGGCCGACCTTGCGGGCGCTGAGGTCGACGACCAGCCACCTGGCGTCGATCCAGGGGCCGTTCTTGACCTTCGGGAACAGCCGTACGCAGCGGTGCTCGCCGCACTTGTCGAGCACGGCCGGCTGCCCGCCCGGGGTGGCGCGGTAGACGGCTCCGTTCAGCCGGAGCTGGTCCGGCGAGGTCAGCTCGTGGCCGGTGGCGTCCCGGTAGTCCGCCTTGAGGCCCGCGCCCAGCGGGTCGGCCATCAGCAGCCTGGCCGCCTCGGCGTTCTCGTCCCGGCTCAGCGGCGGCTGGACGCCGTGGCTGGTGACGCTGCCGACGACCTTGCCGGTCCCCAGGTCCACCGTCCTGGTGATCAGCGCGTCGCGCCTGTAGTCGTAGAAGCTCACGTCGGCCCGGCGCGGCGCTCCCGGGTCGTCGAGTTCGTCCGTCTCCGGATCGGCCAGGTCGACGCTCAGCCGCTGCGGGCCCCGGTGCCCGTCGACGTTCTCACCGGCGCCGAGCGACTGCCCGCTCACGGCGATGCTCTCGACCCGCCGGATCTCGTCGTCGGTCAGCGGGTCGCGGCCCGTGCCCTTCTCGCCCTCGGCCGGCGCCTGCCGCACGACGCCCGGCGGGACGTCGCCCGGCCCCTGGCCCGCCTGCTGGGCGGCCGGCGTACCGCCGCCGCCCCCCTTGTTCCCTCCCGTTTCGTCGGCCCCCGCCGTGCCGGGCAGGGTGACCGCCACCATCACCGCGGTCCCGGCCACCGCCAGGGCCGCGCCGGCCACCACTTTGCCCAGATGCCGGTGCACTGTCTCGCGCACATCCGCCCCCTACTCCCCCTGATTCCCCGGGAGTACGTGTATCCCCACTGATTCGGCACACGGCGGGTACACGAGTCGCCGTATGCACTGGTCGGCCCGTAAGAGGGCGGTAAGTCCCGGGAGGTTCCCTCACTTTCGGGGAGACTCGCAGCCAACGCGCCCCCAGCGGGCCCGCACACCTGGAAGAGTCGTGGTCATGCAGGTCTGGCCTGGAGAGGCGTATCCGCTCGGCGCCACGTACGACGGCGCCGGAACCAACTTCGCGGTCTTCACGGAGGCCGCGCACCGAGTAGAGCTGTGTCTGCTGCACGACGACGGCTCGGAGACGGCGGTGGAACTGCGCGAGAGCGACGCGTTCGTCCGGCACGCGTACCTGCCGGGGGTGATGCCGGGACAGCGGTACGGGTTCCGGATGCACGGCCCGTACGACCCCGCGCGCGGGCTGCGCTGCAACTCGGCGAAGCTGCTGCTGGACCCGTACGCGAAGGCGGTCAGCGGGGCCGTGTCGTGGGGCGAGGAGGTGTACGGCTACCACTTCGGCGCCCCGGACCGGCGCAACGACCTGGACTCGGCGCCGCACACCATGACCTCGGTGGTGATCAACCCGTACTTCGACTGGGGCGACGACCGGCCGCCACGCACCGACTACCACCGCACGGTGATCTACGAGGCCCATGTGAAGGGCCTGACGATGACCCACCCCGGGCTGCCGGAGGAGCTGCGCGGCACCTACGCGGCGCTCGCCCATCCGGCGATCATCGAACACCTGACGAAACTCGGGGTGACGGCGCTCGAACTGATGCCCGTGCACCAGTTCGTGAACGACCACCGGCTGGTCGACATGGGCCTGAACAACTACTGGGGCTACAACACCATCGGGTTCTTCGCCCCGCACAACGCGTACGCCTCCTGGGGCGACCGCGGCCAGCAGGTGCTGGAGTTCAAGTCGGCGGTGCGGGCGCTGCACGAGGCCGGGATCGAGGTGATCCTGGACGTCGTCTACAACCACACGGCCGAGGGCAACCACCTGGGTCCGACGCTGTCCTTCAAGGGCATCGACAACCCGTCGTACTACCGCCTCACGGACGATCCGCGCTACTACATGGACACCACGGGCACCGGGAACTCGCTGCTCATGCGGTCCCCGCACGTGCTCCAGCTCATCATGGACTCGCTGCGCTACTGGGTCACCGAGATGCACGTGGACGGCTTCCGCTTCGACCTGGCCGCCACCCTGGCCCGGCAGTTCCACGAGGTGGACCGGCTGTCGTCGTTCTTCGACCTGGTGCAGCAGGACCCGGTGGTCTCCCAGGTGAAGCTGATCGCCGAGCCGTGGGACGTGGGCGAGGGCGGCTACCAGGTGGGGAACTTCCCGCCGCTGTGGACCGAGTGGAACGGCAAGTACCGCGACACGGTCCGGGACCTGTGGCGGGGCGAGCCGCGGGCGCTCGCGGAGTTCGCCTCCCGGCTGACCGGCTCCTCCGACCTCTACCAGGACGACGGCCGCCGCCCGCTCGCCTCGATCAACTTCGTGACCTGCCACGACGGCTTCACCCTGCACGACCTCGTCGGCTACAACGACAAGCACAACGAGGCCAACGGGGAGGAGAACCGGGACGGCGAGAGCCACAACCGGTCCTGGAACTGCGGGGCCGAGGGCGAGACCGAGGATCCGGAGGTGCTGGAGCTGCGGGCCCGCCAGATGCGGAACTTCTTCGCCACGCTGATGCTGTCCCAGGGCGTGCCGATGATCAGCCACGGGGACGAGTTCGCCCGTACCCAGCGCGGCAACAACAACGCCTACTGCCAGGACAACGAGGTGTCCTGGCTCCGGTGGCCGCAGTCCGCGGAGGGAGCGCCCGCGGAGGGCGCGTCCTCCGGGGAGGCGCTGCTGGAGTTCGTCCGCGCGATGGTGTGGCTGCGCCGGGACCACCCCGTGTTCCGGCGGCGGCGCTTCTTCCACGGGCGGCCGGTGGAGGGCACCGCCCAGGACGAGCTGTCCGACATCGCCTGGTTCACCCCCGAGGGGAGCGAGATGACCCAGCGGGACTGGGACTCGGCGCCCGCGTCCGCGCTGACGGTGTTCCTGAACGGCAACGCCATCTCCGAGCCCGGTCCGCGCGGGGAGCGGATCGCCGACGACTCGTTCCTGCTGATGTTCAACGCCTCCCCGGGGCGCTGGACTTCCAGGTGCCGGTCGACCACGGCCGGCAGTGGCAGGTGGTCGTCGACACGGCCCGCCCGGACGGGGTGCCGCCGGGTACGGGCCCGAAGGTGGCGGCCGGCGACCGCGTCACCCTGCCGGACCGCAGCCTGACCGTGCTGCAGCGGCCCGCCTAGACCGGTCCGCGAGGGGGCGTGCGCACTCCGGCGCACGCCCCCCGCGTGCGTCGGGGATGACACGAAATCCGGCGCGCGGGGTACGTAGGGTTCCATGACTGCTGCGCGACCCGGACCCGAGGCGCCCACCGCCACCTACCGGCTGCAACTGCAGCCCTCGTTCCCGTTCGCCGCCGCCGCGGCGGCGGTCCCGTACCTGGCGTCGCTGGGCGTCTCGCACCTGCACCTGTCCCCCGTCCTGGAGTCCGTCCCGGGATCCACGCACGGCTACGACGTCGTGGACCACACGCGCGTGCGCGAGGAACTGGGCGGCGAGGACGGGCTGCGCGCGCTGGCACGGACCGCGCGCGAGCACGGCCTGGGCCTGGTGGTGGACATCGTGCCGAACCACATGGCCATGGCGCCCCGGCACAACCGGGCCCTGTGGGAGGTGCTGCGCGAGGGGCCCGAGTCGCCGTACGCGCGCTGGTTCGACATCGACTGGGCGGCGCAGGGCGGCCGGGTGCTGCTGCCGGTGCTCGGCGGGCCGGCCGGCTCCGTGCTGGACGAACTGGTGGTCGACGGCGACGTGCTGCGCTACCACGACCACGCCTTCCCGGTCCGCGAGGGCACCGCCGGCCTCCCGCTGCCCCGGCTGCTGGACGCGCAGTGGTACCGCCCGGTGTGGTGGCGGCTGGCCCGTACCGAGCTGAACTACCGGCGCTTCTTCAGCATCTCCGAGCTGATCGGGGTGCGCGTGGAGGACCCGGAGGTGTTCGACGCCACCCACGGCAAGATCCTCCAGCTGCTCCACGAGGGCGTGGTCGACGGGCTGCGGATCGACCACCCCGACGGGCTCGCGGACCCCGACGCCTATCTGCGGCGCCTGCACGAGGCCACCGGCGGGCGGTGGACCGTGGTGGAGAAGATCCTCGCCGACGGCGAGTCCCTGCCCGCCTCCTGGCCGGTGGCGGGCACCACGGGCTACGACGCCCTGCGCCACGTCGACGGGCTGTTCACGGACCGCACCGGGGCCTACGAGCTGCTCGGCCGCTACCGGGCGTTCGCGGCCCCGCAGACGGACCGGGGCGGCAACTGGGACGCCACCGTCCGGCGGGCCGCCTACAAGGTGCTCACGCACGAACTGGCCACCGAGACCGACCGGCTCACCCGGGTGGCGGCCCGGCTGTGCGCCGGTTCACCCGACCTGTCGCTGCGCGACCGGGCGCCGTGGGCGCTGCGCACGGCCGTGGAGGAGCTGCTGGTGCGGATGCGGGTCTACCGGCCCTACGCCTCCCAGGACGCCTCGGCCGTCATCACCGAGCAGGCCGCCGAGGAGGCCCGGCTGGCCTTCGTGGTGCCCGAGGAGGCGGACGCGGTGGGCGTCGTGCGGCGGCTGCTCGTCGGGGACCCGGGCGATCCCTCGGCCCCGGACGCCGCCGACCGGCTGGAGTTCCGCACCCGGTTCGCGCAGACCGCGTCGGCGCTGCGCGCCAAGGCCGTGGAGGACACCGCGTTCTACCGCTACGTGCCGCTGCTCCCGGCGGCCGAGGTGGGCGGCGATCCGGGCTCGCCCGGGGTGTCCCCGGAGGACTTCCACGCGTACTGCGCGCGCGTGCAGCGCGACTGGCCGGCCACCGGCACGGTCGTCACCACCCATGACACCAAGCGCAGCGCGGACGTGCGGGCCGCGCTGGCCGTGCTCACCGAGTGCCCGGACAGCTGGGCGAAGGTGCTCGCCGAGGTCTCCCGGGGCGAGGCGGCCGCCCCCGACGGGCAGCTCGCCTGGGCGGCCTGGCAGACGGTGTTCGGGCTCGGTCCCGCGGACGAGGAGCGGATCCGGGAGGCGCTGCTCAAGCACGTCCGCGAGGCGGGGATGTACACGAGCTGGACTGAGCAGGAGCCGTCGTACGAGGAGGCGGTGGCCGCGTTCCTGACGGCGGGACCGTGCGGGCCGCCCGGCGAGCGGGTGGCCGCCCTGCGCAAGGCGCTGGATCCGCACATCCGGGCGAACGTCCTGGGCACCGCGCTGGTCCAGCTCACGATGCCGGGGGTGCCGGACCTGTACCAGGGCACGGAGAGCGAGTACCGGGCACTGGTCGACCCGGACAACCGGCGGCCGGTTCCGTTCCCGCCCCCGGTTCCCGGCGAGAAGGACGCGCTGACGGCGGCGGCCCTGCGGCTGCGCGCCCGCCGGCCCGGCGCGTTCGGCACGAGCGCGACGTACGCCCCGCTGGCGGCGGACGGGCCGGCCGCGGAGCACTGCCTGGCGTTCACTCGTTCGGGTGAGGTGGTCACGGCGGTGACCCGGCTGTCGCTGCGGCTGGCGGACTCGGGCGGCTGGCGGGAGACCCGCCTGGAGCTGCCGCCCGGGCGGTGGGCCGACCTGCTCGGCCCGGGACGGGAGTTCACCGGACACGCGCGTGCGGCGGACCTCTTCGGCGCGTTCCCCGTGGCCCTGCTGGAGCGGACCGTCGAGGGCTGAGGCGGGTCGGTGAATGCGCCCGGGCGCCCCTTCGAGGCTCCCCCCGCTGTCCTTGACAGTTCACCCACGCCGTGCGGCACTGGGAGGGCGAAGCCGGTTGGACAAGTCGGGGGTGAGTCTCCTGCCGGAGCTGCGCTATCCCAGCGTTCCCCAATTGGTCGCCTCCGCCCGGGCGCTGGCCGCCACGGAGCCCCGGCTGTGCGCGCTCAGGCAGGTGGGCGCCTCGCGGGCCGGCCGGCCGCTGCACCTGCTGTCGGTGGGGCACGCCCGCCGGGCGGTGCTGGTGGTGGCGGGTGCCCACGCCAACGAACCGACGGGCGGCTGCACCCTGCGGGAGCTGGCCGAACGGGTGCTGTCCGCACGCGAGTTGAGGACGGACATCTCCTGGCACTTCCTGCTGTGCGCGGATCCGGACGGCGCGAGCCTGCATGTGACCCCGGCGCCGCGCAGCCTGCTCGACTACCACCGGGGGTTCTACCGGCCCACGGGCGCGGAGCAGCCCGAGTGGTCGCCCGCCGTGCTGCCGCCCGACCGGCTGCCGCCCGAGACACGGGCCCTGACCGGGGTGATCGACGAGGTGCGCCCGTACCTCCAGGTGACGCTGCACGGCACCGATCTGGGCGGCAGCTGGGTGCAGTTGACGAAGGACGTGCCGGGCCTCGCCGAGCCGTTCGCCAAGTCGGCGGCCGAGCTGCACATACCGGTGGAGACGGGCGCCTCGGACGCGGCGGGCTGGCCGGCCTCGGGGCCCGGGGTGCATGTGATGCCCGGCCCCGAGAGCGGTGTCGCCTACCCGAGCCTGCCGGACGACGCCCGGCGCAGCACCTGGTACCACGCGCACCGCTACGGCGGTCTGACGGCGGTGGTGGAGGTCCCGATGTGGGCCAGCGACATGGTCGGCGACCCGGCCCCGCACCCGGCGCCGGCGGCCGCGATACGGCGGCTGGCGGCGCGGCTGCTGCGGGACGCGCTGGCGGTCGAGCGGGTGTTCGACGACGCGCTGCCGCGGCTGGGCGACACGGACGGGCCGCTGCTGCGGGCCGCCCGCTGGGTCCTCGATCTGATGCCGGGGCTGGCCCGGGACTGGGTCCAGACCCCGCCGGCCGCGACGACGATGGCCTACGTCGGCAGTGTGGACGCCTTCGGGCGGCGGCTGCCGCTGCGGGCCGCGGCGATGCTGCTTCGGGTGCTGCGGGAGACGGACGACCGGGCGGCCCCCGGTCTGGAGCGGCTCGTCGCCTTCTGGTGCGAGGCCTACGCGGCGCGCTTCCGGGCCCGCTGGGTGCCTGTGGAGGACCAGGTGGAGCACCAGGCCCGGACGGTGCTGGTGGCGGCCCAGCAGGCCCGGGAGCTGGCGGAGTGAGGCGTCGCCGGGGCGGAGCGGAGTGCGGCGTCCGCGCCGCCCCGCGCCCCGGCGCTCCACGGGGCGGACCGCGTCCGCCCGGGTCCGTGGCGCCCTGGGCGCCGTCCTGCCCGCCCGGCCGGTCCCGTGCGGGTCAGTCGTCCAGGGCGAAGACCGAACCCGTACGGGCGTCCATGACGCAGTTGCTGGCGTACGTCTCCTGGAACTCGACCGGCCGCCCCTTCCACTCCCCGTGCGCCCGGGCGGTCACGGGGGCGTAGATCATCGGGCAGAACACGTCCTTCTGCGGGATGCGCGCGATGTCCCCGCCGGCCCGGGTGAGCGCGGCGCAGGCGTCGGCCGCGTGCGGGTGCCCCTGCGGCGGGTCGCACAGCAGCAGGGTGCCGCGGGAGTCGAGGGACGGGCTCTCGCCGCGGGTGACGGTGAGGAAGAGCCAGTCGCCGGACGATGTGGCGCGGGGCGCGGCCTGGGCCGGCCCCGCGACGAGGAGGCCGGCGGCGGCCAGCACGGCGCCGGCGGCCGCGGTTGCTCGGGTGAAGTACGTCATGCCCCTTGCATCGGCACGGCGGCCCGCGCTCCCCACCCCCACTCACCCGAACGGAACCGCGCGGGCGGACGGCCGTGCGCCGGTCCGGTCAGGTGTCGCGGTGCGCCGCCAGCCGGAAGGCGGTGCGGCCGAAGGCGACCTGGTCGCCCTCGCGGACCACGACGGCGCCGGTCACCCGGCGGCCGTTGACGGTGGTGCCGTTGGTGGAGCCGAGGTCCCTGAGGATCCACATGCCGCCCTGGCGCCGCAGTTCGGCGTGCACCCGGGAGACCGTGTCGTGGTTGAGGCGCAGCCCGTTGGCGGGATCGCGGCCGATGCGCAGCGGGTGTCCGCCCTCCGGGTGCGGCAGGAGCAGCTTGGGCAGCCGCTCGGCCTGCCAGGCCCGGCGCAGCCGCACGGTGAAGCCGGAGACGGCCCCGACGGTGCCGAACACCGCGCGCGAGAATCGGTTCTCGCGGGGCAGGTCGGCGGTGAGGGCGGCGAGTTCGTCCGCGCCGTGGGCGGCGAGGGCCAGTTCCATGCGGTGCACGAAGGTGTCGTGCGACAGCCGTCCCATGGCGACGCCCTCCCGCAGCGCCCGCAGCGCCTTGTCGCGCTCCGCGTCGGACAGCCGCGCGGGTTGCAGGGGAACTCGAAGGACGACGTCACGCTGGTGATTGTCAGGGGTGTGAACCCCGGTGTCCAGAATCGGGGAAAACGGTGCCGACACCGGCGTACCGGCGCGACACCCTTCGGGAAAGCCCGGATTCGAAAGCGGATTGATCGCTTTCGCGGCACGATGGAGGTGACTCCATCACGGTGAGCAGACGAAGGGGGACCGTCCGTGCAGTTCGAGGTGTGGGCACCGCGGGCAGACCGTGTGACGCTCCATTGCGACGGCGCGACAGGCGCGTTGGAACCCGATCCGCGGCGGGCCGGCTGGTGGCGGGGGGAGGCCACGGCGCGGGACGGCTCGCGGTACGGGTTCGCGCTGGACGACGGCCCGGTGCGGCCCGACCCGCGCTCGCGCCGGCAGCCGGACGGCCCGGACGGCCTGAGCGCGGTCGTCGACCACGGACGCCACGCGTGGCGGGCCGCGTGGGCGGGCCGCGGGCTGCCGGGGGCGGTGCTCTACGAGCTGCACGTGGGCACGTTCACCCCCGAGGGCACCCTGGACGCGGCCGCGGGCCGGCTGGAGCACCTGGTGGAACTCGGCATCAGCCATGTGGAGTTGATGCCGTTGTGCCCGTTCCCCGGACGGCACGGCTGGGGGTACGAGGGGGTGTCGCTGTGGGCGGTGCACGAGCCGTACGGCGGCCCCGAGGCGCTGAAGCGGTTCGTGGACCGGGCACACGAGCTCGGTCTCGCCGTGATCCTGGACGTGGTGCACAACCACCTGGGCCCGTCGGGCAATTACCTGCCGGAGTTCGGGCCGTACTTCACCGACACGCACCACACGCCGTGGGGTTCGGCGGTGAACCTGGACGCGCCCGGCTCGGACGAGGTGCGCGCGTTCCTGGTGGGCAGCGCGCTGGCGTGGCTGCGGGACTACCGGCTCGACGGGCTGCGGCTGGACGCCGTGCACGCGCTGTACGACACGCGCGCGTGCCACTTCCTGGAGGAGCTGTCCGCCGCCGTCGACGGCCTCGCGGGCGAACTGGGCCGCCCGCTGTCGCTGATCGCCGAGTCGGACCTGAACAACCCGCGGTTCATCACGCCGCGCGCGGAGAACGGCCTCGGGCTGCACGCCCAGTGGAACGACGACTTCCACCACGCCGTGCACACCGCGCTGACCGGCGAGTCCCAGGCGTACTACGCCGACTTCGCGCGGGACCCCTTCGACGCGCTCGCCAAGACGCTCACCGGGGGCTGGTTCCACGACGGGACGTACTCGAGCTTCCGCGGCCGCGCCCACGGCCGGCCGCTGGACCGGGCCCGGGTGGCCGGGCACCGGCTGCTGGGCTACAGCCAGACCCACGACCAGATCGGCAACCGGGCGCAGGGGGACCGGCTCTCCGCGCGTCTCTCCCCCGGTCTGCTGGCCTGCGCGGCGGCGCTCACGCTGACCGCGCCGTTCACGCCGATGCTGTTCATGGGCGAGGAGTGGGCGGCGGGCACCCCCTGGCAGTTCTTCACCGACCACACGGACCCGGAACTGGCCGAGGCCGTACGGCAAGGCAGGCGACGGGAGTTCGCGCAGCACGGCTGGGCCGAGGAGGACGTACCGGATCCGCAGGACCCGGCGACCCGGGACCGGTCCTGCCTCGACTGGTCGGAGCGGGAACGCGAGCCGCACGCGCGCGTGCTGGCCTGGTACCGGCGGCTGATCTCGCTGCGCCGGGAGCAGCCGGACCTGACCGATCCCGACCTCGCCGACACGAAGGTGGCCCACGACCCGAGGCCCGCTGGCTGGCGTTCCGGCGCGGGGACGTCCGGGTGGCGGTGAACCTGGGCAAGGAGCCGGCCGCGATCCCGCTGGGCACCGGCCGGGTGGAGGTCCTCGCCGCGTGGGACCCGGTACGTGCGCCGGGCCCGGACGGACTGCTGCAGGTGCCCGGGGAGTCGTGCGTGGTGCTGATCCAGCCCTGAGCCGGGGCCACGCCGGCGTGCCGGGGCCGGTGGCTACGGCGGGGTGTCGTCCTCGTCCTTGAAGTCGGTCACCCGCTCCAGCAGGATCGGCTCCCAGGCGCGCCGCAGCCGGCTGCGCAGCACCGTCAGGGAGCCGGGGGCGCGGCCCTCCAGGTGGCCGGCGAGCCGCAGCACGGTGTCGCAGCGGGCGAGCCACAGGCCGCGCAGACAGGGGCGGGGGCCGTATCCGGCGAGGGTGGCGGCCCGCACGGCGGCCGGGGAACCGACGGCCACGGCGAGCCCGGCGATGTCCTCGGCGGGGTCGCCGAGGGCCGCCTCGGTCCAGTCCAGGACACCGCGCACCCGGCCGTCGGCGCTGACCACCAGGTGCTCCCCGATGAGGCCGTGGTGGGTCAGGACGGCGGTGCCGTGCTGCGCGGCGAGCTGGGCGGCGCCGGGCGGGGTGAGATGCAGCCGGGTGGCGTCGAACTCGTCGGCGGCGGCGAGCCGTTCGGCCGCCTGCACGGCCATGCGGCGCAGCGCGTCCAGGGAGCGCGGGGCGGTGCGCGGCACCCCGAGCGCCTCGGCCTGCCGTACCGGCACCGCGCGCAGCCCGCCGAGCAGCCCGGCGAGGTCGTCCTCGCCGACGGCGGAGACGTCGTGCTCGTCGGCGGTGCCGCCGGGCACCACCGTGTCGAGGGTGTACGCGAGTCCGGGCGCCCAGTCGCCGTGGGCGACGCTGACCGGGACGGTGACGGGTACGTGCGGGCGGACCAGGTCGCGCAGCCGCAGTTCCCGGCGGCGGCGCGCGGAGGCGTCCCGGTCGGGGGCGAGGCGCAGCACCTGCTGGGTGCCGACCCACCAGGTGTGCTCGTGGTCCTCGCCGACGGGGCGGACGTCCGGTCCCCCGGCCCGGCCGGCGTTCCGGCCGGTGCTCTCCTTGAGCAGCGAGCGGACCAGTCGGCGGACGGTGTCCGCGGTGGGTGTCGGTGCCTGGGTCATGGGTCGCGCGCAGCCGTTCCGATCCGTCGTCGAGAGTGGGTGTGTCCCGGTCGCCTCAGTCCACCACGACCATCTCACGGGTGGTGTTGTTGAGGCGGCGTCCGCCGTCCGCGGTCACCGTGACGATGTCCTCGATGCGCACGCCGAACCGGCCCGGCAGATAGACGCCGGGCTCCACCGAGAAGCACATGCCGGGCACCAGGGGCTGCTCCTCGCCCTCGATCATGTACGGCGGCTCGTGCGTGGTGACGCCGATGCCGTGCCCGGTGCGGTGGATGAAGTACTCGCCGTATCCGGCGTCGGTGATCACCGCGCGGGCGGCGCGGTCGACCTCCTGACAGGCGACGCCCGGCCGCACGGCCCGGAAGCCCGCCTCCTGCGCGGCGCGGACGGTGTCGTGGACCCGGCGCTCCTCCTCGGTCGGCTCCCCGACGTGCACCGTGCGCGTGGTGTCCGAGCCGTAGCCGTCCTTGAGGCCGCCGAAGTCCAGGACCACCATGTCACCGGGCCGGATGACGCGGTCGCCGACCTCGTGGTGCGGGTTGGCGCCGTTGGGGCCCGAGCCGACGATGGTGAAGTCGACCTGGGAGTGCCCGAAGCGGAGCAGCAGGTCGGCGAGGTCGCGGCCGATGTCGGACTCGCGACGGCCGGCGAAGGGCACCTTCCGGATCTCCTCGAACGCCTGGTCGGCGGCGGCTCCGGCGGCTGCCAGCAGTTCCAGTTCGGCGGCGTCCTTGACGCCGCGCAGCATGGGCAGGGCGTCGGTGAGGGCGGCGTAGGAGGTGCTGGGCAGGGTGCGCTGGAGGCCCAGCAGGTGCATCGCCCAGGTGTTGTCGCTGATGCCGAGGCGCCCCCGCTCCGCCAGGAGTCCGGCGGTGACGGCGTAGGGGTCCTTGGCGTCGGTCCAGTCACGCAGGGTGAGCACGGACGCGGCGGGCGACCGCTCGGCGTCCGGTGCCTCCAGGGCGGGCACCACGAGCACGGGGTCGCGTCCGGGGGCCAGCACCAACACGGTGAGCCGCTCGGTGACCGCGGTGGGCGTGTAGCCGGTCAGCCAGACCATGTCGGGACCCGGTGCCACGAGCAGTCCGGCGAGGCCGGCGTCGGCGGCGGAGCGCGCGGCGCGCTCCATCCGGGCCCTGTAGTCGTCGGCGGTGAAGGGCGCGGGCGTGCTGCCGGTCATCCGGGGCCTCCGAGCGCGGTCGAGTGGCGGGGTGAAGCGGTTCCGGGCAGCATCCTGCCCGGCCGGGCCGGGCTGCGCGAGCCGATGGCCGGGTCCGCGCGCGGCGGTTCGCGGGCGCGGGGCCCGGCAGGGTGCCCGGAACGCTGAGATCCGCGGGTTCCGGGCGCCCCGGCCGGGCGGCGTGCCGCCGCTCAGATCACGACACCCGGTACGACGGTCAGCTGCTGGTAGCCGCCCCCGGCGTGGCGGACGGTGAGGGTCACCGCGGCGCCGGGCCGGGCCTGTGCCACGGCGCGGGCCAGGTCGGTGGCGGTGTCCACCCGGGCGGCGCCGAACTGGAGCAGGACGTCGCCGCGGACCAGTCCGGCCGTGTAGCCGGGGCCGGGCACGTGGACGCCGGTCACGAGCGCGCCCGCCTTCTGGGCGTCCACGGCCTCCACCCCCAGCGTCGCACCGGTGGCGCGGAGTTCGGCGGGGGCCGGGAAGGCGGTGGCGGCGGTGGACAGGGGGGCCGTTCCGGCGGGGTGGGCGCTCGGCGGGGCCTGCTGCCGCAGCCCGGCCGGCCGGCTCGAGCCGATCACGGTGGCGCCCACCGTGCCGATGCCCACCCCGCAGAGCAGGACGACGGTTCCGCTCAGCAGCCCGAGCAGCAGGGTCCGCGGCCGCCGGCCGCGGCGGCCCGCGGCGTGCGGGCGGCCGGGGCCGGGCTCCGCGGCGGTTTCCTCCCGGCGCTCCCGGCCGGGCATCGGCTTGGGCCGCAACGCTGTCTGTTCCATGGTTCGCTCGCCTCCGGAGGGTGCCTACCCCGGGCGCCGGGCCGCGACGAGACACGAACGAGTGAGACTGGCCGGAGGGTTGCACGGGGTATGCCTGGGACCGGTGTCCGGACGCGGGCCGGCGCGTGAGCCGCCGGCCCGGTGGCCCACGGCTCACGCCCGCTGCGTCGGCCCGCTCCGTCAGCCCGGGGAGGGCACCGGCACGCCGGGGGCACGGCCCGGCAGGAAGCCGTGGGCGCGGCTGCCGAGCCACTCGGCCTTGTAGCGGTCGACCTCCCGGTGCCAGTGGAGGATGCCCGCCATCCAGTTCTGCAGGTCGAGGACATAGCCGTCCATCGCCGCGCGCGCCTCACCGGACAACTGGAAGTCCTCGTAGAGAACCGGCAGTTCGTGCGCGACGACGTGCTCGAACTGCCGCATCCGCTGGGTCGTCAGGTCGTGCACGACGCCGAGCGCGGCCGGGTAGTCCACGCCGAAGAAGTTCTGCACGACGAGCACGGCGTTGTGGATCTCGCCCTCGTACTCGATCTCCTTCTGGTACGAGAAGATGTCGTTGAGCAGGCAGGCGTAGTCGATCGCGGCGTTCTCCAGGGAGCGCACCGGTCCGCTGCGGTAGACCTCGGGCGGGATCGCCGGGCCGTGGCCCACCCGGCACATGCTCAGGGTGAGGTCGGAGCCGAAGGTCGAGCGCCGCATCTCCAGGTAGTCGACCGGGTCGGGGACGCGGTGCAGCGCCTGGTTGGACAGCTCCCACACCCAGCTCTCGGTCATGGTGTCCACGGCCGCCTTGAGGGTGCGCCGCTGGCCGGGCGTCATCTCCGCGGTCGTACGCGCCCAGAGGTCGGTCAGGCCGCGCTCCATGGCGCTCACGGGGACGACGGCCGGTTCGCCGTCCACCGGCATGCAGGCGGAGAGCCGGGCCGTGGTCAGCCGGGCGGCGGCCAGGTCCCGGCGGTGGCCGTACACCAGGGGGTAGTAGTCGTCGCCGTACGTGC
The DNA here is from genome assembly GCA_016432725.1 of Streptomyces sp. DHE7-1. GTDB lineage: Bacteria > Actinomycetota > Actinomycetes > Streptomycetales > Streptomycetaceae > Streptomyces. Next base: position 6,193,757 of record JACJDG010000003.1, on the reverse strand, counting down.
CCCAGGCGAGCCACTGGGCGCTGAGGTCGAGGGCCTCGGGGGTGGCGTCCGGGTCGAGGCCGGCGGAGCAGAGCGCGAGGTCGTACGCGGCGAGCTTGTCCTCGTCCCAGACGCCCTCGCCGAGGATGCCCGTGCGGTGCGACCAGGTGACGAGGTTGTGGCGGGCCGAGTCCAGATGGGGGCTCAGCGCCAGCTCGTACGGCATGTGGAAGTCGGGCAGCCGGGACGGGCCGACCTTCTGGAACGGCACGTGCGCGTGGGCGCGCAGGCGTTCCGCGGCGGCCGCGGCGAGCAGCGCGCCGACATCGGCGGCCGAGGTGCCGGGGCCGCTCGGCACCTGCCAGGGGGAGGCGGACCGGGCGCCCGCGTTCATGTAGCGGCTGGAGCGCAGGTGCCATTCGTGGCCGCCGGACTGCCAGTCCTGGAGCCCCTTGGCGTAGGCGGCCACCGCGGCGACCTCGCCGGGGGCGAGTCCCTTCTCCAGGGCGACGGCCGGCACTTCGGTGAGGGCGGTGTGCTCGAACTGGTGCAGACGTGAGGTGAGGACGTCGTTGACGGTCTCGGCGGCCTCCTGGGTGGTGCAGCCGAAGAAGTGCTCCAGCACGAGGACGCCGTTGCTGTTCTCGCCCTCGTCCTCCACCTCGCGCTGGTAGGAGAAAAGGTCGTTGCGCAGGTGGACCGCGTCGGAGAAGGTCTCCATGAGCACCCTGAGCGGCCGGGTGCCGGCGACGGCTGCGGGCACCTCGGCGGTGGCGTACTCCACCAGCCCCGCCGACCAGGGGCGCCGCCCACCTTGCGGCGCATCTCGATGTACTCGACCGGGTTGGCGATCCGCCCCTCGTTGATGTTGGACAGTTCCCAGAGGGACTCGTTGAGCAGGTGCTCGGTGGCGACGGAGAAGCGCCGCCGCCAGTCGACGGACATCGTCGGCACGGTGCGCCGCCACAGGTCGGCGAGGCCCGCCTCGACCGGGTTCTCCGGCTCCGGCACGGGCGTGGCGGGGTCGAGCGGCATGAACAGGGGCAGTCGGTCCAGGTGGGCCTTTCCGGCGGCGCGGTCCTGGGTGCGCTTGTACATGTCCAGGAAGTGGTCGTCGAAGAAGAACACCCACACGTACCAGTCGGTGATCAGCGAGAGGGCGGGTCCGTCGCAGTCGGGGTGGGTGTAGGCGCACAGGAGCCCGTAGTCGTGCGCCTCCAGGTCGGCCTGCTCCCAGATCCCGGAGCCCTCCAGCATGCCCATCTCGCGCGCCCACGCCGTCGAGTGGGCCCGTGCCTCGTCGAGGTGCGGGTTGAGCCGCGCGGGATACGGCATGTAGAAGTGCGGGAGTTCGAACGGCTGCGTCATGGCGGGGCCCTACCCGGCGCCCGTCAGGGCCATCCGGGGGCGGCCCATGATCACACCATCGCGTGAAATGCCATGGAACGGGACAACTGGTTCGGGCACTGGTGCCGTTGGCGGCCCACGCGCCCGGTGCGCGCGGCGGTGCCCGTCCGCGCTCTTGCCGGGCGCCCCGGCGCGGGCCACGGTAGGGGCGTGATGACCTTCCCGCGAGCGGACGGGGGCGGGCCCGCGTGAGCGTGCGCGAGGCACCGCCGGTGCCCGACGTCTTCGACCCGCGCCGCTACGCCGCCGGGGTGCCCCACGCCGACTACCGCGTCCTGCGCGACCACCACCCGGTGGCCTGGCAGGAGGAGGCGGAGGTGCTGGGCTGGCCGGCCGGCCCCGGCTTCTGGGCGGTGACCCGGCACGCCGACGTGGTGCGCGTGCTCAAGGACCCGGCGACGTACTCCTCGCACCTCGGCGCCACCCAGATCCGGGACCCCGACCCGGACGACCTGCCGTTCATCCGGCGGATGATGCTCAATCAGGACCCGCCGGACCACGGCGGGCTGCGGCGGCGGGTGAGCCGGGCGTTCACGCCGGGCCGCGTCGACCGCTTCGCGGCGGTGGCGCGGGAGCGGGCGCGCGCCCTGCTCGCGCGGGCGCTGCGGGAGGCGCGCGCGGGCGACGGCACGGTCGATCTGGTGGCCGCCGTCACCGACGAGTACGCCCTGCTCAACCTGGCCGACCTGCTGGGTGTTCCGGAGAGCGACCGCGGGCTCCTGCTGCACTGGACGCAGCGGGTGATCGGGTACCAGGACCCGGACGAGGCCGCTCTCCCGGCGCTGGACGCATCGGGCAGGCCGGTGAATCCGCGGTCGCCGGCCGCACTGCGGGACATGTTCGAGTACGCCCGGGAACTGGCCGCGCACAAGCGACGGTTCCCGGCGGACGACATCCTGACGGCCCTCGCCCACGACCGGGAACTCGCCGGCGCCGAGCTGGAGATGTTCTTCTTCCTGCTCACCGTCGCGGGCAACGACACCGTGCGCAGCGCGGCCCCCGGCGGGCTGCTGGCGCTGATGGAGCACCCGGACGCCTACCGGAGGCTGCGCACCGGGGAGACCGGACTCGGACCGGCCGTCGAGGAGTTGCTGCGCTGGCATCCGCCCGTGCTGACGTTCCGGCGGACGACGGCGCGCGACACCGAGCTGGCGGGCCGCCGGATCCGGGCGGGTGAGAAGGTCGTGGTGTTCCACGCCTCCGCCAACCGGGACGAGCGGGTCTTCGCCGGTCCCGGGCGGCTGGACCTCACCCGCGCGCCCAACCCGCACGTCTCCTTCGGGGACGGCCCGCACGTCTGCCTGGGCGCCCATTTCGCACGGCTGCAACTGCGGCTGCTGCACGAGGAGATGCTGCGCGCCCTGCCCGGCCCGCGGCCGGCCGGTCCGGCCCGGCGGCTGGTGTCCAACTTCATCAACGGCGTCAAGTCACTGCCCGCGTACGTTGTCTGAGGCGTTCACCTGGATGAGGGCGTGGGTGCCGGCGGTGCGCCAGCGCTGTCCCTCTGCCGCGACCAGCGCGGCCTCGGTGGCCGCGGTGAGGCCGGTGATCACGTCGGACTTCAGGGTGCGCAGGGCGGCGACCGGGCCGGGGAAGCCGGCGGTCACCTCCTGGAAGGACGTGGTCGGCGGCCACCGCCGGTCGCCCACCAGACGACGGTAGTTGAGGTCGCCCTTGACGACGGTCAGGACGGCCGGGGCGAACTCGGCCCGCAGCTCGTCCGGCAGGCCGGCGTACGGCAGCGGCCCACCGGAGAAGGGGTGGGCGCGTACCGTGACCCGCCCCTCGGCCATGGCCGCCCAGAGCAGCCGCCCGTACTCCCCCGCCGCTCCGGGCGCCGCGACGAGCCGCCGCAGGGCGTCGACCACGTCGGCGGTGGTGGCGTCGGAGACGTAGTACGGGTACGGCTTGACGTGCAGCACCGCCCTGCCGATGCGGCCCGCGCCGAGCAGGTGGGCGATCAGCAGCAGGTCGGGGACGAGTTCGCGGCCCGCGTTGTCGGCGACCAGGCACAGCGTGCCGGTGCCGGAGGGCGGCACCAGCGACCACAGGGTCTCGCTGTCGTCGGCGACCAGGGCGGGCACCGGCGCGGCGTCCTCGCCGTCCCCGGCGGAGAGGCGGAAGCCCAGGTCGGCACGGTTGCCCCAGAGCGAACCGTGCAGCAGGGCGCGGGCCCGGTCCGGTTCCGGCCGGTCCCGGAGCGCGTCGAGCGCGGCCAGTTCCTCGCCGGTCTCCGGGGAGTCGAGTTCGGCGCGTTTGAAGGGCCGGAAGGGATCGACGCCCTGCCAGGCGCCGGGGCCGAAGTAGCCGACGGCCTCCAGCAGCAGGCGGTAGAAGTAGCTCTCGGACCACAGCCACGGCACGTCGAACCAGGACCGGCCCACGTGGTCGTCCAGGCCCCAGGCACGCCACCGCGCCAAGTCGCCCGCGTCCTCGGGCAGCGGTGCGAGCACGCCCGACACACAGCTCTCCAGCAGCTCGTCCAGCGCCCGGTGCTGCCCGGGACCGTAGGGGAAGGCGTCCCGCACCCGCCGGATGATCGCGGGGTGCCGCTCGGCCAGCACGCTGTGCGGGAACGAGCCGGGTCCGTTCCCGAGGAGCACGGGCGCGTCGGAGATGTCTGGCATGCCCGTCACCGTACCGCGCTGGTCAGCCGGTTCTGATCTCCCGCTCGAGCTGCGTGGCGAGGGTGAGGTAGCGCGGACGCCGGTGCACCGGCACCACGCCCCTGATCATGAGGTGCCACATCTCGGCCACTCGCCGGGGCAGCCGTCCGACCGGTTCGAGGGAACGGCCGGCGACCCGGGTGCCGATGAAGAAGCAGACAAGGGAGTGCGCGACGACGCCCACGTCCATCTCGGGGTGCACATCGGCCTCCCGGACGGCACCGGTGAACTTCCGGCCGGCGAACTCCAGCCACTCGGTGAACGGATGCCGCATCGGCGGCCGCACCGGGACGTCCGTGGTGGCCAGACGCAGTCCGGCGCGCGGCACCGGGTCCTCGACGGCGAGCCGGGCGACGGCGAACGTGGCGCGCATCAGGGCCTCCAGCGAGGAGTAGCCACGGCGCTCGACGTCGTCGACGACCTTCTGCGCGGCCCTGGACTGGAGGTCGAGGATCGCGTGGGCGAGATCCTCCTTGGCGGCGAAGTGGAAGTACAACGCCCCCTTGGTGACCTTCGCGTGGCCGACGATGTCGCTCAGGCTGGTGCACTCGTAGCCCTGCCGGTCGAACAGGTCGGCGGCGGCCGTGATGATCGTCGACCGTGTCTGCTCCGCCCGTAACTGCCTGGCCATCGAATGCCCCCTCCTCGCGCCTCGACCGAACGGGACACGCGGTTTGTTTTGACCTCACGCACACGATAACTCACGCAGAGGCGACGGGAGTCGGCCGGGCGGAACTTTCCCGCGGACAGTTTCGGCCCGCCCGCGCGCACTCCGGGCCCGACTTGCTTTCCGCAAACGCCTCCCAGCAGGAAGCCCCTATTCCGCTACTTCGACGGTTTCCGGAAGCCAAGTACCGTCATGCGGATGAGCGTCGGCCGGCGCAGCGTCGGACGGACGGGCCGCCGGCCGGGCGCCGCGCGCGGAGGCACGCGAAAACAGCCGACGCGGTCTGTGATGAACGCCGGGAACGCGCCTGCCGTACTGGATGCGGCAGACCTCGTTCCCGCGCCCGCCGAGGAGACGTCCCGGATGACTCGGATGACCGCCCGCCTGAGCGTCACGGCTGCCGCGGCGGCTCTCCCGCTCCTGCTCCTGCCGTGGACGGCGGGGCCCGCCCTGGCCCACGGCGCCCCCACGGACCCGGTCAGCCGGGTGTACGCCTGCTCACCCGAGGGCGGCTCCGCGAACCGGTCCGCGGCCTGCCGGGCCGCGACATCCGCGAACGGCGCGCCGTTCACCGCATGGGACAACCTGCGCGTGGCCGGCGTGGCCGGCCGGGACCGGCAGGTGATCCCCGACGGCAGACTGTGCAGCGGGAACCTGCCCGCCTACCGGGGGCTCGACCTGCCCAGGGCGGACTGGCCGGCGACCCGGCTGAGCCCGGGCGGGCGGCTGACGATGACGTACGCCTCGACGATCGCGCACACCGGCACGTTCCGGCTGTACCTCACCCGGCCTGGCTACGACCCGGAGAAGCCGCTGACCTGGTCCGATCTGCCCACGCGCCCCTTCGCGGAGGTCAAGGACCCGCCGCTGACGAACGGGGCGTACCACCTGGCGGCCACCCTGCCGAAGGACCGGACGGGACGTCAGATGCTGTACACGATCTGGCAGAACAGCAGCACCCCGGACACCTATTACTCGTGCTCCGACGTGGTGTTCCCGGAGAAGGCCGGCGCGGCGGCGAAGGCCCCGGAGAGCGCGGGCGGCCAGGACGCGCCGGCGAGCGCACGGCCCGCGCGGACACCGGCCGCCCGTTCCTCGTCACCGGCTTCCGCTTCGGCCTCGGCTTCGGCTCCCGCCGGGACCCCGGGTACCCCGTCGGCCGACGCCGATGACGGCACGCCGGTGGCCGAGGAGACCCGCGCGGACGCGGGCCCCTCGGCTCCGTTGGTGGCGGGCGGTGCCGCCGCGGTGCTGATGCTCGTCGCGGGCGCGGTCCTCGTCCCGCGACTACGGCGGCGCTGAACCCCGTTCCCGGTTGGTCAGTTGACGTAGACCCGGACGCCGGCGTCGGTGACGGGGGCGTACTTGGCGGTGAAGTAGCCGTTGGCGAAGCACAGGGACGAGCCGGAGAACTTGGTGAACTGCTGGTTGGTGAAGCTGATGCTGCTGTCGCCGTTGGCGGCGGTTCCGGTCAGGCCCGGCGCCCGGTAGACACAGGTGACCGTGCCGAGCAAGGTGCTCAGTTTGACCGTGGTCTGAATGGTGGAGCCGCTGGGCGGGGTCACGCTGAGGACGCCGGCCGAGGTGACCGTGGCGGTGTAGGGCAGATTGTCGATCACGATGCTGCTGACGCCGAGCACGCCGGCGACGTTGCTGGTGCAGCTGCTCGGGTCGAAGGTGTGCCCGGTGACCGACTCGGTGGCCGTGCCGGGGGCGGCCGGGTTGCTGGTGACCTTGGCGGTGAACTGGGAGGTCTTGCAGCTCACGCCGCTGGTGCCGGTCGCGCTCGAGTAGAGGGTGGCGGAGGTGCCGGCGGCCAGCGGCGCGGTCAGGGTGTCGCCGACCGCGGCGGCGGTGCCACCGGTGCCGCCCGTGGTCAGGACGGCGCCGCCGGCCGCGGAGGACGGGACGGCGGCGGCGACGGTGAGCGCGGTGGCGGCTCCGGCCAGGGCGAGGAGGGTGCGCGTACGCATGCGGGTGCCTCTCTTCGAAGTGGGGGTGTCGTGGGGTGAGGTGGGGGGTTCGGGGTGCCGTGGGAAGGAATGGGGCCTTGCGGCGTACCGGGGCATGACGCCTCTCCGGTCCACCGCCGTTGCCGGTCCGTGACGCCTTCTCCGTACGTGACGGACCGGCAGCGGCGGCCGATCGGTGAACCGGCGCGTGGCCGGGAAGGAACCTGCCGCGCGGGCCGGACGGCCGGACCCGGGCACGGCGGGGCGAGAGCGCGAAGAGCGGTGGAGCGTACCGGGCAGGCGTGCTGCCGGGCGGAGCGGTGATCAGAAGAGGCCGGGAACGCGGCCGACGCCGCTCGGCGGATCCGGCGCCACGGATCCAGAGGAGATCAGGCAGAGTTTTAGACCTGATGGGCCATCAACGTCAAGGCGTACAACAGGAGTTGCCGTACAGCCGCACCCTCGACACCCTATTTTCACAACTCCCTTGACCCTCCAAAGTAACCGGCGGTAACTTCCGAGAAGGCTACTGACGCGTAACGAGAAAGCCCTTGCCCCGCCGGGAGGGCGAGGAGGCGTACGCGTGACAGCCCCGTCCGCGCCAGGACACCGCGCCACTGGAGCCCGATCCGCATCGATCCATGCCCATGGGAGCAGACACATGGCCTCGTCACCGGACTTCTCGTCCGCCGAAGACACCCCCGAGAACGCCGCAAGCGGTTCCCCCGAAGTGCCCGACACCCCGGACGGGACGGGTCCGGGCGCGCCGGGCCGCGATGATGGCGGTGCCGGCCACACTGGTCGCCGCCGGCCTCGCGATCCTGACCGCGCAGGGGGCGCTCGGCGTCCAGTTCGCCATCTCCGGCATGCCGTTCGTGGTCACCGCGGACAAGCTCGAGGGCACCGGGTTCGAGCAGTTCGGCGCGCTGGACAACATGATCGAGAACAGCCCGAACCAGGGGACACGGGCGGCCAGGAACTCGTCGTCACCTCGGTGGTGAAGGACGGCACGCTGACCAACCTCTGCCAGAGCGTCGACCTCGGCGGCATCCAGCTCGTGCTCACCGCCGGCGGCGGCTCCAGGCCGGTCGGCGTGTCGAACCTGGCCATCGACTCGGACGACATCAAGGGCAACGCCACGTTCGACGGCATCGAGATCGGCCGGGACGCCAGCACCTTCGACAAGGCGGACGTCCAGGGCCCCAGGGGCGTCTATGGGCAGCAGGCCGACAAGGTCGTCATCACCGACCTGTACCAGCACAACTACGCGGCCACCGCCGCCGTGTTCAAGCTGCCGAACCTGCACATGCGCTTCGACGGCGACGGCTGCCCCCGGTGAACCGCTTCCGGCAGTGGAGGGGGCGCCGGCCGTTCGCGGGCGGTCTGCTGCTGGTGCTCGGCGGTGCCGAGATCCTGGTGACCATGAAGGCACCGCTCCCGGTGATCCTGCACATCGGCATGCAGGGCCTGGCCGGCTATCTGCTGCCGGTGCTGATGACGATCTGCGGTCTGCTGATCCTCTTCAGCCCGGGCCAGCGCCTCTTCTACTCCCTCACCGGGATCCTGCTGTCCCTGGGGAGCTGGCTCACCTCGAACCTGGGCGGCTTCCTGGTGGGCCTGCTGCTCGGCGCCGTCGGGAGCTGCCTCACCTTCGGCTGGCTGCCCGACCAGCCGCCCCGGGTGAGCCGCCGCCGGCGTGCGCGGGCACGGGCGGCGGCTCAGGACGCCGGAGAACCGGTGCGGGCCTCCGGGGGGACGGCGCAGGTCCCGCGGGTCAGCTGAGGCCGGCGGAGTCCAGCCAGGCCTTGGCCACGTCCAGCGGGTCCTTGTTCTGCGACTGCACCTGGGTGTCCAGGTCGAGCAGGGTCGCCGTGTCCAGCTTGGCGGAGACGGCGTCGAGCGCGTCGACGCCCTTCTGGGAGAGTTCACCCTTGCGGACGAGCGGCTGCACGTTCTCGAAGCCGAAGAGGTTCTCGGGGTCCTGCAGGACGACGAACTTCTCCTTGGAGATGGTCGGGTCCGTGGTGAAGATGTCCGCGGCCTGCACGGCGTTCTTCTTCAGCGCCGCCTGGGTGAGCGGGCCGCCCGCGTCCAGCGCCTTGAAGGACTTGAACTGGAGCCCGTAGACGGACTTCAGGCCGACCAGACCCTGCCGGCGGGTCTGGAACTCCGGCGAGGCGCCGATGGCCAGGTCCTTCGCCACGTCCTTCAGGTCGGCGATCGAGGACTTCTCGCTGAGGCCGTACTTCTCGGCGGTGGCCGCGTTGACCGTGATCGAGTCCTTGTCCTCGGCGGGCGAGGGCTTCAGCAGGGTCAGCTTCGAGTGCAGCTTCCCCTCGATGGCCGAAGTGGTCGCCGCCAGCGTCTTCGGAGCGGCCTTCGGGTCGAGGTAGGCCAGCAGGGCGCCGTTGTACTCGGGCAGGACGGTGACGGAGCCGTTCTTGAGCAGACCGTAGGTGGTCTCCCGGCTGCCGATGTTCGGCTTGTAAGTGACCTTGATTCCCTTGGCCTTGAGGGCTTCGCCGTAGATGTCCGCGAGCAGGATGCTCTCGGCGAAGTTGTTGGATCCGACGACGACGCTGTCGCCGCTCGCGTTGCTGTCCGTGAGGGGGTTGTCGGCCTTGCCGTCGGAGGAGTTGCATCCCGCCAGCAGCGCCGTCGCCGCCGCGAGGGCGGCGACGGCCGCGCCTCGGTTCTTCCGGATGGACCTGCTGATGCGGTTGGATGAAGTCACTCAACGATCCAATCCAGCCGGTTCTGATTCAGTCAAGTGATCTCGGGTCACCGATTGGCTTCGATCCGCGACCGGTTGGGGGCGGATGGTGACGGAACGCCGGGTCAGCCGCTCCTGCGCACCCCCGGCGAGACCGCGATCCTGGACACGGCCCAGAACACCCCCAGGGTCGCCAGCGCCATCCCGACGACCAGGGTGGCACCGCCGACGACCTTCTCGTAGTCCCGCTGCGCCAGGCCGTCGATGATGTACCGCCCGAGGCCGCCGAAGCTGACGTAGGCGGCGATGGTGGCCGTGGAGACGACCTGGATGGCCGCCGTCCGCAGACCGCTGAGGACCAGCGGCAGCGCCACCGGGAGTTCCACCTGCAGCAGGATCCGCGCCTCCGGCATCCCCATGCCCCGCGCGGCGTCCACCGGCGGCGGGTCGACGGAGCGGACCGCCTCGTAGGAGGTGACGAGGATCGGCGGCACCGCGAGTGCCACCAGCGGGATCATCACCGGCAGCAGACCGAAACCGAACCAGGTGAACATCAGCACCAGCAGGCCGAAGGTGGGCAGCGCCCGGCCCGCCGTGGCGATGGACGCCAGCGCGTTGCCGCCGCGCCCGCGGTGACCGGTCACCAGTCCGACGGGCAGCCCGATCAGGGCGGCGATCCCGACGGCCTCCAGGGAGTACAGGACGTGCTCGCCGACCCGGGTGGGGATGCCGTCCTGGCCGTGCCAGTGGGCGCCGTCGCCGAAGAAGGCGTGGGCGAAGTCGAATACGTTCACCGGGTGGCACCCTTCCGCGGCATCCAGGGGGTCAGCAGGGCCCGGACCAGGACCAGCGCGGCGTCCACGAGGATGCCCAGCACCGCGGTGGTCAGCACGGAGTTCACCGCGAGCGGCGGCCGGTGGTAGATCTGGGCGTCGTTGAGCAGGTTGCCGAGCGCGCCCTGGTTGCCGATCAGCATGCCGATGCTGACGAGGGAGATGCTCGACACGGCCGCGACCCGCAGCCCCGCGATGATGGCGGGCACCGCGATGGGCAGTTGCACCTGGAGATAACGCCGTACGGGTCCCAGCCCCATGGCGGTCGCGGCGGCCAGGGTCTCCGGCGGCACCGAGCGGACGCCGTCCACGATCGCCGGGACCAGCACCACCAGGCTGTACACCGCCAGCGGGATCATCACCGTGGTCTCGGTCATGCCGGTGTAGTCGATGAGGAGCACGAAGAACGCCAGCGACGGGACGGCGTAGAGCACCGTGGTCACGCCGAACACGGGGCGTAGAGCCAGCGGAACCGCACACAGAACTGGGCGACTGGCAGCGCGACGAGCAGCCCGGCCAGCACCGGCAGCAGCGCCTCACGCAGATGCAGGCCGATCAGGCCGAAGTAGCCGTACTGGAGGTCGCTCGGAATGTCGAAGAAGCCGTTCATCGCCCGGCCTTCGCGTCCTGGCGGTCCTCGGTGTGGGCCGCGCGGATCGCCTCGCCGATGACCTGCTGCGAGACCACGCCGACGGCGCGGCCCTCGCCGTCCACCGCCACGGCCCAGCCGGAGGGCGACAGCACGGCCCCGTCGAGCGCGGTGCGCAGCGAGTCGGTGCCGGGCAGGAACGGCCGCCCGTACGGCAGCAGCCGGTCCCGGTCGATCCCCCCGGCGGTGAGCTCGTCCGGCGCGCCCCAGCCCAGCGGCCTGCCGTCGGCGTCCGTCACCAGGCGGTAGGGCGCCGGGCCGCCGGCGGCCAGCCGCTCGGCGTCGGCGTCGAGCGGGACGACGGGCCCGGTCTGCAGCTCGAGTCCGGCGGAGGAGAAGAAGGACAGCCGGCGGATGCCCCGGTCGGCGCCGAGGAAGTCCTCCACGAACGGGTCGGCGGGGGCGGTGAGCAGTTCGGCGGGCGGCGCGAACTGGGCGAGCCTGCCGCCGGTGCGCAGCACCGCGACCGTCGTGCCCAGCTTGATCGCTTCGTCGATGTCGTGGGTGACGAAGACGATCGTCTTGCCCAGTTCGTTCTGGATGCGCAGCAGTTCGTCCTGCAGCCCCTTGCGCACGACCGGGTCGACGGCGGAGAACGGCTCGTCCATCAGCAGCACCGGCGGGTCGGCGGCGAGGGCGCGGGCCACGCCGACCCGCTGCTGCTGGCCGCCGGAGAGCTGGTACGGGTACCGCTTGGCGAGCGAGCCGTCGAGCCCGACCCGCTCCATCAGCTCCGCCGCCCGCGCCCGGGCCTTCTGCTTGCCCCAGCCGAGCAGGCGGGGCACGGTGGCGATGTTGTCGATGATGGTGCGGTGCTGGAAGAGACCCGCGTTCTGGATGACGTAGCCCATCGAGCGGCGCAGGGTGTGGACGGGCTGCTGCCGGATGTCCCGGCCGTCGAGGAGGATGCTGCCCTCGGTGGGCTCGACCATCCGGTTGATCATCCGCAGCGTAGTGGTCTTGCCGCAGCCGGAGGGGCCGACCAGGACGGTGATCGCGCGGTCCGGGATGTCGAGGGAGAGTCTGTCGACGGCCACCGTGCCGTCCGGGTACCGCTTGGTGACTGCGTCGATCCGTATCAAGACGTTGCGTACCCTTCGGTTTCTGGCGGAGCCTTGGCCGTTGCCGGGAAGTCTAGACGTCGGACGTCGCGGCACGTCGGCGGGCGAGTACCCGCCTCCCGGACGGTTCCCCTGCTCACGCGTATCCCTCACCATGGGGGTCCGGACATGGGGAGGGGGCGGTCCGTGCGGGCGGAGAGGGTCGACGCGTTCGTGCTGACGGCGATCGAATGCGAGTACCGGGCCGTCGTCGCTCATCTGGAACCCGGCCGCGACAGGCGCACGGCCGACGGCGCGGTCCACGAGATCGGCCACTTCGCCGGGCACCACGGCCGGCTCACCGTCGGGGTGCAACTCGCCGGGCCGGGCAACGAGCTGGCGGCGGTGCTGGCCGAGCGCGCGATCGCCCGGCTGCGCCCCTCGGTCCTGCTCCTGGTGGGCGTGGCGGGCGGCCGCAAGGACGCGCGGCTCGGCGACGTGGTCGTGGCGGACACCGTGTACGGCTACGAGAGCGGCCGGGACGAGCGGGACGCCTTCCGGCCCCGGATCAAGTCCTGGCCGTCGGCCTTCGCCCTGGTGCAGCGGGCCCGGCTGGTCGCGGCCGACCGGCACTGGCAGCGGCGCGTCGAGCCGCCGCCCGAGCGGACCCCGGCCGCGTACGTGGGCGCGCTGGCCGCCGGTTCGAAGGTGGTCGCGCACGCCGAGTCGGCGTCCGGCAGGCTGCTCGCCGAGGTGGCCGGCGACACACTGGCCGTGGAGACGGAGGGGCTCGGTCTGCTCACGGCCGCCCGGACCAACCCCCAGGTGGGGGCTCTCGTCGTCCGGGGGTGTCCGATCTGCTGGGCGACAAGGACGCGGCCCACGACACCCACTGGCAGCCCGTAGCCGCGCGCCACGCGGCCGCGTTCGCCTTCGAGCTGCTGGCCTGCCTGGACATGCCGGCACCACCGGCACCGGCGGCGCGGACGCCCCGGACCGCGGCCCTGTCCACCCGGCAGCTGGGCGAGCTGACGACGCTGCTGCTCGACGTGCCGGGCATCGGCGCGCCCGCCGCCTGGCAGCAGCTCCTGGACGCCCTGCCCGGCATCGGCGTCCTCACCAGTCGCCAGCACAGCGTCCGCCTGGAGGCGCTGTCGCTGCTGCGCACCTGCGAGTCGATGCGGGGGTGGGGGTCGCTGATGGAGGCGCTGGACGCCCTGTGGCCCGGGACCCCGGCGGTCGAGGAGGTACGCGACTACTTGACGGATCGTCAACTTATTTGAATGACAACTGTGTTGGGAAAATGAACAGTTGCCGGGCGTTCACCCGAACCGCTTGGCCCGGGCCGAGGGCTGTGGAAGAGTGCACGGCCACGAAGGGATGAGAGATGACTGCCTACGGGGGCGGCGGTCTCGGACTCGTACGGGAGTTTGCGGAAGCCTTGGGCAGGTGTGCGAGCTTGCAGGAGCGCGGCTCCAGGGCCCTGTGCCTGCGACTCATGGCCAAGGAGCTCGGCACGCCCGCGCCGGTCCGGGAGTACGACGTGGCGCACTACTTCCTTCTGGAACTCGCCTCGGTCTGCCTGGAGAACCCGCGGACGATGCGGGCGCTGCTGGAGGCGCTGCGGGCCTTCGGCGAGGACGTCGACGAGATCCGGGCGCTCACCGACGACCTGCTGGCCGACCCTGCGCTGCCGGTCGACGAGGTCCTCTCACTGCGGCCGCTGCTCGACGGGCTCGCGCCGCCCAACCTGCCGTCGCTGTGCCGCAGGGCCGTCGCCGACCTGCGCCCGGTTCCCCCTACCCGGACGCCTGGAGCGCCTTCGAGGGCTGAGCCGGCTCAACGCCCGCCCGGACGGGCTGCCGCCCACCCTTGCCTTCGTCGAGTACGTGGCCGCCGAGGCCCCGCACGACCGCAGCTTCACGCTGCGGGCCTGGAACGACACCCAGGCGCAGGCCCTCTCGCTGCTCACCGAGCTGCGCAGCCTGCGGCAGCAGGCCGCCTACGCGTCCAGCCCCGAACCGGGCAGCGCCTACCTGGTGGTGCGGCTGCTGCGCCGGGAGGAACCGGGGCGCTATCTGCTCACCTCGTGGCGCCACTACGACCCGGACGCCCCCGACTCCTGGCGTCCGCGACAGGAGGGGAGCGTGGAGGTGACGGCGGCCGAGGCGGAACGCGAGGTCGAGCGGCTGGTGTTCGCGGCCGACGAGGACTGGGCCCGGGACGCCGACCGCATCCACGTGGAGTTCCTGCTGGGCACGGACGATCTGACCCTTCCGGTGCACCGCTTCCGCACCGAGCTGGACAGCGATCCGGTGTCGTACCTGAGCGTCGGGTACTGCGTCGTCGTGCGCAGCCTGCAGCGCAGCCGGACGGCCCGCTGGTACCGGCCCTGGCGGCAGCGCTGGGCGGCCGTCCGGGACACCCCCGAGCTGGCGCGCCCGCTGGTGGTGGGCGGACGGCGGGCCGAGGACCCACGACGCGGGGACGTCTCCGGACTCGACGCCCGCCTGAAGGGGGACAGGTCGGTCGGGTGCCTCGTGCTGTCCCGGCCGCCGGAGGGGCCGGCGAGGGGGCGCAGGAAGCACTCGTCGCCCTGCGATGCGGGGTTCCCGCCCTCCTGTGGGATTCACGGGACACACGTGACCTGAGCACACCGCCGGACGTTGTGCAGTCGGACAACGCGTTGCTCCGCGACCTTTCAGGCCTCCGCGAGGCCGTGACAGAATTGCGAACCGAAGCCCACGGGGGTTCCTTGAACGGCCGCGACGATCATCCGGGGCACCATCTGGTACTCCTGTGGGACGACCCGACGAGGCCGGTCGAGAGCCCTCAGCCGTTGACGGGACCGGACCAGGGGGTGGACGGTCGATGACCGGCGCTGCCCAATTCGAGGGAAACGGCACGGGGGCCGGTTCCGCGCGCCTTCCGCGGCCCTGGTGGATCTACCGGGGCACCGGCCTGCCGCTGCACGACATCGAGCTGGCCGACGTACTGCCCGGGGCCCCGCCCTGGCGGACGTTCACCGGTTCCTCCGCGTCCGCGGACGGGGACGGGACCGGCGGGGCGCAGGCGCCGGTGGAGCCGCCCGCGCCGCCGCAGGACGAGGCCGAGCTGCGGCGCAGGCTCGGCGCGACCCGCGAGGGCATGGTGGCCGACCCCACCGAGGTCGACCTGGTGAACGCGGCACTGATCCTGCGCCGTCCCCTGCTGGTCACCGGGCGCCCCGGCACGGGCAAGTCGTCACTGGCCTACCGGATCAGCCGCGAGCTGGGGCTGGGTCGGGTGCTGCGCTGGCCCGTCACGTCCCGGACCACCCTCTCCTCCGGTCTGTACCGCTACGACGCGGTCGGCCGGATCCACGCGGCGGCCACCTCGGACTCCGGGGCGACGGCCCCGGCCGACGCGCCGTCCGGTGCCGGTGACGCGCCGTCGTCCGACATCGGCGCCTTCCTCGAACTCGGCCCGCTGGGGACGGCGTTGCTGCCCCACGCGCTCCCCCGGGTGCTGCTCGTCGACGAGTTCGACAAGAGCGACATGGACCTGCCGAACGACCTGCTCGACGTCTTCGAGGCGGGCGAGTTCACCATCCCGGAGCTGGCCCGGCTGCGCGGCCACCGGCCGGTGGTGGAGGTGCGGTCCGACGACCCCGACCGCACGGTGCTGATCCGGGACGGCCGGGTCCGGTGCCGGGAGTTCCCGCTGGTCGTCGTCACCAGCAACGACGAACGCGAGTTCCCGCCCGCCTTCCTGCGCCGCTGTCTGCACCTGCACGTCAGGGAACCCGAGCGGGACCGGCTGGCCGACATCGTGGCCGCGCATCTCGGCTCCCGGGACGACGATCCCCGGGTCGCGGAGCTCATCCGCCTGTTCGCGGAGCGCAGCGCGCAGGAGAACGGCCTGGCCACCGACCAGTTGCTCAACTCCATCTGGCTCGCGACGTCCGGCGCCTACTCCCGTGGCGCCGACTGGGAGGCACTGCTGCGGGCCGTCTGGCACCGGCTCGACGGCGTGAGAGAGCCGTGACGCGAGACGGCGGCACCGAACCGGCCCCCGCCGACCCGGGATCGTTCGGTGCCTCGTGGTCCGAGATCGCCGACGCGCTGGTCCTGCTGGCCGTCGGGGCGGGCGAGGGCAGCGGCGAACGCGGGGCGGACGGCCCCGAGCCGGCCCGGTCCGAGCCGGAGGCGGCCGATCCGCCGCCGGCCGACACCCGGGGGGCGGAGGAGGAGCACGGCACCCCGCCCTCCCCCGCACCGCCGGAGCGGGGCGCCGGGGACGAGGCGGGCCCGCCGACGTACGCCCCGGACCCGAAGGGCACCGGCCGGGCCGACGCGCTGCTCGGCGCCCCGGCCGGTCCGGCACCGGACGGCGTGCCGTCCGCCGGCGGTCCGCACGCGCCGGCGCACCGGGCGGCCCGGCCCGCGATCCGGGCGCGCGAGCTGGCCCGGGCGTTACGCCCCTTCAAGCGGGCCACCGCGTCGGCCACCCGGACCGAACTGGACGAGGAGGCGACCGCGGAGTCCACCGCGCTCAGCCTCCGCTGGGTTCCGCAGTTCCGGCCTCTGCGGGAGCGCTGGATGGACGCCGTGCTGGTCGCCGACGTCAGTTCGTCGATGACCGTGTGGCGGCGCACGGTGGCCGAGTTCGAGCAGGTCCTGCGGCACACCGGCGCCTTCCGCGACATCCGGGTGCACACCCTCGACGGGGACCGGTTGGCGGACCCGGATCCGCCCTGGCGCGTCGGGCGTTCGCCGCTGACCGTGCGGCTCCCGGACCGGGGGCGCCAGGTGGTGTTCCTGGTGACCGACGGGGTCGGGCCCGGCTGGCGCGGCGGACGGGCGGCGCATCTGCTGGCGGAGTGGGCCCGGCACGCCACGGTGGCCGTGGTGAACGTGCTCGGCGAGGCCGTGTGGCACCGCACCGGCCTGCCCGCCCACCTGGCCCGGGTCCGCGTCCCGGGGCCCGGCGCGCCCAACAGCACCTGGCAGGTGCGCGGCGGTACGGACACCGCGGTCGTCCCGGTGCTGGAACTGGCCCCGGCGTGGCTCGGCCGCTGGTCGCGGCTGGCCACGGGACTGGCGACCGGCGCGCACGACGTGTGGGTGACCACCCCCGGCGCGGGCCGCCACCCGGACCCGGCCGCCGTCCCGGAGCCGCCGCGGGACCCGATGGAGCGGGTGTCCCGGTTCCGGGCCGACGCGAGCCCGGCGGCCTGGGAACTGGCCGCGCGCCTGGCCGCCGTCCCGCTCAACATCCCCACCATGGAGCATCTGCTGCGCACCGGCGGAGCGCGGACCGGCCCCGGCGAACTGGCCGAGGTCATGCTGGGCGGCCTGCTGCGCAGGGTCGGCCCCGACCCGCTCGACGAACTGGACGTCGCCTACGAATTCCACGACGGCGTACGGGAGTTGATGCTCTCGGCGGCCGAGTCGAGGGACGAGACGCGTTATCTGCTGCGCAGCACCCTGGAACGGCTGGGCCGCAAGTGGCAGCCGTTGCAAGCGCTCGGCGCACTGCTGGACGACCCGCGGGCCTCCCCGGGCGACATCCCGTTACCCGAACGGCTCATCCCGTACGCCCACGTTCAGGTGAAGGTGACCAGGGCACTGAGCGGCCCGTACCTGGAATCCTCGCGCGTGCTCCGAAGCCGCTTGGAGCAGTCCACTTCCGCTCACCCGGCCCAGACCGACCAGTCTGAGGTGATAAACGTGACCAATAGCCGTAATTCGGGCACGGATCGACCCCAAGCCGGAACGGCGGGCGATCGTACGGCGGATGCGCCGCCGACCGGCGTACACGACTTACCCGATGTGTCAGATGATTCGATAAGAGGAGCACCAGTGTCAGTCCCCCTCGTCCGGAGCTCTCCGCCGACGGAGGAGCGTCGGGCCGGAGACCCGGCCGTGTGGAACGTCCAGCCCCGCAACCCCAGCTTCACCGGGCGGTCGAGAGAACTCGCGGCGCTCCACCAGAGACTGACCACGGAGGGCGCGACCGCGGTACTGCCCGAGGCGCTGCACGGTCTGGGCGGCGTCGGGAAGACGCAGATCGCCATCGAGTACGTGCACCAGCACGCGCCGGAGTACGACGTCATCTGGTGGATCTCCGCCGAGCGCCCGGAGCAGATCCGGCAGTCGCTCACCCAGCTGGGCGCGGCCCTGGGTCTGGAGACGGGCGGCGAGCAGGAGATCACCATCGCGACGGTGCTCTCCGCGCTCGGCTCCGGCCGCCCCTACCGCCGCTGGATGCTGGTCTTCGACAACGCCGAGGACCCCGACGTGGTGCGGCGGTTCTTCCCCGCACAGAACGCCGGCAGGATCCTCGTGACCTCACGCAACGCACAGTGGGGCCGCATCGCGCGGACGGTCGACATCGACGTCTTCACCACCGAGGAGAGCATCGAGCTGCTCGCCCGGCGCGGCCCCGAGCTGCAGCGGGAGCAGGCGGCCCGGATCGCCCAGGCCCTCGGCAACCTCCCCCTCGCCCTGGAGCAGGCCGCCGCCTGGCTGTCGGAGACCGGCATGCCCGCGGACGAGTACCTGCACATCTTCGAGGACGAACGGGCGGACCTCGACTCCCAGCGCAGCGAACTGCTGGCCGCCGGCGTCCCCGTGGACTACCCGGAACCGGTCGCCGCCGCCTGGAACATGTCCCTCGGCCGGCTGGCCGAGCGGCACCCCGGCGCGCACCAGCTCCTCCAGGTCTGCTCGTTCTTCGCGCCCGAGCCGATCCCCCGCCGCATCTTCGCCGGCGTCCGCGGGGTCGAACTGCCCGCCGAACTCACCCAGGTGCTGCGCAGCCCGGTCAAACTCGGCGAGGCGATCCGGGAGATCAACCGGTACTCCCTGATCAGGATCAACCACCGGGACGGCACCGTCCAGATGCACCGCCTGGTGCGGGCCGTCCTCGTGGGCCGCATGTCCCTCCAGGAGCAGGCCGACATGCGCCACGCCGCGCACATCCTGCTCGCCAACTACGACCCGGTGGACGTGGCGCCCGCCAACTGGCCCCGCTACGCGGAACTGCTCGTCCACGCCCGCTTCTCGCGCGCCCTGGAGTGCGACGACGGCTGGGTGCGGGACATGGTGGTCAACATCATCCGCTACCTGCACCGCTCGGGGGACAACCTCACCTGTGCGGAGTACGGCCGGGAGGTGGTCGAGGCCTGGACCGCCCGCCGCGGCGACACCGACCTGCAGACGCTCAACGTGGCCGGGACGCTCGGGCACACCCTGCGCGCCCTGGGCCACTTCAGGGAGGCCTCGGAGCTCAACGACAAGAGCCTGCGCCTGCTGCGCGACAGTGTCGGGGACGATCACCCCGACACGCTCGCCGCCATCGGCTCGGTGTCCCAGAGCATGCAGATCCGCGGCGACTTCGGCGCCTCGGTGGAACTGGAGGAGGACCGCTGGCGCCGCGCCGTCCGCGTGTTCGAGGACGGCGACCCCACGCTGCTGGCCGCCGCCAACGACTACGCCCTGGCCCTGCGGCTGGTCGGGAAGTACACGCAGGCCCGGGACATCGACTCCCAGGCCCGGGACGCCGCCCTCAGGTCGCTCGGGTACGACGCCCTGCTGACCCTGCTGATCACCAGCAACCTCTCCATCGACGTGCGGGAGTCCGGTGACTACCTGCGCAGCCGGGAGATGCAGGAGGAGACCCTGCAGCGGGTCCGGAACGTCATCAAGGACCGCGCCGCCCCGGTGAGTCTGATCGCCGCCCGCACGCTCGCCGTGGCCCGCCGCAAGGCCGGGGACCACGCCGGTGCGCTGGAGCTGAACGAGGAGACCCTGCGGCAGTACCGGAGCAAGTTCGGGGAGCGGAACCTGAACGTGGCCGCGACCGTGCTCAACCTCTCGATGGACCTGCGGCAGAACGCGGACCTGGAGCAGGCCCGGTCCGTCGGCGAACAGTGCCTGAACACGCTGCGGGACCTGCTGGGACCGCGGCATCCCTACACGCTCGCCGCCGCCGCCGACCTGGCGGTGACGCGGCGGCTGATCGGCGAGGTGGACGAGGCGCTCGCGGCGGACCGCGAGACGTACGAGGCGCACTGTGCCGCTCTCGGGGCGGAGCACCCGGGTTCGCTGGGCATCGCGATCAACCTGGCGAGCGACCACTACACGCTCGCCGACTACGCCGAGGCGCTCGCGCTCGACGAGCGCACGCTGCCCCTGTGCCGGGAGCGGCTGGGCGACGACCACCCGGCCACGCTCGCGTGCTCGATGAACCTGTCGCTCGACCTGCGCGCCCTCGGCCGCGGCGAGGAGGCCCAGCGCCTGCACGCCGACACGCTGGAGGGCTATCGCTCCGTCCTGGGCAACAGCCACCCGGCCACCGTGGGATGCGCCCGCGGCATGCGCGCGGACTGCGATGTGGAGGTGCACCGCTGACGGCGGGCCGCCCGGCACCCCGGGCGGCCCGGCGGCGTCGGCCCCGCCCCGCGGGCGGTGGGCCGGCCCGCCTGCCCGGCCGTCCGGTTCACGCCGGTTCAGCCGGCCGTCGCGCCCCGGTCGGCCGCCTCGGCGATCAGGGCGGCGAGGGTGTGCGGGGGCCGCGGGCGGCCTCGAAGCAGCAGCGACCGGTACACGGCGGCCACCAGTTCCGGCCGGTGCAGGAGGATGCCGCGGGCCCGGCCCTCGGGCAGGCTGAGCGCCAGTCCGGCCCAGGCGGCGGGATCGGCCGGGTTCTCGGCGATCAGGCGGCGGTATCCGGCCTGTGCGGCGTCGCGGTCCCCCGCCGCCCACGCGTAGTCCGCCGGGGAGGCACCGACGCTGCCCGGATCGGCGCGCAGGCCCTCGAAGCGCTCGCGGTCGCCGATGCGGATCCGTACCAGCCGGGTGCGGACGTCGGGCGTGAGCGGTCCCGTCCGCAGCATCACGTCGGGGAACGCGGGCGGTGCCGGGGTGCCGTCGGCGAGGGCGTCGGCCCAGGCCTCGGCCTGAGCGCCGGCACAGCGCAACTGGGACAGCCGGAAGACCATCCGGTGGTCGTCGCGGGCCTCCTCGGCGGCCAGCGCCGCCGCCGCGGGCACCGTCTCCTTCAGCACGGCGGCCAGCGTCCCCTCCATCACGCGCAGGAACCGTTCGCCGGCGTGGGTCAGCACCGCGTGGGCCCACAGCGTGCCGAGGCCTTCCTCCACCTGTCCCCTGCGCAGCGCGCCCTCGAAGTCCGCGGCCGCGCGCTCGGCGTCCGTGGTGCCGGGCCGTTCCCTGAGCGCGAACCAGAAGGCGGCCACGCCGAGGAACGCGTAGACGCCGTGCAGCATCCCGCGCAGCGGTCTGGGGTCCGCGCGCCACGGCGCGTAGTGCGTCTCCTCGCGCCCCCCGCGCATCAGCGCGACCAGGTCCATGAGCGTGCTGAGTTTGCTGTGCTGTGCCTCGTGGACGAGGGCGACGGCCAGGTCCACCGGCCTGGCCGGTCTGGTCAGCAGCAGCCCTCCGAACGCCTCGGGGTCGCTGCCGCTGAAGACCTCGGCGGGACTGCGGTCGGGCAGCGGGGTGACGGCCAGCAGACAGTCCGCCAGACCCTCGGGATCGATCCGGCGCTGTTCGGCCACCAGCGGCCAGGCGTCCTCGTAGAGGCGTCGCCATCGCCGCGTCTCGTCCTCGTCCAGCCGCGCGACCGGCAGCCGGCGCAGGAAGTGCCTCCAGGGGTCGAGATCGTCCAGCAGCGGTGCGCCGGCCGGCTCCACGCCGGGTGCCCGCAGCCGCCGCAGCGCCCACCAGCCGGGGGCGTCGCGGGTGAGGTCGGCGGGTAAGGGGACGGTTCCCGAGGAACACCGCACCCCGGAGCCGCCGTGGTCGCGGAAGACCTCGGCGACGGGGTCCGCGGGGTTTGGGGGAAGCGTCGCGTATCCCAGGGAGGGAAGGAGCACGCCGCGCTCCGTGAGAGGGACGACGGCGCGGAACGGCACGCGGGCCCGGAGGGCCGCCGCCGCGGCCAGGGCGTGCACCCGCGCGGCGTCCCCCAGCACCGCGGGCGCGGGCCCGGCGTCCGCCTCGGTGCGCAGCTCGCGCAGTGTGCGGGACAGCCAGCTGCCCACGCTGGGATGGAGCAGGACGGATTCCACGGCCTCACGGTCGGCCGTCTCGGCGTCGGCCAGCAGTGCCCAGGCCTCCTGCGCGGCGGGCAGCGACGCGTGCCACGGGGCGTACCGGTCGGCGCTCTCCACCAGCGCGCGCAGCAGCACCAGCCGGCGGCTGCGCTGCGCGGAGCGGAGGGCGGCGACGGCGTCCCGCCCGCCGCCGCCCTGAGCGAGTTGCAGGAAGTGCCCGCCCCGCAGCAGATGGCGTGCCCCGGGGGCCGGGCACGGGTCCGGTCCGGCTCCGTTCCGCCCGCCGGGGAGGGTGGTGCCCGCGTCCGACATGGTTCTCCTCACCATGGACCGGCTCAGGACAGGTGGTGTGCGGTGCTGTGGCCGGAAAGGCCCGCCGGCTCGCGGCGCCCCGGGACGGCGCCGCGCCGCGCGGCCGTCCGGCACGGCGTCACGCACCCGGCGCCGGGGCACCGGCGGTCGGCGCCAGCAGTCGGCGCTAGCAGTCGGCGCTCGACGAGTTCCCCAGCGTGGGCGGGTTGTCGACGAGCGCGAGCAGTCGCCGGGCCTCCATGGTCAGACCCGCGGACGCAAGGGAGCCGACTGCCGCCAACGGCACTTCCGAGAGATCCACCAACTCGGTCTCGACATCGGCTGCCGACAGATCCACGGCTCGTCCCCTTTTTGACGACAGCACACCCGTCCCCTGTCATGGTTACCCAATCGATCGGGTTGCGAAAGATGGCCGCCCGCCGGGAGCACGACAAATGGCCATCCTCTCCGGCCCCAAGATCAGCCCGACGCCCGTGTTCCGTACGGTGGTTCACCGGCCGGGCGGCGTGGGCGCGGCCGGGCCGCCAGCACGGCGACGTCGTCCTCGGCGTGCTGGGCGTCCAGTCCCGAGAGGACGGTGTCCAGGACGTCGTCGACGTCCTGGCCGGCCGGGAAGCGCAGGCCGGCCAGGCGGCCCAGGGAACGGTCGATGTCCTCGCCGCGCCGTTCCACGAGGCCGTCGGTGAACAGCACCAGCGTCTGCCCGGGGGCCACCGGGTGGGTGACCGTCTCGTATCCGCCGAGGCCGGTGCCGAGCGGCGGCCCCACCGGCACCGGCAGCAGCGCGGCCGTGCCGTCCGGGCCGATCAGCAGCGGCGGCAGATGACCGGCGCCGGCCAGCGTGACCTGTCCCCGGCCCGGGTCGACCCGGGCCAGCAGACAGGTGGCCGGTCTTCGCTCGGCCTCGCCGGCGGCGATGTCGTCCATCTGTCGCAGGACCCGGTGCGGCGGCAGGTCGGCGGAGGCGATGTAACGCAGTGAGGAGCGGTAGGCGTTCATGTCGACCGCGGCCTCCAGACCGTGGCCCATGACGTCACCGACGACCAGCAGGGTGCGGCCGAAGTGCAGCCGTACGGTCTCGCACCAGTCGCCGCCGACCAGCGCCCGCCCGCCGGCCGGGAGGTGGCGGACGGCGATGTCCAGGTTCGGGTGCGGGCGGCCGGGCTCGGCCAACAGCGCGCGTTGCAGGTCACCGGCGGTACGGCTGATCCGCTCGTGGGTCCGGGCGTGCCGGATGTGCGAGGCCGCGCGCTCGGCGAGCAGGGCGAGCAGCTCGGTCTCGGCCCGGCCAAGGGGGGCGCCCTCCGGGCCGTGACCAGGAGCCCGTAATGATCGCCGCCGCTGGTAAGGGGGTGACGAGGGCAGCGGGCGCCCCTCCGGCCCGGATCCCGGTCGGCGGGCCTCCCGCCGGGGAGCCGGCCTCCCGGGCCGCTGCGAGGGCCCGGGAGGCGGCGGGCAGCAGCGACGCGTCACCGCTGACCGCCCGGTATCCGGGGCGGGTGTCCCCGCCGCACCCCGCGAGGGCGCCCTCGCCGCGGCCGGATCCGGTGCCACCGTCCCAACCGGACCCGGAGCCGCCGGCGTACCCCGGCCCGGAGTCGCCGCCGCGGGACAGAACGGCCGCCGAACCGCCGGTCAGCCGCACGGCGGCGGCGGTCAGCTCGGCGCAGGTCGTCTCCTCGTCGAGGGTCGTGCCGATCCCGCCCAGCGCGGCCCGCAGCGCCGCCGGCCGCGCCGCGCCGCCCTCCGGCCCGCCGGCCGCGCCCGGCGGGCGGCGGCCGGCGCCGGTCGGAGGCCCGCGACGTGACTGGATCCAGCGCGGCACACCCCACACATGCACAGAATCTCAAACCGGGCCGATCCGGCCACCGGGCATCCCGCTCCGCGGCGGTTCAGTCCGACGGGACCAGCACGGACAGCAGCCTGCCGTCGCCGAGGTGCAGCAGCCCCCGGCACGGCTGCACCGGGTATCCGACCGCGCTCCGGCCGACCCGGTGGCCGATGAGCTCCCCCGACAAGGAAGCCTGAGGTGACAGGAGCAGCCCGCGCCGCGCCTTCTTCGCATCCACCTGCCAGCCGGAGAAGCCCGCGCAGACCTCCTCCTCGGCGCCACCGAGGACGAGTGCGAGCCCGTGCTCGGCGCCGTGCCGGAGCAGGCGCTTCAGGGAGGTCCCGGCTGCGCAGTCGTCGAGGACCTCGGCGTCGTCCATGACCACCACGGTCGGCCGCTCGGCGGAGGCGGGAGCCACGGCACGGTCGAACTCCTCCGCGCCGATGTCTCCGTCCGTGAAGACCGCGACCACGCCCTCCCGCCCCGCCAGCTCCCGCAGGGGCGACGGACGCGGCGCCGCCACGACCAGGCGAGCGCCCTGGCGCAGACTCGAGCGTGCCAGGTTCAGCAGCGCGGTCGAACGGCCCGATCCGGGCGGCCCGGCGACGACGAACGCCGGTACGCCCTGGGCGAGATCCGGACCGTACGCGGTGAGCTCGTCCCCCCGACACCGGCCAGTGCCCACAGCGGGGACCGGGAGGCATCCGGGTCGCGCAGCCGCCACGCCTCCTCGAAGCCGATACGGCCGGGCAGCGCGTCGACGCGGAACGGGCGCCGTCCCTCCGGCACCGCCGCGTCGCGGGCGGCCGCCGACACGGCGACGGCGGCCAGCGCCTCGGTCTGGGCCCGGGCCGACGGATCGCCGGTCAGCAGGGCGAACTGCGTCTCCGTCCCGCTTCCCGCGCGTACGGCGCGGCCCGCGGGCAGATCTTCCGGCACGGCGCCCGGCCGGATGCCGAGCAGGGCGTAGTCGGACCGGTCGGGCAGCCGCAGCGCGTACCGCTCCTCGGTCAGTGAGGAGATCCGGCCGGACAGCAGCTGCCGGTCACCGCTGACGACCAGGTGGAGGCCGGCCGGGGCGCCCTCCCGCAGCAGCCGGAACAGCTCGTCCGTCAGCCGGCCGTGCTCGTACTCGCCGAGGACGGGCAGCCAGCCCTCCCAGCCGTCCAGCAGGACCACCAGGTGCGGCCACCGGCCGGCCGGTTCCGCGCGGCCGCGCTGCGCGGTGATGTCGGCCAGGTCCGACCGGGCCATGGCGTCCTGGCGCCGGTCGAGTACGTCCGTCAGCCGGGACAGCAGCCGGGCGACGCGCTCGCTCTCCCGGCGGGACACCAGGGCCCCGCAGTGCGGCAGCCCGGCCAGCGCGGCGAGTCCGTTGTGCCCGCAGTCGATTCCGTAGAGGTGCACGTCGGCACAGGAGTGGACGCGGGCCAGCGCCCCGGCGACCGTGCGCAGTGCCTGGGTGCGGCCGGTCCGCGGGGCGCCCGCGACCAGCAGATGGCCGAAGTGCGCGAGGTCGACACGGACCGGCCGGCGGCGCTGCTCCGCGGGCCGGTCCTCGACGGCGAACGCCACCGCGGGCAGGTCCCCGGACTCCCCGTCCACCGGGGCGCCGGCCTCGTCGAGCGTGAGGACTCCGGGCAGCGGCGGGAGCCACGGGCTGTGCTGGGGCGGGACACCGAGCGCCGCATGGGCCTCGCGGACGGCGTCGACCAGGGCGTCGAAGTCGGTGGTGACCGGCGCGTCCGGGTCCGGCGCCGGGGCCGGCCGCGCCGGGGCGGGCCGGCCCAGCTCGGACCAGGTCAGCGAGGCCGTCCAGGGCGCGCGCCGGGCCGAGGCCGCGGCACCGTGGCGGGGGCCCGCGACGCGGCCCGCCTGGAACGGGATGAGCGAGGCGTGGCCGAGCCGCGCGTAGCCGCGCCCCGGCACGGACCTCGGGATCGTGGCGGCCTCGGGCGAGTCGACGATGTCCTGGGACTCACCGCCGTCGGTGACGCGCAGCGCGATACGGAGATTGGTGTTGGCCCGGATCTCCGCCGAGACGGCGCCGCTGGGCCGCTGGGTGGCGAGGATCAGGTGGACGCCGAGGGACCTGCCGCGCTGCGCCACGTTGATCACCCGGAGATGAAGTCCGGCAGCTCGCGTGCCATCGTGGCGATCTCGTCGATGACGACGACCAGCCGGGGCAGGGGCTCGCCGGGGGTCCGCCGCAGCAGGTGGTGGTAGTCGTCGATGTTCTTCGCGTCCAGGGCCGCCAGCAGCTGTTCCCGGCGTCGCAGCTCGGCGGCGAACGAGTCCAGCACCCGCTGCACGAGGTACGGGTCGAGGTCGGTCACCGTGCCGACCGTGTGCGGAAGCCGGGCGCAGTCCTGGAAGGACGCGCCGCCCCCGTAGTCGACGAGCACGAAGGTCAGGTGCTCGGGGGAGTTGGCCACGGCGAGCGAGGCGATGATCGTCCGCAGCAGTTCGGACTTCCCGGAGCCGGAGGTGCCCGCGATGAGGGCGTGCGGCCCGTCGCGCCGGAGATCGATGCCGAAGGGCCCGTCGTAGGTCTCTCCGATGGCGGCGAACGTCGACGGGCCGCGCGCCGTCCAGCGCTCCGCGATCTCCCGTCCGTCCGGCGGTTCGAGCGCGAGGACGTCGAGGAGCCGGGAACGGGCGGGCAGCGTCGCGGAGTCGGTGCCGCCGCTCGCGTCCCGCAGGGGTGCCAGGGAGCGGGCCAGCACCGCGCACCAGCGGGCGGAGACGAAGTCGGGCCGCACGTCCCGCATCCGCTCCCCACCGGCCTCGACCCGCAGCAGCGGACCCGGCCGTTCTGCGGTCCCCCGTCGGGCCTCCAGCCGGATCATGTTGTCCGGCCGGGTCCCGGTGTCCGGCTCTCCGCCGGCCCCCGGTCCGAAGGCGCGCCAGGAACCGGAGGGACTGTGGCCACCGGGGAGTTCGGCGACGACGACCGCCCGGCACTCGGCGGGCAGGAACCGCTCCTCGTCGTCCAGGCACAGCAGGTGGATGCCCGCGGCGGGGCCCTCGCGCAGCAGCTGCACCATGCCGGGCAGCGAGCGCAGCCGCCGGGAGCCGTCGCAGACGACCACGACGTCCGGCCGCGCGTCGGCGCCGCCGGCCTCGCCACTCCGCTCGGAGAGCAGCCGCAGGAGTTCCCCGATGCGTGCCCCGACGGTCTCGGCGTCCATGCCGAGGGCGACGGTGGCGTCGCCGCCGGCCGGACGCAGGTGGGGCAGCCAGCGCAGCCAGTCCCAGGACTCCCGTGCGCCCTTGGACGTCAGGACGTACAGCGACACGTCGAGCGGGCTGTGCAGCACGGCGATCTGGGCCACCGCCCAGCGCCCGAGCGCCCGGGCGGACTCGTCCGGCCCGGCGACGCCGAGCACGCCGAGTTCCGCCAGCGGCAGCACGACGGGGGTGTCGTCGTCCTGCCTCGTGCCCAGGCGCACCGACAGATGGTCGAGATCGCCGGGCCGGCGCTCCCACAGCCGGGATCCGGGGCCGGTGGCCAGCGAGAGGACGGCTCCGGGAGAGGGGGCGGCACCGCGCAGCCCGCGCAGTCTGAGGCTCTCGGCGGCCTCCCGGGCCAGTGCCGCGGCGTGCTCGTGGCCCCGCAGCCTGCGATGGGCGCGCACCGCGAACCAGACGCAGAGCGGGCACTGCACGGCGAGCAGAGCGGCGTACCAGCGGCCGGTCGCGGCCAGCAGGACGACCGTGGCGAGGAGACCCGCCACCGCCGCCGCGAGGTACAGGGCCCGCGACCGGTACGCGTCCCGCACGGACTCGCCGCCGGACCGGTACGGCGGGACACCGAGGGGGCCCTCGGCGGGCGGGGTGGGCCGCCGGGGGCGCTCGAAGTCCAGGCAGGTGCCGTCCTCGGACGGGCGCGGGGTGACGTCGGGCGGTTCGCAGACGTCCAGTTCGAGCAGTGAGCCGCCGACGGCGAGCTGGGAGCCGAGCGGCCAGCCCGCGCGCACCGTGCCGTCCCCGTCCTGCTCGCTGTCGGCTCGTGCCGTCAGCGGCACTCCGTCCAGGGAGATCCGCCGGGCGCCGGACGCGCGTACCGTGCACCGGCCGTCCGGGGCGACGGTGAGGGTCAGGGCGTGCTCGGCGAGCGCGGGGTCGTCGACGCGGACGTGGGCGGCCGGGCCCCGGCCGACGTCGGTGCGGCCGAGACCGAGCCGGTGCACGGGCCCGGCGTCCGGGCCGCCGGCGACGCGCAGTTCCACGACGCCGGTGACCTCGCGCGGCGGGCAGCCGGCGGGGGTGTGCAGGCTGACGACGGCCCCCTCGCGCAGCGCGCACCGCCCGAGCGCGGCACCGGCGTCGAGGGGCAGTCCGTCGGCGTACAGGGGCGGCGGTTCCTCGCCGGGCTTCCCGGTGAGCCGGCGTTCCAGCGCGCGGGCGACCTCGCGCACCGGTGTGCCGGGGTCGGCGTCGAGGACGACGTCCGCCGTTCTCCCGTCGCGGGGGTCGACGGCCGTGAGGGTGAGACGCACGGCGGGCCCTTCCTCCTCAGCTCCACGGGTGGCGGTCGGCGGCCAGCTCGGCGAGCGCGCACTCGTCGGCGGCTCCCGGACGGAAGGCGATGGCCTGGCCCGGTTTCCACTGGCCGTTGCGCCAGCGCACGGTGCGCACGGCCAGCGAGTGGTCCTCCCCCTCGCGGGCCACGCAGACCTCGTTGTAGCCGTTCTCCTCGTTGGAGTGGACGCTGGCCAGCGCGGGCGCGCCGGCGACACGGGTCGTCCAGGGCGGGCCCCGTCCGGGTCGATCAGCCGTTCCGAGGCGAGGAAGGCGAGGTGCGTGTGCCCGTGGAGCACCAGTGCCGTGTGCGCCTCGGCGAGCGCCGCCTTGGCCTGGCCGGCGTTCACGACACCGGCGTACGGCGCCACTTCGACGGCGGGCACCGGGGAGAGCGGGTGGTGGACGACGGCGAGGTTGACGCAGCCGGGCTCCCTCTTGAGCCGGCCGAGCACGGGGTGCGCCACCACGCCGGGGTCGTACCGCTCCAGCCTCGCCATCAGCTCGCCCACCCGGGCGCCGTCGTCGGACCGTGCCAGCTCCGCGACGAGTTCCCGCACCCGGTCGCGGTCCTCGTTGCGGGCCGGCTCGCCGCCCGACTCGGCGGAGCCCAGCAGCGCGACCCGCAGACACGCGTCCGCGTAACGCACGTAGAGGCGGCGGGCGGTGTGCTCCGCCCGGTCCAGGTCGGGGTGCGGGTAGGCGCGGAAGGTCTCCGCGAACCACTCGTGCCGGGCGCCGGGCCGTTCGTCGAGGCAGCGGTCCCAGGAGACGTCGTGGTTGCCGCCCACGAGCAGGACGCGCGGGTCGTCGGCGCGCAGGTCGGGGTGGTCGGCGAGCAGCGGCGCCAGCCGCTCCAGCCAGGCCAGGGCCTCGCGCCCGTTCTCCGCCACCGGGCGGTCGACCAGGTCGCCGGAGACGATGACGAGGTGCGGCGCCCTGTGCTGCTCGGCGAGCTGGCGCACGTGCTCCAGGTAGCCGCCGAGCGGGCTGCCGTCGCCGGTGAGCCGGGCGAGGGCGCTGCCCACCTGGGTCCGGTCCTTCTGGTCGACGTTGGTGCGGTGCGCCCCGCCGAAGTGGAGGTCGGACACGTGGTGGACGCGCAGCACCTCGGGCAGGTGGTGGGCCAGCACGGGGTCCCCGGCCACCGGGGCCAGCAGTTTCATGGTCTGCGCGTCGCGGGCGTCGGAATCGAAGGAGTGTCCGGCGCCGCGCCAGCGTTCGCGCCGCAGGGCGGCCCGGTGACCGGCGGACAGTCCGTTGTGGAACCACTGCTCGATGTAGAGGTGCGGGAAGGCGGCCTCCTCGCCGGCCCGGCGGGACAGCGCCGCCGGGTCCGTGCGCAGTTCCGGTTCGGACTCGGCGGTCTGCAGGGCCAGTTCGAGCAGGAAGGGGGTGAGCAGCCAGCCGGGCCGCTCGGCCCGCAGCAGGTCCACGACCGCGGGCGCCCAGTCGGGGGCGCGGGCCGCCATGCACGCGGCCTCCTCGTCGGTCACCGGCGGGCAGGACAGGACGTCCTTGGGGCGTCCGCGCCGAGATGCGGGACGAGCAGCTCGTGTTCGGCGGGCGTGGCGAACACGACGGGGACGACGCCCTGCTCGCGCAGCCGTCCGAGTCCGGCGGCCAGGGTGGCCGGGTCCCTGGCCGGTCCGGCCGCCGGACCGAGGGCCGGTTCGTCGACGAGCACCATGTCCGCGCCGCCGAGCTGCGGACGGGGGCCTTGGCGCCGGTCAGGCAGGTCAGCCCCGCCCTGCGGACGTCGTTCTCCTGACGCACGTCGACCAGCCGGGTGCGTCCCTCGGGCCGGGCGCGCCGCACGGCGCCGGCGAGCCAGCTCTTGCCGGACCGCCGGGGCATGACCACCAGCCAGCACGCGTCGTTGGGTTCGTGCCGGTCCACCAGCGGGCGCGCCCACTGCGGCACGTGCGTCCCGCGGAACCTGATGTCGAGGTTCGGGTCGTACGACCGGCTCGGCCGGAAGTGGCTCATCGGTGCTGCTCCTCGTCGTGCAGTTCCTGGGACGCGTACTGGATCCAGTCGAAGAAGGGCGGATCGGGCAGCCACTTGTTCTGGGACAGCAGCAGCCCCACGTCGCGCAGTTGTCCGCCCTGCGTCGCGTTGGGGTTCTTGGGCGGGCCGCCGCGCGCGTCCAGCAGGGCCGCCCGGGCCGCCGGGCCGATCTCGCTCCACCGGGAGCGGAAGACGTCGGCCTTCTCGACGAGGAGTTCCCGCTCGATGAGCGCCCTGAGTTCGCGGCCGTCGTCGAGGGCCCGGGTGTTGCCGGCGCGCGCCGCGCGCACGAGGGCGTCGCCCACCACCTGGAGGTAGAAGGGCCAGGGCCCGACGTCCCGGAGGATGCGGTCGGCGGTGACGGGCGGGATCAGCAGTCCCTCGTTCTCCGCGGTGCCGGTCAGGAACTCGCGCGCGTCCGGCTCGGCCAGCGGGCCGAGCGGGAACCGGTTGACGTCGTTGCTGAAGCTGGAGCCCGGCTCGCTGAGCGCGTGCCGCCGGGTGTCGTTCCAGTCCTTGAAGGTGCCGCAGTAGACGAGCCAGGCCCCGGCCTGCCCGAGATCGCGCAGCCAGGAGACGGCCGCCGGGGTGTAGCGGGTGAGCCGCCCGACCTCGTCGAGCAGCAGGACCAGCCGGGAGGAGCCGCTGCCCGCCTCGGCCAGGTCCATCAGCGCGTCGGCGGGCCGGGCGGACGTGGCCAGTGCGGGCATGAGGCGGACGGCCAGGTCGTCCCGGGATCCGGGGCTCTCCCGGTTGGACAGGGTCACCACCTGCTGCACGTTGCCGAGTCCGTCGGACCGCATGCGTTCCTGCAGCTCCTTGACGATCCACGACTTGCCGGCGCGGCGCGGCCCCAGCAGCGCGACGCACGCGTCGTCCCGGTAGTTGCGGTCCAGCCAGGCGAACACGTCCTCCCGGCCCACCGGGCGGCCCGCCGGGCCCAGCGAGAACCGGTCCGCGGCCAGCGCGCTGCTGCCGATCCGGAACGGCTTGCGCTCCAGGGGCACGCCGGCGTCGCGCCGCCGGGTCTCGCGCACCGTCTCCCCTATCCGGTCGGGCAGCGCGATCTGCGCCTCGGCGCCGGTGTCCGCGTACCGGGCCCGGCCGGGGCCGGACCCGGACGGCGGCCGCCCGTCGAGCCCGGCCCGTCCGAGGACGAGGGTGGTGGCCCGGTCCAGTTCCCCGCGCAGGTCCAGTACCTCCTGACCGCCGGTGACGACGGGACAGATCCCGGTCCGGGTGTCCTGGAGCAGGTTCACCAGGTCCCGGACGCACCCCTCGTCGCCGTCGCGGCGGGCCCGGTCGCGGAACTCCTGCCAGCCGTCCACCAGCAGCACCAGGTACGGCGGCCCCTCCCCGCGCGGCGTTCCTGCCGGTGTGCGTGCAGGCTCCGCAGGCCCGACCGGGTGATGAGCTCCTGGCGGCCGCGCACGGTGTTGACGAGCTTGTCGAGCAGCCGCCGCATCCGGTCCGTCTCGTCCGGGGTGACCACGGCCCCGCAGTGCGGCAGGTCGGTCAGGGCACCGAGGGCGCCCGAACCGCAGTCGACGGCGTACAGGTGCACGTCCCGCACGCTGTACTGCTCGGCGACGGCCACGGCGAGGGTGAGCAGGAGCTGCGTGCGGCCACTGCCCGCGTCACCCGAGACGAGCAGCGGTCCGTCCGCGTCGAGGTCCCAGGCCGCCTGCTGGAACCCCTGCGCGCCGGGCGCGTCGCGCAGCCCGAAGACGACCGGGGTGCGGGCTCCGGGCCGGGGCCGGACGGGGCACAGGGGGCCCGGACCGGCGGCGGTCTCCCGCAGCCGGACCGACGGGGGCAGCGGGGGCGGCCAGGGGACGTGGGACGCGGGCAGGTCGTCCAGCGTGCCCGCCGCCTCCACGACGGCGTCGACGAGGCCGGCGAGCGCGTCGCCGCCGGCGGGGGTCCGCCGGGCGCGCTGCCGGGGGGCGCCCGTCCAGTCCGTGAGCCGCAGCCGGACGGTGCCGGACGGCTCCCGCCGGGCGGACGGCTCCGCGGGCCGTCCGTCGAGGGTCGCCCGGCGTACGAGTTCCGGCTCGCCGGAGGCGCGGCGGACGAAGGCCAGTCCGTGCGGGGCCGGGTCCAGCCGGGCGGCGGCCGGGGTGCCGAGCAGCAGTTCGCTGTCGGCGGGGTCGGCGACGCGCAGGACGACCCGCAGGGGGCGAAGCCGAGCACGTCCTGGTCCACCGCGTCGGCGGGGCGGCGGGTGGCGAGGACCACGTGCACGCCCAGCTCCGGGGCGCGCCGCACGGCGTCCAGCAGTCCGGTGACGAACTCGGGGCAGTTCTCGCGGAGCCGGGCGAGGTCGGAGACGACGAGCACCAGCCGGGGCAGGGCGGGCAGCTCTGCCGCGTCGGTGGCCCGGATCACCGTGTACTGCTCGAAGTCGCGGGCCCCGGCCTCCTTCACCAGCCGTTGTCTGCGGCCGAGTTCGGCGGTGAGGGCGGTCAGGCCGCGGGCCGCGGCGTGCGGGTCGAGCGCGGTGTGCACGCCCACGGTGTGCGGCAGCCGGGCGGCGGGGACGAAGGCCTCCCCGGCGTCGTGGTGGACGAGGAGCAGGTTCAGCTCGTCGGGGCGGTTCGCCACGGCCAGCGAGGTCAGCCAGGCGCACAGCAGGGCCTCCATGCCCGAGCCGACCATCCCGGCCACCAGGGCGTGCGGTCCGTCGCCGCGCAGGTCCAGGACGAGGGGGCGGCCGGCCGAACCGCCGAGCACCGCCGCCGGGGATCGAGGGGTGCTCTGCCAGCGGTCGGTGATCCGCTCGGCGGTCGGGTCGTCGAGGTCGAGCAGGTCCAGCAGCCGGGCGGCCCGGTGGCGGACCAGCTGCCCGGCGGGGCCTCGCGCAGGGGCGCGAGCAGCCGGGCGACGCCCTCGAGCTGGGCCGGTACCCACTGGTCGGGGACGCACCGCTGCCCGGGTCCGGTGCCGTCCCGGCCGCGCCGCCCGATCCACAGCCCCTCGCCGTCGGAGACCAGGCGGGTCCGGCACAGCGCGGGAGGCGCCGCTCCTGCGTGGCGAGGCAGATCACGTGCACGCCGACGGACGGTCCCTCGCGGAGCACCTCGGTGGCCCAGGGCGCGGCGCGCAGCACGGACGGACCGTCGAGGACGAGGACCAGCTCGGCGGCGCCCCAGAGCGACGCGGCTCCCGAAGGGGTGCGGAGCCGTTCGAGGACGATCAGCGCGGCCTCGTCGAGCTGCCTGGCGTGTGCGGCGGGGTCGCGGCCGATCCGCACCTGCTGGGAGCCGCGCCGCATCAGCGCGTCGGGCGGCAGCCAGCGGGCGAAGTGCCAGAAGTCCTGTCCCGAGTCGTCGGTGAGCACCCGGACGGCGACGTCGGAGGGCGGGTGCAGCAGCACGATCTGGGCCACGAGCCATCCGGCCAGCCGGCGGGCCACGTCACGGCCGGCCGCGATGCCGAGATGCCCGCTGTCCGGCAGGGAGAGGGTGAGCGGGCCGCCCGCGCCCCGGCCGACGCGGAGCACGAGGCGGTCCGGGTGATCCGGGCCCCGTTCCCACAGGAGGCTGGGCGATCCGAAGATCTCGCCGGGGAGTTCGAAGGAGTCGGGATGGCGGGACCTCGTCTCGCCGGGCTGGTGCGGCTCGCCGCCCTTCAGGGTCGCGTAGGCCTGCTGCGCGAAGCGGCCCAGCGACCGTGCCGGGCCGACCGGGCCGACCGGACCTTCCGGCGGCTGCTCGGCGGCCCCGCTCCCCGTGCGCCACCGGTCGAAGACCAGGGACCCTCCGGCGTCCGGGTGGACGTAGCGGTCGCGGAAGCGCGCGAAGCCCTCCGGGGTCAGCCGCAGCCCGCCGTCCGGGGCCGGCACCGCGCCCTCGGGCGGGGCGCCTGCGAAGATCCGGCAGCCGTCGCGGAGGGGGTGAGGGCGAGCGGTGTGTCCGGCGCCAGCGGTTCCCCTCGCTCGTGTACAGGCCGGGAACCCGGTGCGGGCCGAGCCGGTCGCCGACGCTCCGGACGGGGGCCGCGCCGTCGGCGCGCAGGTCCATGTCCAGCTCGGACCCGTCCGGCATGACGACGGTGAACCTCCACCGCGCCTCCGGTGCCCCCGGGTACGGCGGGACCGGGGCGGGCCGGACCGCCGACCACGAGAGGGGCCGTCGTGCCGGGGCGGCCGGAGGGGTGCGGGTCCGGGCCGGCGGCGCCGTTCCCGGCGGCTCCCCACACCCAGCAGGGGGACGGAGATCCGGCCGTCCTCGCCGATCCGGACGGCGTAACCGGCGCCGGGCAGCTCCTCGTCGGCCGTGGCGACGAGGAGGCGCGGGCCCGTCCGCCCGGCCCGGGCGGCGAGCCGGGCGAGCCCCAGGGCCTCGGCGCGCGACGGCTCGGTGGCGACGAGGACGACCCGGCTCGGGGTGGCGGGATGCGCGGGGCGCGGTGCCCAGCCGGTGAGCACCGGTGCGGGTTCCGCTCCCGCGGGCATCGACTCCAGGAGGGCACCGATGCCGGGCAGTGTCTCGATGCGGTCGGGGTGGCGGGCGGCGAGATCGTGCGCGCCTCCCACGACGGTGATCCGGACCCCTTCCGACCACGGCGTCGTCGCCAGTTCGGCGGCCATGGCCGCGATGAGCGCGCCGCGCGCCGCGGGCGGGCCGGTCACGGCGCCGAGACCGGTGCCCGCGTCGAGGTTGAGCAGCAGCCGAAGTCCCTCGGTGGTGCCGACGGTCACCAGGTACGGGAAGGGGACGGTCCCGGCCGCCGGACCGGCGTCGTCCCGGGCCTCCGCGCTCTCCCTGCCGAGGAACCAATGGCGCGAGTCACCGCTCGTCCGCCACGGGTGGAGCGGCGGCGGCGCGCCCGGCGCGTCGGCCAGCTCGGCGATGATCTCGTCGTCCGAGAGCCAGACGGCGCTCAGCCTCGGCAGCAGCGGACCGGTGGCCGAGAGCGACCGCAGGGCCCCCGCCAGCAGCCGCGCGCCCGCCGGGTCGGAGCGGACCAGCAGGTGGTCGGCCGTGTGCGCGCCCGGTCCGGGACCGTACGCGTGTCGCGTCCGGGGTAATGAGGGCGTGGAGCGTGGCATGGCACATCCTCGGGAGCCGGCGGAACGGTGACGCTGACGGGGCCGGGGGCGGCTTCGACGGGGTCGGGCGGTCAGCGTTCGGCGGCGGCACCGGCCTCGCGCGGCGCGGGCAGCGCGGCGGCCTGGTCCTGGAACTGCTGGAGCCCGGCACGGAACTCGGCGGTCCAGTCGGCGGTCTCGGACTCCAGGTGGGTGCGGAGCTTGCCGGCGAGTCCGCCGATCAGCAGCATCCTGCGTTCGATCAGGGTCTGTTCCGGCACGCCGGTCACGTCCCGCAGCAGCTCGGCCGACCAGGCCAGACGGAACTCGTTCAGCTCGCCGCGCAGCGCCTGCGCCGCGGTGATGTCCCGCATCCAGGCCGTGGACAGGCCGAAGAAGTAGTCGAAGCCCTTGCAGCCCGCGGCGGCGGCCAGGAAGACGTAGCCCCAGCTCTGGATGTCCGCGCCGGTGGCGGTGCCGGCCAGCGGGATGACGGTGCCGGTCGTCGCGAGGACGATCATCAGACCGCGGATGAGGCGGGAGCCGAGGCGTTTGAGGCGCTTGTCCCGCAGATACCACTCGATGGCGTCCTCGGCCTCCTGCTCGGCCCAGGCGCGCAGCGACTGGACCGACTCGAGCCGCTCGTGCGGGGTTCCGGTGGTGAGCGCCGGAAAGTCCCTGCCCCGCAGATCCCTCCTGCCCGCCCGGCCACCGCCCGGCCGGACAGCCGCTGTGCTCCCCGTCAACTCACCCTCCTCAGCAGGGTATTGCCAGCAGGGTAGCGGAAACGGCCGCACCCGGTCGGCCCCGGTCACGGCGGGTGAGTTCCGGCGGACGGCGTTGACCGGCGGCCCCGGGCACGGTGCCCGCGGGCCCGGGCAGGGCACAGGCCGGCCCGGGCAACGGCACCGGTCGGCCCGGGCACGTCATCGGCACGGGCCGGATCAGTGGGCCCGGGCCGGATCACTGGGCCCGGCCGGACCGGTCGGCCCTCGGCGGGCCGCTCAGCCCTCGTCGGGCGCCAGCCGCAGCGAGACGCTGTTGATGCAGTACCGCTGGTCGGTCGGGGTCGGATACCCCTCGCCCTCGAAGACATGGCCGAGGTGGGAGCCGCAGCGGGCGCAGCGCACCTCGGTGCGGACCATGCCGTGCGAGCGGTCCTCGATCAGCTCGACGGCGTCGGTGTCCTTGGGGTCGTAGAAGGACGGCCAGCCGCAGTGCGACGCGAACTTGGTGTCCGAGGTGAACAGTTCGGCGCCGCAGGCACGGCAGGAGTAGACGCCCTCGGTCTTGGTGTCGGTGTACTCACCGGTGAAGGCCGGCTCGGTGCCGGCCTGGCGCAGTACGGCGTACTCGGCCGGGGTCAGCTCCGCCCGCCACTGCTCGTCCGGCTTCTCGACGCTGTACGACATGAGCCTCAGCCCCTTCACTGCTGCGACAGGCGGTCCAGGATCTTCGGGCCCAGGTCGGTCACGTCGCCCGCGCCCATGGTGAGAACGAGATCACCGGGCTTCGCCATTCCCGCGATCACCGCGGGGATCTCCGCCTTGTCGTGCACGGCGGTGACGTCGGCGCCGGCCGCGCGCGCGGCCTCGATGATCAGCTCGCTGGTCACGCCGGGGATCGGGTCCTCGCGGGCCGGGTAGATGTCCAGCACGACCGAGGCGTCGGCGAGCGCCAGCGACTGGCCCATCTCCTTGCCGAGCTCCTGGGTGCGGGAGAACAGGTGCGGCTGGAAGACGACGAGGATGCGGGCGTCACCGGCGGCGGCGCGCATGGCCTCCAGGTCGGCGGTCATCTCCGTCGGGTGGTGGGCGTAGGAGTCGATGACCTGCGCCCCGGCCGCCTCGCCCTTGAGCTGCAGGCGCCGCTTGACGCCGGTGTACGCG
Organism: Streptomyces sp. DHE7-1; assembly: GCA_016432725.1. Classification (GTDB taxonomy): domain Bacteria; phylum Actinomycetota; class Actinomycetes; order Streptomycetales; family Streptomycetaceae; genus Streptomyces. Next base: position 6,156,193 of record JACJDG010000003.1, on the reverse strand, counting down.
GCGAGCGCGTTCGCCAGACCGGCGGCCGGGACGCCGAGCGCGGCACCCGCGGTGAGCGCGGCGACGGCGTTGAGGGCGTAGTGCCGGCCGGGGACGGAGACGGTGAACGTCAGCTCCTGCCCGTCGAGCACCGCGGTCACCTCGCTGCGCAGCCCCTGCGGGACGATGGAGAGCACCCGCACGTCCGCGTCCTCGGCCTCGCCGTAGGTCACGCAGCGCACCGAGCCGGCCAGCCGCCGGGTGAGTTCGCGGGCGCCCTCGTGGTCGGCGGAGATCACCAGCGTGCCGCCGGGCACGATGCGGCCGGCGAAGGTCTCGAAGGACTCGTAGATCTCGTCCATCGAGGCGTAGTTGGCGTGGTGGTCCAGCTCGACGTTGAGGACGATGGCGACCTCGGGCGCGTACTTGTGGAAGCTGCGGTCCGATTCGTCGGCCTCGGCGACGAAGATGTCGCCCTCGCCGTGCAGCGCGTTGGAGCCGGGGGCGTCCAGGTCGCCGCCGATGGCGTACGACGGGCGCAGGCCCAGCTCGCCGAGGGAGACGGCCAGCATGGACGTGGTGGTGGTCTTGCCGTGGGTGCCGGCCACGGCGATCGGCCGCAGCCCCCGCATCAGCGCGGCGAGCGCGTCGGAGCGGTGCACCACCGGGATGCCCAGCTCGGCGGCGCGCACCAGCTCCGGGTTGTCCTCGCGGATCGCGGACGACACCACGACACAGCTCGCGTCCTCGGCGAGGTGCCCGGCGGCGTGCCCGATGTGCACGGTCGCGCCGAGGGCCCGCAGCGCCTCGGCGGTCGCCGACTCCTTGGCGTCGCTGCCGGCCACCTCGGCGCCGCGCTGGGCGAGGATCTTGGCGATCCCGACATCCCGGCGCCGCCGATGCCGATGAAGTGCGGTCGGTCCATGGCGGCAGGAAGTCCGGGTGCCATGCGCGTTTCTCCCAAGATCCGGTACGGGCTGAGCGTGCCTAGCCTATGCGCTCGCGCCCGGCCTCCCTCGCAACGGGCACGGCGCCCCCGGCCGCCGCCGCGTCAGTCCTCGCCGTGCGCGAAGAGCTTCAGCACCGGCACGCCCACCTTGTGGCGGGCCCGGGAGGCCCAGTCCCGGTGGAAGAACTCCTCCACGTAGTGCGGCGCGGTCAGCACGATCACCTCGTCCGCGCCGACCTCGCTGACGAGGGTCTTGAGCGCGTCCAGCGGATGGTCCTCGACGAGCCGCCCCTGCGCCTCGCTGCCCGCGGCGCGCAGCGCCCGCAGGGAGACCGCGAGCGCCTTCTCGGCAGGTTCCTTCGCCGCCTCGCCCTCGGGCGTCCTGCCCTCGCGGACGGCGTCGTCCAGTTCGCCGAGCGCGATGTCGTCGATGGCCCGCAGCAGGCGGTCCTGGTCTCCGCGCGGCTGGAGAAGCACGTGGAACGAGACCGGCTCGTCCCCGTGCAGGGTGGTGACGAACTCCACGTCGACCGACGACAAGGCCTTCTCGATCATCAGAACGCTAGTGAACACCCGGCGCCTCTCTCCTCCCGTGGGCCCGGCAGGGCCCTGCGGAAACCATCCTGCCCCGTGATCGCACGGGTAGACCGGACTTGGGGCTGTCCGGTGGATCACACCGGACAGCCCCAGTCTGCCCGCCGCGAGGCGAACCGGAACGATGCATTCCGTCGCTTTCAGGACCGGCGGTACCGGCTGAACAGAAATCCCTCCTCCTCCAGCAGGGACACCAGGCCGAAGCGGCGCGGGGCGGAGAGGGACGGCCCGCCGGCGATGCGCTGCGCGTCGCCGGCGGTGAGCATCGGCGAGACGGTCAGGCACAGCTCGTCCAGGACTCCGGCGGCCACCATCTGGCCGAGCAGCGTGGGGCCGCCCTCGGTGAGCAGCCGGGTGTACCCGAGGCCGGCGAGGGCGCTCACCGCGCGGGCGGGGTCGACGCCCGTGCCCTCACCCGCGACGACCACCCTGGCGCCGGCCTTCTCGGCCGCGGCGACCCGGTCCGGGGCCGCCGCGGCGCCGGTGAGGATCACGGTCGGCACCAGGGGCGAGGTGAACAGCGGCAGGGAGAAGTCCAGCTCCAGGCCGGCGGACACGACGGCGACGGCCGGGGCCGGGCCCTGGCCGGCGGCCCGCCGGGCGGCCGCGAACTCCGCACGCGCGCGTGCGGGCCGGTAGCCCTCCTGCCGTACGGTCTGCGCGCCGACCACGATCACGTCCGCGAGCGCGCGCAGGGTGCCGAAGACACGCATGTCGGCCGCGCTGGAGATGGGCTGCGAGCGCCCCTCGTGCTGGGCGGCGCCGTCGAGGGTGGAGACCATGTTGGCCCGCAGCCACGGCCGCGGGGCGCCGGCGGCGGGCTCCGGGTAGGCGTAGGCGGCGGCCAGCTCGGCCAGACTCCACTCCCGGGCCTGGTCTGGTGTTTCGTCGGTCACAGGGAACAGGCGTCGCATGTCGTGCAGTGTGACACGGCGTTTAGCATGGGTAACCGTGTCGTCCTCCACCGCAGCCCATGGCTCCAGCCCCCTGACCGACGCGGGCCCGCTGTCCCTCACCGCCCGCGAGCCGCACGTCCCCGCGGACCGGCTGGTCGCCGAGATGGTGCCGCCGCCACGGTTCGACTCGGTGCGCTTCGCCACCTACATCCCGGATGCGAACCAGCCCAGCCAGACCGAGGCCGTACAGGCGCTGGAGGGCTTCGCGGCCGGGCTCGGCGGCGCGCACGCCACCGGCGCCGGCAAGCGGGGCTTCCTCGGTTTCGGCCGGTCCAGGGCGCCCAAGACCCCGGCGGGCCCCGCGGGGTCTACCTGGACGGCGGCTACGGCGTCGGCAAGACCCATCTGCTCGCCTCCCTGTGGCACGCCACCCCGGCCGAGCCGGCGCTCAAGGCGTTCGGCACCTTCGTGGAGCTGACCAACCTGGTCGGCGCCCTCGGCTTCCAGCAGACGGTGCGGACCCTCAGCAACCACCGGCTGCTGTGCATCGACGAGTTCGAGCTGGACGACCCGGGCGACACCGTGCTGGTCTCCACGCTGCTCGGCAGGCTGGTCGAGGCGGGCGTGGCGCTCGCCGCCACCTCCAACACGCTGCCCGGCAAGCTCGGCGAGGGCCGGTTCGCCGCCGCCGACTTCCTGCGCGAGATCCAGGGCCTCTCGGCCCACTTCCGCGCCCTGCGGATCGACGGCGAGGACTACCGCCACCGAGGGCTGCCCGAGGCTCCGGCGCCGTTCACCGACGAGCAGGTCACCAAGGCCGCGTACGCCACGGCGGACGCCTCGCTGGACGACTTCCCCCATCTGCTGGAGCACCTGGCGAAGGTGCACCCGAGCCGGTACGGCGCGCTGACGGACGGACTGGGCGCGGTGTGCCTCACCGGTGTCACGCCGGTGCCGGACCAGTCGACGGCGCTGCGGCTGGTGGTGCTGGCGGACCGGCTGTACGACCGTGAGGTCCCGGTACTGGCCTCGGGACTGCCGTTCGACCGGCTGTTCAGCGAGGAGATGCTGAACGGGGGCTACCGCAAGAAGTACTTCCGCGCGATATCCCGGCTCACCGCGCTGGCCCGCGACGCCAAGGGCCTCGTCGTCTCGTAGCCCCGATTCCACCCAGCCCGGTAATCACATAATCCGTCACGGCGCGGCCTGCCCAATATTCGATCGGGTCCCGGCCGGTCAAGAGCCGGTTCGCGCCACCGGACCCGCGCTTTTCACGCTCTCTTGCGCGCTTAACCCCCAGTTAACCCTGCAAAGGACTTTGCGGGGTTAACGTGTTTCTTGACCAACCATTGACCAATGGTTGGTGCGCGCAAGAGGTGTGAAGTCGTGGAAGGGGGGCGCATGTTCCGAGGTAGGACCACCCGGACCACGCTCACCTTCCTCACCGCCCTCCTCCTCGCGCTCCAGTTCTTCACATCCGCGGGAACCTTCGCAGCCGCGCACACCATCGGTGAGGCAGAGGCCAACGCCTGGACCGGAATGACGTCCTCCGCGCAGCGGTCCGCCGAGCAGGCGGACCCGTTCCGCGAGCCGGGCCGCCCGAAGGAACCCACCGGCACCCCGCACACCCGGGACCGGCACCGCGCGCCCGCCGCCGGGTGCGCGCGGGAACACCCGCTCATATCCCGGCAGACGGCCGACCCGCGGTCACCGGCCCCGTCCGGTGACCCGCACCACCGCACCACGAGATCCTCCAGAGCCCACTCCCCGCGGCCCTTCAGGTCTTCCGCCGCTGAGGGACGGCTCTTCCCCCACGACCGTCGTGCAAGCCCGACGCGCCGGTGCGGCGCGCCAGGAGGAGACCACACACATGCAGCCCCTCATCGACAACGCCCGTACGTTCGGACAGCGCCCTGAGGAGTTCGCGGAGCTCGCCGAAGGCCAGTCGCCGCAGGTCCTGTTCATCACCTGCTCCGATTCCCGGGTCGTCCCGGCCCTGATCACGGGCGCCCGCCCCGGCGAGCTGTTCGAGCTGCGCACCGCGGGCAACATCGTCCCGCCCTACGCCTCGCAGCGGCCCACCGGTGAGGCCGCCACCATCGAGTACGCCGTCGAGGTGCTCGGCGTCCGCGACATCGTCGTCTGCGGGCACTCGCACTGCGGTGCCGTCGGCGCGCTGGTGCGCGGCGACGACCTGAGCGGTGTACCCGCCGTCCGCGACTGGCTGGCGCACGCCGCCGCGCGCCCGGCCGGCGCCGCCGAGGACCCGGAGGTCGCCGAGGGCGTCCAGAGCCATGTCCTCACCCAGCTGCTCCGGCTGCGCTCGTACCCGTGCGTCGAGCGGCGCCTGGCGGAGGGCCGGATCGGCCTGCACGCCTGGTACTACGAGGTGCACACCGGCGCCGTCCGGACGCACCGCCCGCAGTCCGACACCTTCGAAGCCCTGTGAGCGCGCCCATGAGGAACTCGGCGCTCATATCCCGTTTCCCCCATCTGCGGCAGGACTTCGCCGCCTCCCTCGTCGTCTTCCTGGTCGCGCTGCCGCTGTGCGTGGGCGTGGCCGTCGCCTCCGGGGCACCGGCCGAGCTGGGGCTCGTCACCGGCATCGTGGGCGGCCTCGTCACCGGGCTGATGCGCGGCAGCAGCCTGCAGGTGTCGGGCCGGCCGCCGGACTCACCGTGCTGGTCTTCGAGGCGGTCAAGGAGTTCGGGCTGCCGGCGCTCGGCGTGATCGTGCTCGCCACCGGTCTGCTCCAGGTGCTCATGGGCGCGTTCCGGCTCGGCCGGTACTTCCGGGCCATCTCGGTCTCCGTGGTCGAGGGCATGCTGGCCGGAATCGGGCTGGTGCTGATAGCCGGCCAGCTGTATCCGGCCATGGCGGCCAAGGCTCCCGACTCGGGCCTGGGCAAGATGGCCGGGCTGCCCCGGGCGTTCGTGGACGCCCTCGGCGACGGACCGGCGCTCGCCTCGCTCGCCCTGTGCGCGGGCACCGTCGCGGTCCTGGTGCTGTGGCGGCTCGCGCCGGCCCGGGTGCGTACGGTGCCCGGTCCGCTCGCCGCGGTCGGCCTGGCGACGGCGGCCGCGGCCGTACTGGGCCTGCCGGTGGCGACCGTCGAGGTGAAGGGGCTGCTGGGCTCGGTGCAGCCACCGCCGCTGAGCGAGTTCGCCGGACTGGCGGGCCCCGGGCTGCTCGGCACGATCGTCGCGTTCACGCTGATCGCGTCCGCCGAGTCGCTGTTCAGCGCGGCGGCAGTGGACCGGCTGCACGACGGGCCGCGCACCGCGTACGACAAGGAGCTGATCGCGCAGGGCGCCGGCAACACGGTGTGCGGGCTGCTCGGGGCGCTGCCCATGACCGCGGTGATCGTGCGCAGCGCGGCCAACGTCCAGGCGGGCGCCCGCACCAAGGCGTCCCGGGTGCTGCACGGCGTGTGGCTGCTGCTGTTCGCCGCGCTGCTGCCGGGCGTGCTCGCCCTCATCCCGATCCCGGCCCTCGCCGGTGTCCTGATCCACGCCGGCGCCAAGCTGGTGCCGGTCCGGGCGCTGGCCGCGCTGTGGCGCGAGCACCGGGGCGAGGCGCTGATCCTGGGCGTCACCGCGGTGTCGATCGTGGCGGTCAGCATGTTCGAGGGCGTGCTCATCGGTCTCGCCCTGGCGGTCGTCAAGACGGCCTGGGAGGCCTCGCACCTCAGGCTGGAGGTCGTCGACAAGGGCGCGGGCCCGGTCGAGGCCCACCTGTCGGGCAACGCGACCTTTCTGCGGCTGCCGAAGATCCTCGACAGCCTGGAGTCGCTGCCCCAGGACCGTCCGGTGCGACTGGACCTGTCGGGCCTGCACCATCTGGACCACGCCTGCCGCAAGGCCCTGGAGAACTGGGCCGAACGGCACAGCGCGGCCGGCACCGAGCCGGTCCGGGTCACCGCGCCGGCCCTGCCGGCCGCCCGGTCCGCGCCGGGCGAACCGGCCGGGGCACCCACGGCCTGACACCGCGGGCCGCCGCCCCGGACCGGGGTGCCGACACCCCTCGGCGCCCCGGTCCGGGCCCCGGCCGACCGGCCCATGGATTCCACCCGAACGCGGGCATATGGTTACAGCAGCGGACAAAAGGCAGGCCTCTCGGTGAGGAGGTCATCATGCTCCAGGAGCTGCTGGGGGCGGCCGCGGCCGCCGCATCCGTCGGCGTCGTCTACCTCGCGATGGCGGCGCGCGTGGTCAAGCAGTACGAGCGGGGTGTGCTCTTCCGGCTCGGGCGGGTCATGGGTGAGGTGCGCGAGCCGGGCCTGACACTGGTGATCCCGTTCGTGGACCGGCTGCACAAGGTCAACATGCAGATCGTGACCATGCCGGTCCCCGGCCAGGAGGGCATCACCCGGGACAACGTGACCGTGCGGGTGGACGCCGTCGTGTACTTCCGGGTGGTCGACGCGTCGAGCGCGCTGGTGAAGGTCGAGGACTACAAGTTCGCGGTGTCCCAGATGGCGCAGACCTCGCTGCGCTCGATCATCGGCAAGAGCGACCTGGACGATCTGCTCTCCAACCGGGAGAAGCTCAACCAGGGCCTGGAGCTGATGATCGACAGCCCCGCCGTCGGCTGGGGCGTGCAGGTCGACCGGGTGGAGATCAAGGACGTGTCCCTGCCGGACACGATGAAGCGGTCGATGGCCCGCCAGGCCGAGGCCGACCGGGAGCGCCGGGCCCGGATCATCAACGCGGACGCCGAGCTGCAGGCCTCCAAGAAGCTCGCCGAGGCCGCGGAGCAGATGTCCGAGACCCCGGCCGCGCTCCAGCTCCGGCTGCTGCAGACGGTGATGGCGGTGGCGGCGGAGAAGAACTCCACCCTGGTGCTGCCCATCCCCGTGGAGCTGCTGCACTTCCTGGAGAGGGGTCATCAGCTCGGGCAGCTGCCCACCCCCAACGGGGACGCGGGACAGCGCCAGGCCCCGCGTCAGCCGGAGACCTGAGCGGGGCGGCAGGGACGGGGCGGCGGGACCCGTGAGGGGCTCCCGCCGCCCGGGTGACTCCACCGGAGCGTCATTAGTCATATGAACTGAAAACTGTCCAATAAATCCTATTTTCATACGGTGATCGCATCTCTACGCCGTCTCACCGCCCTCTGCGCCCTCGGCGCGGCCGTCGCCGCCTGCGGTACCGCGGGCAGCCCCGGGCCCGCCCGCCCGGCACACGCCAACCCGGCCCCCTCCGCCTCCCCGTCCGCCTCCCGGCCGCCGACCCTCACCCCCGGCCCGGGCGGCCTGACCCCGGTGTTCGAGCACGGCCCGCGTGACCTCGGCAAGACCGTCGCGCTGACCTTCGACGCCGACATGACCGCCGACGAGGGGCCCCGTGCCGCCTCCGGCGAGCACTTCGACAACCCGGACCTCATCGGCACCCTGCGCCTGCTGAAGGTCCCGGCGACGATCTTCATGACCGGCCGCTGGGCCGAGCAGTACCCGGCCCAGGCCCGCACCCTCGGCCACGATCCGCAGTTCGAGGTCGCCAACCACTCCTACAGCCACTACGCGTTCACCGGCGACTGCTACGGCCTGCCGACGGTCGGCTCGGCCGGCATGCGCAAGGAGGTCGAGCGGGCGTACGCCTCCCTGCGCGCGGCGGGCGTGTCGCACCCGATGCCGTACTTCCGCTTCCCGGGCGGCTGTTACGACCAGAAGGCGCTGCGCGCGCTCAGCGCGACCGGCGTCACCGCGGTGCAGTGGGACGTGGTGAGCGGCGACGCGTTCGCCACGGACGCCGACGCGGTCGTCCAGCAGGTCCTGGACGGCGTGAAGCCGGGCTCGGTGGTCGTCATGCACTGCACGCGCAGCGCCGCCCCCACGACCGAGCGCGTGGTCCGCGCGGTCGTCCCGGAGCTGCGCCGGCAGGGATACCGGTTCGTGAAGGTCTCCGAACTGATCGGGGAGACCAAGGGGCACCGGTGACCGCATGCTCGGGCTGAGCCGCGGGCGGTGCGCCGGGCCCGGCCGCGGGCCCGGGCGGGCTGCTCGTAAGCTGGGCCCTTGTGAGTCATGCCCCAGCCGCCCCCGGTGACAGTCCCTTCCAGGCCGAGCGCAACCCGCGTGACGAGGCGCCGCAGTTCGTGCTGCCGCTCGTCGCGCGGATCGAGAAGAGCGCCCCGCCCGCCCGTACCGACGCGTTGGAGACCGCCGCCCGCGCCGTGCTGCTGTTGCTGAGCGACGGCCGGGCCGCCGGGGACGGGGAGTGGGCGCAGGCCGTGCGGGACTGGGAGGACGCCCGGATCCGCAAGGTCGTACGGCGGGCCCGGGGCGCCGAGTGGCGGCGCGCCGAGGCACTGCCCGGGATCACGGTGACCGGCGGGACCGCGGAGGTACGGGTCTTCCCGCCGGTTCCGCTGGACGGCTGGCCCAAGGATCTGGCGAAACTCCAGGTCTCGGGCACGGAACTGGACGATCCGGAACCGCCGGCCGGCGCCGACCGCACCCGGCCGGTGCTGTGGCTCAACCCGGAGCTGGAGATGTCGGCGGGCAAGACGATGGCCCAGGCCGGGCACGGCGCCCAGCTCGCCTGGTGGGCCCTGTCCCCCGAGGCCCGCGGCACCTGGCGCGACGAGGGCTTCCCCCTGGCCGTGCGCACCGCCGCCCCCGGCGAGTGGCCCGGGCTGACCACCAGCGGTCTCCCCCTGGTCCGGGACGCGGGCTTCACGGAGATCGCCCCCGGTTCCTGCACGGTCGTCGCCGACCACCCCGCGCTGCGCCGGTAGCCGCCGGGAACCTCAAATGTTGCTCTGAACGCGGCACGGTCGGGGTTCGGGTCCGTCCGGCGGGGCCATACCCCGTCATTCGGAGGAGGGGGTGCGGGCATGCTGCGACTGGGGACGGGGATCGGCTGGCGGCCGGAGATCGCGGACGCCGTGGAGGCCATGCCGGGCGTCGACTGGGTGGAGGTGGTGGCGGAGAACGTCTGCCCCGGCCACCTCCCGCAGTCGCTGCTGCGGCTGCGCGAGCGGGGCGTGACGGTGGTCCCGCACGGCGTCTCCCTCGGCCTGGGCGGCGCCGAACGGCCCGATCCGGGACGGCTGGCGGCGCTCGCCGAGCGGGTGACGGCGCTCGGCGCGCCCCTGGTCACCGAGCACATCGCGTTCGTCCGGGCGGGCGGCGCGCTCACCGCGTCCCCGCCCCTGGAGGCAGGCCACCTGCTGCCCGTGCCGCGCACCCGGGACGCGCTCGACGTGCTGTGCGAGAACGTACGCGTCGCGCAGGACGCGCTGCCCGTGCCGCTCGCCCTGGAGAACATCGCCGCGCTGTTCTCCTGGCCGGGCGAGGAGCTGACCGAGGGACAGTTCCTGTCCGAACTGGTCGAACGCACCGGCGTACGGCTGCTCGTCGACGTGGCCAACCTGCACACCAACCACGTCAACCGGGGCGAGGACCCGGCGGCGGCGCTCGCCGGACTGCCGGTGGAGGCGATCGCGTACGTGCACGTCGCGGGCGGGTTCGAACGCGACGGCGTCTGGCACGACAGCCACGCGCACCCCGTGCCGCGTCCGGTGCTCGACATCCTGACCGGGCTCGCGTCCCGCGTCGCGCCGCCCGGGGTGCTGCTGGAGCGGGACGACAACTTCCCCGAGCCGGCCGAACTGGAGCGGGAGCTGGGCACCGTCCGGGCCGCCGTGGCGGCGGGGGCGGCGCGCCGTGCGGCGGAGCAGGGCGGCACCGGCGGCCCGGCCGCCGGTGATCCGGCGGTGGCCGCGCCGGCTCCGGCCGGAGCCGGGGTGCGGCAGCGGCTCGGAGTCGCGCAGGCCGCGGTGCTGTCCTCGCTGGTGGCCGGGACGCCGGTGCCGGAGGGGTTCGACCGGGCGCGGATGGGCGTGCAGGCGCGGGCGCTCGCCGCGAAGCGGGCGGACGTGGTGGCTAAGGTGGCACCCGAGCTCCCGGTGATCCTCGGGGACGGATACCGGCAGGCGTTCCTCGAGTACGCGCGGAGCCTGCCGATGAGCGGCGGCTACCGCCGGGACGCGCTGGACTTCGCGGGGCACCTGCTGAAGCTGGGCCGGCCCCAGGACCCGGGGACCCGGCGTGAACTGCGGGAGTGGTGGCTGCACCGCGCGGGCCCGGCGCCCCGCCCCCGGGGGCTGGCGGCACGGGCGCGGGTGCTGCTGCGCGGGGCCTGAGCCGCCGGCCCGCCTCCGTGACCGGTCGCCCCGGACGCCGCAGTAATATGCCAGCTCCGCACCCAGCACATCGGAGTGCGGTGCAGGAGGCACCATGCGACCGCGACCCCCGTCAAGGGCCGAGGCATATTCAGCGGCACCGGGCTCATCATCACGGCCCTCGCGGCGACCGCCGCGGCGCTGCTCTTCCCGCTCTGGTCGTACGGCCGCCAGGGCGGCACGGCCGGCGCGCAGGTACTCGGCGCGCGGACCGTGACGACGCCGTACGGTCCGCTGTCCGAGCGGGACAGGGACTTCGTGACCAAGGTCCGGCTGGCGGGGCTGTGGGAACTGCCGGCCGGGCAACTGGCCCTGGAGAAGGGCACCACGCAGGCCGTGCGCGACGCGGGACAGCATCTGGTGGACGGCCACACCTCGCTCGACGCGCACGACCGCACCGTCGCCTCCCGGCTCGGCGTGCCCCTGCCCGACGAGCCCAACGCCCAGCAGGAGCAGTGGCTCGCCACACTGCGCGGCGCGCGCGGCCAGGAGTTCGACCGGCAGTTCGCCGGTCTGCTGCGGCTGGCCCACGGCCGGGTGTTCTCGCTGGTCGCCGAGGTCCGCGCGGGGACCCAGAACGCGCTGGTCCGCGACCTCGCCGACGACGCCAACACGACCGTGCTGGACCACATCAAGGTCCTGGAGGCGACCGGGTACGTCGACTTCTCCGCCCTGGCCCGGGACCTCGCGACCACCCCTTCCCCCGTGCCCACGCCCCCGGTCACCGACGCCGGTTCCGCGGTCCCGGTCGCGCCCTCGCCCTCCGAGTCGTACTCCATGCCGCCCGCCGCCTCGAGTCCGCTGCCCGTCGACGCCCCCTGACCTGCGCGGCAAACGGAACGTCACGTACCGGCGACACTCGGTCCGGATGCTGGAACGGGCATGGTCTTTCCGGGGCGCCTGGCATAGAAACACGTCATGTTCTGGGTCCTTCTGCTGCTCCTGGCCTGGGCGTTCGCGGGCATCGCGTGCACCCGGCTGTGCCTGGCCGCGGTCCGCTCGGCGGACCTCGACACCGAGGGCGTCCCCACGGACCGGGAGCACGATCTGACGCTGTACGAGGCGGCGTTCCTGTCCGGCGGGCCGGCGCGGGTCGCCGACGTGACCATGGTCGCCATGGCCCGGCAGCGTCGGCTGCTGCTCGCGCACACCGGCTGGGCCACGGTGGTGGACCCGCGGGGCCGCGACGAGATGGAACGGTCCGTCATAGGGCGATAGGGCCCGAGGGCCAGTCGAGGATCGCGCCGGTGCGGGCCGCCGCGGCCGGCACGGAGGCCGTACGGCGGCTCGCCGACGGACTGGAGCGCTCCGGACTCGCGGTGCCGGACGGCGCGCGTACGACGGTGGCGGACGGTGTCCGCCAGGTGCGGGCCGCCGCACTGGCCGTGTGCGCGCTGGCCCTGGCCGCCCTGCTGATGCCCGCTCAGCCGGGGATGCCGCGGTTCGTCGTGGCGCTGTGGTTCGCGCTGCCCCTCACGCTGACCCTGAGCTGTCTCGCCATCGCCCGGGTCGAGGCGCACCCGTACTCGCGCTGGGCCTCCCCGCCGGACAGCGGCTGCTCGGCGCCCTGCCCCGGCGGCAGACCCGGGAGGGCGACGAGCGGTCCTTCCTGACCTCCGTCGCCGTGCGGGGGATCCGGGCGGCCGGCGGACCGGAGCTGCGCGCGGCCTTCGCCCACCGCGACCGGCCCCAGGGGGAGTGAGACCGCCCTTCGGGGCGCACCGGGGGCATTCCCGGCGACACCGCCGTGCGGTGCTTGCCTTCACCGGGAGCCGAACGAAACATCCCTTGTGTGATCGTCGGGCCGTGGCAGCCGTGCCATCGCCGCCGCGCACCGGAGGGATTACGCGATGAGAGCTGCCGCCCTGTACACGGCCGCCGGATCCCTGCTGATCGCGGCCCTGGCGGCGGCGCCGGCCGACGGCGCGGCGGGCGCGCCGGGCGCCGCCGAGGCGCGCGGGACCGCGGTGGCCGTCCAGCGGGCGCGCGAGAGCGGCATCGAGTTCACCCGGTGCGACGGGCGGGACGCGCCGCGGAGCCTGGAGTGCGGCACGGTGCGCGTCCCGCTGGACTACGCGCGGCCCGGCGGCAGGCAGATCGAGCTGACCGTCAGCCGGGCCCGGGCCACCCAGAAGGACCCGCGCAACAGCAAGCGGAAGGTGCCCCGGCAGGGCGCACTCGTCTACAACCCGGGCGGCCCCGGCGCCTCCGGCATGTACTTCCCGATGGCCCGCACCCTGCCCGCGTGGCAGCGGATCGCCGCCGCGTACGACCTCGTCGGCTACGCCCCGCGCGGGGTGGGCCGCTCCGCGCCGCTGTCCTGCGTCGAGCCGAAGCTCTTCTTCCACGCGCCCGCCGAGTCGCCGGCCCACCCCTCGGAGCGGTACAAGCGGCAGCGCATCGCCCGGGCGAAGGCGTACGCGCGCGGCTGCGCCGAGCGGTCGGGAAGCGGGCTGCGGTACTACAACTCGCTCAGCAACGCCCGTGACCTGGACGTCCTGCGGGCGGCGCTGGGCGAGGACCGGCTCACGTACATGGGCGCGTCGTACGGCACCTACTTCGGCGCGCTGTACGCGACGCTGTTCCCCTCGCACGTCCGGCGGATGGTGCTGGACTCGGCGGTGGACCCGTCCCCGCAGAAGGTCTGGTACCGCGCCAACCTGGACCAGTCCGCCGCGTTCGAGGACCGCTGGACGGACTTCCGGGAGTGGGTCGCCCGGCACGACGACGTGTACCGGCTCGGCGACACCCCCGCGAAGGTGCAGGACAGCTACGACACCGCGCGCGGCCGGCTGGCGGGGAAGGCGGCGGGCGGCAGGGTGGGGCCGGGCCAGCTGCAGAACGCGTTCCTCCAGGCCGGGTACTACGACGACCTCTGGCCGGGCCGGGCCGCCGCGCTGTCGGCCTATCTGAAGGGCGACGCCAAGGCGCTGGTCGAACTGGCCGCACCGGACGCGGGGGCGGCCGCCGAGGCGGAGAACGGGAGCGCGGTCTACACCGCCGTCGAGTGCAACGACGCGCCCTGGCCGACCGACTGGAAGGTGTGGGACCGCGACAACACCCGGCTCGCGCGCAGCGCGCCGTTCGAGACCTGGGACAACGCGTGGATGAACCTGCCCTGCGCCTACTGGCCGGCCCCCCGGCAGCGGCCGCTGGACGTGCGGACGGGCCCCGGTGAGCTGCCGCCCGTGCTGATCCTGGCCGCCGAGCGGGACGCCGCCACCCCGTACTCGGGTGCGCTGGAGATGAGCCGGCGGCTGGCCGGGTCGGCGCTGGTGACCGAGCGGGACGCCGGCACGCACGGCATCGGGGGCGGCCCCAACAGGTGCGTGAACGGCCACCTGGACGGCTACCTGCTCGAAGGCCGCGTTCCGGGGCGGCGCGCCGCCTGCGCGCCGCGCCCGGAGCCGAGGCCCGAGGCCCCGGCCTCCCCCGCCGCCAAGCGCACCGAACGGGACGCCCTCAAGGGCAAGGCGTCCTAGGGGGCGTCCCTCCGAGGCCGGCCCGGCCACCGGGTCCGCGACGGCCTCGCGACGCCCGGTGCCGCGTCTCCCGGAGGACGCACCCGGGACCCTGGGCCGAGGACTCAGGCCAGCCCCGCCACCAGGTCCGCGACGTCCTTGCGGCGGCCCGTGAAGAAGGGGACCTCCTCGCGGACGTGCCTGCGGGCCTCGGAGCCGCGCAGGTGGCGCATGAGGTCGACGATGCGGTACAGCTCGTCGGCCTCGAAGGCCAGCATCCACTCGTAGTCGCCGAGCGAGAACGAGGCGACCGTGTTGGCGCGGACGTCCGGGTAGCCGCGGGCCATCTTGCCGTGGTCGGCGAGCATGCGGCGGCGGTCCTCGTCGGGCAGCAGGTACCAGTCGTAGGAGCGCACGAAGGGGTAGACGCTCACGTAGTCGCGGGGCGTCTCGTCGGCGAGGAACGCCGGGATGTGCGAGCGGTTGAACTCGGCGGGGCGGTGCAGCGCCATGTTCGACCACACCGGCTCCAGCGCGCGGCCGAGCCGGGTGCGCCGGAAGAGGTTGTACGCCTCCTGGAGCTGGTCGCTGGTCTCGGCGTGCCACCAGATCATCACGTCGGCGTCGGCGCGCAGCCCGGAGACGTCGTAGGTGCCGCGGACCGTCACGTCCTTCGCGGCGAGCTGGTCGAACAGCTCCTGGACCTCGTCGGCGTAGCCCGCGCGGTCCTCCGGGAGCACGTCCTTCAGCTTGAAGACGGACCACAGCGTGTAGCGGATGACCTCGTTGAGGTCCTTGGCCAGCTTGCCCTTGTTCGGGATCCTGCCGGTCTCGGTGGTGGGGGCGTCGTCACTCATGTGCCTATTCTCCCGCTCCGCCGTGCAGGCTCTGCACCGGGTCGGCCGTCAGCTTGCGCACACCGTCGAGGTCGCCGGCGAGCTGGTCGACGGCCGCGTGGGCGCTCGCGACGCAGGCCGGGATGCCGACGCCGTCGTACTGCGCGCCGCACACCGCGAGGCCCGGCAGCCTGGCCACGTGCTCGCGGACGCGGGCCACGCGCGCGTGGTGGCCCACCGGGTACTGGGGCAGCCCGTCGGTCCAGCGGGTCACGCGGGTCTCCAGCGGCTTGGCGTCCAGGCCGGTGGCCTCGCGCAGGTCGTGCCGCGAGACGTCGACCAGCTCGGCGTCCTCGCGCCGGAGCACCTCGGTCTCGCCGTGCCGTCCGACCGAGGTGCGCAGCACGACCACGTCCGGGTCCTCGTCGGCGATCCAGCCCCACTTCCGGGAGGCGAAGGTGGACGCCTTGATGGTGCGGCCGTCGACGGGCGGCACCAGGAAGCCGCTGCCCTCGGGCAGGGCGAGGCCGGTGCGGCGGTAGGCGAGGGTGATCAGGGCCATGGAGGCGTACTCGACGGCGGCGAGTTCGGCCGCGGCCTCCGGGGACTCGGCGCTCAGCAGCGCGGCGGCGGCCGGGGCGGGTACGGCGACGATCACCGCGTCGGCGTCCAGTACCCGCTCCCCCGCGGTGACCCGCCAGCGGCCGGACGCCTCCCGGCGCAGGCCGGTCACCGGGGTGCGGCAGAGGACGTCACCGCCGAGGGCGCGCACCGAATCGGCGACCGCGAGCGGCAGCCGGCCCACACCGCCCTCGATGCCCATGAACACCGGCCCGGTCCGCCGGTCGGCCTCGGCCCTGGCCTGGATGTCGCGCACGGCCTCGGTGAGGGAGTCGTGGGCGCGGGCGGCATGGAAGAGCTGCGGGACGGCGGAGCGCATCGAGATGCGGTACGCGTCGCCCGCGTACACCCCGCCCAGGAGCGGTTCCACCAGCCGGTCGACGACCTCCCGGCCGAGCCGCGCCGCCACGTACTCGCCGACCGCCACGTCGTCGCCGATCTCGGTGCGGGGCAGTACGGCGTCGCGCCCGATGCGGGCGAGGCCCTCGTCGGACAGCACGCCGGCGAGGGCGGCGGCGGTGCCGGGGACGCCCATCACATGCCCCTTGGGCATGGGGCGCAGCGCGCCGCGGGTCCAGATCGACGCGGTCGCGGTGGCCGGCGGCTGGAGCCGCTCGGCGAGGCCCACCTCACGCGCGAGGGCGACCGCCTCGGGGCGGCGGGCCAGCATCGACTCGGCACCGAGGTCCACCCGGACGCCCGCGATCTCGCCCGGGAGCAGCTTGCCGCCGACCCGGTCGGAGGCCTCCAGCACGGTCACCCGGGCGCCTCGCCGCAGCAGCCGGTGGGCGGCGGCCAGCCCCGAGATGCCGGCTCCCACGACGACGACATGCCCCGAATGCGTACCCGTTGCGCTCATGTCCCCACTCTCTCAGACCCCGCGGGCGCTCCCGTCCCGGGCCGGTGTCCGGGACGAGTCCGGACCGTGACCGCATCGGAACCGGCGCGCCCCAACGGTCCGGGCCGCCCGGGCGTCGAAGGAGCGTCAGAGGTCATCG
The DNA here is from genome assembly GCA_016432725.1 of Streptomyces sp. DHE7-1. Classification (GTDB taxonomy): domain Bacteria; phylum Actinomycetota; class Actinomycetes; order Streptomycetales; family Streptomycetaceae; genus Streptomyces. The sequence goes on along the minus strand of JACJDG010000003.1, from coordinate 6,139,675 downwards.
CCGTCGTGTCTCACCGTTCCCGGGGTACCGCCATGCGCGCACCACGTTCCGTACGACCCGTCCGGGCCCTGTCCGGGGTCCTGCTCGCCGCCTGTCTGGCTCTGGCCGGATGCAGTGCCGCGGACGACTCGGGCGGGGCTCCGCCAAGTCCGCCGCGGACGGCGCGGAGCGGCAGGCGGGTGCCGCCGGCGGCAAGGCGCAGGACGCGAAGTCCGCCCGCCGGACGCCCGCGTCCGTGCCGAGCGCCGTCATCCGCACCGCCTCCCTCACGGTCGAGGTCAAGGACGTGCCCAGGGCGCTGGAGGAGGCCCGCACGACCGCGGAGAGCGCGGGCGGTTACGTCGGCGGCGAGAACACCGGCCGGGACTCCGACGGCCACGAGTACACGCGCGTGGTGCTGCGGGTGCCGTCCGCGCGGTACGACGAGGTCCTCGGCGATCTGCAGGGCGCCGGCCGGCTCGTCGAGCGCACCGCGAAGGCGCGGGACGTCACCGACCAGGTCGTGGACGTGGACAGCCGGGTCAGGTCGCAGCGGGCGAGCGTGGCCCGCATCCGGACGCTGATGGACCGGGCGACCAAGCTGAGCGACGTCGTCACCCTGGAGGGCGAGCTGAGCAGCCGGGAGGCGGACCTGGAGGCGCTGCTCGCCCAGCAGGCGTCCCTGAAGGACCGCACCAGCCTGGCGACCATCACCCTGTCGCTGTCCGAGACGCCCGTGAAGAAGGCCGCCGAGGACGGCACGCCCGGCTTCGTGGACGCGCTGTCGGGCGGCTGGCACGCGTTCGTCACGATGCTGCGCTGGATCGCCCTGGTCCTGGGCGCGCTGCTGCCGTTCGCCGCGCTCGCCGCGCTGCTGGCCCTGGTGTGGGCACGGCTCGTCCGGCCCCGGCTGCCGCGCCGCCCGGAGCCGGTCCCCGCACCGGCGACGGCCGCGCCGGGTCCGCTGCCGCACGCGCGTCCCGCGCGCGAGCCCGGTCAGGACTGACGCGCGCAGGCCCGGTCAGGACCGAAGTGGCCGCGCACCGTAGCGTGTTCACATGAGCATGAACGGTGGGCGGGACGGCAGGCGACGGCTGGTGGTGATCGGCGGCGACGCCGCGGGGATGTCCGCGGCGTCGCAGGCGCGCCGGATGTCGGGCCCGGACGAACTGGAGATCGTGGCCTTCGAGCGGGGCCACTTCAGCTCCTACTCGGCGTGCGGGATCCCGTACTGGGTGGGCGGTGACGTGCCCGAACGCGACCAGCTCGTCGCGCGCACCCCGGCCGAGCACCGCGCGCGCGGGATCGACCTGCGGATGCGTACCGAGGTCGTCGCGATCGACGTGGCAGGACGGCGGGTACGCGCGCGCGACGTCGAATCCGGCGCGGAGTCGTGGACGTCGTACGACGGGCTGGTCATCGCCACCGGCGCCCGCCCGGTCCGCCCCGACATGCCGGGCGTGGACGCGCCGGGCGTGCACGGGGTGCAGACCCTGGACGACGGCGAGGCGCTGCTGGACTCGCTGGAGCGGGCGCCCGGCCGGCGCGCGGTGGTCGTGGGCGCCGGCTACATCGGCGTCGAGATGGCCGAGGCGCTGATCAACCGGGGCTTCGAGGTGACGGTCGTCAACCGCGGCAAGGAGCCCATGTCGACCCTGGACCCGGACATGGGGCGGATGGTGCACGGCGCCATGGAGGGCCTCGGCATCACCATGGTGAACGACGCCGAGGTGACCAAGCTGCTCACCGGCGAGGACGGCCGGGTCCGCGCGGTGGCCACCGAGGACGCCGAGTACCCGGCGGACCTCGTGGTCCTGGGCATCGGTGTGCGCCCGGAGACCTCGCTCGCCCGCGCGGCGGGGCTGCCCCTCGGCGCGCACGGCGGCCTGCTCACCGACCTCGCGATGCGGGTGCGCGGCCACGAGGACATCTGGGCGGGCGGCGACTGCGTCGAGGTGCTGAACCTGGTCTCGGGGCAGGAGCAGTACGTTCCGCTGGGCACCCACGCCAACAAGCACGGCCAGGTCATCGGCACCAACGCGGGCGGCGGCTACGCCACCTTCCCGGGTGTGGTCGGCACCGCGGTCAGCAAGGTCTGCGACCTGGAGATCGCCCGCACCGGTCTGCGCGAGAAGGACGCCCACCGGGCGGGCCTGCGGTTCGAATCGGTCGTCATCGAGTCGACCAGCCGGGCCGGCTACTACCCCGGCGCCTCCCCGATGACGGTGAAGATGCTCGCCGAGCGGGGCACGGGCCGGCTGCTCGGTGTCCAGATCGTCGGCCGGGAGGGCGCCGGCAAGCGGGTCGACATCGCGGCGGTGGCGCTGACCGCGCAGATGACGGTGCAGCAGATGACGGCTCTGGACCTCGGGTACGCCCCGCCCTTCTCGCCGGTGTGGGACCCGGTCCTGGTGGCGGCGAGAAAGGCGGCGGCGAAGGTGCGGGCCTCCCAGCGGTAGGCGGTCAGGCCGTGGTGCTGATCCGCGGCAGGGAGGTGACGCCTCCGCCGGCCGTCACGGCCGCGGGCTGCTCCCCCGCGGGTTTGGCGTGCGAGGCGGACGGCCGGGTGGACCGCAGCCGGTAGCTCACCGCCTCGTCCAGCGTCACCGGCCGCTGCATCTGCGCCGCCAGCCGCCCGGCCTCCTGACCGAGCCGGGCGACGTCCTCCCAGGGAATCCGTATCACCAAGGACAGCTCGGCCTCGCCGTCGGGCAGCGCCTGCATCGCGGTCACCTGCGGAGCGTTCGCACTCATCGCCTGATCCTCACGTCGGTTGAGGGGAGATACGCGGCCGCGCCCGCCGGCGTTCACCGATTCACGCGCCGTATCCCGGGCAGTACTTCTGTGTGGTCATCCCCGTCCATGACGTGAACCCGGCGCGCCGCACCCCCTATGTCACGTACGCCCTCGTCGCCGCCAACGTCCTCGTCTTCCTCGTCACCCCCGGCACCCTCGGTTCGATGCCGGGTTCGAGCGAACTGGCGCAGCTCTGCCATGTGCAGGCCTTCATGGACCACTACGCGGCGGTCCCGAGGGAGCTGATCCACCATCAGCTGCCCCGGGTGGTCCCGACCGGCGGCGTGGGCGTGGGCCCGCACGGCCCCGGGTGTGTGGTGGCGGCGCCCGGCTACGACAAGTCCCCGGCGCTGTCCGTGTTCACGGCGATGTTCCTGCACGGCGGCTGGCTGCACCTGCTGGGCAACATGCTGTTCCTGATGATCTTCGGCAACAACGTCGAGGACCGGATGGGTCACATCCGCTTCTTCCTCTTCTACCTCTTCTGCGGCTACGCGGCCGGTTACGGCTTCGCGCTGCTCAACGCCACTTCCGCCGACCCGCTGATCGGCGCGTCCGGCGCGATCGCCGGTGTGCTGGGCGCCTATCTGGTGCTGTATCCGCGGGCGCGGGTCTGGGTGCTGGTGCCGTTCCTGGTCTTCCTGCCGCTGCGGCTGCCCGCCTGGCTGGTGCTGGGCTTCTGGTTCGGGCTGCAGGCGGTGTACTCGTCCGGGCACGGGGTGTCCGGCGCCGGGACGGTGGCCTACTCGGCCCACGTGGTCGGCTTCGTGGTGGGCATGCTGCTGGCCTGGCCGCTCAAACCGGGCACGCCGCCACCGCCGGAGCCGCGCCGCCTGGTGTTCGGCAGGCAGGCGCGGCCCCGTCAGGTGTGGTGAGCGGTGGGCGTACGGTGCGCGGCCGCGCTCAGCGGGCCGTGCGGGTGTGGACGTAGTCCACGAGCCGGGTGAGCGCGTCGGGGTCGGTGTTCGGCATGACGCCGTGGCCGAGGTTGAAGACGTGGCCCTCCAGGCCGGCGGCCGCGTCGAGCACCTCGCCGGCCCGGGCCTCGACGGTGTCCTTGTCGGTGAACAGCACCGTCGGGTCCAGGTTGCCCTGGAGCGCCTTGCCGGGTCCGACGCGGCGGACGGCCTCGTCCAGCGGGACGCGCCAGTCGACGCCGACCACGTCGGCGCCGGCCTCGCCCATCAGCCCCAGCAGTTCGCCGGTGCCGACGCCGAAGTGGATGCGCGGGACGCCGTAACCGGCGACAGCGTCGAACACCTTCGCCGAGGCGGACATGACCGACTTCCGGTAGTCGGCCGGGGCCAGCGCGCCGACCCAGGAGTCGAAGAGCTGGACCGCCGAGGCACCCGCCTCGATCTGCACCTTCAGGAACGCGGCCGTGATGTCGGCGAGGCGGTCCAGCAGGTCGGCCCAGAGCTGCGGGTCGCCGTACATCATCGCCTTGGCGTTCTCGTACGTGCGCGACGGGCCGCCCTCGACCAGGTAGCTCGCCAGGGTGAACGGCGCCCCGGCGAAACCGATCAGCGGGGTCCCGCCCAGCTCGCGGGTGAGCAGGCCGATCGCCTCGGTGACGTAGGAGACGTCCTCGGGCGTGAGGTCGCGCAGCCGGGCCAGGTCGGCGCGGGTGCGCACGGGCTGCTCCACGACCGGGCCGACGCCGGGCTTGATGTCCAGGTCGAGGCCGATGGCCTTGAGCGGGACGACGATGTCGCTGAAGTAGATCGCCGCGTCCACGTTGTGCCGGCGCACCGGCTGCAGCGTGATCTCGGTGACCAGCTCGGGCCGCATGCAGGACTCGAGCATCGGGACGCCCTCGCGCACCTTGCGGTACTCGGGCAGCGAGCGGCCGGCCTGGCGCATGAACCACACGGGGGTGTGCGGCACGGGTTCACGCCTGCACGCCTTGAGGAAGGCGCTGTCGTACGTAGCGGTCGGCTGCTTGCCCGTGGGGCTTCCGTTGGCACTCACGTCGGCAAGTCTCGCACGGCCGCGAAGCGAGAAGTGCGGCCGCCCTCAGGGGTGTCCTCCCTGCACCGGGGCGCTGTTCCCCTTACTCTTCCCCGCATGGCTGCGGCTCAGGGACGATCGTCGGACGGCGCTGACGGAATGGACGATACGAAGGACTCCGCTCAGGCGGAGGGCCGGACAGGGACGGCGGCGCCGCCGGCGTTCCGGGCCGCGGTCGACGCGCTGCGCACCGCGCGGCTGCGGCCGCAGATCGAGGTGGAGGCGACGCCCGCCCCGCAGCGGCTCGCGCCCTTCGCGTACGCGCTGGAGGCCGCGGTGGTCGACGGCGACGAGGACCTGGCCGACGGACGGCTGGTGCTGCTGCACGACCCGGCCGGGCACGAGGCCTGGCACGGAACCTTCCGGCTGGTGACGCTGGTGCGCGCCGAGCTGGAGCCGGAGATGGCGGCCGACCCGCTGCTGCCCGAGGTCTGCTGGTCGTGGCTGACCGGGGCGCTCCAGGCCCGCGGCCTGACGTACGGCGAGCCGAGCGGCACCGTCACGCGCGCGAGTTCGCACTACTTCGGCGGGCTGTCCGCGCGCCCGGCCGCCTCCCAGATCGAGATCCGCGCCTCCTGGACGCCGCGCGAGGGGCACGGCGGGACACCGGACACGGCCGCGCACCTGGCCTCGTGGTGCGATCTGCTGGCCCAGGTCGGCGGTCTTCCGCCGGCCGGTCCGGGGGACGCCTCGGTGGTGACCCTGCCGCAGCGCAGGGGTCCGCAGTCACGGTGAGCTGAGCGCCGGGCGTACCGGATTCATCCTCTTGGGCGGCCTATTGACTCTCTCTTTGTCGATACGGCCACTTTCTGACCTCGAATCGCATCGGCTCGAACCGATTCGATCTTCGGATGATCGATCGCCTGTCCGAATTGAACGGATTGTTACTCACTAGATCGTGATCATTCTCTAAAGGCGCACGCCTCTGCTGCCGAAGACGACTGTGACCCTGAAAGCACGTTTGTCCCGGCTTCCTCCCCACAAGCCGGCCCCGTCCCCCACCCAGGAGGCCTGGTGTCCGTTCTCCTCGAGCAGCCCGCAAGCCTGGTCGCCTACCGCCCGAACAAGCCGACCGCCATGGTGGTCGTGGCCGACCCGCGCGTCCGTTCCACCGTCACCCGCCATCTGTGGGCCCTCGGTGTGCGCGACGTGATCGAGGCCTCGTCCGTCGCGGAGGCTCGTCCCCGCATCGGCAACCCCCGCGACATCTGCGTCGCCGACGTCCACCTGCCCGACGGCTCCGGCCTGACCCTGCTGTCCGAGACCCGCGCCGCGGGCTGGCCCAACGGGCTGGCGCTCTCGGCCGCCGACGACATCGGCGCCGTCCGCAACGCCCTCGCGGGCGGGGTCAAGGGCTACGTCGTCACCGGAACCCGAACCAACATCGGCCTCCCCACCCGTCCCGGCGCCGCTCCCCTCGGCGCCGGGCCCGGCCGTATGCACCGCCGCCCCCGGGTGCCCCGAGCCACCCGGGCGGCTACCGCGAGCTGTCCGGACGGGAGGTCGAGGTGCTCCGCCTGGTCGCCGAAGGCCAGTCCAACAAGGCGATCGGCGTCTCGATGGGCCTGTCCGCGCTGACCGTGAAGAGCCACCTGGCCCGTATCGCCCGCAAGCTCGGCACCGGCGACCGCGCCGGCATGGTGGCCGTGGCCCTGCGGACCGGCATCATCCACTGACCCCTACCGACTCCTCCGTACGCCTCGTGAGCGCAGCATCCGTTCACTCATATGAACCGGAAGTTTCACCGGCCTGACTGGTTTACGACCCTGCGGCGCCCGTCGACGGAACGTTCCGTCGACGGGCGCCGTGCACACACGGATACCCTTGACAGGTGACCGACGCCCAAGAGACCGCAGCAGACAGTTCCGTGCGCATCACCGGGGCACCCCTCCGGACGAGGCCGGGGCCTCTGTGCTGGGGGCGCCGACTCCGCTGCTCGAACCCCGCGAGGGCATTCCGCCCGTGATCGCCGACGAGACCGCGCTCGCCGAGGTGATCGCCGCCTTCGCCGCCGGCTCCGGCCCCGTCGCCGTCGACGCCGAGCGAGCGTCCGGATACCGCTACGGCCAGCGCGCCTACCTGGTGCAGCTCCGCCGCGAGGGCGCGGGCAGCGCGCTCATCGACCCCGTCGCCTGTCCCGACCTCTCCGGTCTGGGCGAGGCCCTGACAGGCGTCGAGTGGGTGCTGCACGCGGCCACCCAGGACCTGCCCTGCCTGCGGGAGATAGGCATGGTCCCGACCCGGCTGTTCGACACCGAGCTGGCCGGCCGGCTCGCCGGGTTCCCCCGGGTCGGTCTCGGCGCGATGGTCGAGGGCGTGCTCGGCTTCGTCCTGGAGAAGGGCCACTCCGCCGTCGACTGGTCGACCCGGCCGCTGCCGGAGCCCTGGCTGCGCTACGCCGCCCTGGACGTCGAACTCCTCGTGGACCTGCGGGACGCCCTGGAGAAGGAGCTGGACCGGCAGGGCAAGCTCGACTGGGCGCTCCAGGAGTTCGGGGCGATCGCGGCGGCGCCGCCCGCCGAACCCCGCAAGGACCCCTGGCGCCGCACGTCCGGGATGCACAAGGTGCGGCGGCGCCGGCAGCTCGCCGTCGTGCGGGAGCTGTGGCAGACGCGGGACCGGATCGCGCAGCGGCGGGACGTCTCACCGGGCAAGGTGCTGTCGGACGCGGCCATCGTGGAGGCCGCGCTCTCGCTTCCGGCCAACGTGCACGCGCTGGCCGCGCTGAACGGGTTCGGGCATCGGGTGGGACGCCGTCAGCTCGATCAGTGGCAGGCGGCGGTCGACCGGGCGAAGGCGCTGCCCGAGGCGCAGCTGCCCCAGCCGGGGCAACAGGTCACCGGACCGCCGCCGCCGCGGGCGTGGGCCGACAAGGACCCCGCCGCGGCGGCCCGGCTGTCGGCCGCGCGGGCGGGGGTGTCGGCGCTGGCCGAGCAGCTCGGCATGCCGCAGGAGAACCTGGTCTCCCCCGACACCGTGCGGCGGGTGTGCTGGGAGCCGCCGGCCGCGGTGGACGCCGGGACGGTGGCGGACGCGCTGGCCGGATACGGTGCGCGGCCCTGGCAGGTGGAGCAGGTGACCCCCGTCCTGGTGGCGGCGCTGGCCGGCGCGGCCGCCTGATCCGGAGCCCTGACGTCTGATCCGGAACCCGGACGTCGAAATCACGCCAAGATCCTGGGCGCGTGCACGCGCCCCGCTTCCGGATCCTGGGGCCGTGCCCACGCGCCCCGTCCCGCGGCCGAGGGCCCGCACCCCGAACGGGGCGCGGGCCCTGTTCGCAGGGGTCACGGCCTCCGTACCCGCGGACACGGGAGCGGGCCCGGCCGCGCGCCCCGGCGGATCGGCGCCGGGCTCCGCGGGGGCGGGCGGCCCCGCGGGTGTGACGTTCGCCGCTCCGGCCGGGGGAGGGCTGGGCAGTCACGTTACTCACAAGTAGCATGGCCCGTAAGCAAGCGCTCAGCATCCCGCACCTGGAGGAGAGCCATCGTGCCTCGTACCGTCAGGGACGTCGTCTTCGTCGACGGCGTCCGCACCCCGTTCGGCAAGGCGGGCCCGAAGGGCATCTACCACGAGACCAGGGCCGACGACCTCGTCGTCAAGGCGATCCGGGAGCTGCTGCGCCGCAACCCGGGTCTGGACCCGAAGAAGATCGACGAGGTCGCCATCGCGGCGACCACCCAGATCGGTGACCAGGGCCTGACCCTCGGCCGCACGGCCGGCATCCTCGCGGGCCTGCCGCAGTCCGTCCCCGGCTACTCGATCGACCGCATGTGCGCCGGCGCCCTGACCGCCGTGACGACCACCGCCGGTTCGATCGCGTTCGGCGCCTACGACGCCGTCATCGCCGGTGGCGTGGAGCACATGGGCCGCCACCCGATGGGCGAGGGCGTGGACCCGAACCCGCGCTTCGTGAGCGAGAAGCTGGTCGACGAGTCCGCCCTGTTCATGGGCATGACCGCCGAGAACCTGCACGACCGCTACCCCAGCATCACCAAGCAGCGCGCCGACGAGTACGCCGTGCGCTCGCAGGAGAAGGCCGCCAAGGCGTACGCCGACGGCAAGATCCAGCAGGACCTGGTGCCGGTCTCGGTGCGCCGCACCAACCCCGAGGCCGGCGAGACCGGCTGGGGCCTGGTCACGGCCGACGAGCCGATGCGCCCGGGCACCACCCTGGAGAACCTGTCGGGCCTCAAGACGCCGTTCCGCGTCCACGGCCGGGTCACCGCGGGCAACGCGGCCGGTCTGAACGACGGTGCGACCGCGTCGATCATCGCGAGCGAGGACTTCGCCCGCGAGAACGACCTGCCGGTCAAGATGCGCCTGGTCTCCTACGCCTTCGCGGGCGTCGAGCCCGAGGTCATGGGCTACGGCCCGATCCCGGCCACGGAGAAGGCGCTCGCCCAGGCGGGGCTGTCCATCTCCGACATCGGTCTCTTCGAGATCAACGAGGCCTTCGCCGTCCAGGTCCTCGCCTTCCTGGAGCACTACGGCATCGCCGACGACGACGCGCGCGTCAACCAGTACGGCGGAGCCATCGCCTACGGCCACCCGCTGGCCTCCTCCGGCGTCCGTCTGATGACGCAGCTGGCCCGCCAGTTCGAGGAGCAGCCGCACGTCCGCTACGGCCTGAACACCATGTGCGTCGGCTTCGGCATGGGCGCGACCGTCATCTGGGAGAACCCGCACTTCGAGGGGACAAGTGAGCACCACCGCTGAGCTTTTGAAGGGTGCGGCCGAGCTGTTCCCCGACGAGGTCGTGACGTCCGCGCATGTACGCCACCTCGACCTGCCGTTCGGTGCGGGGCGCTTCGCGCTCATCACCCTCGACAACGGCTTCGACCACACCAAGCCGACCACCTTCGGTCCGGCCTCGCTGGCGAACCTCAACACCGCGATCGACCAGGTCGAGGCGGAGGCCGCGGCCGGTGACATCGTCGGCGCCGGCATCACCGGCAAGCCGTTCATCTTCGCGGTCGGCGCCGACCTCAAGGGTGTCGAGCTGCTGAAGAACCACGAGGACGCGCTCGCCATCGGCAAGGGCGGCCACGAGGTCTTCAAGCGCCTCGCGGGCCTCGCGGTCCCGACCTTCGCGTACTACAACGGCGCGGCCATGGGCGGCGGCGTCGAGGTCGGCCTGCACTGCTCCTACCGGACCGTCTCCAAGGCGATCCCGGCGTTCTCCCTGCCCGAGGTCTTCCTCGGCCTGGTCCCCGGCTGGGGCGGCTGCGCGCTGCTGCCGAACCTGATCGGCGCGGAGAAGGCCGTCTCGGTGATCATCGAGAACAGCCTCAACCAGAACAAGCAGCTCAAGGGCAAGCAGGTCTTCGAACTGGGCATCGCCGACGCCCTCTTCGAGGGTGCCGACTTCCTGGAGCAGTCCCTCGTCTGGACGGCGAACGTCCTCAAGGGCGACGTCACCGTCGAGCGCCCGGCGATCGACCGCGGCGAGGCCTGGGACCAGGCCGTCGCCCGCGGCCGGTCCATCGCCGACGGCAAGGTGCACGGCGCGGCCCCGGCCGCCTACCGGGCCCTGGAGATCATCGAGGCCGCCAAGAACGGCGACCTGCAGCAGGGTTACGACGCCGAGGACAAGGCCCTCGCCGACCTGATCATGGGTGGCGAACTGCGCTCCGGCATCTACGCGTTCAACCTCGTCCAGAAGCGCGGCAAGCGTCCCGCCGGCGCCCCGGACAAGAACCTGGCCCGCCCGGTCACCAAGGTCGGTGTCGTCGGCGCAGGTCTGATGGCCTCGCAGCTCGCCCTGCTCTTCCTGCGCCGCCTCGAGGTGCCGGTCGTCCTGACCGACATCGACCAGGAGCGCGTCGACAAGGGTGTGGGCTACGTCCACGCCGAGATCAACAAGCTGCTCGGCAAGGGCCGGATCAACCAGGACAAGGCCAACCGCCTCAAGGCGCTGGTCACCGGTGTCCTGGACAAGGCCGAGGGCTTCTCGGACGCCGACTTCGTCATCGAGGCCGTCTTCGAGGAGATCGGCGTCAAGCAGCAGGTGTTCGCGGAGGTCGAGGCGGTCGCCCCGGCGCACGCGATCCTGGCCACCAACACGTCGTCGCTGTCGGTGTCGGAGATGGCGTCGAAGCTGAAGCACCCCGAGCGGGTCGTCGGCTTCCACTTCTTCAACCCGGTCGCGATCCTGCCGCTGCTGGAGATCGTCCGCGGCGAGAAGACGGACGACGCGTCCCTCGCGACCGCGTTCGCCGTCGCCAAGAAGCTGAAGAAGACCGCGGTCCTCACCAAGGACGCCCCGGCGTTCGTCGTGAACCGCATCCTGACCCGCTTCATGGGCGAGATCCAGAACGTCATCGACGAGGGCACCCCGGTCGAGGTCGCCGAGAAGGCCATCGAGCCGCTCGGTCTGCCGATGTCCCCGCTGGTGCTGCTGGAGCTGGTCGGCCCGGCGATCGGTCTGCACGTCTCGGAGACCCTCAACCGGGCCTTCCCGGACCGCTTCACGGTCTCCCCGAACCTCGCGGCCGTCGTCAAGGCGGGCAAGCGCGGCTTCTACGTCTACGACAGCGGCAAGCCGGAGCTGGACCCGGAGGTCGCCGCGCTGCTGAAGCAGGGCGACACCGTCCTGACCGAGGAGCAGGTCCGCGACCGCGTCCTGGACGCGGTGGCGCAGGAGATCGGGCTGATGCTCGACGAGGGCGTCGTCGCCGAGGCCCAGGACATCGACCTGTGCCTGATCACGGGCGCCGGCTGGCCCTTCCACCTGGGCGGCATCACGCCGTACCTGGACCGCGAGGGTGTCTCCGAGCGGGTGAACGGGAAGCGGTTCCTGGAGCCCGGCGTGGCGAGCGTGCCCGCGTAAGCGCTCCCGTCCGGGAAGCCTGAGAGGTGTGGGGCGACCGCGGACCGGCTGTGGCCGGTCACGCTGTCGCCCCACACCTCTTTCACCGCAACCGGTGAGGCGGCGGGCCCTACACGTCCGACGCCGCGAGCTCCGCGATCGCGGCCGTCGCGCGGGCGCAGTTCTCGCGGTCGTCGAAGGCGAAGAACGCGCGCGCACGGTAGTCGTACTCCCGCTCGCGCACACACCCGTTGCCGAGGTAGCGGATCACCTCGTTCACCACTTCCTCGACGTTGCCGCACACGGGCCCGAACCCGTCGTGCGCCGCCTCGAAGTAGCCCTTCCGGGCGTGCTTGGCCCAGTACTCGTCCGGGTCGAACCGGGCGTAGACGAGCGGCGTGCCGAGGTAGGCCATGTCGAAGTGGACCGAGGACCAGTCGGTGATGAACAGGTCGCACTGGCGCAGGGCCGTCTGCACGCTGGTCTTCGTCTGGTCCAGGCGCCGCACCCGGGGTGGTCCGGTACGACCCCGTCGACCATGTTCCGCATCTCGTAGTGCGGCAGGAAGTCGAGCACGTAGTCGTAGTGCTCCAGCGCCTCCATCAGCTTCGGGTGGCCCAGCAGCTGCACCAGGAACTCCCGGTACGTCGACTCCCGGAAGATCTCGTCGACCGCGTCCTGGCCGGCGCCGTCCTGCTGGAGGTAGGAGGGGATGGTCAGGTACTTGCGCCAGGTGGGCATCAGCAGGACGCGCCGTCGGCCGCGGTCCGGCTGCAGGGCGTCGAAGCGCGGGAAGCCCAGCGCCTTGGCCCGGTCTCCGTAGTGCATGTGCTCGGAGAAGTACCGGGCCTCCCGGTCACTGGTCGCGAACACCAGGTCCACACCGGTCCGGTTGCGGTGCAGGGCCTTGCTGCCGTCCTCGTCGGTGACGCCGTGCTGGAGGAAGACCCGCCGGGCCCCCACGCGCCAGTTGAGGTGCTTGAGGTACCTGGTGCGGTCCCAGCCGTCGGGGAGCATGTACGAGTCGATGTCGTAGGCGTTGACGAGCAGCGACGCGTGCAGCATGAGCAGCTTGTGCTTCCAGGAACTGTGCGCCACCACGTTCCCCAGGCGCTTCAGTTTGGCCCGGTCCGGGCTGCTCTTGTCGATGACGTAGTAGGCCTTGCGGCGGCGCTCGTGCGTGCGCAGATAGGTGAACAGGTGCAGGCTGTTGTCCTGCGCGGTGTCCTTGCGCTCACCGATCAGCCAGATCTCCTTGCGGCGGAAGAACCTGAGCGTGGCCCGCCGGATGGCGCGGGCGCGCCAGAAGGGCGCCTTGCGCTTCTTCTGGTCCTCGTCCATGCCCTCCAGGAACTTCTCCCAGGCCCGGTCGCCGTCCCGGCCCAGCGCCTCCCGGACCACCAGGACCGTGTTGTCCTTGCCCTGCGACAGCGGAAGGATCCACCGGTCCGCGACCTTCATCGGGCGGGCGCCGCGCAGCATCGCGGTGGTGGTCATGCAGGGACGCGAGACATCACGGCCGGAGGTGCAGAACACCAGCTTCAGCGGGAACTCGCCGTCCTTGAGGGCGTCCGCCGGCACGACCGCCTCGAACCCGCCCCAGGCGAGATCGTCCCGCGTCGCCATCAGGTCGCTGCGCCACACCTGCCGCGCGGTCACCAGTTGACCGCTCTTCTCCACCCACAGCTGCAGGGGGTTGCGCATGGGCCGGCCCATCGGGAACCCGTTGAGCACGAACCGGCCGGCGACGAGGACTCCGCCGGACTCGGGCTCCGCCTGGATCCGTTCCACGTGCACGCTGGTGGAGGAGACCTTCGTCAGCGGGAGCAGCGCGCTCGGCACCGTGATGTCGAGGTAGAGGTCTCCGCCTCGTCCGTACAGCCCGCTGATCTCCTGCTCCGGGCGCGCGAACAGCTCGTACAGGTTCATGTACATCGCGAGGAACGGCACCCGGTGGCGGGTGTCGTGGGTGGAGGCCAGGACCGCGTCCGGCGGTACCTGGGTGAAGACGGCGCGGGCCCGGTAGAAGAGTCTGAGCAGTTCCTCCTCGGGCAGGACCTGCGGCGCGCGCAGGGCGAAACCCTGGTAGCTGCGCACCAGGAACCGGTTGAGGACCTCCTGCCGGTGGCCGGAGAGGCGGGGCCGGAGCGTCATCAGGTACTCCTCCAGGAGGAGGTGGTCCCAGTAGTTCTCCGTGCGCTCCCACAGCTTGTCCATGGTGGAGTCCGCGGTGGCGCGCTTGCGGTACCGGTAGACCGTGTTCGGCACCATCGCGATGCGGTCGGCGAGCAGCATGGCGGGAACGGAGAAGAACGCGTCCTCGAAGTGCACCCCTTCGCGGAACCGGATGTCGTTCGCGCGGATGAACTCGACGTCGAAGAGTTTGTGGCAGGCGCTTCCACCGTGAATCATCTCGGGGATGTTCTCGATGCCGGGATGCACCTGGACGTGCTTCGCGAAGTAGCGGAGCCAGGGCCAGTTGGTCTCCTCGGGGAACGTCTCCATCCGCCCGATGGTGAGCGGCACACGCTCCTTGACCGCGGTCCGCCACATGGTTTCCAGGGCGTCGTCGGGCAGGACGTCGTCGGAGTCGCAGAACGTGACGTAGCGGGCGCTGACCAGTTCCAGTCCCGCGTTCCTCGCCCCGCCGGCCTTGCCCTCGGGGTGCACGAGCGCCCACACGTTCTGGTGCCGGGCGGCGAAGTCCGCGGCGATGGCGGGCGAGTCGTCGGCGCTGCCGTTGTCGACCAGGATCACCTGGCAGCGGCTGAACATCGTCTGCCGCGCCAGGGAGTCGAGGCACTCCTGGAGGTATCTCTCCACGTTGAAAATGGGCACGACGACGGCGACGTCGTAGAGGGGATCGAACACGTGTGACTCCTGTTTTCTGCCGCGTACCCCATTTCTGGAGCGGACCCTGATCAGTGCTGGGTGGACTCGATGACGAGCCGGGCGGTGCCGTCCTCGGCGGTGACGTGCGCGAGGCCGTGGAATGCGTTGCCGCCCGGTTGCCGGGTCAGCGCCGGGGAGACCGTGCACGGGCGCGAGACGTCCCTGCCCGGGTGCACAGCACCAGACGGACGGGGAAGGAGCCGGCCGGGAACTCGCGGGGGTCGACGGTGACGCTGAAGACGGCTCCCGCCTCGCCGGGCCGGTCGTGCGCCTGCCCGTGGTTGACCGCGGGCAGGGTCTTGCCGCTCCGTTCGAACCAGACCTGCAGTTCGAGCTTGGCCAGCAGTTCGTCGGGAAGGCCGTTGAGGGAGAACCGGCCGTGGACGACCGCCGTCCCGCCCTCGCCGGCGGAGACCCCCTCGATCCGGGCCGGGACCGACGTGACCTTGGTGAGCGGCAGCCCCCAGGACGTCCCCGGATAGTCGAGGTGCAGGTCCCCTCGCGGCCGAAGACCGAGCCGAGGACGGAGGCCGGTCGGTAGAAGAGGTCGAAGTCCCCGAAGTGCAGCGCGAGGTAGGGGATGCGGTGCCTGGTGTCGTTCGTGCTGCGGGCGAACTGCTCCGAGGTGATCCCCCAGTAGAGCGTGCGGCAGCGCTCGAAGAGCTGCCGGCAGTCGGCCTCGCCGAAGACCCGCGGCGCCCTCAGCAGGAAGCCCTGCATGCTGCGGATGAGGAACCGCTCCAGCGTCTCCTGCTCGTACGGCGTGAGTCCCTGGCGCATGCCCGCGAGGGACTCCAGCATCATCAGCTGGTCGGCGTAGTTCTGCGGGAGGTCCCAGATGGTGTCCATCACGGAGGTGCCGTCGCCACGCCTGCGGTACTCGTAGACGGGCGCGTCGACCAGCGCGATGCGCTCCGACAGCAGCAGCGCGGGCAGCGAGACGTAGGCGTCCTCGAAGGCGGTGCCGGTACCGAACCGGATGCCCTGGGAGCGCAGCAGGTCGAGGTCGAAGATCTTGTTCCAGCAGGAGGCGGAGTGGATCAGGTCGGGAACGTCGACGACGCTGCCCACCGTCTTGACGTTCTTGCCGAAGTACTTGTGCCACGGGGCCTTGACCGGCTTCGGGACGTGCTTCTCGCGGCCCACGACGACCGTGGCCCTGGTCCTGACGATGGTGTCCCGCAGCACCTCGAGCGACCGCTCGGGCACGGTGTCGTCGGCGTCCCAGAAGACGATGTACGGCGTCGTGGCCATGTCCATGCCCAGGTTGCGCGCGTCGCCGGCCCGCCCCTGAGGCTGCGAGACCAGGTCGACGTTGGCGTGCGTGTCGGCGAACTCGCTCGCGATCGCCACCGACTGATCGCTGCTGCCGTTGTCGACGAGGATCACGTGGGCGCGCGCGAAGGCCGTCTGCGCGGCCACCGACCGCAGGAACTCGGCGAAGAAGTTCTGGACGTCGCGAAACGGGACGACGACCGTCACGTCACGGCTGGCTTGGGACATTTTTCCTCCTGGCACACCACATCACTGATACGACCCCCAACGAGGCGGTCGATCGCTTCCAGCGCCCTCACGCTGTTCCGCTGGTCCCGGTACTCGAAGAACTTCTCCACTCGCAGCAGGTATCCGGGCTCCCGGACGCACCCCGCCCGCAGGTAGCGGACCACCTCGTCCACGACCTGCTCGACCGTTTCGCCGACCGGCCCGAATCCGTCCCGGCGGGCATCGAAGTAGCCCTTCTGGTAGTGCCCGTCCCAGTACTCCTCGGCATCGAACTGGGCGTAGACCAGGGAGTTCCGAGGTAGGCCACGTCGAAGGCGGTGGAGGACCAGTCGGTGACGAAGAGGTCGCAGCGCCGCATGGCCTCCTGCACACCGACCTCGTCCTGGTCGACGATCCGGACCCGGTCCCGGTCCGGGACCATCTCCCCGACCATCGCGCGCATCTCGTAGTGCGGCAGGAATTCCAGGGTGTAGTCGTACCGTTCCAGCGCGGCCAGCAGACCGGGGTCGTTGAGGAAGCGGACCATGAACTCCCGGTAGCCGGAGGCCAGGAACCGGTCGCGCGCCGCCTGCCGTGCCTCGTGGCCGCCGTCCCGGCTGTAGGAGGCGACGGCCAGATAGGCGCGCCACGTCGGCATGAACAGGATGGTGCGGCCGCCCCGGGCGGGGACCAGCGCGTCGAAGCGGGGAAGCCGATGACCTCCACCTGCCCTCGTAGCCCAGTTCCTCCGACAGGAACCACCCCTCGTGCCGGCTCACCGCGAGGATGAGGTCGACGCCCGTGCGGTTGCGGTGCAGGCCCTTGCTGACGTCCTTGTCCGTCACACCGTGCTGGAGGAAGACCCTGCGGGCGCCCACGCGCCAGTTCAGGTGCTTGAGGTAGCGGGTCCGGTCCCAGCCGTCGGGCAGCATGTAGGTGTCGATGTCGTAGGCGTTGACGAGCGCGGCCGCGTGCAGCATCAGCAGCTTGTGCTTCCAGGAGCTGTGCGCGACGACGTGCCCGAGCCCCGCCAGACGGGCCCGGTCGGGGCTGCCGGCCCGGATGACGTAGTACGCGCCGCGCCGCTTCCCGGCGGTGCGGGCGTGGCGGAACAGGTGCCGGCCGTTGTCCTGCGCGGTGTCGCCCCGTTCGGCGAAGAGCCAGATGTCCCGGCCGAGGAACAGCGGCGCCAGCGGCTTCGTGAACAGGCGTATCAGGCGCTGCTTCCAGAACGGCCGGCGGCGCAGCACGTGCTTGGCGTCCTTGACGAGGAGACTGTCCAGCACGCCGCGCCCGCGCCACCGGCGCGCCCCGGAGGAGACCATGAGGACCGCGCGGTTCTTTCCCTTCCAGTGCGGCACCACCCGGGTCCCGCCGTGCTCGACCTCGCGCGCCCCGCGCAGGTAGCCCGCGGCGACCAGGCACGGGGTGGCCGCCTGGCCGTCCCCGGTGTCGAGGACGAGTTCGAGGTCGTGGACCCCGGGCCGCAGGGCGTCGAGGGCAGGTCGGCGGTGAAGCCGCCCCACTCCGTGTCGGGCCGCGTGTTCCGCAGGTCCCGCCGGCGGACCTGCGCGGCGGGGACGCCGAGGCGGCTTCCCCGGACCCGCAGGCCGAGCCGCCCCGTCAGGGGCCGCACCAGGGGCATGCCGCTGATCTCGAACCGTCCGGCGATCCGCAGCGTCCCGGTTCCCGGCAGCAGACGGACGTGCTCCAGATGGGCGGTGAAGGGCGTGGCGTGCGCCAGCGGGGCGAGCCGGTCCGGAAGTCCGCCGGTGAGGTACGGGCGGCCGTCGCGCACCACGGGCTCGCGCAGTCTCGCCGCCCGGTCCGCGAAGAGGCCGAAGTCCCCGGTGATGAAGGCGAGGTAGGCCACACGGTGACGCGCGTCGGCGGTGGCCCTGACGACCACGTCGGGCGAGACGTTCCAGTAGACCGCGCGGCACCGCGAGTAGATCTCCTCCAGCTCCGCACCCTGGAAGAGGTCGGGCGCCCGGAGCGCGAAGCCCTGGTAGCTCCGGACCAGGAAGAGGTCCAGCACGGCTCGCGAGGACTCCGGGAGGCCCGCGCCCATCCGGTGCAGGTGCTCGACGAGCTGGAGGTGGTCCCGGTAGTTCTGCCGCCGCGTCCAGATCGCGTCCATGGTGGAGTTCCCCGCGGCGCGCTTGCGGTACCGGTAGACGCAGGCGTCGACCAGGGCGAGCCGGCCGGCGAGGACGAGCGCGGGTACGCCGACGTAGGCGTCCTCGAAGTGGACGCCCTCCGCGAAGCGGATCGCGTGGGAGCGCAGGTAGGACAGGTCGAAGAGCTTGTTGCAGGCGCTCGCGCTGTGCACCAGTTCGGGCATCTCGGCCAGGCTGCCGAACGTCCGGTCGCCCTTGCCGAAGTGCTCCTTCCAGGCCCAGTTGGTCGGTTTGGGGAACGTCTCCATCGCGCCCACCACGACCTGGGCGCCGGTCGCCACGGAGGCGTCCAGCATGCGTTCGAGCGCGGTGGGCGGGAGCACGTCGTCGGAGTCGCAGAACGCGATCCGCGCGCCGGTCGCCCGGTCCATGCCGAGGTTGCGGGCCGCTCCGGCGCCGCCGCCGAGGCGCACCAGCACCGTGGTGTTGGCGTGGCGGGACGCGAACTCCGCGCAGAGCCGGTAGGAGCCGTCCGTACTGCCGTTGTCGACGAGTATGACCTCGCAGCGTTCGAACACGGTCTGCGCCTCTATGGAGGCCAGACACTCCTGGAGGTACTGCTCCACGTTGTAGACCGGCACGACCAGCGTGACGTCGTAGGAATTCATCTGTCGGGGACTCACTCGCGTGCGGTGCGGAGGGAAGGGGAGGTCATCGGCCGGCGGCATCGATGCTCCTCCCCGTCTCGGCGGGGCGCTCCAGAGCGTTCTCGGGCTCCGCGACCTCATAAGGGCTGGGCACCG
The DNA here is from genome assembly GCA_016432725.1 of Streptomyces sp. DHE7-1. GTDB lineage: Bacteria > Actinomycetota > Actinomycetes > Streptomycetales > Streptomycetaceae > Streptomyces. The sequence continues at coordinate 6,120,785 of JACJDG010000003.1, read as the reverse complement.
GGAAGTACGTCTCGAGGAAGCGCGCGAGCATGAGCCGCTGCGCCTCCGGGTCGGCCGATTCCACCGTGTCGTTGAGGCAGAAGGTGTCCATGTTCCGGTTGGCGAGGAGCGTGTTCAGGCGCCGCTCGGCCAGCTCGGCCGAGAGGTCGATGTACCGGTACTGGATGTCGCCCACCGTGGCCCGGGCGGAGTGGTACGCGAAGTAGTGGTGCAGTGAGGAGGCGATCGGTACGTCATCGGGCGACCGGAAGCGCGAGTTCTGGGTGTCGGCGTGCTGCTCCGCGAAGGTCTCCTCGATCTCCTGCAGCACGCTCCTGCGCAGCGCGTGCGGCGTGTGCTTCATCTTCTGGGAGATGGCGGTGCCGAACTTCTGCGCGATGAGCCACCGGCTGTTCTTGCCCGCGGCGTTGACCGGCAGATCGGCCGAGGAGACGCCGCCGCCGGGAATCAGCGCCGGCGAGGTGAAGAACTTGGTGATGCCGTTCGGGTGGAAGAAGTGGGCGGGTGTCACCGGCCGGCCGAAGAACACGTCGTCGTTGAGGTAGAGGAAGCACTCCGAGAGTCCCGGGATGTGGTGGAGCTGACTCTCGATGGCGTGCGAGTTGAACGTCGGCAGGGCGGCGGGGTCCGAGAAGATCTCCCGGTGGTCCACCACTCGGAGGTTCGCGTGCTGAACGTGGAGCCAGGACGGGACCTGGCCGGCCGTGACGAGGTAGATGTTGCGCACCCAGGGTGCGTTCTGGTGGAGCGACCGCAGCGAGTAGCGCAGTTCGTCGCGGCTCGTGTAGCGCGAGTCGTTCGCCGCCTGCTCGTGCAGCCCGTCCGCGGCCAGCCGCCCTCGCGCGCGGTCGCGGGAGGCCCGCCAGACCGGGTCCGAGTCGTCCACCCAGGTGTACACGACGTCGATGGGGAAGCGGTGGTCCTCCGGGAGCGGCACCGCGAACTCGGCCAGCGTCCTGGCCTCCCCCGTGTGGTACGCGGAGGGTATGGGGCTGAACAGACTCTGCGGTGCCGACTTGCGCGGAGCGCTCGCCGGAACGGCGTCGATGACCCGGTTGGGCCGCGGGGCACGCAGCTCCCCGTCCCGTTCCGTCCACACCTCCAGGTCGCATCCGGAGGCCGCGCCGAAGACCAGCTGCTGGGTCGGGTCGCACACGTACCAGGCGACCCGCAGCACCTTGTGCTTGCGCAGTTGCCGCCACGACCGCTCCTCGTCGCCGGGCTCCATGCGGGTCTCGTTGCCGTCGGCCGGCCCCACGTAGCCCGGGGCCTGCGCGAAGGCCGCCCGGAGCAGTTCCTCGACCAGCGGGCGGGACGCGGCGAGGACGGCGACGGCGGGCAGTCCGCTGGTCGTGCCGCGCACGCAGAAGTAGTCGACGTCCGCCGCCTCCAGGACGGAGACCAGGATGTTCAGGTTGCGGGCGCGGGCCGCCCAGTCCGTCGCGCCCTCGACCAGCAGCGCACGCATGTGGCGGCGGCCGACGCGGACGACCCGCCGGCTGTGGGCGGTGCTGTGCCGGGGCGCCTTGCGCTTGCCCCCATCGCCCAGACCACGGTGGCGGAGCGCATGGAGTCCGCGGCGGTGAGGGAGGACTTCACGGCCTTGCGGACCGGGGTCGGCACCCCCCGCACGATCCGCCGTCTCGCGCCGGTCGGGACCGCTGACCGGTACGCCGAAATCAGCGCCGCGGCCTCAGGGTTGTCCGAGCCGACCACAAGGCATCCACCATTCCACACCAGCAATCCGTCAAACTTTCACATAATGATCTCCTAAAAGTTCAGCCCGAGACAGCCCATGGACAGGTAGCGGCACGTGTCAATCATCACTTGATGAGCGGTACAACCTTTTATTTCCTGGACTCGCAGGAAGAAGTGGTGTATCAGCGGGCAGCACGGATCGCGGGCCAGGCCGGCCCGGGGTGGGACGGGTGCGGATCAGGCGTCCGGCAGGCGCTCCCAGTCGGACAGGGTGAGCCCCGGTTCCGGCCGCTGCCGGTTCACCAGGACACCGCCGTCCGGCGCGACCATCGCCATGACGACCCGGCCGAGACCGTCGAGGGCCAGGGCCGGAGGGCCGGCGCAGGGCATCCCCGTGTCGGTCCACCACAGTCCGCCGGACTCCCCGCCGGTGCCGCAGACGCCGAGCACGGCCGTTCCCGTACGCCCCTGGTGGGCCAGGAGCGTGCAGTCGTAGCCGTCGACGCGGGCCCGGAGCGTGGCGTGGGCCCCTTCTCCCGGAGCCCCGCCCGCGGGCAGGGCCCACTCGCCGGGCCGCTGCGCGTAGACGCCCGTCCCGCTCTGCTCGGACCAGTACGCGGTGAACACCCCGGGAGCGGTCTCCAGGAGCGCGGCCGAGCCGGGTGCCGGAGCGGGCATGAGGTCCTGCGCCCGGCGCAGGACCGCTCCGGGCTCCGTCTGGACCCAGCGCATGACCGACCGGTTGCCCGGCGCGAGGACTTCCACCAGTCCGGCGGAGTTCGCCGCGGCGGCCGGCACGCCGGCGACCGCGCCTCCGCGCAGGTCCTGCCAGGCCTCCCACGCACCGCTTTTGGACTCGCGCCGGAGCATGACCCCACCGGGGCCGCCGGAGACGAAGACGTGGACGGTGCCCTGCCCGTCGACCGCGGCGGCCGGCACACCGAGGGACGCGGCGTCCTTCGGGTCGCGGTACGGGTTGCCGAGGGAACGCCAGTCCCCCAGGGTCCGGCCCGACTGGTACTGCACGGCGTAGAGCAGGTCGACCTTCGGTACGCCGCCCCCCTGCCGGGTCTCCCTGCGTCCGAGGAAGTGCGCGTACCGATTGGCGCCCTGGGCGACGGCGAGGGCGGTCAGCCCCTCGGCGGGGAAGAAGTCGGGCCCGCTCCGGAACCCGCCGCCGACCGCGGTCTCCGTCCAGCGGTGCACACCGCCTCCGACGAGCGCGTACACGGCGAGGCGGTCGTCGTTCCCGCGCAGCAGCCACGACCCCGTGGCCACCGCCGCCGCGGCCGTCCGCCGGGGCCGCGCCTCGGTCCCGACACCGGCCCGGGACCGCCGGTCCACGGCCTGCGCACCTCTGCCGCGCATGTGCGCCGCCCCTTCCCGCCCCAGGCACGCTGCCCACAAATCACTCCGGAATCCGCCACATCATAAGCACGTCCGAACACACGTCCCGCTGCCGCGTCGGAGCCGCACGGGCCTCGGGGCACGGCCCGCGGACCGCTTCCGGGCGCGGACGGCACCTCCCGGGACGGGCCGGCCCGCCGTCTTCACCAGGGCGGACAACCGTTCACATCGCTCACACACGTGTGCGAGCGCGCGTCTATAGTTCAATGCCAACCAAGTGTCAGCCGAGCAGCACCGACCCGGCCCTCACGGGAGCGGCCTGCTGCCCTTGCCCTTCAGGGCATGAGTTGCGAGGACCCGCCGTGAGCCACGACCTGAGCACCCCTGTGCCGCCTGACCGCCAGTCCCCGCCCGACAAGCGCGGCAACCGCAGAGCCCAGAAGAAGAAACGCCGGACCGGCCGGATCGTGCTCCTCTCCCTGCTCGTTCTCGTCCTCGCGCTCGGCGGCACGGCCTACTGGCTCTACAGCGACCTCGACGGCAACATCAAGGGCGTCGACATCGACAGGGCGATCGGCGACGACCGGCCCGAGAAGCTGCCCACCTCCGGCCAGAACATCCTGGTCCTGGGCTCCGACTCGCGGGCCGGCGCCAACGCCTCGCTGGGCACGGGCAACGTCTCGGGGGCCCGCTCCGACACCGCGCTGGTGATGCACATACCCGAGGGCCGCACCAAGGCCGTCGCCGTCAGCATCCCCCGCGACACCCTGGTGACCCGGCCCGAGTGCACCAGGTCGGACGGCTCCACGGTCTCGTCCGCGAAGCGCGTGATGTTCAACTCCATCTACTCCCAGGTCGGTCCCGCCTGCGTGGTCAAGACCGTCGAGCAGATCTCCGGGGTCCGCATGGACCACTACGTCGAGATCGACTTCGCGGGCTTCAAGGGGCTCGTGGACGCGATAGGCGGGGTCACCGTCACCGTCGACAAGGACATCCACGACAGCTCCAGCGGCCTCGACCTGACCGCCGGCACCCACAAGCTGGACGGCACCCAGTCCCTTCAGTTCGTGCGCACCCGGCACGGCATCGGCGACGGCAGCGACCTCGGACGCATCGGACTGCAGCAGAAGTTCATGCTGGCCCTGCTGAGCGAGATCAAGAAGCAGGACCTGCTGGGCAGCCCCACCAAGTCCTACAAGATCGCGGACAAGCTCACCGCCGCCCTCACCACCGACTCCGACCTCGCCTCGCTGACCAAGCTGGCGGAGTTCGGACGCAGCCTCAACGGTGTCGACCCCTCCACCATGGAGACGATCATGCTGCCGGTGCAGTACGACAAGGCCGACCCCAACCGCGTGGTCGCCGCCGAGCCGCAGGCGTCGCAGCTGTGGAAGGCGCTCCGCCGCGACACCACGATCCCGGAGTCCGCGAAGAAGTCCCCCGCCACGGGCGGCGGTTCGGCCTGACACTCGCCGTACCTCACGGTCCGGCACCGGCGTGGGACGCTTGGACCATGACGGACCCCTCGGCTCCCCGGCCCCCGACGGCCCCTGCTGCTGATCGTCGACGGCGCGAACGTCGTCGGCTCGCGGCCGGACGGCTGGTGGCGGGACCGCCGGGGCGCCGCCGGGCGGCTGCGGGACCGGCTGGCCGCCGAGGGACTGCCGGGACACGACGGCGCTCTGGAGATCGTGCTCGTGGTCGAGGGCGCGGCCCGTGGGGTGGAGTCCGTGCCGGGGGTACGGGTGGAGTCGGCGCCCGGCAGCGGGGACGACCGGATCGTGGAGCTGGCCGCGGAGTCCGCCGGCCGGCGCCGGCTGGTGGTCACGGCCGACCGTGAACTGCGGCGCCGGGTGACCGAGCTGGGCGCGGAGGTGACGGGTCCGCGCACGGTGCTCGGCTGAGCGCCGGGCCTTCGGCGCCAGGACGAGGGACGCCCGGGGGCGGCCCGTTCCTGAGGCGCCCCGCCCGCTCGCGGTACCGGGGGCGGGGTGGGGCGGCGGGCCCGGCCCGTGAAGGCCGTCAGGCCGGGAACGGCACCGCCAGGAGGAAGAAGCCGGCCAGGCCGACGAAGCCGAGGACCGTGCCGGTCACGGCGGGCCACATGCGGCCGGTGCCCTGGCGGGCGTAGTGGATGCCCGCCAGGCCGAAGGTGACGGCGAGGGCGCCCGCCAGCCACGACCACGGCAGCAGGACGAACATGAGGCCGGGCCAGAAGCCGGGGGCGGCGACGATCCCGAGGAAGAGCGCGGTGGGGCCGAGGGCGACGGCGGGTGTGTCGCCGGGGTCCGAAGTGGTCGGCGCGGGCATGTGATCCCCCTGGTGCACGTAATTTGAACGTGTTCAAATGATCGTTCCGAGCATAGCAGGGACGGTCGCGCCGACCCGGGTCAACTCCCCTTCAGCCGACCGGGATCCGGCGGTAGAACACCGCTCCGTCGACCCGGGCCACCTCCTCGTACCGACCGGCCAGCAGCCGGCGCAGGCTGGGGAGACGGTCGGGGCGGTACGGCGCGCCCCGGGAGTCGTCGACCACCAGGGCCGGGGCCCGCGTGGTCATCTCCGCGCGGAAGACGGGCCAGGCGCCCGCGACCGCGTACTTCTCGCCGACGCGGGGACCGTCGCGGCCGCCGCTGTAGTTGGTGAGCAGGCCCGCGGTCAGATAGCGGCTGGCCGGGGTGCGGTCCGCCAGCCAGTACGTCTCGGGGTGCATGCCCCACACCAGGACCCGGTCCGCCGGTGCCGTGCGCTGGGCGAGCGCGGTGGCCAGGCGCTGGGCGTGGGCGAGTTCGGGACGCGGGGCGAGCAGGCCCCAGGTCAGGAACAGGGCGCAGCAGCAGCCCGAGGTGAAGACGGCGGACGTCAGGCGTGCGCGGGGCAGGAGTTGGAGGGCCGCCGTGGCCAGCAGGGCGACGGGCGGGAGGAGTTGCAGGTAGTAGTGCCCGAAGAAGTGGAAGCCGAGGACGACCGCGCCGGCCGAGGACGCCAGCCAGAGCCACAGGTCGGCCCCCATGGCTCCCCCGGCCGCAGGCGCACGGGCGGCGCCGGTGGTACGGGCCCGTAGCGCCCGTAGCACCGGGGGACCAGGCCCGCGCAGGCCACCGCCAGGATCGCGGTGTTGGCCAGCCCCGGCCGAGGACGAGCAGTTCCGAACCGGCGAAGGAGGCGTAGGCGGCGGATCCGGTGACCGTCCAGAACAGGAATCCGGCGGGGTCGGTGGCGAGGGCCGCGCACAGGACCGGCAGCGCGAAACCCGCCGCGAGCCGCACACCCCCCGCCCGCGGAGCCCGTACGGCCCCCGCCCGTCGGGCACCCCGCACCGGCGCCCCGCCCCGCCGGTACAGCAGCCAGAGCACCGGCAGCAGTACCGCGCCGCCCGTCTGCTTGGTGAGGAAGGCGCAGGCCACGGCGGTGCCGGCCGCGCCCCAGCGGCCACGGTCCGCGCACCAGAGGGCGGCCGCGGTGCCCGGCAGTATGAAGACCTCGAAGGTGGCGGCCTGCGCGTCCTCCGGGTTGAGTCCCACCGACACCAGCAGGTACAGCACCCCGGCGGTGCGCCCGGCGGTGTCGCCCCAGCGGCGCCGGGCCACGGAGGCGAGCAGGGCCGCGGTGAGCAGTTGCGCGGCCACGGCCAGCACCCGCAGCGGGGTGAGCGAGCCGGAGCCGCAGACCGCGAAGGCGGCCTCGTACAGCCAGGGCAGCAGGGGCGGCTTGCGGTCCACGACCGTCTCGTACAGCCGACCGCCGTGGGCGAGGAGGCCCGCCTGGACGGCCAGATAGCCCTCGTCGGGGTTCCACAGCGGGCGGACGAAGGACGGCACCCGGGTGACGCAGGCCAGCGCCGCCAGGGCGGGGAGGAGCCGTATCCAGTACGCCGTCCGGGTGACCGCGGGCCGTGCGGGGGTGAGCGGGGCGGCGAGCGTGGGCAGCACGGACAGAACGTTATCCGGCCCCGCAGTTCCGGCGAAGCGGAACATACGGGGCCGAAGTGAGCGGTCGGCCGGAGGGCGCGGTCGGCCGGCTACTGCTTCTTTCCGGGCGGCGCCCCGGGCACCTCGCCCGCCGGGGACTTCTCCCGCAGGGCGAGCATGCTGTGCTTGCGGCCGTAGAGGAGGTAGACCACGATGCCGATGACCATCCAGATGGCGAAGCGGAGCCAGGTCTCGGCCGGCAGGTTGAGCATCAGCCACAGCGTGGCGCACACGGACACGATCGGGACCACCGGGACCCAGGGGGTGCGGAACGCGCGGGGCAGGTCCGGGCGTGTCCTGCGCAGGATGATGACGCTGATCGCGACGACGACGAACGCGAACAGGGTGCCGATGTTCACCAGTTCGGCCAGCTCGCTCAGGCTCGTGAACCCGGCGACGACCGCGATGATCACGCCGAGCAGGATGGTCGGCCGGTGCGGGGTCTTGAAGCGCGGGTGGACGCGCGAGAAGAAGCGCGGCAGCAGGCCGTCGCGGCTCATCGCGAAGAACACCCGGGTCTGGCCGAGCAGCAGGATCATGCAGACGGTCGTCAGGCCGACGGCGGCGCCGAAGCTGATCACGCCCGCGTACCAGGGGTGCCCGACGGCCTTGAAGGCGTCGGCCAGCGGGGCCTCCACCGACAGGCGGGTGTACTTCTGCATGCCGGTGACGACGATGGAGACGGCGACGTAGAGCACGGTGCAGATGAGCAGCGAGCCGAGGATGCCGCGCGGCATGTCCCGCTGCGGGTTGCGGGTCTCCTCGGCGGCGGTGGCGACGATGTCGAAGCCGATGAACGCGAAGAACACCACCGAGGCGGCGGTGAAGATGCCCATCACACCGAAGTTGGCGGGCGCCCAGCCGAACATGAGCTGGATCAGCGGCGCCTTGAGACTGCCGCCCGCCGGTACCGGCTCGGGGTGCGGGACGAACGGCTTGTAGTTCTCGCCGTGGACGAAGAAGGCACCGGCGATGATCACGACGAGGACGACGGCCACCTTGATGGCGACGACGACCGAGGTGATCCGGGCGGACAGCTTCATGCCGAGCACGAGGACGGCGGTGAGCACCAGGACGAGCGCCGCGGCGAGGATGTCGAAGCCGAACCCGGACGCCCCGTCCCGGCCGGCCAGGTAGTCCGGCAGGTGCCAGCCCGCGTTGTCGAGCAGCGAGCGGATGTAGCCCGACCAGCCGACGGCCACCACCGCCGTACCGAGGGCGAACTCCAGGACGAGGTCCCAGCCGATGATCCAGGCGGGCAGTTCGCCGAGGGAGGCGTACGAGAAGGTGTACGCGGAGCCCGCCACGGGGACCGTGGAGGCGAACTCGGCGTAGCAGAGCGCGGCGAGCGCGCAGACCACGCCGGCCACGACGAAGGCCAGGGACACCGCCGGACCGGCGTTGTTCTTGGCCACCTGTCCGGTGAGGACGAAGATGCCGGTGCCGATGATGACACCCACGCCGAAGACGGTCAGATCGAGGGCGGAGAGGGACTTCTTGAGAGAATGCTCGGGTTCCTCGGTGTCCCGGATGGACTGTTCGACGTTCTTCGTCCTGAAGAGCGCGCTGCTCACGTGCCTACCTCCCACGCTTGTCGTCCTCGACATGATCGAGAGGGCCGGGTGTGCGTATGCCCCGGCACAGGCAGGTTCACGCAGAAGGGCCGGTTCCGCCACCGGGGAACGGGGCGGAACCGGCCCTGAGGCCGCTTTTTCCTAGTCGCGCGCGGGCTCGACGGAGTCGACCTCTGCCGCCGTACGGTCGAACCGGCCGTCCAGCTTGGAGACCAGACCGGTGACCTGGCGGGCGATGTCGGGCGCGGTCAGCCCGATCTCCGCCATGACCTCGGCGCGGGAGGCGTGGTCGAGGAAGCGCGGCGGGATGCCGAAGTCGCGCAGCGGCACGTCCACGCCGGCGTCGCGCAGGGCCTGGGCGATCGCGGAGCCCACACCGCCGACGCGGCTGTTGTCCTCGACGGTGACGACGACCCGGTGCCGCTCGGCGAGCGGGGCCATGGCCTCGTCCACCGGCTTGACCCAGCGCGGGTCGACCACGGTGGTGGAGATGCCCTGCCGCTCGAGCAGGCCGGCGATCTCCAGGCACATCGGCGCGAGGGCCCCCACGGAGACCAGCAGCACGTCCGGGCGGTCGGTGCCGGGCTCGCGCAGCACGTCCATGCCGCCGACCCGGCCCACGGCCGGTACGGCGGGGCCGACGGCGCCCTTGGAGAAGCGGACCACGGTCGGCGCGTCGTCGACGGCGACCGCCTCGCGGAGCTGGGCGCGTACCTGGTCGGCGTCGCGCGGGCGGCGAGCCGCAGGCCGGGCACGACCTGCAGGATCGACATGTCCCACATGCCGTTGTGGGAGGCGCCGTCGGTGCCGGTGACACCGGCCCGGTCCAGGACGAAGGTCACCCCGCACCTGTGCAGGGCCACGTCCATCAGGACCTGGTCGAAGGCGCGGTTGAGGAAGGTGGCGTAGACGGCGAAGACCGGGTGGACGCCGGCGTGGGCCAGACCCGCCGCCGACACGGCTCCGTGCTGCTCGGCGATGCCGACGTCGTAGACGCGGTCGGGGAAGCGCTTGGCGAACCTGTCCAGGCCGACCGGCTGGAGCATGGCCGCCGTGATGGCGACGACGTCCTCGCGCTCCTCGCCGAGCTTGACCATCTCGTCGCCGAAGACCGAGGTCCAGTCGGCGCCGGAGCTGGCGATCGGCAGCCCGGTGTCGGGGTGGATCTTGCCGACGGCGTGGAAGCGGTCGGCCTCGTCCTGCAGCGCGGGCTGGTAGCCGCGGCCCTTCTCGGTCAGGCAGTGCACGATGACGGGCCCGCCGAACCGCTTGGCCCGCGCCAGCGCCGACTCCAGGGCCTCGACGTCGTGGCCGTCGATCGGGCCGACGTACTTCAGGCCCAGGTCCTCGAACATGCCCTGCGGGGCGATGAAGTCCTTCAGCCCCTTCTTGGCCCCGTGCAGGGTCTCGTACAGCGGCTTGCCGACGACCGGGGTGCGGTCGAGGATGTCCTTCGTCCGGGCGAGGAAGCGCTCGTAGCCGTCGGTCGTGCGCAGGGTCGCCAGGTGGTTGGCGAGGCCGCCGATGGTCGGCGCGTAGGAGCGCTCGTTGTCGTTGACGACGATGACCAGCGGGCGGTCCTTGGCCTCGGCGATGTTGTTCAGCGCCTCCCAGGCCATGCCGCCGGTCAGCGCCCCGTCACCGATGACGGCGACGACGTGGCTGTCCCGCTTCTTGAGCTGGTTGGCCTTGGCGATGCCGTCCGCCCAGCCGAGCACCGTGGAGGCGTGGCTGTTCTCGATGACGTCGTGCTCGGACTCGGCCTGCGAGGGGTAGCCGGACAGGCCGCCCTTCATCTTCAGCCGGGAGAAGTCCTGCCGGCCGGTGAGCAGCTTGTGGACGTAGGACTGGTGTCCGGTGTCCCAGAGGACCTTGTCCTTAGGGGAGTGGAAGACGCGGTGCAGGGCGATGGTGAGCTCGACCACGCCCAGGTTGGGGCCGAGGTGGCCACCGGTCTTGGAAACGGCGTCGACGAGGAAGGTCCGGATCTCCCCTGCCAGCTGGTCCAGCTCCTCCAGGCTGAGCCGGTCCAGATCGCGCGGTCCCCTGATGCGGGTCAGCAGCGGCACCCGTGCCTCCTTGCAGTAGAGCTGATCGAGCTGTTGCCGGGCTTGTCGAGTCTAATGTTCCGGGTTTGCGGGACACGACAGTGCCCGGCACCTTCCGGTGCCGGGCACTGTCTGGACCCGGGACGCTACGCGCGGCCCGCGGTCTTCTGCGTCTTGCGCGTGACGGAGTCGATGACCACGGTGGTCAGCAGGACCGCGGCGGTGATCATGTACTTCACCGGCTCCGCGATGGACTCCAGCTGGAGACCGTACTGGATGGACACGATCACCAGCACACCCAGCAGGGCGTTCCAGGTGCGGCCACGGCCACCGAAGAGCGAGGTGCCGCCGATGACGGCCGCGGCGATCGCGTTCATCAGCAGGTCGCCGGTGCCGGCGCTCTGGTTGGCGGAGGCGATCTTGGAGGCCAGGAACAGACCGCCGATCGCGGCGAACCCGCCGGAGATGGCGAACACGGAGATCCGCACCGCGGTGACGTTGATGCCCGCACGCCGGGAGGCCTCGACGCTGCCGCCGAGCGCGAAGATCTTGCGGCCGTAGGAGGTGCGGCGCAGCAGGAAGTCCGTGCCGACCAGGAAGGCGAGGAAGATCACCGTGGCCAGCGGCAGGCCCTTGTACTGGTTGTACATGTACGCCGCGGCGAAGGAGACCACGGCCAGCAGGACGGTGCGCAGGACCGTGTCGCTGAGCGGCCGGGACGGGACGCCCGCGGCCTCGCGGCGCCGGTTGCCGAGGAAGGAGCTGACGAAGAACAGCACGACCACGACGGCGGCCAGACCGTAGGCGGCGGCCAGGTCGGTGAAGGTGTACGTGGTCAGCTTGCCGATCAGGCCGTCGCTGTCGAGGTTGATCGTGCCGTCCTCGCCCAGCACCTTCAGCATGAAGCCGAGCCAGAACAGCAGACCGGCCAGGGTGACGGCGAAGGCGGGGGCGCCGAGCACCGCGAAGAAGAAGCCGTGCAGCGAGCCGATGAGGGCGCCGGCGGCGATGGCGACCAGGACGGCCACCCACTCGGGCCAGCCCTGGTTGACCGTGAGGACGGCCGCGAGGGCGCTGGCCGCGCCGCTGACCGAGCCGACCGACAGGTCGATCTCACCGAGCAGCAGCACGAAGACGATGCCGACGGAGATCATGCCCGTGCCGACCATCGTGACCGTGATGTTGCTGATGTTCTGCGCGGAGAGGAACTCGGAGTTCAGGACCTGGAAGATGATGCAGATGATCGCGAGGCCCAGGATCACCGGGAGGGAACCCAGCTCACCGGCCTTCATCTTCCGCTTGAACTCGGTCCAGTAGCCGAGCAGGCCCTGCTCGCGCACCAGCAGCCGGGGGTCGACCGCGGTGACCGCGGCGGCGGCGGCCTCGGGGTTCACGACGGGGGCGTCCCCGCCGGGCTGGGACGTCTTGTCGACGTTCGCGGAGGTCTTGTCGACGCTCACTTGGAAACCTCCCCGTTCGTGCGCGCCGCACGGCGGGTCACGGCGTTGTCGGTGGCGCCGGTGATGGCGGAGATGATCTCCTCCTGCGAGGTCGTCTTGACCTCGAAGACGCCGTTGTTGCGGCCGAGGCGCAGGACGGCGACCTTGTCCGCCACCGCCTTCACGTCCGCCATGTTGTGGCTGATGAGGATGACGGCGTGACCGCGCTCGCGCAGACGCTCCACGAGGTCGAGGACCTGGGCGGTCTGCTCGACGCCGAGGGCGGCGGTGGGCTCGTCGAGGATGACCAGCTTGGGGTCACCGAGCATCGAACGGGCGATGGCCACGGTCTGGCGCTGACCGCCGGAGAGCGAGGCGATCGGGATACGGACGCTGGGGATGCGGATCGACAGCGTGGTGAGCAGCTCGCGGGCGCGGCGCTCCATCTCGACCTCGTCCAGGACACCGAACTTCTTCAGCTCGCGGCCGAGGAAGAGGTTGCCGACGACGTCGATGTTGTCGCACAGCGCGAGGTCCTGGTAGACCGTCGCGATGCCCAGGGCCTGGGCGTCGTGCGGACGGCTGATCGACACGGGCTTGCCGGCCCACTCGATGGCGCCCTCATCGATGGGGTGCACGCCGGCGATCGTCTTGACCAGCGTGGACTTTCCGGCGCCGTTGTCGCCCACCAGGGCGACCACCTCACCGGCGTGGACCTCAAGCTCTACGTCGGTGAGCGCCTGAACGGCACCGAACCGCTTGGAGACCCCGCGCAACGCCAGCACGGGCGTAGCGGACACGTGAACCATCTCCTTCGCCGCCTGACCCGGCGGGAGGTTGTGCAGAAGAGTTTGGGGGTAGTTCCGTCCGGCGCCCCGCGCCGAGCTTGCGGGGCTGCGTGAATGCGCGGGGCACCGGAGGAGCCTGGGAGCACCCGGTCCGGCCCGGCACCGGCGTTCTGGACCGAACGCCGGTACGGGGACGGGAATCGGTGCTGCTTACTTCAGGCCGATCTTGTCGCAGGCGGACTTGTACTTGCCCGTGCAGATGTCGGCGACGGTGTAGACGCCGTCCTTGATGACGGTGTCGTTGATGTTGTCCTTGGTCAGCGCGGTGACCGGGACGAGCACCGAGGGGACGTCCTTGGCGGAGCCGGAGGAGACCTTGTCCTTGGCGACGGAGTCCAGGCTCTCGCCCTTGGCGAGGGCGACGGCCATCTCGGCGGCGGCCTCGGCCTCGGGGGCGTACGGCTTGTAGACGCTCATGTACTGCTCACCGGAGACGATGCGCTGCACACCGGCCAGCTCGGCGTCCTGGCCGGTGACCGGGACGGAGATGCCCGCGGCCTTCAGAGCGGTGATGATACCGCCGGCCATGCCGTCGTTGGCGGAGTAGACACCCGCGATCTTGCCCTTGCCGACCGAGGAGATCGCCGCCTCCATCTCGGAGTTGGCGTTGTCCGGCGACCACTCCTTGGTGTCGTACTCCTTGGCGACGGTGACCTTGCCGTCGAGGACGGAGTGCGCGCCCTTCTTGAACTGGGCGGCGTTCGGGTCGGTGACCGAGCCGTTGACCATGACGATCTTGGAGGACTTGGTGGCCTTGCCGCCCAGCGCCTTCAGCAGGGCCTCGCCCTGGGTCTTGCCGACCTCCTCGTTGTCGAACGAGGTGTAGGCGCTGATCGGGCCCTCGGCGAGACGGTCGTACGCGACGACCTTGATGCCGGCGTCCTTGGCCTTCTGGACCGAGTTCTGGATCGCCTTGGCGTCCACCGCGTCCAGGATCAGCACGTCCACCTTGTTGGTGATCATGGTGTCGACCTGCTGGGCCTGCAGGTTCGCGTCCTGGCGGGCGTTGTTGTACTGGATCTCCGCCTTGTTGTTCGTCAGCTCCTGGATCTTCTTCGTGATCAGGGGCTTGTCGAACTTCTCGTAGCGGGCGGTCTTGTTCTCCGGAAGCAGGAGACCGACCTTGATGTCGTCGCCCTTCTTGGCGGACGACGCCGAAGAGCTGTCGTCTCCCTTGGACTCCTTGGCACTGCCACAGGCGGCCAGCGAGACGGCCATCGCACCAGCGGCAACGGCAACGGCGGCACGACGCATACGCGTGTTCACTCTGTAAACCTCCCTGACGAGGCCGCGTCGTTGCGGCCGAGGTGGCTGGAAGTCAACTCGGCCACACGTGCGACGTCAAGAAGTAAATCCTTAACGAGATGGCAACGGTGCCATCCGTTCTCTAAGTGAAGGCAGGGGTGACCGCCGCGAGCGTACCCGCGACAGATCCGTCCAGAAGGGTCGAATCGCCCATCTCGCTGAGTGCGAGAGCGAGCGCTCCGAGCACCTCCGCACGGCCCCCAAGTGCCCCGGGAAGAACGGACAGTTGACGCGCCGCGCTGGGGATCGCGTAGCGGCCGACGGACTCCCTGATGGGCCCGAGGACGAGCTCTCCGGCCTCGGCGAGATCACCACCGAGGACCACCCGGCTCGGGTTCAGCAGATTGCAGAGATTGGCCACTCCACTGCCGATGTGGCGGCCGACGTCGGCGATCACCCGACGACAGCCCGGGTCTCCGTCCCTGGCCAGCCGTACGACGCCCTCCATGGTCAGATCGGTGCCGTGGCTGGGCTGGAGCAGCGGAAGCACGTAGCGCGCGGCCGTGAAAGTCTCCAGGCAGCCACGGTTTCCGCATCGGCAGACCGGGCCGGATTCGTCGAGTGTAATATGTCCGATTTCGCCAGCCGTGCCGCCCGGGCCGCGATAGATCTTCCCGTTGATCACGAGACCGGCGCCGACACCGCTGGCGACCTTGATGTACGCCAGGTCGCGGACGCCCTTGCCGCTGCCCCAGACCAGCTCGCCCAGCGCGCCGAGGTTGGCGTCGTTGTCCACGTGCACGGGCACGCCGAGCCGCTCGCGCAGCTCCTCGGCGGGCTTGGTGCCGCCCCAGCCCGGCAGGATCGCGGTGGACCCCAGGGTCCCCGACTCCACGTCGATCGGGCCGGGCACGCCGAGCCCCACGCCGGCCACCTTGGTCCGGTCCACGCCGGTGGCCGCGATCAGCCGGTTGACCAGCTCCTCGGCCCGGTCGAATCCCTGGGTGGACGAGGCGTCCACGTCCAGCGGCTCGGACTCCTCGGCCAGCACCTGGTGCGCGAGGTTCCCGATCGCGACGCGCAGGTGGGTGTGCCCGAAGTCCACGCCGATCACGATGCCGGCGTCCCCGCTCAGCGAGACGCTGCGGGCCCGCCGTCCGCCCGCCGACGTGGGCGTGACCTCGACGGTTCCGCCGTCCTTGAGCTCCCGCACGATGTTGGACACCGTCGCGGCGGACAGGCCGGTCGTCCGTGCGATCTCCGCCTGCGTGAGCGACCCGGCAAGCCGCACGGCCCGCACGACTCGCTCCAGGTTGGCTCGGTGCAGCGACGACTGCGACCCCGGAGTCTCCATCGACCCATCCACTCCCGCCATCGGCCGGGCGGCCCCAGTGCCGCCCGTGGCCCAGGTCACATCCGCGGAACCGGGCCACTTACAAGTTGTGAACTCCAAGCTCGGCTGTACGGGTTACATCAGTCAAGTCCTTGACGGAAATCGCTCTCGCTTTCACTGTTCCGCCCAGGACACCCGGGGGACATGTACAGGCCACCCACGAGCAGGGCGGAGGGTGCCGGGGCGGGTGCTCCGGGAGGGGGCCGCAGAGGCCGGCGCGCGCCGGGGGCGGCTCCGCGCGGATCGTTCAGCCCCGGAACGCGGATTCCTCGCCGTGACCCGTCCGTGACCCGGGGTGACGCCGGTCCGTGCGGCCGACGGAGCGAATCGCGACTGCGAAGAGCGCGGCGGCGCGGGCGTGCGGGAC
Organism: Streptomyces sp. DHE7-1; assembly: GCA_016432725.1. Lineage (GTDB taxonomy): Bacteria > Actinomycetota > Actinomycetes > Streptomycetales > Streptomycetaceae > Streptomyces. Next base: position 6,104,855 of record JACJDG010000003.1, on the reverse strand, counting down.
GGCCGGCCCGGCCGGGACCCCGAGGGCGGGGCCCGGGGCCGTCGGGACGGCGGCGGAAAGGGACGGGCCCGGGCGCCCCGTGCGGGACGCCCGGGCCCGTCGGCGGGCCTGCCGCTACTTCAGGGCCCCCGCCGTCAGCCCAGCCACCACCTGGCGCTGGAAGACGATGTACGCCGCCAGGACCGGCAGCATCGCCATCACCAGGCCGGCGAACAGCCCGGACCAGTCGCCCTTGTAGCCCTGGCTGACCGCGAGCTGGACCAGGCCCTGGGTGAGGACGCGCTTGTCGGGGTCGGTGTTGAGGACCGTGGGCAGCATGTACTGGTTCCACTGGCCCAGGAAGTTGAAGATGCCGACGCTGATCAGGCCCGGCTTGGCCATCGGCAGCATGATCTGGAAGAACGTACGCGTGTGCGAGGCGCCGTCGACGAAGGCCGCTTCCGCCACCGAGGTGGGCAGGGTGCGGAAGAAGGCGGTCAGGAAGAAGACCGTGAACGGCAGCGAGTACGCGATGTAGACCAGGATCAGGCCGTGGATGGTGTTCAGCAGGCCCATGTTGTTCACCACGTAGAACAGCGGGACCAGCGCCAGCATGATCGGGAAGCTCATGCCGCCGATGAACAGGAAGTAGATGAAGCGGTTGCCGGGGAAGTCGAAGCGGGCCAGGACGTAGGCCGCCATGGAGCCGAGCACCAGGGTGCCGACGAGCGAACCGCCGACCACCAGGATCGTGTTCAGGAAGTAGTCGCTCATGTTGGCCTGGGTCCAGGCCCTCGACCAGTTGTCGAAGTGCAGGCGGTCCGGCAGCGACCAGGGCGAGCCGAAGATGGAGGCGTCGTCCTTGAAGGACGTCATCACCGCCCACAGCAGCGGCAGGACCACCATGATCGCCCACAGGACCAGCATGCCGTGCGAGAAGACGTTGAGGACGGAGCCCTCCTTCTTCTCCACGGCCGGCCGCGCCGGCGCCACGTCGACCTTCGATACGGTCGCGCCGGACTCGGCCGGCAGCGGGGCGGGGGTCTCGGTCGTCTTCATCGCTTCAGTACTCCAGCCGCTCGCGACGGCCCAGCCGCATCACGACCGCCGCGAAGGCGAGCGTGACCACGAGGAGGGCGACGCCGATGGTGGTGGCGTAGGCGGCCTGACCGTCCCGGAACGCCTTCTGGTACACGTACAGGACCATCACGGTGGTCGAGTAGTCGGGACCGCCCGGCCCGGTCGTCATGATCTGGACGACCGCGAAGGACTCGGCGCCGAGCGCGAGGATGCCCATGTAGACCCAGCCGGACTGCACCGTGTCCCACAGCAGCGGCAGGGTGATGCGGAAGAACGTGGTGAAGCGGCTCGCCCCGTCGAGCAGGGCCGCCTCGTACATCTCGGCCGGGATCGACGCCATGCCCGCCGAGAACAGCACCACGAAGAAGCCGACCGTGGACCAGACGAGCACGGCCATCACGCACCACAGGGCGAGGCCCGGATCGCCCAGCCACAGGGGCTGGACGCCGTCCAGACCGATTCCGCGCAGGAACGAGTTGATGGCGCCGCTGTCCGGGTTGTAGGCGAAGGCGAACAGCAGCGCGACGATCGCGATCGACAGCACCTGCGGGAAGAAGTAGACGATTTTGTAGAAGCCGGAACCGCGGACGCCGGAAATCACCGGGCCGCCCCTCCGGCGCCGTCCGCCCACATTGATCATGAAGGCGAAGAACAGCGCCAGACCGATCGTCACCAGCGGCAGGACCAGCGCGAACAGCAGACTGTGCTGCAACGACTTCCAGAAGATGTCGTCGTCGAACATCCTCCGGTAGTTGTCGAAGCCGACCATCTTGAATTCGGGACTCAGTCCGGTCCAGTCCGTGAACGAGTAGTAGATGGACTGGATGAAGGGCCATACGACGAATAGCGCGTAGAGCCCGAGGGGTGCCGCGAGGAACCCCACGATGAACCGGTACTTGCCGTGCTGCATTACTGCCGACCCCGATCTCCGGTCAGGTGCTGCCGCTGGTGACGAGCCCTCACTTCGGGCTACTGGTGCTTGTAGTGCTTGATCGACGTGTCCTTCGCGGCCTCGTCGGCGAAGCCCTGGATCTTCTTGATGGCCTCCGCCGGGGTGAGGCGGCCGGCCATCATCTCGCCGAGCCCGGCCACACCGATCTTCTCCTTCTGGAGCTGCACGTACCAGTCCTGCAGCCGGGGATTCACCACGTTGGCTCCGGCCTTGTCCAGCGCCGCCACGCCCGACTTCAGGCCGGGGGTGAGGGTGATGCCGTCGGTGCCGCCGTTGAAGGCGGTCAGCGACTTCACCTTGGCGGTGAAGTTCTTCGAGGAGGCCTCGGAGAGCATGATGCGCAGCTGCTCCATGCCGCCCTCGGAGTTCGCCGCTTTGGCCGGCACGACGAAGGGCTCGCCGCCGGACGCCCAGATGGTGCCGAACGGCATCTTGTCGGAGCCGTCGAGGCCGGTGGGCGCGGAGACCGCGAGGTTGAAGTCGGCCGGCATGACGTTGGCCGACTCGTTCTCCACCCAGGAGCCGTTCGGGATGAACAGCGCCTTGCCCTTGGCCCACGCCGTCTGCGACTGGATGTGGTCCAGGCCCGGGGTGCCCCTGAGGACGTAGCCCTTCTTGTAGAGCTCGTAGTAGGCCTCGAAGCAGGCCTTGACGGCCGGGTGCTTCCAGGCGTTCGGCTCCAGGTTGTCGATGGCGTCCAGCACCTCGCGGCCGCCGACCTTGCCGATCATCGGGTACAGCGAGAACGGGAGGTAGTACGGGTACTTGCCCGCGTACGTCCAGCCCGCCATGCCCTTCTTCTTGGCCTTCTCGCAGACCTTGAGCATCTCGTCCCAGGTCTCCGGGTACTTCTCGTCGAGCGAGTCCAGGGCCTTCTGCGAGTACCAGACGCCGTACACCGTGTAGGCGTAGTACAGGATCCAGACCTTGTCGCCGTCGAACTGGCCCATCTCCACGATGCCCGGGCGCAGCGTGTCGCGGACCTTCTTGCCCGGGTCGTCGAACGAGGGCGCGTCCAGCAGCGGGGTGAGGTCCGCGAGCTGGTTCTTGCCGACGAGCACGCCCATGTCCATCTGCTCGGCGCCGGAGTTGTCGATGAGGTCCGGCGGGTTGCCCTGGTTGAAGCGGGGCTGCAGGGTGGACTGGATCTTCTGGGTGGCGGAGAACTTCACCGTGGCCTTGGGGAAGTCCTTCTGGTAGATCTTCACCGCGTCCTGGGCGTACTCCTTGCCGAAGCCGCCGTCGAAGAGGACGAACTCCATCTTCGCGCCGTCGTTGACACCCAGCGGGTTCTTCGCGGTCTTCTTGCCGGCCTTCGCCTTGTCCTGTCCGTCGCCGCCGCTGCTCGCGCAGGCGGAGAGCAGGCCCATTCCAGGGGCGGCCACCAGGCCGAGCGCAGCCGACCGCTTGATCAGATCGCGGCGGCCGACGCCCTCGCCACCGTGGTGCGCAGTGGATCCCATGCTCAAGTCCTCGCCTTCTCCAGGACTCAGGCGGTGAACCGGATCCTCCCCGGCACCGCTGTCGGGTAGTGCAGGGTCATGCGGGAAACGCCGACAGGTATAGTCCACTTCCCGCCAGCGGAGCAAGATCGAATGCAAGGTTCGCGGTGGGTCTTTTCCGAGTTGAGACCTCGCGGAAATATGAAGCGCCTGTGGGCGCCCTGCCGGAAAAATTCGCGACATAAGACCCTGAATGCCACGCTCAACACCCTTGACATCATGGGCCACTTGACCACCTACTGGTTCCTGCGCATCGAGCTGACAACGTTGTCCGACGCGACGCAGGAGGGGAAGCTGTAGATGCAGCGCAGAAGTCGACTCAGAAACGGTCCGGCGGTCGTCCTCACGGCCGCCTTTGTCATGGCCGCCGGCACCCAGGGCGCGGCGGTCGCCCTGCCGGCGAAGGCACCGGCCGCCGACCGGGAGTTCGCATCCTCGTTCGAAGCGGGCGATCCGGCGCCGGACTGGCTGAACACCGTGGACACCGCGGCGGACGGGGGCAAGCGCGCCTCGGGCGTGGACGGCGGCTACAGCACCGGCATCCCGGGCAACGTCGACGACCATGTGACTGAGGTCCGGGCCAGCGACGAGAACGCGGGCGCCGGCGAGGTGAAGGAGAACCTCGTCGACGGCGAGCCCGGCACCAAGTGGCTGGCCTTCAAGCCCACCGGCTGGGTGGAGTTCGACCTGGACAAGCCGGTCAAGCTGGTCACGTACGCGCTCACTTCGGCCAACGACTACGCCGAGCGCGACCCGAAGGACTGGACGCTCCAGGGCTCGGCGGACGGCAAGGACTGGAAGACGCTCGACACCCGCTCGGGTGAGAGCTTCAAGGAGCGGTTCCAGACGAAGTCGTACGATCTGGCCGAGCCCGCCGAGTACCAGCACTTCCGGCTCGACGTGACCGCGAACAACGGCGCCTCGGGCATCCTGCAACTCGCCGACGTGCAGTTCTCCACCGGCGGCGGGGACACCACGGTGCCCCAGGACATGCTGTCCCTGGTCGACAAGGGGCCGATCGGCTCGCCCACGGCCAAGGCCGGCGCCGGATTCACCGGAAAGCGTGCCCTGCGCTACGCCGGACGGCACACGGCGGACGGGCGGGCGTACTCGTACAACAAGGTCTTCGACGTGAACGTGCGGGTCGGCGGCGACACCCGGCTGTCCTACCGCGTCTTCCCCTCGATGGCCGACGGCGACCGCGACTACGACGCCACCAACGTCTCGGTCGACCTCGCCTTCACGGACGGCACCTACCTCAGCGGCCTCGGTGCCACCGACCAGCACGGCTTCGCGCTGACACCGCGCGGCCAGGGCGAGTCGAAGGCGCTCTACGTCAACCAGTGGAACAACGTGGCCTCCCGGATCGGCTCGGTGGCGGCCGGCAAGACGGTGGACCGGATACTGGTGGCGTACGACTCGCCGGACGGCCCCGCGAAGTTCCGCGGCTGGATAGACGACGTCGCCCTGAAGCCGGTGGCGCCCGAGAAGCCGAAGGCGCACCTGTCGGACTACGCGCTGACCACCCGCGGCACCAACTCCAGCGGCAGCTTCTCGCGCGGCAACAACTTCCCGGCGACGGCCGTCCCGCACGGCTTCAACTTCTGGACGCCGGTCACCAACGCCTCTTCGCTGAGCTGGCTCTACGAGTACGCACATGCGAACAACGGCGACAACCTGCCGACGATCCAGGCGTTCAGCGCCAGTCATGAGCCGAGCCCCTGGATGGGTGACCGGCAGACCTTCCAGCTCATGCCGTCGGCCGCGTCCGGCACCCCGGACACCGGCCGTGAGGCGCGCGAGCTGCCCTTCCGGCACGAGAACGAGACCGCGCGCCCGTACTACTACGGCGTCCGGTTCGAGAACGGTCTGAAGGCGGAGATAACCCCGACCGACCACGCGGCCGCGCTGCGCTTCACCTACCCGGGTGACGACGCGAGCGTGGTGTTCGACAACGTGACCGAGCAGGCGGGGCTGACCCTGGACAAGGAGCACGGCGTCGTCACCGGCTACTCGGACGTCAAGTCGGGCCTGTCGACGGGCGCCACCCGGCTGTTCGTGTACGGCCGGTTCGACAAGCCGGTGACCGGCGGCGACTCCAGCGGGGTGAAGGGCTTTCTGCGGTTCGACGCGGGTTCCGACCACACGGTCACCCTGCGGCTCGCGACCTCGCTGATCAGCGTGGACCAAGCGAAGGACAACCTGGCGCAGGAGATCCCGGACGGTACCTCCTTCGGCACGGTGAAGGACCGGGCCCAGCGGGCCTGGGACGGGCTGCTCGGCAAGGTCGAGGTGGAGGGCGCGACCCCGGACCAGCTGACCACGCTCTACTCCAGCATGTACCGGCTGTACCTGTACCCGAACTCGGGCTTCGAGAAGGTCGGCGGCAAGGACCAGTACGCCTCGCCCTTCTCCCCCATGCCGGGCCCGGACTCCCCGACGCACACCGGCGCGAAGATCGTGGACGGCAAGGTGTACGTCAACAACGGTTTCTGGGACACGTACCGGACCACGTGGCCCGCCTACTCGTTCCTGACCCCGTCGCAGGCGGGTGAGATGGTCGACGGGTTCGTGCAGCAGTACAAGGACGGCGGCTGGACCTCCCGCTGGTCCTCCCCCGGTTACGCCGACCTGATGACCGGCACCTCCTCGGACGTCGCGTTCGCCGACGCGTACGTCAAGGGCGTGAAGTTCGACGCGAAGGCGGCGTACGACGCGGCGGTCAAGAACGCCACGGTCGTGCCCCCGGCCTCGGGCGTGGGCCGCAAGGGCATGAGCACCTCGCCGTTCCTCGGCTACACCAGCACCGACACCCACGAGGGCCTGTCGTGGGCGATGGAGGGCTACGTCAACGACTACGGCATCGCCAGGATGGGCGAGGCCCTCTACAAGAAGACAGGCGAGAAGCGCTACAAGGAGGAGTCGCGGTACTTCCTCAACCGCGCCCGGGACTACGTGAACCTCTTCGACGCCAAGGCGGGCTTCTTCCAGGGCCGTGACGCCAAGGGCGGCTGGCGCCTGGACTCCTCGAAGTACGACCCGCGCGTGTGGGGCTACGACTACACGGAGACCAACGGCTGGGGCTACGCCTTCACCGCCCCGCAGGACAGCCGGGGCCTGGCCAACCTGTACGGCGGCCGGCAGGGCCTCGCCGACAAGCTCGACGAGTACTTCGCCACGCCCGAGACGGCCTCCCCGGACTACGTCGGCTCCTACGGCGGTGTCATCCACGAGATGACCGAGGCCCGGGACGTCCGGATGGGCATGTACGGCCACTCCAACCAGGTCGCGCACCACGTCATCTACATGTACGACGCGGCCGGTGAGCCCTGGAAGGCGCAGGCGCACGTGCGCGAGGCGCTGTCCCGGCTCTACACGGGCAGCGAGATCGGCCAGGGCTACCACGGCGACGAGGACAACGGCGAGCAGTCGGCCTGGTACCTCTTCTCCTCGCTGGGCTTCTACCCGCTGGTCATGGGCGGCGGTGAGTACGCCATCGGCTCCCCGCTGTTCAAGAAGGCGACCGTGCACCTGGAGAACGGCCGCGACCTGGTGATCAAGGCGCCCCGCAACAGCGCGAAGAACGTGTACGTGCAGGGCGTGAAGGTGAACGGCAGCCCCTGGACGTCCACCTCGCTCCCCCACTCGCTGCTGTCCAAGGGCGGGGAGCTGGAGTTCTTCATGGGGCCAAGCCCTCGACGTGGGGCACGGGCGCGAAGGCGGCGCCGGTCTCCGTCACCCAGGACGACAAGGTGCCGGCGCCCCGCGCGGACGTGCTGAAGGGCGACGGCGCGCTGTTCGACGACACGTCGGCGACGAGCGCGGCGGTCACCTCGGTGGACCTGCCGGCCGCGGACGGTGCCAGGCCGGTGCAGTACACGCTGACCTCGGCTGCGGACCACACCAGGGCACCATCCGGCTGGACCCTGCAGGGATCCGCGGACGGCAACTCCTGGAAGACCCTGGACCACCGCTCCGGCGAATCGTTCCATTGGGACCGGCAGACCAGGGCGTTCGACATCGCCGCCCCGGGCACCTACGCGAAGTACCGCCTGGTCCTCGACGGCGAGGCGACGCTGGCGGAGGTGGAGCTGCTGGGCTGACCGGCGCATGAGAGAGGGGGCGGGCCCGGCCGGGTCCGCCCCCCGTATGTCCGCTCAGCCGGTGGCGAGGGTGAAGACGTGCAGGTCGGCGTCGTGCGGGAGGGTCACGCTGCGGATGGCCCCGCCGTCGGGGGCCGCGACGGGCTTCGTGGCGAAGACGTAGGTCGCCACCGGGTCCTTGTCGGCGCCCGCGACGTTGCGGTACGCCGCCTTCGCGACCACCTCGTTGCCGTAGGCCACGGTGCCGCCCCCGCCGCCGACGGTCCAGTCGGTGAAGGCGAGGTCGACGGTGCCGGTGGTGCCGTCGGTGTAGGTGACGGTGGCCTTGGTCTGCTGGTTGCCGTTGACGGCGCTGCCGAGGAAGGACAACCTGGCCGCGGGCTCGGCGAGTTCGATCGTCTGACCGGCGGCCGAGGCGTTGTCCGGGCGGCCGGCGGGCGAGTCCGGCCAGCTGAAGGAGAGACCGTCCACCGTGCCGTGGCCGCCCGGGGTCAGACCGGCCGCGGCGAGGGCCTGGCGGGAGTAGCTCCAGCCGCCGCCGTCGTAGTCGGCCTCGTCGTGGTCGCCCTGGTCGTCCGAGACACCGGTGTTGTCGTAGGCGGCCAGCAGGGTGCCCGGAGCGGCCACGGTCAGCGAGACCGGCTGGTCGTAGGAGGTGTCGCCGGAGGTCACCGTGATCTTGACGTCGTAGAAGCCCTGGGTGGCGTCCGCCGCGGCGGCCAGGGTGATCTGCCGGGTGCCGCCGGTGACCGTGCCCTCGGCGGGCGCGGCCGTGACGCCGGCCGGGGTCCGGACCCGGAACCGCACCTCGGGACCGGTGCCGCCGCTCAGTGCCAGCGCCCGGATGGCGATGCCCGTGCTCTCGCCGGGCGCGACCGTGGCCGTGGTGGGGCCGACGCCGATCTGGTACGGCTGCTCGCCCTCCCGGAAGGACGGCGGCGGGGAGGACGCGCCCCAGGTGCGGTCCGGGGTGGCGGACAGGGTGTAGTCCAGCCGGCCGCCGTCACGGACGAAGGAGGCGGGCAGCCAGGGGCGGTCGCCGGCGCGGCCGTCGACCTTCAGGGACCGCACGTACGGGGCGTCGGCGGCCGCTCCGGTGGCCCGGACGGAGATGTCGTTGCCGTGCGGGCGGTCGATCTCCACCCGCTCGAACAGCGGTGAGGCCAGTACGAGTTCGGCGCGGGAGGGCACCTGCGGGTACATGCCGAGCGCGGAGAAGACGTACCAGGACGACATGGCGCCGAGGTCGTCGTTGCCGGGGATGCCGCCCGGCCCGGTCGACCAGAGCTGCCGCATCGCCGCGCGTACGGTCTCCTGCGCCTTGTACGGGGCTCCGGCGTAGTCGTACAGGTAGGGCACGTTGATGGACGGTTCGTTGTCCAGTTCGGACTTGGCGCCGCCCTTGCCGGTCAGGGCCCAGCTGCCGTCGGCGTTGTGGAAGAAGGTGTCGAGGCGGCCGAGCGCCTTGCCGGTGCCGCCCATCGCCGCGAAGAGCCCGGCCGGGTTGTGCTGGACCATCCAGGTGTACTGGGCGGCCGAGCCCTCCACGAAGCCGTTTCCGGTGTCGGGGGTGAAGCCGGTGACCCAGCTCCCGTCGGCCTTGCGGTTGGCGATGTAGCCGCCGTCCTGGGCGGCCGCGAGGTTGAAGTTGTTCTGCCACCACTGGGCCCGGCGGGCGAAGGCGGCGGCCGTGTCCTTCTCGCCCGCCGCGGTGGCCAGTTGGGCGAGGGAGAAGTCGGCGGTCGACATCTCCAGGGTCTCGGCGGCGCCGCCCCAGGCGTTGGAGACACTCGGCATGTAGTGCAGCTTCAGGTACTTGTCGAGCGACGGGCGCTGGCCCGCCGACAGCACCGGCTTGCCGGCGGCCGACAGGTCCTCGGCCGTGGGCACGGTCGCCGCCTTCACCAGTGAGTCCAGCGCGCCCCTGAGGTCGAAGCCGGTGCCGCCGAAGGCGCGGATGCCGGCCAGGGCGGTCGGCGCGGGGTCGCCGTTCATGACGTGGGTGCCGCTCGCGCCGTGCAGCCAGCGGTCCCAGACGCCGCCGTTCTGCCGGGCGAGTTCGTACAGCGACTGGGCTATGTCGGAACCCGTGTCCGGGTCGAGCAGGGTCAGCAGCTGCACCTGGTCGCGGTAGACGTCCCAGCCGGAGAAGGTGCCGTACTGGGCGCGGTGGCCGCGGCCGGTCCGGTGCACCTTGCCGTCGCCGCCCCGGTAGCGGCCGTCGGCGTCGCTGATGACGTTGGGGTGCAGCAGTGAGTGGTAGAGGGCGGTGTAGAAGGTGGTGCGTTCGGCGTCCGTGCCGCCGCCGACCCGGACGGCCGCGAGCCGGTCGCGCCAGGCCCGGCGGGCCGCGTCCGCGACCTCGTCGAAGGACCGCTTCGCGGGGTTCTCCGCCGTGAGGTTGGCCGCCGCGGCGGCCCGGCTGACGTAGGAGACGCCGACCTTGACGTTCACCGGCCCGGTGCCGGGCGCGAACTCGACGTAGCCGCCGGCGCCCTTGCCCGCCACGGGCCGGCCGCCGTGCGAGAAGCCGCCGGTGCCGCCGGTGGCCCTGGTGGAGCCGGCCTGGAGCTTGTCGTCCTGCCAGGTGCCGGTGGCCTTGAAGTCGCGGTCGAAGCGGGCGGTGAAGTACAGGGTGTAGTAGGAGCGCTGCCCCTCCGGGTCGAGGTAGCCGCAGAAGTCGCCGGAGGTGACGGAGCCGGAGACGGTACGGGTGACCGGGTCGATGGTGACCGACGAATCCTCGGAGCCCACCTCTGAGTTGGCGGTGCGCACGAGCAGTGAGGCGGGCTTGTCCGCGGGGTACGTGAAGCGGGCCGAGCCGGTGCGGGCGGTCGCCGTGAGGTCGGCGGTGACGCCGGAGGCGAGGCCCACCTTGTAGTGCCCGGGCCCGGCGCTCTCGTCGGAGTGCCGGAAGTCCGAGGCGTAGACGGCGTCCTTGGTGTCGCTCGCCGGGGAGGACGTGACCTCGCCCGCGTACGGGAAGAACGGGATGTCGCCGCTGCCGCCGGCGCAGCCGGTGCCGGACATGTGGGTCAGGCTGAAGCCCGGACGCGGGTGGCGTCGTACTGGTAGCCGCCGGGCGCGGCGGTGCGGGTGGCGTCGCCTCTGGTGTTCTCCGGGCTCCAGGAGAGCATGCCGAACGGCACCACGGCGCCCGGGAAGACGTTGCCGCCGTTCTTCGTGCCGATCAGCGGATCGACGTACGGGGTCGGGTCCTTGACGAGTTCGGGGGTGCTGCGGTCGCCGCGAGGGCGGGGTGGCCCCGCCGGTCGCGAGGACCGCGGCCAGCAGCAGGGACGTGGGACGGAAACGCATGACGCGGCCCTTCCTCGGGATGGACGGGTCGCGCACCACAGGTCGCACAAGCCGCAGGGACAGTAACGCGCGCCACCGGTAACACGGAAGACCGCGTACTCCCCCGCGGGCACGCCCCGGTATCACCCGACCGGGTCATCCCAAGTGGGTTGACATCGTTGTCCGTTGGCGCGGTAGAGTCATGTACGGACCATAAGACAACGTTGTCGCGCTCCACTCGGTCGAGGCCGGCCCACGGGCCGGCCGCCACAAGCCAGCACCACCCGGACAGGGACCGAACCCCCTCACCTGCCCGGCTCGCGGACCCGGTGCGTCACTTCACCGGGTCCGCCCTGAGCGGCTCGACCGACCTGGCAGGAAGGGCCGGTGGGGTCGTCGGCGCCGGAGCCCCGGGCCACGTAGCCGAACGTCGCGCTCCGCCCGGGACTCAGGGAGCCGTTCCAGCCGGCGTCGTGCACCATCACGTCCTGGCCCGTGTACGTGGCGTCGCCGTTCCGGAGACTGGCCACCGACCGGCCGGCGGGCAGGGTGAAGCCGGTCGTCCAGCCGAGCATCGGCACGGTCCCGGTGTTGGTCACCGTCACCTCTGACTGGTACCCGTCGGACCAGGTGCCGGTGGTCCGGCGGGTCGCGGTGCAGGCGCCGGGCGGAGGCCCCCGGGGCCGCCCGGGTCGTGGACACCGGTGACCTCTCCGTCGCCGCCGTCGAAGACGACGTCGGAGCAGGAGCAGAAGGTCTCGGCGCTGTCCGTGCGCTGCCACACCATGTAGACGATGTGCCGGCCCGTCTTGCCGGACGGCAGCCTGCCCGACCAGGAGTAGTGGGCGTCGACCGTGCCGGGTGTGCCGTTCAGCGGCGGGTGGTCGACGGCGAGGAACGGCTGGTCCTCCGTCTCGGACCAGGTGAGCGGCTCGGCCGGGTCGTAGCCGTCCTTGGTGACGTGGACGTGGAACCACCCCGGGTGGGCGGCCCAGGCGTTGCAGGAGAAGTCGACCGTGGCACCGGCGGTCAGACGGGTCACCGGCCAGTCGTCGCGGGCCAGGTCGAACCCGGTGAAGTCGGGGTTGCCGCCGCTGCACAGCCGCCCGTCCGGTACGAAGCCCCGGGTGCGGCCGGCGCCGTCCGGGCGGAGCACGGAGAACCAGTCGTAGAAGGGGGTCGTGCCGCCGGTCCGCCGCGCCGCCTCGCAGGCCGGGTTCACGGGCCTGATCTCACCGGTGCCGGTGAGCCCGTCCTGCCGGCACAGGAAGGTACGGCTGCCCGGCTTCATGGGGGTGCCGTGGGCGGCGGCCGGGATGCCCGCGGCGATCATCAGACCGAGAGCGGGGAGCGTGGTCAGCAGGGCCAGGACGACCAGGAACAGGCCTCCGCCGCGGGTGGGGTGCGGTAATCGCGGGCGCCCCGGGAGACGGGGCGGAGTGATTGGCATATGCATGACACGTACACCTCCGGCGGGGTCCGCGGCCGGGCGGACGGACGGGACGTCGACGAAAAGGAGAGTGACGGAAAGGGCACGCGCGGCACAGGGAGGGGCGGGACGGGATGGGAGCGGACCCGGCCCGGCCGGGCGGGTTCCGGTCCGCCGTGGCCGGACAAATGGTGGGAGCGCTCCCATCCCTGCTTCGTGAAGTTAGCGCGCACGGCACCCGCTGTAAACGCCTGCCGCCACACCTGTGACACGGCACTGGTGAAAGGGGTGGGGTGCGAGGGACAGGAGGGGCGGGGGCGTCCACAGCTCGGGACGGACGTAGCCAGCGCCAATCACCCAGTGCTAGAAATGTCGCATGTCGGACCAATTCGGCCGATTCAGGCGCTTCCACTGGCGCTCGATGGTCGGCAAGAGCCCACGCAGCGTCGCCGGACAGGTCTTCCTGCTGCAGGTGGCCCTCGTGGTCCTCCTCGTGGTCTGCGCCGTCATCGCCCTCGTGCTGCAGTCGGAGCGGGACACCACCACGGAGGCCAAGCGCCGGTCCATAGCCGTCGCGCAGACCTTCGCCCACTCACCGGGCGTCCAGCAGGCGCTGAACAGCCCCGACCCCTCGAAGGTCCTCCAGCCGCTCACCGAGGCGGGACGCAAGACCGCGGGCGTCGACTTCATCGTGGTCATGGACACCAAGGGCATCCGCTACACCCATCCGATCCCGAGCCGGATCGGCAAGCGGTTCGTGGGCCGGATAGGTCCCTCGCTGGACGGCCGGGTCTACACCGAGAGCGTGCACGGCCCGCTGGGCCACGAGGTGCAGGCGACCGTGCCCATCCACGGCGCCGACGGCAAGGTGACCGCGCTGGTCTCCGCCGGCCTGAAGGTCAAGAACGTCACCAGCGAGGTCGACCGGCAGCTGCCGATCATCCTGGCCGCCGGAGCCGGCGCGCTCGTGCTGTCGACCGGCGGGACGGCCCTGGTGGGCCGGCGGCTGCGGCGGCAGACGCACAGCCTGGCCCCGGACGAGATGACCCGTATGTACGAGCACCACGACACGGTGCTGCACTCGGTGCGGGAGGGCGTGCTCATCGTCGGCCACGACGGGCGGCTGCTGCTGGCCAACGACGAGGCCAGGCGGCTGCTGGAGCTGCCCCGCAGGCCGAGGGGCGCAATGTGCGCGAGCTGTCGCACCTGGAGCCCGAGACGGTGGAACTGCTCGGTGCCGGGCGCGAGGCCAGCGACGAGGTGCACTTCGCCGGCGGCCGGCTGCTGGTGGTCAACCAGCGGCCCACGGACGGCGCGGGCGCGTGCGGCGGGACGGTGGTGACGCTGCGCGACTCGACCGAGCTCCAGGCGGTGTCCGGCAGGGCCGAGGTCGCCCGGGAGCGGCTGGAGCTGCTGTACGACGCCGGCCTGGGCATCGGCACCACCCTCGACGTGGTCCGCACGGCCGACGAGCTGGCCGCGGTCGCCGTCCCCCGGTTCGCGGACTTCGTCACGGTGGACCTGGCCGACAACGTCCTGCACGGGGAGGAGCCCGCCCCCACCGCGACGGACATCCGGCGGGTCGCCGTGAACGGCATCCGCGACGACCACCCGCTCTACGAGAAGGGCCGCCTGATCGACTTCCTGCCCTCCACCCCGCAGGCGCGCGGCTACAACGCCGGCCGCTCCGAGCTGGTGCCGAACCTGGCGGGTTCCCCGGGCTGGCAGGCCCAGGACCCCTCCCGCACCCAGCGAATACTGGAGTACGGCATCCACTCGCTCATAGCCGCCCCGATCCAGGCGCGCGGCGTCGTCCTGGGCATGGCCAACTTCTACCGCTCCAAACAGGAGCCCTTCGACGAGGAGGAGCTGTCGCTGGCGGACGAGCTGGTGGCCCGGGCCGCGGTCAGCATCGACAACGCCCGCCGGTACACCCGGGAGCACGCCCTGGCGGTCACCCTCCAGCGCAGTCTGCTGCCGCGGGCGCTGCCCGAGCAGAGCGCCCTGGACGTCGCCTACCGCTACCTGCCGGCGCAGTCCGGCGTGAGCGGGGACTGGTTCGACGTGATCCCGCTGCCCGGGGCCGGGTGGCGCTGGCCGTGGGCGACGTGGTCGGGCACGGCCTGCACGCCGCGGCGACCATGGGCCGGCTGCGTACCGCGGTGCACAACTTCTCCACGCTCGACCTGCCGCCGGACGAGCTGCTCAGCCATCTGGACGACCTGGTCGGCCGCATCGACCAGGACGAGGCCCGCGCGGAGGCGGCCGCGGAGATCGTCGGCGCCACCTGTCTGTACGCGATCTACGACCCGGTGACCCGCCGCTGCGTGATGGCGCGGGCCGGGCACCTGGCGCCCGCGCTGGTCTTTCCCGACGGCCGTGTCACCTTCCCGGACGTGCCGGCCGGGCCGCCGCTGGGCCTGGGCGGCATGCCGTTCCGCACGGCCGAGCTGGAGCTGCCCGAGGGCAGCCAGCTCGTGCTCTACACCGACGGGCTCATCGAGGACCGCAGGCGCGATCTGGACGTGAGCATGGAACTGCTGCGCCTGGCCCTGTCGGGCCATCCCGACCGGTCGCCGGAGGAGGGCTGCCAGGCGGTCCTGGACGAGCTGCTGCCGGAGCGCCCCAAGGACGACGTGGCCCTGCTGATCGCTCGCACCCGGGCGCTGCCGCCGGAGAACGTCGCCGACTGGGACGTGCCGCGGGACCCGGCCGCGGTGTCGGGGATGCGGGGCGCGGTGTCCGCCAAGCTCGAGGAGTGGGGCCTGTCGGAGCTGGGCTTCGGCATGGAACTGGTCCTGAGCGAGCTGATCACCAACGCCATCCGCTACGGCTCGGACCCGGTCCATGTGCGGCTGATCCGGGACCGGGTGCTGATCTGCGAGGTGGCCGACGGCAGCAGCACCTCGCCGCACCTGCGGTACGCCGCGACGACCGACGAGGGAGGCCGGGGCCTGTTCCTGGTCTCCCAGATGACCGAGCGCTGGGGCACCCGGTACACGCCCCAGGGCAAGGTGATCTGGGCGGAGGTGGCACTGCCGGACCTCTCGGCGCTCCTCGGGGAGTGAGCCGCGGGCCGGGTACGGCGAGAGGGCCGCACCCCCGGTACCGGGGTGCGGCCCTCGTGAGCCGTGCCGAGCCGCTTACTTGCGGATCAGGCTGCGCAGCACGTACTGCATGATGCCGCCGTTGCGGTAGTAGTCGGCCTCACCGGGGGTGTCGATGCGGACGACCGCGTCGAACTCGACACCGGTGTCGGTGGTGACCTTGACCGTACGCGGCGTGGTGCCGTCGTTCAGCTCGGTGACGCCGGTGAAGGAGAAGGTCTCCTCGCCGGTCAGGCCGAGGGACTCGGCGGACTGCCCCTCCGGGAACTGCAGCGGCAGGACGCCCATGCCGATGAGGTTCGAGCGGTGGATGCGCTCGTAGGACTCGGCGATGACGGCCTTGACGCCGAGCAGCGCGGTGCCCTTGGCGGCCCAGTCGCGGGACGAGCCGGAGCCGTACTCCTTGCCGGCCAGGACGACCAGCGGGATGCCCTGCTCGATGTAGTTGCGCGAGGCGTCGTAGATGAACGACACCGGCGCGTCGGCCTGGGTGAAGTCGCGGGTGTAGCCGCCCTCGGTGCCCGGCGCGATCTGGTTGCGCAGGCGGATGTTGGCGAACGTGCCGCGGATCATGACCTCGTGGTTGCCTCGGCGGGAGCCGTAGGAGTTGAAGTCACGACGCTCCACACCGTGCTCGGTGAGGTACTGGCCGGCCGGGGTGTCGGCCTTGATGGCACCGGCCGGGGAGATGTGGTCGGTGGTGACCGAGTCGCCCAGCTTGGCGAGCACGCGGGCGCCGGCGATGTCCTCGACCGGGGCCGGGTCCATGGCCATGCCCTCGAAGTAAGGGGGCTTGCGGACGTAGGTGGACTCGGCGTCCCACTCGAAGGTGTTGCCGGTCGGGACCGGGAGGGACTGCCACTGGGCGTCGCCGGCGAAGACGTCGCTGTAGGACTTGGCGAACATGTCCTCGCCGATGGCGTTGGCGACGACGTCGTTGACCTCGGCCTCGGAGGGCCAGATGTCCTTCAGGAAGACCGGGTTGCCGTCGGTGTCGGTGCCGAGCGCCTCACGGGTGATGTCCACCTTCATGGAACCGGCGAGGGCGTAGGCGACGACCAGCGGCGGGGACGCCAGGTAGTTCATCTTGACGTCGGGGTTGATGCGGCCCTCGAAGTTCCGGTTGCCGGAGAGGACCGAGGTGACGGCGAGGTCGTGGTCGTTGACGGCCTTGGAGACCTCCTCCGGCAGCGGGCCGGAGTTGCCGATGCAGGTGGTGCAGCCGTAGCCGACCAGGTTGAAGCCGACCTTGTCGAGGTACGGGGTCAGGCCCGCCTTCTCGAAGTAGTCGGTGACGACCTTGGAGCCCGGGGCGAGGGTGGTCTTGACCCAGGGCTTGCGGGTCAGGCCCTTCTCGACCGCCTTCTTCGCCACCAGGGCGGCGGCGACCATGACGTACGGGTTGGAGGTGTTGGTGCAGGAGGTGATGGCCGCGACCGTCACCGCACCGTGGTCCAGCTCGTACGAGGTGCCGTCGGGGGCGGTCACGGTGACCGGGTTCGACGGGGCGCCGTTGGGGTGGACGGCCGGGGCGTCGGAGGCCGGGAAGGACTCCTGGCCCGCCTCGTCCACGACGTCGACGTAGTTGCGCACGTCCAGCTTGAACTGCTCGGCGGCGTTCGCCAGGACGATGCGGTCCTGCGGGCGCTTCGGGCCGGCGATGGACGGCACGACGGTGGACAGGTCCAGCTCGAGCTTCTCGGAGAAGTCCGGCTCGGCCTTCGGGTCCAGCCAGAGGCCCTGCTCCTTGGCGTACGCCTCGACGAGCGCGACCTGCTGGGCGTCGCGGCCGGTCAGGCGCAGGTAGTTCAGGGTCTCGTCGTCGATCGGGAAGATCGCGGCGGTGGAGCCGAACTCCGGCGACATGTTGCCGATGGTGGCGCGGTTGGCGAGGCTGGTGGCGGCCACGCCCTCGCCGTAGAACTCGACGAACTTGCCGACCACACCGTGCTTGCGCAGCATCTCGGTGATGGTGAGCACGAGGTCGGTGGCGGTGGTGCCGGCCTGCAGCTCGCCGGTGAGCTTGAAGCCGACGACGCGCGGGATGAGCATGGAGACCGGCTGGCCGAGCATGGCCGCCTCGGCCTCGATGCCGCCGACGCCCCAGCCGAGGACGCCGAGGCCGTTGACCATGGTGGTGTGCGAGTCGGTGCCGACGAGGGTGTCGGGGTACGCCTGGCCGCCCCGCACCATGACCGTGCGCGCCAGGTGCTCGATGTTCACCTGGTGGACGATGCCGGTGCCCGGCGGGACGACCTTGAACTCGTCGAAGGCGGTCTGGCCCCAGCGCAGGAACTGGTAGCGCTCCTTGTTGCGGCCGTACTCCAGCTCGACGTTCTGCTTGAAGGCGTCGTTCGTGCCGAACTTGTCGGCGATGACGGAGTGGTCGATGACCAGCTCGGCCGGCGCCAGCGGGTTGATCTTCGCCGGGTCGCCGCCCAGCTCCTTCACGGCCTCACGCATGGTCGCGAGGTCCACGACGCAGGGGACGCCGGTGAAGTCCTGCATGATCACGCGAGCCGGCGTGAACTGGATCTCCTGCGACGGCTGGGCCTGGGAGTCCCAGCCACCGAGGGCGCGGATGTGGTCGGCGGTGATGTTCGCGCCGTCCTCCGTGCGGAGCAGGTTCTCCAGCAGGACCTTGAGGCTGTACGGCAGGCGAGCGGAGCCCTCCACCTTGTCCAGCCGGAAGATCTCGTACGACTCGTCGCCCACCTGCAGCGTGCTGCGGGCGTCGAAGCTGTTCGCCGACACGACAGTCTCCTTCATTGATGTGCGCGTACCACCGTCAATCGTGCCGCCACGTGGGCTTGGCCGATTCAGTAAGGTCAGGCTAAGTTAGGCAAGCCTTACTGGAGTGGCGGCTACGGTGCGCCTCGGCAGATATCTCGATGTCGAGATAACTCTAGTACATGGGGGCCGACTGGTCATGTCCGGCCGGGCCCGGCCCCTGCCGTTTTTCGGTGGCGTCCGCCACAGCGGAGCCCGCCGCGCCGGGCGGACCGGCGCACACCGGACACGGTCGCGCGACCGCCCCCGATCACCTGCCATCCCTCCGCACTTACGGGGTATCCGAGTTGAGCGCCACCCAGCCCGGAAAACCACCGAAGGAGGCACCCATGCCGCTCACTTTCCGCAAGAGCTTCCGGATCCTGCCCGGGGTACGGCTGAACATCAACCGGCACTCCTGGTCCATCACCACCGGCGGCGGCAAACACGGCCCGCGGCACACCCACAGCAGCACCGGACGACGTACGACATCGATGGATCTGCCCGGACCTTTCGGATGGCGCCGCACGACCAAGGGGCACTGACGGGGCATCACCCGAACGGACCCCCTAAGAGGCGCCATCTCATATCTGAGATAACCTCAGCCTCATGGCAGACGACTACCTCGTACGCATCGGTAAGCTCATCCGTGACGCCCGGCAACACCGTGGCTGGACACAGGCACAGCTCGCGGAGGCGCTCGGCACCAGCCAGAGCGCCGTCAATCGCATCGAGCGCGGGAACCAGAACATCAGCCTTGAGATGATCGCCCGAATCGGTGAAGCCCTGGACAGCGAGATCGTGTCGCTGGGCTACGCGGGTCCGATGCATCTGCGGGTGGTCGGCGGCCGTCGGCTGTCCGGTGCCATCGACGTCAAGACCAGCAAGAACGCGTGCGTGGCGCTGCTGTGCGCCTCCCTGCTCAACAGGGGGCGCACAGTGCTGCGCCGGGTGGCACGGATCGAGGAGGTGTACCGCCTGCTGGAGGTGCTCAACTCCATCGGCGTGCGCACCCGCTGGATCAACGACGGCGTCGACCTGGAGCTCGTCCCGCCGGCCGAGCTGGAGATGGCGGCGATCGACGCCGAGGCGGCCGTCCGCACCCGCTCCATCATCATGTTCCTGGGCCCGCTGCTGCACCGGATGGACAGCTTCAAGCTGCCGTACGCCGGCGGCTGCGACCTGGGCACGCGGACCATCGAGCCGCACATGATCGCGCTGCGCCGGTTCGGCCTGGACGTCGCGGCCACCGAGGGCCAGTACCACGCCCAGGTGGACCGCGCGGTCAGCCCCGACCGCCCGATCGTGCTGACCGAGCGCGGCGACACCGTGACCGAGAACGCGCTGCTCGCCGCCGCCCGGCACGACGGCGTGACGGTCATCCGCAACGCCTCCTCCAACTACATGGTCCAGGACCTGTGCTTCTTCCTGGAGGCGCTGGGCGTCCGGGTCGAGGGCATCGGCACCACCACGCTGACCGTGCACGGCGTGCCGAACATCGACGCCGACGTCGACTACTCCCCCTCCGAGGACCCGGTCGAGGCGATGAGCCTGCTGGCCGCCGCGGTCGTGACGGAGTCGGAGCTGACGGTGCGCCGGGTGCCGATCGAGTTCCTGGAGATCGAGCTGGCGGTCCTGGAGGAGATGGGCCTCGACCACGACCGCTCCCCCGAGTACTTCGCGGACAACGGCCGCACCCGCCTGGTCGACCTCACCGTCCGGCCCTCCAAGCTCGAAGCGCCGATCGACAAGATCCACCCCATGCCCTTCCCGGGCCTGAACATCGACAACGTCCCCTTCTTCGCGGCCATCGCGGCGGTGGCGTCCGGCCAGACCCTGATCCACGACTGGGTCTACGACAACCGCGCGATCTACCTGACGGACCTCAACCGCCTGGGCGGCCGCCTGCAGTTGCTCGACCCGCACCGCGTCCTGGTCGAGGGCCCGACCCGCTGGCGCGCCGCCGAGATGATGTGCCCGCCGGCCCTGCGCCCCGCGGTCGTCGTCCTGCTCGCGATGATGGCGGCCGAGGGCACCTCGGTCCTGCGCAACGTGTACGTCATCAACCGGGGTTACGAGGATCTCGCGGAGCGGCTGAACTCGATCGGGGCGCAGATCGAGATCTTCCGGGACATCTGAGTGGTGATGCGCCACACCTGCTCTGACCTGCGAATATGGCAGCGAGAGCGGGTGCGGCGGTACCTCTGAGACGTCTCCGGGACTGTGCTCCAGGAGAGGATCACTGACGGCCGTTCCGAGGCTACGACCGCGCGAGGACCGCGTCCATGCGGGGCTGTCGCTGCGCCCGCACGAGCCAGGAAGTGTGCACGCTTCCTGGCTCGTTGAGTCGGAGACTGACATCGAGTCGGTCCGGCGGCAGGACACCCTGGCGAACGGCAAGGGTGCATCGAACGAAACATCCCTGCGGCGGTGATTCACGACGACCTACTCACAACTCGCCAGCGACCTAGCGGTAGTCGCAGACCGTCGCGAGCTATGACAAGGATCGAGCTCCTCGCCAAGCGGGCGCGTGAACCGGGGTGCAACGCGGATTCGCTGAGTACGACGGACAACGCATCACCTCCGGGATGGCAAGCCCCGAGCGGGCCTTGCGGGGTTCTCCGAGACGCCGCACGGAGTCACGCGGCCGAAGTACCGTGGACTCCAGGGTTCAACGCGTCGCGAGGGGTGGTCCGTTGAGCAAAGAACGACTTGGTGTCGTGATGGTCCACGGGATCAGATCGGGGCCCACAGTGTGGGATCCGCTATGTCATCTGATCGAACAGGACGAAAGCCTGGCTTTTGTCAAGCCTCTTCGCTTCGAGTACGCGACCGGGTTACGACGTGTGCATCCGCTCCGGGTCTTCCCGACGATCGACACCGTTGCTGACAGTCTGAAGGAATACCTGGAGACCGAGGCCGGTGAGTTCTCACGACTGATATTGGTAACGCACAGCCAGGGAGGCCTCGTCGCCCAGCGCCTTCTGGCTCGCTCATTAGGTGACGGGGCCGGACACCGACTGGCTCGCATCCGTCGCCTGATCATGCTCGCGTGTCCGAACGAGGGTTCTGAGATCCTGCTGTCGCTCCGCCGCTTCACATTCGGAGGCAGGCATCCCCAGGAAAGGGAACTACGCCCTCTCAACGAGCAGGTGACGGCGACTCGGAGGGTCGTGCTGCGCGACATCGTGTACGCCAGCACCGTCAGTGAGCGTACGTGCCCCATTCCCGTCAGCGTCTACGCAGGCGAGAGCGACAAGGTGGTACCGGTAGCAGCCGTGCGATCGGTGTTTCCCGAGGCTGCTGCACTTCCTGGTGACCATTCCACCATCCTCAAGGCGAGGAATGCCGATCATCGGACCTTCACTACCCTTCGCCGCCTCTTTGTCACTGTTGATGATTCCCGGCTCCGGGAAGTCTCACAGCTGACACCCGACCCCGCGCATAACGCGGACGAGTCGTCAGGCTCGCGAGGGAGCGTTGCGAACACCTTCAACGGCGGCCAGGCTTTCGGGCTTCTCATCCAGGGCGGAACCGTGAATGTCTCGCCACCTGCCTCCCCGTCGCCACCGGCTCCCTTAAAGGACCTTGGCGACTGGAAGCGGGACGCAGCAGTGAACGTAGGACGGCTCTTCGGCATCACGGAGGCAGTCGAGCAACTGGGCGGACAGCTGGCCAACCCGGACGGGGACTGGGTGATCAGCGTCTTCGGGTCCGGCGGCGCCGGTAAGACCACACTCGCCTACCACGCGGTCAGCACGTGGGGCGAGCGAGCGGGCTTCGAGCGCATCGCCTGGGTCTCGGCGAAGTTCGTCCACCTACGGCAGGACGGTACGGTCGAGGAACGTGAGCGCCGTCGGCTGGATTGGCGCGAACTGCTAGTCGACATCGCCGAGCGCCTGCGCCTGGAGGTATCACTGAACCCAGCAGTGATCGAAGATGAACTTCCACAGGGACTCAGGCGTCTGGCGTTGGCCGGACACCCCTGCCTGATCATCATCGATAACCTGGAGACGGTCCCGGAGGCCGAACTCGTTCTCAGGTACATCGAGGAACGCGGTATCGTGCGGCCGCACAAGGTCGTCCTTACCACACGAAAATCCGCTGAACCCTTGTCGGACCTGGTGCGGCAGAAAGCTTGGGACGGTCTTGACGAGATCTCTGCTCAAGATCTCGTCGGCTATCTCGCGCAGGCCCGGGGCCTGGACCTGGGACCTGAGGACATCGATCGAGTAGTGCGGCTCGGAGAGTCGAAGCCTCTTCTGCTGGAACTGACCATCTCCCTGGCCACACGATGGCGGCGGCCTGTAAATGAGATCGAGTCTCGCCTTCGCTCGCGCGCCGATGACATCGGCAACTCGGTGCAGTCCTACCTGTATGAAGCTCTACTGGCCGATCTGCGTAAGGAAGTGGGCGACAAGGTGGAGGCAAATCTGATGAGCGTATTCTGCTGCCGATCGTCCGATCACTCCTTCTCGGACGAGGACTTCGAGCGTCTCAGCCTCATCAAGGATCGGGAGACCTTCCTGCACGCTCGATCGCTCGCCTGCGACCTGAGCCTGGTCCGCCCACTGCAAGGCAACCGCCAGTTCACCGTGCATCCCACGCTGCGCGAATACATCTGCGGCGACAGCACGACTCCTGCCACATGACCGCGAGCAGGGCCTCGGCCCGATATCTCGCGATCCACCACTCACCAGAACGGTGGGAGGAACGGGCGCACGTGCTTGTGGCGAAGATTGGCACACTGCCGCCTGAGGAGCTTCGTCTGGAGTGTGTGGCATTCGCCGGCGCACTCGCCGACTGGTCCAGCCTCTCCTCTCCGGCCGACGAGAAAGTACTCGGAGAATTCCTGCGAGCCCTGTCGTGGATGGCCGTGAACTTTGGGGAGCCGAAGGATTCAGCCCTCGGATCCGCCCTTGACCGCGCCATTTCAGTGGCTCGTGAATCCGGCGGTGAAGTCGTCGAGTTGCAGCTTGCCAAAGCGTCCTACATCAGCGCCCGGGCAGCCGAGGCGGACGAACTCGAAAGGTCTCTGAAGGATGCCATCGAGGCGGCCGCCCCAGATTCGCATGTCTGGGCGCAGGCCACACTGGCACTGATCCGATATTACGTGGACGCCAGTCGCTACAAGAAGGCGGCCAAAGAACTCGCGGCATTCCGGAGGAGGCTCTCGGATGCCGACCTACCGCGGTATTACGAGTGCGGGGCGCTCGTCGCCGAGGGCGTAGCTCTCGTGGCCTCGTTCCGGGCGCCTGAGCGCGCGGAAGGCCTTCTGCAGGAGGCATGTGCCTATGAGAACGAGAATATGCCCCTGGTCACGCAGTGGGTGGCAACCGCGTACCACTACCGCGGTCGCCTGGCGGAACTGCGCCGTGATCATGCGGAGGCGCTGCGGCTGTACGCACATGGCAGGTCACTGCCGGGCCGGATCCCCGAGAGCATCGCCTCCGACGGCTTCATCGACCTGCGCATGGTCGAACCGCTGGTCGCCTCGGGGCTGTACGAATCAGCCGAGGACCACATCCATGAGGCACAGCGGCTCTTCCGACTGGCGACCAACAACGGCTCTGGTCTTCTGCAGTGCTCAATTGCTCTGGCTTCCCTTGCTTCCCATCGAGGCGACCTGGCCCTGGCGGAGGACAGGCTGCGAAAGACATTGGACGGCGCCAGGCGGGTGGGGTTCTGGCGTGGTGAGTTGCTGTGCCTCGGCTACCTGATGGTGCTCGCCGTGCGACAGCGGCAACCCGTTCGAGCATGCCGACATTTCTGGCGCACCGTTCGGTCCCTGCGGGCGGGGGAGCTGGAACGGAACAATCCTGTACTGCTCAGCATCCGCATCCCGGCCATGGTTGGTTATCTCAAGCGGCGGCTCCTACCAGCCCGGCGTGGATCACGGCAGGTCCGCATCGCCGACGCTTGCACCTGCTGGCTGCACCAGAGCTGACACCTGCCGCGGGACGGGAATGGGCGACGAACGCAGCATCGTCGCCGATCCGCGGGCACGCGGTCAGGTCGGCATCTTCTCGATGAGGGGAGCCGGCGCGCAGGGCCCGGGCCCGCAACAGCTCACGAGAGCGTCCGGTCCCTACTGGGTCATTCCAGTACTCGTGCGCGTGAACGTCGGCCATCACCGTCAGCGAATAGCGGGACCTCACGGTCTCTCGCCCGGCTCCGTCGAGGCGCGCTCGGACCTCAGGGCTGAGGAGTGCCCCGGGCGCCCGTGCGCGAGCCGTACGGGCGGCCCGAAGCGGACCGGCACCCCCGGGGCGTACAGCACGCTGACCGGGTCGCCCGCCGGCGGTGTCAAGCCGGCGGCCGCGACCACCGACGCGTCCCAGCCGAGCAGGGCACACCGCCGGAACGTCCACGCCGGATGGGTGTTGGGCAGGTAGTACGTGAGCTTCAGCACGCTCTCGTGCAGACCCCAGCGGTAGGTCAGGAACTCGTCCAGCGGCGTCGGCGGCGCGGACTCGCGGGCGACGTCGAGCCAGACGTGGGCGCCGGTACGGGTGCCGCCGCGTCCGCGCGTGCGGTACAGCAGCCGGTCCCCGTACCAGCGGTGCGAGGTGCGCGACCAGCGGTACGGCAGTCCGAAGCCCGCCCGGGCCGCGAGGACGGGCAGCAGCCGGTCGCAGTCCAGCGACAGGAACACCACCCCTCGCCGCCCGAGCCCGTCCCTGCTGTAGAGGCGCACGTTGACCTCGGTGAACGTGCCGAGACGGGGCAGCGGGGGCGTGTGCCCGACGGCGAGGTCCCGCATGCGGAAGAAGACCAGGCCGACGTAGGCGCGGCCGTGGAAGAGGTCGGGGGTCGTGCCGGCCGGCAGCAGCCGGGCGACCTCGAACGGATCGGCCTCCCAGTGGAGGAAGACGAGGTCGCGCCACGCCTGCCGGAACAGCACCCGGCGGACCGGTCGGGGTGCGACGGCGGTCAGCGGCTCCGGGTGCCCGCCGTGCGGCACCGGCCACCGGCCGCCGGAGCGCTCTTCTCCGATGTTCACGCCACCTCCTGGCAGCCGTACCGCTGGTCCTGGACCACTTCCAGGAACTTTTCCCGCCAAGGCCGGCAATAGGTTGCAGATACGGCGCACCGAATTTTTTCCGGCCACCATGATCGGGCGGCCGCGCACGGAGCGGTCAGCTTGTTCATCGGGGGCGACAGGTTCGAGCGGTGTGGTGTCACTAAGCGACATGTCGTCGCGCCGCCGTGCGGACTGCACTGGAATGGCCCGTCTCATGTCGAGCGTGGGGAGCGTCGATGGCGATGAGTGACCTGGCCGCGGCACGGCCGCCGGACTCCACCGGCGCGGTGCCGCACCAGAGGTGCCGGTGCGGGGCGCCGGACGGGGCGGCCGGTCCGGGGGCCGCCGAGGAGAAGTTCCGGGGACTGCTGGAGGCGGCACCGGACGCCATGGTGATCGTCGACGACAAGGGCCTGATCCGCCTCGTCAACGCCCAGACCGAAGCCCTCTTCGGCTACGGCCGCGAGGAACTCCTCGGCCACCCCGTCGAACTCCTCGTCCCCGGCCGCTTCCACGGCCACCACACCGAACACCGCGACGCCTACACCCACAACCAGCAGGTCCGCCCCATGGGCGCCGGCCTCGACCTCTACGGACTGCGCAAGGACGGCACCGAGTTCCCCGTCGAGATCAGCCTCAGCCCCCTCGAGACCGCCGACGGCCTCCTCGTCTCCGCCGCCGTACGCGACGTCAGCGAACGCAAGGCCGCCGAGGAACGGTTCCGGGGGCTGCTGGAGGCGGCACCGGACGCCATGGTGATCGTCGACGACAAGGGCCTGATCCGCCTCGTCAACGCCCAGACCGAAGCCCTCTTCGGCTACGGCCGCGAGGAACTCCTCGGCCACCCCGTCGAACTCCTCGTCCCGGCCGCTTCCACGGCCACCACACCGAACACCGCGACGCCTACACCCACAACCAGCAGGTCCGCCCCATGGGCGCCGGCCTCGACCTCTACGGACTGCGCAAGGACGGCACCGAGTTCCCCGTCGAGATCAGCCTCAGCCCCTCGAGACCGCCGACGGCCTCCTCGTCTCCGCCGCCGTACGCGACGTCAGCGAACGCAAGGCCGCCGAGGAACGCATCACCGAACTCGCCGCGCTGGTCGAGTCCTCGCAGGACGCCATCCTCGCCAAGACGCTCGACGGTCACATCACGTACTGGAACGCCGCGGCCCAGCGGCTGTACGGGTTCACGGCGGACGAGGTGCTGGGGCGGCACGTGTCCGTGCTGGCGCCGCCCGAACGAGGGGACGAGATCACGGCGCTCCTGAAGCGGCTGCGCCGGGGCGAGAAGGTCGAGCACTTCGAGACGCTGCGGGTCACCCGCTCCGGGGTCCTGCTGGACGTGGACGTCACCCTGTGGCCGACCCGGGGCCGCAACGGCAGGGTCGTCGGGGCGTGCGCGATCGTCCGGGACATCAGCGACCGCAAGCGTGCCGAGGCCGAGCTGACGGAGCTGTACGAGCAGCAGCGGCACATCGCGCTCACGCTGCAGCGCAGCCTCATGGGCACCCCGCCCGCCATCCCGGGCCTCGCCACCGCCAGCCGCTACCTGCCGGCGACCCAGGGCGCGGGCGTGGGCGGCGACTGGTTCGACCTGATCCCGCTGGGGCCGGCCGGGTCGGAGTGCTGATCGGCGACGTCATGGGCCGCGGTCTCGAAGCCGCCGCCGTCATGGGCCAACTCCGCTCGGCCGCACACGCCCTGGCCAAGACCGGCGTGCAGCCGCGGCAGCTCATGCAGACGCTGGAGAGCGTCGTCGCCGACCTCGACGTCCCGGACCAGCTCGTCACCTGCTGCTACCTGGTGATCGCCGCCGACACGGGCGAGGTGACGATGTGCTCCGCCGGTCACCTGCCGGTCCTCGTCACCGCGCCCGGCCGGAGCGCCCAGGTGCTCCCGGCCCCCGTAAACGCCCCCCTGGGGGTGGGCGGCGTGATCTACGAGCAGCGCCGCACCACGGTCGCGCCCGGCGCCACCCTCGTCCTGTACACCGACGGGCTGATCGAGACGCCGGGGACGGACATCGAGGACCAGCTCACCGAGCTGATCGCCGCACTGGACAGGCTGCCCGACACGCCGCCCGACCTGGAGGCCGCCGCCGACCACGTCCTGTCCACGCTGCTCCCCGACGCGGACGGGCACGACGACGTCACGCTGCTGCTGACCCAGCTTCCCGCGGCCCCGCTGGCCACGCTCGCGACGGACCTGCCCGCCACCGCCGAGTCCGTGCGGACCGGCCGCGACTTCCTGGGCAAGGCGCTCGTCGCCTGGGACTGCGCGCACGCGGCGGACGACGCCCTCCTGCTGCTCTCCGAGATCCTCACCAACGCCGTCCGGCACGCCGAGGGCCCGATCGGGGTGCGCGTGTGCCGCACCGACACCGCCCTGACCGTGGAGATCAGCGACCGCAGCCTGCACCTGCCCCAGCCCCGGCTCGCGGCGGAGACCGACGAGTCCGGCCGCGGCCTGCTACTCGTCCGCGCGCTGGCCGACGACTGGGGCGTACGCCCGACCGACGAGGGCAAGACGACCTGGTTCAGCCTGGAGCTCTGAGGCCCGGCCGGGGCCGCGGCGGCACGCCGGGATGACGGGGGCGGCCGCCGCTGTTGTGTCCGTCGGTGGTCGACGGCGTCCCGAACCGGGACGTACAGTACCCCTAGGGGTATTTCTCGAGGAGTGATCGTGGAACTGGATCTCGCGGGTGCGGAACTCAAGTCCGTCCTGAACCGTCTGCGCCGCGCGCAGGGCCAGATCTCGGGCGTGATCCGGATGATCGAGGAGGGCCGGGACTGCGAGGAGGTCGTCACCCAGCTCGCCGCCGCGTCCCGCGCGCTCGACCGGGCGGGTTTCGCGATCATCGCCACCGGTCTGCAGAAGTGCATCACCGACATGGAGGCCGGCCGCAAGGACGGCGAGGACCCGGAGCAGATGCGGACCCGGCTGGAGAAGCTCTTCCTGTCGCTGGCCTGAGCGACGCCGGGCGGGGCTTTCCGTCCGGCTTCTTGACAGCTGAGCGGTCTGGCGGTCGCTGCACCCCTACCCGGAGATACCGTACGTGGCCGCCGCCAAGAGACGTGCCCGCCTCGCACTCCCCTCACCGGACTGTTCGTAGCCCTCATCGGGCTGATCACCCCCCGCCCCGGGCGTCTTCGATACCCTCGCCCTCTGCACCGTGGAGTTGGGGGGACATGGTGGGTGCCCGACGCGTGCGGTTCGCCATCGGCAGCACGGTCGTGCTCGCGGGCTGGGTGGTGACCGCCGCCCTGACGCAGGAGCCGGCGCTGGTCGTGACGGCTCCAGTGGCTGGAGCACTCTGGGTGCTCCTGCTGCTGGACAGCGGGTACCTGCTGGGCCGGAAGTGGGCGCACCGTCGGCGGCGGCGTGCCGACCAGGACCGGCGTACGGCATGGGCGCCGGCGCCCGGCGTACGGCCGCCCATCGACTACCCGAATGTCCTTCCCCGGCCGGCCGGGGAGGCTCCCGTGGACGCGCAGGGTCGGTACCGGGCCACCGGGATCCGGCTCGCCGTGCTCCCCGCGCTGGCCGTGGTGTTCCTGACTCTGCAGACCCTGTTCTTCGGGCACGGCCCCCTGGGACTCGGCTTCGTCCTGGCGCAGTGTCTGCTGCTCGTCGTCATGATCTGGACCGTGTGGACCGAACAGGAGCCGTCCCGGCCCTGGGTGACCAGCCGGGTGCGGGCCGAGTTGTTCCGGCGGGAGATGTTCCTGCTCCTCGCGGGAGTCGGACCGTATCTGGGCCGTAGCGACCAGGAGGCCGAGACGGTACGGGACACGCGGCTGGCCGTGCTCGCCGGGGCCGGCCCGGCCGGTCTCGACCGGTTCGCCCTGCTCGTCGACCGAAACGCCGACGGGGCCGAGACCCACTGGCAGGACGAGGTCTGGCGTCGGGCTCCGGCGGCAGGCGCCGACACCACCGAACGCGTCCGCACCTACCTCGATCACCGCATCAGGCGACAGAGTCTGTTCTTCGAGCTGGCCGCCGAGAAGTGCGTGCGGACGGAGGACGCCCTCGGACGTGTCGCCAAGGGCGCGGTCCTCGCGACGGTCGCCGTGGCCCTCGCGTACGCCGCATTACTCGTCCCGGACCGGGGCGGGCGGCAACTGCCGCTGACCGCCACGGTCATCGCGTTGCTCGCGGCCGGCCTGCCACCCCTGTGCAATACGGTCCTGGCGGTGCAGAACCTGTTCGCCTCACAGCGGCTGGCCGCCTCCTACCAGGAGACCCGGCAGGAACTGCTGGGGCACGAGAGCACGTTGCGCAAGCTGCTCGCCGAACCCGATGGCCCCGACCGGACGGCCTCGTTCCTGGCGCTGGTGCTGCGGGTGGAGGCGACGCTCACCGAGGAGGTCCGCCGCTGGCGGATCATCGTGGCGCGGCCCGAGTACGACGCGGGTTTGTGAATTCTCCTGCCACACGGCTGCCAGTGGATCACAATCGGCTGTGTGGGGGACGTCTTCATCAGTCACAGTGTCAGGGACGACGCGTTCGCCACGGCTGTTCTGGCAAGGCTCGAGACGCGTCTCGCGGAGAAGCGTCACACCCCGCTGGTCGACCAGAACGACATCCCGCCCGGAGCGGAGTGGCGGCCGCACCTCATCGACTGGCTCGCCCGGTGTGACGCGGCCGTCGTGCTGCTCAACCGAAAGGCGCTGCAGTCCACTTGGGTGCAGCGAGAGGTCAACATCCTGATGTGGCGCAGGGCGCTCGGAGCGCGTCTGCTCGTCATACCCGTCCTGCTGGACGGCCTGTCGAGCTCGGCCGTGAAGGACGCCGGGCTGGAGGAACTCCGGGCGATCCAGTTCGCCCGCACTCCTCGCGGGCAGGCACCGGACGCCGAAAGCATCGCCGAGCTCGTGCTGGCCGAGTTTGCCGACCTGCCAGAGGTGCTCTGCCAGGATGATCCGATGAGCACATGGCTCAAACGACTGTCCATCTATCTCGCCGAGGTTCGCGAGAGGCCCGGTGCCCTCGCCGATGCCGCGCGGGCACTCGAGATCCAGGGTGAGCACCTGGCCCGGGTCATGGACCAGCACGGTGGCTGTCTCTTCCTTGCCCACCAGTTCCTGGTCGCCTCTCCCGAGCGCATGGAGAAGGCCGTGGACGCTCTCGCCCCTCGCTGTCCGACGCGACGATCCGCCGGCTGACCCGCGAGCTCGAAGCCACCTGGGTGAGCGAGAAGGCGGCGCGCGGGGTGCTGCCCGAGCCCGGCCGGCCACCGCAGGCCATGACGCTACTGCTCAACGCCCGGGCGCGGACCACCGCCGAGCAGTACATCCGGCGGGCCACGTGCGGCGCCACCCGGGGTTACGAAATGCGGTCGGTCGGCAGCCTGCCCACCGGTGAAGACCGTGCCGGCGAGCTGTTCCGGAGCTGGGAGAACACAGTGTGGGCGGAGTTCTTCGACGCCGATGCCGAGGACGATCGGTGGCTGCCGGAGGACCTGCACTCCCGCACCCACTATCTGATCATCAACGACCGCTGCCCGCCAGACCACGAGTTCGCGCAGGCCGTGAAGCGCCTGCACGGCGCCTTTTCTTGGCTCATCGTCCTGGTGACGACCGGCACGTCGGCGCTCGAGGAGCGGATCCGGACGGAGTTCATGCACGCGGTCCTGCTGACACCGCCGCTCACCGCCGGTGAGGAGCAGACCGCGCGGCTGCGCAATCAGCGTCTGAAGAAGTTGCCCGACCTGCTCGCCGGTTCGCACGCATAGGAGCTCTCGTGCTGGAACTCGTCTCGCACGGCCCCGACCCCGGGACGGCCGGGTCTACGACATGCCCGACGGCCTCCCGCTGGCCGTCGACGTCGCTCTGGCCGCCAACCGTCCGCTGCTGCTGTGCGGGGCGCCCGGGTCCGGTAAGTCGTCGCTGGCCCCGTTCTACGCCCGCGAGCACGACATGCGGTACTACGAACACGTCGTAACCTCCCGTACCCAGGCCACCGACCTCCTGTGGACATTCGACAGCGTGCGCAGGCTGGCGGACGCGCAGGCGCACCGGGGCCGGCTGAACAACGGCGACTACATCGAACCAGGCGTCCTGTGGTGGTCGCTGGCCCCGGAATCGGCTCACACCCGGGGTGGGCTGGTCCAGCCGTTCGACCGGCACGATCCGCTCGAGCGGTTCTACCGCGATCACCACACCAAGAGGGCCGTCGTCCTCATCGACGAGATCGACAAGGCCGACCCGGACGTGCCCAACAGCTTGCTCGTACCGCTGGGTTCGCTGGAGTTCACGGTCGCCGAGACCCGCACGCTGGTCCGGCAAGAGCCGTCGGTCCCCACACCGCTGATCATCATCACCACCAATGGGGAGCGCGATCTGCCGCAGGCGTTCCTCCGCCGCTGCGTCACCTTCACCCTCCCCGACCCGACCCGCGACAGCCTGGTGCGGATCGCTCAACTGCATTTGGCACACGAGGGAGCGGAGTTGGACAAGGGCACGCTGCGGCTCGCGGGGGCACTGGCCGACGAACTCGTCGCCGTACGCAGGGACAACGACGTTCGGCGCGAACGGCTGCCCAGCACTGCCGAGTTCCTTGACGCCCTGCGTGCCTGCCGCGCACTGGGGCTGACTCCTGAGCATCCGCAGTGGCCGCTCGTGCGCAGCCTCACGCTGGCCAAATCGACGCAGCAGGAGCTCTGAGGGCGATGCGTCCGCAGATCTGGATCGGGGACGTGGTGCGCGCCCTGCGGGTGGCACGGACGGAGGACGAACGGGCGCAGGTCCTGCGACTGCTCGGATTCACCGGGACGGTGGCACCACCCGCATGTCCGGCCGCGCCGTCCGCTGGTCCTGCCGTACCGGAGGCCGGGTCCGAAGCGCCGGACGAAGAACGGGACGCCGCCGCCGTGAATTCCAGGGACACCGGGCGGACCGTCGCCGAAGACCAGGTGGAACCCCCGGACCCGTTGGGGGACCTGCCCCTGCTCCAGCCGGTGCGGGTCGAGTCCCCGCGCCTCCCGGCCGCTCCCGTCGAGCCGCTCCCCCGGCCGACGTCCGCGCCCGCCAGACTCCCTCATCTGCCACTGCTCGCCCCTCAATGGGCCGGTGCGATCCTCCGGGACGTCGTCTCCCGTCGGGTGTGCGAGGGGCCGGTGGACGTGGCCGCGCTGATCGACACGCTCGCGCACGGCCGCCCGGTCGTACGCCTGCCACGGCTTCCCGTGCCCACGCTGCGCCACGGCGTACAAGTGCTCGTCGACCGGGGCTCCGGCATGCAGCCGTTCCGCCGTGACCAGGACCAGCTCCTCGCCCAACTCCGCACCGTTGTGGGCAGTGAGCTGGTGGAGGTGGGCTATTTCTCCGACGTGCCCCAGCGCGGTACCGGCCCCGGCCCCGATGGACCCGCACCGCGTACACACCGCCTGCCGCCGGGCGCCGGGTGCTGCTGCTGTCGGATCTCGGGCTCGGTGGCCCCACCGAGGACCACGGGCGCGCCACCCGCGCCGACTGGGAGGCGTTCGTCGGTCTGGTCACCCGGGCCGGATGTGCCGTGGTGGCGCTCTCGCCGTACCCGGCCCGGAGGTGGCCGGCCTGGATGCCGCGGCTGCTGCCGGTGATCAGCTGGGACCGCACCACCACCACGGGCCGGATCCGGGCGAGGCTGCTGTGAGCGAACCGTCGCAAGAACTGCCGCCCGCGCCGGCCAAGGGCGCACTGGAACTCGCCACGGCGCTGAGCGTGGCCACGCGGATCGAGCCCGAGCTGATCCGCGCCGTCCGTCTCAGGCTGCTGCCCCACCTGGACACCGGCGCCGAAGCCGACCTCTGGTTCAGCGACTGGGTCGGCGCCCGCACACCCGAGGCCATCGCACTGCTCCCGGAGTGCCTGCCCTACCTTCGGGCGGCCCTGGTGGAGAAGCTGGAGCGCGAGCCGCTCATGGGTCGGCTCTTCTCCGTCATCGCCGAGTACCACCGCGACCTGTCCCCCGCTCTCTTCCTTGAGGAACAGGTCACCTGGCACAGCCTCACCGGTGACCGGGAGGCCGTCACCGAGCAGCTCAACCGGGCCCTGCACGCGTTGGTCCAGCAGAACCGGACCGGTCTGGCCGGCTGGTTCGCGGAGGCCTGGACGAGGCTGCCCGCCGAGGCGCGGGCGAGCGCCGCCGCATGGAGCCTCGCCACCGTGGCCGGCGCCCACAATCCCTCGCTCCGACCCGGCGGGGCAATGGAACTCGCGCTCGACGACATCGCGGCCATCGCCTCGGCCATCGGCGAGACCCGGCTGGGTGTACTGCGTGAGGGGAGCGCTCTGCTGCTGGGGGACGTACAGGGGAGCACGCCGCCGCGATCCTGGTCCCCGACACCGAACCGCGCGTGGTCGAGGTCGTCACCGGCCGCCGCCGCCGTACGGTCCGGATCACCAGGGATTCCGTCGTCCGTACGGAAGTCGGGACCGGCGAGGTCGGCATCCGCACCGGAACGGGGCAGGTGTACACCGTGGAGCGGGCGGGGCGGGGCACGCCGCCGCCGGCGGTCATCGGGCCCGAGGGGCTGAACGACCTGCTGGACTCGGGGTGGACCCCGAGCTGGTCCCCTCGCTGACAGCAACCGTGCGGGACCTCATCGAGCGGTTCCGCGAGGACGACGATCTCCCTGCCCTGAGTCAGGCCGTCGACCTGGGCGAGCGGCTCCTGAACATGGGCTACGGGCCGGCGACCCATCCCGAGCTCGGCTGTGAGATCGCCGAGGCGCACTACCTCGACGGCCTGCGGTTCGGCCGTCAGCGCGCGCTGAGGACGGCCGTCAGGATCAGCCAGCAGATCCTGGACACCCCCGTCTTCGACCGAGCGTCCGGGTACACACCGTGCACGGCGCCGCGCTGCGCGAGTTGTTCTCGTTCAGCGGCCAACCGGAGGACCTGCGGCAGGCCTTGCACGTCCTCACCGCGCCCCTCGGCTCTTCGTCGGTCCTTCCGGGCGAGGAGCGGCGGCTCCTGCTCGAGTTCCTCCGCACATGTGTGGTCCTGCACATGGTGGAACCACGTGAGAACGTCCCCGAGACCGCCCTGGAGTTCGTCGGCCGCAGGGGCCTCGCCGCCGGCGATGAAGCGTTCGTCGCTCTGCCACTGGCCCGAATCCACCTGGCGCGGCACAGGACTACGGGAAGCCCCGGCAGCCTGGACCGTGCCCAGGATCTGGCCGAGCGCTTCGATGCCCCGCAGGAGTCGCGGTCCGACCTGGCCGAACAGCAGGCCGTCCTGGCCTCGGTGTCCCTCGCACGCTTCCGGATGTACGGCGAGCCCAACCTCCTCCTCGATACCCTCGTCCGCTCCGGATCGGCACTGTCACTCGTCCATAGGGAGGACCGGATCAGGCGTCCGCTCCTGGAGCTCGCTCACGCGGAAGTACTGCGACTGCAGCACTCGTTGACGCGGGACGCCGCGAACCTGGAGGAGGCCACCGTCCTCGCCGGGCGCGCGGTCAGCGGGCTGCCCAGAACGGCGGTGTGGCGGCAGAGAGCGCTCCTCGAAGTCGCCCGGTGCAGACTCGACGGCTTCCGGCTGAACGGCGAGCCGTCCGAACTCGATCAGGCCGTGGAGGCATTCCAGGCGGCCGCCTCCGCGGCCACGGCGGACTGGCAACGCGCGGACCGCCATGACGCGTTGCTGCAGCGAGCCGAATGCCTGCTGCTGAGGTACGAGGCGTTCGGGGACGGACAGGCACTGGAACTGGCCGCCGCAGGTCTGGAGAACGCCGAACAGGAGCTCTCCTTCGACGATGCGCCGCAGGACGTCGCGCACGCCGCCGCGTTCGCGTCCACTGTCCTCGCGCTGCACACTGCCGACTCCACTCACAGCGGTCACGACCGGGACCGGGACTTCGACCGGGCCCTCACTCTCCTGGACTTCGCGCTGGAGAGCGCGCAGGCCGACATCCGGCAGGGAGGAGCGGCCCGGGCGTCCGCGCTGCTGGCCAGAGCGGCGCTGATCCATGGCATGGAAGAAGCACCGAGCCAGCTTCTCCACGATGCGGCGCGCGGCGTGGAACAGGTCTGCCGTGACCGGGCCGCGCCGCCACTGCAGCGGCTGCGGGCCGCAGTGGTGTGGGGGTCTCTGGCAACGCGGCTGAACGCGGGCGCCGAGGTCATGCGAAGCTACGAGGCCGTCACCGAACTGCTGCCGCCGGTACTGTTGCTGCCCGCCGACGTGCGCGATCACGCCGCTCCGGCGTGGGAGAAGCTGAGCCGGGAGGCCGCCGCCTGTGCGATCGAAGCGGGGATGCCGGAACGGGCACTGGAGTTCCTGGAGCTACGCGGCGTTCTGCTGTCGGCGTGGCGTGAGCAGTCCCACGGCGATGTGGACCGGCTGAGCGAGGTGGCGCCCTCCCTGGCCACGGAGCTGCGGTGGCTGTGGGCTTTCCTCCATCTGCACCCCGAACGGGGACAGCCATTGGAGCATCGGCGCCGGGAGAGACCTCAGGCCCAGTTGGAACACCTGCTCGACGCGGTCCGTGCCGTTCCCGGTTTCGAGGACTTCCTGTCCCCGTGCCCGCCCGGCGGCTGCTCATGGCCGCCGGGGAGGGGCCCGTAGTGGTCCTTAGCGCGGCCGCTCGGAGGTGTGACGCACTGCTGGTCACTCCTCGGGGGTCGCGGCGCTTCCCCTGCCCGCTGTCCGTCTCGCGGACATCCGGGAACGGGTACGCCGGTACCAGGAGGCCACAGCTCTCGCGCCGCAGTCAGCGGCCCGCAGGTCCGAGCGGGCCATGGCGACCACGGACATGCTCTACTGGCTCTGGGACGTCGCTGTGCGACCCGTCCTGGATGCCCTCGGACTGCCCGGTCAGGGTCCGGCAGGCCACCCGGCGGCCTCGGACGACGCTATGCCACGCCTTTGGTGGTGCCCCACCGGTCCGTTCTCCGGACTGCCTTTCCACGCCGCGGGGAGCACGCTCGATCGTGCGATGGACCACGCGGTCCATTCGTACACGCCGAGCGTCCAAGCGCTGATGTCCGCGCGACGCGACGAACATTACGGTGACGAACCGGGCGTCCAACGGATGCTCGTCGTGAGCCCGGACGGCGATCTGCCCCACGGGGCGCGGGAAGTCGATCTGATCCGGCAGCTCGTACCCGGCACCCGGTTCCTCGGCGGTGAGCAGGCCACCGTTTCGAACGTACTGGCACTCCTGCCTGCTTATCCCTTCTTCCACTTCACCGGCCACGCCGGT
Source organism: Streptomyces sp. DHE7-1 (assembly GCA_016432725.1). Classification (GTDB taxonomy): domain Bacteria; phylum Actinomycetota; class Actinomycetes; order Streptomycetales; family Streptomycetaceae; genus Streptomyces. Next base: position 6,068,421 of record JACJDG010000003.1, on the reverse strand, counting down.
CTGCGAGGCGGCGTTCCGGGCATGTACCTCGGTGGCGGTGAAGCGCTCACCGGGCGGCATATGCGGCGCGGCATCGTCTCCGGCGGCGCGCTGGCCTATCTCTCCGCCTGTCATACGGCTCGTTACGGCGAGGGGCCGGAGAGCGGCGGATGGGCACTGGCGGGGTCCTTCCAGTCGGCGGGCTATCGCCATGTGATCGCGGTACTGGACGAGGTGGAGGACTCCGTCGCCACCCGGGTCACGGACGCCGTCTACAACGAGTTGCTGGGCATCGACGGCCGACTGCATCCGGAACGCTCCGCCCGTGCCCTGCACCGGACACTGCGCCGGTTGCTGTCGTCCTCCCCGAGGATGGTGACGGCCCTGGCCGGCCTCATCCACCTGGGTCCCTGACAAGTCAGCGGGAATACACTACGCACCGGTAACCCATTTTCGGCCATTACTGATCTTCACGAATGAGTCACATCTCCTTCCGCTTCTGCACTGGTTGACCGGTCTCAGCGGCCAAATCGCTGGTCAGCGGGCCCCATTGGTACAGACTCCGCTTCGCGGAGCGACTTTGCGCCACGATCGGGATCGGCCCTTCTGCCGGTGTTTCCCGTGTGTCTACAGTGACGGGCGCCCATCGCAGGCATCGGACCCGACCAGTCCGGCCGGGCGCCGACCATCCACGGGGACCTTCGAATCCGCGACTCGCCAGACGAGCGCGCCCACCCCTGCCCGCCCGCGCTGACGGGCGATTCGGGAGTGGGCGGGCACGGCCGGGTTCGCGCACGCGCGTGCCGGTCCAGCGCGGCGGAAGCGGCGGCACCCCGCACGAGGTCGTACTCCGGACCCATCAGTGAGGACCACTCATGCGCAGAACGCTGACCGCCGTCGGACTCGTCTCAACCGCCGTCGCCCTCGGCGCGCTTCTGGCCGGCCCGGCCGCCGCCGCGACGACCTCGACCACCACCACGTTCGACATCACCTTCCCCGGCAGCAAGCCGCAGTCGGAGTACTACGTCGACAACAGCCTGGCGCTGAAGAACGGCGGTCTCGCCACGCGGTCGATGACGTACTGGCAGATCCTCGACGACCAGGTCATCGACAACTCCAAGCGGTTCACCAGCTTCAAGATCACGAGCCGGGTGGAGGAGCGTCTCACCAAGACGAGCGAGGACCACGTCGTCACCAGCAAGACCTGTGACCTGACCCAGCTCGTGAACGACAACTACAGCTGGTTCCAGGACGAGCCCGCCAACAACTGCGTCGCTCCGTCCCCGTCTACGACGGCGAGGTGTTCTGGTCGACCGACGCCACGATCGTCTACGACATCGAGGGCGACGGACACGGCGCGTTCACCAAGGAGCTGACGGGCTCTCCGCTCGTCCACGGCTGACGCGCGCACCGCGCACCGGGCCGAGGGCGCTCCACGCCGTGCGGGTGGGCGGACCTGACCAGTCCGCCTCCCGCCGGTGCGGCCCTCGCCGCCGCGGCGCATCACAACTCCACATCAAAACGGGGAAATACGGGGAATCTCTCTTGAGAGCAAGAAGACACCGGCTCGCGCCGCTGGCCGCCGTGGTGGCCTGCGCCGCGCTGACCGGCACCCTCATACAGACCGCTCCCACCGCCCTCGCGGCACCGCGGCCCGGCGCCGCACCGCACCGGTCCGGACCGACGCCGCCCGCCAGGGTCGCGCATCCCGACAGCCTGCTCGGCAAGGGTGGAGGAGCAGCGCAGACCGGGCCGTGACCGCGGCCGCCGACATCGGCGGGCTGAAGATCCTGGTGGCCGACAGCAGCCGGGCCTACGAGTGGAGGACCGCCGCCGCCCTGTCCGAACCGGGCATGACGGCGGACTCCTGGATCGGCAACCAGTGCGTACTGGACCGCGACCACGTCGCGGCCGTCTACGCTCCGCGCCACTTCACCAACAAGCCCGACCTCATGCAGGGCGGCGCCTTCGCCGCCATCGTCAACACCTCCGACGGGCACGTGACGAAGCTGCCGTTCACGGTGTCCCTGGCCTACTTCGACCCGTCCTGCAACACCCGGACGCACACGGCCGCCTTCACCGCGTTCCGGGACATGAACGACCCCGCGAAGACACGAACCCGTGTGGTGACCGTCGACGCGGCGGGCAGGACACTCGACGAGGCGGCGCTCCGTGGCGAGGTCACCAGTGCCGTCCCGGTCGCGGACGGCGCGGTGGCCGCGCGCGGCCGCGACCTGGTGCACATCGACCGCTCCGGCAAGGTGAAGAGCCTCGCCACCGGGAACAGCGTCCCCTTCGACATCCGGCCGGCGGGGAACGGCCGGATCGGCTTCGTCGAGCGCGAGGACACGAAGAGGGCACGGGCGAAGGTGTGGTCCGGGCACGGCAAGCCGGCCCTGGTCGCCACCGGGAAGCTCGGCGACCTCGACCTGATGCCGGGTGCGGAGGGCCGGGTGTTCCTCACCGGCGACCCCGCGGCGGCCCCCAGGACGCAGGGCACCGGGATCACCCGGATCGACGCCCCGCCGACACGGACATCTCCACCCTGGGGCGTCTCGCCGTGGAACCGGTGCTCACCCCGGTGTCCGCGCGGGCCTCGCGCACGTCAGGAACGCGGGCAAGGGATTCTCCAAGGCGGAGCCCCGCCCCAGGGCGATCCCGCGCCGACCCCGAGACCGTGGCGGCGGACCAGCCGGTGACGGTCACCAGCACGGCGACCGCCACCGGCCGGAAGGTGGAGCAGACGGTCGCGGACACGACCGCGCCGGGCGGCAAGAACCCCTCGCCCGCGCACCCCGGCACCCGTGGCGGGGCCAAGCGGTCCTCGCTGTCCGGCGTCGCGGACCCGAACGCGCAGTTCGACCCGCGCGACACCGACCGCATCTGCGCCGTCTCCCGCAACGACGTCAACGCGCAGGCGCTGCAGCCGACCCCAACCAGGTCGAGTGGGCGGTCGACATGGCCGTCCGCGGCCAACTGCGGGCCCAGTACCTGCGGCAGGGCGGCTACCGCAGCCAGGCCGGCCTCGGCAACATCGACCCGCAGGGCCTGTTCCCGGTGCCGAAGCTGGCGGGCGGTGACGGCAAGGGGCGCATCCCGGCGAACGTGCTGCTCGGCATCATGGCGCAGGAGTCCAACCTGTGGCAGGCCGAGAACGGCTCGATCCCCGGCCAGATGGGCAACCCGCTGGCCGCGATGGACGGTTACTACGGCCGCAAGGCGGTCAAGGACGACCCGGACGCCTACTGGCAGATCCACTGGGACAAGTCCGACTGCGGTTACGGCGTCGGACAGGTCACCGACGGCATGCGCCTGGCCGGTCACGAGAAGACCGACGACAACGGGCACAAGGAGACCGCCCTGTCCCCGGCGCTGCAGAAGCTCGTCGCGACCGACTACGCCACGAACATCGCGGCCTCGATGTCGATCCTCGCCGACAAGTGGAACGAGGTCCACAAGAGCGGCCAGACGGTCACCGTCAACAACGACGACCCGGCCATGGTGGAGAACTGGTTCACCGCCGTGTGGAACTACAACCTCGGCTTCAACCCGCCCGCGGCCGCGGGCACGAACGCCGGCCACTGGGGTCTGGGCTGGTACAACAACCCGGCCAACCCGCTCTACAAGAAGAGCTGGGGGCACCCGTTCATGGACACCGACGTGGACGGCCCCGAGGCGAACAAGGACGCCGCGCATCCGCAGGACTGGCCGTACGAGGAGAAGGTGATGGGCTGGGCCGCCTGGTCCATCGACACCGGTTTCTCCTACGGCACCGACGGCCACCAGGACTGGCCGGGCGACTCCGGGTTCTCCTCGGCCGGCTTCCAGCCCGCGTGGTGGACCATGAAGGCCTACCGCAGCATGGTCTCCCCGCCGCTGGACGCGTTCTGCAACACCAAGAACGGCTGTGACGCGAACGTCCCGCCGAACTGCTCCAACGAGGACTGCTACAAGCAGTACTGGTGGAACCAGCCCAACGTCACCTGGAAGTCCGACTGCTCCATGAGCTGCGGACACGAGAACATCAAGTACCAGACGCTGATCTCGGAACCCGGACAGGGCCATCGGCTCAAGGACGGCACCCCGGTGTGCACCGGCGCACCGTCGGGGGCGAAGGTCGTGGCCTCGGTGGCGGACGGGACACCTACGTGGTCCGACTGCGGGCCGGTCAAGTCGGCGGGATCCTTCGGCTTCCACTTCAACGCCGACAAGGACGGGCACTACGAGGGCAAGGAGGACCTCCACCAGGTCGGCGGCGGCTACGGCGGTCACTTCTGGTACGCCCACACCCGCGACGCCGGCCATCTCGGCGGCGACACCGGCCGGATGACCATCAACGGCACCTGGACCCTCGGGCAGAACATGACCTGGGCCCGCGTGCTGGTGCACCTGCCGGACACCGGCGCGCAGACGCGGCTCGCGGGCTACCACGTCCTGAACAGCGACAGCAAGAGCCCGGAGCGGTCCGTGCAGCAGCGCGCCGGGCGCTGGGTGAGCCTGGGCGCCTTCCACTTCACGGGACGGCCGGCGGTGACGCTGTCGAGCTCCACCCAGGACGGCACGGCCGACGAGGACATCGCCTGGGGCGCGGTCGCCTTCCAGCCGCTGGCGGGCAAGCCGAAGAACTCGGTCGTCGCGATGGGTGACTCGTACTCCTCCGGCGAGGGCGCCTCCGAGGGCGACCGGGACTACTACGCGGAGACCAACTACCGCAGCAAGCTGGACGACAACGCCCGTGACGCCTGCCACCGCTCCACCAAGGCGTGGTCGCGCCAGGCGAAACTGCCCGGGGCGTCGAAGTCCATCGGCGAGCTGGACGACTCGCTGGACGCGAGCATGGACTACCACCTGATCGCGTGCTCCGGTGCCCGCACCTACAACGTGATGACCGAGGTGAAAGATCCGGGCGCCACGAAGCACGGTGGCGTGATCCAGGGCAGCGGCAAGGAACTGCCCCAGATCGACAAGGGGTACCTGGACCAGAACACGACGCTGGTCACGATCTCCATCGGCGGGAACGACTCCCGGTTCTCCGAGATCGTCCAGAAGTGCCTGCTGTCCCTCGGCAACGGCAACTGCAAGAACCAGACGTTCGACAAGACGGACGACCCGGTCAACGGCCGGGACAAGAAGTTCGTCGGTCAGCCGCTGGAAACGGCCGTTCCGGGCCTCATGAACGATGTCGTCCGGCCGGACATCACGGAGGTCCTGACGCAGATCCACAAGCGGGCCGCGAACGCGAAGATCGTGCTGATGGGGTACCCGCCCCTGATCTCCGACAAGGGATCATGCCTGAACATCGGCTTCACGGGCATGGCCATCGGTATGTCCGAGGAGTCCGCGGGCTGGCTGGACGACACCGCCGACACGCTGGCGGCGGCGATGCAGGGTGCGGTCGACGACGCCAAGGCCGCGGGCATCAAAGCGTGGTTCTCCAACCCGAAGAGCGACTTCTCGGGCAAGGGCGTGTGCGGTTCCCCGGAGCAGGTCCACGGCATCGTGAAGACACTGGTGAAGTCGGACGAACCGGTCAAGGACTGGCCGCTCGTCAACCAGTTCGGCCTGTCGGCTCAGTCGTTCCACCCGAAGATCGGGGGCGCGCGCCTGTACGCGAACTCCCTGGAGCGCACTATGTCGGGCATGGGCCTGTAACGGTCGGCGGTGAGTGCTCCGGTGCGGTCCTCGTGCGGGCCGCACCGGAGCCGTCCGAGCAGGGGAAGGTACTCATGCCCGGCCCGGCCGTCCTGGTGGACAGTGACGGCCGGAGCGGGGGCGTGTCACGAAGAGCACCTGCCGACGGGAGTGTCGATGAGAGGCGGACAAGCATGACGGAATGCCGGACACCCGGGGCCCTCCCGCGACGGTCCGCCGGCGGGAGGAGTGTGTGGGGATCGCTGGCGGCAGTCGTCCTGCTCGCGGTCTCCGCCTGTTCCTCGACCCCGGACCGTGCCGTCGGCGAACGAGAGTTGCGCGAACTCGGAAGCAGCGGGCGGGCGGTCCAGGCCCGGGAACGGACGGAGGAACGTCTTCGGGACGTGGCGCTGGCGTACGCCGACCGCACCTCCCTCTCGCTGGGCCTGGTCGTGGTGCACGACGTGTGCGTACCGGGTTCGGGACCGGGCTGGTTCTTCCAGCAGGAGACCGACAATTACAAGATCGCCTGTTCGATGAACGTCACCGCCTACTACGGTGCCGACCCGGAGCACATGGGCGACACCCTCGACGGCGTCCTGGCCGCGGGTGACCGCGACAGGTCCGGGCCGCGAAGCTCCGGAGGTTCCATCCCGTTCACCCACACCGGCTACGGAGTGCGGCTCGTCGCCTACTACCGGGACGAGGGCCCCAACCCCCAGGGTGCGAAGGCGGCGGAGCCGACCCGACTGTCCGCGCAAGGGCAGACGCTGACCTGGGACACGTCGCGGGACCGGGGTTCTCGCCGACTGGTCGAGGAGCCTTACGCCGGCCTGGTCGACGACCCTCCGGTGTCCCGAGTGGTGCGAGCCCCGAAGGCGGCCACGGTCGCCGCGATCCGGAAACGGTACGGCTCGGTGATCCGGCTCGAACTGCCTTATCGGGACTACTTTGGAGTACTCAAGAACGGCCGGACCCGCACCGCGGCGCCAAGCTAGCGCGCGGGTGCGGCAACCCGCTCCCGCCACGGGATCCAGGCCGCCGCCAGGGTGACGGTCAGGGCGGAGGCCGCGACCGTCGCCATGCCCAGCGTCAGGCCGCCCGCGCCCGCCACGAAGCCGATCAGCGCCGGGCCGGCCAGCAGGCCCGTCGTTCCCATTGCGGCGACCAGGGACAACGCGTCCGGGCCGCGTCCGGCGGCGGCCACGTACACGCACGGGGTCACCGCGGCCGCGCCCAGGCCCACGCAGGCGAAGCCCAGCAGGGTGGGCAGCACGCCGCCGGCCGCCAGGGCGAGGGCCAGGCCGAGACCGGCCACGGCGCTGCCGGTGCGCACCACGCGGGCGTCTCCCCAGCGGTCGCGCCAGCGGTCCGCGCGTACCCGGGCCAGCAGCATCATGGCCGAGACGACGGCGATACCCAGCGGTGCGACGGTGGACGAGGCCCTGACGACGTCCTTCAGGTAGAGCGTGGACCAGTCGTTCATGGCGCCCTCGGTGATGGTGCCGAAGGCCATGGCGCAGCCCATGAGCAGGGTCCTCCCGGCGGGCCTGGCCAGGCGTGACCGCTTCCTGTCGGGGGTCCCGGGGCCGGGGTCCGGGTGCGGCAGCAGCCCCCGGCGCGCGGCGGCGAGCAGTAGGAGCAGGAGCGCCGCCGCCACCGCGAAGTGGGCCGGGACGGACGGGGTGAGGGCGGTGACGCCGGAGGCGAGGAGCGCGGCGGCGAGCAGGCCGGCGCTGAACGTGGCGTGCAGCTGGGACATGGCGGTGCGGCCGTGGGCCGCCTCCAGTGCCGCGCCCTGGGCGTTCATCGCGACGTTCAGGCAGCCCACGGCGACACCGTCGGCGCAGACGACCAGCAGGGCCAGCGGGTAGTCCGGCACCACCGACAGGGCCGCCAGCAGCGCGGTGAGGCAGAGGGCGGAGGCGAGGGACAGGCGCCGGGAGCCGACCTTGCGCATCAGGTGGGCGACCAGCGGGAAGGAGGCCGCCGCGCCCGCGCCGCAGGCCATCAGCAGCAGACCCACTTCGCCGGCGCCCAGGTCCAGCCGTGCCTTGAGCGCGGGGAGCCGGGCGGCCCAGGTGGCGTACTGCAGGCCGAGGAAGCAGAACAGCGCGGCGATGGACCACTTGGCGCGGCGGAAGCCGGCGTCCCGCATCAGCCGGCCCTCCGGTGTCCGGAGGTCACCCGCGCGGACATGTACACCGCGTCGCCGCCGTAGCCGGCGGGCAGCCGGGCCCCGGGGTGCGGCCGGTAGCCGTGGGCCCGCCAGAAGGGCTCCTTGCCGGCGACCGCGATCAGCGACATCGTGCGGTAGCCGCGCGCGCCCGCCGCGTGGGTCAGGTGGCGCACCAGGCGGCTGCCCAGTCCCCTGCGCCGCAGGGGCGCGCCGATCACGAGGTCGTGCAGATGGAGGTTGGGCGACCGGTGGGCGACGCGCTCCGGCCGGGCCAGGTCCGGGTAGCGGAACATCGGGTAGGGCAGGGCCAGTACGTAGCCCGCGAGGCGGCCGTCGAGGTCCAGCACGAAGCAGGTGCCCGCCGAGGCGCGGGAACGCAGTCCCGCCTCGCCCTCGGTGAGCGGGGTGTCCGCGTACGCCCCGGCCTCCAGGGCCGCGATCTGGGGCCAGTCGGCCTCGGTGATACCGCGTATCAGGTCTGTCATGTCAGTGTTGTCCTTCCGGACCGCGCGTGCAGACGCACGGCAGCGGGCGGATGCCGTTGAAGCCCCGGGTGGTGTAACTGGTGGCGTAGGCGCCGGCGGAGAGGATCCAGACCGGGTCGCCGGAGGCGGCCGCGCGGGGGACGCGGGCCGGGTGCCGTCCGCCGCCGTACGCGTCGTCGCTGTCGCAGGTGGGGCCCGCCACGACGGCGGGTACGCGCTCCCCGTCCGGGTGGGTGGGGAACAGCAGCCGGTGGCTCACCTGGTCCATCTCGTACAGGCCGTTGAACCGGCCGACGCTGAGGTAGAGCCAGCGGGCGTGGCCGCCGTCCGGCAGGGTCCGCCCGGTCAGGCGGTAGACGTGCGCGCGGATGGCTCCGTGGTCGGCGACGAGGTGCCGCCCGGGTTCCATGACGAGGCCCAGGGGGCCGGCGGTGAGACCGCTCAGGCGCTCCATGCCCTCGCGGATCACGGTGAGGATCTTGTCCAGGGGCGGGTCGAGGGGGTCGCCGTGCCGGTCGAGGTAGCCGAGCGCGGGCAGGCCGCCGCCGAGGTTGACGTGGTCCGGTGCGATGCCGAGCCCGTCCAGTGTCACGAGCACCTCGGCGAGCAGGTCCACGGCCCGCTGCCAGGCTTCGCCGGTCATCTGCTGCGAGCCGACGTGCACGGAGAGGCCGGCCGGGGTGAGTCCGGATGCGCGGGCGGTGGTGAGGATGCGCACGGCGTCCTCCGCGGAGCAGCCGAACTTGCGGTTCAGGCCCCACAGGGCGCCGTCGCCGCTGGTGGCGAGGCGGCAGAACACCCGCGCGCCGGGGGCGTGTTCGGCGATCGCCAGGACGTCCTGAACGCTGTCGGTGGCGAAGGTGCGGACGCCGAGCCGGTGGGCCTCGGCGATGTCCGCGTCGGACTTCACGGTGTTGCCGTAGTGCACGCGGCCGGCGGGGACCGAGGTGCGCAGGGCCTGCCGGATCTCGGCGGGGCTCGCGGCGTCGAAGCCGGCGCCCCGGTCCGCCAGGCACCGGAGCACCTCGTCGACGGGGCAGGCCTTCAGGGCGAAGCGGACCTGGACGCCCGGCAGTTCGGCGCGCAGCCGGTCGAGCTGGCCCTCGATGCCGACGAGGTCGTAGACGATGCGGTCCGCGGCGGCGTCGGCCAGTGCGGCGGTCAGCCGCGGGCCGGGTTTCACGGTGCCCCGCTTCCGGGTGCCGTGTCGCGGGCCGCGTCCACCAGCGCGGGCCAGGCCTCGGTGAGCAGGGCGAAGTCGTCGATGTCCCGGCGGGCCCGGTCCAGCAGTTCCGCGCGCCGGTGGGAGAGCCCTTCGGCGAACTGCTCGTAACGGCCGCCGAGTTTGCGGTAGGCGGTGTCGATCCGGTCCAGGCGCCACACGTTCTCGGCCCGGTCCAGGGCGGTGCTCTCGCACAGGAACCCCACGACCGGTTCGGCGCGTACGCGCTGCCGTTCGTCGAGGAGCTCGGCGCCCGCCGCGGCCATGCGGTCGTAGACGTGGTGGAAGTAGAGCATCGAGAGCAGGAACTTCACGAAGCGGGTCTGGTAGGCGGTGAAGCCGGCGTCCGTGCGGCGTTCGGGGTGTGGAAGTTCTCGATGTGCCGGTTGTGCAGGACGCCGGGGAGCGTGGCGTCGTGGACGAGGTGGGTGAGGAAGTAGTCGCTGCCGATGGTGTCGGTGGCCGGGGCAGCGGGATCCGTTCGTACACGTCGTGGTGGAGGGCGATGTTGCACATGTCCACCCGCATCGGGTCCACGAGGGTCAGCGTGGAGTGGTCGCGGGTGAAGGGGTTGGTGCCCGCTCCGGTGAAGGACTCCTCCACCAGCCGGTGCCTGTCCCGCGGGTCGCAGCCGGCGGGCGCCCACAGGCCGACGACGTCGTGGTAGATCCCCTCGTCGAGGAGCCGTATCCCGCCGACGTCGACGGAGAGTTCACCGATGAAGGAGGCTCCGGCCAGGGACACCGGGCGGCCGGTGTGGGCCGACTCGAGGTCGGTGACGGTGACGTGGGCCGAGGCGTCGGCGGCCCGCAGGCCCAGCGCGGGCAGTTCGTGGTGGACGGGGAAGACCTTCGCCCCGTCCCTGACCTGGTAGGTGCTGTCGGAGTCCCTGCGGTGCACCGACCGGCAGCCGAGGGCGGCGGCCAGCAGGAAGGCGCGGTCGGTGCAGGAGCCGTAGGAGACTCCGGAGGGGAGCAGGAGGCCGAGCAGGCGGCCGGGCCCGGGCAGGCCGGCGCGCCGGATCGCGCGGCGCAGGAAGTCGGCCTGCGCCTCCTCCCCCAGGTGGTGCACGGTGACCCCGGCCGTCGGCGGGAGCTGCGCGACCACGCGGGCGTGCTCGGCGCGGGTGCGGTCGTCGCAGGAGTCGAGGATCAGCAGTTGGACGTCGGCGCCGAAGCGCCGTGCCGCGTAGGCCGCTTCCTCGTGGACGGCGCGGACGGTGGCGGGGCAGGCCCGGTTGGTGGGCAGGCAGAGGCAGACGCGGTTCACTGTGCCCCTTCCGTGCCGGACCAGGAGTCCAGGCCGAGCACCTTGCGCCCGAGCGCGTCGAGTTCGGCGGGCCCGTAGCGCAGGGCCTCCGGCCTGCGGGCGTCGCCGAGCAGGGTCGCGTTCCAGTCGGGCGTACGACGCGTGCGCCAGGACTCGACGCGGGACCGGCGCAGCTCCGTGTGCTCCTCCAGGGCGGGCATCATCGACAGGTACTGGACGGCCCGCAGGCCCTGGCCGGAGTTGTTGGGTGCCACTCCGTGCGCCAGCAGCCCGTTGAAGATGAGCAGGTCGCCGGCCTGGAGGTCGGGGCGGACCACGGGGAACTCGGCGCGGTCGACGGCCGGGCGGACCGGGTCGCGGCCGGCGGGCTGGGCGACGCGCCACTCCTCGAAGCGGCGGAACAGCTCGGGTGCGCACTGGAAGCCGCCGAGTTCGGGGCGGGTGTCGGTGAGCGCGATGATGCCCTGGACCCGCTGCGGCAGTACGGCGAGGGTGGTGTCGACGTCCCAGTGCAGCTCGATGTCGAAGCCCTCGTCGGTCGCTTCGATCAGGGAGCGGGAACGGGTGCCGGTGTTGGGCGGGTTGAGGTTGAGCCGGTCGAGGGTGACCCACAGCTCCTCGCAGTCCCAGACGTCCACGAAGGCGTCGTGGACGCGGCGGGTCTGCCGGCTGTCCCAGATGAGCTGGTGGTGGTAGGCCTCGACGAAGCCGTAGATGAACAGGTGCCGGTCGAGTTCGGAGCGGAACTCCGGTTCCTCGTACCAGGTTTCGGGGCGGTCGGGGTCGAGACCCTGGAAGTCGAGGGCGAGGTCGAGCAGGCCCTTGGCCTCGCCGGGGGTGATGGCCTCCCGGACGACGACGTAGCCGTAGGTCTGCCAGAAGGCGAAGTCGTCCTCGGACAGCACCCTCAGGGGCTGGGACTTCTCGAGGTCGCGCAGCGGGGTCGGGGCGAGGTAGGTCTCGCCGTCCGCGCTGAAGTAGGGGCGGCCGGAGGCCGCTCGGTGGAGGTAGGGGGTGGTGGGCTGGTGCATGCCGTCACTCCGTGGTGATCGAACAGAAGCGCCCTCCCAAGCTGGACTAGACCAATTGAGGGTGTCAACGACTACCGGTCGGTACCCCGGCAAAGTGCCGCCCAACTGCCGCTGGAATGCCGCCCGTCCGGCACGGGAAAGGCCGGGACCGGACCCCGGTGGGGGCCTGGTCCCGGCCTCGGTGACGGCTCGGGCGCGGCTGCTCAGCCCGCGACGACGGCCTCCGCCGCCGCCACACCGCAGACGCGGGCGGCGCCGTGGGTGGCGATGTGCGCGGCGCCGCGCGGCGGGGCCTGCGGGACGCCCATCTCGACCACGACGGTGTCCGGGCGGGCGGCGAGCAGGGCGTCCAGGGCGGAGCCCATCCAGCCGTGCCGGTGCTCGTCGCGGACCACGGCGACGACCCGCCGGCCGGCCGCCGCCGCGAGCGCCTCGCGGCCCGCCTCGGGCCCGGTGAACGAACCGGCCGCGCTGCCCGGGAGCAGCCGCGTCAGCTCGGCGGCCACACCCCACGGCGTCTCGTCGCCGACGGCGATGTTCGGCGCCGGGTCGAACCGGGCCACGAACACCGGCCGCGTGACCGGCGCGGCGGCGGCGCCGCGGGTCACGGTCAGCGCGCGGCGGGCCGCGACCAGGCCGATCTCCGGTTCCGGCCCGACGGTCCCGGCGTCCTCGCGGGCCGCGGCCGTCCAGCTCGCCAGCTCCCGCACCCGCGAGGCGGCGTCGGCCAGCCGCTCCTCCGGCAGTTCGCCGGAGCGCACGGCGGCCACCAGCGCGTCGCGCAGGTTCAGCACGGTGGCCTCGTCGCACAGGCCGCCGCCGACGCAGATCGCGTCCGCGCCCGCCGCGATGGCGAGCACCACACCGTGCTCCAGGCCGTACGTCCCGGAGATGGCGCGCATCTCCATGCCGTCCGTGACGATCAGGCCCTGGTAGCCGAGTTCGCCGCGCAGCAGGTCGGTGAGGACGCGGCGGGAGAGGGTGCCGGGGCGGTCCGGGTCGAGAGCCGGGACGAGGATGTGCGCGCTCATCACGGCCCGGCTGCCGGCCGCGATCGCCGCCCGGAACGGGGGCAGTTCACGCGCGTACAGCGTCTCGGCGTCCACGTCGATGCGCGGCACCGCGTGGTGGGAGTCGACGTTGGTGTCGCCGTGCCCGGGGAAGTGCTTGGTGCACGCGGCCACGCCGGTGGACTGCAGGCCCTCGACCCAGGCGGCGGTGTGCCGGGCCACCAGTGCGGTGTCCGCGCCGAAGGCACGCACGCCGATGACGGGGTTGTCGGGGTCGGCGTTGACGTCGGCGGACGGCGCCCAGTCGAAGTTGACACCGCAGGCGGCCAGGCGCCGGCCCAGCTCGCGCGCCACGCCCCGGGTGAGGCCGGGGTCGTCGACGGCGCCGAGCGCGTGGTTGCCGGGGAAGGACGAGCCGGTGCGCACGTCCAGGCGGGTGACGTCCCCGCTCTCCTCGTCGATGGCCACCAGCAGGTCGTCCCGCTCCGCGCGCAGCTGCGCGGTCAGCGCGGTGACCTGCTTCTCGGTGACGACGTTGCGGCCGAACAGGGCGACGGAGGCGAGGCCCTCGCCGAGCCTGCGGCGCACCCAGTCCGGGGCGGTGGTGCCGTCGAACCCCGGCTGCAGCACCGCGAGCGCGTCCCGGGTGAGGGTGCCGGGCCCAGTGGTGAGTGTTGTCATCGGGGGCGTCATCCCTTCACGGCGCCGTCGGTGAGACCGCTGACAGCCTTGCGTTGCAGGAAGATGAACAGGATCAGGATGGGCAGCGCGAACAGGGACGAGGCTGCCATCGTGGCCCCCCAGTCGTCACCGAAGGCGGTCTGGAACTGGGACAGCCACAGCGGCAGGGTCTGCTTCTCGATGTCCTTGTTGAGGATCAGGACCAGCGGGAACTCGTTCCAGGCGGTGATGAAGCCGAACAGCGAGGTGGCCATCAGGCCGGGGGCCAGCAGCGGGAAGATCACCCGGACGAATGCCTGGGTGCGGGTGCAGCCGTCGACCATCGCGGACTCCTCCAGCTCCTTCGGCACCGCGGCGACGTAGCCGCGCAGCGTCAGGATGGTCAAGGGCAGCACCATGATCGCGTAGAAGACGGTGAGCGGGACCAGGCTGTCGAGCATGTCGTTGTCGCGGACCAGCATGTAGATGGCGATGACCATGACCTCCCAGGGCGCCATCTGCGCCAGCATGAAGGTCACGATGAAGCCGCGCCGGCCCCTGAACCGCATCCGGGCGAGCGCGAAGGCGGCGAACAGGGCGATCACGAGCGACAGCAGCACGGCGCTGACCGTGACGGTGACGGAGTTGAGGACCAGGGTCCAGAAGTGGTCGGCCCGCACGGCCTTGGAGAAGTGGCCCGCGGTGATGTCCGTCGGGAACCACACCGGGTTCTCGGAGATGATGTCGCCGGTCGGCTTGAAGGCCGTGGCGAACATCCAGTAGACGGGGAACACGAAGCCGGCGAAGAGGACGACGGCGGTCGCGTTGGGCCAGATGCGGCCGAAGACCGAGCGCTTCACAGCTCGTCCTCCTCTTGCTTGAGCACCATGCGCAGGTAGTACGAGGTGATGACGAGCAGCACCAGGATGGTCAGGAAGGAGATCGCCGCGCCGACTCCGAAGTGCTGGTTGCCGACGCCCTCGACGAAGGCGTAGATCGGCAGGGTCTCGGTGAGGTGGTCGGGGCCGCCCTCGTTGATCGCGAAGATCTGCGGGAAGGCCTTGAACACCCAGATGACCTCGAGGAACGTGGTGGCGTAGAGGAACGGCCGGAGGAACGGGAAGGTCACCGAGGTGAAGCTCTTCCACGCGCCGGCGCCGTCCAGGGACGCGGCCTCGTACAGCTCCCTGGGGATCGTGGTGGTGGCCGCGTACAGGTTGATCGCCACGAACGGGATCGACTGCCAGACGATCAGCAGCGTGATCACGGAGAAGGTGGAGAACTGGGAGCCGAACCAGTTGTAGTCGGCCATGGAGTGCCAGCCGAGCTTGTCCAGCACCCAGTTGACGACACCGAAGCGCTGGGCGAACAGCCACTGGTAGACGGTGGTGGCCGCGATGACGGGCATGGCCCAGGCGAGCACCAGGCCCAGCAGGAGCAGCAGCCGCATCCTCTTGCCGAGCCGGGCCAGCAGCAGCCCGGTCAGGGTGCCGAGCAGCATGATCAGCACGACGTTGACCGCCGTGAAGACCACCGACCGTTCGACGACGTGCCAGAAGTCCGAACCGGACAGGACCTCCTGGTAGTTGTCGCCGCCGTTCCACTCGGTGAGGTGCTGGATGAGCTGCCGCGGGTTGAGGTTCTGGAACGACAGCATGCCGTTCTTCACCAGCGGCCAGCCGAGCAGGACCAGGGTGGCCAGCAGCGCCGGCAGCAGGAGCAGATAGGGAGCCGCGGCACCGCGGCGGGCGGACGGGCCTGAGCCGCCGTCCTCACCCGTCGGCGGCGCCGGCACCCGGGCCTTGTGGACAGCGGGCTCCCCGGCCGTGTCCGTGCCTTCGGTCTGCACTGACATGAGTTGCCATCTCTTCCGTGACCGTACGGGCTGTGGGCTGTACGGGCGTTACGGGCGGTACGGACGACTGAGCCGGGGGCGTCCGCCGACGCCCCCGGCGCGGGTCGTCAGTTCTGCTGGGCCAGGCGCTTGTTGATCTCGCCCTCGACCTGCTTGGCGGCGTCCGCCGGGGACTTACCGTTCAGCACCGCGGTCATGTAGGACTTGATCGGGTTGGGGGTGTTCTCCACCGCGGCCCACTCGGGGATCAGCGGGGTGGTGCCGCCTGCCGCGGCACCGGGAGCGGCGGCCTCGGCGGCGCCGTTGCCCTTGAGGTTGCTCTCCAGCGACTCCTTGTTCGGGATGACGCCGTTGAGCTTGGCGAGCTGGCCCTCGTACTGGTCGGACAGGGCGATCTTCAGGAACTCCTCGGCCAGGGCCTGCTTCTTGCTGCCCTGGGCGACGGCGAGGTTGGAGCCGCCGAGGAAGACGCCCTCGGGCTTGTCGGCGCTCTCGCCCGGGATGGTGAAGTAGCCGAGGTCCTTCTCGATGGCCTTGTTGGCCTGGACCGCCGTGCCGGCCTCCCAGCCCATGCCGATGAAGGCGCCGGTCTTGCCCTTGGCGAAGATCGTGGCCTGCTGCGGGGTGGCCTCGTCCTTGTCCTTGGGGGCCTTGGAGTAGGCGGCGTACTTCTTGTAGAGCTCCATGGCCGCGGAGACCTTGGGGTCGCCGAGGTTGGAGACGTACTTGTCGCCCTGCTTCTTCACCAGGTCGGCGCCCTGGCCGATGGTCAGGCCGTCGAAGAAGTACCAGTTCTGGCCGGGCAGGTAGAGCGGCTCGGCGTCGGTCTTCTTGCCGATGGTGTCCAGGTCCTTGAAGAACTCGTCCCGGGTCTTCGGGGTGTCCTTGATGCCGGCCTTGGCCCAGATCTTCTTGTTGTAGATGACGACGCGGTTGGCGAAGTACCACGGAGCGGCGTACTGCTTGCCGTCGTAGACGGAGGACTGCGAGACCGACGGGGTCCAGTCCGAGCCGATCTCCTGCTTCAGGTCGCTCAGTTCGGCGAGACCGCCGGTGGCGGCGTAGGCCGGGGTCTGGGTGTTGCCGACCTCGATGACGTCCGGCGGGTTGGACTCGGAGAGGGCGGTGGTGATCTTCTGCTGGATCCCGTCCCACTTCTGGATCTCGAACTTCAGCTTGGCGCCGGTCTTCTTCTCGAAGGCGGCCTGCACGTCCTTCGACCACTGCGGCGGCGCCGAACCGTCCATCGTCCAGACCGTCAGGGTCTGGCCCTTGAAGCTGTCCGGTCCCGCGTTCTTGCCCGTGTCCTTGTCGTCGTCGCCGCCACACGCCGAGACGGAGACCATCATGCCCGCGATCACGATCGCGGCAGCAAGCTTGCGCTTCACGCCACCCTCCTCAGGGATGCCACTAATCCCCCACGCCCTCGGCGGTGACCTGCGTACGACGCTGTTGCACGTAGGGCTCGGGACCTGGTCACTAATGGTGTAGACCAG
This sequence comes from Streptomyces sp. DHE7-1, assembly GCA_016432725.1. Classification (GTDB taxonomy): domain Bacteria; phylum Actinomycetota; class Actinomycetes; order Streptomycetales; family Streptomycetaceae; genus Streptomyces. The sequence goes on along the minus strand of JACJDG010000003.1, from coordinate 6,051,604 downwards.
TACGGTGGAGCTTGGCCTAGACCTTTTTGAGTGTCAAGGGCGGTTCGGAAAGGCGTTCCGGCCGTTACGAGAAAGTCACCGGAGCGCACCCATCCCCTTGCGGCCCGGCGCGTCCGCTGGACTAGACCTCTCGCGCCAGTTGGACTAGACCATAGGGCAGTTGGTCGCTATAACGGGAGCCCCCACACCCACAGCCGGGAAGGCAGGCATGGCCACCGACGTCAGCAGCGCCCAGCACCCCAGGGGGGCGCCCGGCCGCACCGCGCGCGTGCCGAAGTACTACCGGATCAAGCAGCAGGTGCTGGAGATGACGCGGGCGCTCGAGCCCGGCTCGGCGATGCCCGCGGAGCGCCTGCTCGCCGTCCGGCTCGGCACCTCGCGCACCACCGTCCGGCAGGCGCTGCAGGAACTGGTCGGTGAGGGCCGGCTCGACCGCATCCAGGGCAAGGGCACCTTCGTCGCCCAGCCCAAGCTGTACCGGACCCTGCAGCTCACCTCGCACACCGAGGACATGCACGCCCAGGGTCTGGAGCCGGCCTCGCAGGTGCTGGACATCGGCGAGGTGCCCGCGGACGCCCGGCTGTCCGCGCTCCTCGGCATCGACGCCGGCGAGCGCGTGCTGCGCATCGAACGGCTGCGGCTGGCCAGCGGCGACCCGATGGCGATCGAGACGACCCATCTGTCCGTACGGCGCTTCCCCGGGCTGCGGCGCTCACTGACCACGTACCCCTCGCTCTACACGGCCCTCGCCGAGGTGTACGGCGTGCATCTGGCGGAGGCCGACGAGACCATCGAGACCTCGCTTTCGACACCCCGCGAGGCCCATCTACTCGCCACCGACGTGGGCCTGCCGATGCTGCTGCTGTCCCGGCACTCACGGGACGCCGGGGGCACTCCGGTGGAGTGGGTGCGCTCGGTGTACCGGGGCTCGCGCTACAAGTTCGTCGCCGCGCTGCGCCGGCCGCCGATCGGGCCGTCCGTGGTGTCCGTCCGGGAGAACGGGTGACGTTCCCGTGCCCCTCCGGGGCCGGGCCGCACCCCGCGGGGCACGGGCCGAGCCTCGCCGTGGCCCTGGTGCGGGCACGGGAGGCGGCCTGTCTCACCCAGGACGAGCTGGCGGTGCGGTCCGGCCTGAGCGTGCGGGCCATACGGAATCTGGAGACCGGGCACACCGCCCGGCCGCGCAGGCAGTCGCTGGTACTGCTGTCCGAGGCGCTGGGACTGGCCCCTGCCGAGGCGCGGCGGCTGTTACGGCTGCCCGGGGGCGGCGACGGGCCGGCCGGTGCCGGCGCTCCGCCCGGGACCGCCGTGCCGGCCGAACTGCCCCCGGCGCCCCGGCACCGCCTCGCCGGACGGGAGGCACTCGCCGACGCGCTGGCCGCCCGCCTCCCCGGCCGGGACGGACCCGCCGTGGTCGTCGGGCCGCCGGGCTCCGGGAAGACCGCCCTGGTGCTGCGCACCGCGCACGCGGCGCGCGAGCGGTTCCCGGACGGCCAGGTCTACGTCGACCTGCATCCCACCTCGTGCATCCCGTTCACCTCCGACCAGTTGGTCCACCGCGTCCTGCGGTCCCTCGGCCGCGGTGCCGGTGTCCGCGGTCCCGAGGAGGCACGGGCCCGGCTGCGGGACGCGCTCAGCCGGCGGCGGGTGCTGGTGGTGCTCGACAACGTGGTCACCGAGGCACAGGTGCGTCCGCTGCTCGTGGACGGCGGTCGCAGCGCCGTGCTGGTCGCCGCGCGCCGCGAACTGCCCGCCCTGCCCGGGCGGTCGGGTCACCGGATCGGCACGCTGCGCGGGCCGGAGGCCTGCCGGGTGCTGGAGGACCTGGCGGGTGCGGCCCGGATCCGGGCCGACCGGCCGGCCGCGCTGGACGTCGTGCGGCACTGCGGGGGCTGCCGCTCGCCCTGCACCTGGCCGGGCTGTGGCTCTCGGCCCGCCCCGGCGGCCGGCGCGCGAGCTGGCCGACCGGCTGGCGGACGAGCGGAACCGGCTGGCCACGCTGTCCGTCGGTGACCTGTCCCTGCGGGCGAGCGTGGCGGCCTACCACCGGCCCCTGCCGCCCCCGCTGAAAGCCTCCCTGCACCAACTGCGCGCCGTGAGCGACGACTTCGGCGTCGAGGAGATGCTGGAGCGGGTGACCCCGTCCCGGCGGGACGCCGTGGACCTGCTGGAGGAACTCCTGCACCGGCAGATGATCCGGGCCGGCGAGCCGGACCGGGCCGGCCGGGTCCGCTACCGGCTGCACGAGGCGGTACGCCTGTACGTGGCGCACGGTCCGTGAGACGCCGGCCGCGCCTAGGGGGAGACGCCCCCTAGTCCAGGAACGCCGTCTCTATCCAGCGGCGTACCGCCCGCGGGCGCATCCGGTGCAGGCCGCCGACCGTGTCGGCGACCTCGTGCGAGCCGCCGACCGACAGGAACTTCTCCCGCACCAGTCCGGCGTGGTCCGCGCGGGTCTCCGGACCGGCGGCGCCGACCGGGATCAGCCGGGTGCGGGAGACCGTACGGCCGTCCGTCAGCCGGACGGTGACCCGGGCGCCGGTGGCCTTGGTGGACCGGGAGAAGTCCCGGTCGTCGGCCTGCAACGCCCCGATCAGGTCGACCAGTTCGTCCCCGCCGAAACCGCGCAGCCAGGGCACCGCCGACTCCCCCGCCTCCCGCACCGCCTCGCCGAACGGCGCGTCGGACAGGAACAGTTCACGGGTCATCTGGGTGTCGTGCTCCAGCCGGATCCGCTTGGCGAGCGCCCAGCGGTCGGGGTCGTCCACGGCGGGCGGGGAGAAGTCGTCCACCGAGAACTCGCCGGTGAGCAGGGTGGTGGCCACCGGGTAGGGCACGTCCAGCACCAGCGCGCCCAGCGGGGAGCCGGGACCGGTGACGTAGCGGGCGGCCCGCTCCCCCGCGAACAGCGTGTACAGCGACGCCTCGACGACCACCTCGGCCACGTCCCGGGGCCTGAGCGCGCCGAGTTCCCGGTGGATCTCGGCGGCGCAGTCCACCGCCGCGTCGATGCCGGGGCCACCGGGGTGCATCTTGAAGGAGAGGGTGTCGGTGTGCCAGCGGCGGCCCAGCCCCTTGGCCAGCGCCTGCGGCAGCGGCACGGTGGCGAACCGGGCCAGGAAGCCGTCGCTGTGCTCCATGATGTCCGGCGCCCCGCGCAGCCCCGCGTACGCCGCGTCGCAGGCGTCCATCGCGGTGCGCACCGGGGTGAAGGTGTTGAACAGACGGGCGTCACTGGCCAGGAAGGCGCGCATCAGCGGCCAGTTGGGCATGGCGAAGGCCAGTCCGAAGGCGTTCTCGAAGAGGCTCGCGGAGGCCCGGTCGCTGTGCAGCCGCCCCGCCACCGCGCCGGCGAGGTGGGTGTGGACGGCGCTCTGGCCGCGCAGCGGGCCGAGGGTCGCGGAGGCGGTGATACGGGCCGCGCACTCGTTGGCCGCGACCACCGCGGTGAGCAGCGAGAGACCGTCGAGCCCGCGGGCGTAGGCGAAGGCGAGGGGCACCGCGACCGTGGAGTTCGACAGGTGCCCGGCGTAGGCGGTGTCGTCGAGGTTGAGCCAGGAGCCGAGCGCGGCGAACACGCCGGCGGCCTGCCGGGGGTCGCGCTGCATGGGGTGCCCGAAGGCGGCCACCAGTTTTCTGCCGAGGGGGTGCTGGAGACCCGCCCGGATGGAGGCGATCTGCGACAGCACCTGGCTCGCGGCGAGCTTCAGCACCCGGCACGGGATGTGCTGCGGGCGCAAGGACGCGGCCCAGTGCGACAGTTCCCGCAAGGGGGTGTCGGCCGGTGCCCGGCCGGAGGCGGCCCGGGGCAGGGTGTCTGCCTGCTCGGCCCAGTCGGCGCACAGGGCCTGGGCCACGCTCTCCCCGAGGACAGCGGTCATGAGGCGGCTACCTTCCTTGCCGTACGTGCGTCGGCGGTGTGCGCACGAACGCGGGAGCACCGGCGGTCCCGGTGCTCCCGCGCTGGGTGCGTGATCAGGCGGCCGGGACCTTGTCCAGGAAGCCGTAGACACCCTGGATCCTGCCCTGGTCGTTGGTGACGAGGACGTCGAAGCCGATGGCGATCGGCTCGGCGCCCGGCTCGGTCACCAGGCCCCACTGGAAGCGGGCCTGGTTGTGGTGGGCGTCGACGGTGCCGTGCAGCTCGAAGGTGAGGCCCTTGAACTGGTCGCGGGCACCGGCCACCACGGCCCCGAAGCCCTCGTGACCCTCGACCGCGGCGAGCGGGTCGATGTACGGAGCGTCGGCGGTGAACAGCTCGGCGATGGCCGCGGCGCGCTTGTCGGCGTCCGCCTCGTTCCAGATGTCGAGGTAGCGGGAGACGGTGGTGGTCAGGTCGCTCATGCGGGCGTTCTCCTCTGTTTCTTGCTTACTTGTGATTCCGGCAGGTGGCTTGGTACTGGCTTCAGGGGGTGGTCGGCGCCCAGACCGGGAGGGCTCCGGGGAGCACCTCGAAGGTGGCCGAGTCGCCGATGCCCTGCTGGTACTCGCCGTCGTGCTCCAGCGGCAGCCGTCGGCCGTCGGTGCGTTCGACGGTGATCCGGCGGCCGCGCGCGTACACGGTCGCCGGGTGGTCCATGTGCGCCGCCTCCAGCGTCAGTCCGGGCACGTCGGCCGCGGGCACCTCGCCGCCGATGACGCAGACGTCGAGCAGTCCGTCGTCGAGCAGCGAGTCGGGCAGGACCTTGAACCGGCCGCCGCGGTAGGGGCCGCCGCCGACGTTGGCGAGGACCGTGGGGCCCTCGTGCACCACCCGGCCGTCGACGGTGACGCGGCCCGGGTAGGGCGCGTAGCCGGCGGCCGTGTCGGCGAAGGCGCGGGCGTAGCGCTCGCGCCCGGTCAGCGGCAGGTCCCGGGCGGTGATCAGCGCGTCGGCGATCACGCCCGAGCAGGCGCCCAGGTAGACGTAGTTGCGGGTCTCGGCCAGGCGGGCCAGGTCGAGCCGGCGCAGGCGGGCGCTGCCGCCGATGCCGGAGTCGGTCAGGACCGCCTTCAGCGACTCGGTCCAGGGGCGGTCGCCCCACAGCATCTTGTAGCCGGAGTTCCCGGTGCCGCCGGGCACGACGGCCAGGGTCGCCCGGCCGGTCGCGGGGACGAGTCCCTGGACGACCTCGCGGACCGTGCCGTCGCCGCCGATGGCGACGACCAGGTCGGGTGCGCCGTCCTTGCGCTCCAGCGCCCGGCGCACCGCGCCGGTCGCGTCGCCCGGCGCGCTGGTCAGGTGGACCTCGGCGCGGTCCAGGCAGGACTCGCACAGCTCCGCGACCTGGCGGACCAGTTCGGGGCTGTGACTGCCGGAGGCCGGGTTTGCCACGATCAGGGCCCGGGTCGGCCCCGGGGCTGCGGTGTCTGCCATGACGAGCGTTCTCCTCACGTCGGACGCACCGGCGCACCGGCACGGCAACGATGGGGGGTGTCCCCGCCGCGGGCGGACGCGGGCCACGGATGCGGCCCCGGCCCTGGCGAGGAGGAGCGTGCGACAGGGACGACTCTGCCAAGGGCCGCTGACCCGCCTCTGACACGCGCCTGACGCCGCAAAGCGGGTCGCCCGGAATGATCAGTAACGTGTCAGTGTGGCCGGTTCGAATGGGTTAGGTGCCCCGGCGGTCCGAGGACCGCCGGGGCACCGATCCGTGCACATTCCACCGACCGGAGTGAGGCCTCATGACCGCACAGCCGTACGTTCCGCTGCCCATGGACCGCTGCACCTCGGAACTCCGCCGGGAGGCGGCCCGCTTCGCGGACGCCGCCCGGGACCTCCCGCTGACGGAGCCGGTTCCCTCCTGTCCAGGATGGACACTGGGCGACCTGGTGCGGCACTTACGCCAGGGCCACGAATGGGCGACGACCATCCTGGCCACCCGGAGCACCGAGTTCCTCCTGCCGGGCGGTGCCCCGGCGGACGCCGCCCGCGACGACACGAGCTGGACCGAGCGGGTGGCCGGGCTCGGGTCACGGGAGGCCGCGGAGGACGGCCGGCTGCTGGATCCCTCGCTGCGGGCGCGGTTCGTCACCGAGGGCGCGCGGCGGCTGGCCGAGGCGATCGAGGGGATCGGCCCCGAGGTGCCCGTCTGGGCGCCGCACGGCAAGCAGAACAAGGAGTTCTGGCCGCGCTGGGCGATGTACGAGACGACCGTGCACCGCGCCGACGTCGACCTGCTGCGCGGGCGGCCGTTCGACCTGGCCACGGATGTCGCGCTGGACTGCGTGGACTTCTGCGTGGCCGCCTTCGGCGTGCCCGAGGCCAGGCCGTTCCACTCCCCCCTGTTCGCCGAGGTGCCGCGCGGCGGCGAGACGCTGAGCTTCCGGTCGTCCCGGGGCGCCGCGGGCCGGGTCTCGAACTGGCTGGTCACCTGCGCTCCGGACGGTGTGCGGGTCGACCGGGACGCCCCGGACGGCACCCCCGCCGACGCCACCGTGGTCGCCTCGCCCGCGGACCTGCTGCTCGTGGTCAAGGGGCGGCTGCGGCCGGAGGGCCCGCGCGTGACGGTGTCGGGCGACCGCGAGCTGCTGCGCTTCTGGCTGGAGCACGCCGTCTCCTGACCGCCCGGCAGGCGGAGAGGGCGAGCACGCCATCGCGTGCTCGCCCTCTCTCGTGGCCCCGGGCGGGGCCCCGCCGCGCTCAGGGGGCGGGGGCCGGCTTGGGACGGGGGATGAGCTGGACCAGCGCGGCCACGGCGAGCGCGAGCGGCGCCAGCAGGTAGACGCTGGCCTTGAAGGCGTCGGCGTAGGCACCGGGTCCGGTGCCCTGTCCGAGGACGTGGTAGAAGACCACGCCGACCGCGGCCACCCCCACCGCGCCGCCGACCTGCGCGGCCGTGGAGAGCACGCCCGAGGCGGCTCCGGCGTAGCGCGGGTCGGTGCCGGCGAGGGCGATGGAGGCCAGCGGGGCCATCACCATCGCCATGCCCGAGCCGGCCACCAGCAGTCCGGGCACCAGCCAGGCCACGGCGCCGTCGGTGCCGATGTGGTCGACCGCCTCCCACAGTCCGCCGAGCCCGGCCAGCAGCACCAGTGCGCCGACCGCGAGGACCTGACGGCCGAGCAGCGCGGCCACCTTGCGGGCCAGCAGCGAGGTGGCCAGGAAGCCCACGCCGAGCGGCAGGAAGACCAGGCCCGACTCCAGGGCCGTCAGCCCCACCCCGGCCTGCAGGTACAGGGCGAGGACCAGGAAGAAGGACGCCATGCCGGAGTAGTACACGACACCGGTGACGACGCCGACCGTGAACGGCCGCTTGTGGAACAGCACGGGGTTGACCAGCGGGCTGCCGTCGGCGTTCGCCAGGCGCCGCTGGTACACGGCGAACAGCAGGAGCAGCACCGGCGACGCGGCCAGGCACAGCCACGTCCACAGCGGCCAGCCCTGCTGCTGGCCCTCGGCGAGCGGCAGGACCACCGCGACCAGGCCGGCCGAGACCAGCACCATGCCGAGCGGGTCGAGGCGGGACCGGCCCTCGGCGCGGGACTCGGGGATGAGCCGCGGTCCGAGCAGCAGCGCGGCGATCCCGACCGGCACGTTGACCAGGAAGCAGGTCCGCCAGCCGAGGCCGGCGATGTCGGCGTGAATCAGCAGACCGCCGATGAGCTGGCCGAAGACGCCCGCGAGGCCCATGGTCAGACCGAACGCGTTGAACGCCTTGACCCGGGCCTGGCCCTCGTAGGTGACGCCGATGATGGCGAGCACCTGCGGGCCCATCAGCGCGGAGGCGAGGCCCTGCGCGATCCGGGCCACGACGAGCTGGCCCGCGGTCGGCGCCATGCCCGCCCAGGCGGAGGAGAGGGTGAACAGCGCGACGCCGAGCAGGAACATCCGCCGTCGGCCGTACAGGTCGCCGAGCCGCCCGCCGGTGATGAGGCCGGCGGCGTAGGCGAGGGCGTATCCGGCGACCACGAACTCCACGGCGGAGGCGCTCGCGTGGAGGTCGCGCTGGGTCTCGGGGATGGCGACGTTCACGATGAACACGTCGAGCGTGATCACGAACGTACCGACCAGGATGAGCGGCAGCGTCGCCCAGTGCGGGCCGGCCGGTGCCCGCTCCCGGGTCTCGGCGCCGGCTGTCCGCGCTTGCTGCAGGGACATGGTTGACGGTTCCTTTCTTGTCCTGCGTGCGCCCGGCCGGCCGGGCGGACCGGAACCGGCGGACACGCGCGGCTACTGCCAGTCGGGGACGTCGAGGATCTCGACCACGGCGGCGGAGAAGCTGAAACCGGCTCCCGCCGCCACCATGAGGACCAGGTCGCCCGGGCCCACGGCCCGCTGCACGACCAGGTGTTCGAGGCCGAGGAACTGGTCGCCGGCGCCGATGTGGCCCACCCGGCGGCCCAGGTCCCAGGTGCTCTGCTTCTCGGTGAAGCCCAGCACGTCGTAGTTCTCGGGGTACTCGCCGCGGTGTATCAGCGGGGTCACCACGCGCGATATGTCCTCGGTGGTGACGCCCGCGTCGGCCAGCGCGCCGGCCGTCGTGTTCTTCAGCCCGGCCTCGATGCGCTCCCAGGAGCCCTCGGCCTCCGCGGTGACGGCGTGCTGGCGGCCGCGTGCGCGCAGCGGCACGGGCATCTCCCGGCCCGGTATGGTGCCGAACGGCTCCAGGCCCCGGTTCCAGCGCTCCAGCGAGTTGTCGGCGCCCACGCGGGCGGAGACGACCCGGGCGAAGCCGCCGCTGCCGGACAGCAGCAGCGCGCTGCCGCCGTCGGCGAAGATCAGGTTGAGCTGCACGTTCCAGCGGTCCACCCAGGGTGGCGCGAAGTTGTCGCCGCTGGTCAGCAGCACGGCCTCGGTGAAGCCGGCGGCGATCTGCCCGGCGGCCAGGGTCAGCGAGGCGAGCCCGGCGTTGCAGCGCTGCTGCAGGTCGAAGCCGGCCGCCGCGCGGCCCACGGTCTCGTTGGCGACGTACGACGCCGTCGGCCACATGTCGTGGCCCTGGTAGCCGCATGTGGAGTGCAGGACCAGGCCGACCTCGTGGCCGTCGGTCCCGGCCCGCTCGAGTGCCAGCCGCCCCGCGCGCACCGCCATGTCAGGCCCGGAGACGCCCTCGGCCACCGTGATGGACTCGTAGCCGAGGTTCCGGTGCTCCTCGTCGACGAGGCCCGCGGCGACGGCGTCGGCCAGCGGGCGGGCCTGCGGGAGCCAGGAGGCGGCGGAGGCGATGTACAGCTCTGTGTCCAGCTTCATGTCTTCTCGATCCTTCGCTCAGGGGTGGGGGGGTGGCATGCCCTGCCCGCCTGCGCGCGGACGGCGGCGGTCTCCCGTGTGCGTCGGACGGCCACTGTCCCGCAGCCCGCTGACGCGGCGCTGACGCGCCGGCCGGACGGGCCGCGGGACAGTGGGGAGCGCTACGGCCAGTCGGGGACGTCGAGGATCTCGACCACCGCGGCGGAGAAGCTGAAGCCCTCGCCGGCGGCCACCAGCAGGACGAGGTCGCCCCGGCCGACGGACCTCTGCGCGACGAGGTGTTCGAGGCCGAGGAACTGGTCGCCGGCGCCCATGTGCCCCACCCGGCGGCCCAGGTCCCAGGTGCTCTGCTTCTCGGCGAAACCGAGGAGCTCGTAGTTCTCCGGGGACTCGCCGCGGTGGATGTGCGGCACGACGGCCCGGGCGATGTCCTCGGTGGTGACGGCCGCGTCGTCCAGGGCCCGTGCCGCGGTGTCCAGCAGGCCCGCCTCGAAGCGCTCCCAGGAGCCCTCGGCCTCGGGGGTGACGGCGTGCTGGACGCCGCGGTCACGCAGCCGCAGCGGCAGTTCCCGGCCGGGCGCGGTGCCGAACGGCTCCAGGCCCCGGTTCCAGCGCTCCAGCGAGTTGTCGGCGCCCACGCACAGCGAGAGCACCCGGGCGAAGCCGCTTTGCCCGGACAGCAGCAGCGCGCTGCCGCCGTCCGCGAAGATGAAGTTGAGCTGCACGTTCCAGCGGTCCACCCACGGCGGCGCGAAGTTGTCGCCGGTGGTCAGCAGCACCGCCTCGGTGAAGCCGGCGGCTATCTGCCCGGCGGCCAGCCACAGCGAGCCGAGCCCGGCGTTGCAGCGCTGCTGGACGTCGAAGCCGGCCGCCGCGCGGCCCACGGTCTCGTTGGCGACGTACGAGGCCGCCGGCCACATGTCGTGGCCCTGGTAGCCGCACGAGGAGTGCAGGACGAGACCGACCTCGTGCCCGTCGGTCCCGGCCCGCTCGAGCGCCAGCCGCCCCGCGCGCACCGCCATCTCGGGCCCGGAGACGCCCTCGGCCACGGCGATCGAGTCGTAGCCGAGGTCGCGGTGTTCCGCGTCGACGAGGCCCGCCGCGACGGCCTCGTCCAGGGGGCGTGTGCCGGGCACCCAGGCCGCGGCCGAGGCGATGTACAGGTCGTCGGGTGCTTTCATGTGTTTCTCTCTCTCGCTTCTCGGGGCGCCGGCGCGGCTCGCTCCGAGCGCGTGCGGCAGCGGCCGGCCCGGTCGGCCGCTGCCTGGGAGAACGGGTGCTCAGGCCGGCTGGGTCGCCGCGATGCGCTGCAGCCGGTGGGCGAAGTGGGCGGTGACGGACTGGGCGTGGGTGTCGATGTAGAAGTGGCCGCCCGGGTACTCGTTGTGGCCCAGGTAGGAGGGGGTGCGCCCGGCCCAGTGGGACATGGCGTCCGGGTGCTCCTGCAGCGGGTCGGAACGGCCGCCGTACGACGCGAGCGGGCAGTTGACGCCGGCCCCGTCGTCGTCGTGGTCGGCGGCGACGCGCAGGTCGGCGCGGAGCGCCGGGACCACGAGGGCGAGCATCTCGGGGTTGTCGTAGATCTCCGCCGGGAACGAGCCCAGCTTCTTGATCCACTGGACCATCTCGGGCTCGGGCATCCGGCTCTGCTCCTCGGTGGGCTTGAAGAAGCCCTGGGGGGACCAGCCGGAGGTGCCGACCATGAGGGGCGACGGGCCGCCCTCCTCCTCCATGCGGATGGTGAGCCGGAACGCGAGCTGGGCGCCGAGGCAGTGCCCGAACAGGGCGAACGGGCGGTCGTCGAGGTCGTCGAGCACGGCCTCGTGCAGCGCTTCGAGCAGCGGCTCGAACTCCTCGTACGTCTGCTCCTCGCGGCGGTTGTGCCGGCCGGGCAGGGTCACCGCCTGCGGGGCGATGTCGGGCGGCAGCAGGCGCTCCCAGTCGCGGTAGATGATGGCCCCGCTGCCCGCGTGCGGCAGCATGAACAGCCGGATCGAGGCGTCGGGCGAGGGGTCCGCGGGGTGGAACCACTGCCCCGCACGGGACATGTCCTGGCCGACGGAGGCGATGGCACTGGTCACGACTGGGTGCTCCCTACGGTGGGGCCGAGGGCGCGTACCGCGGGCAGCAGCACCTCGGCGATCTCCTTCAACTGCGGTTCGGGGTCCAGGGATCCGATCCGTACGACCAGGTGCCGGGCGCCGGCCCGGACGTACTCGCCGAGCCACTCGGCGCACTTCTCGGCGCTGCCCCAGGCGTAGGCCTGGATGGTGCGCATCTGGTCCAGGGAGCGGCCGTAGTAGTGGCTGATGTAGTGCTCCAGTTCGGCCCTGGCCGCCGACTCGTCGCTGTTCACGGTGATCGTGGCGTACAGCGCGGGGGTGACGGCACCGGCGCCCCGTCCTGCCTCCTCGGCGAGTTCGGCGATACGGCGGCGGGCGCGGCCGTAGGCCTCGACGTCGGGCAGGAACGGCAGCCAGCCGTCGTAGCGGGTGGCGGCGCGGGCGAGGACCTTCGGGGTGTCGCTGCCGGCCAGCCACAGCGGGGGTCCGCCGGCGACGGCCGGGGAGGGCAGCCGGTCGAGGTGCTCGGCCTGCCAGAACCGGCCCTGGAACTCGTCCGGTTCGCCCTCCTCACCGGAGCGCCAGGCGGTGCGCCACAGCGCGGTGATCTCGTCCAGGCGGCCCACCCGGCCCTGGAAGGAGGCACCGACCGAGGCGAACTCCTCCTCCGTCTCGGGCATCGGGAAGCCCGAGCCGAGGCCGAGGATCAGCCGGTCCGCGGCGACGTGGCTGAGGCTCGCGATCATGTTGGCGCCGATCAGCGGGTGGCGCAGCGCGGGGTGAGGGCCGCGGTGCCGACCGAGATGCGCTCGGTGGCCGCCGCGGCGGCCGACAGCACGACGAGCGGGTCCAGGCGGGGGCGGGCGGTGAGGGAGTCCCCGGCCCACAGCGAGTCGAAGCCGAGCGCTTCCGCCTGGCGGGCGAAGTCCAGCAGCGGCGCGGCCGCGTAGGCGCCGTTGATGGCCTGTTCCCGGGTGGGAAGGAGGATGCCGATCCGCAGGGGCTCGGTGCTCATGGTCAGGTCCCTTTCGGGCATGGGGTGCTGGGTCGGGGTCATACGGTGCTCGCGAGCGGGTTCCGGGCCGGCGCCGTGAGCTGTTCCCGTACCGCGCGCCGCAGGATCTTGCCCGAGGGGTTGCGGGGCAGGGACTCGGCGAAGTGGTACGTGCCGGGGATCTTGTAGTCCGCGATCCGGCCGCGCAGGGACAGCAGGAGCTCGCGCGGCGTGGCCTTCGTACCGGGCCGCAGGACGACCACCGCGTGCACGCTCTCGCCCCAGCGCTCGTCGGGCAGTCCGACCACGGCGGCGTCGGCGACGGCCGGGTGCGCGGCGAGCGCCTTCTCGACCTCGGCGGGGTAGATGTTCTGCCCGGCGACGATGATCGTGTCGTTGATCCGGTCGCACAGGTGGAGATAGCCGTCCTCGTCGAGGTAGCCGGCGTCGCCCATGTACAGCCACTCCCCCACCAGGGTGCGGGCGGTGGCCTCGGGCAGGTTCCAGTAGCCGAGCATCCGGGACGGGGCGCGGACGCAGATCTGGCCGATGGCACCGGGCGGGAGGGTCTCGCCGTCGGGTCCGACGACCTTGATCTCGTTGCCCGGGCAGGGCTTGCCGACGGAGGTGAGCACGGTGCTGCCGGGGTGGTGCGCCTCCGGCGGCAGGCAGACCGCCACGCTGCCGGTCTCGGTGCTGGCGTAGATCTGCGCGAACTCGCAGCCGAAGGTCTCCAGGCACTGCTTGAGCAGCGTCTCGGACATCGGGGCCGCGCCGTACGCGATCTTGCGCAGGGAGGTGAACGCCTCGGGTCCCGCGCCGCGTTCGGCCGCCATCGCCTGGAGCATGGCCGGTGCGGCGAAGGTGGTGGTCACCCGGTGGGTGCGGATGAGCCGCACCGCCTCCTGCGGGTCGAACTGCGGCATGATCACGTTGGTGCCGCCGGCGTTGAAGGTGTGCAGGAACCAGCCGATGCCCGCGACCCCGAAGCCCGGCAGGGAGATCAGGCCGACGTCCTCCGGCAGCCAGTCGATCCAGTCGACGCCGCGCTCCTGGCTGGCGTGCGGCAGGGTGAAGAAGCTGCGGTGGGCGAGGACGGCGCCCTTGGGCAGGCCGGTGGTGCCGCTGGTGTAGATCTGGATGACCGCGTCGTCGGGGCCGGTGCCCGGGGTGAGGTCGGTGTCCGGCTGGCCGGCGGTCCAGGCGGGCAGTCCGGCGCCGCGGGCGGGTTCGCCGTCGGCGTCGGTGCCGTCGACGCGGATCACCTTGCGCAGTCCGCGCAGCTGATGGCGGACGGTGGCGACGGTGTCCCAGAACTCGTCGTCGACGAAGATCAGGGCGGCGCCGGAGTCGCGCAGGATGTGGTCGACCTCGCTGGGCGTGAGCCGCCAGTTGACCGGTACCAGGACCGCGCCCGCCTTGGCACAGGCGATCATCACCAGGTAGTAGTTCTCCGATTCGCGGCCCAGGTAGGCGATCCGGTCGCCGCGCCCGACACCGCAGGTGCGCAGGGCGTGCGCGGCGCGGTTGCTGTCCCGGTGGAACTTCTCGTAGGTGGTGACGCGGTCCTCGCAGACGATCGCCGGATGGTCCGGGCGGCTGCCGGCGTGGGCGCGGGCGGAGTGGTGGAGCGTCCAGCGCTCCCTCGATATGCCACTGGATATGTCAGTCATGGTCGTCTGTCCTTGTCGTCCGTCACGCGGCCGGTGCCGGGACGATCCGCTCGCCGAGGAAGCCGGCGAGCTGCCGTACCGTCGGGTGGTCGTGGGTGAGGGAGGCCGGCAGGGGCAGCCGGAAGGCCTGCTCCAGACCGGACCTGACCTGCTGGGCCATCAGTGAGTCCAGGCCCAGCGACACGAACTCGGTGTTCGGATCCAGTTCGTCGCCCTCCTCCAGGTGCAGCACGGCGGCGACCTTCTCCCGGACCACGGCGGTGACGGCCGTGGCGCGTTCCTCCGGGGACAGGGCGGCGAGCGCGGCGACGTCGAGGCCGTCGTCGTCCTCCGGTTCCCGGCGGGCCAGGCGGTCGAAGAACAGGTCGCCGGTGACCCGGCCCGCCATGTAGCGGTCCCAGTCGAAGTCGCCCACCACGCGCTGGCCGCGCGGCTGGTCCCAGAGGCCGACCAGGGTGTTCAGGGCCCGGGTCGGCGAGAAGAGGTGGACGCCGCCGCGCTCCAGCTCCTGGACGAGGACGTCGTTCATGCGGGAGGACATGCCGACCCGGGACCAGGAGCTCCAGTTCAGGGCGAGTCCGGGCAGGCCGCGGCGGGCGCGCCAGTCGGCGAGACCGTCGAGGGCGGCGTTGCCGGCCGCGTAGTGCCCCTGGGCGACGAAGCCGCCGAGCACCGAGGAGACCGACGAGTAGACGACGAAGAACTCCAGGTCCGGGAAGGCCTTTTCGGTGGCCTCGTGGAGCAGCCAGCCGCCGTAGGCCTTCGCCGCGAGCTGGTCCTCGACGGACTCCCAGGTCAGTTCGGAGATCAGCCGCTCGTCGTAGGAGCCGCCCGCGGCGTGCACGATGCCGCCCAGGGGGCGCGGTCCGGCCTCGATGTGGCGGACCAGCCGGGCGACGTCCTCGGCGCGGCCGAGGTCGGCGCGGACGATGTCGACCTCCGCCTCCTCGGCGAGGCCGGCGAGCAGTTCCGCGGCCTCCGGGGCGGGCCTGCCGCCGCGGCTGACCAGCGTCAGGTGCCGGGCGCCGAGCTCGGCCAGCTTCCGGGCGGTGGCGAGGCCGAGGCCGCCGAGGCCGCCGGTGACGAGGTAGGTGCGGTCCTCGCGCAGACCGGCCCGCTGCCGCTCGGCGGGTTCCCGCCGCCGGTCCGCCGGGTCCTCGGGCAGCGTCACCCAGACCGGGCGGGCGGGGTCGGCGAGGGTGGTGCGCAGCGCCTCGCCGGTCTCGTCGAGGCCGAAGTGGGCCGCGCCGTCACCGGGTTCGGGCGCCGGGGCGTGCACCACGGCCGTCGCCGGCAGGGTGAGCGTGGAGCGGAAGGTGCCGTCGTGGCGGACCAGGACCTCGTCGCCCGGCGCGAAGCCGGTGCCCGTGGCGGCCGCCAGGACGGTGCCGTGCGCGGTACGGCCGAGCACGGGGGGCGGCACGTCCTCACCGTCCTCCTCCGCGCGGTCGGCGCGGCCGGTGTCCAGCGCGGTGCGGGCGTCCTCGGCGGTCAGGCCCACCAGACGGACGCGCACCTGGACCTCGTCCTCGGCGGGCGCCCGGCCGGCGACCGGGGCGGGTGCCAGGTCGGACAGGTCGCCGGACTCGGCGGCGCGCAGTTCGAAGTCGCCGCTCCAGTTCAGCGCCTCGTCGCCGGCGAGCAGCCGGCGGACGTAGCGGCGGCCGGACCGGTAGGCGACCTGGTACTCGCCGGCGGGCTCGGTGCGCCACTCCTCCAGCAGCGGGGTCAGGCCGCTGCCGGGGCGAGGTCGACCAGGGTGGTGCGCAGCTGCGGGTACTCGGTGAGCAGTACCCGGCCGAAGCCCCACAGGGTGGCGGCGGCGAGGTGGCCGCCGTCGCCCGCCGGGTCGCCGGGCAGCGCCTGGGCGCCCTGGGTGACCAGCCACAGCCGCGGCGGCCGGGAGAGGCCGGCCGCGTCCAGGACGCCGACCGTGGTGAGCAGGTCGCGGTAGTTGTCCTCGGACTCGGCGCGCAGCCGCTCCACGGACATCTCACCGGGCCGGGTGCGCCAGACGCGGACGATGTCGGTGACGGTCGGGTCGTCGAGCACGGACTTGAGTTCACTGGGGTCGGCGAGCCAGGTGACCTTCAGGCCCGGCTCGCCCGCGAGTTCGGCGGCACGGGCGGCGGCCGGGTCGAGCAGCACGACGTGCCGTTCGGCGGACGCGGCGTCGGCCGCGGGCAGGGCCCGGCGGATCCACTCGGGGCGGTGCAGGAAGCGGCGGCGGCCGGTGCGGTCGTCGGGGCGGACCAGCCGGACACCGAGGAGTTCGGCGACCGGGTCGCCGTTCTCCAGCAGCAGCACGTCGGCGAGGCGGCGGTCCTGCTCGCCGCGGATCCGGGCGAGGACGCGCAGGTTCGCGCCGCGCGGCTTGCGGAAGTGCCGTACGGAGGCGATCTCGCGGGGCACGAACACCGGGCCCTCGGGATCGAGGACGACCAGCGCCTGCGCGGCGGCCTCCAGCAGTTCCGCCGGGACGTGTTCGACGGCCGTGGCGTCGCGGCCGGTCAGCTCGCCGGAGACCACGTCGTCGCCGTGCCGGGTGACGTGCCGGAGCAGCCGCATGCGGGGGCCGGTGGCGCGGCCGACGGAGGCGAGATCGGTGTAGATGTCCTCGTCGTCGATGCGCTGCCCGGCCGGGGCGAGCGCCGCGTCCAGCCCGGCCAGCTCGGAGACGGGGACGAGCGCCTCGCGGTCGGCGGCGACCGTGGCGGTGGCGTGCGGGTTCTCCTCGCCGCCGACCACCGTGAACACCTCGATGCCGGCGCCTCCCTCGGGGCGCGGCCGCCAGCGGGTGGTCAGGGTGAGGGTGGTCTCGGCGGGCAGCTCGAGCGGGGCGAGCAGCGTGAGGTCGCGGATCGCGGAGCGGGCGTGGCCCTGGACCGCGTCCTGCGCGGCGAGCAGCAGGTCGACGTAGGCGCCGGCGGGCAGGGTGGCGCGGCCGCCGTCGGCGAGGTCGGCGAGCGCGCCGAGTTCCTCGGCGGTGAACTCCGCGGTGAACTCCCGCACTCCGCTGGCGAACCGCTCCTCGGTGCCGAGCAGCAGGTGCCGGGCGCTGCCGCCGCCGGCGGAGCGCCGGGGGGTGACGGAGGGCAGCCAGTAGCGCTTACGCTGGAAGGCGTACGTGGGCAGGTCCACCTTGGCGGGGTGGCGTACCCGTCGTGGTAGCCGGCCCAGGAGACGCCGAGGCCGGCGGCGTAGTAGTCGGCGAGCGCGGTCAGGGTGGTGGCCGTGGTGGTGTCGCGGCGGCGCAGGCTCGCCAGCCACACGTGGTCCTCGGCGGCGACGCCGCGGCGGGCGAGCGCGGTGAGCGCGGCCTGCGGGCCGATCTCGACCAGGGCGTGCCGGCCGCGCTTGGCGACGGCTCGGATGCCGTCGAGGAAGCGGACCGGTTCGCCGATGTGCCGCACCCAGTAGTCGGCGTTGCCGATCTCGCGGAGGCGGGCGAGACGCCCGGTGACGTTGGAGATCAGGCTGATCTTCGGCTCGTGGAAGGTGATGCCGTCCAGCGCGGCCCGGAAGTCGTCGTAGACCTCGGCCATCAGCGGCGAGTGGAAGGCGTGCGACACGGTGAGCCGGTCCACCCGGAAGCCGCGGTCGGCGAGGACGCCCGTGACCTCGTCGAGGGCGGCGGTGGCGCCGGAGACGACGGTCTGGTCGGGGGCGTTGACCGCGGCCAGCGCGAGGTCGTCGCGGCCCTCCAGCAGCGGGGTGACCTCGTCGGCGGGGGCAGCGACGGCGGCCATGCCGCCCTCGGCGCGCACCGCCTGCATCAGCCGGGCGCGGGCGGCCACCAGCTTCACGGCGTCGGGCAGCGAGAACAGGCCCGCGACGGCGGCCGCGACGACCTCGCCGATGCTGTGCCCGATGAGCACGTTCGGGCGTACGCCCCAGGCCATCCACTGCTGGGCGAGGGCGTATTCGAGGGTGAACAGCGCGGGCTGGGTGTACTCGGTGCGGTCGATGGCCTCCGGGTCGTCGGCGGTGCCGAGCAGCAGCTCGCGCACGGAGCGGCCGAGGGGTTCGGCGAAGAGGCGGTCGCACTCGTCGACGTGGGCGCGGAAGACGGGCAGCGCCTCGTAGAGGGCGGCGCCCATGCCGGCGTACTGCGAGCCCTGGCCGGTGAACATGAAGGCGGTCTTGCGGATGCCGGTGGGACCCTCGTGCTCGGTCTCGGCGGCGCGGTCCAGCAGCTTGGTGAGCGCGGCGCGGCCGGCGACCGGGGCGGCGACCCGGTAGGGGTGGTGGGTGCGCGCGACGTTGGAGGTGTACGCGAGGGCACCGGTCGGCAGGGCGGGCTCGTCGTCGAGGAGCCGCCGGTACCGGGCGGCCTGTTCGCGCAGGGCGGCGGCGCTCTTCGCGGAGAGGGTGAACACCGGTGCGGCGTACGGGAGTCCGGACTCCTTCTGCGCGGCCGGCTCGGGTGCCTCCTCCAGTACGACGGCGCCGATGGTGCCGGCGAATCCGAAGCTGTTGACGACGGCGCGCTTCACCTCGGCCCGCCACGGCTCGCACTCGGTGGGTACGCGCAGCGGGTACAGGTCCCAGGGGATGCGCCCCGAGGGGGTGTTCAGGCCCACGTGCGGGTAGACCGTGCCGGAGCGGAGCTGCAGCACGGTCTTGATGACGCCGACGATGCCGGAGGCCGGCTCCATGTGACCGAGGTTGGTCTTCACCGAACCGACCAGCACCGGACGGTCCTTGGTGTGGGAGTCGACGAACACGTCGCCGATGGCGCCGAACTCGATCGGGTCGCCGAGCGGGGTGCCGGTGCCGTGCGCCTCGACGTAGGAGATGTCCTCGGGGCCGAGGTGGGCGGTGGCCAGCGCGGCGCGGATGACCTTCTCCTGGGCGGGGCCGTTGGGCACGGTCAGGCCGGCGCTGTCGCCGTCCTGGCCGACGGCCGTGCCGCGCACCAGGGCGAGGACGCGGTCGCCGTCGCGCCGGGCGTCGGAGAGCCGCTTGAGGACGACGATGCCGCAGCCCTCGGCGCGCGCGTAGCCGTCGGCGGCCTCGTCGAAGGTCTTGCAGTGGCCGTCCGGGGACAGCATCTGGGCGTTGGAGAACATCACCGGGATGCGCGGGTGGTGCAGGGCGTTGACACCGCCGCACAGCGCGATGTCGCTCTCGCCGGCGCGCAGCGCCTGCACGGCCAGGTGCAGGGCGACCAGCGAGGAGGAGCAGGCGGTGTCGACGCTCATGCTCGGGCCGCGCCAGCCGAGGAAGTACGACAGCCGGCCGGACAGCGGGAACATGGTGATGCCGGAGGCGAGGTGGCCGTCCAGCTCCTCGTACGGCAGGGAGTCCAGCTCGAGGGCGTAGTCGATGGAGCTGGCGCCGATGTACACGCCGCCGTTGCCGCGGCGCAGCGGCGCCGGGTCGATGCCCGCGTGCTCCAGGGCCTGCCAGGCGGTCTCCAGCAGCAGCCGCTGCTGGGGGTCCATGTAACGGGCTTCCTTCGGGCTGATGTTGAAGAAGCCGGCGTCGAACAAGTCGATGCGGTCGAGGAAACCGCCCGCCTTCGCGATGATCTTGCCCTTGTCGTCGGGCCCTCGGGCGTGAACGCCTCGACGTCCCAGCGGTCCCGGGGATCGGGCCGATTCCGCTGCGGCCCTCCCGCAGGAAGGCGTCGAACTCGTCGGGCGAGCCGCTGCCGCCGGGGAACCGCAGACCGATTCCGACGATCGCGACCGGTTCGGGCGCCTGCTCTGATTCCTTACGCGGCATGGAACGACTCCTCAAGCGTCCTGGATTTCCTGGGTCAGGTGGTCCACGAGATGGGCGACCGTCGGCTCGTTGAAGAGCACGTTGACGTTGATCGACAGGTCCAGGAGCTGCTCCAGGCTCTGCCGTATCTCGGTCAGCCGCAGCGAAGTGAGGCCGAGATCGAAATAGCTGACGTCGATGGGGAGTTCCTCGGACTCGTCCATGAGAAGGACCGCCCGGAACTTCTCCAGGACGATTGACTCGATCTCTTCGGAGAGTTCGCTGCGCGGCAGGTCGCGCAACCGCTGGATCGTGCTGTCGACAGGTGGCATGCGGTCATGCAAGCAGCGCCGGCTGACGCCCCACTGACAGGACCCGGAGCCGGCGTTGGCCGGATCGGCGCGGTCAGTAGGGCGTCAGCGCCGGGTCAGATTCCGCTGTCAGGCTCGCATTGCTTCAAGAAATCCACACGCCATATCCGAAAGGCTGAAGATGCTTCGCGAAGCCGCGCAGGAGCAGGAGGAGAGTGCTGAGGCACCTTCCGGATTGAAGAGTTACGACCTCTATATCGCGGGCAAGGACGTGGCCGGTGACGGCTGGGTCTACACCGTCAGCGGGCGTTCGCTGCTGGAAGACGTTTTCACGAGCGTCAGCCTGAAGCGCTCCCTGGAACAGGACCCGGAGTCCGAGGCGGCCAAGCACCCCTACGTCGTCGGGCGCTGCGCGATCGCGGACGACTCCGCCATCGACCTGGCCACCCAGGCCGCGGCCGCCGCCGCCCCGACTGGGCGGCCGTACCGCTGGAGCGGAGGATGCAGCTGGGCACCCGCTTCCGCGAGGAACTGATCAAGCACCAGGACGAGTTCCTGCGCATGCTGGTCGCAGAGTCCCACCCGGTGAAGCTCGCCCGGTGGGAGCTGAGCTGCCTGCTGCAGATCTACGCCCCGGGCTCCCTGCGCTGGTATCTGAAGCAGATGCGGGTGGAGAAGGAGTACAACGGCCGCAAGCTGATCCTGCACCGCCAGCCGGACGGCGTGGTCGCCTTCAACCCGCCGCAGAACGCCCCGCTGCCGAGCGCCGCCCTGTGCGTGCTGGCGCTGATGGCGGGCAACGCCGTGGTGGTGCGGGCGCCGCGCTCGATCGCGCTGTCCACCATGTGGTTGCTTCGGGACATCGTCGCCCCGCTGCTGGAGGAGATCGACGCGCCGGCCGGTGTGCTGAACGCGGTGTGCTCCAACCCCAAGCAGACGATGGACCGCTGGATCGCCGACCCGCTGATCGACGACATCTTCTACATCGGCGGCAGCCAGGAGGGCCTGCGCTTCGAGCAGAGCTGCGTGGCGCACGGCAAGAAGCCGATCCTCGAACTCGCCGGCAACGACGGCATCGTGGTCTGGAAGGACGCCGACGTGAAGTGGGCGGCCGAGGCCATCACCGAGTCGTTCTACGGTTCCGGGCAGATCTGCATGGTGCCCAACTACGTCCTGGTCCACCCGGACATCGCCGAGACGCTGATCGCCGAGGTGAAGGAGCAGGTCAAGGGCATCAAGCCGGGCCTGCCCGAGGAGGAGGACGTGCTGCTGTCGCCGGTCAGGCGCAGTGAGCGCTTCTTCCGGCTGCTGCGGCAGGCGCTGGACAACGGCGCCGAGCTGCTCACCGGCGGCAACCGCACCGAGGTCGACGGCACGGTGTCGGAGACGGGCGTCTTCCTGCAGCCGACGGTGGTGCGGGTGGACGGCCTGGACCGGGCCCGGACGTACGACGTGGTCCGCGAGGAGACGTTCTTCCCGCTGATCCCGATCGTGGTCCCCGAGCGGGACAACGACGACGCCCTGCTGGAGGCCTTCCTGCAGTTCGTCAACAGCAACGACTACGGGCTGCGCAACTCCCTGTGGTCGCGCTCGGACCACGTCATCGAGACCTTCGTGCGCCGCGTGGTCAACGGCGGTCTGCTGAAGGTCAACGACTCCCACATCGGCTTCCTGCCGTACCTGCCGAGCCACGGCGGCACCGGCCGCACCGGCGGCGCCTTCGGCGAGGCCAACTACCCGATGCTCAAGACCTCCCACATCCAGGGAGTCAGCATCGCCCGCGACGTGAGCCCGTACGACGCGGTCTTCGGCGCCTGACCGCCTTCGCATTCGACGTCTTTCCGGAGGTTTCCCGTGCGTTCCCTCGATGCTGCCCGGACCGTGTGCGAGCGGTTCCATCCCGGACTGCTCAAGGAGCTTGAGCAGATCCCGTACGCCGAGCGGGAGCAGCCCGGCAGCCCCGTGATCGACCTGTTCCGCATCCACGGCGGGGTGGGCCTGCTCATCCCCGAGAGCTACGGCGGCCACGGCGCCGCCCCGCTGGAGGCGCTGCGGGTGCAGCTCGCCCTCGGCGCGCTGTCCCCGTCGCTGGTCGCGGCCGTCTCCATGCACCACTTCACCGCCGCGATGCTGTACTCACTGGCGGTCAAGTCGGGCCGGCTCACCGACGCGCAGACCGCACTGCTGCACCGGATCGTGCCGGACCAGCAGGTGATGGCCTCCGGCTGGGCCGAGGGCCGCACCGCGCAGAACATCCTGAAGCCGGCCGTGACCGCGCGGCCCGTGGAGGGCGGGTTCCTGCTGTCCGGTTCGAAGAAGCCGTGCAGCCTGGCCCGTTCGATGAGCCTGCTCACCGCCTCCATCGCGATTCACGGCGAGGACGGCGGCGAGCCGGAGCTGGCGCTCGCGCTGGTCCCGTCCGACGCGCCGGGGCTGTCCGTGCACGCGTTCTGGGGCAACGACCTGCTGGCCGGCGCGGAGAGCGACGAGGTCCGCCTGGAGGACGTGTTCGTCCCCGCGGACATGGTCGTCCGCGCCGGGGCCGACGACCCGACCCGCCTCGACGACCTGCAGTCGGCCGGTTTCGTCTGGTTCGAGATGCTGATCTCGGCCGGATACGCGGGCGGCGCCGCCGCCCTGGTCGAGCAGGTGCTGGAGCGGCGGCGGGGCAGCGCCGGGGAGCGGGCCGCGCTCGCCGTGGACATGGAGGCCGCCCTCGCCCTGCTGGAGGGCGTGGCCCGCGGCACCGGCGAGGAGCCCGGCGACGAGGAGTCGGTGGCCCGGGTGCTGGTCGCCCGGTACGCGGTGCAGAACGCGCTGCCGGACATCGTGGCGCGGGCGCTGGAGCTGCTCGGCGGCCTGGACTTCATCGTCAACTCCGCCAGCGCGCAGGTCGCCGCCGCGACGCGTGCCCTGGCCTTCCACCCGCCGTCCCGCATCGCCGCCGCGGAGCCGCTGCTCACGTACTTCGACGGAGGCCCGCTGGTACTGGCCTAGCGCCCTTCCGGCCTCCCGACCCACCCACACCCTTGGAGTGAGCGACACGTGACCGTCATCCAGGACTCCCCGGCGCCGGCGCCGGTCTCCGCCGCCGACTACGAGGCGGACATCCTCAACCTCTACCGGGCCCACCTCAGCAAGGGCCGGGCCACTCTGGCCGAGCTGTTCGGCAGCCACATGGAGACGGCGTCCGAGGGCGCCTGGCTCACCACCAGCGACGGCGAGCGCTTCCTGAACGCCGGCGGCTACGGGGTGTTCATCATGGGCGCCCGCCACCCGATCGTCATGGAGGAGGTGGAGCGCCAGCTGCGCACCCATCCCACCGCGACCCGCATCCTGCTGGAGCCGACGGTGGCCCGCGCCGCCGAGTCCCTGGTCTCCGTGATGCCGCCCGGCCTGGACCGCGTGCACTTCGCGCTGTCCGGCGCCGAGGCGGTGGAGACGGGCCTGAAGCTGGCCCGCGCGAACGGGTTCAAGCGGACCGTCTCGATGCGCGGCGGCTACCACGGCAAGACCCTGGGCGCCCTGTCGGCGACGGCCAAGGACGTCTACCAGGCGCCGTTCCGCCCGCTCGTCCCCGACTTCCTGCACCTGCCGTTCGGCGACGCCGACGCGCTGGAGGAGGAGCTGCGGGCCCACCCGGGCGAGGTCTGCGTGATCCTCGAACCGGTGCAGGGCGAGGGCGGCGTCATCATCCCGCCCAAGGGCTACCTCAAGCGGGTCGAGGAACTGGTCCGGGAGTACGAGGGCTTCCTGATCCTCGACGAGGTCCAGTCCGGCTTCGGGCGGCTCGGCGAGTGGTGGGGCGCCGACATCGAGGGCGTCGTCCCGGACGTCCTGCTCACCGGCAAGGCGCTCGGCGGCGGGGTGATGCCGGTGTCGGCGGCCGTCGCCACCCGCAAGGCGTTCCGGCCCTTCGACAAGGACCCCTACGTCCACACCGCCACCTTCTCCGGCCAGCCGGTGCTGATGGCGGCGGTGCAGGGCGCGATCCGGGCGGTCAAGGAGGAGCGCCTGGTCACCCGCGCCATGGACCTCGGCGCCCGGCTGCTGCCGCGGATCACCGAGGTCGCGCAGCGCAACATCCCCGAGCTGGTCGTCGAGGTGCGCGGCCGGGGCCTGCTCATCGGCGTGGAGCTCGTCGAGGCCGGACTGGCCGGCGAGCTGCTGATCGAACTGTTCAACCACGGCGTGGTCGCCAACCACTCCATGAACGGCAGCTCGGTGGTGCGGTTCACCCCGCCCGCCGTGCTGGACGACACCGACGTGGACTTCCTCGTCAACTCCTTCGACCTGGCCACCCGCGACCTGATCAAGGGCGCGGCCAAAATGCCGGAAGGCGGTAACTGATCGTGCGGCACGTCGAACTCGATGCCCTGATACCCGCGGAGCAGGCCGAAACGGTCCTGCACGCCGTACGGCGCTGGGAGCGTTTCCCGGACCTGGCGCCCCACGTCAACGCGACCACCGTGCACGCCTCCTACCCCGACCCCAAGGCCTCCTCCAGCTGGGAGCTGCACTTCCGCAGCGGCCTGCTGCGCTGGACCGAGGACGACACGGTGCTGCCGGAGAGCGGCGAGATCCGCTTCGAGCAGTCCGACGGCGACTTCGACTCGTTCGCCGGGTGCTGGTCCGTCCAGCAGTCCGGTGACGACGTCACCGTGCGCTTCGACGCCGACTTCGACTTCGGCATCCCGAGCCTGGAGGGCATCCTCGACCCGATCGCCGAGCGGGTCATCAAGGAGACCGTCGCCTGGGCGCTGACCGGCCTGTTCCCGGGTGTGCGCATCCAGGGCGGCATAGAACTCACCGAACCCGCCGCGGTCGGCGCCTAGCACCCGCGCGAGGAGCTGACCATGGACCAGGCGAACCCGTTCGAGACACCACGCACGTACTCGCTGCACCGCGCCGAGTACCTGGTGGGCCTCGCCGTCACCACCGGAATGATCGTCTACCACTTCGGCGACATCCGCTGGCTGCCGGCGATCGGACTGTTCCTCTACATCGACCTGATCGGCTACATCCCCGGAGCCATCGCGTTCAAGAAGAGCGGTGGCCGGCCGATCCACAAGGCCTACTACGTCCTCTACAACGTCATGCACAGCCTCATCACGCAGGGCGCGGTGGCCGCGCTGTGGTGCTGGCTGGTCAAGCCGGAGTGGGCGCTGCTGGTGCTGCCGTTCCACCTGTTCGGCGACCGGGGCCTGTTCGGCAACTTCATGAAGTCCTTCGCGCTGCCCTTCGAGCCGGTGCGCCAGCAGGGCTACCTGCGGCTGCTGGACGACCTGGGCCTGCCCCACCCCAAGCCGGCCGGGCACGCCATGGACCCGGAGCCGGTCGGCCACGTCCCCGCGCGGCCGGTCGTCCGGGAGACGGAGGCCGTGTGATGAGCACCGCGACCGATGTACGCGCCGCCCGGCCGGTCCGCCAGGACCCGGCCGAGCGCCGCCGGGCGCTGTACCACCTGGCGTCCCCGGTGTCGGTGCTGACCACCGGCCCCGAGGACCGTATGCACGGCACGACCGCCAGCACGGTCACCCTCGTCTCGCGCTCGCCGCTGCTGGTCGGCGTGGTGCTGCGGTCGGGCTCGTCGTTCGCCCGGCTGGCGGCGGCCGAGGGCCGGTTCGCCATCAACGTGCTCGGCGGCGACCAGGCCGACGTGGCACGGCGGTTCGCCGACAGCGGCCGTCCGGACGGCGACGCGGCCTTCGCGGGCCTGGCCTGGACGTCGGACCGGTACGCGCACGCCCCGCTGATCGCGGGCGCGCTCGCCCACTACGTCTGCCGCTTCCACTCGGCGCACGCGGCGGGCGACAGCGAGCTGCTGCTCGGCCATGTCGTACGCGCCACGGCCGACCCGGGTCTGCCGCTGTTCAGCTACGCCGGCGGGCTGTTCGCCGGCTCCCTGCGCCCGGCGAAGGAGGCCGCCGCATCATGACCGCACCCGTTGCCCCCGAGGCGGACTGGGACAAGGCGCCCGGTCTGCTCGACGGCGCGAAGGAACTCACCCTCGGTCCCGAGGAGTGCGACCTCGCCTACTGGTTCACCTCGGTGGCCCAGGGAACCCTGCGCGACCGCGGGGCGACCGGCCACCACGAGAACGCGATCACGCCCGACTTCCTGAAGGCGCCCGGCCCGCTGCGCGAGGCACTGGTGCTGGAGTTCGGCTTCCGCGCGCTGGCGGAGGAGCTGGCCACCCGGCTGCTCGGCCACTACGTGTCGATCGCGCCCGGCATCCCCGAGATGGAGTTCTACGCCACCCAGCTCATCGACGAGGCCCGGCACGCCAGGGTCTTCCGGCAGCACCTGGTGGACCTGGGCATCCCGGCGGGCACCCTGCTGAAGGACATCGAGGAGATGGCCCGGGACTACCGCAAGCGGGTCCTGGACCCGGTCGTGGACTTCACCCTGGACATCGTGCGCGACCAGGCCGACTTCCCCGGTGGCGTCGCGGTGTTCGCCATCATCATCGAGGGTGTGCTCGCCCGGCCGCCGAGCTGAGCGAGCGCAAGTGGACCCCGCTGTCCCCGGCGACCGGCGAGATCTCGCGGGGCACCGCGATCGACGAGATCCGCCACCTCACCGTGGCCAGCACCATCCTGCGCGACCACGTGATCGCGCACCCGGAGTACAAGCCGCGGCTGCTGGAGATCCTGCGCTCGGGCGTGAAGCTGTGGGACGAGATCCCGGACCGGGAGTTCGTCATCCACCGCGAGGAGCTGTTCCAGCAGGGCATGTCCGAGCACGCCGACAAGATCGGCGACTACGAGGTCTGGCCGGGCGTGCGGCTGCTCGACACCACCGCCGAGCAGCGCTACGACATGGCCGAGCGGTGGACCGACGAGATGGCCGAGGTCCGCATGAAGTACATGGGCCTGCCCGTCGAGGTCCTCGCCTCGGAGGCCGGCGCATGAGCACCGGGCGGGCCGCGGTCATCACGGGGATCGGCTCGTACGTCCCGCCCAACGTGGTGACCAACGACGACCTGTCGCAACGGCTCGACACCTCCGACGCGTGGATCCGCTCCCGCACCGGGATCGCCGAGCGGTGCTTCATCACCCCGGGCACCTCCACCGGCGACCTGGCGGTGGAGGCGGGCCTGAGGGCGCTGAAGTCGGCGGGCGACGAGCAGGTCGGGGCGGTGGTGCTGGCCACCACCACCCCCGACCAGCCCTGCCCGGCGACCGCACCGCAGGTGGCGGCCCGGCTGGGGCTCGGACAGGTACCCGCCTTCGACGTGGCGGCCGTCTGCTCGGGCTTCCTGTACGGGCTGGCCTCGGCCGCCGGGCTCATCGCGGCCGGGGTGGCGGACAGTGTGCTGCTGATCGCCGCGGACGCCTTCACCACGATCATCAACCCCGAGGACCGCACCACCGCGGTGATCTTCGCCGACGGCGCGGGCGCCGTGGTGCTGCGGGCCGGCTCGGCGGACGAGCCGGGCGCGATCGGCCCGCTGGTGCTCGGCAGCGACGGCGAGCTGAGCCACCTGATCGAGGTGCCGGCCGGTGGCTCCCGGCAGCGCTCCACGGACCGTCCGGTCGACCCGGCCGACCGGTACTTCCAGATGCTCGGGCGGGACACCTACCGGCACGCGGTGGAGCGGATGACGTCCGTCTCCGCCGAGGCCGCCGAGCGCGTCGGCTGGCGCCTCGAGGACGTCGACCGGTTCGCCGCGCACCAGGCCAACGCCAGGATCCTGGAAGCGGTGGCCCAACGCCTCGGGCTGCCCGAGGACAAGCAGTTGAGCAACATCGAACGGGTCGGCAACACCGGTGCCGCCTCGATTCCGCTGCTGCTGGCCGAGGCCACCGCCGAGGGCCGGCTCGCCGCGGGTCACCGGGTACTGCTCACCGCGTTCGGCGGCGGGCTGGCCTGGGGCGCGGGCACCGTCGTCTGGCCGGAGCTGCAGACCTTCTGACCGACCGTCAGTAACCCATACCGAATTCAGCGGTACGCGGGGTGCGTACGCCCTTCGAAAGGAACGGACATGCTGGAGCAGCTCAAGGAAATCCTGTCCAACAAGCTCAAGGTGTCGCCCGAGGCGATCACCCCGGAGGCCACCCGCGAGGACATCGAGCTGGACTCGCTCGCCGTGGTGGAGCTGTCGCTGCTGCTGAAGTCCGAGCTGGACCTGGACATCAGCGACGACGACCTCCTGGAGGCCGAGACCGTGGCCGACATGGTCCGGCTCATGGAGGAGCGGAGCGCGAAGGTCTGATGGCCGGCATGGACATCGCCGTCACCGGACTCGGTCTGGTCACCCCGGGTGGGATCGGGGTCGGGCCGAGCTGGGCGGCGGTCTGCGACGGCAGGCCGGCCGCCGCCCTCGATCCGGTACTGGCGAACAACCCCGTACAGATCTCCTGCCGGGTGCCCGGCTTCGACCCCGAGTCGCTGCTCAGCGCGCGGCGCGCCCATCGTCTGGACAGGTTCGTGCAGTTCGCGCTGGTCGCCGCGCACGAGGCGGTGGCCGACGCGGGCCTGGACCCGCAGACCTGGGACGGCGCGCGGGTGGGTGTGGTGCTGGGCTGCGCCGACGGCGGGCCGGGCACCGTCGAGGAGCAGCACCATGTGCTGCGCGAGCAGGGCGCCGACCGCGTGTCGCCGCTGCTGCTGCCCATGCAGCTCCCGAACATGCTGGCCGGTCAGACGGCCATCGAGTTCGGGGCGACCGGACCCAACCTGGTGGTGGCCACCGCCTGCGCCTCGGGCGCGACCGCCATCGGGACCGCCCGGGACCTGCTCGCCCTCGGCCGCTGCGACATCGTCCTCGCGGGCGGCAGCGAGGCCATGATCACCCCACTGGTCATGGCCGGGTTCGCCCAGATGGGCGCGCTGTCGAAGCGGCACGACGACCCCGCGACCGCGTCCCGCCCGTTCGACGCCGACCGGGACGGCTTCGTGGCCGGGGAGGGCGCCGGGATCCTCGTGATGGAGCGGGTCGCGGACGCCCGGGCCCGGGGCGCCCACGTGCACGGCCGGATCATCGGCTACGGCGCCACCGCCGACGCCCACCACATGACGTCGCCCCACCCGGACGGCGCCGGCATCGAGGCGGCGGTGCGCGCGGCCCTCGCCGACGCGGGAGCCGATCCGGACGACGTGCAGCACGTCAACGCCCACGGCACGTCGACCCCGTTGAACGACCTGTCGGAGGCCCGCATGATCCAGCGGTCCCTGCGCGGCGACCCGCTGGTCACGTCCACGAAGGGAGTCACCGGTCACCTGCTGGGCGCCGCCGGCGCGGTCGAGGCCGCGTTCGCCGTGCTCAGCGTCGAGCACGAGGTCATCCCGCCCGTCGCCAACCTGGTCATGCCCGATCCGCGGATCGAGATCAAGCTGGCCCAGACCGTCACGTCGATGCCGATCGACCTGGCACTGAGCAACTCGCTGGGGTTCGGCGGGCAGAACACGGCCCTGGCGATCGCCCCCGCGTAGACGCCCGCCGGGTCCGGTCCGCCCGGCACGTCGCAGCAGCCGTCCGCCGAGAAGTCTCGGCGGGCGGCTGTCCCCGTCCCTCTCCCCTTTCCTCGGATTTCCTCGGAGTCGTCATGTCCTCCAGTGGTTCCCCGCCCCTGTCCGGCCGGCTCGGTACCGGGCACATCCTCTTCCTGATCGTCGCCGCCGCCGCGCCGCTGTCCGCGATGGTCGGCACCGTTCCGCTCGCGTTCGCCTTCGGTGACGGGCCGGCGTACCGGCGGCCTTCCTGTTCGCCGGGGTCACCCTGCTGTGCTTCTCGGTGGGGTACGCGGTCAGCGCCCGCCGCACCGGCGGCTCCGGCGGCTTCTACGCCTCCGTCGCCGACGGGCTCGGCCGGCCGCCCGCGGTCGCCGCCGGCTACGTCGCCCTGCTCTCCTACAACTGCGCCACCATCGGACTCGCGGGCGCCCTCGGCTACTTCACCCAGCTCGTGCTGGCGGCCCACGGGCTGACGGTGTCCTGGCAGTGGTGCGCGGCCGTCGGGCTCGTGCTGATGGCGGTGCTCGGCTACCGGGAGATCGCGCTCAGCGCCCGGGTGCTGGCTCTGCTGATGCTCGGCGAGATCGGGGTGCTGGCCGCGCTGGACGTGGCGATCCTCGCCCGCCACGGCCTGCACGCGCTGCCCACGGCCTCCTTCTCCCCGCATACCGCGGCCGGGCACGGCGTCGGCGTCTCGCTGATGTTCGCGTTCGTCTCCTTCATCGGCTTCGAGTCGGCGGCGCTGTACGGCAAGGAGGCGAAGGACCCGCGGCGCAGCGTGCCGCGCGCCACCTACGTGGCCGTCACGCTGATCGCCGGCTTCTACGCGCTCACGAGCTGGCTGGCGGTCGGCGCGGTCGGCAGCGACAACGTGCGCGAGGTGGCGAGCAAGCAGATGGGCGACCTGTTCTTCGTCCTCGGCGACGACTTCCTCGGCAAGGCGGGCAGCACCGGCCTGCAGATCCTGCTGTGCACCAGCCTGTTCGCGGCCACGCTGGCCCTGCACAGCGCCGCCGGACGGTACGCCCAGGTCCTCGCCGGGGACGGCCTGCTGCCCGGCTCGCTGGCCGCCGAGCACTCCCGGTACCGGTCCCCGCACCGGGCCAGCCTCGCGCAGAGCGCGCTGACCGCGGTGGTCGTGGCCGGCTTCGCCGTCGCGGGCCTCGACCCGTACGCCGACCTGACCACCAGCATGCTCGGTCTGGGCACCCTGGGCATCGTCGCCCTGCAGGCGCTGGCCGCCCTGTCCGTGCTCGGGCTGCGGGTGCGCACCGGCACCGGGCACTGGTGGCGGGAGACCGTCGCCCCGCTGCTGGGCTTCGCCGGACTGGCCGCCTCGGTATGGCTGGTGGTCGGCAACTTCGACATGCTCACCGGCTCCCCCTCGGCGGTGATCGCCGCGCTGCCCTGGCTGCTGCCGCTGGTCGCCGCCGGCGGCCTGCTGTACGCGGCCCGGCTGCGTACGGCGCACCCGGCGCGCTACCGCCTGCTCGGCACCCGGCACACCGCCGAACCCGTCCCGGCTCCCTCCCCCGCCCTGTCAGGAGACCGCCATGCACGATCCCAGTGAGCTGATCGCGGCCGGCGAGGACGCCGTACGGCGCCTGGCCCGCCGCCGCCACGACCTCGACCTGGACGCCCTCGGCACCGCGCTGCGCGCCCGCTCGGCCGCGCAGTCCGAGGTGACCCGGCTGCGCACGGAACTGAACCGCACCGCCAAGGCCCGCCGTTCGGGCCCGCCCACCGAGGCGGAGAAGGAGGCGGCCCGCGCGCTGCGGGCCGAGGTGCAGCGGGCCGAGGCCACCGCCCGGACCGCCGCCGCCGGTCTGACCGAGCAGCTGCTCGGCATCCCCAACCTGCCGCTGGACGCCGTACCGGACGGCGACTCGGAGAAGGAGGCGGTGGAGGTACGGCGCGGCGGACCGGCCCCGCGGCCGGCGGATGGCGCCCGGCACCACGCGGAGATCGGTGAGACCCTCGGCATCCTCGACTCCCCCGCCGCGGCGCGGCTGTCCGGTGCCCGGTTCAGCGTCGCGCACGGCGCCGGGGCACGCCTGGAGCGGGCCCTCGGCGGCTTCTTCCTCGACCTGCACACCCAGGAGCACGGCTACACCGAGCAGTCGGTGCCGTTCCTGGTCAACCGGGACACCATGACCGGCACCGGGCAGCTGCCCAAGTTCGAGGAGGACCTGTTCCGCACCAGCGTCGCGGACCGGGAGCTGTTCCTGATCCCGACCGCCGAGGTGCCGCTGACCAACCTGGTGGCCGGGCAGCTCCTGGACGCGCGCACGCTGCCGTACGCGTTCACCGCCCGCACCCCCTGCTTCCGCGCGGAGGCCGGGGCCTACGGCCGGGACACCCGGGGCGTGCTGCGGCTGCACCAGTTCGAGAAGGTGGAGCTGGTACGGATCTGCGCGCCGGAACAGGCGCAGGAGCAGCTCGAACTGATGGTGGGGCACGCCGAGGAGTGCCTGCGCCGGCTGGAACTGTCCTTCCGCACGGTTCTGCTGCCCGCGGGCGACATGGGCTTCTCGGCCCGGATGACGTACGACATCGAGGTGTGGCTGCCCGGTGGCGGCGCGTTCCGGGAGATCTCCTCGGTGTCCGACTGCGGCACCTTCCAGGCCCGCCGCGCCGACATCCGGGTGAAGCGGGCCGACGGCCGCAAGACACCGGCGGCCACGCTGAACGGTTCGGCGCTGCCGATCGGGCGGACGGTGGCCGCGCTGCTGGAGCAGGGCGTCCAGGACGACGGCTCCGTGGTCCTGCCCGAGGCGCTGGTGCCGTACGCCGGCTTCCGGCGGATCCTGCCGGGCGGCGCCACCGAGTGACCGCGCGCGAAAGGGGCGGGAGCCGAGGACCGGTCCTCGGCTCCCGCCCCTTTCGGCGGTTCAGGCGCCCATCATGTGCACGCCGCCGTCCACGTGCACGATCTCGCCCGTGGTGCGCGGGAAGAAGTCCGACAGCAGCGCGACCACACCGCGTGCGGCCGGCTCCGGGTCGGTGAGGTCCCAGCCCGCGGGGGCGCGCCGGGTGGTCCACACGTCGGCGAGGTCCGCGAAGCCCGGGATGGACTTGGCGGCCATGGAGCGCAGCGGCCCGGCGGCGACGAGGTTGCAGCGGATGCCGCGGTCGCCGAGGTCCCGGGCGAGGTAGCGGCTGGTGGACTCGAGGGCGGCCTTGGCGACGCCCATCCAGTCGTAGTGCGGCCAGGCGACGGCCGCGTCGAAGGTGAGGCCGACGACCGAGCCGCCGCGCCGCTGAAGCAGCGGCAGGCAGGCCGTGGTCAGCGACTTCAGGGAGTACGCCGAGACCTGCACGGCCGTCGACACGTCGTCCCAGGTGCCGTCGAGGAAGGAGAAGGCGCCCTGGGGCCCGTAGGCGATGGAGTGCACGACGCCGTCGAGGGAGTCGGTGTGCTCGCCGATCCGCTCGGCGAGGCCGTCCAGGTGGCTCTGGTCGGTGACGTCCAGTTCGATGACGGGGGCGGGTTTCGGCAGCTTGCCCGCGAACCGCTCGATCAGGGAGAGCCTGCCGAAGCCGGTCAGCAGGACCTCGGCGCCCTCCTCCTGCGCGATCCGGGCCACGTGGAAGGCGATGGAGGCGTCCGTGACGACGCCGGTGACCAGGATCCGCTTGCCCGCGAGGACGCCGCTCATACCGCCGGCACCCCCTGCGGCAGCGCGCCGACGAGCGGCGAGTCGTGGTCCAGCGGGCCGACGGCTCCGCCGCCGCCGGGCGAGCCGAGACCGGCGAAGAAGGCGGCGTTGGACGCCGCGTGGTCGTCGCCCCACTCCTCGGGCATGTCGTCCTGGAAGTAGATGGCGTCGACGGGGCAGACCGGTTCGCAGGCGCCGCAGTCCACGCATTCCTCGGGATGGATGTACAGGGCGCGGCGGCCCTCGTAGATGCAGTCCACGGGGCACTCGTCGACGCAGGAGCGGTCCTTGACGTCGACGCAGGGCAGTCCGATGACGTAGGCCATGCTCAACTCCTCGGATTGACGGACGGGTTCACTTGACCGGCACGCCGGTGGTGCGCTCGCCCAGGGTCAGCACGGTGACGGCGAGTACGGCCATGGCGGCGGCGATGACACTGAACAGGGCGCCCGCGCCGTGCCCCTCCAGCACCGGCAGCAGCACGAACGGGATCGCCGCGGCGCTGAGTTTGGACAGCGAGTAGGCGGCGCCCGAGGCGGTGGCGCGGATCGCGGTGGGGTACTGCTCGGACAGGTACACATGACTGACGCTGGAGAACACGTTGCTGAACAGGGTGTAGGCGAAGCCGCAGACCACGATCAGCGTGGCCGAGCCGGCGTAGGCGAAGCCCAGTCCGGCCACCACCATCGCGCCCGCCGAGAGGGCGACCAGGGTGCGGCGCTCCAGGCGGTCCACGACGGGCAGGACGAGCGCGGAGCCCACCGGGTAGCCGAGGAAGGACAGCGCGGTGAAGCCGAGCCCCGCGACGATGCCGTAGCCCTTGGCCGCGACGATCTGCGGGGCGAGCGTGCCGAAGCCGTAGTAGCCGACGACCGACAGCACGCAGAACAGCCACAGCACGAGGGTCCGGCGGCGCATTCCGGGGCGCAGGACGTCCCGCAGCCGGGAGTCCCCGGCTGCCGGCTCCGGTTCGGCCGCGGGCTCCTCCAGGACCAGGCCGCGGCCCGCGGCCTCGGCCTCCATCCCGGCGACCAGCCGCTCCGCCTCCGCGGTCCGGCCGGCCGAGGCCAGCCAGCGCGGGGACTCGATGAGCTGCCGGCGCAGGACCCAGACGACGGCCGAGCCGAGCGCGCCGAGCACGAACAGCCAGCGCCAGCCGGCCACGCCCAGCGGGGTGAGCGGGACCAGCCACAGCGCGGCGAAGCCCACCGCGGGCACTCCGCAGAAGGCGAGCGTGTAGGCCCAGGCGATGAACCGGCCGCGCTTCCTCGCGGGCAGCACATCGGCCAGGTAGCAGTCGGACAGGGCCTGTTCGGCGCCGATGCCGACACCGGCCAGGAAGCGGGTGACGATCAGCCAGGTGGCGTTCGGGGAGAACGCGCCGAGCAGGGAGAAGACCGAGTAGATGGCGAGGTTGATCAGGAAGGCCCGGCGCCGGCCGAACCGGTCCGCGATCCGGCCGAGCGTCAGGGATCCGATGAACTGGCCGACGAACACGGAGGCCAGGACGAGTTTGAGCGAGGTCGCGCCGAAGGCGAAGTCGCTCTGCAGCACCTTGGCGATGGTGCCCGAGAGGTTGTTCTCGAAGGTGTCGAAGAAGAGGCCGATGCCGATGACCGCGGTGAGTCTGCGGTGCAGGGGAGTGATCGGCATGCGGTCCAGGCGGGCACCGATCGGGGCGGGAGCGGTGACATCACCCACCGCCGCGGTGGTCTGGGACATGGGGCTGGCTCCTTAGGGAACTCCTGGGGACCGGTGGTGCGTCGCTCCCGGGAAGGGAACCGCCCGGGCCGCCGACGGGCCCGGGCGTGCGGCCCGGGGCCGGGGCGTGGGGGAATGAATGGTGCGGGACGGGTGTGGGGGCGTGGGGGGATGTGGGGGTGGGCCGGGGCCGCCGGCCGGGATCAGGCCGCTTCCACGGCCCGGCGCCGGATCTGCTCGTCCACGTCACCGCGCCGCACCGGCGCGCTGACCTCGTGCAGGAAGGAGGCGACCTCGCGGTACGAGGCCCAGAACCCGACCTCGTGGTAAGGCACTCCGCGTTCGGCGCAGTACTGCATGGTCAGCTCCCGGGCGCGCCCCAGGTTCTTCTGCGGCATCGCCGGGAACAGGTGGTGCTCGACCTGGTAGTTGAGACCGCCGTAGAGGAAGTCGATCAGCAGGCTGGGGCGGATGTTGCGGGAGGTGAGGACCTGGCGCTCCAGCCAGTCCAGGGTCTCCGCCTCGCCGTCGCGCACCTGCATGCCCTTGTGGTTCGGGGCGAAGATCATCCCGAAGTAGACGCCCAGCGCGGCGTGCTGGACCACGATGAAGGCGACCGCGAGCACCGGGGACAGGACGGTGAAGACCAGGCCCAGGTAGACGGCGGTGCGCAGCACGATCAGGAAGGTCTCCAGGACGGGCCGCTTGGTCTTGCCCTGGACGATGGACAGGACGGCCGTCCGCAGCATCTTGAAGCCCTCGAGCACGAGCAGCACGAAGAACAGCACGCTCTGGTAGCGCACGACGAACTTCTGGGTGCCCTTGCGGGTCGGGTACTGCTTGATGTCGAAGATGGCGGTGCGCCGGCCGATGTCCGGGTCCATGTCCAGGTGGTTGGGGTTGCTGTGGTGCCGGTTGTGGTGGTTGACCCACCAGCCGTAGCTGACCCCGTTGACCAGGTTGGCGTGGACGTATCCGACCGCGGAGGCGGCCTTCTTGCTGCGGAACATCGCCTTGTGGCCGGCGTCGTGCCACATGAACGCCGACTGGCCGCCGCACAGGCCCATCCACACGGCCGTGAGGAGTTGCCACCAGGAGTCGCCCAGCTCGAAGAACGCGGCGAACCCGATCAGCAGCAGGGTGGTGTTCAGGGCCAGCTTGCCCACGTAGTAACGGGGTCGAGGTCCAGCAGGCCCTCGGCCTTGACCCGTTTGAGCAGCTCGGCGAAGGTCGCCGAGGCACCGGTGCGCTGCCCGGCGCCGGCGCCTCCACCGGCGGCCAGGGCCGCGGCTTCTTGTATGTGCGGACGCTGCATGCGTTGCTCTCCTTGGGAGAAGTGCCCGGTTCGGGCGGCGGCGCCGCTGCCCGCGGACCTGCGGGCGCCGCGAGTCGACAAGGCTCCCGCGTGGGTCACCGTCGCGGGATGGGCCCTGCCGTCGAACTCCCGGCGTGCACCCGGAGGGCGACGGCAGGGCCCCGCTTCGCCCGGCGGGCCCGGCGACGGG
The DNA here is from genome assembly GCA_016432725.1 of Streptomyces sp. DHE7-1. GTDB lineage: Bacteria > Actinomycetota > Actinomycetes > Streptomycetales > Streptomycetaceae > Streptomyces. Next base: position 6,015,358 of record JACJDG010000003.1, on the reverse strand, counting down.
AGCACAGTGCGGTACTCCCGGTCCGGACCGCCGGGCGAACGTGTGTCCAGCGTTCCGTGGAGCGCTGATGTGGCACTGATACCGGTCTGACCGGGTGTGCGCCGGCACCCGCCGGCGCGCCCGGCAGCGGCTCAGGCGGCCGCCTCGGCGCGCAGCCGCTCGTCGAGGTCGCGGACGGCCGCGTCGGCGGCCTCGGCGACCGACTCGTCGTCGGGGGCGCCGATGACGGCCATCAGCTGCTCGACCGTGGCGTGCTGGAGTTCTTCGGTGGACCGGCTCATGTCGGTGTCCTCTCGTGGTGCACGGTGGCGGGTCAGAAGGCGTTGCAGGCGCGGAAGACGTGCGCGAAGCCGGGCAGCGAGGCCTGCGGCCCGTCGAAGGCGACGTACTCCGGGATCAGCACGTCCGGGGCCCACTTCTGCTTGTACGAAAGCTGGGTCTGCGCCGGGTACAGGGCGGCGCCCTCGGCCCACAGGGCGTGCATCAGCCACTGGAACGCCGGGCTGTGGCCGTCGAGTTCGTGGCTCGCGTCCAGGCCGGTGAACGGCGTGAACCCGAAGTGCAGCCACTCGACGCCCTCGGCCCGGAACACCTCGACGGCGTGCGCGTTGATGGCCTCCATCAGGCCCGGGGAGCCCTCCGGGATGCGGCGGCTGAGGTCGTGCATCCAGCCGGCCCGGCTGCCGTAGACCGGCGAGTACGAGATGTACGCGACCGGGGCGCCGTCGATGGTGCCGACGAAGAGCCGGCGGTGCTCCTGGGCCTCGCCGCCGATCTGGCCGACGAGGAACTCCAGTTGCTGGGCGCCGCCCTTGGAGCCCAGCCAGGCCTGGTCGATGGTGGCGATGGCGTCGGCCACGTCGCCCGCGGCGACCTCCTGGATCTGCAGGCCGTTGCGGAGCGCGCGGGAGATCTTGTTGCGCAGCTGCATGAACTTCGTGCCGCGCAGGGTGAACTCGCCGAGGCTCACCGCCCAGGAGGCGCCGACCTGGTTGACGGTGAAGCCGAGCCGGGCGTACCGCTCGGCGTCGGCGCGCTGGAGCTGGATGCCGACGAGCCGCAGACCCTCGTCGCGGACGTACCCGCGGAAGGCGTCGAGCAGGGTGGCGTAGTCCTCCTCGGCGGCGAACGGGCCGCCGAGCTGGACGGCCCAGCGGCCGGTGCGGCGGTACACGATCACACCGTCCGTACCCGGGACGGTGAAGATACTGTTTCCGCTGTTGAGGGCGAGGAACGCACTCGCGTTCTCGCTCGTGGTGTGGGCGCGTATCGCGTCCAGAACCGGGTTGTCCGTGACGGTCTCGGTGGTGGTGGCGGTCATTCCCGTACCCCTTTCGGGAGCGTTTTCCATCGAAGGGAGTACAACACCGGAAGGACGTCCGGGAAAAGAGCCGAAAGGAATTCATTGCCTGCGTCAGAAGCGTGTCAGCTTTCCGTCAGCGCAGGGTGCCAATGTTGTTCCCGTGAACGGCACGGGAAACCGGGCCGGAAACACGGAGAGGTGCCCGGAGTGGCTGATCGGGGACCTGGAGCACGCCTCGAGGTCGGGCCGGCGACGGTCCGCGCAGGTTCGAATCCTGCCCTCTCCGCCAGAGTCCGGAATTCCGCACGGGGGAAGACGAATTGCTGATCCGGCACACGAACCGCCTGAATCCCCCTCCGGTGCCGCGCCAATGGCGGCACGGCACCGGATGCCCCTGAACCGCCGGCCGCCCCCCGTCCCGGCGGAGCAACCGCCCCGGCGGGACGTCCAGGAAGCAGACGCCCGCCGGGGCGCGGCGCATTGGGCCACCCGGTCTTCTCACCGCAGCACCACCCCAGAAAGAAACAACCTTCGCCAGGAATTTTCACCAAAGGGGGGCAGACATGCTGAGGTTCTCCATTCTCGGCGCACTGCAGATACTCACCGCCGCCGGACCGGCGGACATCTCGGGCGACCTGCAGCGCACACTGGTGCAGACGCTGCTGGTCAGCGAGGGCCAGCCGGTGTCCGGCGAGGGCCTGGCCGAGGAGATGTGGGGGGACGCCGTCCCCGACAACCAGGCCAACGCCCTCCAGGCCCACGTCAGCCGGCTGCGCCGCAGGCTCCGTGACCTGGAGCCGGACCGGCCGTCCTCCCGGCTGACGATGCACCCTCCGGCTACCGGCTGTCCGTCGGCGAGGGCGAACTGGACGCGGCCGAGTTCATCCGGGCCGTACGGCTGGCCGAGTCGGCCACCGCGGCCGACGCGGCGCGCACCGCGCGGCTGCTCGCCGACGCGCTCGGGATGTGGCGCGGCCCGGTCTTCGGCGGATTCGCCGGCGGAACCCTGTGCCAGCTCGCCGGTGCCCGCTACGAGGAGTACCGGATGCGCGCCATGGAACTGCGCTTCGACGCCGAACTGCGGCTCGGCCGCCATGCCGCCGTGCTCGCCGAGCTGGCCGAGGCCCACACCAACCACCCGCTGCGCGAACGGTTCTGCGAGCAGCTCATGATCGCCCTGTACGGCTCCGGCCGGCAGGCCGACGCGCTCGACGTCTTCCACCGGATGCGCCGTCACCTCGACGACGAACTCGGCATCCAGCCCTCCCCCGCCCTGCGCCGGGTCGAGCACGCGATCCTCTCCCACGACCCGGCCCTGACCGGCGAGGCCCGCCTCCAGCCCGTCGGAGGCGCCCGCGCCGCGTAGCCGCGTAAGCGGTCCGTCAGTCCCCGGTCAGTCCGCATTGCCACGCTCGACGGGCGAGTGGAATCACGGAATCACCACGCCCCTACCCATGGAGGGGGAGACATGAGGTCCCAGGTCGAGGAACTGGCCGGCATACGCGAGCGCGTGCTCGCCGGCCCCAGCGAGAAGGCGACCGCCGCCCAGAAGGCCAAGGGCAAGCTCACCGTGCGCGAACGCATCGGCCTGCTGCTCGACGACGGCTCCTTCCACGAGGTCGAACCGCTGCGCCGGCACCGGGCGAGCGGTTTCGGCCTGGAGACGAAGAAGCCGTACACCGACGGTGTCATCACGGGCTGGGGCACGGTGGAGGGCCGTACGGTCTTCGTCTACGCCCACGACTTCCGGATCTTCGGCGGCGCCCTGGGCGAGGCCCACGCCACCAAGATCCACAAGATCATGGACATGGCCATCGCGGCCGGCGCGCCCCTGGTCTCCCTCAACGACGGCGCGGGCGCCCGCATCCAGGAGGGCGTCACCGCGCTCGCCGGCTACGGCGGCATCTTCCGCCGCAACACGAAGGCCAGCGGTGTCATCCCGCAGATCTCCGTGATGCTCGGCCCGTGCGCGGGCGGCGCGGCCTACAGCCCGGCGCTCACCGACTTCGTCTTCATGGTCCGCGAGACCTCGCAGATGTTCATCACCGGCCCGGACGTCGTCAAGGCGGTCACCGGCGAGGAGATCACCCAGAACGGGCTCGGCGGCGCCGACGTGCACGCCGAGACCTCCGGCGTCTGCCACTTCGCCTACGACGACGAGGAGACCTGCCTGGAGGAAGTCCGCTACCTCCTCTCCCTCCTGCCGCGCAACAACCGCGAGACCCCGCCCGCGGCGCCCTGCGACGACCCGGCCGGCCGCCGCTGCGAGAGCCTCGCCGACCTGGTGCCCGCCGACGGCAACCGGCCGTACGACATGACCAAGGTCATCGAGGAGATCGTCGACGACGGCGAGTACCTGGAGGTCCACCAGCGCTGGGCGCGGAACATCATCTGCGCGCTGGCCCGGCTGGACGGACAGGTCGTCGGGATCGTCGCCAACCAGCCGCAGACTCTGGCGGGTGTGCTGGACATCGAGGCGTCGGAGAAGGCCGCCCGCTTCGTGCAGATGTGCGACGCGTTCAGCATCCCGATCGTCACCCTGCTCGACGTGCCCGGCTTCCTCCCGGGTGTCGGACAGGAGCACGGCGGCATCATCCGGCACGGCGCGAAGCTGCTGTACGCCTACTGCGACGCCACCGTGCCGCGCATCTCCCTGATCCTGCGCAAGGCCTACGGCGGCGCCTACATCGTGATGGACTCCCAGTCGATCGGCGCCGACCTGACCTACGCCTGGCCCACCAACGAGATCGCGGTGATGGGCGCCGAGGGCGCGGCGGGCGTCATCTTCCGCCGCCAGATCGCCGAGGCCGACGACCCGGAGGCCCGGCGGGCGGAGCTGGTCAAGGAGTACAAGGCCGAGCTGATGCACCCCTACTACGCGGCCGAGCGCGGCCTGGTCGACGACGTGATCGACCCGGCCGACACCCGCCACGTCCTGATCGGCGCCCTGGCGATGCTGCGCACCAAGCACGCCGAGCGTCCCGCCCGCAAGCACGGCAACCCGCCCCAGTGACGGAGGTCCAATGAGCGCGTCCCCCACTCCCCCCATCCGCGTCGAGAAGGGCCAGGCCACCGACGAGGAGCTGGCCGCCCTCGCGGTGCTGCTGCTCAGCCGTACCGCCCTGGCCGGGGCCGGCACCGAGCCCGGCTCCCCGGGCACCACCTCCTGGCGCCCGCACGCCTATCACGCACCGCACAGCTGGCAGCGGGCCTGAGCCGGCGGCCACCGAGTCCCCGGCGGCCCGGTACGCCCGGGCCGCCGGGGCGCGCTCAGTCCTGGACAAGCTCGATGTCCTGCTGCCGGACGCCGTGGAAGTAGGGCATCGGCGCCAGACCCGAGGGCCGCAGCTCCAGGATGGTGGCCTCGACGTGCGCCGCGCCGGCCCTGAGCGGCCCGGCGCCGGCCCTGTGCGGCGCCTTCCCGGACCTGTGAGCCGCCTTCGCCGCCTTGCCGGACGCCTTCGCGGCCTTGCGCGCCGGCTTCCCGGACTTCGCCGGGGCCTTGCCCGCACCGCCTGACGCCTTCTGGGCCCCGGCCGCCTTCTTCCCGGCCTTCCGCGCCGGCTTTCCGGCCTTGGACGGCGTGCCTTCGGACTCGGCCGACGTGCCCTCGGACTTGGGCGACGTGCTCCCCGCCCCGGGTGCCGCCTGGTCCGTCGCCGTCCCGACCACCGTCGTGGACTGCGCGCCGCCCCCGATCACCTCGGTGTCGGCCCTGCCGGTGTTCGACCAGTGGTGCTCCGCGCCGTCGCACACGGCGCTGGTGCCGCCGACGGCGTACTTGACGCCGGGGTCGGTCTGGGTGACCGACGAGCTGACGAACACCGGTCCGCTGCTGCCGATGCAGCGGTAGGTGCCGGAGAGGGTGATGGTGCCGTCGGCGGCGATCCGGCCGGTGGCGTCGACGGTGAGGCTCTCGGTGGGATCGGCGACGGCGGCCGGCGCCGCGACGGCGCACAGCAGCGCGGCGGCGCCGAGGCCGGCGGTGAGGGCGGAGCGTACGGGCATGGGGGGTACCTCCCGGTCACGGGGTGTGGGGGTTCCACTCGTACCCGGCGGTCCGGGGGCCCGGCGTGACCGTCACCCCTTCGGTGGCGCGTCACCCGGCAGCACCGCGAACCCGTCCAGCTCGACCAGCGCCCGCTCGTCCCACAGCCGTACGACCTGCACGACCGCCATCGCCGGATAGTCGCGGCCCGCCGACTCCCGCCAGATGCGGCCCAGTCGGCGGGCGTGGACCCGGTAACCGGCGACGTCGGTGGTGTAGACGGTGACGCGGGCGAGGTCGGCCGGGGTGCCGCCGGCCGCGCGCAGGGCGGTGAGCAGATTGGCGAGCGCCCGCTCGAACTGCTCGGCCAGCGTGTCGCCGGTGATCTCGCCGTCGCCGTCGAGGGCCGTCTGGCCGGCCAGGAAGACCAGCCGGGTGCCGGTCGCGACGACGGCGTGCGAGAAGCCCGTGGGCGGGGACAGCTCGGGCGGGTTGACGCGCTCGGTGCTCACTGGGCCTCCTTCTCGGGCCGCGCGGCGTACAGCTCCTTCGCGATGATGCCCCGCTGCACCTCGCTCGCGCCCTCGTAGATCCGCGGCGCGCGCACCTCGCGGTAGAGGTGTTCCAGCAGGTGTCCGCGGCGCAGCGCGCGGGCGCCGTGCAGCTGGACGGCGGTGTCGACGACGTACTGCGCGGTCTCGGTGGCCAGCAGCTTGGCCATCGCGGCCCGGCCCGGCACGTCGGCGGCGCCCTCGTCGTACGCGGTCGCCGCCGCGTACACCATGAGCCGGGCCGCCTCGGTGCGCAGGGCCATCTCGGCGACCTGGTGGGCGACCGTCTGCAGGTCCCGCAGTTTGCCGCCGAACGCGTCGCGCGCACGGGTGTGCTCGACCGTGGCGTCGAGCGCCGCCTGGGCCATGCCGACCGCGAAGGCGCCCACGCTGGGCCGGAAGAGGTTGAGGGTGCCCATGGCTACGGCGAAGCCGCGGTCGGGCTCGCCCAGCACGTCGTCCGCGGTGACGGGCACGGCGTCCAGGTGCAGGGCGCCGATCGGGTGCGGGGAGAGCATCTCCAGCGAGGAGCCGGTGAGGCCGGGCCGGTCGGCGGGGAGCAGGAAGGCGGTCACCCCGCGGGCTCCGGCGCCGGGCGTGGTGCGGGCGAAGACGGTGTAGAAGTCGGCCTCGGGGGCGTTGGAGATCCAGCACTTCTCGCCGGTGAGCCGCCAGCCGGAGCCGCGGTCGGGTTCGGCCGTCAGGCTCAGGGCGGCCGCGTCGGAGCCGGCCCCCGGCTCGCTCAGCGCGAACGCGGCGACCGCGGCGCCCTCGGCCACCCGGGGCAGCCAGCGCTCGCGCTGGGCGGCGGTGCCGTGGGCGTGCACCGGGTGGGCGCCCAGGCCCTGGAGGGCGAGGGCGGTCTCGGCCTCGGTGCAGACCTGCGCCAGCGACTCGCGCATCAGGCACAGGTCCAGGGCGCCGGAGGTGAACAGGCGGGCGAGCAGGCCGAGTCGGCCGAGTTCGGCGAGCAGGGCCCGGTCGACCCGGCCCGGTTCCCCCTTGTCGGCGATCGGGCGCAGCCGTTCGGCGGCCAGGGCGCGCAGCTCGGCGCGCCAGGCGGTCCGCTCCGGTCCGAGTGAGAATGCGGGCACTGCCGGTCCTCCCTCCGGGGCGGGCCGGCGGTGACCCTCCCGTCTTCCCTCGACGGTATCGCGCACAGTTGACTGTCGTCACCAACACGATACGCTCCAGTTGCGAGCGCAGTCAGGACGCCCGTCTCGACGCCGTCAGGCAAGGGGGCGCACCGCCATGAACGTCTCCGCCCATGTCGACACCTTCACGCGCGACCATCTTCCGCCGCCGGACGAGTGGCCCGAGCTGCGCTTCGACCTGGCGGAGCTGCGCTACCCCGAGCGGCTCAACTGCGCCGCCGAGCTGCTCGGCCGCGGCGACACGGACCGCCCGGTCTTCCACACCCCGGACGGCTCCTCGTGGACGTACGGCGTGCTGCGCGCCCGCGTGGACCGGATCGCCCATGTCCTCACCCGCGAGCTGGGCGTCGTGCCCGGCAACCGGGTCCTGCTGCGCGGGCCGACCACGCCCTGGCTCGCCGCGTGCTGGCTGGCCGTGCTGAAGGCGGGCGCGGTGGCGGTCACCGTGCTGGCCCAGCAGCGTCCGCACGAGCTGGCCACGATGTGCGAGATGGCCCGGGTCCGGCACGCGCTGTGCGACGTACGGGCGGTGGACGACCTGGCGAAGGCCGGGATACCGGGCCTGCGCATCCTCGCCTACGGCGGTGAGGCGCCCGACGACCTGCTGCGCCGCCCGGCGCCGGACACCCCCTTCCCGGCGGTCGGCACCGCCGCCGACGACGTCGCCCTGATCGCCTTCACCTCGGGCACCACGGGCCGGCCGAAGGGGTGCATGCACTTCCACCGGGACGTGCTGGCGGTCGCGGACACCTTCTCCGCGCACGTGCTGCGGCCCCGGCCCGACGACGTGTTCACCGGAAGTCCCCCGCTCGGCTTCACCTTCGGGCTGGGCGGTCTGGTGATCTTCCCGCTGCGAGCGGGCGCGAGCGCGCTGCTGCTCGAACAGGCGGGGCCGCGCCAGTTGCTGCCGGCCATCGCCGGGCACCGGGTCTCGGTGCTGTTCACCGCGCCGACCGCGTACCGCGCGATGCTCGAGGCGATGGACGGCCATGACCTCTCGTCGCTGCGGCGCTGCGTGTCGGCCGGCGAGAACCTGCCCGCGGCCACCTGGCGGGCGTGGCACGAGCGCACGGGGCTGCGCATCATCAACGGCATCGGCGCCACCGAGCTGCTGCACATCTTCGTCTCGGCCGCCGACGAGCGGATCAGGCCCGGCACCACGGGAGTTCCGGTCCCGGGCTGGCAGGCGCGGGTGCAGGACGCGTACGGGGAGCCGGTGCCGGACGGTGAGCCGGGACTGCTGGCGGTGCGCGGCCCGGTCGGCTGCCGCTATCTCGCCGACCCGCGGCAGCGGGAGTACGTGCGCGGCGGCTGGAACGTCACCGGCGACACCTACGTCCGGGAGAGCGACGGCTACTTCCGCTACGTGGCCCGCGCGGACGACATGATCATCTCGGCCGGCTACAACATCGCGGGCCCGGAGGTGGAGGACGCCCTGCTGCGCCACCCCGACGTGGTCGAGACGGCGGTGGTCGGCCGCCCCGACGAGGTGCGCGGCCAGGTGGCGGTGGCCTACACGGTGCTGCGGGACGGGGCGCCGCGCGACCCCGAGCCGCTGCGCGCCTTCCTCAAGGCCGAGCTGGCGCCGTACAAGTGCCCGCGCGAGTTCGTCTTCCTCGACGCGCTGCCCCGCACGGCCACCGGCAAGCTGCAGCGGTTCCGGCTGCGCACCGCCGGTGACCGGCCCTGACGACGACGTCCTAAAATGATCAACGTGTCCGAGCAGCACGCCCCCAGGTCCCTCATCGTCACGCTGTACGGCGCGTACGGCCGCTACATGCCCGGCCCGGTGCCCGTCGCCGAGCTGATCCGGCTGCTGGCCGCGGTCGGGGTGGACGCGCCCTCCGTGCGCTCCTCGGTGTCCCGGCTCAAACGCCGCGGGCTGCTGCTGCCCGCCCGCGCCCGGACCGGCGCGGCCGGGTACGAACTCTCGGCCGAGGCACGCCAGTTGCTGGAGGACGGCGACCGCCGCATCTACGCGACCGCTCCGCCCGAGGACGAGGGCTGGGTCCTGGCGGTGTTCTCGGTGCCCGAGTCGGAACGGCAGAAGCGGCACGTGCTGCGCTCCCGGCTGGCCGGCCTGGGCTTCGGCACGGCCGCGCCCGGGGTGTGGATCGCCCCGGCCCGGCTGTACGAGGAGACCCGGCACACCCTGCGCCGCCTGGCCCTCGACCCGTACGTGGACCTCTTCCGGGGCGAGCACCTCGGCTTCGCCGCCACCCGGGAGGCCGTCACCCGCTGGTGGGACCTGACGGCGATCGCCAAGGCGCACGAGGGTTTCCTGGACGTCCACGCGCCGGTCCTGCACGCCTGGGAGCGCCGCACCGGCACCCCGCCGGAGGAGGCCTACCGGGACTACCTGACGGCCCTGGACTCCTGGCGGCACCTGCCCTACACCGATCCGGGCCTGCCCGCCCGGCTGCTGCCCGCCGACTGGCCGGGGGTCCGCTCGGCACGGGTGTTCCGGAGCCTGCACGAGCGGCTGCGCGACGCGGGGGCGGAGTTCGTGGGGGCGGAGTTCGTGGGGGCGGAGTCCGCGGAGGCGGAGTCCGCGGGGCGTGAGCCCGGCGGGTCAGAAGCGCCGCAGCCGCATCGCGACGCCGTGCCCGACCGCGAGGTAGAGGACCGCGGGAAGGCCGTAGTTCAGCAGTACCCGGAGGTTCTCCGTGTCCATCGTGAAGATGTCCTGCGACCACCAGGCCAGCGCGTCGGCCACGCCCTGCACGAACCCCACGAACACGTTCGCGTGGTTGGCCTCCAGCAGGTACAGCAGGATCCACAGCCCCAGGAACGCCGCCGCGACGTCGGCGACGGTGTGGATGACGAGGGCGGTGCGCCGGGTGCCCGAGCCGTCCTCGCGGCGCTGCCGGCCGGGACCGGCCGGCCGGTGGGCGGGCTCCGCGTACTGCGGCTCCGGGGCCTGATGGCCGCCGTAGCCGTATCCGGGGGCTCGGGCAGGGGCCTGGTGTGGTTCATCGCGGTCTCGGTCTCTCTCGTCTCCGGCACGGACCTGCCGAACGTAGCCAGCCGAAGCGGAACAAGCGGTTCAGGAAGCGTGCGGATCGCGTGGAAGGCGTGTGACCGGAACCGCGCGGCTCCTCCTCGTCGCCCCGGTCACCGTCCGCCGAGGGACAGTCGCGGTTTCGGCGCGTCCGTGCGGCCGGTCTGCGGTCGTCTGCTGCCCGCCCGGTAGGGGGCGGGCCAGGCCACTCCGGGCCCCTCGTAACCCTGTTCGGCCGCCGCGTGCAGCGTCCAGTGCGGGTCGTACAGGTGCGGCCGCGCCAGTGCGCACAGGTCCGTACGCCCGGCCAGGATCAGGGAGTTGACGTCGTCCCAGGAGGAGATCGCGCCGACCGCGATCACCGGGATCCCGGCCTCGTGCCGGATGCGGTCGGCGAACGGCGTCTGGTACGACCGCCCGAACTCCGGCCGCTCCTCGGCCACCACCTGCCCGGTGGAGACGTCGATCGCGTCGGCGCCGTGCGCCGCGAAGGCCCGGGCGATGCCGACCGCGTCCTCGGCGCCGGTGCCGCCCTCGGCCCAGTCGGTGGCGGAGATCCGCACGGTCATGGGCCGTTCGTCCGGCCACACCGCGCGCACGGCGTCGAAGACCTCCAGCGGGAACCTCAGCCGGTTCTCGGGCGAACCGCCGTAGGCGTCGGTGCGGTGGTTGGTGAGCGGGGAGAGGAAGCCGGAGAGCAGATAGCCGTGGGCGCAGTGCAGTTCGAGCAGGTCGAAGCCGGCCCGCGCGGCCCGCCCGGCGGCCGCGGCGAACTGCTCCCGGATGTCGGTCAGCTGGGCGCGGGTCAGGCCGCGCGGCACCTGCCCGCCCGGCCGGTAGGGCAGCGGCGACGCGGCCACCAGCGGCCAGTTGCCGTCCGGCAGCGGCTCGTCCATGCCCTCCCACATCAGCCGGGTGGAGCCCTTGCGGCCGCTGTGGCCGAGCTGGACGCCGATCGCGGTACCCGGTGCCCGGTGGTGCACGAAGTCGGTGATCCGCCGCCACGCCTCGGCCTGCCGGCCGGTGTAGAGGCCGGCGCAGCCGGGGGTGATCCGGCCCCGCTCGCTCACGCACACCATCTCGGTCATCACCAGTCCGGCCCCGCCGAGCGCGCGGGCGCCCAGGTGGACCAGGTGGAAGTCGCCGGGCACGCCCTCCTCGGCCGAGTACACGTCCATGGGCGACACCACGACCCGGTTGCGCAGGGTCAGTCCGCGCAGCCGGAACGGGGTGAACATGGGGGCGTGCCCGGCGGGCAGCCGAACTCGCGCTCGACGGCCCCGGTGAAGTGCGCGTCCCGCAGCCGGAGGTTGTCGTGGGTGACCCGGCGGCTGCGGGTGAGCAGGTTGAAGGCGAACTGGCGGGACGGCTGGCCGAGGTAGCGGCCCAGGTCCTCGAACCACTCCAGGCTGGCCCGGGCGGCCCGCTGGGTGGAGGCGACGACGGGCTTGCGCTCCTCCTCGTAGGCGGCCAGCGCGCCGGGCACGTCGGGCTGCTCCTCGACGCACGCGGCCAGCGCCAGCGCGTCCTCCACGGCGAGCTTGGTGCCGGAGCCGATGGAGAAGTGGGCGGTGTGGGCGGCGTCGCCGAGGAGGACGACGTTGCCGTCGGACCAGCGCTCGCAGACCACCGTGCGGAAGGTCGTCCAGGCCGAGTTGTCGGAGCGCAGCGGCCTCCCGCCGAGGGCGTCGGCGAAGACCTTGGCGCAGCGCTCGACGGACTCCCGCGGCTCGGCCTCGTCGAACCCGGCCGCCCGCCAGACCTCCTCGCGCATCTCCACGATCACGGTGGAGGCGCCGGGCCGGCTCCGCGGCCCGGAGGGGCTCGTCCGGGGTTGCCGGCCGGGCGGCGGACCGGCGTACGGGTAGGCGTGCAGTTGCATCACGCCGTGCTCGGTCTCGGCGATCTCGAAGCGGAACGCGTCGAAGGCGAAGTCGGCGGCCAGCCAGATGTAGCGGCAGCGGTGGGCGGTGATCCGGGGCCGGAACACGTGGGCGCGGGCGTCGCGGGTGGCGCTGTGGACCCCGTCGGCGGCGACGACGAGGTCGTACTCCCCGGCGAGCCGGGCGGCCGGCGGCGCCGCGGCGCGGAAGCGGAGGTCCACGCCGAGGGAGCGGCAGCGCTCGTGCAGGATCTCCAGCAGCCGGCGCCGGCCCAGCGCGGCGAAACCGTGTCCGCCGGAGGTGTGGCGGGTGCCCCGGTGGACGATGTCGATGTCGTCCCAGCGGACGAAGTCGCGCCGCAGGGCCTCGTAGACCACCGGGTCGGCGTGCTCGATGCCGCCCAGGGTCTCGTCGGAGAGGACCACGCCGAAGCCGAAGGTCTCGTCGGGGGCGTTGCGCTCCCAGACGGTGACCTCCCGGGCGGGGTCGAGCCGTTTGAGCAGCGCGGCCGCGTAGAGCCCGCCGGGGCCTCCGCCGGTGATCGCCACGCGCAGCGGGCGGCCGGTCATCGCGGCTACCTCCCCCGCCACTTCGGCGGCCGCTTCTCCCGGAAGGCGGCGTGGAACTCCGCGTAGTCCTCGCCGTTCATCAGCAGCGCCTGGGTGGCGGCGTCCAGCTCGACCGACGCGGCCAGCGGCATGTCCAGCTCGGCCGTGAGCAGGGCCTTGGTCTGGGCGTACGCCAGGGCGGGTCCGTCGGCCAGGCGGCGGGCGAGCTCCAGCGCCGTCCGGTCGGTGTGGCCCTCCTCCGCCGGCACGCTGATCAGGCCGATCCGCTCGGCCTCCGCCGCGCGGACCGGTTCGCCCAGCATCAGCAGCCGGGTCGCGTGCCCGAGTCCGACGACGCGGGGCAGCAGGTAGGCCGCGCCCATGTCGCCGCCGGAGAGGCCGACGCGGGTGAAGAGGAAGGCGAACCGGGCCGAGGGGTCCGCGACGCGGAAGTCGGCGGCCAGGGCGAGTACGGCTCCCGCGCCCGCCGCCACGCCGTGCACGGCGGCGATCACCGGGAAGGGGCACTCCCGGATCGCCCGGACCACCTGCCCGGTCATCCGGTTGAAGTCGAGGAGCTGGGCGGTGTCCATGGACAGGGTGGCGCCGATGATCTCGTCCACGTCGCCGCCGGAGCAGAAGCCGCGTCCCTCACCGGCCAGCACCAGGGCGCGGACCGACCGCTCCCGGGACAGCTCGGCGAGCAGGTCGCGCAGGTCGGCGTAGGCGCCGAAGGTGAGGGCGTTGAGCTTCTCGGGGCGGGCGAGGGTGACGGTGGCCACACCGTCGTCGAGCTGGACCCGCAGGTGCTCCCACGTGGAGGTGCGGGCGGCGGAGCCGGTGAAGGGACTCATGACGTGCGGCCTCCTAGAGGGGGCGGTGCCTCACGTTGCTGCGGTGGTGCCTCACAGTGCGGTACCCCATGAAGCTATCACCTCTTTGTGACTGTCGTCACGATGGCGCGACAACCTGTTCCGGGACGGCCCGGTCCCGTCACACGCGTCACCGGTCGTCCACAGCCGCGTAACAGTGGGCCCGGCGGGGCGAGGCGGGGCGTCCCTGCGGGTAGGCCGCCGGTGCGGGGCGGAGCGGCCCCGGGCGGTGCCCGTCGACGGCCCTCGTGGCCGGGCCCGTACCATTTCTACGGTTGAAAGCAGGACAGCCTGCTCCATGAACGGACTCGCCTTGTACGAACGCCCCGCCGAATCGGCCTCCTGGCGCATCGCACTGCCGCACACGACCGCGGCGGTGCCCGTGGCGCGTGCCCTGGTCCGGTCGGCCCTGGCGGAGGTGGAGCACGCGGCGGACTGCGACACCGCGGAGCTGCTGACGGCGGAGCTGGTGGCCAACGCGGTGGAGCACACCGGCGGGCGCGGCCCGATCGAGCTGGTGGTGGAGCTGCGGCCGGGCGGCTGCCAGGTCGAGGTGCACGACCCGGACCCGGCGCCGCCCGGGCATCTCACCCGCCCGGTGATCGAGGAGCCCGACCTCTGGCAGGAGGGCGGGCGCGGGCTGCTGCTGATCCGCGCCCTCAGCTCGTCCTGCGGTCACCGCCCGACCGCCTCGGGCAAGGCGGTGTGGTTCAGACTGCCAGTGGTTCCCGGTCAGCGGCGTCCCGCGTGACGTCGGCGGACGCCCGGGCCAGCGTGGAGTGCCGCCGCCCGTAGAGGACGTACACCCCGAGGCCCACCACCAGGAACACCGCGAACTGGATCCAGGTCCGCCAGCCGGTCTCGTACATCAGGTAGAGGCAGAAGCCGACGCCGAGCAGCGGTCCGACCGGGTAGAGCGGCACCCGGAAGCTGCGCTTGAGGCCCGGCTCCCGGCGCCGCAGGGCGATCACCGCGATGTTGACGACGGCCATGATCGCGAGCGTGCCGATGGTGCACAGGTTCATCACGGCGTCCAGGGAGGCGAAGGCCGCCGGGACCGCGAAGACGACCGCGACGATCAGCGTGCCCGCCACCGGGGTGGAGGTGCGCGGCGAGACCTTCTCGAAGACGCGCGGGATCAGGCCGTCCCGGGACATCGACATCAGGATGCGGGTCTGGCCGTACATCACGGCGAGGACGACGGAGGCGATGGCGACGACCGCGCCGAAGGCGATGACACCGCCGCCGACGGCGGAGCCGGTGACCTCGTTGACGACGTACGACAGCGCGGCGGGCCGGTCGGCGACCTGCTTGCCGCCGATGGCGCCGATCGCGGCGAGCGCGACCGCGCAGTAGAGCAGGGTGACCAGGCCCATGCAGACGAGGATGGCGACGGGGATGTCCCGGCGCGGGTTCTTCGCCTCCTCGCCGGCCGTGGTGATCGCGTCGAAGCCGATGTAGGAGAAGAAGGCGGCGGTGGTGCCCGCGCCGATGCCGCCGAGGCCGGCCGGGGAGAACGGGGTCAGGTTGCCGTGCTTGAAGGCGCTGTAGCCGACGGCGCAGAAGGCCAGCAGGATGACGAGCTTCACGGCGGCCATCGCGGCGGTCGCCCGGGCGCTCTCCCGCACGCCGCGCACCAGCAGCACGGACGCCATGGCGATGACGATCACGGCGGGCAGGTTCACGATCCCGCCGTCGCCCGGCCCCGCGGACAGCGCGGCCGGCAGCTGCAGGCCGGTGAGGCTGTGCAGGAGCTCGTTGACGTACTCGCTCCAGCCGACCGCGACGGCCGAGATGGAGACGCCGTACTCCAGCAGCAGGCACCAGCCGACCAGGAACGCGGTGGACTCACCGAGTCCCGCGTAGGCGAAGGAGTACGAGGAGCCGGACACCGGGATCGCGCCGCCCAGCTCGGCGAAGGAGAGCGCGGTGAAGACGCAGGTGATCGCGGCGAGGACGAAGGAGACGACCACGGCGGGGCCGGCCTGGGCGACGGAGTCGGAGAGGCCGACGAAGATGCCGGTGCCGACGATGGCGCCGATGCCGAAGCAGATGAGCTGGAAGAGGCCCATCGTGCGCTTGAGGCCGTGGCCCTCGCGGTCGGCGCCGGACTCGGCGACGAGCAGTTGCGGGGACTTGATGCGGAGAGCGGGCATGCGGGGTGGTGCTCGTTTCTGGTGGTGCGGGCGCCCCGGTGGGGGCGCGGCGGCGGCCGGGAGAGGGTGGTCCGGGCCGCCGTTCAGGATAAGGCCTGGTGAAGCGGGCGGGGCAGGGGTCCGCGCGGGGCGGCGGCTCAGGCGAGGGTCGCGACCAGGATCGCCTTGATGCTGTGCAGCCGGTTCTCCGCCTCGTCGAAGACGACCGAGTGGGCGGACTCGAACACCTCGTCGGTCACCTCCAGGGAGGTCAGGCCGTGGGTCTCGTGGATCTCCTGGCCGACCTTGGTGCCGAGGTCGTGGAAGGCGGGCAGGCAGTGCAGGAACTTCACGTCCGGGTCGCCGGTGGCGCGCAGGACGTCCATGGTCACGGCGTACGGGCCGAGGGCGGCGATCCGCTCGTCCCAGACCTCCTTGGGCTCGCCCATGGAGACCCAGACGTCGGTCGCGACGAAACCGGCGCCCGCGACGCCCTCGGCGATCTCCTCGGTGAGGGTGATCCGGGCGCCGCTGGTCCCGGCCAGCTCGCGGGCGCGGTCGACGACCTCCTCGGCGGGCCAGTAGGACTTCGGGGCGACGATCCGGACGTCCATGCCGAGCAGGGCGCCGGTGACCAGGTAGGAGTTGCCCATGTTGAAGCGGGCGTCGCCGAGGTAGGCGAGGGTGGTCTCGCGCAGCGGCCGGGTGCCGTGCTCGGCCATGGTGAGCGCGTCGGCCAGCATCTGGGTGGGGTGCCACTCGTCGGTGAGCCCGTTGTAGACGGGCACGCCGGCGTACGCGGCCAGCTCCTCGACCTTGGCCTGGCTGTCGCCCCGGTACTCGATCGCGTCGAACATCCGGCCGAGGACGCGGGCGGTGTCCTTCACCGACTCCTTGTGCCCGATCTGCGAGCCGGCCGGGTCGAGGTACGTCGTCGTGGCACCCTGGTCGGCGGCGGCGACCTCGAACGCGCAGCGGGTGCGCGTCGAGGTCTTCTCGAAGATCAGCGCGATGTTGCGGCCGCGCAGGTACTGGGTCTCGGTCCCGGCCTTCTTCGCCGCCTTCAGCTCCGCGGCCAGCTCGACCAGGCCGCGGAACTCGGCCTCGGTGAAGTCCAGCTCCTTGAGGAAGTGGCGGCCGGCGAGGGCGGTCGGGACAGTCGCCATGGGGGCGCTCCAGGGGTACGGGTTACTCGGGACTATTGGAAGTCTATACGACGTCCCACATTTCTATACAGGCTCCCGTTCCACGGGGCAGCTCATGCACCGCGGCCCGCCCGGCCGCGCCCCAGCTCGCTGCCCGGGATCTCGATCACCTCGATGCCCTGTTTGCGCAGGTGGGTGTTGGTGGTGGAGTTGCGCTCGTAGGCGATGACGACGCCCGGTTCGACGGCGAGCACGTTGCAGCCGTCGTCCCACTGCTCGCGCTCGGCGGCGTGCACGTCCTGGGTGGCGGTGAGCACCCGGATCTCGCCGAGGCCCAGGGCGGCGGCGATGGCGCGGTGCATGTGCTCGGGCGGATGGTCGGTGACCTTGAGCTCCCGCTCCCCGTCGCCCGGCTGGATGGTGTACGACCGCAGCATGCCGAGCCCGGCGTACTGGGTGAAGGTGTCGCCGTCGACCATGGTCATCACCGTGTCCAGGTGCATGAAGGCCCGCCGCTTGGGCATGTCGAGCGCGACGATGGTGTGCGCGGAGCCCGCGGCGAACAGCTTGTGCGCCAGCATCTCCACCGCCTGCGGGGTGGTGCGCTCGCTCATGCCGATCAGGACGGCGCCGTTGCCGATCACCAGGACGTCGCCGCCCTCGATGGTGGAGGGGTAGTCGGCCTGCCCCCGGGACCACACATGGAACGTTTCGTCACGGAACAGCGGGTGGTGCCGGTAGATCGCCTCGAAGTGCACGGTCTCGCGCTGCCGGGCCGGCCGGCGCATGGCGTTGATGGAGACGCCGTCGTAGATCCAGGCCGAGGTGTCCCGGGTGAAGAGGTGGTTGGGCAGCGGGCGGAGCAGGAAGTCGTCCAGGTCCATGACGTGGAAGCGGACGGAGGCGGGCTCCGCGTGACCGTCCAGGAACTCCCGCTTGGTCATGCCGCCGACCAGCGCCTCGGTCAGCTCGGCGGAGCCCATCGCGTCGAAGGCGGCCCTCAGGTGACCGGTGGCGAGGGGACCGTACTCCTTCTCGTCGAAGACGCGGTCCAGGACGAGGGCGCGGGCCTCCGGGAGCTCCAGGGTCTCGGTGAGCAGGTCGCCGAAGAGGTGGACGGCGACCCCCCGGTCGCGCAGGACGTCCGCGAACCCGTCGTGCTCGGCGCGCGCCCGGCGCACCCAGAGCACGTCGTCGAAGAGCAGGGCGTCCTTGTTGCTGGGGGTGAGCCTTTTGAGCTCGAGGTCGGGCCGGTGCAGGATCACCCGGCGAAGCCGTCCGGCCTCGGAGTGGACGTGGTATGCCATGCCTCCATCCTGGCCACCGGCGCCCGCCTTCACGCTCTTCTTGACCGTTTCCGCCTCTTCCTGTTTTCGTCCCTCGGACGAGAAGGGCGGGCCGGAGGGCTCAGATCGCGGTGCAGGGCACCGGCCAGCGGCCGACCCGCGGGGGCAGGGCGACCGCGCGGCCGCCCTCGACCCGGACCAGGCGCTCGGCGGCGAGCAGGTCGACGGCCGCCCGCCGCGCGGGGTCCAGCGCGTCCAGCGGCGTGGGCTCCTCGAGGAGGTCGAAGGCGGCGAGGAGATCGGGGTGGTCGAGGGTGAGCCGGACCGCCTGTCCGGGCTCCCTGCGGTCCATGACGGTGACGAAGCCGGGGCCGCGCCGGTGGTAGAGGGCGCCGGGGCCGGGGGCCGCCGGGTCCGCCGGCCCGCTGACCGCGCCGGACTCGGACACCCGGACCGGCTCGCCCCAGGTGGGCAGGGAGACGAGGGTGGCACCGTCGCGGAAGAGCAGGCCCAGGCCGAGCGCGTGCCGGATCCAGTCGTCGAGGGCCCGGGCCGTCACCTCGTGGCCGTCCGCGGTGAGCAGCCGGTGCAGGGCGGGGACGGTACGGCCGTCCTCCAGCCGGCGCAGGGCCCCGGCCCGCCAGCCGGTGAAGCGGTGGACGGCGGGCGGCCGGCCGTGCCGCCGGTCGTGGACCAGCAGGTCCGCGCCGTCCTCCTCGAAGAGCAGCCGGGAGTGCGCGTGGCCGGCCCGCCACTCGGCGACCGCCGCCTCGAGCCGCCGCTCCGCCGGACCGGCGATGCCCGCGTCCTCGGTGTCGAACAGGTAGACCAGATCCTCGAGTTCGGCCTCGGGCAGGTCGTAGACGTGCCGGTACATCTCGGCCGGGCGGCGCTTCGCGAAGCCCAGGGCCGGGTCGGTGAAGTGGGGGCTGAAGCGCTCGAGCTGGATGCGGTGGGCGCCGCTCGGCGGCTGGAGGTGGACCAGCGCGGGGAGCTGGTCCACGACGGCGTCGTAGTCGGCCGCCGTCTCGCCGGGGAAGCCGTACAGGAGGTTCCAGGAGCAGGTCAGCGCGTGGTTCTCGCACTCGCGCAGGGTGCGGACGTTGCGCGCGCCGGTGACGCCCTTGTCCATGAGGTCCAGGACCCGGCTGCCCAGGCTCTCGATACCGGGCTGGATGTGCACCGTGCCGGACTCGCCGAGAAGCCGGAGCTGGCCGGCGGTGAGGTTGGACTTGACCTCGTAGTGCATCCGCAGGTCCCAGCCGCTGCCGGCGGCCCGGGGCAGGAAGTCGCGGAAGTAGGACATGTCCATGATGTTGTCGACGGTGACCACGTCGAGGAGGCGGTGGCGGCGGACCAGCCGGGCGGTCTCCGCCCACAGCCGCTCCCCCGGCTTGGCGCGGAACGCCATGGCGGAGCCGTTGAGCCCGCAGAACGTGCAGTGGTGCTTCTCGCCCCACCAGCAGCCCCGGGCACCCTCGACCACCAGCTTCGGATGGACGAACTCCTTCACCGCCGAGGCGTCCAGGGCGGCCTGCCACTGGTCGTAGTCGGGCGAGGGGATGTCGGCGGGCGCCACGGTCCGCCGGGTCCCGGGGTTGGCCCGCGGCACCGGACCGTCCCACCAGCACACCCCGGGCACGTCGGCGGGCGCGGTGCCCTCGTCGAGGTGGCGCAGCAGGGCCGGGAAGGCGTACTCGGCCTCGCCGCGGACCACGTGGTCGACGAAGGGATGGTTGCGGTGCAGGGCGCGGCCCATGGGTCCGTCGCAGTTGCTGCCGCCGAAGACGACGGTCAGCCCGGGCCGGAGCCGCTTGAGTTCCCGGGCCAGCGCCAGCGAGGACACGTTCTGCATGAAGGTGGTGGTGAACCCGACGACGTCCGGCCCGGCCGCCAGGATCTCCGCCGCGCAGGCGGCGACGAACGCCTCCGCGTACGGACGCATGGCGACGGCGGTGTCCACGGGCACGTCCCGGGCGGCCGCGTACTCCCGCAGCCGGGCCAGCCCCCAGGCGGGGTCCTGGTACAGGACCCCGGAGAAGACCCAGTCACCGAGGCCGTGGAAGATCGCGTCGCTGCCGACCGACACGTAGTCGCCCGGCCGCAGCCGCCCCCGGAGCGCTCCAGCAGGAACTCCGCCCAGCGCAGCGAGCCGTGGAACTCGGTGACCTCGTCGGCCGGGCGGGTCCGCCGCACCAGCCGGTTCAGCAGGCCCAGTTGCAGCGAGGGCAGATCCAGCGGATGCCAGGGCATCGTGACCAGGTGGACGCGCATGCTCAGCGGGTCGGCCGCTTCTCCAGGATGGCCGGCCGGCGGTCGGTGCTCCGGTCCTCGCGGACCACGACCTTCTTGATCTCCACGTCGCCTGCTCCTCCGCATCCCGGCGCGGCGCGAACACCCCTGTGCCGCACGGCCGTCCACCATATGGACAGATGTGTGTGCGGCACAAGGGCATTCTGTGACGGTCCCCGGCCCGTCGGCTCACAGCCTCGGGTCGACCGGCTCCGACTCCAGGGCGAGCACCCCGAACACGGCCTCGTGCACCCGCCACAGCGGCTCGCCGTCCGCGAGCCGGTCCAGCGCCTCCAGGCCGAGGGCGTACTCGCGGATCGCCAGCGACCGCTTGTGGCCCAGGAAGCGGCCGCGCAGGCGGGCGAGGTTGTCGGGGCGGGTGTACTCCGGACCGTAGATGATCCGCAGGTACTCGCGGCCCCGGCACTTGACGCCGGGCTGCACCAGCCGGCCCTCGCCGTCGCGCACCAGCGCGCCGAGCGGCTTGACGACCATGCCCTCGCCGCCGCGGCCGGTCATCTCCAGCCACCAGTCGACACCGGCGCGGACCGACTCGGGGTCGCCCGTGTCCACGTACAGCCGCCGGGTGGTCTGCAGCAGTCCGGTGCCATCGTGCTCCACCATCCGGTCGATCAGAGCCAGTTGCTCGTCGTGCGGGAGCGCGGCGAGGCTGCGGCCCCGGGCGGCCAGGATCTGGAAGGGCGCGAGACGGACCCCTTCCAGGCCGTCGGTGGTCCAGCAGTAACGGCGGTAGGCGTCGGTGAACGCGGCCGCGTCGGCGGCCCGCCCGCGCTGGCGGTCCAGCAGCCCGCCCACGTCGGTGCCCCGGGCCGCGGCGGCCTCCAGGGCGGCGAGGGCGTCGGGGAACACCGCGCCGGACGCGGCGCCGACCGCCGCGTACTGGCTGCGCAGCAGACCCGAGGCCTTCAGCGACCACGGCATCAGCTCGGCGTCCAGCAGCAGCCAGTCGGTGTCGAGCTCGTCCCAGAGGCCGGCCTCCGAGACGGCCGAGCGCAGCCGGCCGAGGATCTCCTCGGTCACCTCGTCGTCGTCGAAGAACGGCCGTCCGGTCCGGGTGCAGAGGGACCCCGTGGGTCCGTCGACTCCGAACCGCGTGCGCGCCGCCTCCGCGTCCCGGCACACCAGCGCCACCGCGCGCGAGCCCATGTGCTTCTCCTCGCACACGACCCGGGCGACGCCGTCCGCCGCGTACTGCGCGAACGCCTCGGCCGGGTGCTCCAGGTAGCCCTCGACCCGCGAGGTGGCCGTCGGCGCCATGGTGGGCGGCAGGTACGGCAGCAGGCGCGGGTCGACCGCGAAGCGGCTCATGACCTCCAGGGCCGCGGCCGCGTTGTCCTCGCGGACCGCGACCCGGCCCGAGTGCCGGGTCTCCACGACCCGGCGGCCGTGCACGTCCGCCAGGTCCAGCGGCCGCCCGTCCTGCCCGCCGGGCGCCTCGCTGCGCAGCGGCTTCGCGGGCTCGTACCAGACCCGCTCGGCCGGTACGTCGACCAGCTCGCGCTCGGGCCAGCGCAGCGCGG
Organism: Streptomyces sp. DHE7-1; assembly: GCA_016432725.1. Taxonomy (GTDB): domain Bacteria; phylum Actinomycetota; class Actinomycetes; order Streptomycetales; family Streptomycetaceae; genus Streptomyces. The sequence continues at coordinate 5,993,659 of JACJDG010000003.1, read as the reverse complement.
TGAGCTTGCCGCCGAACACCGCGCCGGTGTCCAGGCAGATGGTGTTGTTCAGCCAGGTCGCCTCGGGCACCGGGGTGTGGCCGTAGACCACGGCGGCCCGGCCGCGGTAGTCCTCGGCCCACGGGTAGCGCACGGGCAGCCCGAACTCGTCGGTCTCGCCGGTGGTCTCCCCGTACAGGGCGTGCGAGCGCACCCGTCCCGAGGTGCGGCCGTGGTACTTCTCGGGCAGCCCGGCGTGGCAGACGACCAGCCGGCCCCCGTCGAGGACGTAGTGGCTGACCAGGCCGTCCAGGAAGCGGCGCACCTCCTCCTTGAACTCCTCGCTCTCGCCCGCCATCTGCTCGACCGTCTCGGCGAGCCCGTGGGTGTGCTGGACCTTGCGTCCCTTGAGGTGACGGCCGTACTTGTTCTCGTGGTTGCCCGGCACGCACAGCGCGTTGCCCGACGCGGTCATCGCCATCACCCGGCGCAGCACGCCCGGGGTGTCCGGGCCGCGGTCGACCAGGTCGCCGACGAACACGGCGGTACGGCCCTCGGGGTGCACGCCGTCGGCGTAGCCCAGCTTCGCGAGCAGGCTCTCGAGCTCGGCGGCGCAGCCGTGGACGTCGCCGATGATGTCGAAGGGGCCGGTGAGGTGGGTCAGGTCGTTGAAGCGCTTCTCGGTGACGACGGTGGCGGTCTCGACCTCCTCGGCCCCGCGCAGGACGTGCACCTTGCGGAAGCCCTCGCGCTCCAGGTGCCGCAGCGAGCGGCGCAGTTCGCGGGTGTGCCGCTGGATGACCCGGCGGGGCATGTCGGCGCGGTCGGTGCGGGCGGCGTTGCGCTCGGCGCACACGTCCTCCGGCACGTCCAGCACGATGGCGATGGGCAGCACGTCGTGCTTCCTGGCCAGTTCGATCAGCTGCCGGCGGCTGTCCTGCTGCACGCTGGTGGCGTCGACGACGGTGCGGCGGCCGGCGGCGAGCCGCTTGCCGGTGATGTAGTGCAGCACGTCGAAGGCGTCCCGGGACGCGCTCTGGTCGTTCTCGTCGTCGGAGACGAGGCCGCGGCAGAAGTCCGAGGAGATCACCTCGGTCGGCTTGAAGTGCCGCCGGGCGAAGGTGGACTTGCCGGAGCCGGAGGCGCCGACGAGGACGACCAGGGAGAGGTCGGTGACGGGGAGGACCCGTCCCGTGGGTGTCTCGGTCATGCCGCTTCCGCCTCCTTCTCGGCCTTCTCGGCGCGCTCGTCGTCCTCGGCCCCGGCGGCCTTTCCGGTGTTCTCCGTCCGCACGTGGAAGACGGCCATCTGGGTGGGCGGTCCGACCTCGGGGTCGTCCGGCCCGACGGATGTGAAACCGACCTCGTACCCGTGCCGTCCGGCCACGGCCGCCGCCCAGTCGCGGAACTCCTCGCGGGTCCACCCGAAGCGGTGGTCGCCGTGCCGGGCGTGTCCGGCGGGCAGCGTCTCCCAGCGGACGTTGTACTCGACGTTCGGGGTGGTCACGACGACCGTGCGCGGGCGGGCGTGACCGAACACGGCGTACTCCAGGGCGGGCAGCCGGGGCAGGTCGAGGTGCTCGACGACCTCGCTGAGCACGGCCGCGTCGTAGCCCTTGAGCCGCTTGTCGGTGTAGGCGAGGGAGCCCTGGACGAGGCTGACCCGGGCCGCCTGCCGCTCCCCCATGCGGTCCAGCTTGAGCCGGCGGGCGGCAATGGTCAGGGCCCGCACCGAGACGTCGACGCCGACGATCTCGGTGAACCGCACGTCCCTGAGCAGCTCCTGCACCAACTGGCCCTGTCCGCACCCCAGGTCGAGGACGCGGGCGGCGCCGGCCTCGCGGAGGGCGGCGAGGATCGCCTCGCGCCGCAGCACGGCGAGCGGCGCCGGCTTCTCCTCGTCCTCGGTCCCGGTGTCCTCCGGGACCGCGTTGTCGATCGCCTCGACCTCGCTGTCGTCGGCCTCGGCCAGCCGCACCAGCTCCAGCCGCTCCATGGCCTGCCGGGTCAGCGACCAGCGGCGGGAGAGGTAGCGGCTGGTGATCAGCTTCTGCTCCGGGTGCGTGGGCAGCCAGCCCTCGCCGGCGCGCAGCAGCTTGTCGACCTCGTCGGAGGCGACCCAGTAGTGCTTGGCGTCGTCGAGGACGGGCAGCAGCACGTACAGGTGGCGCAGCGCCTCGGCGAGGGTCAGCGCCTCCGACTCCAGGCTGAGCCGGACGTAGCGCGAGTCGCCCCACGCCGGGAACTCGGTGTCGAGGGCGACGGGTTCGGCGGTCACCGTCCAGCCCAGCGGCTCGAACAGCTTCCGTACGAGGTCGGGGCCGCCGCGGGCGGGCAGCGCGGGCACCTCCACGCGCAGCGGCAGGGGCGCGGCGGCCCGCTCCGGGCGGGACTTGCACACGCCGCGCAGCGCGCTGGAGAAGACGCCGCTCAGCGCGACCGCGAGCAGCGACGAGGCCGCGTAGGGCCGGTCGTTGACGTACTGGGCGAGTGCCGCGTCGGGCGCTCCGCCGCGGCCCCTGCCCTTGCTCCGCCGCACCAGCGCGACCGCGTCGACCTCCAGCATGAACGCGGCCGTGCAGCGCTCGGCGTCCGCCTGTGGGTAGAAGACGTGCGCGGTGCCGTAGGAGGTCGAGAAGGTCTGCGCCTTGTCGGGATGCTTGTGCAGCAGGTACCCGAGGTCGGTGGCCGGGTGGGCGGCGTCGCCGCGTGTGGAGATCGTCAGGAACACGTGTCCGAGTCTCCCCGCTGCCGCACCCCGTCGACCAGTGGTTTTCCGGGACGCCTCGGCCCCCGCGCCCGGTCCGGGGCGCAGGGGCGAGGCGGCGGGGCGTCCGGGTCAGGCGAGCTGGGTCTGGACCTGGGAGGAGATCAGTTCCAGGTGGTCCAGGTCGTCGAGGTCGAGGATCTGGAGGTAGACGCGGGTGGAGCCGGTCTCGGCGTAGCGGCCGATCCGGTCGACCACCTCGGCCGGCGAACCGGCCAGGCCGTTGGCCTTCAGCTCGTCCACCTCGCGGCCGATGGCGGCGGCCCGGCGGGCGACCTCCCGGTCGTCCCGGCCGACGCACACCACCAGGGCGTTGGAGTAGGTCAGGGCGCCGGGCCCGCGGCCCGCCGCCTCGGCGGCGGCCCGCACCCGGCCGAACTGCCGCTCGCTGTCCTCGACGGAGGCGAACGGGATGTTGAACTCGTCGGCGTAGCGGGCGGCCAGGCGCGGGGTGCGGGTGGCGCCGTGGCCGCCGATGAGCACCGGGATCCTCGGCTGGGCGGGCTTGGGCAGCGCGGGCGAGTCGGTGAGGTCGTAGTAGGTGCCGTGGAAGTCGAAGGTCTCGCCGGTCTTGGTGGCCCACAGCCCGGTGACGATCTCGAGCTGTTCCTCCAGGCGCGCGAACTTCTCCTTGGGGAACGGGATGCCGTACGCCTTGTGCTCCTCCTCGAACCAGCCCGCGCCGAGGCCCAGCTCGACCCGGCCGCCGGACATCTGGTCGACCTGGGCGACCTGGATGGCGAGCACGCCGGGCAGGCGGAAGGTGCCGGCCGTCATCAGGGTGCCCAGGCGGATGCGCTTGGTCTCGCGGGCCAGGCCGGCCAGCGTGATCCAGGCGTCCGTGGGGCCGGGCAGGCCGTCCGCGTTGCCCATCCGGAGGTAGTGGTCGGAGCGGAAGAACGCGTCGAAGCCAAGATCCTCGGTGGCCTTCGCCACGGTGAGCAAGGTGTCGTACGTGGCCCCCTGCTGGGGCTCGGTGAAGATTCGAAGGTCCATACACCCATCCTGCACGGCACCGGCCCCGCCGGTCTCATCGGTACCGCCGGGCGCGGCCGTCCCGATCAGGTGAATCCCGTGGTCGCGGGCGCGGAGTCGGTGCGGTCCGGCCGGTCACACACCCGACGGGCTGTCCTCCGCGCCCTCGGGTAACGCCGCCACCCGTGCGGCCAGTTTGCGCAGCATCTCCAGGACCCGGTCCCGGGACTCGTCCGCCGCGTCGATGGCCTCCATGCACTGCCAGTACGCCGTCTCGTCGGTGGCGGAGCTGGCCATGCCGACCAGTGCCATGCCGACCTCGCCCAGCAGGCCGCCGAGGCAGAGCAGGGTGAGCCGGGCGTCGGCCAGCTCGGTGAGCTGGGCGGCGCGCAGGTCGCCCGGGTCGAGTTCCGGGGCGTCCAGGACGCCGCAGCCCCGGCCCGCCAGTTCGGTCAGACCCAGCGCCTCGCCCCGCAGCTCGGGCGGACCGGACACCGCGAGCCGGCTGCCGATCGCCTGGGCCAGGGCCTGCGCCTGCCACACCTCGGCCATGATCTCGGGCCGGTCGGTGCCCTGGGCCAGGGCCCGCCTGCTCGTCCCGATGAGTCGCACCGCATCCATGCGCTGCCCCCGTCCAGTCCGCCGTGCGTCCTCGCGCGCCCGCGTGAACTCCCCTGTTCACTACCCAGAGTGAGGGCGCCTGAGACGTAAAGCCAGAGATGGGCGGGAAATTGTGGACAACAATTCGGATTCGGGGCGGCTCATGACTGCGCAGAGTGATAGCGGAGGATGGCACTCCGTCAGTCGGCCGGGTCCGGCCCCGGGGCCGGGAAACGCTCCTCGTTGCGGTCGATCTTGGCGGACAGGGCGGCCAGCGGATCCACGCCGAGGACCTCGCAGAGCTGGAGGAGATAGGCGAGGACGTCGGCGACCTCGTCCCGGACCCGGTGCGCGGTGCCCGGGTCGTCCATCACCCGGGCCGACTGCTCGGGCGTCAGCCACTGGAAGATCTCGACCAGTTCGGAGGCCTCCACACTGAGCGCGGCCACCAGGTTCTTGGGGGTGTGGAAGGGCTGCCAGTCGCGCGCGGCGGCGAACTCGGCCAGTCTGCGCTGGAGTCCGGCCAGGTCGGGGTGTTCCGTCACGGCCTCAGGTGTACCACGGTGACCCCCTCGGCCCCCACGGCCCAGGAGGCGTCGCTGACGGCGCCGACGCAGCGGATGTGGCCCCGCTCGCCCATCCGGGCCGCCGTCCGCAGCAGCGCGCGCCGCTGGGCCGGGTCGAGACCGCGCTCGAAGCCGTCGGTGAGCACGGTGAGGGTGCGCAGCGCGTCGGGCACCTCGCCGGGCGTGTCCACCGCCAGGACGCCCGGGCCGGTCAGCAGCACCAGCGCCAGCGCGACGTAGCGCAGTTCGCCGTCGCCGAGCCGGGCCAGCTCGGTGCGCAGGCCGTCGCCCCGGTCGAGCAGCGCCCGTACGGTGCCGCCGGCCAGCGGCTCGGGGACCAGGTCGGCCACCGGGCCGGCGCAGCCGCCGCGCAGCGCCTCCACGAGCGCCGCGTGCCGGCGGGCGCACTCGGACCGGGTGCGCCACAGCACGTCGGCGAGGTTGTCGCAGCCGGGCAGGAGGCGCCCCGATCCGGTGGGGACGGGGGCACGCATGCGCTCCGGGCGCGGGTCGCAGGGGAAGACCGAGCGCAGGGCGACGACCATCTGCTCGGCGGCGGCGAGCACCCGCCGCTGGCCGTCGGTCTTGCCCGCCACCCGCAGCGGCAGCAGCGGGGTGCCGAGCAGGTCGTCGGGGAGCGGGGCGCGGGTCACCGGCGAGGCGCCCGCGGTGTGCCAGGCGGCCTGGACGGCCCGGCGTCCCGGGTCGCGCAGGGCGGTCTCCAGCAGGACCACCCCGTCCGCCGTCAGCCGCTCGCCCACGATCCGCAGCTCCGGCTCGGCCTGCACGGCGACGTCGAGCCGGACCGGTCCCGCGGCGCCGTCGGCCGTGCAGCCGATCCGGAACCCCCGGCGCCGCTGCGCGTCGGGCCGCGCCCGCTCCGGCACCCAGGCGGCCGGCTCCGGGAACACCTCGTCGAGCGGCGCCCCGCCGCCGAGCCGGGCGAGCGCCTCGTACGCCGCGAGCGCGGTCGACTTGCCCGAGCCGCTGGGCCCGGCGAACAGGGTGACGGCGCCCAGCGGGAACGCGGCCCGCCGGTGCCCGGCGAAGGCGGACAGCCGCAACTCGGTGACGCGGGCGCGCACGTCGGGCGAGCCGGGGGGCCGCTCCCCCGCGCCGCCCGCGAACGGCCCGCCCCGCCCCGGCACCCGCGGGGGGTCCGCCGGGTCGGCGGACGGCGGGGCGAGGGGCTCGAAGGACGGTTCCAGGGGCCCTGAAGGCGGCGGGAAACCGGTGGACACGGGAGGGACGGCCATATGCGGACGGTAGGCCTCCGCCGGAACGGCGAACCGTTTTGCCCGCCGCACCTTCCTACGATCGGGGGACCACCCGCACCGCGCGCGTCGGCGGCCTCAGCCGCCGGCCATCCCCGCGCCCTCCATCAGCCCGCTGACCTCGGTGCCGGGCGGCGTCAGCAGGAAGACGTTGCGGTCGACCCGGTGCATCCCGCTGCCCAGGCCGAAGACGACACCCGTGCTGAAGTCCAGGACACGCTTGGCGACATCGCCCTCCGCGCCGGACAGGTCCAGCAGCACCGGCACCCCCGCCATCAGCGTCTCGGCGACCTCCCGGGCGTCCGCGAAGACGTTGACCCGCAGGACGACGAACCGGCGCCGGGTCTCGGTCTCGGCGTCCGGCAGCGAGCGGTGGCGCACCGCGGACGGCCAGGCGTCCCTTCCCCGCAGCGGCACGACCTGGGCGAGCCCCTCCCACTGTTCATCGGTGACGTCGTAACGGCTCACCGGCTCCACCTGACCTGACTCGCACCCAATGCCTGCACCGGTCAATTCTTACGCCAAGTCACCCGTTCAGCCCAACAACGACACACTGCGCGACCGCTCATGCGTCCTGTTCCTTCCGGCACATGTACGAATAAAACCCCTTCTTACCGCCCTCACACCGGTCTCTTCATGTCGTTCCCCGCCCCGCTCACCGGCCGCCACTAGCGTCCGGTGCCGTGCACTTGGCAGAAACACAAGCAGTGGCGCCCGGGCGGTGGACACGGCCGGCGATGTCCACCGCCCGGGGACGTCCCACCGACGGCCTCCCCGGTCCCGCGCAGTGGCACCGGGTCCTGACCCTGCTCGCCGATGTGAGCCTGTTCATCGGGACCCGCTCCCTGTGGTCGCAGGCGGCGACCCGCGACCTGTTCCTCGTGGCGGTCGTCTCGCTCTGCTACGTCTCGATCCTGACCGGCGGGGTCCTCGCGCTGACGGTCCGCCGGACGCGTTCGCTGGCCCGCGTCGACCTGATGGTGCTGCTGACCGCCGTCACGCTCACCGCCTGCGCCTGGTGGCTGAACCACGCCGGCGGCGACGAGGCGGTCCTCACCGCCCAGGCCGCACGGGAACTGGTCGCCGGGCACCCGGTGTACGGACAGCCCTGGCCCTGGCTGTTCCACGGGCCGAACGTCGCGCTGACGCCGACGATAGACGGCGGTTACGACTTCACGTACGGCTATCCCCCGCTCGCCCCGCTGCTGGCCGCGCCCCTGCTGTGGGTGGGCGGCGGCGGCGCTCCGGCGACGGCCGCGGCGACGATCGCGCTGGTCGCCGGGGCGGTGCTGCTGTGGCGGCTGCTGCCGGTGCCCTGGCGCTCGGCGGCCACGATGGCGTGCCTGGGCTTCGGCTTCCTGCCGGGATACGCCCGTTCGGGCTATCCGGCGATCCCGGCCATGGTCCTGCTGATCCCGGTGGTGGTGGGCTGGCCGCGCATCGGCCGCGGCGGCCGGCTCGGCACCCCGGGGATCGCGCGGGCCGTGTGCCTGGGCGCCGCGTGCGCGACCCAGCAACTCCCCTGGTTCGTGGCGCCGTTCCTGCTGGCCGGCATCCACGCGGTGCGCCGCGGCGAGCTGGGCGGACGCGCGGCCACCGCGGTCTGCGCGCGGATCCTCGGGATCGCCGCGACGACGTGGCTGCTGGTCAACACGTACTTCATCGCGCACGAGCCGGGACCCTGGCTCGACGGCGTCGCGCTGCCCCTGACCCAGGGCGCGGTGCTGCACGGACAGGGCCTGGTGGACGTCTCGCTGTACTTCACGCACGGCAGCGACCACCTCGACTGGTACGGCCACGCGAGCGCGCTGCTCGCCGCCGCGCTGCTGGCGCTGTACGTGCTGTTCGTACGGCGGCTGGGCCCGGCGGCGACGGTGCTGCCCTGGTGCGCCTTCTACGTGGCGACCCGGTCCCAGGACGGCTACTACCTGATGATGACGCCGCTGTGGCTCGCGGCGGCGGTCAGCGTGCCGCTGTCGGACTTCGCGAACGCCTGGCAGCCGCGCCCCCGGTGGCTCAGGGGCCCGCGCCGCCGGCCGGCGCTGGCCGGCGCGGCCGCGTTGCTGGTGCTGCCCGCGCTCATGAGCGCGGTCCTCGCGGCGACGGGCCGGCCGCCGCTGCGGATGGACGTGACGGCGGCGCGGCGGGCCACGGCGCATTCACTGTCCGGCCTGAGCCTGCGGGTGACCAACTCGGGGGACACCGCGCTCACCCCGCACTACATGCTCACCACCAGCCACGGAATGAGCAGATACTGGTCCCTGACGCGCGGTCCGGCCACGATCGCCGCGCACAGCACGGCGTCCGTCGAACTGCGCGCACCGTCCGGCCGGTTCACGCTGCCGGCCGCGGCGGGCTCGAAACTGCGCCTGCGCGCCTTCACGGGGGACCCGCAGACGCTCTCCACCCGGGACCTGAGACCGGCCGACCTGGGCCGCGGGAAGACACCCGAACAGTAGGAAACCGGGCGGCCGGGACCGGGCGAGGTGCAGGTCACAGCCGCAGAGAGGGAAACGTCACAGCCCTCGCTCTGCTGTCACATGAGCACCCTGCCCTAGCATCCGAGCATGACGGTCCTGCCTGACGACGGGCTCTCACTGGCCGCCGAGTTCCCTGACGCGACACACGAGCAGTGGCACCGCCTGGTCGAGGGTGTGCTGCGCAAGTCGGGCAAGGAAGTCTCGGGCGCGGCAGTTGAGGACGCCCTGTCCACGACGCTCGAGGACGGGCTGCGCACCCGGCCCCTGTACACCGCGCGCGACGCCGCACCCGACCCCGGTCTGCCGGGTTTCGCCCCGTACGTGCGCGGCGGCCGCCCGGAGGGCAGCACGGCCGGCGGCTGGGACGTACGGCAGCGGCACACCGCGCTCGGCGGCGCCGCCGACGGCGCGGTGCTGACCGACCTGGAGAACGGCGTCACCTCGCTGTGGCTGGTGCTCGGCGAGGGCGGCATCCCGGTCTCCGCACTGGGCCGGGCGCTCGACGGGGTGTTCCTCGACCTGGCCCCGGTCGTCCTGGACGCCGGCCGCGACACCGAGGCGGCCGCCGAGGCGCTGCTGCGGCTGTACGAGGAGAGGGGCGTCGACCCCGCCACGGTGCGCGGCGGGCTGGGCGGCGACCCGCTCGGCCACGAGGCCCGCACCGGCACCCCGCTCGACCCGGCCCCCTTCGCCACCCTCGCCGGGCGCTGCGCCGCGACGTACCCCGGCCTGCGCGCGCTGACCGTGGACGCGCTGCCGTACCACGAGGCGGGCGGCTCCGCCGCGCAGGAGCTCGGCGCCTCCCTCGCCACCGGCGTGGCCTACCTGCGGGCGCTGACCGAGGCCGGGCTCCCGGTCGAGGCGGCCTGCGGCCAGCTGGAGTTCCGCTACGCGGCCACCGCCGACCAGTTCCTGACCATCGCCAAGCTGCGCGCGGCGCGCCGGCTGTGGGCGCGGGTCGCCGAGGTGGCCGGGGCGCCGGCCGCGGGCGCGCAGGTCCAGCACGCGGTGACCTCGCCGGTGATGCTGACCCGCCGCGACCCCTGGGTGAACATGCTGCGCGCGACGGTGGCCACGCTGGCCGCCGGGGTGGGCGGCGCCGACTCGGTGACCGTGCTGCCGTTCGACCACGCGCTGGGCCTGCCGGACGCGTTCGCCCGCCGGATCGCGCGCAACACCTCCACGATCCTGCTGGAGGAGTCCCACCTGGCCCGGGTCATCGACCCGGCGGGCGGCTCCTGGTACGTGGAGCGGCTGACCGAGGAACTCGCCCAGGCCGCCTGGGCGTACTTCCGGTCGGTCGAGCGGGACGGCGGCCAGGCCGCGTGCCTGCGCTCGGGCCGGATCCGCACGGACCTGGCGACGACCTGGGCGGAGCGTTCCAAGAAGATCGCCAAGCGGCGCGAACCCATCACCGGCGTCAGCGAGTTCCCGCTGCTGGCCGAGAAGCCCGTGAAGCGCGAGCCCGCGCCCGAGCCGCCGTCCGGCGGGCTGCCCCGGGTGCGCCGCGACGAGGCGTTCGAGGCCCTGCGGGCCCGCTCCGACGCCCACCTGGCCGCGACCGGCTCCCGGCCGAGGATCTTCCTGGCCTCGCTCGGCTCGCCCGCCGAGTACACCGCGCGCTCGACGTTCGCCGCGAACCTGTTCCAGGCGGGCGGCATCGAGCCGGTCACCGAGGGTGCCTTCGAGGACAGCGGCGCCACCGAGGCCGTGCTGTGCTCCAGCGACGCGCTCTACGCCGAACGGGCCGGGGAGGCCGCCGAGTCGCTGCGCGCGGCCGGCGCCCGGCACGTGTTCCTGGCGGGCCGCCCGGCCGAGCACCCGGGTGTCGACTCGTACGTCTTCGCGGGCTGCGACGCCATCGACGTGCTGTCCGCGACCCTCGACCGCATGGGAGTGTCCTGATGGGAATCCCCGACTTCTCCGGCATCGAGCTGGGGACGCCGGCCGTCGACGGCGGCGCCGAGGAGTGGCGCACGGCCGTCAAGCGGGCGACCGGGAGCGAGGAGCCGCTGTGGGAGACCCCGGAGGGCATCGGGGTCAAGCCGCTCTACACCGGCCGTGACCTGGAGGGCCTGGACTTCCTCGGCACGTTCCCGGGCGTCGCGCCGTTCCTGCGCGGCCCGTACCCGACGATGTACGTCAACCAGCCCTGGACGATCCGCCAGTACGCGGGCTTCTCCACCGCCGAGGAGTCCAACGCCTTCTACCGGCGCAACCTGGCGGCCGGCCAGAAGGGCCTCTCGGTCGCCTTCGACCTGCCCACCCACCGGGGCTACGACAGCGACCACCCGCGGGTGACGGGTGACGTCGGCATGGCCGGCGTGGCCATCGACTCCATCTACGACATGCGGCAGCTCTTCGACGGCATTCCGCTGGACAAGATGACCGTGTCGATGACCATGAACGGCGCGGTGCTGCCGATCCTGGCGCTGTACATCGTGGCGGCGGAGGAGCAGGGCGTACCGCCCGAGAAGCTGGCCGGAACCATTCAGAACGACATTCTGAAGGAGTTCATGGTCCGCAACACCTACATCTATCCGCCGAAGCCGTCGATGCGGATCATCTCCGACATCTTCGCGTACACCTCGCAGCGGATGCCCCGCTACAACTCCATCTCCATCTCCGGCTACCACATCCAGGAGGCCGGGGCCACGGCCGACCTGGAGCTGGCGTACACCCTCGCGGACGGCGTGGAGTACATCCGGGCGGGGCGCGAGGCGGGCCTGGACGTGGACGCGTTCGCGCCCCGGCTGTCGTTCTTCTGGGCGATCGGCATGAACTTCTTCATGGAGGTCGCCAAGCTGCGCGCGGCGCGGCTGCTGTGGGCCAAGCTGGTCTCGCAGTTCGAGCCGAAGAACAGCAAGTCCCTTTCGCTGCGCACCCATTCGCAGACCTCGGGCTGGTCCCTGACCGCGCAGGACGTGTTCAACAACGTCACACGCACCTGTGTGGAGGCGATGGCGGCGACCCAGGGCCACACCCAGTCGCTGCACACCAACGCCCTCGACGAGGCGCTGGCGCTGCCCACCGACTTCTCGGCGCGCATCGCCCGCAACACCCAGCTCCTCATCCAGCAGGAGTCGGGCACCACCCGGGTCATCGACCCGTGGGGCGGCAGCGCCTACGTGGAGCGGCTGACGTACGACCTCGCCCGCAAGGCCTGGGCGCACATCCAGGAGGTGGAGCAGGCGGGCGGCATGGCGCAGGCCATCGACGCCGGCATCCCCAAGCTGCGCGTGGAGGAGGCGGCGGCCCGCACGCAGGCCCGCATCGACTCCGGCCGCCAGCCGGTGATCGGCGTCAACAAGTACCGGGTGGACAGCGACGAGCAGATCGAGGTCCTGAAGGTCGACAACTCCTCGGTGCGCGCCCAGCAGATCGAGAAGCTGCGGCGGCTGCGCGCGGAGCGGGACGAGCAGGCCTGCCGGGACGCGCTGGACGCGCTCACCCGGGCCGCCGACGGCGACGGCAACCTGCTGGAGCTGGCCGTGCGCGCGGCCCGCGCCAAGGCGACCGTCGGTGAGATCTCCGACGCCCTGGAGAAGGTGTACGGCCGGCACGCGAGCCAGATCCGTACCATCTCCGGGGTGTACCGCAACGAAGCCGGCGAGTCCCCGTCCGTGGACCGCACCCGTGCCCTGGTGGACGCCTTCGAGGAGGACGAGGGGCGCCGGCCGCGCATCCTGGTCGCCAAGATGGGCCAGGACGGCCACGACCGCGGCCAGAAGGTGATCGCGACCGCCTTCGCCGACCTCGGGTTCGACGTCGACGTCGGCCCGCTCTTCCAGACGCCGGAGGAGGTCGCCCGGCAGGCGGTCGAGGCGGACGTGCACGTGGTCGGGGTGTCCTCGCTGGCCGCCGGTCACCTCACGCTCGTACCGGCGCTGAAGGAGAAGCTCGCCGAGGAGGGCCGCGCGGACATCATGATCGTGGTCGGCGGGGTGATCCCGCCGCAGGACGTGCCGACCCTGCTGGAGATGGGCGCCACGGCCGTGTTCCCGCCCGGGACGGTGATCCCGGACGCGGCGTACGACCTGGTGAAGCGGCTGTCCGCCGACCTCGGCCACGAGCGGTAGCCGCGTATGGCAGCGATCGATCTCGACACGTACGTGAAGGGTGTGCTCGACGGCAGGCGGGCCCTGGTGGCCCGCGCCATCACGCTGGTCGAGTCCACCCGCCCGCAGCACCGGGCGCTGGCGCAGGAGCTGCTCACCGAGCTGCTCCCGCACAGCGGCCGGGCGCGGCGGATCGGCATCAGCGGCGTGCCGGGCGTCGGCAAGTCGACGTTCATCGACGCGTTCGGCACGCTGCTGACCTCGCAGGGGCACCGGGTGGCGGTCCTCGCGGTGGACCCGTCCTCCACCCGCACCGGCGGCTCGATCCTGGGTGACAAGACCCGGATGGAGCGCCTCGCGGTCGACCCGGACGCCTTCGTACGGCCCTCGCCCAGCGCGGGCACGCTGGGCGGCGTCGCGAAGGCGACCCGGGAGTCGATGGTGGTGATGGAGGCCGCCGGGTACGACGTGATCCTGGTGGAGACCGTCGGGGTCGGCCAGTCGGAGACGGCGGTCGCCGACATGGTCGACTCCTTCCTGCTGCTCACCCTCGCCCGCACCGGCGACCAGCTCCAGGGCATCAAGAAGGGCGTCCTGGAACTGGCCGACGTGATCGCGGTCAACAAGGCCGACGGCCCGCACGAGCGGGACGCGCGGGCGGCGGCCCGCGAACTGGCCGGTGCGCTGCGGCTGATGCACGGCAAGGACGCCTTCTGGACGCCTCCGGTGCTCAGTTGCAGCGCCCGTGAGTCGACCGGCCTGGACGTGGTCTGGGAGCGGCTGGAGCAGCACCGCACGCTGCTGGACTCCACCGGCCGGCTCGCCGCCAAGCGGCGGGACCAGCAGGTCGACTGGACCTGGTCGATGGTCCGGGACGAACTGCTGGGCCGGCTGCACGCCGATCCGGCCGTGCGGGAGGCCGCACCCGCTCTCGAACGGCAGGTCAGGGAGGGCACGCTGACGGCGACCCTGGCGGCGGAGGGCATCCTGCGCGCCTTCGGGGAACGGCGGGACCCGGCGCCGGGGCGGTGAGCCCCGGCGGCGCGGGTGCGGTGCCGGGTGCGCCCGGGGGCGTCACGGGGTGCGGAAGCCCCGGAAGGTCACGTGCTCGCGGGACGTGAACCCCGTTCGTTCGTAGAGCGCGATCGCGCCGGTGTTCGCCTCCGCCACGTGCAGGAAGGGACGTTCCCCGCGTTCCAGGACGCGGGCGACGAGGGCGTCGACCAGGCGGACGGCGTGGCCGCGGCCGCGTGCCTCGGGGGCGGTGCAGACGGCGCTGATCTCGGTCCAGCCCGGGGGCCGCAGCCGTTCCCCGGCCATGGCGACCAGCCTGCCGTTGTCGCGGATGCCGAGGTAGGTGCCCAGTTCGGGGGTGCGCGGCCGGAACGGTCCCGGGCGGGTCAGCTCGACGAGGCCGAGCATCTCGGGCACGCTCTCCGGGCCCAGTTCGAGCACCCGCGCGCCGGTCTCCGGGCGAGGGGGCGCGGACCGGTCGCCGGACCAGGTCATCCGGCGGCCCTCGAGGGTGAAGACCGGCTCCCAGTCCGGCGGCGGGACGGCCGGGCAGCTGAACATGTCGGCGAACGCACCACGGCCGAGCAGCCGGGCCAGGTCGGCCCATTCGGCCGGGCCGGGGTCGGCGGGCAGCGCGCAGAAGGTCGCCACGTCCGGCAGGTAGCCGGCGGCCCGGCCGTACCTGCGGGCGAGATGGGCGTGGTGGCCGCGGAGCGACGCGCCCACGGGGTCGTCGAGTGCCTCGGCGTCGCGGTTCACCATCGTGCTGTCCCTCCGTCCGGCGCGCGGGCCGTTCGCCCCGGACGGCGATCATAGGCACGCTCCGGCGCGGCGGGCGAAGCCCCGGGCGGGCAGGGCGGCGGTGCGGCTCGCTCCCCCGCCCGCCCCGCCGGGGTCAGCCGGCCCGGTGGAAGGCGTTCAGCCGGGCGGTGAGACGGGCGGCCGCGCCCTCCATCAGGGTGTCGGCGATCGCCTCCACCGTGCGGGCGGACCACGGCTGGAGAGCGGTGCCCTCGACCACCTGGTTGAAGGCGCCCATCGCCGGTCCGCAGTGCACCAGGTAGTCCACCCGGTGCCGGTCGTCGCCGGTCACCGCGAGCCGGAAGCCACGGGTGAAGTAGGCCCGGAAGAACTCCGCAAGCTCCTGCTTCGGGTCCGCTCCGGGCGCCGCGGGCGCCGGGTGGGCGCCGCCCAGGTAGCGGTCGAGGATCTGGGCCGTCGTCTCGTCGTCCAGCTCGGCCGTGGAGGCGTGCCGGCGCCACAGCTCGTGCAGCCGGGACGCCCGCGCCGGGAAGAACAGGCCCCGCTTGAGGTAGCGGGCCCGGGTGCCGAACTCGAACAGCTCGCCCCACGGCGCCGTGTCCACGTCGTACTCGCGCGCCGCCTGCAGGACGTCCTTCACCTCGGCGCTGGTGGCGGCCTCGGCGGAGCACTGGTTGACGGAGCCGGTCAGCACGAACTCCGCGCCGAGCAGGAAGGCCGCCGACACCGCCTCCGGGGTGCCGAGGCCGCCCGCGCAGCCCACGTGGACCCGGTGCCCGGACCCGGTGGTGGCCGCGTCACGCAGCCGCAGCACGGCGGGGAGCAGGGTCAGCAGGTCGGCGCTGCTGGTCAGCCAGCCGCCGTCGGCCTCCACGCAGAGGTCGTCCGCCATGGGCCGGCCGGCCGCCGCGCGCGCCTCCTCGGCGGTGACCTCGCCGGTCTCCACCAGCCGGGCGACCAGCCGCTCGGGCGGCGGGGCCAGGAACTCCGCGGCCACGTCGGTGCGGCTGACCTTGGCGATGATCCGCCCGCCCTTGAGCCGGAACCGCACCAGGGCCGGGGTGATCAGCGGGAAGCCGGAGGCCTCCACCAGGTCGATGCCGTGCCGCAGCAGCAGGTCGACCAGCGCCGACTCCTCCTGCGGGGCGCCGTGCCGGTAGAGCAGGTTGACGCCGAAGGCGCCACCGAGGCCCAGGTCGCCGGCCAGTTCCCGGAGCCGGCCGTCGACCTCCTCCAGGGTCAGGCCGCCGGTGCCGAGGAAGCCGAGCAGGCCCGCCTTCGCGGCAGCGCCGAGCATCTGGCGGCCCGAGATCCCGCCGTACAGCGAGCCCAGCAGGTAGGCGCGGCGCAGGCCGTAGCGCTCCCGGAAGGTGGCGGCGCCCAGGGTGTCGGCGCTCACCGCGGCGGCGGCCGGCGCGGTGACCGGTGCCTCGGCGGCGGCCGGCGCGGTGACCGCTGTCTCGGCGGCGGCCGCCGGGGACGCGGACGGGGTGTGCGGGCCGGGCGCGGGCGCCAACGGGACGGGGCGCGGGGTGGGGGCGGGCAGCGGCTCGGCGGTCTTCCTGATCTTCGCGACCAGGTTGGTCAGCACCCGGCCGGGTCCGATCTCCACGAAGTCGAAGTCGCCGTGGCCCATGAGCCGGCGCACCGTGTCGGTCCAGCGGACCGGCGAGACGATCTGCGCGGTCAGCGTCTCCTTGATCGCGTCGGGGTCGTACGGCTGCCCATCCACGTTGGCCAGCACCGGAACGTCGGGCGCACGCAGCGTGAACCCGTCGAGGAAGCGGGCGAACTCCTCGGCCGTACCGCGCATGTAGCGGGAGTGGAAGGGGGCGCTGACGTTGAGCCGCACCGCGCGGGCACCCGCGGCCTCCACGGCGGCACAGGCCGCCTCGAGGGACTCCCGCGGGCCGGAGAGCACGATCTGGTCGGGGGCGTTGTGGTTGGCGATGTCGACGTCCTCGATGCCCGCCTCGGCCAGGACCCGCGGCAGACCCGCCTCGTCCAGACCGACCACGGCCGCCATGCCGCCGCCGCCGGCCTCGGCCATCAGCGCGCCGCGCCGCTGCACCAGGCGCAGCCCGGTCTCGAAGTCGAAGACGCCGGCGGCGAACAGGGCCACGTACTCGCCGAGGCTGTGGCCGATCAGGTAGTCGGCCGGCGCGGGGTCCTCGGCCTGCCGCTCCAGGTGGCCGAGGGCGCTCACGGCGTAGAGCGCGGGCTGGGTGAACTGCGTCTGTCCCAGGCGCCGTTCGGGGTCGTCGGCGCACAGTTCGGCGAGCGAGTAGCCGAGCACCCGGTCGGCGGTCGCGGTGTGCTCGGGGTACTTCTCGAAAAGCTGCCGGCCCATGCCCCGCGTCTGGGACCCCTGGCCGGGGAAACCGTAGACCTTCATGCGATGTGCCTTCCTTGGTGTCTTCGGTCGGTTCCGTGTCGCCGGGGCGGCCAGTTCGCGGGCCTTGTCCAGCAGGCCCGGGTCGTGGCCGAACGGGCTGAGGAGGGCGAGCGACCTCGATCGCGTGCCCGCCGGGAGATTGCCTCGTACGAAGTTGTGCAGGGTGCCCGAGGGGCCGAGGTCCAGGTAGAGGAAGTCGCCACGGGCGCGCATCCGGTCCATGGTCAGCTGGAACTCGATGGGCCGCCGGGCCACCTGCCAGAAGTGCTCGGCGCTCGGCCGCTCGACCGGCTCCCCGTCCACGCAGGACACCCAGGGCAGGGACGGCGGGGCGAACCCGACCTCGTCCAGTGAGGGCCGGCACGCGTCGAGCACCTCGTCCATTAGACGGGAGTGGTAGGCGTACTCGACGGGGACGCGCTGGTGCAGCACGTCGGCGCGGCGCAGCGCCGCCTCGGCCCGGTCGAGGTCGTCGTCCGTGCCGGCGACCACGAAGTGACCCGGATAGTTGCGGGCGGCGATCTCGCAGGCCCGCAGCTCGGGCACCCGGTCCAGCACGCCGGGCCGGGCGAGCACGGCGAGCATGCCGCCGCGCGGGCCGGCCCCGAGCCCCTCGGCCTGGCGGACCAGCAGCCGCAGGCAGGTGTCGGGCGCGATGCTGCCGGACACGGCGGCCGCGGCGTACTCGCCCAGGCTGGAGCCCAGCAGGTGGTCGGGCTCCACCCCGGCCGAGCGCAGGGTCTCGGCGAGGGCGAGCTCGGTCATGACGATCGCCGGGTGCGTGAGCCGGGTGTCGGTGAAGGGGTCGTTGCGGCGCCGGTCCGGGTCGAACAGCCGGGCGAGCACGGACTCGCCCAGCTCCTCGGCCACGACGTCGTCGTAGCGGCGCAGCGCCGCCCGGAACACCTCGTTCTCGGCGAAGAGCTCCCGGCCCATGCCGTAGTACTGCGAGCCCTGCCCGGAGAACATGAAGACCACGGGCAGCGCTTCCGGCGCGGTGCCGCTCATCGGTACGTGTCCCAGAACAGGCCCGCCGTCGCGGGCTCGGCCGCCGCCGGTGCCGCGGTCCCGGCGGGTGCCGCGGGCACGGCGGGGTCCTCGGGACGGCCGCCGGCGCCCCGTACGACGACCCTTCGGTCGAGCGGCGGCTCGGGCAGCGGGGCGCGGGTGGCGCGGTGGTCCGCCGGGGCCGGCGCGAGCAGCAGGTGCGCGTTGGTGCCGCCGTCCGCGAAGCAGTTGAGCGCGGCGGCTTCGGCGGTGGCCGGCCAGGGGGCCGCCGCGCGCGGGAAGTACAGCGCGGAGGCGTCCAGGTCGAAGTGCGGCAGCGGCTCCTGCCCGGAGCGGAACGGCACCTGGGTGCGGTGCTGGAGCATCAGCACCACCTTGATGAAGGCGGCGATGCCCTCGGCGGCCAACGGGTGCCCGATGTTCGGCTTGACGGAGCCGAGGGCGACCGGGGCCGAGCGGGCCGTGGCGGTGCCGTAGACGCCGTCGATCGCCTTCAGTTCGAGCAGGTCGGTGACGGCGGCCCCGGTGGCGTTGGTCTCCACCCAGCCGATGTCCGCCGGGGCGTGGCCGCTGCGGGCGAGCGCCTCGGTCATCACGGCCTTCTGCGCCTGGAGGTTGGGGGTGGCCGGTCCCGCGGTACGGCCGTCGTTGTTGACGGCGATGCCGCGCAGCACCGCGAGCACCCGGTCGCCGGCGGCACGGGCGGCCGCCAGCGGCTTGAGCACCACGACGCCGACGCCCTCGCCGAGGACGAGTCCGGCGGACCTGCGGTCGAAGACGTGGAACTCCGGTCCCGGGTTGAGCAGTCCGCGCCGGCCGAAGACCTGGTGCGCCCGGTCGTCGGCGAGCAGGCTCACCCCGGCGACGACCGCCGCCTCCAGCGAACCGGACCGCAGCGCCTGCACGGCGGTGTCCATCGCGACCAGCGCGGAGGAACAGGCGGTGTCCACGACCAGGCTCGGGCCCTGGAAGTCGAAGAACTGCGAGACGTTCGCCGCCAGGTAGTTCTGCCCGGTCACCACGACGGGGTTCCTGGAGCGCTCCAGCGCACCCGGGTCCGGGGTGTGGGTGGCGCGGCCGCCGACGTACACGCCGATCCGGCGGCCCTTGAGGTCGGCGGGCCGGTAACCGGCTTGGTGCACGGCGCTGTTGACCTCTTCGAGGAGCAGCAGCGCCTGCGGGTCCATGGCGGCCACGTCCGCCTCGGACAGCAGGAACGCCTCCGGGTCGAACCGCAGGACGCCCGGCAGCAGGCCGGCGTGATGCCCGAGCGGGCGGCCGAAGCGCTCCTCGGGGACCGGCCGCAGCGCCGAACGGCCCTCGCGCAGCAGCTCCCAGTAGGCGTCGGCGGAGCCGGCGTCGGGGAAGCGGCAGGAGAGGCCCACGACCGCGATGTCCGAAGCGTCCTGCGCGGCGGACGCGGTGGACGCCGGGACGGGCGCCGGGACGGTGTCCCGTCCGCCCGGGGAGCCCTTCACGGGGAGGCCGGCCGCAGGACCGGCCGGGACGGACGCGGGCGCGGGTGCGGGCGCGGGTGCGGGTGCGGGCGCGGATCCGGGCGCGGTGTCCGGCGCCGGGGTGCCGAAGACGGCGAGGAGTTCCGGCCGGTGCGCCTCGGCCAGGTGCCCGGCGAAGGCGTCGACGGTCGGGTGTTCGAGCAGCGCCGACGGGTCGACGGAGACGTCCAGGCGCTTGGCGACGGACTGGACGAGCTGGGAGACCATGATCGAGTCCATGCCGTAGTCCTGGACCGGTACGTCACCGGAGAGCCGGGCGCGGTCGAAGCGCAGCTCCTCGGCGAGCCGGTCGAGCAGCCAGGAGGCGGCCGCCTCGACCGCCGCGCGCACCCCGGCGTCCCCGTCCGTCCCCTGGGCGGGAGCGGTGGAGCCGGTGGGCGCGGGCGCGTCGAGGGCCGCGGGCGCGGCCGGTGCCGGGTCCAGGCGGCGGGCGGTCAGGCGTCCGGGGTCGAAGCCGGCGTCCGGGCGCGGCACGACCGGCATGACCACCCGGGCGCCGCTGCCCAGCGCCCGCTCCAGCAGGGCGAGTCCCTGGTCGTCCGCGAGCGCCGCCAGCCCGGAGGCCTGGTAGGCGGCGCTGCGGGCCTCGCCCATGCCGGTGTCCTTCCAGCTCGGCCACTGCACGCTGACCAGCGGGAGCCCGTACGGGCGGTGCAGGGCGACCGCGTCCAGGTAGGCGTTGGCCATGGCGTAGTCGCTCTGGCCGACCGCGAGGGCGGGGACGGCCGCGGCGATGGAGGAGTACACGACGAACAGGCTCAGCTGCTCGTCGCGGAACACCTCGACGAGGGCGTCGAGGCCGAACACCTTCGGGCCGAGGACACGGGCGACGCCGGAGTGGGGCTTGCGCACGAACGCCGGGTTCTCGAAGTCGGTGACGCCCGCGCTGTGCACCACGCCGCCGGCCGGGCCGAGCCGCCCGCTGACGTCGGCGAGGGCCTTGGCGAGCGCCTCCCGCTCCTCCAGCGGTACCGCGAGGACCTCCAGTTCCACCCCCTGGTCAGCCAGTTCGGCCAGCGGGCGGAGCTTGCGGCCCAGGGGGCCGTCCTGGGCGATGTGCGTGGCCCACTCGGCGCGCGGCGGCAGTTCCTCGCGTCCGGTGAGGACCAGCTTGCGCACGCCGTGCTCGGCGACGAAGTGACGTGCGGTCAGCAGTCCGATGCCGCGTGTGCCGCCGGTGACCCAGAGCACGTGGCCGGCCGGGAAGCGGGGCGCGGTGGCCGTCCCGCCGGGTTCCTCGGTGAGCCGGGCCAGGTGCCGCACGCCGTCGCGGTAGGCGACCTCGGCGGGCTCGTCGTCGTGGCACAGCTCGTCGGCCACCCAGCGGCAGAGCCGCTCGTCGCCGGCCGCGCCGTCGATCTCCACGTGGCGGGACCGCACATGGCGGTACTCGCTCTGCAGCATCCGGTACAGGCCGATGCGGGCCGCGCCGCCGAGGCCGGGTGCGCCCTCGGGGTGACGCGGGTGACCAGCAGCGCGCGCAGGTCGCGGCGGCCGCGGTCGACGAGGTGCTGGAGCCAGCGCAGCCAGGTGGGCAGTGCGGTGTGGTCGGGGGCCGGACCGGTGCCGGCGCAGCCCGCCAGGTCGACGACGGCGTCGAAGCGGTCCCAGCGGGTGCCGTCCGCGCCGAGTTCGGCGTCCAGCCGGTCGGTGGTGAGCACCTCGGCGGCGGGCAGCAGGGCGGCGAGCCGGGCGGCCAGTGCCTCGGTGCCGGGGGCGGCCAGGACGGCGGTCAGGCCCGGCAGCGCCGTGCGGGCGACGGGCGGGGCGGGCGTCCACCGCCGGGTGAGGAGCATGCCCCCGTCCGCCGGCGTGCCGGTGAGGGCGGCCAGTTCGGCGTCGGCGGCGGCCAGCCAGACCCGGTCCCCGGCGAAGGGGTAGCCGGGCAGGGCCACCCGGCCCGGGTTGCCGCCGCGGTGCAGGACCGTCCAGTCGACGGTCTGCCCCGGGTCCAGGCCTCGGCCAGGGCCTCGGGGCCGGCGGACGACGGTGTGCCGGGGGCGGGGCGGCGCGGATCGACCACGCCGGTCCAGCCGCCGGCGGGACCGGCACCGGCCGCGAACTCCTCCAGCCGTGCCGCGAGTCCGGGCAGGTCCTCGAAGAGGACGGCGAGCCGGTGGGCCATGGCCTCGCGCCCGGTCTGCAGGGTCCAGGCGATCTGCTGTGCCGTCATCCCGCCGGTCTCCGCGCGCAGGTGGGCGGCCAGCCGCCGGGCCTGCGCGAGCAGCCGGTCGGCGTCCCGGGCGGAGAGGACCGCCAGGTGCGGCCCGGCCACCGCGGCCGGGGCGGGCCCGTCCGGGCCGAGGTGCTCCTGAAGGATGATGTGGGCGTTGGTGCCACCGGCGCCGAAGGAGCTGACGCCCGCGGTCCGCGGCCGGACGGTGCCGTCCGCCGTCACCCGGCGCGGCCAGGGCGCCCGCTCGCGCTGGACCTCGAACGGGGTCGACGTGAAGTCGATGTTCGGGTTGAGGCGGTCGGCGTGCAGGGACGGGGCCAGCTCGCCGTGCCGCATCTGCAGCAGCACCTTGGTGATCGCGGCGATGCCGGCGGCCGACTCGGCGTGCCCGATGTTGGACTTGACCGAGCCGATGGGCAGCCGGTCGGGCAGGTCGCCCTCGAAGGCCCGCAGCATGCCGTTGACCTCGACCGGGTCGCCGAGCGCGGTCCCGGTGCCGTGCGCCTCGAGGTAGTCGAGGTCGGCGGGGCGCAGTCCGGCGCGGTCCAGCGCGGCCCGGACCAGGTCGCCCTGGGCCCGGGGGTTGGGGACGCTGTAACCGGCGCCCGCTCCGCCGTGGTTGACGGCCGAGGCCTTGACCACGGCGAGTACGCGGTCGCCGTCGGCGACGGCCGCGTCCAGGCGCTTGAGCAGCACGGCGCCGGAGCCCTCGGCCGGGACGTAGCCGGTGCCGCCCTCGCCGAAGCTGCGGCAGCGGCCGTCCTCCGCGAGGAAGCCGCGCTGGGCGAGCTGGAGGAACTTCACCGGGTGGCTGGAGATGTTGACCCGCCCGCCACCGCGACGTCGCAGTCGCCGTTGCGGATGGCCAGGCAGGCCTGGTGGATGGTGACCAGCGACGAGGAGCACATGGTGTCCAGGGCGACGCTGGGGCCGGTGAAGTCGAAGAAGTAAGACACCCGGTTCGCGACGGAGGCGTACGACGAGGAGGTCGCGAAGCCCTCGCCGTGCAGCGCGTCCCGCACGCCGTAGAGCTGGTAGTGGCCGTACATCATGCCGACGAACACGCCGGTGCGTCCGCCGCGCAGGCGCTCGCGGGTGTAGCCGGCGTCCTCCAGCAGGTGCCAGACCGTCTCCAGGAAGACCCTCTCCTGCGGGTCGGTGTGCTCGGCCTCGATCTGCGACATCCGGAAGAACAGCGGGTCGAAGCGGTCGGCGCCGGGCACGAACCCGCCCCACTTGCCGTAGGTCTTGCCGGTGGCCGACTTGTCCGGGTCGAAGAAGACCCCGTGGTCCCAGCGGTCGCCCGGGATCTCCTCGACGCTGTCGCGGCCGTCGCGCAGGTTGTGCCAGAACTCGGTGACGTCGCCGGCCTGGGGGTAGCGCCCGGCGACACCGATGACGGCGATGTCGTCGTCGGCGCCGCCGGTGGGCACGGCGGGGACCGTCACGGCCGCCGGGGCGGGCCGCGGGCTACCGGCGGCCGGCTCGGTCGCGGGGGCGATCGGTGCGGTCGCGGGGGCGATCGGTGCGGTCCCGGCGGCGGCCTGCCCGGTCGGGGAGTCGGCCGGTGCGCTCCCGGCGGTCGCCGGTTCCGGCCGGCGCGGCGCCGGTGCGGCGGCGAAGGCGCCGGGGTGGGCGGCGGCGAGGTGGGCGGCCAGGTCGCGGACGGTCACGTGCTCGAAGAGCAGGGTCTTCGACAGCGGTCCGACGTGCTGCTCCAGGCCGCGGATGAGGCTCATGGTGATCAGGGAGTCCACTCCGTACCGGTCGAAGGGCTCGGTGACGGTGATGTCCGCCTCCGGCGTCTTCAGCTCCTGTGCCAGCAGCCGCAGGACCAGCCGCTCGGCCTCCTCGCGCGATCCGGAACCCTCCGCGGGGGACGGGGCGGCGTCGGCACCGGGCCGGGGTGCGGCGGACGGCGCGGCCGGGGCGCCGGACAGGGCGGTGAGGACGCGGGCCGGGTCGCCGGGGGCGAGCAGCAGGGCCGGGGCGGTGCCGGCGAGGGCCCGCTCCAGCGCGTCCAGGGCGGGACGGGTGGCCAGCGGGCGCATGCCGAGCACACGGTCCATGTACTCCTCGGCCTTGGCGTCGATGCGCATCCCGCCCTCGGACCACACCGGCCAGGCTGCGGACAGGGTGCGGCCCCGGCGGGCGCCCGCCCGCCGCCGCTCCTCGCGGTGTTCGGCGAAGCGGTCGAGGAACCCGCCCGCGAAGGCGTAGTCGGTCTGGCCGGCGTTGCCGAACGCGGCCGCGGCGGAGGAGTAGACGACGAAGTAGTCCAGCGGTTCCGCGGCGGTGGCCTCGTCCAGCAGGGTGGTGCCGCGCACCTTGGCGGCCAGCACGGCGTCCGCGTCGGCGCGTTCCTTGCCGCGCAGCAGCCCGTCGCGCAGCACACCGGCCGCGTGCAGGACACCGCTGACGTGGCCGTGGGCGCCGCGCGCCTCGTCGATCAGCGCGCGCACGTCCTCCGGGTCGGCGACGTCGGCGAGCACGACGCGGGCGCCGAGGGCGTCGACGCGGGCCCGCGTGGCGGCGTCGGGCGCGGTGCGGGCGGCGAGGACGATGCCGCCGCCGGTCACCCCGGCCGCGCGGCGGGCGGCGGCGATGTGCTCGGCGGCGAGCAGGCCGAGCGCCCCGGTGCCGCCGGTGACGATGTGCGCGCCGGCCCCGGTGAACGCCGGGCCGGAGCGGGCCGGCAGCGTGGTCCGGTGCCAGGAACGGCGCTCGGTGCCGTCCGGCGTGATCCGGGCCTCGGTCTCCGGGCCGCCCTCGGCGAGGAGTTCGCCGACGACGTCCCGGGCCGGGGTGCCGGCCGCGACCGCGAGCACGCCGAAGGCGATGGCCGGGTGCTCCAGGCGGACCGAGCGCGCGAAGGCGGCCAGAGCCGGGTCGGCGGGCGAGGCGGCCGGCTCTGGGTGGACGTGGAGATAGGTCAGCGCGTCGTGCCGTTCGAGCTGCCAGGCCCTCAGGAAGGCCAGCGCGGTGTGGAATCCCGACTCCACGGCCGCGTCGCAGTCCGCTTCGCCCGCGGACAGGTGCAGGACGCGGACCGGGCCGGCCCCCGCGGCGCGGACCGCCGCGGCGGCGTCGAAGCCCGGGCCCAGCGGGACGCGGCGCACCTCGGCGCCGGCCGCGCGCAGCGCGGCGCCGAGGGCCGCCTCGTCGGTCGCGGCCGGGGTGCCGTCGGCGGGGGTCAGCAGCAGGACCGTGCCGGCCGGACCCGGCCGGCGCCGGGGCGCGGGCTGCCACCCGGGTTCGAACGCGGCCACGGTGCCGGCCGTGGGCAGGGCCCGCAGGGTGAAGGACTCCAGGGTGACGAGGGCGGCGCCGTGCTCGTCGAGCAGGGCGACGTCGAAGGAGAGCGATCCCTCGGGGGCCGGGCGCGCGGCCGGCCTGGCGTGGGCGAGGACCCGCCGGGGCAGCGGAGCGTGCAGCCGGGCCGCGCCGAGCGAGAACGGCAGGTACGGTGCCGGGCCCGCCGGGTCGCCGGCGCCCGGCACCAGGCGGCCGGCCGTCTGCAGGGCGGCGTCGAGCAGCGCCGGGTGGAAGGCGTACGCCCCCGCGTCGGCATGCAGTGCCTCGGGCAGCGCCAGGGTGGCCAGCACCTCGTCCGGGCCCTCGGCGATCTCCTCGATCACCTGGAAGGCGGGGCCGTAGGCGAACCCGAGCCGGGTGAAGCCCGCGTAGCATTCCGCGCCGGTGACGACGCGGGGGTGCGGGCGCGGACGCCGGCCAGGTCGACCCGGGCGGGCCGGGGGTCCGGTGCGTCCGGGCGGAGGGTGCCGGCGGCGTGCACCGGCGCGCCCGCGCCGTCGCCGCACACCTCGAAGGAGCGGTGCGCGCCGTCACCGCCGACCCGGACGGTCAGCCGGTGCTCGGACCGGCCCGCCGGGAGCCGCACCGGCGTGGCCCACACCAGGTCCTCCACCCCGCGTACGGGGGTCCCGGCGGCGGCGAGTTCACCGGCCAGGCGGCCCATCTCCAGGTAGGCCACGCCGGGCAGGACGCGCTCGCCGCCGACGACGTGGTCGCGCAGGAAGAACTCGTCCCCGGTCAGCGTCTTGGCGTACACGTGCTCACCGGGAGCGGAGACGTCGGTGTCCAGGAGGGTGGGGTGCAGCCGGGCGGGGGCGCCCGGACCGGCGGCTTCCCCGGCGGCGGAGGCCGCCGGGTGGGCGGGGCCGGACGCCGCCCAGTGGCGGGGCCCGGCGAAGGGGTAGGCCGGCAGGTGGACCCGGCGGCGGGGGGCGCCCCGGTGGAGGGCGGACCAGTCGACGTCGGCGCCGCGCAGCCAGTCGGCGGCGTGGCCCCGCAGGTCGCCGGAGCCGGCGGCCGGGGTGCCGGGCCGGTCGTCGGCCGCCCGGCCGGTGCGCACCGCCGAGGGCCGCCCGGCCAGGTGCGCCAGCAGTTCCGCGCGCAGTCCGGCGGCGCTGTCCGCGACGACGGCGAGCCGGTGCGCCATGGGCTCGCGGCCCGTCTGCAGGGTGTGGGCGAGGTCGGCGGCCGGGACGTCGTGCCGCCCGAGGTGGTCGGCGAGCCGCTGGGCGGAGCGGCGCAGCGCCTCGCCGTCGCGGGCGGAGAGCACGAAGAGCTGCTCGGCCGCGCTGTCGTCGCGGTCATCCGGCATGGGTGGTTCCTCCAGAACGATGTGCGCGTTGGCCCCGCCGAAGCCGAAGGAGCTGACGCCGCCGCGGCGCGGCCGCTCCGCTCCGGCGGCGTCCAGCGGACGCGGCCAGGGCCGGGCGGTGGCGGCCACCTCGAACGGGCCGCCGTCGAGCTCCAGGTAGGGATTCCGCTCGCGGAAGTGCAGGCTGGCCGGGATGGTGCCGTGCCGCAGGGCGAGGACCACCTTGAACAGGCCGGCGATGCCGGCGGCGGCCTCCAGGTGGCCGATGTTGGTCTTCACCGAGCCGATGGCGCAGGACCGCGCGGGCTCCGCGAGCCCCTGCTCCGCCCGGATCCGCCGGAACGCGGTGCTCAGGCCGGTGGTCTCGATCGGGTCGCCCAGCGCGGTGCCGGTGCCGTGCGCCTCGATGTAGCCGACCGTGTCCAGCGGCACGCCGGCGCCCCGGTAGGCGTCGACGAGCAGGTCGGCCTGGGCGTCGGGGTTGGGTGCGGTGAGCGAGGTGGTCCGGCCGCCGTGGTTGACGGCGGCGGCCTTGATCACGGCGTGCACGGCGTCGCCGTCCCGGCGGGCCCGTTCGTGCGGCTTGAGCAGGACCACGCCCGCGCCCTCGCCGCGCACGTAGCCGTCGGCGCGGCTGTCGAACGCCTTGCAGCGGCCGTCGGGGCTGAGCATCTCGCCCTGGCTCAGCGCCTCGTACACGCCGGGGCCAGGATGAGGCTGACGCCGCCCGCGATGGCCAGGTCGCAGGTGCCGTCGCGCAGGGCGGCACAGGCCTGGTGGACGGCGGTCAGCGAACCGGAGCAGGCGGTGTCGACGGCGATGCTCGGGCCGCGCAGGTCCAGCAGGTACGACACCCGGTTGGGGATGACGGACAGGGCGGCGCCGGTGAGGGTGTGGCCCTCGGTGCCGCGTCCCGCCGCCCGCTGCACCTCCAGGTAGTCGGAGTTGGTGACGGCGACGAACACGCCGACGCGCTTTCCGGCCAGCTCGGACGGCCGGTACCCGGCGTCCTCGACGGCCGACCAGACCGTCTCCAGCATCAGCCGCTGCTGCGGGTCCATGAGTTCGGCCTCGCGGGGCGAGATGCCGAAGAACGCGGCGTCGAACCGGTCGACGCCGGGTGCGAAGCCGCCCCAGCGGGAACGGGAGCGCGGGTGGTCGCGCCAGTCCCAGCGGTCGGCGGGGATC
This sequence comes from Streptomyces sp. DHE7-1, assembly GCA_016432725.1. Classification (GTDB taxonomy): domain Bacteria; phylum Actinomycetota; class Actinomycetes; order Streptomycetales; family Streptomycetaceae; genus Streptomyces. The sequence goes on along the minus strand of JACJDG010000003.1, from coordinate 5,966,274 downwards.
TCGCCGACCAGGTCGTCCCCGGCGGCCAGATGCGTCCAGAACTCCTCCAGGTCGGCGGAGCCGGGCAGCCGGCCGGCCATGCCGATGACGGCGACGTCGGCGGGAGTGTGCCGCCCGTCGCCGGAGGTGCCCGGCGCCTGCGTGGCGGACGCGTTCGCGTCCCGCGTCACGGCGACCGCGCGCGCCCCGGTGGAGCCGCCCGGTTCCGGCGTCCCGCCGTCGGTGCCCGCGGTGGTGAAGCGGGCCGGCAGCTCGTGGGCGTGCTCCCGCCACAGGTGCTCGGCGAGGGCGTGCAGGGTGCCCCGGCGGTAGAAGAGGGTCGGGTAGACGGTGATGCCGTACGCCTTGCGCAGCTCGGCGCTGAGCGCGGTGAAGCTCACCGAGTTCATGCCCGTCTCGCCGAGCGGGATGTGGGTGCCGATGTCCTCGGGGCGCAGGCCGGTCAGGCCGGCGACCATGTGGGCCAGGTCGGTCTCGAGCGCCGTCCGGCCGCCCGCGGCGGCGGGCCGCGCGGCGGACGCCGGTTCCCGGTTCGCGGATCCGGCGCCGAAGCGGGCGCGCAGTTCGGGCAGCGGCAGGGCGGCGAGGGTGCCCCGGTCCACCTTCTCGTTCAGGGTGCGCGGGAACCCGGTGACGCGGAGCAGGGTCTCCGGGACCATGTGCTCGGGCAGCCAGGCGCCGAGCCGGTCGCGGGTGGGCTCGGCCGCGCCGTCGTCGAGGACGTAGCAGGCGAGCAGGGTGTGCGAGCCCGCGGCGGCGCCCCGGGCCACGACGACGGCCTCGCGGACGCCGTCGAGGCGGCGCAGGGTGGCCTCGATCTCCTCCAGCTCCACCCGGAAGCCGCGCACCTTGACCTGGGAGTCGATCCGGCCGAGGTACTCGATCCGGCCGTCCGCCAGGCGGCGCACCAGGTCGCCCGTGCGGTACACGCGGGCGTCGGGGCCGGCGCCGGACGGGTCGGGCAGGAAGCGCTCGGCGGTCAGTTCGGGCCGGCCGAGGTAGCCGTCCGCGACGCCGTGGCCGCCGATGTACAGCTCGCCGGGCACTCCGGTGGGGACGGGCCTGCGGGCGCCGTCCAGGACGTGCAGGACGGTGTTGGCGATGGGCGTGCCGATGGTGACGCGCTCACCGGGCGCGAGGCGGCGGGCCGCGGACCAGATGGTGGTCTCGGTGGGCCCGTAGAGGTTCCACACCTCCTGGTTCCCGGCGAGCAGGGCCTCGGCGGTGTCCGCGGACAGCGCCTCGCCGCCGCACAGCACCTTCAGCCGGGTGTCGCCCCGCCAGCCGGCCGCGAGCAGCATGCTCCAGGTGGCCGGGGTGGCCTGGACGACGGTGGCCGCGCTCGCCTCCAGCGCCTCGCGCAGCCGCAGGCCGTCCCGGGCGTCCTCGGCCGGGAGGATCTCGACCGTCGCGCCGGTGATCAGCGGCAGGTACAGCTCCAGACCGGAGATGTCGAAGCAGACGGTGGTCAGGGCCAGCAGGGTGTCGCCCGGGCCGCAGCCGGGCTCGCGGGCCATCGACCACAGGAAGTTGGTCAGCGCGCGGTGCGGGACGCACACACCCTTGGGGCGGCCGGTGGAGCCGGAGGTGTAGATGACGTACGCCGTGTCGGACGGGCCGGCCGGGCCCGGCGCGGGCAGGGCGGGCGGCTGTTCGCCGGTGTCCACGACGAGCCGGGGCACTCCGCCGGGGTCGCCGGTCACCGACGAGTGGGTGAGCATCAGGTGGAGCTTCGCGTCCTCGGCCATGTAGGCGAGGCGGTCGCGCGGGTAGGCGGGGTCGAGCGGCACGTAGGTGCCGCCGGCCGCCTGGACGGCGAGCAGCGCGACGGGGAGACCGGCGTCGCGCGGCAGCAGGACGCCCACGGTGCGGCCCCGGCCGACGCCGGCCGCGGTCAGCCGGGCGGCGAGGGCGTCGACGCGTTCGGTGAGTTCGCGGTAGGTCAGCTCGGTGCCGCGGTGGCGGACGGCGGTCGCGTCGGGCCGTGCCTCGGCCTGGCGCCGTACGAGCTGCCAGACGAGGGTGTCCGCGGGGTAGTCGGCGGGCTCCGGCGCGGCGAGCAGGGCCCGTTCGGGGGCGGTGAGCAGGTCCAGCTCGCCGACGGCGGTGGCGGGCCGGTCCACGGCCGCGGCCAGCAGGGTGGCGAAGTGCTCGCCGAGCCGGGCCACGGTGGCCTCGTCGAACAGGTCGGGGTCGTACTTCAGGGTGTAGCGGCAGCCCTCGGCCTGCTCCACCACCTCCAGGGTGAGGTCGAACTCGCCCTCCTGGTGGACGCCTTCGACCGGGCCGAGCACGACGGCGTCCGCGGGTCCGCCGGTACGGGCGGCGCGCGTCCAGTTCTGGAAGTAGAAGGCGACGTTGAACGGTGCGCCGGTCTCGGGGTCGGCCCGGCGCAGGTCCTCGGCGAGGGTGATCAGCGGATAGGCGCTGTGCTCCAGGGCGTCCAGCACGGTCCGGTGGACGCGGCCGAGCAGACCACGGAACGCCTCGTCGCCGTCGACGCGTTCGGCCAGCACGACCATGTTCATGAAGTAGCCGAGCACGTCGTCGTAGCCGCTCGGCGGCCGGCCGGCGGTGGGCGTGCCCACGGCGATGTCGTCCTGGTCGGCGTAGCGGTGCAGCAGCGCGAACCAGGCCGCGAGGACCACGCCGAACAGGGAGGTCTGCTCCGCGGACGCCAGCGCGCGGGCCCGGCTCGTGACGTCCTGCGGGATGTGCCCGTCCAGGCTCGCCCCGCGGTGGCCGGGGACGGCCGGGCGGGGCCGGTCCAGCGGCAGCGGGACGGTGGTGCGGCGGCCGTCCAGCCGTTCGGTCCAGTAGGCGCGCAGCCGTGCGCCCTCGTCGCCGGCGAGCAGGTCGCGCTGCCAGGCGGCGAAGTCGGCGTAGCCGCGGGCGGGGCGCTCCGGGTCCGGTGCCAGGCCGGCGCGGACCGCCCGGTAGCCGCGCTCCAGTTCGCGCAGCAGCAGGGCGATGGAGACGCCGTCGAAGACCGCGTGGTGGAAGGTGAGCAGCAGCGCGTTGCGGCCGTCGCCGAGGGTGTAGAGCGTGGCCCGCACCAGCGGCCCGGTGGGCAGCTCGAACGGGCGGCGCAGGTCGGCGCGCATCCGCTCGCGCAGGTCGTCGTCGGTGACGGAGGTCAGGAAGACCTGCTGGAAGGGCAGTTCGGGTTCGGCGGCGACCCGGACGTAGGGGGTGCCGTCGTCGCCGGTGCGGAGGGTCGCGCGCAGCGCTTCGTGCCGGTCCACGACGTCCTGCAGGACGGTGCGCAGCGCGAGGACGTCGAGGTCCCGGTCGAGCCAGAGGGCGAGGGGCAGGTTGTACGCGTAGGTGCCGGGGGCGATCTGCTCGATCACCCACAGCGCGCGCTGGCCCTCGCTCAGCGGGTGGACGTGGCTCTCCGCGTCGGTCCGGGGTCGCAGGACGAGTTCGGCGGCCGCGCCGGATCCCGGACCGGGGTCCTCGCTCCGCCGCCCGGCCGGGGCCGGCGCGGCGTCGGCCGGCGCGGCGTGCGGGGCGGCCGCGTCGGCCAGCCAGCCGGCGGTGAGGTGGGCGGTGAGCTCGCGCAGGGTGGGGCGTTCGAAGAAGTCGCCGAGCGGCACGGCGACGCCGAACGTCTCGTCCACGGCGGCGACGATCTTCATGCCGCTGAGCGAGTCGAATCCGTAGTCGGCGAGCGGCCGGTCGGCGTCGATCCGCTCGTCGAGCTTCAGGACGCGCTCGACGAGTTCCCGCAGCCGCTCCCCCACGCCGTCGGCGCCGCCGGCGGCAGGGCCGGCCGGCTCGGTGGCCGGAGCCTGGGCGGCCCGCGGCCCGGCGGGGCGGGACGGGGCCGGGGCGGTGGGGCGGGGGCCGGGTCCGAGGTGAGCACGACGCCGTCGCTCTCGGCGACCAGCACGGTCTGGCCCAGCGCCGGGTCGTCGGCGCCGAGGGCGGTGACGGGGGCGTAGCCCTCCTCGTGCAGCAGCCGCGTCCAGCCCCCGGGGAGGCCAGCGGCGAGTCCGGGAGCCGCAGTTCGCCGTCCCCGAACGCCCACCAGCCCTCCAGGACACCGCCGCCGATGGTGAGCAGGGGCCGTACGGAGGTCAGCTCGTTGAGCACCAGCCAGCCGCCGGGGCGCAGCAGGGCCTTGGCCTTGCGCAGGGTGGCCCGCAGGTCGCTGGTGGCGTGCACGACGTTGGTGGCCAGCACCAGGTCGGCCGTGGCCGGGGTGAAGCCCTGTTCGGCCAGCCCGCGTTCGAGGTTGAGCACCTGGAAGCGGGCGAAGGGGTACTGGGCGGCGAAACGTTCCCGGCCGTGTTCCAGGAAGCGGGGCGAGATGTCGGTGAAGGTGTAGCCGACCCGGTCGGCGTGGCGTGCCAGGGCGGGCAGGACGCGTTCGCTGGTGGCGCCGGTGCCCGCGCCGAGTTCGACCACCTCGATGCCGCGGTCGGCGGGGAGCTGCGGCAGCCGGGCTTCGAGGAAGTGCCGGACGGTGTCGCGGACGAGGACGTTGAAGGAGTCGGTGAGCGGGTTGCCCTTGTAGAAGTTCTGCACCAGCTTCATCGAGGAGCCGGGGAACATGATCTCGGTGGCGCCCACCTCGCCGCGCAGGATGCGCGGATAGGCGTCGAGGAAGAGCCGGTTGAGGGTGACCGTGGGTTCGATGTCCGGGTGGGCTTCGGCGATCCGGTCGAACTCCGCCTCCCAGCGGCCGGCCGCCTCGGCCTGGTCCACGCTGTCGACGGCCGCGGTGGTGGTGATCCGGTCGCCGTCGCGGGTCAGGTAGCCGGCCTGGGTGAGGATGTTGAGCAGTGCCTCGTGCAGGCGGGTGAACCGGTCCAGGATGCCGAGGCGGGTGCGCAGCTCCCCGGCGGAGTGCCGCTCGCCGGAGCGCCGCAGGACGCCCATGCGCTGGTAGACGCCGAGCAGCATGGGCGCGGAGACGGCCTCCAGTTCCTCGTAGCCGGTGAGGACGCGGCGGGCGGCGGGGTCCGGGCCCGGTCCGGCCGCCAGCTCCGCGGCGGACCCGGCGAGGGTGGCCGGGTGGCCGCCGGCCGCCAGTTCGCCGTCCAGGGCCGGGTCGTGGCCCATGGCCTCCAGGGCGCGCCGTCCGGCGCGGATCGGCATCGCCTGCGGCAGTCCGCTGCCGAGGACGCGGCGCACGGCGGCGATGCCCTCGGCGGGGCCGAAGTCGCGGATGCCGAGTCCGGCGAAGATCTCCGCGAGGCCCGGCCGCGCGCCGGAGCCGACCTGGCCCCAGTACCCCTGGTTGACGACGGTGACGGGGTGGGGCAGCCGGTCGCGCAGGAACAGGGCGTAGGCGTCCTCGGTGGCGGAGGCGCAGATGTAGGCGCCGTTGCCGGCGAAGCTGCCGAAGGAGCCGGCGGAGGAGAAGTAGGCCAGGAAGTCCAGCGGCCGGCCGGCCACGGCGGCGGCGAGCGCGGCGGCACCCACGGTCTTGACCTCGACGGCGGCGGTGAAGGCGGCCTCGTCCAGTTCGGCCAGCGGGTGGTTGTCGAAGGACATCGCGGCGTGCACGACGCCGTGAAGGGCGCCGTAGCGGCGGTCTGCCTCGTCGACGGCGGCGGTCAGGTCGGCGGCCGAGCAGGCGTCGCCGGGGACGTGGGTGACGTCGCCGCCGAGGGCGCGGATCTCGTCGGCGACCGCGCGCTGCGCGGGGCCGGGCTCGTTGCGGCTGAACCAGACCAGGCGGGCCCGGTGGTGCCGGGCGAGGTGGCGGCTGAGTTCCTGGGCGATGCCGCCGGTGCCGCCGACGAGCAGGTAGACGCCGCGGTCACGGAAGACGGGGCCGGGCTCGGGCAGGGTGACCCGGCCCAGGCGGCGCACGTAGCGGACCCCGCCGCGCAGGGCGACGGTGCGTCCCGCGGGGTCGGCGGGGGCGGCCAGGACGGCGTCCACGAGGGCCTCGGTGGCGCGGTCGCCGTCGAGGTCGGCGACCGCGTAGTCCAGGCCGCTGACGCTCAGGTCGGGCCGTTCCTTGGCGACGACCTGGAGCAGTCCGTGCAGTCCGGCGGCGAACGGGTTGGCGGCGGTGCCGCCGGCGACCGCGTGCACGTCGCTGGTGACCACGACGAGGCGGGCGGGGCGAGGGTGCGCGCCAGGTGGAACAGGGACAGCGGGCCGTGCCGCAGGTGTGCGCGCGCCTCGCCGAGACCGACGGCGTCGGTGACGGCGGCGCCCGCGCCGCCGAGGTGGACCACCAGGTCGGCGCCCTCGGTGGCCTTCAGCCAGGTCTCCAGGGGCTGCTCGTCGAGCGCGACGAGGTCGACCCGGGCGAGCGGGTCGCGGGCCGCGATCGCCTCGCCGAGCCGCCGTGAGGCGGCGGTGACCAGCACGACGGTCCGTCCGGCGCGCGGGGCGGCGGGAGCGGCGGGGGCGGCCTCGCGCACCCACACCGGGCGGTAGAAGTCGGGCAGTTCCACGGCGGGTTCGGGGACCGGCGCGGCGGGGGCGGCGGGCGGCTGGGGTATCCAGTACCGCTTGCGGGCGAAGGGGTAGGAGGGCAGCTCGGTCCGCCTGGCCGTCGCGGGGGTGACGCGGGACCAGTCGACGTCGGCGCCCGCGACCCAGCGCTCGGCGACCGCCGTCAGGTCCCGCCGGTCCAGGGCCGCTTCCAGTGCCTCGGCCTCGGTTCCGGTGAGGACGACGCGGGCGCGGGTGGCGCGGCCGGTGGTGATCCGCGCGTCGGTCCCCCCGGCGGCGTACGCCTCCAGCGCCGCGGCCGCGTCGGAGAACCGGCGGGCGGGCAGGGCGAGGCGGAACTCGTGGGCCGTGCGGCCCGCCTGGAGGGTGTGGGCGACGTCGGCGAGCGACGGCGCACCGGCCGCGGGCGCGGCGGCGGGCGCCGGGCGCCGGGCGGCCGCCACCGCGGCCGCGACGGCGCCGATGGTGGCCGCCGCGCCGAGCGCGGCGGGCGGTTCGCCGTCCAGTTCGGCGGCGAGCAGTTCCTGGTAGCGGGCGCGTTCGGTGACGGAGAACCCGCATTCGGCCAGGTCGGTGCCCAGGTCGAGGTGTTCGGCGGGCACGCCGACGGTACGCGCGGCGAGGTCCAGGCACAGGCGCTGCGCCTCGGCGAGCGCCCTGTCGGGGTCCGCGTCCGGGGCCGGTTCGCCGGCGCGGCGCAGATGGGCGGCCAGGTCCGCGGCGCAGGCGCGCAGCCGGTCCTCGCTCTTGGCGGAGAGCACCAGCAGCTGCTCGCCGTCCGGTTCGGCGGCCGGCCGGCCTTCGGTCTCCGGCCGGTACTCCTCCACCAGGACGCAGGCGTTGGCGCCGCCTCCGCCGAAGGAGCTGACGAGCGCGCGCAGCGGCGCTCCGGGCTCGGCCGGGGTCCAGGGGGCGAGGGCCTGCTGGATCTCGAAGGGCGTGCCGGAGAACTCGATGTCGGGGTTGCGGCGGGCGGAGTTCAGCGACGGGGCCAGTGCGCGGTGCCGCAGCTGGAGCAGCACCTTGGTCAGTCCGGCGATGCCGGCCGCGGACTCCAGGTGGCCGATGTTGGACTTGACCGAGCCGACCGCGACGGCCGGCCGCTCGGCGCCGGACCGCCCGCCGAACGCCTCGGTGAGGCCGGCGATCTCGATGGGGTCGCCGAGCGGGGTGCCGGTGCCGTGGGCCTCCACGTAGCCGACACCGGCCGGCTCCACCCGGGCGCGCCGCAGCGCGGCCCGGATCACCTCGGCCTGCGCGGCGGCGCTGGGCACGGTGTAACCGCCGGTCTTGCCGCCGGCGTTGATGGCGGAGCCGCGGATGACGCCGAGCACGCGGTCGCCGTCCGCGACGGCGTCGGCCAGCGGGCGCAGCAGCACGGCGCCCACGCCCTCGCCGTCCACGAAGCCGTCGGCGCCGGCGCCGAAGCTCTTCAGCCGGTCGTCGTGGGAGATCATCCCGCGGTCCGCCAGCATGCGCAGGTGCATGGGGTGCAGGATCAGGTTGACCCCGCCGGCCACGGCGGCCCGGCACTCCCCCGCCCGGATGCTCTCGCAGGCCAGGTGGATCGCGGTGAGCGAGGCGGAGCAGGCGGTGTCGACGGCGAGGCTGGGGCCGGTGAAGTCGAAGGTGTAGGACACCCGGTTGGCGATCGACCAGTGGTTGGAGTGGGCGTCGGTGCGCACGCCGCGCGCGTTCGCCTCGCCGCCCATCCACTCGTAGTTGTTGTTCATGACGCCGACGAAGACGCCGACCGGTCCCTGTGCGGCGAGCCGGGCGGCCGGGTGGCCGGCGTCGTCCAGGACGGCGGCGGCGGTCTGCAGGAAGAGGCGTTCCTGCGGGTCCATGGCCTCGGCGTCGGCGGGCGAGATCTGGAAGAAGAGCGGGTCGAACTTGTCGACGTCGTCGATGAACCCCGCCCACTTGCTGTAGCTGCCGTGGGTCCCCGCCGGGTCGTAGTGCGTGTCGGCGTCCCAGCGGTCGGCGGGCACCTCGCGGATGCAGTGCCGGCCCGCCCGCAGGTTCTCCCACAGCTCGCCGACGGTGCCGGCCAGCGGGTAGCGGCCGGAGACGCCGACGATCGCCACGCCGTCGCCTGCCGCCGGGGTCTGGCCCGGGTCGCGGGCGGCCAGCAGGCTCAGCAGCAGCTTGCGCTTGTCGTCCACAGTTGCTCTCTCTCAGGTCTTCGATCGGCCGCCGCGGGCCGGGAGTTCGCCGCCGGTGGGCGGTCCGGCCGGGGCCGTGGCCGGCCCCGGTCGGGTGAGGTGGCGGCCGGTGCGGTACGTCCGGGGCCGCCGGGGGTCAGGCCGGGTCCGTGGCGCGCGCCGCGGCCCGCTGGGCGCGCCGGGACACGCGGGCCGGTTCGGCCGGCGCGGCCGGTCCGGTGCCGGGCGCCGGTGCCAGGCCCATCAGCTCGGCGAGGTTGCCGACGAAGGACCGGATGGTGGGGAACTCGACGAAGGCCGTGGCCGGGACCTCGAAGTCGAGTTGCTCGCCGAGCTTGGCGACGACCTCGATCAGGACCAGCGAGTCGAGGCCGAGGTCGAAGAGGTTGGTGTCGGGCACGGCGCGGTCGCGGCCGCCGAGCACCTTGCCGATCTCGCCGGTGAGGTAGTCGGTGACGAGCCGCACGTTGTGCTCGGGGTCGGCCGGGTCGAACCGGTGCAGCAGTCGGTCGTCGTCCTGGCCGGTCCCGGCGGCGGGGCCGTGGCTGCCGGGCTCCACCCAGTGGCGGCGCCGTTCGAAGGGCTGGGTGGGTAGCGGGACTCGGTGGACGTCCCGGTCGCCGTGGACGGCCGCGAAGTCGAGGGCGGCGCCGAGCGTCCACGCCCGCGCGGCGACGGTGAGCAGGTGGGCGTGGCCGGCCGGGGCGCCGTCCGGCGGGGTGAGCGGGAGGGCGAAGCCGCCGGTGCCGGCGAGCAGCGCGTCCAGCGCGTCGAGGGAGGCCGGGCCGGTCCAGGCCGCGGGGTCGCGGGCCTCGTCCTCGGTCATCCAGCGGCCGGTGCGCGGGCTGAGGACGGGCAGCCGGGGCGCCTGCGCGCGCTCCGGCCGGGTGCCGGTGGCGAGGGCGAGGGCGGCGGCGAGCGGGAGCGCCCCGGACAGGGCCGCGGCGACGGCCGTTCCGGTGCCGGCCGCGGCGAGGCCGGCCGGGGTGAGGCCCCATGAGGTGAGGGCGGTGGCGAGGGCGTACTCGTGGGCGAAGGCCGCGTGCGGGTCGTCCCCGGCGAGCAGGTCCGCGGTGCGGCCGGCCCGGCCGAGGGCGGCGGCGCAGGCGTCGGCGGCGTCCCGGTAGGCGGGCACCGCGCCGTACAGCTCGGCGGTGTCCGCCGCGTCGGCGCCGGTGCCGGTGAGGACCAGCACGGCGCCGGTCCCGTCGGGTCCGGCGACGCCCCGCCGGGTGCGCGCCTCGTCGCCGAGGGCGAGGGCCATGGCGGCCTCGCGGGTGCCGCGGGCGACCACGGCGAGCCGGTGCGGATGGGCGCGGCGGCCGAGCCCGAGGGTCTGGGCGACGGCGGTGAGGTCGAGGCCGGGGCGGGCCCTGAGGTGGCGGGCCAGCGCGCCGGCGGACTGCTTCAGGGAGTTCTCGGAGCGCGCGGAGAGCACCAGCAGCTCCGGGGCGCGGCCCGGGTCCGTCTCGGTGCGGGCCGGCGGCTCCTCCAGGACGACGTGGGCGTTGGTGCCGCCGATGCCGAAGGAACTGACGCCGGCCCGCAGCGGGTGGTCGCCCTCGGCCTTCCAGTCGGTGGTGCCGGTGTTGACGTAGAAGGGGCTCGCGGCGAAGTCGATCTCGGGGTTGGGCCGGGTGTAGTGCAGGCTCGGCACCAGCGTGCGGTGCTCCAGCATCAGGGCGGCCTTGATCAGGCCGGCCATCCCGGCCGCGGTGTCGAGGTGGCCGATGTTGGTCTTCACCGAGCCGAGCGCGCAAGTCCCGGTGCCCTCGGCGCCGCCCTGCCGGAACGCCTCGGTGAGCGCGGCGACCTCGATCGGGTCGCCGAGCGGGGTGCCGGTGCCGTGGGCCTCGACGTAGCCGACGCTCGCGGGGTCGACGTCGGCCACGTCCTGGGCGTCGGCGATGACCTCGGCCTGCCCGGCGATGCTGGGCGCGGTGTAACCGGTCTTGGCGGAGCCGTCGTTGTTGACGGCGGAGCCCTTCACGACGGCGTGGATCCAGTCGCCGTCGGCGAGCGCCTCGGAGAGCCGCTTGAGGACGACGACGCCCGCGCCGCTGCCGATGACGGTGCCCCGGGCCTCGGCGTCGAAGGCGCGGCAGTGGCCGTCGGGAGAGAAGATCATGCCGTCCTGGTACTGGTAGCCCTGACGCGGCGGCGCGAGGTGGACGGCGCCGACGAGGGCCATGTCGCACTCGCCGCCGAGCAGGGCGAGGCAGGCGGTGTGCACGGCCACCAGGGACGTGGAGCAGGCGGTGTTGACGCTCATGCTGGGGCCGCGCAGGTCGAGCTTGTAGGACACCCGGGTGGCCAGGAAGTCCTTGTCGTTGGCGAGCATCAGCCGGTAGTGGTCGACGGTGGACGCGGCCCGGTAGCGCTCGCCGAGGTTGTGCAGCAGGTAGGTGTTGAGGCCGGCGCCCGCGTAGACGCCGATGTGCCCGTCGGTGCGCCCGGGGTCGTATCCGGCCCGCTGCAGGGCCTCCAGGGCGCACTCCAGGAAGACGCGGTGCTGCGGGTCGAGGATCTCGGCCTCGTCGTGGGTGAACTGGAACAGCTCGGAGTCGAACAGGTCGGTGCCGTCGATGGTCTGGGCGGCCCGGACGTAGCGGGGGTCGGCCAGCCGTTCGGCGGGTACGCCGGCGGCGAGCAGCTCCTCGTCGGTGTAGCGGGTCAGGGTCTCGCGGCCCTCGCTGAGCACGTCCCAGAACCGCTCGACGGAGTCCGCGCCCGGGAACCGGCAGGCCATGCCGACGATGGCGATGTCGGAGTCGGAAGGGGTCATGGTGGTTGTCTCCTGTTGCTGCTGGTGTCTCAGCCGAGCTGTATGCCGAGGTCCGCGGCGACGGACCGCATGTCGAGGAAGCTCCGGGCGACGAAACGGGCGGCGTCCTCGCCGGCGTCCATGCGCTGGAACAGGTCGATCAGGGCGCGTTCGTGCTCGTCGCGGTCGCCCTCGCCGGCGGCGATCTCCCGGACCACCGTGCCGAGCCGCTCCTCGACGTCCGCGAGGTCGAGCGAGCGGGGGAACTTGATGCTGAAGGTGTTCCGGTCGTACGAGGCGTTGCGCTTGACGGACCGGACGTGGCTGGCCGCGTTGAGCTTGTAGAACATGCAGTCGAAGTTCTTGAACGAGTAGTAGTTCAGGAGCGGGAAGAGCGTGCAGTGGGTCTCCATCGGCGAGGACTCGTACAGGCCCTTGGCGCGCAGTTCCTCGACGATCCGGTCGGGGTCGTAGTCGTGGCGCATCGCGATGAACGGGAAGACGATCTTCGGCAGGTTCTCGTCGTCGTCGAAGAGCAGCTCCTCGAGCTGTCCGCCGAAGAGGGTGTCGGTGAGCCGCTCGCCGAACGTCTTGTAGAAACCGCGGACGATCTCGCGGACGTTGGACTCCATGGTGAGGATCTGCTGCGGGTCGGCGCACAGCGCGATGTACGGGATCTTCTGCCGGTAGGCCATGAGGATGGCGCGGAGCACGAAGAAGGTGCGGCAGGAGACGCAGGGCAGCTTCTCGTCGAGGTAGTTGCCCGGCTTCTTGGGCGCGGGGCGGTTAAACACCTCGCGCATCATCAGCTTGATGTTGTCGTCGTCGGCGTCGAGGACGAACGTCGCCGGGATCTTCTCCCGGGCGAGCGCGATGTTCTGCGCGGCGTGCACGCTCTCGAAGGGCACGTCGAAGGTGAAGGCCAGCACCCGCTTGCCGTACTCGTTGGCGAACTTGTCCAGCATGTACGTGCTGTCCTTGCCGCCGCTGTACATGAACAGGCAGTCGTACTCGCCCGGTCCGGCCTTCGCCTGCTGGAACTCGGTGAACACCTCACTGGTGTAGCGGTAGTTGACGAGGAGGTCGGAGGCGAAATCCAGGTTGCACAGGTTGCACACCCCCTGGTCGTCCAGCACCACCCCCGGGTGATCGGCCTTGAGCGAGCAGACGGTGCAACTGGACACGGAACCCCCTGTGGAACCCGTCGGATACGGCTGTGCGGTGTGTGTGGTCGGTGCGGTGCGGTGGCCGGTCGTCACGGGCGCTGCCTCCGGTCGCGGCGCCGGGCCAGCGCGCCCGCGTCGCGGGAGCGCCGGGGCCGGCGCGCGGCGGGAGCGGCGTCCTCACCGGCGTGCGCGGCCATGGCCCGTACGGTCGGGTGGCCGAACATGTCGAGGCGGGTGACCTCCAGGCCGAGCCGCTCCCGCAGGGCGGCGACCACGGAGGTCAGGCGCAGCGAGTCGCCGCCGGCGTCGAAGAAGTTGTCCTCGGCGCCGACCTCCTCCAGGCCCAGCACCTCGCACCAGATACCGGCGATTCGGCGCTCCAGGTCGGTGCGGGCGACCGCCCCGCCGCCCGCTACCCGGGTGCCGCCGGGCCGGGGCAGCGCGGCCCGGTCCACCTTGCCGTTCGGGGTGAGGGGCAGCTCCGGCAGGGCGACGACGGCGGCCGGGACCATGTAGGCGGGCAGCACCTCGCGCAGGGCGGCGCGCAGCGCGTCCGGGGCCGGGGCGCCGGGCCCGGTGACGTAGGCGGCCAGACGGCGCTCGCCCGGCCGGTCCTCGCGCACCACGGCGACGGCGGCGGTGACGCCCTCGGCGCGGCGCAGCGCGGACTCCACCTCGCCGAGTTCGACACGGTAGCCGTTGAGCTTGACCTGGCCGTCGATGCGTTCCAGGTACTCCAGACGGCCGTCGGGCAGGTGCCGCACCAGGTCGCCGGTGCGGTAGGCCCGGCCGGCGCCGTCCCCGGGTGCGGTCACGAAGCGCTCGGCGGTCAGCTCCGGGCGGCCCAGGTAGCCGTCGGCGACGCCGTCGCCGGACAGGTACAGTTCGCCGGGGACCCCGGGCGGGACCGGGACGCCCCGCTCGTCGAGGACGTGGCAGCGGGTGTTGCCGATGGGCCGGCCGATGGTGACGGGCTCGCCGGGACGCACCCGGTCGACGGTGGACCAGATGGTCGTCTCGGTCGGCCCGTACATGTTGTACAGGGCGCCGACGAGCGGGGCGAGCCGGTCGGCGAGTTCACCGGGCAGCGGCTCGCCGCCGCACAGGGCGCGCAGCGCCGGGTCGCCCGGCCAGCCGGCGGTCAGCAGCATCTGCCAGGTGGTCGGGGTGGCCTGCAGGACGGTGGGCGCGGACCGCTCCACCCGCTCGCGCAGGGCGAAGCCGTCGGCGGCGACGGCGGCGGACAGCACCTCCACGGTGCCGCCGCGCACCAGCGGCAGGTACAGCTCCAGGCCGGCGATGTCGAAGCAGACCGTGGTGAGGGCGAGCAGCGAGTCCGTGGAGCCGAAGCCGGGGGTACGGGCCATGGTCCACAGGAAGTTGACCAGGGCCCGGTGCCCGACCTGGACGCCCTTGGGCGCCCCGGTGGAGCCGGAGGTGTAGATGACGTACGCGGGCGCGCCCGGCTCGGACCGGTCGAACGGCCCGGTCCCGTCCGCCGCGGGGGCGGTGGCGGCCAGGACCTCCGGCACCACGACGGGGACGGCGGGGAAGCCGGCGAGGGTGCCGCGCAGGGTCTCGTCGGTGAGGACGAGGCCGGCTCCCGAGTCGGTCAGCATGTGGCCGATGCGGGCGGCCGGGTAGATGGGGTCGATCGGCACGTAGGCGGCGCCGCTGCGCATCACCGCGAGCAGGCTGACCAGCAGCTCCGCCGAGCGCTCCAGGAGGACGCCGACCACGCTCCCGGGTCCGGCGCCGAGCCCGGCCAGGTGCCGGGCCAGCCGGTCGGCCGCGGCGTCCAGTTCGGCGTAGGTCAGCTCGCGGTCCTCGAAGCGCACGGCCGTGAGGTCGGGGGCGGCACAGGCCAGGTCGCCGATGAGCCGGCTGACGGTGCGCTCGCGCGGATAGTCGGCGGCGGTGTCGTTCCACCGCCGCAGCACCAGCTCCCGCTCCCCGGCGCCGACCAGGTCGACGGAGCCCAGCGGGCCCTCGGGGGACGCCGCGGCGCCGTCGAGGAAGAGGGCGAAGTGCGCCGCCAGCCAGCTTTCCTGACGTTCCGTCACTTCGGTGCCGCCGAAGCGTACCGAGCCGTCGGCGTCGATCCGGACGGTCAGCGGGTGGCGGGCCGGCCCGGCCGGCCCGTCGGGCAGGATCACGGCGACGGGCAGCCCGGTGCGGGCGGCACCGGCCAGCTCGGGGTGGCGCAGCGCCACGTCAAGGCGGTACGGCGCGCGGGCCCGGATCCGGTCCAGTTCGGCGCCGGCCCGGCCGGTGAGGCCGTCGAGGGTGTCCTCCAGCAGTCCGTGCGGGGCGCGCAGCGGAACCTCGGGGGCCAGCAGCCCGGCCGCCGCGCCGCCGGTGGGCGGCACGGACACGGCGACGTCCTGTTCACCGCCGCGGGAGAGCCGGGCGAGGAAGGCCAGGACGGCGGCGAGCGCGACCCGCTCGGGCCCGGCGCCGCCACGGGTGAGGGCCGCGGGCAGCGGGACGGGCCCGGCCGGGCGGTCCTGGTCCGCCAGGCCGCCGAACCGGGGCGGCAGCATGGGCTCCAGCGACCGGAGCAGCCGCAGCCAGTGCCGCTCCTGCCGGTGCGCGGCGCGGGCGGCCTCGGCCAGCTCGGCGGCCTCGGCGTCGGTGAGGTGCGGGAAGCGGCCGTCGTGGTCTTCGGCCAGGGCAGCGGCGAGCGCGACGGGGTCGAGCCGTTCGCCGGACAGACCGGCGAGACCGGTGAGGCGCACGTCCCGGTCGCCGGTGGCCACGGTGAGGGCGTCGGGGCCGGAGCCGACGACCGTGCCGGGCGCCGCGGTGGAGGCCCGGCCGGTGACCTCCACACCGCGGACGGCGGCCAGTTCACCGCCGAGGGCGAGCAGCGCGGTGCCGAAGTCGTTGCGTCGGCGCCCGAACGAGGTGGCCCGCACCAGCGCGTCCAGTTCGGCGGCGGGCTGGTGCCAGTCGAAGACACCGGCGCGCGGCAGTCCGTCGTAGCGGCCGTGGTAGGTCCGCAGGCCGAGGTCCTGCGGGGTGCGGGTGACCGTGCCGGCGGCGAGTTCGTCGACCAGTTCGGCGAAGGACTCGATACCCGCCTCGAAGCAGGCGACGTCCAGGTCGTGCGCGGTGGCGTCCTGCTCGACGGGCAGCGCGCGCCGCTTGAGCACGTCGCCGGTGTCGGCCTCGCGGTCCATCACGTGCCAGGTCACGCCGTGCTGCTTGTCGCCCTCCAGGATCGCCCAGCTCGTGGCGAACAGACCGGCGTGCCGGGGCAGCGGGCCGTCGTGGAAGTTCACCGGCAGCCCGGTCGGCAGCGCCAGCACCTCCTCGGGCAGCATCCGCAGGTTGGCGATGCTGAACAGGTGGTCGAAGCGCAGCGGCGCCAGCCGCTCGGCGAGATCCGGGCCGAACCGCACGGCGGGCAGACCCTCGCCCTCGGCCCAGGCGAGCAGCTCGGGCGACGGGGACACCACGGCGGCCACCGTGTGCCCGCGGGCCAGGAGCAGTCTCGTGCACTCGACGAGGAGGGTCTCCTCGCCGATCACGACGCAAGCGAACGGCTCGGCAGTCATCGTCCGTCTCCTTCGAACTTCCCGCGCTCCGCGAGCAGTACGGCCAGCAGTTCGTCCACGGCCGCGTCGGACAGGCCCTCGATCAGACGCCCGGCCTCGTCGGCCCCGCCGGGAACGGCCGGGGCGGCGGCGGGTCCGGGGACCGTGCCGGACCCCGGGGTGGTGGCGGGCCCGGCGGGTGCCGGGACCGGCCGGGACCCGGCGGCGGCCGGCTCGGCGGGCCGGGCCGCGGCCTCGGCGGCCGGGCCGGCGGACCGCTCCGGGTCCGGATCACCGGCCGGGGCCGGTCCGGTGGTCGTCGCCGCCAGGCCGTGGAAGTGCTCGGCCAGGCGCCGGACGGTGATGCGCTCGAAGAGCAGCGTCGCCGGCTGGGGGCCGTACACGGCCTCCAGGGCCCGGGTCAGTTCCAGCACGACCAGCGAGTCCACTCCGTAGTTCTCGAAGGTGAGGTCCGGGTCGAGCTGGTCCGGGGCGAGTTCCAGCACCCGGGCGAACACCTCGGTCACCCTGCGCAGTTCGTCGTCGACGGCCGTGCGGTCACCGGCGGGAGCGGCCGGGGCGGCGGCGACGGGAGCGGCAGGGGCCTCGGCGCCCGCGGCCCGGGGCGCGGCCTGGACGGCCGGGGGCCGGGACGCGGGGACCAGGCCGTCGCTCACGGCTGCGATCACGCTCTGGAAGGCGGGACCGGCCTCCGTGGCCGGTGCCGCCGCGCCGATGTGGGTGAACCCGCAGACGGCCAGCGCGTCCCGCCACTGGCGTTCGCTCGCCAGCGGCGAGCGGGGCAGCCGCTGCTCGGGGTCGGCGAACAGCCACCAGCCGGGGGTGAGTCCGAAGACGAGCGCGAGCTGGTCCCGGGCCGGGTGCCCTCGACCAGCAGCAGGACCCCGCCCCGCCGCAGCAGCGCCTTGGCCCGCAGCAGCGTGCCGGTCAGACGCTGCGTGGCGTGGAAGACGTTGGTGCCGAGCACCACGTCGTACGCGCCGGGTTCGACGCCCTGGCCCTCGGCGGCCGCCTCGATGTCGAGCACTTCGAAGCGGGCGAAGGGGTGGCCGGCGGCGAACCGGGTCCGGGCCTTGCGGACGAAGGCCGGGGAGACGTCGGTGAAGACGTACTCCACGGAACCGGCGTACGGCGCCAGCGCGGCCAGCACCGTCGCGGTGGTCCCGCCGGTGCCCGCACCGACCTCCAGGATCCGTACCGTGCGGCCGGGCTCGGCGGCCAGGCGGTCCCGAACCCGTTCGGTCACCAGCCGCGCCACCTCGGCGTTGCAGCGGTCGGTGACCGGGTCGCCCCGGTACACGGCGGCCACGCGCTCGGCGGAGCCGTCGGGGAAGAGGACGTCCATCGCGGAGCGGCGGCCGGTGAGCACGTCGGGCAGGGCGGCCAGGCAGTCCCGCAGCAGCGTGCCGATGGGGGCGAGGGCCGGGTGCCGGTCCGTCAGTTCGCCGAGCGCGGCCACCAGGGCGGCCTCGTCCTCGGCGGCGCGGTCCGTCGGACGGAGCCCGCCGTCGTCGTCGGCGCGCAGCAGTCCCGTCGTCACCAGGATGGCGAGCTGGGCCTCGAACAGGGCCCGGTGCTCCGGTACGACACCGAGCCGGGCGGCGAGTTCCCCGGGGCCGGTCGCCCGGGCGCCGGGGGTGAACCGCTCGAACAGGCCGGCCCGGCCGAGGGCCCCGGCCAGCAGCCGGTGCGCGAGATCCTCCAGGAGGTCGACCGCGCGCTGGTGCCCGGCCAGTTCGCCGTCCTCGGTGACCGTCCGGTCGGAGAAGCCCCTGCCGCGCAGCGGGCCGGCGGTGCCGCCGGGCGCACCGGGCAGCACGGTCAGGGTGCGGTCCGGGTCGATGCCCAGGTTGTCCAGGATGTGCCGCTCGGCGTCCAGCGCGAACACCTGCGGCAGGCCGGCCGCCAGCGTGCGCTCCACCACGGCCATGCCGCGCTCGGCGGTCAGCGGCCGGATACCGGCGGCCTCGAACCGGCGCAGCACGCGCTCGCGTTCGGGGTCACCGCCCGCGTGCCAGTACCCGAGGTTCAGCACCCGCACCGGGAAGGGCAGCGTCCGCCCGGCGTGCGCGGCGTAGGCGTCGGCGAAGGTGCAGCCGGCCGCGTACCCGGCCTGGCCGTGGTTGCCCTCGAAGGCCACGCCGGAGGAGTAGAAGAGCACGAAGTCCAGCGGCTCCTCGCGCACCGCGTCGAGCACCGCGAAGGCGGTGTCCGTCTTGGACTCCACGGCACGGCGCAGCTCCGGTTCGGACAGCTCGCGCAGCTCCCGGTTGACCAGCACCATCGCCGCGTTGAACACGCCGTGCAGGGCGCCGAACTCCTGCCGGGCCAGCCGGACGGCCTCGGCGAGCGCGGCCGGGTCGCCGGCGTCCAGGGCGAGGTGGCGCACCTCGGCCCCGTCCTTCTCCAGCCCGGCGATGGTGCGCCGGCTCGTCTCGTCCAGCGGGGAACGGCCGACCACGACCAGCTTCGCCCCGTAGGCGCGGGCGAGGTGCCGGCAGGTGTCCCGGCCGACGGCGCCGAGACCGCCGACGACGAGGTAGACACCGCCCTGCCGGAACGGGGCCGCGGCGGCGGGCAGTTCGACGCGTTCCAGGGTGCGGACCCGGCGCACGCCGCCCCGGATCGACACCGGGGCCGGGCGGGCCGGGAACGGCTCGGCCGCGATCGCCCGCGCGGTCTGCGCGGCCTCCGCGGAGCGCACGTCGACCAGCGCGACCCGCAGGTTCGGGTACTCCTTGGCCGCCACGGACGCCAGTCCCGCGAGGCCGGCGGCCCACGGGGCGGAGGCGTCGCCCGCCTCCAGCGGGTGCACGTCGGTGGTGACGACCTTCAGCCGCAGCGCCCGGTCGAGGACGCCGTGCCGGTCCAGGGCCCGCACCAGGCGGTGCAGGGCGAGGACCGAGCGGTCCGTCAGGGCCCGGAGCTCACGCCGGCCTGCGGGCTCGCGGCCGGTGCGGTCGGTCGCTTCGGCGCCCGTCTCCGCACCGGTTCCGGCGCCGGTTCCGGTGCCGAGGAAGTAGACCAGGTCCGGCGTGGCCTCGCGCAGGGCGCGCTCCAGGCCGGCGTCGGTCAGGCCGTCGGCGCCGATCCGCAGCAGCCGTACGTCCGCCCCGGGTGGGCGGCGGTGAGGTCGGCGGCGAGGCCGGTGTCCGGCCGCTCGGCGACCAGCAGCACGGTCCGGGCGGGTCCGGCCGGCTCGCCGGCCGGGCGGGCGGTCCACACGGGCCGGTGGACGACCACCGCCGGGTCCTTGGCCCGGCGGTAGGTCAGGCCGGTGAACCGGACGCGGGCGGCGCCGGCGTCGTCGCAGAGCAGGACGTCGTAGCGGTCGGTGCCGGTCCGGCGGACGTACGACCAGCCGGTGACCGGGACCTGGCCGAGGACGTCGACGCGGTCGGCCGCGAAGGGCAGCATCGGCGTGCTCCCCTCGGGGCGGTGACGCGCCATCAGGGCCGCGACGGTGTGCAGGGCGGCGTCCAGGACGCCCGGGTGCAGGGCGTGGTCCGCGTCGCCGTCCACGGCGCCGATCCGGCCCAGCACCTCCTCGTCGCCGGTCCACACCTCGCGCACCCGGCGGAAGAACGGGCCGTACGGCAGGCCCTGGTCCGTCAGCAGACGGTAGAAGGCGTCCCCGTCCGGGCCCGCGTCGAGGCGGGCGCGCAGCTCCGCCACGTCGAGCGCGGCCGGGGCGTCCTGGGCGTCGCCGACCCGGCCGCGGGAGCGGGCGGTGCCGTCGGGGCCGCGCACCTCGTAGCCGTCGCCGTCCAGGGCCACGGACACGTCGTCGCCGGACCCGGACAGGGCCAGCGGCGCCACCCAGCGCACGTCGGTCAGGGCCCGGCCGGTCAGCGCGCCGTGCGCCTCGGCGACGAGGTCGAGATGGCCGGTGCCCGGCAGGATGGGCCGGCCGCCGACGACGTGGTCGCGCAGCACGGGCTCGTCCGCCGCGAGCCGTCGGCGCCATTCACGGGAGGCGGCGGGTGCGGCCGCCCGCTCGGGGACGCGCTGGGCGGGCACCCGGACCCGGAGCGGGGTGGCCGGGCCGGGCCGGGGCGCCGGGGCCCCTGCCGCCGCGGGGCCGGTGTCCAGCCAGTGCCGTACCCGCTCGAACGGGTAGGTGGGCAGCGGTATCCGGCGGAGGGTGCCGGGGCGCATCCGGTCGACCAGGTCCCAGTCGACGGTGACGCCGGACACCCACATCCGGGCCAGCAGGTCGTCTCCCCCGGCGCTGATCTGGGCGGCCAGGAAGTCGCCGCCGCCGGCGGCCTCGGTCAGCAGGCCGGCCAGCGCCGGGTGCTGCTCGACCCGGCCGCGGTGCAGCCGCTGGTCGTCCTCGCCGCGCCCGAACGCGGTGAGCGCGGCCGCCGCGTCGGCGAGGTCGGTGGCGACGAACGCCAGCCGCTCGGCGAGGGGTTCGCGGCCGGTGCGCAGGGTGTGCGAGACGTCGGCGAGCCGGGGCGCGGCCGGGCCGGTCCGCGCGGCGGCGCCGAGGGCGCGGCCCATCTCGGCCGCGTAGGCGCGCAGCCGGTTCTCGTCACGGGCGGAGAGCACGATCGGCCCGGGCGCCTCGGGACCGGCGCCGGCGGGCTCGGGTGCGAGGTACTCCTCGACGACGACGTGGGCGTTGGTGCCGCCCGCGCCGAAGGAGCTGACGGCGGCGCGGCGCGGCAGCGGGCGGCCGTCCGCGTCGTGCGGCCGGGGCCAGGGCCGCGTCTCGCGCTGCACGGTGAACGGCGAGCGGGTGAAGTCGATGACGGGGTTGGTCTCCTCGGCGTGCAGCGTCGGCAGCAGGGTGCCGTTGCGGAGCTGGAGCACGGCCTTGGTGAGCCCGGCGATGCCCGCGGCGCCCTCCAGGTGGCCGATGGCGGACTTCACCGAGCCGAGCGCGCAGAAGCCGGTGTCGCCGGTGTCCCGGGCGAAGGCCTGGGCGAGCGCGGTGTGCTCGATCGGGTCGCCGAGGGCGGTGCCGGTGCCGTGGGCCTCGACGCAGCCGATGGTCCGCGCGTCGACGCCGGCGGCGGCCAGGGCCTGTTCGATCAGGGCCTGCTGCGCCTGCGGGTTGGGCACGGTGAAGCCGCTGGTGCGGCCGCCGTGGTTGACGGCGGTGCCGCGGATCACGGCGTGCACGGTGTCGCCGTCGCGCACGGCGTCCGACAGCCGCTTGAGCAGCACCGCGCCGACTCCCTCGCCGGGCACGTAGCCGGTGCCGCCGGCCCCGAAGGCGCGGCACCTGCCGTCGGTGGACAGCATCGTACGGTGGCTGAGGTGGACGTACTTGTCGGGGTGGACGGAGACGTTCACGCCACCCGCGAGGGCGTACGAGCACTCGCCCCGGCGGATGCTCTCGCAGGCCTGGTGGACGGCGACGAGGGACGCCGAGCAGGCGGTGTCCACGACCACGCTGGGACCGCGGAAGTCGCCGAAGTAGGAGACCTGGTTGGCGATGGAGGCGCGGTTGGCGAGGACCACCTGGTGGTTGCCGCGCGCCGACTCGGTGGCGGCGAGGACGGCGTAGTCGTCCCACATCACGCCGACGAACACGCCGACGTCGTGTCCCTGGCCGCCGAAGCGGGGCGCGGGGATGCGGGAGGGCGGGTAGCCGGCGTTCTCCAGCGCGGACCAGGCGGTCTCCAGGAACAGCCGTTCCTGCGGGTCCATGGTGCGGGCCTGCTTGGGCGAGATCCGGAAGAACAGCGAGTCGAAGCTGTCGACGTCGTCCAGGAAGCCGCCCCAGCGGCCGTAGCTGCGGCCCGGTGCGGCGGGGTCCGCATCGAACAGGGCGTCGGCGTCCCAGCGGTCGGCCGGCACCTCGGTGACGCAGTCGCGTCCCTCGGCGAGGTTGCGCCAGAACTCGTCCAGGTCGCGGGCCTCGGGGTACCGCCCGCTGATGCCGATGACGGCGATCGGCTCGTCCTCGGCCGGTGCCGGGCGGGCCGGCTCCGGCCGGGCCGCCGGGACCGGGCGGGCGCGGTGACGGGCGGCGCGGTCGTGGTGCCCACGGTGTCGGCGGTGTCGGCCGGGAAGAGGCGGGCCACGGCGTCGGCGTGTTCGGCGAGGACGTGGTCGGCCAGTTCGTCGACGGTGCGGCACTCGAAGAACACGGTGCCGCGCAGACCGGGGAAGTCCTTGCCGAGCAGGGAGTTGGACTCCATGACGAGCACCGAGTCCAGCCCGTAGTCGTCGAGCGGGATCCTGCTGTCGAGCCGTCCCACGGGCAGCTTCAGCACCCCGGCCAGGGCGGTGCGCAGATGCTCCACGAGCCGGGCCCGCACCCGGTCGTCCGCCGCGGGCCGGGCGGTCGCGGCCGACGTGCCGGCTGCGGCTGCGGCTGCGGCTGCGGCAGGCGGGTTCGGGGCGGGCGCGGCCGGGGTGGCGGCGGCCGGGGGCGCCGTGCCGGTGCCGGTCAGGGCCGCGTCGACGGCGGCCGCCTCGCCCCAGGCGGGGACCAGCCACGCGGCGTCGGCGTCGAGGGCGCCGTCGAGCAGGGCGACGCCCTGGGCGGAGTCGAGCGGCCGCATGCCGGTGCGCCGGGTGTAGGCGGCCAGTTCCTGTTCCCGGACCAGCCCGTCGACCCCGCCGACGGCCCACAGCGGCCAGGCCAGGGACAGGCTGCGGCCGTGCCGCAGGCCCTGTCGCGTCCAGCCCTCGCGCCGGGCGGTGTACAGGTCGGCGAACCGGTTGGCCGTGGCGTAGCTGGCCGCTCCGAAGTCACCGATGACGGAGGAGACGGAGGAGAACACCACGAAGCAGTCGAGGTCGTCGTCACGGGTGAGCCGGTCGAGGTGGACCAGGCCGTGGGTCTTGGCCGCGAGCACCCTGGTGAAGCGCTCCCGGTCGCCGGGGTCGGCGCGGCCCTCGTCGGCGACGCCGGCCAGGTGGAACACGCCGTGCAGGGCGCCGAAGCGGGCGCGGGCGGCGGCCAGGGCGGCGGCCAGTTCGTCGGGGCGGGCCACGTCGGCGCGCAGGGCGAGCACCTCGGCACCGAGGCCGGTGAGCGTGCGGTGCCACTCGCGTGCGCCGGCGTCCGGCTCGGAGCGGCCGATCAGCACCAGCTTGGCCGCGCGGGTGCGGGCCAGGTGCTCGGCGAGGACACGGCCGATGGCTCCGCCGCCGCCGGTGACGACGTGGACGCCTCCGTCCCGCAGGGGCGGCGCGGTGGCGCCGGACGGCCGCACCGGCCGCAGGGCGCGGACCTCCCGGCCGCCGTTCGCCGTGCGGCGCGCCTCCAGCCCGGCCGCGCGGGGCACGGCGCGCAGTTCGGCGGCCACGGCCTCGGCGGTCGTGTCGGCCGCGAGGGCCGGGTCGACGCCCAGGGTGAGCAGTTCCAGGCGGGGCGCGGTGGGCGCCGTGGACCGGGCGAATCCGGCCAGGGCGGCCCACTCCGGCCGGTCGAGGCCGTCCTCCTGGGCGTGGAGGACGAGCAGGCGCACCCGGCCGGGCAGGTCGTCGGACCGGGCGGCGCCGAGCACCTGGAGCACCGTGCCGCAGACCCGGTCAAGGAGGCCGGCGGGGTCCCCTCCGTCCGCGGCGGGGGCGGGGCGGTCAGGCCCCCCACGACGGCGAGGTCGAGGCCGTCGGGGTGCGCGAGCCCGGCGAGGGCGTCGGCGAGCGCGCCGGGGTCCTCGGGGACGTTCACCACGCGGCGCCACACCCCGGTGGCGGCGAGGGCCGCCTCCAGTTCGGGGTGCCGGCCGAGGACGGCGAGGGTGTCGGCCGCGGTCCCCTGCGCGGGTTCGCCGGCGGCCTGCCAGCAGGGCTCGTACAGGCGCGGCTCGCCGCCCGCGGTGGTGCCCGGGGCGGGCGCGGTTCCGGCCGCCCCGGGCCCGGTGGTCCCGGACGCGGTCGCGGGCGCCGGGGTACGGCCCGCGAAGTCGCGGAGTTCGGCGAGGACGCGGCCCCGCTCGTCGTAGACGGTCAGGTCGAAGCGGCGGACGCCGGCCGTCTCCCCCGTCCGCCGGGCGTGCGCGAGGCAGACCGGCGGCAGCGGGGCGTGCACGTCGAGTGCGCCGAGGCTGAAGGGCACCGCGAGTTCGCCCGCGCGGGGCGCGGTGTCGCGGCCCGCCCAGTGGCAGGCCCGCAGGGCGCCGTCGAGCAGCGCCGGGGGCATCTCGGTGACCGGGCCGCCGTCGCCGGCGTCGAGCCGCACCAGGGCCTCGCCGGCCCCGCGCGGATCTCGTCGATGACCTGGAAGGAGGGGCCGTAGCCGAACCCGGCGGCCGTGTAGTCGGCGTAGGCGCCGGCCCGGTCGCGCAGGACGGGGAGCCGGGCGCGCAGCGCGTCGAGGTCCTCCGGTGCGGCGGGCGCCGCGGCCGGAGCCGGGACGGCGCGGCCCCGGGCGTGGGTGGTGCGTTCGCCGCCGGTCTCGCCGTACACCTCGAACAGGAGGGCGTCGCCGTCCGGGCGGAAGGAGACGTACACCGTCCGCTCGCCGTCGGCGACCTCCACGGCGCGGCCCCACACCACCTCGCGCAGCGCGTGCCGGACGCCGGGCCGGGCGAGGTGGGCGGCGGCGCGGACGAACTCCAGCGTCGCGGCGCCGGCCAGCATGCGCCGGCCCTCGATGACGTGGTCGCGCAGCAGCGGGTCGCCGGGCGCAGGGTCTTGGCGAAGCGGACCTCGTCGACGGTCGACTCGTTGGCGTCGACCAGCGGGTGCGGCGCGGACGGGCCGAGGTCCGCGTCGAGCGGGATCCAGTAGCGCTCGGGGGCGAACGGGTAGAGCGGCGCGCGGGTCCGGCGCGGGGCGGGACCCGGCCGGCCGGCGTGCCAGGCCCGCCAGTCGACGTCGTCGCCGGTCAGCCAGCGCCGGGTCAGCTCACCGAGCGGGCCGTCGTCGGTGATCGGGGCTGGGGCTGTCCCGCGGCGCACCGGCGCAGCGCGGCGGCGACGGCGGCACCGTCGGTCGCGACGACGGCGAAGCGGGCGTCCATGGCCTCGCGGCCGGTCTGGCTGGTGAAGCACAGGTCGGCGAGCGGCACCCGCTCGTTCTCCAGGAAGCGGGCGGCGCGTTCGGCGTGGGCGCGCAGCCGCTCCCCGTCCCGGGCGGACAGGACGAAGGCCACCGGCTCACCGGTGTGCTGCCGCGCGGCGGGGACGTCGGCCGCGGGCTCGGGGTGCGGCGACTCCTCCAGGACCAGGTGGGCGTTGGAGCCGCCGGCGCCGAAGGAGCTGAGGCCGGCACGGCGCGGGGTGTCCCCGGCGGGCCAGTCGGCGAGCTCGCGCTGGACGCGGAAGGGGGAGCGGTCGAAGTCGATGTTCGGGTTCAGCTCCTCGGCGTGCAGCGAGGGCACCAGCGTGCGGTGGGTGAACTGGAGCAGCGCCTTGGTGAGTCCGGCCATGCCGGCGGCGGACTCCAGGTGGCCCACGTTGGACTTGACCGAGCCGATCGGCCAGGTGCCGGGCCCGGCCTCCGCGGTGCGGTACGCCTGGCCGAGTCCGGTCAGCTCGATCGGGTCGCCGAGCGCGGTGCCGGTGCCGTGGGCCTCGACGTAGCCGATGCCGTCCGGGGTGACCCCGGCCCGCGCCATGGCCTCGGTGACCGCGTGCTGCTGGGCGCGCGGGCTGGGCACGGTGTAGCCGTTGGTCCTGGCGCCGTGGTTGACGGCGCTGCCGAGGATCAGGCCGTGGACGCGGTCGCCGTCCGCCAGGGCGCGCCGGTACGGCTTGAGCAGGACGGCGCCGACGCCCTCGCCGGGCACGTACCCGTCGCCGCCGGCGCCGAAGGCGCGGCAGCGGCCGTCGGAGGACAGGAAGCGGCCCTGGCTGAGGAAGGCGTACTTGTAGGGGTGGACGGAGACGTTGACGCCGCCGGCCAGGGCCAGTTCGCTCTCGCCCCGGCGCAGGCTCTCGCAGGCCAGGTGGATCGCGGTCAGCGAGGAGGAGCACATGGTGTCCAGCGCCATGCTCGGGCCGGACAGGTTCAGGGCGTGGCTGACCCGGTTGGCGATGGTCGCGAACGACGAGCCGGTCAGCGGGCGTCCGCCGCGCAGCGCGTCGAGGGCGCCGTGGAACTGGTACTCGCCGTACATCACGCCGACGTACACGCCGACCGGACGGCCCGCCAGGTCGGCGCGGCGGTAGCCGGCGTCCTCCATGACGTGCCAGGCGTTCTGCAGGAACAGCCGTTCCTGGGGGTCCATCAGCTCCGCCTGGCGTGGGGAGATGCCGAAGAACAGCGGGTCGAAGCGGTCGACGTCGCGCAGGAACCCTCCCCAGCGGGTGTGGGCGCGGCCGGGCGCGGCCGGGTCCGGGTCGTACCAGCGGGTGTGGTCCCAGCGGTCGGCGGGGATCTCCGTCACGCAGTCGCGGGCCTGCGTCAGGTTGGCCCAGAACTCCTCGATGTCGTCCGCCATGGGGTAGCGGCCCGCGATGCCGATGACCGCGATGGCGTCGTCCTCGCCGGCCGGTTCGGGCGCGTCGGACCGGTCGCCGGGTGCGGTGCGGGCCGTACGAGCGGTACGGCCCGCGCGGGCGGTGCGGGAGGCGCGCGCCGTCGCGGTGACCGGGGAGGCGGGCGCCGGCGCCGCGGCGGTCCCGCCGGTCTCCCCGGCCCCGCGGTGCCGCGCAGTTCGGCGCCGTGGTGCTCGGCGAAGTAGCCGGCGAGTTCGCCGAGGGTCGCGTACTCGAAGAAGAGGGTCTTGGACAGCCGGTCGAACCGCTTGTCCAGTTCGCGGTTGAGCTTGGTGATCGTCAGTGAGTCGATGCCGTGGCGCTCGAACGGGTCGTCCTCGCCGAGTTCGGCCGGGTCCAGGCCCGTCTCGGCGGCGATCAGGGTCCGCAGCAGCGTCACGGCCAGGGCGCGGGGCTCCTCGCCGCCCGGGGCGCCGGGCGCTTCGGCGGTGGCCGGGGCCCGGCCGGCGGGGGCGCGTCCCGCCAGCGCGGCCTCGATCCGCGTGAGGTCGCCGTGGGCCGCGACGAACGCGCCGGGCACGCCGAGGACCCGCTCGAACAGGGCGAGGCCGGTGGCGGTGGGCAGGACGCCGAAGCCGGTGCGGGCGGCGATGTCCGCGGCGGCCTCGTCGGTCTGCCGCATGCCGCCGTCGGCCCACATGGGCCAGGCGACCGAGGTGATCCCGGGTGGCGCTCGGCGTAGGCGTCCAGGTAGGCGTTGGCGTAGGCGTAGTCGGTCTGGCCGGGGCTGCCGATGTGGGCGGCGATCGAGGAGAAGGCGACGAAGAAGTCCAGCGGGTCGTCGGCGGTGGCGGCGTGGAGCGCTTGCACTCCGCCCGCCTTGGGCGCGAGGACGGCGGCGAAGTCGTCGGCGGACTTGGTCAGGGCGAAGCCGTCGCGCAGCACGCCGGCCGCGTGGACGACCCCGTTGACGGGTCCCATCTCCGCGCGGACCGACGCCAGCAGCCGCTCCACCGCCGCCGGGTCGGAGACGTCCACGGTGCGGTAGGTGAGGCGTTCGCCGAGTGCGGCGGGCGGCTGCGCGGAGCGGCCGAGCAGCACCACGCGGGCGTCGGCGCGGCCGAGGATCCAGTCCGCGACGGCACGGCCGAGTCCGCCCGCGCCGCCGGAGACGACGTAGACGCCGCCGTCGCGGACGGCGACGGGTTCGGCGGCCGGGGCGGGCGCGGGCCGGGGCACCCGGCGGCCGGCGGCGGTGTGGGCGACCTCGGGGTCGCGGCCGTCACCGGCCAGTTCGGCGGCGAGCGCGGCCGTCTCGTCCACGCCTTCGGCGAGTCCGACGGCCTGGACGGCGAGCAGCGGGTTCTCGGCCCGTACGGTCCGGGCGAAGGCGCCCAGCGCGGCACGCTCGGGCCGCGCGCCGCCGGCGTCGTGGCGGTGCAGCAGCAGGACGCGCACGGGCGCGGTGGGCCGGGCCCGCAGCAGCCGCCGGACCAGCGCCAGCGCCTCCTCGGCCGTGGGCTCGTCCACCAGCAGCACGTCCGGTACGGCCCCGTCCGGCAGTCCGGTCCCGCTGTCCGGCGCGCTCACCTCGCCGACGCCCTGTCCGGTCAGGGCGGCGGTGAGCCGCTCGCGGCGGGCGGCGGTCGCGGCGAGGACGGCGCCGGTGGCGCCGGCCGGGGTGCCGGCGGGGTCGGCGGGCGCGTCGGTCCAGCGGCGCACCAGCAGGGCCCGCTCACCCGGTGCGGCGGGTGCGGCCGCGGGCGCCCCGCCCGTTTTGCCGAGCACCCGTACGGTCAGGTCGGTCAGCCGGGCGAGGACGGTGCCGTGGTCGTCGGTGAGGGTCAGGTCGGCGCGGGCCGAGCGCTCGCCCAGCCGGCGGGTGGTGACCAGCGCCCGGCAGGCTTCGGCGAGCGGGGCGTGCACCGTCAGTCCGGCGAGGGCCAGCGGCAGGAAGCCCTCGGCGGTGTCGCCGTAGGCGCGGGTGAGGAGCAGCACCAGGGCGTGCAGGGCGCCGTCGAGGAGCGCGGGGTTCAGGACCGCGCCGTCGAGCGTGGCGCCGTCGGGCAGTTCGAGGGTGGCCAGGGCCTCCCCCTCGCCCAGCCGGACCTCGGTGAGGGCGCGCATCCGGGGCCCGTAGTCGAGGCCGAGGCGGCGCAGCGTGTCGTAGCACTCGGGGTGCCGGAGCGTCTCGGTGCAGCGGGCGGCCGCCGCCGCGAGGTCAACGGGGGCGGGCCGGTCGGCCGGGCCCGGCTCGACGGCTCCGGCCGCGTACACGGTGTCGTCGCCGGTGATCTCGAATCCGGCGCCGTCGTCCTCGCGCCAGAGCGAGATCAGCGAGGTGCGCGGCCCGGCGGCGTGGCTCAGCAGGCGCTCGAAGGAGACGTCGTGCAGGGAGACGGCCGTGCCGAGCGACAACTCGGCGGCTGCGCGTGCGAGTTCGAGGTGCGCGGCGGCGGGCATGACGGGTTCGCCCTGGACCCGGTGGTCGGCGAGGTAGAACTCCTCGCCGGTCCGGGTGGTGCGGTAGGCGAGGGTGTCGAGGGTGGAGACGTTCTCGTCGAGCAGGGGGTGCGGGCCCGGGGCGGCGAGCTGCGGGGCGGTGGCCCGGTCCGGGCCGGTCAGCCAGCAGCGGCGGCCCTCGAACGGATAGGTGGGCAGCGGCACCCGGCCGCGCTCCTCGCCCGCGAACCAGGCGGCCCAGTCGACGTCGGCCCCGGCCTGCCAGGCGCGGGCCACGCCGCCGTACGGCCCGTCGGCGACGCCGAGGGCGGTCCCGCGCACCTCGTCCGCCGCGCCGCGCAGCGCGATCCGGTCGCGGCCCGGGGCGCGGCGCGGCGTCTCGGCGCCGGGACGGCCGAGAGCGGCCACGGCCTCGCCGGGGGTCAGCGCGCCGGTGACGCACGCGGCGACGTGGGCGGCGAGTCCGTCGCCGTGGACGGCGACGGGCCGCAGACCGAGGTCCAGCCACAGCCTGCCGAGCGCGTACTGCACGGCGAAGGCGGCGCCGGGGGCGCCGTGGTCGAGCGCGCCGGCGGCCACGGCCGCCGCGTGGTGCCCGGCGAAGGCGGGTTCCGCGGCGCACCACCGCTTGGCCAGCCCGGCCGCGTCGGGCACCTCCTCGGCGAAGACGAAGGACACCTCGCCCGTGGCGGGCCGTTCGGGCACCTGGGCGCCGCGGAGCGCGTCGGCGAGGGCGGCGGGTCCGGTGCCGGTGACGGCGAGCCGGTACTCGTGGGCGCGGCGCCCGACCGCCAGGGTGTAGGCGACGTCGGCGAGCGCGGCCGGGTCGTCGCTCTCCAGGTGGGCGGCCAGGTCGTCGGCCGCGGTGCGCAGCGCGCTCGGGGTGCGGGCGGAGACCACCAGGACCTGCCGCGGGCGGGAGTCGCCGGCGGCGGGCGCGGGCGGCGCCTCCTGGAGCACGGCGTGCGCGTTGGTGCCGCCGATGCCGAAGGAGCTGACGCCCGCGCGCAGCGGCCCGTCCCCGGTCCACGGGGTGGTGGCGGTGCTGACCCGGAAGGGGCTCGCGGCGAAGTCGACGGCCGGGTTGGGCGTGTGGTGGTTGACGGTCGGCACCAGGGTGCGGTGCTTCATCATCAGCGCCGTCTTGATGACGCCGGCGACGCCGGCGGCGGCGTCGAGGTGGCCGACGTTGGACTTCACCGACCCGATCGCGCAGAAGCCGGTGTCGGCGGTGGCCTCGCGGAAGGCCTTGGTGAGGGCGGACACCTCGACGGGGTCGCCGAGCCGGGTCGCGGTGCCGTGGGCCTCGACGTAGCCGATGGAGCGCGGGTCGACACCGGAGACGGTGTGCGCCTCCCGGATGACGGCGCTCTGCCCGGCGGCGCCGGGGGCGGCGAAACTGACCTTGCCGCTGCCGTCGTTGTTGGTGGCCGTGCCCTTGATGACGGCGTGGATGGTGTCCCGGTCGGCGAGGGCGTCCCGCAGCGGCTTCAGGACGACGACGCCCACGCCGTTGCCGAGGACGGTGCCGCCGGCGTCCGCGTCGAAGGCGCGCACGTGCCCGTCCGGGGACAGGATGGCGCCTTCCTCGTACAAGTAGCCCTTGACCTGCGGCAGTTTGACGGTGACGCCGCCGGCCAGCGCCATGTCGCACTCGCCGTTGATCAGGCCCTGGCAGGCGAGGTGCAGGGCGACCAGCGAGGTGGAGCAGGCGGTCTGCACGGTGTAGCTCGGGCCCTTGAGGTCGAGCTTGTACGACAGCCTCGTGGCCAGGTAGTCCTTGTCGTTGCCGACCATCACCGCGAAGTGGTTCGAGGTGGTGGTCTGGTCGACGTGCGGCAGGACGTGCTGCTGGAGGTAGGTGTTGATGGCGGCGCCGGCGTAGACGCTGATCAGCCCGTCGAAGCGGGCCGGGTCGTAGCCGGCGTTCTCGAGGGCCGCGTGCCCGGTCTGCAGCATGACGCGGTGCTGCGGGTCGGTCATGGCGGCCTCGGCCGGGGTGAACTCGAAGTACCCGGTGTCGAAGAGGTCGACACCGGGGATGATGCCGTGCGCCGGGACGTAGGCGGGGTCCGTCAGCAGCCGGGAGGGCACGCCGGCGGCCGCCAGTTCCTCGGGGCTGAACCGGGTGATGCCCTCGCGGCCCTCGCGCAGGAGCTGCCAGAAGGAGTCCAGGTCGTCGGCGCCGGGGAAACGCCCGGCCATGCCGATGATCGCCACATCCGTCTCGGCCGCCTGGACCTCGGGGCTGCTCACTGGGCCAACTCTTCCTTCTCGTAGGGCCGTCCGGGTGCGGACTGCCGGTTGCCGGCTGTACTGGGGTGGGGGCGGGTGCCCGTCGGTGGTGCCGGGGCCGGGCACCGCGGCTGCCGTGTCCGGCGGGGGCGGTTCACCGTCCGCTCCGGCGCCGTGCGGGACGGCGGCCGCCCTTGGGCTGGGTCCGGGCGGCGCCGGAGCGCGGGGCGGGCGGCCGGCCGCCGCCGGTGTCCGGTACCGGGGCGCGCAGGTCGGCCAGCGAACCGCCGGGGTCCCGGGCGATCCGGGCGAGGAGGAGTTCGTAGGCACGGGCCAGGCGGTCGGCGGTGTCCGGGGTGAACAGGTCGGTGCTGTACTCCAGGTACCCGGCCAGTCCCGCGGCGGTCTCCTGCACCACCAGGCTCAGGTCGTACCGGGACGTGCCGGCGTCGGTGCGGAGCTGGGTCACCGCCAGGGCGCCGGCGTCCTCGGGCGCCGGCAGGTCCCAGGTGGGCAGCAGGTTGAACGTGGCCTGGAACAGCGGGGACCGGGACGGGTCGCGGTGCGGCACCAGGGCGCCGACGAGGTCCGCGCACGGCACGTCCTTGTGGGCGTGGGCCTCGCCGGTGGCGTCCTTCGCCTGCGCCAGCAACTCGGTGAACGCGCGCCCCGGGTCCGCGTCGAGACGCATCGGCAGCATGTTCACGAAGTAGCCGACCACGCCCTCCAGTTCGGCGTCGGGCCGGTTGGCGACCGGGGTGCCGATGACCAGGTCGGGGTCGTCGCTCTCGCCGCCGAGCAGGACGGCGAACGCCGACAGCAGCGTCATGTAGAGGGTGGCGCCGTGCTCCTGGCCGAGCCGCCGCAGAGCCGCGGCCACCTCGCCGGGGGCGCTCAGCTCGACCTGGGCGCCCTGGTACGTCTTCACCGGGCACCGCTCGTAGTCGGTGCGCGTCGACGGGCGGCCGGGCGCTCCGTCGAGGCGTCGCCGCCAGTGGTCCCGCTGGCGGTCGAGCTCCTCGGCGGTGACGGCCGTGGCCTGCCGACGGGCGAAGTCGGCGTAGGTCGTCGGCAGCGGGGCGAGCCCCGGCTCCTCGTCCCGCGCGAACGCCGCGTACAGGGCCTGCTGTTCGGTCAGGACGATGTTCACCGACCAGCCGTCGAAGACGCCCCACGGGCGGGTCAGTACGGCGACGTGCCGGTCGTCGGCGAGGGTGAGCAGGTGGGAGCGGAGCGCGTACGGCCCCTCGGGGTCGAAGGGCCGGGCCCGTTCGGCGCGCAGCCAGGCGGCGAGGCCCGCCTCGTCGCGCGGGGCGGCCGCGACCGTGACCGCGAAGCCGGACGCGTCGTACACGCGCTGGGCGAGCCCGCCGCCGGAATGGCGGTGGTAGCCGGTGCGCAGCACGGCGTGCCGCTCCACGAGGGCGCGCACACTGCGGACGAAGGCGTCCCGGTCGAGCGGCCCGTCGAGCCGGAAGGCGAGCTGCACGTTGTCGTGCGCGGCGGCCAGATGGCCGGGCCGGTCGCGGAACCACAGGTCCCGCTGCTGCAGGGACAGGGGTGCGGTGTCCAGCACCGGCACGCCGGCCGGATCGGCGGGCGCCGCACTCCCCCGGCCGCCCGGCACCGCGTCCTCGGCGGCGGGGCCGGTGGCCGGCGCCGCGGGGGTGACGTCGGCTCGCGCCGGGGCCGAACCGGCTCGCGCCGGGGCCGGCTGTCCGCCGAGCAGGTCGTCCACCGCGGCGGCCATCTCGGCCATGCCGGAGGCGGTGAAGACGGCCTGGAGCGGCAGGTCCGCGCCCATCTCCTTCTTCACCCGCAGCGAGAGCCGGGTGGCCAGCAGGGAGTGCCCGCCGAGGTCGAAGAAGGTGTCGTTGAGGCCGACACGGGCGACCCCCAGCACCTCCGACACGATGCGGCACAGCTCGCGCTGGGTGGGCGTGTGCGGGGCGACGTACTCCTCGCGGGCCAGGTCGGCCTCGGTCGGCTCGGGCAGGGCGCCGCGGTCCACCTTGCCGTTGCGGTTGACGGGCAGTTCGTCGAGGACGACGAAGGCGGTGGGCACCATGTAGTCGGGCAGCCGCGCGGCCAGGTGCTCCTTGAGCCGCCGGGCGAGCGGTACGTCCGGTTCGGCCGCCCCGCGCGGAGCCCGCACCGGGCTGACGTAGGCGACGAGGGAACGGGCGGCGCCGGTGCCGCGCGGCAGGACGACGGCCCGGTGCACGGCGGGGTGCCCGTGCAGGGCGTTCTCGATCTCGCCGGGCTCGACCCGGAAGCCGCGGATCTTGACCTGGTCGTCGACCCGGCCGAGGTGCTCGATCAGCCCGTCGGAACGCCAGCGCACCAGGTCGCCGGTGCGGTACATGCGGGTGCCCGGGGTGAACGGGTTGGCCACGAACCGCTCGGCGGTCAGTCCCGGCCGGCCGAGGAAGCCGCGGGCGAGCTGGTCACCGGCGATGTACAGCTCGCCGGCGACGCCGGCGGGCAGCGGCCGCAGCGCGTTGTCGAGGACGTACGCCTGGGTGTTGTACACCGGTGCGCCGATGGGCACGCGGGTGGCGCCGGGCTCGGGGGTGTACGGGCCGTACAGGCCGAGCGCGCCGCCCACCTCGGTGGGGCCGCACAGGTTGAACAGCAGGGTGCCGGGCAGGGCCCGCGCCACCCGCTCGGCCAGTTCCACGGACAGCGGTTCACCGGTGGCCTCCAGCCGGACCAGGCCGGTGCACTCGGCGGCGGCCGGCTCGGAGAGGAACTCGGCGAGCATGGAGGGCACGAAGTCGATGTCGGTGACGCCGTGTTCCCGGATCGCCGAGGCCAGGTACTCCGGGTCCTTCTGGCCGCCGGGGCGGGCGATGACGATCGTCGCGCCGACCTGGAGCGGCCAGAACAGCTCCTTGACGGAGACGTCGAAGCCGATGGAGGTCTTGAACAGGATCCGGTCGCCCTCGCCGCCCCGGTAGACGCCCTGGTCCCAGGCGAGCCAGTTCATGCTGGCGCGGTGGGTGACGACCACGCCCTTGGGCCGGCCGGTGGTGCCGGAGGTGTACAGCACGTAGGCGGGGTGGTCCGGCCGGATCCCGGCACCGGGATCGGTTTCGGCCGCAGCGGTGGTGTCGGGCAGCTCGTCGAGGACGAGCAGCGGGCGGGCGTCGGCGACCATCGTCTCGCGGCGCTCGTCGGGCAGGTCGGGGTCGAGCGGCAGGTAGGCGGCGCCGGACTTGAGGATGCCGTAGATCGCGACGAGCAGGTCGAAGGAGCGGACCATGCTCACGCCGACGATCCGCTCGGGCCGGCGCCCCGCTCGATCAGCCAGTGCGCGAGCCGGTTGGCGCGGGCGTCGAACTCCGCGTAGGTCAGGGACCGGTCCTCGTGCACCAGTGCCGTCGCCTCGGGGGTGCGGGCGGCCTGGGCGGCGAAGGCGGCGGTGAGGGTGGGCGCCGGCATCGGGGTGCCGGTGTCGTTCCACTCGGTCAGCAGCATCCGCCGTTCGGCGCCGGGCAGCACGTCGAGGTCCAGCGCGCGGGTGCCGGTGCCGTCGTCGGCGGCGAGGGCCCCGGTGAGACCGGTGAGGGCGGTGAGCAGGTAGCCGGCGACGGCGTCGGCGGACAGCGAGTCGTCGACCTGGAGGTCGAGGGAGAGTTCGCTGCCGAAGTCGTCGACGGACACCGACACCGGGTAGTTGATGCCGTCGGCGGCGGCGGTGAACCGCACGCCGGCGTCCTCGATGCGCGGGACCTCGGCCTCGCCGTGCCCGGGCTCGAAGTGGCGGAAGTTGGCGACGGCGCTGAACAGGGGCGCGTCGCCGTCCATGCCGCTGCACCGCTGGGCCAGGCCCAGCGGGGTGTGCTCGCGGGCGACCAGGCCGCGCAGCGCGAGGTCGACGTCGTCGATCAGCTCGCGGACGGTGCGATCGGCCAGCCGGACCCGCAGCGGCAGGGTGTTGATGAAGTTGCCGAGCATCCGCTCCACGCCCGGCACGCCCTGGAGCCGTCCGGACATCACCGAGCCGAAGACGACGTCCTCGCGGTTGCTGCACGCGGCCACGACCCGTGCCCAGGCCGCGTGGAACAGGCAGGCGGGGCTGAGCCGCAGCCGCCTGGCCTGGGCGCGCAGTTCGCCGGTGAGTTCCGCGGGGAGGGTGCGGCGCAGTCGGGTGACGCGGCGGGCGTCGCCGTGCACGTCGGCCAGGCCGAAGGGGAACGTCGGCTCGGTGACGTCGCCGAGCGCGGCGCGGAAGTGCTCCTCCGCCTCGTCGCCGGCCTGCGCGCCCAGGGTGTGGGCGACGAAGTCGCGGTACGCCGGCGGGGGCGGCAGCAGATCGGCGCGGCCGGACATGTGCAGGGCCAGTTCCCCGAGGGTGAGCCGCAGCGAGGTGGCGTCCTCGATGAGGTGGTGGGCGGTCAGCAGCAGGTACCGGCGCTCGGAGTCGGGGTCCTCGGCGACCGTCAGCCGCAGCAGCGGCGCGCTGTCGAGGCTCATCCGTTCGGGCCCCGCCAGCAGGGCGCGGGCCTGCCCTTCGGCGTCCCCGCCGGGTTCGAGGCGGACGCGGCGCAGCGGCAGCCGCGCCGTGCGGTGCACGACCTGCACGGGTTCGGGCAGTCCGGTGGTGAGGACGGCGGTGCGCATGACGTCGTGGCGGTCGACGACCGCCTGGAGGGCGGCGGTGAACCGGGCGCAGGCCGCTTCGTCGTCGGCCGTGTACAGGGTGGTGACGAGGTAGGGGTCGTGGTCCGGGTCCATCAGGTGGTGGAAGAGGATGCCCTCCTGCGTCGACAGCAGCGGGTAGACGTCCTGCACGTTGGGCGCGCCGCCGGGCACGGCCGCGGTGATCGTGTCGAGCTGGTCCTGGGTGAGGTCGATCAGGGGCAGCAGTTCCGGGGTGAGCCGGGTGCAGCCGGCCGGGATCAGGTTGGGCGGGGCGCTGAACCGGTCCGTCCCGGGGGTGTCGTCGATCCGGGCGGCGAGGGCCGCGAGGCCGGGCTCGGCGAACACGTCCTGCACGGCCACGTTCAGGCCGTGCTCCTTGAGCCGCGCGACCAGCACGGTGATCATCAGGGAGTGGCCGCCGAGGGCGAAGAAGTTGTCCTCGGCGCTGATCCGCTCGGCGTCGAACCCGGTCAGTTCGGCCCACACCTGGGCGAGCAGCCGCTCGGTGCGGGTGGCGGGGGCGACGTAGGCGCGCTGGGCGAAGGCGTCGGTGCCGGGGCGGGCAGGGCCGCCCGGTCGAGCTTGCCGTGGGCCGTGACGGGCAGGGCGTCCAGGACGACGAAGGCGCTGGGCACCATGTAGTCGGGCAGGGTGCCCGCCAGGTGCCGGGTCAGCTCGGCACGGTGGTCGTCGCTCGGGTGAGCGGGATCCAGGACGGTGTACGCGACGAGGCGGGGGCTGCCCGGCCGGTCCTCGCGGACGAGGACGGCGCAGGCCCGCACGGCCGGGTGCTCGGCGAGGCGGTGCTCGATCTCGCCCGGCTCGATGCGGAAACCGCGCAGTTTGACCTGTCCGTCGGCGCGGCCGAGGAACTCCAGGGTGCCGTCGGGCAGCCACCGTGCCAGGTCGCCGGTGCGGTACATGCGCGATCCGGGCGCGCCGAACGGGTCGGGCACGAACCGTTCGCGGGTCAGTTCCGGCTGGTGGAGGTAGCCGCGGGCGAGGCCGGCGCCGGCGATGTACAGCTCGCCGGCGCAGCCGACGCCCTGCGGTTCGCGGGCCTCGTTCAGCACGTACAGCCGGATGTTCTGGATGGGCCGGCCGATGGGCACCGTGCGCGGGGCGGGTCCGGCGGGGCAGGTCCAGTGGCTGACGTCGACGGCGGCCTCGGTGGGGCCGTACAGGTTGTGCAGCGGCGCCGGATGGCGCTCGTGGTGGCGGGCGCACAGGTCCGGGGGCAGGGCCTCGCCGCTGCAGAAGACCTGGCGGACCGTGCTGCACTCGCTCCAGCCCGGCTCCTCGACGACGGTGCGCAGCATGGAGGGCACGAAGTGCAGGGTGGTCACGCCGAACCGGCGGACGGCGGAGACCAGATAGGCGGGGTCGCGGTGGCCGCCGGGCTCGGCGACGGCGAGCCGGGCGCCGAAGAGCAGCGGCCAGAAGAACTCCCACACCGACACGTCGAAGCTGTACGGGGTCTTCTGCAGGACGACGTCGTCCGCGCCGAGGCGGTACTCGTTCTGCATCCACTCGATGCGGTTGACCGCCGCCCGGTGCTCGATCATGACGCCCTTGGGGCGGCCGGTGGAGCCGGAGGTGTGGATGACGTAGGCCAGGTGCTCGCTGGTCAGCCCGAGTTCACCGGCGGGCAGGTCGTCCTCGCGGCCGCCGGTGACGTCCTGGCCGGCGCGGTCGCGCAGGGTGCCGTCGCGGTGCAGGCCGAGCAGGTGGGCGGCGCCGCGCAGGGGCTCGGTGTCCAGGTCCGGCTGGGTGAGGACCACCTGGACACCGGTGGACTCCACGAGGGCGGAGCGCCGGGCGTCGGGGTGGGTCGGCTCGATGGGCAGGTAGGCGCCGCCGGCCTTCAGGGTGCCGAGGATGCCGGCGACCATCTCGGCGGAGCGGTGCGCGTGCAGGCCGACGAGGGTGTCCGGGCCGACGCCGTGCCCGCGCAGACCGTGGGCGACGCGGTTGGCCCAGGCGTTGAGTTCGCCGTAGGTCCAGGAGCCGTCCGCGTCGACGAGCGCGGTGCGCTCCGGGTGGCGGCCCACCGCGTCCTCGAACAGCTCGTGCAGACAGCGGTCGGCGGAGTACGGCCGCTCGGTGTCGTTCCACCCCTCGAGCACCTGGTAGCGCTCCCCGGCGTCCACCATGCTCAGCCCGGACAGGGGGCGGGACGGGTCGGCCGCGACGGCCTCCAGCAGCCGGGTGTAGTGGCCGATGAAGCGGCGGACGGTCTCCCGGTCGTACAGGTCGGTGTTGTACTCGACGGTGCCGGCCAGCCCGTCGGGGGTCTCGCGCAGGTCGACGGTGAGGTCGAACTTGGTGAAACTCAGATCGACGTCGACCGGGGTGACGTCGAGGTCGCCGAGGGACGCGGAGCGCCCGGTCTGCGCCTCCTGGAGGACGAACAGGGTCTGGAAGACCGGCGAGTGGGCGAGGCTGCGCTCGGTGTCGAGCGCGTCCACCACGGCCTCGAACGGCACGTCCTGGTGGTCGTACGCCTCCAGCGCGGTCTTCCGGACGCGTGCGAGGAGTTCCGGGAAGGCGGGGTCGCCGGACAGGTCGGTGCGCATCACCAGGGTGTTGGCGAAGAAGCCGACCAGGTCCTCCGCCTCGCGCCGGTTGCGGCCGGCGACCACGGTGCCGACGGCGATGTCGCTCTGGTGCGTGTAGCGGTTCAGGACGACGTCGTAGGCCGCCAGGAGGGTCATGTAGAGGGTGGCGTCGTGGGACTTGGCCACCTCGCGCAGCGTGCCGAGCAGATCGGCGGGGCAGTGGAAGGTCTCGCCGGCGCCCGCGTACGTCTTCACGCGGGGGCGCTCCCGGTCGGTGGGCAGGGTGAGCCGCGGGTCGACACCCGCCAGCTGACGCCTCCAGTAACCGACCTGGCGGTCCTGCACCTCGTCGGCGAGCCACTCCCGCTGCCAGTGCGCCCAGTCCGCGTACTGCACGGGCAGGGGTTCGAGCGGCACCGGCCGTCCGGCGCCGAACGCCTCGTAACAGGCGACCAGATCGCGGAAGAACACCCCGACCGACCAGCCGTCGCAGACGCTGTGGTGGGTCGTGACGAGGAGGTGGTGCTCCTGGTCGGAGCTCCGCAGCAGACGGGCCCTGATGAGCGGCCCGCGCTCCAGGTCGAACGGGGCGGCCGCCTCCTCCCGGCAGATCCCGGGCAGGCGCGCGGGGTCGTCGAGTTCCTCCTGCGTGACGGTGAAGTCGCCGCCGTCGCCGACGATCTGCCCGGGCACGCCCTCGCGTTCGGCGAACCGGGTGCGCAGCACCTCGTGCCGCTGGACGACCTCGGCCAGGGCGCGCAGCAGCGCGGGCCGGTCGAGGCGCCCGCCGAGCCGCATCGCCACCGGGATGTTGTAGGCGGCGCCCGTGCCGCCCAGCTTCTCCAGGAACCACAGGCGCTGCTGGGTGAACGACAGCGGCAGCGGCTCGCCGGTGTCACGCGGCAGGCGCGGCACGGCCCGCAGCGCGGACAGGTCGACGCCCTGTTTGCGCAGCAGCGCGATCACGGCGCGCTGCCGCTTCGCCGGCAGGGAGCGGATCCTCCGGACGAGGTCCAGTCCGGTGTCCTGACTGGTGATGTCCATCGTCAACCTCTGCCTCAGCTCTCGATGTCCAGGGCGTCCAGCTCCTCGTCGCTCATGTGCTCGACGAGGTCGATGCTTTCGAGGATCAGGTCCACGTCGAGCGTGCCCGCGTCCGTCGTACCGGCGGCGCGCCGACCCAGCTCCAGGGCCATGTCGGCGAGCCGGGGTGCGCTGAAGACCGCCTCCACCGGCAGCTCCACACCGGCCCGTTCGGTGAGCCGGTTGATGAGGCGGGTGGCGAGCAGCGAGTTGCCGCCGAGGGCGAAGAAGTCGCTGCGGCCGTCCAGCCGCTCCGCGGCGACGCCCAGGACGTCGGCCCAGGCGAGCGTCATCGTGCGCAGGGAGTCGGCGGGCGTGCCGTTGCCGGCCGGTGTGCCCGGCGCGGGCGGTTCGGTCGCCGTCCGCCGGGCGGCGGCGGGCTGCTCGGGGGTGCGGCCGACCCAGTAGCGGCCCGTCTCGAAGGCCGTGGGCGGCAGCGGTGCCATGGGGCGGGGCCCGTCGTGCAGACCGGCCCACGGCACCCGGACGCCGCGCGCCCAGAGTTCGGCGAGCTGCTCCAGCGCGCGGTCCTGCACCAGCCCGGCGATGAAGGCCTCGCCGCGGGCGCCGGTCAGCACCGCGGCGAGCGGTCCGGCGTCCTCCTCGGCGTTGCCGCGGTGCGCGCTCGCCCCGGCGGCCGACGTGACCGGGCCCTCGGCGAGCTCGGCGGCGAGGGCGTGCGCCAGCTGCTCGCGGTCGGCGGCGACCACGGCGAGCCGCTCGGCCTGGGGCTCCCGGCCGAGCTGGGAGGTGTAGGCGAGGTCGGCGAGGCTCACCGTGGCCTCGCCGTCACGGTCGAGGAAGTCGTGCAGACGGCCCACGGCCGTGCGCAGCAGTTCGGGGGTGCGGGCGGAGACCAGCACGACCTGCGGAGCCGGGTCCGCCGGGACCGTGCGGACGGGAGCGGGCGGTGCCTCGACGACGATGCTGACGTGACTGCCGCCCGCCGCGACGGAGTTGATGAGGGCGCGGCGGGGCGCGTCGCCGCGCGCCTCCCAGCCGGTCGGCTCGTCGGTGAGCCGCAGGGCCGAACCCTCCAGGTCCAGGCGGGGGTTGGCGGTCCCGGTGGTGACGAGCGGGGCGATCTGCCCGTGCCGGAGCTGCAGGACGACCTTGGTGAGCTGGGCGATGCCGGAGGCCGCCTCGGGGTGGCCGAGGTTGGACTTCACGGTGCCCACGTGAACGGGTTCGGTGACACCGGCGAACACCTCGCGCAGGGCGCGCACTTCGACCTCGTCGGAGAAGGCGGTGCCGTTGGCG
This sequence comes from Streptomyces sp. DHE7-1, assembly GCA_016432725.1. Taxonomy (GTDB): domain Bacteria; phylum Actinomycetota; class Actinomycetes; order Streptomycetales; family Streptomycetaceae; genus Streptomyces. Next base: position 5,925,598 of record JACJDG010000003.1, on the reverse strand, counting down.
GCGGCCTCCACGCAGCCGATGTCGGCCGGTGCGGTACCGGCCCGCTCCAGGGCGTTCCGCATGGCGGTGACCTGGGTGCCGTGGCTGGGTGTCATGAAGCCGTTGGAGCGGCCGCTGTGCAGGGACGCGGTGCTCTTGATGACGGCGTGCACGGTGTCGCCGTCGCGCAGGGCGGCGTCCAGCGGCTTGAGCAGGACGGCGCCGACCGCCTCGGCGGGCAGGTAGCCGTCGCCGTCGCGGAAGCTGCGTGCGCCGGGATGCGTGCCGAGCAGTTGCATCTCTTCGAGGGCGAGGTACTTGTCGGGGTGGACGTTGAGGTTGACGCCGCCGGCGACGGCCAGCTCGCACTCGCCGCGCAGCAGGTCGGCGCAGGCCAGGTGCACGGCCATCGCGGACGAGGTGCACATGCTGTCCACGGCCAGGCTCGGGCCCTCGAGGCCGAAGAAGTGCGAGACGCGGTTGGCGATGAGGTTGTACGAGGCGGAGGCGGTGAGCGCGGCCAGGGCCGGATCGGCGGCCGCGTCGGCCCGGTACATCTGGTACGCGGCGCCGACGTAGACGCCCACGCGCCGACGGTGCCGTCGCTCGACGACCTCCTGGGTGACGCCGCCCTGCTCCAGCAGGTGCCACACGGTCTCCAGGAACAGCCGCTGCTGCGGGTCCATGGCGGCGGCCTCGCTCGGCGCGATGCCGAAGTGCAGCGGGTCGAAGCGGTCGACGCCGTCGAGGAAGGCGCCCCACTGGGCCTTGCCGCCGCTGTCCCAGCGGTCGGCCGGTACCTCGGTGACGCAGTCCCGGCCCTCGCGCAGCGCGGCCCAGAACTGCTCCAGGTCGTCGGCGTGCGGGTAGCGACCGCTGATCCCGATGATCGCGACGGCGTCCGTGCCCTGCTCGCTCCCGCGCCGGTCCGGTGCCGGGGCCTGCGGGAGCCGGGGCGCGACGGACTCGGCCGGGGCCGCCGCCGGCACGGCGGCGGGAGCGGGCTCGCCGACCAGGGCGCGCAGGGCCTGGGGGTGGTCGGCGGCGAGGTGGCGGGCGAGGCCGCGCACGGTCCGCACCTCGAAGAGCAGGGTCCGCGACAGCGGGCCGAAGGTCTCCTCCAGCGGCTGGAGCATGGTCACGGCGAGCACCGAGTCCATGCCGTACCGCTCCAACGGCGTCTCGGGATCGAGCCGTTCGGGTCCGAGCTTCAGCGCCGCCGCGAGCACCCGCCGCAGGTGGGCCACGGCCCGCTCCTCGACGGCCGGTGCGGCGGTGACGGCTTCGGTGCCGGTACCGGGGGCCGGGACGGCGGTGGTCACCGGGGCCTGCGCGGGGGCGTCGGTCACCGGCGCCGGAGGAGCGCTCCGGGCGTCCTGGGTGAGCCTGGCCAGCAGGGCCGCGCGGTCACCCGCGACGACCAGCAGTCCGCCGTCCGCGGTCACGTCCTCGTCGGCCAGGGCGAACCGCAGTGCCGCGAGCCCGCGCGGGGTGTCGAGCGGCACGAGCCCCGTGGCGCGCAGTTGCTCCCGGACCGTGTCCCCGGCCCCCATGCCGCCCTCGTCCCACAGCGGCCAGCCGACGGAGACCGTGGCACCGTTGCGCAGGCCCGCGTGGGCCAACCGGTTGCGGTGAGCGGCGTAGGCGTCCATGAAGGCGTTCGCGGCGGCGTAGTCGGCCTGACCCGGGTTGCCGAACGCGCCGGCGATCGAGGAGAAGCAGACGAACAGCTCCAGCGGCTGCTCCCGGGTCAGCTCGTCGAGGTGGACCAGCCCGGCCACCTTGGGGGCCAGGACGCGCTCCAACTCCTCGGCGCTCTTGCGGACGACGAAGTTGTCGTGGACGACACCGGCGGAGTGCAGCACGCCGGTGAGCGGCCCGTGCTCGTCCGTGACATGCGCCAGCAGACGGGCCACGGCGTCGCGGTCGGTGACGTCGGCACGCTGGTGGTCGACGGTCAGACCGGCGGCGCGCAGCGCGTCGAGTTCGGTGCGCTGGGCGTCGGTCAGCGGGGAGCGGCCGGTGAGCACCACGGTGGCCGTTCCGACGGCGGCGGCGATGTCCCGGGCCACGATCAGGCCCAGTCCGCCGACCCCGCCGGTGACGAGGTAGACGCCGCCCTCCCGCCATGGCGTGGGCGCGGGACGCAGCCGGGCCTCGGTGGGGCGGCGGACCAGTCGGCGGCCGTCCCGGTGACGCACCTCCGGCTCGGGTTTCGCGGTCGCCTCCGCGACCAGGCGGGCGGCGACGGCTGCGGGCGAAGCCCCGTCCAGGCATTCCAGGTACTGGGTGTGCAGCCGCGGGTTCTCCAGATGGACCGTGCGCAGCAGCCCCGCCAGACCGCCGAGGCAGGCGGCCGTGTCGTCGGCGGCCGTGCCCACGGCGGCGACCTGCAGCAGGGTGGGCCGGCGGACACCGCGGAGCAGCAGATCGCGGATCAGGGTGAACACCCGGCTCGCCGCGTCGGTGTACCGCTGGTGCAGGGGGCCTTCGGACGGTTCCACGACGGTGCAGTGCGTGCCGGCGGGCAGCGCCGCGATCAGGGCCTCGCGGTCCGCGCCGCCGATCCGGCCGAGGAGGACGACGTGCCGTTCGGCGAACGTCTCGCCCGGGGCGGCGGGCCCGGTGGCGGGCAGATCGCTCCAGCGGGGCCGCAGCAGGACGACTTCGCCGTCGGCACCGCCTGCGGAACGCCGGGGGCACCCTCGGTGTCGATGTCGAACCAGCAGCGCTCGCGGGCGAAGGGGTAGCCGGGCAGGCTGATGCGGCGCGGGCCGGTGGTGGTGCCACCGACGAGATCCCAGTCCACCTCGCCGCCTTCGGCCCAGAGCGCGAGCAGGGCTTCGTGCCCGCGCCGTTCGCGCCAGGCGGTCACGGCGGCGCCGACGGCGGCGCCGTCCGCCGGACGGTCGGGGCGGGCGGTCCCCCGGTTCCAAGGCCCAGGGGTGGCGGGGGCGTCGGCGAAGGCGGCGAGCAGGTCGCGGGCCTCGGTGAGGGAGGTCGCGGCGAAGGCGAGGCGCTCCTCCAGGGCCATGCGGCCGGTCTGCAGGGTGAAGGCGACGGCCGGGAGGTCGGCGTCGGACAACTCGCCCAGCCGCGCGTGCAGACGGCGGGCCTGCTCCACGAGCTGGCCCTCGCTCTTGGCGGACAGTACGAGCAGGGCAGGGCCGGCCGATGCGGCTACGGGACCGGCGGGCTGCTGGTACTCGGCCGGGTACTCCTCGATGACGATATGGGCGTTGGAGCCGCCGCCGCCGAAGCTGGAGACACCCGCCAGCCGGGGCAGAGCGCGCTGTCCGTCCTCGGTGTCGACGACGACCCGCTGCCAGGGTTCCAGGGTGTGCTGGACACGCAGCGGGGTGCGGTCGAAGTCGATGTGCGGGTTGAGCGTCGCCGAGTGCAGGCTCGGCACCAGCTCGCCGTGCCGCATCTGCAGCAGCACCTTCGTGACACCCGCGATACCGGCCGCGCTCTCGCAGTGCCCGATGTTCGACTTCACCGAACCGACCGCCAGCCGCTCAGGGCCACCGACCCGGCGGAAGGCCCGCTGCAGCCCGGCCACCTCGATGGGATCACCCAACGACGTCCCCGTACCGTGCGCCTCCAGATAACCCAGCGCACCCGGATCCACACCCGCGGCGGACAGCGCGTCGGCGATCACCTCACCCTGCGCCACCGGCGTCGGCACCGAATAACCGGAACTGCGCCCACCATGGTTCACAGCGGAGGCCTTGATCACGCCGTGGATCCGGTCCCCGTCCGCGACGGCCCGCGCCAGCGGCTTCAGCAGCACCGCACCGACACCCTCACCGGGCACATAGCCGTCACCGCCCTCACCGAAACTGCGGCAGCGGCCGTCACTGGACAGGAAGTCACGACGACCCAGGACCAGGTACTTGTTCGGGTGCGGAGTCAGATTGACACCACCCGCCAGCGCGGTGTCGCACTGACCGCCGCGGATCGCCTCGCACGCCAGATGGATCGACGTCAACGACGACGAACACATCGTGTCCACGGCCAGACTCGGACCACGGAAGTCGTAGAAGTACGACACCCGGTTCGCCACCGTGGACGCACTGCCCCACAGCGCGTCCGCCGCCCCCGCTCCTGCGCCTGAGCACCCAGAAGCTGGTACTCCTGGTACATCACCCCGACATACACACCGACCCGGCCGCCCCTGGACAATCGGTCCGCGGTGTATCCGGCGTCCTCCAGGGTGTGATGGGCACACTGCAGGAACAGCCGCTCCTGCGGGTCGAGATGATCCGCCTCCAGCAGCGAGATCTGGAAGAACAACGGATCGAACCGGTCGATGTCGTCCAGGAAACCACCCCAGGAACCGGCCCCGGCCGCCGCGTAACGCTCACGGTCCCAGCGATCGGCCGGAACCTCACGCACACAGTCCCGGCCCGCCCGCAGATTCCGCCAGAACTCGTCCAGATCAGCGGCCTCCGGATAACGCCCACTGACCCCGATGACCGCGATGTCACCATCACGCGCGGACTCCGGTTCCGGGTCGGCCACGACCGCGGTCGCGGTCACGGCCGAGGTCACCGGCCGGGATGCCGTCGCCGGCAGGAGGCGGGTCGACAGACCGGTCAGCTCCACGCACACCCGGCCGTGCTCGTCGAGGACGGTGACGTCGAGACGGACCGTTCCGTCACCGGTGTCAGCGCCGGGCCGGTGGCGGATCCAGGCGTACGCCGTGGCCGGCGTGGCGGCGACGGGTTCGGCGCGGTCCAGTGCGAACGGCAGGGCGAGAGCGGCGGACCGGCCTTCGGCCGCCTGGTCCAGCCACAGGCCGATCGTCGCCTGTAGGGCGCCGTCGAGGATGCTCGGGTGCATCAGCGCACCGGTGCCGAGCGGTTCGGCGGCGTCCGGCAGCCGCAGCTCGGCCAGGACCTGGGTACGCCCCTCGGCGTCGGCGCCGGTGCGCAGTCCGGTCACGGACCGCTGGGAGGGGCCGTAGGCCATGCCCATGCTGTCGTACAGGCCGTACAGCCGCTCGGCCGGGTGGAAGGTGTCGGCGCAGGCCGCGCGCAGTTCGCCGAGGGGCGGCGTCCGGCCGGCCCGGTCCGGGCCGACGGCCGCACGGCCCTGGCCGCAGAGCGTGCTCTCGCCGTGGTCGCCGACGCTCTCGATCTCGTAGGCGCAGCCGCCCACCGCGGAGGTCCGCACCCTGACCCGCAGGGTGAGCCCGCCGGGGCCGCAGACGGCGGGCCGCAGCCACACCACGTCGGTCAGCCGGACGGCCGTCGCGTCGTCCCGGCCCAGCGCCCGGGCGACCGCCACGCGCGCCATCTCCAGGTGGGCGACACCGGGCAGGATCCGGTCGCCGTGCACCTGGTGGTCCCGCAGGAACGGTTCGTCCCCGCTGAAGCGGGTTTCGTACGTCCTCACGTCCCCGTCACCCTCGGCGACGGTCCCGAGGAGCAGCGCGTGCGGCACCGGAGCCGCCGCTGCCGCCGGGGCCCGGTGCTCGGGCGCCAGGTGCGCCGCGAGGGCGTTCAGGGTGCGGTGCTCGCGCAGGGCCGCCGGGGCGAGCGTCAGTCCCAGGCGCACGCCGACGCGGTCGGCCAGGCGGGCGAGCCCGGTGACGTCCAGCCCGAACTCGGTCAGCTCGGCGTCGGCGTGCACATCGGCGGTGTCGACACCGAGGAGGGCGGCCACTTCGTCGGTGAGGGCGGCGCGGATGCCGCCGAGCGCGTCGTGCTCCACGGCGGCGGCCGGCACCACGGCGGCGGCCGGGGCGGACGACGGTTCGTGGACGGCGGGCGCGACGGTTTCCGTCGGAACGGAGGCCGGCGCGACAAGGGCGGGCGCGGCGGGGGCAGGGGCGGCGGGAACGGGCTCAGCCGGAAGGGACGCCGCCGGGGCGGGCACCGACGGCTCGGCCGCGGCGGCCGGGACACCGGCCGGGACCTGGGTCGCCAGCCACTCCGCCAGCTCAGCGACCGTCCGGTACTCGAACATCACCGTCGGCGACAACTCCACCGACAGCCGCTCCTCCAACTCCGCCACCAACGACAGGAGATCGGCCGACGCCAACCCCAACTCGTAGTAACCCGAACCCACGTCCACCCCGTCGACGGCCACCCCCAACCGGGCCGCCACCGCCCCCGCACCACATCCACCAGACCACCGGGCGACGCGGCGGGCGTCACCGGGCTCGCGGCCGGGGCGGGCACCGACGGCTCGGCCGCGGCGGCCGGGACACCGGCCGGGACCTGGGTCGCCAGCCACTCCGCCAGCTCAGCGACCGTCCGGTACTCGAACATCACCGTCGGCGACAACTCCACCGACAGCCGCTCCTCCAACTCCGCCACCAACGACAGGAGATCGGCCGACGCCAACCCCAACTCGTAGTAGCCCGAACCCACGTCCACCCCGTCGACGGCCACCCCCAACCGGGCCGCCACCGCCCCCCGCACCACATCCACCAGACCACCGGGCGACGCGGCGGCGGCCGGTGCGGCGGGGAGCGGACCGGCCGGTGCGGGGGTGTCCCCGCGTACGTCGAGGGAGGCCGCGGCGTGGATCCGCTTGGCGACGAACCGGCCGACCTCGGCCACCTTCGCGCCGTCGGCGTCGTAGAACTCCACGACCAGCCGGATCAGTTCGTCGTCCCGGCGTACGGAGTCGACCGGGACACGGACGTAGCAGCGGCCGCCGAGCGATCCGGCGGCGCGGAACTGTTCGAACATCAGTGGCAGGTACAGGCCGGGGCCGTCGTTGTCGCCGTGCAGCATGCCGAGGGCGACGCCACCGCCCAGCAGGCCGGCCTCGAAGAGCGCGGGGTGGAACAGGAACCCGGCGACGGACCCCTGGTGCTCGGGGGCGAGTTCGATCTCGGCGATCCAGTCGCCGGGGCGGTGGTGCACCACTCCCCGGAGCTTCATCAGTCCCGAGTGCTGCAGGTCGTACTCGCGGCACCAGGTGTAGATCTCGTCGAGCGTGGTGCGCCGGGTGGCGCCCTCGACGGGCAGCGCCAGCCGTTCATCGAAGGTGACGCGCGGGCGGCGGCGCACGTTCGCGACGGCGTGCAGGACCTCGGCGGTGTCCTCGGGGCGGCGGCTGCGCACCTCGACCCGCCAGCCGCCGTGCGATGCCGGGCGCCCCGCGACGGTGGTCAGCACCCGTTCCCCGGGGGCGGCGACCAGCGGGGCGAGAATGGCGAGATCGCGCAACTCCACCTCGGGCATGGGATGTCCGTGCCGGGCCAGGACCTGCAGGACCAGATCCACGTAGCCGACGCCGGGCAGCAGGCTGCGGCCGTACACGACGTGGCCGTGCAGCAGCGGGTTGTCGGCGGTGACGGCGAAGGTCTCGGTGAAGGTGGTCGTTTCGATCATCGGTGTCCGTCCAGAAGGAGCGTCAGGCCGGCGGGGCGGCCCGGCGGGGCCCAGCCGTCGCGAGTCAGCCGGAGTTGCACGAGCAGAGGAGTCCGAGTGCCGTCTCCGGCAGACCGGGGCGTGGCCGCGGGCGGACCGGGACACGTGGTTCCCGGCGCCCTCGCGGCGTCCGTGCCGGTGCGCTCAGCACAGGGCGACGGCGGTCAGGAGCAGCCCGTCGCGGCGCAGCCACCGCCCGGTGACCCGGGGGACGGCCCGGCCGGCGGCCATCGGCGGGGGCACCAGGAAGCGTGCGCCGAAGCGGCCGGCACCGGCGATGTCCACCCGGACCGCGTCGAACCCGAGCATGCGCCGGGCGAGCGGGAAGAAGACCTTGTACACGGCCTCCTTGCAGCTGAACAGCAGCCGGTCCCAGGAGAGGGCGGGGTTCCGCGCGGCGAGCCGGCCGACCATGGCCCGCTCCTCGGGCAGCCCGATCATCTCCAGCACGCCCTCCGGGAGTGGCTCGTCCCGTTCGGCGTCGATGCCGACCGAGTGCACGCGACTGGTCCGCGCGACGGCCGCGGCGCGGTATCCGGCGCAGTGCGTCATGCTGCCCACGACTCCGGCCGGCCAGCGTGGTGCGCGCTGCGTTCCGGGGGCAGGGGGAACGGGGGTATGCCGAGGTCACCGAGCGCGGCACGGGCGCACTGCCGTACCGTGGTGAATTCCCGACGCCGGGCGGGAACGGCCCCTGATACGGCCGCTTCCTCTTCACTGAAGAGATGATTTCCCCGGTCGTCCTCGAATGCTTCCGCGGAGGCCACTTCCCGCGGAAGTATCTCCTCGATCACTTTCTCCCCCAGTTATTTCCTGCCACCCCTGCACGCCACACCGAGCGCTTGCCTCACCAGGCGGTGAGTGAGAACCGCTCTCCCATGTCGCGGGCGCCGATCGCGAAGTCCCTGATCCGCTCGGCCTTCTCGACCATCTTGTCGTCGCCCGCCTTCTTGGAGATGGCGATGAGCCACTCGTAGGTCTCGCTGGGGTGCACGTCGTGGGTGAAGTGCACCTTGGAGAGCAGGAAGAGGATGTCCCGGAAATTCTCCCGCTCGATGACATCGGCCAGTGAGCGGATGCGTTCCGCGCGTTCCTTCGTGAACGGCTTGCGGTCCGGCAGCTCGGGGGTCTCGCCGGTGGCGTAGACCGAGCCGTCGGCGAACGCCTCCTTCTCGTCGAAGGAGCCGTTGAAGGCGAGGTCGACGCAGAGCGCCTGCCGGCTGATGTCGGAGAAGTTGACTGCGGAGTGGACGGCCGCCGCGTCCAGGAACCAGATCTCGCCGGGCCGCATGTGGATGACGGTGTCGTCGTCCGAGTGGAAGGCCAGCGGGCTGTCCTCCAGGACCATGAAGGTGCGGAAGTACAGGTCGAGCTCACGGTCGAGCTCGACGAAGTCGCGGTGCGGGATCACGACGGCGTTCTTCAGGTTCCGGGTGCGGGCCATCTGCAGCCGGTCCTGGTCGTAGACCGTGGTGATGATCTCGTCGAGGTAGGGGACGTGTTCGGCGTGCCGGGTGGGCCGGGCGGGTGCGCCCTCCAGGTCCCGGTAGAGCCGGTCCTCGCTGCCGCCGCTGGCGTTGTACAACGGGATGTTCTTCCAGAACCCGTTGCTGAACTCGTCGTACTCCTCCTCCACAGTGGGGACCGCGGCAAGGTAGTCGAGGTCCTTTCTCAGCCGCTCCTGGTCGAGTTCGATGCGGCCGAGTATGTGGGAGCGCATGCGTCGTCCTCCGTCGTGGCAAGGTAACCGTGCGGACCGGCTCAGGCGTGATACGGGCAGGGGAAATTCAATATTCATCCACTTCCGGTGCATGGGCAGGCGGAAGCAGACGCCATGGCGTTCCTGGTCAGCAACCAACGCCAGATGTCAGAAGTTGAATAGTGAGTGAACGGCGCGATGACACGCCTCGCCCTAAGTCGCTCTCGCGCCCACGAAATCCCCCGTTGCCCCTGCTATCACGGTCGATTCACTCTGGAGAGGATCGGAACCGTGATCGAATTGAGTTCGAGCTTAGAGCAGCCTCTTCTGAGCCGTCAACCGTTCCTTGACCATCTAACTAGTTGCCGGCCGCCCCCCTATACGGCATGGAATCAAGTCGGCCGTCGAATTCACGCCACGCACCGCGCGGTCCCGCGGCCGCGTTCCGCTTCCCCTCCCGCGGGCCACCGGCCCCGCGGGCCCCGCACGGATCGCGCGCCGGGTCTTTACGGCGATCCAACGTTGCACTACTTTGCGGCAAGATTCAGCAACTCCTTGCACGTCCCCGGCGCTCGGGACCAGCACCGGGGATCTCCCCTGTGTTGTCAGGAGCCGCCGTGTCTTCACCCACCCCCACCCGTGTCCGCGCGAGACGCTCCCTCGGACGCGGCCGGCCGCTCGCCGCGGTCCTCGCGGCGCTGTCCGGCCTGCTGGCCGCGCTGCTGCCGGCCGTCGCCGCCCGGGCCGCGACCACCGCGACCGTGTACTACAGACCCGCCGCGAGCTGGACCACCGTCGACATCCACTACGCCCCGACCGGCGGGAGCTGGACCACCGCCCCCGGTGCGGCCATGGAGGCGGCCTGCTCCGGCTGGTACCGCAGGACCGTCGACCTGGGCGGCGCGTCCGGGCTGACCGCGGCCTTCAACAACGGCGCCGGCACCTGGGACAACAACGGCGGCGCCGACTACCGCCTGGGCGACGGCGTCTCCGCCGTGTCCGGCGGCCGGGTGACCACCGCCGACCCGTGCGCCTCGGCCACCCCCACCTCGGCGACGGTCTACTACTGGACGGCGACGAAGAACTGGCCGTCCTACTACCTCCACTGGGCACCCTCGCGCGGGAGCTGGACCACCGCCCCCGGCACCGGCATGGAGCCCGCCTGCACGGGCTGGGTGAAGAAGACCGTCGACCTCGGCACCGCCACCACCTGGCAGGCCGCCTTCAACAACGGCAACGGCGTCTGGGACAACGACAACGGCGCCGACTACCGGCTCGGCACGGGCACGATCACCGTCAAGGACGGCGTGATCGCCCACAGCGACCCCTGCGGCACGGCCGGAACCCCGCAGGGCAACGCGGCGACCGTCTGGTACTCGACGGCCGCGGTCGGCTGGTCCACCGTCAACCTGCACTGGGCACCCACCGGCGGAAGCTGGACCACCGCCCCCGGCACCGGCATGGAGCCCGCCTGCACGGGCTGGGTGAAGAAGACCGTCGACCTCGGCACCGCCACCACCTGGCAGGCCACCTTCAACAACGGCAACGGCGTCTGGGACAACAACAACGGCGCGAATTATGCGCTCACCAAGGGTGGTTCACGGGTCAAGGACCACACGGTCACGGCGAACGCGACCGACCCCTGCGCGGCCGCCGAACCCGACACCACCGCGCCGTCGGCGCCGGCCGGCGTGAACGCGAGCGTCACCGGCACCTCCGTCGTGCTCACCTGGAACGCCGCCACCGACGACACCGGCGTCACCGGGTACCAGGTCACCCGCACCGGCGGCAGCCGGGGCACGGCGGTGGCCGACACCTCCTCCACCGTGCTCTCCGTGAGCGGGCTGGAGGCGCGGACCGCCTACTGCTGGACCGTTCGGGCCCTGGACGCGGCAGGCAACCTCTCCGCCGCGAGCACCGAGAAGTGCGCCACCACCGGCGACACCCCGCCGCCCGCGGCCGCGGGCACGCCGCTCGGCGGCGACCCGCGCAAGGACCCGGTCTACTTCGTGCTCACCGCCCGCTTCTACGACGGCGACAGCTCCAACGACCGCGGCGGCAGCCAGCACGTGAAGTCCGGCAACGCCGCCAACGACGACCCGATGTTCCGGGGCGACTTCAAGGGCCTGGTCCAGAAGCTCGACTACATCAAGGCCCTCGGCTTCTCCGCCGTGTGGATCACCCCGGTCGTCCTCAACCGCTCGGACTACGACTACCACGGCTACCACGGCTGGGACTTCTACAAGGTCGACCCCCGGCTGGAGTCGGCCGGCGCCTCCTACCAGGACCTGATCAACGCGGCCCACGCGAAGGGCATGAAGATCTACCAGGACGTGGTCTACAACCACTCCTCCCGGTGGGGTGCCAAGGGGCTGTTCACGCCCACCGTGTACGGGGTGCGCGACGCGCAGTGGAGCCGGTACTACGACGCGCCGAGCAGCGACTTCGCGTACGACGGCCTGACCGTGGAACCCGTCTCCGGCAAGTCGTACTACAACGGAGACCTGTGGTCGACGGCCGAGCCGGGCGGCAACACCTGCCTCGACTGGGGCAGGCCCACCGGCCAGAAGAGCGCCGAGGGCTACACGCTCTACAACTGCCAGTGGCCGAGCCCCACCAACAAGCTGTTCCCCGCGGCGCTCTACCACCAGTGCTGGCTCGGCAACTGGGAGGGCGAGGACTCCCGTTCCTGCTGGATCCACGAGGACCTGGCCGACTTCAACACCGAGAACCCCGCCGTCCAGCAGTACCTGATCGGCGCCTACGACAAGTACATCGACATGGGCGTGGACGGCTTCCGGGTCGACACCGCCGTCCACGTCCCGCGCGTCACCTGGAACCGGCGCTTCCTGCCCGCCATCCACGACGAGGTCACCCGCCGGTTCGGCGCCGACCGGGCCGGGGACTTCTTCGTCTTCGGCGAGGTCGCCGCCTTCGTCAACGACAAGTGGAACCACGGCTCGGTCAACCACTCCGCGCAGTTCTTCACGTGGAAGGAGCGCAAGGAGTACACCTCCGACGACGTCCAGGCGGCCCTCGACCAGTACGACTACGAGGAGAACCTGGGCCCGGCGGGGCAGCCGGCGTCTGCCAACGCCTTCCTCGACGGCAACAGCTACCACACACCGGACCACAGCCGGTTCAGCGGCATGAACATCATCGACATGCGCATGCACAACAACTTCGGCGACGCGTCCAACGCCTTCGCCAACGGCAAGGACTCCGACGACTCGACCAACGACGCCACCTACAACGTCGTCTACGTCGACAGCCACGACTACGGTCCGAACAAGTCGAGCACGCGCTACAACGGCGGGACCGACGCCTGGGCCGAGAACATGTCCCTGATGTGGACGTTCCGCGGCATCCCCACCCTCTACTACGGATCGGAGACCGAGTTCCAGGCCGGCAAGCGGATCGACTGCGGACCCACCTGCCCCCTGGCCTCCACCGGACGCGCCTACTACGGCGACAAGGTGGCGGGTGAGGTCACGGCGGGCGGCTTCTCCGAGGTCACGAGCGCGAGCGGGGCCGTGGCCACCACCCTCCGGCAGCCGCTGGTCAAGCACCTGCAGCGGCTCAACCGGATCCGCCGGGCCGTGCCCGCCCTCCAGATGGGCCAGTACTCCACCGCGGGCGTCAGCGGCGACATGGCCTTCAAGCGGCGCTACACCGACAGCGCCACCGGAGTCGACAGCTACGCGCTGGTCGCCGTCGGCCGGGCGGCCACCTTCACCGGTGTCCTCAACGGCACCTACAAGGAGGCCGTCACCGGAAGGACGGTCACCGTCAGCGACGGCACGCTGTCCGTCCCCGCCCCCGGCAAGGGCAACCTCCGCGTCTACGTCCTCGACCTGGGCGGCGCCAACGCGGCGCCCGGGAAGATCGGCGCGGACGGCCCGTACCTGAAGTAGCCGACGGGTCCGGCGGCGCGGTGGACGCGCCGCGCCGCCGGCCCCCGCTCGGGAACCCTGGGCGGACACTGGTTGCGGAACGGATCCCCGGGTACAGCGATGAGATATGGGTTGTCCCCACACAACCGGCCTTACTGAAAGTGATGTGTCGTGACTCTTCCCGGCGGCGACGACGACCGCGCCAGGAGCTCGGGTGACGATCCGAGCGCCGACGCGCGGGCGATCGCCGATGCCGTGGAGCGGCTCGCGAATCTCTGGTCCGTGGCCGCCCAGGAGGCGGCCGTACGGCTGTCCCTCCACCAGTTGCGTGCTCTGCGGGCGCTGGAGAGGGCGCCTGAGTCGAATCTCACGGGCCTGGCCGAGAGTCTCGACATAGGGCTGCCCACCGCCAGCCGCCTCTGCGACCGGCTGGAGGCGGCCGGTCTGCTGGAGCGCGAGCTGCACCCGCACCGGCGGCGCGAGGTGCAGCTCAGGCTGACTGTCCAGGGGCGCCGGGTGCTGGCTGACGTCGCGCGCCGGCGTGCCCAGGCCCTGACCGGCGTCCTCGCGGGCATGACGCCCGCCGACCGGTCGGCGCTGGTCCGCGGCATGCGGGCCTTCCTCGCCGCCCGGGCCGAGACGTCACCCCCGCCGCCGGAGACTCCGTAGCGTCAGCGGCCGGAGTCCGCCCCGCGCGGTGCGCGACCCGTCCAGTCCAGGCAGACCACGGCGGCGTCGGCGAGGAGCGCCTCGTCCCCGACGTGCTCGATCAGCCCGGCGACAACCGACCGAGCGGCCTCGTGCGGCTGTGTCTGCCGGGTCGCGCCCAGGACCTGGCGCAGCACGCCCTCTCCGAACACCTCCCCGGTCGCCGACCGGGTGCCGTGGACGCCGGTGCTGATGGCGACGAGGCGGTCACCGGGCTCGACCTGGAAGGTCTGCTCCTCGTAGAGGGTCTCCTCGAACATCCCGAGCGGCAGCTGGGCCTCGAGCTCGACGCGTTCGATCGTCGTCCCGCGCTGCCGGTAGAGCTGGGGCGACCCGGCGTCGACGGCGCAGACCGTACCGGTGTCCAGGTCGAAGCGGAGCAGCAGGGTGGAGGCGTAGGACTTGCCGCCGTACTGGGAGAAGAGCGCCTGGTCGGCGAGGCAGGCCTGGTCGGCGAGGCTGATGCCGGCCCGGCGGGCGTTGCGCAGCGCGCTCACGGCGAGGTTCGTGAGCAGGGAGGCCTCTATGCCCTGCCCCATGCCGTCGGTGACGGTGAGCGTGAGGTGGTCGGCGCTGGTGGACCAGTCGAAGTTGTCGCCGCCGATGGCGTAGGCCGGCTCCAGGTGGGCGCCGATGACGTACTCGTCGCGGGCGCATCCGCGGCCCGGCAGGAGCTGCCACTGCATCTCGGCGGCGAGGGTGAGCCGGCGGGTGCGGCGGGCCTGGAGGTACAGGTCGGTGTCCCGGCCGGCGGTGGCGACCTCGTGGCCGAGGGCGGTGGCGAAGTCGCAGAGCCGCAGCACCGTGCCCGGGTCGGCGCCGGAGCCGGGGACCCGGACGGAGAGCACGCCCAGGCGGTCGCCGCGGACGGTGATGGGCAGGTGGACCAGTTGCGTGGCCGGGTCGGCGGTGACCTCCACCACCGGGTTCTGGGTGGTGAAGGCGGTCCCGGGGGGACCGTCGTGCGCGGAGACCGGTTCGCCCGTCAGTGGCAGGTGGGTGACGGGCTGCAGGACCGTCAGGCCGTAGTCGGCGAGCAGGAGCGTCGCGTCCCGCGCGCCGAAGCGCTCGGCCAGCAGCCGGCCGGCGGTGGCCACCAGGGCGTGCGGCGGTACCGAGCGAAGCTGGGCTTCCGCGGACGGGACCGGTTCGGCGGCATTCACGACGTCTCCATCCTCTTCCCCTGTGACCTCCACGCTATCGCCCCAGCGCGTGGAGCGGCCCCCCGGTGTCAGGACGGAGCGGTGCGGCACAGCAGGATACAGACGTCGTCGTCGCGTTCGGAGTCGTGCACCAGGGGCTTGAGCAGCGACTCGGCGCACCCGTCCAAGTCCTCCAGCACGGACTCGTCCAGTGCGGCCAGGGTCCGGCCGAGCAGTTCGATGCCCGGGTCGATGCCCTGGGCCCGCCGCTCCACCAGCCCGTCGGTGTACAGGACGAGCGTCGAGCCGGGCGCCAGTTCCTCGGTGTGATCCGCGTACTCGAACGGTATGGGCACGCCGAGCATGACGCCGGGTCTGGTGTCCAGCACGCGTACGGTGCCGTCGGGCGCGCGGACCACGGCCGGGGGGTGTCCGGCGGCGGCCCACACGACGTGGGGATCGCCGGGCCGGAACCGGGCGATCACGGCGGTCGCGTAGAGGTTCGGCTGCTGGTGGCGCAGCATGCGGTGCAGGCGGGTGAGGATGCGGGCGGGGCTGTCGTCCTCGAGCGCGTAGGCCCGCAGGGCGGTGCGCAGCTGGCCCATGATGACGGCGGCGCGCAGTCCGTGTCCGGTGACGTCGCCGACCACGGTCAGCAGGCTGCCGTCGGGGTGGGGGAAGGCGTCGTACCAGTCGCCGCCTATGTTGAGCCCCCGGGTGGCGGGCAGGTAGCGGGCCGCCAGGCTCAGTCCCTCGGTGGGGGGCAGGTCGGTGAGCTGGGCGCGCTGCAGGGCCTCGGCGGTGTCCCGGTGCTGTTCGTAGCGGCGGGCGTTGTCCAGGGCGATGGCGGTGCGGCGGGCCAGTTCGACCAGCATCACGCTGGTGTCCGCGTCGAAGTGGTCGCCGGGCGCGGTGA
Source organism: Streptomyces sp. DHE7-1 (assembly GCA_016432725.1). Lineage (GTDB taxonomy): Bacteria > Actinomycetota > Actinomycetes > Streptomycetales > Streptomycetaceae > Streptomyces. Next base: position 5,909,870 of record JACJDG010000003.1, on the reverse strand, counting down.
GGGTGAGCACGCCCGAGGTGCGGCGCACGGTGAGGGGGATGCTCAGCAGCGGCCGGTCCGGGGACAGCGCGGAGGGCGGCAGGTCGTCGACGCCGGGCAGGCCGCCGGGGCTCGGTCCGGCGTGCTGGGGACGGTCGTGGCGGGCGGCCGCGACCGCCGCCGCGGAGTGGGCGTCGTCCGGGCCGGCCGGTTCGTCGAAGAGCCACACGTCGACGCCGCTCGCGTACTCGGGGACGAGCAGCTCCGGGAGGCACCGCAGGATGTCCTCCTGGTCGAGGGAGGCGGTGACGGCCGCGCTGGCGTCGGCGAGGAAGGTGAGCAGCCGCCGCGCCCTCTCGGCCTCGCCCCGGGCGGCGCGTTCGGCGTCGAGGAGTTCCCGCTGGGTGCGCGCGGCGGCGTCGAGTTCGGCGTGCAGGGCGAGCACGCCCTGGTTGGTCTGGTGCAGTTCCTCGCGGTGCAGGCGGAGCTGACGCTCCGTCTCGTCCAGCCGGCGCAGTATCGCCGCCGTCTCGGCGTCCGCCGCCAGGACCGCCTCGGCGTGCGGGGTGTCGTCGGGGACCGCCGGGCGGGCGTCCGGCGCGGTCACCGGCGTCCGGCCGGGCGTTCGCAGGCCAGGACGGCCACGCAGGTGTCGTCACGTACGGGGTTGGCGGCGCTGCTGGCGTCCCGCAGGACGGTCGCCGCGACCACGGCCGGATCGTGTCCGAGGAGCCCCGGGTCCTCCGGCGGCACCCACCGGCTGGGCAGTCCGTCGCTGTGCAGCACGAGCAGGCTGCCCGGCCGCCAGGGCAGGCGGCGCACGGGTACGGTCGCGGGGAACTGGGCGCCGACGATGCCGGGGTGGGAGACGAGGTGCTCCCACGAACCGTCGGTGTGCAGCCGGGCACCGATGTTGCCGACGCCGGCGAACGCCAGTTCCCCGCGGTCCGTGTCCAGTTGGGCCACGGCGACCGCGGCCCCGCGGGTGGGCCGCAGGGCGGGGTTCATGAACCGCAGGATCTCGTCGGGCGGCAGGTGCCCGGTGTCGTGCAGGGCCTCGACCGCCGCGTCGGAGGCGTGGGCGGCCCTGGCTCCGTGGCCGAGGCCGTCGGCGAGCATCAGGGTCGTGCGGGAGTCCGACCGGGCGAGGCTCCAGGTGTCCCCGGAGTGCTCGGCCCGGGCCAGCGGGATGTTGATCCCGCCGGCCGCGCAGGTGTCGTGGGTCTGCCGCGGCCCCGGGTTCGGGCTCTGGTGGACGCGGGCCACCGCGACGGTTCCCCGGCGGGTGCTGTACAGGTCGAACACGTCGGCGATGCGGCGGCAGGTGCCCAGGCCGGCGCCGAGCGACGCCTCGCTGGTGGTGTGGCCGTCCCGCAGGGCCTCGGCGACGTCGGGGATGCCGGGGCCGTGGTCGAGGGCGGCGAGCTGGACCGCCGGGCCGCGGGCGTCCGTCACGCCGCGGTCGACGAGGTTGATCAGCACGGTGCCGCCACCGGCGTGCTTGAGCAGGTTGGTCGCCAGCTCGGTGGCCACCAGGGCCGCGACGGCGGTGCGGTGGGCGTCGAGGCGGGCGTGGGAGCCCGCCTCCTCGGTCGCCACCCGGACGTCCCGCACCCGGGTGGAGTCGTGCACCGGGACGGTCCAGACGCGTGTCATCGCGACCCCGGCCGGACGGCGGGCACGCCGGTGACCCAGGCGACGAGAGTGACGACGGTGCCCTCACCGGGCTTGGTGTCGATGGTGAACTCGTCCACCAGCCGCCTGGCGCCGCTGAGACCGAGTCCGAGGCCGCCGCCGGTGGTGTAGCCGTCGGTCGTGGCCAGTTCGACGTCTCGGATGCCGGGGCCGGTGTCGATGAAGGACAGCCGCAGTCCGCGCGTCGTGGCGTTGGTCACGGGGGTGATCCGCGCCTCGCCGCCACCGCCGTGGATCAGCGTGTTGCGGGCCAGCTCGCTGGCCGCGGTGACGAGTTTGGTCTGCTGCACGAGTCCGAACCCGAGTTCGGCCGCGAACCGCCGCACCTGGTGGCGGACCCATGCGAGATCCGCGTCCGAGCCGATGGGCAGACTCGTCGCGGTGGCGGGGTCGGGGGCGGCCGGCGTCATGTGCGCCCCGCGACTTCGCCCGGTCCGGCCGCCGGGACGTCCTGCCGGAGCAGCTCGAAGGCACGGTCGACGTCGAGCGCGGTCGCCACGCCGGGGAGGGTCAGGCCCAGCTCGACCAGGGTGATCGCCACGGCGGGCCCCATGCCGCACAGGACGGTACGGGCGGCCAGCAGCCGGGCGTTGGCGGCGATCTCCGCGATGACGCGGCCGAGGAAGGAGTCGACGACGTCGACGCCGGAGACGTCGATGACCACGCCGGTGGCCTCGCTGTGGGCCACCCGGTGGGCGATGTCCTGCTGGAGCTGCTCGGCCGTGCCGTCGTGCAGCTCCCCTGGAGGGAGACCAGCAGGATGTCCCCCATTGCGAGGACCGGCACCGCGGCCAGGCTGCCCGGGAGGGGGGCGGGGATGGTCATCGCGGGTTCACACCGGCCGTACGCCGGGAGACCTCGATGCCCTGCCGGGAGAGGGCGTGGGCCAGGGCGTCGGCCAGCGTGCTGCGGGTGACGACCGAGCCCAGGTCGATGCCGAGGTGCACGATGGTCTGCGCGATGGCCGGGCGGATGCCGGAGACGACGCACTCGGCGCCCATCAGGCGGGCCGCGGCGACCGTCTTCATCAGGTGCTGCGCGACGAGCGAGTCGACCGTGGGCACGCCGGTGATGTCGAGGATCGCGTAGCGGGCCCGCTGCTCCACGATGGCCTGGAGCAGCGACTCCATGACGACCTGGCTGCGGGCGCTGTCGAGCGTGCCGATCAGGGGAACCGCGACGATGCCCTCCCACAGGCTGATCACGGGGGTGGCCACCTCGAGGAGCTGCTGCCGCTGCCGTGCGATCAGCTCCTCGCCCGCGTTGATCGTCGTCTCCATGATCACCAGACGCAGGGTGCCCATCAGGACGGTGAGCGCCAGCAGGACGTCCCGCGCCTCGTCGCCGGACGGGTCCGACGTCTCGCCGTGCAGCAGCTCGGCGGTCACCGGCCGCAGGGCCGCGGCCTCGTCCGCGATCTGGGCGGGGCTGTAGCCGCTGCGCGCCCGGGAGGCGGCCATGCGCCCGAGCTGCTCGCGCGCCGAGTCGAAGCCGGGGGCCGCCACGTTCTCCAGCCTGCCGGTCGAGGCCACGTCCGCGAGAGCGTCCACCACGGCCTTGCAGGCCTCCACGGCCTCGTCGCGGGAGACGGTGAAGACGGTCCGGAACAGCGGGGCGTCCGCCCAGCGCTGGGCGATCTGCTCGCGCCGGCGCTCCAGGAAGCCTCCCAGCTCCCGCGCCGCCGCCTCAGCCGTCGCCTGCTCCGACACTCGCATCATCTCCCACTTGGAACAGGCGGCCGCGCCGGGACCGGCACAACTTCGCCAATTATTGCCACATGACAAGCATTAACGCCGCACGTGCCCCGGAAACGACACAGCATCGACACATTCACGCCGGTGTTCCGGTGGCACGCCTTCTCCGGCCGTTCAGCGCCCGCGCCAGTCGAGGCAGACGACCAGGGCGTCGTCCTCCGGGGCGGGCTGTCCGCGATGGCCGGTCAGCTCTCTCAGGATGGCACGCGGCACCTCGGCGGCCGACAGCAGGCGGGTGGAGGTGACCGCCCGGGCCAGCGCGGCGTCCCCGTAGGCCTCCCCCAGGGGCGAGGCGACCTCGTAGACCCCGTCACTGACGAAGACCAGCCGGTCGCCGGGCTCCACCTGGAACTCCTGGGTCACGTAGTCGGTCTCCTCGAACATGCCCAGCGGGAGCTGCGCCTCGAAGGTGACGCGTTCGACCACGCCGTCGCGCAGCCGCAGCAGCTGCGGGGAGCCCGCGTCCACCACCTTCGCCCGGCCGGTCGAGAGTTCGAAGTCGAACATCAGCACCGAGAGGTAGCTGCGCCCCCGGTAGTGGGCGTAGACCGCCTGGTCGGCCAGCGCGGCCTGGTCGGGCAGGGCGATACCGGCCCGCCGGGCGTTGCGCAGGGCGTTGATGGCCAGGTTCGTCAGCAGGGAGGCCTCTATGCCCTCCCCCATGCCGTTCGTGACGTAGAGCATGAGACGGTCGGCCGTGGCGGACCAGTCGAAGTTGTCGCCGTAGATCGCGTAGGCCGGCTCGAGCTGCGCGCCGAGTTCGAACTCGGGCCGGGCGCAGGAGCGGCCGGGCAGCAGCTGCCACTGCATCTCGGCGGCCAGGGTCAGCCGGTCCTTGCGCCTCGCCTGCATGTACACGTCCGTGTCGCGTTCGGCCACGACCACCTCGTGCCCGAGCACCTCGGCGATGTCCGCCAACTCCCCGAGCACGTCGGGCGCGACGTCCCCGTCCGGCAGGGCGACCGACAGCACGCCCAGCCGGTCTCCGCGCACGGTGACCGGCAGCTGGACGCGCGTGTAACCGTCCTTGGCGCTCTCCACGAAGGGCTCCTGGGCGCCGAAGGCACGGCCGGCGGTGCTGTTGTGCAGCGACACCGGCTCCTCGGTGTGCGGCAGCACCGACACCGGCTGCAGCACGGTGAGACCGTAGTCGGCCAGCAGCAGGTCGACGGACTCGGCCGCGTACTCATCGGCCAGCACTCGGCGCACGGCGTCGAGCAGCTTGTCCGGGGCCGCCGTGCGCAGGGCGCGCTCAGCGGTCACAAATCTGTTCACGATCTTAGATACACCCATCCTTCGGCGGACATACACGGATACCGCCCGGGCCGAACCGCGTCGGCCGTCCGAACCATCTCTTGCCAAGACGGGCACCTAGTACGCTGACAACCGTCCCTGGTGCCTGCGAGAGTGTGACGGTGACTGTCTTCCGCCCCCGCCCAGAGCCTGTCGAGGTCGCCCACGTGACCTTGACGGCCGTGGAGTTGCTGGAAGTACTGTGGGGCCGGGCGTCGACCGCGCCGGCCTCTCCGTCCCAGATGCGCGTCCTGCTGATGCTCGAGCACCAGGACGGCATCAATCTGCGCACACTCGCCGATTCTCTCGCCTCCACGCCCCGTCCACCAGTCGGCTCTGCGACCGTCTGGTCGCCGCCGGCTTCGTCGAGCGCGCGATCAGCCCCGCCGACCGGCGCGAGGTACGGCTGCATCTCAGCAACCGCGGCCGCGCCTTCCTCGACGATCTGCGCGCACGCCGGGAGAAGGAGCTGCAGGCGGTGCTGGAGCGGATGCCCGCGGTCAAGCGCACCGCCCTCCTCGAAGGACTCGAGGCGTTCTGCGACACGGCGGCGTCGCAGATACACGACGACGCCCCGCGCGCCGACGGCCGGACGGCCTGAGCGCAGGATCCGGCCACCGGCCGCTCCGGCATGACGGGGCTCGGGTGGCCGGCACACGGAGCGATCTCCGCCCACCGGAACATTGCGGATCCTTCCCCGTGCGGTACGACTGGGCTACTTTCTTGCCTCACGGCCATAGTTGTCAAACGGCAACTGTTGGGGAGTGCGGAGCGACCGGTTCGTGACGGGGAAGTGAGCGCGCGGAGCGCGACGACAGGACCCGCCGACCGGGCGGCCGACGGGTCCCTGGACGTCAGACGGTGCTGAGCATGCCCTCGCGCAGCCGGCCCAGGAGACGGGAGATGAGCCGGGAGACGTGCATCTGGGAGACGCCGAGGCGCTCGCCGATCTGGGCCTGGGTGAGCTCCTCGACGAAGCGCCAGTGGATGATCTTGCGGTCGCGTTCGTCGAGCTCGGCGATGAGCGGGGCGAGGGAGTGGAAGTCCTCGATCAGGCCGAGGGCGGCGTCCTCGCTGCCGATGAAGTCCGCGAGCGCGGCCTCGCCGTCCTCGCTGCCGCCGATCGTGGCGTCCAGGGAGGCCGAGGTGTAGCCGTTGGAGGCGAGCTGGGCCTCCACCACCTCGCTCTCCGGCAGGCTCATCAGCTCCGACAGCTCCTTGGTCGTCGGCGTACGGCCCAGCCGGCTGCGCAGCTCCTCGTTGGCGCGGGCGAGCTGGACGCGGGCCTCCTGGAGCCGGCGCGGGACGTGCACGGCCCACGAGGTGTCGCGGAAGAACCGCTTGATCTCGCCCACGATGTAGGGGACGGCGAAGGAGGTGAACTCGACCTCGCGGGTCAGCTCGAACCGGTCGATCGCCTTGATGAGGCCGATCATGCCGACCTGGACGATGTCCTCCATCTCCTCCGCACCCCGACTGCGGAACCGGCCGGCCGCGTAGCGGACGAGGGACATGTTCATCTCTATCAGCGTGTTGCGCGCGTACTGGTACTCGGGAGTCCCCTCCTCCAGCACCGCCAGCCGGTCGAAGAACCGCTTCGACAGCTCACGCGCGTCCTTCGGCGCGACCCTGGAAGGGTCCGCGATCTCCGGAACGTCCACCGTCCGCCCAGCGGCCCGTACAGCCGTCGCCACCATCCTGCGCCCCTCCCTGTGGGTCATGCCTGCCTGCGCCGGCGTATCGCCCGGCAAGCAGGCGCATACCCCGGCCCTTGAGAGGCATTCCTCGGACTTTCCTCATTTCTCGTCCGACTCTCCACCAGTCTCTCACCCGTCTTCATCCGGCCCACACGCCTCGGCGGTGGCCTCCGTGATGAGCGCACCGCGGCGCGGGGGCGCCGCCTCCACCGGGCCGCTGCCGGAGTTGATCGCCGCGCGGTGCGCCCCGGAGTGGGGCGGTCACTCCCCGATGCCGAGGAAGCGCAGCACGGCCAGCACCCGCCGGTGGTCCGCGTCCGCGTTGGGGAGATCGAGTTTGGCCAGGATGTTGTTGATGTGCTTGGCGACCGTGCTCTCGCTCACCACCAGTTGCTGGGCGATACCGAGGTTGGAGCGGCCCCCGGCCATCAGTTCCAGCACCTCCCGCTCCCGTGACGTCAGCCGCTCCAGGGGGTCGCTGCGGCGGCGCAGCAGGAGCTGCGAGACCACTTGCGGGTCGAGGGCCGTGCCTCCCGCGGCGACCCGGCGCAGCGCCTCCACGAACTCCTCGACGTCGGCGACGCGCTGCTTGAGCAGATAGCCGAGCCCCGCCGTGTCCTTGGCGAGCAGATCGGCGGCGTACTGCTCCTCGACGTACTGGGACAGCAGCAGCACCGCCGTGCCGGGCCACCGCTCACGGATCGCGAGCGCGCAGCGGACCCCTTCCGAGCTGTGGTCGGGCGGCATCCGCACGTCCGTGACGGCGATGTCGGGGCGGTGCTCCTCGACGGCGGCGAGCAGGCCGGGTTCGTCCCCGGCCTCGGCGACGACGTCGAAGCCGGCCATCTCCAGCACCTTGACCAGACCCACGCGCAACAGCACGGAGTCCTCCGCGATCACCGCGCGCACGGCAGCTCCACCTCGAGCGTGGTGGGACCGCCGGCGGGGCTGTCGATGGACAGCGTGCCGTCCACCGAGGCGACCCGCTTCACCAGGCCGGTCAGCCCGGTCCCGCCGGACGGGTCCGCACCTCCGGCACCGTCGTCGACGATGGTCACGGACACGGTGTCTGCCTTCCCTTCGACACGCACGGCCACCTGGGAGGCCCGGGCGTGCTTGACGACGTTGGTCAGCGCCTCGGAGACGACGTAGTACGGCACGGCCTCCACGGTCGCCGACGGGCGCGGCTCCAGCCGGACGGACAGCCGCACGGGCACGGGTACGCGGGCGGCGAGACCGGTGAGGGCCGCGTCCAGGCCGCGGTCCTCGAGTACCGCCGGGTGCAGCCCCCGCACCAGGTCCTGCAGTTCGGTGATGGCCTCCTTGGCCTCCCGGTGGGCCTCGTCGATGACCTTCAGCGCCTCGGGCGGCAGATCCCGCAACGTGGCCCTGGCGATGCCCAGGTTGACGGCGAGGGAGACCAGGCGCTGCTGCGCGCCGTCGTGCAGGTCCCGCTCGATGCGGCGGCGTTCGAGGTCGGCGGCGTCGACGACGCCGGCCCGGCTCTCGGAGAGGTTCTCGATGCGGCGGCGCAGCAGCTCGGTGCGGCTCGGGCCGAGCAGCTGTGTGCCGGCGTAGGTGTCGGCGCGCACCAGTGTCCCGGTCAGCCACACCGCGGTGAGCAGGACCAGCAGGCCGCCGGCCGAGACGTAGGCGGCGTTGCTGAGGTAGCCGCGGTGGTCGATGCGCCACTCCGGCGGCAGGGCCCATATCCACAGCAGGACAGTGATGGCCGTGACCCCGACGGCCCACAGGGCCAGGACGGCCAGGGCGCCGAGCGCCACCAGTGGCCCGACGAGCAGGTGGTAGGTCAGCTGACGCCGGATCAGGGGTGAGGCGATCCGTTCGCGCAGCCCGCGCGGCGCGTGCCCGGGGCTCGTCGCGGGCGGGATGGCCACCTCCAGCATCGCCCGGAACCGGTGACGGTGCACCGCGGTCAGCGAGGGCACCGGCACGACGGCCAACGCCAGCCAGAACGCGGCCAGTTGCAGGGGGCACCGGCGGCCAGGAACGCGGTGTGCCGACGGACCCTGCCGAGTCGGCCGCGTAACCCGGAGGTGGATGGCATGACGACACGGTATCCCGGCAGCGGCGGCCGAAGCCTGCGTCGGCGGGGAGGCGGACCCGGCACTCCTCGGCCGCTCATCTCACCCGCGGAAACCTGGACCAGGCGAGATACGCGCACACCGCCGCGAGCGGCAGCTCGGCGCCCAGGGCCATGGCCACCGCGGTGAACAGGTCCTGCCCGCCGGCGGCGGTCATCGTGTCGAACCACGCGTCGACGACGAGAAGCGCCGAGGTGGCCGCCGCGGTGAGCGAGGCGCGGGCGTCGCCCCGGCGCAGCAACTGTCCGGTGGCGATGAGGCCGAGGCCTTCGAGGATGTCGAGGCCGGTCCAGGTCCAGGCCCAGTGCGCCGCGTGCGCGGTGGCGGGCAGTTCGGTGTGCAGCCGGACGACCCAGGGGATCATCGCCAGGCCGAGGCCCAGCAGGACGGGACCGGCCCGGCGCGAGGTGACGAGGGACACCCCACGCCGGGCCGTGACCGGCCCCGGGGAGGCGGCGCCTCGCTGGGCCCGCCGTCCGGCCGGCGTGCGGGCAGTGCCAAGGACGCCGGCCGTTCCCATGATCTGCTCGGTGGTGACCACGACACCGCTCCTCACTCGATACTGCGGGGACCGAGCTCCGCTCGTTCCCGGGTACGTGATCGAGGATGGTCGGCGGGGCGGCCGGAAACAGTGACCCCACTACCCGACTTGATGGTGGTACTGGTTTCACCATGGACGTGACCTGCGCCGACGCCGGGGGCCGAGTGGGAGGGCCGTTACCATCGTGCGCATGCCCGCCGACGACCGACCGTCACCGGACGTGCTCTCCTGGCCGACGCGGCGCTGGACTTGGCGCGTGGCGGCCGTACTGACCGCTCTGGTCGTCCTGGCTCCCCTCGCGGTGTGGGGCTGGCTTCGGCTGCACCCCACGACGCGTACGGACGAGGTGCGTCTGCGGCACCGGGTGGCGGCGGTCCGGATCGACGGCGCGGGGGGCTCCGTGCTGGTACGGCCCGGCCGCGCGGACGAGGTGGCGATGCGCAGCACCCGGTCATGGACGCGCAAGGTGCCCCGGGTGGACAGGACCTGGGAGGGCGACACGCTGCACGTGCGGCTGGCGGAGCCGGCGCAGAGCTGGCTGGACGGCCTCTCCCCCGCGCTGGTCGTGGAGCTGCACATCCCGGCGGGCGTCCCGGTCACCGCCCGGCTCACCTCGGGGCTGGCCGATCTGCGGGGCCTGCGGGGCCCGTTGGACCTCAGCGGCGGTACCGCGACCCTGCGGGTGACCGACGCGCACGGGCCACTGCGGGTCGGTACGGACCGGGGCGCGATCCGGGCGAGCGGGCTGACCTCACCGACGGTCCGCGCGACGGTCGGGGCGGGTTCGGCGAGCATGCGCTTCACCCGCGCCCCGCACACCCTCTCCGTGGTCATCGGCCGAGGGGCGGTGCAGGTCATGGTGCCGTCCGGTTCCCGGTACCGGGTCGGCGCCCGTGCCCCGCACGCCGACGTGCGCACGGCCGACGGCCTGGAGGACGCCCGGGCCGCCGATCGCCTGGACGTACGGGCGGGCCGTGGCGCGGCGGCGGTGTTCGGCTACGGATGACCGAGGCACCGGCTCGCTCACGCCGGGTTCCCGGAGCACCGCTCGTCGAGCACCGTGAGGAAGGCCGAGGCCACGAGGGCGACGGCGGGGTCGTCGTCACGGGCCAGTGGGCGCAGGGTCTCCCGCGCGCCCGTCCCCGGCAGCTCGACCAGCGCCTGGGTCAGGCGTATCCGCGTCGCGGAGTCCGCGGTGGGCTCGGCGAGTTCGTCGGCCAGCGCGGTCAGGATCCGGCTCCCGCGGCCGGGGTCCCGGGACAGCGTGCCCAGGACCTCCGCCGCGTCGACGTCGTGGACGCCCTCGACCACCATGCCGACGAGCACCGGCACGGCCGCGGCGACGCACCGCCGGCCCAACGCAAGGGCGGCGTGCCCGCGCACCGTCGGGTCCGGGTCCCCGAGCGCGTCCACGAGCGCCGCCGTCGCGCCGGGCGCCTCGGGTGTGCCGGCGAGCGCGAGCACCGCGCGCCGCCGGATGCCGGCGTCCTGCGAGCGCGCGCCGGCTGCCAGTGCCGCCACGCCGTCGCCGCCGGACCGGGCGAGAGCCCAGCGCAGCGCGCCCGCGACGTTGGGGTCCGACTCGGCGAGGACCGCCCGGGCCAGCAGCTCGGCGGGAACGGGCCCGTCCTCCGGCCGTGCCAGGACGGCCTGTTGCCTGCGCGCCGCGCTGGCCGAACCGAGGCCCTGCATCAGTTCGACGATGCGCAGGACGTCCTGCCAGCCGGTGGGCGCCGAGGCGTCGACGGCGCGGAGCCGTTCGAGCAGCTCGCGTTCCCGCTCCAGGCGGTCCTCCGTCCACCGGATGAGGTCGCCGACCAGGGCGGACGGTGTGAAGGCTGGGTCCTCCAGCGCGCGCCCGATCTGCTTGAGCGAGAGCCCGAGGGACCGCAGGCTCTCCACGTGGAAGATCCTTCGGACGTCCTCGGCGGAGTACTCGCGGTAGCCGCCGACGGTGCGACCGGTCGGCCGCACCAACCCCAGGGCGTCGTAGTGCCGGAGCATACGAGTGCTCACCCCCGAGCGCCGGGCGACCTCACCGATCAGCATTCCGCGTCCTCCGCGGGTGCCACGGTGGCAACGGGCGTCACGGTCTGCGTGGTCTTCGCGGCGTCGTTCGCGGCGTTCTGCGCGGCGTCCTGCGCCGCCGCCAAGGCCTCCGCCCGTGCCGGGCCGAGAGCGACGACTCGTGCCGCCTCCTCCACGGCCGCGTCGAATCCGGTCTCCGGGTCCCGCCGGAGCAGTTCGGTGGCGCGGGCGTGCGTGGCCACCACCGGGTCGGGGTGCGCGGCGGCCCGCTCCAGGAGGGGCGCGGTCACGTCTCCCAGGTCCACCAGGGCGCGGCTCAGGCTGAGCCGCACCTCCCGGTCCCCTCGGCCGAGCTGCGTCACCAGTTCGCCGGCCAGGCTCTCCTCCTCGTCCCGGGGACGAGGACGACGGCGGCGCGCCACGCGGTCCGCGCCACCTCGTCGTCGGCGTCGCGCAGCAGGTCGCGGGTGATCCAGGCCCACGTGCCGCCGTCGCCGATCTTGGACAGCGTGTGCAGCGCCTGGCAGCGTGCCTGGGCGCGCCCGGAGCCGAGCTCCCGCCGGATCCGCGGCAGGGTGCGCTCCGGCGGGAGGCGGGTCAGCGCCCAGGACAGCATGTCCCGCACGAAGAAGTCCGGTTCGACCGCGCACCGCGCGACGAGCGTCTCCAGGAGACCGGGGTCGGGGCTCGTACCGGCCGCCAGGGCCGCCCGCAGCCGGACCGAGGAGTCCTCGGCGCTCAGGGCACTGTCCACGCGGGTGCGCCGCGGGGTTTTGTCTGTGGGGTCGATCGGGACCACCTCCTGCGCCCAGAAGACACCTTGTCACCATGTCAGGGTCAACCCGCCCGCGGGTCGGAGGACCGGCCGGCGGGCCGGCGCCGGCGCGTCAGCCGCCGGACGGCTCCGGTCCGGCGGCGGTGATGACGAGAGCGGCCTGGTCGTCCTCCACGTCCCGGCCCGCCATGAAGCCGCGGACGTCGTCCGCCACGGTCCGCACGACGTCGGCCGCGCTCGGCCGGCGCGGAACGGAGGCCAGGGCCTTGGCCAGCCGGGTGTCGCCGTACTGCTCGGTGCCGGCGGCCCGGCACTCGGTGATGCCGTCGGTGTACAGCAGCAGGCTCTCGGACGGGCGGAGCGTGAGGCGGCGCGCGGTGGGCCTGGACGGGATGCCGATGCCGAGCAGCCCGCCGGACGCCTCCACCGTGCCGACCGCGTGACCGGTGTCCAGCAGGAGGGGCGGCGTGTGACCGGCCCGGACGAGCGTGACGTCGAGCCCGTCGGCGGCCGGTGCGAGGTGGCCGTAGACCAGGGTGACGAAACCGTTGTTCTGGTGGCTGTGGCGGTCGTTCAGCGCCTTGTCGACGGCCTGGACGACGTGGACGGGGTCGTCCAGCAGAGGGGCGACGGCGCGCGCGGTGTGGCGGACCAGCGCGGTCGTGGTGGCGGCCTTGGCACCGCGCCCGCAGACGTCCCCGAGGATGAAGGCCCAGCTGCCGTCGCCGCGGTCGAACACGTCGTAGAAGTCGCCGCCTATCTCCAGCCCCTCACCGGCCGGGTGGTAGAAGGCGGCGAGCTGGGCGCCGGGGACGTCGGGCAGGTCGGGCAGGAGCAGGCCGGTCTGCAGGTCGCGGGCGAGGGCCGCGCGCTGCGCGTACTGGCGTGCGTCGCGGGCGGCCGAGGCGGTGCGGCGGGCCAGTTCCTCCGCCAGGGCGACCCGGTGTCCGTCGAAGCAGTGCCCGTCCGTGGAGAGCAGGGTCAGCGCGCCGAAGGGCCGGCCGCGGTCCATCAGGGGCACGCAGACGTAGCCGGTGACGCCCAGGTCGCGCCAGGGGCCGGGGCCGGTGGGGGTGCGGCGGGCCACCTCGGTCAGACCGGAGGCCAGGACCCGGGCGACGGCGTCGTCGGCGCAGCGGGCCGGCGCGTGGGAGGCGAGCAGGGTGCGCGCCTGCTCGGTCGGGGCGGCGGTCGCCACCCGCTGCACACGTCCGCTCTCCACCACGTCCACCGCGACCAGCGGCGCCAGGGCCGGACTGGCCAGGGTGGCCAGTCGGTGCAGCGTCTGCCGCTCGTCCAGTCCGCCGGACAGCGCGGTGCTCGCGGTCAGCAGGAAGGCGAGGTCGTCGCGGGCCGCCTTCTCCCGCGCGTCCGCCGCCCGCCGGGCCTGTTCGATGTGGTGCCGCTCGATGGCGAGGGCGGCGGTGTCGGCGAAGGCGCGGGCGAGCGCCAGGTCGGTGTCCTGGGGCGCGCGGGGTGTGCGGTGGTACATCGCGAAGGTACCGAGCAGCCGGCCGTCGCGGGCCAGGATCGGCGTCGACCAGCAGGCCGCGAGCCCGGCCCGGCCGGCGAGGCCGCGGAAGTCGTCCCACAGCGGGTCGGCGGCGATGTCGGGCACGATCACGGCCCGGCGCCGGTGCGCCGCGGTGCCGCAGGAGCCGACGCCCTCACCGGCGGCGATGCCGTCGATGGCCTGGTTGTAGAAGTCCGGCAGGCTGGGAGCCGCACCGTGACGCAGGTGGCGCCCGTCCTCGTCGGCCAGCAGGACCGAGACGATCACATCGGGGCAGAGCTCCTCGATCGCCCCGCACATACCGTCCAGCACGTCGTGCAGGGGCGCCTGCCGGGCGATCTGCTCCAGCAGCGCACGCTGTTCGGCGGCCAGCCGCCGGGCGTGCTTGACCTGGGTGGTCTCCACGCCGATCATCCGTACGCCGATGACGTTGCCGCCGATGTCGCGGCGCGCCTCGTAGGTGAAGTCGAAGAACGCCTCGGCGGCGTGGTCGCCGACGCCGATGACGACACGGGCGTCGTTGCCGACGTGCCGCTCACCCGACCGGTACACCTGGTCCAGGAGTCCGATGAACCCCTGGTCGGCCAGCTCGGGCATCAGCTCCGCCAGCGGTACACCGGTGCGTTCCCGATGCCCGCCGCCGATGGCCGCGAAGAAGGCCGGGTTCGCCGCCTCCAGGACGTGCGCGGGCCCCGCCATGGAGGCGAACAGCGCGGTGGACGTGCCGAACAGCAGCGACAGGTCGTCGCCCGGGTCGCGCGCCGTCTCGGGCCCGCGCTCGCCGCCCACCGACCGGCGCTCACGCTCGATCGTCATCTCGCCCCCTCACCGGTCGTCCTGGATCCCCTGCGGACCATCGTCTCCCACCGCACCGGTGGAAGTCTCACGCAGGGTCTTATGCACCGTGAGGCCCGGTCCACGCGTCCCGGGGCGGAACCCGGGCGCGGCCGGGCACGGGCACCGGCGGCGTGAGACGCGGCGGCCGGGCGTCCGCGGCACGGCCGTGGCGCGGCGGCCGGCGTCAGCCGCCGGCACCGGCGCCCTCCCCGCGCGCGCCGGGGTGCCCTCGGCGGCCCGCCCGGCCAGCGCCTCGGCGACGGTGGCGTGGACGGGGAGCAGTTCGGAGATGCCGGTCATGGTCACCATGCGCGCGAGGCGGTCGGGTACGTCGGCGAGCCGGAGGGAGCCGCCCGCCTGCCGGGTGGTGTGCAGGAGGCCGATGAAGGTGCTGAGGCCGGTCGAGTCGACGAAGTCCACCCGTGCCAGATCGAGGACGAGGTGCGGGACGCCCTGTGCCACCAGGGTCACGGCATGCGTGTGCAGGGTGGCCGCCGTGTGCAGGTCCACGTCTCCGGAAACGGTGACGACGGCGGTGTCGTCGCTCGTGTGCCGGACGGTCACGTCGAGGATGTCGGTCACGTCGGTATCACTCCTGTCTGGAGGCTCGGGCGGTGGTGGGGTGCGCGGGGGGCGGTCACACCCTCGTCGGCGGCCGGGACGGGGCCCGCGGGGCCGGGGCCCGCCGTGTCGCGGGTCACGGCCGGGGCGCGTCGTCGCCGGGGACGTGGACGGTGACGAGGTCGGAGAGGCCGGAGACGGTGAGGACGGGCTCCAGCAGCGGCGTGACGACGAGCTCCAGCCGGTCGGCGTGGGCGAAGAGCACGCTCAGCCCCGCGCTGTCGAGGTACTCCACGGCGGTGAGGTCCAGGACGAGGGGGCCCGTGCCGCCGTCCAGGGCTTCGGCCAGGGAGCCGACGTTGCTCATGTCGATCTCGCCGCCGACCGTGAGCCGGGGAGTGCCGTCCGGGCGTCTGCCGGCGGTGAGGGTGAGGGGTGCGGTCATCAGGGGATCCTCATCTGCATGTCGACGGTGGTGCCGGACGGGCCGGGGGTGATGCTGACCTGCTGCATCATGGCGCGCATGAGGCCGACGCCCCGGCCGCGGTGGGCACTCCGGTCGGGCTCGGGGACCTTCCAGCGGCCGCTGTCGGCCACCGTCAGCCGCAGGTCGTCGACGCGTGCCTCGGCCCGCAGCCGTACGGCTTCTCCCGGGGCCTGCCGGTGCCCGTGCTCGATCGCGTTGGCGCACGCCTCCCCGGCGGCGACGAGGACGTTCTGCACGGTGTTCGGTGGCAGACCGCACTGCGCGAGCCAGCTCCGCAACGCCTTGCGGACCGGGGCGAGCTGGGCGGACTCGGCCGGGAAGGAGAGCTCCAGCGGCGCCGGATGGCGGTAGAGCAGCAGGGCCACGTCGTCGTCGTAGCCGCCGGCCGGCGCGAGCCTCGCCATGACCTGGGTGGCGAGATCGTCGACGGGCGCGTCGCGGCCGTCCTGCACCGCTTGGCCGGCCTCGTCGATCCCCGCGCTGAGCGGGCGCCGGCGGCGCTCCACGAGTCCGTCGGTGTACAGCAGCAGCGTGGCCCGCGCGGGCAGGGTGCACGCGGCCTCCGGGCGTTCCCTGCCCGGCCGTACCGCCAGCGGCAGGGAGCGCCCCGCGTCCAGCAGCCGGGTGACGCCGTCGGACTGCGCGAGGATGCCCGGCGGGTGTCCGGCACTGGAGTAGACCAGCTCTCCGGTTCCGGGGTCGAGGACACCGCAGAAGACGGTGGTGCACAGCGCGCCGGGAACGCTCGCGGCGAACTGGTCGAGGGCCATCAGCGTCCGGGCCGGGCCCGCGTCCCGCAGCATCAGCGCGCGGCAGGCGCTGCGGAGCTGGCCCATGACGGCGGCCGCTTGCAGGCCCCGTCCGACGCAGTCGCCCACCACGATGCCGATCCGTCCGTCCGGCAGCGCGACGGTGTCGTACCAGTCGCCTCCCACCTCCAGCGGGCGAGTGGCGGGCTCGTAGCGCACGGCGAAGCCGTCCGGGAGCCGGGCCGGGCCGAGGATGGCGCGTTGCAGCGCGATCGCGGTCTCCCGCTGCTGGTCGATCTGGTGCGCCCGGACCAGGCCCTGCGCGAGGTGCCCGGCCAGCAGGGAGAGCAGGAGCTGGTCCTCGGCGGTGAAGGGCCGGTGCTCGCCGAGGTCGATCCACAGGACCAGCGGCCCGTCCGGGTGTTCCAGCAGAACGCCGGCACCGCCGTCCTCGGGCACCGGGACGAGTGAGGGCTGACGGCGCAGTGCGGCGAGGGCGTCCCGCCGCTCCCCGGGCATGTCCTCCCACCGTGTGTCCGCGTCGGTGGCGGTGAGGACCGGCGGGTCGTCGTGCCCGAAGACGGCGGCCACCACGTTCCGCGCCCGCCACAGGGTCTTGAGCTGCCCCAGGGCCCCGGCGAGCGCCTCGGGCAGGCTCGCCGCGGTGGACAGCGACGTGCTGAGCGCGGCCAGTGCCGTGTCGCGCTGCACGGCGTAGTGCTCGGCGGTGACGTCGCGGAAGGTACCGACGGTGACCCGCCGCCCCGTGTCGGGGTCCTCGGCCTTGTTGTAGGTGACGGCGATCCACACCCGGTGGCCGTCCCGGTGGTCGACGGGGACGGTGTAGGAGCCCTGGTCGCGTTCCAGCAGGCCGGCGAAGGCGTCCGCGGCCAGGCGGTGCGCCTCGGGGTCGGCGGTGGCCCGCGGCCACCAGGGCTGGACGGGCGCGTAGGGCAGGTCCTCCGGGCCGTACCCGAGGATGTCGGTGAACGCGGCGTTGAGCTCCACGACGGCCCCCGACTCGTCGCAGACGAAGAAGGCCTCCTGCAGGGAGTCGATGAGCGCCGTCCGCCAGCGGACGTGGTGCCCGCGCAGCCGGGCCAGTTCGACGTTCGCGCGCACGCGGGCCAGGAGTTCCGCGGCGGCGAAGGGCTTGACCAGGTAGTCGTCGGCGCCCGCCCGCAGCCCCTCGATGGAGGCCTCCTGCCCGGCCCTGGCCGACAGCAGCAGCACGGGCACCGAGGCCGTGCGGGTGTCGCCGCGCAGCCTCGCCACCAGTTCCAGTCCGCCCAGCCGGGGCATCATCACATCGCTGACGACGAGGTCGGGGAGTTCGCGGCGGGCGCGGGCGAGCGCTTCCACCCCGTCCGTGACGGCGGTGACCTCGTACCCCGCTCCGGCGAGGATGCGCGTCAGGTACTCGCGCATGTCGACGTTGTCGTCGGCCACGAGCACCCGGGTGCGCGGCGCGTCCGCGGGTGCGGACGCGATGGTGTCCGTCCGGGCCCGGTCCGTCCGGCCGTCGGCCGTCCCCTCGGTGCCGCCGCCCGGAAGCCAGCG
The DNA here is from genome assembly GCA_016432725.1 of Streptomyces sp. DHE7-1. Taxonomy (GTDB): domain Bacteria; phylum Actinomycetota; class Actinomycetes; order Streptomycetales; family Streptomycetaceae; genus Streptomyces. The sequence goes on along the minus strand of JACJDG010000003.1, from coordinate 5,892,296 downwards.
CAGGGCCTCCAGGACGTAGGGGTCGGCGCCGGCCGGCTCCGCGGCCCCGGCCGCTTCCGGCGACACGCAGTCCGGGGGCAGATGGGCCGTGCCGAAGGGCAGCCGGATGGTGAAGGTGGTGCCTTCGCCCTCGGTGCTCTCGGCGCCGATCGTGCCGCCGTGCAGACCGACGAGTTCCTGCACCAGGGCCAGCCCGATGCCGCTGCCCTCGTTGGAGCGGGAGCGGGCGTTGCCGATGCGGTGGAAGCGCTCGAACAGCCGCGGCATCTCCTCCTCCGGCACGCCGGTCCCGGTGTCGGCGACGGTGACCACGGCGTGGCCGCCCGTCTCGCGCACCGCGACGCGCACCGCACCGTGGAAGGTGAACTTCAGCGCGTTGCTCAGCAGGTTGAGGACCACCTTCTCCCACAGGCCCCGGTCGACGTACACCGGTTCGCGCAGGGGCGGGCAGTCCACGTCGAAGGCGAGCTGGGCCCGCTCCATGGCCGAGCGGAAGACGCTGGCCAGCTCGGCGGTGACCGCGGCCAGGTCGGCGGGTTCGTACCGGGCCTGCATCCGGCCGGCCTCGATGCGGGAGAAGTCCAGCAGCGTGTTGACCAGCTTGCCCAGCCGCAGCCCGTTGCGGTGGATGGCGTCGAGTTCCTGGCGCACGGGGTCCGCCGCATCGGCGAGCCGGGTGCGGAGTTCCTCGACCGGGCCCATGATCAGGCTCAGCGGAGTCCGGAACTCGTGGCTGATGTTGGAGAAGAAGGCGGTCTTGGCCCGGTCGAGTTCGGCCAGTTCCTCCGCGCGCCGTTGCTGGGCCTGGTAGCTGCGGGCGCTGCCGATGCCGGAGGCGATGTGGCCCGCGGCCAGTTCGACGAATCCCCGGTAGCCCTCGTCCAGCAGGCGGTACCGGTTGAGCCCCGCCACGAAGAACCCGTAGGGGGCTTCGCCCTGCCGCAGGAGCGGGACCACGAGGGCCCGGACGGGGGGCTCGGGCCAGTCACCCGTGGGCAGCCCGTCGAAGGCGTCCCCGGTCAGGGGTACGAGGGCCGCCTCGCCGGCGGCCGGAGCCGCGGCCGGCCACACACCGCCCGGCTCGTCGACCGCGAGGACGGCCGGCGCGGCCGGGTGGCCGGCCGGGACGCCGCTCGCCCCGGCCAGCCGGGCGGTGTCGCCGTCGAACAGGTAGGTCAGGGTGAACGGCAGGTCCTTGCCGTTGCGGCGCAGCTGCAGGTCGGCGAAGGCCAGCGCCTCCTGCTCGGTGCGGATCACGCTCGGATCGGAGCCCAGGTCGCGCAGCGTGGCCATGCGCCTCTCGCCGATCACCCGGTCGGTGTCCTCGCTCACCACGCACAACATGCCCACGACATCGCCGGTGTCGTCCCGCAGCGGACTGTAGGAGAAGGTGTGGTACGTCTCCTCGCTGTAGCCGGAACGCTCCAGGAGCAGCAGCAGCCCTTCGTCCCAGGTGGCCTCGCCCGTACTGAGCACGGACTCGATGCGCGGGCCGGCGTCGGCCCAGACCTCCGCCCACACCTCGCTCGCGGGCCGCCCCAGCGCCCACGGGTACTTGCGGCCCAGCGTGTCACGGCGGTAGGCGGCGTTGCAGAAGAAGGTGAGCTGCTCGCCCCAGGCCATCCACATGGGGAAACGCGAGGACAGCAGGATGCTGACGGCCGTCCGCAGGCTCTGCGGCCACTGCCCCGGGGGCCCAGGGGCGTGGCGGCCCAGTCCACGTCGGCCAGGTCCGCGCCCACCTCGCGGTCGACGGCGAACACGCCGTCCTCACCCGCGGGATGCGGTCCGTGCCCAGCCTCGCCCGAACGACCCACGCGACCCGTCCCCTCATGGTGGCCCGTGACCGGGCCGAATCATGCCGAACGCGCACGCGGGGCGAACCGACCGCGTGCCCATGTCCTGTCTGCCCCGTGATCGCCGCCCCACCCCGGCGGGTTTCCCGCCGGTTCTCGTGGGTGCCGACTTCCGCACCTCACGGGCAGTCTCTCAGACACCGGGAAGGCCCGGTCCGCGGGGGCGGTCCGGGTACCGTGGGGCGATCGGCCGGGATCCCGGAGGATGATCCAGGCGAATCGGGATACCTGTGCGGGTAGCGCATGGCCATGGATGCGCACGGGACGCGGGAGTCGCACCCCTCGCACGCGTCGGCCGCCGGAACGCGGTCCGTCGCCCCGGCGCGTCCGACTCACCTCACAGGGGACCCGTTGAACGAGACAGAGGGCGCTCTCTCCATCAGCACACGACCGTACCCGTCGGGGCTGGTGGTGCTGCGTCTGGCGGGAGAGCTGGACCTCTACACGGGCCTCCGTCTCCGTACGGCCGTCGCGGACGTGCTGCGCGACCCCGGGGCGGGTGTCATCGCCGACCTTTCGGGCCTCGACTACTGCGACTCCACCGGGATGACCGAGATCATCACCGCGCACCATCGCGCCGCGGAGGCGGGCTCGTCGTTCTCGGTCGCGGCGCTCAGCCCGGTCATGGCCCAGCTCTTCCGGGTGGCGGGGCTGGACCAGCTCCTCACCCTGCATGCCAGCGTCGAGGAGGCGCTCGACGCCCTGGCCCCGGACTGACAGCGGGCGGTCGCGCCCCCGCGCCCGTCGCGCGCGGGGGCGCGCCGGTCAGCGGCCCGACGGTCCGGGTTCGGGTTCCGCCTCGCCGAGTTCGGGCTCCAGCCCCTGACTCACCGGGGTGCGGCGCCGCCCGGCGTCGGCGCGCCAGGCCTCGAAGGCCCAGGCGGTGAGGGCGACGACGGCCACGCCGAGGAGCCAGCCGCCCAGCACGTCGCTGAACCAGTGCACGCCGAGGGCGACCCGGGTGAAACCGACCCCGAGGACGGAGAACACGGCGACGCACCAGCCGGCGATGCGCCAGGCCCGCGGTACGAGGGGCGCCAGGACCAGCATGAAGACGGCGAAGGACGTGGTCGCCGTCATCGCGTGGCCGGACGGGAAGGAGTAGCCCGCGGCGTGCGCCACCGGGTCGTCCAGAGCGGGCCGGGCGCGCTCCACCACGATCTTCACCAGCAGTCCGACCAGTCCCCCGGCCACGGCGGTCACCGCCGCCCAGGCCGCCAGCCGCCAGGCCCGGCGGTACAGGAGCCACCCGGTCAGCAGCGCGACGGCCGCGCGCAGCGTGACGGGATCCCAGATCCGGTCGGACAGCAGGTGCAGCACGTCCGTCCACCCCGGATGGCCCAGGGCGTACGCGTGCAGGTCCCGCGCGGCGGAGGTGTCCAGGTGCCGCAGCGGCCGCCACTGGCCCTCGACCAGGGTGAGGAGGAGCCCGAAGGCGACCGCGGCCACGGCGGCGAGGGCGGCGCCGCCCAGCAGCCGGGCGCCGTACCTGCGGTCGGCCCGCGCGCGGCGTTCGCGGGTGGTGCGGAGTGCGGTCGACTTGAGCATTCAGACTCCCGGGTCTGCTCGTACCGGGCTGGGGCGGCGGCCGCGCGCCGCCTCCAGCTGCGCGGCGAAGGTGAGCCCGAGGAAGAGGGCGATCGAGGTCAGGTAGGCCCACAGCAGCAGGGACATGAAGGCGCTCAGGGGGCCGTAGATGGTGTCGAAGGAACCGCTGAGGTCCAGGTAGAGGCTCAGCAGCCAGGTCAGCGTCATCCACAGCACCAGGTAGACGGCGGCGCCGAAGGCCAGCCAGGTGTAGCCGGGCTGCTTGCGGCGCGGTGAGCGGCGGAAGACGGTGCTCGCGGAGATGAGCGCGAGCAGCAGCCCGAAGGGCCAGCGCAGTATGTCCCAGGCCGCCCGGGTGCCGCTGCCGAGGTGGTAGACGGTCACCGCCGCCGAGGCGAGGTCGTCCCCGGCGATCATGACGATGAACCCGAGGCCGAGCGGGAGGCCCGCGCCGACGGACATCAGCAGCCCGCGCAGGTACTTGCGGTGGAAGGGGCGGTCGCGTTCGTTGCCGTAGATACGGTTGGCGCCCCGCTCGATCTGGCACATCGCGGTGGTGACGTTGACCAGCGAGAAGACCGCGCCGAACCAGAGGGCGACGGCGGCGCCGTCACCCGCGGTGTGCCGGCTGCGGTCGAGGGCGTCGTCCACGACGTGGGCGCTGGGTCCCTGGGCGATCCGGTGGATGGTCAGCTCGGCCAGCCTGCCCACGTTCTCGGTGTGCAGGCTGGTCGAGAGCCCGACGAAGGCGATGCTCAGGGGTATGAGGGCGAGCACCGTCTGCAGGGCGAGGGCCCGGGAGTGGGTGAAGCCGTCGGCGTACCGGAAGCGGAGGAACACGTCCCGCAGCAGGGACCAGCCGCCGTAGCGGCGCAGCGCCGCCCATGCCTCGTCGCCGGACAGTTCCTCCCCGCCCATGTCCCGCGTCTCCGGGACTTTCATGGCCGTGCCCATCACTTCTCCCGCGACGGCAGCAGCATGGTCAGGGCTCCCGGACGGACCTCCACGGTCAGGCGCCGGCCGGAGTCCACCGGGTCGCCGTCCAGCTCGCGGGGCTGCGGGTCGTCGAAGACGAACTCGGCGCGGCGGAAGGTGTGGAACTCCACCGGCACGCCGGCCTCGTCCCCGTGCCGCTCGGACGCCGCCTTCCCGGGACGCAGCAGCGTCCGTACGGCGCTCAGCCAGCCGGCGATCCCGCTCGGGTCCAGGACGAGCAGGTCCAGCCGTCCGTCGTCGGGCCGGGCGGCCGGAAGGAGGGTCACCCCGCCCTGGACGCTGCCGACGTTGCCGACCAGCACCATGCGGGCGGTGCGGCGCAGCGCGGGCGCGCCGTCGAGACGGATGCTGACACCCGTGCGCGGGCCGCGCATCTCGCGGAGCACGGCGAGCGCGTAGGTGGGCCAGCCGAGGAGGGACTTGGCGCGGTCGTTCGCGTTGGCCCGCCGCATGGTCGCGGCGTCGAGTCCGGCGCCCGCCATGGCGGCGAAGTGCGCCGGGGCCAGGCCGTCGCCCTCGATGCGCCCGAGGTCGACACGACGGGCCGTGCCGCGCAGCGCGGCGTCGAGGGCGTCGGCCGGCGCCAGCGGCAGGCCGAGGTTGCGGGCCAGGAGGTTGCCGGTACCGCAGGGCACCAGGGCGAGCGGCACGTCACTGCCGGCCAGGGCTTCGGCGGCCGCGCGGAGCGTGCCGTCGCCGCCGCACACCACCACGAGGGTCGCGCCGTCGCGGATCGCGCCGGCCGTCTGGCCGCCTCCCGGGTCGTCGGCGGTCGTCTCGACGAACACCGGCGCGTGGTGGCCGTGTTGTTCCAGGACCCGGCGCAGCGCCTCGCGACCGGCCCGGTCGGTGACCGTGGGGTTGAAGATCACGGCGGTGCTGCCGGGATCGCGCCGCGCTTCGCCGGCCGCGGGGGACGGCGCGGGCGTGCCGGCGGGGGGAGCGGTCACGCGTCCTTCGGTGAGCAGGGCGCGTCCCACGATCAGCAGCGACAGGCTTCCGTTGACGAGGCCGCCGGCGACGTCGGTGGGATGGTGCATGCCCGGTAGAGGCGGGCGAGTCCGACCAGGAGGGGGACGGCGCAGAGCAGGCAGACCACGACGGTACGCCACGGTCCGCGCAGCCGGGACGCCGCCAGCACGGCCAGGCCGCCGTAGAGGGCGGTGGCCGCTCCGGTGTGGCCGGAGGTGTAACTGGACGTGGGCAGGGAGCCGTCGAGCCGGTGCACTTCGGGGCGGTGCCGGTCGACCGCGAACGTGATGACCAGGAAGACCGCCGACTGCAGGGACACGGCCACGGCGAGGAAGACGGACTCGCGCCACCTCGGCAGCCGGGGTATCAGGATCAGGCCCAGGCACGTCGCCAGCGTGACGGCGATCACCGTCATGGTGTTCCCGGCCTCCGACGCGATGGAGGACAGGGTGGTCAGGGTGGCCGTACGCGCGTGCGCCAGGGACTCGTTGACGCCGTCCTCGGCGGTCAGCGGCCACAGGTGACGGGCGGGGCCGGTGATCAGCAGCCCGAGGCCCACCATCAGGGTGGCCTGACAGACCGTCAAGGCGCCGATCGACCTGATGGACCAGCCGGTTCCGCGCGGCAGCACGCGGCGGCCCCCGCTCTCGGCTCCGCTTTCCCCGCCGGGTCTCTCCCGGAAAGCCCGGCGGGTCTCCCGGGTGCGGCAGTCGACATGAGTACCCCTCTGGTTCGGCGCTTGGCGACGGAGTTCACCGGACGCTGTCCGCTCCGGCTCTTCGCCGTATGCCCGCTGGGCCGCAGAGCAGACCAGGGTCCTGACCGGGGATCCTGACCGGGGGTCCTGACCGGGGGCTCGGTGTCTCCCGGGCATCCGCGTCCCGCGCTCGTCCCGGCTCCGTCGGCCGGTCCCCGGCACGCCGGGAGCAGGCCCGGCCGTCAGGGGACCGACCGCGCCGGCACCCGCGACGGCTACGCCTCGGCCTGCCCGCGCCGGCACCCCGGACCTGCCCCACCGCCGGCGCCGGGGCCGCGAGGCCGACGAACGGCTGCGGCCGGTCACCTGGTCCGCCAAGGCCCTCGCCTCGGCCGCCGGCATGGCACAGGTCCGCCACCGGATGCGCCGCATCGCCCGCGGAAGCCGCCCCACGCCCCGCGCCCACCCGGCGTTCGCCCTCGTCTTCGGGCAGCGCAGGCAGCGCCGGGCCCTGCGCCGCTACCGCGCCTGGCTGTCCGCGTTCCTGATCCCCGTGGCCGTCAGGTTGCTGCTCGGGCGGCAGGTCGGCTGCTGAAGGCGCTGCGGGATGCCCGGCGCAGCGCTCCCGCCACAGGGCCGCCCATGGACACGTCCGGGCGAAACCCGGGCCCGCTTCGTACGGGCCGACCCGGTGGGCCGGTGATGAGGCTGGACATCAGGAACGACTCGTCGCCGAGTTTCACCTCTTGCACGTCGGCGTCCGGCCCGGACGCCTTCCGGGGTGTGGCTCAGGCGTCGATGATGACGGGGATGATGAGCGGCTTGCGGCGATAGGTGCGGAACGCCCAGTTCGCCACGGCACGGGCGAGGAGTTGTTCGAGCTGGCGCGCGTCCCCGACGCCTTCCTCGGCCGCGGTGGCCAGGGTCTTCTCGATGACGGGGATGACCGGCTCGAAGGTTGCGTCGTCGTGCACGAATCCCCGGGCCAGGAAGTCCGGGGCCTCGGCGAGGGCGCCGGTGTCGGCGTCGACGATCGCCACCACCGTGACCACGCCCTCGGCGGCGAGGGTGAGGCGGTCCTTGAGGGACGCTTCGGTCGCGCCGCCCACTTCCATGCCGTCCACGTAGACGTTGCCGGCGGGGACCTTGCCGGTGACGGCGGCGCGCCCGTCGACCAGGTCGACGACGACGCCGTCCTCGGCGATGACGACCCGTTCGGGGTCGACACCGGTACGGATGGCGAGGTCGCCGTTGGCCCGCAGGTGGCGCCATTCGCCGTGCACGGGCATCACGTTGCGGGGCTTGACGATGTTGTAGCAGTAGACGAGTTCGCCGGCGCTGGCGTGTCCCGAGACGTGCACCTTGGCGTTGCCCTTGTGGACCACGTGGGCGCCCCACCGGGTGAGTCCGTTGATCACCCGGTAGATGGCGTTCTCGTTGCCGGGGATGAGGGAGCTGGCGAGCAGGACGGTGTCGCCCTTGCCGATGCGGATCATGTGGTCGCGGTTGGCCATGCGTGACAGCGCGGCCATGGGTTCGCCCTGGGAACCGGTGCACACCAGAGTGATCTTGTGGTCCGGGAGCTTCTCCAGCTCTTTCGTGCTCACGACCAGACCGGACGGGACCTTCAGATAGCCCAGGTCACGGGCGATGCCCATGTTACGGACCATCGACCGGCCGACGAAGGCGACCTTACGGCCGTGCTGGTGGGCGGCGTCCAGGACCTGCTGGATGCGGTGCACGTGGCTGGCGAAGCTGGAGACGATGACCCGGCGCGGCGCGGTGCGCATCACCTGCTCGATCGCAGGGTTCAGCTCACGCTCGGAGGTGGTGAAGCCGGGTACCTCGGCGTTGGTGGAGTCGGTGAGGAACAGGTCCACGCCCTCCTCGCCGAGACGGGCGAAGGCGCGCAGATCGGTGATGCGGTCGTCGAGAGGGAACTGGTCCATCTTGAAGTCGCCGGTGTGCAGCACCATCCCGGCCCGGGTTCGGATCGCGACCGCGAGGCTGTCCGGGATGGAGTGGTTGACCGCCACGAACTCGCAGTCGAAGGGCCCGAAGCCGCGCCGGTCACCCTCCCGCACCCGCACCGTACGCGGCCGGATGCCGTGTTCCTTGAGCTTGGCCTCCAGGAACGCCAGCGTCAGCTTGGAGCCGACGAGTGGAATGTCGGACCGCTCGCGCAGCAGGTAGGGCACGCCGCCGATGTGGTCCTCGTGGCCGTGGGTGAGGACCACGGCCACGATGTCGTCCAGCCGGTCCCGGATCGAGGTGAAGTCCGGCAGGATCACGTCCACGCCCGGCTGGGTCTCCTCGGGGAACAGCACGCCGCAGTCGACGATGAGCAGCTTGCCCGCGTGCTCGAAGACGGTCATGTTGCGGCCGATCTCACCCAGGCCGCCCAGGGCGATGACCCGCAGCCCTCCTTCGGGAAGGGGTGGGGCGGCTTTCAGTTCGGGGTGCGGATGACTCATACCCTGACGGTACCCGGAGAGCGGGACGGGGTGATCCCTTACCTGTGCGATCTCTTCCTCCTACCAGCCGCTCAGGGCCTCGGACCACGACGCGGTCTTTCACGGCCCGGCCGGAACGCGCTCTCAGCCCCAGGGTGCGTGCGACCGAGGCAACAGCCCACGCCACCGCTGGGGAGGTGCGGTAGGACGCCCGAGCCCGGATTCCTTGCTTCCGTGCCGACGGCCCGGGCTGCGGGGATCCTAGAGGATGAGACTTCCTGACACCGAGCGTGAGGATTCTGCCAAGTAGCAGCTCAGAGCCCCTTTGCAGCAGGCTCCAGAATCGCCACGCACTCCACGTGATGCGTCATCGGAAAGATGTCGGCCGGAACCGCATCCGGGAAACTGCAGGTCCGGTGGAGTTGCCCACTTCACCAGGGAGTCCGCCAGGGCCGCGAGCGTCATACGAGCGTCACACCGACGGAATCCGACAGACGACACAGCCAGACACCCTTCGAATTCAGATCGGCAGGTCGTCGGGCAGTACCCGGAACACCTTGTGCCGGCCCAATGGACGCACGGCCCGAAAATCGCGCCGGTCGAGCGTGAGTACCGCGTCGGTGTCGTACTCGGCGGCAAGGGCCACGTTCACCGCGTCCGCGAGGTCCAGGTCCAAGTCGCGATAACGGGCGCGCACCGACTGGGCGACACCCAGGTGATCCTCCGTGATCCCGGGCAGAACGACACGGCCTCGTCGCACCCAGTGGCGGATGTCGTCGACCGCGCTGAGGGCCGCTTCACGGCCGAGCTCGCGCGTGGCGACGTGGTCGATCTCCGCGAGCAGCAGCGGGGACATCACCAGGAGCCCGGCAGCCATGATGGCTTCGTTCGACGCTTGGTGCTCGGGGTGGGCGGAGTCGAGCGCAGCAAGCAGCCCGGAGGTGTCCGCGATGACGACGATCACGCAGCGGTCCCGGTCTCGCGGCGCACCGCGTCGGCGACAGCGTCACGTACGTCAGGCTTACCGGGAGTGCGTCCCGCTCCCCGGAAGGTGCGGGAGAACAGAGGCTCCTCCCATACCCGGTTGGCCATGGCCGCTAGATGGATGCCCTGGCGGATGATCTCTGCCTCGCTGATACCGCGCCGCTTCGCAGCCTCTTTGATGATCGCGAGGTCTTCCGGGTCAGCGTAGACGTTGGTGCGCTTCATCGACATGTACCAAGACTAGCGTATGTACCACAACGATGTATGTCCGTCGCACTCGGGGGCCGTGCCGCTGAGTCATCCTGGCTAAACGGGCAGAACACCAGACGACAGCCCTGGACGCTGCCCGCCGCTCGCACAGGTCCCGCCTGACACATCCCAGTCGGCGCCGAGGTGGGGTATGGGGAGCCGGGACTTGCTCGCTGGTGGACAGGCACCAATTTCAGGTCAGCGGATGTTCGCGGACGCTCCGAACGGCCTCTCAGCCGCTCGGAGCGTCAATAGAGCGTCACGGCCAGCCAGGGGACGCCTCTGCTGAGCCACATCAGCGAGGTCTTTCAACAACACTTCAGCCACCAGTTCCTCGACCACGGCCGTATCGTGCTCCGCCATGACCTCGGCCAGCTCAAGGTCCCACGGTGCCTCGGTGATGCGCCCGGCTGAGGACCGTGCGGGCTGCTGGCGACCGCGGCACGATAGTCCGCTGCCGTCATGCGCCAGGGCCGCGCCGACGTCTTGTCCAGGACGTACGCGGCGATGCGGATGCCCTCGCCGTCGAAGTCACCGTGGTAGCGAAGAGCCGCGCCGTGGTCCGCGAGCATGCGCAGGAGCTGGATCGCGGCGCTGTTGGGCCAGCCGGACGTACAGACGAGAGGCGGGCAGCAGGGACCGAAGCGGCGTAGGGCCAGCGCCAGGATGCTGGGGTTCTCCACGACGTGGACGACGGATTCAGGGGCCTCGGAAAGGATGAATTCGCCCGGATACCGGACATGGGCGAGGGTCAGGCTGGTGGCCTGACCGACCTCTGTGCACGCTGTGGCCACCCGGGCGAGCAGGCCGTCGCCGACGGGGCGCAGACCGCCGACGAGGACGGTGGCGGACAGCTCGTCGTCGGCGACACCCGCGCGGGTCCACAGGGCACGCCGTTCCGCGGCGGACTGCGGAGGGACGGTGTCGTACACGGTCACCAGGGCGCGCAGGACGAGTGCGGACAGGGGTGTGCCGTCGTCGAGTGCGTGCGCTCGGCCGCTCAGGACCCGGGCGGCGAAGACGGGCAGGGGTTCTGCCTGGCCGGGCAGTGCGGCGAGCACCTTGAGCGCGTCCGTGAGCAGCGTGCGGGTGTGCTCCGCCGAGCCGGCGACCACGCCGGCTGCCCGGCAGGTGGCGGCCCAGTCGGAGAGCGCCGGCTGGGCCCTCACCGTCTCGTGCCTGGCCAGCCAGGTCCACAGCTCGGCCCGCTCGTCCCTCTGACGACGCCGCTCGCCGGCTCTGTCGCCGAGGGGGCCGACCAGTTCGCTGACGATTTCTCGTACGGTGCGGCCGGAGAGTTCGGTGACGGCCTCTTCCAGGCGGGTCAGGGGGACGGAGGGGCGTGCGTCCGGCAGACGGTCGAGGCCCAGGAGGTCGGCGAGTGCCTCGCGCTGGGTGTCGTCGAGCGGTCCGAGGCGCACCCGTGTGACGGGGCGGCCGGAGGAGAGGCGGCTGTGGAGCGTGTCCCAGAGGGGCGGAGTTCGGGGCGGCGCAGGGTGGCCTCGCCCGGGGCCGGTCCCGTGGGGACCGTCGCGTCGGCGCTGGTCATTCCACCTCCAGGTCGACGCCGTTCCAGACGAAGCGGGCGCTGGTGACCGCGTCGTCGTCCCCGCCGGTGAGGAGTTGGTGGACGGCGATGCCGGGCAGTTCGCCGTAGGTGCACCATTCGTGGTCGGAGGTGACCATGAGGTCCAGGTCGAGGGCGGTGAGCAGCGCGAAGACCTGTCCGCGGTTGACCGTGTCGACTCCGACGAAGACCTCGTCCAGGAGGATCGGCCGGGGTGCCAGGGGCACGGCCTCGTAGTGGGCGGCGACGGCGGCGAAGAGGGCAGGTGCAGTGCGATGGCCTTCTCTCCGCCGGAGAGCGCGCCGTGCAGCTTCTTGGTCAGCGGCTGCCAGCCGGTCCCGTTCGCCCGGTCGAGGCGGACGGTGAAACGGTGCCAGGCGGTGTAGTCGAGTACCTCGCCGAGCTGTTCCTCCCAGCTCGCGGCCGTTACACCGCCCTTGGCCTCCTCGATGCGGGCGCGGAAGAAGACGTGCAACGCCTCCCGGTCGCTCTCGGTGATCCGGCCGGGGTCCTTGAGCAGCAGCTGACGGGCGGTACGGGTGCTGTCCGGAAGGTCCGGGCGGACGTCCCAGACGAGTTGGACGGCGACGTTGGAGGCGGTGCGGACCCGCTCCAGGTGCCCGTTCATGCGGTCGACGAGTTCACCGGCCTGGCGGATGCGGGCCGCGAGGTGGCGGCGGATGTCGCCCGTGAGGATCTGGTCGAACAGGCGCCGCTCGGCGGCCGTGATGTCGTCCCGGCTGCGGTCCCGCTCCTGGGTGAGCGTGCTGAGCAGGCCCGTCGCCCCACCCGTACGCCGTCCAGGGTGGCGGTGAAGAGCTGGATGTCGTCGTCGGGTTCCAGATCCAGGTCGGCACGGGTGCCGAGGCGCTGGCGGGCCTCGTGGACCGCTTCGGACAGGCGGGTCGCGGCGTCGCCCAGGTTGCGTGGGGCGTGCGGGAGGTCCGGCCACCTCGCCGCCGTGGCGCGGGCGGCCTCCAAGGTGGCCTTGGTGCCGTCCCCGGCGTCGAGTGCCGGTGGGATGCCGGCGTCCTCGGCCAGCCCGGCCAGACACAGGTGCCGGAACCGGCGCGCCGCTGCGTCCCTGGTCGCGGCGGCCTGTTCCCGTCGTTCGGCGTCCTGGCCGCTGGTGGCCCGCAGTTCTCCGACCTGTCCTTCCAGGCGCAGCAGGAGTTCGGCGGCCCGGCCGGCCTCCTCGCGGCAGCTGCGCAGCTCGGCGCGCGCCTCGGCGAGGCGTGCGACGATCTGCCGGTAGTCCGCGCCGACGGTGGCTTCCACCGCCTCCAGGCGCGCTTTCAGCCCCGTTGCCTCCGCTTCGGTGGCGGCCGCGTCCTCGGCGCGTTCCTCTGCGGTCCGGCGCGATCGGGCCGCCTGGGCGGCCCGATCGCGGGACTGGTCGGTGGCGGCGGTCGCGGCGAGCCGGGCGTCCACCCAACTGTCAGCGGTGTCCCGGAACCGGTCGATGGCGTCGGAGAGCGTACGCAACCGGGCGCGGTCGGTGGGCAGTCCGTGTTCGGCGGCTCGTCGGTCGAGCGTGCGCAGAGTGCCCGCCACCTCCCTCTCGCACCGCGCCAGACGAGCGGCGACGTCACGCACGGCGTCGTCCCGAGCCGCCACTGCGTCCTCTGCGCGGTCCCGGTCGCGCCGCCGTGCGTCGGGTTCCCGGTGGTCGGGGCGGGCAGACCGGTCGGCGTCCAGCCGGGCGCGGCGGGCGGCGAGGCCGCGCAGCCGGTCGTCGAGTGCGGCGAGGGAGGCGTTCGTCTCGCCGATGCGGTCGGTCAGTTCGCCGATCATGCGCTGCCTGGCCCGCTGACGTGCCAGGGCGCCGATGTGGGCGGGTTCCGGCTTGCTCCACGTCCCGGTGACGAGCGCGAGACGCCATGCGCCGTCGGCGGAGACGGCCGCGGGGTGCCCGCCCGGCAGAGTGGGGCCGTAGGCGATGCCTGCGAGGATGCGGGTCACGGTGTCGGCCGGGACGGGGATGTCCTCCTCGGGCCGCAGTACCTGCAGCAGGCTGGGCCCCGCGGCGGTCGCGGCCAGGGCGGCCTCGGCGCGCGTGTCGTGACCCGGCAGCGTGATGCCGTCGTAGGGACTGACCCAGGCGTCCAGGAGACCCGACGCCTCCAGTGCGGCCTCCACCGCGGACTGGACGGGGAGCGGGACGCCTTCACGGAAGGCGACCAACCGCCACAGGGGTGCTCCTGCCGTCGCCGTACGGACGGTGGTGCGGGTGGGCGGGGGCGCAGGCGGCAGGTCTGTTTCACCGCTCAGCCGTCGTAGCTGCTCCTCCAGTCGGCTCCGCTCGTCCCGCAGGCCCTGGCGTGCGGCCCAGGTGGTGGCCTCCGCCTCGGCGATCTCCTGTTCCAGCGGGCGCGCGGTGGCTTCGGTCAGCGCCGTCGCCTCGGCCTCCGCCGCTGCTGTGGCAGCGAGTGCGTCGAGGTCGGTGATGCGCAGTTCCGTGCAGTCCTCGGCCCAGGCGAGCAGGCGTTCCACCTGTGCGGCGAGGGCGTCGTCCCAGGCGGCGGACGCCTCGTCCCGCCGGGCGATCGCCTCCGCGAGACGGGTGCGGGCCTCGTCCAGCAGTTCCTCGGTGGCGCCTCGGTCGCGTACGGCGCGATCATGCTCGTCGATCGCCTCGGTGACGAGGGTGACCTGCTGCCGTCGGGCGGTGTCCGCGCCACGCAGCAGCCGACGGGCTTGTCGCGCGCCGTTCTCGCTCGTCGTGCGCGGGCCGCCGCCCTCGTCGCGTCCCGCGATGTGGGGGCGGGCCACCGCGGGATCCGCTTCTAGGACCGTCCCCACCTCGTGGTGGATGGATTCCAGCCCTGCTGCCCGGGCCGCTCTGTGTGCTTCCCCGGCGGCTTCGCGCGAGTGCTCGCCGAGTATGCGGGCCTGGTCCGCGGCCTCGTCGGCGTGCCGCTGGTCCTCCTCCGACCGGGCCTGAGCGTCCTGGGCGACTGCTCGCTGCCTTTCGGCGGCGGCCGCCACGTCTTCGGTGCGGCGGCGGAGCCGGTCGAGTTCCTCGCCCTTCCGGTACGCGTCACTCTCGCGCAGGCCCTCGACGGTCTCGTCCAGCGCACGCGCGCGCAGCTCCTGTTCCTCGCGCCGGGCCTGGGCCGACCGTCGTTCCGCCAGCGCCTGTTCGAGCTCCTCGGCGCTCTGGCGGGCGACCCTGGTGAGGTTGTCCATGTCGGTCGTGGCCGAGATGAGCGCGGCGGAACTCGCACGCAGGACCCGCCGCGCGTAGGCACGCTGCCGGGACGCGACGGTCTCGGCGGCCGTCACCTCCTCGTCGAGCCGCCTGAGGTGTTCGCGCTGCCGGTCGAGCCGCTCGAAGCCCTCGGCGAGTTCGGCGATCTCCCCTCGCCCAGCGGGGGCAGGGCACGGGACAGCAGGGTGGAGAGCAGGGACGGGTCGAGCCGTTCCGACAGTTTGGGCTGACGCAGCTGGAGCAGCGCGGACAGCAGCGACTCGTATCGTTGCTCCCCCATCCCCGCGAAGAGTTCACGCCGTACGGCCGTGCGGTAGTCGGTGGCCGAGACATGGACGTCGCCGCGGTCGCGCAGGGCTTCGGCGAGGGCGGCCCGGGTCAGTGGCTGTCCCGCCTCGTTGACGAGGGGCACACCGCCGGGGTGGGCGATTCTGGAGCCGGTGGTGAAGTAGTCGGCGTGCACCGCGCTGGTGTGCACGCTCGCCTGCAGGCGGGCCCCGCAGCCGAACCACCGCTCGGTGCCGTCGTCGCCGACGCGACGGAACTCCATCCACACGTATCCGACGCGGGTCTTGCCGGAGGCGCCCTCGCCCAGCAGGTTCCAGTGCATGGTGCGTTCCGAACCGCCGAACGTGGACAGGCGGTTGGGGCGGAGGCTGGCGTCGAAGAGGAACGGCAGGAGCAGTTCCAGGGCCTTGGACTTGCCCGAACCGTTCTGGCCGCGCAGCAGCAGGCGGCCCTGGTGGAAGGTGAACGTCTCGTCGTAGTAGCGCCAGACGTTGAGGATGCCGGCGCGGTGGGGCTGCCAGCGGCTGCCGACGGCAGCCGCCGCTCGGGCGGCCCCTGCCACGGCCGGTTCGGTGGGCTCCGGCCGCCGCGGGAAGGGAAGCTCTGTCACGCTCACTGCTCGTCTCCTTCTGCGGCGACGCCCTCGGCCGCCGGGCCGCGCGCCGCCTGGTGGGAGGTGGCGTCCCACTCCGGTCCGGGCTTGTCGTCCCGGTCCGAACTCGTCGTCTCCGTCAGGCGGTAGCGGTAGGCGGCCGGGCACGCCACGACACGGTCCCCGGCCCGGCGGGCGAGGCCGACGTCACGCAGGACGCGTACGGCGTCGTCGGACAGCCGGGCCGCGCCGTCCTCGGACTGGTACGCCCTGGCCCACCTCGGGAAGCGCCGCAGCAGATCCGCTCCGGCCTCGGCTAGCTGCTCGGGCAGCAGTCCGACGGGCACGGCGCACAGCGGCTCCAGGAGGAGCAGCGCGGCGACCCGGGCGGTGGACGTGTCGTCGGGGAAGCGGACATCGGTGGCCAGCCCGTCCGGGTCCACGAGCAGGAAGCCCTCGGCTCGTTCCTCCAGCAGGAAACCGGCCTGCTCGACCGAGCGGCGCAGGATCTGGCGTCCGGTCAGGGAAGTGACGTACGCCAGCTCGTCGTCGGTCAGGTCCGTCCGGTACAGCACGGGGTCGTCGAAGAGGCGGCGCAGCACCGAGTGGCGCAGCCTCAGGTTGCGCTGCGCGTCCGTGGCGGCTCTCTCGCCGTGCGGCTCCTCCGCCGTGCCGTCGGCAACCGCGCCGCCGTAGCGGCGCTCCCGCACCAGACCGGTGAGGAGTTCCCCGAACCGCGCGGGCACCTCGTCCGGGGGTACGGCGAGTCGGGAGGCGCCGACGGGCGCGGCGGGCAGCCGCATCAGCAGCGTGGTGTCCACCCGGTAGAGGACCTTCGCCCCGGCGGACTCGACGTAGGCCTCGGTGGTCCCGTCGACCGCGCGCAGCACGTCGTGGGACTCCAGCAGTTTCAGGACGTCGACGAACGCCATCCGCTCCGGCTTGTGCACCGGGTCGAACGCGGACAACGCCCGGTCGGCGGACGTGGCCTGCACGACACGGTCGGCGAGCATGCCGATGGTCGTCATCGGCATGGACAGCAGCTCGGCGGCGGTCACGCACAGCAGCACGTAACGCCTGCGGTCGAACGGGGCCCGGCCGGAGCGCGCCCTGCGAGCCGGGCGGGAGCCGTCCGGGTCGGCGCGGACCTTGGTGAGGCGGGCGTAGCCGCGGCGCGGTTCCACCACCAGGCTCCAGCCGCAGGTGTAGTCGAACCACTGGGCCAGCGGCTCGCGACGGCGGCGTACGAGTTCGAAACCGGCCGGGTCGGCGGCCTCGGTCAGCAGGGCCGGGCCAGCAGGAGACGGATGGCACGGGCGACCTGCTCCCGTTCCGCGGCGGCGAGTTGGTTGGCGAGGGTGCTCATCCGGCTGCCTCGCGCCGCGCGGCGCCCGGCCGTGAGAGGGTGCTCGCTGCGCCGGCCGCTGTGATGAGCACGACGTAGTCCGGTCCGGCGAGCGTGCCCTTCGTCGTGCGCAGTACGGCGGTGCGCTCGTCGGGAGGTGGGGACAGCGCGATCTCCACCCGGCCGTCGCCCGTCGTGGCGCGGCGTGAGCCGGTCGTGTCCGGCCGGGCGGACAGGGCCCGGCCCACCAGGTCGAGCAGCCGCTCGAAGGCGGCGGGATCCAGTGTGCCGAAGGAGGACAGGCGCACGGGGCCATCCGTCTCCAACGCCTGCCAGGCACGCGCGAGTTCCGCCCGCTCCGCGCGGGCCCGCTCCGCGCGGTCGGCCCTGACCGCCGTGACGTCCCGCACTCTGGCCGTGCGGGTGAAGCGCTCGGTCCGTCCACTGGTCCGCAGCAGCGCGGACACCTCCACGGGCGGGGCCTCGGACCAGGAACGGGACGACGGGATCAACTCCGGGTCCGGGTGTGCGAGGTGAGCGTGGCGCGCCGGGCCGAGACCGAAGGCCGCCGACCACAGCCGGTGCAGGTCCTCCTCCGCCGGGGCCGCCGCGAACCAGCGCGCCAGTTCCCGGAAGTCCTGTACGGCGCTGGAGGAGCGCCGCCGTGACTCGTTGATCCTTTCCAGGACCTGCAGGAGCGAGACGATGGCGCGCCGGGCGATGTCGTGCAGCTGCTCGATCCGGGGCCGTGCCCCGTCGTCCGGCAGGAACCACGCCCGCAGGCCCGCCCAGCGCGCCCGCCTGCTCTCCAGCCAGCCTGCCGCAGGGTCCTCACCGGCGACCGGGGGCAGTTCGGCCCCGCGCAGGGCGCGCTCGCGCAGCACGGCGGTCCCCCTCTCCTCCACCCGGGCCACGGCGGCGGCGACTGCCTGCCGGCGCCGGTCGAGGTTGACGAGGAACTCCTGGAGGTACGCGACGGTGGCGGCCTTGACCTCACGGAACACGTCCAGGTCCGCGCCCTCGGCGCGCAGGAGGCGCTGGAGTTCGCCGTTGAACGCCTTGGTGTTGTCCACCAGGGCCTCCAGATGCGCCTCCAGCTCGCGCAGCGTGCTGAAGATCCGCCGATCGGCGGAGGCGGGTTCGCCGGACAGCAGGCACAGGTCGTCCAGGCGGTCGGCGATGGCCTCCAGCACGGCCGTCTGCAGCGCCCCTGTGGAAGCCAGCACCTCGAGCGCGTGCCGCACTCCGGCCAGGGCCGCCTCTCCCCGGCGGGTCAGCGAGTACTGGAGGTTGCGCCGCTCGTACTCCTCGGCCGTGCGGTAGTTCTCCGCGTGGTTGTGCACGACGTCGAGGAGTTCCCACTTCACGAGCCGGGCGAGCGCTTCGTGCAGTTCCCCGTCGTCGACGGCCGCCACCCAGCCCACCATGCGCAGTCGCTCGCGTACCCCGTCGGGCCCGAGCGTGGTTTCGAGGTGCTCGCCGGCCACGCCGAAGGCGTTCAGCACCGCCCCGTTCAGGTCGGCCTTCTCACCCGTCGTGAACCGGAACATCTCCGGTGGCACCCTGCGCACGCCTTCGCCCCTCCCCGTCGTCCCCGCGGCATCGGCGATCTCCACCGTAGAGGGCGGCGCCGACATCCCGGGCCGTGTCCCGGAAGAGGGGTGTGCGCCCCGGTCTGCCGGGGAACGGGCGGTGACCGGCCTCCCGCGGGCGCGGGCGGTGGTCTAGCGTGACCGTGGACACCGTTTCCGCCCGAGTGCTGAGCGAGGACGCGGGCGCTACAGAAACCGCCGAGGAGCTGCACGCTCGGCTCCGGCATACGCTCGGCAACCTGACCCTGACAGCGGTCAATTCGGAACTGTCCAATCACCCGTTTGAACGCAAGCAGGACTTGCTCAAGGGCAGCCACCTGGAGATGAACCGACGCATCGCAGCCACCGACCGATGGGGGGCACAGGAGATTCTGGCCCGCGCCGACGATCTCGCGGAGCGGGCGATCGCACTGTGGCCGGCCCCTCTGCGTGGAATCGGTCGGGCAGAGCGCAGCCGCGACTGGCAGCTGGCACATCAGGTACCCGCTGCGCTCCCTCCCGGCACCTGGACGTCCTACGGTGACCTCGCCGCATTCCTCGGTTCAGGCGCGCAGGCCGTGGGGAACCACCTGGCCGCCACCCCAGGCGTGGCCAACGCCTATCGCGTGCTCACCTCCGAGGGCAAGGTCTCCGACGGGTTCCGCTGGACGTCCCCGGGCGAGGGCGGCGATGTCCGCGCCCGGTTGACCGCGGACGGCGTCCGCTTCACGGTCAACGGTGCCGCCGATCCGGCCCAACGCATCACCGCCGACGATCTCGCCCTCCTGCTCACCGGTGTCGACGACACCCAGGCGGACGACGACACGGCACAGCGCACGGTGCAAGGCCAGAGTGAGGAGACGCGCGCCGACCGGTTCTCCCGTCAGCTCGCGGCAGACGACTCCCCTGCAACAGTCGACGCGGTCCGTGCCCTTCTCACCCGTTGGGAGGAGCTCGGCGGATGGGTCGGCCACGGCGCCGGGCAGGCCATCACCAGCGCGTTCCTCATGCTCGGAGAGGCCGGGGCACCGGGCCGCGGTATATGGCCGCTGACGCTCTACCCAGGCGGCGGACGCGGTGGCACGGCGGAGGTGGTGTTCCAGCACTTCGCCGCGCGCGAGCCCTTCACCGACCGCGGGCTGCGCGCCGAACTGCTGCGGCGGCTCAACGAGCTGAAGGGCGTCGACATACCCGAGGGAAAGCTGGAACTGCGTCCCGCCACGCTCCCTGACGTCCGGCCCGGCAGCATCGCACGCATACCCGAGGGTGAATCCCAGCTTCTCGGTTCTGGACGCTGGGTAACGCAGGTATACCGGCAGCCGAGCCCATGACGCCTTGCTGCCGTTCGGTGGGGTCTGCCGATGCTCGTCGGCCACTACGCGCAAGCGATGCGGCGGCGTATTCCGAGCGGGCGTCATCCGAGCGTCAAGAATCCTTGGCACCGCCCCAACACTCACGCCGTCAGGACCGTGCGCTGTCTCATAACCGCAGGTCAGAATGCCTAGCACCAGGACACCGTTCGCTCGACCCGATGCAGGCGGCAAAACAGATCGAGCGAACCATCCAAATCGCAATCCGCAGGTCAGGCACCCTTCGCGGCAGGCTCCAGAATCGCCACGCACTCCACATGATGCGTCATCGGGAACAGGTCGAACGCCCGCAGCGTCCGCACCCGGTAGCCCCCGTCGCGGAAGTAGCCCAGGTCGCGGGCCAGGGCGGCCGGGTCGCAGGCCACGTAGGCGATGCGGCGGGCGCCGAGCGAGGTGAGGTGGTCGACGGTCCGGCGGCCGGCGCCGGCGCGGGGCGGGTCGAGGACGATCAGGTCGACCTCGGTGATGCCCGTGCGCGGGAGGACCGACTCGACCTTGCCCTGCTCGATGCGGACCCGGGGGAAGCCCGCCAGGTTGTGCCGCGCGTCCTCCACCGCCCGCTTGCCGGACTCGATACCGAGGACCGCGCCCTTCTCGCCGAGACGGTCGGCCAGGGCGCCGGCGAACAGGCCGACGCCGCAGTAGAGGTCGAGGGCCATCTCGCCCTTGCGGGGCAGCAGGCCCTGCATGACGGCCTTGACGAGGGTGTCGGCCGCCTTCGGGTGGACCTGCCAGAAGCCGCCGCTGCCGACGCGGTAGGTGTGGTCGTCGGCGCGCTCGCGCACGAACGCGCGGCCGTGGACACGGTGGATGCCGCCGTCCTTCTCGTCCACGCGCATCACGGAGACCGGCCGGTCGAGCTCGACCAGGGGAAGCCGGGCACCGGGACGCGGCTCCAGGATCACCATGCGGTCCTGGGAACCGGTCGCGGCGATCGCCTCGACGGAGGCCATGCCCGCCCAGTCCCGCTCCTCGATGCCGAGCTCGCTGACGCCGGGGCGGCGATCATGCAGTGGTCGATCGGCTCGACCTCGTGGGAGCGGTGGCGGCGCAGTCCGGCGTTGCCGTCGGCGTCCACCGCGTACTGGACCCGGGTCCGCCACTGCGG
This sequence comes from Streptomyces sp. DHE7-1, assembly GCA_016432725.1. Taxonomy (GTDB): domain Bacteria; phylum Actinomycetota; class Actinomycetes; order Streptomycetales; family Streptomycetaceae; genus Streptomyces. Next base: position 5,871,489 of record JACJDG010000003.1, on the reverse strand, counting down.
CACCTGACCGGCGGGCAGCTTGTCGCCCTCGGCGGGCATCACCGTGCCGTCCCAGCCGGCCTCCTCCGGGGTGAGGCCCGCGAGCCGCTGGAGCTGCTCGGCGATCACCTCGCCCTTCAGGCGGCGCTGGGCACCCGGCTTGGCGTGCTGCCAGTCGCAGCCGCCGCAGCGGCCGGGGCCGGCGTAGGGGCAGGGCGCCTCGACGCGGTCCTTGGACGGGTCGAGGATCTCGACGGCGTCCGCGCGCAGGAAGCGGGCGCCCTCCTCGCCCTCGGTCACCCGGGCCACCACCCGCTCGCCCGGCAGCGCGTGCCGGACGAACAGGACCTGGCCCTCGGCGGTACGGGCGATGCAGTGGCCGCCGTGGGCGACGGGGCCGATCTCGACCTCGTACTCCTCCCCCACCAGAGACTTCGTCGGTTCTGTCTGCATGGTGGGGTGACTCCAGATCGGGAAGGGGAAGAGGCCGCGGCCGGTGGGCCTGACAACAGCCCACCAGTCTACGGCCTCTCCCGGACGCCTCGACGCCTCAGTCCTTGGCGGCCGGCTCCTTCGGGCGTTCCACCGCCGGGCCGCGCCGGACCGCGCCGGGCGCGTTCCAGTCCTGGCGCCTGCGGGCCCGCAGCTTGGCCGCCTCGGAGGACGCCAGCTGGTAGGGCACGGAGGTCACCATCACGCCGGGAGTGAAGAGCAGCCGGCCCTTCAGGCGCAGGGCGCTCTGGTTGTGCAGCAGGTGCTCGTACCAGTGGCCGACCACGTACTCGGGGATGATCACGGAGACCGCGTCCCGCGGGGACTCCTTGCGCAGGCCCTTGACGTACTCGATGATCGGCCGCGTGATCTCGCGGTAGGGCGAGTCGAGGACCTTCAGCGGTACGTCGATCCCGCGCCGCTCCCACTCCTCGCGCAGCGCCTTGGTCTCCGCCGGGTCGACGTTGACGGTGAGCGCCTCGAGGGTGTCCGAGCGCATCAGCTTGGCGTAGGCCATGGCGCGCAGGGTCGGGCGGTGGATCTTGGAGATCAGGACGACCGAGTGCACCCGGGAGGGGCGGACGCTGTCGTCGCTTGGGCCCTCGGGGGCGGCGATCTCGTCGGCCACGCGGTCGTAGTGCTTACGGATGGCGGTCATCGTCGCGTAGAAGATGCACATGCCCAGCAGGGCGACCCAGGCGCCGTGCGTGAACTTGGTGACGAGGACGACCACCAGCACCAGGCCGGTGAAGAAGGCGCCGAAGGCGTTGATCGCGCGGGAGCGGATCATGTGGCTGCGGGCCGCCTGGTTCTTCTCGACGGCGAGGTGGCGGTTCCAGTGCCGGACCATGCCGGTCTGGCTGAGCGTGAAGGACACGAACACGCCCACGATGTAGAGCTGGATGAGGCGGGTGGAGTCGGCGCCGTAGATGATCACGAGCAGCGCGGCGGCACCCGCCAGCAGCACGATGCCGTTGGAGAAGGCGAGGCGGTCGCCGCGGGTGTGCAGCTGGCGCGGCAGGTAGCGGTCCTGGGCGAGGATCGAGCCGAGCAGCGGGAAGCCGTTGTAGGCCGTGTTGGCCGCCAGGAACAGCACCAGGGCGGTGGCGGCCGCCAGCAGGATGAACAGGAAGCTGCCCTTGCCGAACACCGCCTCGGCGACCTGGGAGATCACCGGGTTCTGGACGTAGCCGGAGCCGACCGGGCTGCCGTTGTGGATCAGGTCGGTGGCCGGGTGCTCGGCCATGCGGACGTTCGTCGCCATGGCGAGGGCGATGATGCCGCAGAACATGGTGACGGCCAGCAGGCCCATCATGGCCAGCGTGGTCGCCGCGTTCTTCGACTTGGGCTTGCGGAAGGCCGGGACGCCGTTGGAGATGGCCTCCACGCCCGTCAGGGCGGCACAGCCGGAGGAGAAGGCGCGCAGCAGCAGGAAGACGAGGGCGAAGCCCGCGAGGCCCTGGTGCTCGGCCTTGATGTGGTAGTCGGCGGTCGGCGCGGACATGGTGTCGCCGAGGACCAGGCCCCGGAACGCACCCCACGCGATCATGATGAAGACGCCGCCGACGAACACGTAGGTCGGGATCGCGAAGAGCTTGCCCGACTCCTTCACGCCGCGCAGGTTCATCAGCGTCAGCAGGACGATCACGGCGGTCGCGCAGAACACCTTGTGCTCCACGACGAAGGGCACCGCGGAGCCGAGGTTCTCGATGCCGGAGGCGATGGAGACGGCGACGGTCAGCACGTAGTCGACGAGCAGCGCGCTGGCCACGGTGAGGCCGGCCTTGGGCCCGAGGTTGGTGGTGGCGACCTCGTAGTCGCCGCCGCCGCTCGGGTAGGCGTGCACGTTCTGCCGGTAGGAGGCGACCACGGTGAACATCAGCACGACGACCGCGACGGCGATCCAGGGGCTGAAGTGGTACGCCGACACGCCCGCGATGGACAGGACCAGCAGGACCTCCCCCGGCGCGTAGGCGACGGAGGACAGCGGGTCGGAGGCGAAGACGGGGAGGGCGATGCGCTTCGGCAGGAGCGTTTCGCCCAGCCGGTCACTGCGCAGTGCGCGCCCGATCAGGATCCGTTTGGGCACGTCGGTCAGTTTGGACACGACAGAGGATCGTAGGGCTTCGAACAGGCACCCGCCCACCCGGCATCCCGGTTCTGCCTCACGAGTGAAATCGTAAGCCCACTGAACTGCGGATTCCGTGGTCCGTGCGCTCCGCGTGCCTAGATGGCAGATCCCGGCCGTCACCGCACCTCGGAGGTCCCATGCCCGCGCCCGCAGAGCTGATCGGGGCCACCGTCGCCGTGGTCGGCCTCGGAATCCTGACCCTGTGCAGCGTGCGCAGCATCACGCGCCGCAGGGGCGCCGCCGGAGATCCGCGGCGGTGACCGGCGGCGGTGGTCCGGAAACCTCCGCACCGGGGGTGCCCACCCCGAACCGCCCGTGTGTAGCTTTGGGCGTCGGTCTGAGACCCTGAGGCTGAGCAGTAACTTTTGGACACCGGAAGGACGGTCGTGCACATCGTCATCATGGGCTGCGGGAGAGTGGGTTCCGCTCTCGCCCAGACCCTGGAGCAAAAGGGGCACACGGTCGCCGTGATCGACCAGGACCCCACCGCCTTCCGCCGGCTGGGCCCGGGCTTCGGGGGCCGCCGGGTCACCGGCGTCGGCTTCGACCAGGACACCCTGCGCGAGGCGGGCATCGAGGAGGCCGGCGCCTTCGCCGCGGTCTCCAGCGGTGACAACTCCAACATCATCTCCGCCCGCGTGGCCCGCGAGATGTTCGGTGTGGAGAACGTGGCGGCCCGCATCTACGACCCCCGCCGGGCCGAGGTCTACCAGCGCCTGGGCATCCCCACCGTGGCCACGGTCCGCTGGACCGCCGACCAGATGCTGCGCCGGCTGCTGCCCTCGGGCGCCGAGCCGCTGTGGCGCGACCCCACCGGCGGCGTCCAGCTCGCCGAGGTGCACGCCTCCGCGAAGTGGGTCGGCCACAAGATCAGCACGATGCAGGAGGAGACAGGCGTCCGGGTGGCGTTCCTGACCCGCCTGGGCGAGGCGATCGTGCCCACGTCGCAGACGGTGCTGCAGGAGGGCGACCTGGTGCACGTGATGATGCGGACGGACGACGTCGAGAAGGTCGAGGCGGCGTTCGCCGGGGGCCCGGAAGAGGAGAGCGGTCACTGATGAGGGTCGCCATTGCCGGAGCCGGCGCCGTGGGCCGCTCGATCGCGGGCGAACTGCTCGAGAACGGCCACGAGGTCCTGCTCATCGACAAGGCCCCGACCGCCATCTCGGTGGAACGGGTGCCCCAGGCGGAGTGGCTGCTGGCCGACGCCTGCGAGATCACCTCACTGGACGAGGCGGCGCTGCAGCGCTGCAACGTGGTGATCGCCGCGACCGGTGACGACAAGGTCAACCTGGTCGTCTCGCTGCTCGCCAAGACGGAGTACGGCGTTCCGCGCGTCGTCGCCCGGGTGAACAACCCGAAGAACGAGTGGCTGTTCAACGAGGCCTGGGGCGTGGACGTGGCCGTCTCCACCCCGCGCCTGATGTCCGCCCTGGTCGAGGAGGCGGTGAGCGTCGGCGACCTGGTCCGGCTGCTCCGCTTCAGCCACGGCGACGCCAACCTGGTGGAGCTGACCCTGCCCGAGGAGTCGGCCCTGGCCGGCACCCAGGTCGGCGACGTGGAGTGGCCGCAGGACACCTCCCTGGTCACGATCATCCGCGGCACCCGGGTGCTGACCCCGTCCCGGGAGGACTCCCTGGAGCCGGGCGACGAGCTCCTCTTCGTGGCCGCGCAGGCCCGCGAGGAGCAGCTCGAGGAACTGCTGTCGGTCCGCCGCGAGGACTGACGCCCGGAAGACAGCCGGAAGACGGAAGGAAGGGCGCCCTCGGCATCGAGGGCGCCCTTCCTCTTCGTACGATGGCCGTACGGCGGCTCGTCAGGCCTCGCGGCGGTGCCGTCCGCCGGCGGGCTCGCCGTTCTCGGCGGCCAGGGCGGCCAGGCGCTCCTTCTCCGCCTTCTCCGCCTGCTCCTCCGCCTCCATCTCCGCGAACACGTCGATCGGCGCGGGCGCCTTCGCCAGGAACACCCAGGTCAGGTAGACCGCCAGCAGGAACGGCGGGATCTTCAGGGCGACCAACACCCAGCCGAGCTGGGCGGTGTCGGCCCACCAGTACAGCGGGAAGAGGATCGCGCACTTGGCGAGCAGGATCAGACCCCAGGCCCAACTGGCCTTGGCATAGGCCTTCTTGCGGCCGGGGTTACGGGTCCGCCAGGAGAGGTTCTCCTTGAAGACCGGGCCGAGGATGAGACCGATCAGCGGGACACCGGCGAGCGTCGTGATGATGTAGGCCAGCGCCAGGCCCAGCGTGTAGAGCATGCCGGGGAGGTAGAAGTCCTTGGCGTTGCCCGTGAACATCGCGAAGACCACGCCGAACGCCACGCCGAAGACGCCGCTGAAGGCGTGCTTGACGGTGTCCTTGCGGGCGAGCCGGACCACGACCAGCACCAGGGACAGGGCCAGGGCGGCGATCGCCGAGAAGTGCAGGTTCTTGTTGATCGTGAAGATCGCGACGAAGAGGAGACCGGGCAGCACCGTCTCGACCATGCCGCGGACACCGCCGAACGCCTCGAACAGGGCGGCCTCGGTGACCGCGCGCGCGTCGTCCGGCGGGGTCTGATCGGTGTCTTGGGTCGGCTTGTCGAGGGACGTCACCGGCTACTCCCGTCCAAGGGGTCGCAGTTCGTACTTCGGATTGAACAGCACCCGGCGGCCCCGGCTCATCGAGATCCGGCCCGATGCGATCAGCTTGCGTCCGGGTTCTATCCCCACGATGGAGCGCCTGCCGAGCCACACCACGTCCAGGGCCGCGGAGCCGTCGAACAGCTCGGCCTCCAGGGCCGGGACTCCCGCGCGTGGCCGCAGGGTGACCGTGCGCAAGGTACCAGTTACGGTGACGATCTGCCGGTCGCGGCAGTCACCGATCCGGGTGCATCCCGCCGTCTCGGCGTCCTCCCGCAGCTCCTCCGACTCCAGGTCCTCCTGGGAGGTCGAGAGCCGGTCGAGCATGCGCCGGAACCGGCCGGCCGGCTTCTGGGAACGAGGAACAGCACTCATACAGGAAGCGTACCGGGGTGCGCCGACACCGCCGTAGCCCAGCTCACTTATCGCATCGGTATCCCATCCCGGGCTCCGTGATGCCGCATTCCCCGGGGGCCGACCCCCGGACCCCCAGCCCGGCTCACTTCTCGAACCGGTATCCCATCCCGGGCTCCGTGATGAAATGCTCCGGGTGCGACGGGTCCGTCTCCAGTTTGCGCCGGAGCTGCGCCATGTACACCCGGAGGTAGTTGGACTCGGTGCCGTACGACGGTCCCCAGACCTCCTGCAGCAGCTGCTTCTGGCTGACCAGGCGGCCGGTGTTGCGGACCAGGACCTCCAGCAGGTGCCACTCGGTCGGGGTGAGACGGACGTCCCTGCCCGAACGGTTGACCTTCTTCGCGGTCAGGTCGACGGTGAAGCCCGCGGTCTCCACGGTCGTCACGTCGTCCTCGCCGGCTCCGACCGGCTCGGCCCGGCGCACCGCGGCGCGCAGCCGGGCCAGCAGTTCGTCCATGCCGAAGGGCTTGGTGACGTAGTCGTCGGCGCCCGCGTCCAGCGCCTGGACCTTCTCGTCGGAGGAGTGGCGGGCGGAGAGCACCAGGATCGGCACCCGGGTCCAGCCGCGCAGCCCGCGGATCACCTCGACGCCGTCCATGTCGGGCAGGCCCAGGTCCAGCACGACCACGTCGGGGTGGCGGGAGGCGGCGAGCTCCAGGGCGGTCCTGCCGTCGTGGGCCGCGTCGACCTCGTACTGGCGTGCCTTGAGGTTGATCACGAGGGCGCGCACGATCTGCGGCTCGTCGTCGACCACGAGCACCCGGGTCGTCATAGGGCCTGCCTTTCGGGTTCTGCGGTGTCCTCCAGCGGGCGGAGGGGTTCGCGGGCCGCGCGGAGGCTCAGCACCATCGTGAGCCCGCCGCCCGGGGTGTCCTCGGCGTTCAGGGTGCCACCCATCGCCTCGGCGAAGCCCCGGGCGACGGCGAGTCCGAGGCCGACCCCGGCACCGCGCGGGGCGTCGCCGTACCGCTGGAAGGGCTCGAATATGCGGTCCTTCGCGTCGTCCGGCACGCCGGGCCCGCGGTCCACCACCCGCACCTCGACCCGGTCCGCGATGGCACTGGCGGACACCAGGACGTGCCGGCCGGGGGACTGTACTTGACGGCGTTCTCGACCAGGTTGGCCACCGAGCGCTCCAGCAGTCCGGGGTCGACGGCGACCATGGGCAGGGTCTCGGGGACGTCCAGTTCCACGCTGTCCTCGGGCACGCCGCCCAGCGCCATCGGAACCACCTCGTCCACGTCGATCTCGCGGATCAGCGGGGCCACGGTGCCGGTCTGCAGCCGGGACATGTCCAGCAGGTTGCCCACGAGGTGGTCGAGCCGGTCGGCGCCCTCCTCGATGCCCTGGAGCAGTTCGGCCCGGTCCTCCTCGGACCAGTCGACGTCCTCGGAGCGCAGGGAGGAGACCGCGGCCTTGATCCCGGCCAGCGGGGTGCGCAGGTCGTGGCTGACGGCGGCGAGCAGGGCGGTGCGGATGCGGTTGCCCTCGGCGAGCGCCCGGGCCCGGTCGGCCTCCTCCTGGAGCCGGCTGCGGTCCAGTACGACGGCGGCCTGCGCGGCGAAGGCGGCGAGCACCCGGCGGTCCTCGGCGGGCAGCACCCGGCCGGTGAGCGCGAGGGCCATGTGGTCGCCGACCGGCATGTCGACGTCGGCGTCCTCGGGCCGCTCGGGTCGCGGGCCGGGGCCGACGCGGCCCGCGCAGGTCCACGGTTCCACGTCGCCGGCCCGTTCCAGCAGGGCCGCGGACTCCATGGCGAAGGTTTCCCGGACCCGTTCGAGCAGTTCCTCCAGGCCGGTCTCGCCGCGCAGCACGTTGCCCGCGAGGAAGGAGAGGATCTCGGACTCGGCGCGCAGCCGGGCGGCCTGGTGGGTGCGCCGGGCGGCGAGGTCGACCACGGAGGCGACCGACATGCCGACACCGAAGAAGATCGCGATGGCGACGATGTTCTTGGGGTCGGCGATGGTCAGCCGGTGCAGGGGCGGGGTGTAGAAGTAGTTCAGCAGCAGGGAGCCGAGGGCGGCCGAGGCGAGGGCGGGCAGCAGGCCGCCGAGCAGGGCGGCTGCGACCGTGACGGCCAGGAACAGCAGCATGTCGTTGGCGAGGCCGAGGTCGACGGTGTTCAGCAGCACCGCGAGGACGACGGGGCCGCCCAGGCCCACCAGCCAGCCCCAGACGATCCGGGCCCGGCCGAGCCGGGCGCCCGGGCGACGGGCAGTCCGCGGCCCTTGGCGACCTCCTCGTGGGTGACGATGTGCACGTCGAGGTCGGGGCCCGACTCGCGGGCGACGGTGGCGCCGACGCCGGGCCCGAAGACGTACTGCCAGGCCTTGCGGCGCGAGGAGCCGAGCACGATCTGGGTGGCGTTGACACCGCGCGCGAAGTCCAGCAGGGCGGCGGGTATGTCGTCGCCGACGACGTGGTGGAAGGTGCCGCCGAGATCCTCCACCAGGGTGCGCTGGACGGCCAGTTCCTTCGGGGAGGCCGCGGTCAGGCCGTCGCTGCGGGCTATGTAGACGGCCATCACCTCGCCGCCGGCGCCCTTCTCGGCGAGCCGTGCCGCCCGCCGGATGAGGGTGCGCCCCTCGGGCCCGCCGGTCAGCCCGACCACGATGCGCTCGCGGGAACCCCAGATCCGGGAGACCCGGTGCTCGCTGCGGTACTCGTTCAGGTGCTCGTCGACCCGGTCGGCCACCCACAGCAGGGCCAGTTCGCGCAGCGCGGTCAGGTTGCCGGGCCGGAAGTAGTTGGACAGGGCCGCGTCGACCTTGTCCGGCTGGTAGATGTTGCCGTGCGCCATACGGCGGCGCAGGGCCTGCGGGGACATGTCGACCAGCTCGATCTGGTCGGCCCGGCGCACGATCTCGTCCGGGACCGTCTCGCGCTGCCGCACCCCCGTGATCGACTCGACGACGTCGCCGAGGGACTCCAGGTGCTGGATGTTGACGGTCGTGACGACGTCGATGCCGGCGGCGAGCAGTTCCTCGACGTCCTGCCAGCGCTTGGCGTTGCGGGAGCCGGGGACGTTGGTGTGGGCCAGTTCGTCCACGAGGGCGACGGCCGGGGCGCGGCGCAGCACCGCGTCGACGTCCATCTCCTCGAAGGTGGTGCCCCGGTGCTCCAGCCGCGCGCGCGGCACCTGTTCCAGGCCGTGCAGCATCACCTCGGTGCGCGGCCGGCCGTGGTGCTCGACGAACCCCACCACGCAGTCGGTGCCCCGCTCGATGCGGCGGTGCGCCTCGGACAGCATGGTGTAGGTCTTGCCCACGCCCGGTGCCGCGCCGAGGTGGATCCGAAGCTTGCCGCGTGCCATGGCCCCATTGTCTTCCGCCGACTGCCGCCTACGCAGCGTCGACCCTACGTCCCGCGACGCGGACAAACCGGGCAAGGTGCCGGTCAAGGGGGTCTTTGACGCAACCCTGACGGCCCGGCGCGGGCGGCTCAGTGCTCGATGATCTCGCCGTCGCGCAGTTCGAGCACCCGGTCGGCGAGGTCCAGCAGGTTCGCGTCGTGCGTGGCGACCAGGGCGGTGGCGCGCTCACTGCGGACTACGGCCCGCAACAGCTCCATGACGGCGTGCCCGGTCTCGGCGTCGAGCTGGCCGGTCGGCTCGTCGGCGATCAGCAGGGCGGGGCGGTTGGCGAGGGCGCGGGCGATGGCCACCCGCTGCTGCTGGCCGCCGGACAGCTCGCCGGGCCGCTGGGCCGCGTGGTCGGCGAGCCCGACGAGGGAGAGCAGCAGCTCGACGCGCTCCTCGCGCTCGCGCGGCTCGGCGCGGCGCAGCCGCAGCGGTACGCCGACGTTCTCGGCGGCGGTCAGGATCGGGATGAGGCCGAAGGACTGGAAGACGAAGCCGATCCGGTCCCGGCGCAGCTCCAGCAGCCCGCTCTCGCCGAGTCCGGCCAGGTCCTGGCCGTCGACCTCGACCCGGCCCCGGTCGGGGGCGTCGAGTCCGCCGACGATGTTCAGCAGGGTGGTCTTCCCGGAGCCCGAGCGCCCCTTGAGGGCGACGAGTTCGCCGCGCGGGATCTCCAGGGAGACCCCGCGCAGGGCGTGCACGGCGGCCGCGCCGCGCCCGTAGGACTTGTGCACGTCCTCGACGCGCACCATGGTCTCGGTGATCACCCGGTTCATGCGGCCTCCCCGTCGCTCCCCCGTGCCCACGCGGGCCGGGCGCCAGTATCACCGCGGGACGCCCGGCCGTTCAACGGTTTCAGTTCGGGTTGTCGCCGTGGGTGAGGGTCTCCCAGGCGACGAAGAGGTTGTCGGTGCCGGCCGGGCGGTTGGCCAGGGTCAGGGTCTGGGTGTTGGTCATGGCGACGCCGCGCCGGTTGTGCAGGGCGTTGTAGCCGACCTCCGTGACGGGGCCGAGGCCGAGCTTGAGGGAGCCGCCGCACAGCCAGTCGGGGACGGCCGTACCGAGCTGGTACTTCGACTGGAATCCGAGCGCCTGCCGCAGCCGCTCGCCGACGTCGGTGCCGTAGAGGTCCTGCCCCTGGATCCGGCTGGTCTCGGCGATGTGCGAGATCGCGGAGATGCCGTACCCGGTGTGGGTGAGGTCCCGGCAGGTCTCCTGGGTGAGCCCGGTGACGAAGGTGGACTGGCCCTGCCAGTAGGAGACGATCTTGTCGCGGGTGTTCAGGTTCTGGCCGGGCACGGTCTTCGGCAGCTCGCCGTCGGAGGCGAGATAGACGTAGGCGGCCGCGCGGGTGCGGAACCTGGCCATCGCGGTGTCGTACGACGCCTTGTCCTCGAGGAAGACGGAGATGCCGACGGCGGCCTCCGTCATCGACAGCTCCCAGTTGCCGTTGGAGTTGGAGCCCTTGATCACCACCGGCAGGTACACGTCGCGGAGCATGGTGGAGAAGCGGTTCTGGTTGGCCCAGCCGCCGGTGTAGGTGTACTTGATGATCTCGGCCGCCTTGGGCCAGGAGGAGCCCGCCCAGCCGGTCTGCAGGGGCGCGTTGCTGTTGGTGTGGGCGGTGATGGTGCCCGACCAGGCGTCCATGATCTGGATGGCCTTCCGGGCGTAGCGCGCGTCCCGGGTGATGTACCAGGCGAGGGCGTCGGTGTACGCGGCGATCGCGTCCTCGCGCTCGTCGGTGCAGCCGTGGTTCGGGTTGGAGTAGGAGCCGCACTCGACGGTGGCGCGCGGCTTGGGTGTGCGGTTCAGGTCGGCGTACTTGCTCGCCTTCATCTGGTCGAAGGCGCTCTTCCAGGGCTGGGCGCCGGCCTGCACCTGAGCGCGGGCGAAGTCCAGCTGGCTCCCGGAGACGGTGACTCCGGGGTGGGCGAAGGCTGCGGGGGCGGAGTGCACTGCGGGTGCCGCGAGGACACCGGTCAGCAGGGAGGCCACGACGGCGAGCAGTAGGGTACGACGCACGGTGACTCCGTTCTCGTATGTGAACGCAGGGCGCCTTTATGAACAGGCTGTGGCTCGGAGACCGTAGGTACAGACCATTGGCCCGTCAAGGGGTCACGCATGCGAAAGGGCCGCACCCCGGGGGGTACGGCCCTCTTTCGTCCCGTTGTTACCGGACCTCGGTGATCTCGGGTCCGCGCTGGAGCTGGCCCATGCCGCCGGAGAAGCGCGAGCCCTCCTCCTGCTGCACGCCCTCGGGAACCATCTGGGCGTCGTTCGGCAGCTTCAGGACGATCGGGTCGCGGGGCGCCATCGGGCCCTCGCCGCGGACCACGACCGTGTCCCGGAAGATCTGCTCCAGCAGACCGGCCGCCTGCGGCTGCACCGCGCCCTGGCCGGAGATCACACCGCGCAGGAACCAGCGCGGGCCGTCCACGCCGATGAACCGGACGACCTGGAAGCCGCCGGTGCCGTCCGGCAGCTGGACCGGTACCTGGGCGCGCAGCTCCCAGCCCAGCGGACCCTCGACCTCGTCGACGATGCCGCCCTGCTGGGTGATGCCGCCCGCGATCTCCTCGCGGACCTCGCCCCAGATGCCCTCGCGCTTGGGCGCGGCGAAGGCCTGGAGCTGGACGGCGCTGTCGCGCAGCACCACGGTCGCCGCGACGATCGCGTCACCCGCGACCTCCACCCGCAGCTCCATGCCGTCGACGCCCGGCACGAAGAGACCGCCGAGGTCGACACGGCCCTCGGCCGGGTCGCGCACCTCGCTGCTGTCCCACGGGCCGTCGGGCCGGGGCTCGGGCTCGAGCCGGACGCGCTCGCGCTCGGCCTCTTCCTCGTCCGCCTCGGTGTCGACGCTGTCGACGACCTGCTCGGCCTCGCCGGCCGCGTCCTCGGCGGCACCCTTCTTCTTGCGACGTCCGAACACGTCACTGTCCTTCCCGGTCGGATACGACCGAAGCGTATCGATTCCCACCCGTCAGGCCACGCACGGCGGCCTGACCGCTTGTGCCGCTCTCGTCGCCCACCGCGGCATGGCCACCGGTGGACCCGAAGCCCCCCTCGGCCCGCGCCGAGCCGGGAAGTTCCGCCACCTCCTGGAAGCGGACCCTCTCGACCTGCTGGACGACCAGTTGGGCAATCCGGTCGAAGCGCTCGAACCGCACCGTCTCGTGCGGGTCGAGATTCACCACGATCACCTTGATCTCCCCACGGTACCCGGCATCAACCGTCCCCGGGCATTCACGAGGGCGACACCGCAGCGGGCGGCGAGGCCGGAACGCGGGTGCACGAAGGCCGCGTACCCCTCGGGGAGGGCGATCGACACACCCGTGGGCAGCACGGCCCGCTCACCGGGCGCCAGCTCGCGGGCCTCGGTGGTGCGCAGGTCGGCCCCGGCGTCGCCAGGGTGCTCGTACGAGGGCAGCGGCACCTCGGGGTCGACGCGGCGCAGCCGCACGTCCAGCGGGGGGCGGCTCACGGGTTCACCTCGAAGGCGCGGGCCCGCCGGACCTGGTCCGGGTCGTCCATGGCGGCCCGGATCTCCTCCGTGCGGCCGTGGTCGATGAAGTGGTCCACCTTGACCTCGATGAACAGGGCGTCGGCGCGGACCGCGACCGGTCCGTCGGGGCCGCCGATGCGGCCGGTGGCGGTGGAGTAGATCTTCCGCCCGGCGACGGCCGTGACCTCGGCCTGGAGATGCAGCGTGGTGCCCACCGGAACCGGCCGCGCGAAGTCGGTCTCCAGCCGGCCGGTGACGGCGATGGTCCGCAGCAGCCAGTTCAGCGAGCCCAGCGTCTCGTCGAGGGCGGTGGCCAGCACGCCGCCGTGCGCGAGGCCCGGGGCACCCTGGTGCGCGGGCTGCACGGTGAACTCGGCGGTCAGCGAGACACCCTCACCGGCGCGCGCCTCCAGGTGCAGCCCGTGCTGTTGCCCACCGCCACATCCGAAACACTGTTCGTAGTGGGCGCCGAGAAGCTCGCCGGGCGCGGGCGCGTCGGGGTGCCGTACCGGTTTCACCGCGTCGGCTGGGGGCTGAAGAGCTGCGGAACTACCACTCACAGGCGCAGACCTTACCCGCGCGTCGGCGTAGTTCCGACACCGTGCCAAGCTTGGCTCATGCAGCTCTCCGCCACCCCCTACGAAGAACGCCTCACCACCCCTCGTTCGTGGTGGCTGATCAGCTTTCTCGTGGGCGTCTCGTTCGCCCTGATCCTGCTGCCGTTCGGGACCCTGCCGCTGCTCGGCGGCCTGGTCGGCGGTACGGCCGCCGCGGCCGTGGTGGCCAGCGCCTACGGCGCCCCGCGGATCCGGGTGGTGGGCGGCTCGCTGATCGCGGGCGAGGCCAGTGTCCCGGTGTCGGCGCTCGGCGACTCGGAGATCCTCGGCCCCGAGGAAGCCCGCGCCTGGCGCACGTACAAGGCCGACACCCGCGCCTTCCTGCTGCTGCGCTCCTACATCCCCACCGCGCTGCGCGTGGAGGTCACGGACCCGCAGGACCCGACGCCGTACCTGTACCTGTCGACGCGGGAGCCGGAACGCCTGGCGGCCGCGATCGAGGCGGCCCGGCGGACGGCGGCGTAGCGTCCTCAGCCCTCGGGACTCCCGGGCAGCTCACCGAGTCTGATCGGGTGCTCGGGTTCGTCCAGCGGCGGCAGTCCGGTCAGCTCGTCCCACGGCACCTGGACCTTTCGCAGGTCGGCGCGGATCCGGGCGGCGAGTCTTCTGGTGTCCCGGCGGTTCATGACCGCGCCCACCGCCGCGCCCACCATGAACGGCATGAGGTTCGGCAGGTCCCGGACCATCCGCTTCATGATCTGCTGGCGCAGTTCGCGCTTCATCCGGCCGCCCAGGGCCGCGTCGACGGTGGCCGGTTCGGTCACCTTGATGCCGCGCTCCCCCGTCCACGAGGACAGGTACACGCTGCTGCGGGCCCGGAGGTTTCCGGGCGGCCGTACGCCGTAGACCTCGTGCAGTTCGGCGATGAGCTTCAGCTCGATCGCGGCGACCCCGGTGATCTCGGTCGCCAGTTCGGTCGGCATGGCCGGCGGCACCGGCAGCATCGCCGCCGCCCCGATACCGGCTCCGACCGTCGAGGTGCCGGCCGCCGCGCCCGCCACCAGCTTGTCGGCGAGCTCCTCGGGCCCGAGGCCGGGGAACTGGCGGCGCAGGGCCGCGAGGTCGCGTACGGGCACACGCGGGGCGATGTCGAGGATGCGGTCCGCGATGTACGCCAGGCCCGCGCGGGCTCGGCTGCCGCCCCTGCGGGCGCCTTCCCGGGCCAGCTGCCGGGTCTTGTCACGGACCACCGCGGCCCGTCGCCTGGCGAGGGGCTGCGGCTCCGGCGCCGTCGGGTGGTCGGCCCGGCCGGACGCCGGTTCGAGCGAGGCTCCCGTCGAGGGTGAGCCCCGCTCGTCGTCACGCGCACCGTGCGGGCCGCCGTGCGGCCCCTTGTCCGCTCCCCGCAGGGAGAAGCGGCGCTTCCGCGGAGGGGTCGAGCCAGTCACGGCCGACCCGTCCTCAGTCGCAGTCGCGGCAGATCGGCTGGCCGTTCTTCTCGCGGGCCAGCTGGCTGCGGTGGTGCACCAGGAAGCAGCTCATGCAGGTGAACTCGTCCTGCTGCTTGGGCAGCACCCGGACGGCCAGCTCCTCGTTCGAGAGGTCGGCACCGGGCAGCTCGAGGCCCTCAGCGGCCTCGAACTCGTCGACGTCCACCGCGGAGGTGGACTTGTCGTTCCGGCGGGCCTTCAGTTCTTCAAGGCTGTCCGAGTCGACGTCGTCGTCGGTCTTTCGTGGAGTGTCGTAATCGGTTGCCATGTCGCTCTCCCCCTCTGGGTGTCTGCGGTGTCTTCAGCGCACGTAACGCGTGAGAGGCCGGACTTGTGCCCGACCTGAGGCGGAGATTTTGCCTCACATCAAGGTCTGTTACTCAATCGACACCCGAGCCGGCCGCTCGCGAGTGATCGGCTTGGATGGCGGTGAGGACCGTACACGGTTCGAATGTCGCACCTCAAAGGCGCCTCACCGTGTACTTCCCGTGATCTAGAGCCCTGAAAACTGGGATTTTCCCGGCTTTCCGCACCGTGTCATGATCACGCGGCGTACATGGCCGGAAATCCGTCCATGTGATCGATCACACAGGATCAACCGCCGACCGGGGGTCGAAAATTCCGCGCGAAGCGAACAACCCCCGCGTGTGTCGGATCCTGCTCACACCGGCAGCGTGACCCGCATCACCAGACCCCCGCCCTCGCGCGGCGTCGCCACGATGTGGCCGCCGTGCGCGCGGGCCACGGACCGGACGATGGACAGGCCGAGGCCCACCCCCTTGTCGCTGCCCGTGCGCTCGGTGCGCAGCCGTCTGAACGGCTCGAAGAGGTTGTCGATCTCGTACGCCGGCACGACCGGACCGGTGTTGGAGACGGTCAGCACCGCCTGCCCGTGCAGCACCTCCGTGGTCACCTCCACCCAGCCGTTCTCGGCCACGTTGTACCGCACCGCGTTCTGGACGAGGTTCAGGGCGATCCGCTCCAGGAGTACGCCGTTGCCCTGCACCACCGCGGGCCTGCGCTCGCCGCGGACGGTGACGCCCTTGGCCTCGGCCTCGGCGTGCACCTGGTCGATGGCCTGTCCGGCCACCTCGGCCAGGTCGACCGGTTTGCGCTCGACGATCTGGTTGTCGCTGCGGGCGAGCAGCAGCAGGCCCTCCACGAGCTGCTCGCTGCGCTCGTTGGTGGCCAGCAGCGTCTTGCCGAGCTGCTGCAGCTCCACCGGCGCGTCCGGGTCGGACAGGTGCACCTCGAGGAGCGTGCGGTTGATGGCGAGCGGGGTGCGCAGCTCGTGGGAGGCGTTGCCGACGAAGCGCTGCTGGGCGGTGAAGGCCCGCTCCAGGCGCTCCAGCATCTCGTCGAAGGTGTCCGCCAGCTCCTTCAGCTCGTCGTCCGGGCCGTCCAGCTCGATCCGCCGGGACAGGTCCGAGCCGGCCACCTGGCGCGCGGTGCGGGTGATCCGGCCGAGTGGGGAGAGCACACGGCCCGCCATCGCGTAGCCGAACGCGAAGGCGATGACGGCGAGGCCCAGCAGGGCCAGCAGCGAGCGGCTGAGCAGGTTGTCCAGGGCCGCGTGGCGCTGGCTGTCGGCGCACCGGCTGATCGCGTCGTTGAAGTCGGCGAGCGGGACCTGGTTGGTGATCGCGGGGCAGTTGTCGCTGGAGACCTTCAGCTCCTGGAAGCTGACGATCTTGAACAGCGGCGCGTTGCCGTTGGTGATGGCCTGCGCGGCCAGCAGGTAGATGATCGACAGCAGCAGGATGCCGGCGATCAGGAACATGCCGCCGTACAGCAGGGTGAGCCGTATCCGGATGGTCGGGCGCAGCCACGGGAAGGGGGGCTGCGGCCTGCGGGGGTCCCAGGTGGGCTTCGGTGGCGCCTGGGGCGGCGCGGGTGTCGTGGCCACGGCGGATCAGATCCGGTAGCCGGAGCCGGGCACGGTGACGATCACCGGTGGCTCGCCGAGCTTGCGGCGCAGCGTCATGACGGTCACGCGCACGACGTTGGTGAACGGGTCGGTGTTCTCGTCCCAGGCCTTCTCCAGGAGCTGCTCGGCCGAGACCACCGCGCCCTCGCTGCGCATCAGCACCTCGAGGACCGCGAACTCCTTGGGCGCGAGCTGGACCTCCTTGCCGTCGCGGAAGACCTCGCGGCGGTTCGGGTCGAGCTTGATGCCGGCCCGCTCCAGGACCGGCGGCAGCGGCACGCTCGTGCGGCGCCCGAGGGCCCTGACGCGCGCGATCAGCTCGCTGAACGCGAACGGCTTCGGCAGATAGTCGTCGGCACCGATCTCCAGGCCCTCGACGCGGTCGCTGACGTCACCGGAGGCGGTGAGCATGAGCACGCGCGTGGGCATGCCCAGCTCCACGATCTTGCGGCAGACGTCGTCGCCGTGCACGAGCGGAAGGTCCCGGTCGAGGACGACCACGTCGTAGTCGTTGACGCCGATGCGCTCCAGGGCGGCCGCACCGTCGTACACGACGTCGACGGCCATGGCCTCCCGGCGCAGTCCGGTGGCCACCGCATCGGCGAGCAGTTGCTCGTCCTCGACGACGAGTACGCGCACGTCGCTTGTCCTTCCTGTGTCCACCCGCGTAGCGCGCGGTGAGGCGCGCGCGGGCAGGGGTGTCCGTGGGATGTGACCTCCATCCTGCCCTTTTCGGCCATAAGTCGGCTGTAAGGCGGGTCCCGCACCGCAGGGACCGGTGCGACGGGGCGGCGGGGCGGGATTTTCTCCGGCGCGGAAGGTTTCCCGCGGGGAGAGCGGGGGGAGGACGGCAGGTACACCCCGCGATCACGCTCTGCATGTGCCGCAGCACCATGCGGTACATCGCGATCATCCTCCGCATCCGCAGAGTGGGCGTGGGTGTCCGGCACCGTCGCCGCCCGGCCGGGCTGCGCTGGGCACCCGCGGCAGACGTGATCGTTTCCCTCCGAACGGCACATCCCCGTGCCACCCGACCCACGACCCAGGACGAGGGGGCGCAGCATGGACGCATTCACCGCAGGACTTCTGCAGCGCATAAAGGCGACCGAGTCCGACCTGTCGCGGGCTCGTGACGAGGGCGACGACTTCCTTGTCGAAGTGGAACAGGCCGAGCTCGACGACCTGCGCCGCCTCGCCGCCGAACACGGTGTGGAGGTCGGCGCGTCACGCGTCTGTTAGGCCCGCAGTGCAGGAACGGGACCCCCGGCGAATCCAGCGCCGGGGGTCCCGTTCGTCCGGCGCCCTGTGCGACGCCTGCCCGCCCGAGGGCGGACTAGTCGTGCCAGGCGCCGAAGTCCTCCAGCAGCCGCTGGAGGGGCTCGAAGACGCCCGGGGTGCCCGCGACCGTAAGATCGCCCGTGGGGCGCTCTCCGGGGCGTCCACCGGTCAGCGCGCCCGCCTCGCGGGCGATCAGGTCCCCCGCCGCCACGTCCCAGGCGTGCAGGCCGCGCTCGTAGTAGCCGTCCAGCCGGCCGCAGGCCACGTCGCACAGGTCGACCGCGGCCGAGCCCCCGCGCCGGATGTCCCGCAGCAGCGGGATCAGCCGGGCGGCGACCTCGGCCTGGTGGGTGCGGACCCGCTCGACGTAGTTGAAGCCGGTGGAGACCAGCGCCTGGTCCAGCGGGGGCGCGGGACGGCAGGACAGCGCCCGCTCGCCCTCCCACGCGCCCGTGGCCCGGGCCCCGCCGCCGCGCACCGCGTGGTACGTCTCGCCGCGCATCGGCGCCGCGACCACGCCGACGACGGTCTCGCCGTCCTGCTCGGCCGCGACGGACACGGCCCAGGTCGGCAGGCCGTAGAGGTAGTTGACCGTGCCGTCGAGCGGGTCGATCACCCAGCGGACGCCGCTGGTGCCCTCGACGGAGGCGCCTTCCTCGCCGAGGAAGCCGTCCTCGGGCCGCCGCCCGGAGATCAGGTCGGTGATCAGCTTCTCGGCGGCGATGTCCATCTCGGTGACGACGTCGATGGGACTCGACTTGGTCCTGGCCACCGCCAGGTCGGCCGGCCGGCCGTCACGCAGCAGCTCACCGGCCCGGCGGGCGGCCTCCTGGGCCAGCGCGAGCAGTTCCCGGTGGAGGGGGTCGGTCACGGGTCTCCTCAGGCGAAGGGGCTGTCGGCGCCGGCGGCGGCCGGCTTCGGGGCGCGGGCCGGGCAGCAGCCGACGGGGCACAGGTCGTGGCTGGGGCCGAGCGCGCCCAGGGCGCACCGCGTGACGTCCTGTCCGCGCTCCACCGCGGACCGCTCCAGGACCAGTTCGCGGACGGCCGCCGCGAACCGCGGGTCGGCTCCCACGGTGGCCGAGCGGCGCACCGGCAGGCCCAGCTCCCCGGCCTTGGCCGTGGCCTCGGTGTCGAGGTCGTAGAGGACCTCCATGTGGTCGGAGACGAAGCCGATGGGCGCCATGACGACGGCCGGGACGCCGGCGGCGTGCCGCTCCTCGAGGTGGTCGCAGATGTCCGGCTCCAGCCAGGGGATGTTCGGGGCGCCGGAGCGGGACTGGTAGACGAGCCGCCACGGGTGGTCGACGCCGGTGCGCTCGCGGACGGCGTCGGCGATGAGCCGGGCCACCTCCAGGTGCTGCTCGACGTACGCCCCGCCGTCCCCGTGGGCCTCGGCCGGGCCGGAGGTGTCGGCGGCGGCGGTGGGGATGGAGTGCGTGGTGAAGGCGATGTGGGCGCCGTCGCGCACGTCCTCGGGGAGGTCGGCCAGGGAGCGCAGCACGCCGTCGGTCATGGGCTCGACGAAGCCCGGGTGGTTGAAGTAGTGGCGCAGCTTGTCGACCTTCGGCGGTCGGACGCCCTCGCTCTCTAGGGTGGCCAGCGCGTCGGCGAGGTTCTCCCGGTACTGGCGGCAGCCCGAGTAGGAGGCGTAGGCGCTGGTGGCCAGCACCAGGACGCGGCGGCGGCCGTCGGCCGCCATCTCGCGCAGGGTGTCGGTGAGGTACGGCGCCCAGTTGCGGTTGCCCCAGTAGACCGGCAGGTTCAGGCCGTGCTCGGCGAAGTCCTCGCGCAGGGCCTTCAGCAGGGCGCGGTTCTGGTCGTTGATGGGGCTGACCCCGCCGAACAGGAAGTAGTGCTGTCCGACCTCCTTCAGGCGTTCCCTGGGGATGCCACGCCCGCGCGTGACGTTCTCCAGGAACGGGACCACGTCGTCGGGGCCCTCGGGGCCGCCGAACGAGAGCAGGAGCAGGGCGTCGTACGGGCTGTGATCGAGCACGTCTGGCATGACTCGATCCTGCCACCCGGTACCGACAGCGCGGGAACAGCGGGACGAGGAGTCGGGTTCGAGAGGTTTCGCGACGCTTGTCCGGCCGCGCCTCCGGTGGCATCCGCGACCGTTTCCGGGGGTGCACTTAGGGCCACCTAACTCGTAAGCTGTACCGGTCGCATTCGCGCCTTACGAGCCGCCCCGGAGTCCACGTGCCCAGCCCCTACCGCGCCCTGTTCGCCGAGCCCGGCACGAAGTCCTTCTCCGCCGCCGGGTTCATCGGCCGCATGCCGCTGTCGATGATGGGCATCGGCGTGGTCACGATGGTCTCGCAGCTCACCGGCCGCTACGGCCTGGCCGGCGCGCTGTCCGCCACCATCGCGCTGTCCGCGGCCGCGATCGGGCCGCAGATATCCCGGCTCGTGGACCGGCACGGACAGCGGCGGGTGCTGCGCCCGGCGACCCTGGTCGCGCTCGCGGCGGCCGGCGGACTGCTGCTCACCGCGTACCTCGGCGGGCCGGACTGGACGCTGTTCGCCTGCGCGGCCGGGATCGGCTCGGTGCCGAGCCTGGGCGCGATGATCAGGTCCCGCTGGGCGGCCCTGTACCGGGGGACGCCGAAGCTGCACACCGCCTACTCGTTCGAGTCGGTGGTCGACGAGGTCTGCTTCATCTTCGGGCCGATCATCTCCATCGGCCTGTCCACCGCCTGGTTCCCGGAGGCGGGACCGCTGCTGGCCGCGTGCTTCCTGGCCGCCGGCGTCTTCTGGCTGACCTCCCAGCACGCCACCGAGCCGCGGCCGCACCCGCGTGAGCGGCGGGGCGGCGGCAGCGCGCTGCGCTCGCCCGGACTCCAGGTGCTGGTGGCCACGTTCGCGGCCACCGGCACGATCTTCGGGGCGGTCGACGTGGTCACCGTCGCCTTCGCCGACGAACGCGGCCACAAGGCCGCCGCGAGCGTGGTCCTCGCGCTGTACGCCGCCGGATCCTGCACGGCCGGGGTGGTCTTCGGGCTGATGCGGTTCGCCGGGGCACCCGAGCGCCGCTGGCTCGTGGGCGTGTCGGCCATGGCCGTGAGTATGATCCCCCTCCTACTGGTCGGAAACCTGCCGCTTCTGGCCGTGGCGCTGTTCGTTGCGGGGCTGGCCATCGCGCCGACGATGATCACGACGATGTCCCTCATCGAAGAGCACGTACCTCGCGCGCAGCTCACCGAGGGCATGACCTGGGTGAGCACCGGCCTCGCGGTCGGAGTCGCGCTCGGCTCCTCCGCGGCCGGCTGGGTGATCGACGCAGCCGGGGCGCGTGCCGGGTACGGGGTTCCGGCCGTGTCCGGGGCCGTCGCGGTCACGGTCGGTTTCCTCGGGTACCGCCGGCTCCGCAGGCCGGCCGCGGGTCGGGGAGGCATCGTTGAGCACCATGTCGAGCGCGAGGAACAGCACCTGGCGTAACTGGGGCGGCAACGTCTCCGCCCGCCCCGCGCGCGAGGTCGCGCCGGCCTCGGTGGAGGAACTGGCCGCGGAGGTGCGCCGGGCGGCCGAGGACGGCCTGAAGGTGAAGGCCGTCGGCACCGGGCACTCCTTCACCTCCATAGCCGCCACGGACGGAGTGCTGATCCGCCCTCGGCTGCTGACCGGCATACGCGGCGTCGACCGGGAGGCCATGACCGTCACGGTGGAGGCCGGCACCCCGCTCAAGCGACTCAACGCGGCCCTGGCGCGCGAGGGCCTGTCGCTCACCAACATGGGCGACATCATGGAGCAGACGGTCTCCGGCGCCACCAGCACCGGCACCCACGGCACCGGCCGCGAATCGGCCTCGATCGCCGCCCAGATCAGGGGACTGGAGCTGGTGACGGCCGACGGCTCGGTGCTCACCTGCTCCGAGAAGGAGAACCCGGAGGTCTTCGCGGCCGCCCGGATAGGCCTCGGCGCGCTCGGCGTCGTCACGGCCATCACCTTCGCGGTGGAGCCGCTGTTCCTGCTCACCGCGCGCGAGGAACCGATGCCCTTCGACCGGGTGATCGCCGAGTTCGATCAACTGTGGGCGGAGAACGAGCACTTCGAGTTCTACTGGTTCCCGCACACCGGCAACACCAACACCAAGCGCAACAACCGCAGCGCGGGTCCGGAGCGGCCGGTGGGACGGCTGGCCGGCTGGTTCGAGGACGAGTTCCTCTCCAACGGCGTCTTCCAGGTGGCCCAGTGGGTCGGGCGGGCGGCCCCGGCGACCGTCCCGGCCATCGCGCGGGTCTCCAGCAAGGCGCTGTCCGCGCGGACGTACACCGACATCCCCTACCAGGTCTTCACCTCGCCGCGCCGGGTGCGCTTCGTGGAGATGGAGTACGCCGTCCCGCGCGCGGCCCTGGCGGACACCCTGCGCGAGTTGCGCACCATGGTCGACCGCTCCCGACTGCGCGTCAGCTTCCCGGTCGAGGTGCGCACCGCGCCCGCCGACGACATCACCCTGTCCACCGCCTCCGGCCGGGACAGTGCGTACATCGCCGTGCACATGTTCCGGGGGACGCCGTACCAGGCCTACTTCACCGCCGCCGAGCGCATCCTCACCGCGCACGAGGGCCGGCCGCACTGGGGGAAGGTGCACACGCGCGACGCGGCGTACTTCTCCGGGGTGTATCCGCGCTTCGCCGAGTTCACGGCGCTGCGCGACCGGCTCGACCCGGAACGCCTGTTCCAGAACGACTACTTGCGGAGGGTTCTGGGGGCGTAGCGATTAGTTCCGTTTCCGGGGATTAAGTGAGGTTCGCCACCTCCAAGATCGTCGCAACCCGGTGACGAACGGCCAAGTCGCACCCCTTGCCAGAAGTTGGGCGGCGCGCCCATCCACGCACATGGTCCAAATGGAGTACTGTTGCGAGCCCTGGGTCCGGTGTCCCACCAGGGTGTCCGCGACCTCGCAGGGCAGCCGGGAGGGGGCTAGTTGCACAGGGTGACGGAGTTTGTCACTTAGCGTTGCGAATAGGTAACCGTGCCATAACGGCGACCCAGGGCCCATGCCCGACACGCCGGGCAACTCGGCAAGGTTGTGGCAGGCTGCACCCGGGCAGGCCACACTCGACTAGCGGAAGCAGCGACGCACGTGACGTCGGCAGGCACCACCCGGGAGGTCCCCATGCCCGAACTGCGTGTCGTGGCCGTCTCCAATGACGGCACACGGCTGGTGCTCAAGGCTGCCGATTCCACGGAGTACACACTCCCGATCGACGAACGGCTGCGCGCCGCCGTCCGCGGCGACCGCCCCCGTCTCGGCCAGATCGAGATCGAGGTCGAGAGCCATCTCCGCCCGCGTGACATCCAGGCGCGTATACGAGCCGGTGCCACCGCGGAAGAGGTCGCCCAGCTCGCCGGCATCCCGGTCGACCGGGTGCGGCGCTTCGAGGGACCGGTGCTGGCCGAGCGCGCCTTCATGGCCGAGCGCGCCCGCAAGACCCCGGTCCGCAGGCCGGGCGAGAACTCCGGTCCGCTGCTCGGTGAGGCCGTCCAGGAGCGGCTGCTGCTGCGCGGCGCCGACAAGGACACCGTGCAGTGGGACTCCTGGCGCCGCGACGACGGCACCTGGGAGGTCATGCTCGTCTACCGGGTCGCGGGCGAACCGCACTCGGCGAGCTGGACGTACGACCCGCCCCGGCGGCTGGTCCAGGCCGTGGACGAGGAGGCCCGCTCGCTGATCGGCGAGTCCGACGACCTCGCCGTGCCGGAGCCGAGCTTCCCGTTCGTCCCGCGCATCGCCCGGCTGCCGCGCGACCGTGGCATGGACCGTGCCCTGGAGCGTCTCGACCGGGACCGGCCGAGCCTGCCCGCGCAGGCGTCCGAGCCCGTCGAGGAGAGCACCGGCGAACGCGACTCGCTGACCAGCCTGCTGGAGGCGGTGCCCAGCTTCCGGGGCGACCTGGTGGTCCCGGAACGGCCGGTGGAGATCCCGGCGGAGGAGCCGCCCGAGGAGGTCGCCGAGGAGGAGCCCCCGGCGCCCGCCGCGTCGGCCGGATCCGCCTACGCGGACGTCCTCATGCCGCGCTCGGTGGGCAGCCACCGGGACCGGCTCATCGGTTCGACCGACCGCCAGGCCGAGGCGGACGGTGTCCGCCCCGGCCGCCGGGCCGCGGTCCCGAGCTGGGACGAGATCGTGTTCGGGACCCGGCGCAAGAAGCAGGAGTAAACGGGCCGTACGACCGTGTGAAACCGTCGTACGGCCTGTCGGAAGTGGGGGCACGCGCGCGTGCCCCCACTTCTCGTCCTGCTCGTCGTCTACCGCGGGTCCGGGCCCACCGCCACCGGACGGGACGGGTCCGAGGACCACTGCGACCAGGAACCGACGTACAGGGCCGCCGGAATGCCCGCGACCGCGAGTGCCAGCACCTCCTGGGCGGCCGACACGCCCGAGCCGCAGTAGACGCCCACCGGAACGTCCGTGGACACCCCCAGGGCCTTGAAGCGGTCCCGCAGGTCCGCCGCGGACAGGAACCGGCCGTCCGGGCCCACGTTCTCGGTCGTGGGCGCCGACACCGCGCCCGGGATGTGCCCGCCGACCCGGTCGATGGGCTCCACCTCGCCGCGGTACCGCTCCCCCGCGCGCGCGTCCAGCAGCACGCCCGAGCCGGCCAGGGCGGCCGCCTGGTCCGCGTCCAGCAGCCCGGCGGGGTCCGGCACGGGCCGGAAGTCGCCCTCGGCCGGAGCGGGCGTCGCGGTGGACAGCGCGCCCTGCCAGGCCGGCAACCCGCCGTCGAGGCACCGCACGTCCGGGTGACCCGTCCAGCGCAGCAGCCACCACGCGCGCGCGGCGGCCCAGCCCACCCCGCCGTCGTAGACGACGACCGGGCGGGTGGCCGACACACCCGCGCGGCGCATGGCGGCGCCGAACTCCGCGAGGTCGGGCAGTGGATGGCGGCCGCCCTCGCCGGGGGCCGAGGCCAGCTCCCGGTCCAGGTCGACGAAGACCGCGCCGGGGATGTGCCCGGCCGCGTACTCGGCCCGGCCGTCGAACTCCGGTTCGCCCGCCGCCTTCGCGAGGCTGAGCTGCCACCGGACGTCCAGCAGGACGGGCGGGGCCTCCCCCTCGATCTCGTGGGCCAGTTCGGTCGCGCTGATGATGGCTGTCATGGCGTCATCCTTACGTCAGGGGTGGCCGCGGCGTCCAGGTCCGGCTACTCTCCCGCCGGACAGGTCCGATCACCCGGCGTACGGGATCGGGCACAGGCTGTACAACTGTCGGACACTCGTCGGCCATCGTCAGGAAGCGGCGGGAGACGACGGAGCAGGCATCCTTCCCGGTGCCCCGGGCGGTCGGCGCGGCCAGGCGTGCGCCACCCCGGAGGACGCGGGTGCCGGCACGGGTGTGCGCGCGTGGGCGGCACACCCCTCCGGCTGGCGGAAGCGACACGGCCCCCGTGAGGGCCGGGGAGAGAGTGATCGATGACCGAGGCACGGGAGTCGGCCGGCCCGCACGCGCGGCGCGCGCCCGGCACACCCTGCTGGGTGAGCCTGATGGTGCACGGGCTGGCCGCGACCGAGAGGTTCTACGGGGCCCTGTTCGGCTGGGAGTTCCGGCCGGGTCCGCGGCAGCTCGGCCCGTACGTGCGGGCGCTGCTGGACGGCCACGACGTGGCCGGCATCGGCCAGCTGCCGCCGGAGCGCCGGCTGCCGGTCGCCTGGACGCCGTACTTCGCCTCGCGGGACGTGGACGCCACGGCCGACCAGGTCCGCCTGTGCGGCGGCACGGTGGCCGTGGGCCCGCTGGACGCGGCCGAGGCCGGGCGGATGGCCATCGCCGCCGACCCCTCCGGGGCGGTCTTCGGGATCTGGCTGGGCGCGGCCCACCTCGGCACGTCGGTCGGCGGCGTCCCGGGCACCCCCGCCTGGAACGAGCTGCTCACCTTCGAGACCACCGCCGTGGCCAAGTTCTACGAGACGGTGTTCGGCTACGAGGAGGAGCCGGAGGTCTCCGCCGACTCCGACCACGTGACCCTGCGCGCCGGCGGACAGCCGGTGGCCGGCCTGACCGGCCTGGGCCATGCCCTGCCCGGCGACCGGGGCGCCCACTGGCTGACGTACTTCCAGGTCGCCGACACCGAGGAAACGCTGCTGCAGGTCACCGAACTCGGCGGCCGGGTCCTGGACCCGGCCCACGACGGCCCGCACGGCCGGGTCGCGACGGTGGCGGATCCGGAGGGGGCGGTGTTCTCGGTGGTCGAGAACCCGCGCTGAGGTCGCCGTCCGGCCCCCGGTGCGTCGGGCTCCGGCACCGGTCCGGCCGACCGGGCTCCGCCGCCCCGCCGGTCGGCCCGCTCAGTCGGCCGTGACCGGCAGCACGTCCGGGGACAGGGCCGCCGCGCGGGACGTCGCGGCGGTCATGCGGCGGCGGTGGTGGCGGCGGCACAGCACCTCGTAGCCGATCTCGCCCGCCGCGTGGTTGACGTCGCCCACGACCACCTGGGCGCCCTCGACGACCATCTCGCCGCCCACCGTGCGGGCGTTGTGGGTGGCCCGGGCGCCGCACCAGCACAGGGCCTCGACCTGGAGCACCTCTATGCGGTCGGCCAGTTCCACCAGCCGCTGGGAGCCGGGGAAGAGCTTGGAGCGGAAGTCGGTGGTGATGCCGAACGCGTAGACGTCCAGGCCGAGGTCGTCCACCACGCGCGCGAGCTGGTCGATCTGCTCCGGCGCGAGGAACTGGGCCTCGTCCGCGATCACGTAGTCGGCCCGGCCGCCCTGGGAGAGACGGTCGACGAGGTAGGCGTACAGGTCCTGGCCGTCCTCGACCTCCACCGCGTCGGTGACCAGGCCGAGCCGCGAGGACAGCTTGCCCTCGCCGGCCCGGTCGTCCCGGGTGAAGATCACCCCGACGAGGCCGCGCGTGGAGCGGTTGTGCTCGATCTGCAGAGCCAGCGTCGACTTCCCGCAGTCCATGGTTCCGGAGAAGAACACCAGCTCGGGCATGAGGGGATGAGCACCTTTCGGCGGGGACGGGCAGGGGGATTCAGGAGCGTACTTCGAGCAGCGGTACGAACTGCTCGGCGGGGGTCATCGAGCCGTGGTTGCCGACCAGCGCCGACTCCTTGGGCTCCCGCTCGGAGGCGATGACCAGGACGTCGTCGTGCGCCGCCGCGATCACGTCCCCGAGGCGCGCGTACACGCGCTCGTCGACGCGCGGCCCGAACCAGCCGGCCTCGATCGCCTCGTCCCGCGAGGCCACCCAGAACTGCTCGCCGAGCACCTCGCGCCACACGGTCAGCACATCGGCCTCGGCGCCCGGCACCGCGTACACGTGCCGTGCCCGGCCCTCGCCGCCGAGCAGGGCGACACCGGCGCCCAGCTCCCAGTCCTCGTCGAAGTCGATCCGGTGCTCCTCGTCGAACGGCACGTCGACCATGCCGTGGTCGGCGGTGACGTAGAGCGCGCTGCGCGGCGGAAGCTGCTCGGCGAGGCGCTGGGCGAGCCGGTCGACGTTCATGAGCTGGCCGCGCCAGGTGTCCGAGGCGACGCCGTAGCGGTGCCCGGCGCCGTCCAGCTCGGCGTAGTAGGTGTACACCAGCGAGCGGTCACCGGCGGCCAGTTGCTCGGCGGCGAGGTCCATGCGGTCCTCGCCGGTGAGCCGGCCGTGGAAGGTGCCGCCGCTCAGCGCGACCTTGGTCAGCGGGGTGCTCGCGAAGGCCGGCGAGGACACCTGGGCGGCGTGCACACCGGCGTCGTGGGCCAGTTGGAAGACCGTGGGATACGGCTGCCAGGGGCGCGGCGGGGCCCACGGCTGCCAGCGGAGCTGGTTCATCAGCTCGCCGGTGGCGGGGTTGCGGACGGTGTAGCCGGGCAGGCCGTGCGCGCCGGGCGGCAGGCCGGTGCCGACGGAGGCCAGGGAGGTGGCGGTGGTGGCCGGGTAGCCGGCGGTGAGCGGGCGGCCGGTGCCGCCGCGCGAGCTGCCGAGCAGCGAGTTCAGGAAGGGGGCCTCGTCGGGGTGGGCCCTGAGCTGCTCCCAGCCGAGCCCGTCGACCAGGAAGACGCAGACCCGGTCGGCCGGGGTGAGTTCCGCGATCGTGGCGGTCATGCCGGGGACGCCGAGGCCGGCGGCCAGGGTGGGCAGCAGGTCGGCGAGCGAGCCGCTGCCGTACTGGGGCAGCGGCGCGCTGGCCAGGGCGAGGGGCTCCGGGTGGTCCCAGGCGGAGAGCTGCGCCATCAGCGCGTGGGGTCCGCGGTCGCCTCGGAGATGGCCTGGGCGAAGGCGAGCGCCTGGCGCACCGTCTCGGGGCCGTCGCCGGCCTCGCTCACCCGCAGGCTGAGGTCGTCCGCCGTGGAGCTGCCCGTGTAGCCGTGGTCGGCCTCGCAGTTGGGGTCGCCGCAGGCGGCGGGCTCCAGGTCGATGCGGCTGACCGCGCCCCAGCCGATGGTCAGCACGATCTCGCGGGGCAGGGTGCCCGGCTTGTACTGCTCCGGGTTGGCGACCACCCGGCTGACCACGACGGACGAGATCCGGCCGAGCTTCACGGACTCCGTGGAGGTGGTGGCGTAGGGCGTCGGGGACGTGCTGTCGGCGGCCTGCTCGTCGGTGTGGCTGACGATGAAGCGGTTGCCGGTGAGGACCAGCACGGTCACGTGCCGGCGCACCTCGTTCTGGTCGAACGTCGTCTCCTGGTGGACCAGGTACGACCGGATGGGCTCGCCGCCCACGGCGGCTTCCACCGCCTCGGCCACGAGGGCCGGGTAGTAGCCGCTGCGCTCGATCGCCGCGCGCAGCCCCTGGGTCGTCGTACTGGTCTTGGCCATGGCGTCCATCCTAATCCGTGGGCAAGGGCGCTCCGGGCCAGTCGCCGGCGGCCGCGGCCGCCGGGCCTCCCCGCGCGGGAGGGCCGCCCGATCGGCCCCCGTCGGTGGCCCGGCCGCTCCCCCGCTCAGTACGCCGGCATGGTGCGCGGGCCGAGGTCGTCGCGGGCGGGTGGCGGCGCGAGGCGCACGGTCGCGCCGAGGACGCTCACGCCCCGCTGCGCGACGACGACCGGTTCCAGGGTGACGGCCACCACCTCGGGATGGTCGTCCACCAGCCGGGACACTCGCAGCAGCAGCCGCTCCAGCGCGGGGGTGTCCGCGGGCGTGGAGCCGCGCCAGCCGAACAGCAGCGGCGCGGTGCGGATGGACCGCACCAGCGAGGTCGCGTCCCGGTCGGTGACCGGGACCAGCCGGTGCGCCATGTCGCCGAGCAGTTGCGAGGGGGCCCCGGCCAGCCCGAAGGACAGCACGGCACCGGCCGCCGGGTCGATCACCGCGCGTACGACCGTGTCGACGCCCCTCGGCGCCATGGCCTGCACCACCGGCCGCAGTTCGTCGGGCTTTCCGAACAGCTCGGTCAACTCCGCGTAGGAGCGGCGCAGTTGCTCCTCGTTCGCCAGGTCGAGGCGTACGCCGCCGAGGTCGGCGCGGTGCCGCAGGTGCGGGGCGGTGGCCTTGAGGGCCACCGGGTATCCGAGGGTGCGGGCGGCCCCGGCGGCGGCGTCGGGGCTGGGCGCGGGCAGGGCGCGGCGGACGGGGATGCCGTACTTGCCGAGGAGTTCGCAGGTCTCCGCCTCCCCGAGGGTGAGCCCCTGCCCGCGTTCGAGCAGGACGCCGATCAGTTCTGCGGCGCCCCTCTCGTCGATGTCCTCGTACTCCGGGACCTTCCCGGGATCGGTGGCCTCGCGCCGCCACTGGCCGTACTTCACGGCCTCGGCGAGGGCGCGGACGGCACGTTCGGCGGCCGGATAGGCGGGGATGAGGCGGGCCCCGTCCACCGGGGGAACGGCCGGCGCCTCGGGGACGGCGGCCGGCGGCCGCCGCGGGGGGCGCGACGGACCGGTGGCGTCCGGGGCGGCGGGGGCCTGCGCGGACCGGGGTGCGGCGTTCGCGGCGCCCTGGGCGGGCGGAGCCTGCGGTGCGGCGCCCGCCGCGCCCGGATCCTGCGGGACGGCCTGCGGGACGGCCTGGGGGCGGCCTGGGGGGCGGCCTGGGGGGCCGTGCTCGCCGCGGCCGACAACGCCTCCGCGAGCCCGCCGAGTTCCACGTGCACCACGAGCACCGGCTTGCCGGACACCCCGGCGGCCGCCGATCGCAGCGCCTCCGCCAGTTCGGCGTCGCCGGGTGAGCCCTCCCCGATCGCCGGTATCGCCGTGACCACGACCGCGTCGCACGTGTCGTCCGCCAGGGCCCGGGAGAGCGCGCGGTGGAAGTCCTCCGCCGTCGCGCCGGTGGTCAGGTCCAGCGGGGGCGAGGGCCGCAGCCCCTCCGCGAGACAGCGGTCGTACGTCAGCAGACCCAGCGACTCGGAGTTCCCGAGGATCGCCACCCGGGGCCCGGCGGGCAGCGGCTGCCGGGCCAGCAGCAGGCCCGCATCGACCAGCTCGGTGATCGTGTCGACCCGGATGACGCCGGCCTGCCGGAGCAGCGCCGACACGGTCTCGTGCGGCAGCCGCGTCGCCCGTACCGCGTGTCCCTGCGGCGCGGATCCGGCGCCCTGGACCACGACCAGCGGCTTGGCCGCGGCCGTGCGCCGGGCGAGGCGGTTGAACTTGCGGGGGTTGCCGATGGTCTCCAGGTACATCAGGGCGACATCGGTCTCGGGGTCGTCGTACCAGTACTGGAGGACGTCGTTGCCGGAGACGTCGGCCCGGTTGCCGGACGACACGAAGGTGGACACGCCCGTGACGCCCGTGACCCCTCCGCCGCGCCGGTGCAGCCGGGACAGCAGGGCGATGCCGATGGCACCGGACTGGGCGAACAGGCCGATGCGGCCGGGCCTGGGCATCTCCGGGGCCAGCGAGGCGTTCAGCCGGACGCCGGGCGCGGTGTTGACGATCCCGAAGGCGTTGGGGCCGATGATCCGCATGCCGTACGCGCGCGCCTGCCGCACCAGGGCCCGCTGCCGCTCCCGCCCCTCGGGGCCGCTCTCGGCGTATCCGGCGGACAGCACCACGAGCCCCTGCACCCCGTGCTCGCCGCACTCGGCGACCACCGCGGGCACGTGCTCGGCCGGGACGGCGACCACGGCGAGATCGACGGGTCCGTCGATGTCCCGCACGGAGCGGTGCGCGTGCACCCCGTCGACCTCCTCCAGGTCCTCGGGGAAGGCCGTGTTCACGGCGTGCAGCCGGCCCCGGTAACCGGCCTCCCGGATGTTGCCGAGGACGCCGCGGCCGACACCCCCGGGCGTGCGGCCGACGCCGACGACGGCGACGGAACCGGGTGCCAGCAGCCGGCGTACCGAGCGGGCCTCGGCGCGCTGCTCCCGCGCGCGCTGGACGGCGACCGAGCGGTCGGTGGGCTCGAGGTCGAACTCCAGGCGGACCACGCCGTCCTCGAAGCTGCGCTTCTGGGTGTACCCGGCGTCCGTGAACACCTTGATCATTTTGGTGTTGGCGGGCAGCACCTCGGCGGCGAAGCGCCGGATGCCCCGCTCGCGCGCGACGGCCGCGACGTGCTCCAGCAGGGCGGACGCGACGCCGCGGCCCTGGTGGGCGTCCTGGACCAGGAAGGCGACCTCGGCCTCGTCGGCGGGCACGGACGCGGGCATGCCGTCGGTGCCGATGCGGTCGTAGCGTACGGTGGCGATGAACTCGCCGCCGATCGTGGCCGCGAGTCCCACCCGGTCCACGAAGTCGTGGTGAGTGAAGCGGTGGACGTCCTTGGCGGACAGGCGTGGGTACGGCGCGAAGAAGCGGTAGTACTTCGACTCGTCCGAGACCTGCTCGTAGAAGCTGACCAGGCGGTCGGCGTCGTCAACGGTGATGGGCCTGATGCGCGCGGTGCCCCCGTCGCGCAGCACCACGTCCGCCTCCCAGTGAGCGGGGTACTCGTGCCGGTCCTGCCGGTCCGCCGGGCTCTGCATGGGCCCCAGGGTACGGCTCGCGTACGGCGACGGCGCGAGGCAGTCTGTGGAGGACGACAAGCCGGACCGAGGCCGCGGTCCGGCGGCACCAGCGGCGGGACACAGGACCGCCCGGGGCACGCTTCACGATATGGGAAACTGGTCTAGACAACCTGAACACCGAAGGGCAGCAACACATGGCTGAGCGCCGCGTCAACGTCGGCTGGGCCGAGGGCCTCCACGCCCGCCCCGCTTCCATCTTCGTCCGAGCCGCCACGGCCACAGGCGTCCCGGTGACGATCGCCAAGGCCGGGGGCAACCCCGTCAACGCGGCCTCCATGCTGGCCGTCCTGGGCCTGGGCGCCCAGGGCGGCGAGGAGATCGTCCTCGCCTCCGAAGCCGAGGGCGCGGACGTCGCCCTGGACCGGCTGGCGAAGCTGGTCGCCGAGGGCCTCGAGGAACTGCCCGAGACGGTCTGAGAACCGGACCACGGGAAATACCGGAGCCGTGCCGCCCTTTCCGGGCGGCACGGCTCCGTCGTTTCAGCATCCAATTGGAGCGCGCGGGAAATTCGGGCAGCGGAAATACCCCGCCACGAAATTGCCCCCTCTTTGTATACGGCGCCCGTGTTAATGCCGCGGGCCCGACATGTTTACGGCATGTTGCGAAGTCCTCACACGGTCCGGACGCGCGGCGGGGCTCTCACCGCCGGAAAAGCGCAGCCGGTGCGCGACCGTCGCGCGCTCGGTGTGCAGCGCCGTGAGCGCACGCGCGCGTTCGCCGTCGCCGCGCGCCACCGCGTCCACGATCGCGCCGTGCTCCGCCCAGGAGTCCACCGGACTCGGCGGGGCCGCCACCGCGTACATCCAGGAGATCTTGTGCCGAAGCTGGGTCAGCATCGAGGTCAGCGAGGGGCTGCCGGAGGCCTGGGCGAGCGTCTCGTGGAACCAGCCCCCCAGGGCCCGCAGATCCTCGCTGTTGCCCCTCCTGGCCCGTTCCTGCCCCAGCCTGACCAGGCCGCGCAGCACCTTCAGATGCGCCTCGGTGCGTCGCTGGGCGGCCCGGGAGGCGCCTAGCGGCTCCAGGAGCACGCGCATCTCCAGCAGGTCGGCGGCCTCCTGCTCGGTCGGCTCGGCCACGCACGCGCCCGCGTGCCGCCGCGTCACCACGAAGCCCTCCGCCTCCAGGGTGCGCAGCGCCTCGCGGACCGGGACGCGCGAGACGCCGTAGCGGCGGGCCAGGACTTCCTCGGTGAGCCGGCCGCCTCGCTCATGGACACCCGCGACGATGTCGTCCCGGATCGCCGTGCACACCGAGTGCGCCGGAATACGCATGACCGACCTCCGCTTTGATCCCCGTTCAACGCCGGCGATGGACGTGTTGATCCGTGACTCTATTCCACGGGAGCGGAATTTCCGACGGCGGGTCGGAATCCATGCATATTTTTTGGCCGACCGTTCCCTCCGGAACCGCGGAAAACGCGAAAGCCCCGGCTCGGTGAGCCGGGGCTTTCGGATGTCCGCGCGGAAGGGGTCAGACGTGCACGCCGTGCTTGCGGAGGTAGGCGATGGGGTCGACGTCCGAGCCGTAGTCGGGGGAGGTACGGGCCTCGAAGTGGAGGTGCGGCCCGGTGACGTTGCCGGTCGCGCCGGACAGGCCGATCTGCTGGCCAGGAATCACCTTCTGGCCCACCGTGACGCCGATGGACGACAGGTGGCCGTACTGGGTGTACATGCCGTCGGCCATCCGGATCACGATCTCGTTGCCGTAGGCCCCGCCCCAGCCGGTGGAGACGACGGTGCCGGCGCCGACCGCGTGCACGGAGGTGCCGCTTGCGGCGTGGAAGTCGATGCCCGTGTGCGAGCCGGAGGACCACAGGGAGCTGCTGGCCTGGTAGGCCGTGGAGACGTACGAGTGGACGATCGGGGCGACGAAGGCGTTCAGGCGCTTGCGCTCGGCCTCACGGGCGGCGCGCGCCGCGGCCTCGCGTTCCTTCTTCGCCTCCGCGGCGGCGGCCCTGGCGGCGGCCTCCTCGGCGGCCTGCCGTTCGGCGGCCTGCGTCTGGGCGGCGGCCTGCTCGTCGATCTGCTCGGCGACCTCGTCGCTCACACTGATCACCGGCGTGAGGCCCGTCTGCTCGACGGGCTTCTCCGCGGCGAGCGCCGGGGAGGCGGCGAGGGTGCCGATGACACCGGTGGTGGTGAGGGCTGCGACACCGGCCGCCTGGGCGGTGGTGCGCTTCACGCGGCCGGGCTTGCGGTGCTTCCCGGAGGCGCACATGAACGCCATGAAGTGGCTGGTCCTTTCCTTCCCTCTCGCCTACCGGGTTAGCTGACGGGTTCGGAGCAGGAAGGTCTCCTACGGACCCCCTCGCTCACGCGCGGGCGTCCGATTCACCCCAGGGACTGCGATGGGTCCCCGGCTCCCCTGGCTCGCGCCGTACGGGGACTCGGCGATGACTGTCCGGTGCCGCGGGCGCGGCGCACTGCCTGACGAACAGCCCGGAAGAAGCTAAGCGGCCCGGTCGTCGGCACCCAAACGGATCCGGGCTTTTGTAGCGCATCCCACAGGGCAGACGGGCAACCTCCGCCTCAATTCGGACATCTGGACAAGGGTGACCCACCCGTTTCGGGAAGGTCCGCGCACACGATGGGGACCTGACGGCCCGTCGGCCGCGAGGTCCCCACGCGCGCGTGTCGCCGTGCGGCCGCTACTCGGCGGCGACGACGGTGACTTGGCCGATGCCGAGCGCCTCCACGGGCTCCTTGATCTGCGCCGCGTCACCGACGAGGACCGTCACCAGACCGTCCACCGGGAAGGCGCTGACGACCGCCGCGGTGGCCTCGACGGTGCCGGTGGCCGCGAGCTGCTGATACAGCGTCGCCTGGTAGTCGTCGGGCAGGTGCTGCTCGACCTGGTCGGCCAGGGTGCTCGCGACGGCAGCAGCGGTCTCGTACTTCAGCGGTGCCACCCCGACCAGGTTCTGCACGGCGACGTCCCGCTCGGCGTCGGTCAGGCCCTCCGCCGCGAGGGTGCGCAGCACCTTCCACAGGTCGTCGAGCGCCGGGCCGGTGTTCGGGGTGTCCACGGAGCCGCTGATGGCGAGCATCGCGGCGCCGGTGCCGTCCGGCGCGGACCGCAGGACCTGCCCGAAGGCGCGCACGCCGTAGGTGTATCCCTTCTCCTCACGCAGCACGCGGTCCAGGCGGGAGGTGAGCGTGCCGCCGAGGCAGTACGTGCCGAGCACCTGGGCGGGCCACACCCGGTCGTGCCGGTCGGGTCCGATCCGGCCGATGAGGAGCTGCGTCTGGACGGCGCCGGGCCGGTCGACGATGACGACCCGGCCGGTGTCGTCGGCGGTCACCGGCGGCACCGGGCGCGGCTCGGCGGGGGTGCCGGTCCAGGCGCCCAGGGTGTCGGCGAGCAGGTCGTCCAGGTCGATGCCGGTGAGGTCGCCGACCACGACCGCGGTCGCCGTCGCGGGACGCACATGACGGTCGTAGAAGGCGCGGACCGCGGCCGCGTCGATCTTCTCGACCGTCTCCTCGGTGCCCTGGCGCGGGCGCGACATGCGCGCGGTGGCCGGGAACAGCTCCCGGGAGAGCTCCTTGGCGGCGCGGCGGGAGGGGTTGGCCAGCTCGTGCGGGATCTCGTCCAGCCGGTTGCGCACCAGCCGCTCGACCTCGCTCTCCGCGAAGGCGGGGGCGCGCAGGGCGTCGGCGAGCAGACCGAGCCCCTTGGCCAGGCGGGAGGCGGGCACCTCGAGGCTGAGCCGGACGCCGGGGTGGTCGGCGTGCGCGTCGAGCGTGGCGCCGGCCCGCTCCAGCTCGGCGGCGTAGTCCTCGGCCGAGTGCTTGTCGGTGCCCTCGGAGAAGGCCCGCGCCATGATCGTGGCGAGGCCGTCCAGGCCGGACGGCTCGGCGTCCAGGGGCGCGTCGAGCAGCACCTCCACGGCGACGACCTGCTGGCCGGGGCGGTGGCAGCGCAGTACGGTCAGGCCGTTGTCCAGCGTGCCGCGCTCGGGGGCGGGGAACGCCCAGGGCCTGGCCTCGCCCGGCTGCGGCTGGGGGTGGAAGTCCATCGGGGCGAGCTCGCTCACTTGGCCGTCTCCTCGTTGTCGTGGCGGCCCTCGACGGTCGCCTCGGCCTCCGGGTCCTCGGGGACGTCGGCGTCCTGGACGGTCTCCGGGGACTTGGGCTCGTACACGAGGACCGCGCGGTTGTCCGGGCGCAGGCGGGCCTTGGCGACCTCCTGGACCTGCTCGGGGGTCACCTCGAGGACGCGCTCGACGGCCGTCAGGGCGAGCTGCGGGTCGCCGAACAGGACGGCGAACCGGCACAGTTCGTCGGCGCGGCCGGCGACCGTGCCGAGCCGGTCGAGCCACTCGCGCTCCAACTGGGCCTGGGCGCGCTCCATCTCCTCGGGCGTGGGGCCCTCCTCGGCGAACCGGGCCAGCTCCTCGTCGATCGCGGCCTCGATCACCGGGACCTCGACGTCACCGGAGGTCTTCACGTCCAGCCAGCCGAGCGAGGGCGCGCCGGCCAGCCGGAGCAGACCGAAGCCGGCCGCGACGGCCGTGCGGTCGCGGCGCACCAGCCGGTTGTACAGGCGGGAGGACTCGCCGCCGCCGAGGACGGTCAGGGCCAGGTCCGCCGCGTCCGCGTCGCGCGTGCCGTCGTGCGGGAGCCGGTAGGCGGCCATCAGGGCGCGCGCCGGGACCTCCTCCTCGACGACCTCGCGCAGCTGGCCGCCGATGACCTCCGGCAGCGAGCCGTCGCGGGGCGCGGGCTTGCCGTCGTGGCCGGGGATCGAGCCGAAGTACTTCTCGATCCAGGCGAGGGTCTGCTCGGGGTCGATGTCGCCGACCACGGACAGCACCGCGTTGTTGGGCGCGTAGTACGTCCGGAAGAACTGGCGCGCGTCCTCCAGGGTGGCCGCGTCCAGGTCGGCCATCGAGCCGATCGGCGTGTGGTGGTAGGGGTGGCCCTCCGGGTAGACCAGGGCGGTCAGCTTCTCGAAGGCGGTGCCGTAGGGGACGTTGTCGTAGCGCTGGCGGCGCTCGTTCTTGACGACGTCCCGCTGGTTCTCCATGGACTCCTCGTCCAGGGCGGCCAGCAGGGAGCCCATGCGGTCGGCCTCCAGCCAGAGGGCGAGCTCCAGCTGGTGGGCGGGCATGGTCTCGAAGTAGTTGGTGCGCTCGAAGCTCGTGGTGCCGTTCAGCGAGCCGCCGGCGCCCTGCACCAGCTCGAAGTGGCCGTTGCCCGTGACCTGGCCGGAGCCCTGGAACATCAGGTGCTCGAAAAGGTGAGCCAGGCCGGTACGTCCCTTGACTTCGTGGCGGGAGCCGACGTCGTACCACAGGCAGACCGCCGCCACGGGGGTCAGGTGGTCCTCGGAGAGCACCACGCGCAGACCGTTGGCCAGGCGGTGCTCGGTCGCTGTCAGGCCCCGGAGCCTGCCTCGGCTGTGGTCGTGTGACCCATGGGCATGTACGTCCCTTCGCGAGCGGAGGCGGTTGATGGAAACCGCGGATTTCCTGCCGGTCCTGCCACT
The DNA here is from genome assembly GCA_016432725.1 of Streptomyces sp. DHE7-1. GTDB lineage: Bacteria > Actinomycetota > Actinomycetes > Streptomycetales > Streptomycetaceae > Streptomyces. The sequence continues at coordinate 5,834,352 of JACJDG010000003.1, read as the reverse complement.
GTATGCAAGCGTGCGGAGCCTCGGCGAAGTTCCCGCCGGACGTACGCCCACAGCGGATCGCGTAGCCTGCGTCCCGCGTGCCGTGGGAGGGCTTCCCGGCACCGGGCCGCACCGCGGGGGACCGGGTCGCGGCCCGGGTTGTCAGTGCCGCGGTCCACAATGGTCCGCGTCAGATCCGTCAACCCCGAGCGAACAGAAATCTGGAGGAGCCGGCAGCGATGGCCCGCCGCAGCACGAAGACCCCGCCGCCCGACGATTCGTACGAGGAGAGGATCCTCGACATCGACGTCGTTGACGAGATGCGTGGCTCCTACCTCGAGTACGCGTACTCGGTCATCTACTCGCGCGCCCTGCCGGACGCCCGTGACGGACTCAAGCCCGTGCACCGCCGGATCGTCTACCAGATGAACGAGATGGGTCTGCGTCCCGAGCGGAGCTACGTGAAGTGCGCCCGGGTCGTCGGCGAGGTCATGGGCAAGCTGCACCCGCACGGCGACTCGTCGATCTACGACGCCCTGGTGCGCATGGCGCAGGGCTTCTCGATGCGCGTCCCGCTGGTCGACGGCCACGGCAACTTCGGCTCGCTGGGCAACGACGACCCGCCGGCGGCCATGCGGTACACCGAGTGCCGGATGACCGAGGCCACGAGCCTGATGACCGAGTCGATCGACGAGGACACGGTCGACTTCGCGCCGAACTACGACGGCCAGGAGCAGGAGCCGGTGGCACTGCCCGCCGCCTTCCCGAACCTGCTGGTCAACGGCTCCTCGGGCATCGCGGTCGGCATGGCGACGAACATGCCGCCGCACAACCTGCGCGAGGTCGTGGCGGCGGCCCGCCACCTGATCAGGCACCCGAACGCGGACCTGGACGCGCTGATGAAGCACGTCCCGGGCCCCGACCTGCCCACCGGCGGCCGGATCGTCGGCCTGGACGGCATCCGGGACGCGTACGCGTCGGGACGCGGCACGTTCAAGATCCGGGCGACGGTCACCGTCGAGACCGTGACCGCCCGCCGCAAGGGCCTGGTCGTCACCGAGCTGCCCTTCGCGGTCGGCCCGGAGAAGGTCATCGCCAAGATCAAGGACCTGGTCAACTCCAAGAAGGTCCAGGGCATCGCCGACGTCAAGGACCTCACCGACCGTGAGCACGGGCTGCGCCTGGTCATCGAGATCAAGAACGGCTTCGTGCCGGAGGCGATCCTGGAGCAGCTCTACAAGCTGACGCCGATGGAGGAGTCCTTCGGCATCAACAACGTCGCCCTGGTCGACGGCCAGCCGCTCACGCTGGGCCTGAAGGAGCTGCTGGAGGTCTACCTCGACCACCGCTTCGACGTGGTCCGGCGCCGCAGCGAGTTCCGCCGCGGCAAGAGGCGCGACCGGCTGCACCTGGTCGAGGGTCTGCTCACCGCCCTGGTCGACATCGACGAGGTCATCCGGCTGATCCGGTCCAGCGAGAACTCGGCACAGGCCAAGCAGCGCCTGATGGAGCGGTTCTCGCTGAGCGACGTCCAGACGCAGTACATCCTCGACACGCCGCTGCGCCGGCTCACCAAGTACGACCGCATCGAGCTGGAGGCGGAGAAGGACAGGCTCACCGCGGAGATCGCGGAGCTGACCCGGATCCTGGAGTCGGACGCGGAGCTGCGCAAGCTGGTCTCAACCGAACTGGCCGCGGTGGCGAAGAAGTTCGGCACCGACCGGCGTACGGTCCTGCTGGAGTCCGGGGGCGCCCCGGTGGCCGCCGTGCCGCTCCAGGTCGCCGACGACCCGTGCCGGGTGCTGCTGTCCTCGACGGGGCTGCTGGCCCGTACGGCGACCGACCAGCCGTTCTCGGAGGCGGGCGGGGCCAGGCGCGTGAAGCACGACGTGATCCTCTCGGCGGTCCCGGCGACCGCGCGCGGCGAGATCGGCGCGGTCACCTCGGCGGGCCGGCTGCTGCGGATCAACGTGGTCGACCTTCCGCAGCTGCCCGAAGCGGCGACGGCGAACCTGTCCGGAGGGGCGCCGCTGGCGGAGTTCGTGTCCCTGGAGGACGACGAGACGGTGGTCTGCCTGACCACGCTGGACGAGTCGTCCCCCGGCCTGGCGCTCGGCACGCTGCAGGGTGTCGTCAAGCGTGTGGTGCCCGACTACCCGTCCAACAAGGACGAGTTGGAGGTCATCACGCTCAAGGAGGGCGACCGGATCGTCGGCGCGGTGGAGCTGCGCACCGGCGAGGAGGACCTGGTGTTCATCACGGACGACGCGCAGCTGCTGCGCTTCCAGGCGTCCATCGTCCGCCCGCAGGGCCGCCCGGCCGGCGGTATCGCCGGCATCAAGGTGACCGAGGGCGCGAAGGTCATCTCCTTCACCGCGGTCGACCCGGCCGACGACGCGGCGGTCTTCACGGTGGCGGGCTCGCGCGGCACGCTGGACGACTCGGTGCAGACGACGGCCAAGCTGACCCCGTTCGACCAGTACCCGCGCAAGGGCCGGGCCACCGGCGGCGTGCGCTGCCAGCGGTTCCTGAAGGGCGAGGACTGCCTGTCGCTGGCCTGGGCGGGCCCCGTCCCGGCACGGGCGGCGCAGAAGAACGGCACCCCGGTGGAGCTGCCGGAGCCGGACCCGCGCCGCGACGGCTCGGGCACGTCGCTGCCGAAGACGGTGGCGGTGGTCGCGGGACCGGTGTCGTAGGGCGCCCGGCCGCTACACCTCGTGGGACTCCGTGCCCGGCTCCTCCTCGGAGCCGGGCACGAAGCGCAGGACGCCCCACATGCCGTGCTCGTCGACGTGCGTGCCGTCGTTCCCGCACGCCCGGAGTTCCTCGTGGAGGGCGTCGGCGTCGATGCCGGAGCCGATCAGCACGAGCTGGGTGCCTCGGGGCCGGCGGCCGGCCAGGGCTCGGGCCGGAAGCGCAGGAACCGGCCGACGGCGTGCACGGCGTACCGGTTGAGGGTGTCGTACGGCCCGAAGTCGACGTATCCCTTGATCCGGTAGAGCCCCTCGGGGCGGGTGTCCAGGAAGCTCATCAGACGGCGGGGGTCAATGGGCGGCGCCGAGGTGAAGGACAGGCTGTCGTAGCCGGTGTGCAGGTGACCGGCGTGGCCGTGGCCGTCCTCGCGGTGCTCGTGCAGGTCGTCGAAGGAGAGCTGCCCGACGCGCTCCTCGCTCGGCCGGCAGTCGAAGAGGAACTCCGGGTCGACGCGGCCGTAGGTGGCGGGAGGACCGCCGCGCGGTCGGTGAGCGAGCGGACGAGCGCGAGCACGCGGTCGGCGTCCGGCGCCCGGTCCAGTTTGTTGACCACGACGAGGTCGGCGAGGGCGAGATGCCGGTCGAGCTCGGGGTGCCTGGCGCGGGTGTCGTCGAACTCGGCCGCGTCGACGACCTCGACGAGGCCGCCGTACGCGATCCGCGGATGCTCGCTGGCCAGCACCATGCGCACCAGCTCCTGCGGCTCGGCGAGTCCGCTGGCCTCGATGACGATGACGTCGATGCCGGCGGCGGGAGCGGCGAGCCGGTCCAGGTAGACGTCGAGTTCGCTGGCGTCGACGGCGCAGCACAGGCAGCCGTTGCCGAGCGAGACCGTCGAGTCGCCGAGGGCGCCCGCCACCGCCATCGCGTCGATCTCGATGGCGCCGAAGTCGTTGACGATCGCCCCGATGCGGCTGCCCCCGCTGTGGTGCAGCAGGTGGTTCAGGAGCGTGGTCTTCCCGGAGCCCAGGAATCCGGCGAGCACGACCACCGGGATCTGCTGCGGGCTGCGGCTGTTCGCCGGGCTGTTCCCCAACGGGCGACCTCTCTCACACACGGACGCGCGCACCGGCTCGTGGCCCGGCGCGCGGACGGACACAGCGGGAATCGACTGCGCGACCAGGATACGAGCGGGAGGGGACGCGACGGGCCGCGCGCCCGACGGCGCGCTCCGCGACGGCCGTCCGGCCCGGCACCGGCCCGGCGCCCGCCGGCCTGACGCCGGCCCGGCGCCAGGTCGGTTCCGGGTCGGCCTCCAGACCGTGATCGGCGCCTCAGGCCGCCGGCGGCACCGCGACCGGCGGCTCCGGTCCCACGTAGCGCGCGACCGGTCGGATGATCTTCGGGTCCGTCGCCTGTTCCAGGATGTTGGCGCTCCAGCCGACCACCCGGGCCGCCGCGAAGGTGGGGGTGAACATCTCGCGGGGCAGGCCGCACAGTTCCATGACCACGCCGGCGTAGTACTCGACGTTGGTGTGCAGTTCGCGGCCCGGCTTCAGTTCGGTGAGGACCGCCTCGACGTGCCGTTCGACCTCGACGGCCAGATCGACGCGCGGGCCGCCGAAGTCCAGGGCGATCTCCCGCAGCATCCGCGAACGCGGGTCCTCCGTGCGGTAGACGGCGTGGCCGAAGCCCATGACACGGTCACCGGCGAGCACCCGCTCCCGGATCCAGGCGTCGGCCCGGTCCGGTGTTCCGATCGCGTCCAGGGTGTCGAGCGCGCGGCTCGGCGCCCCGCCGTGCAGCGGCCCGGACAGGGCGCCGACGGCCCCGACCAGACAGGCGGCCACATCGGCGCCCGTGGACGCAATGACCCGCGCGGTGAAGGTTGACGCGTTGAATCCGTGGTCAATGGTTGAGATGAGGTATTGCTCGACCGCACGGGCCCGTCTCGGATCCGGCTCCTCGCCCGTGAGCATGTAGAGGTAGTTCGCCCCGTACGGCAGGTCCTCTCGGGGTTCGACGGGTTCGAGACCCCTGCCCAGCCGGTACAGCGCGGTGAGCAGCGTGGGCACGGCCGCGCAGGCGGCCACGGTGTCGGCGCGCCGCCGCTCCGGGTCCGTGTCGTAGACCGGACGGAACCCTCGCGCGGCACCCAGCAGCGACAGCGCCGTACGCAGGCCGGCCAGCGGCCCTGAGTCGCGGCCGGCCGCGGCGATGGCGGGGAGGGCCGCGCGGACGTCCTCGGGCAGCCGGCGCAGCCTCGCGGTCTCCGCCGCGAAGGAGGCGGCGCGCCCGGGGTCCGGCAGGATGCCGTGCACCAGCAGGTGCCAGACGTCCTCGAAGCCGCGGGTCCGCGCGAGTTCGACGGCCGAGTACTCCCGATAGTGGTAGAAACCCTCGATTCCCCGGACGTCTCCGACACGGGTGTCGGTGACGACGACCCCCGCGAGGCCACGCGGTACTTCCACACGGGGTGCGGTCCTGTTGACGGACATGGTGTCTCCTCCCTGGACTTGATCCGACTGTCCATGCTTGACTCGATAGCTGTCAATATTGATTGAATCAATGTGCACTAATCAAGGTGTGGAGAGGCGGCTACGGTGACCCCCATGCGCGATCACGAACCCGCTCCGGACCGGCGGCCCGGGCGAAGGCTGAGCACCAGGGAGACCGCCGAGCTGCTCGGAGTGAAGCCGGAGACGGTGTACGCCTACGTGAGCCGCGGCCTGCTCAGCAGCGAGCGGGAACCAGGTGGCCGCGCCAGCACCTTCGACGCGAAGGACGTCGAGGCGCTCGCCCGCCGCAACCGCCGGGAGGCCGCGGGGAGTCCGGGCTCCGGGGGCGACCTGTCCGTCCGGACCCGCATCACCCTCATCGAGGAGGACCGCTACTACTTCCGCGGTGTCGACGCCACCGAACTGGCCGCGCGCCACTCCTACGAGGAGGTCGCGGAGTGGCTGTGGACAGGGCGGCTGACCCCGGGCATGACCTTCACCGCGCCGCGGACCACCGTCGAGGTCGCCCGCCGCGCCGTGAACGCCCTGCCGGAGCACACCTCCCCGGCCGACCGGCTGCGGGTGGCGGCCATCGCCGCGGCCGCCGAGGACCCGCTGCGCTTCGACCTCTCCGAGGAGACGGTGCTGGGGACCGGGCGCATCCTCATCCCCACCCTCGTGGCCGCCCTGCCGCCCGTCCGGCACGACCACGAGGACGACGGCCCGCTCGCCCACCGCCTGTGGGGCCGGCTGACCGGCCGCCGCGCCGACGAGGCCTCCCTGCGCGTCCTGGACACCGCCCTGGCCCTGCTCGCCGACCACGACCTGGCCGCCTCCACGCTCGCCGTCCGGGTCGCCGCCTCGGCCCGCGCGCACGCGTACGCGGCCGTATCGGCGGGACTCGGCGTCCTGGAGGGCCCGCTGCACGGTGCCGCCAGCGGCCTCGCCCACCGGATGCTGGCCGATGTGCTGGACCAGGGCACCGCCGTCCCGGTGATCGCGGACCAACTGCGCGCGGGACGACGTGTTCCCGGGCTGGGCCACCGGCTCTACTCCGGCGAAGACCCCCGCGCGCGTGTGCTGTTCGGCCTGCTGGAGCAGGTGCCGCACGCCGAGCCGGCACTCCTCGCGGCCCGCGACGTCGTCGCGACGACCGCGCGGCACGCTCCGCTGCACGCCAACGTCGACCTGGCGCTCGCGGTGTTCACCGCCTCCTGCGGCATGCCCGCCACCGCCGGGGAGACCGTCTTCGCCGTCGCGCGCACAGCGGGCTGGATCGCCCACGCCCTGGAGGAGTACGGCGAACGCCCGCTGCGCATGCGCCCGAGCGGTCACTACGTCGGCCCGCGACCCCCGCAGCCCCTGCCGGAGTGAGGCCGCCCGCGCCGCCGCCGGAGCGGACACGGGTCCGGCCGGAAGTCGCCCCGGGAGGAGTCAGGTTAGGCTCGCCTCTGTGAGTAGGTGCGCGACCGTCTCCCGGAACCTCGACGAGCCCGTTTCCGCCACGGCCGCCACGGCGACGACGTGGCTGCTGCTGGAGCAGTCCGGGCCGTGGGGCGCCAAGGCGCTCACGTCGAGCCATCTCGACCCCGCCGTCGGCCGCGCCCTGGAGGCCGCCGCCGAGGGGACCGGCGTCCGGGTCGCGCTGGTCCGGCGCCCCGGCCGGCACGCCGACCCCGGGACCCCGGAACCCCGGCAGGTGTACGCGGCACACACCGTGCCCGGAAACGTGTGGCTGCACGGCGCCACCGTCCGCGACCCGCGCCGCCTGCTCGACCTCGACTTCGCGGCTCTCGGCGCCGGCGACCACCGCTCCTTCGGCACGGCGCTCGGCGGCGGTCCGCACAGCGGTGATCCGCTGGCGCTCGTCTGCACCAACGGCAAGCGCGACCGCTGCTGCGCCCTCCTCGGCCGTCCCCTCGCCGCCCAACTGGCCGCCTCCGGTGTGCGGGGCGTCTGGGAGGTCACCCATCTGGGTGGTCATCGCTTCTCGCCGACGGTGCTCGTGCTGCCGTACGGCTACGCCTACGGCCGGGTGGAGGCGCACACGGTCGAGGCGGCCCTGCACGGCGTCCAGGAGGGACGCGTGGAGCTGGAGGGCTGTCGCGGCTGCTCCGCCTGGGAACGGCCCGGCCAGGCCGCCGAGCTGGCCGTGCGCTCGGTGGCGGGGGTGCGCCGGGCGGGCACGCTGAGCGTCGTACGGACCGAGGGCAGGGCGCCCCGCTGGGAGGTCACCGTCGCCCATGCCGACGGCCGCCGCTGGCGCGTCACGGTGGCCCAGGGGGCGTCCCTGCCGCCGCGCCCGGAGAGCTGCGGCGCCTCGGTGCTCGGCGCGCCGGCGCGCATGGACGTGGTCGCGGTGCGCGAGCTGGGGACGACGGCGCTGGCGAGCTGATCCCGGAGCCACCGGCCCCGGCCCGTCCGGCGCCGGCCGGGAGATCCGTGCCACACCGGCTGGGGCGGGCCGGGCCGCCCACGTACGGTCGGGGGTATGAGCCCCACTCCCCCGCACGCCGTCTGCGCCTCGGTCTGCCCCGGCGGGTGTTCTCGCAGGTGCTGCTGATGCAGGTGGCGATCGCCGCGGGGGTCGCGGTGCTCGCGACGGGGCTGTTCCTGGCGCCGCTGAGCAAACAGCTCGACCAGGAGGCGATGCGCCGTGCGCTGGCCATCGCCCAGACCACGGCGCAGGATCCGGAGATCGCCGAGGGCGTGCTGACCACCCCGCCGAGCCGGAACGGCCCGGTGCAGCGGGAGGCCGAGCGGATCCGGCACTCCACCAACGCCGAGTACATCGTGGTGCTGGACCTTTCCTGGGTGCGCTGGTCGCACCCCACACCGGAAGAGATCGGCCGGCCGGTCTCCACCGATCCCACCGACGCGCTGGACGGCAGGGACGTCATGGAGATCGACAAGGGCACCCTGGGCCGCTCCGCGCGCGGGAAGGTGCCGCTGTACGACTCCGATCACCGGATCATCGGGGCGGTGTCCGTCGGCATCGCGTACGACAGCGTGCGCGCCCGGCTGCTGGCCGCGATACCCGGGCTGTTCGCCTACGCGGGCGGCGCCCTCGCGGTGGGCGCGCTGGCCGCCTGGCTGATCTCCCGCCGCGTGCAGCGGCAGACCAGGGACCTGGCCTTCTCGGACATCTCCGCGCTGCTGGCCGAGCGCGAGGCGATGCTGCACGGCATCCGGGAGGGTGTGGTCGCCCTCGACCGGTCCGGCCGTGTCCGCCTGCTGAACGACGAGGCCCGGCGGCTGCTGGGGCTCGGCGACGAGGCCGTCGGGAAGTCGCCGGACGAGGCACTGGGCGAGGGCCGCACCGCGGACGTCCTAACCGGCCGGGTGACCGGCACCGATCTGCTGACCGTGCGCGGGCAGCGGGTCCTGGTCGCCAACCGCATGCCCACCGGCGACGGGGGCGCGGTGGCCACCCTGCGCGACCGCACCGAGCTGGAACAACTGGGCCGCGAACTCGACTCCACCCGCGGTCTGATCGACGCGCTGCGCGCGCAGGACCACGAGCACGCCAACCGCATGCACACCCTGCTCGGTCTGCTGGAACTCGAGATGTACGACGACGCCGTGGAGTTCGTCGGCGAGGTCGTCGGGGACCACCGGGTCACCGCCGAACAGGTCACGGAGAAGATCCATGACCCGCTGCTGGCCGCCCTGCTGGTCGGCAAGGCGACCGTCGCCGCCGAGCGCGGGGTCGCCCTGTGGGTGTCGGAGCGCACCCGCCTCCCCGACCGGCTCGTCGACCCGCGCGGACTCGTGACGGTCGTGGGCAACCTGGTGGACAACGCGCTGGACGCGGTCGCGGGCACCCCGCACGCGCGCGTGGAGGTCGAGTTGCGCACCGAGGGCCGTACGGTCGTGCTGCGAGTGTGCGACACCGGGCCCGGTGTCCCGGCGGACCAGCGGGAGATCGTCTTCACGGACGGGTGGTCCACCAAGAAGCCGCCCGCGCACGGCAAGCGGGGCCTGGGTCTTCCGCTGGTGCGCCGGCTCGCCGAACGGCAGGGCGGCGGCGCGACCGTGGGCGCGGCGGACGGCGGCGGTGCGGAGTTCACCGTCGTACTGCCCGAGGCGCTCACCGACGCGCTGGGCGCGCCGGACCGGGAGCCCGCGCTCGCCGGACCCGGAGTGTCCGGTGCGGCCACTCAGGACAGGCCGGCCCCCGCCGGGGAGGAGGCACGGTGATCGAGGTCCTGGTCGTGGACGACGACACCCGCGTCGCCCGGGTCAACGCCGCCTACGTCGACAAGGTGCCCGGCTTCCATGCGGCCGGCGAGGCCCACAACGCGGCCGAGGCGCTGCGCCTGCTGGACGCGCTGCCCCGGCTCGACCTGGTCCTCATGGACCACTACCTGCCCGACGACACCGGGCTGGCGGTGGTCCAGGAGATGCGCCGGCGCGGCCACCAGACCGACGTCATCATGGTGACGGCCGCGCGGGACGTCTCGACCGTCCAGGCGGCCATGCGGCACGGCGCGCTGCAGTACCTGGTGAAGCCGTTCGCGTTCGCGGGACTGCGGGCCAGGCTGGAGGCGTACGCCGTGCTGCGCCGGACCCTGGACGGCGGCGGTGAGGCCGAACAGGCCGAGGTGGACCGGATCTTCGGCGCCCTGTCCGCACCGTCGGAGCCCGGGCTGCCCAAGGGCCACTCCCCCACCACCGCCGAACTGGTGCGCCGGGCCCTGATGCAGGCCGAGGGCGCACTGTCCGCGCAGGAGATCGCCGAGCTGACCGGCGTGAGCCGGCAGACCGCCCAGCGCTATCTCAAGCTCCTGGAGCGGACCGGACGGGCCCGGCTGACGCTCAAATACGGCGACGCGGGCCGCCCGGAACACCGTTACGTGTGGGCGACCCGCGCCTGAGCGGGTGGATCCGGGGTTGCTACTCGGCGGCCTCGACGAACTCGGTGGTGTACGTCTTCTCCAGGTCCACCTTTACGTTCTTGATGTTGGGGTTGAACGCCTTGAGGACCTTCTCGACGGTCTCGGGACCGTTCGCCGGCATCACGCCGTCCTTGGTGAACATCGGCAGCGTGCTCTTGATCGCCTCCGCGTAGAGCGCCTTGTCGCCCTGGGAGTAGTCGGCGGGCATCTTGGCGGCGATCTCGGAGGCGCTGTGGGTGGACATCCACTTGAGCGTCCTGACGAACGCGTTGGCGAGCTTCTGGACGGTCTCCTTGTGCCCGTTCACCCAGTCCGTCTGCATGTACAGACTGGACGACGGGTACGGGCCGCCGAGCGCCTCCTGGGAGCCCTCGGGGGTGCGCATGTCGAGGAGGATCTTCCCGGCCTTCTTGTCCAGGATGGTGGCGACGGTCGGGTCGGTGGTCATGCCGGCATCGATGGAGCCCTGCTGCAGCGCGGCGATGAAGGTGGGGCCGGCGCCCACGGCGACCGGGGTGAACTCGCTGACGTCCACGCCGTTCTTGACCGCGAGGTACTTGGTGAGGAAGTCGGTCGAGGAACCGAGGCCGGTGACGCCGAGCTTCCTGCCCTTGAAGTCCTTCGGAGAGGTGACGTCACCCGCCTTCTTGGCGGCGACGACCTCCACCTCGCCGGGGGCGTGCGAGAACTGCACGACGGACTCCACGGCCTTGCCCTTGGTCTGCAGGTCGAGGGTGTGGTCGTAGAAGCCGACCGCGCCCTGGACCTGGCCGGAGACGAGCGCGGTCTCGGCCTGGACACCGGCGGGCTCACTGAGCAGCTCGACGTCGAGGCCCTCGGAGTCGAAGTAGCCGAGACGCTGGGTCAGCATCGCCGGCATGTAGATGACCTTGTCCAGGCCGCCGACCATGATCTTGACCTTCGTGCCCTTGCCGTCGCCCTTGCTCCCGCCGGCCGAGGTGCTGCTCGCCGCGTCATTGGCGCAGGCGGTGAGCGAGGAGAGAGCGAGCAGGCCGGAGACGGCGAGCGAGGCGTATCTGGCGGTCTTGCGCATGAGGGTTCACGTCCTTGTGAGGGGGCGGTGCGGATGAGGGAGGCGTCTTGGAGTGCCACGGCTTCACGACGACGCCGGGCGGGCCGGGCTCAGTGGTCGGAGTTCGCCGGCTTCCACCGGAAGATGCGGCGCTCGGCGAAGGTCAGCAGCCCCTCGGCGAGGAGCGCGACGACGGCGAGGATGACCATCGCGGCGTAGACACCGGCGGCGTTGAAGGTGCCCTGGGACGCGGCGACGAGCAGGCCGATGCCCTTCGTGGCGCCGATGTACTCGCCGACGATGGCGCCGATGAGGGCGAAGCCGAAGCTGACATGGAGGCTGGTGAAGATCCAGGAGGTCGCCGAGGGGACGACCACCTGCAGCGTCACCTTGCGGTCGCTCGCGCCGAGGATCCGGGCGTTGGCCACCAGGTTGCGGTCGACCTCGCGGGCACCCTGGAAGGCGTTGAAGAACACCGGGAAGAACACCAGCACCACGGCCGACGCGACCTTGGAGGCGGGGCCCAGGCCGAACCAGATCACGAAGATCGGGGCCAGGACGATCCTGGGAAGGGAGTTGAGGACCTTGATGTACGGACCGAGGACATCGGCGAGGAAGGCGATCCGCCCCAGAGCGATACCGAACACCACACCGGCGATGACGCCGATGGCCCAGCCGAGCAGCGCCTCGTGCAGCGTGTACCAGATCTGCTCGCCCAGGGAGCCCTGCGCGGTGCCGTGCAGCACCCAGGTGGTGATCTGGTCCCAGATCTTCGAGGGCATGGAGAAGTTGAACGGATCGATGATCTCGGCGCGGGACAGCGCCTCCCACAGGCCGAGCACGGCCACCAGGAGGAGCACCCGCGCGGCGGTGACGACCACCTTGCGTCTGCGGGCGGCCTGAGCGCGTGACTCCGCGCGGCCCGGGACCTTGACCGTGTCGACGACCGGCGTGCTGAGCACCTCAGGCGACATTCGCGGCACCCCTCTCGCGGGTGATGCGGACCTCTTCGCCGAGGGACTCCCAGATCTCGCGGTAGATCTCGATGAACCGCGGCTCCAGCCTCACCGACTCGACCTTGCGGGGCCTCGGCAGATCGATGTCGAAGACCTGCTTCACGGTCGCGGGCCCCGCGGTCATCACGACGACCTTGTCGGCCAGCGCGATGGACTCCTCCAGGTCGTGGGTGACGAAGACGACCGAGGCGCCCGTGCCCTCCCACAGCTCCAGCAGTTCGTCCGACATCAGCGCGCGGGTCTGCACGTCGAGCGCCGAGAACGGCTCGTCCATCAGCAGGATCTCGGGGTCGTTGACGAAGGTGGCGGCGAGGGCGACGCGCTTGCGCTGGCCGCCGGAGAGCTGGTGCGGGTAGCGGTCCTCGAAGGCCGCGAGACCGACCCGGGCCAGCCACTCGCGGGCCTTCTGCCTGGCCTCCGCCTTGGGCACGCCACGGAAGCGGGGCCCCGCCATCACGTTGGACAGCACCGTCCGCCAGGGGAAGGTGGCGTCCTGCTGGAAGACGAAGCCGACCTTGTCACCGACGCCGTCGACCGGCTCCCCGGCCACCAGCACCTCGCCCTCGCTGGGCTCCTCCAGGCCGCTGACCAGGGTCAGCGTCGTGGACTTCCCGCAGCCGGTCGGCCCGACGACGGCCACGAACTCGCCGCGCCGCACGGTGAGGTCCAGGCCGCGCACGGCCGTGTACAGACCCCCCGACGGGGTCCTGAAGGTTTTGCTCGCGCCCCGTAGCTCGATGGCGGGGCTGGTGTCTGTGCTCATGGCCCGGGACGGTAGGTGTGGCCCCGGCCACAGCAGCAGTCTTGTGAGCACATGCCGTTCTTTTGCTCGCAAGCACCTGTTGTGCTCATTTTGCTCGCGTTACAACTGCGGAGCCGAAACACGGGCTTAACGCTCGCCGGCCTTGGAGGAGAGGCCCGATGATTGACGTCCTGGTCGTGGACGACGACTTCCGCGTCGCAGAGATAAACGCCAAGTACGTGGGGAAGGTTCCCGGTTTCCGGGTGGCCGCCCGCGCGCACAGCGCCGCACAGGCTCTGGCCGCCCTCGAACGCGCCGCCATCGACCTGGTTCTGCTCGACCACTACCTGCCGGACCGGACCGGTCTCGAACTCGTCCACCGCATGCGGGAGCAGGGCCACGGCACCGACGTCATCATGATCACGGCGGCCGGCGACGTCACGACCGTCCAGCAGGCCATGCGGCTGGGCGCCCTGCACTATCTGGTCAAGCCCTTCACCTTCGCCGCGCTGCGCACCCGTCTGAACTCCTACGCGGCCCTGCGCCGCACCGTGGACCGGGTCGGCGGCCGGGGGCTGACGGGACAGGAGCAGGTCGACCGGATCTTCGGCGCGCTGCGCACCTCCCCGGCCCCGACCGCCCGGGCCTTCCCAGCGGCCACTCGGAGCCCACCACGGACCTCATCTGCGACGTACTGCACGGCGCGGACCAGCCGCTGTCCGCCCACGAGGTCGCGGCACGCACCGGCCTGAGCCGCTCCACGGCCCAGCGCTACCTCCGCCACCTCGAACAGGCGGGCCGCCTCAGCCTCTCCCTGAAGTACGGCGACACCGGCCGCCCGGAGCACCGGTACACATGGGTGGCACCGTGAGCGCCGGTACCCGCCGGCTGGCGCGCCGCACCGCGTCCACGCGCGGCGCGGCCGCCCCGTGCACCCGTCCCCGCTAGACGGCGCCCGCGCCGGTCAGCGACCGCACCTCGGTCTCCGCGTACTTGGCCTCGTCGGCGACCTCGTCCGAGGTCACCGTGCCCAGCCAGCCCGCCAGGAAGCCCAACGGGATGGAGACGATGCCCGGGTTCTGCAGGGGGAAGTACTGCAGGTCGATGTCCGGGAACAGCGAACCCGGGCTTCCGGACACCACCGGGGACAGCACCACCAGCACGAGAGCCGGGACCAGTCCGCCGTATACGGCCCACACGGCGCCGCGTGTGGTGAAGGCCCGCCAGAACAGCGAGTACACCAGCACCGGCAGGTTCGCCGAGGCGGCCACGGCGAAGGCCAGACCGACGAGGAAGGCGACGTTCAGGTCGCGGGCCAGCAGACCGAGCGCGATCGCGACGACGCCGATGCCCACGGCCGCGGCACGGGCCACCGCGACCTCGCCGCGCGCCTTGGTGTGCGGACGCCGCAGCGACGCGTACAGGTCGTGGGCCACGGACGCCGAGGAGGCGAGGGTGATCCCGGCGACCACCGCGAGGATCGTCGCGAAGGCCACGGCGGCGACCACCGCGAACAGCACCGTACCGCCCGTGGAGCCGACGCCTCCGCCGAGATCGAGGGCGAGCAGGGGCATCGCCGTGTTCCCGGCCGCGTTGGAGCGGCGAAGGGCCTCGGGACCGACCACGGCGGCGGCCCCGAAACCGAGCACGATCGCCATCAGGTAGAAGCCGCCGATCAGGCCGATGGACCACACCGCGGAGCGGCGGGCGGCCCGCGCGGTGGGCACGGTGTAGAAGCGGGAGAGGATGTGCGGCAGCCCCGCCGTGCCCAGCACCAGGGCGAGGCCCAGGCTGATGAAGTCGAGGCGGGCGGTCCAACTCCCGCCGTACTTCAGCCCCGGCGCCAGGAACGCGTCGCCGTGGCCGCTGCGTTCGGCCGCCGTGACCAGCAGCCGGTCCAGGTCGCCGTGGAAGCGCACCAGCACCAGCACGGTCAGCGCGACCGTCCCGCTGAGCAGCAGGACCGCCTTCACGATCTGGATCCACGTGGTTGCCCGCATCCCGCCCAGCGACACATAGGTCACCATCAGGGCGCCGACCGCGATGACCGTCCACGCCTGGGCCGTCCCGCTCGTGCGCCCCAGCAGCAGGGCCACCAGGCTGCCCGCGCCCACCATCTGGGCCACCAGGTACATGACGGACACGGTGACCGAGGCGGTGCCCGCCGCGATCCGTACCGGCCGCTCGCTCATGCGCGCGGCGACCACGTCGGCGAGCGTGAACCGCCCGCAGTTGCGCACCAGTTCCGCCACCAGGAACAGCACGACCAGCCAGGCCACGAAGAACCCCACCACGTACAGCAGCCCGTCGTACCCGTACAGCGCGATGAGCCCGGTGACCCCGAGGAAGGAGGCGGCCGACACGTAGTCGCCCGAGACCGCGAAACCGTTCTCCATCGGGGAGAACAACCGCCCGCCGGCGTAGAACTCCTCCGCGGAACCGTGCCGCCTGCGGCTCACCCAGGTCGTGATCGCCAGGGTGACGGCCACGAACCCGCTGAACAGCAGCAGTGCCAGTGTCTGGTGCTCGCCGGTCACGAGGCGCCTCCCCGGGCTCCGCGGGTCAGTTCCTGGGTGTTCCAGCGCAGTTCGAGCGCGATCCGGTCCCGGCGCAGCCGAGCATGCCGGGCGTAGCCCCAGGTGAGCAGAAAGGTGCTGAGGAACTGGCCGATTCCTGCCAGCATTCCGACGTTCACCGCCCCCACCACCGGCCTCGCCATGAGCCCCGGAGCGGTCGTCGCCGTGACCACGTACGCCACGTACCAGACGAGGAAGGCGGCGCCGGCCGGCACCACGAACCTCCGGTACCGGCCGCGCACTTCCTGGAAGGCCTCGCTGCGCTGCACCTCGAGGTACACGTCGCGGGCGCGGAGCGCAGCCGCGTCCGACTCCCCGCGCGGTGCCGGTACGGCCCGGGCCGGCGTGCCGGTGCCGTCCGGTTCACCCCAGCCGGAGGCCAGGGCGTCGTACCAGGGGTCCTCGTATCTCACCTCGCGGGAGGCCATGTGATGGTCTTCGTGATTGCCGGCCGAACTCCCGGCACCGTCCCCGGCTCCCCGGGCACGACCGTCGCTTGACTGCATACCCAAGGATGGACAGACCGGGAAGATCCGTGACTTCTCTTCCCAGGGCGCTTCACCCCATCAGGTGACTCATTTCACTGGGGCCGCACCAGTCCCTTCGCATAGGCGTAACGCACCGCCTGCGCCCGGTCCTTGAGCCCGGTCTTGGCGAAGAGGTTGTTGATGTGGGTCTTCACCGTCGCCGTGGAGACGTGCAGCCGACGGGCGATCTCCTGGTTGCTCAGGCCCTCGGCGATCAGCACCAGGACCTCGGCCTCCCGGGCGGTCAGCCCGTCGGGCGCCTCGGTCGCGACAGGTACCGGCGCCGGCGCGGGCTCCGACAGTCTCTCCAGCAGCCGCCGCTGGACGCTCGGCGCCAGTCCCGCCTCTCCCGACAGAACGCTCTGCACGGCCCGCACGATCTCGTCGCCGCCCGCGTCCTTGGTCAGATAGCCGCGGGCTCCCGCGTGCAGCGCCGGGAACAGCGACTCGTCGTCCCCGAAAGTGGTGAGGACCACCACCTGGGTTCCCGGGTACTCCGACCGGATCCGGCGCGTGGCCTCCACTCCGTCACAGCGCGGCATCCGCAGGTCCATCAGCACCACGTCCGGAGCGAGTTCGGCGACCAGCCGCACCGCCTCCTCACCGTCCCCGGCGGACCCCACCACTTCCAGGCCGGGCAGCAGACCCAGCAGCATCACGATGCCTTCCCGGACCACGGTCTGGTCGTCGGCGACCACGACCCGCGCGGGCTTCCTCTCCCCGGCCTCCGTCATACGGGCACCTTCAGCGTCACCAAGAACCCTTCCTCGTCCGGCCCAGCGTCGAGCGAACCCCCCAGCAGCTCGGCGCGCTCCCGCATCCCCCGCAGACCGTACCCGCCGCCGGAAGCCGTGAGTTCGCCCGGACGACCGCCCGAGTCCCGTACGCCCAGTGTGACTTCGTGCTCGCCGTAGTCGAGCCGCAGCTGCACCTTGGCACCCTGGGCGTGCTTGCGGACGTTCGTCAGCGCCTCCTGCGCGACGCGTCGCACGGCCTGGGACGCCTCGGCCGGCAGCGGTCTGCGCTCACCCGTGACGGTGACATCGGCACCGTCGGCCGCGCTGACGAGTCCGGTCAGGAACTCCTCCAGCGGGGTCAGATCACCACGCAGCGCGCTCAGGGCCTGCCTGGTCTCGGCGAGGCCGTCGCGGGCCATGCCCCGGGCGGCCACCACCCGCTCCAGGATCTGGTTCCGGTCCGCACCGCGCTCGATCAGCAACCGGGCGGCCTCCAGGTGCACCAGCTGCGCCGAGAGGCTGTGTGCGAGCACGTCGTGGATCTCCCGGGCGATCCTCGCCCGTTCGGCCAGCGCCGCCGATTCCGCCTCGGCGGCACGGGCGGCGCGCTCCTGGGCCAGCAGACGCTGTGCGCCGCCCCGGGCCTCCGCGTCGAGCCGCAGCACATATCCGGCGAGGGCCATGCCCGCCACCGTTGCGGCCGTGGTGAGCCACACGTCGTTGTTGAAGGCGGAGAACGAGGCCAGCGCCACGGACGTCACGGGAAGCGCGGCCCCAGGGGCAGCCGCTCCAGGGCCGAGACTCCGCAACCGCACCAGATCACCAGGGCCGGCCCTCTGAACCCGGTGGCCTCTGCTGCCACCGCGATGCCCAGGAGCACCGCCATGAGCGCGAGCGAGGACACCAGCCGGTGCTCATAGGTGGTGTGGAAGAACGCCCAGGCGACGAGTCCGGCGAGCAGAACTCCCGCCGCGGCCGCGAGCGCCCCCCAGACGCCGACGTGTCTCTGGCTGAAGGCGCCCCACAGCAGCAGGGCGAGTACCAGGAACCGGACCGCCCAGGCGAGCATCCGGCGGGGCCGGCTGATGCCCGCCCGGCCGAGCGCCTCCCGGCTCGGCCAGCGGGTCAGAGCGTTCTCCGTCACACGCGCTCCTTCCACGCGAGGCGCATGTCGTCACCGTAGGCGGGGGCCGGGCGGCTCGGGCCGCCGAGGGACTGTGCCCGCCAGGCCAGGATTCCGGCACGCACCAGCAGGGTGGCGGCGAGACCCAGCATCAGCGCGGAACTGTCGTGGTGCACGCCTGACGCGGTGCCGAGGGCGAAGACGCCGGCACGCAGGGCTAGGCCGACGAGCCAGACGACGGCGCTGGCCTTGGTGCTCCTGGTCCACACGACGCCGTCCGGCGCCGTCCAGATCCGTGTGGTCCAGGCCCAGCCGGCGCCCGTGATCACGCCGATGAGCAGTTCGACGGCGAGCAGGGCGGCAGAGGCTGTGGGGTGGTGGTCGTCGAGTATGCCGGGTTCACGGAGGGCCACCACCGCGAGGATCACGGGCAGCAGCCACCAGCGCCGGTCCGTGTCGATCGCGCGGGTACGGAACTGCCGCGCGATCACCACGGCGGCGACGGCCACGATCACCAGCGCGTTGACGAACCCGGACATCACTGCCTCCGTGAGCGAGATGGTGGTGTCGGGAGCGTGTGCCGCCGACACCATCGAAGCTACGGAAACCAGTCGTCCGGGAGATCGGAGCGGGGGTGGATCGCGGGTGGAATCGAGGGGCCGGCCGCTCTCCACCCACGGGTGGAGAGACGGCAGCACGCCCGAATCGAGCCGGCCTCGGCCGGTCGGTCCGCCCGGGTCGGCGGATCGGCCGGCCGAGGCCGGGTGGTGCGGCTACGCGTCGATCCGCGACCTGTCCAGCGTCGCCGCCGAACCGGAGATGAACTCCTTGCGCGGGGCCACGTCGTTACCCATGAGCAGGTCGAAGACCTGCTCGGCGGCCTCCAGGTCGGACAGGTTGATCCGGCGCAGGGTGCGGTGCCGCGGGTCCATCGTGGTCTCGGCCAGCTGGTCGGCGTCCATCTCGCCCAGGCCCTTGTAGCGCTGGATGGAGTCCTTGTACCGGACGCCCTTGCTCTGGAACTCCATGAGCTTGTCGCGCAGCTCGCGGTCCGAGTACGTGTAGACGTACTTGTCCTGGCCTTTCTTGGGCTGGATCAGCTCGATGCGGTGCAGCGGCGGCACCGCGGCGAAGACCCGTCCCGACTCGACCATGGGCCGCATGTAGCGCTGGAACAGCGTCAGCAGCAGGCAGCGGATGTGGGAACCATCCACATCGGCGTCGGTCATCATGATGATCTTGCCGTAGCGGGCCGCGTCGATGTCGAAGGTACGGCCCGAGCCCGCTCCTATGACCTGGATGATCGCGCCGCACTCGGCGTTCTTGAGCATGTCGGTCACCGACGACCGCTGCACGTTGAGGATCTTGCCGCGGATGGGCAGCAGGGCCTGGAACTCGGAGTTCCGGGCCAGCTTCGCCGTACCGAGCGCCGAGTCGCCCTCGACGATGAACAGCTCGCTGCGGTCGACGTCGTCGCTGCGGCAGTCCGCGAGCTTGGCCGGAAGGGACGAGGACTCCAGGGCGGTCTTGCGCCGCTGCGCGTCCTTGTGCTGGCGGGCCGCGACCCGGGTGCGAGCGGCGGCGACGACCTTCTCCATCACGACCCGGGCCTGGGCGGCCGCGTCCCGCTTGGTGGAGGTCAGGAACGCCTTCAGTTCCCTGGTGACGACGTTGTTCACGATGCGGCGGGCCGCCGAGGTACCGAGGACCTCCTTGGTCTGGCCCTCGAACTGCGGCTCGGCGAGGCGCACCGTGACGACGGCGGTGAGACCCTCCAGGGCGTCGTCCTTGACGATGTTGTCCTCGGCGACGCGGAGCATCTTCTTCGCCCGCAGCACCTCGTTCATCGTCTGGGTGATGGCCTGCTCGAAGCCGGCGACGTGGGTGCCGCCCTTGGGGGTGGCGATGATGTTCACGAACGACCGCAGCTTGGCGTCGTAGCCGGTGCCCCAGCGCAGGGCGATATCAACGCCGAGCTCACGCGCGACCTCGGTCGGGGTCATCTGACCGTGCTCGTCCAGGACCGGGACGGTCTCCTTGAAGGTGCCCTGCCCCGAGAAGCGGAGGACGTCGCAGACCGCCTTGTCGCTCGCCAGGTACTCGCAGAACTCGCTGATGCCACCGTCGAAGCGGAAGGACTCCTCGCCCTTGCTGCCGCCCTCGCCCAGCCCGAACTCGTCTCGGACGACGATCGTCAGGCCCGGAACCAGGAAGGCGGTCTGCCGGGCGCGCTGGTGCAGCGTCTCCAGGGAGAGCTTGGCGTCCTTCAGGAAGATCTGCCGGTCGGCCCAGTACCGCACGCGTGTGCCGGTACGCGACTTGGGGATCTTCTTGGTCTTGGCCAGGCCGCTGCCGGCCTCGAACTTGGCATCGGCCCCGTTCCCGCGGAAGGCCCCCGGAACGCCGCGCCGGAAGCTGATGGCGTGGGTGTTGCCACTGCGGTCCACCTCGACGTCGAGGCGGGCCGAGAGGGCGTTGACCACGGAGGCGCCGACGCCGTGCAGACCGCCGGAGGCGGCGTAGGAGCCACCGCCGAACTTGCCGCCGGCGTGGAGCTTGGTCATCACGACCTCGACGCCGGAGAGGCCGGTCTTGGGCTCCACGTCCACGGGGATGCCGCGGCCGTTGTCCCGCACCTCGACGGAGGCGTCGTCGTGGAGGATCACCTCGATGTGGTCGCAGTAGCCGCCCAGGGCCTCGTCCACGGCGTTGTCGATGATCTCCCACAGGCAGTGCATCAGACCGCGGCTGTCGGTCGAGCCGATGTACATGCCCGGGCGCTTCCGCACGGCCTCGAGGCCCTCGAGGACGAGCAGGTGCCGCGCGGTGTAGTTGGAACCGTCCCGGTCTGCTCCTGCCAGCAGCGCTGTGGACGGCACGGACGTATCGGCGGTCACGCGGTTCGCTCCTCGCTGAATTTCAGGTGACCCCCTTGTGGGTAAGGGGGCGGCTTCGGTTGCCGCTCAGAGGGTACCGAGGCCTGGTAGAGCCGTTGTAACGCCACCCTCGTCGAAATCTCACCCTAGTCCACGGTCGTATGGATGTTCGATCCCTCGATGGGGTGAAGTCCACATCACGTTCCCTTGGAGGCATGAACCATTTAGGCTCCGGGCACGTCCTCATGAACAACCGGCAACCCAGCCGGGAGGACGGAAGACCGGATACCGCGCGAAACCGTAAGCACCCAAGACACGCACTACGGCACATTCGCCGCCAACCGGCAGCAGACAGCCGCCCCGGAAGATTTTTTCGAGGAAAAGCCACGAGCGGGAACGTTTTCGGGCTGGTTGGATGTTGACCCTGGTACGACAGCTCGTCGAGCTAGAGAAGAGGCGACGTGACTACTGTTCTGACCCCCGCGAGCCCGTTGACGGCCGCCGATCGCTGCGACCGCTGTGGCGCCCAGGCATACCTGCGCGTCGTCTTGCTCAGCGGCGGAGAACTGCTCTTCTGCGCCCACCACGGTCGCAAGTTCGAGCCGGAACTCAAGAAGATCGCCGCTGAGATACAGGACGAGACAGAGCGGCTGACGTCCGCTCCGAGCACCGCTTCGGAAGAAGAGCGCTGAATCTCGCACACACGACGAGCCAGCCCCGGCACAGGCCGGTGAACGGGCGGCCGCTCCCTTTCCAGGAGCGGCCGCCCGTACTTGTACCTCCGTGGAACCCTCAGGAGCCCCTCTGGGGCCGCTGGGGACCCGCTGCCGGCCCTCCCAGGCTCCGGAGGATGTCGGACACCCGGGTGTAGACACCGGGGTCTCCTGGCTGCCCGCACCCGCTCCCCCAGGACACCAGCCCGATCAGCCTGCCCGATGCCACGAGCGGGCCGCCGCTGTCGCCCTGGCAGGCGTCCGGGCCACCCGCGGGCTCTCCCGCGCAGAGCATGGTGTCGGCCCGGTAGGTGCCGTCCGGACCGCCGGGATAGGCGCGGGCGCAGACACCGTCCTCGAGGACCCGCACATGTGCGGCGCGGAGGTGACGCGGGTACTCGCCGCCGCCCGTGGTGTCGCCCCAGCCTGAGACCAGGGCCTTGGTCCCGGGCTTGTACGCGGGATCACCCTCGGGCGCCATCGCCACCACGGCACCGCGCGGCAGCGGCTCGGCCAGTGTGAGCACCGCGAAGTCGCCGGAGTTGCCGTCGACGTCGTAGCGCGGGTTCACCCGGACGTCCCGTACGGCGATCTCCTCGCCCTTGGTGGACAACAGGTCCGTACGGTTCGCTATGACCCGCAGGTCGCGCACCCGGTTCGGGGGCGTTCCCAGGACCTCGTCCGCCACGCAGTGTGCCGCGGTGAGCACGGTGGTCCGTGAGACCGCCGCACCGCCGCAGAACTGCCCCGCCCGCGTACCCCCGAACCGGTCACGGCTCGAAAGTGCCACGGTCCACGGAGCCTGTGAGACGTCTATGGGGAACCCGCCGACGACCACGCCGCCCGGGGCCGCGGAGGCCGAGGTGGTCAGGGGTATGGCGGTCATCACGGCCGCCAGGGCCAGGGGCCCGATCAGTGCCCGGGCAATCGAACGACGCATACGGCTTCCTCACTCTGAGGCGTCACTTGGACACCCAGGGTCATTCAGCCTGGCGTCGCGCGCAGCACGAAGGCCCGGCTCCCGAGAGGGGCCGGGCCTTCGGCGTCGCTACGGCCGGGACCTAGTCGAGGTAGTCGCGCAGCACCTGCGAACGTGAGGGGTGGCGCAGCTTCGACATGGTCTTGGACTCGATCTGGCGGATGCGCTCACGCGTCACGCCGTAGACCTTGCCGATCTCGTCGAGGGTCTTCGGCTGGCCGTCGGTGAGACCGAAGCGCATGGAGACGACGCCGGCCTCACGCTCGGACAGGGTGTCCAGGACGGAGTGGAGCTGCTCCTGCAGCAGCGTGAAGCTGACCGCGTCGGCGGGAACCACGGCCTCGGAGTCCTCGATGAGGTCACCGAACTCGCTGTCGCCGTCCTCGCCCAGCGGGGTGTGCAGCGAGATGGGCTCACGACCGTACTTCTGGACCTCGATGACCTTTTCCGGGGTCATGTCGAGTTCCTTGGCCAGCTCCTCCGGGGTGGGCTCGCGGCCCAGGTCCTGGAGCATCTGGCGCTGTACGCGCGCGAGCTTGTTGATGACCTCGACCATGTGCACCGGGATACGGATGGTGCGGGCCTGGTCGGCCATGGCGCGGGTGATCGCCTGACGGATCCACCAGGTGGCGTACGTGGAGAACTTGTAGCCCTTGGTGTAGTCGAACTTCTCGACCGCGCGGATCAGACCGAGGTTGCCCTCCTGGATGAGGTCCAGGAAGAGCATGCCGCGGCCGGTGTAGCGCTTGGCCAGGGAGACCACCAGTCGGAGGTTGGCCTCCAGCAGGTGGTTCTTGGCGCGGCGGCCGTCCTCGGCGATGATCTCCAGCTCGCGCTTGAGCTTGGGAGCGAGCTTGTCGGCGTTGGCCAGCTTGTCCTCGGCGAACAGGCCTGCCTCGATGCGCTTGGCGAGCTCGACCTCCTGCTCGGCGTTGAGCAGCGGGACCTTGCCGATCTGCTTGAGGTAGTCCTTGACCGGGTCGGCGGTGGCACCGGCGGCGGCGACCTGCTGGGCCGGAGCGTCGTCCTCGTCCTCGTCGGACAGGACGAAGCCCGCGCTCTCGGTGCCCTCGGGCTCGTCGGCGGCCTTTGTCTCCTCGAGGACCTCGTCCTCGATCAGTTCGGCGTCGTCCTTCTTGCCCGTGGTCTTCTTGGCCGCCGTCTTCTTGGCGACGGTCTTCTTCGTGGCCGCCTTCTTGGCGGTCGTCTTCTTGGCCGCGGCCTTCTTGGGCGCGGCGTCCTCGGCGGGGTCGTCGGCGACCGGGGCGGCGGGTGCGACCGGGGCGGCCGTGGTGGCGGTGGCCTTCCTGGTGGTCACCGTCTTCGCCGCGACCGTCTTGGTGGCGGTGCGCTTGGCCGGGGTCTTCGCTGCGACGCTCTTTCGGGTGCGCTTGGGCTCTGCTGCACTGACCATCAGCGTCACACCCTCTTCCTCAAGGATCTGGTTGAGGCTGCGCAGTACGTTCTTCCACTGAGTGGCCGGAATCTGGTCGGCTTCGAAGGCCCGACGCACATCGTCGCCGGCGATCTGCCCCTCAGCCTTTCCCCGCTCAATGAGAGCCATGACAGAGACGGACTCGGCGATCTCCGGCGGGAGCGTACGGGATGTGCTGGCCGACACGAACAACCTCTCGGAACGTTGGAAAACGGCTTCCGGCCCCGTCCACGGCGGACAGGAGCCGACCACCGGCCGGGGAGGGCCGACGGAGCGGGCGGGAGCCGGGAGGATGCACAGCGCCTTGCCAGGCGTCCGTATTCCCTTCGCGGCTGTCACCTCTTAGGTCATCGCGCTGCTCCCACGAGCGTTACGCCCAATCTGCGTGGCCCGAGTCACACCCCGTAAGCGGTCAAAAGCTGTCGAAGACTGTCATACAGGATCACCTGCGCAGCCACCCCGTCGGCCGGGGCCGATCGCGTAGGGCCAGGGCGACGCCGGGCCCCGCCGGACTCCGAGGATTCCGGCGGGGGCCGGCGACGGCCGGCCCCGAGCCCAGCCGTCGCGCCGGCCACGGCACCGCGGCACACCGACGACCGCATCACTGGGAAACGGGTCAGTGCTCGCGCGGCGCGGGAACCACGCGCTCCACCTCGGGGTGGACGGTGAGCAGCTGGCGCATGGCCGTCTCCGCCGCAGTGCCGTCGCCCGTGCCCAGCGCGTCGACGATCCGCGCGTGCAGCGCGAGGGATGCCTCGCTCGGCCGGTCACAGCCCGTGACCGGCCCTCCGGAGACCTGAAGAGCGGCCGAGACGATCCCGGAGAGGTGCTCGAGCATGCGGTTGCCCGCGATCTGGATGAGCAGCGCGTGGAACTCGGTGTCGGCACGCGAGAACGTCAGCGCGTCGCCCTGCGCCATGGCGTGGCTCATGATCTCGACCACGTCGGACAGACGCTGCTGCACCTCCTCACGTCCGTGCCCGGCGGCGAGGCGGGCGGCGAGCGGCTCGATCGTCCAGCGGAGCTCGTTCAGCTCGCGACGCTGGTCGTCGCGCTGCGGCCCGAAGGCGCGCCACTCGATGATGTCCGGGTCCAGGAGGTTCCAGTCACTGACGGGACGCACGCGCGTGCCGACGTTCGGGCGGGCGCTGACGAGGCCCTTGGCCTCCAGGACGCGGAGGGACTCACGAACGACGGTGCGGGAGACCTCGAAACGCTGGCCGATCTCCTCGGGCACGAGCGGGCGGTCGGCCCCCAGGTCGCCCGATACGATCATCTGACCGAGCTGCTGAACGAGTTGGCCGTGCAGTCCGCGTCCGCGACTGCCCGCGGCACGCCGGCCCACGCGGCCCAGCTCGGGCTCCGCCCCCTCCCAGGCGGCGGGAGCTCCGACCCGGTCGTTCACCGCGGCGTCGGTGTAGGGATAGCGGTCGAGTTCGCCCGGGCCGACCAGACCGGAGTCTGAGGAGCGGGCGGCGGTCATCATGGTGTGCGCAAGGGTACTCACGCATCCTTTGTCGGCGTCGTCTTCAACTCCCTTGAGGTCTTTGGTGAAAAGCACACGAAAGGGTGATCGCTCACCCCGTCGCAATTGACGCCTTATCGGAAAGAAACGAGCCGTATTCGGGGAGTTGTTGGCACGCCGGGACCGGATGCGTTCGCGTCGGTGGTCATCGGACCCTGGTCCGCACCGTCGTGACCAGGTATGCGCACAACAGCGCAGCCAGCGACAACGTCAGTGCGCCACCGACCGGTTGGACGACGATCCGGACCGTGGCCAGCAGGTAGCGGTCACCTCCGAAGGGCCACTGCACCAGCAGCACCTCCCGCATCCGCCCGGGGATGCCGGCCGCCGTCCGCACGGCCGGTCCGCCCAGCACCCACCGCAGGACGGGGACGAGGACGACGGGGACGGCGAGGACGGCGGCGAGACCAGCCGTGGTGGACCTGAAGATTCCGGCCGCCAGTACCCCGGCCCAGGCGCAGCCGGCCACCAGAGCGAACCAACTCGCGCTCAGCGAAAGCCAGTCCGAGGGGACCTGGGTCAGTTCCCGACCGTAGACGAGGTAGAGCACCTCGGCGTCGCAGCCCACCGTGAGAAAGGCGAGCATCAGTCCGGTGGCTCCGGAGACGAGGAGTTTGGCGGTGAGCAGCCCGAGCCGACGGGGCACGGTGCCGCGGTCCGCCGCCAGGGCGGGGTGACGGAACTCGTCCCCGAAGGCCAGGGCCCCGAGCAGCCCCGCTGCGAGCGCCGCCGGCGGCAGCGGCAGTTCCCGGGGCCACGCTGCGAAGAGCCGAGCCTGCGGGGTGTGGCCGATCCGGGCGAGGAGGACGGCGCTGAGCGCGGACACCAGCAGTGCGGCCCCGCAGGTGAGGAAGCCGGTGCCGATCCCCGCGGCGCGCCGCAGTTCGTAGCGCAGCGGGCGCAGGGGGCCACGAGCGGTGCGGACGGAGATGGGAGGCGGGAGGGGGGACCGGGCGTCGAGGGTGCGGGTCGTCTCGGCGAGCGAGGCCGACGGCGATTCGGTCCGGGGCCGCCTGCTGCCGGGATGCCCGGTGCCCGGTGTCCGCGCGCCGGGGACAGTGCCGACGGCGGGGGCATCGGCGGCGACCGCCGCCGTGGCATCGGTTCTGACTCGTGCGCCGGGGGCGGTCTGCGGTGAGCCGGTCTCCGCAGAGGGCACGTCCGGTCGGGTATCGGCGGCGACGGCGGAAGCGTCGGCGGCCGCCGCGTCGGCACCGCCCTCGGGCGCCTCGGCGACGGCAGCGGCGCCGGCGGGCGTACGTCCTTTCGCGGACGCGGCGCCGGACTTCGAGCCCTCCGCCTGCGCTCCCTCGGCCGTGTCCGCGCTCCCGGAGAGCGCGTCGGGCGTCCCCACGGACACCAGGCTCGGGCCGTCGGCGTTCTGCTCCACCGCGTCGTCCGACAGGGAGGCACGGGACACCGATCGCTTGCGCTCCTCGGAGTGAACAGCGGGCACCGCCGACGCGGGTGCCGCGCTCCTCCCCTGCGGCGACGAGCCGGACGCGGCCTGCTTCCACCCCTGCGGGGAGTGGTCCGGGACCGCAGTGCCCCGCCCGGCGGACGGTGGCTCCCCGTCCGCGCCCGCCCCGCCTCCGGATCCCGGCCCGGGACCCATGTCGCCTACCTCGTCGGCGAGTTGATGGACGAGGATGCCGTGCCGGAAGGCGATCTCACCGACGTCCGCGGTCGTGCTGCCGTACACCGAGAGGCGGTTGCCGGTCTCTCGCACGACCTCGACGGAGCGCTGGGCGGTACGGGCCTCCTTGGTGAGCACGGCCGCGAGGCGGGCCGCATAGGGGCTGCGGACGGCCACGCGCGGGCGCAGCCGGGTACGGGCGAACTCCCTGCCCTCCTGATCCGCGGAGAGCCTGCCGCCGTCGAGGGTCACGACCCGGTCCGCCGTGCGAGCGGCCTCCTTCGGGTCGGCCGTCGTGAACAGCACGGTGCCGCCCTGGTCCGCGTGCGCGCGCAGCATGCCGTGCAGCCAGCGCGCCTCCCGGGCGGACAGGCATGCGGTGGGCGCGTCCAGCACCAGCGTGTGCGGGTCGCCCAGCAGCGCGCAGGCCAGTCCGAGTCTGCGGTCCATGCCCCGCGACAGGGTCCCGAGGCGTTCCTCACGGAGGCTGACGAGACCGACGACTTCGAGCACCTCGTCCGCGCGGCGGACAGGAACACCCGCCGCCGCGCACAGCATGCGCAGGTGGCCGCGGACCGAGCGGGCCGGATGACCGGGCACGTCCCCGAGGAGCACGCCGACCTCCCGCGACGGATGAGCGATCCGGTGCAGGGGCCGGCCCCGGAAATGAGTCATGCCGCGGCCCTGTTGCAGTTCGAGCATCAGCCTGAGCGTCGTCGTCTTGCCCGCTCCCCCGGCGCCGTGGAGCGCGGTGACATGACCGGCGCGCGCCTCGAAGGAGACGTCGTCGACGGCGGGCGGGTGCGCCTTGCGGGGGTTGCTGGTCAATCCGAAGGCCTGGATCACCTGCAGCAAGATAGCGCGCGATGTCCGGTTTTCCTGGTATCCCCCTATCTGTTCTTCCGTGGTGCGCAAGTCGAGAGGTCCACGCGTCCGCCAATAGGCGGAACGGTGCCTATTGCGCCCTTGTCGACACCGGCCCAGCGGGTGTCGGGGTCCCGCGCCGCTCAGACCTCGGGACGGAGCATCGGCGGGTTGAGCAAGGTGGCGCCGCCGGCCCGGAAGAGCTGGGCCGGCCGGCCGCCCTGGCGGGTGGTCGTACCGCCGGTGGGCACGAGGAATCCAGGCGTCCCGGTG
Organism: Streptomyces sp. DHE7-1; assembly: GCA_016432725.1. Classification (GTDB taxonomy): domain Bacteria; phylum Actinomycetota; class Actinomycetes; order Streptomycetales; family Streptomycetaceae; genus Streptomyces. The sequence goes on along the minus strand of JACJDG010000003.1, from coordinate 5,806,229 downwards.
ACCTTGCGATGGAAGTTGCGCGGGTCGAGGGCCACCCCCCACACGGCCTCGTAGACCCGCCGCAGCTCCCCCACGGTGAATTCGGGCGTGCAGAACGCGGTGGCGAGCGAGGAGTACTCGATCTTGGATCGGGCCCGCTCGACCCCGTCGGCGAGGATCTGGGCGTGATCGAAGGCGAGCGGTGCCACCGCTTCGCCGTCGCGGCCGTATCCGCCCTGCTGGAGAAGCTCCTCGACCGGCGCCCAGCGCGCATTGCTCGCGTCGCCGCCCGCCCGGGGCGCGGGCAGATCCGGGGCGAGCGCGAGGTGGGCCACGCTGACGACCCGCATCCGTGGGTCCCGCTTCGGGTCACCGTAGGTGGCGAGCTGTTCGAGATGGGCGCCGTTGTCCTGGGCCGGAGCCGCAGGGTCATGGGCGCGCAGCCCGGTCTCCTCGGCCAGCTCCCGCGCCGCCGCCTGGGACAGGTCCTCGTCGGCCCGTACGAAGCCGCCGGGAAGCGCCCACCGCCCCTGGAACGGCGCCTCACCCCTGCGCACCGCCAGCGCGCACAGCGAATGGCGGCGCACGGTCAGCACGACCAGGTCCACGGTGACGGCGAAGGGGGGAAAGGCTGACGGGTCGTAGGGCATGCGGCGATCATAGTCGTCTGCCTGACGATAAACACTCCCTTCGCCGGCCGTCCCGGCACCGGATCCACTTCGTTCCGGTATGAGCGCGATACGGGCTCTCCCTCCTCGTGCCACCGGTGTCGCACGAGGTCAGACGTCTGTCGGGGGCCGTGTGGCAGGGGACGGCCCGGAGCGCGTCCGGCGCGCCCCCGTCCTCACCCGGCTCACCCCTGAGTTCTCATCCGTCACCCGTGCCGCCTCAACCCCTGGCTCTCATCCCTCGCCCTCGCTCTCTCGTTCTCCTCCGGCCGCCGCAGTGCCGCGGGACATGCCCTCACCCGCCCACACGCGGGATGCGCCCGGCTTGGAGTCGCCCGGCCGGGAAGGTCCGGCGCCCGACGCCCGGGGGTGGGAGCCGGCCGGGCGCCGGCGCCCTTCGTCCCCTCGTGCCGGCCGGGCGGTGCCGTCGACGGACCCTGCGGTTCGGGTCCGGCGCCGACGTCGTGAGCCACCGGCCACCGGGGCGCGCTCGGCACCGGGACCGCCGGGCCGTGCGGTGGCGCCGGGGCCTCGGGCAGGGGTGGACGATGACTCGTCGGACGCGGCCCCGGCCGCCGGGACAGGCCGTTGCCCCGCCTCCGGCTCCACGGGCCGCTCTCGTTCGGCGCGCAGACAGCGGCGGATCGACTCGGGGTCGAGCCCTTCGTTGCAGGCCTGGTGCAACAGCCGGGCGAACAGGTAGTCGGGGTCGGCGCCGAGGGCCATGGCGAGGGCCTCCCGGGCCTCCAGTTCGTCGCCGGACGACCAGGCGACCCAGCCCGCGAGGGTCAGCGGAGCGGCCGCGTGCTCGCCGTACGGGCCCACGCAGCGGCGGGACAGCGCCCGCCAGAGCCTGAGGGCCGGACCGGCGTCGTCGCCCTCCATCCACGCGGCCGCGCGGTCGCGGGTCGTGCGGTCCTGGAGTCCGAGGATCAATGCCGCCGCCTCGTCGTGCGCGAGCAGGCCGTCGTCGCGGAGGTCCGCCTGATGGACACCGGACGCCGGCGCAGCCGCGGCGAGCCGAAGGATGACCCGGTCGGCGAGACCGAGGGTCTCCTCGGCGACGCGCACACGTTCGGCGTCGTCCAGAATGCGCGGCACCAGGGACATGCCTGCCGCGTCCAGGGCCACCTCCTGCTCCAAGGCCGCGCCCGTCTCCCAGGGCAGCAGCCTGGCCCGCAGCTCACGGAGCGTGCCGCGCACCTGGATACCCGCGTAGGTGGCCGCGGCGGCCAGCACCGAGGTGCCGGGCAGGCCCATCGGTGTTCCGTCGTCGGGGCAGCACCCCTTGACCGGACAGCAGTACGACCAGAACCGGCCGTCCGAGACGCACAGGGCCTCGATCACCGGCACGTCGAGGCCGCCGCATTCGGTGCGCAGCAGCTGGGCGAGCGGCGCGAGCCGCTTCATGACGTCCCGGCCCGTCTCGCCCGCGGCCGGTTCCTGGCAGACGTAGGCGACCATCTGCTCGGGCCGGGTGCCGCGTCGCTCACTGCCGGCCACCAGGCCGCGGGCCAGCTGCCGGGCGGCCTCCGGCCAGTCCTCCCGGCTCGCCGGGATGCCCAGCCGGGCGCGGCCGCCGAACCTGCCACGGCCCTCCCGGTCGTGCAGGGCGACCAGCACCATACTGTCCTCGGGGCGGTAGCCGAGCAGGTACGGCAGGGCGTCAGCCAGCTCGGCGGGGGTCCGCAGTGTGACCTGGGGGTCGTGGGCGGACTGGTCGCTCGGTGGGCCGCCCAGCGGCTCATGCCCCGCAACGTCACCGTTTTCGAAGGGTCCGGTCGTTTCGCCGTGATTCGTCATGCGCCGACGATCTCGCGGATACCGGGATTCCGCTTGAGCCTGTGGACAACTCGAATCAGGGACACGACAAGACGCGCGACCGAGTGACCCCCGCTGTACGCGCTTCTCCACGGTCCGAGTGCGGTGGATGGCCGCACGCCACCGCGGTCCCGCCCGATTGTCAGTCCCGTCCTGTTGTATGGGACGCATGGAGCACACCAGCAACGCGGACCTCCGGGCGCAGGCCGACGCCGTCCTCGCCCGGCTCGTCGGGGACACCACGGCAACGGCACGGCTGCGTGAGGACCAGTGGCGGGCGATCGAGGCGCTGGTCGCCGAGCGGCGCCGGGCCCTGGTCGTGCAGCGCACGGGCTGGGGGAAGTCCGCGGTGTACTTCGTGGCGACGTCGCTGCTGCGGGCCAGAGGCAGCGGACCCACGGTGATCGTCTCCCCTCTGCTCGCGCTCATGCGCAACCAGGTGGAGGCCGCGGCGCGTGCCGGCATCCACGCCCGGACCATCAACTCCGCGAACACCGAGGAATGGGACGGCGTCCAGGCCGAGATCGAGCGCGGCGAGGTCGACGTGCTGCTGGTCAGCCCGGAGCGGCTGAACAACCCGGACTTCCGCGACCAGGTCCTGCCCAAGCTCTCGGCGGCGACCGGGCTGCTCGTCGTGGACGAGGCCCACTGCATCTCCGACTGGGGGCACGACTTCCGCCCGGACTACCGCCGGCTGCGCACCATGCTGGGCGAGCTCCCGCCCGGTGTCCCCGTGCTGGCCACCACCGCCACGGCCAACGCCCGGGTGACCGCCGACGTGGCCGAGCAGCTCGGCACCGGCGGTACCTCGAACGCCCTGGTGCTGCGGGGTCCGCTGGACCGGGAGAGCCTGAGCCTCGGTGTGCTGCGCCTCCCGGACGCGGCGCACCGGATGGCCTGGCTCGCCGACCACCTGGACGACCTGCCGGGCTCCGGCATCATCTACACGCTCACTGTGGCGGCCGCCGAGGAGGTCACCGCGTTCCTGCGCCAGCGCGGCCACACCGTCGCCTCGTACACGGGAAGGACGGAGAACGCCGACCGGCAGCAGGCCGAGGACGATCTGCTCGCCAACCGGGTCAAGGCACTGGTCGCGACGTCGGCGCTCGGCATGGGATTCGACAAGCCGGACCTCGGGTTCGTGGTACACCTCGGTTCACCGTCCTCCCCCATCGCCTACTACCAGCAGGTCGGCCGCGCGGGCCGTGGTGTCGAGCACGCCGAGGTGCTGCTGCTGCCGGGCAAGGAGGACGAGGCGATCTGGCAGTACTTCGCCTCGCTCGCCTTTCCCTCCGAGGACCTCGTGCGCCGCACTCTGGACGTTCTCGCCCGGGCCGACGGGCCGCTGTCCCTCCCGGCCCTGGAACCGCTGGTGGAACTGCGCCGCTCCCGGCTGGAGACGATGCTGAAGGTCCTTGACGTGGACGGAGCGGTGCGGCGGGTCAAGGGCGGCTGGATCGCGACAGGGCAGCCGTGGTCCTACGACACCGAGCGGTACGACTGGGTGGCCCGGCAGCGCGGGGCTGAGCAACAGGCGATGCGCGACTACGCGTCCACCACGGGCTGCCGGATGGAGTTCCTGCAGCGGCAGCTCGACGACGAGGGCGCCAAGCCCTGCGGCCGCTGCGACAACTGCGCGGAACCGCGCTTCAGCGCCGACACCACGACGGCGGCGCTGGACGCCGCGCGCGTCGACCTGGGGCGTGCCGGGGTCGAGGTGGAGCCGCGCCGTATGTGGCCGACCGGGCTCCCGGCGATCGGCATCGGTCTCAAGGGCCGCATCGCGGCCGCCGAACAGGCCTCGCCCGGGCGGGCCCTGGGCCGGCTGTCGGACATCGGCTGGGGTAACCGGCTGCGGCCCCTGCTGGCATCCCAGGCTCCCGACGGGCCGGTGCCCGACGACGTGGCGCGAGCCGTGGTGGACGTGCTGGCCGACTGGGCGAAGGGGCCGGGCGGTTGGGCTCCGGGGGCGGCCGACGCCCAGGCCCGGCCGGTGGGTGTGGTCACCGTCGCCTCCCGCTCCCGGCCTGCCCTGATCGGCTCACTGGGCGCCCGCATCGCCGAGGTCGGCCGGTTGCCGCTGCTCGGCTCCGTGGAGTACGCCGGGGACGCGCCCCGGGTGCCGCGCAGCAACAGTGCCCAGCGGCTGAAGGCTCTCGACGGCTCGCTGACGCTGCCGCCCGCCCTCGCCGCCACGCTCGCCGAGGCGCGTGGTCCGGTCCTGCTGGTGGACGACTTCACCGAGACGGGCTGGACCCTGGCCGTCTCGGCCCGCCTGCTCAGAAGGGCCGGTGCCGAAGGCGTGCTGCCCCTGGTGCTGGCCGTCCAGGGGTGACGGCGCACCCCGCGAGCCCGGTCGGCACAGCTCGCGTGCGACGCAACGTGCCCGGGCCGAGCCTCGCAGGGGTCGTCAGCGCCCCCTGTGGGTAGGGATATAAGCCACGCACCACCAGATAACCGTCGGCGGCCTCAATTGCTCGTTGCCGCATCCAAGTTCGACAGGAAGAATTGAAGTCCGCTCCCCGCACGGCTCGCCCACGATCCGTGGGCTTCGCCGCGGTGCGCGCTCCCACGAACCCGACCTCGCCCGCAGTGTGGGCGCGTAGCCGAAGGGAGGAACGTGACCTTCGGATTCGCCTCGTCCTCGGCGGCCTCCTTGTCGACGTCCGCGTCCGCCGCTTCCGCCAGCCGCCTGCTCGAGCCCGCGGAGTGGGCAGCCGCCGGAATCCCCCTGCTGCGCAACCCCCGTGAGGTCGTCGGCGGTCTGCACGCCCGCCATCGCCCCCGGCCTTCCATGGCGGTCGTCGCCGTCCTGGATCCGGAGGAACGGCTGTGCGCCAGCGCGTCGTTCATACGGCGTCCCGCGCCGGCCGACGGCTGGATGTTCCGCAACGCGCTGCTGGACCAGCTGCGCCGGGTCATCCCGCACGACCTGCGCCGCCGCACGCCGGTGCGCACCGCCGTGCTGCTCTACTGCCGTGAGGGCGAAGCGCGTTGGACGGCGGAGGACGGCGCCTGGATGTGGGGGCTGCGTGACGCCTGCACGCTGCACGGGCTGCGCTGCGGGGCGTACATCACCCTGACCGGCGACGGCTGGCAGGTACTCGGTGAGGGCCGGGGTGGACGCCACCCGAACGCCCACTCCGAACCCGAGTCCTTCGCCATGTCGCAGGCCCCGCCGCTGCCTCCCCGCACCGGTGGCCCGGTCTCCGAGGTCCTGCGCCGCGCGGCTGCCCGCTGACGCGGGCTCGCCCGAGGGTCGGACCTTCGGGTAGGGCCAGGGTGCGGCGGGGCAGGCGGAACCCGCCGCGTTACGGCGATGCCGGGAGGGTTGCCGTCCCGCGGGCTGCCCACCGCGCTGCCACGGACAGGCGCGGGTCCACACCGCTCCTTCGGGCGCCCGCGAACGAGGCCGTTCCACGCGCGCGAGACCGCCGCCGCCGCCGGTTGACCGGGCATGCCGAAAGCCGCACCGTACGGATGTCGCCGGGGCGGCTCTTCGTCATGCCCGGCCCCGAGGGGCTCGGACGTTCCTCAGACGCCCGCGCCCAGCACCGCGTTGATCTGCTGAGGGTCACCGCAAACGATCAGCAGCGCTCCGGCCCGCGAGTGGGCCAGCGGGAGGACGGTGGCGGCGGACCCACCGTTGACGGCCACGACGACCACGGGGCGCGTCGCAGCACGGGGGGCGTGGACGGCGTCCGTGTAGAAGACGTCGTCACCGGAGTCGTGCTGCTTCCAGTAGGAGGCTTCTCCGAAGGACAACTCGTGCTCCGCCCACGGGTGCTGGGAGTCGGTGGTGACCACCAGCACCTCTCCGGGGGCGCGGCCCGAGTCCAGAAGCAGGTCCACTGCCTCTTCGGCGGCGTCGAGCGCGCCCTCGACCGAGGCGGGGATGAGCTGGATCTGCGGAGCCGCCGGTGAGGCGGCCGGAGCCGTGGCGGCGGGAGCGGCCGGGCCCGACGGGGCCGGCTTGACCGGGGCCGTGTCACGCGAAGCGCGCTGCGCCGGCGGCGCGGGCCGCGGGGGCCTGGACGACCGGGGCGGGACGGAGCCGCGGGACGGGGGCCGGGTACGGGGCGTGGGGTCGGCGCGGTGCGGGGACCCTGGGCACTCTCGTGAATCTGAGGCTCCTCGGGAATGAGAGGCATGAGCTGATTTTTATCAAACGTTGGTGCGGCACGGTTGGCCGGGTGGCACTTCAGTGCGAGCGGAACCGTCAGAAGTCGAAGCCGAGCTGGCCCTCGATCTCCGGAACGCTTCCTTCCGTCCAGCTGCGGACCTTCTTGAGGTGCCGCCACTGGGGCAGCGCATCAAGATACGCCCACGACAAGCGGTGGTACGGGGTGGGTCCCCGTACCTCCAGTGCCGCCTTGTGCACGGGCGACGGATATCCCGCGTTGTCCGCGAATCCGAAGTCTGCATGGTCGACACCCAGTTCGGCCATCATTTTGTCGCGCTGCACCTTGGCGATCACCGACGCCGCCGCGACGGCCACGCAGGACCGGTCACCCTTGATGACCGTGCGCACCTGCCACGGGGCGCCGAGGTAGTCGTGCTTGCCGTCCAGGATCACGGCCTCCGGGCGAACCGGCAGGAGCTCCAGGGCGCGGACGGCGGCCAGCCGCAGCGCGGCGGTCATCCCCAGGGCGTCGATCTCCTCGGGCGTCGCATGTCCCAGGGCGTAGGCCGTGACCCACGACCGCAGTATCCCGGCCAGTTCGGTACGCCGCTTCACGGTCAGCAGCTTGGAATCGGTCAGGCCCTCGGGCGGCCGGCGCAGTCCGGTGATCGCCGCGCAGACGGTGACGGGGCCGGCCCACGCACCCCTCCCCACCTCGTCGACACCGGCAATGACCTTCGCTCCGGTCGTGGCGCGCAGGGAGCGCTCGACGGTGTGTGTAGGTGGTTCGTACGGCATGGCGCCCTTAGGTTACGCCGCCGGCGGGACCACGCGACACCCCGGCCCCCAAGATCGGACCGGGGGCGCGGCCGACCCCCGTCAGGACCCGTGCCGCCGCAACAGGGGCATCATCAGCCGGTCAATCATCTCCTCGAGATCCTGGTCGCTCCATTCGCTGGCGCACATCTTGGTCCGGTACATCATCATCGCCGGGACGGCGTCGAAGACGTAGCCGTTGTCGGCGTCGGGGCGCACCTCCCCCGCCCGATACCTCGGATGACGACCTCCCGTAGCTGCTCGATCATCGGCTCGACCACTCCATCGAAGATCACACTGTGGAAGCGCTCGACCTGGGCCGGATCGCATTCGTGAATGACGGCGCGCAGGGCGAAACCGGGAAGCGAGAACATGGCGTCCCGCGCGCGCCGGCACAGGGCCAGCAGATCCTCCCGGACGCCGCCGAGGTCGGGGACCTCCTCGACGGGGGCAGTCCGGCTTCGAGGGCGTGGGCGACCAGATCCTCCTTGGAGGGCCAGCGGCGGTAGACCGCGGCCTTGCCGGTCTGGGCGCCGGCCGCGACACCCTCCATCGTCAGACCGCTCCAGCCGACCGTGCTGAGCTGCTCCAGGGTGGCGTCCAGGATCGCGCGCTCGAGCACCGCGCCGCGCCGACGGGGGAGGCCGCCTGAGCGGGAGCGGCCGTCCAGCGCGAGGTATCCATCTGTGTTTCTCCAGCATGCAAGAGGAAGCGGGGGTTCCGGGGCGGGGCCGCGTCACGTCGCAGCAAGGGGGACACGACACGCGACGCGGAATTAAGTGAACGCTTGCGTTCACTGTTGGGGACTCACTACCGTTGACGCGAAAGTGAACGCAAGCGTTCACTAAAGCCTTTGTGGGGGACCCATAGTGACAACCTCTCAGCTGCTCCAAGAACGGCAACCGGGTGCGGCCCGCCGGGACGGGCATCCCGGCATCGCGCTCACGGTCATCGCTGCCTGCCAGCTCATGGTGGTACTCGACGCGACGATTGTGAACATCGCGCTCCCGCACATTCAAGACGCTCTCAAGTTCAGCACCACCGACCTCACTTGGGTGGTCAGCGCCTACACGCTCACCTTCGGCGGCCTGCTGCTGCTCGGCGCGCGGGCCGGCGACATCCTCGGCCGGCGCCGGGTGTTCATGGCCGGCATCCTGCTGTTCACCTTCGCCTCGCTGCTGGGCGGGCTCGCCCAGGAACCCTGGCAACTCCTCGCGGCGCGCGCTCTGCAGGGAGTGGGCGGCGCGATCGCCTCGCCCACCTCGCTCGCCCTGATCACCACCACGTTCCCCGAGGGTCCGGAGCGCAACCGGGCCTTCGGCGTGTTCGCCGCCGTGTCCGCGGGCGGTGGTGCCATCGGCCTTCTCGCGGGCGGGATGCTGACCGACTGGCTCGACTGGCGGTGGGTGCTCTTCGTCAATGTGCCGATCGGGCTGCTGATCGCGTTCCTCGCCCCGCTGTACATCAGCGAGTCCGAGCGGCACCCGGGACGGTTCGACATCGCGGGCGCGCTCACGTCGACGGCCGGCATGGCCACGCTGGTGTACGGGTTCATCCGCGCCTCGGAGGAGGGCTGGCGGGACGGTCTCACCCTGGGGTCCTTCGGCGCCGCGGTGCTGCTCCTTCTCGCCTTCGTCTTCACCGAGCTGCGGGCCAAGGAACCGATCACCCCGCTCAAGATGTTCGCCGACCGCAACCGCTCGGGCACGTACGTGATCATGCTGAGTCTCGCTGCGGCGATGTTCGGCATGTTCTTCTACATCGTGCTGTTCGTGCAGAACGTACTCGGCTACAGCGCGATCGAGGCGGGCCTCGCCTTCCTTCCCGTGACCTTCGCGATCGCGGTCGGCGCGGGTCTGTCCCAGCGCTTCCTGCCCACGCTCGGACCCAAGCCCTTCATGATGACAGGCTCGGCGCTCGTGGTGATCGGACTGGTGTGGCAGACCTTCATCACTCCCGAGAGTTCCTACCTCGGCGGCGTGCTGGGACCGATGGTGGTGTTCGGCTTCGGCATGGGCCTTAATTTCGTGACGGTCACCGTCACGGCCGTCTCCGGTGTGGCGCAGCACGAGGCGGGAGCGGCTTCCGGGCTTCTCAACGCCACCCAGCAGGTCGGTGGTTCGCTGGGCCTGTCCATCCTGACGACCGTCTTCGGCTCCGCGAGCACGGACGAGGCGAAGAAACAACTGCCGAAGTTCCTCGCCGACGGTACGCCGGTACAGAAGGCGCAGTTCGTCAGGACGCAGCAGCTGCCCGCGCCCTGGGGGCATGAGGTGCTCGCCCACGGGATCTCCGCGGCCTTCGTCCCGGCCGCCGCCATGGCCGTGCTCGCGTTCCTCACCGCCTGGCTGGTGATCAGGGTGCGCAGGAGCGATCTCGAGGCCCTCGCCGGCACGGCGGGTCCGGGCATCGGCTGACCGGCCCGCGGCCTCGTGGAACCGCGGCCGGCCGGACCGCAGCCGGGGGAACGGGACACGCTGTGGTCCGGCCGTCCGCACCACCCGGACGGCCACGACCAGGGAGACCAGTAGCGGGACGAGCACGGCCGGCACAGCGACGGAAACCGCCATCACCCGCACCCCTCCCGCCGTTCACCTGCCCGGACAGAGCCGTCGTCCGCGTCGACGCGGACGACGGCTACTTGCGGAACGACGGATGCTCACACAGAGTTCCCATCGAGCACGGAGAGTTCCCGGTGGCCAGCGTTCCGGTTCCGAGAAGGGTTCAGAGTCCCTTCGGCAGCCAGTCGGGCAGTGCCTCGGTCCGCTCCACCCAGCGCGCAGGAGGCGTGCCCGCCTTGCCGGAGCCGAGCACGCCGCCCACGATCGCGCAGGTCGTGTCCACGTCACCGCCGACCTGGGCGGTCGTCCAGAACGCGGTCTCGAAGTCGGCCAAGGCCCGCGCCGCGGACCAGAGGGCGAACGGAACGGTGTCGTGGGCAGACGTGCGGCGCCCGCAGCCCAGCACGGCCGCGACGGTGGCCGGATCGCCGTAGTCGAGCATGTCGCGGGCCCGGCGCAGACCCGCGCCGACGGCGCTCTTGGGGACGAGTGCGATGACACCGTCGAGAAGCGCCTCGGGGCCGGGCGGGCCGCCCGGTGAGGCGGCCAGCGCGGCGGCCGCGGCGACGGCCATCGCGCCCACCACGGCCTCCCGGTGCTGGTGCGTGGGGTAGGCCGAGATCTCCGCCTGGTGGGTCGCCTGCTCGGGGTCGTCGGCGTACCAGGCGCCGAGCGGCGCGATACGCATCGCGGCGCCATTGCCCCAGGACCCCTGTCCGTTGAAGAGGGCGGCCGCGAGCTCGCGCCAGTCCTCACCCTCACGGACGAGGCGGAGCAGCCTGTTCACGGCCGGGCCGTAGCCGCGGTCGAAGTCGTGGTGCTCGGCGAAGGAGCGGGCCAGCGCGTCCTGGTCGAGGCGGTGGTGGACGGCCAGGACGGCCACCACGGAGCAGGCCATCTCCGTGTCGTCGGTCCACTGCCAGGGGCCGGCGGGCAGCTCGCGGCGCTTGAGCAAGGGGTAGTTCGCCGGAACGAAGAACTGCGAGCCCAGCGCGTCCCCCACCGCCAGTCCGCGCAGGCTGGCCAGGGCCCGGTTCAGGCGCTCGAGAGAAGAGGAGTCTGCGGTCATCGGTCTGCCACTCTATCCGGAACCCCAGTGCGGTACCGGATCCCGCCATCGCTCGAAGGGCCGGTTAAGGGTGTACTTGTCGTCGTCACCGAGAACGAGCGTCCGCATCTCGGCGTTCCCGGGATTCGACAGCGATTCGAATTCGGCCACGGTCCAGTGGAACCAGCGCATGCAGAACAGCCGCATCGCCAGTCCGTGCGTCACCAGCAGCACATTCGGCGGATGGTCCGGCGCCTCGAAGCTCCGGAACAGGCTCTCCAGGAAGCCGCCGACCCGGTCGTAGACATCGGCGCCTGACTCGCCCTGCGGGAACCGGAAGAAGAAATGGCCGTAGGCGTCCCGGTACGCCTTCTGCAGGCGCACGTCTTCGCGCTCCTGCCAGTTGCCCCAGTCCTGCTCGCGCAGCCTGGGCTCCTCCCGCACCCGTATCAGGCCGGGGTCCAGATGGAAGGCGCGCAACGTCTCGTGGGTACGGCGGTAGGGGGACACGTACACGCTCACGCGTTCCCGGCCGAAGAGCTCCCGGATCTCCTTTCCGGTCTCCTCGGCCTGTCTCCAGCCGCGTTCCGTCAGGGCGAGAGCGTGGTCGGGCTCCCGCTCGTACACGGAGTCATCAACATTGCCCGTTGACTCGCCGTGCCGGACAAGGACGATGCGCCGTGGTCGTGCCATGCCGAAACCCTAGATCGAACGGGGGACTGTGGAGCACTCGTACGGGCCCCATACGGCGTAGGTCACACGCATCCCGCGCATCGGGGCACCGGCGGGCGCACCGTTCCCGCGTCACGCCCGCGTTGATCTTTCCAACCGTCCAGGGGCCGTACCTCCTGCTCGAGGCGCCCGGTTCAGACCGTCCAGGAGGGCTCCAGTTCCACGATGTCACCCGACAGGGCCGCGATGTCCGCCTCCGTCTGGGCGCGCAGGGCGAGGCGCTCCACCCGCTCGGTGCGGTACTTGCCGTGCTCGGCCACCGACCGCCACATGGACAGGATGAGGAACTCCTGCTCGGGTGCCTCGGCGAACATGCCCCGGATCATGCCGGGTGAGCCGGCCATGGCGGGGTTCCAGACCTTCTCCTGCATGAGGGTGAAGTGCTCCACCCGTTCCTCGTGGACGCGGCACAGGGCGACACGGATCAGGTCGGAGTCGGTGAACCGGGGCTCGAAGCCGGTCTTCACGTCGAACCGGTACTCGAACAGTTTGACCTGGGAATCCTTGAACGTGCCGGACTGGGCGGCCGCCAGGCGGTCGTGGGAGCGGGCCATGAAGGAGTCGTAGAAGGCGCGGCTCTCCCAGAAGGCGAAGATGTGCGCCACCCCGGGCCGCTGCCGGCTCCAGCCTCCGCCCTGGCCCCGAAAACCCGGCTCCCCCGGAAGCCCCGCCCATTTCCGCTGCCCGCGCTCGAACCCGCGGCGGTCCACCACGGTGCAGCGAATCCACTTGACCAGCACCGCGCCATCGTAAGGCCACCGGGCGTGGCGCCGGTCACGCTCCGGCTGAGATCACCCGCGCACACTCCCCCGCGCGCGTGGCACGATGAGCAAACGGCCCCATTGCCGGGGCAGTTGACAGGTATGGCACTTCAAGGGGGTGGCGAAGCCCGGTGGCTGGCTTCAGCAAGGGAATCCGCAAGGTCGAGGTCGCGCTCAAGTGGGACCCCAGTCCGGCGGGCCGCCCGCCGACCGACCTGGACATCGTGGCGGGCCCGTTCGAGTCCGGCGACCTGTACGGGGCGCCCGCCTATCTGGTGCACTTCGACAGCCGTTCGCCGGACGGCACGATCTTCCTCAACCGGGACAGCACCGACGGCAAGGGCTTCGGCTGGGACGAGGTCATGACGCTCGAGCTCGACCGGCTCGACGGCCGGTACGCGCGCGTGGTGGTCGGTGTGGTCATACAGCAGCAGAACGGGCGCAGGACCTTCTCCGACGTGCTCGGACCGGCCATGCGCATCCGCGAGGGCTACACGGTGCTCGACGAGGACACCTTCGCCTCGGTCCCCGACGCCACGGCGGCCACGATCGGCGAGTTCCTGCGGGACGACTCCGGTGGATGGACCTTCCACCCGGGAGTCCACGGCTACGACGAGGATCCGGCGGTCTTCCCCCGCGTCATGGGCAGTAGGCGCAGCCCCTGACGCCCAGGCGCGGAGGCGCACGGGTAAGGGGCGCCGGCTGAGTGCCGGCGCCCCTTACCTCAGGAACGGTGTGCGATCAGCTGCAGCCGCTGGTCGAGCCGCAGCCCTCGCAGATGTAGCAGGAACCGGCCCGCTGCATCTTCGTACCGCAGGAGAAGCACAGCGGGGCGTCGGCCTGGATGCCCAGCTGCATCTCCACCAGCTCGGCGCTGGTGTGCGCCTGCTTCGGGGCCGGCGCGGCCGCCTCGGGCTCGGCCTTCGGCGTGGCGACCGCCTTCAGCTCCTGGGCGCGCGGCGCCGACTGGGCCAGGCCCTCGACGTCGACCTCGTCGTCGGCCGGCTCGTAGGAGCCGGTCTCCAGGTGCCGCTGGCGCTCCTCGGCGGAGTGGATGCCGAGCGCGGAGCGCGTCTCGAAGGGCAGGAAGTCCAGCGCCAGGCGGCGGAAGATGTAGTCGACGATCGACTGCGCCATCCGCACGTCCGGGTCGTCCGTCATGCCGGCCGGCTCGAAGCGCATGTTGGTGAACTTCGAGACGTACGTCTCCAGGGGCACGCCGTACTGCAGACCCACGGAGACGGCGATGGAGAAGGCGTCCATCATGCCCGCGAGGGTCGAGCCCTGCTTGGACATCTTCAGGAAGACCTCACCGAGACCGTCGTCGGGGTAGGAGTTGGCGGTCATGTAGCCCTCGGCGCCGCCGACCGTGAAGGACGTGGTGATGCCGGGACGGCCCTTGGGGAGGCGCTTGCGGACCGGGCGGTACTCGACGATCTTCTCGACCGTCTCGCGGATGGCGGCCTCCGCCTTCTCCGTGACCTCGGCCTTCTCCTTCTCCTTGGTCTTGGCGGAGAGCGGCTGGCCGACCTTGCAGTTGTCGCGGTAGATGGCGAGCGCCTTGACGCCCAGCTTCCACGCCTCGTAGTAGATCTCCTCGACCTCCTCGACGGTCGCCGTCTCCGGCATGTTGACCGTCTTGGAGATGGCGCCGGAGATCCACGGCTGGATCGCGGCCATCATCCGGACGTGGCCCATCGGGGAGATGGCGCGCTCGCCCATGGCGCAGTCGAACACCTCGTAGTGCTCGGGCTTGAGGCTGGGGGCGTCGATCACATTGCCGTTCTCGGCGATGTGGGCGACGATCGCCTCGATCTGCTCCTCCTGGTAGCCCAGGCGGCGCAGGGCCTGCGGGACGGTGCCGTTGACGATCTGCATCGAGCCGCCGCCGACGAGCTTCTTGAACTTCACCAGCGCGAGGTCGGGCTCGACACCGGTGGTGTCGCAGGACATCGCCAGGCCGATGGTGCCGGTCGGCGCGAGGACGGACGCCTGGGAGTTACGGAAACCGTTCTTGTCGCCGATGCGGACGACGTCCTGCCAGGCCTCCGTGGCGGCGGCCCAGACCGGGGTGTCCAGGTCGTCCATGCGGACGGCCCCGCCGTTGGCGTCGGCGTGCTGCTTCATGACGCGCTTGTGGGCGTCGGCGTTGCGGGCGTAGCCGTCGTACGGGCCGACGACGGCGGCCAGCTCGGCGGAGCGGCGGTAGGCCGTACCGGTCATCAGCGAGGTGATGGCACCGGCGAGGGCGCGGCCGCCGTCGGAGTCGTAGGCGTGGCCGGTCGCCATCAGCAGGGCCCCGAGGTTGGCGTAGCCGATGCCGAGCTGGCGGAACGCGCGCGTGTTCTCGCCGATCTTCTGGGTCGGGAAGTCCGCGAAGCAGATCGAGATGTCCATCGCGGTGATGACCAGCTCGACGACCTTCTGGAAGCGCTCGGTCTCGAAGGACTGGTGGCCCTTGCCGTCGTCCTTGAGGAACTTCATCAGGTTCAGCGAGGCCAGGTTGCAGGACGTGTTGTCCAGGTGCATGTACTCGCTGCACGGGTTCGACGCGGTGATCCGGCCGGACTCGGGGCAGGTGTGCCAGTTGTTGATGGTGTCGTCGTACTGGATGCCCGGGTCGGCACAGGCCCAGGCGGCCTCGGCGATCTTGCGGAAGAGCGCCTTGGCGTCGACCTCCTCGATGACCTCGCCGGTCATACGGGCGCGCAGACCGAACTTGCCGCTCGACTCGACCGCCGACATGAACTCGTCGTTCACGCGGACCGAGTTGTTGGCGTTCTGGTACTGGACGGACGTGATGTCGTCGCCGCCCAGGTCCATGTCGAAGCCCGCGTCGCGCAGGACGCGGATCTTCTCCTCCTCGCTGACCTTCGTCTGGATGAAGTCCTCGATGTCGGGGTGGTCGACGTCGAGCACGACCATCTTGGCGGCGCGGCGGGTGGCGCCACCGGACTTGATGGTGCCGGCGGAGGCGTCGGCGCCGCGCATGAAGGAGACGGGGCCGGAGGCGTTGCCACCGGAGGAGAGCAGCTCCTTGGAGGAGCGGATGCGGGAGAGGTTCAGGCCTGCGCCGGAGCCACCCTTGAAGATCATGCCCTCTTCCTTGTACCAGTCGAGGATCGACTCCATGGAGTCGTCGACGGACAGGATGAAGCAGGCGGAGACCTGCTGGGGCTGCGTGGTGCCGACGTTGAACCACACGGGGCTGTTGAAGCTGAAGATCTGGTGCAGGAGGGCGTAGGCCAGCTCGTGCTCGAAGATCTCGGCGTCGGCGGGCGAGGCGAAGTACTTGTAGTCCTCGCCGGCCTTCCGGTACGTCTTCACGATGCGGTCGATCAGCTGCTTGAGGCTGACCTCGCGCTGCGGGGTGCCGACGGCGCCCCGGAAGTACTTGCTGGTGACGATGTTGACCGCGTTCACCGACCAGAAGTCGGGGAACTCGACGCCACGCTGCTCGAAATTGACCGAGCCGTCGCGCCAGTTGGTCATGACGACGTCACGGCGCTCCCAGGCCACCTCGTCGTACGGGTGTACGCCGGGGGTGGTGTGGATGCGCTCGATGTGCAGTCCCTTGTTACCCGCCTTGGCTCCCTTGGCTCGGGAACCTCGTGCCGGACCGCTCGCCGTCTCTGTCATGCCGCCTCCCTGTACGGGCGAAAACGCCCTGAAGTGCCCCGATGTTCCCGTGGCACGGTGTTCTGTCTGGTGTCGCGGGGGCCCTCAACTGCCACCCGCAACAGGTCTTCGGTCGCCGCCTCCCGAGCCGGAACCCGGGCGTCCGTCCGGATTCCGACGCGCCGGTCAGTCGGCGGCGTGGGCGGGCACGGGGACCGCGTCGGTCCCTCCGGGCCCGCGTTCGTCTTCCTGGCTCCCCGCTCCCGCTTCCTCGCCGTCCGCAGCGGGGCCTCGCGTCTGCCTGAGCTCCGCGATCGCGGCCTCGAAGTCGTCGAGCGAGTCGAAGGCCCGGTAGACGGAGGCGAATCGCAGATAGGCGACGAGGTCGAGTTCCTGCAACGGGCCGAGTATGGCCAGACCCACGTCATGGGTGGTCAGCTCGGCACTTCCGGTGGCGCGCACCGCCTCCTCGACCCGCTGGCCGAGCTGGGCGAGCGCGTCCTCGGTGACGGGCCGTCCCTGGCATGCCTTGCGCACGCCGTTGATGACCTTGGTGCGGCTGAACGGTTCGGTCACTCCGGACCGCTTCACCACCATGAGCGAGCACGTCTCCACGGTCGTGAAACGACGGGAGCAGTCGGGGCACTGGCGGCGCCTGCGGATCGACGTGCCGTCGTCGGTCGTACGGCTGTCGACCACGCGGCTGTCGGGGTGCCTGCAGAAGGGGCAGTGCATGCTCTCCAACCCTCCTCACAGCAGACTCAATGGCCCCGCTGGACCACATGGGCCCCTCGAAGCAGCCCTAAGCATAGGCGATCGCGGAGCCATCTCAGACCCGGGGGACCACAACTTGTGGGCTGCGGTAAGCATCCAACCACTACATGTAGGGCTTGGCCCATACACCGAGGCTGTTACGCGTGTCGTAGCGCAGGAGCAGGCCCCGGATACCCGCTGCCGGCATTTCCGAACACGCGGGCGCAGGGACGTATCGATCCTGCGGTTACGGAGATACCGTGGGCGCCGCACGGAGACCACGTGGGACTCCGGCGCAGAAGGGAGCCGGATCCGGGTGCACCGGGTGCCGGATGGCAGACTGAGGGCACAACCCGCAAGGTCGCCGATCCCGGCGGTGAAGAGTACAACAATGGGCCCTTTTGCCCGTCAGGTGCCGCGTCAGCTATACACCCAGACACATGATCACGTCAGGCGAATCGCACTTTTTCACTCGAACGTGTGTTTGGCGCAACCTTTCGAAAGCAACTACCGTTGTCCAGCAGGGAGACCATCGAGAGGGGCCGACGTGACCACCACCGCAGACAGTGCCACCATCACTGCCCAGGACCGCCCCATGGGCCGAGTCGAGCCGGTACATGCGATGAACGAAGCCACGAATCCCGAGGGGCACAAGCGCTCCCTGCCCGGTCGACCTCCCGGTATCCGGGCGGACAGCTCAGGGCTCACCGACCGGCAGCGCCGGGTGATCGAGGTCATCAGGGATTCGGTGCAGCGACGCGGATATCCGCCGTCCATGCGCGAGATCGGCCAGGCCGTCGGCCTCTCCAGCACGTCCTCGGTGGCGCACCAGCTGATGGCACTGGAGCGCAAGGGCTTCCTGCGCCGCGACCCGCACCGCCCGCGCGCGTACGAGGTGCGCGGCTCCGACCAGGCCGTGACGGTGCAGCCCACCGACACCGCCGGCAAGCCCGCCGCGTCCTACGTCCCGCTGGTCGGCCGTATCGCCGCCGGTGGACCGATCCTCGCCGAGGAGTCGGTCGAGGACGTGTTCCCGCTGCCCCGCCAGCTCGTCGGCGACGGCGAGCTGTTCGTCCTGAAGGTCGTCGGTGACTCCATGATCGAGGCCGCGATCTGCGACGGCGACTGGGTCACCGTCCGGCGCCAGCCGGTCGCCGAGAACGGCGACATCGTCGCCGCGATGCTCGAGGGCGAAGCCACCGTGAAGCGCTTCAAGCGCGAGGACGGACACGTCTGGCTCCTGCCGCACAACGCCGCCTACGAGCCGATCCCCGGCGACGACGCGACCATTCTGGGCAAGGTCGTCGCCGTGCTGCGCCGCGTGTGACGGCCGTGGCGGGCGGGCCGGACGGCTCGTCCCCCTGACCGGGCCCCGGGACCCCTGCGCCGGTTCCGGGGCCCTGTGCTGTGCGGACCACCCTGGACGGCCGCACCGACCGTCTCAGGTGTGGTGGTCCGGCCGACGCCGGCCGGACCGGCCGGCTCACTGCTCCTGTGTCTGCTTCTCTTCCGTCTGCCTCGCGGCCGCGTCGATGGCCGCCAGCGACTTGCGCACCTGGTTGCGGTCCGTGGTGTACCAGAAGTCGGGCAGTGACGCCTTGAGGTAGCTGCCGTACCGCGCAGTGGCGAGCCGCTGATCGAGTACGGCGACCACGCCACGGTCCCCCGAGGCGCGGACCAGACGGCCGGCGCCCTGGGCCATGAGAAGGGCCGCGTGGGTAGCGGCCACGGCCATGAAGCCGTTGCCGCCCGCGTCCTCCACCGCCTTCTGCCGCGCGCTCATCAGCGGGTCGTCGGGCCGCGGGAACGGGATCTTGTCCATGATCACCAGCTGACAGCTGGGCCCCGGGACGTCCACGCCCTGCCACAGCGACAACGTGCCGAACAGACAGGTCCGCGGGTCGGCGGCGAAGTTCTTGATCAGCTCGCCGAGCGTCTCCTCGCCCTGGAGCAGGATGGGGAACTCGGGGATCCTGGAGCGCAGCTCCTCCGCGGCGAGCTGGGCGGCACGCATGGAGGAGAACAGTCCGAGGGTGCGGCCACCGGCCGCCTGGATCAGCTCGGTCAGCTCATCGAGCATGTCGGAGCGCTCGCCGTCCCGCGCGGGGCGCGCGAGGTGCTTCGCGACGTACAGGATGCCCTGCCTGGGGTAGTCGAAGGGCGACCCGACGTCCACACCCTTCCACTGCGGCAGATCCTCGCCCTCCGTACCCTCGGGACCGAGCCCCAGGGAGGCGCCGACGCCGTTGAAGTCGCCGCCCAGCTTGAGCGTCGCCGAGGTGAGGACGACGCTGCGGTCCGCGAAGAGCTTCTCCCTGAGCAGCCCGGAGACCGACATCGGCGCGACACGCAGAGAGGCGCCGAAGCGGTCGTGGCGCTCATACCAGACCACGTCCCACTCGGAGCCGTTGACCACGCGCTCCGCCACGTCGTGCACGGTCTCGACCGAGGCCAGCGCCTGCTTGCGGACCGCGTCCTCGTCCTGGACGGACTTGTCGCGGGTGGAGCCGAGCGCGGTGATGACCGTGCGGGCCGCGTCCCGCAGCGCCATCAGCGCGTACCCGAGGTCCTCCGGGATCTCCTCAAGGCGGCCCGGCAGAGCCAGTTCCATCAGCCGCTCGAAGCCCTCCGCGGCGGTCTGGAGCTGGTCGGCGGCCTTCTCGTTCACCAGCTTGGCCGCCCGGCGCACGGCGCGGTTGACCTGGCCGGGTGTGAGTTCGCCAGTGGCGACTCCGGTGACGCGGGAAACGAGTTCGTGCGCCTCGTCCACGATCAGCACCTCGTGCTGCGGCAGCACCGGGGCACCCTCGATGGCATCGATGGCCAGGAGGGCGTGGTTGGTGACGACGACCTCGGCGAGCTTGGCGCGCTCGCGCGCCATCTCCGCGAAGCACTCGGCGCCGTAGGCGCACTTCGACGCGCCCAGGCACTCCCGGGACGACACCGACACCTGCGCCCAGGCTCGGTCCGAGACACCCGGCGTCAGGCCGTCACGGTCGCCGGTCTCCGTCTCGTCGGCCCAGTCACGCAGACGGAGCAGGTCCTGACCCAGCTTGCTGGTGGGCGCGGCGGCCTCGAACTGGTCGAAGAGCCCGTCCTCCTCGTCCTGCGGCATGCCCTCGTGCAGGCGGTGCAGGCACAGATAGTTCGACCTGCCCTTGAGCATGGCGAAGTCCGGACGTCGGCGCAGCAGTGGGTGCAGCGCGTCGACCGTGCGCGGCAGGTCGCGTTCCACGAGCTGGCGCTGCAGTGCGAGCGTGGCCGTGGCGACGACCACCCGCTCCCCGTGCGCGAGCGCGGGCACGAGATAGCCCAGCGACTTTCCGGTGCCGGTGCCGGCCTGGACCAGCAGGTGGGATCCGTCGTCGATCGCCTCGGCGACCGCTTCGGCCATGGTCACCTGGCCGGGGCGCTCCGTGCCGCCGACGGCCGCGACGGCGGCGTGCAGGAGTTCGGGGAGAGAGGGCTTCGTCATAGCCCGACCACCCTACGGCCCGGCACTGACAAACGGGCGGTCGAGGCGGGGGCGAGGGACGGGATCACTGCCGGGCCTCCTGGGGCGCGGATCGGCTGCGGCGGCTTCGCCGGGCTTCCGGATCTTTTCCCGACGGCCGGGAACCTCGCCGGGCCGCCGTTCGTACTCAATGTGACGACGTCGACACAATTCGCTACGACCGCAGGTTCGGGCCGCGGTCCCGGACCACGAGGGCGGCTCGCTTGCCGGGCAGTTCGACCTCGGACGCGAATCGGAACCCGGCGCGCAGGAAGGCGGTGACGGAAGCGGTGTTGCGGACATCCGGCTCGGCGACGACCCGGGCACAAGCGGGACGACGGTCCAGAACGAGATCGGTCACGGCCTTGAGCAGGGCGGAGCCCAGTCCTCGTCCCCGGTCAGCGGCCTCCCCGACGAGGAGGTGGATCCCGGTGTCGTGCGGACGAGTCGGACAGTGGCGGGCCAGCGGATCGAGATCCGCCCGGTAGATCTCCCAGTAGCTCATGGGGACGCCGTCCAGCACGCCCAGGCACGGCACGCTGCGGCCGTCGCCGTCGAGCTGGGCGCGCAGATGGTTCTCGGTCCTGTCCATGGGCCCCGCCAGCTCCCAGAAGGCGTCGACAGCGGGGTCGTTCATCCAGCGGTGAATGAGCGGCAGATCGTCCTCGAGACGCACGGGGACCAGGTGGAACAGGCCCACGGGGGTGAGGGTCGGCCCCCAGCCGGACACGTCGTCGAGCAGGTCGGCGGTGGCGAAGAGGGCGACGAACTCGGCGGGCAGGCGCAGATGCAGCGTGGCCTCGCCGTCCTCGGGAGATGCGGTGTCGGTGCTGGTGTCGGTGGAGGGCACGGTGCGCTCCTTTCGGCAGGAGGAGGTGGAGGGTGCGCGGGAGACGCGCGGGAGCAGGGCCGTTCGGTCAGGAATGGAGGGGGTTGGCGATGGCGACGTAGACGGACTGGGTGTCGACCGGGCCGACGAGTTCGTCCATGCCGTGCAGCCGGGTCAGCAGGTTGGCCTTGCAGCGCAGGACGGGTGAGTCGAGCAGCAGCCCGGGCAGCGGGGTACGCAGGGCGATCGGGCCCGAGGCGGCATCGGCGAGAAAGCCGCGGAACGCGGCGAGGAGCAGTCCCTCGTCGGCGAGTTGCTGGGAGCCGAAGGCGCCGATCAGCCCGAACACGTTGTTGATGGCGAGGTAGTACGCGAAGCGTTCGTCGGTCACCTCGTCCGTGACGAAGGTGTCACTGCGCATTCCGATCCCGGGCAGCCGCGCGTCGAGTTCGGCCCGCCGGGACTCGCGGAAGTAGTAGCCCTGGTTGTCGCGGTACCGGCCGCCGGCGGGCCAGCCGTCGCGGTCGAGCAGGACCAGCGTGTTCTGCTGGTGCGCCTCGAGGGCGATGCCGGCCTCACTGTCCAGCCAGAGCACCGGCCGTACGACCTGCTCCAGATAGCGCAGGAACCACTCCGCGGCGACGGCTCCGACGGGGCGCCCGGTGCGTGCGGCGAGCCGCGCGACGAGTTGCGACAGCCGGGACCGCAGGGCCCAGGGTCCCTTGGCCGGCCACGGGTCGGTATCCGGTTCCGTGAGGGGCCGGGGCGAGACGAGCCCGGCCATGCAGCTCACGTCGTCGGCCGGGGCGAACGGACTGTGCCTGATCACGACGTCGAGGCCGGGGAGGGGACGCCCGTCCCGGTCGTCGACGGCGAGCCAGGCGGGGTCGCGGACGATGTCGAAGGCGGGGTGCGCGGCCTGCCACTGGCGGGCCAGCCCGCCGCGCAGCAACCGGTGCACCTCGACTCCGCGGTGGAGTTCCTTGCGCAGGTTCTCGCGACGGGAGTTGGTGATGCGCAGGCCCAGCGACAGTTTCAGCATCGCGGGGGCACCGGATCGATGGACGGTGCGTACGGAGGAGGTGGGATGCCAGGGTGAGCCGGACGGACCGAGATCGCGGAGGGTTCCGGAGTCGAGCAGTTCGGCGACCGCGTCGCGGTGCCTGAGTTCCCTGGCCTGCCAGGGGTGCAGCGGCAGCGCGGCGTATCCGTCGGGGAGAGGAAGGGGTGTTCCGGCGAGCCGCTGGGTGAGCCGGTCCGCGGGAACGGTACGGCCGCGCTCGGTCCAGGCGGAGTCGGCTGCCTGGAGGGAGGGGGCCACGGCCCACCAGTGCAGCGGGAACGAGCCGCGCGACTCCGGTGAGTACAGCGGGCCCTCGGCCTCGGTCAGGCCTTCCCGGCTCTTCGGGGCGGGATGCAGGGGATGTCCGAGGAGGAGGGACTGCTCGGCGCTGAGGAAGAGGTCGGGGCCGTCGGCCGGGTGTGCGCGCCGGTCGCTGATGAACGTCTCGGTGCGGCGCAGGGAGTCGGCCACCCTGGCGACCAGATCTCCACTGTCGCCTGCGGCCCCCGGCTGCTCGGGGACACTCGCGGTGCCGGGGGTGGTGCCCTCGGGGTCTCCCTGGCGAGGAGCGCCGCGAGGGTGATCGCGTCGACGGGCGGAGCCGTCTCGGCGCCGGCGAGACGGACGGGCCCGAAGCGGTGCCAGCCCGCCGGGGACCAGTGCCGGACCTGGACGATCAGCGCGGTGCCACTGCGGAGCAGCGGGATGCGGAGGGTGCCGGTGGCGGGGGCGGTGAGACCGGTCTCCCGTACCCAGCAGCGCAGAAGGTTCTCGACGGCGGCGGCCTGGGCGGCGGTGCCGGGATCGGGGTCCTCCAGCGGGTCGGCGCCGGGGGCTCCCGCGCTCAAGAGGTCCGGGGCTCGTCGCTTCTGCTGGGGGAACGAATCGGCGAGCGGCACGTGGGAAGGCTGGGTCCCGGAGTCGCCCTGGTCGTCGGGGCTGCCGGAACGGCCGTCGGGTGCGGGGGTGGCGTTCAAGGCGGCTCCTCGAGGAGGGGTGGGCTGGGGTAGCGGGGGCGTGAGCGTGTTCGCGTCCGGGGCGGCGTCCCGTCGTCCGCCCGGCCGCCGTGGGGTGGCGCGGCCTTGCGGTGGTGTCTCCGTGCGGTCGCGCGGGTCCAGCCGCCGGGGCCGGAGCCAGGCAGTCGCGTCACGCGCGTTGTCCGCAGGCGAACGGAACGAAGGGGGTAACGCGTGGGTGGCTCCTGGGTGCTGGTGATGGGGCCGCTCTCGTGGGGCGGCTAGCCGTGGCCGGGGAGGAGGTTGTCGGGGGCGCGGTGTCGGCGGCCCCGGTCCTGCCGTCGGCCGGCTGCCGCTGCCACGGCGTCGGCCAGACGGTCCATGACGGCTGCCGCCTGCTCGTCGGAGATGGTCAGCGGAGGCAGGAGTCGTACGACGCCGGCGTGACGACCGCCGAGTTCCACGATGAGCCCCCGGTGGAGGCACTCCCGCTGGACGGCTGCCGCGAGCTCGGGGTCGGCGCGATGCGGTGCGGGGGTGGCCCGGTGGGCTTCGGCGGCGGCCTGGTGATCGCCGGCGAAGAAGTCCTCACCCGGTCCGGTTGCCTCGCTCTCCGGGTCCACCAGCTCGATGCCGATCATGAGGCCGCGTCCCCGGACGTCACCGACGCACGGAAACGCGCTCTGCAACTGCCGGAGTTGGGCCAGCATCCGCGCGCCCAAGGTGGCGGCCCGCTCGGCGAGACCGTTCTCCCGCACGTGGGCCAGGGTCGCGGTGCCGGCGGCCATGGCCAGCTGGTTGCCGCGGAAGGTGCCCGCGTGGGCGCCGGGCTGCCAGGCGTCGAGGTCGTCGCGGTAGACGACCACGGCCAGCGGGAGGCTGCCGCCGATGGCTTTGGAGAGGACCATGACGTCGGGTGTGACACCGCTGTGCTCCACCGCCCAGAAGGCGCCGGTGCGGCCGACGCCGGTCTGGATCTCGTCGGCGATCAGCGGGACGGACCGCTCGGCGGTGATCCCCCGCATGCGGCGCAGCCAGTCGTCCGGCGCCGGGATCACACCGCCCTCGCCCTGGACGGGTTCGACGATCATCCCGGCGGGGAGCGGCACGCCCGACTTCGGGTCGTCCAGGAGGGACTCGGTCCAGCGGGCGGCGAGTTCGGCACCGCGCGGGCCGCCGATGCCGAAGGGGCAGCGGTAGTCCTGCGGGTACGGCAGCCGCGCGACCCGTACGTCGCCGGCTCCGCCGGAGGCGGCCATGGCCCCGGCCGTCATGCCGTGGTAGGCGCCGGTGAAGGCGAGCATGCCGGTGCGTCCGGTCGCGGTGCGGACCAGTTTGAGCGCCGCTTCGACGGCGTCGGTGCCGGCCGGTCCGCAGAACTGCACCCGGGCACGGTCGGCGAGCCCGGGCGGCAGGGTGCGGAACAGCTCGGTGATGAAGGCGTCCTTCACCGGCGTCGCCAGGTCGAGGACGGAGAGCGGGGCGCCGGAGTCGAGGACCCGGCGGATGGCCTCCAGGACCACCGGGTGGTTGTGGCCGAGTGCGAGGGTCCCGGCACCCGAGAGGCAGTCCAGGTAGCGGCGGCCGTCGGCGCCCTCGATGGTCAGTCCCCGCGCCCGCACGGGCACGATGGGCAGAGCGCGCGCGTAGGTGCGTGCCGCTGACTCACGCGCCGACTGGCGCCTGAGGATCCCCTCGTGCACCGCGCGCTCTTCCCCGTACGCACCTTCAGCCACCGACTCGGTCACGGCCACGACTCGCTGTCCTCCCCGCTGTCCAGAGGCGGTTGATCCGCGGGGACCGGGCACACACAGCCGACCCCCACCCCTACAACCGCGGACCGGCCCACGGGTTACGGGTTGCCCCGCAATCCCCGTGATCGGTGTGACCCCTGTCCCCGTGCTCCCCGGACGGCGGCCGATGCGTCCGATGCCTCCGCCCCCGCGCCCTCACGCCCGTGGCAGACCCTGGTGCGCCCGTCGCCTGACCCGCTCGCCGCTCGTGATGCCGCCCACCCGGTGTCAGCGCAAGCTGGAAGACAGCGTGCCCGGAACCGGCCGACGCCGCCCGGCACCCCTGATCGCACCGCGCCGGAAAGTCCCTGGAGGTTGATCATGACGAACCTGCCCCCGCCGCCCACGCCGCAGCTCGAGCCCGCGGCGAAGGAACTCGCCGACGCCACCGCGCCGCACCCCCGCATCTACGAGGTGCCTCCCGCACAGGGGCGCGACATCCTGGCCGGCTTGCAGACCGGTGAAGGGGTGGACAAGCCCGCCGTCGACGAGAGCTGGACCGACGTCGACGCCGGTGAGTGGGGCACCGTCCGCGTCCGCGTCGTCAGGCCCCGGGGTGCCGAGGGCCCGTTGCCGGTGATCTTCTACATCCATGGCGCCGGCTGGGTCTTCGGCGACGAGAACACCCACGACCGTCTCGTGCGCGAGCTGGCCGTCGGGGCGAACGCGGCCGCGGTCTTCCCCGTCTACGACCGTGCGCCCGAGGCCAGGTACCCCACCCAGATCGAGCAGAACTACGCCGTCGCGCGGTGGGTCGTGGAGCACGGTGCGGAGACGGGGCTCGACGCCTCACGCATGGTCGTCTGCGGCGACTCCGTCGGCGGCAACATGTCGGCGGTCCTCGCCCAGATGGCGAAGGACCGCGGTGGCGTCCGCCTCGCCGCCCAGATCCTGCTCTACCCGGTGACCGACGCGAACTTCGACACCGCGTCCTATCTGCAGTTCGCCGAGGGCTACTACCTCACCCGGGACGGCATGCTCTGGTTCTGGGACCAGTACACGACCGACGACTCCCAGCGGAAGGAGCGCTACGCCTCGCCGCTGCGCGCCTCCCTCGACGACCTGAGGGGCCTGCCGCCCGCCGTCGTGATCACCGACGAGGCCGACGTGCTGCGCGACGAGGGCGAGGCCTACGCGGCCCGGCTGCGGGAGGCCGGCGTGCCGGTCACCGCCGTGCGGGTGCTCGGCATGGTGCACGACTTCCTGATGCTCGACAGCCTGCGCGACTGCCATGCGACCGGCGTCGCCCGCAGGATCGCCGTCGGCGCCATCAGGAGCGCCCTGCACGGCGACTGAGGTTCCCGCCCCACCGGGCGCTGCCGGGCCCCGTTCCCCCCTGCTCGCGGGCGCCCGCGTTCCCGAATCGGCCGAGCCGCGGTTCCGTGTCCTCCACGAGGTGAGGGCACGGCACCGCGGCTCGTGTGCTTCCAGGTCAGGCCGCTTGTAGCCGAACCGTTGCCGGACCGTCGGAACTCCCCCACAGCGAACGCATAGTGTGTGATGCCGTTCCCAGCGGACCAGTGGACCGGCGTCAACTCCCCATGAGTGCGGTGCCGGTAGCTGAGCCGAAGCGCCGAGTACCTTCACAGCAGGGGGAGTCAACAGAATGCGATC
The DNA here is from genome assembly GCA_016432725.1 of Streptomyces sp. DHE7-1. GTDB lineage: Bacteria > Actinomycetota > Actinomycetes > Streptomycetales > Streptomycetaceae > Streptomyces. Next base: position 5,779,601 of record JACJDG010000003.1, on the reverse strand, counting down.
CATACGGCCGTCGTTCACCGTTCGCCGAGGGAGGGGCGCGCCGCGCAGGACCTCCCCCGTGCTGGCGACGGTCGCCCTCGTCTCGGCGCTGGCGCTGACCGCCACGGCCTGCAACGGCGACGGCGACGACAACGCCGACGACAGGCCGACCGCCACCGCGACCCAGGGCGGCACCGGCGACGGCAAGATCAAGATCCCGGACGACATCCGTCGGAAGCTCAAGGAGCACGGGATCGATGTCGACAAGTGGAAGAACGGCGCCTGGAAGAACTGGGACAGGGACGACTGGCTGCGCGAGGCCAACGACTTCGTCAACCCCATCATCAAGGGCCTGTGGGACCCGGACCGGATGCGGGACGCCGACGACCCGGCCAAGCGTGTCGACGACAACGACATCTCCGGTGACCAGGGCGTGACGGACCCGACCCCGGCGCCGGTGACGGCACAGGCGGTCAGGCCGCCGTACCACACCAGCGCGGCCGCGTCGGGCAAGGTCTTCTTCGACTCCCCGAGGGCACGATGGTCTGCTCGGCGACGGTCGTGCAGGACCCGGCGCACCCGGGCAAGTCGAATCTCCTCTGGACGGCCGGCCACTGTGTGCACGCCGGCAAGAGCGGTGGCTGGTACCGCAACATCGCGTTCGTGCCGTCGTACAACAACCAGGGCAGGTCGAACGCTCAGCTGCAGAACGCGAGCCGGGCCGAGGTCGCCCCGTACGGCGTCTGGTGGGCCGACGCGGCGAAGACCTCGCAGCAGTGGATCGACCAGGGCGGCCGCACCGGCGGCAACGGCGCCTCCTACGACTTCGCGGTCATCCATGTGACGCCGGAGCAGGGCAACGCGGGCAAGTCGCTGGAGGAGACAGTCGGCGGAGCGCTCCCGGTGAACTTCGGCGCCCCGGCCGTGCCGAAGGTGCAGAGCATCACGGCGACGGGCTACCCGGCCGCGGCTCCGTACGACGGCCAGCTCGCCTACCAGTGCCAGGACAAGCCGGGCCGGCTGTCCCTCGGCACGTCGGACCCGACGATGTACCGCATCGGCTGCACGATGACCGGCGGCTCCTCCGGCGGCGGGTGGGTGGAGACCGGCTCGGACGGCAAGCCCGCCCTGGTGTCCAACACCTCGATCGGCCCGGTGCGCGCGGGCTGGCTGGCGGGTCCCCGTCTGGGCGACGTGGCCAAGGGCGTCTACGACTCGGTCAGCAAGAAGTTCGCCGGGCAGTAGCGCCCACCGCGGTACACGGGGCCGTACGGCGGCGAGACGTCCGTGGGACCTCGCTGCCGTCCGGCCCCGGCTCCACGCCTTCGGCCGAGGAGGCCGACAAGACGGTCACCAAGGATGCGGCGGCCGGGCAGGGCGTCAGCGATCCGAGCCGCGGCCGGTGCCGGCCGAGGGGGAGCGGACGCCGTACCCGAAGTCGCTGGAGGAGACGGCTGGCGCGGCGCTCGACGTCGACTTCTCCGCGCCGTCCGCGACCGAGGTGGCGAGCATGGGCGCCTGGGGCTACCCGGCGGCACCGCCGTACGACGGGCTGAGGATGTTCAAGTGCCTGGACCGGCCGGGCCGGCTGGCGCTGAGTCCGTCGCACGGCGGACGGTGACGCGGCCGTCGGCGCATGACGAGAGGCCCGCCACCCGGAACGGGGTGGCGGGCCTCTCGCACATGCCGGGTCGCCCTGGGGTCAGGCCGTGGGCGTCGGTGTGTAGGGCGCCAGGTCCGCGGCCAGCTCCTCGTGCACCCGGACCTTGAGCAGGGTGCCCTCCGCGGTGTGCTCCTCGGAGATCACCTCGCCCTCGGTGTGGGCGCGGGCGACGAGCTTGCCGTGGGTGTACGGGACGAGCGCCTCGACCTCGACCGAGGGGCGGGGCAGCTCGTTGTCGATCAGCGTGAGCAGTTCCTCGATGCCCTGGCCGGTGCGGGCCGAGACGGCGATGGAGCGCTTCTCCACCCGCAGCAGCCGCTGGAGCACCAGCGGGTCGGCCGCGTCCGCCTTGTTGATCACGACGATCTCGGGCACGTCGGTGGCGCCGACGTCCCGGATCACCTCGCGCACGGCGGCCAGCTGCTCCTCCGGGACCGGGTGCGAGCCGTCCACCACGTGCACGATGAGGTCGGAGTCGCCGACCTCCTCCATGGTGGAGCGGAATGCCTCGACCAGGTGGTGCGGCAGGTGGCGGACGAACCCGACGGTGTCGGCCAGCGTGTACAGCCGCCCGCTCGGGTCTCGGCCCGGCGGACGGTCGGGTCCAGGGTCGCGAACAGCGCGTTCTCGACCAGGACGCCCGCGCCCGTCAGACGGTTGAGCAGGGAGGACTTGCCGGCGTTGGTGTAGCCCGCGATGGCGACGGACGGCACCTTGTTGCGCCGGCGCTCCTGGCGCTTGATCTCGCGGCCGGTCTTCATGTCCGCGATCTCACGGCGCATCTTCGCCATCTTCTCGCGGATCCGGCGCCGGTCCGTCTCGATCTTGGTCTCACCGGGGCCACGGGTGGCCAGACCGCCGCGACCGCCACCCATCTGGCGGGACAGCGACTGACCCCAGCCTCGCAGCCTGGGCAGCATGTACTGCATCTGCGCCAGGGCGACCTGCGCCTTGCCCTCTCGGGACTTGGCGTGCTGCGCGAAGATGTCGAGGATCAGGGCCGTACGGTCGATGACCTTGACCTTGACGACGTCCTCGAGCTGGATGAGCTGGCCCGGGCTCAGCTCACCGTCGCAGATGACGGTGTCCGCGCCCGTTTCGATGACGATGTCGCGCAGCTCCAGCGCCTTGCCGGAGCCGATGTAGGTGGCCGCGTCGGGCTTGTCCCGGCGCTGGATCACGCCGTCGAGCACGAGCGCGCCCGCGGTCTCCGCGAGGGCGGCCAGCTCCGCGAGGGAGTTGTCCGCGTCCTGGATGGTCCCGCTGGTCCAGACCCCGACGAGCACGACCCGCTCCAGACGGAGCTGGCGGTACTCGACCTCGGTGACGTCCTCCAGCTCGGTGGAGAGGCCCGCTACGCGGCGCAGCGCCGCTCGCTCGGAGCGGTCGAACTGCTCGCCGTCCCGCTCGCCGTCGATCTCGTGGCTCCAGGCGACGTCCTCTTCCATCAGGGCATCGGCCCGAAGACCTTCGGGATAGTCGTGCGCGAGGCGCTTGGTGTCCTGGGAAGGGGAAGAAGAGGAGGTCATTGGATCCTTACGTCGGTGGGAATGCCGGGACGGCGCTCATTGTGGACAACGCGCGGGTACCCCGGGAGATTCCCGTGTCCCGTGCCGCGCCGACCCGAAGATGGTCGCACGGCACGGCACGGCTCGTCACCGCCTTATCGCCGGCCCGGCGCACCCTTCTTGCCGCGCTTGTCCCGCTTGGGTTCCTTGGCGGACTTGCCGCTCTTCCAGTCCGGGTGGCCGGGCATCGGCGGGGTCTTCTCGCCGTACAGCCAGGGCTGGAAGAAGCCGGTCAGGTCGCGGCCGGCGACGGCTGAGGCCTGGCGGACGAAATCGGCGGTGGTGGCGGTCGAGTCGCGGTGGTCCCGGACCCAGGCCCGCTCCAGGCGGTCGAAGGCCCGCGTGCCGATCTCCTGACGCAGGGCGTAGAGCACCAGCGCCGCGCCGTCGTAGATGTTCGGCCGGAAGAGGCTGATCTTCTGGCCGGGCGCGGGCGCCTTGGGCCGGGCCGGGGGCCGCCCTCGGCGCGCCAGCGGTCGGAGGCGCCGTAGGCGTCCTTCATGCGGTCCGCCATGGAGTGCTTGGACTTCTCCTGGGCGTAGAGGGACTCGTACCAGGTGGCGTGCCCCTCGTTCAGCCAGACGTCGGACCAGGTGCGCGGGCTGACGCTGTCGCCGAACCACTGGTGGGACAGCTCGTGCACCATGATCGAGTCGACGTACCAGGCGGGGTAGGCGGGCTTCGTGAAGAGGTCCTTCTCGAAGAGCGACAGGGTCTGCGTCTCCAGTTCGAAACCGGTGGAGGCCTGGGCCATGAGCAGCCCGTAGGTCTCGAACGGGTAGGAGCCGATCTTGCTCTCCAGCCAGGCGATCTGGCCGGGCGTCTTCGCGAGCCACGGTTCGAGCGCCTTGCGGTCGGCGCTGGGCACGACGTCGCGGACCGGCAGCCCGTGCGGTCCCTCGCGGCGCACCACGGCGGAGCGGCCGATGGACACCTGGGCGAGCTCGGTGGCCATGGGGTGCTGGGTGCGGTAGGTCCAGGTGGTGGCGCGGCCGACACGCTCGGCGCCGGCGGGCAGGCCGTTGGCCACGGCGGTGTAGTCGTTCGGGGCGGTGACCCGGATGGTGAACATCGCCTTGTCGGACGGGTGGTCGTTGCACGGGAAGACCAGGTGGGCGGCGTCGGCCTGGTTCGCCATCGCGAGGCCGTCGGTGGTGCGCACCCAGCCGCCGTCCTGGCCCTTGGCGCTGACCGGGTCGCTGGTGTGCTTCACCGTGATCCGGGTCCAGCTTCCCCGGGGCAGCCGGTGGTCCGGCGTGACCACCAGGTCCTCGCCCGCGCTCGTGAAGGCGGCGGGGCGGCCGTCCACCTCGACGGACTCGACGGTGCCGTGCGCGAAGTCGAGGTTGAGGCGGTCCAGGCCGGTGGTCGTCCAGGCGTTGATGGTGGTGACGGCCCGCAGCGGCTTGTCGTTCTTCCCGGTGTAGGTGAAGGACAGGTCGTACGACGCCACGTCGTATCCGGGGTTGCCCAGGGTCGGGAAGAGCCGGTCTCCGACGCCCAGGGGCTCGGCCGGGGCAGCGGCGGCGAGCAGGCAGACGGAGACGGCGGAGGCGAGCAGGGCGGCCTTCCGGCGGCGGAAGGGGCGGAGGGTCCGGCCCGGCGGAGGGTGAGCGGCATGCACCACCGCTACCAGCGCGCGCGTGCGGCACGACGGCGACGCGCGCCGGGCCCACCCGATCGGGTTGGTCCCGCAGAGCCTTCTTCAGGAATCCGGCCGCCTTCGGCGTCCCCTCAGGAGGCGGGTGCCTGGTGCTGGGCCCGGGCCACGTCGAACACCCCCGGCACGTCGCGCATCGCCCGCATGAGGGCCGGGAGGTGCGCCGCGTCGGGGAGCTGAAGGGTGTAGGTGTGGCGGACCCGTTGCTGGCTGGGGGTTCCACGGTCGCGGAGACGATGTCGACGCCGGCCAGGGCGATCGCCTCGGTCAGGTCGGCCAGCAGATGCGGGCGGCCGAACGATTCGGCGACGAGGGTGACCCGGCACTCGGTGGTGTCCCCCAGCGCACGTCGATCTCGGTGCGCCCCCGGTTCGTCATCTCCGCCACCGCGGCGCACTCCACGCGGTGCACGGTCACCACTCCCCGCGCACGGCGAAACCGGTGATCCCGTCCGGCGGTACGGGCGTACAGCATCCCGCGAGCCGGACGGTGGCTCCGGGCCGGTCCAGAATCACGTCGGCGCCGCGTGGGCGGGCGACGCCGGCGCTCTCGGCCTCGGTGGGCCGGAAGGCCGCCTCGCCGGCCCCGCTCCCGGCGGCACGTTCCGCCTCCTCGGCCCGCGTTTCGGCCTGCGCCTCAGCGCTGCCGCCGGGATGCGCGGCCAGCCACCGCTGGATGGCGATCCGCGCGGCGGCGGTGTGGGCGTGCTCCAGCCATTCGCGGGAGGGCTCGGACGCCGGGTCCTGGCCCATGAGGAGCTGGACCGCGTCGCCGTCCCGCAGCACGGTGCTGAGGGTGGCCAGGCGGCCGTTGACGCGTGCGCCGATGCAGGCGTGGGCGTCCTCGCCGTACTGGGCGTAGGCGGCGTCCACGCAGCTGGCGCCCTCGGGCAGGCCGAGGGCGCCGCCGTCCGGCCGGAACACGGTGATCTCGCGGTCCTGGGCGAGGTCCTCGCGCAGGGTGGACCAGAAGGTGTCGGGGTCGGGCGCGGCCTCCTGCCAGTCGAGGAGGCGGGAGAGCCAGCCGGGGCGGGTGGGGTCGGCGCGCTCGCCGTCGGCGGGGTCGTCGGCCCGGGGGCGTAGGGGTTGCCGAGCGCGACGACGCCGGCCTCCGCGACCCGGTGCATCTGATGGGTGCGGATCAGGACCTCGACGACCTGCCCGTCCGCGTGGGCGACGGCGGTGTGCAGCGACTGGTAGAGGTTGAACTTGGGTACGGCGATGAAGTCCTTGAACTCGGAGACGACCGGCGTCATGCACGTGTGCAGTTCGCCCAGGACGCCGTAGCAGTCGGCGTCCTCCGCCACGAGCACCAGCAGCCGGCCGAAGTCGGCGCCGCGCAGCTGTCCCCGCTTGCGGGCCACCCGGTGGACGGAGACGAAGTGCCGGGGGCGGATGAGGACTTCGGCGGCGATGTCGGCCTCGCGCAGCACCGCGCGGACCGATTCGGCGGTCTCCGCGAGCGTGTCGTCGGGATGGGCCGCGTTCCCGGCGATCAGTTCCCGGGTGTGTTCGTACTCCTCGGGATGGAGGATGGCGAAGACCAGGTCCTCCAGTTCGGTCTTCAGCGCCTGCACGCCGAGGCGTTCGGCGAGCGGGATGAGGACGTCCCGGGTGACCTTGGCGATCCGCGCCTGTTTCTCGGGGCGCATCACGCCGAGGGTGCGCATGTTGTGCAGACGGTCGGCGAGCTTGATCGACATCACCCGCACGTCGCTGCCCGTGGCGACGAGCATCTTGCGGAACGTCTCGGGCTCGGCGGCGGCCCCGTAGTCGACCTTCTCCAGCTTGGTGACGCCGTCGACGAGATAACGCACCTCCTCGCCGAACTCCTCCCGCACCTGATCCAGTGTCACGTCGGTGTCCTCGACGGTGTCGTGGAGCAGGGAGGCCGTCAAGGTCGTGGTCTCCGCGCCGAGTTCGGCGAGGATCAGGGTCACGGCCAGGGGGTGCGTGATGTACGGCTCGCCGCTCTTGCGCATCTGGCCGCGGTGCGAGGACTCGGCCAGGACGTAGGCGCGGCGCAGCGGTTCGAGGTCCGCGTCGGGGTGGTGCGCGCGGTGCGCGTCGACGACGTGGCCGATGGCGTCGGGAAGCTTGTCGCGCGCGGTGGGGCCGAGCAGCGCGGCCCGGCCGAGCCGGCGCAGGTCGATCCTGGCCCGGGACTTCCGGCGGACCGCCGCGGGCGCTGCCGCGGCCGGGCCGGGGTTCGCAGGGTTCGTGGCCTCCGCACTCATGGGCACCTCCGGCTCGTGGACCGGCGGACGGAGCCCGGGGCGTGCGCGGCTCAGGGATGGCGACGTTCCCCCGTCCGTGCCGGTGCTTGATGCTACCGAGCCCACCACGTGCGGCTGACCGCCTCTCGCCGAGCGTGAAACGGATCACCCAATCGAGCGACGACGTGGAGGTTTAGAGTTTGCGCCACCTGCACTGCGCTCGGCCGCGATTTCGAATGGTCCCGGCCGCCGGAAATCGCTGATCCGGGCGCCCGGGACTGCCACGACCGGCATCTCGGCAGGTCAGCGGAGCGCGCTTTCCAGCCACTCGGCGTCGATCTCGCCCTCGGCGACGATGACGGCGGGTCCGGTCATCTCGATCTCGCCGTCGGGCCGCTCGGTGATGACCAGGCGGCCGCCGGGCACGTCCACGGTGTACGTCGCCGGGGTACCGGTACGGGCCGGGTCGGCGCCGTCACGGCGGGCGGCGGCCACGGCGACGGCGCAGGCGCCCGTGCCGCACGAGCGGGTCTCGCCGGAACCGCGCTCGTGCACCCTCATCGCCACGTGCCGCGGGCCGCGGTCCACGACGAACTCGACGTTCACGCCCGTCGGGTAGGCGGTGGCGGGGGCGAACGGCGGCGGGGAGTACAGGTCCCCGGCGTGGGCGAGATCGTCGACGAAGGCGACGGCGTGCGGGTTGCCCATGTTCACGTTGCGCGCGGGCCAGCTGCGCTCACCCACGCTCACCGTGACGTCGCCCTCGGGCAGGCGCGCGCTGCCCATGCCCACGGTGACGTCTCCGTCCTTGGCGATGTGGACGCGCTTCACACCCGCGCGCGTGGCGATCGCGATGTCGCCTTCGGCCACATGGCCGACGTGCTGGAGGTAGCGGGCGAACACACGGGTGCCGTTGCCGCACATCTCCGCGATCGAGCCGTCGCCGTTGCGGTAGTCCATGAACCACTCCGCCTCGGCGGCCATGTCCCTGGCCTCCGGGTGCGCGGCGGACCGGACGACGTGCAGCACCCCGTCGCCGCCGATGCCGGCCCGGCGGTCGCACAGGGCGGCGACCTCGGCCGGGGTCAGGTCGAGGGTGTTCTCCGGGTCCGGGACGATCACGAAGTCGTTCTCGGTGCCGTGGCCCTTGAGGAAGGCGATCCGCGTGCTCATTCCTCGATCGTACGGGTCGGTACGACAGCGGCGGTGACGGCCGGGGACGGGGGGACGCCCCCTAGCGCAGCCGGGCCACGCGCCACACGGCGAGGACGGCCACGAGGGCCACCAGGAGCACGTAGGCGAGGACGACCCGCCAGTCGGGGCGGCGTCCGGAGCCGCGGGCCGGCAGACCCGGCCAGGTGTAGCCCACCCGGCGGGCGGCCATCATGCCCCAGCCCGCGGCGCAGGAGCAGATCAGCAGGCCCAGCATGGCGATGACCGCGCCGCTGTCGCCGAAGTCGAAGGCGAGCGGGAAGGCGAACATCAGGGAGCCGCCCGCGGCCAGGGCCACGATGGGCGCGAGCTGCCAGATGCGCAGCCGCCGCTGCGGACGCAGCTCGACCTCGACCTCCGGGCCGCTCGCGTACATCTCCTCGGGCGCCGGGCCGTCGGCGGTGACGCCGTCGTCGGTGACGTCGGGCCCGTCGTCGGCGAGACGCTCCGCGTCGTCGGTCAGACGGTCGTCGCCCTGTTCCGGTTCACCGGGGTCGGTCGTGATCTCGGCACTTCGTGCGGTGTCGCGAGGGCCGGCCTCCATCGCCACGCGCCCTCCCAACTAGGACTCCACTTGGTCGATCGAAGCTCGATGATGGCACGGTGTCAGAGGCCGCGCTGACCGGCGGCGCATCCCGATGCCATCACGTGATCAGGCTGTGACCGGTCGTTCGACCACGGCCAGAGCCAGCCGTGGGAGTTCCCCGCGGTCCGCCGCGGCGCCGCTCAGCCAGTGCACCCGCGGATCGCGCCGGAACCAGGAGTCCTGGCGGCGCGCGAAGCGTTTGGTGGCGCGCACGGTCTCGGCCCGCGCCTCCGCTTCGGTGCAGTCCCCGGCGAGCGCGGCCAGTACCTGCTGGTAGCCCAGCGCGCGTGAGGCCGTACGGCCCTCGCGCAGCCCCCGCGCCTCCAGCGCGCGCACCTCGTCCACCAGCCCCGCCTCCCACATCCGGTCGACGCGGAGCGCGATGCGCTCGTCGAGCTCGGGGCGGGCCACGTCCACACCGATCTGCACGGTGTCGTAGACGGAGTCGTGGCCGGGGAGGTTGGCGGTGAAGGGCTGCCCGGTGAGTTCGATCACCTCCAGGGCGCGGACGATGCGGCGGCCGTTGCCGGGCAGGATGGCGCGGGCGGCGTCGGGGTCGGCGGCGGCCAGGCGGGCGTGCAGCGCGCCGGAGCCGCGCAGTGCCAGCTCCTCTTCGAGACGGGCCCGGATCACGGGGTCGGTGCCGGGGAACTCGAGGTTGTCGACGGCTCCGCGTACGTACAGCCCGGAGCCGCCGACCAGGATCGGCCAGCGTCCCTCGGCGAGCAGCGCGTCGATGCGCGCGCGGGCCAGCTTCTGGTACTCGGCGACCGAGGCGGCGACCGTCACGTCCCAGATGTCCAGCAGGTGGTGCGGGATGCCGGCCCGTTCCTCGGGCGTCAGCTTGGCGGTGCCGATGTCCATCCCCCGGTACAGCTGCATGGAGTCGGCGTTGACGACCTCGCCGCCGAGTCGCTGGGCGAGGAATACGCCGAGATCGGACTTTCCGGCCGCTGTGGGGCCGACGACGGCGATGACGCGGGGGCGGGGGCTGCGCTGCTCACCGCACCAGTCTCGCAAACCTCGCGGCCGCTCCTCGAACGAGTTACGTGACAGCGCGCGTCCTTGTTCGTTGCACCGAGATACCGCCCGCTCGGTCTTTGGAGGCGGTGAGCCGGGTGGCGCAATCGGACGCACCGCTTGACGCGGGATTTCGCCCGCACGAGTAACGTATGGAGTGGTTATGGGCGTTTTTGCACGGCTTCTCGGCAGGTCGAAGGCGAAGCAGGAGACGGCGGCGGCCGAGGCGGTCGGCGTCGACGCGCCGGAAGAGGCCGCGGCACCGGAGGCGGTCGAGAGCGCGGAGACCACGGAGGCGGCGGGCTCCGCCGAGGACGGGCACGAAGGCGAGGCCCCCGCGACGGAGGCCTCGGAAACCCGCGTGGCCGGGACGCCGAGGGTGCCGAAGCCGCGGAGATCCCCAAGCAGCAGTCCGCGGACGAGGCCGCCGACAGCGAGGCCGGTGAGGGCGCCCGCAGGTGACCGTCCCCCTCAGGGAAGGTGGAGCATGGGTCTCTTGGACAACATGAAGGCCAGGCTGGGTCCGGCCAGGGACAAGGTGTCGGATCTGTCGAGCCGGCACGGGGACAAGGTGCAGCACGGCATCGACAAGGCCGCGCGGACCGTGGACCAGCGGACCAAGGGCAAGTACACCGAGCGGATCCACGCCGGGACGGGCAAGGCGAAGGAGGCGATGGACCGCCTCGCACACAAGGAGGAGCCGCACGTCAGCGGTGCGCAGCCGCCGGCCCGGCCGGAGGGCCCGCCGCCCACCTCCTGAACGGCGCACGGATCGCCGGACGGCCGCGGAGCACCGTGTCTCCCGGCCGTCCGCCGTTTTTGTGCCGCTGCCCTCGGCCGCTCCCGGTGACCCGCTCCGGGCCTACGACCAGGCGGCGACCAGGTATCCGACGCCGTAGGGCGCGTCGTCGTACAGCAGCGCGCCATCGAGGCCCGCGCCCTCCGCCGCGCCCGCGAGCACCTGCCACGGCGCGCGTCCGGAGGCCTTCAGTTCGTGCGCCAGCCCGGGATCCAGTGCCTGGAGCGCGGCCACGTCCGCCGTGCCGAGGGCGCGCGCCACCGCGGCGTCGAAGGGGGCCGCCCGTTCGTCGAGGTAGCCCGGCGCCTTGAGGCTGCGGCAGGCGCTCGCGTCGCCCATCACCAGCATCGCGGTCCGCCCGGCGCGGGCGCCCAGCTCCCTGCCGGTCTCCACGCACCGCTCGGGTTCGAGCGGTTCCCCGACGCCGAGTCCCTCGATCGGGGCGTCCGCCCAGCCGGTGCGCTCCAGCAGCCAGGCGGCGACGGCCAGCGACGGCGGCAGCGCACGCTCGCCGACGGCGTCACCGGCGGGGCCGAGCCGTACGGAGACGTCGACGCCGAAACCGTGGAAGGACCCCTGAGCGCCCTGCGGGTGCCATCCGCGTCCGCCGAGCCCGGCGGGCCCGACGACCACGAGTGTGTCGGGGCGGGCGGCGGCGAGCACGCCGAGCGCGTCGGCGCACGCCGCGCGCGCGGGGTTCAGTTCGGGTGCGGCACCCGCGGCCACCTCGGGCACGAGCAGCGGCGGGCAGGGACAGACAGCGGCGGCGACAAGCATGATCGGCAGGGTAACGCCGTCCGAAGACGGAGCGTCACCCCACGCCGAGTCCCGCGCCGCCTTGCGGCCTCCCGGGCCGGGGCCCAGGTCGGTCCGCGCGCCGGCCGCCGTCCGTGCCGCTCAGTCGCAGCCGCAGCCGCTCGCCGCCGCGGGCAGCGGCGCCGGGACACCGATCTTCGGCAGACCGAGCAGCACGCCGGCCGGCTTGGCGGCCTCGGCGGCGTTGCGCTTCTCCCAGGCGTCGCCCGCGCGCGTGCGGCGCACGTCGAGGACGGAGCCCTCGGCGAGGAGGTGGTGCGGGGCCGCGTAGGTCACCTCGACGGTGACGACGTCACCGGGGCGCACCTCCTGCTCCGGCTTGGTGAAGTGGACCAGGCGGTTGTCGGGGGCCCGGCCGGACAGCCGGTGGGTGGCGCCGTCCTTGCGGCCCTCGCCCTCGGCCACCATCAGCTCCAGGGTGCGGCCGACCTGCTTCTTGTTCTCCTCCCAGGAGATCTCCTCCTGAAGGGCGACCAGACGCTCGTAGCGGGCCTGGACGACCTCCTTGGGGATCTGGTCCTCCATGGTGGCGGCGGGGGTGCCGGGCCGCTTGGAGTACTGGAAGGTGAACGCCTGCGCGAAGCGGGCCTCGCGGACCACGTGCAGCGTCTGCTCGAAGTCCTCCTCGGTCTCGCCGGGGAAGCCCACGATGATGTCGGTGGTGATCGCCGCGTGCGGGATGGCGGCCCGCACCTTCTCGATGATCCCGAGGTAGCGCTCCTGCCGGTACGAGCGGCGCATCGCCTTCAGGACGGTGTCCGAGCCGGACTGCAGCGGCATGTGCAGCTGCGGCATGACGTTCGGCGTCTCGGCCATGGCGGCGATGACGTCGTCGGTGAAGTCACGCGGGTGCGGGGACGTGAACCGCACCCGCTCCAGGCCCTCGATGCCGCCGCAGGCGCGCAGCAGCTTGCTGAAGGCCTCGCGGTCGCCGATGTCGGAGCCGTAGGCGTTGACGTTCTGGCCCAGCAGCGTGATCTCGGAGACCCCCTCGCCGACCAGGGCCTCGATCTCGGCCAGGATGTCGCCGGTGCGGCGGTCCTTCTCCTTGCCGCGCAGCGCCGGGACGATGCAGAAGGTGCAGGTGTTGTTGCAGCCGACGGAGATCGACACCCAGGCCGCGTACGCGCTCTCGCGCCGCGTGGGCAGCGTGGAGGGGAAGGCCTCCAGGGACTCGGCGATCTCGACCTGCGCCTCCTCCTGCACGCGGGCGCGCTCCAGCAGGACGGGCAGCTTGCCGATGTTGTGCGTACCGAAGACGACGTCCACCCAGGGCGCCTTCTTCACGATGGTGTCCTGGTCCTTCTGCGCCAGACAGCCGCCGACCGCGATCTGCATGCCGGGGCGCGAGGCCTTCTTCGGCGCGAGCCGGCCGAGGTTGCCGTACAGCCGGTTGTCGGCGTTCTCACGCACCGCGCACGTGTTGAACACGACGACGTCGGCGTCCCCGTCCGATCCCTCGGGGGCGCGTACGTAGCCGGCCTCCTCGAGCAGCCCGGACAACCGCTCGGAGTCGTGGACGTTCATCTGGCACCCGTAGGTGCGCACTTCGTAGGTCTTCGGTCCCTGGACGTCCACTGCGAGGCTCCGGTCGCTGCTGCTGGTCATGGGTCAAGGGTAGGTGCTCGCCGAAGGGCCCTTTCACTCGTCCGCCACCCGCACGACGGCCAGCGTGATGTTGTCCGGGCCGCCCGCCGTGACGGCGGCCTTCCAGAGCTCGAAGGCCGCCCGGCCGTCGTCGTGCTCGCGCATCACCCCGTCGATCACGTCGTCCGGCAGCGGGTCGGTCAGGCCGTCGGTGCACATCAGGCAGCGGTCGCCGGCCGACAGGGGCCGCGCGGTCACATGGGCGCGGACAGGACGGTACGCGGCGCCGCCGCCCAGGCACTGGGTGACGAGGTGGGTTCTGCCCCACGCGGAATCCGGCGGGGGGCGGTCGTCCACGCTCAGCAGCCGCAGCCCGTCCCGGCCGGCCGCGTAGACCCGGCTGTCGCCCACGTTGAACACCAGCAGGGAGCCGGGCCGCAGGACGACTCCGGCCACGGTCGTGCCCATGGTCGCGTACTCGCCTCCCGCGCCGCCGCCGGCCGCGTGGAGGGCGCGGTTGCACTCGTCCACGGCGTCGCGGACGGCGTCCTCGCCGTCGAGTCCGGGGCCGGCGGCCGCGATCCGGCGGGCCACCAGGGCGCTGGCCACATGGCCGCCGGGATGTCCGCCGAGCCCGTCGGCCACGGCGACGACGAGAGGGGTGCCGAGCGGGAAGACCAGGGTCTGCGGGTTCTCGGTGACCGTGGCGCACAGGGTCCACGGTCCGGCGACGAGGCTGTCCTCGTTGCGGTCGCGGACCAGCCCGGGATGGCTCAGCGCACTCACCACCGCGTACGGCATGGCACGTCACCGCCTTCGCTGAGGGACGGGCCCCGGGTGCCCCGGCCGGAGACCGGACGGGGCACGGCCGCGGGCAAGATCCTCGCTCTCCAGCCTAGGCGCCCTCTCGGCCGGGCTCAGCGCGTGGCCACCGGCCGCCCCGGCGGGCTCGGCACCGCCGTACGACGGACCGGTGCGCGCCGGATCGCGGGGCGTCCGGCCGCGGGTCAGGCCGCGCCGTCCGCCGTCCAGCCCTGGCGGCGCAGCACGGCCGACACGTCCGGCGCCCGGTAGTGCTCCCCCTTGAGCACCTTGCCGTCGGCACGCCGGGCCACCTGGCCGTCGGGCCCCAGCTTGCTCATGTTGGCGCGGTGGATCTCGGCGATCACCTCGTCGAGGTCGATGCCGTGGACCAGCGCGGTGCCGTACGCCACGTACACCACGTCGGCCAGCTCGTGCGCGAGCCGGTCCAGCGGGCCTTCGACCGACACCTCCGCGACCTCGGCGGCCTCCTCGGCGAGGAGCTCCCCGCGGTGCGCGGCCAGTGCGGGAGCGACCTCGGTGGGCGTGCTGTGCGCGTCGAGGCCGAAGGCGAGGTGGAATTCCCGGACGAGACGGGCGGGCGAAGTGCTCATACGGCGACCCTAACGGCCGCCACCGACAGCACCGGCCGGCCGCCGCCGCGCCCCCGCGTGACCCCGGCCCTGGCCAGCCTCGCGGGCGGCTGGCAGGATCGCCCGCATGTCCAAGGTGTTCCCCCGTGTCAGCAGGCGCCGGGCGCTGCAGAGCGCGGCCGCCGGTGCCGTGGCCCTCGGGCTGCTGCTGTGGTGGCTGCTGCCCCTGGGCGAGAAGCCGCCGAGCGGGACGATCGTCTTCAGTACCGGCACGTCCCGCGGGGTGTACCAGGAGTACGGCGAGCGGCTGCGCACCGAGATGGCGAAGGACATGCCCGGCCTGAAGGTGAAGCTGCTGAACAGCGCCGGTTCGCAGCAGAACGTCCAGCGGGTGGCGACCGGACAGGCGGACTTCACGATCGCGGCGGCCGACGCGGTGGGGACGTACGAGCAGCGGCACCCCGGCTCGTCCGGCCGGCTGCGCGGAGTGGCCCGGCTCTACGACGACTACGTACAGCTCATCGTGCCGCGTGACTCGGACGTCGACAGCGTCGCCGACCTGCGGCACAAGCGGGTGGCCACCGGGCTGCCCGACTCCGGGGTGCGGCTGATCGCCGACCGGGTGCTCAGGGCCGCCGGAATCGACCCGCACAAGGACATCACCCCGGTGCCGGACGGCATAGACACCGGCCCCGCCCAACTCGCGCAGGGCGGGATCGACGCGTTCTTCTGGTCGGGCGGCCTGCCCACGAAGGGGCTGGAGGGGCTGGCCAGGAAGGGCGCCTTCAAGTTCGTCCCGATCGACGGCGACCTCGTCGCCACGCTGCACGCGGCCGGCGAGGCCGGGCGGTACTACCGGGCCACCAACATTCCCGAGTCGGCGTACGCGCGCGTGCAGCACGGTTCGACGGTGGCGACGATCGCGGTGTCCAACGTGCTGATGACGCGCGCGGACATGGATCCCCGACTCACCGAGTGGGTGACCCGCACGGTGATCAAGAGCCGGGACGACATCGGCGCCCACGTCCACTCCGCGCAGCTCGTCGACCTGCGCACCGCCATCTACACCGACCCGCTGCCCCTGCAGGAGGGCGCCCGGCGCTACTACCAGTCGGTCAAGCCTTAGCGGACGGCTTCACGCGGGCCCCGGTCCTCCGGCTGTCCAGGGGGGTGTCTGCCGCGGTTCGGCGTGGCGCGGCACCGTCACCGTGACCGTCAGTCCCCGCGGCTCGTGGTGCGCGCACTCGATCGAGCCGCCGCCCGCGGCGAGCAGGGCGCGGGTGATGGACAGGCCGAGTCCGGAGCCCTTGACGTTCTGGTGGCGGCCGCTGCGCCAGAAACGGTCACCCACGCGCGTGAGTTCCTCATCGGTGAGACCGGGCCCGGTGTCGCTGACCCGGACGGTCGTACTGTCGCCGACGGAGGCGACGGCGACCTCGACCGTGCCGTCCTCGGGCGTGAACTTCACGGCGTTGTCGATCACCGCGTCCAGCGCGCTGGACAGGGTGATCGGATCGGCCCAGCCGGTCGTCGGCGGGCAGTCGCCGGTGAGCCGGACGCCCTTGGCGTCCGCGGCCGGCGCCCAGGCCGCCACCCGCTCCTCGGCCAGCGCGCCGATGTCGGTCAGCCGGAGGTCGGCCTCGGCGTGCTCGGCCAGCGCCAGATCGAGCAGATCGTCCAGGACCTGCGCGAGACGCTTGCCCTCGGTGCGGACCGAGGCGATCTCCGCGTTGCCCTCCGGGAGTTCCAGGGCGAGCAGTTCGATGCGCAGCAGCAGCGCCGACAGCGGATTGCGCAACTGGTGCGAGGCGTCGGCGACGAAGGCGCGCTGCTGCTCCAGGACGTCCTCGACGTTGTCCGCCATCTCGTTGAACGATCGGGCCAGCCGTCTGAGCTCCGGCGGGCCGCCGCCGACCGCGACCCGGGACTTCAGGCGCCCGGTGGCGATGTCGTGCGTGGTGGCGTCCAGGACGCGCACCGGTCTGAGCACCCAGCCGGTCAGCCGCAGCGCCGCGCCGACGGCCAGCAGCATCGCGGCGACCTCGCCGGCCCCGATGACGAGCCAGCCGCGCAGGATGCGCGAGCGGAGCTGTCCGGTGGGCGAGTCCGTGACCACGACCGCCACCACGTCCCCGTCCCGGATCACCGGTGAGGCGACGACGAGCCGGCCGCGCTGCCAGGGCCACACCTGCCGCGGATCGTGGCTGCGGCGGCTGAGCAGCGCCTCGTCGAAGGCCTCGCGCACCTCCCCCGTCCGCGGTAGGAGCCAGTCGCCGGGAGCGTTGGCCATGGCGGCGTCATTGCTGTAGAAGACGCCCGCGCGGATGCCGTAGACGCCGTGGTAGCTGTCCAGTTCGCGGCGGAGGGTCTGCCGGCGCTCGTCCGTGGTGGACGGCCGGGACGCGGTGGGTACGTCGGTGACGAACTGGGCGAGCGCGGCGAAGCGCGCGGTGTCGTCGATCCGGTCGACGACGACCGTCTGCTGCTGGGCCGCGGCCAGACTGACGGCGAGCGGCACGCCCAGGGCGAGGAGTACGGCCGCCATCAGGACGATGAGCAGCGGCAGCAGCCGGGTGCGCACCCGACCCCGCTACGCGGCCGGGGCGACGAGCCGGTAGCCGACGCCTCGTACGGTCTCGATCAGGGCGGGCATGCGCAGTTTGGCGCGCAGGGACGCGACGTGCACCTCCAGGGTGCGACCGGTCCCCTCCCAGCTGGTGCGCCACACCTCGCTGATGATCTGCTCCCGCCGGAAGACCACACCGGGCCGTTGCGCGAGCAGCGCGAGCAGGTCGAACTCCTTGCGCGTCAGCTGGACCACCGAGCCGTCCACGCTGACCTGGCGGGTGGGCAGCTCGATGTGCACGGTCCCGAGCCGCAGCGCGGTCGCGGCGTCCGGCGCGGGGTCCTCGTGCACGCTGCGCCGGCTGACGGCGTGGATCCGGGCGAGCAGTTCCCCGGTGTCGTACGGCTTCACCACGTAGTCGTCGGCGCCCAGGTTGAGCCCGTGGATGCGGGAGCGGACGTCTGCGCGGGCGGTGACCATGATCACCGGGGTGCTGGTGCGCTTGCGGATCTTGCCGCAGACCTCGTAGCCGTCCTGGTCTGGCAGGCCGAGGTCGAGCAGGACCACCCCGAAACCGGCGCCCTCGGGAACGAGCGCCTGGAGGGCCTCCTCGCCGCTGCGCGCGTGGGTGACGTCGAAGCCGTGCCGCGCGAGGACCGCGGACAGGGCCGCGGCGACGTGGTTGTCGTCCTCGACGAGCAGCAGTCTCATCGCCGCCCCCTCCGGTTCAGTGGTCGTACGGTCATCGTTCTCGTTCGGCTTGTATCTCATGTGCACACGCGCGTGCACGATGGAAGTCACGCCGATGGACAAGGACGGCGTCAAGAGGGTTCCGGTTGCCTGCCGCTTCCGTTATGCGCCCGATACGTGGCACAGGACGCAAGTGCTACGACACGTGTCCGATTGCTATCGGATCGTGATGCTCAGATTCCCCTCAGATGTGATGACGCTGGTCACGGGGTCTCACTACTGTCCACCGAAACCGAGGAGGACGGAGCCCGAGAGCGATGACCGAAGTATCGGTGGCCAAGGAAGACGTGGCCGCGACCGACGAACTGGTCGTCCTGAAGAGCGTCAACAAGCACTTCGGCGCGTTGCATGTGCTCCAGGACATCGACCTGACGATCGCCCGCGGCGAGGTCGTCGTGGTCATCGGGCCCTCCGGGTCCGGGAAGTCGACGCTGTGCCGCACCATCAACCGGCTGGAGACCATCGACTCCGGCACCATCACGATCGACGGGAAGCCGCTGCCCCATGAGGGCCGGGAGCTGGCCCGGCTGCGCGCCGACGTCGGCATGGTCTTCCAGTCCTTCAACCTCTTCGCGCACAAGACCGTGCTCGAGAACGTGATGCTGGGCCAGATCAAGGTCCGCAGGGCGGACAAGAAGCAGGCCGAGGAGAAGGCCCGCGCCCTGCTCGACCGGGTCGGCGTGGGCACCCAGGCCGACAAGTACCCCGCGCAGCTCTCCGGCGGTCAGCAGCAGCGTGTCGCCATCGCCCGGGCGCTGGCGATGGGCCCGAAGGTCATGCTCTTCGACGAGCCGACCTCGGCGCTCGACCCCGAGATGATCAACGAGGTCCTCGAGGTCATGCAGCAGCTCGCCCGCGAGGGCATGACGATGATCGTGGTCACCCACGAGATGGGCTTCGCGCGATCGGCCGCGAACCGGGTGGTCTTCATGGCGGACGGCCGCATCGTCGAGCAGGCCGCGCCCGACCAGTTCTTCAGCGCGCCGCGCAGCGACCGGGCCAAGGACTTCCTGTCGAAGATCCTGCACCACTGACGGCGCGGAGCCCGCGCACCCTGACGTCCCGGGGTCGCCCGTCCCTCACCGGCCTCGTTCTCCCATCACGCAAAGGATGTTCCCCATGAAGCTCCGCAAGGTCACCGCCGCCTCGGCCGCCGTACTCGCCCTCGCGGTGGGTGCCACCGCTTGTGGCGGCAACTCGGACAGCGGTTCGGGCGGCGGCAAGAAGATCAAGATCGGCATCAAGTTCGACCAGCCTGGTCTCGGCCTGAAGGAGCCGAGCGGTTCCTTCTCCGGCTTCGACGTGGACGTCGCCACGTATGTCGCCAAGGAGCTCGGCTACAAGCCGAACGAGATCCAGTGGGTGGAGACCAAGAGCGCCGACCGCGAGAACGCGCTCGCCCGGGGTGACGTGAAGTTCATCGCCGCCACGTACTCGATCACCGACGAGCGCAAGCAGAAGGTCGACTTCGCCGGCCCGTACCTGCTGGCCCACCAGGACCTGCTGCTCAAGAAGGACTCGAAGATCTCCAAGGGCACGGACCTCAACGGTAAGAACCTTTGTTCCGTGACCGGTTCGACCTCCGCGCAGAACGTCCAGAAGACGATCGCGCCGAAGGCGAACCTGAAGGAGAACAGCACCTACTCGGAGTGCATCGCCAGCCTGCAGAGCGGCGCTGTGGACGCGGTGACCACCGACGACTCGATCCTCGCGGGCTTCGCGGCGCAGGACAAGTACAAGGGCCAGTTCAAGCTCGCCGGTCTGAAGCTGAGCAACGAGAACTACGGCGTCGGCGTCAAGAAGGGCGACGCCACGACCCTGGACAAGATCAACAAGGCGCTGGAGAAGATGGTCAGCGACGGTTCTTGGAAGAAGGCCGTGGACAAGAACTTCGGTCCGGCCCAGTACAAGAACGAGCAGGCCCCGAAGATCGGCCAGATCGTCAAGTAACGCGGAACTCCGCCGGCGCTGACTCCGGCGGGTGACGCAGGGTTCCGTGGCGCGCCGCCGCATTCGAGCGGTGGCGCGCCCCGCCCTCCACGTACGCCACACACCCGGAAGCGCGGGAGATCGTGTTCGACTTTCTTCAAGGTTATGACGTCCTAGGGGCGTTCTGGACGACGGTGCAGCTCACCCTCCTGTCCGCCGTCGGCTCCCTGGTCTGGGGCACCCTGCTGGCAGCGATGCGAGTCAGCCCGGTCCCGCTCATGCGCGGTTTCGGCACGGTCTACGTGAACATCGTCCGGAACATCCCCCTGACGATCATCATCCTCTTCACCTCGCTGGGTCTCGCCGACATCTTCCGGGTGACGATGGGCGCCTCCGACTTCAAGGTCCAGGGCTTTCGCCTGGCGGTCCTCGGTCTGATCGGTTACACCGCCGCCTTCGTGTGCGAAGCGATCCGTTCCGGCATCAACACGGTGCCCCTGGGACAGGCTGAGGCCGCCCGTGCCATCGGGCTCAACTTCACGCAGACGCTGCGCCTCGTCGTGCTGCCGCAGGCGTTCCGTGCGGTGATCGGCCCGCTTGCCAACGTCCTGATCGCTCTGACGAAGAACACAACCGTCGCGGCCGCCATCGGCGTCGCCGAGGCCGCGACCCTGATGAAGACGATGATCGAGAACGAGGCCCAGACGCTGGCGATCGGCGCGGTCTTCGCGCTCGGCTTCGTGGTTCTGACCTTGCCCATGGGCCTGCTCCTGGGCTGGGTCGGCAAGCGACTGGCGGTGAAGCGATGAATTCCGTCCTCTACGACACTCCGGGGCCCGCGCCAAGCGGCGCAATGTGCTGGTCTCCGTGGTCTTCTTCGTCGTGCTCGCCGCGGTGGCCTGGTACGTCTGGCGAGTGCTGGACGACAAGAACCAGCTGCGCTGGGCGCTCTGGCAGCCGTTCACCACCTCCGAGGCGTGGACGACCTATCTCCTGCCCGGCCTCGTCAACACTCTGAAGGCGGCGGCGCTGGCCATGATCATCGCGCTGCCCCTCGGCGCGGTCTTCGGTATAGCCCGTCTGTCGGACCACCGCTGGGTGCGGGGCGTGGCGAGTGTGGTCGTCGAGTTCTTCCGGGCCATCCCGGTGTTGCTGCTCATGCTGTTCGCCAACGAGTTCTTCAGCCGCTACACGCAGGTCACCAGCGACGACCGGCCCTTCTACGCGGTGGTCACCGGCCTCGTGCTCTACAACTCCTCGGTCCTCGCTGAGGTCGTCCGGGCCGGCATCCTCGCCCTGCCGAAGGGACAGACCGAGGCGGCGTACGCGATCGGTCTGCGCAAGGGGCAGACGATGACCAGCATCCTGCTCCCGCAGGCGGTCACCGCCATGCTGCCCGCCATCGTCAGCCAGCTCGTGGTCATCGTGAAGGACACGGCGCTGGGCGGCGTGATGCTCGGCTTCGGGGAGCTGCTGAGCGAGCGCGGCACGCTCGCGGCCAACTACGCCAACGTCATCGCCAGCTTCGTCGTCGTGGCGGTCATCTACATCGTCCTGAACTTCGCCCTGACCTCCTTCGCGAGCTGGCTGGAGGGCAGGCTGCGGCGCAGCAAGCGCGGCACGGGCGCGGTGCTCGGCGCCGAGGACATGGAAGAGCTCAATCCGGCGGCGGTGGGCGGCGCCTTCGGCACCGGAAGCGCCGTCTGACCTGACGTCACGTCACCCGTACGGCCCCCGGAGGCAGTGGCATGATCGCCACTGCCTCCGGTCGCTTGACGCAAACTCTGCCAATGGGTTGCATACATTCTGTGATCGTGCACCCTGCTCCAACCTTCTGTTCACACACATCCCTGAGGGCACCGCTGCGGGCAGGGGGCGCCGCGCCGTGGACCCGGTGATCATCGTCGGAGCGGGGCCCGTCGGGCTCACGCTCGCCCTGGCGCTGGCCCGTCAGGACGTACCGTCCGTCGTCCTGGACGAGGGCCCGGGCAAGGACGAACCGCGCCCGGCCCGCACCGCCGTACTGCGCGAGGACACGGCCGCCCTGGTGGAGCGGCTGACCGGGACCGCGCTCGGTGACCTGGGGATGAGATGGACCGGATTCCGGTCGGTGCGGCGCAGGCAGGTGACGGGTGAGATCACCTTCGACGCGGCGGACCCCGCCCCACTGCACATCGCCCAGCACCTGCTGACCGGCGCTCTGCGCGCTGCCATCGCGGACGAGCCGCTGGTTAAGGTCGCCGCGGACAGCCGGCTCGACTCCATGGAGCAGGAACGCTCCGGCGTCACCGCGCACACCCGCGGTCCCAGCGGCACCTGGTGGCGCGGCAGTTACCTGGTCGGCTGCGACGGCCCCCGATCGACGGTGCGCAAACTGCAGGACATCCGCTTCCCGGGCCGTACGGCGGTGGAACGGCACGCGGTCGCCGCGCTGCGTACGGAACTTCCCCGGGAGGGTCAGGCGTTGCTCCACCGGATGCCGCCGTGGCGGCAGACCGGGCCCTCGGCCGGGGAGGTGACCGCCCGCCCCCTCCCGCACGGTGTGTGGCGCCTGGACTGGCTGCTGCCGCCGGGCAAGGACCTGGTCACCCAGAGCTGCTGGTGGCCCGGATCCGCGAGACCCTCGCGGGCTGGACGGACGGCGCCACCGCCGCGTACGAGCTGCTCGACACCGGTGTCCACACGGTCCATCACCGGCTGGCCCGGCGCTGGCGGGCCGGAAGGGTGTTCCTGGCCGGGGACGCGGCCCACCTGCTCGGCGCGCTCGGCACCCAGGGACT
Organism: Streptomyces sp. DHE7-1; assembly: GCA_016432725.1. GTDB lineage: Bacteria > Actinomycetota > Actinomycetes > Streptomycetales > Streptomycetaceae > Streptomyces. The sequence continues at coordinate 5,757,077 of JACJDG010000003.1, read as the reverse complement.
CGACGAGGGGCTCCGGGACGCCGACAACCTCGCCTGGAAGCTGGCCCCGGCCTGGCACCACGGGCATCACGAGACCCTGCTCGACAGTTACCAGACCGAACGACGCGCGGTGGTCGCCGCCCGGCTGCGCGCCGCCGACCAGGTGCTGCCGGTGCTGCGCGGGGTGGCGGGCTGCGCCACATCGTCCCCGGCGCGGCACGCGGCCACGACGCGCTGCTCACCGACGGTCATCTGGGGCGCGGCCCACTCGGTGCGCCGGGGGCGTACGCCGACTCGCCGCTCGCGCCGGGGCCCCTGGAGGGCGAGATCCCGGTCGAGACCGCGCCGGGCGCACCGGTCATGGACGTGCGCGTCACGGCGGAGGATGGTTCCTTCGTACGGCTGCGCGACCGGCTGGGCCGGGGAACGCTGCTCGTCGTCCTCATCGCACCCGGCACGGGCGTGTGGGACCGCAAGCACTGGGTGTCGGCCGGGGTCATGCCCCGGCTCGCCGCCGCGGTGACCGCCCTGCCGCATCCGGCGGAACTGCTGGTCGCCGAGGAGTACCCGGGTGCGCCGGCGCACAGCGTGCTGCTCGTGCGCCCCGACGGCCACCTGGTCACCGCACTGAGCGGGGTACGTCCGGCCGACCTGTACGCGGCGGCGGAGGCGGCCGTGGGCGGCGCGGTCGAACAGGACGCGAAGACGGGCACCGGCGTGCGATGACCCGGACTCCGTCACCCGCTGTCCGCATGGTGACGGTGAGTTGACCGGTGTCCGGCGGCGTGCTGTACTCCGGATCGTGACCGACACCTGTGTGCGCCTGTGGCGGAGGGTCCATATGGACCTCGTCCGCTATGCGGGCTGCGTGTGTCGCCCGTCCTGCTGAATTTCGTCCCTTTCCTCCGGGCGCCGTCGTGCGTCCGTTTCGGCGAACCTTCCTCAGGACGGTGCACGTGTCTGTCTCCCCCACTGCCTCCGCATCCCCCGCCGCGGCCGGCTCCCGCTCCGGGCCCGCCCCTTCCTCCGTACCCCCTGCCGCGGCCGGTGCCGGCGGCCGGGCACCGACCCAGGTGGACCTCCTCGACTTCGCGCGGCGTGCGGCCGCCGACGGCGAGCTGATCGCCTCGCTCCCGCTCGACCCGGAAGGCCGTACCTGGGTGCGCCTCGAGGGCCCCGGCGGCAGCGAGGCCTGGCTGATCGGCTGGCCGCCCGGCAGTGGCACCGGCTGGCACGACCACGCCGACTCGGTCGGCGCCTTCGTCACCGCTGCGGGCGAACTCAAGGAGTACTCGCTGGCGGCCCGGCTCCCCACGGACGGCTGGAAGACCCTGGAGCTCACCGAGGACGTGGACCGCGAACGCCGGCTGTCCGCCGGGCAGGGCCGCGCCTTCGGCCACCACCATGTGCACGAGGTGCTCAACGAGTCCCCGGACCGGCACGCGATCTCGGTCCACGCCTACTATCCGCCGCTGCCGCGGATCCGCCGCTACAGTCGCACGGGCCCGGTGCTGCGCCTGGAGCAGGTCGAGCGTCCGGTGGACTGGCAGTGAGCGGCGACCCGACGGCGCGGCCGGCCGGCATCGACGAGTTGCTGGAGCGGGTCCGTGCGGGCTACCGGCGCATCGAGGCGCGAGCGGCGCACGAGGCGGCGCGCTCGGGTGATGCCCTGCTGGTCGACATCCGGTACGCGGCGCTGCGCGAACGGGACGGGCTGATCCCCGGTGCCCTGGTCATCGAGCGCAACGAACTGGAGTGGCGCCTCGATCCCCGGGGCAGCCACCGGGTGCCCGAGGCCACCGGCCATGATCTGCGGGTCGTCGTCATCTGCAACGAGGGCTACGCCTCCAGCCTGGCGGCGGCCTCCCTCCATCAACTGGGCCTGCACTGGGCGACGGACCTGGTGGGCGGCTTCCAGGCATGGCGGGCGGAGGGGCTGCCCGTGGAGCCGGCGGCGGACTGAGCGAGGCGCCGCCGGGAGGCGATCCGCGACCTACAGCCGGGAAGGCGACCTCCGGCCGGGAAGGCGACGTCCGGCGGCGGCACGGGGCCGCCGCCACCGGCCCCGCTCCTTCTACTCCTTCGCGGTGGCCACCGTCACCGCCCTGACGCGAAGCGCCGCACGCCCGGGGAGGGCACTGGCGGTGAGGGCCAGGAGCGCGCCCACCGCGACGACGGCGACGTACAGCAGGGGCGTGACCGCGGGGGCCGCCCGGCCCGTCATGCCGACGCTGAACGCGGTGAGCACGGCGAGGGAGATGCCGCTGCCGAGCGCGGTGGCGAGGAGCAGCACGGCCAGCGCCTCGGTGCGGAGCATGCGCAGCACCTGACGGCGGGTCGCGCCGGCGAGACGGAGCAGGGCGAACTCCCGCACACGCTCCGCGACCGACATCGCGAGGGTGTTGACCACCGCGATGGCCGTGAATGCCAGTACCAGTCCCATGGCCAGGTAGTTGACCTCCGCGTTCGCCTGCTGCCGTTCGGCTTGAAGGGAGTCGGCGGCAGCCGGCGAAAGAATTTCCAGACCCGGGAACTCACGGAGCGTAGTCACGAGTTGTGTCTGTGTACGGGTTGTGGCGACGAGTACGGAGGAGGCGAGCGGATTGTCCATGTGGCGGGCCAGGAGGTCGTGGGCGAGCGTGAGGTCGCCGAAGCCGAGACCCGGGTGTAGACGGCGGCGACGGTGAGCGTGGCGGGCGTCCCGTCACCGAGCGTCAGCTTCAGGCTGCTTCCGGGCTTCAAGTGATGCTGATCCGCCGCCAGTCGGCTGACGGCGACGGTGCCGGGCGCGAGGTCCGCGAGGGAGCCGGCGGTGACCTGCGGGTTCCAGGTGCGGGTGAGGCCGGCCGGGGTGACGCCCTGGGCAGGGTACTTGTCGAGGCCGACACGGACGGTGGTGCGCACCACCTCGGTGACGGTGTCATGCCGGGCCCGCAGCAGCCGCGCGGCCTCACCCGGGACACCGGGTCCTTGTGCGGCGACGACCCAGTCGGCGGTGACACCCTCGCGCGCCTGGGCCCGGGCGGCGCCGCCGAGGGTCGACTGGACGAACAGGACGGTGCAGGTCATGCCGATGAGCAGGGTGAGGGGGGTGACGACGGAAGCCATCCGGGCGGCGCTGCCGCGCAGGTTGGCGGTGGCGAGCCGTCCGCCGTGGCCGGTGAGCCGCAGCGGTACGGCGAGCAGCAGCGCGGCCGCCTTGACCAGGAGAGGACCGAGCAGAGCGACGGAGGTGGACAACACGACGACGGCGAGGAAGGTGACGGGGGTCGAGGCGGGCTCGGTGCGCAGGGCGGTGAGGACGGCGACGAGGACGATGCCGCCGGCGAGGAACAGCAGACCGGCGGCGATACGCCCCAGGCCGGCCGGCCGTGCTCGGTCCTGGCCTCGGCCAGGGCCTCCGCCGGACGGATCCGGGCGACCCTGCGGGAGGCGATCCGGGCCGCCGCCCAGGCGCCGAGCAGGGTAGCGGCGAGGCCGGCGAACGGAGGGAAGACGCTGGTGGTGTGCTGAAGCGTGTCGGGTACGGCGCCCAGAGCGACGAACCTGGAGTGCAGCAGGCCGCCCAGCGGCAGCCCGAGGAGGGCTCCGGCGGTGCCCGCCGCCGCGCCGATGATCAGCGCCTCCCGGCCGAGCAGCTTGCGGACCTGCCCGGGCGTGGCGGCGATGGCCCGGAGCAGGGCGAGTTCACGGTGGCGCTGCTGGACGGTGAGCGCGAAGGTGCCGACGACCACGAGCACCGCCACCAGCAGCGAGGTGCCGCCCATCGCGCCGCCCATGCTGACCAGCCGGGTGCGGGCGGCGGCCGCGTCCAGAAATTCCACGGGACCGCGGGCGTCACCGGTGCTGACCTGGGCGGTGGTGCCGTGCAGCGCCCGTGTCACGGCCTGCCGCACCGTCTCGGGGTCGGCGCCGCCGGCCGGCAGGACGCCGAAGGCGCTGACCTGCCCAGGGTGTGCGGCCATCCGGCGGGCCTCCGCGCTCGAGAAGAACAGCGAGGTCTGGTGGCGCACCGGCGCTGACGGAGTGGCGATACCGGTGATCCGGTAGTCGCGCGGCGACCGCGTCGACTGCACGGTGAGGCGGTCTCCGGGCCGGAGGCGGGCGCGTGCGGCGAGGTCGTGGTCGATGACGAGATCGCCGGTGGCCTTGGGCGCGGTGCCGGCGGTGAGCCGGTAGGGGGTCAGCGCGGCCGATTCCCAGGCGTGCCCGTAGGCGGCTCTGCCTCCGGTGGCGGCCGGGGTCAAGGGCTGTGCGATGAAGGTCAGTTCGGGCACGACGCGGGCGACGCCGGGGACGCGGGCGAGGGTGGTGCCCAAGTCGGCTGACAGCCAGGCGCGTTCGGCGACGGGTTTCGCCTTGTGCTTGACCTTGGTCTTGCCCTTCTTGTGCTTCACGGTGGTGCGGTGGACGTACTGGTCGGCGGAGACCACGACGGGAGCCGCGGCATAGCGCTCGGTGCGGATCGTGCCGCGCAGGCCGGTGTCGAGGAGAGTGCCGCAGGCCGTGATCAGAGCGGCCGCGCACATGAGGGCGAGGAAGGCGCCGAGGAAGCCCGCCTTGCGGGCGCGGACGGTCTTGAGGGCGTAGCGCAGCATCATCGGGGCGGGCTCTTTTCTGTTGTGCGTCCCGGTTGTCCGTGCGCCGTCGGGCCTCGGCGTGAGCCGGGGTCCGGGGCGTGCGTACACCCTCGCCCGCACGGGGCGGCCCGAGCACTGCGGTGGTCCGGCGTCTTGGGCGGGGGCTAACCCCACCCCGGCACGCGGCCGGCGGCGCTCGGTGTCCGGGCGCCCGCCGTCAGAAGCCCTCGCCCTCGAGGAACTCCGTGTCCTCGCCCTCTTCCTCCAGGGCCTGGCGGACGACGCGGAGGGCCATGCCTTCGGGATAACCCTTGCGGGCGAGCATGCCGGCCAGGCGCCGGAGGCGCTTGTCGCGCTCGAGACCACGGGTGGCCCGTAGCTTGCGGGCGACGAGTTCCCGGGCGGTCTCCTCCTCCTGCTCGGAGTCGAGCTGGGCGACGGCCTCGTCGATCAGCGTGGACTCGACGCCCTTGGTGCGCAGTTCTCGGGCGAGCGCGCGGCGGGCGAGTCCGCGGCCGTGGTGCCGGGACTCCACCCAGGCTTCCGCGAACGCGCCGTCGTCGATGAGCCCGACCTCCTCGAACCGGGAGAGCACCTCCTCGGCCGCCTCTTCGGGGATGTCGCGCTTGCGCAGGGCGTCCGCGAGTTGCTTGCGGGTGCGCGGGGTCCCGGTGAGCAGGCGAAGACAGATCGCCCGCGCCCGCTCGACCGGGTCCCCGAAGACTCCCCCGCTCGGCCCTCGACGAGCCTGGGGCGCCTTCGTCCTCGGCGGGCGGCTCCCCGAAGCCGCTCCGCCGGCGGCCACGACCGCGCCCGCGGCCGCCCCGCGATCCGGTGGCCCTCCCCGGGCGGTCGGTCCCGCTCGTGCCGTCCCCGTAGAGCGCGCCGCCCGCGTACCCGCCGGGTCCCGCGGTGCCTTCTCCGTCGCCCCCGTACCCGTCGTCGCCGGCCGTGGCGGAGCCCGTGTCGGCCCCGGTGCCCTTCCCCCGCGGGGCATCGGGGTCGGCGTACTCGTACTCGGCCCAGTCGGTTCGTCGTGTCACGGGTCAGCTCTTGGCTGCGGCGGCCTTGGGCTTGGTGGCCTTGGTGGCCGCGGGCGCCGTCTTGGCGGTGTCGTCGGCAGGGGCGGCGACCGCCGCGTCCGCGCCCGGCTCGGCGGCGGGCTTCTCCGGCCGGACACCCACGCCCAGCTTCTCCTTGATCTTCTTCTCGATCTCGTTGGCCAGGTCGGGGTTGTCCTTCAGGAAGTTGCGGGCGTTCTCCTTGCCCTGGCCGAGCTGGTCGCCCTCGTACGTGTACCAGGCGCCGGCCTTGCGGACGAAGCCGTGCTCCACGCCCATGTCGATCAGGCCGCCCTCGCGGCTGATGCCCTGGCCGTAGAGGATGTCGAACTCGGCCTGCTTGAAGGGCGGCGCGACCTTGTTCTTGACGACCTTGCAGCGGGTGCGGTTGCCGACCGCCTCCGTGCCGTCCTTCAGGGTCTCGATGCGGCGGATGTCGATACGCACCGAGGCGTAGAACTTCAGCGCCCGGCCACCGGTCGTGGTCTCCGGGGAGCCGAACATCACGCCGATCTTCTCGCGGAGCTGGTTGATGAAGATCGCGGTGGTCTTGGACTGGTTGAGCGCGCTGGTGATCTTCCGCAGCGCCTGGCTCATCAGACGTGCCTGCAGACCGACGTGGCTGTCACCCATCTCGCCCTCGATCTCCGCACGCGGGACGAGCGCCGCGACGGAGTCGATGACGATGAGGTCGAGGGCGCCGGAGCGGACCAGCATGTCCACGATCTCCAGGGCCTGCTCACCGTTGTCGGGCTGGGACAGGATCAGGTTGTCGATGTCGACGCCGAGCTTCTTCGCGTACTCGGGGTCGAGGGCGTGCTCCGCGTCCACGAACGCGACCTGGCCGCCGGCCTTCTGCGCGTTGGCCACGGCATGCAGGGTCAGCGTGGTCTTGCCGGAGGACTCCGGTCCGTAGATCTCCACCACACGGCCGCGCGGCAGGCCACCGACGCCAAGGGCCACGTCGAGCGCGGTCGACCCGGTCGGGATGACCTCGATGGGCTCCATCGACCGCTCGCCCATGCGCATGACAGCGCCCTTGCCGAATTGTCGTTCAATCTGTGCGAGCGCGGCGTCGAGCGCCTTCTCGCGGTCGGTTCCTGCCATGGGTTCCACCCGGTTTGCTTGAGTCGATCGCTTCACGTCAAAGACGCTAACGCCTGCCACTGACAATGCGCCCCGACGCAGGCCCGGCCTGTGGATAACCCGGGAACACACCCCATCCAAAGGGGACAAAATCCCCGTCCGGAGCCCCGCCTGAGCCTCCATAAGAATGGATGTTCGATTTTGGTGTCAAGCGCACCACGCGGGGCCGCGGAGGGCGGCCGGCGGCCCGGACCGCTAGGAGGACTCCTGCGAACCCGGCCGTCGTTCCCACAGCAGCCGCGCCCGCGTGAACGCGCCGGGACGGCCCGGATCCCGCCGGCGGTGTCCGTGCACCCGCGGATCGTCCGTGACGGCGTACCTCTTCACGTACGCCCCCAGGAAGGCCTGCAGCGTGGCGACCGCGGGGATGGCGATCAGCGCACCGACCGCGCCGAGCAGCGCGGTGCCCGCGATCACCGAGCCGAAGGCGACGGCGGGATGGATGTCCACGGTCTTGGAGGTCAGCTTGGGCTGCAGCATGTAGTTCTCGAACTGCTGGTACACCACGACGAAGATCAGCACCCACACCGCGTACCAGGGGTTCACGGTGAACGCGATCAGCATCGGCAGCGCGCCCGCGAGATAGGTGCCGATGGTCGGGATGAACTGCGAGACCAGCCCCACCCACACGCCGAGCACCGGCGCGTAGGGCACGCCCAGCGCCTCGAGCAGGATGTAGTGGGCGATCCCGGAGATCAGCGCCATGAGACCGCGCGAGTAGAGGTAGCCGCCCGTCTTGTCGACGGCGATCTCCCAGGCGCGCAGCACCTCGGCCTGGCGCGCCGGCGGCAGGACGGAGCACAGTGCCCGGCGCAGCCGGGGGCCGTCGGCGGCGAAGTAGAACGAGAACAGCCCGACCGTCAGCAGTTGGAAGAGACCGCCGAGCACCTGGGCGGACACGTCGAGCACGCCGGCCGCGCTGTTCTGGGCGTACTTGCGCAGCCAGTCGGAGTGCAGCAGCCCCTCCTGGACGTCCACGCGTCGGAGTTCCATGTGGAACGTGTGGTTGATCCAGTTGATCACCGAGTCCAGGTACTCGGGGAAGCCCTCGACCATCTTGATGATCTGTCCCGCCAGCATCGATCCGAGCAGTGTGACGAAGCCGGCCGCGGCGATGGTCAGACCGAGGAAGACCAGGAAGGTGGCGAGGCCCCGGCGCATGCCGTGGGCGGCCATCCAGCTCACCGCGGGCTCTATGGCGAGCGCGAGGAAGAACGCGATCAGGATGTTGATCAGCAGTCCGGTCAGCTGGTGGAAGGCCCAGCTGCCGAGCTGGAACGAGGCGATGAGCGCGAGTGCGAGCACCATGGCGCGCGGGAGCCAGCGCGGCATACGGCGGCCGGGCCGCTCGGCGGCGCCGTCGTCGTCGGCCGGCCGCCTGGCGTGCGGCGGCGTAGCGGTCGGGGAGGCTGCGTGCCGGACGGCCGGCTCATTGTCGTCAGTGGGTGCCACGCACCCAGTCTCGCCCACGCCGCCGGTGGTCACGGCCGCCCGGACTCCTCGTGTCGGCTCAGTGCCTCTCCCCCGGCACGTTCATGACCGAGCAGACCACGCGCCACACGTCCTTGGCGTCCCAGCCGGCGTCCAGTGCCTCGTGCACCGTGCGCCCGCCCAGCTCCGTCATCACATGATCGCGCGCGAAGGTGTCGGCGTACCCCGAACCGAAGTGTTCCGCCATCCGCTGCCAGAAGACCGTCAACCGCATGACTCCAGTATCCCGCCCCTGGGGGTGGGGCCCGCCCGGAGGCGCCTGCCGAGACCGCTTTCCGTCCTACGGTCTGTCGCATGGCCGAATCAGGAGCTTCCCCACTCCCCCAAAGCCCCGGCGCGCTCCCCTCTCTTCCGCGCCGAACAGTTCGTCTGGCTCACCGCGCGCGTGCTGGAGCAGCGGCTCTTCGCCTACCACTTCCTGAACGGCGCCGCCGAGCCGGTGGAGGCCGCGTTGAACGCCTACCGCAACGAGGACGGCGGCTACGCTCACGCGCTGGAGCCCGATCTGCGCGGCCCCGTGAGCCAGCCCCTGCACACCGCGCGCGCCCTGGGCGTCCTGGACGCCATCGGGCGCTGCGGCGGGCAGCGGGCGGAGCGGGTGTGCCGTCACCTGACCGCCGTCTCGACCGCGGACGGCGCGCTGCCGGCGGTCGATCCCGGCCAGCGCGGCTACCCGGTGGCACCGTTCGTCCCGGTCGTGGACGACCCGCCCAGCGAGCTGCTCGCCACCGGCCCCGTGGTGGGGCTGCTGCACCGCAACGAGGTATGGCACGCCTGGCTGTTCCGGGCCACCGACTTCTGCTGGCAGGCGGTGGAGTCCCTGCGGAAGTCCCACCCCTACGAGGTGCACGCTGCGGTGGCCTTTCTGGACTCCGTGCCGGACCGCCCGCGCGCGGAGGCGGCGGCCGACCGGCTCGGCCGCCTGGTGCGTGAACAGCGGCTGGCGGCACTGGACCCGGCCCGGCTCGACGCGTACCCGGTCGCGGCCGGGTACGCCCCCGGAGAGCACCACTTCCCGCACGACTTCGCGAGGAGTCCGGGGTCACTCGCGCGCGCGTGGTTCACGGACGAGGAGATGACGCGCTCCCTGGACCACCTCGCCGGATCGCAGCAGGAGGACGGCGGCTGGCCCGTCCGCTGGCGCCAGTGGGCGCCGGCTCCGACGCTGGAGGCGCGGCCCATGGTGACGATCGAGGCGCTGCGCACCCTCAGGGCGTACGGCCGCTTCGTGGGCTGAGCCGCGCTCAGCCGCCGAGCGCCCGCACCCCGCGGTCACCACCACCGCGGCCGCGACGACCAGCAGGAAGGGTGCGCGCAGCACCAGCGCCACGGCGGCCGCGCCGAGCCCCGCCGCCCTGGCGTCAAGCACCAGGGCGTGCCCGTCGGCGAACGTCTGCTGGGCCGTGAGCGCGGCCAGCAGGGCGACGGGCAGCAGGGCGGCGAGCCGCCGGACGAGCGGCCGTTCCATGGCGCCCGCGGGCACGAGCAGTCCGGCGAGCTTGACCGCGTAGCAGCCGAGGACGGTCAGGCCGATGGCTGTCCAGGTGTTCACCGGTCCTCCCGCGTCGCGTCCGGGGCGGTCCGCCGGGTGCGTCCGATGCGCCGGCCCTCGACGAAGAGCGCGACCGGCGCCGCCAGCGCGGCCACGAGGACCGGCACACCGGCCGGCAGTACGGGCAGCAGGCCGAGGCCCAGGAGAATGGCGAGGCCCGCGACCGCACGCTCGGTGCGCGTCTTCAGCATGGGGGCGAGCAGGGCCAGGAAGACGGCCGGGCCGGCCGCGTCCAGCCCCCAGGCGTCGGTGTCCCCGATGGCCTTGGCACCCAACGCCCCGAGCAGCGTGGTGAGGTTCCACAGCAGGTACAGGCTGAGCCCGGTCACGGTGAAGCCGATTCGCGCGGCACGCCGGGTCGGCTGGGCCAGGGTCACGGCCGTGGTCTCGTCGATCACCCACTGGGCGGCGAACGGCCGCAGCGCGCGCGGGACGGCCAGCAGCTGCGACAGCCGCAGGCCGTAGAAGGCGTTGCGCACGCCCAGGAAGAAGGCGCCGGCGGCGGCCGTGAACGGGCTGCCGCCCGCGGCGAGCGCGCCCACCAGGGCGAACTGCGAGGCGCCGGTGAAGACCAGGAGGCTGAGCGCGCAGGTCTGGAGGAGTCCGAGTCCGCTGCCGGCCGAGGTCACCCCGAAGGCGAAGCCGGAGAGCCCCACCGCGACGCCGACGCCCAGGGCGTCGCGTACGACGGCGGAATCGGGCTTGGCGGTGCTTTCGGCGGAGATGTCCGCGAGTGCTGTCTGTCGTGCCACGCCCCGGACGGTACGTCCGGGCCTCAGCCCGGGTCTTGTACGTTCTTGCGCTCGCGCTGGTAGGCGCCCGGGGAACCCCCACGATGCGGGCGAAGTGGCGGTTGAGGTGGGGCTGGTCGGTGAAGCCGACGGCGACGGCCGCCTCGGCGGGTGCGGTTCCCGCGTCGAGCAGCAGTCGCGCGCGGCGCACGCGCGCGTCGGTCAGCCAGGTGTGCGGTGGCATCCCGTAGGTGTCACGGAACGCTCTCAGCAGGGCGAACGGGCTGGTCCCGAGGTCGGCGGCCAGGCGTTCCAGGGTCGGCGGCGCGGCCATCCCCTCCTCCAGTACGCCACGCGCGCGTGCCGCGATCCGGGCGCCGGCCGTCCGGCGCGTCCGCTGCGGCAGCGCGCCGCCGTTGAGCCGCAGCAGCCTGGTCACGGCCACCCGCAGCAGGGTGTCGGCCGCGAGCGCGTTGCCCTCCTCGGCGGCGCGCAGCACCTGGTGGACCAGGCGGACGGTGTACGGGTCGTCGAGGACCGGGCTGACGAAGCCGGGGGTACCGCGGATCGTGGTGGTCTCGGCCGCGATCGCGGCCACCACCTCGGGCGACGGATAGACCGCGCCGTAGCGCCAGCCCTCGGGAACCCCGGCCCGGCCGGTGTGCGGGGTGTCCGGGTTGACCAGCGCGAGGGCGCCCGCGCCCGCCGACACGTCGGAGCCCCGGTGGTGGAAGACCTCGACGCCGTCGGCGATGGCCGCGATCACGAAGTTCTCGTGGGTGTGCCGGACGAAGGTCTTGTGGATGTACCGGGCACGCAGCAGGTCGACACCGGGCAGCGACTCGTACCGCCAGTGCCGTGCCCGCTCCGCCGAACCCGCCATGCCTCCATTCTCCGCCAGGCCGGCGGACCCCGGTCCGCGGGCGGCCCACGCCCGGGACTGCCCCTTTCGCCCAGGTCAGCCCGATTGTCAGTGGCCGGGTGCAGGATGGAGGGCATGGTCAGCTCCGCACACCGAGCCCTCGACGGCTTCTCGCCCGCGACCCGCGGCTGGTTCATGGGGCGTTCTCCGCGCCCACCGCGGCCCAGGCGGGCGCCTGGCAGGCCATCGGCGCGGGCTCGGACGTACTGGTGGTGGCCCCCACCGGCTCGGGCAAGACGCTGGCCGCGTTCCTCGCCGCGCTGGACCAGCTCGCCTCGGCGCCTCCGCCGACCGACCCGAAGAAGCGCTGCCGGGTGCTGTACGTGTCCCCGCTGAAGGCCCTCGCGGTCGATGTCGAGCGGAACCTGCGCAGCCCGCTGACCGGCATCCGCCAGGAGTCCGTGCGCCTCGGCCTGCCCGAGCCCGAGGTCAAGGTCGGCATCCGTTCCGGCGACACCCCGCCCGCCGAGCGCCGCGCGCTGTCCACCCGCCCGCCGGACATCCTGATCACGACCCCGAGTCGCTGTTCCTGATGCTGACCTCGGCCACGCGCGACGCGCTGGCCGGCATCGAGACGGTGATCCTGGACGAGGTGCACGCGGTCGCGGGTACCAAGCGCGGCGCGCACCTCGCGCTGTCCCTGGAGCGGCTGGACGAACTGCTGCCGCGGCCCGCCCGCCGCATCGGGCTGTCGGCGACGGTGCGTCCGGTGGACGAGGTGGCCCGCTACCTCTCGCCCCGCCGGAAGGTGGAGATCGTCCAGCCGGAGTCCGGCAAGGAGTTCGACCTGTCCGTGGTCGTGCCGGTCGAGGACATGGGCGAGCTGGGCGGTTCCCCGGCCGCCGACAACGGCGACGGGGCCGAGCGGCCCTCGATCTGGCCGCACGTCGAGGAGCGGATCACCGACCTGGTGCAGGCGCACCGGTCCACGATCGTGTTCGCGAACTCGCGGCGCCTGGCCGAGCGGCTGTGCAACCGGCTCAACGAGATCGCCTACGAGCGGGCGACCGGCGAGTCCCTGGACGAGCACCACTCGCCGGCCGAGCTGATGGGCGGCTCGGGGCGGCCCAGGGCGCGCCCCCGTGATCGCCCGCGCGCACCACGGCTCGGTCTCCAAGGAGCAGCGCGCCCTCGTCGAGGAGGACCTGAAGGCGGGCCGGCTGCCCGCCGTGGTCGCCACCTCCAGTCTGGAGCTGGGCATCGACATGGGCGCGGTCGACCTCGTCGTCCAGGTGGAGTCCCCGCCGTCGGTGGCCTCCGGGCTCCAGCGCGTCGGCCGCGCCGGCCACCAGGTGGGCGCCGTCTCCACCGGTGTCGTCTTCCCCAAGTACCGGGGCGACCTGGTGCAGTCCGCCGTGGTCACCGAGCGGATGCGCTCGGGCGCCATCGAGTCCCTGCGGGTCCCCGGCAACCCGCTGGACGTTCTGGCCCAGCAGCTCGTCGCCATGACGGCGCTGGACACCTGGCAGTTCGACGACCTGCTGACCGTGATCCGCCGCGCGGCTCCCTTCGCCTCGCTCCCCGAGTCGGCGTTCACCGCGACGCTGGACATGCTGGCGGGCCGCTATCCGTCCGACGCGTTCGCGGAGCTGCGCCCGCGCGTGGTGTGGGACCGCGTGGCCGGCACGATCACCGGCCGCCCGGGCGCCCAGCGTCTCGCGGTCACCTCCGGCGGCACGATCCCCGACCGGGGCCTCTTCGGGGTCTTCCTCGCCGGTTCCGACCCCAAGAAGGGCGGCGGCCGGGTCGGCGAGCTCGACGAGGAGATGGTCTACGAGTCGAGGGTGGGGGACGTCTTCACCCTGGGCACCAGTTCGTGGCGCATCGAGGACATCACGCGCGACCGTGTCCTGGTCTCCCCCGCGCCCGGTGTGCCGGGTCGGCTGCCCTTCTGGAAGGGCGACCAGCTCGGCCGTCCCCTCGAACTGGGCCGCGCGGTGGGCGCGTTCCTGCGCGAGGTGGGCTCGCTGCCGAAGGACGACGCCCGGCAGCGCCTGCTCCGCGCGGGCCTGGACGCCTGGGCGGTGGACAACGTCCTGTCCTACCTGAGCGAGCAGCGCGAGGCCTGCGGGCACGTCCCGGACGACCGCACCATCGTGGTCGAGCGCTTCCGCGACGAGCTGGGCGACTGGCGGGTCGTCGTGCACTCCCCTTCGGCGCCCAGGTCCACGCTCCCTGGGCCCTCGCCCTGGGGCCCGCCTGTCCGAGCGCTACGGCATGGACGCCCAGGTCATGCACGCCGACGACGGCATCGTGCTGCGCCTGCCGGACGCCGATCTGATGGGTCTGGACCTCCTCGACCAGGAACCGGTGAGGGCCGGCGCCGAGTACGACAGCGAGCAGGCCCCGATCGGGGCCGGGGACGTCGCCTTCGACAAGGGCGAGGTCGACCAGATCGTCACCGACCAGGTCGGCAGCTCCGCCCTGTTCGCCTCCCGGTTCCGCGAATGCGCCGCCCGCGCGCTGCTGCTGCCGCGCCGCAACCCGGGCAAGCGCACGCCGCTGTGGCAGCAGCGCCAGCGCGCCGCCCAGCTGCTCCAGGTGGCGAGCGAGTTCGGCTCGTTCCCGATCGTCCTGGAGGCGATCCGCGAATGCCTGCAGGACGTGTTCGACGTCCCCGGGCTCGTCGAGCTGATGGGCGACATCGAGTCCCGCAAGGTCCGCCTGGTCGAGGTCACCACACCCGAGCCGTCGCCCTTCGCCCGCTCCCTCCTCTTCGGCTACGTCGCCCAGTTCCTCTACGAGGGGGACTCGCCGCTCGCCGAGCGCCGCGCGGCCGCGCTCTCCCTGGACTCCCGGCTGCTGGCCGAACTGCTGGGGCAGGCGGAGCTGCGCGAACTGCTCGACGCCGACGTGCTGACCGAGCTGGAGCGCGAGCTGCAGTGGCTGACGGAGGACCGTCGGGTCAAGGACCTCGAAGGGGTCGCCGACCTCCTGCGGCTGCTCGGCCCGCTGACCGACGCCGAGCTGGCCGAACGGGGAGCCGAGCCGCAGTGGGCGCGGGACCTGGCCGCCGCGCGCCGCGCCATCCGGGTGCGCATCGCCGGCACCGACCACTGGGCGGCCGTGGAGGACGCGGGCCGCCTGCGGGACGCCCTCGGCACGGCGCTGCCCGTGGGCGTACCCGAGGCCTTCACCGAACCGGTCAAGGATCCGCTCGGCGACCTCCTCGCGCGGTACGCGCGCACGCACGGCCCCTTCACGTCGGCCACGGCGGCGGCACGCTTCGGTCTGGGCGTCGCGGTCACCGAGGGCGCCCTGCAGCGGCTGGCCGCGGCCGGCCGTGTCGTCCAGGGCGAGTTCCACCCGGCGGGCATCGGCCAGGAGTGGTGCGACGCGGCCGTGCTGCGGCGGCTGCGCCGCCGCTCCCTGGCGGCCCTGCGGCATGAGCTGGAACCCGTGCCGCCCGCCGCGTTGGCCCAGTTCCTGCCCCAGTGGCAGCACATCGGCAAGGGGCACGAACTGCGCGGCATCGACGGACTGGTGCGTGCCATCGAGCAGTTGCAGGGCGCCTCGGTGCCCGCCTCCGCCCTGGAGAAGCTGGTCCTGCCCTCACGCGTCGCGGGCTACACGCCCGCGATGCTCGACGAACTCACCGCGGCCGGCGAGGTCGTGTGGGCCGGAGCGGGCGCCCTGCCCGGCAAGGACGGCTGGGTCTCCTTGTACATGGCGGACGCGGCACCGCTGCTGCTGCCCCAGCCGCACCCGCTCGAGCTGACGGCGCTGCACCAGTCGGTGCTGGACACCCTCTCCGGCGGCTACGGCCTGTTCTTCCGTCAGATCGCCGACCAGGTGCGCGCCACCACGCACCCCGAGGCCGGCGATCCCCAACTGGCCGACGCCCTGTGGGATCTGGCCTGGTCGGGACGGCTCACCAACGACACCCTCACCCCGATGCGCGCCCTGCTCGGCTCCGGCCGTACCGCGGGCTCCACGGCCCATCGCGCCAAGCGCACCGTCCCGCGCGGCCGTTACGGCTCCCTGACCGCGGCGGCCCGCGCCACCTCGCGCACCGGCCCGCCGACCGTGGCCGGCCGCTGGTCCCTCCTGCCCACGGCCGAACCGGACGCCACGGTGCGCGCACACGCGCTGGCCCGCACCCTGCTCGACCGGCACGGCGTGGTCACCCGGGGAGCGGTGGCCGCGGAGGGCGTCGAGGGCGGCTTCTCCGCCGTGTACCGGGTGCTGTCCGCCTTCGAGGACAGCGGGCAGGCCAGACGGGTTACGTGGTCGAGGGGCTGGGCGCCGCCCAGTTCGCGATGGACGGCGCGGTCGACCGCCTCCGCGCGGTCTCCAACGCCCGAGAACGCGGACAGGGCCTGCCCAACGGCTTCGGCGGCGACCACGGCGCCTCGTCCTTCCCCGCCGGCGGCGCGGTCCCGGACCGGGACACCGCCGGTCACACCACTCCCGGCGGTTTCGAGCAGCCCGACGGCGGACTCGCCCACCCGGGCCTGGACGGCGACTTCACCTGGCCGCCGGACGAGGCGGCACGGCCGGGCGACGGCGGCTTCACCTGGCCGCCCGGGAACAACGGATCCGCCCCGGACGAGTACGTCTCCCCACGCGACCGCACCCCCGCGGGCCCCTTCGCCGCTCCCGGCTACGGCGGCCCCAGAGGCGGCGGTGCCGCTTACGGCCCCTACGGCAACCGCGATTTCGGCGACCGCCGCGGCCGGTCCTCCGACCCCGACCCGCGTGCCGCGGTCCTCGCCGCGGCCGACCCCGCCAGCGCCTACGGCGCGGCCCTTCCCTGGCCCGAACCGCCGACCGGCGCGGGACACAAGCCGGGCCGCAAGGCCGGTTCGCTCGTGGTGCTGGTGGAGGGCGAGCTGACGCTGTACATGGAGCGCGGCGGCAAGACCCTGCTGGCCTGGCCCGCCGACCCGGACGCGGCGGCCGACGACGATCCACGTCTGCGCACCGCGGCCCAGGCCCTGGCCTCGGCCGCCCGCGCGGGCTCCCTCGGCACGGTCACGGTCGAGCGCATCAACGGCGCCCAGGCCCTGACCTCTCCACTGGGCGCCCTGCTGGAAGGGGCCGGCTTCATCGCGACCCCGCGTGGTCTGCGTCTGCGTGCCTGAGGCACGGCGGCCGCCGCGCCCCGTGCGCACCACCGCACATCACCCGTCCGTGGCACCCTTGACGCATGCCCGAAGGTGACACGGTCTGGCGGGCCGCGAAACGGCTGCACGAGGCCCTCGCGGGCAAGGTGCTGATCCGCAGTGACTTCCGGGTGCCGCAGTACGCGACGGTCGATCTCACCGGCCGCGCGGTGCTGAGCTCGATCGCACGCGGCAAGCACCTGTTCACCCGCTTCGAGGGCGGCCTGTCCCTGCACACGCATCTGCGCATGGAGGGCGCCTGGAAGGTGTTCGGCACCGACGAGCGCTGGCGCGGCGGCCCGGCCCACCAGATCCGGGTGATCCTCGGCACCGCGGACCGCGCGGCCGTCGGCTACCGCCTCCCGCTGGTGGAGTTGCTGCGCACCGGCGAGGAGGAGCAGGCCGTCGGCCACCTCGGCCCCGACCTGCTCGGGCCGGACTGGAACCCGGAGCTCGCCCTCACCAATCTGCTCGCCGATCCCGGCCGTCAGCTCGGCGAGGCCCTACTCGACCAGCGCAACCTGGCCGGCATCGGCAACGTCTACAAGTGCGAGCTCTGCTTCCTGGTCGGCGCGACCCCATGGCTGCCGGTGGGCGCCCTGCCTGCGGACCGCGCCACCCGGCTGATCGGACTCGCCAAGAAGCTGCTGGAGAGCAACCGCGACCGCCCGGTCCGGCAGACCACGGGGCTGCACCGGCAGGACCTCTTCGTGTACGGGCGCGCCCCGCGTCCGTGCCTTCGCTGCCGTGCCTCGATCCGGGTCGCCGACCAGGGCGACGGCTACCAGGAACGCCCCACCTACTGGTGCCCCCACTGCCAGACGGGCCCGGCGCCCGCACGGGGCACGGCCCAGGCCTGGCGTGAGCGCCGTCCCCGCCGGTCGTCCTCCAGCTGACCGACGCTCCGTCAGGCACGCGATCCCGCTCCGCCGGAGACGCGATCCATGCTCCGTCAGGCATGCGATCCCTACTCCGTCAGGGTCGCGATCCACGCTCCGTCAGAGACGGCCGTCACCGAGGTCGGCCGGCACGGTGCCCGAGGTGTCGCCGTCGCATCTGACCTCATCCGCAGCCGAACAGGCGCCCGGCGCCGCCGTGATGACACTCCCCGCCCGCCAGGCGGCCGTCCACCGCCCGCCGCCACGGCCCCCGCGGCCCGCCCCTTGGGCACGCAGTGCACCGGCAGAACGCTGAGCCCCCAGCCGCCGACGGCGACGGCTCCTTCGAGCACACCCGCGCCCTGCCCGAGGGCGATCCGGAGTACGGCCCACCACCACACGGCGCCCAGGCCGAGAGCGGTTCCCCAGCGCAGCACCCGTATCACCATGGCCGCCACCTCCAGCCGGACGCCGGAACACCGCCCGACCCGCGCGGGAGGCGCACCGAGGGCTCACTGACGTGCGGACACCGGGCACGCGATCCGGTGCGGGGCGGCCGGCCCGGGGCGGCTCCTCACGCGTTCTCCGCCTGGAACATCCAGTGGTGCTTCTCCAGGTCGGCGGTGATCCCGATGAAGAGGTCCTGGGAGACCGGATCGGGCTCGCCGGTGGCCGCCACCCGCTCCCGCATCCGCGTGATCACCGCGCCCAGCGCGTCGACCATCGCCCGGACGGCGTCCGCGTCCTTGATCCAGCCGGCCGGAGTGGTTCCGATGCCGCTGGTGGCGGCGACCGTGGACGCGCGGCCGTCCGGTGGGACGCCGAGGGCCGAGGCCCGCTCGGCCACCGTGTCGGAGTGGGTGCGCGCGGAGGCGACGACCTCGTCGAGCTGGAGGTGGATGGAGCGGAAGCGGGGTCCGACGACGTTCCAGTGGATCTGCTTGGCGACCAGCGAGAGGTCGACCAGGTCCACCAGGGCGCCCTGCAAGGCCTCCGACACGGTCTTCAGTGCCTCGTCGGGCAGCGGGCTCTTCACGACGTACATCCGCTTCCTCCGGTGGGTTAGGCGCCGGTCAGGTCACCTCCACGATGACCGCCGTCCCGGATACCGGCAAACGGGCGCCGCCCCGGGCGGGCGTCCCCCGGACAGCACAGAAGCCCCGGCCGGGCCTCCCAGGGTCTGCCTGGGGAGCCCCGGCCGGGGCTTCGCACGTATCGGGTGGTCAGGCCGTGCTCGCGTACGTCACGCGGCGACCACGTCCACCGCCTCGGCGGGCGCCTTGATGGTCACCCGTTCCGGTGGCACACCGGTCACCGACACGGAACCCAGCATCGGACGGACCGGCGTGGGCACGGGTTCGGTGGCCGTGGCGGACTGGGCGAGTTCGGCGAGCGCCAGTTCGTCGCTCACCTCCCGCATGAGTTCCGACATCCGTACGTCCAGCGCGTCGCAGATGGCGGAGAGCAGCTCGGAGGAAGCCTCCTTCTGCCCCGCTCCACCTCGGAGAGATAGCCGAGTGAGACTCGGGCGGACGAGGAGACTTCGCGCAGAGTACGGCCCTGGCGTTGGCGCTGCCGACGCAGCACGTCACCCAGCAGGCGACGGAGCAGAATCATCGGTGGCTCCCTCCTCGGACCGCGTAGCCGCATCCTTCTCGCCCCACCGTACCGCCTTGCGCCGCGGCCGTGCGGGGAGCGATGTCGTGTTCACTCAGGGCTGCAAACATCAAAACCCCCCGTTCCGTTCCGTATCCTGTGCCCGCTCATTCCCGGTCTGTTGGCCCGCAAGCTCCTTCAGAAGCAGTGCGAGTACGCTCCGTACACTCTCCATACGAATTTCCGCACGGTTGCCGTTCAACCGCAGCGCCTCCACTTTTCCGCCACCGGCAGAACCCGGGTGGGTGGTGAGCGGCCCGTCGACGGCGACGAAGACCGTTCCCACGGGCTGTCCGTCCTGCGGGTCGGGCCGGCGACCCCGGTCGTCGCGAGGCCCCAGTCGGCACCCAGGGCCTTGCGTACCCCGGCCGCCATCTCCGCCGCCACCTGCGGATCCACCGCGCCCCGCTCCGCCAGCAGGGTGGCGTCGACTCCGAGCAACTGCCGCTTCAGCTCGGTGGCGTACGCGGTGACCGAGCCGCGGAAGACCTTGGACGCCCCGGGGACGGCCGTGATCTCCGCCGCCACCAGTCCACCGGTGAGGGACTCCGCGACGGCGAGGCTCTCGCCCCTCACGGTCAGTAGCCGCACCAGTTCGGTGGCAGGGGAACTCACGCTTCCTTCTCCTCCAACGCCGCCGCGCGTTCGGCGATTCCCCGCCGGCGCAGCACAATGGCCTGTCGCACGTAGTCGAGGCCGGTGACGACGGTGAGCACGACCGCCGCGGCCATCACCCAGAACCTCATGGTCGCCAGCCACCCCGTCAGCGCCAGGACGTACATCCCGACGGCGACGCCCTGGGTGAGCGTCTTGACCTTGCCGCCCCGGCTCGCGGGGATCACGCCGTAGCGGATGACGAGGAAACGCAGCAGGGTGATGCCGAGTTCCCGGCCCAGGATGACGATGGTGACCCACCACGGCAGATCGCCCAGGGCCGACAGACAGATGAGCGCCGCACCCATGATCGCCTTGTCGGCGATGGGGTCGGCGATCTTCCCGAAGTCGGTGACCAGGTTGTAGGTGCGCGCCAGGTGCCCGTCGAACAGGTCGGTGATCATGGCGACGGCGAAGGCCGCCCAGGCGAGCGAGCGCCAGGCCGGGTCGTAGCCGCCGTCCGCCAGCATCAGCGCCACGAAGCCGGGCACGAGCAGCAGCCGGAGCATCGTCAGCAGATTGGCCACGTTCCACACGCTGGCCTGGTTGACGGCCGCGGCCGTCAGCTTCCCGCCGCGCTGGGGGCGCGCACCGCCCTCCGGACCGGGGGCCGGAGCGGTGGAACGGGCGACGGAGCCGGAGACCTCGGTGGCGGAACCGTCGGCGGCGGCCGCACCACGTGCGCCCTGCGCACCGGTGGAGCCGCCCGCGGCGGACGCCGGGACTCCGGTCATCTGCCCGCCTCCTCACTGCACGACGGCGAGCCCGTCAGCGGCTCGGCGACCAGGTCGACACCTTCCGTGCCGACCACCTTCGCCTCGACCATACGTCCCACACTCAGACCCTCGCCGCTCGTGAGCAGCACCTGGCCGTCGGTCTCCGGCGCCTGGTGCGCGGCCCTGCCGTACACGCCGTCCTCGCCGTCGACGGACTCCACGAGGACGTGCACGGTCTCCCCGAGGCGCTCCTCGGCGCGCTGGGAGACGAGTTCCTCGGCGAGCCGGGAGACACGGGCGAGGCGCTCGGCGACGACGTCCTCGTCGAGCTTGTCGTCGTAGGTGGCCGCTTCCGTGCCCTCCTCGTCGGAGTAGCCGAAGACACCGATGGCGTCCAGCCGGGCGCCGTTCAGGAAGCGCTCCAGTTCGGCCAGGTCGGCCTCGCTCTCGCCGGGGAAGCCGACGATGAAGTTGGAGCGCACGCCGGCCTGCGGGGCCTTGCCGCGGATGGTGTCCAGCAGCTCCAGGAAGCGGTCGGTGTCGCCGAAGCGGCGCATGGCGCGCAGCACGCCGGGCGCGGAGTGCTGGAAGGACAGGTCGAAGTAGGGGACGACCTTCGGGGTGGAGGTCAGGACGTCGATCAGGCCGGGACGCATCTCGGCCGGCTGCAGGTAGCTCACGCGCACCCGCTCGAGGCCGTCGACCTCCGCCAGCTCGGGCAGCAGGGACTCCAGCAGGCGGATGTCGCCCAGGTCCTTGCCGTAGGAGGTGTTGTTCTCGGAGACCAGCATGATCTCCTTCACCCCCTGCTCGGCCAGCCAGCGGGTCTCGTTCAGCACGTCGCTCGGGCGGCGGGAGATGAAGGAGCCGCGGAAGGAGGGGATGGCGCAGAAGGAGCAGCGCCGGTCGCAGCCGGAGGCGAGCTTGACCGAGGCCACCGGCGAGCCGTCCAGACGGCGACGCAGGGGCGCGCGCGGGCCGGAGGCGGGCGCGACGCCCTCCGGGAGGTCGGTCGGGCCGTGGCCGGGCAGCGCCACGGCGGCGGCGGAATCCTGCCGCTCGGCGGGGCTGATCGGCAGCAGCTTGCGGCGGTCGCGCGGGGTGTGCGCGGCGTGGATGCCGCCGGAGAGGATGGTCTGCAGGCGGTCGGAGATGTCGGCGTAGTCGTCGAAGCCGAGCACGCCGTCGGCCTCGGGCAGCGCCGCGGCCAGTTCGTTGCCGTACCGCTCGGCCATGCAGCCCACCGCCACCACGGCCTGGGTTCTGCCATGGTCCTTGAGGTCGTTGGCCTCCAGGAGGGCATCGACGGAGTCCTTCTTGGCGGCCTCGACGAAACCACAGGTGTTGACCACGGCGACATCGGCGTCCGCGGCGTCCTCGACGAGCTGCCAGCCGTCCGCCTCCAAACGGCCTGCGAGCTCCTCCGAGTCCACCTCGTTGCGGGCGCAGCCAAGAGTGACAAGTGCGACGGTACGGCGTTCAGGCATGGGCTCAAGACTACTTTGTCTGGCTGACACCCCACGTCGACGGGGTTGGCCGATCTTGGCCAACCCCGTCACACCCGCGTCCCGTCCGCGCCTATCCGGCCTCGGGGTCGCCCTTCGTGTAGGTCAGACGCTCCACGGCGCCGGGCCGGAAGTCGTCCTCGATCTTCTTTCCGTTGACGTACAGCTCGATCGCGCCGGCGTCACCGAGGATCAGGTTGATCTTGGAGCTGTCCTGGAAGGTCTTGGACTCGCCCTTCTTCAGCAGCCCGTCGAAGAGCATCCGGCCGTTGTGGTCCTTGGCGGAGATCCAGCTGCGCCCGTTCGGCGCGCTGACCTGGACGGTGACCTTGTCCTGCGGCGCGGCGGCGATGGCGCTGTCGGACGGCTCCGACGACGGCGCGGCGGGCTTGTCCTTCTTGGTGGTGGGTGAGGACGACTTGCTGGGCTTGGCCGAGGCGCCCTCGGCGACCTGCGACTTGGCGTCGTTGCCGCCGTCGCCGCCCTTGAAGGCGGTGAACCCGACGAAACCGACGACGGCGACGATCGCGGCGACCATCGCCGCGGTCCAGTTGGGTCCCCGGCGCTCGGGGCGGATACGTTCCGCCTCGAACATCGGCGCGGCCGGGGTGGGCGCGGGCCGCCCGCCGTGCTCGGCGTCGTACTGCGCGATCAGCGGGGCGGGGTCGAGACGCACGGCCCTGGCCAGCGTGCGGATGTGCCCGCGCGCGTACACGTCGCCGCCACACGGGGCGAAGTCGTCCGCCTCGATGGCGTGCACGATGGCGATTCGGACACGGGTGGCGCTGCTGACGTCGTCGACCGTGAGGCCGGCCGCGATGCGCGCCTGCCGCAGGGCACGGCCGACGGAGGGACGGGCTTCCTCGGACACGTCGTGGAACGGACGCTCGTCTTCAGGGGAGTTGCCGATGGACACGGGGGCGCCTTTCGAGCGTGTGAGCCACCTGTGCTGGAGGTTCAGTCTAGGGGGTACGAAAGGGTGGGGCGACCGGGCGGGGGTGTTTGTACGCCATCGGTATGGCCCGACAACCCGATGGTGGGACTGACACATACCCCAGGACGGGATCCGTACCGGTCCTTTCGCTCAACTTGACGTACAGCGAGGGGAAACGGTTGCCCGCCGCTCCCTAACGGGTGGATCACGGCGCTGCCGCCACCCGGCGTAACACCGACACGCCGGGCGGTCCGCCGTTCTACCCGTCCGACTCCCCACGGATCAGCGCGAGTACGCCGTCCAGCTCGTCCGGTTTCACGAGAACGTCGCGCGCCTTCGAACCCTCGCTCGGTCCCACGATGTTGCGGGACTCCATCAGGTCCATGAGCCGCCCCGCCTTGGCGAAGCCGACCCGGAGCTTGCGCTGCAGCATGGACGTCGACCCGAACTGGGTGGAGACGACCAGCTCGGCCGCCTGGCACAGCAGGTCGAGGTCGTCGCCGATGTCCTCGTCGATCTCCTTCTTCTGCTTGGAGCCCACGGTGACGTCGTCGCGGAAGACGGGCGCCATCTGGTCCTTGCAGTGCTGCACGACGAGCGCGACCTCGGCCTCGGTCACGAACGCGCCCTGCATTCGCGTGGGCTTGTTCGCGCCCATCGGCAGGAAGAGGCCGTCGCCCTTGCCGATCAGTTTCTCGGCGCCGGGCTGGTCGAGGATGACCCGGGAGTCGGCGAGCGAGGAGGTGGCGAACGCCAGCCGGGAGGGCACGTTCGCCTTGATCAGGCCGGTGACCACGTCGACCGACGGACGCTGGGTGGCGAGCACCAGGTGGATGCCGGCCGCGCGCGCGAGCTGCGTGATGCGCACGATGGCGTCCTCGACGTCCCGCGGGGCGACCATCATGAGGTCGGCCAGCTCGTCCACGATCACCAGCAGGTACGGGTACGGCTGGAGCTCGCGCTCGCTGCCCTCCGGCGGCT
Source organism: Streptomyces sp. DHE7-1 (assembly GCA_016432725.1). GTDB lineage: Bacteria > Actinomycetota > Actinomycetes > Streptomycetales > Streptomycetaceae > Streptomyces. The sequence continues at coordinate 5,733,186 of JACJDG010000003.1, read as the reverse complement.
TGACCTTGCCCTCGCGGACGGCGCGGTTGAAGTCGTCGATGTGCCGGTAGCCGTAGGCGGCGAGGTCGTCGTAGCGCAGGTCCATCTCGCGCACCACCCACTGCAGGGCCTCGGCGGCCCGCTTGGGGTTCGTGATGATCGGCGTGATCAGGTGCGGGATGCCCTCGTAGGCGGTCAGCTCCACGCGCTTGGGGTCGACGAGGATCATCCGGACGTCCTCCGGGGTCGCCCGCATCATGATCGAGGTGATCAGGCAGTTGATGCAGGACGACTTGCCGGAGCCGGTGGCGCCCGCGACCAGCATGTGCGGCATCTTCGCCAGCGAGTGCATCACGTACCCGCCCTCGACGTCCTTGCCGAAGGCGACCAGCATCGGGTCGTCGTCCTCGGCGGACTCCGCGAGGCGCAGCACGTCACCGAGGTTGACCATCTCCCGGTCGGTGTTCGGGATCTCGATGCCGACCGCCGACTTGCCGGGGATGGGACTGATGATCCGCACGTCGGGGCTGGCCACGGCGTACGCGATGTTCTTCGTCAGCGCGGTGATCCGCTCGACCTTCACGGCGGGGCCGAGCTCGACCTCGTAGCGGGTGACCGTCGGGCCCCGGGTGAACCCGGTGACGGCCGCGTCGACCTTGAACTCGGTGAAGACCTGGGTGAGCGAGGCGACGACCGCGTCGTTGGCCGCGCTGCGCGCCTTGCCGGGACCGCCCCGGGTGAGCAGGTCGAGCGACGGCAGCGCATAGGTGATGTCGCCGGAGAGCTGGAGCTGCTCCGCGCGCGCGGGCAGGTCGCGGGGCTCGTCGGGGGCCTTCTTGGTCAGGTCGGGGACGCCACCGGTGGACGGCCGCTCCTGCCTGGGGCGCGCGGCCGGGACCGGCACCGGATCCGGCGGTGGCACCGCGGCCGGCACCGGGGTGGTGTCCTCGCGCTCGCCCACGCTCACGCCCTGGGTGAGGTCGGCGACGACTCGGGAGGGCGGCATGCCGTGCGCGACGGCCCCGTCGAGCGCGGCCGCGGCGGCCGACGCGACGTCCACCGCGTCCATCCGGCGCCGCGGGTCGGGCTGCGGCACCGCGGAGCGCCTCGGACGTCCGCGGCGGTGCGCCAGCGCGTCCTCCTCGGCTCCGTCCGGGTCGTACGCCTGCGAGGCGCTCCGGCGCCCGCGGGGGCGCGCGGGCAGCGCCTCACGCCACTGTTCGTCGTACCGCTCGTCGTCGCCGGCGGCCTCGAACTCCTGCGGGTCGGACAGCAGGCCGAGGCGCACGCCGAGCGCGCGCAGGCGCTGCGGGATGGCGTTGACCGGCGTGGCGGTCACCACGAGCAGCCCGAAGACCGTCAGCAGCACCAGCAGCGGTACGGCGAGCACCTCGGTCATGGTGTACGTCAGCGGGGTCGCCGCCGCCCAGCCGATGAGGCCGCCGGCGTCCCTTATGGCCTGCATGCCGGAGCTGCGAGCGGGCGCGCCGCAGGCGATGTGCACCTGCCCGAGGACGCCGATGACCAGGGCGGACAGACCGATCACGATCCGCCCGTTGGCCTCCGGCTGCTCCGGGTGCCGCATGAAGCGGACGGCGATCACCGCGAGCAGTATCGGCGCCAGCAGATCGAGCCGCCCGAAGGCGCCGGTGACCAGGATCTCCACCAGGTCGCCGACGGGGCCGCGCAGATCGGCCCAGGTACCGGCGGCGACGATCAGGGCGAGCCCGAAGAGCAGCAGCGCGACGCCGTCCTTGCGATGGGCCGGGTCGAGGTTCTTCGCACCCTGCCCTATGCCGCGGAAGACGGCGCCGACGGCGTGCGCCAGGCCGAGCCAGAGGGCGCGCACGAGCCGGTACACGCCCCCCGTGGGGCTCGGGGCCGGCCTGGGCGGCACGGCCTTCTTCGCCGGGACCCTCCTGGCCGGCGCCTTCTTGGCCGGGACCTTCTTGGCGGCGGCCTTCCTCACCGCAGCCTTAGCGGGAGCGGCCGCCTTCTTGGTGGGCGGCTTCTTGGCTGCGGAGGGACGTGAGGCCATGGGTGTGAGATTACCGGGGGAGACGACAGCGGACACGTGTGCCCACTGCTTCACCCGTTCGTGTCGCCCCTGCCGAGGCGCGGAACTGACGCACGCTCATGGGCAACTGCCTTCCCGGCGGACGTCAGTTCTGCGTCGGCACCGACTGGCTGCCGGCACCCGTGCCCGGCTCCAGGGCGTCCAGCGCCCGCCGCAGTCCCGTCAGTTTCCGCTCCAGATGGGCGGCCGTGGCCACCGCGGCGGCGTCCGCGGACTCGTCGTCCAGCTGCTTCGACAGCGCCTCGGCCTGCTCCTCGACGGCCGCCAGGCGCGCGGACAGCTCGGCGAGCAGCCCCGCGGACTCCTTGCCGCCGACCGCGCTCTTGCCGCCGCCCTCCAACTGCAGCCGCAGCAGCGCCGCCTGCTCCCGCAGCTGGCAGTTCTTCATGTACAGCTCGACGAACACGGAGACCTTCGCCCGCAGCACCCACGGGTCGAACGGCTTGGAGATGTAGTCCACCGCGCCGGCCGCGTAGCCCCTGAAGGTGTGGTGCGGGCCGTGGTTGATCGCGGTGAGGAAGATGATCGGGATGTCCCGGGTCCGCTCGCGTCGCTTGATGTGCGCGGCGGTCTCGAATCCGTCCATGCCCGGCATCTGGACGTCCAGCAGAATGACCGCGAAATCGTCCGTGAGCAGTGCCTTGAGCGCTTCCTCCCCGGACGATGCCCGCACCAGTGTCTGATCGAGCGCAGAGAGGATGGCCTCCAGCGCCAGCAGATTCTCCGGCCGGTCATCGACCAGGAGGATCTTGGCCTTCTGCACCATGGCCCGCCCTCCTCGCCCCGGCGGTACACCGGGCGCCGCCCCAGGGGACGACTCCGTTTCGCCGCCCGTCCTTGTGCCGGTCATCGTAGCCGCACCCTGACCGTCGCCACACCCTGTCACCGCGATGTCACTGTGCACTCAACGGAAACGCCGCGAGTGACCTGAGAGTTCCCGGAATCCGGGATTCCCACACGACCCGGCACACGGCCCGGCCCCCGCACTCCGACAACTCCCCGTGCACACCCAAGGTTCCCGCCAGTTTCACATCCGATGCCACGGGCCCGTCACCGCTCCGCCATCCACTGCCGCATGACCGCCAGCAGATGGTCCGGATCGACCGGCTTCGTCACGTAGTCGGAGGCACCCGACTCGATCGCCTTCTCCCGGTCGCCCTTCATCGCCTTCGCCGTCAGCGCGATGATCGGCAGCCCCGCGAACTGCGGCATCCTGCGGATCGCCGTGGTCGTCGCGTACCCGTCCATCTCCGGCATCATGATGTCCATCAGGACCACCGCCACGTCGTCGTGCTGCTCCAGCACCTCGATGCCCTCGCGGCCGTTCTCCGCGTACAGCACCGACAGCCCGTGCTGCTCCAGCACGCTGGTGAGCGCGAACACGTTGCGGATGTCGTCGTCGACGATCAGCACCTTCTCGCCGCCGAACCGCACCGCGCGCGCGATCTGCGGCGTGCTCTCCTGCTCGGCGACCGTGGTCCACTGCTCCGGCCGGTTCTCCGGCGGCGGCAGGCTCCGGCGGCGGCGCCTGAAGAGCGCGGCCGCCCCGTTCTGCGTCTCGCGGTACGACTTCACCTCCGCCGGCGTCTCGATCTCCGCCGACAGGTCCGCGTCCGGCCGGCCCTCGGAGGCGAGCAGCTCACCGGCCTCCAGGGCCTGCACGGACTGCTGGTAGCCCTGCGGCGGCAGCTCGCTCGGATGCACCGGCAGGTACAGCGTGAACGTCGAGCCGCGGCCCGGTTCGCTCTGTGCGTAGATCTCACCGCCGAGCAACTGCGCGATCTCCCGCGAGATCGACAGACCGAGACCGGTGCCGCCGTACTTGCGGCTGGTCGTGCCGTCCGCCTGCTTGAACGCCTCGAAGATCACCCGCATCTTGCTGGCCGCGATACCGATCCCCGTGTCGGTCACCGAGAACGCGATCAGGCCGGCGTCCGGGTCGGTCAGCGAACCGGCCTCCAGCATCTGCTCCCGGATGATCTGGGGCACGTCGGCGCCGGCCGGGCGGATCACCAGCTCCACCGAACCGGAGTCGGTGAACTTCACCGCGTTGGACAGCAGGTTGCGCAGCACCTGCAGCAGCCGCTGCTCGTCGGTGTGCAGGGTGGCCGGCAGCTCCGGGGAGACCCGCACGGACAGGTCCAGGCCCTTCTCCGCGGTCAGCGGCCGGAAGGTCGCTTCCACGTAGTCCACGAGCTGGACGAGCGCGATACGCGTCGGGGAGACGTCCATCTTGCCCGCCTCGACCTTCGACAGGTCCAGGATGTCGTTGATCAGCTGCAGCAGATCGGAACCGGCGCCGTGGATCGTCTCGGCGAACTCGACCTGCTTCGGGGAGAGATTGCCCTCGGCGTTGTCGGCGAGCAACTTGGCCAGAATCAGCAGGGAGTTGAGCGGCGTACGCAGCTCGTGCGACATGTTGGCGAGGAACTCGCTCTTGTAGCGCATCGACACCGCGAGCTGCTCGGCCCGCTCCTCCAGGACCTGCCGGGCCTCCTCGATCTCGGTGTTCTTCACCTCGATGTCCCGGTTCTGCCGGGCCAGCAGCTCGGCCTTCTCCTCCAGTTCGGCGTTGGACGCCTGCAGCGCCTTCTGCCGGTTCTCCAACTCGGCCGACCGCTCACGCAGCTGCTCGGTCAGCTCCTGCGACTGCTTCAGCAGCAGCTCGGTCTTGGTGTTCACCGAGATGGTGTTGACGCTGGTCGCGATCATCTCGGCGATCTGGTTGAGGAAGTCCTTCTGGATCTGCGTGAACGGCGTGAACGACGCCAGCTCGATCACACCGAGCACCTTGCCCTCGAAGAGCACCGGCAGCACGACCACCTGCGCCGGCGGGGCCTCGCCGAGCCCCGAGGAGATCTTCAGATAGCCGCTGGGCGCGTTCTCCACCACGATCGTGCGCTTCTCCTGCGCGGCCGTGCCGATCAGCCCTTCACCCGGCCGGAACGACGCCGGCATGGACCCCATCGAGTAGCCGTACGAGCCGAGCATCCGCAGCTCGTAGTGGTCCTCGGCGTCGGCGCCGAGGTCCTGGCCCTCCATGAGCGGCATCGTCAGGAAGAACGCGCCGTGCTGCGCGGACACCACCGGCGTCAGCTCGCTCATGATCAGCGAGGCCACGTCCGCCAGGTCCCGGCGGCCCTGCATCAGCGCGGAGATACGGGCCAGGTTGCCCTTCAGCCAGTCCTGCTCCTTGTTGGCGATCGTGGTGTCGCGCAGGTTGGCGATCATCTTGTTGATGTAGTCCTGCAGCTCCTGGATCTCGCCGGAGGCGTCGACGTCGATCTTCAGGTTCAGGTCGCCGCGCGTCACCGCGGTCGCCACGCGCGCGATGGCACGCACCTGCCGGGTCAGGTTCCCGGCCATCTCGTTCACCGACTCCGTCAGGTCCCGCCAGGTCCCGTCGACGTCACGCACGCGTGCCTGACCGCCGAGCTGCCCCTCGGTGCCCACCTCGCGGGCGACCCGGGTGACCTCCTCGGCGAAGCTGGAGAGCTGGTCGACCATCGTGTTGATCGTCGTCTTCAGTTCGAGGATCTCGCCACGGGCGTCGATGTCGATCTTCTTGGTCAGATCACCCTTGGCGATGGCCGTGGTGACCATGGCGATGTTGCGCACCTGACCGGTCAGGTTGGACGCCATCTGGTTGACGGACTCGGTGAGGTCCTTCCAGGTGCCCGCCACACCCGGCACGTGCGCCTGACCGCCCAGGATGCCGTCCGTACCCACCTCACGGGCCACCTTGGTGACCTGGTCGGCGAACGAACTCAGCGTCCGCACCATGGTGTTGAACGTGTCAGCGAGCTGGGCGACCTCACCGCTCGCCTCGATGGTCACCTGCCGCGTCAGGTCACCGTTGGCGACCGCGGCCGCCACCTGGGAGATGTTCCGCACCTGCATGGTCAGGTTGTTGGCCATCAGGTTGACGTTGTTGCTCAGGTCCTTCCAGATGCCCGTGACGCCCGGTACGTGCGCCTGACCGCCCAGGATGCCCTCGGTGCCCACCTCGCGGGCCACCCGCGTCACCTGCTCGGCGAAGCTGGAGAGCTGGTCCACCATCGTGTTCACCGTCGTGACCAGCTCGAGGATCTCGCCCTTGGCGTCGACGGTGATCTTCTTCGACAGGTCGCCCTTGGCGACGGCGGTCGTGACCTCGGCGATGTTGCGCACCTGGATGGTCAGGTTGTTCGCCATGAAGTTCACGGACTGCGTGAGGTCCTTCCAGGTGCCCGAGACACCCTGGACCTCCGCCTGACCGCCCAGCATGCCCTCGGTGCCCACCTCACGGGCCACGCGCGTGACCTCCTGGGCGAACGACGACAGCTGGTCCACCATCGTGTTCAGCGTGTTCTTCAGCTCAAGGATCTCCCCGCGCGCGTCCACGGTGATCTTCTGCGAGAGGTCACCGCGCGCCACCGCCGTGGCCACCTGGGCGATGTTGCGCACCTGGGCGGTGAGGTTCCCCGCCATGCCGTTCACGGAATCCGTCAGGTCCCGCCACACCCCGGCCACGCCCGGCACCTGCGCCTGACCGCCGAGGCGGCCCTCGGTGCCCACGTCCCGGGCGACCCGGGTCACCTGGTCGGCGAAGGCCGAGAGCTGGTCCACCATCGTGTTGATGGTGTTCTTCAGCTCCAGGATCTCCCCGCGCGCGTCGACGTCGATCTTCTGCGAGAGGTCACCGCGCGCCACCGCCGTCGTCACCTGCGCGATGTTGCGCACCTGACCGGTCAGGTTGGACGCCATCGAGTTGACGGAGTCGGTGAGCTCCTTCCAGGTGCCCGACACCCCGTCCACCCGGGCCTGGCCGCCCAGCCGCCCTCGGTGCCCACGTCCCGGGCCATCCGCGTCACCTGGTCGGCGAAGCTCGACAGCTGGTCCACCATCGTGTTCACGGTGTTCTTCAGCTGGAGCATCTCACCGGAGACGTCCACGGTGACCTTCTGGGAGAGGTCGCCGTTGGCCACCGCCGTCGTCACCTGGGCGATGTTGCGCACCTGACCGGTCAGGTTGCGGAACGCCGTGTTGACGGAGTCCGTCAGGTCCTTCCAGGTACCGGCCGCGCCCGGCACCTGCGCCTGACCACCCAGCTCACCCTCGACACCGACCTCACGCGCGACCCGCGTCACCTCGGCACCGAACGCCGAGAGCTGGTCCACCATCGTGTTGACGGTGTTCTTCAGCTCCAGCATCTCGCCGGCCACGTCCACCGTGACCTTCTGCGACAGGTCACCGCTGGCCACGGCGGTCGTCACCGCGGCGATGTCGCGCACCTGCGTCGTCAGGTTCCGGAACACCGTGTTGACGGAGTCCGTCAGGTCCTTCCAGGTACCGGCGACACCCGGCACCGTCGCCTGGCCGCCCAGCCGGCCCTCGGCGCCGACCTCGTTGGCCACGCGCGTGACCTCGTCCGCGAAGATCCGCAGCGTCTCGGTCATCTGGTTGATCGTCTCGGCGAGCTGCGCGACCTCGCCGCGCGCCGGAACCGTCACCTTCTGCGACAGATCACCGTTGGCCACGGCCGTGGTCACCTGGGCGATCCCGCGCACCTGGGCCGTCAGATTCCCGGCCATCAGGTTCACCGAATCGGTGAGTTCCTTCCACGTACCGTCCACACCCGGCACATGCGCCTGACCACCGAGGATGCCGTCGGTGCCGACCTCCCGCGCGACGCGCGTGACCTCAGAGGAGAACGCGGAGAGCTGGTCCACCATCGTGTTGACGGTGTTCTTCAGCTCCAGCATCTCGCCGGCCACGTGCACGGTGACCTTCCGCGACAGATCACCCTTGGCGACCGCGGTGGTCACCAGGGCGATGTCCCGCACCTGGGCCGTCAGCCGGGACGCCATCGTGTTGACGGAGTCCGTCAGGTCCTTCCACGAACCGGACAGCCCGCGCACCCGGGCCTGGCCACCGAGCTTGCCCTCGGTGCCGACCTCGCTGGCGACGCGCGTGACCTCGTCGGTGAACGTCGAAAGCTGGTCGACCAGGTTGTTGACCGTACGGCCGACCTTCAGGAACTCGCCGCGCAGGGGGTGCCCGGTGCCGTCCGGCGCCTGCGTGCGCAGATCCATCCGCGGCGACAGGTCACCCTCCGCGACCCCCGTCAGGACCCGGCTGACCTCCGAGACGGGCCACACCAGGTCGTCGACCAGCGCGTTGGAGTTTTCGACGGCGGTCGCCCACGAGCCCTCGCAGGCCCCGGTCTCCAGCCGCTCCGTGAGCTTTCCCTCACGCCCCACCATGCGCCGCACGCGCGACAGCTCACCGGTCAGGTGCAGGTTGCGGTCGGCCACCTCGTTGAACACGGCGGCGATCTCCGACATCACGCCGTCCCCGGACACCGTGAGCCTCTTGCGGAAGTTCCCGTCCCGCATGGCGACCAGGGCCGCCTGCAGCCGGTTCAGGGCAGCCGTGTCCACGACGGTGGTGCCGCCGCCCCTGCCCTGGGACTGTCCGCCCTTCGCGCGCGCCTTCGTGCCCCGCGTCGCTGCGCCAGACTCCACTGTGTCCCTCCCGAAGGGGTAGACCGTTACTGCCGTGCTCGGCCACATCGGCCCGGTGTGCCGCTTCCGGGCACACCGGCTTGCTTCCGCGTACCCGTTACCGCTCGGTATTTCTGCCAGATGAGTTCCGGACACACCAGGGGCTGCTGCCCGCCATGCACGGAACACACTCGAACTGACCGGACCTTCATCAGAAGCTTGCCCAGTGTTTCACCCCGGCCGAACCAGGCCATAACAGTTCGGCAGCTTCGCACATCGTCCGCACACACCCTGGGGGGTTAAACAACGGCGACCGGCATCCGCTCGGACGGCGAAGGTAAGTAACCTTGCATGCGGCTGTCCAGCCGCACCGGTCCGTCCGGCCTGGGCGGTGGCACCAGAACGAGCGGGCATCGGAGGGGCGGCCGCAGAACATGACCACCGGACTGATCCCGGGGGACAACCCCCGGAGCCACGGCCGACGGGCGAGCTGATGCCGCAGCAGCGGCGCGAGCCGGCCGGCCCCGCAGCCCTGTCCGCCGACAACAGGCCGAGGAGTTTTGTGATCACCGCGCGTGCGGCCGCCAGCTTCGAGCCCGTCGGACGATCGGTGGCGACCGCCCGGTCCTTCGTCCGCGACACCCTCCAGGGCTGGGGTTTCGCCGACATCATCGACGACGCGGTGGTTCTCACCAGCGAACTCGTGACGAACGCGGTGGTGCACGCCGGTACGCACGCGGAGGTGCTGTGCCTGCGCACCGAGGACGGCGTGCGCATCGAGGTCTCCGACCGCTATCCCGAGCGCGAGCTGCCCGTGCAGAGCGCCCACGCCGCGATGAGCAACCCGGACCGCGAGGGCGGCCGTGGCCTGCAGCTCTGCGCGGCCCTGGCGGCCCGCTGGGGCGTGGACTACACGCCCACCCACAAGAACGTCTGGTTCCAGCTCGACCTGCCCGAGCGCCCGGTCGGCACCCGCGCCGCCGGCCCCTCGATCCCCGCCGACCTGCTTCCGCTGGCGGACGGCCGCATCCGCGTCGCGGTCCTCCAGGTCGACCGCAAGGGCTCCATCAGCGCCTGGAACGAGGACGCGGAGGAACTGTTCGGCCACGCGGCGAGCGAGGTCGTCGGCAAGCCCCTGACCGACCTCGCGGCCTGGCCGCACACCCCGGGCACCGGCACCGGCATCGCCGAGGCCCTGCGGCTCTCCCGCTGGGAGGGCAGCTACGGCATCCGCCGCGCCGACGGCAGGGTCGCCCCGGTGTACGCCTCCCACCTGCGGGTCCGCGACACCGGCGGCGAGCCGTCCACCGTGTGCCTCCTGGTGCGCGATCACGAGCGCGCCGTCCTGCAGACCCCGCTGCGCGGCCCGGCCACCGACCAGACGTCCTCCTCCGACGGGCAGAGCACCGACCCGTTCGAGGTCTTCATCGGCTCCCCCGCCCCCGACGACCTGGACGGCCTGCTCCAGCGCACCGTGGAGCGCGCCCGCGACATGCTCGACGGCGACTCGGCGTTCCTGCTGCTCGCGACCGACGACGAGACCGAACTCGAGGTCCGCGCCTCCACCGGACTGCCCTCCGCCCGCCAGCGCTTCGCCCGCGTGCCCGTCGAGGCCGGTCCCGGCCGCTACGGCTCCGCGCGCATGCCCGCCGTCCACGACGACCTCACCGCCGTCCCCGGAGCCGTGCCACTGCTGTCCGGCACCGGCATGCGCTCGGTGGTCACGGTCCCGCTCAAGGTCGAGGGCCGGCTGACGGGCTCCCTCGGTGTCGCCGCCGAGGCTCCCGGCCGGTACTCGAACGAGGAGGCACTGCGCCTGCAGTTCGCCGCCGACCGCATCGCGCTGGCCGTCGAGTCGGCCCGGCTCGGCGAACTGGAGCGGCTGCGCCGCGGCTCGCTCAGCTTCCTGGTCGAGGCCTCCGACCTGCTGGCCGGCACCCTGGACCGCGACCAGACCCTGGCCCTGATGGCACAGATGACGGTACCGACGCTCGCGACCTGGTGCGCGGTCTACACGATCGCCGACCAGGCCTCGGAGCCGTACCTGTCGTACGTGCTGCACGAGGACGAGGACCTCATCGACGGCATCAAGTCGCTGCTGTCGAAGGTCCCGGCACCGGACCCGGTGCCGACGCCCGGCGCCCGGATCTGGTCCGCGCCCGGCGAAGTCGCCCACCAGGCGGCCCTGCGCAGTTCCATGCGCAGCCTCGGACTGTCCGGCGGCCCCACGCACCAGATCGCCTCGGGCATCGGCCCCACCCTGGCGACCGCTTCCGCGGTGGGCGGCGAGACGGTCGTCCTGCCGCTGGTCGCCCGCAACCGCGTCATCGGCATGCTGACCCTCGGCAAGCCGACCGACGAGCACTTCCGCCAGGAAATCCTGGAACTGGCCGAGGACTTGTCCCGCCGGGCCGCGCTCGCCCTGGACAACGCCCGTCTGTACTCGGAGCGCACGGCCATCAGCCAGTCCCTCCAGCGCAGCCTGCTCCCGCCCGGCCTGCCGCACATCGACGGCGTCGAGGTGGAGGTCATCTACCGCGCGGCAGGCGAGGGCAACGAGGTCGGCGGCGACTTCTACGACCTCTTCCCCATCGGCAACGGCGCCTACGGCTTCGCCATCGGCGACGTCTGCGGCACGGGCCCGAACGCGGCCGCGGTCACCGGCCTCGCCCGGCACGCGCTGCGCCTGCTGGCCCGGGAGGGCCTCTCCGGACCGGCGGTGCTGGAGCGGCTCAACTCGGCCATCCTCGACGAGGGCGACCGCAGCCGCTTCCTGACGCTGCTCTACGGCGAGATGCGGCCGCAGGAGGACGGCAGCGCCGAGTTGAAGGTGGTCTGCGCCGGCCATCCGCTCCCGCTGCGCCTGCGCCAGGACGGCAGGGTCGTCCCGTTCGCCGAACCCCAGCCGCTGCTCGGCGTCATCGAGGACCTGGAGCTGTACGAGGAGACGGTCACGCTCGACCCCGGCGACGTCCTGCTCTGCGTCACGGACGGAGTCACCGAACGCCGGGAGGGCACCCGCATGCTGGGCGACGACGGCCTCGCCGACGTCCTCACCACGTGCACGGGCCTCACGGCGGGCGCGGTGGCCGCTCGCATCATGCGCGCGGTGGAACGCTTCGCCTCGGACGCCCCGTCCGACGACATGGCGATTCTGGCGATGCGAGTCCCGGAGCCCCACCAGGAGGCATGAGAAAGGCCCCGCCCGAATGGGCGGGGCCTTTCTGTCCGAGCCCCCAAACGGAATCGAACCGTTGACCTTCTCCTTACCATGGAGACGCTCTACCGACTGAGCTATAGGGGCCTGTCGCTTTCGAGGATTCCCTCGCGGCAACAAGAAAACCATACCCTGAACAGGCCCGAGTCCCCAAACTCGTTCGGCGCACGTTCAGAAGGCGGGCTGAAGGAGTCCTCCCAGCGCGTTACAGGCGGAGACGGTCCGCTGCATCTCCCGCTTGGTGAGCGAGGCGTCCACCGGCAGGGCGAGTGTCTCGTCCGCGGCCCGCTCGGTCTCGGGCAGCGTGACACAGCGCCGGAACTCCGGGAGCCGGTGCACGGGAGTCTTCACGGGGACACGGCAGTCGATTCCCTTGGCCCGCAGGGCACGGGCGAAGACGTCGCGGTCCGGCCGACCGTTGCCCGGCACCCGCACCACGTACTGCTGGTAGGTGTGCCCGGGACCACCGTCCGGGATGCGCACGCCCTTCAACTTGGCGTCGAGGTAGGCGGCCCGCTCCCTGCGCTGCGCCAGCTCGTCGTAAGGCGCCTCGGACTCCCCCTGCTCCAGCACGAGCAGCCCGTGCAGCCGGCCCAGCTCGTGCAACCGCGCGATGTCCGCGCGCCGTCCGAAGCGGTGCACGACAACTACGCTCGCCGTGCGTGGAGTTATGACCGCCTCCACCGCTGACGGGTCGAGGCAGTAGTCGGCCGGATCTATGTCGGCGAACACCGGCAGCGCACCCGCCCGGGTGACGGCCTCGGCCACTTCGACGTTCCCGAAGGCCGGCACGACGACCTCGTCACCGGCTCCTACGCCGGCCGCCCTGAGCATTGCAGCAGTACCCATGGCTCCGATGCTGAGCGTGCAACGTGAACTCGAAGTTACGCACAACAAAAAAGGGTTGGACCCCGAACCGAAGTTCGGGATCCAACCCTTTCAAAAATTGTTCGGCGGCGTCCTACTCTCCCACAGGGTCCCCCTGCAGTACCATCGGCGCTGTGAGGCTTAGCTTCCGGGTTCGGAATGTAACCGGGCGTTTCCCTCACGCTATGACCACCGAAACACTATGAAACTGACAACCGTCCACGCTGTGGCAACGTGGGGCTGTTCGTGGTTTCAGAACCAACACAGTGGACGCGAGCAACTGAGGACAAGCCCTCGGCCTATTAGTACCGGTCACCTTCACACGTTACCGTGCTTCCAGATCCGGCCTATCAACCCAGTCGTCTACTGGGAGCCTTACCCTCTCAAGGAGGTGGGAATACTCATCTCGAAGCAGGCTTCCCGCTTAGATGCTTTCAGCGGTTATCCCTCCCGAACGTAGCCAACCAGCCATGCCCTTGGCAGAACAACTGGCACACCAGAGGTTCGTCCGTCCCGGTCCTCTCGTACTAGGGACAGCCCTTCTCAATATTCCTACGCGCACAGCGGATAGGGACCGAACTGTCTCACGACGTTCTAAACCCAGCTCGCGTACCGCTTTAATGGGCGAACAGCCCAACCCTTGGGACCGACTCCAGCCCCAGGATGCGACGAGCCGACATCGAGGTGCCAAACCATCCCGTCGATATGGACTCTTGGGGAAGATCAGCCTGTTATCCCCGGGGTACCTTTTATCCGTTGAGCGACGGCGCTTCCACAAGCCACCGCCGGATCACTAGTCCCGACTTTCGTCCCTGCTCGACCCGTCGGTCTCACAGTCAAGCTCCCTTGTGCACTTACACTCAACACCTGATTGCCAACCAGGCTGAGGGAACCTTTGGGCGCCTCCGTTACTCTTTAGGAGGCAACCGCCCCAGTTAAACTACCCATCAGACACTGTCCCTGATCCGGATCACGGACCCAGGTTAGACATCCAGCACGACCAGACTGGTATTTCAACGACGACTCCACCCACACTGGCGTGTGAATTTCAAAGTCTCCCAGCTATCCTACACAAGCCGAACCGAACACCAATATCAAACTGTAGTAAAGGTCCCGGGGTCTTTCCGTCCTGCTGCGCGAAACGAGCATCTTTACTCGTAGTGCAATTTCACCGGGCCTATGGTTGAGACAGTCGAGAAGTCGTTACGCCATTCGTGCAGGTCGGAACTTACCCGACAAGGAATTTCGCTACCTTAGGATGGTTATAGTTACCACCGCCGTTTACTGGCGCTTAAGTTCTCAGCTTCGCCCTGACGAATCAGAGCTAACCGGTCCCCTTAACGTTCCAGCACCGGGCAGGCGTCAGTCCGTATACATCGCCTTACGGCTTCGCACGGACCTGTGTTTTTAGTAAACAGTCGCTTCTCGCTGGTCTCTGCGGCCACCCCCAGCTCACCGAGTAAATCGGATCACCGAGTGTGGCCCCCTTCTCCCGAAGTTACGGGGGCATTTTGCCGAGTTCCTTAACCATAGTTCACCCGAACGCCTCGGTATTCTCTACCTGACCACCTGAGTCGGTTTAGGGTACGGGCCGCCATGAAACTCGCTAGAGGCTTTTCTCGACAGCATAGGATCATCCACTTCACCACAATCGGCTCGGCATCAGGTCTCAGACACATGAGCGGCGGATTTGCCTACCACTCGTCCTACACCCTTACCCCGGGACAACCACCGCCCGGGATGGACTACCTTCCTGCGTCACCCCATCACTCACCTACTAACCGCTTGGTTCGGCGGCTCCACCACTCCCCTCAACTCCGAAGAGATCAGGGCGGCTTCACGGCCTTAGCATCACGATGCTCGATGTTTGACGCTTCACAGCGGGTACCGGAATATCAACCGGTTATCCATCGACTACGCCTGTCGGCCTCGCCTTAGGTCCCGACTTACCCTGGGCAGATCAGCTTGACCCAGGAACCCTTAGTCAATCGGCGCAAACGTTTCTCACGTTTGTATCGCTACTCATGCCTGCATTCTCACTCGTCAACCGTCCACGACTACCTTCCAGTGCCGCTTCACCCGGCAGACGACGCTCCCCTACCCATCACAGCCGGCGTTGGCCGTATATGCTGCAATGACACGACTTCGGCGGTACGCTTGAGCCCCGCTACATTGTCGGCGCGGAATCACTAGACCAGTGAGCTATTACGCACTCTTTCAAGGGTGGCTGCTTCTAAGCCAACCTCCTGGTTGTCTGTGCGACTCCACATCCTTTCCCACTTAGCGTACGCTTAGGGGCCTTAGTCGATGCTCTGGGCTGTTTCCCTCTCGACCATGGAGCTTATCCCCACAGTCTCACTGCCGTGCTCTCACTTACCGGCATTCGGAGTTTGGCTAAGGTCAGTAACCCGGTAGGGCCCATCGCCTATCCAGTGCTCTACCTCCGGCAAGAAACACACGACGCTGCACCTAAATGCATTTCGGGGAGAACCAGCTATCACGGAGTTTGATTGGCCTTTCACCCCTAACCACAGGTCATCCCCCAGGTTTTCAACCCTGGTGGGTTCGGTCCTCCACGAAGTCTTACCTCCGCTTCAACCTGCCCATGGCTAGATCACTCCGCTTCGGGTCTTGAGCGTGCTACTGAATCGCCCTGTTCGGACTCGCTTTCGCTACGGCTTCCCCACTCGGGTTAACCTCGCAACACACCGCAAACTCGCAGGCTCATTCTTCAAAAGGCACGCAGTCACGAGAACAAGGCAAGCCTTGTTCCGACGCTCCCACGGCTTGTAGGCACACGGTTTCAGGTACTATTTCACTCCGCTCCCGCGGTACTTTTCACCATTCCCTCACGGTACTATCCGCTATCGGTCACCAGGGAATATTTAGGCTTAGCGGGTGGTCCCGCCAGATTCACACGGGATTTCTCGGGCCCCGTGCTACTTGGGTGTCTCTCAAACGAGCCGCTGACGTTTCGACTACGGGGGTCTTACCCTCTACGCCGGACCTTTCGCATGTCCTTCGCCTACATCAACGGTTTCTGACTCGTCCTGCCGCCGGCAGACGACAGAAGAGAGATCCCACAACCCCGCATGCGCAACCCCTGCCGGGTCTCACACGCATACGGTTTGGCCTCATCCGGTTTCGCTCGCCACTACTCCCGGAATCACGGTTGTTTTCTCTTCCTGAGGGTACTGAGATGTTTCACTTCCCCTCGTTCCCTCCACACTGCCTATGTGTTCAGCAGCGGGTGACAGCCCATGACGACTGCCGGGTTTCCCCATTCGGAAACCCCCGGATCAAAGCCTGGTTGACGGCTCCCCGGGGACTATCGTGGCCTCCCACGTCCTTCATCGGTTCCTGGTGCCAAGGCATCCACCGTGCGCCCTTAAAAACTTGGCCACAGATGCTCGCGTCCACTGTGCAGTTCTCAAACAACGACCAGCCACCCATCACCCCGAACCAGAAGATTCGAGTGCACTGGGGCCGGCGACTGAGGAGAAGTTCATTCCCTCAGACACCCAACAGCGTGCCCGACCGTATCCCGTCCGAAGATCATGCGTTCCACGCTCTTGCGAGCAGTACTGGCAGCCTCCGACCCGTGAATCCGGCCGAATAATCAACGTTCCACCCATGAGCAACCAGCATCAGACATTCGCTGATGTACTGGCCTCTGACCGGGCAAGCCCGGTAAGAAGTGCTCCTTAGAAAGGAGGTGATCCAGCCGCACCTTCCGGTACGGCTACCTTGTTACGACTTCGTCCCAATCGCTAGTCCCACCTTCGACAGCTCCCTCCCACAAGGGGTTGGGCCACCGGCTTCGGGTGTTACCAACTTTCGTGACGTGACGGGCGGTGTGTACAAGGCCCGGGAACGTATTCACCGCAGCAATGCTGATCTGCGATTACTAGCAACTCCGACTTCATGGGGTCGAGTTGCAGACCCCAATCCGAACTGAGACCGGCTTTTTGAGATTCGCTCCACCTCACGGTTTCGCAGCTCATTGTACCGGCCATTGTAGCACGTGTGCAGCCCAAGACATAAGGGGCATGATGACTTGACGTCGTCCCCACCTTCCTCCGAGTTGACCCCGGCGGTCTCCTGTGAGTCCCCATCACCCCGAAGGGCATGCTGGCAACACAGGACAAGGGTTGCGCTCGTTGCGGGACTTAACCCAACATCTCACGACACGAGCTGACGACAGCCATGCACCACCTGTACACCGACCACAAGGGGGCGCCTGTCTCCAGACGTTTCCGGTGTATGTCAAGCCTTGGTAAGGTTCTTCGCGTTGCGTCGAATTAAGCCACATGCTCCGCTGCTTGTGCGGGCCCCCGTCAATTCCTTTGAGTTTTAGCCTTGCGGCCGTACTCCCCAGGCGGGGAACTTAATGCGTTAGCTGCGGCACCGACGACGTGGAATGTCGCCAACACCTAGTTCCCACCGTTTACGGCGTGGACTACCAGGGTATCTAATCCTGTTCGCTCCCCACGCTTTCGCTCCTCAGCGTCAGTAATGGCCCAGAGATCCGCCTTCGCCACCGGTGTTCCTCCTGATATCTGCGCATTTCACCGCTACACCAGGAATTCCGATCTCCCCTACCACACTCTAGCTAGCCCGTATCGAATGCAGACCCGGGGTTAAGCCCCGGGCTTTCACACCCGACGTGACAAGCCGCCTACGAGCTCTTTACGCCCAATAATTCCGGACAACGCTTGCGCCCTACGTATTACCGCGGCTGCTGGCACGTAGTTAGCCGGCGCTTCTTCTGCAGGTACCGTCACTTTCGCTTCTTCCCTGCTGAAAGAGGTTTACAACCCGAAGGCCGTCATCCCTCACGCGGCGTCGCTGCATCAGGCTTTCGCCCATTGTGCAATATTCCCCACTGCTGCCTCCCGTAGGAGTCTGGGCCGTGTCTCAGTCCCAGTGTGGCCGGTCGCCCTCTCAGGCCGGCTACCCGTCGTCGCCTTGGTGAGCCATTACCTCACCAACAAGCTGATAGGCCGCGGGCTCATCCTTCACCGCCGGAGCTTTTAACCCCCACCCATGAGAGAGGGAGTGTTATCCGGTATTAGACCCCGTTTCCAGGGCTTGTCCCAGAGTGAAGGGCAGATTGCCCACGTGTTACTCACCCGTTCGCCACTAATCCACCCCGAAGGGCTTCATCGTTCGACTTGCATGTGTTAAGCACGCCGCCAGCGTTCGTCCTGAGCCAGGATCAAACTCTCCGTGAATGTTTTCCCGTAATCGGGATGAACACCACGAGAGCGGTGCGAGAGGAGGAATAATCCCCTCGCACACAGCGTCCTCGCTGTGTTATTTCAAAGGAACCTCGTCCCAGCAGATGCTGGAGACGGGGTATCAACATATCTGGCGTTGATTTTTGGCACGCTGTTGAGTTCTCAAGGAACGGTCGCTTCCTTTGTACTCACCCTCGCGGGCTTTCCTCCGGGCGCTTCCCTTCGTTCTTGCGTTTCCGACTCTATCAGATCTTTTCTCGACCCGATTTCCTCGGTGCTTTCCAGGTTCCCGCTTTCGCGTTTCCCTTTCCGGCGGTTCCGACTTTATCAGAAGTTCTGAGCCGGATTTCCCACCCGATCCGGGGCAACCCTGATCCAGCGCATGAAGCTCTGGGGGGTTCCCGCTCGGGCGGAGCCGTAAACGTACTGGAGCGGGCCGCCCCGATGCAAATCGAGGCGGCCCGCTCCTAGTTCACGCAGCCGGCGTGTCAGACCTCCACGACCACCGGGAGGATCATCGGCCTGCGGCGATAGGTGTCCGAGACCCACTTGCCCAGGGTGCGCCGGATCAGTTGCTGCAGCTGGTGCGGCTCCACGACGCCGTCCTGGGCGGAGCGCTCCAGGACCTCGTTGATCTTCGGGACGACACCCGTGAAGGCCGAGTCCTCGATGCCGGAACCACGGGCCTGGATGTGCGGGCCACCGGTGATCTTGCCGGTGGACGAGTCCACCACCACGAAGACCGAGATGATGCCCTCGTCACCGAGGATCTTGCGGTCCTTCAGGGCCGACTCGCCCACGTCGCCCACGGAGAGGCCGTCGACGTACACGTACCCGGCCTGCACCTTGCCGGAGATCCGGGCCTTGCCCTCGACCAGGTCGACGACCACGCCGTCCTCGGCGATGACGATCCGGTCGTGCGGGACGCCGGTCTTCGCGCCCAGCTCGGCGTTGGCGCGCAGGTGGCGCCATTCGCCGTGCACCGGCATCAGGTTCTTCGGGCGGCAGATGTTGTAGAAGTACAGCAGCTCGCCCGCGGACGCGTGGCCCGAGACGTGCACCTTGGCGTTGCCCTTGTGCACGACGTGGGCGCCCCAGCGGGTCAGCCCGTTGATCACGCGGTAGACCGCGTTCTCGTTGCCCGGGATGAGGGACGACGCCAGGATCACCGTATCGCCCGGGACGATCCGGATCTGGTGGTCGCGGTTGGCCATCCGGGACAGCGCGGCCATCGGCTCGCCCTGGGAGCCCGTGCAGACCAGGACCACCTCGTGGTCCGGAAGGTCGTCGAGGGTCTTGACGTCCACGACCAGGCCCGGCGGGACCTTGAGGTAGCCGAGGTCGCGGGCGATGCCCATGTTGCGGACCATCGAGCGGCCGACGAAGGCGACCCGGCGGCCGTACTCGTGGGCCGCGTCCAGGATCTGCTGGATGCGGTGGACGTGGCTGGCGAAGCTCGCCACGATGATCCGCTTGCGGGCTCCGGCGAAGACCTGGCGCAGGACGTTGGAGATCTCGCGCTCGGGCGGGACGAAGCCGGGCACCTCGGCGTTCGTCGAGTCGGCGAGCAGGAGGTCGATGCCCTCCTCGCTGAGCCGGGCGAACGCGTGCAGGTCGGTGAGGCGGCTGTCCAGCGGAAGCTGGTCCATCTTGAAGTCGCCGGTGTGCACCGCCATGCCGGCGGGAGTGCGGATGGCGACCGCCAGGGCGTCCGGGATGGAGTGGTTGACCGCGATGAACTCGCAGTCGAAGGGGCCGATGCGCTCGCGGTTCCCCTCCGCCACCTCCAGGGTGTACGGGCGGATCCGGTGCTCCTGGAGCTTGGCCTCGATGAGCGCGAGGGTCAGCTTGGAGCCGATCAGCGGGATGTCCGGCTTCTCGCGGAGCAGGAAGGGGACGCCGCCGATGTGGTCCTCGTGGCCATGGGTGAGGACGATGCCCTCGATGTCGTCGAGGCGGTCCCGGATGGACGAGAAGTCCGGAAGGATCAGGTCGATTCCGGGCTGCTCCTCCTCGGGGAAGAGCACTCCGCAGTCGACGATCAGCAGGCGGCCGCCGTATTCGAAGACCGTCATGTTGCGGCCGATCTCGCCGAGACCGCCGAGCGGGGTGACACGCAGGCCGCCCTCGGGGAGCGACGGGGGCGGTCCGAGTTCAGGATGCGGATGACTCAAAAGACTCTCCTCACCACGCGCGCCACGTACCGGTCGGGCACGTGGCGCGCATGACGTTCGTGCAGAAGCAGTTGTCGTTGTGGGGTGCGGGCACCGGTGCCCCGCTGTTCGGTTGTCGATTCAGTTGTGAAGCTCGGGTGGTGCCAAGTCTGTTGTCAGAGCTGTACCCCGCCGGCGGCAAGATCGATCTTGAGCTGGGCGATCTCCTCGGGTGAGCACTCCACCATGGGGGCGCGCAGGGGTCCCGCGGGCAGCCCCTGGAGGGCGAGTGCGGCCTTGGTGGTCATGACGCCCTGGGTACGGAACATTCCGGTGTAGACCGGGAGCAGCTTCTGGTGGATCTCCGTGGCCTTGACGACGTCGCCCGAGGTGTACGCGTCGACGAGGGCGCGCAGGTCGGGGGTGACGACGTGGCCGACGACCGAGACGAAGCCGACCGCGCCCACGGAGAGCAGCGGCAGGTTCAGCATGTCGTCACCGGAGTACCAGGCGAGGCCGGACTGTGCGATGGCCCAGCCGGCGCGGCCGAGGTCGCCCTTGGCGTCCTTGTTGGCGACGATCCTCGGGTGCTCGGCCAGGCGGACCAGGGTCTCGGTGTTGATCGGGACACCGCTGCGGCCGGGGATGTCGTAGAGCATGACCGGCAGCCCGGTGGTGTCCGCGATGGTGGTGAAGTGCCGGTACAGGCCCTCCTGAGGGGCTTGTTGTAGTACGGCGTCACGACCAGCAGGCCGTGCGCGCCGGCGCGCTCCGCCTCGCGGGCCAGTTCGATGCTGTGGCGGGTGTCGTTGGTGCCGACTCCGGCCACGACGTGGGCGCGGTCGCCGACCGCCTCCACCACGGCTCGTACGAGATCCGATTTCTCCGCATTACTGGTGGTGGGGGACTCGCCGGTGGTCCCGTTGATGATCAGGCCGTCGTTGCCTGCGTCCACCAGGTGGGCGGCGAGCCGCTGCGCGCCGTCGAGGTCGAGTGCGCCGTCCGCCGTGAAGGGCGTGACCATGGCGGTGAGGACCCGCCCGAAGGGGTCTGCGGAGTCGAGGTCGGAGCCATGGGTAACACGCTACTCGGTGCTCCAGGCGTGGTCTGCCCTTGGGGGGCCGGGTAAGTCAGGACAAATATGGAGCCCGGCACTGCCTGCTCGGGGGTTCAAGCAGTGCCGGGTCCGTTTGATCAGGCTAGATGAACTTCTCGGAATGCCGCAATACGGACACTTCGCCCGGCTGATCCGTACATCCGTTCCGCGTGGAGGAACAGGGCTTCGTCACGGAGCCACACGGCCGTTCGCGTTGAAGGCGGCATATGTGAGCGGCATGAGCTTGGCCCATTCCGCCTCCATCCGCTCGCCCACCATCTCGATCTCCCGCTGCGGGAAGGACGGCACCTTGGCCAGTTCGTGCTGGGTGCGCAGGCCGAGGAAGTGCATCAGGGACCGGGCGTTGCAGGTGGCGTACATCGAGGAGAACAGGCCGACGGGAAGGGCGGCGCGGGCCACCTCGCGGGCGACGCCCTCGGCGAGGAGCTTCTGGTACGCCGCGTACGCCTGCTCGTAGGACTCCTCGAGCGTGCTGCGTACGGCCTCCTGCTGGGCCTGGGTGCCCTCGACGAAGACGTACTTGCCCGGGCGGCCCTCCTGGACCAGCTTGCGGTCCTCGCCGGGGACGTAGAAGACCGGCTGGAGCTCCCGGTAGCGGCCCGACTCCTCGTTGTAGGACCAGCCGACCCGGTGCCGCATGAACTCGCGGAAGACGAAGATCGGGGCGCTGATGAAGAAGGTCATCGAGTTGTGCTCGAACGGGCTGCCGTGCCGGTCGCGCATCAGGTAGTTGATCAGGCCCTTGGAGCGCTCCGGGTCCTTCTTCAGCTCGTCCAGCGACTGCTCGCCGACAGTGGAGACGCGGGCGGCGAAGAGGACGTCGGCGTCCGACGCACTGGACTTCACCAGCTCGACGGTGACATCGCTGCGGAAAGTGAGCGACTCGGGGGTGGTCACGGGGGTCCTTCCCATCACTTCTTGAGGTTCGCGCCCACTGTACGGGGCACCCCTGACAGTCCCGGACAGTGACCTTGCCACGCATTTCTCCGGACATGGGCACCTTTCGTGCCACTCGGGCGTCTGTACCGGTGAGGCCTGATCGTTCGACCCCGAAAGGAGCTGAACCCGCGATGTTCCGCCCCCAGCAACCGCCGGGAGGTACCCCCGGTGAGCACGTGCCCTTCGCCTTCCTGGCCGAGGCGGACAGGTTCCGCAGCAACGTCGCTCCGCCGCCCCGTGAGCGGGCGTCGTTCGGCGAGGTGGCCGGACGCTGGCTGCTGGGCCTGACCCTCGTCGCGGGGCTCGTCGGTGCCCTGGTCATCGGGATGCCGGCGCTGTCCACGCCGTCCAGTACGCCGGCCCAGCAGTCCCAGGCCTCGCCGGGGCACGCCCAGGGGCACTGACCCTTCCGGCGGCCCACGGGTGGTGGGCGGGAACCGCGCCGGATAGCCTCACCGGGCACAGCCCCAGCGAGGATCGAGTGAGGACCAGCCGTGCCCCTGCCCTTCCTGACGGCCGATCGCTCCTTCGACGCGGCTTCCGAGAGCCCGTTGCCCTACGACGACCGGGACCGCTGGCGGCGGCCGTACCGGCCCGGGCCGTGGCGGGTGGGCGGTGCCGCCCTGGGACTCCTGCTCTCCTCGTTCGTGCTGTTCGGGGCGGTCCTCATCGTCCTGACGGACTCGGTGTCCGCCGCGGGCCTCGTCCTCACCCTGGCGCTGGCCGTCATCGCCTCCGCGCTGCGCGTGCTGCGCATGGGCGTGTGGGTGAGCGCGCGCGGGCTGCGCCAGGTGGGCTTCCTGGTGACGCGTACCGTGCCCTGGCAGCGGGTGATCGCGGTCCGGACCGCTCAGCAGCCGGTGCGCTGGCTGGGGCTGCCGCGCACCGTGCAGGGGCAGGCCCTGACGCTCGTGCGCAAGGACCGGGCCGTCGAGGACACGCCACCGCTGCTGACCACGCACTCGCTGGACTTCCTGCACCGGCCCGCGGCCTTCGACCGGGCGGCGGACACGGTGGAGGCGTGGGCCGCGGAGTACGGACGCGGCTGACCGGCGCCGGATGATGCCGAAGGGGCCGGACCGCGTGTACCGCGGTCCGGCCCCTTCGTCGTGCGGGCTGTGCCGTCCCGGCCGGCTCAGACCTGGACGGGCCTGCCGTCGTGCAGGGCGATGGCCCGCTGCATCGCCTTGCGGGCGCGCGGGGTGTCCCGGGCGTCGTGGTAGGCGACGGCGAGCCGGAACCAGCTGCGCCAGTCGTCCGGGGCGTCCTCGGTCTCGGCCTTGCGCCGGGCGAACACCTCGTCCGCCGAGTCGCGGTCGATGCGGCCGCTCGGGGTGCGCCGCAGCTCGTCGACGGGCAGGCCGCCCTCGGCCTCGAGTTCGGCGGCGAGCTGGTTGGCCCTGCGGACGAACTGGGTGTTCTTCCACAGGAACCACAGGCCGATGACCGGCAGGATCAGCACCGCCACGCCGAAGGTGACGGTCAGGAGGGTGCCGGTCTGGATGAGCATCACGCCGCGGCTGCCGACCAGGACGAAGTAGAAGACCAGGACGGCGGCCGTGACGAGGTAGGTGATCTTCGCGCGCATGACGTGTTCGGTCTCAGCTCAGGTCGAGGAAGTTTTCCAGGCCGAAGGTGAGGCCCGGGGTCGAGACCACGCGGCGAGCGCCGAGCAGGATGCCCGGCATGAAGCTGCTGTGGTGCAGGGAGTCGTGGCGGACGGTGAGGGTCTCGCCCTCGGCGCCGAGCAGCACCTCCTGGTGGGCGAGCAGGCCGCGCAGCCGGACGGAGTGCACGGGGACGCCGTCGACGTCGGCCCCGCGGGCGCCGTGCAGGGCGGTCACGGTGGCGTCCGGCGCGGGGGCCGTACCGGCCTGGCGGCGGGCCTCGGCGATGAGCTGGGCGGTGCGCGTGGCGGTCCCGGAGGGGGCGTCCACCTTGTTCGGGTGGTGCAGCTCGATGACCTCGACCGACTCGAAGTACGGGGCGGCGATCTGCGCGAACTTCATGGTGAGCACGGCGCCGATGGAGAAGTTCGGCGCGATGAGCACACCGGTCTGCGGGAACTGGGCGAGCCAGCCCGTCAGCTGCGCGAGGCGGTCCTCGGTCCAGCCCGTCGTACCGACGACCGCGTGGATGCCGTGGCGCACGCAGAAGTCGAGGTTGCCCATGACGGAGGCGGGGGTGGTGAGTTCGACGGCGACCTGAGCGCCGTTCTCCACCAGGGTCTCCAGCCTGTCACCGCGGCCGAGGGCGGCGACCAGCTCCATGTCCTCGGCGGCCTCGACCGCCCGTACCGCCTCGGAGCCGATCCGGCCCTTGGCGCCGATTACCGCCACGCGCAGCTTGCTCATCTGTTGCTTCCTTACGGAGGTGATTAGGCGACGGCGTCGTGCAGCCGAGCGGCCTGCTTGTCCTTGAGCGGGCCGATGACCGACAGCGACGGGCGTTGGCCCAGGATGTCCCGGGCGACCGACCGGACCTCGTCCGGGGTGACCGCGGCTATCTTCGCCAGCATGTCGTCCACGGACATCTGCTCGCCCCAGCACAGCTCACTCTTGCCGATGCGGTTCATCAGCGCGCCGGTGTCCTCCAGACCCAGGACGGTGGAGCCCTGGAGCTGGCCGACGGCCCTGCCGATCTCGTCGTCGGAGAGACCGTTCTGGGCGACCTGGTCGAGCTCGTCCCGGCAGATCCTCAGCACGTCGTGCACCTGGCTGGGCCGGCAGCCGGCGTAGACGCCGAACAGGCCGCAGTCGGCGAAGCCCGAGGTGTACGAGTACACGCTGTACGCGAGCCCGCGCTTCTCCCGGACCTCCTGGAAGAGGCGGGAGGACATGCCGCCGCCGAGGGCGGTGTTGAGCACGCCCATCGCCCAGCGGCGTTCGTCGGCGCGGGCTAGGCCCGGCATGCCGAGGACGACGTGCGCCTGCTCGGTCTTGCGGGCGAGCAGCTCCACCTTGCCGGTCGTGCGGATCGAGCGGCGGCCGTCGCGCGGGGCGATGGGCTGCGCGCCGAGGTCCTTGAAGGCTTCCGCCTTCTCGAAGGCGGCGCGTACCTGCCGTACGACCTTGTTGTGGTCGATGTTGCCGGCGCAGGCGACCACCAGGTGGGTCGGGTCGTAGTGCTTCTTGTAGAAGCGGCGGATGCGGTCGGCGGTGAGGGCGTTGACCGTGTCGACGGTGCCGAGGACCGGCCGGCCGAGGGCGTTGTCACCGAACATGGTGTGCGCGAACAGGTCGTGCACGCAGTCGCCCGGGTCGTCCTCGGTCATCGCGATCTCTTCGAGGATCGCGCCGCGCTCGACGTTGACGTCGTCCTCGAGGATCAGCGAGCCGGTCAGCATGTCGCAGACGACGTCGATGGCGAGCGGCAGGTCGGTGTCGAGCACGCGCGCGTAGTAGCACGTGTACTCCTTGGCCGTGAAGGCGTTCATCTCGCCGCCGACGGCGTCTATGGCGGCGGAGATGTCCAGCGCGCTGCGCTTGGCGGTGCCCTTGAAGAGCAGGTGCTCCAGGTAGTGCGTGGCGCCGTTCAGCGACGGGGTCTCGTCGCGGGAGCCCACGTGCGCCCAGATGCCGAAGGTGGCCGAGCGCACGGAGGGCAGGGTCTCGGTGACGATGCGCAGGCCGCCGGGGAGGGTGGTCTTGCGTACCGTGCCGATGCCGCCGGTGCCCTTGATGAGGGTTTGGGTACGGGCGACGGCCCGCGCCTCCGAGGAGGTGCGGGCCGTCGCCTTGGAGCCACGGGACGTCACTGGTCGGCGTCGTCCTTCTTCGTCTCGTCGCCTTCTTCGCCCTCGATCACCGGAACGAGGGACAGCTTGCCGCGGGAGTCGATCTCGGCGATCTCGACCTGGACCTTCTGGCCCACGCCGAGGACGTCCTCGACGTTCTCCACGCGCTTGCCGCCGGCGAGCTTGCGGATCTGCGAGATGTGCAGCAGACCGTCCTTGCCCGGGAGCAGCGACACGAACGCGCCGAAGGTCGTCGTCTTCACGACGGTGCCCAGGTAGCGCTCGCCGACCTCCGGCATGGTCGGGTTGGCGATGCCGTTGATCGTGGCGCGGGCGGCCTCGGCGGCCGGGCCGTCGGCGGCACCGATGTAGATGGTGCCGTCGTCCTCGATCGTGATCTCGGCGCCGGTGTCCTCCTGGATCTGGTTGATCATCTTGCCCTTGGGGCCGATGACCTCACCGATCTTGTCCACGGGGATCTTGACGGTGATGATCCGCGGGGCGTTCGGGGACATCTCGTCCGGCGTGTCGATCGCTTCCATCATCACGTCGAGGATGTGGAGGCGGGCGTCGCGGGCCTGCTTGAGGGCCGCGGCCAGGACGGAGGCGGGGATGCCGTCCAGCTTGGTGTCGAGCTGGAGGGCGGTCACGAACTCCTTGGTGCCGGCGACCTTGAAGTCCATGTCGCCGAAGGCGTCCTCCGCACCGAGGATGTCGGTGAGGGCGACGTAGTGCGTCTGGCCGTCGATCTCCTGGGAGATCAGGCCCATGGCGATACCGGCGACGGGGCCTTGAGCGGCACACCGGCGTTCAGCAGCGACATGGTGGAGGCGCAGACCGAGCCCATGGACGTCGAGCCGTTGGAGCCGAGGGCCTCGGACACCTGGCGGATCGCGTAGGGGAACTCCTCGCGGGTCGGCAGGACCGGCACGATCGCGCGCTCGGCGAGCGCGCCGTGGCCGATCTCGCGGCGCTTCGGGGAGCCGACGCGGCCCGTCTCACCGACGGAGTACGGCGGGAAGTTGTAGTTGTGCATGTAGCGCTTGCGGGTCACCGGGGAGAGGGTGTCCAGCTGCTGCTCCATGCGGAGCATGTTCAGGGTGGTGACGCCCAGGATCTGGGTCTCGCCACGCTCGAACAGCGCCGAGCCGTGCACGCGCGGGATGGCCTCGACCTCGGCGGCCAGCGTACGGATGTCCGTGACGCCGCGGCCGTCGATGCGGACCTTGTCCTTGATGACGCGCTCGCGGACCAGCTTCTTGGTCAGCGCGCGGTACGCGGCGGAGATCTCCTTCTCGCGGCCCTCGAACTGCGGGAGCAGCTTCTCGGCGGCGATGTCCTTGACGCGGTCCAGCTCGGCCTCGCGGTCCTGCTTGCCGGCGATGGTGAGCGCCTGGGCGAGCTCGCTCTTGACCGCGGCGGTCAGGGCCTCGAGGACGTCGTCCTCGTAGTCCAGGAAGATCGGGAACTCGGCGGTCGGCTTGGCGGCCTTCGCGGCGAGGTCCGACTGCGCCTTGCACAGGACCTTGATGAAGGGCTTCGCGGCGTCGAGGCCGGCGGCCACGACTTCCTCGGTCGGCGCCTCGGCGCCGCCCTTGACGAGCTGGATGGTCTTGTCGGTGGCCTCGGCCTCGACCATCATGATCGCGACGTCGCCGTCCTCCAGGACGCGACCGGCGACGACCATGTCGAAGACGGCGTCCTCGAGCTCGGTGTGCGTCGGGAACGCGACCCACTGGCCGTTGATCAGCGCGACGCGGACGCCGCCGACCGGGCCGGAGAAGGGCAGACCGGCCAGCTGGGTGGACGCGGAGGCGGCGTTGATCGCCACGACGTCGTACAGGTGGTCGGGGTTGAGCGCCATGATCGTGGCGACGACCTGGATCTCGTTGCGAAGGCCCTTCTTGAAGGACGGACGCAGCGGACGGTCGATGAGGCGGCAGGTGAGGACGGCGTCCTCGGAGGGCCGGCCCTCACGGCGGAAGAAGCTGCCGGGGATCTTGCCCGCGGCGTACATGCGCTCCTCGACGTCCACCGTCAGGGGAAGAAGTCGAGCTGGTCCTTGGGCCTCTTGGAGGCGCTGGTGGCCGACAGCACCATGGTGTCGTCGTCCAGGTACGCGACGGCGGAGCCGGCGGCCTGCTTGGCCAGGCGGCCCGTCTCGAAGCGGATGGTGCGGGTGCCGAAGGCGCCATTGTCGATGACGGCCTCGGCGTAGTGGGTCTCGTTCTCCACTAGCGTTTTCTCCTCGTCTTCGTCCCTCGCCGCCCGTGTGGCAGGGGGACGTTTGTGGAGAGGCGCTCCGTCTGGTGCGGGCCGGTCTTCGATCGAAGCACCCGGGGCTCACTTCCCCCGGGGGCCACTACCGAGGACCGGCGGCGGCGAGGTGCGCTCCTCCTCGTTCTGTTTTGTACGGGTTCTGCCGTACGTGTTCCGTGTCGTGCGTACTGCGTTGTGCTACCACACTACAAAGCGGGTATGACACCGCGCACGTTCCGCGCGTACGGCAAAGGGAGCGGCCCCCGAGTCCTTTCGGGAACCGCTCCCTTCACGGCGTCTTACTTCGCGCCCGCCGCACCGCGGCGGATGCCCAGACGGTCGACCAGCGTACGGAAGCGCTGGATGTCCTTCTTCGCCAGGTACTGCAGCAGGCGACGGCGCTGACCGACCAGGATCAGCAGACCACGGCGGGAGTGGTGGTCGTGCTTGTGGGTCTTCAGGTGCTCCGTCAGGTCGGAGATGCGACGCGAGAGCATGGCGACCTGGACCTCGGGGAGCCGGTGTCGCCCTCCTTGGTACCGAACTCGGTGATGATCTGCTTCTTCGTAGCGGCGTCGAGCGACACGCGTACTCCTCATAGTCTGTAAGTGCCACCGAGTGCCCCCGGTCCACATCTCGGGGGAGCTTCCACGACTCGGGAGGCGGGGACCCGCTGGGCGCGGCCACCAGAGCGACAGGGGATGCCTGCGTTTGCTCCGGGGGTGCGTACACAAACGGCCGTCGACCAGGGTACCAGGCGGGCGAGGGGCCCCTGTCCCCGGTTACGGAACGCCCCGGAGCGGGGGGTGGCCGCCACTAGGGTGAGTCCTCTGAGCGTACGGACGTCGGGAAGGGGTCGCTTCGGGATGGCGGAGTCGGAAGCGGAGATGAAGGCACGCAAGGAGCGGGAGCGGGACGAGTTGTACGCGCTCGACATCTCGGACGCCGAGTGGCACTGCGCGCCGGGCACCGAGGAGGACGAGGAGCGGGTCGAGATCGCGTACCTGCCGGCGGGGGCGGTGGCGATGCGCTCCTCCCTCGACCCGGGCACCGTCCTGCGGTACACGGAGGCCGAGTGGCGTGCCTTCGTCCTGGGCGCCCGCGACGGCGAGTTCGACCTGAAGCCGGTGCCGCACGACGGTGAGCTCGCGGCGGACTGAGCGGAGCACGGCGAAGGGCGGCACGCGCGCGTGCCGCCCTTTTTCGGTGCCGTCGGGCCGCCGTGTCGCCTAGCTGGTCATCGCCCGGGCCCGCGCGTAGACGTCGAAGACGGCCAGCGCCAGCGGGATCAGCGTGAGCAGCACGAAGCTCTCGGCGATCTCCAGGAAGCGTCCCCAGAAGGGGGTGACGCCGCGCCGCGGGGTGATCAGGGCGATCGCGGTGACCAGCGCGATGGCCGCGCCGACCGCCGCGGCGAGCCAGACGCTGCGGATGTCGAGGGCGGTGGTGTCGCCCTGGAAGGCGTCGATCACGTAGTCGCGCGGCGGGTTCAGGGCGAGCCCGAGGCCGAGGAAGACGATCGCGGCGAGGCCGGCGGCCAGCGTGGCGCCGACCTGCTGGGTGTAGCGGAACAGGTGCGCCCGCATCAGCATCGCCACACCGGTCGCGAGGGCCAGGAGCTGGGCCCAGGTGTTGCTGGAGAAGCCGAGGACGATCGAGGCGCCGACGGCGACCAGGGCGCAGCCGCCGACGAGGCCGACGAGGAGTTCGTGGCCGCGGCGGGCCTGGGCGGCCACCCGTTCGGCGTCCACGGGCTCCTGCGCGGCGGGCTCGCCGCCGCCGTAGCCGCCGCGCGACGGGTTGGGCGGTTCGAAGCCGATGGG
Source organism: Streptomyces sp. DHE7-1 (assembly GCA_016432725.1). Taxonomy (GTDB): domain Bacteria; phylum Actinomycetota; class Actinomycetes; order Streptomycetales; family Streptomycetaceae; genus Streptomyces. Next base: position 5,703,294 of record JACJDG010000003.1, on the reverse strand, counting down.
CAGCCGCGCGAAGCGCATGGACAGACCCGGCAGGAAGGCCAGCGCCACGACGGACAGCGGGGCGCAGATCGCGGCCGTCTCGATGGGCCTCAGCCCGGTGAGTACCGCGATGAAGGTGGTGATCACGCCGATGGCGGAGGCGAAGACGAACGCCACGAAGGGGCTGTCGCCGCCCGGCGACACCAGGGTGAGCACCACGGAGGCGACGAGGACCGCCGCGCAGGCGAGCAGGAACTGCAGCCGTCCGATGCCCTCGCCGCCGGAGAGCGGCAGCAGTCCGGAGCCGGCCACGCCGATGTTCGGGAGCGCCCCGAGTCCGAGCGCGACCGCGGAGCCCCGGTCGTCGTACACACGCGCGCGTACGCAGGCGATGCCGACGAGCAGGACGCCGGTGACGCCCGCGACGATGCCCTGCAGGCTGTTCATGTCGTGCCGGATCTGCGAGCTCCAGGCCACGAAGGCGAGGAGCGCGGGCAGGATGCCGGCCGCGACCAGGCCGGCGGCACGGGTGAGGTCGCCGCTCCACAGGGCGCGGTCGCGGGTGACGGCGGAGGCCACCGCCTCGGAGACGTCGTCGAGGACGGCGGGCGGCAGCGACTCGGCGAACGGGCGCAGGGTGAGCAGTTCGCCGTCGAGGATGCGCTGGGCGGTGAAGGAGCGGGCGCCGTCGAGGACGGTGCCGTCCCGCCGTACGAGGTGATAGCCGACCGGTGCGCCCTCGGCGGGGCTCTGCTGGGAGAGGCGCAGGATCTCCGGGTACAGGTCGGCGACCGGTACGTCGTCGGGCAGGGCCACGTCGATACGGCTGTCGGGCGCCACGATGGTGACCCGGCAGAAGCCGAATCCCATGCCCGCCCGGAAGGGGCTCCGGTGCCCGGTCCGCCGGTCGCGCCGGCCGGCGCGGAGGCCGTCATGCTCACCTGCTGTTCCCCCTCGTCGGTGGGGCGGGCCCGCGGTGCCGCCGCGCACCCTTCCGCCCGTAAAGATCCTGTGTAGGTTGAGCCGCGCCGTGCGTTCCCTCGGCCGACCGCGGGGTCGCATCCGGGGTTCGCGGGGTGGCGCTCGCTTCGAACCGTTGCGGATTGCCCGGGTTTTCCCGGAACGATTCGCAACTGCTCACGCGTCTCACCGGCACCCTACCGCCCGCCGTTGTCCGTGGTTGTCAGTAGGATCGCGCTTCGCGGTCGACGTTCGCCCGACACGGGGCGGCGGACGAAAAATCTCGGCCCGGCAAGGGAATTGGTGCGTAGTGAGCCACATCGTCGTCAAGCGCCCGCCGCGGGCACTGCCGAAGGAAGTGCCCACGGACGAGGTCGTACTGCAGGCGCCGCCGGAGCTCCCGCGCGGCCAGCAGGAGGGCGCGCTGATGCAGCTCCTGCCCATGCTCGGCATGGGCGGGTCCGTGGTGTTCTTCTTCAACCCCCAGGCCCAGCCGTTCATGAAGATCATGGGCCTGGTGATGGTGGCGTCGACGATCGGCATGGGCATCTCGATGCTCGTCCGCTACCGGCGCGGCAGCCAGGGGCAGATGGCCGACATGCGCCGCGACTACCTCCGTTACCTGTCGCAGACCCGGCGCGAGGCGCTGGGCACCGCGAAGGCGCAGCGCGACGCCCAGTTCTACCTGCACCCTTCACCCGAGCAACTGTGGGCGCTGGTCGCCGAGGGCAGCCGGGTGTGGGAACGGCGCACCGGTGACGAGGACTTCGGGCAGGTACGGGTGGGCCTCGGCCCGCAGGCGCTGGCAACCCCCTGATTCCGCCGCAGACCGCCCCGGTCGACGAGCTGGAACCGCTGACCGCAGGCGCCATGCAGCGCTTCCTGGCCACCCACAGCGCCCTGGACGACCTGCCGATGGCGGTGTCGCTGCGGGCCTTCTACCACGTGACGGTCAGCGGCGAGCCGGGCACCGTGCGCGGCACCGCCCGCGCCGTCGCCGGCTCCCTCGCGTCGCTGCACTCCCCCGAGGACCTGGTCCTCGCCGTCGTCACCGGCCGCGAGTCGGCGCCCGAGTGGGAGTGGGCCAAGTGGCTGCCGCACGCGCAGGCCCCGGGCCTCGCCGACGGCGCCGGCAGCATGCGCCTGATCACCACCAGCCCGGTGGAGCTGGAGGACCGGCTCGCCTCCCGTCTCCAGGGCCGCCCCCGGTTCCACCCCGGCGCGCCGCCGGTCGCCGAGCAGCCGCACGTGGTGGTCGTGCTCGACGGGGTCTCGCTGCCGCCCACGTCGCTGCTGGCCAGCCCCGAGGGTCTGCAGGGCGTGACGGTCCTGGAGGTCGTGCCCGGCGACCTCACCATCGGCCGCGGCGACCTCTCCGTCGTCGTACATCCCGAGGAGCTGCGCCTGGAGTCGGCGCACGGCATGGTCTACGAGGGAACGCCGGACGTCCTGTCGTACGAGGCCGCCGAGGCACTGGCCCGCCAGCTGGCGCCGCTGCGGATGGGTTCGGGCGGGGACGACGACGAACCGCTGCTCGCCAACCTGGAGTTCACGGACCTGCTGAACCTCGGCGACGCGGCCTCGGTCGACACCAAGCGGACCTGGCGGCCGCGCTCGCAGTCGGAGCGGCTGCGCGTGCCCATCGGTCTCGGCGAGGACGGCCGGCCCGTGATGCTGGACCTCAAGGAGGCCGCCCAGGAGGGCATGGGCCCGCACGGCCTGTGCGTCGGTGCGACCGGCTCCGGCAAGTCCGAGCTGCTGCGCACGCTCGTGCTCGGCCTGGCCGTGACCCACTCCTCCGAGACGCTGAACTTCGTCCTCGCCGACTTCAAGGGCGGTGCCACGTTCGCGGGCATGGCCCAGATGCCGCACGTGGCGGCCGTGATCACCAACCTCGCGGACGACCTGACCCTCGTCGACCGCATGGGCGACTCGATCCGCGGTGAGCTCAACCGCCGCCAGGAGATGCTCCGCGACGCGGGCAACTACGCGAACATCCACGACTACGAGAAGGCACGCGCGGCGGGCGCCCCGCTGCAGCCGATCCCCTCGCTCGTCCTGGTGATCGACGAGTTCAGCGAACTGCTCACCGCGAAGCCCGACTTCATCGAGATGTTCGTGCAGATCGGCCGCATCGGCCGTTCGCTGGGCGTGCACCTGCTGCTCGCCTCGCAGCGTCTGGAGGAGGGCCGCCTGCGCGGCCTGGAGACCTACCTCTCCTACCGCATCGGTCTGCGGACGTTCTCCGCGGCCGAGTCACGCGCGGCGCTGGGCGTGCCGGACGCCTACGAGCTGCCGAACGTGCCGGGCTCCGGCTTCCTGAAGTTCGGCACCGACGAGATGGTGCGCTTCAAGGCGGCGTACGTCTCCGGCGTGTACCGCACGAGCTCGCAGGCGGCGGCCGCGCTGGGCGGCCCGCTGCCCGTCGACCGCAGGCCGGTGCTGTTCACGGCGGCCGAGGTCCCGGTGCAGTACGCGCCGGTCCCCGACAGCGCCAGGAGACGCCCGAGAAGCAGCAGGACGACGCGCTCGCGGACACCGTGCTCGACGTGATCGTGCGGCGCCTGGAGGCCCAGGGACCGGCCGCCCACCAGGTGTGGCTGCCCCCGCTGGACAGCCCGCCGTCGCTGGACGCGCTGCTTCCCGGGCTCGCCCCGGTGCCCGGCCGCGGCATGACCCAGCCCGGCTACGAGGGCGCGGGCCGGCTCGTCATCCCGGTCGGCCTCGTCGACAAGCCGTACGAGCAGCGGCGCGACCCGCTGTGGACGGACTTCGGCGGCGCGGCCGGCCACATGCAGATCGTCGGCGGCCCGCAGTCCGGCAAGTCGACGCTGCTGCGCTCGATCATCGCCTCGTTCGCGCTCACCCACACCCCCCAGGAAGTGCAGCTCTACGGCCTGGACTTCGGCGGTGGCGGCATGGCCGCGGTGGCCGGCCTGCCGCACGTGGGCGGCGTCGCCTCCCGGCTGGACCCCGAGAAGGTCCGGCGTACCGCGGCCGAGGTCTACGGCGTCATGACCCGCCGCGAGGAGTACTTCCGTTCCTCGGGGATCTCCTCCATCGCGGAGTTCCGCTCCCGCCGCGCGCGCGGTGACATCTCGGTGACCGACCAGCCCTGGGGCGACGTCTTCCTGGTCATCGACGGCTGGGGCAACTTCCGCACGGACTACGAGGCGCTGGAGCCGCTGGTCCTGGACATCGCGGCGCGCGGTCTCGGCTACGGCATCCACCTCATCCTGACCGCCTCGCGCTCGATGGAGGTCCGCGCGAACCTCAAGGACCACCTGATGAACCGCCTCGAGCTGCGGCTCGGTGATCCGATGGACTCCGAGTTCGACCGCAAGGTCGCGGCCAACGTCCCCACCGGTGTGCCGGGGCGTGGCCAGACGCCGCAGAAGCAGCACTTCATGGCGGCGGTCCCGCGCATCGACGGCCTCTCCTCCGACACGGACCTCGCGGAGGCGACGAGCGCGCTGGCCGCCGAGGTCACCCGCCACTGGCAGGAGCCGGGCGCGCCGGAGGTGCGTCTGCTGCCCCGCGAGTTCCCCGCGGCGCAGCTCCCGCCGGGCGACCGCTTCCCGCAGCGCGGCGTCTCCTTCGCGCTCGACGAGGACAACCTCGAGCCGGTGTTCGTCGACTTCGAGCAGGACCCGTTCTTCCTGGTGTTCGGCGAGAGCGAGTCCGGAAAGTCGAACCTGCTGAAGCTGCTGATCAAGCGCCTCACCGAGCGCTACGACGGCAACAGCTGCAAGCTGTTCGTCGTCGACAACCGCCGCTCGCTGCTCGGTGTGACACCGCCGTCGCACCTGGCGGAGTACATCCCCATGTCGAACCAGATGCAGCACCACATGGACGCCTTGGCGGACCTGATGCAGCGCCGCACCCCGACCGCCGACGTGACGCCGGAGCAGCTGCGCAACCGCAGCTGGTGGCGGGGCCCGACGGTGTACGTCGTCATCGACGACTACGACCTCGTGTCCACGTCGAGCGGCAACCCGCTGGCAGGCCTGACGGAGCTGCTCCCGTTCGCCCGCGACGTCGGCGTCCGCTTCATCATCGCCCGCTCCACGGCGGGCGCCGGCCGCGCCGGCTACGAGTCCTTCATGCAGCGCATCAAGGAACTCGGCGCCCAGGGTGTCGTCCTCGCGGGCGACCCGGCCGAGGGCGACCTGCTGGGCGGCGTACGGCCCCGCCCGATGCCCGCGGGCCGGGGCGTGTTCGTGTCGCGGAAGCGGGGCAAGCCCATGGTGCAGGTGGGACAGGTCGCGGAAGAGGTGAACTGAGCCCGCTCGGCCCCGGAGTCCTCCGGGCACTCGTCGCCCGGAGGACTCGGGTGGAGTTTGCACGCACTCGGGATTGCCGCTGCGTCCGTTCGCACCTGTTGCTACGTTGACCGGAACTGGACAATCCAAAGTGGACGACGATCACTGAACGCGCGGTTCGCGAGGATGGATCACCCATGGCATGGGACGAGTGGGAGCAGCTCAAGAGCGACGCGGTGACGCGCCAGCAGGGCGGGGAGACGCACATGCGGCTCAACCAGCTGCCGGCCGATCCCGGAGGCGGCCCCACGGCGGTTCCCGGCCAGACCGGTGACCTCAAGGTCACCCAACAGGACCTGGCGAAGATCGGCAGCCACGCCCACACCCTGTACACCCAGCTCTGGGACCGGGCCCGGCTGTCGAACACCAGCGTGGACTCGGCGGCCAATGATCTGACGACGCAGGGGTTCGCCCTCGGCTCGGGGCTGCGGTACGTGTCGGACAAGTGGTCCACGCAGCTCGACTCGTTGCTGGACGCGTGTGCCCACATCTCCAACCACATGCAGGTCACCAAGAAGATCCACGCGGGCGACGAGGCGTACATCCTGCGGCAGATGAGCAGCATCGACACCCTGGACGCCGGCTTCGACGAGCGAGTCGGCGGGCCGGGTGACCACAACCCGGTGTACGGCTCGCCGGCCAAGCCCAAGAACTGATCGCGACGCACGACGGGGACGCCGACTGATGGATCTTGACGCTCTGCGCTTCGCCAACTTCAAGCAGCTCGACGACGCCGTCGAGGACTGGGCACGGATGGTCCGGAATCTGAAGGACCTCGCGGACGACGCCGAGAAGGGCCTGCACCAGGCCGCGAACAAGGCCGACTGGGCCGGTGAGAACAGCCAGGTCAGCAGGGAGTTCATCGGCAAGACGGCCGGGGAGTTCCAGGACGCCCACACCCAGGCGGAGACGATCCACAACATCCTGAGCGACACCGCCGGGGAGCTGAAGGGCTACCAGAAGCAGCTCAACGGGGCAATCGAGCGCGGGCTGAAGAAGAACCTGACCGTGATGGACACCGGCCAGGGAAGTTTCACCGTGACCATGAACGTGCATCCCGACCGTGCCGCGTCCGGCTACACACCGCCGGAACACTCCGCGCAGGACGTCACCGCCCTGCGCGACGAGGTCGAGGGCATACTCACCAAGGCGACGGAGAGCGACAACTCGGCGAAGACGGTGCTCATGGCCCTCGCCGATCAGACGGACCAAGGCTTCTCGGACGCGAAGTACGAGGACCGCGACACGGCCGACGCCGCCGTCAGGGAAGCGGACCGGCTGGCCGCCCTCGCCAAGAAGGACCCGGAGGACCTGTCGCCCGCCGACTTCGACCAGCTCAACGCCGGGCTGAAGGAGTACGCCGACGACCCGCTGTTCGCGGAACGGTTCGCCACCGGGCTCGGGCCGGAGGGGACACTCGAGTTCTGGGCCGGGATCAACGACCCCCACAAGGCGGCCCGGCTGGGACCGGAGCGCGTCGACCAGTACGGTGACCTGCAGCGCAACCTCAGTCTGACGCTGGCCACCGCCTCCCACAGCGACTCGGCCGCCATGACGGCGTGGAAGAGCACGATGATCGGCCTCGGCGATGAGCCCGTCGGCGGTCAGACAGGTCCTTCGGGCTTCCAGGTCATGAGCAACCTGATGCGGGCCGGCGACTACGACGACCAGTTCCTCAAGAGCTACGGCACCGCTCTCATGACCACCGAGCGCAGGCTCACCGGCAACGGCGAGCACCCCAACATGGCCTGGCAGCACATGGGCGTGGATCCCTGGCTCAACCGCATGGGCGACGACAGCGGCGACGACCCGTTGACAGGCTATCTGAAGGCGCTGTCCAGCAGCCCAGACGCGGCCACGGGCTTCCTCACCGAGCAGTACCTGCCCAAGGACGGGGACCACAAGGAGGCCGTCTCCAACTTCCAGTACCTCTTCGAGGACCGGGAGTGGCCCAAGGAGACCAGCCTCACGGGTGACGACATCTTCACCGGGCAGAACAACCTGGCGCTGGCCATCGAGGCGGGCACGACCGGGCATCCCGCGGGCGAACTCCCGACGGCGGACACCCCGGCGCACAACGACCGGCAGGCCGGTCTCATGGCGAGCGTGGTCAAGTCCATCAGCGAGGAACCGGACCGCCTGACCGACCACGGTTACATGTCCGACAGCATCGGGCAGATGGCGTCGGAGTATCTTCCGGACATCAATCGGGCGACCACGGATGTGGAGTCGAGTGGAGACTCCGAGCAGTGGCACGAGATCGAGAAGCTTTTCCCGGTAGCCGGTGCGTCCGCGCAGATGGACCACGCCGACGTGTCCCGCTTCCTGATCTCCGTCGGACAGAACCCGGAAGGCTATTCCGCCGTAGAGGTCGGCCAGAAGGCGTACATGGCGAACCTCATGGACTACCACCTGAACCCGGACCTGCCCCCGGACCAGCGGTATGACGCCAGTGCCGAGGACACGGTCAAGGAGATCTCCCGGCGGTCGGCTGAGATCGGAGGCTCCCTGGCCATCGGCCGTCAGGAGGCGGTGCTCGGCCCCGCCAAGGAAGCGGACGACGCCTACAACCACGCCGTCTCGCAGTGGCAGAACGTGGCGAACGGCGTCGTCGGCACCGGTATCGGCGTAGGAACGAGCTTCATCGCCACGCCGGTCGTGGGCGCAGCGGTCGGAGGCGCCGCCGGTACCGTGAGCAGCGTGGTGCTCGGCGAGCTTTTCAACGGCGTCGAGGGCAGCCACCTGGAGGACAGCGGGCTCAGCTCCGCCCAGCTCTGGGAGGACAGCCGTGAGCGGAACACCGCATTGGCTCAGCGGGCGGCCGTCGAGGCGGCCAAGGCGCACCACTCCCCGGATGCCGGCCGGGTCGGCGGATGGGCGATGGACGCGACTCAGAACGGCTTCAACGACGCATCCACGAACGGGCGTCACATGGCCGATGATCTCGAGACAGAAATCCCCTAGCCAGGAACCCCGATGCCGCGTATCCGACCCCATGCCCTTCCGATCCGCATCGCCGGCCTGGTAGCCGCCGGTCTGGCCGTGGCCGGCTGTTCCTCCGGAGGGCCGGAGGCCAAGCGGGAGTACGCCGTCCCGGCGTCTCTCTGCGGGGTTGCCCTGCCCGCATCCACACTTGAACCGCTTCTTCCAGCGGGGAAGAAGATCTCCTCCGTGAAGAGCGGTCCCTCCGGTTTCACACGTTGCCGGCTGGTGGTCGACGGACGAATCGCCGTCACCAGCATCATCGAGCAACGGGCCGCCGAAACGACGTTGAGTGGCGTCGCTTACAGCACCTACGGCATGTCCGACACCGTCGAGAGGGAGGGAAAGTACGTCATCTCCGATGCGCAGGCAGTCGGGCACGCCTCGTGCGACAAGCCGCGGAAGGCGGACCACGAGACCTTCACCATGGTCCGGGCGGATGCCGAGGACGTCGGCAAAGCGACCATGGAGAAGGTCATCAGCAAGTTCACCGACGCGGTTTCCGCATCGAAGCGGTGTGCGGGTTAGAAGACGGGCAGCGCGTGGAGTGAGCTGTCGTTCCTGATGAAAGCCCTGTTGCCGTCGACCGCGAGGCCGTGACGGTCGGCTTCGGGCAGTTCGTAGGTCCAGCCCTGGTATCCGTTCGCCACATACACGGCGTTCACCGAGGTCTTGTAGGAGTGGTCGATCGTCCACACGCCGGTGCCCTGGACGAGGACGGGGCTGTCGCTGCTGCCCCCGCTCCGGGAAATCCACTTCCGGCCGCCGTCGCCGGTGTCGCGGCGTTCGGGGAACATCCCGCCGGACGCGTACACGGAGTCCGCGTGCACGGTCGCCGGCCCCCACTCCGCGGGGTCCCTGTACATGTCATGAGTGGTCTTCGACCAGATCTCCGAGCCGTCGGTGATCTGCCGCGCGGTCAGCGTCCTGCCGTTGAGGTAGACGACTCCGTTCCGCGCCACGGGCTCGACCTGGAGCTTCTCCGCCTGGTTGGGGCGCTCCCACGCCGTCCGGCCGTCACGCGTCGTCACAGCGAGCACGCTGCCGTCGGTCGTGGCCAGCACCAGGCGTCCGCTGTCGACAGCCGCATGAATGGTGATCTTTCCGCGGTAGGGCGCCGGAATCCGCATGGTCCACCGGATCCTCGCGTCGGAGCGGCCCACGCTGCGCAGCCGATGGTCCTTGGTCATGACGTATACGGCCTCGTCGTCCGCGGCGACGAGAGCCGCCGCGCCGGCGTCGGCGGTCCATTTGGCCTCGCCCGTGGAGGGGACGAACGTCCGCACGACTCCGTCGGCGCCCAGGACCGCCAACAGCCGGTCGGAGAGCGAGAGATAGTGGCCGGCCAGTACGTCATTCACATGCCAGCGTTGCTTGCCGTCGACGACGTTGAAGGCGGCGACGCCACCGTAGACGCCGATCACGACGACGTCCCTGATCGGCAGCGGGGCGCGGGAGTCGGAGTCCACGCCGACGTCGGCGTGCCACAGCGGTTTCGGAGAGCCGTCGATGATGTAGTCGCCGTCGTCCGCGAGCAGCAGGCGGGCCTTCGGGGTCCCCGCGGCGGGCGGGGTCGTGAACGGGTCCGCCTTCCGGTCGGCTTCCTTCTGCCGGAGCAGCCACCACCCGGTCGCCCCGCCGCCCGCGGCGAGCACCGTGCCGCCGGCCGCGAACCCGGTGAGCAGGCGCCGTCTCGTCACAGGTGTCGTCGTGCCCGTCGCAGGTGCCGCGGTGAGCTGCCGGACCTGGCGCTCCCGTTCCTTGATCTCGTCCGCCACCGGGCCTCGCCGCCACACCCGGCCACTGTTTCCGGGTGGGGCGAACGCCGCGCTGATCTGCGCGGGACCGGGCCGTGCACCAGCTTCCTTGGCCAGGCAAGGGGCGATGAGCGAATGCAAGTGCGGAGCCAGGCCGTCCCAGCGTGGCTCGCCGTGGACGACCTCGTACTGCACTGCGGCCACATGGGCGCCTTCGAAGGCACGCCGACCAGTGGCCGCGTAGACGAGCACGGCCCCCAGGGAGAACACGTCGGCCGCCGGGGTAACCCGCCGCCCCAGAACCTGCTCGGGTGCCCCGTATCCAGGCGTGACCGGGATCTGACCGGTCGTGGTGAGAGTCAGACCGTGTTCGGGCCGGGCGATGCCGAAGTCGATCACCCGTGGCCCACTCGACGTCAGCACGATGTTCTGCGGTTTGAGATCGCGATGGATGAACCCGGCGGCGTGGATGTCCCCCAGGGTCCGCGCGACGGATGCCGCCAGAGCCCGGACGGCGGTCTCGTCGAGCTGCCCATGGCCGTCGACCGCCTGGTCCAGGGTAGGTCCGGCCAGGTAGTCGGTGGCGATCCAGGGCCGTCCGCCCTCGGTCTGCGCGCCCAGCACCGCAGCGACGCCCGAACTCCGCACGGCCTGCGCCGCGAGGGCCTCGCGGACGAAGCGGCGGGCGAGGTTCTGGTCGTGGGCGAGTTCGGGCCGTAGCACCTTGATGGCGGCGACCCCTCCCCTGCCGTCCTCACCGACGTACACCTTTCCCATGCCGCCCTCGCCCAGTACACCGAGCAGGCGGTACGGCCCGAGGCGGAGCGGGTCACCGACACCCAGGGTCTTCATCGCTGACTGCCTTCATCTCTCGTCATCGGTGGGCGGCCGCTCACTTGAGAGGAAAGGCCGCGAGGAACTTTCCGCCCAGTGCGATGGTCACCCTGGCCTTCTCATGGGCGATGAACCGGTCGCCGGTCGTCTTGTAGGACGCTGTGGGCGTGCGCGAGGAGAGATCGACGGCCCAGAGCGCCGAGGCGCGCTTGACGTAGGCGCAGTCGGTGCCGATCACCGGGGCGGCCGCCAGGTCGGCGCCGGCGTCTCCGTCGCTTCTCTCCGCCCACAGGGCACGTCCGCTTCCGGCGTCGAAGGCGACGAGTCCGCGGCCCTTCTCCACGGCGTACACCACTCCGCCCTTGACCGCCGGTGGACCGTACGTACGCCCTGGACTGGAGGTCCTGGAGTCCCAGACCTGAGCTCCATCGCTCAACCGCAGGGCCCGCAACCGGCCGCTGCCCAGGTAGAGGTTCCTGGTATCGGTGGCCGGCGTCCGTTGCATGCGACTTGGCCCGACGCCGTCGAGCGGCCGCTCCCAGCGTGTTTCTCCCGTACGGGTGTCGCGTACGACGACGCGGACCTTGCCGTCGTTGGTCTCCTGCAGTGCCACCAGTTGGTGGCCGATGACGTCGGCGGCGAGGAAGTGCAGACGGTCGGTGCGATCCGGGCGCGAGGGCAGCGGCTTGATCCACAGCCTCTTCCCGGTACGGATGTCGACGGCGAAGACCGACCAGGACTGCGACGCGAGGAAGTACTCGTCGTACTTCCCCTGGCCCGCTGCCGCGTACACGACACCATCGGCCGTGCACAGCACCTGATTCTGGCTGATGACACCGTTGAAGTCGGTGAAGCGGGCGAAGCGGTCGTCCGCGACGCCGGTGTCGAGGTCCACGGAGGCCAGGGAGAGAGGAAACCCACCGGGCTTCCCCGCGTTGTACTCGGAACCCTCCGGAGTCAGCATCCGTACAAGCCGCTCGCCGTCGGTCGCCACCTGCCAGTGAATCTCCATCTGGTCCGACGCCCACCGGACGGATCCGGAGAGGGCGTCGATCCCGCCCAGCCCCTTCCCTGCCACCACCGCGACCATGTCGCCCACCGCGAGCGGCTGTGCGGGCGGCACCGTGCCGTACGGCGGATCGGCGACCTGGATCTGCCACACGGAGTCGAGTTTCCTCTTCGGCTGCTGGCTGTTGCTGGGACCGGCCACCGGCGGCTTCGGCTCGGGCCCGGAACCCCGGCGCCAGGCCCAGGCCCCCGTCGCGGCGGCCGCCGCGACGAACGCGACTCCACCTCCGACCAGTAGCAGCCGGCGATGCGGCATGGGCTCGGCCGGTACGGACGGTGGTCCGGCGAGCTCCGCGGGCGGCGCGGGCAGACGCTGCGGGCTGATCTGCCAGACCTCGGTGGCCCTGCGGGCGATGTCGTGGAGCACCGGGTCCGGCAGGTGCCCGGCGAACTCACCCGATCCGTCGTGCAGTTGTGCGGCCAGTTCCGAAGTGGTCGGCCGTCGGAACGGGTTCTTGTCCAGGCACGGACCGAGAACCGGCAGCAGGTCGGCGGGTACGCCGCTGAGGTCCGGCTCGCCGTAGCGGACCCGGTAGAGGAGCTCCGCGGTCTGACCTTGACCGAACGGGGCGCGTCCGGTGACGGCGAAGACGAGTACTCCGGCGAGCGCGAACACGTCACCGGCCGACGTGTGCTCCTCCCCGCTCGCCTGTTCGGGCGACATGAACGCCGGTGTGCCCACCGCGACACCGGCCCGGGTGAGACGGTCGTCGCCAGCGGCGCGGGCGATACCGAAGTCGATCACCTTCGGTCCGTACGCAGTGACGAGAATGTTGGACGGCTTGAGGTCGCGGTGCACCACGTCGGAACTGTGGAGCTGCCCGAGTGCCCCGCACAGCGCGGCGCCGAGCGCGCGTACGGTCGCCTCGGGGAGCGGGCCGGCCACCTGGACCGCTTCGTCGAGGGGCGGGCCGAGCACGTACTCGGTGGCGATCCAGGGAGTCTCGGCCCGGGTGTCCGCGTCGACGACCTGCGCGCCGTGCTGGCCGCCGATGACGCGGGCGGCGTCGGCCTCCAGGCGGAACCTGGTGCGGGCGCCGGAGTCCGAGGCGATCGACGCGTGCATCGTCTTGACGGCGACGGCCCGTCCACCTCCTGAGCGCGCGAGATAGACGGTGCCCATGCCGCCGCTGCCGAGGCGGGCGACCGGGCGGTACGGCCCGATGGTGTGCGGGTCGTCGTGAGTGAGCGGAGTAGCCATACGGATGATCGTCAGTCCTGGCGGGAAGCGGACACGGTGGCGCGCGAGATGTCCGCGGCGAGTACGGCGGCCGACTGGTGGGCGATGGCCGCGATCACCCGGCTCGGCAGCCAGCCCGGACCGAGCAGCGCGGCGGTTCCGCTCGTCTGACCGGCATCACCCGAGGCAGGCGCGAACGTCCCCACCAGTTCGGCCAGTTGGGGGCGCGCTCCGGCGTCCCGCGACAAGCAGCGGCCGATGGTCGCACGCAGCGCGGGCGGCAGTTCCTCTCTCTCGGGAGCGGTGTAGCCGGTCGCGGCGTACGCCAGTGTCGCGCCCAGTGCGTACACGTCGCCCAGCGGACGCGGAAGGCCGCCGGTCGCCTGCTCGGGCGGGAGGCTGCCGGACTCCAGACCCGGCAGCCCGGAACGCGCGGCGCCCTCCGCTGCCGCGGCCCGTACGGCGCCGAAGCAGGTGAGGCGTGGCCCGTCGGCGGCGAGCAGCACGGCCGCGGGCGAGACGCCGGCGTAGGTGAGGCCTTGCCCGTGAACGACGATCAGAGCTTCGGCAAGAGCCGCCCCGAGGGCCCGGACGGTCCGCTCGGGGAGCGGTCCCCCATGCACGGCCAGAGCGGTGGGCAGCGGAAGGGCGGGCAGGTACGGGCGTGTGTGCCAGGCGCTCTGCCCCGGGCCCGAGCATGCCGCGGCGGGCGCCATGAACTGACCGAGCAGGTAGCGCGAGGTCTCGGCCTCGGCAAGGAAGGCCTGATGGTCGGCACCGGGAAGAGGTGCGCCGAGCAGGACGGTGTGCTCGCCGTCGACGCTGCGTGCGATGTAGCGCCGCTCCGGCACCGGAATGCGGGTGTGCGGATCGTCCAGCGGGGTGAGGAGGACATACGGGCCGATCCGGCGCGAGGCGGGGACATCCGGGTGTGCCTCGCCGGTTCGAGCGCCTGTCCCGTGCACGTGAATCCCCAGTCCTCGTCCGCACGGGAAGGTTGCTGCCGGCCGCGGCGGCCGCCTGCGGGCCGACGACAGGGTGGGCGCCTCCCGCGCGCGCCCACCCTGGAGTTGCTTCTTGTGAGCCTCGTCCTACTGGAAGTAGCTGGAGGCCTTCTTGTCGCCTTCCATGTACGTACCGCCGGACTGGGCGACGACGTGGCCGATCCCGGTCAGCGCCTGGTGGATGTCGTTCGCCTCCTTGTCCCAGCGGTGCAGCTTCTCGTGGAAGGTGGTCTGGGCCTGGCCCTCCCAGTACTGCATGCTGCTCACCACCATCTTGCGGAGCTCCTGCAGGTCCTGCTCGAGCTGGCTCGCCTCGTTGCCGATCTTCGTCGCCGCGACGTCGAGCCCGTCGTAAGTTACTGACAGACCCTCAGCGTTGTTGGCCATGGCTGTTTACCTCGTCTCGCCTGTGTGTGCCTGTTGTGTGCGCCGGCTGCCCGGCAGTAGCTCTGAGTGCCGCTCGCCCCGTGAAGGGGCCGAGTCTCAGTAGGAGCTGAGGGAGGAGGACTGAACCGTGGGAGCGCCGTCCTGGACGTCGATCTTGTTGACGGACGCGCGCACCTCGTCTTCCTTGCTGTCCTTGATGTTGCGCGTCGCGGTCATCGCCTCGATGACGTCACCGAGGATGTCGCCGATGTTCTTCAGCGACTCGTTGATCTCGTACTGCTTCTTGTCGAACGCGGCACGGCCGATGCCCTGCCACTGACCCTCGAGGCCGTCGATGACGCCCTGGAGGCCGTGCACGCGCTTGCGGATGCCCTCGTACTTCTCGGCCATCCTCTTCTGCAGGTGGATTACTGCGGCATCTTCGAGCTTCTGCTTGTCGGCCATGTCAGCCCGCCCTTTCTTGTCTGTCTCTTCGATCCAACTGTTTCGGCTCACCGCGCATGTCGGCGCTGTGCGACGGTGAGCCCGCACTGCGTGCCCTATCCCGAGAACACAGGGCTACATACGACTGCCGACGTCACCTGGCACGCCGAGCCCGCATGACGGCAGCCCCTCCGCCGCCGATCACGATGACCGCGGCGACGGCGCCGAGTGCGATCCAAAGGGTGTTGCTGTCGCTCGACGACTCCGCGCTCGATCCTGCCGCCGAGGTGCCGCCGGTAGAACCCTTCGCGGGGGCTTGTGACGGGGTTGATGCAGAGGAGGAGGGAGGTGTGGAGGGCTTCGTTCCGGACTTTGCCAGCACGTCACCGCCGTTCGCCTTGGCGAGCGGGTCCACGTTGGCCGGGCCGGCGTCGTAATGGGGGTCCGCAAGGACCAGGCGAGGACGAACAAGCCCATAGCCAAGGTACTTACTCGGCTTGCTCTTCGGCCACTTACGTCCCGCGGTGTCAACGAGTGAACGGACGACCTGATTGACGTTCCAGTCCGGGTGAGCGGACCAGATCAGGGCAGCGGCAGCCGAGGTGATCGCGGTCGCCGCGCTCGTACCTTGACGGTTGCAGTAAGAACGGAACTTGGCGTCACACCAACCGGGAATGCCTTCACCTGGAGCGGCAAAGTCGGCACTGCCGTCGCTTGAGGAGAACTTCGAAACCGAACCAGACTCACCGATTGCCGACACACCAACGACATAGGGGTACCCGGCAGGATAGTCAGCGAGGCCGTTCGTCCCGCTGTTGCCGACCGCAGCTACCAGCAACTTGCCCTTCGAGGCGGCATAGTTGACCGCCGCTTCGTCTTCGTCCGTGGTCATGCCGCCGAATGACATGCTGATGATTTTTGCGTCCGTGTCGGCCGCAGCCCTGAGCGCCTCTGCCGGCTCGGGCGTCTTCTCATGCTCTTCCGCGCCCTTGAGCCCCTCGAGATCGACTCGGTAAGGAACGATTTTCGCCCCCGGTGCCAGCCCTTTCAGGCCGCCACCCGCTCCTGTGCCGGCGATCAACTCAGCCATGCTTGTTCCGTGACCGGTGTAGTCGTCCGTCGCCCGATAACCGACCTGCTTGGGAACCTCATCCGCGAGGACTTGCCCTTTCAGCGACGGCGTGTTCGGGTTGACGCCCGAGTCGATCACAGCGACCTTGACGCCCTTACCGGTACTCACCTTCCACAACTGGTCGGCCTCCATGTAGTCCAAATACCACTGCTTCGACTGTTCGTCGTACGCAAGGGCACTCGGCGCCAGGCCCACAGTCACAGCGGCCAGGGCACCGACGATCGCACTCAGTGCACGCACTCGTCCTCCGCGGCGCACCCTGCGGGGCCCTGCATGCTCGGCTCGTCGGCTGATCCCTGACTTCATCGCTTTCTCTGTCCTCACTCGCGGTCAGTCGACCACCGGCGGCACATCACGCCGGGGCTTGTTGGGCAGGTGTGTCTCTTCGTCTTCGACCAGGTAGTCGGGGCGCGGCGCTCCCTGCGTGCCTTCCTCGCCCTCGGGCTTGCCGTTGCGGACGGTGCCTCGCATGAGTCCCGCACCGCCACGCGTCATGCCGTTGCGCTCAGCTCCCGAGGCGGAATTGCGTGCGGACGGCCTACCCGTAACCGCCTCGGACGCTCCCGTACCGGTGCGAGAGTTGCTTGCTCCTGCACCAAACCGTGCAGCGGCCTCAGGCGTTCCGAAGACGCCACGCTGCCCGAGTCGACCAGCCGCGGGACGTGAGCTACCGGCACCCTCCTGACCAATGACCGTGCCGCGGGGGATCCGTGCCCCGCCTTTCGCAGCGCCACCGGTGTTCGTAGGCCGTCCACCGACGACCCCGTTGGAGCGGCCGGCACCGGTCGTAGGCCCACCGTTGGCTCGCGGCGCCGCAGTGCCACCAGGCCGCGGCGTACCACCGCTGACCGCTCGACTCCCCGGTGCCGACTTCGGCCCTGACGTGACGCCCTTGGCGGCGGACTGTCCTGTCGACGTGGCACGGCCCATCTGGTTCATGGGACCTTGCCCTCCGGAACGTCCGGAGCCGGGGTTCGTAGGGCCAGGAGTTCCCGCGCGGCCCTGAGCCGAAGGAGGAGTTCGAAATCCTCCCGCACCGTTCAGACTCCTGCCGGACCCCGCGCTGGGAATCGGAGTCCCGAAGGGGCCGTCGAACATACCCGGCTGACCGCCGCTGGTGGGAGGGGCGCCGATGACAGGCGGAGTATGGCCGGGTACAGGTCCAGCCGTCGTGACCGGAGGCAGTGTTCCAGTGCTGTCGATACTCGTGCCCACAGGCTGAGGCTGCTCGGGGGACGAGACGTGCCCGGGAACATGCTTCACGGGCTCTGCAACGGTCTCATGCGGGACATGCCTGACAGGTTCCACAGCAACTGTCGTGTGATGCCCCCCGACAAAAGCGGGCGAGTCCGTTGCCGGGGTCCCACCCGACGCAGCCCCTCCGGACTCAGGGGCAGCTTCGCTTCGCTGAGGCCTGGGAACACCGACGTCCGGCACACCTTTGAACTCAGGAGCGTTCTTATGCAGAGCCTGCAGCTGCTCGCTGGACACCGCGTAGTACGAGGCCAACCGGTTCATCTGGTTGATTGCCTCTTGGCGGTCCTTCTCCACCTTTACGGCAGCTGCATACTCTTCTTTGCTGGCCGCCTTCTCAGCTCCAGTGAAGTCCTCAGGCCGCTTCCGGTTCGCCGGGTCACGATCCGGCATGGCGCTTCGTACGGACGCAAGGCCAACGGCGGCTGCCGTGATTTGATCGCCCGCACCCCCGGCAAATGTGCTCAGGCTGTACGCGCTCGAGACAAGTCCTGTGCCCCAGGTACGGAAGTCGTCGCCGGCCTTACCGACCCACGGCACCGTGTCGAACTGGCCCTTGAGCTCGTCAGCGGCCGCCGTGATGGCATCGCGTGCGTCCCACAGGGCCTTTCCGGAGGACTCCAGGTCCTCCGGGTCCGTCCGCTCGACCAGGTCAATTATTCTGTTGAGAGAGTAGTCGTTGAATTCCGTACGGCTGACCATGGCTTCCGCGTACGGGGTGTCCTTGGCCACACCGCGAATTGCGCCGTTCACGAGGCCCTTGAGCCAGCCGCCCTCGTGAGGATGCTCCGCCGCATCCCGCGCCAGGTCTGCGAAGGTGTTCTGATGGGAGACCCGATCGAGGTCCGCCGCGTGCTTGTCGGTCATGTCACCTCACCACATCGGTGCCGCCACCGGCGTACTTGTCACCCTGTGCGTCGAGTTTCTTGATCTCGCCCTGAATTTCCCAGAACCGCCGCCGCTGCTCCTCTTCGAGGTTGTCGAAGGTTCCCTTGGCGCCCAGAACAGCGATGCCGATCGCCTCGATCTGCAGGTGCAGGGTCTTGGAGAGCGTGGTGAGGCGCTCATGGACCGCGTTGAACGTCCCGTACAGGGCATCGGCCTCATGGAACTGCCCGGACGTACTACTGAGCGATCCCTTACGAATCGCCTGCTGCCCGACCCGCGTCGGGTTCCCCGCCGACCCCTCGAGGTCCTTCAGTACGGCGTCCACCCGGCTCACGAACTTCTTCAACGCGTCGCCGCTGGCCTTCAGGTTCGCCGCTGACACGCCCCCCACCATGTCTGCCGGAAGCACGACGCTCCTCCCCGTTTCCCCGTACGGTTCCCCGGCCTTGGCGGGCCGGGATCAACCACCCGCTCGCCGTACGATCGCAAAGCGAGCCGCGTCTCACAACGCCTTTACCACTCTAGTCAACCTGCCCAACCGGTCCAACCAGGCATGTGTCTTAACTCGGTTACGAGACCGCACCCGACGCCATGGTTTGTCCCATTTTCCTGTTTGCAGCGAACCGGTCGCCCGCCTCGCCGCCGTACACCTCCAGGGCGGATGAACCGGCTCTGCGGCACAGCCGACCTCGACGATGACACCCTCAGCGATCTTCATCAAACCTCTACACCGAATCAGGTGAGGTGCTGCGGCCACCGTCCGTGCGCCGAACGCGAGTTGCTAGCGTGCGATGAACGCCCTCTCGAGTGACGGCCGACCCGACAGAGCTCAGTGCGACGAGAGGGTGAACCGTGGTGATAAGGGGAAAGGGCCCGCCGGTGGCTTGGGACGAGTGGGAGCAGCTGAAGGGCGACGCACTGCAGCGTGCCCGAGGCCAGACGCACATGCGGCTCAACCACGTCCCACCCGATTCCGGCGGCACCCCCAACCGCCAAGGAGACCTTCGCGTCAATCAGACCGACCTCGCAGGGGTCGGTGACGGCGCCTACGACTTGTACCAAGCGTTCCAGCACGACAGCGACCTTGCCCGTATGAACTCGCTGAAGGCCGCGAGCGGCTTGGCGAGCGAGGGATTCGAGATCGGCTCCGCGCTCGACACCGTTGCGCAGCATTGGGTGGACCAGGCGCGAACACTCCTTGATGCCACGGCCCACATCTCCAACCACCTCGATTACACCAAGGGCGCGCATGCCGGCGACGAGGTCTACATCTCCGGCATGCTGAGCGGCATCGCCACGCTCGAGAAGGGTTTCGACGAGCGGAAGGGCAGCTGAGACAGTGGATCTCGACGCACTCCGCTTCGGCAACTTCCAGCAGCTGGGTGAGGCGGTCACCGACTGGCGGAACATGGCGAGGAAGCTGAAGGCCCTCGCCGAGGACGCAGACAAACATCTCAAGGCACGTGCGCACAAGGCGGACTGGGCGGGCCTCAACGCCGCCGTGACCCGCGACTTCATCGACAAGACCGCCGGGGAATACGCCGATGCGCACACACAGGCCGACACCATCGCCAACATCCTCGGCGACACCCGTGACGAACTCATCGGCTACCGCACGGAGGTCCAGGCAGCGATCGAGCGCGGCGCCACTCGGCATCACCTGAGCGTGGTGGACACCGGTGACGGAAAGTTCGTCGTCACCCAGAACACCCGCCCCGACTGGGCGTCCGACCCCGGCGGTGGGACCGGCGCAACGAGCCAGCAGGTGGTCGACGACCTGCGTGACGAGATCCAGCGAATTCTGAACAAGGCCGTTGAGAGCGACTCCACGGCCGCCAGAGTGCTGCGCCTTCTGGTCGATCAGGCCAAGTACGGTTTCTCGGGTACCGGTTACGAAGATCGGGACACGGCTGCTAAGGCGATCGCTGACGCCGACAGGCTCGCCAGGATTCTGGCGAAGGACCCTCACGACGTCACGAAAACGGAGCTGGCTACCCTCAACGCGACCCTGGCGAAATACAAGGATGACCCGCTCTTCGCCGAGGAGTTCGCAGAACAGGCCGGACCAAAGAAAGTACTGACCTTCTACGCCGGGATCGCCGATCCGTATCAGGGCGAGTACGACCCCGAGCGCAGTAAGCAGGCCAAGCACTCCAGAAGAACCTCGGCGTCGTCGTCGGGCAGGCCACGCTCTCGGACAGCGACAGGATGCAGGACTGGGAGCGCCAGATGATCAAGCTGGGCCCGGACCAGCTCGGCATCGACGACGCGGGCAACCCGACCGGTTACGCGGTCATGAGCAACCTGATGCGCTTCGGCGACTACGACGACCAGTTCCTCAATGACTACGGCGGCAAGCTCCTCGCCTATGACAAGCAGGTCAATGGCGAGGGCATCAGCATGTGGGTCAACAATGCCAACCAGGGTGACCTCAACTACTGGGGCTACAAGAACGACCGCGGCCGCGACCCCGTGACCGGTTTCCTGGAGGCACTGGGCCACAACCCGGAGGCCTCGACGCGGTTCTTCGCCCAGCCCGGCGGCGCAGGCGACTCGGTCGACAAAGCATCCGAGGTCAACGACCATCTGAAGTACTTGAGCAAGGAACGCCTCTGGGCCTCCGACGTCACGATGGAGGGTAAGGACGGATACGTCGCGGGGCGTGACTCGCTGGGTCACGCGCTGGAGGCCGCCACAACCGGATACGCGTACGACGTCAGCGCCGACGCCGTCAAGGCCGGCGGCGACCACCGCAACGCCGCGACCGCCGCCGTGATGGAGCAGGTGGCCTGTCTCTACGGCAGCGAGGACGGCCCCAAGATGTTGCACGACCAGCCCGAGCTGGCGGACAGTCTGGGCAAGATGGCCGGGGCGTACATCGATGACCTCGACTACAGCTTGTCCGGCCTGGGCGACCATGCCCGCGATGCGGGTGATTTCCCGGCCCAGTACGGCGGCCGGCGCGCCGAATTCGGCAACCAAGGTGCCATTGATTCCCTCAGCGTACTCGGTCAGAACGAGACGTCCCACGGAATTGTGGTAGCACAACAACACGTCTATACCGCGAGTCTTTTGGACGCCCATCCGCCGACGACCGCTTCGAACTACGACCATGGCGTGGACGCCCTCACCATGAAGGCGGAAACGCGAGGGATTCTCGACCACGCACGAGTGCAGCAGGCGGCAACCGATTACGGAGTCGACTCAGAGGAATCCAATAAGTCACTCGGCCGGTCTACCGAATGGGGAAAGCTTGTCGTGGGAACCACGGTCGGCGTCGGTGTCGCGGCACTGCCCCTGCCTGGATCGACCGCGGCTGGCGTGGCCATCGCACCGATTGCGGCAGACTTCGGTGGTGAGGTAGTGAACACGTTCATCGGTCAAGAGATCGACAAGGCCGCCGACGCTACGGAAGACGACCCCCTGGAAAAATCTCAACTCACCAGCCAGGAATTCTACAACAAGGGCATCGGCGACCTGGGTTCGAGTTACCAGCACTACTTCTCGAAGTACGAAGAAGCGGGCGGGAAGGCCGACTATCAACAGGTGACGCAGCAACTCAAGTCGAGTTATGTGGCAACGGGCTCGGCAGAGGACGACTTCCGCGGCAGACCCCCGTACAAGGACTGAGATGCAACGATTTCTGGCGCACTGGACGCTCGTGCGGGCGGTTGGCCGTGTAAGACGCGCTGCGCTCATCGCCCTGGGCTCGGCAGTGCTCTGCTCCGGCTGCGCCGCTTCGTCGGGCGGCGGGGCGAAGCCAACGGGTGTGACCGCGGAGAGGCTCTGCGACGGGGCGCTGGACGCCGAAGCCGCCGCGGCGCTGGAGCGACTCTTCCACATGAGGCATTTTACGGAGCTGACCGGTGTCAACGGTGCGGGGGAGTCCAATTCGTTCTCGGTGTCCCGAGCAGTCCGACATCTG
Organism: Streptomyces sp. DHE7-1; assembly: GCA_016432725.1. Taxonomy (GTDB): domain Bacteria; phylum Actinomycetota; class Actinomycetes; order Streptomycetales; family Streptomycetaceae; genus Streptomyces. Next base: position 5,681,199 of record JACJDG010000003.1, on the reverse strand, counting down.
CATGACGACGCGACATCGAGAAGCAAGTGCAGCATCTACAGTACGAAGAGTGGCGACGACTTCCCTCTCCTGCAAATCGAGTTCTATGCAGCAGAGCAACACCCGAATCCCACCAGCAAGGCAAGCAATAGATCGGTGACCTTCCCCGTCGGCGCGTACGCGGCCACCGGGACGAACGGAGCAGATCTTTTCTTCGGCTGCACCACAAAGACAGGTACGGGGGCGACTCACTTCATCAAGGGGGAGATGTTCTCACCTTCTTCCGCTCTCGAGAGTTATCGCAGCGCCCGGGACCATATGGTGGTCCTCAACTCCGTTGCTCGCAGGATTGCCGACGAAGCAGGCTGTTCTTCGGAGGCGGATCTCCCTCGGAAGGTTCCGTCGACCTGAGGGCCTTCCCTCACCGGTGCGGCAATCGGCGACGAGCGGGGGAAGATTTCATGCGTGCGCTCTGAAGGACCGGTGAAGATTGGCAGGCATCGCACTGACCGGCCGCACCCGCATCACGGTCCGGGCAACCCTCCGGAGTATGCTTCCCGCGTCCTTTTGCCGTGGCTAGCCCGCTCGGAGTGCAGAATGCCCACAACCAGGTCGTACGCGGCCGTTTCGGTCCTTTCGGCTGCCGTTGTCGGCACCCTGCTCTCCGGTTGCTCGGCGTCCGTCAGTGTCGGGGAGTCCACGCCGAAGCTGTCCTCCGACAAGCTGGCCTCCACGCTTTCCGCGAAGCTCGCCGCCGCCACCGGGCGGCCGAAGCCGGACGTCACCTGCCCAGAGGACCTCAAGGGCAAGGTCGGTACGACGACCCGGTGCACGATCACCGCGGACGACGGCAGCACCCTGGGGGTCTCGGTCAAGGTGACCTCCGTGGAGGACGGGAAGATCAACTTCGATTTCAAGGCCGACGACAAGGCTTCGCCCGCCGCAGGCTGAGGCCGCTCGGCGGAGAGCCGTCCGGCGGAGTCGTTCGGCCGAGCCGTTCGGCACGGTCGTTCGGCGGGGGCCGCGCCAAGGCGCGCTGAAGTAGGAAGAGTTGCCGCGCGGACTCGGCGGCGTACGGGGAGAGGCGGAGTCATGGCAGGGCCGGAAGCAGGACAGACGGCGGTCGACGGGGCCGCGCAGCCCGTCGGGATGCGGCTGAACCAGTTGCCCGCCGATCCCGGTGGGTCCTCGGGGCCCCCGCCGCTGCTCGGCGGGCAGAAGGACCTCGCTTCCTCCCCGGCCGAGAAGAAGGCCGCCGCGAAGGCCATCGAGGACCACATCGAGCCGGACACCCGCAAGGCCGGCGACTGGGCGGACACGGACACCGCTTCGGCCGTCTCCGCGTTCCGGGACGGCTGGCACACGTCGGGAGCCCTGAAGAAGGCGCACGAGACGTGGGGGACCAGGTGAAGAACCTGATGAACATGCTCGCGTCCGACAAGGCGTCGCTGCGGAGCGCCAACACCGTGCTGCAGAACACGGACATCCAGACCGGGACGAACGCCGGCTCGGTGTCGGTGCTCACCGGTTACTGACGCATCCGGTCACTGACGCATCCGGGCGCGGTCGCCGAACGGCCGTCCCGAACCGGCACGCTGCCACGCCACACAACGGGGAACCCATGCCGAACTACCACGAGATCATGACCACCGACCTGTCCAAGCTCTCCACGGCGGCGGACCGTTGGGACGGGATGGCGAAGGAGTTCAACAAGCAGGAGATCGCCTACAAGCGGGATGTGTGCGGTGTCTCCACGGGGCAGACCTGGACCGGGCTGAGCGCGGACGCCGCCGGCCGGCGGTTCGACGTCACGCTCAAGCAGTTCCAGAGCGCCCAGAAGGAGGCCAAGGCGGTGGCCTCGCTGCTGCGTGAGGCGCACACCCAGTTCACGGACCTGCGCAAGAAGCTGGAGTCGGCCCGGGCGGACGCGGTCAAGGCCGGCATGGCGGTGTCCGAGGCCGGCGTGGTCTCCTACGACACCTCGAAGCTCAGCGCCGGTGAGCGCAACGCCATGCACCACGACCCCGACTACCAGCAGTCCGTACACTCGGCCGTCGCCTCCTGGCAGGCGCACGTGGACAAGGCCGTGAAGGACGTCGTCGAGGCCGACGCGCACGTCGAGACCGCGCTCAAGGCGGTGGTGCTCGACGCCGACGTGAACGACGGCACGCTCACCGGTTTCAACAGCCATGCGCACAGCGGCATCGACAAGTACGTGGCCGAGTCGAAGCAGACCCCGACCAAACCCGACGGGTGGGTCTCCGACGGGGAGGCCGAGGCCTCGGGTCCGGATGTCGGCGCGGAGGCGACCGGACCGGACACCGGGTCCGGCAAGATGGGCGAGGCCGAGGCGCACGCCGACCTCGGGCGCGCGAGCGCGGAGGGCTCGCTCACCAACGGGCCGGTGAAGCTCGACGGCGAGGCCGAAGCGTACGCGGGCGCCAAGGGTTCCGTGAGCGGCGGCATCACCCATGAGGGCATTCAGGGGAGGCCGGCGCCCTGGCCGGCGGCGAGGCCTCGTCCAAGGGCCGCTTCGACGTCGGCCCGGTGGGTGTCTACGGACGTGCCGAGGCCATGGCGGGTGCCGAGGCCGGAGCCCATGCCGGGGCGGGCCTGGAGGGCATCAACCTGGGCGGCGAGGCGTTCGCGGGGGCCAAGGGCGGCGGCACCGTGGGCGCGGACATCGGCGGTATCGGGGCGGGTGTCACCGCCGAGGGATGGGCCGGTCCGGGTGCCGAGGCCAATCTGGACATCGGGAAGACCCAGGACGGGAAGTGGGAGTTCAAGACCAGTGTGGGTCTCTCCCCATCGTCGGTGGTGAAGTGGGCTTCGAGTTCACCGTCGACCCGGACAAGGTCACCGACACCGCGGGCGATCTGGCCGATGCCGTCGGCGACGGGCTGAGCTCGGCCGGTGACGCCATCGGCAGCCTCTTCTGATCCAGACTTCTCAGCACCCTCGCGAGGGTGCCCCGCTCCAGGAAGGAGGGCTCGCGCATGGCCACGAGCCTGCCGGTCCCGATCGAGTTCGACCTGCCGGAGGGCTGGCGGTCGGCTCCTCCGGACGAGGTCGCCGCCCCGGCGCCGCGTACGTGGCGGTGCGTCTGCCGTCCGACGGCGGCTTCACCGCCAACATCACGATCGACGGCGAGTACCGCCCGGACCCGGCGACGCTGCCGGAGATCGCCGACGAGTCGGTGGAGCGCCTCGGCCGGGCCATCACCTCGGTCACGGTCACCGGCCGTCGCGAGACGGGCTCCGCCGAGGCTCCTGGCCTCACGCAGACGCTGTCCTTCTCGACCATCGCCGGCGGGGTGCGCCGCGACCTCGTGCAGTCGCAGGTGTACATGTCCATGCTGGACGTCTCCGATCCGCGCAAGCGGGCGGTGATCCGGTTGATCCTCACCTCGACCGCGGCCCAGCATCCGGCCGTCCTGGACGACTTCAGCGACCTCGTCCGCAGTGTGCGCCCGGGCGGCGGCGCGACGTCGTGACGCCATCCACGGGAGGCGGAAGGGCGTTTGTTGTGCCGGCGGCGGTGTCCCTCGTAGGTTGAGCCCATGGGACTCTTCGACAGGCTGACCGGAACCCGGCGACCCGCGGACGGTGTCCCGCCGGTCCCGGCGGAGGAGTTGCGTACGGCCCTGCTCGGACTCAGCCGGCCGGATGTTCCGTACGTCGTCCGCTACGGGGCCGCGGAGGGCGCCGATCTGGTGGCGGAGTGGCGGATCGCGGAGCCCGCCTGGCAGACCTTTTTCGTCGAGTCCCGGATCACGCACGCCGTGCGCATCCGGATGCGGCTGGACCGTGCGGGCCACGAGGTGCGGGCCCTCGAGGAGCAGTGGGAGGTCAGCCGGGTCGGCAGTCCGCCGCGGCTTCAGGTCGCGTCGTCGTACTCGCGCGGGCAGGACCGGACCGTCACGCGGCAGTGGACGCTCGGCCGGGGGGACGACGGCCGGCTGGAGGCGACGGAGACCTTCCGGTTCGACGCGGCGGAGCTGCGCGAACCCCTGCGGAGCGCCGTGCTGAAGTCCGGCTGGACCTGGCGTGGGGTCGTGCTGGGCAAGCTGTGAGGCCCGGCGGAGCGCGGGGTCAGCACTCCCCGTCCCGCGCCCCGGCCCTCAGCCGGTATCCCCGGAAGGTCAGGGTGCCCGGGTTGCCGCTCACGCCCGGAGGCGTGTAGTCGTGCTTCTTCGCGCGAGTGCGCTCCAGGTGGACGCAGAAGGCCTTGTCCGCGCCGGACGCCGTGACGGTGAGATGGGCCTCCGTGTCCGTGTCGGTGCCCGCCGGGTCGGCGAAGACGCCGGTCGCGGGGGCGTCGCCGCCGCCGTAGCGGGCGACCCTCTCCTCGGTCAGCGACTCGTAGTCGGTGAAGTAGGAGGAGCTGCCCGTCTCGTCCGTCGTGTAGGTGTAGCCGTCGAGGTCTCCGGTGGCCTGGTGCACCGCGCTGGTCAGCTCGCTGTCGTCCCAGGACGTCCGGTCGGAGACGCCGAAGCCCCGCACCGCCGTGCAGACGCCGACGACGGCCAGGGCCACGAGGACGACGCGGGCCACGACGAAGGCCGAGTCCGGCAGTTCCGGGGCCGACGGGTTGAGGCCGGCACGCCAGGCCCGTACCCGGTCCGCCTTCACACAGGCCATGGCCAGCAGAGCGGAACACAGGACGAGCAGGAACACGTTCATCTTCGTCAGCGTGTCCATGGCGCTCCTCCCGGCCGCCCCGCACGCCGGCGCCGTGCGTCGCGGACCGCCACGGCCGTGCCGGCCAGGCCCGCGACCAGGACCAGGCCGCCGACGACCACGTAGGTCGCCATGCGGGTGTCGCGTTCCTCCGCCGTCTCGCCGAAGTGCAGGGGGTGACCGAGGGGGCCTCGCCCCTGGAGACGCCGTCCTCGGGCGCGGGGACTGGACGGGGTGCTCCGGGTCCACGTCCGTCAGCGCCTTCACCGGGTCCACGACGCCCCAGCCGACCAGCCGGTCGTGGCCGGGGATCGAGCGTTCGGCGGTCTGCTCGATCTGGGCGGTGACCTCCTGGGCCGTCCAGTCCGGGTACTTGGCCTTCAGCAGGGCGGCCACGCCCGCGACGTACGGGGCCGAGAAGCTCGTGCCGTTGTCCGAGCAGTGACCGCCGCCGGGCACGGTGGAGATCATGTCGACGCCGGGAGCGGCGACGCCCACGAAGTCTCCCGATTGCGAGAACGCCGCCCGCTCGTTGTTGCGGTCGGACGCCGCCACCGCGAGTACGCCCGGGTACGACGCCGGGTACGTCACCTTGACGTTGCCGCCCAGGCCGTCGTTTCCGGCCGAGGCGACGACCACGACCTTCCGGTTGAGGGCTTCGTCGACGGCCTGCTGCAGTCGGGCGTCCGGCCGGACCGCGTTGGCCGTGTCCTGGGAGATGTTGATGACGTCGGCGCCGGCCTGGACGGCGTGGCGGATCGCGGTGGCCAGGGTGAGCGCGGTGCCGTCGCCCTCGGCGTCGTTCTGCTTGACCGGGATGATCGTCGCGTCCGGGGCGAGGCCCACGAAGCCGGTCCCCTTGGCGGGCCGGGCCGCGATGATGCCCGCGACGCGGGTGCCGTGGCCGACGGTGTCCGTGGTGCCCGAGCTGTTGCCGCGCTCTATCTTCTCGCCCTTGGCGTTCTTGGCCGGCAGCAGGTTCTTGCCCTTGGACGCGTCGACGGCCTTGGTGAGCTGCGGGTTCTTGACGTCGACGCCGGTGTCGATCACGGCCACCCGTACGCCCTTGCCGGTGGACTGGGCCCACAGCGCGTCCAGGTTGACGCGCTGCAGCGCCCACGGCCGTCCCGAGTAGTCCTTCGCCGGGAAGGTGCACTGGCCGTCGTCCGCGCGGGCCGGGGTGGCGGGCAGGGCGAAGGTGGTGGCCGTGGCGGTGAGGAGCGCCGCGGCGGCCAGGGCCGCGGTCCTGGCGACGGTGCCGGGGTGTTCGGCGGGCCGGGTGCGCGGCGGATTCGACTTCTGCATGAGTGCGTTCTCCTCCCGCCGCCGCTACGAGCCCTGCGGCTGCCGCGCCGCCGACTCCGACAGGCGCGGGCCCGTCGGCAGGAACCTCGACCACTCGACGGGGATGGGCGTGGGCGTCACGTTCTCGTAGCCGAGGCGGGTCTGGGCGATCCTCGCCTCGCTCAGCTCCTCCTTGCGCCGCTTGGCGGAGGTGCCGACGCCCTGGTCGTCGGTGGTGCTGTCGCTGTTGGACTGCAGGGCGTAGCGCAGGCCGGTGTCGGTGACCAGGAAGACGCCGCCGGCCGCGGTCTCGGTGCCCTGGAACTGCCGGTAGAGCTGGCCGGATCCGGGGGTGACGTAGGCGCTGGAGGATCCGGTGGGGAGCTGCGCGGGGAAGTCCTTGCCGACCCACGTGGACAGGGTGGTGGCGCCCTTGCCGTCGACCGAACGCATCACGTTGCAGAGGGTGTTGCGGCCGCTGGTGGTGCTGGAGCCGTCGTTCACCGTCCTCGGCTTGTACGCCGGCCAGTCGCGGCCGCCGTCGAACGTCGTGCTGTCGACGACCGCGCCGGGGCTGACCTGCTGCGCCTCACCGGCCTGGCCGACACCGACGAGGTCCCCGCTGTTGAGCAGGAGTGTGGCCGTGAACTCGGAGACGCGGGCCACCTTTCCCTTCAGGACGACGTAGTACTGCATCGTCTGCCCGTCGTACGCCTTGATGACCTCGCCGACCTTGTCGTATCGGCCCAGCAGTTCCGAGGCGCCCGCCTTCTCTCCCGGGGTGCCCTGGATCGACGGGATGGAGACCGGGTCGCCCTTGTGCAGGGTGTCGAGCCAGTCCTGGGAGACGCGCTGCGGGGCGCGCGCCTGGGTGTCGAGGGCCTTGAGGAGTTCCTTGTCGGCCGGGTCGGCGATCTCGTACGCCGTGCCCCGGGCGTCGACCACGTACTGCGTCCTGCCGTCGGGTCCGACGACGTACATGAGGTCGCCGTGGGCGAGCTTGTCGCGCCCGTCCGTCCTGGACCACTCCTTCCGCCCGAGGACGAACGCCGCCTTCTGGATGGCGCGGCCGCCGTCGCCGGGGCGTTCGCAGACGGCCCAGCGCTTGGTGGCCGAGGCCTCGTCCGGGGTGGGCAGGCGGTCGGGGGCGTAGGGGATGCCGATGGTGGCGCCGTGCGGGGGCTTGCCGCTGTCGAGGATCTTCTCGTCGACGGTGATGACGCTGTCCTTGCCGGGGTCCAGCAGGAGCTTGGCGGAGGCCATGTTGAGGACCGGGTGGAGCTGCGTCTGCTTGCCGGTCTTCAGGACGACGTACCGGGTGGTGGACTTGCTCGCGACGATGACGTGTTCTTCCGGGGTGTCCCAGCCCTTGGGCGCGGTGGGGCTGAACATGCCGATCGCGCCGAACACGGCGAGGACGACGGCGCCGACGACGAGGCCGGGCACCAGTGCCTTCAGCGGCTTCGGGGCGCCCTCCTCGGAACCGGAGGGGAAGGCTGCAGGAATGACGCGAGCGTGCGGCGCTTCGCGAAGGTGTAGGCGTTGAGTTCGTCCCGCCGTGATGCCATCTGTGTCCGCTCTCTCCCCGTTGCGGAGCCGTGGGGGACCTGTGAAGATCCGTCCCCCGCCCTCGGTTGCCTCTGGTGCCTCGACTGTCAGACCCGGCCCCTACTATGCCTGTTGCGTGGACGTGCGTGTGGCACGGGTAGGGTGCTCAGGGCTTGAAGGGACCGGAGCGCAAGGGATTTCGGGAGAGTTCGGGGGTTTTGGAGTGATGGCTTCCGCAACGCGGGCCCGGTCGCGATCGCAATCGGGGGCACGATCGGGCGACGCGGGCCGGTCGGGTGCTCCCGGCCCCGCTTCCTCCGGACGGCGTGGTGAGCGGGCGCCCACGCCCCCTCAAGGCGCTTTCGCTCCGCATCCGGAGTCCCGTTCCGGGCGCGGCGGTTCGTTCGCGGTGCAGCGGCTGGTGCTGCTGGAGATCGCGGGCGCGCTCGTGGTGTGCGGCTGGCTCGCCGGCACGGTGGCGCTGATCGCCGCCGCAGCGATCGCCGCGGTGCTGGTGGTGCTCGCCGTCGTACGGCGCCGGGGACGTTCGCTGCCGGAGTGGCTCGGCACGCTGCTGGCGCTGCGGGCCCGCAACCGGCGGGCCGCGAGCACGCCGGTGCCGGTGGGCACCGACTCCGGACTCGCGCCCGCCGTGGAGTGCGACCCCTCCCTGCGCACGTACAGCCACAGCCGCGGTGACGACCGCGACCAGCGGCCGATCGGCATGGTCGGCGACGGCGGATTCCTGACGGCGGTGCTCCAGGTGGAGTCGGACGCGGGCGCGCTGCGCGCGGAGCGCGGCCGCAGACCGCTGCCGGTGGCCCTCGTGCGGGACGTCCTCGAAGTCGACGGGATCCACCTGGAGTCGGCGCAGATCGTGGTGCACACGCAGCCCGCGCCCGCGCTGCACCTGCCCCAGCAGTCGGTGGTGGTCAGCAACTACGCGCCGCTGCAGGCGGAGACCGGCTCCCCCGCGGTGCGCATCACGTGGATCGCGCTGAAGCTCGATCCCGAGCTGTGCCCGGAGGCGGTGGCCGCGCGGGGCGGCGGACTGCTCGGGGCGCAGAAGTGCCTGGCGCGTTCGGCCGAGCACCTGGCGAGCCGGCTGACCGGCGCCGGGTTCCGGGCGAGCGTGCTGAACGAGGAGGAGTTGACGGCGGCGATCGCCACCTCGGCGTGCGCCAACCCCATGGTGACGGCGCAGGCCGCCCAGGCCGGGCGGGGCGAGGCGCCGCAGCGCCGTACCGAGGAGTCCAGCCGGAGCTGGCGCTGCGACAACCGCCGGCACACCACCTACTGGGTGCGCCGCTGGCCGCAACTGGGCGGATCCGGTGGCTCGCTGGCGCAGTTGGTGGCGCGGCTGACCGCGGTGCCCGCGCTGGCGACGACCTTCAGTCTGACCCTGGCCCGGGGCGCGCAGCAGAACGTGTCCATCACGGGTCACCTGCGGATCACCGGCCGCAGCAACCAGGAACTGACCGACGCCCGGCGCGATCTGGAGCGTGCGGCGCGCGAGGCGCGGACCGGGCTCGCCCGTCTGGACCGGGAACAGCTCCCCGGCGTTCTGGCCACCCTGCCGCTCGGAGGTGCCCGCTGATGGCCGTCACGACTTCGCCCGCCCAGCCGGGCGGTTCCCGTCCGGCTGCGGCCCCGTCCCGCACGGGTCTCGGCGAGCGGTTGCGGACCGGTTTCGGCCTGCTGGGCCCTCGTCATCCCCGGCACACCCTGCCTGTGGAGCAGGCCGACGCGCTGTCCCTGCCGATCGGCGACGACGGCGTGGTGGTCGGTGTCGACACCGAGGGGCAGCCGGCCGTGCTCGGGGTCAACCGTCCCACGCCGTTCGACATGGTGCTCATCGGCGGCCTGTGGACCGCGCAGGTCATGGCCCTGCGCGCGGCGGCCACGGGTGCCCGGGTGGCCGTGGAGACCGGACGGGCCCAGGCCTGGATGCCGATGGTGCACGCCATGGGCGGCGGGCAGAATGGTCTCGCGGTGTACGACGTCGGCCGGGTACCCCCGCAGGGTGCCTCGGCGGGGACGCCGGTGCTGGTGGTGCGGGACTGCGGTATGCGGCCGCCGCGTGGACGGGTGGCGTCGGCGCCGTGGCAGTCGGTGCTGACGTTGCTGCCGTATCTGAGCCCGGTGGCGCCGCGGTTGATGCGTCAGGCGCGTCTGGTGGGTGTGCAGCGGGTGTCGCCGGACGAGGCGGCGGAGATCGGGCGGGTGCTGGCGCTGCCGCGTCCGGAGCTCGAGGCGCTGCCCACACTTCCGGACGGCGTGACGCTGTGGTGCACCGAGCGGGACCGGCAGTACGTGATGACGCGGGCGACGGACGCCGAGACCGGACTGCTGGGCGTGGCGCGCCGGATGGACTGAACCGCGTCCAACTTGGCCCGTTTTCCTCCTCGATTGGCGACTTTTCGCGTCAATTCCGGCACCGCCGGGGACTGGAAGTGGTGCGTCTTCGTCACGTTTTGGTGTACGTCGACGGGTGCCGCGCCCCTCGTCGGCCCGGTGGGACACCGCGGAGCAGGCAGGTAAGGGGCGGACGGGCCTGCCGGGTCCGAGCCTTTGGTGATTAGGCTGGGGCGGGGCACGTCGCGAGTTCCCGCGAGCGGGTGGAACGCCTCGCGACCGAGGGGGCCGGTGGCCCACGCGGGCAAGCCCCGGCGACATCGCACGACGGAACGGGGTGCCCCGAGCACGGCATGAGGGTGCCCGACCACACCAGGAGGAACTGTGAGCAGCGATCGGGACGGGATCCGCGGGGCTGGGCCACACCCGGCGATGACCAGCCCGACGCGGAATCGGCCGTCGAGACCACCGGCGAGTTCACCATCGACTACGCCCCGCCCGCCTGGTACACGCAGAACGCGTCCGGGGCCCCGGGGAATTCGGGTGGCGCGGGCGACACCGGTGACGCGCACGGTCCCGGCACGGCCGGCGGCCCCGGTGCTGCTCCGCTTCCGCAGTTCCCGTCCGGTTCACCCGACCCGGGGCCGACTCCGTCGCCGTACACGACTCCGGCGGCCGGTACGGCGACGCCGGGCGGCCCGTACGCCCCGCCGGTCCCGCCGGCTCCCCCGGCACACGCGCCGGGCGGGCCCTACGCACCGCCCGCTCCCGCCCGGGGGCGCAGTTCGCGCCACCCGCACCCGCCCCGGGGCGCCCTTCGCCTCGCAGGCTCCGGCCGGTGCGCCGTACGCACCTCCCGCGCCGCCGACCGGCAGCCCGGTTCCGGTGCCGCAGCTGCCCGAGGGGTTCGAGCCGCAGCAGCTCTCGCAGCCGGCCGAGCCGTCCCGGCAGCAGAGCGATGCCGCCGCGCCCCCGGTCGCCCCCGATCCGGACAACGGGGACCTGGAGAGCGGGGCCACCATGCGGTTCTCCGCCGTCGCGTTGAAGCGCGAGATGGCCGAGATCGCGGAGCGCGCGGCCGCCGAGGAGAGGGCCGCCGGCACCGCGGACGAGGATGCCGCGCAGGGTGCCGGACCACTCGCCGAATCCGGTGACGTCGCGGCCGGCGCCGTGGACGAGGCCGCTCCGCAGGGCGGCTCCGTCGAGGAGAGCGCCGGCGAGCACGGCAGCGGTGACGGTGACGGTGACTCCGAGGGCGCCCAGGCCGCCGCGACGGCGGGGGACGCCGAGGGAGCGGACGCCGATGCGACCGCTCCGGCCGAGCCGGCCGAGGTCACGGAGCCCGCCGGGTCCACCGGGGCCGACGCGTCCGCCGACACCGCGGCCGGGGCCGGTGGTACGGATCCGGAAGCGGAGGACGACACGGAGGCAGGGGCCGCCGCAGGCACCGCCCCGAGAGCGGAAGTGCGGGCGACGAGGCCGCCGAGCCCGCGTTCGTCCCGCAGGCGCAGGACGGCCCGGCTACTGACGCCCAGCCGGACGCGACGGTGTCCGGGGACACCCCGGCGCAGGACGGTACGCCCGAGGGCGGGGCCCCGCGGACCGCCGTCCCGCAGCAGGCCGCTCCCGCGGATCCGGCCGCTCCCGGTACCCCCGAGGGCGCACCGCCCGCCTGGGGGCCGCCGCCCGCGCAGCAGAACGGGCTGCCTCCGCTGCCGCCGTCGTACCAGCCCGCCGCCCCTGCGCCGGCCGCCGAGTGGCCCGCGCAGGCCGCGCCGCCGCAGCAGCCGGGCCGATGCCGGCCGGTCAGCCGCAGTCCGCCGCCGCGCGGGGTCCCGGCGGGGTGCCCGGGCAGCAGCCGCCGTTCCAGCCGCAGGCGCCCCAGCCGGCGCCCGCCGCCTGGCACCAGCCCGGTCAGCCGCCGGCCGCCGGGGCACCCGGGCACCCTGGCCCGGCGCCCGAGCAGCCCGGTGGTTACGGCTTCCCGCAGCAGGGACAGCAGCAGCCCCACGCCGGCCCCACTCCCCCCGGCGGCTACGGCTTCCCGCAGCCCGGACAACCGGGACAGCCGAACGCAGCCGCGCTCCAGCCGCAGCACCCCGGCACGCCCAACCCCTCCGCCCAGTCCGGTGGTTACGGCTTCCCCCAGCAGGGACAGCAGCAGCCTCCCGCCGTCCCCATGCCGCCCAGCGGCTACGGCTTCCCCCAGCCCGGCCAGCCGGGACAGCAGCCGAACCCGGCCACGCCCCAGCCGCAGCAGCACGCCGGCACACCCAACCCCCGGCCCAGCCCGGTGGTTACGGCTTCCCCCAGCAGGGAGAGCAGCAGCCCCACGCCGGCCCCACCCCCCCGGCGGCTACGGCTTCCCGCAGCCCGGACAACCGGGACAGCCGGGACAGCAGCCGAACGCGCAGAACCCGGAGGCCGGTCCGGCGGCTCAGGCCGCGCAGCCGGCCGCCGACCCGCGGGCCGGTGCGGCCTGGCCGCAGCCGATCCAGCACGACCAGCGGCAGCCGACCAATCCCGGTGCCGCGCCGCTGGGTTACACCGCGGCCGTGGAGCTGTCCTCGGACCGGCTGCTCAACAACAAGCGGCAGAAGGCGAAGAGCGGCCGGCCCGCCGCCGTCGGGTCCCGTTTCAAGCTGGGCGGGAAGAAGGAGGAGGCCGAGCGGCAGCGGAAGCTGGACCTGATCCGCACGCCGGTGCTGTCCTGCTACCGGATCGCGGTCATCAGCCTCAAGGGCGGTGTCGGCAAGACGACCACCACCACCGCCCTCGGCTCGACCCTCGCCTCGGAGCGGCAGGACAAGATCCTCGCGATCGACGCGAACCCGGACGCCGGCACGCTCGGCCGCCGGGTGCGCCGGGAGACCGGGGCGACCATCCGCGACCTGGTCCAGGCGATCCCGTACCTGAACTCGTACATGGACATCCGGCGGTTCACGTCGCAGGCGCCCTCCGGTCTGGAGATCATCGCCAACGACGTCGACCCGGCCGTCTCGACCACGTTCAACGACGAGGACTACCGGCGCGCCATCGACGTGCTGGGCAGGCAGTACCCGGTGATCCTCACCGACTCGGGCACGGGCCTGCTGTACAGCGCGATGCGCGGGGTGCTCGACCTCGCCGACCAGCTCATCATCGTCTCGACGCCGTCCGTCGACGGGGCCAGCAGCGCCAGCACCACCCTGGACTGGCTGTCCGCGCACGGGTACGCCGACCTGGTCTCCCGGTCGATCACGGTCATCTCCGGAGTGCGCGAGACCGGAAAGATGATCAAGGTCGAGGACATCGTGTCGCACTTCGAGACCCGCTGCCGCGGGGTGGTCGTGGTGCCCTTCGACGAGCACCTGGCGGCCGGCGCCGAGGTCGACCTCGACATGATGCGGCCGAAGGTACGGGAGTCGTACTTCAACCTCGCGGCCATGATCGCCGAGGACTTCGTGCGGCACCAGCAGATGCACGGCCTGTGGACCAACGACGGCAACCCGCCCCCGGTGGCCGCCCCGCCGATGCCGGGCCAGTCGATGCCGCCCCAGCCGTACCCCGGCCAGCCGATGCCGGGCCGGCCCTATCCGGGCGGGCCCACGGCGGACCAGCCGTATCCCGCTCAGCCGTACCCGGGACAGCCGTACCCCGGACAGCCTCACCAGGGCCAGCCGTATCCGCCGCAGCCCGGCCAGCCGTACGCGCCGCAGCAGCAGCCGTACCCGGAGCAGCAGGCGCAGCCGTACCCGGAGCCGCAGGCGCAGCAGGGCCCGCCCCACCCGCAGGGCGCTCCCGGACAGCCCTACCCGCCGCAGTCCGGCCGGCCCGGGGCGCAGCCGCCGCAGGCCCAGCCTCCGCAGGCTCCGCCGCAGCAGTAGGCCGCGGCCGGGGGACGGTACGACGAAGGGCGGCCGGTGCGCATCGCACCGGCCGCCCTCTTCGTGTCCCGGGCCCTGCTGGGTCCCTACGCCTGCGCCGCCACGATCTCCCGGCACCGCTTCACGTCTTCGGCCATCTGCTCCAGCAGCGCCTCGAGCGACTCGAACTTCGCCTGGCCGCGGACGTAGGCGACGAACTCGACGGCGACGTGCAGGCCGTACAGGTCGAGGCCGACGCGGTCGATGGCGTACGCCTCGACCGTGCGCTCGGTGCCGTCGAACTGCGGGTTGGTGCCGACCGAGATCGCGGCCGGCATGATCTCGCCCTGCGCGTGCAGGTAACCGGCGTACACGCCGTCGGCCGGGATCGCGGTGTGCGGGAGTGTCTCCACGTTGGCCGTCGGGAAGCCCATCTCACGGCCGCGCTGGGCGCCGCGCACCACCACGCCCTCCACGCGGTGCGGCCGGCCCAGGATCTCGCGGGCGCCGGTCACGTCGCCCTCGGCGACCAGACGCCGGGTCAGGGTCGAGGAGAACGGCCGGCCGCCACCCGCCTCACCGGTGACGTACAGGTCGACGACCTCGGCCTCGAAGTCGTAGATCCTGCCCTGCTCGATGAGGAAGCCGACGTCACCGGCCGCCTTGTGGCCGAAGCGGAAGTTCGGGCCCTCGACGACCGCCTTGGCGTGCAGCTTGTCGACCAGGACCTTGACCACGAAGTCGGCGGGCGACAGCTTCGAGAACTCGGTCGTGAAGGGGAGGATCAGGACCGCGTCGACGCCCAGCTCCGTCATCAGCTCGGCCCGGCGGTGGTGCGGGGCGAGCAGCGGCGGGTGGCTGCCGGGGCGGACGACCTCGCTGGGGTGCGGGTCGAAGGTGACGACGACGGCCGGGACGCCCAGCTCGCGGGCGCGGTCCACGGCGTGCTTGATGATCAGCTGGTGGCCGCGGTGGACGCCGTCGTAGGAACCGATGGTGACGACGCTGCGCCCCCAGTCCTGGGGGATGTCCTCCAAGCCACGCCAGCGCTGCACTGTGACCGCTCCTCGAACCCTTGTCCGTGTCTACCGTTGACCTCTTGTGCAGGTCTAAGGGTGCCATGCCAGGTGCCCGGCCCCCGCATCGGCATGGAGGCTGTGACCGGGCGCACGTTCCCCGGCGGGTCAGGCCGGTACGCGGACGCCGGCCAGGTTGTCGATCATGCGGTGGGCGCTGGGGCCTACCAGCGCGGCCCAGTCGTCGGGGCCTCGCCCAGCCAGCGGGCCATCCGGGCGGCGAAGCCGGGCGCGTGCCGGGCCAGGTCGACGAGTGCGCAGTCGAAACGGGTGGCGCCGTCGGGCGTGCGGACGAGGAGCAGCCCGGTGCGGTGGACCAGTGCGCGCAGCTCCGCCTCCCGGCCGTCCCCGTGCGGGACCGCGGCGTACAGGACGGCGTCCAGGACGGACGGCTCCCGCTCGCGGGCGAGCAGGAGGTCCAGCAGCTCGCGCCGCAGGGGCCGGGACGCGGGGGCTCCGGGGGCGGCGAGGACGGTGGCGAGGGCCGCCCTGACCTCTTCGGGGCCGTCGTCGAGCAGGCCGGTGACCAGGGGCGGCAGGACGGAGCGGGCGGCGGGGCCCCGGTCCAGGCAGCGGTCCAGGTAGTCGGCCGCGGGCGCGGCCAGCTCCGGGCGCGTCCGCACCGCCTCCCGGACCAGCGCGGCGACCCGGCCGGCGACGGCCTGGGGGTGACGTCGGCGAGCGTGCGCAGCGTCTCCGCGGCGCCCGGACCGCCGTCGCCGCCCAGGCGGGCGCCGAACGCCTCCAGGACCGGCTCGGGATGGGTGGTCAGGGCCGGGACCAGGGCGCCGGGCGGAAACAGCGGATCGCCGTCGGTGAAGTGGCGCAGCGCCTCGGTCAGGTGCCGGTCTCGGGTCCCGGGGTCGAGCACCAGGAGGGCGAGGGCGCCGCCGTGCAGGGTGCGGTCGGCGGGGCGGGCGAGCAGGGCGAGCGCGGCGTAGCGCAGCAGTTCCCGGTCCGCCGCCGAGTGGACGTGGGGTGCCGTGCGCAGCCCGGACACTACGGCCGCGGCGCGGCGGGCGGCGCGGCCGTCGTGCGCCCAGCGGTCGACGGCCCGGCAGACCGCCGAGGGCTCGTCCTCGGCGAGGACGGCGAGCAGTTCGTCGGCGCGCGGGTGCTCACGGGTCACGAGGACCTCGGTGAGGTCGTCCAGGGCCCCGTGCCGATGGGTGTGCAGCAGCGCCTGAGCGGCGGTCGCCACGGTGGCGTCCGGGGCCGCGGGCAGCGGCCGCTCGTCGTCGAACCAGCCGGCCAGGTGCGGCTGTACGGCAGCGGGGCGGGCGGCGAGCAGCCGGGCCACGGCGTCGAGGTGGCGTCCGCCCGCGTCGGCCGGCTCCGCCGGCGCGGTGTCCGCCAGGACCAGCTCGCGCAGCAGCGAGAGGCGCTCCTCGACCGGCACGGGCAGTGCGGTCCAGAAGGCGGGCCCGAACTCGGCCGGTACGGGACGCTGTTCGCGGCGCCAGGTGACGAGGTGGTCGGCGAGGATACGCAGCACCCCGGTGTACGGCGTCGCGTCCGGGACCGCGAGGAGGGTGCGGGCGAGGAGACGGGCGGGCCACCAGGCGCTCGGCTCCATGTCCAGGGCATCCGTCAACTCCGTTAGCCGCAGGTTGAGTTCGCGGTGACCGCGCTGGCGGGCGAGGAGGAGCAGGGCCTGGACCACGGGGCCGGCCCGGTGGTGCGGCAGGGGCGCGAGGCGCGGCTCCCCGGGGTGCGGGGTGGTGGACGAGGGCGTCGAGGGCGTCGTCCAGGTCGAGGTGCAGGCCCTGGATCCAGTCGGCCAGTTCCTCGTGGGCGAAGCGGTAGCCGTGGCCGGCCGGGACCAGGAGGCCTTCGGCGAGGACGGCGGAGGCCCAGCCGGAGCCGCCGCCCAGGCGGGCCGGGGCGGGCCCCCAGGGGAACACCGCGTCGAAGGACTCCCGGTCCAGTTCGCCCTGTCCGGTGCCGAGGCTGCGCCGGGCGGCCTGGTGCACCTGCCCGGCCACCCGGGCGGCGAGCCGCCGTACGGCTGTGCCGCGCAGGCCGTTCTCGGCGGCGAGACGGACCGCGACGCGCAGGCACATCAGGTCCAGGTGGGCGGCGAACACCTCGTGCCGGTCCAGAGGACCGGAGGGTGACGTGTCGTCCGGAAGGGCGGCACGGACCTCGGAGAGCAGGCGCAGGGTGAGCGGGTGCCGGGCGTCGCGGTGGTCGAGGATTCCCTCGGGGATGCGGTGGCGGGCACGGGCCTCGCGGGCCTCCTCGCGGGTGAGATCGCCGATCCTGACGCACGGCGGCAGCGGGGCCCCGGCGTCCGCCCCCGTGGGCGAGTGGAGCACTCCGGCGGGGAACTCGGCGCCGGCGCGCTCCCAGTACTCCTCCCGGCAGGCCACCACCAGCCGCGTGCCGGTCTCTGCCAGCCACCGCGCCGTGCCCCTGATCCAGTCGGCCGGCCGACGGGCGAGGGCGGGCGGCATCTCCTCCGGTCCGTCGAGCAGGAGCAGCAGCGGGCGGCCGGCCCGCCGTGCGAGGCCGGCCACCCGCTCGGGGGTGAGGGCGGCGGTGTCCGCGGGGGCGCGGCGGGACCGGCGGCGACGATGCGCGCGGCGCGCGCCAGGCTGCGGCCCACCGCGTCGGCCACGGACTCGTCGGTGTCCTCCAGATCGGCGCCACGCAGCCACAGGGTGGGGGCGGGCCGCTCGGCACCGTGGCGGTGGGCGGCGAGGGCCCCCAGTTCCGTCGTACGGCCGCTGCCCGGGTCGCCTACGAGGCCGAGTACGGCGTGGCCCGGGACGGTCCCGCCATCGGCATCGGCATCGGCGAGGGCATCGGCGAAGGCGTTCAACTCGTCCGTCACTTGGGCGCGTTCGACCGGTCGCACCGGAGCGGGGCCGGCCGCCCCGGTGTGCCCGGCCAGGGCGCCGGGCGGCCCGTCCTGGCCCACCGAGGTCGCGGTCAGCTCGAGGACTCCGGCCAGGTTGAGGTCGGCGCCGTGGGCGGGCACGGTCGCCGCGTTGCGGGCGAGCAGGTCGGCGAGCGGGCCCTCGGCCGCCGGTCGCAGAGGCACCGCGAACCCGGTGTCGCGCCGGTCGGAGTGCAGGGCGGTGCCGAGCACGCCGAGCACCGCGCCCGTCCCGGCGTCCAGCACCGGTCCCCCGGCCGCGCCACCACCGAGCCGGAGGGCGTCCTGGCCCGCCGTCCCGATGGCGAGTTCCAGGGCGTCCTCGATGAGGTGGAAGCGGTCGGTGGCGGTGTAGGTCACCTGGGTGGCGGCCAGTAGCCGTGCCTCGCGCCAGCAGCCCGCGGCGACTCGGACATAGGTACCGGCCTCGACACGTTCGCGCACGGTCAGTGGCAGCGGCGCCAGGTCCAGCCCCTCCGTACGGACCAGGGCCAGGCCCAGTTCGGGCAGCGCGGTGACGGCCTCGGCACCGACCAGGCAGGTGCGCTGCCCGGCGGCGTGCAGTACGAGCCGCCCGAGACCGTCGACGGCTTCGTGGCTGGTGAGGAGGGTGCCGCGATGATCAGCGAGAAACCCCGTCCCACGGGGTCGTCCGGCCAGATCACGAATCTGCACGAGCCCGTCGAACCCGGCCCGGCCCGTACCGCCGCCATGGCCGACGGCGACGGCCCGACCCGGAACAGCGACCCGGCCCAGGTCACCGGCCCGACTTGGATCATCGACTCCGCTCGGTCCACCGATGCCCGTCAGCCCGCCGGCGGACGCCAGGGCACCGATCCCACCCGGGACATCGGCCGAGCCCGGGCCGCCGGACCCGCCCCATGCGGCGACACCGCTGAGATCGCACGGGCCGCCGGGACCGGGGGCCCCGTCGATCGACTCCGGGCCGTCGGCGTCCCATCGGCCGCCGGTCTCGCCCGAAACGTCGGCCGAACCCGGTTCACCGGGCCCACCCAGGGCGTCGGCACCGCCGAAGTCACCAGTCCGGCCGTGCACGACGGCACAACCCGGCTCGTCGGACCGAACCGGGACAGCGCCCGCGCTCAACTCACCGGTCCGTCCCGGGTCACCGGCCCCACTCGGCCCGCCGGCCGGCCCCAGACCGCCGGCGCCGCTGAACACACCGATCCGCCCCTGGACCACGACCCGACGCGGCTCGCCGGCCGCACCCGGGACAGCGTCCCGGCCCGAGCAACCGGTCCGCCCCGACTCACCGGCCCCGCCCAGGTCGGCGGCACCCCTGAAGCCGGCGGTCCGGCCCCGGGCGGCGGACCCGCTCGGGTCGCCAGGCGTCCTCGGGGCGGCGATCCAGCCCGGGAGGCCGGCCCAGGTCGCGTTGACGGTCTGCTTCGGGGCGTCCGCCCCACCCGGTCCACCGGCCCGGTCCGCGACGCCGGTGCCGTCCATGAGGCCGTCCATGAGGCCGGCCGGGCCCGGACGGTCCGGGGCGGCGGTCCGCCGGCGTCGCCGCCCCTGCGGTCCGGGAAGACCGTGTCGCTCTCGGGGCGGGCGGGGCCGAAGACGTCGGGGGGCTCTGGCTTCTCGTCCTGTGCCGCCATGGCCGTACCCTCCCCGCCCGTACACACGTGCCCTCGTCTTCGACGGTAGGCCGGGGATGATCAGCGGGACAGTTCGCGCGGCGAAAGCGCCCCCTCCGCTCCCCGGTTCACTCCGAGCGCCTGCCCGGACGGGTGAATGAGCGCAGGGGGCTGGATACACCCTAGGAGTGGGGGAACCGAGGGGGAACCGTGGAGCGGCGGCAGTGGCGGCACCCCGTGGCCGCCGCCGCTCCACGGGCAGGCTCGCGCTCCGGCCGGAGACGGGCTCCGGTCAGCCGAAGACGGCCAGGCTCTTCGCCTTGCCCTTGTGCTCCTCGACGAGGGCGAGGAACCGGCCCTCCAGGTCGAACACGGCGACGGGACCGGCGCCCGCGTACTCCTCGGGCATCTCCAGGCGGACGCCGTTGAGCAGCAGCCCGGCGCGCCGCACGTCCACCTGCCAGCGCGGGAAGGCGGCCGTGGCCGCCTCGGCGACGGGCATCACGGTCAGCTCCTGCTGGAGCTGGTCCAGCGTCTTCGCGGAGTCGAGCTTGTACGGCCCGACGCGCGTCCGGCGCAGCGCGGTGAGGTGACCGCCGACGCCCAGGTCGGCGCCCAGGTCACGGGCGAGGGCGCGGATGTAGGTGCCGGACGAGCAGACCACCGAGACGATCAGATCGAGCACGGCGGTGCCGTCCTCGGCGACGGCGTCCCGGACGTCGTACACCGCGAAGGAGGACACGGTGACCGGGCGGGCCGGGATCTCGAACTCCTCGCCCTCCCGGGCCCGCTTGTACGACCGCACGCCGTTGATCTTGATGGCGCTGACCTTGGACGGCACCTGCATGATGTCGCCGGTCAGCTTGGCGATGCCGGCGTCGATGGCCTCCCGGGTCACCTTGGAGGCGTCCGTGGCGGAGGTGATGTCCCCCTCGGCGTCGTCGGTGAGCGTGTCCTGGCCCAGGCGGATGGTGCCCAGGTACTCCTTCTCGGTCAGCGCGAGGTGCCCGAGGAGCTTGGTGGCGCGCTCGACGCCGAGGACCAGCACGCCGGTCGCCATCGGGTCGAGGGTGCCGGCATGGCCGACCCGGCGGGTCCGGGCAATGCCGCGCATCTTGGCGACCACGTCGTGCGAAGTGAAGCCCGACGGCTTGTCGACGATGACAAGGCCGTCGGGCGTGGTGTGCTTCTGGGTCATTCCGCGGCGTCGCCGTCCGTCTCGGCGTTCTCGTCCTCGCCCGGCTTGCGGTACGGGTCGGCGCCGCCCGCGTACGCCGCGCCCGCGGAGGCCTCGCGGACCGCCGCGTCGGACTGCCGGGCCCTGTCGAGCAGGTCCTCGATGGTCCGGGCGGTGTCCGGGAGGGCGTCCGCGACGAAGGTGAGGGTCGGCGTGAACTTCACCCCGGCCGCGCGGCCGACCTCGGAGCGCAGGATGCCCTTGGCGCTCTCCAGGCCGGCGGCCGCGGCCTGCCGCTCCTCGTCGTCCCCGTAGACCGTGTAGAAGACGGTCGCCTCCCGCAGGTCACCCGTGACCCGGGTGTCCGTGATGGTGACGTGCGAGCCGAGCCGCGGGTCCTTGATCCCGCGCTGCAGCTTCTGGGCCACCACCTCCCGGATGAGGTCCGCCAGCCTTTTCGCCCGCGCGTTGTCGGCCACTGGTCCGTCTCCCGTTCTTTCTTCTTCTGGCGTTCTGTGGGTTGGTCGTCGTCAGTCGTCTTCACCGTGGAGGCGCCGTCTCACGGACAGCAGTTCCACTTCGGGGCGACCGGCGACCAGCCGTTCGCACCGGTCCAGTACGTCGGTGAGGTGCGCCGTGTCGCCGGAGACCATGGCCATGCCGATGATCGCTCGCCGGTGGAGGTCCATGTGGTCCACCTCGGCCGCGCTCACCGCGTACCTGCGCTGGAGTTCGGCGACGATCGGGCGGACGACGGAGCGCTTCTCCTTCAGCGAGTGGACGTCGCCGAGGAGCAGGTCGAAGGACAGAGTCCCCACGTACATGTGTGTAACCGGTTCACCCGCCGGTACGGGATCGGTGGCCCCGGGACCGTATGGCCGGGGACACCAAGAACGGTACCCCGTACCCGCCGGTGGCTCGACAGGGTTTCCACGGCACCGTCGGCCGGACCGTTGCCCCGGGGACGAAGCCCCCGGGGCAACGGCGCGCCGGCCGGCGGGACCGCAGTCCCACCGGCCGGCGGCGAACCGTGGGGTGTTACACCCGCGGCTTCTCTCGCATCTCGTACGTCGCGATGACGTCGTCGACCTTGATGTCGTTGAAGTTTCCGAGGTTGATACCACCCTCGTAGCCTTCACGGATCTCGGTGACGTCGTCCTTGAAGCGACGCAGGCCCTCGATGTTGAGGTTCTCCGCGACCACCTTGCCGTCGCGGATGAGGCGCGCCTTGGTGTTGCGCTTGACCTCGCCGGACCGGATGAGCACACCGGCGATGTTGCCCAGCTTGGACGACTTGAAGACCTCGCGGATCTCCGCCGTGCCGAGCTCGACCTCCTCGTACTCCGGCTTGAGCATGCCCTTGAGGGCCGCCTCGATCTCCTCGATCGCCTGGTAGATGACCGAGTAGTACCGGACGTCCACGCCCTCGCGCTCGGCCATCTGCGCCGCGCGGCCGGCCGCGCGGACGTTGAAGCCGATCACGATGGCGTCCGAGCCCATCGCCAGGTCGATGTCGGACTCCGTGACCGCACCGACGCCGCGGTGCAGGACGCGGATGTCGACCTCTTCGCCGACGTCCAGCTGGAGCAGGGAGGACTCGAGGGCCTCGACGGAACCGGAAGCGTCACCCTTGATGATCAGGTTCAGCTGCTGGACCTCGCCGGCCTTGAGCACCTTGTCCAGGTCCTCCAGCGACACGCGGCGCGTGCGCTTGGCGAACGCGGCGTTGCGCTCACGGGCGGCGCGCTTCTCGGCGATCTGACGGGCCGTACGGTCCTCGTCGACCACCAGGAAGTTGTCGCCCGCACCCGGGACGTTGGTCAGGCCCAGGACCTGGACCGGCGTCGAGGGTCCGGCCTCGGCGACGTTGTTGCCGTTGTCGTCGAGCATGGCGCGCACGCGACCGTAGGCGTCGCCCACGACCATCGTGTCGCCGACCCGCAGCGTGCCTCGCTGGACGAGGACCGTCGCCACGGCACCGCGGCCGCGGTCGAGACGGGACTCGATCGAGATGCCCTGCGCGTCCTGGTTCGGGTTGGCCCGCAGGTCGAGCGAGGCGTCGGCCGTGAGGACCACGGCCTCGAGCAGCGAGTCGATGTGCAGACCCTGCTTGGCGGAGATGTCGACGAACATCGTGTCGCCGCCGTACTCCTCGGCCACCAGGCCGTACTCGGTCAGCTGACCGCGCACCTTGGTCGGGTCGGCGCCCTCGACGTCGATCTTGTTGACCGCGACGACGATCGGCACCTCGGCGGCCTTGGCGTGGTTGAGCGCCTCGACCGTCTGCGGCATGACGCCGTCGTTGGCCGCGACGACCAGGATCGCGATGTCGGTCGACTTCGCACCACGGGCACGCATGGCGGTGAACGCCTCGTGACCGGGGGTGTCGATGAAGGTGATCTTGCGCTCTTCTTCGTTGACCTCGGTCGCGACCTGGTAGGCACCGATGTGCTGGGTGATGCCGCCGGCCTCGCCCGCGATGACGTTCGTCTTGCGGATGGCGTCGAGCAGTCGGGTCTTACCGTGGTCGACGTGACCCATGACGGTCACGACCGGCGGACGGACGACCAGGTCCTCCTCGGAGCCCTCGTCCTCACCGAACTCGATGTCGAAGGACTCGAGCAGCTCGCGGTCCTCCTCCTCGGGGCTGACGATCTGAACCGTGTAGTTCATCTCGTCGGCGAGGAGGTGCAGCGTCTCGTCGGAGACGGACTGCGTGGCGGTGACCATCTCGCCGAGGTTCATCATGACCGCGACGAGGGACGCCGGGTTGGCGTTGATCTTCTCCGCGAAGTCCGTGAGCGACGCGCCGCGGGAGAGGCGGATGGCCTCGCCGTTGCCGCGCGGCAGCATCACGCCGCCGACGCTCGGGGCCTGCATGGCCTCGTACTCCTGGCGCCTCTGCCGCTTCGACTTGCGGCCACGACGCGCGGGACCGCCGGGACGGCCGAAGGCGCCCTGCGTGCCACCACGGCCACCGGGACCACCGGGACGGCCACCGAAGCCGGGACGGCCACCGCCGCCACCGGGACCACCGGGACGACCGGCGAAGCCGCCACCGCCGCCACCGGGACCACCGGGACGACCGGCGAAGCCGCCACCGCCGCCACCCGGGCGACCGGCGAAGCCGCCGCCACCCGGACGACCGCCGCCGCCACCGGGACGACCGCCGCCACCGGGACCACGGCCACCGGGGCCACCGCCACCGGGACGCGGGCCCGCGGCGGGACGCTGAGGCATCATGCCGGGGTTCGGACGCGGACCGGCCGGGCCGGGACGCGGGCCGCCCTGCGGGCGGGGCATGCCGGACGGCGACGGACGGTTACCGCCCGGAGCCTGCGGACGGGGACCGCCGCCCTGGCCACCGGCGGCCTGCGGACGGGGACCGGCGCCGGGGGCACCGGGGCCACCGGGACGCGGGCCGCCCTGCGGACGGGGCGCCTGCGGGCGCGCCATGCCGGTGGAACCACCGGACGTGAAGGGGTTGTTGCCCGGACGCGGGCCGGCCGGGCGGGCACCCGGACGCGCACCCTGGCCACCGGGGCGCGGGGCACCCTGGCCGGGACGGCCACCCTGGCCCTGACCGGAAGCCGCGGGACGGCCACCGGGCTTCGGCGCACCGGGACGGGCGCCGGGACGCGGGCCCTGCGCGGCCGGAGCCTGCGGGGTCTGCGGAGCCTGCGGGGTCTGCGCCGGCGGAGCCGGCGGAGCGGTGAACTCCGGGGCGGCGGGGGCCGGACGCGGCGCGGGCTTCGGACCCGGGACCGGACGCGGGCCGGGGGCCGGCGTCGAGGCCGCGGGAGCGGACGGAGCCGCGGGCTGCGGGCGGCCGGCGGCTTGGGGGCACCCGGCTTCGGGGCACCCGGACGGGCCGTCTGCGCCGGAGAGGGCGCGGCGGGCCTGGGGCAGCCTTACGGGGGCGGGCTTGCCGGCGGACTTGCCGGAGCCACCGCCCTGGAAGGCGTCGGTCAGCTTGCGTACAACGGGCGCTTCGATCGTCGAAGACGCCGAACGGACGAATTCACCGAGTTCCTGGAGCTTGGCCATGACGACCTTGCTCTCGACACCGAACTCCTTGGCGAGTTCGTAGACCCGGACCTTAGCCACTTCGCTCCTCTGAGGTCCGGGTTGCGTCCGGACCGTCGCTAGTTCATGGGCGTACTCATCGCGTACTCATCGAGTGCTCATCGCAATCTCGACCTGCTTTCGACTCGCGAGGTACCAGGCCGCACGGGGGTTCCGCGCGGCTCGCTTTTTACGGTGTTGCCTGCTCGGCAACTGTCTGTCGCTCGACGTACCGGCGCAACGCCTTTACGTCGAGCGGCCCGGGGACGCGGAGCGCCCGAGGGAACGCCCGACGGCGTTCCGCCTGGTCGACACAGACCTGGTCGGGGTGTACGTACGCACCCCGGCCGGGCAGCGTACCGCGTGGATCGGGAACGCACTGTTCCTGATCCGCCACGGTCCGCAGCAGAGCGTCTTTGGCCGCTCGCTGCCTGCACCCCACACAGGTGCGTTCAGGGCATGCGCGGGCTCGCGTCCGGCCAGACACTCCTAAGTCTACCTCCCCGCAGCGACCTCACCCCTTCGGGGGAAAAGTCGAACAGTTGCTTGCTGCAGCCTGACGCATTCTCAGCGTCACGCGGCCGGGATCTATTCCCCGTCCCGGTCCTCGGCCTGCTCGGTGTCCGGCCGGATGTCGATCCGCCAGCCGGTCAGCCGGGCGGCGAGCCGGGCGTTCTGGCCCTCCTTGCCGATCGCCAGCGAGAGCTGGTAGTCCGGCACGGTCACCCGGGCGGACCGGGCGGCCAGGTCCACGACGTCCACCTTGCTCACCCGGGCGGGTGACAGCGCGTTCGCCACCATCTCGGCCGGGTCGTCCGACCAGTCGACGATGTCGATCTTCTCACCGTTCAGCTCGCCCATGACGTTGCGCACCCGGCCGCCCATCGGGCCGATGCAGGCACCCTTGGCGTTCAGGCCCGAACGGGTGGACCGTACGGCGATCTTGGTGCGGTGACCGGCCTCGCGGGCGATCGCCGCGATCTCGACCGAGCCGTCGGCGATCTCCGGCACCTCCAGGGCGAAGAGCTTCTTCACCAGGTTGGGGTGCGTGCGGGAGAGCGTCACCGAGGGGCCGCGGACGCCCTTGGCCACCCGGACGACGTACGAGCGCAGGCGCATGCCGTGCGGGTACGTCTCGCCCGGCACCTGCTCCTGCACCGGCAGGATGGCCTCGAGCTTGCCGATGTCCACGAGCACGTTCTTGGGGTCGCGGCCCTGCTGGACCACGCCCGTGACGATGTCGCCCTCACGGCCGGCGTACTCGCCGAGCGTCGCGTCGTCCTCGGCGTCGCGCAGCCGCTGCAGGATGACCTGCTTGGCGGTGGTCGCGGCGATCCTGCCGAAGCCGGACGGGGTGTCGTCGAACTCGCGGGGCGCCTGGCCCTCCTCGAGGTCCTCCGGGTCCTCCTTCGCCCACACGGTCACGTGCCCGGTCTCCCGGTTGAGCTCCACGCGCGCGTGCCGGCGGCTTCCCTCGGTGCGGTGGTACGCGATGAGGAGGGCCGACTCGATCGCCTCGACCAGCAGGTCGAAGGAGATCTCCTTCTCCCGCACCAAGCCCCGCAGGGCGCTCATGTCGATGTCCACGGCTACGCCTCCTCCTCTTCCTTCATGTCCTTCTTGTCCTTGCGGTTGAACTCGACCTGGACGCGCGCCTTCGCGATCTCCGGGAACGCGAGTCTGCGGGCGGTCGCCTTGCGGCCCTTCACCCCGGGCACTTCGACCTCGACGCCGTCCTCGTCCACTTCGAGGATCCTCGCGACCAGTTCGCCGCCCTCGGCCAGCTGGAACCTGACCAGCCGGTCGGTGGCGCGCACGTAGTGCCGGTGCTCGGTGAGGGCGCGCTCGGCGCCGGGGGTGCCGACCTCCAGGTCGTACGTGGCGTCGCCCATCGCGTCGGTCTCGTCGAGCTTCGCCGAGAGCGCGCGGCTCACATCGGCGATCCGGTCCAGGTCCGCTCCGGTGTCGGAGTCGACGGTCACGCGCAGCACACGCTTGCGTCCGACGGATTCCACGGTGATCTCTTCGAGGTCGAGCCCCTGAGAGGTGACGAGCGGTTCCAGCAGCTCTCGCAGCCTCTCGCTCTGGGTGGTGCTCATCCGGGTGACTCCTCGGCCGCGTGTGCTGTTGTGGGATGGGTCGCGTGTCTGGTCAAAGGGTATCCGGTCGCAGGGAGTGTTGCCGTCCACCTGTGTACGCGCGGTGCCGGTGAGTGGCGTACCGGCGGGGCGCGGGTACGGTGATCACGGACAGCCCGTCCCACGGCCGTTCCCCCTCCTTGCCGTTCCCCGTCGTTCCCTCCGTACGAGTGCCCGAGGACGTCTGCAGTGTCGTACTCCCCGCCGCCGCGCACCCCCTCGGGTCCGCGCAGAAGATCCCTGCTCGCCTCGGCCGCCGGGCCGCCCTGCTGGTGGGCTGCTCGGCCGGCCCCGACTCCGCCGCCGGCGGTGCTTCTTCGGTGAGCGCGCGGGCACGCGCGCGTGCGGCCCGGGACAGCGAGGGGCTGCTGGAGCGGTACGACGCGGTGCTCGCCGCGCACCCCGCGCTGGCGGGGCCGCTGGAACCGTTGCGGGCTCAGGTCGCGGCGCACCGGGAGGCGTTCGCCGGCCACACCGGCACCGCCACCGGCACGCAGACGCCGGCGTCCGCCTCCGCCGGTTCCACCGCACCGGCGGACTCGGCCGCGTCCTCGCCGGCCCTGACCGTGCCCGCCGGTGAGAAGGACGCGCTGGCGTTCCTCGCCACCGCCGAGCGGAGCCTGGCCGACCGCCGGGCGAAGGACCTGCTGGACGTGCCGGGCGAACTGGCCCGGCTGATTGCGTCGTCGGCGGCGGCCGGGGCGGCGCACGCGTACCTGCTGACCGAGGGGGCCAAGTGAGCGAGCGGGACGGATCGGCCGAACTGACCGCGCTGCAGGCCGCGCTGGCGGCGGAGCACGCCGCGGTGTACGGGTACGGCGTCGTCGGCGGGCGGGTCGGCGACAAGCGGCTGAAGCAGGCGCGGGCGGCCTACGACGCCCACCGGGCACGCCGGGACGCGCTGGTCCGGGAGGTGCGTGAGCTGGGCGGTGAGCCGGTCGCCTCCAGCGCCGCGTACGCGCTGCCGTTCCCGGTGGCGGACTCCGCGGGCGCGGTGCGGCTCGCCGCCGATCTGGAGGAGCGGGTGGCCGGTGTCTACTCGGACCTGGTGCGGGCGACGACCGGGGAGCGGCGCGGCGCGGCCGCCGGGGCCCTGCGGGAGGCGGCGGTGCGGGCGGTGCGCTGGAGCGGGGAGAGCGTAGCCTTCCCTGGGCTCGCCGAACGGACCGGTGACGACACCGGTGCGGCGGGGCCCAGTACCTCGGCGTCCCCGTCGAGGTGACGGCGGGGCCGCCCGTGGGGCAGGCCCAGGAGAGGAAGGAAACGACTCGCGCATGGTTTTCGAACCGCCCCGGCGGCTGGTGCGGGCGCTCGCCGAGACGGCGCCGGCCGGGGACGACTGGCTGGCACGGCTGCCGGAGACGGCCGAACGGACGGTCGCGCGGCGCGAGTTGACGGTGGAACGGGTCCAGGTGCCGGGCGGCCGCAGCAGTCTGGTGGTCCTGGTCCGGCGGGCCGACGGCACTCCGGCGGTGCTGAAGCTGGCCCCGGGCCGGGCCCGGCCGGAGAGCGAGCGGGCGGCGCTGGCGCACTGGGCGGGACGGGGCGCCGTGCAGCTGCTGGAGTCGGACGACGGGGACAGCGCGGACGGGGCGCTGCTGCTGGAGCGGCTGCACCCGGACGTGTCGGTGCGGTCGCTGCCGGAGGCGAAGGCGCTGCTGGAGGCGGCGGGGACGCTGCGGCGGCTGTGGGTCGAGCCACCGGACGGGACCGCCTTCGAGACGGTGGCGGAGCGGACCGGGCGGCAGGCCGAGGCGATGCGGACGGGCGCGCTTGCCGAGCCGGAGACCGCGCCGCTGGTGGACGCGGCGCTCACGGCCCGTGCGGAACTGCTGGCCGCGCCGCCGGAGCACAGGCTGCTGCACGGCACCTTCCGGCAGAGCAAGGTGCTCGCCGGGGAGCGGATGCACTGGCTGGCGGTGGGCCCGGACCCGGTGGTCGGCGAGTGCGCCTTCGACCTCGCGCGGCTGGTGCGCGACCGGGTGGAGGACCTGATCGCCAACCCGTCCGGCGCGTCCACCACCCGGCGCCGGATCAAGCGGCTCGCGGAGTCCCTGGAGGTGGACCTGGACCGGCTGCGCGGCTGGACCCTGTTCCGCGCCGTGGAGTCCGGGGTCCGGGCCCTGCGAGTGGGCCGCCCCAAGGACGCCGAGCTCCTGCTCGAATTCGCGGGCTGGCTGTAGCCCGGCGGGCGGGCGCCCGACACGGCGGCACGCCCCGCGTCTCCGGCATGTGGCCGACCGGGCCCGGCCGCCACTGGAGCCGGGGCCGGACCGGCCGCGCGGCTACACCCCGATCCACGCCGTGGAGCCCGAGCAGGGCATGGACGCGGCGGAACCGACGCTCGCCGGACTCCGGGCTCTACGGCACCCGGTCCGTACCGCTCCCGGCCGCCGACGGCAGCGCGCCCCGCGCCCTCAGCGGGGCGCGGGGCGCGGGGCCTCGGGGTCAGGCGGACAGACGGGCGATGGCGTCCTCGACGGACAGTTCCTCGCGCTCGCCGGTCTTGCGGTCCTTGAGTTCCAGCACGCCCTCGGCGGAGCGGCGGCCGGCCACCAGGATCTGCGGTACGCCGATCAGCTCGGCGTCGGTGAACTTCACGCCCGGGGAGACACCGGCCCGGTCGTCGACCAGGACGCGCAGACCGGCGGCCCGCAGCCGCTCCGCGACGTCGAGCGCCAGCTCGGTCTGCACCGCCTTGCCGGCGGCGACGACGTGCACGTCGGCCGGGGCGACCTCCCTGGGCCAGACCAGGCCGTGCTCGTCGGCGTGCTGCTCGGCGAGGGCGGCGACGGCGCGGGACACGCCGACACCGTAGGAGCCCATGGTCACGCGGACCGGCTTGCCGTTCTGGCCGAGGACGTCCAGCTTGAGGGCGTCGGCGTACTTGCGGCCGAGCTGGAAGATGTGGCCGATCTCGATGGCGCGGTCCAGCTTCAGGCCGGTGCCGCACTTCGGGCAGGGGTCCCCGTCGCGCACCACCACGACGTCCACGTACTCGTCGACCTCGAAGTCACGGCCGGCGACGACGTTCCTGGCGTGCGTGTGCTCCTTGTTGGCGCCGGTGATCCAGGCGGTGCCGGGGGCCACGCGCGGGTCGGCGACGTACTTCACCTTGTCGCCCAGGCCCTGCGGGCCGACGTAGCCGCGCACCAGGTCGGGACGGCCGGCGAAGTCCGCCTCGGTGACCATCTCGACGGCCGCCGGGGCGAAGTGCTCCTCCAGCTTGCCGAGGTCCACCTCACGGTCACCGGGCACGCCGACGGCGACGATCTCACCGTCCACCTTGACCAGCAGGTTCTTCAGGGTGGCCGAGGCCGGGACACCGAGCGAGGCGGCGAGCGTCTCGATGGTCGGGGTGTCGGGCGTGGGGATCTCCTCGAGCGTGGGGACGTCCGAGCCGTCCACCGGCTGCAGCTCGTAGGTGATCGCCTCCGTGTTGGCGGCGAAGTCGCAGTTCGGGCAGTCGGCGAAGGTGTCCTCGCCGGCCTCGGCGGGGCGAGGAACTCCTCGGACTTCGAGCCGCCCATGGCGCCGGCGGTGGCCGCGCAGATGCGGTAGTCCAGGCCGAGCCGGTCGAAGATGTTCTGGTAGGCCTGGCGGTGCAGGGCGTAGGACTTGGCCAGGCCCTCGTCGTCGAGGTCGAAGGAGTAGGAGTCCTTCATCAGGAACTCGCGGCCGCGCAGGATACCGGCGCGGGGGCGGGCCTCGTCACGGAACTTGGACTGGATCTGGTAGAGGATCACCGGCAGGTCCTTGTAGGACGTGCACTGGTCCTTGACCAGCAGGGTGAAGATCTCCTCGTGGGTCGGGCCGAGGAGGTAGTCGCCGCCCTTGCGGTCCTTCAGCCGGAACAGCTCCTGGCCGTACTCGTCCCAGCGGCCGGTGGCGTCGTAGGGCTCGCGCGGCAGCAGGGCGGGGAGGGAGACCTCCTGGCCGCCGATGGCGTCCATCTCCTCGCGGACGATCCGCTCCACGTTGGCGAGGACCTTCTTGCCGAGCGGCAGCCAGGACCAGATGCCCGCGGCGGTGCGGCGGACGTAGCCCGCGCGGACGAGGAGCTTGTGGCTGAGGACCTCGGCGTCCGCCGGGTCGTCGCGCAGCGTCTTCGCCATCAACTGGGACATGCGCTGGACCGGTGCGTTCGCCATGGTTGTCGTACTCCTGCCGGATGGTGGTCCCCCCGCTCGGGCGGAGCCGGGAGTGGGGGAGGGTTATGGCATAGGAGGTTAGCCGGGCGGGCTGTGCCGGTGGAAATCGGTTATCACCTGCGCAGCGGCAGGGGGCGCCCATCACGGCGTACGGCTTGGCGGCGCTCGGGAAGTGCACCTGGCGGGCGAGGTCGATGTAGCCGAGGGAGTGGTAGAGGCCGCGGGCGGGACTCTCGACGTCGATCGCGGAGAGGATCGAGCGGGGTTCGTCGGCGCCGTCGGTGATGGTGGTGATCAGGCGGCGGCCGACGCCCCGGTTCTGGTGGTCGGGGTGGACGTGCAGTTCGGTGATGACGAAGGAGTCGTCCAGCCAGAACTCGTTCCGCACGGCGCGGAGGTAGGGCTCCACGACGGTGGACCACCAGTGGCCGCGGGAGTTGGGCATGCCGTAGACGAAGCCGACGAGGTGGCCCTGCCCGGTCGTCGCCCCGAGGGCCCGGGCGCCCGGGTACTGCATGTGGCGCTGGACGATCTGGCGGCGTACGGCCACTTCCTCCGGGCCCAGTCCGAAGGCGAGGGCCTGGACGGACAGGGCCTCGTCGACGTGGGCTGCGAGGTCCAGGGGGCCGATCACGAGGTCCATGCGGGGAGGGTACAGGGGCCTCAGAAGAGGATGCTCATGAAGGCTCCCACCTCTTGGAAGCCCACCCGGCGGTACGTGCGCCGCGCCGCGGTGTTGAAGTCGTTCACGTAGAGGCTGACCACGGGCGCCACGTCGGCCAGGGCGTAGCGCAGCACCGCCGCCATGCCGGGCGCCGCCAGGCCCCTCCCCCGGTACTCGGGGGCGACCCACACGCCCTGGATCTGGCAGGCCTGGGGGGTCGCCGCGCCGATCTCCGCCTTGAAGACGACCTTGCCGTGCTCATCGAGGCGGGCGAAGGAGCGGCCGGAGCCGACGAGTTCGGCGACCCGTGCCTGGTAGAGCAGGCCGCCGTCCCCGGCCAGCGGGGACACCCCGACCTCCTCGGTGAACATCGCCACGCACGCCGGCATGATCGTCTCCATCTCGTCCTTGCGGATGCGGCGGACGCGGGGATCCGGGGAGATGCCGTCGGGCATGCGGTCGGTGACCATCAGGGGCTGCTGGGCGCGGACCTCGCGGGCCGGGCCCCAGTGGGGTTCGAGCAGACGCCACAGCTGGGCGGTGGACTCGGCGGGACCGACGATGGAGGAGCAGCGGCGGCCGGCCCTGCGGGCGCGGTCGGCGAAGGCGCGCACCGCGCGCGGGGTGGCGCAGATGGGGACGAGGTTGGCGCCGGCGTAGCAGAGGGACGTGAGCATGCCGTCCTCGTACCAGCCCCACATCTCGCCGCCGAGCCGCCAGGGGTCGAGGCCCGCGACCTGCACCCGGGAGGTCACGAAGGCGTTCGCGACCGGCTCGCGGTGGAGCACGGCGAGCGCGGCGTCAAGGTCGCTCGGTTCGAGCACCCGGGAGGTGGTCTGGGTCAACACGGGCGGGCCTCACGCTGGGGTTCTGCTGATCTCCGCACTGTACCTGCGGATTCCTGGCGGCGCCGCCCCCGGTGGCGGACCCGGGCGGGCAGGGGGCGGGCGGCGACACGCCGTGGCGGAGACGGAGCGGTCCGCGGGAGAAGGCGAAAATGCCCTAAGAACCTATTTTTCGGGCGTCGGCGGGAACGCGATGGGTGCGGTGCCGGAACGCGCGGTACCGGAACACCGGACGGCCGTCCGTGACGACGACGAGGGCGTGAGCGCATGAGCGGGGCTGACGCGAGCCGTGAGCCGGGGCTCCCGCACGCGATCCTGCGCGACCTGGGCACCGGTGTCTTCACCATCGACCTGGCCGGGCGCATCACGTACGTCAACCCGTGGGCGGAGCAGCTCCTGGGCCGGGTGGCCGGCGAGATGCTCGGCCAGGACGCGCACGACCTGCTGCACCGCCGTCCCGACGGCGGCGAGGTGCCCCGCGAGCAGTGCCTGATGCGGGCTCCGCTGCACGACAACCGCTCCGTCGGGCAGGGCAGCGAGGAGTACTTCCTGCGGGCCGACGGCACGACCGTGCCGATCATCTGGGCGACCACTCCCCTGCGGCTGGCGGGCCGCAGGGCGGGGCTGGCGATCGTCTTCAGCGACTTCAGCCTGCACCGGGAGGCCGAGCGGCGGGCGGCGGCGCGCACCGGCGCCCTGGAGGAGCTCACGGCCCGGCTGAACCTGGTGTCGAAGATCTCCTCGGTGCTGATCTCGGCCCGGAACCCGACCGGCCAGATGCGCCGGGTGCTGCGGATGCTCGTCCCGGAGCTGGGCGACTGGGCCGCGGTGGCCCTGCGCTCGGAGCGCACGGGCGCGCTGGAGCGGGTCGCCGTCCGCTGTCCCGCGCACCCGCGACGGGCGAAGCGGCTGGAGGGGCCGCTGCCACCGTTGCCGCCCATGACGCGGCGGGCGCTGGCGCGGGCGACCGACGAGGAGGAGCCCATGCTGCTCGTCGCGGAGGAGCTGCGGGACGGGGACGCCCCGCTCGCCGCGACCCACGGGCCGCTGTTCGAGCGGCTCGGCGGTCACTCGGCCGTCGTGGTGCCGCTGCGCGCCCGCCGGCACCACTACGGGATGCTGACCGTCGGCCGCGCCGACGCCTCCCCGCGTTCACCGACGCCGAGGTACGGCTCCTCGCCGACCTGGGCTGGCGGGTGGCGCTGGTGCTGGACAACGAGCGGCTCTACGAGGAGCAGCGCAACGTCGCCGCGACCATGCAGCGCCAGTTGCTGGCCCCGCTGCCCCAGGTGGACCATCTGCGGATGGCCGCGCGCTACCTGCCCGCGCAGCGGGCGATGGAGATCGGCGGCGCCTGGTACGACGCCTTCCTGCTCGGCGACGGGGTGCTGGCCCTGGTGATCGGGGACGTGGTGGGGCACGACCTGAAGGCCGCCGCCCACATGGCCGAGGTCCGCAACATGCTGCGGGGGCTGGCCTGGGTCGACCGGGAGCCGCCCAGCGTGATCATGCGCCGCCTCGACGAGGCGGTGACGAACACCAGCGACGCCCCCATGGCCACGCTGCTCTTCGCGCGGATCGAGGGTCCCGAGGGCGGGCCCTGGCGGCTGCGCTGGGTGAACGCCGGGCACCCGCCGCCGCTGCTGGTGACCCGCGGGGGCGACGCGCGGTTCCTGACCGGCGGGCACGGCCCGCTGATCGGCATGAGCGCCACGCTGCACCTGGGCCTGAGCTGGCCGGACGCCGCCGAGGAGCTGCCGGCCGAGTGCACGCTGCTGCTCTACACCGACGGTCTGGTGGAGAGCCGGCACCGGCCGATCGACCTCGGCATGGCCAGGCTGCGCCACCACGCCGCGATGCTGGCCGGGCGGCTGGACCAGGGCACCGTGGACGACTTCTGCGACGAGCTGCTGAAACGGATAGGGCCGAGCGGTGACGACGTCGCCCTGCTCGCGCTGCGGCTGCCGGCCGCCGGCGCGGGCGCCCCCGGCGACCTGAGTCCCCCGCCGCCCCCGCAGTCCCCCTACAGCCCGGCCGCCCCGGACCGCGCCGCCCCCGGCTCGGTCCAGGAGGACGCTCCGGTGCAGGACCCGACCCGGGGCGAACGTGAGGCATGAGGCGTGAGGACCCCGGTTCCCCGCCCGGCCGGCGGTGGTACCCGGGTTCGGCGGTGACGCCCGGACGCCCCGCGCCGGTCCCGCCCGGGCGCGTCCGGCAGGACGTTCCGGTGCGGGCCCGGCGCGGGGCGCGCGGAAGGAAGGAGCCGGCCGGGGCCTGCCGGGCCGGTGTGCGCGGGGCTCAGCCCGCCACCGAGACCTCGGGCTCGCCGGAGGCCACGCCGTCGGCCTCCATGGCCTCGGCGAGCTTCATGGCCTCCTCGATGAGGGTCTCCACGATCTTGGACTCGGGACGGTCTTGATGACCTCGCCCTTGACGAAGATCTGGCCCTTGCCGTTGCCGGAGGCGACGCCGAGGTCGGCCTCGCGGGCCTCGCCGGGTCCGTTGACGACGCAGCCCATGACGGCCACGCGCAGCGGGACCTCCATGCCGGTCAGTCCGGCGGTGACTTCCTCGGCGAGCTTGTAGACGTCGACCTGGGCGCGGCCGCAGGACGGACAGGAGACGATCTCCAGGCCGCGCTGCTTGAGGTTGAGGGACTCCAGGATCTGGTTGCCGACCTTGACCTCCTCCACGGGAGGCGCGGACAGGGAGACGCGGATGGTGTCGCCGATGCCCTGGGAGAGCAGGGCGCCGAAGGCGACGGCCGACTTGATGGTGCCCTGGAAGGCGGGGCCCGCCTCGGTGACGCCGAGGTGCAGCGGGTAGTCGCACTGGGCGGCGAGCTGCTTGTAGGCCTCGATCATCACGACCGGGTCGTTGTGCTTGACGGAGATCTTGATGTCGCGGAAGTCGTGCTCCTCGAAGAGGGACGCCTCCCACAGCGCCGACTCGACCAGGGCCTCCGGGGTGGCCTTGCCGTACTTCTGCAGCAGCCGCCGGTCCAGGGAGCCGGCGTTGACGCCGATCCGGATCGGCGTGCCGTGGTCCTTGGCGGCCCGCGCGATCTCCTTGACCTTGTCGTCGAACTGCTTGATGTTGCCCGGGTTGACGCGGACGGCGGCGCAGCCGGCCTCGATGGCGGCGAAGACGTACTTGGGCTGGAAGTGGATGTCCGCGATCACCGGGATCTGCGACTTGCGGGCGATGGTCGCCAGCGCGTCGGCGTCGTCCTGCGTGGGGCAGGCCACCCGGACGATCTGGCAGCCGGACGCGGTCAGCTCCGCGATCTGCTGCAGGGTCGCGCCCACGTCGGACGTACGGGTCGTGGTCATCGACTGCACCGAGACGGGCGCGTCCCCGCCGACCGCCACGGTACCGACCTGGATCTGCCGGCTCTTCCGGCGCTCGGCGAGCTTGGTCGGAACGGACGGCATGCCGAGAGAAATCGCAGTCATCTGCTGTGCAACCCCAAGTCGTGGATCAACATCCGGTCCCGTGATCGGCGGGCTCCAGGCTTCGAGATTACGGCACGGGCCCGGGCGCGGGCACATCCCACCCGGCAAACACACCGGACGGAAGGCGGCCCGGGACGGAGTGTCCCGGGCCGCCTCCACCATCCGGTGGCTAGGAAATTTTCACCGGGTTAACGACGTCGGCGATCAGCACGAGGATCGTGAAGCAGACGAAGATCCCCGCGACCACGTAGGCCACCGGCATCAGCTTCGCCACGTCGAAGGGGCCCGGGTCCGGGCGGCGCAGCACGCGGGCCACGCCGCGCCGCAGCGACTCCCACAGGGCGCCCGCGATGTGCCCGCCGTCGAGCGGGAGCAGCGGGAGCATGTTGAACAGGAACAGGGAGAGGTTGAACCCGGCGACCACGAACACGGCCATGGCCAGCTGCTGCGAGGCCGGGATGTCCAGCGTGGCGATCTCGCCGGTGACCCGGGCCGCGCCGACGATGCCCATCGGGGAGTCCGGTTCGCGCGGGCCGTCGCCGAAGGCGGCGTCCCACAGGGCGGGGATCTTGCCGGGCAGGGCGATGAGCGAGTCGACGGCGTCGCCCACCCGGTCGGTCATCCAGGTCACGGACTGGCCGAAGTCCTGCTTGACGACACCGGTGGCGGAGCTGAAGCCGAGGAAGCCCGCCTTGACGTACTTCCCCTGGACGTAGGTTCCGCTGGAGTCCTTCTTGGCCACCTGGTTCGTGGCGATCTTCGCGTGCAGGGTCAGTTCCCGGCCCTTGCGGTCGACGACGATCGCCACGTCCTTGCCCGCGCTGTCCCGGATGAGGTCGGAGAGGGTATTCCAGTCCCTGGTCGGCGTGCCGGCGAACGAGACGATGCGGTCGCCGTTCTTCATGCCGGCGGCCGCCGCCGGTGAGGCGGGGTCGGACTTCTTGCAGCTGTCGCGGTTCTCGCTCT
Source organism: Streptomyces sp. DHE7-1 (assembly GCA_016432725.1). Lineage (GTDB taxonomy): Bacteria > Actinomycetota > Actinomycetes > Streptomycetales > Streptomycetaceae > Streptomyces. The sequence continues at coordinate 5,644,493 of JACJDG010000003.1, read as the reverse complement.
GGGCGATGACGCAGGGCGAGACGGAGGCGACGGTGGTGGTCTGCTGCTGGATGCCGAAGCCCATCAGCACGGTGAGGAACAGGCCGATCGCGAGCACCAGGTTCATGAACGGGCCCGCGAACATGACGATGACGCGCTTCCACGGCTTGCGCGTGTAGAACATCCGCGTCTCGTCGCCCTCCTTCAGCTCCTCGAAGGCGGCGGAGCGGGCGTCCTCGATCATGCCGCGCCACGGGGAGGTGGAGCGGGCGGAGACCCGGCCGGCGTCGTCGGGCGGGAACATGCCGATCATGCGGATGTAGCCGCCGAGCGGGACGGCCTTGATGCCGTACTCGGTCTCGCCCTTCCGGCGCGACCAGATGGTCGGGCCGAAGCCGACCATGTACTGCGGGACGCGGATGCCGAAGAGCTTGGCCGTGGACAGGTGACCCAGCTCGTGCCATGCGATGGAGACGAGCAGGCCGACCGCGAAGACCACTATGCCGAGGATGAACATCAAGGTCGTCATGCACGCGCCTCCGCGGTCCGGTCTGTCAGTGCGCGGGCCCGGGCCCGCGCCCAGGTCTCCGCTTCGAGGACGTCCGACACGGTGAGTGAGGTTCCCGTGACCGGGGTGCCGTGCTCCTCGACGACCCGGGTGACGGTCTCCATGATCCCGTTGAAGGGCAGTGCGCCGCTGCGGAAGGCCTCGACGCATTCCTCGTTGGCGGCATTGAACACCGCCGGGGCGGTGCCCGCGAGCCGCCCCACGTGACGGGCGAGGTTCACCGAGGGGAAGGCCTCGTCGTCGAGCGGGAGGAACTCCCACGTGGAGGCCTTGCTCCAGTCGAAGGCGGGCGCCGCGTCCGGGACGCGTTCGGGCCAGCCCAGACCGATGGCGATGGGCCCGCGCATGTCGGGGGGCGTCGCCTGGGCGATCGTGGATCCGTCGGTGAACTCGACCATCGAGTGGACATACGACTGCGGGTGCACGACGACCTCAATGCGGTCGAAGGGAATGTCGTAGAGCAGGTGCGCCTCGATGACTTCCAGGCCCTTGTTGACGAGGGTCGCCGAGTTGATCGTGATCACCGGGCCCATGGCCCAGGTCGGGTGCGCGAGGGCGTCCTCGACGGTGACGTCCGCCAGCTCCGCCCTGGTCCGGCCGCGGAACGGGCCGCCGGACGCGGTGACGACGAGCTTGCGCACGTCGGCGCGGGTGCCGGCGGCGAGGGCCTGGAACAGCGCGGCGTGCTCGGAGTCGACCGGGATGATCTGCCCGGGCTTGGCGAGCGCCTTGACCAGCGGGCCGCCGACGATCAGCGACTCCTTGTTGGCGAGCGCGAGGGTGCGGCCCGCCTCCAGGGCGGCCAGGGTGGGCGCGAGTCCGATGGACCCGGTGATGCCGTTCAGCACGGTGTGGCAGTCGGAGGCCGCGAGCTGGGCGGCCGCGTCCGGTCCGGCGACGATCTCGGGCTGCGGCTCCGAGGCGCCGTAGAGCGCGGTCAGCGCCTCGCGCAGGGCCGGCACCGCGTCCTCGCGGGCGACCGCGACGGTCCGCGCCCGCAGGCGGTGCGCCTGCTCGGCGAGCAGGGCCGGGCGGGCGCCGTTCGCGGAGAGGGCGGTGACCCGGAAGCGGTCCGGATGGCGCAGCACGAGGTCGATGGCCTGGGTTCCGATGGACCCGGTGGAACCGAGGATCACCACGTCCTTCGGGCCGTCTCCCGCGAGCGGGTCGTACACGAGGTGCGGGTCGGCGAGGGGCGCGGGGCTGGCGGGACTGTCGGTCATCCCCCCATTGTCGCCGCAAGCCGCGGCCGTCCGGACAGGGCGTCCCCCATGAAGGGGCGCGTCCCCGTTTTTCGTCGCCGGATGCGGTGCTCGTCCTCGTCCCTCCTGATGCGGGGCCGGCGTGAGCATCGTCCGTGCCGGGGGTGTCAACGGCGCGACCGCGCGTACCGCCGGACCGGGTGAATTCCCGGGCGTGGGGCCCGCGCTCATGGCATTCTGCCCGCTGGTGCCACGTCCTGGTGGCTCACAGGGGAGGAGAGAAACCACGATGAACCGCATGCGCACGACCGCGACCGTCCTGGCGGCGGCGGGGGTCTTCACCGCCGCTCAGCTCGGTCTGGGCGGTGTCGCATCCGCCGCGACGGCGGCCAGTTCCGGCTGCCCGGTCGACCTGGTCTACCCGAGCCGCTTCTACGTCGACTCGCACGGCTGGGTGACCAACGGCGGCCTGTACTTCGGGATCAAGAACAAGAGCACCACGAAGAGCTTCTCGAAGGTCACGTTCACCGTGACGAACGTCCGCAACATCCGCTTCGGCACGGCCAAGGCGAAGGGCGGCAAGGTCACCAGGAACACGACCAAGACGGTGGCCGTGTACACCACGACGCTCAAGAAGAAGACCAGCCTCGGGTGAAGGTGCCCACGCACCTGCTCAACACCCGTTCCTACAAGGTGAAGTTCACCCTGAAGGGCACGGGCTGGAACTGCGCCTCGAACCAGGGCACCTGGGGCGTCTGAGCCCAGGTGCCCGGTCCGGGGCGGGATGTTCAGGCGCCGTAGGGGCGCCGTTCGTTCGGCCGTGCGGACGGTCCGGGGGTCGCGTCGGCGATCCACGGGCCGTCCCCGGACGGGTCGATGACGCCGTCCTCGAGCCAGGTGTAGGTCCCGCCCAGGACTCCCTCGACCACCTTGCGGTCGATGTCGTCGGTGTTGGCCCACAGGCGGCCGAAGAGTTCCTCGACCCTGATGCGGGCCTGGCGGCAGAAGGCGTCGGCGAGCTGGTAGGCCTCGCGGCCGTGGTCGCCCTCGCCGCGCAGCCGCTCGGCGCGGACACAGGCCGCGCTCATCGCGAACAGTTCGGCGCCGATGTCCACGATCCGGCCGAGGAAGCCCTGCTTGGTCTCCATCCGGCCCTGCCAGCGCGACATGGCGTAGAAGGTGGAGCGGGCCAGCTTGCGGGCGTGCCGCTCGACGTAGCGCAGATGGCCGGAGAGATCGACCTCGCGCTTGAACTCGCCGTACGAGGAAGGCAGTTGTCCGGGACCCGCGACCAGCTTCGGCAGCCACTTGGCGTAGAAGACGCCCGCGTTCGCGCCTGCCCTCGCCTTGTCCGAGAGGGTCTTCTCGGGGTCGATGAGGTCACCGGCGACCGAGAGGTGGGCGTCCACGGCCTCGCGGGCGATCAGCAGGTGCATGATCTCCGTGGAGCCCTCGAAGATGCGGTTGATGCGCAGGTCGCGCAGCATCTGCTCGGCGGGGACGGCCCGCTCGCCGCGCGCCCTGAGGGACTCGGCGGTCTCGTAGCCGCGGCCGCCGCGGATCTGGACCAGCTCGTCGGCCATCAGCCAGGCCATCTCGGAGCCGTAGAGCTTGGCGAGGGCGGCCTCGATGCGGATGTCGTTGCGGTCCTCGTCGGCCATCTGCGAGGACAGGTCGAGCACGGCCTCCAGGGCGAAGGTGGTGGCCGCGATGAAGCTGATCTTGGAGCCGACGGCCTCGTGCAGCGCGACCGGCTTGCCCCACTGCTCCCGCTCCGCCGCCCACTCCCGGGCGATCTTCAGGCACCACTTGCCGGCTCCGGCGCACATCGCGGGCAGCGAGAGCCGGCCGGTGTTGAGGGTGGTGAGCGCGATCTTCAGACCCGCGCCCTCCGGGCCGATGCGGTTGGCGGCGGGCACCCGGACCTGGTGGAAGCGGGTGACGCCGTTCTCGATGCCACGCAGCCCCATGAAGGCGTTGCGGTTCTCGACGGTGACGCCCTCGGCGGTGGCCTCCACCACGAAGGCGGTGATGCCACCCTTGTGGCCCTCGGACTTCGGCACCCGGGCCATGACGACGAGCAGGTCGGCGACGACGCCGTTGGTGGTCCACAGCTTGACCCCGTCGAGGACGTAGTCGTCGCCGTCGGGAACGGCCGTGGTGGCCAGGCGTGCCGGGTCGGAGCCGACGTCCGGCTCGGTGAGCAGGAAGGCGGAGATGTCGGTGCGGGCGCAGCGGGGCAGGAAGGCGTCCTTCTGCTCCTGGGTGCCGAAGATCTTCAGCGGCTGCGGTACGCCGATCGACTGGTGGGCGGAGAGCAGGGCGCCGACCGCGGGGCTGGCGGAGCCGGCCAGGGCCAGCGCCTTGTTGTAGTAGAGCTGGGTCAGGCCGAGACCGCCGTACTTCGGGTCGATCTTCATGCCGAGGGCGCCGAGTTCCTTCAGGCCCGTGATGACCTCGTCGGGGATGCGGGCCTCGCGCTCGATGCGGGCGGAGTCGACCGTCGACTCGCAGAAGGCGCGCAGTTCGGCCAGGAACTCCTCGCCGCGCCGTACCGACTCGGCGTCGGGGAGCGGGTGGGGGTGGATGAGGTCGAGCCGGAAGCGGCCGAGGAACAGTTCCTTGGCGAAACTCGGCTTGTGCCAGTCCTGTTCCCGGGCGGCCTCCGCCACCTGGCGGGCCTCGCGTTCGGTGACGTTGGTGCGTTGGGTGGTGGGGGCGGACATTGAGGCTCACCTCGCCGCGAAGAGGGATCATTGAGGGTCGTTCGTTACCGACCGGTGCTACTGGATCGTTGGTACCCGAAACGGGCCGACCCACCACCCCTCGCGGTCCGATCGGGTCAAAAGCGCCTTCCGTGCGAACGACCTCGGGCCGCACTCGCGTCCCGGTCGGCCTCAGGACGGTGGGTTCTGGTGCCGGGCCAGCCACTCCTGGAGCTCGCGGTGGCGGAACTGGTACGAGATCCCGACTTGCGCAGCAGTCCGGCCTCGTACGACCATCGCATGAGCGCGAACAGCCGGCGCGGTGCCGATCTCCGGGAGGAGACCAGGAACGCCGCGTACCTCCGGACGTTCACCCCACCAGCCAGAAGGCCGCCGGTATACCGACCAGCAGCATGCCGCCCAGGAACCCCGAGGCCCCGAGAAGGACCGGCAGGTTGCGGACGGGGTGAACGAACGAGACGTGGTCCTGGTAAGCCTTGATCAGGAGACCGCCGAAGAAGAGCAGCGCCCCGGTACCGCGCTGACCGCCACGGCCACCGCCAGGCTGAAGTTCATCTCCATACGCAGCGGGTCCTCAGGGCCCAGCGCGGTGCTCGACGACTCCAGGAAACGCAGGTACAGCCCTCCGACCATGAGGGCCAGGAGCACCGAGACAGTCAGTACCGCGGTGCCGAGGAACAACCAGATCAGGCCTAGGGACGCCAGGACGACTGCGGCGACGGTGCGTACGGCGCTGTCCTTGCCGTCCGGCAGCTTGACTCCGATGGGGGCGCGCAACGAGGTGCGGGAGGCGGCCACCGCGCACACGGCGAGGGGAATGAGGGACACGAGTATCGCTTCCGGGAGCTTGGACGGACCGGAGACGAAGGACGCGACTGTACAGGCGTAGAGAGTGCAGAGCACCATGAGGGTGCCGATGAGATCGACCCGGCGCACCCGCGATACGCCGCCCATGCGCCACAGTTCGTGCAGGATCAGGTCGGACTGGGCTGCGACCGTCGAGGGGGCTCCCGCGGACGGTGCCAGATGGCGGGCGAGGGCCGACAAATGCCTGTGCACGTCGGCGGGGCCACCCGCGGGTCGGCCCTTCGCGTGCAGGTCGAAGGAGGACGGGATGAATCGGCGCAGCAAGTGCTCGTCGATCTGCCGTTCCGTGCCCAGAGTCTGGAGGTCTCCCGGGTCTCCGGAGGCCGCGTAGCCGATCGCCGCGAGTGTGAGGCGCCAGGGAGTGGACAGGGCCCTGGCGAGGGTGCCGGCCGGGTAGGCCTGGAGCGTCGCGAGAAGAGGTTCCCATCTGGCGTCCGTCGCCTTGTCCGCCAGGAACTTCCGGGCTTTGTCGGCGCTGACCGGGAGAATATGCATCTGCGCATCGTCATAAAGGCGATGCCCGGCTCTCTCGAGTCGCTCGTACTCGGCCGATCGACAGGTGACGATGAGCGCCCCGCAGTCGCACCCGACTGATACTCGTTCATGTGCACGAGTGCTCGGGCCGCTCGCGAAGTCCCCACGGCCGCATCGGACTTGTCCATCTCGTCGAGGCCGTCGAGGACCGGCAGAATCTTCCGGGCCTCGATGAGCGCCTGCGCCAGGTCCCGCCGGATCCCGTAACTCCGTTCCAGCATCCTCGCGACGAAACCCGTGAGGGACATCCGGGTGTCCCACTCCGCCAGCGAGAAGAGCACGGGAATGGGGTCTTCCGGCTTCCTGTCGTGCAGAATGTCGAGAATCAGCCGAATGGCCAGCACCGTTTTCCCGGCACCCGGATCCCCCGTGATCAGGACGCGCTGCGGGAACGTCTGCCGGAAGTCCTGGACCACCGATTCCAGTTCCTGTCCCGGAGTGGCGGGAGAGATCGCGGGGGCGCGGTAGGGCGGTTTGATGTACGCGAATTCGACATTGATGGTGTGCCATCCGCCGAGAAGGCGCTGCCATCGCTCGCCTTCGACTCGCGAGACCTTCTCGGCCAGATTCACCATGTACCTGGAGGGGTCGAACTCCTCCTCCGGCACACCTCTCAGTGCGAGAAAGGAACCGGCCGCGCTTCCGATACTGATCAGGAGGGAGACGTCCGCGACAACACCTTTGCTGGTCGCCCCTTCTCCTTTCGCGATCTTGAAGAGCACCCAGAAGCCGGACGCGATCGTACCGACGACGCTGAGGATGCTGATGGCGGAGACAAACGCGTAATACATGCGCCCGCGGTTTCGCAATTCCTCCCCCGAGAGCAGAGCGGTCCGCCGGTTTGGCAGCGGATGGCACACCCTACCGTCAGGCGAAGCCACCGGTCAGGCAGTGGTCGCCGCATCCCGCGGGGAAGACGGGAACGGCCGCAGCCCCCGCACAGTGGGCTGCGGCCGTTCTGTCCGACCTGTCTCGTGGCAGGTCAGAGCGCGAGCCCGGTGAGGACCAGCACGCGCTCGTATGTGTAGTCGTCCATCGCGAACCGCACGCCCTCGCGGCCGACACCGGACTGCTTGGCGCCGCCGTAGGGCATCTGGTCGGCGCGGTAGGACGGCACGTCGCCGATCACGACGCCGCCGACCTCGAGGGCGCGGTGGGCGCGGAAGGCGACCTGCAGGTCGTGCGTGAACACACCCGCCTGGAGGCCGTACTTGGAGTCGTTGACGGCGGCGAAGGCCTCGGCCTCGCCGTCCACCTTCCGCACGGTGAGGACCGGCCCGAAGACCTCCTCGCAGGAGATCGTGGTGTCGGCGGGCACCTCGGTGAGGACGGTCGGCGCGTAGGAGGCACCGTCGCGCTCGCCACCCGTGAGGAGCTTCGCCCCGGCGGCGACGGCCTCGTCCACCCAGGCCTCGACGCGCTTGGCGGCGTCCTCGCTGACCAGCGGGCCGACGTCGGTCTTGGCGTCGGACGGGTCACCGGTGACCTGGGCCTCGACGGCGGCGACGATGCGCGGCAGCAGGCGGTCGTACACGGCGGCGTCCGCGATGACCCGCTGCACGGAGATGCAGGACTGGCCGCCCTGGTAGTTGGAGAAGGTCGCGATGCGGGTCGCGGCCCAGTCCAGGTCCTCGTCGCTCGCGAAGTCGCCGAGCACGACGGCCGCGCCGTTGCCGCCGAGTTCCAGGGTGCAGTGCTTGCGCGGCACCGAGTCCATGATCGCGTAGCCGACCTTCTCCGAACCGGTGAAGGAGATCACCGGCAGGCGCTCGTCCTGGACCAGGGCGGGCATGCGGTCGTTGGCCACCGGGAGGATCGACCAGGAGCCGGTCGGCAGCTCGGTCTCGGCGAGCAGGTCGCCGAGGATGAGGCCGGACAGCGGGGTGGCCGGGGCGGGCTTGAGGATGATCGGGGCGCCGGCGGCGATGGCCGGGGCGATCTTGTGCGCGCACAGGTTCAGCGGGAAGTTGAACGGCGCGATGCCGAGGACGACGCCCTTCGGGAAGCGGCGGGTCAGCGCCAGCCGGCCCTGGCCGCCCGCGTCGGTGTCCAGGCGCTGGGCCTCGCCGCCGTTGAAGCGGCGGGCCTCCTCGGCGGCGAACCGGAAGACGGAGACGGCGCGGCCGACCTCGCCCCGCGCCCACTTGATCGGCTTGCCGTTCTCGGCGGAGATGAGCTGGGCGATCTCCTCGGTGCGCTCGGCCAGACGCCTGCTGACGTGGTCGAGGGCGGCGGCGCGCACGTGGGCCGGGGTGGCGGCGAAGTCCTCACGGACGGCGTACGCGGCGGCCACGGCCTCCTCGACCTGGGCCTCGGTCGGCACGCTGACCTTGCCGACGAGACGGCCGTCCCACGGGGACGTGACGTCGAAGGTGTCCTCGCCGGTGGCCTGGCGGCCGGCGAGCCAGAAGGCGTGGGTGGAAGTCATGTGAGTCGTCCGGCCCTTCCGCGTTGTGGGTGTGCTTTCGGTTCGAGGTCCACGGTAGGGCGGGGGCGGGCGGGGGTCGCTTGTCCGAGTCGTAGCAGTCGGGGAGCGGGGTGTGCCGGTTTGGCGCGGTGGAGCCGGTCACTCCGTCGACGTCGTCTTCAGGGCCAGCCACAGTTCCATGCGGACGTCGGGGTCGTCGAGGCTGCGGCCGAGGATCTCCTCGACCCTGCGCATCCGGTACCGCAGCGTGTGCCGGTGCACGCCCAGGTCCGCGGCGGCCGCGTCCCACTGGCCGTGCCGGGAGAGCCAGGCGCGCAGGGAGGCGACCAGATCCCCGCGCCCCGTCGCGTCGTGCTCGTACAGGGGACGCAGCAGGCCGTCGGCGAAGGCCCTCACCGCGTCGTCGGCCAGCAGCGGCAGCACCGACCCGGCGGCCAGCTGGTCGTGCTCGACGAGCACCCGTCCGCGCCGCCGCGCCACCGAGAGCGCCTGCTCGGCCTGCTTGTAGGCGGCGGCCGCCGCGATCGGGCCGGCCGGCGCCGAGAGGCCGACCACCAGGTCCTCCTCCTGCGCCGCCCCCGGCTCGGGCACGGCCCGCGCGCCCTCCAGGGCCGACGCGTACCCGGTGCACGCGGCCACCGCCGCGCCCCCGTCGGCGACCAGCACCACCAGCCGCTCCCCTCCGGCACCACGAGCACCGCCTCACCGGCGCGCGCCGCCGCGGCCTCGACCGTCTCCGCGAGCGTGCCCAGCGGGTCGCCGCCGGATACGGACTCGGCGACGATCATCCGGAACGGCGCGTCGAGCAGCCCGCCGTACAGGTCGCCGGCGACCGCCCGGGCGTGGTCGGGCTCACCGGCGAGCAGCATGCGCAGCACCGCCGCGCCGATCCGCTGTTCGGCCGCGTGCAGCGAGCGGGAGCGCTCGGTGGTGAGGGTGAGCAGGGCGATCGCGGAGTGCAGCGCGTAGCGCTCGGCGGTGCCCAGGGCGGCCGCCGTCCCCACGGCGAGCGCGTCCCGCGGGCGCTTCCCCGTCCCCAGCGAGTGCAGCTCCACCCGGTCCTCGTTCTCCGGTCCGCCCACCACGGCGGAGGCCGGCGCGGGCCGTTCCCGCAGCCGCTCCACCTCGGCGGTGAGCCGGGCGGCGCGGCGGCCGGCCCACTCGGGCGCGGCGGCGACGACGGCGCCCGAGGCGTCGTACAGCGCCGCCCAGCCGTCGATCTGGGCGGCGAGCGCGGCGAGCAGTCCCTCGGGGCCGGCGGTCAGCGCCTGCCGGGTCAGCTCGCGCTGGGCGGCGAAGCCCGCCGTGACGGCCCGGTACTGGTCGGCGGCGATCGCGGCGGAAACGGCCTTGCTGATGGCGAGGAACGGGGTGCGGCGGGGCACCTCCAGCAGCGGCAGCCCCTCCTCCTCGGCGGCGTCGACGAGGGCCCCGGGGATCTCCTCGTAGTTGACGCCGACCGCGAAGCCGAGCCCGACCACGCCCGCTCCGGCCAGTCGCCGCACGTACCGGCGCATGGCCTGCGGGTCCTCCGCGTCCAGCTTGAGCGCGGTGATCAGCAGCAGCTCGCCGCCCTCCATGTAGGGCACGGGGTCGGCCAGCTCGCTCACGTGCGCCCACCGGACGGGTACGTCGAGACGGTCCTCGCCCGCGCGCACGGTCAGCTTGAGCGCGGAGTGGTGGACGAGCGAGGCGAGGGTCGGGGGCATGGGGCCTTCAGGTCGTGGTGCACCGGTCGGACGGGTGTCCCGGTGACGGCCGGATCGGGATCATTTGGCCGCCGCGTATGAACAGCCTATGCCGATTCTGCCGCACCGTACGGTCCGCCGAGGGCCGTTCGGCCCGCCCTCAGCCCCGCAGGTCCACCAGCAGCGGCGGGGCGTGCTCACCGCGCACGGTCGTCAGCGACAGCACCGCGTGCCCGGGCGGCACCCCGTGCGCCAGCTCGGAGGCGGACCAGCGCTCACGCTCCACCTGGCGGACGGTGACGGCCCGGGCCGTGGGCGCCTGCCCGGTGATGACCCGGCGCAGCATGTGCACGGCCTTGCCGGCCGGGGTCTCGGCGATGATCTGCCGGTCGGTGACGTCCCGGGTCTCGGTCCACTCCTTGCCCCACACCTCGGCGAAGTCCTGACCGTCCCAGGGGTGAGCCCGGACAGCGCCATCCGGCATCCGGCGGAGCCGAGCAGCGGGCCGCGCAGCGGCCGGGGCACGTCGTCCAGGGTGCGCAGCGTCAGGACGGCGCCCGCGCCCGCCGACCGCAGCCGCTGGATGCCGCGGACCGCCTCGGGGGTGACCACGCCGGAGGCGTCGTCCAGCAGCAGGCAGGCGAAGAGCGACCGGTCCTCCCGCGCCGTCACACTGGCCGTGAACTGGGCGAGCACCAGCCGGGCCAGGATCCGGGAGGCGTCGGCGTGGCCGCGCTGCGGGAGGTCGATACGGACCCGCACCGGGTGGTCCAGGGCTTTCAGCGAGAACGGCCGGGACCCCCGGAGGTGTCGAAGAAGGCGGCGAAGGCGGGCCGGTCGAGCAGCGCGACCCGGTCGGCGAGCACCGCGCCGACATCGCCCGGGTGGGCCATCTGGCGCTCGCGGGCGTCCAGTTCGCGCAGCAGCGAGGCGTGCCCGGTGTCGGTGAGCGCCTTGCGCAGGGCGGCCAGCGGGCCGGGGGTGCCGTCGAGGAGCTGGCGCAGCTCGGGCACGGAGGGGAAACGGCCGTGGACGGCCTGGAAGGGCCCGAGGAGCTGGGCGAGGACGGTGGTGGAGCGGCGGCTGTCGCTGCCGGGGTGCGGGTCGGCGAGGTCGCCCACGAGAGCCTCGGCGAGTATGGCGGCGGCCTCGTCCGGGTCGGTGGTGCCGCCGTACAGGTCGAGGTCGTAGACGGAGTCGGGGTGCCCGACCCGCACGACGACGTCGTAGGAGCCGTCCGGCCCGAGCCCGGCGCCCGCCGCGCCGACCACGACGAGCGCCGCCTGTCCGGCGAGCGCGTGCAGGCACAGCGACTCGGCGAGCGGCCGGACCACGGAGCCGGTCTTGCCGGAGCCGGCCGGGCCGACAGCGAGCAGGGAGGTGCCGAGCAGCTCGGGCCCGAGGGCGAGTCCGGCGCCCCGGTAGTGGTAGGGGTTGCGCGGGTCGTCGGCGGTGGTGCCGAGGCGCACCTGGCCGGTGACGAGGTCGTGCCGGGCCTGCCGGGCGGGCAGGTCGCGCTCGCCCGAGGGGTGCGGGCAGGCGGCCGCGCCGTCCTTCAGTACGGCGCCGGTGAAGGCGGCGAGGCTGTGCGCGCCGGACCGCACGCCCTGCCAGGCCCGGCTGATCCGGGCGTGGTCGACGTCGCGCATCAGCCCGGCCCGCGCGTCGGCGGCCAGCCGCGCCGCGGCGTCGTGCGCGCCGGAGGCCCGCAGCTGCGGCCATTCGGCGGGGTCCTGCTCGGGTGCGGGGGGCTGTTCGGTGGCGGGCGCGGCCGGGCGCCAGGCGGGCGGGCCGTAGCGCCGCCAGACCTCGCCCCAGCGGCCGAGCCGGCCGACGACGAGCATGATGACGACGGCGATGAGCGTGTAGTACGAGTACCAGAGGACGGCGTTGCCGACGGCGCTGTTGCCCTGGCGCCAGGAGTCCGGGGTGAACAGTTCGAGCGGCAGCACCCACCAGCCGCCGAGGTAGCCGTTCCACAGCAGGGACCACACCAGCCAGCCCAGCAGGAACGCGATCAGCGCGCCGCTCAGCAGCTGCCGGGCGGGGATCAGCTCGGGCTCCTGTTCGGGTCGCGGCCGGTGCCCGAACCGCCACACGCCGGGCGCGGCCTGCGGCCTGGACGCCCGCAGCCAGGCAAGGAAGGCCGAGCCGTCCGGCCGCGGCGGCGCGCCCGGCGGAACCGGGGGCATCGGCGGCAGGGCGGCACCCTCCGGGGGCACCGCCGGACGCGGCACCGGATTCGCATGCGTGCCGCGCGCGTCCCGCGTCGCGTCGCTGTCCATGGCCGTTTCCCCCTGACCTGCCGTTCCGTCCACCGTCAGCGAGCCAATCTAACGCCCCGGGAACGGGAGTTCACCGCTTACGCGGCCGGGCGGACGGACGGTCCCGGCACATCCGTCACCCCTTGCTATGTCCACCACGGACAACGGGCCTGCCCGACAACGCCCACATGGAGCATGCCCACACCCCTTTGGCGGCCCTAACCTGCGAAGAAAGAGACAAGCGTCCGAAAAACGCACCGTCCGGAACCCCGGGAACACCCGGTACGCAAGATCACAGGGAGCCCCCATGACCGCACTTCCGCAGGAGCGCCGCGTCGCCACCGCCATCCCCGGCCCGAAGTCGCAGGAGCTGCAGGCCCGCCGCACCGCCGTGGTCGCGCAGGGCGTGGGCTCCACGCTGCCGGTCTTCGTCACCCGCGCCGGCGGCGGCATCATCGAGGACGTCGACGGCAACCGCCTGATCGACTTCGGCTCCGGCATCGCCGTGACCTCGGTCGGCGCGTCCGCCGAGGCCGTGGTGCGGCGTGCGGCCGCCCAGCTCGCCGACTTCACCCACACCTGTTTCATGGTCACGCCGTACGAGGGCTACGTGGCGGTCGCCGAGGCCCTCGCCGAGCTGACCCCGGGCGACCACGCCAAGAAGTCGGCGCTGTTCAACTCCGGCGCCGAGGCGGTGGAGAACGCCGTCAAGATCGCGCGTGCGTACACCAAGCGCCAGGCGGTCGTCGTGTTCGACCACGGCTACCACGGCCGTACGAACCTGACCATGGCGCTGACCGCGAAGAACATGCCGTACAAGCACGGCTTCGGTCCGTTCGCCCCCGAGGTCTACCGCGTCCCGGTCGCCTACGGCTACCGCTGGCCGACCGGCCCGGAGAACGCCGGCCCCGAGGCCGCCAAGCAGGCCATCGACCAGATCACCAAGCAGGTCGGCCCGGACAACGTGGCCGCGATCATCATCGAGCCGGTGCTCGGTGAGGGCGGCTTCATCGAGCCGGCCAAGGGCTTCCTGCCGGCCATCCGCCAGTTCGCCGCCGACAACGGCATCGTGTTCGTCGCGGACGAGATCCAGTCCGGCTTCTGCCGTACCGGCCAGTGGTTCGCCTGCGAGGACGAGGGCATCGTCCCGGACCTGATCACCACCGCCAAGGGCATCGCCGGCGGTCTGCCGCTGGCCGCCGTCACCGGCCGCGCCGAGATCATGGACGCCGCGCACGCGGGCGGCCTCGGCGGCACCTACGGCGGCAACCCGGTGGCCTGCGCCGGTGCGCTCGGCGCGATCGAGACGATGAAGGAGCAGGACCTCAACGCCAGGGCGAAGAACATCGAGGCGGTCATGAAGGCCCGCCTCGGCGCCATGGCCGAGAAGTTCGACATCATCGGCGAGGTACGCGGCCGCGGCGCGATGATCGCCATCGAGCTGGTCAAGGACCGCGCCACCAAGGAGCCGAACGCGGAGGCCACCGCGGCGCTCGCCAAGGCCTGCCACGCCGAGGGCCTGCTGGTGCTCACCTGCGGCACCTACGGCAACGTGCTGCGCTTCCTGCCCCCGCTGGTGATCGGCGAGGACCTGCTGAACGAGGGCCTCGACATCATCGAGCAGGCCTTCTCGCGCATCTGAGCGACCCGGTCGCACCTCTGCACAGTTCCTGCGGCAGGCCGTGTGAAGAAGGTGTGCGGGGTGGATGGCGGGACGCGATTGCGTCTGCCCAAGCGCCCCGGCCTGCCGTAGGTTCTACCCAGATGAGAGATACACCCGCCCACAGGGGACTGTGGGCGATCTCAGGACGGGGCCTCCCCAGCTTCGACCTGGTCGTGCCCTCGCGCACACAACCGGGGCCTGACGGCTCCGGGATCTCCTCACCGATCGGACGGTCGCCGCCCCAAACCCCCGGGGCGAGCGACGTTCCGGTCCGGACGGCCGCCCCGGAACCACCCCCCCCTGTTCCTGGGCGGCCGACCTCCTTCCCGGCCGAAACCTGCCAGTCTGTCCCTCATGACTGTGCTCCTGGGTCTGTGCCTTCTCCTTCTCCTGCTGTTCGCGGCGATCACCTGGCAGGTCGTCGCCGGCGGTCCCCTGACACGGATGGACGAGCGGCTGAGCCGGGCCCTGGTCCACCCGGACCGGTTCTCCGCGGGCCTCTCCGACCTCGGCAACGTCGAGGTGGCGGTCCCCGTGCTGCTCCTGGCCGTCGGGTACGTCGCCTGGCGCGGCCGCGCCTCGGGCACGCACCTGTGGTGGCTGCGGCCGGCCGTCGCGGCCGCCCTGATGGCGCTGGTCCCGGCGATCGTGGTCCCGCTGAAGGAGTGGACGGACCGCCCGGGAACACCCGTGGTGCCCCGGGGACCGGCTACTTCCCGTCCGGCCACACGGCGACGGCGGCGATCGCGTACGGCTCGGCGACCCTGCTGCTGCTGCCGTGGCTCCGCACCCCGGCCGCCCGCCGGTTCCTCGCCGGCGGCTGCGCGGCCCTCGTGCTCGGCGTCTCCTACGGCCTGGTCCGCCGGGGCTGGCACTGGCCGCTGGACGTGGTGGCCAGCTGGTGCCTGAGCACCGTGCTGCTGGCCACCCTGTTCCTCGTTCCCCGTGTGGTGCTCAGCCGAAGTACGCGTCGAAGTTCTTCTGGAACTCCCAGTTCGAGAAGCGGTCCCAGTTCACCGACCAGGTCATCAGACCCCGCAGGGCGGGCCAGGTCCCGTGGGTCGCGTACGAGCCGCAGTTCGTCCTCTTCGTGAGGCAGTCCAGGGTCTTGGTGACCTCGGACGGCGAGACGTAGCCGTTGCCCGCGTTGACCGAGGCCGGCATGCCGATGGCGACCTGGTCGGGGCGCAGCGGCGGGAAGACGTTGTTCGCGTCGCCCGCCACCGGGAAGCCGGTGAGCAGCATGTCGGTCATGGCGATGTGGAAGTCGGCGCCGCCCATGGAGTGGTACTGGTTGTCCAGGCCCATGACCGGGCCGGAGTTGTAGTCCTGGACGTGCAGCAGGGTCAGGTCGTCGCGCAGGGCGTGGATGACCGGGAGGTACGCCCCGCAGCGCGGGTCCTGGCCGCCCCACTTGCCGGTGCCGTAGTACTGGTAGCCGTTCTGCACGAAGAAGGTCTCCGGCGCCATCGTCAGCACGAACTCCGAGCCGTACCTGGCCTTCAGGGTCCTCAGGGCGGAGATCAGGTTGACGATCACCGGGGTGGTCGGGTTCCTGAAGTCCGTGTCGTTCGCGTTCAGCGAGAGCGAGTGCCCCTCGAAGTCGATGTCGAGGCCGTCCAGGCCGTAGTCGTCGATGATCTTCGAGACGGAGCCGACGAAGGTGTCCCGCGCGGCCGTCGTGGTGAGCTGGACCTGGCCGTTCTGGCCGCCGATGGAGATCAGCACCTTCTTGCCGGCCGCCTGCTTGGCCTTGATCGCCGCCTTGAAGTCGGCGTCGCTCTCCACGTTCGGGCATTGGGTGACCGGGCAGCGGTTGAACCGGATGTCGCCGGAGGTGACCGAGGTCGGCTCGCCGAAGGCGAGGTCGATGACGTCCCAGCTCTCGGGCACGTCGGCGAGGCGCGTGTAACCCGAGCCGTTGGCGAAGGTGGTGTGGAGGTAGCCGACCAGTGCGTGCGGGGGCAGGCCGGGTGAGCCGCCGCCGGTGCCGGCCGGGGTCGTCGCGGTCACCGTGGCCGACTTCGCGGACTCGCCCGCGTCGTTGGTCGCGGTGACCTGGAAGCCGTACGCCGTCGAGGGCGTGAGCCCGGTGACGGTGGCCGAGGTGCCGCTCGCCGTCTGCACCCTGACCCCGTCGCGGTAGACCGCGTAGCCGGTGGCACCCGCCACCGCCGACCAGGACAGGGCGACGGAGGAGGAGGTGACGGTGCCGGTCCTCAGGCCGGTGGGCGCGGCGGGCGGCTGCTGCGCGCTCCCGCCCGGGCCGGTCAGGGAGATGTCGTCGGCGTGGTAGGCGCCGGTGCCGTACCAGCCGTGCGTGTAGACGGTCACCTTCGTGGTGGCGGCGCCGGTGGTGAAGGTGGTGGTCAGCTTCTGCCAGTCGGCGGCGGACTGGGTCCAGGTGGAGACGTCGGTGGTGCCGGTGCCGGTCGCGCCGAGGTAGACGTAGGAGCCGCGTACGTAGCCGGACAGGGTGTACTGCGCGTTCGGCTGCACGGTCACCGTCTGCGCGCACTGGGCGTTGTCGCTGCCGGCCGGGGTGGCCCGCAGCGCCGCAGCGCCGCTGTGCACGGGTGAGGTGACCGTGGTCCCGGCCGTGCAGGTCCAGCCGTCGAGGCCGGACTCGAAGCCGCCGTTGCGCGCCAGGTCCGCGTCGGCCGCGTGGGCGGCCGACGAGAGCGCGGTGACGCCCGGCACGGCCAGCAGCGCGGCCGTGAACAGGGCGAGGAGTGATCTGGGGCGTCGGTCGCGTCTGGCGCGGTCCACAAGGGCCTCCGGAGCGGGGGAGTTGGAGGAGCGGAGCGCACTCAACTTGGTCCAGACCAATCCGGTTGTCAAGGTGTCGGGTCGCTGTCCGTCCCTCTCCTGCCCGGGCCAGCACCGCCGCCGCCTCGTGCATCGCCAGTTCCAGCAGCGCGGGGTCGGTCAGCGTCCCCGAGCCGTCCGGCTGCACCAGCCAGCGCACGGTCCGGGTCGCCCGGCCCGGGTACGGCACGACGATCCAGGTCCCGGACCCGGCGGTACGGATGCCGGTGCCCAGCCAGCGGGCCGCGGTGCCGGGCGGCACGAAGAAGCCGACCCGGCTGTCGCCGAAGTCGACGAGCACCGGGCCGGGCCGGTCCAGGACCCGGGTGAGCACGTCGAGCGTGGGATACCCGAGCTCCCCGGCAGGATCAGCACGTCCCAGGACCGGCCGGCGGGCAGCAGCGTGACACCGAGCGGATTGCGCTCCCACGCCCAGCGGCAGGCCTCGGGGTCCGGCGCGACGGCCACCAGCCACTCGATCGCCGTCTTGGCCGCACTCATCAAGAAGACCTCCTCGTTCCCGCGGACGCGGTCGCGTCCAGAAGGAAGAAGGAGGTCGTCCCTGGTGCATTACGCGGGTTGCGGCCCCTCTTTCGAGTGAGCCCGGTCACCCCGCGCCGGGTTCAGCTGTCGAAGCCGAGGCCCAGCCGGTCCATCGTGCGCAGCCACAGATTGCGCCGGCCGCCGTGCGCGTCCGCGCGGGCCAGCGACCACTTGGTCAGCGCGATGCCGGTCCAGGCGAACGGCTCGGGCGGGAACGGCAGCGGCTTGCGGCGCACCATCTCCAGCTCGGTCCGCTCGGTGCGCTCCCCGTCCAGCAGGTCCAGCATCACGTCGGCGCCGAAGCGGGTGGCTCCGACACCGAGACCGGTGTAGCCCGCCGCGTACGCGACCCTGCCCTGGTGGGCGGTGCCGAAGAAGGCGGAGAAGCGCGAGCAGGTGTCGATGGCCCCGCCCCAGGCGTGGGTGAAGCGGACGCCCTCGAGCTGCGGGAAGCAGGTGAAGAAGTGCCCGGCGAGCTTGGCGTAGGTCTCCGGGCGGTCGTCGTACTCGGCGCGCACCCGGCCGCCGTAGTGGTGGACGGCGTCGTACCCGCCCCACAGGATCCGGTTGTCGGCGGACAGCCGGAAGTAGTGGAACTGGTTCGCCGAGTCGCCGAGGCCCTGACGGTTCTTCCAGCCGATCGACGCCAGCCGGTCGGCGCTCAGCGGCTCGGTCATCAGCGCGTAGTCGTAGACCGGGACGGTGTACGAGCGCACCCGCCGCAGCAGGCTCGGGAAGATGTTCGTGCCGAGCGCGACCGAGCGGGCACGGACCGAGCCGTACGGGGTGCGTACGGCCATCCCGGCGCCGTACTGCTTCAGGGTGAGTGCGGGGGTGTGCTCGTAGACGCGCACCCCGAGTTCCACGCAGGCCCGCTTCAGCCCCCAGGCCAGCTTGGCCGGGTGCAGCATCGCCACGCCCCGGCGGTCCCACAGGCCGGCCTCGAAGGTGGGCGAGTTCACCTGCTCGCGCACCGCGTCGGCGTCCAGGAACTCGATGCCGTCGGCGAGGCCCTTCGCCTCCAGTTCCCGGTGCCAGTCGCGCAGTTCCCGGGCCTGGTAGGTCTCGGTGGCCACGTCGATCTCACCGGTGCGCTCGAAGTCGCAGTCGATGCCGTGCCGGGCGACGGCGGCCTCGATCTCGTCGAGGTTGCGCCGGCCCAGCTCCTCCAGCCGGCCGATCTCGTCCGGCCAGCGGGTCAGGCCGTTGGGCAGCCCGTGGGTGAGGGACGCGGCGCAGAAGCCGCCGTTGCGGCCGGAGGCGGCCCAGCCCACCTCGCGGCCTTCCAGCAGGACCACGTCCCGCCGCGGATCGCGCTCCTTGGCGTTGAGCGCGGTCCACAGTCCGCTGTACCCGCCGCCGACCACCAGCAGGTCACAGGTCTCGGCGCCGGTGAGGGCCGGCTCCGGGCGGGGCTTGCCGGGGTCTTCCAGCCAGTACGGGACCGGCTGGGCTTCGGAGAGAGCGGAGATCCAGTTGTCTTTGCCACGACTCATGGCGCTCGGGGCCATGATTTCAACTCCCTACGGGGCTGCTACGCCTTCTGGCTGTTACGGCGGTTGGTGATGAGCATCGAGACCAGGACGAACAGCACGGCGACGAGGAACATGGCCGTACCGATGACGTTGATCTGCACCGGCGTTCCGCGTTGCGCGGAGCCCCACACGAACATGGGGAAGGTGACGGTCGAGCCGGCGTTGAAGTTGGTGATGATGAAGTCGTCGAAGGAGAGCGCGAACGACAGCAGCGCGCCCGCCGCGATGCCGGGTGCCGCGATCGGCAGGGTCACCCGCAGGAACGTCTGCACCGGACCGGCGTACAGGTCCCGGGCGGCCTCCTCCAGGCGCGGGTCCATCGACATCACGCGCGCCTTGACCGCGACGACGACGAAGCTGAGGCAGAACATGATGTGCGCGATCAGGATCGTCCAGAAGCCGAGCTGAGCGCCCATGTTCAGGAACAGGGTGAGCAGCGAGGCCGCCATGACGACCTCGGGCATGGCCATCGGCAGGAAGATCAGCGAGTTCACGGCGGACCGCGCGCGGAAGCGGTAGCGGACCAGCGCGAAGGCGATCATGGTGCCGAGGAGGGTGGCCCGATCGTCGCCCAGAAGGCGATCTGGAGGCTGAGGGACAGCGAGCCGCACATGTCGGCGACACCGCACGGGTCCTTCCAGGCCGCCGTGGAGAACTGCTGCCACTCGTAGTTGAAGCGCCCCTTCGGCTTGTTGAAGGAGAACACGGTGACGACGACGTTCGGCAGCAGCAGATAGGCGAGCGTGAACAGCCCGGCGATGACCACGAGATGGCGCTTGAGCCAGGTGACGAGGGGCATTTAGACCAGATCCTCCGTCCCGGACCGGCGGATGTAGACCGTGACCATGAGCAGGATCGCGGCCATGAGGATGAAGGACAGCGCGGCGGCGGTCGGATAGTCCAGGATCCGCAGGAACTGGGTCTGGATGACGTTTCCGATCATGCGGGTGTCGGTGGAGCCGAGGAGTTCGGCGTTGACGTAGTCACCGGCCGCGGGGATGAAGGTGAGCAGCGTGCCGGAGACCACGCCCGGCATCGACAGCGGGAAGGTCACCTTGCGGAAGGTGGTCCACGGCTTGGCGTACAGGTCGCCGGCCGCCTCGTGCAGCCGCCCGTCGATCCGCTCCAGCGAGGTGTACAGCGGCAGGATCATGAACGGCAGGAAGTTGTACGTGAGTCCGCAGACCACCGCGAGCGGGGTGGCGAGGACGCGGTCGCCCGCGGTCCAGCCGATCCAGTTCGTCAGGTCCAGGACGTGCAGCGAGTTCAGCGTGTGCACGACCGGGCCGCTGTCGGCGAGGATCGTCTTCCAGGCCAGGGTGCGGATCAGGAAGCTGGTGAAGAACGGCGCGATCACCAGCACCATGATCAGGTTGCGCCAGCGGCCCGCCCGGAAGGCGATGAGGTAGGCCAGCGGGTAGCCGAGCAGCAGGCACAGGACCGTCGCGGCGGCCGCGTAGAGGACGGAGCGCAGGAACTGCGGCCAGTACTCGGCCAGGGCGTCCCAGTACGTCACGAAGTGCCAGGTGACCTTGTAGCCGTCTTCCAGGGAGCCCGTCTGCACGGACGTGGAGGCCTGGTAGATCATCGGCAGCGCGAAGAACACGACCAGCCACAGCAGGCCGGGCAGCAGCAGCCAGTACGGGGTGAGCCGGCCGCGCCCGCGCGGGGCTTCTTCGCCGGTTCGGCGGGGGCGAGGGGCGGTGGCGCCTCTTGCAGCGTCGTCATGGTCAGGCGGCCTCTTCCTCGACGGTCTCGACACCGGCGTCGATGTCCTGGGAGGCGTCGAGTCCGAAGGTGTGCGCCGGGCTCCAGTGCAGGACGACCTCGGCACCGGGGACCAGCCGCCCGTCGCGCTCGACGTTCTGGACGTAGACGGCGAGTTCGTCGCAGACGGGGCTGTCGATGACGTACTGCGTGGAGACGCCGATGAAACTGGCGTCGGCGATCCTGCCGGTGAGGCGGTTGCGGCCCTCGGGGATGGAGCCGGCGTCGTCGGCGTGGGTGAGGGCGATCTTCTCGGGGCGGATGCCGACCAGCACCTTGCCGCCGGCCGTCGCCGGGGCGGAACACCTCGCCCGGGGCAGCACCAGCTTGCCGCCGCCGGCCTTGAGCACGATGTCGTCGCCGTTCGTGGTGCCGACCTCGGCCTCGATCAGGTTGGAGGTGCCGAGGAAGTTCGCCACGAAGGTCGTGCGCGGGTTCTCGTACAGGTCGCTGGGCGCGCCCAGTTGCTCGACCCGGCCGGCGTTCATCACCGCGACCGTGTCGGCCATCGTCATGGCCTCCTCCTGGTCGTGGGTGACGTGCACGAAGGTGATGCCGACCTCGGTCTGGATGCGCTTGAGCTCGAGCTGCATCTGGCGGCGCAGCTTGAGGTCGAGGGCGCCGAGGGGCTCGTCGAGGAGGAGCACCTTCGGGTGGTTGATCAGCGCGCGGGCCACCGCGACCCGCTGCTGCTGGCCGCCGGAGAGCTGGTGGGGTTTCTTGCGGGCCTGCTCGCCGAGCTGGACCAGCTCCAGCATCTCCTCGACCTGCTTCTTCACGCTCTTGATGCCGCGCCGGCGCAGGCCGAAGGCGACGTTCTCGAAGATGTCGAGGTGCGGGAAGAGGGCGTAGGACTGGAAGACCGTGTTCACGGGCCTCTTGTACGGCGGCAGGCGGGTGACGTCCTGGTCGCCGAGGTGCACGGTGCCGGAGGAGGGCTCCTCCAGGCCGGCGATCATGCGCAGGGTGGTCGTCTTGCCGCAGCCGGAGGCGCCGAGCAGGGCGAAGAAGGAACCCTGCGGCACGGTCAGGTCGAGCGGCTGCACGGCGGTGAAGCCGTTGTCGTAGGTCTTGCTGATACCGGAGAGGCGGACGTCGCCGCTGGTGTCTGTCGTCATGGTCGTCACGCCCCTGTGAGCTTCGCGAACTTCTCTTCGTAGGCCGTCTCTTCCTTCTGGCTCAGCGAGCGGAAGGAGTGCGACTTGGCCTGCATGGCCTTGTCGGGAACGATCAGCGGGTTGTTCGCCGCGTCGTTGTCGATCTTCGCAAGGTAGGGCTTCACACCGTCGACGGGAGTCGCGTAGTTGATGTACGCGGCGAGCTCGGCGGCCTGCTGCGGCTCGTAGTAGAAGTCGATCAGCCGCTCGGCGTTCGTCTTGTGGCGCGCCTTGTTGGGCACCAGCATGTTGTCGGTCGACGTCATGTAGCCGCTGTCCGGGATGACGAAGTCGACGTCCGGGCTGTCCGCCTTGAGCTGGACCACGTCCCCGGCCCAGGCGACGCAGGCGGCGATGTCGCCCTTGGTCAGGTCCGAGGTGTAGTCGTTGCCGGTGAAGCGGCGGATCTGGCCCTTGTCGACGGCCTTCTGGAGCCGGGCCGTGACCGCGTCGAAGTCGTCGTCGGTGAACTTCGCCGGGTCCTTGCCCATGTCGAGCAGCGTCATGCCGATGCTGTCGCGCATCTCGGACAGGAAGGAGACGCGGCCCTTGAGCTTCGGGTTGTCGAGCAGGTCGGAGACCGACTTCACCTCGACGCCGTCGAGCGCCTTCTTGTTGTAGGCGATGACCGTCGGGATGCCCTGCCAGGGGTACGAGTAGGCGCGGCCGGGGTCCCAGTCGGGGTCGCGGAACTGCGGCGACAGGTTGGTGTAGGCGTGCGGCAGGTTGGACGGGTCCAGTTTCTGGACCCAGCCCAGGCGGATCAGCCGGGCTGCCAGCCAGTCGGTGAGGACGATCAGGTCGCGGCCGGTGGCCTGGCCGGCGGCGAGCTGCGGCTTGATCTTGCCGAAGAACTCGTTGTTGTCGTTGATGTCCTCGGTGTACTTGACCGTGATGCCGGTCCGCCGGCGGAACGTCTCCAGCGTGGGGTGCCGCTTCCCGCTGTCGTCGACGTCGATGTACTCGGTCCAGTTGGAGAAGTTGACGACCTTCTCCTGGGCCGAGTGGTCCTGGGCGGACGTGCCGCCCTGGGTCTTGCCCGCGGCGGGGATGCCGCAGCCGCTCAGCGCCCCGAGGCCGCCGACCGTCAGCGCGCCGCCCGCGGAGGCGCGCAGCAGCGACCGGCGGGTCATCGCGGCCCTGCCGTTGCGCAGACTGCGCCGCATGGCGGCCGCTTGGGGCGGGGTCAGGCGGTCGGGCTCGTACTGCTCCATGCGCGTGGTGCCCTTTCGGATGGGGTCGGCCTGGTCGGGCCTGTCGTTGCTAGCGGTCCCCGAACACGGTGCGGTGCCAGTCCTTCCGGGCCACCGCGGTGTTGTCGAACATTACGTGCTTGACCTGCGTGTACTCCTCGAACGAGTACGCGGACATGTCCTTGCCGAAGCCGGAGGCCTTGTAGCCGCCGTGCGGCATCTCGCTGATGATCGGGATGTGGTCGTTGATCCACACACAGCCGGCCTTGATCTCGCGGGTGGCGCGCCCGGCCCGGTAGACACCACCGGTCCAGGCGGAGGCGGCCAGGCCGTACGGGGTGTCGTTGGCCAGCCGGAGGCCCTCGTCATCACCGTCGAACGGCAGGACGACCAGTACCGGGCCGAAGATCTCGGACTGGACGATCTCGCTGTCCTGGGCCGCGCCGGTGACCAGGGTGGGCCGGTAGTAGGCGCCCTTGGCGAGGTCCCCCTCGGGAGCCTCGCCGCCGGTCACCACACGCGCGTAGCCGCGGGCCCGGTCCACGAAGCCGGCGACCCGGTCGCGCTGGGCGTGCGAGACGAGCGGACCGAGGTCGGTACCGGGCGCGAACGGGTCGCCGAGCCGTACGGTCTCCATGAGCGCGGCCGTCCGCTCCACGAAGGCCTCGTACAGCGGTCGCTGCACGTACGCGCGCGTGGCGGCCGTGCAGTCCTGGCCGGTGTTGATGAGCGCGCCGGCGACGGCCCCGTTGGCGGCCGCCTCCAGGTCCGCGTCGTCGAAGACGACGAAGGGTGCCTTGCCGCCGAGTTCCAGGTGGAGGCGCTTGACGGTGGCGGTGGCGACCTCGGCGACCCGCCTGCCGACGGCGGTGGAGCCGGTGAAGGAGGTCATGGCCACGTCGGGGTGGCCGACGAGGTGCTCGCCCGCCTCCCTGCCGGTCCCGGTGACGATGTTGATCACACCGTCCGGGATGCCCGCGGCCGTGGCGGCTTGCGCGAACAGCAGCGAGGTGAGCGGGGTCAGCTCGGCGGGCTTGAGCACGACGGTGTTGCCCGCGGCGACGGCCGGGAGGATCTTCCAGGCGGCCATCTGCAGCGGGTAGTTCCAGGGCGCGATCGACCCGACGACACCGATCGCCTCGCGCCGGACGTACGACGTGTGGTCGCCGGAGTACTCGCCGGCCGCCTGCCCCTGCAGATGACGGGCCGCACCCGCGAAGAAGGCGGTGTTGTCGACGGTCCCCGGCACATCGAACTCGCGGGTGAGCTTGAGCGGCTTCCCGCACTGCAGGGACTCGGCGCGGGCGAACTCCTCGGCGCGCTCGGCGAGCACGGCCGCGAACCGGTGCAGGGCGTCGGAGCGCTCACCCGGGGTGGCGCCCGCCCAGCCGGGGAAGGCCGCGCGCGCCGCCGCGACGGCCGCGTCGACGTCGTCGGCGCCGGCCAGGTCGTAGGTGTACACCTCCTCGCCGGTGGCCGGGTCGACCACGGTGTGGGTACGGCCCGAGGTGCCCTTGGTCAGCCGGCCGGCGATGAACTGCGCGCCGTCCGCGAGGCGGTCCTGGGCGGGAAATCGTTCCGGGGTGGTGGTGCTGCCCGGGTTGTGCATGTCGCTCTCCTCCGCCGTTCGTCCCGGCCCCTGGGGGTGGGTGGCGTAGCTCCAGCTCGATTTGAGTGCCGATCCTGACAGAGGAGGTGCACTCCAACAAGTGATTCCGTTGTTGCCTTTTGGTTACGCGACGGAATCTGTCGACCAGGTGTCGAGTCGGGGCGGGCTGCAGTCGACATGCTGCTCCGCAGCGGGGCCGGACGGAGTGTCAGTGGTGCGTGCCACACTCGTGTGCATGGGGAAGATCGACGGGGTGGAGGCCCTGATCAGGGAGGTCCGGGCCGGAGCCCGGGTCAGGTACCTGCACTTCTGGGGCACCGGCCGCTTCCGGACGGCCGGATCGGCGCGAGCTGCCTGAGCCAGTGGTGGCCGTCACCGTTCGTGGTGGAGGGCGTCCATTACGCGACGGCCGAGCACTGGATGATGGCGCGGAAGGCGCGGCTGTTCGGGGACGCGGAGGCCGAGCGCCGGGTGCTGGCGGCGGAGCATCCCGCCGAGGCCAAGAAGGCGGGGCGGCTGGTCCGCGGTTTCGACGAGGCGATATGGGAGCGGGAGCGCTTCCGGATCGTGGTCGAGGGCAGTGCGCACAAGTTCGCCGCGCACGCCGGTCCGGCCGCGTTCCTGCGCGGCACCGGCGACCGGGTCCTGGTGGAGGCGAGCCCCGTGGACCGGGTGTGGGGCATCGGCCTGGCGGCCGGCGACGAGGCGGCATCCGACCCCGAACGCTGGCGGGGCCCCAATCTGCTGGGGTTCGCGCTGATGGAGGCGCGCGAGCGGCTCGCCGCGTCCGCGCGCTGAGCGCCGGGCGGCCCGGCCGGGCCGCCCGGGGCCGGGGTCAGCCCCGCGTCAGCACGGGTGCCGACACCAGGGGCGCGGAGTTGTAGTACGGGTCGTCGTAGTCGCTGTCGTGCTTCTTGTCCTCGTTGACGGCCATCACGATGGCGAACACGAGGAAGGCGACGGCGGCGAGGCCGATGATGATCCCGATGATGCCCGTGATGAAACCGGCCTGGGCCTGGCCGTGGTTGGTGGCCTCGCCCCGCTCGGCCCGCTTCTTGCCCTTGACGCCGAGCACCACGGCTATGACGCCGAGCACGATGGACACCACGCCGTAGAGGCAGAACAGGCAGATGGACAGGATGCCCAGCACCATCGCCGCGGTGCCCATGCCGTTCTGCGGGCCCATCGGCATGCCGGGCCAGCCGTACCCCTGCTGCGGGTAGGCGGGGTAGCCGTAGCCGCCCGGGGCGGCGGGGGCCGGGCCACCGGGCGCGGCCGGCGGGGCGGCATGGCGGACTCGGTCCAGCCCTGGGCCGGTGGCGGCGGCGGTGCGGGCGGACCGTAGCCCGGCGCGCCGAAGCCGGGGCCCGGCGCGGAGATCATGGTGGCCTGGTCGTGCACGGACGGCTGCGGCGCCGGCGGCTGCTGCGGACCGGCGGCCGGGGGCTGGTCCTGCGCGGGGGGCTGCGGCCCGGACTCACCCGGCCGCGGGCCCTTCTCCAGCGAAGGCTTGCTCTCGGGCGGCGCCCACGGGTCGAAGCCCCCGCCCCGCCTGCGCCCTGCTGTCCCTGGTCCGCCACGTCCCCGCCCCTCGATCGATGGTCAGGCCATGGTAAAGCGTCGTCCACGCGGCCCCGCGCCGGGTCGTCGTTCCCCCGGGCGGCGCGGGCACCCCACCGGCCCGGCCTACGATGACCCCCGAATCACCGATCAGCCGATCACCCGCGCCCGGACCACGGATCTCGGTCCGCGGGCGCCGTTCCCGGGGAGGAACCCTTGACCGACCGCAGCGCCGCATCCCGCTCGGTACCCGCCGCCGGCACGCCCGACCGCGATCTGCACGCCTTCATCGCCGGACTGCCCAAGGCCGAACTGCACGTCCACCACGTCGGCTCCGCCTCCCCGCGCATCGTCTCCGAACTGGCCGCCCGCCACCCGGACTCCAAGGTGCCCACCGACCCGAGGCCCTGGCCGACTACTTCACGTTCACGGACTTCGCGCACTTCATCGAGGTGTACCTGTCCGTGGTGGACCTCATCCGCACCCCGGAGGACGTCCGGCTGCTGACCTACGAGGTGGCCCGCGACCTGGCCCGGCAGCAGGTGCGGTACGCCGAGCTGACCATCACCCCGTTCTCCTCGACCCGGCGCGGCATCGACGAGACGGCCTTCATGTCGGCGATAGAGGACGCCCGCAAGGCGGCCGAGGCCGAGTTCGGGACCGTGCTGCGCTGGTGCTTCGACATCCCCGGCGAGGCCGGTCTCGAGTCCGCCGAGGAGACCGCCCGGCTGGCCACCGACGACCGGATCCGCCCGGAGGGCCTGGTGTCGTTCGGACTCGGCGGCCCCGAGATCGGCGTACCGCGCCCGCAGTTCAAGCCGTACTTCGACCGGGCCATCGCCGCGGGCCTGCACTCCGTCCCGCACGCCGGTGAGACGACCGGCCCGGAGACGGTGTGGGACGCGCTGACCGAGCTGCGCGCCGAGCGCATCGGTCACGGCACCAGCTCCGCGCGCGACCCCCGGCTGCTCGCCCACCTCGCCGAGCACCGCATCCCGTTGGAGGTCTGCCCGACCTCCAACATCGCCACCCGCGCGGTCGCCACCCTGGACGAGCACCCGATCAAGGAGTTCGTCCGGGCCGGCGTGCTCGTCACGGTCAACTCCGACGACCCGCCGATGTTCGGCACCGACCTCAACAACGAGTACGCGGTGGCCGCGCGCCTCCTGGAACTCGACGAGCGCGGGCTGGCCGGCCTGGCGAAGAACGCCGTCGAGGCCTCCTTCCTGGACGCGGCGGGCAAGACGCGCGTCGCCGCCGAGATCGACACCTACACCGAGGCCTGGCTCGCGCCCTGAGGCCCTGGCCGCAACGCCGCCCGAAGCACTGCCCGTGGGGGCGCCCCGCACAATGGGGGCCATGCAGACCGTGACCGCCGTGGCCCACCGCGGCGCCCCCTACCGCTTCCGCGAGAACACCCTCGACTCGCTGCGCTGCGCTCCCGGCCTCGGCGCGGACGCGGTCGAGATCGACGTACGGCTCACCCGCGACGGCGTCCCCGTGCTGCTGCACGACGAGACGCTGGAGCGGCTGTGGGGGCACCGGCGGCCGCTGCGCTCGCTGTCGGCCGCCGAGCTGAAAGGGCTCACGGAGGGCGGGGTGCCCACCCTGGAGCAGGCGCTGACCGCGACGGACGGCGGCCGGGTGATGGTGGACCTGTGCGGCCGGGTCGACCGCCGCACCGTGCGGGCGGTCATGGACGTCGTCCGGCAGAGCGGGGCCGGGGACCGGGTGTACTACTGCGCGGGCGCCGAGGCCATGCTCGCTGTACGGGCCGCCGATCCGGCCGCCGAGATCGCCCTGACCTGGACGACGCTCGCCCCGCCCCGGCCGGCGCTGCTGGACGCGGTGCGCCCCCGCTGGCTCAACTACCGCTTCTCCCTGGTCGACCGGGACCTGGCGGCCCGCGTCCACCGGGACGGCTACCTGCTGTCCGTGTGGACCCCGGACACCCGCCGCTCCCTGCGCCGGCTGCTCGGCCTCGGTGTCGACTCGATCACCACGAACCGTGTGGACGCGCTGCACGCCCTGCGCGGCGGCGGCTGACCCGGCGCGAGGTCAGCCGGCGGGCACCGCGGCGGCGGCCGGCGTGGTCAGCGCCTCCAGCCGCTTGATCTTCTTCCGTACGACGTACAGGGGGAGGACGCCGAACACCCCGAAGGACATGTCGATCAGCGTCCACCAGAAGGGGATCCCGCGGACCGGACCGCACACGAGGGCGAGCGGGATGATCCCCGCGCAGGCGATCATCCCGAACTCGACGACCCAGATGTTGCGCACCGGGTCGCGGTAGGGGCCGTAGAAGGCGACCGCGATCACGAGGTGCGCGAAGGCCAGCCAGTCCGTGCCGTACAGCACGAACGGGTAGTCGGCGTCCGCGGCGTCGAGCCCCTCGCGGACCCGGGTGATCCAGTCCATGAGCCCCGGCAGCAGTTCGGGGACGGACAGCGCCCGGAGTCCGCCCTCCGTCCAGCGCAGTTCGTGCACCAGCGGAAACGCGGTGGCCCCGCTGAGCACGAGGCACACGACGAAGACAACCAGCCAGACGCGGATGCCCCGGAGCAGGGCGGCTCTGTCGCTCATGGCAGCAGCGTACCCATGATTTGAACATGTTCAAAACTACTGGGAGGCGAGAAATCCGCCGCCCGGTCAGGAATCGAGAAGCGCCGGGCCGGGGCGCGCGGCTAGCGTGCTGCCTGGACCGGGACCGGACGACGGAGCCGGGGACCGGGCCGGGCGATGCCAGAGGGAACCGCGCGGGCGGCGCCCCCGACGGATGGAGACACGAAGAGCATGGGCACGAGGACGGACGCCACCCAGCAGCCTGCTTCGCACGTCGCCGACAGCCACGACCTGATCCGGGTGCACGGCGCGCGCGAGAACAACCTCAAGGACGTCAGCATCGAGCTGCCCAAGCGCCGGCTGACGGTGTTCACCGGTGTCTCCGGCTCGGGCAAGAGCTCGCTGGTGTTCGACACCATCGCGGCCGAGTCGCAGCGGCTGATCAACGAGACGTACAGCGCCTTCGTGCAGGGCTTCATGCCGACCCTCGCCCGGCCCGAGGTCGACGTGCTGGACGGGCTCACCACGGCGATCACCGTCGACCAGCAGCGGATGGGCGGCGACCCGCGCTCCACCGTCGGCACCGCCACCGACGCCAACGCGATGCTGCGCATCCTGTTCAGCCGGCTCGGGCGGCCGCACATCGGCTCGCCCAAGGCGTTCTCCTTCAACGTCGCCTCGATCAGCGGGGCGGGCGCGGTCACCGTGCAGCGCGCCGGGCAGACCGTGAAGGAGCGCCGCAGCTTCAGCATCACCGGCGGCATGTGCCCGCGCTGCGAGGGCCGGGGCACGGTCTCCGACATCGACCTCACCCAGCTCTACGACGACTCCAAGTCGCTGAGCGAGGGGGCGCTCGCCATCCCCGGCTACAAGGCGGGGGCTGGAACCACCGTCTCTACAGCGAGTCCGGCTTCTACGACCCGGACAAGCCGATCAGCAAGTACACCAAGAGGGAGCTGCAGGACTTCCTGCACCGCGAGCCGACCCGCATGAAGATCGCGGGCATCAACATGACCTACGAGGGTCTGATCCCGCGGATCCAGAAGTCGATGCTCGCCAAGGACCGGGAGGCGATGCAGCCGCACATCCGGGAGTTCGTGGACCGCGCGGTCACCTTCACCACCTGCCCCGACTGCGGGGGCACCCGGCTGAACGAGGGCGCCCGGTCGTCGAAGATCGGCGGGATGAGCATCGCCGACGCCTGCGCGATGCAGATCAGCGACCTGGCCGCGTGGGTGCGCGGCATCGACGAGCCGTCGGTGGCGCCGCTGCTGGGGAAGCTGCGGCAGACCCTGGACTCGTTCGTGGAGATCGGCCTCGGCTACCTCGCCCTCGACCGGCCCGCGGGCACGCTGTCGGGTGGCGAGGCGCAGCGCGTGAAGATGATCCGCCACCTCGGCTCCTCGCTCACCGACGTCACGTACGTCTTCGACGAGCCCACCGCGGGTCTTCACCCGCACGACATCCAGCGGATGAACGAACTCCTGCTGCGGCTGCGGGACAAGGGCAACACGGTGCTCGTCGTGGAGCACAAGCCGGAGCTGATCGCGATCGCCGACCACGTCGTCGACCTCGGCCCCGGCGCCGGTACGGCGGGCGGCGCCGTCTGCTTCGAGGGCACCCTGGAGGGCCTGCGGGCCAGCGGCACGCTCACCGGCCGCCACCTCGACGACCGGGCCGCCGTCAAGAAGGCGGTGCGCGAGCCGAACGGCACCCTGGAGATCCGCGGGGCGTCGGCGAACAACCTGCGCGACGTCGACGTCGACATCCCGCTCGGGGTGCTCACCGTCGTCACCGGTGTCGCCGGGTCCGGCAAGAGCTCCCTCGTGCACGGCTCGATCCCGGCCGGCGCGGGCGTGGTGTCGGTCGACCAGACCCCGATCCGCGGCTCACGGCGCAGCAACCCGGCCACCTACACCGGACTGCTCGACCCGATCCGCAAGGCGTTCGCCCAGGCCAACGGCGTCAAGCCGGCCCTGTTCAGCGCCAACTCCGAGGGCGCCTGCCCACCTGCAACGGCGCTGGCGTCGTCTACACCGACCTGGCGATGATGGCCGGCGTCGCCACCACCTGCGAGGAGTGCGACGGCAAGCGGTTCGAGGCGTCGGTGCTGGAGTACCGCCTCGGCGGCCGCGACATCAGCGAGGTGCTGGCGATGCCGGTCTCCGAGGCCGAGGAGTTCTTCGGCGCCGGCGAGGCACGCACCCCGGCGGCGCACCGCGTCCTCACCCGGCTCGCCGACGTCGGGCTCGGCTACCTCACCCTGGGCCAGCCGCTCACCACCCTGTCCGGCGGCGAGCGCCAGCGCCTGAAGCTGGCCACCCACATGGGGACAAGGGCGGCGTCTACGTCCTCGACGAACCCACCTCCGGCCTGCACCTCGCCGACGTCGAGCAGTTGCTGGGCCTGCTCGACCGCCTCGTCGACTCCGGCAAGTCGGTCATCGTCGTCGAGCACCACCAGGCGGTCATGGCCCACGCCGACTGGATCATCGACCTCGGACCCGGCGCCGGCCACGACGGCGGCCGCGTCGTCTTCGAAGGCACCCCGGCCGACCTCATCACCGCCCGGTCGACCCTGACGGGCGAGCACCTGGCGGCCTACGTCGGCGACGACGGGAAGAACTGAGCCCTCCCGCACCGCCCTTGCGCGGTGCGGCCTGCGCTCCCGGGCACGCGTTTAGCGCGCCCGGGAGCGGTGAGACGCACGGAATGCCGCACTCCGAGGTCAGGACGACGGCCGCCGGCGCGAGACCGGCCGGCGACGCGAGACCGGCCGGCGACGGTGCCGCGGGGATGCCCGCGCCCGCGCCCCGAACCGGTCATGAACCGCCCGCCCACCGTGACGCGTTCTTCGACAACGCGAAGTACCTGGCGATCGTCCTGGTCGCGATGGGACACGCCTGGGAGCCGCTGCGGTCCGAGAGCCGTGCGGTCAGCGCGCTCTACATGTTCGTCTACACCTTCCACATGCCGGCGTTCATCGTCGTCTCCGGCTACTTCTCCCGCACCTTCGTGGCCAGTCCGCGGAACATCAGGCGTCTCGTCACCGGCCTGGTGGTCCCCTACGTCCTCTTCGAGACGGCGTACACCTGGTTCACCAGGTGGACCGATGGCGTGCCGGACCGGCCGGTCAGTCTGCTGGACCCGCTGTACCTGACATGGTTTCTGGCCGCCCTGCTGATCTGGCGGCTGACCGCCCCGGTCTTCAGGAGCGTGCGCCATCCGCTGCCGCTCGCACTCGGTGTGGCGGCCCTGGCGACCCTGTCCCCGTCCATCGGCAAGGACCTCGACCTGCAGCGCGCGCTGCAGTTCCTCCCGTACTTCGTGCTGGGCCTGTGCCTGAGGCCGGAGCACTTCCGGCTGGTGCGCAGCCGCCGGGTGCGTGCCCTCGCCGTGCCGGTGTTCGCGGGCTCCCTCGCCTTCGCCTACTGGGCGGTGCCCCGCGTGGACAACGCGTGGCTCTTCCACCGTTCAGCCGCCGTGGCCTTCGGGGTGCCCGCCTGGTACGGCCCCGTCATGACCATGGCCCTCTTCGGCTGCTCCGTGACGCTGACCGCCTGCTTCCTCTCCTGGGTACCCGGGCGCCGCCTCTGGTTCACCACCCTCGGCGCGGGCACGCTCTACGGCTATCTGCTGCACGGCTTCTTCCTGCAGGCGGCGAACCACTGGCACTGGTCCGACCACCGCTGGTCCCACACCGTCGTCGGCGGGATCACCGTCTCCGTGATCGTCGCCGCCCTGGTGACCGCGCTGTGCACCCCGCCCGTCCGGCGCGTCTTCCGGTTCGCGGTGGAACCGAGGATGGACTGGGCCTTCCGGCCGGCTCCCCTGGAGTCGCGCTATCGGGGAGACGCCCCTAGAGCCCCACGATCGTGTTCCAGCGCTTCGCGAGTTCCGGGCGTTCCGTGGAGGTGATGTCGCGGGCGACGGCGAGGCGTCCGCGCATCGCGGAGTCGGGGAAGATCAGGGGGTTGCGGGCCAGGGCGGCCGTGTCCTTGTCCCTGGACGCGGCCAGGACCTCCCTGGCGGCCGGGACGGGGCAGACGTAGTTGACCCAGGCCGCGAGCCGCGCGGCGACCTCGGGTTGGTAGTAGTAGTCGATCAGGCGCTCGGCGTTGGACTTGTGGCGGGCCCGGTCCGGGATCATCAGGGAGTCCGACCAGAGTTCGGCGCCCGACTCGGGGACGACGAAGCGGATGTCGGGGTTGTCCGCCTGGAGCTGGATGACGTCGCCGGAGTAGGCCTGGCAGGCGAGGACGTCACCGCTGACCAGGTCCTTGGTGTAGTCGTTGCCGGTAAAGCGGCGGATCTGGCCCCGGTGGATCTCCCGCTCCACCCGGTCGCAGACGCGGTGGAAGTCGTCCGTGGTCCACCGGGTGATGTCCACACCGTCGCCCTGCATCAGCAGCGCGAACGCCTCGTCCAGTCCGGAGAGCAGGGTAACCCTGCCCTTCAGGTCGCTCGCCCAGAGGTCCGCCACTCCCCGGATCTCCCGGCCCAGCCGGCGGCGGTCGTAGGCGATGCCGGTGATGCCGGACTGCCACGGCACCGTGGACCCGCGGCCCGGGTCGAACGCGGGCGAACGCAGCAGCGGGTCCAGGTGCTCGGCGACGTTGGGCTGGCGGGAGCGGTCCATCCGCTGCACCCAGCCGAGCCGGACGAACCGCGCGCACATCCAGTCGCTGACGACGATCAGGTCGCGTCCGGTGCGCTGGTGGTTCATCAGCGCGGGGCTGATCTTGCCGAAGAACTCGTCGTTGTCGTTGATCTCCTCCGTGTAGCCCACGGAGATCCCGGTGTGCTTCTCGAAGGCGTCGAGGGTGGGCCGCCGGCTCGTGTCGTCGTCATCGGTGTCGATGTACAGGGGCCAGTTCGCCCAGGTGAGCCGGCGGTCGGCGGCGGACTCGTCGGTCACGGACCGGTCGCCGGGCTCGACGTAGGCGGCGGGCACCCCGCAGCCGGCGAGGGTGCCGAGCGCGGCGGCGCCGGTGAGCGCGCGCAGCAGGGAACGGCGGGACGGGGCGGGCGGAGGAGTCCGGGTCACCCCGGCAGGATGCCGTCGCCGCGCGC
Organism: Streptomyces sp. DHE7-1; assembly: GCA_016432725.1. Classification (GTDB taxonomy): domain Bacteria; phylum Actinomycetota; class Actinomycetes; order Streptomycetales; family Streptomycetaceae; genus Streptomyces. The sequence continues at coordinate 5,610,768 of JACJDG010000003.1, read as the reverse complement.
GCAGCGGCAATTGACGGTGCGTCGAGCGGACCGGGCCCCACCCGACACCCTGTCCAGCGGCGTCGCGGCCGCGCACGCACGCGGCCCCGGACGGGGAGGTGTCCCGTCCGGGGCCGCGCGTGCCCGGGGGCCGGGCGTCGGGAGCCCTACGCGTCGAGCGACGTCATCACGTGCTTGATCCGCGTGTAGTCCTCGAAGCCGTACGCCGACAGGTCCTTGCCGTAGCCGGACTTCTTGAAGCCGCCGTGGGGCATCTCGGCGACCAGCGGGATGTGGGTGTTGATCCACACGCAGCCGAAGTCGAGCTTCTTGGACATGCGCATCGCGCGGCCGTGGTCCTTGGTCCACACCGAGGAGGCGAGGGCGTACTCGACGCCGTTGGCCCACTCGACGGCCTGATCCTCGTCCGCGAAGGACTGGACGGTGATGACCGGGCCGAAGACCTCGTTCTGGACGATCTCGTCGTCCTGCTTCAGGCCGGAGACGACGGTCGGGGCGAAGAAGTAGCCCTTGTCGCCGACCTGCTGGCCGCCGGCCTCCACCTTGGCGTGCGCGGGCAGCCGCTCGATGAAGCCGGCGACCTGCTTGAGCTGGTTGGGGTTGTTCAGCGGGCCGAAGAGCACGTCCTCGTCGTCCGGCTGCCCGGTCTTGGTCTCGGCGGCGGCCTTGGCCAGCGCGGAGACGAACTCGTCGTGGATGGACTCCTGGACCAGGACGCGGGTCGCGGCCGTGCAGTCCTGGCCGGCGTTGAAGAAGCCCGCCACGGAGATGTCCTCGACGGCCTTGGCGATGTCGGTGTCCTCGAAGACCACGACGGGGGCCTTGCCGCCCAGCTCCAGGTGGACCCGCTTGACGTCCTTCGCCGCGGACTCGGCGACCGACATGCCGGCCCGGACGGAACCGGTGATGGAGGCCATCGCCGGGGTCGGGTGCTCGACCATCATGCGGCCGGAGTCGCGGTCGCCGCAGATGACGTTGAAGACGCCCTTGGGCAGGATCGAGCCGAGGATCTCGGCGATCAGCACGGTCGAGGCGGGGGTGGTGTCCGAGGGCTTCAGCACGACCGTGTTGCCCGCGGCGATGGCCGGGGCGAACTTCCACACGGCCATCATCATCGGGTAGTTCCACGGGGCCACCTGGGCGCAGACGCCCACCGGCTCGCGGCGGATGATCGAGGTCATGCCGTCCATGTACTCGCCGGCCGAGCGGCCCTCGAGCAGCCGGGCCGCACCCGCGAAGAAGCGGATCTGGTCGACCATCGGCGGAATCTCCTCGGAGCGGGTCAGCCCGGTCGGCTTGCCCGTGTTCTCCACCTCGGCCGCGATCAGGTCCTCGGCGCGCTCCTCGAAGGCGTCGGCGATCTTCAGCAGGGCCTTCTGGCGCTCCGCGGGGGTGGTGTCGCGCCAGGCCGGGAAGGCCGCGGCGGCGGCCGCCATGGCGGCGTCCACGTCCGCCTGACCGGACAGCGGCGCGGTCGCGTACGCCTCGCCCGTCGCGGGGTTGACCACCTCGGTGGTCCGTCCGTCGGCGGCGTCCCGGAACTCACCGTCGATGTAGTTGCGCAGACGACGCAGCTCGGTGCTCACTGCCGGCCTCCTGATCTGGTTCGAGGGTTCGAGCTGTCCAGCCCGGCCAGCCGCTGAGGCTGTCCGAAGACTGAGACACCCCACCCTAATCGGCGCGCCCACGTTTTCAACACCCCCGCCGCCACCTCTTCTGCGAAATCCGCAAGGTTCGGACTCGTAAACAACGAATTTCATCGCGACGGCCTTGCGAAACTGTCGAGACGTCGTGCAGAGTGAGGCCGTGGCCAGTCGAAGCGCAGACCAGAGGGACTCGCCCCGCGAGTCCAGGAACGGCAACAGTCCCCAACTGGACGCCGTCTCCCTCGCCATCATCCAGCAGCTCCAGGAGGACGGCCGCCGGCCGTACGCCGCGATCGGCAAGGCCGTCGGCCTCTCCGAGGCGGCCGTGCGCCAGCGCGTCCAGAAGCTGCTGGACCAGGGCGTGATGCAGATCGTCGCCGTCACGGACCCGCTCACCGTGGGCTTCCGCAGGCAGGCGATGGTCGGGATCAACGTCGAGGGCGATGTCGAGTCGATCGCGGACGCGCTGACCGGCATGTCGGAGGTCGAGTACGTGGTGATGGCCGCGGGCTCGTTCGACATCCTCGCCGAGATCGTCTGCGAGGACGACGACCACCTGCTGGACGTCATCAACAAACGCATCCGGGCCCTGCCCGGCGTGCGCTCCACCGAGAGCTTCGTCTACCTGAAGCTCAAGAAGCAGACCTACATGTGGGGAACCCGATAACCGTGACCGAGAAGGACCTCAGCCGTACCGCGTACGACCACCTGTGGATGCACTTCACCCGCATGTCCTCGTACGAGAACTCCCCCGTCCCGACCATCGTCCGGGGCGAGGGCACCTACATCTACGACGACAAGGGCAGGCGCTACCTCGACGGTCTCGCGGGCCTGTTCGTGGTCCAGGCCGGTCACGGCCGCACGGAGCTCGCCGAGACCGCCTTCAAGCAGGCCCAGGAGCTGGCCTTCTTCCCGGTGTGGTCCTACGCCCACCCCAAGGCCGTCGAGCTGGCCGAGCGGCTGGCCCACGAGGCCCCCGGCGACCTGAACAAGGTCTTCTTCACCACCGGCGGCGGCGAGGCCGTCGAGACCGCCTGGAAGCTCGCCAAGCAGTACTTCAAGCTGGTCGGCAAGCCCACCAAGTACAAGGTCATATCGCGTGCGGTCGCCTACCACGGCACCCCGCAGGGCGCTCTGTCCATCACCGGTCTGCCGGGCCTGAAGGCCCCTTCGAGCCGCTGGTGCCGGGCGCGCACAAGGTGCCGAACACCAACATCTACCGCGCCCCGCTCTTCGGCGACGACCCGGAGGCCTTCGGCCGCTGGGCCGCCGACCAGATCGAGCAGCAGATCCTCTTCGAGGGCCCCGACACCGTCGCCGCGGTCTTCCTGGAGCCGGTGCAGAACGCCGGCGGCTGCTTCCCGCCGCCCCCCGGCTACTTCCAGCGGGTGCGCGAGATCTGCGACCAGTACGACGTGCTGCTCGTCTCGGACGAGGTCATCTGCGCCTTCGGCCGCCTCGGCACGACGTTCGCCTGCGACAAGTTCGGCTACGTCCCGGACATGATCACCTGCGCCAAGGGCATGACCTCGGGCTACTCCCCGATCGGCGCCTGCATCGTCTCCGACCGCCTGGCCGAGCCGTTCTACAAGGGCGACAACACCTTCCTGCACGGCTACACCTTCGGCGGCCACCCGGTGTCGGCCGCGGTGGGCCTCGCCAACCTCGACCTGTTCGAGCGCGAGGGCCTGAACCAGCACGTGCTGGACAACGAGGGCGCCTTCCTGCAGACCCTGCAGAAGCTGCACGACCTGCCGATCGTCGGCGACGTCCGCGGCAACGGGTTCTTCTACGGCATCGAGCTGGTGAAGGACAAGCACACCAAGGAGTCCTTCAACGACGAGGAGACCGAGCGCGTCCTGTACGGCTTCCTCTCCAAGGCGCTCTTCGACAACGGCCTGTACTGCCGTGCCGACGACCGCGGCGACCCGGTCATCCAGCTCGCCCCGCCGCTGATCTCCAACCAGGAGACGTTCGACGAGATCGAGCAGATCCTGCGCGCCACCCTCACGGAGGCGTGGACGAAGCTCTGAGCCTTCGGCGCGAGCCCGGATCATCCGACCGGATGATCAACACCGGCCCCGGTGCCGCCCGTTCGAGTGAGAACGGCGGCCCGGGGCCGTGTGCTGTCCGGGCTCCCGCGACGGGCTGCCTAGCGTGCCAGTGACCGATCGGCCCTGCCTTCGTTCACCCGGACGAGCGATCAGGCACGGGAAAACGGATCAGAACCGAGGTGTACGCCATGGAGGCCCCGCCGGACAACGACGTGCTCTGGGCACGCACCCTGCACTTCAGGCACCAGGACGGCTCCCCCGGCCTCGCCGGGGTCTCGCTCGGCGTGCGGGTGGGCGAGATCCTCGCCGTCGCCGGCCCGCGCGGCAGCGGCAAGACGACCCTGCTGCACTGCCTGTCCGGACTCCTCCCGGTACGCGACGGCGAGGTCTGGTTCAACAGCTCGCCCGTGCACACCATGGGCCCGGCCGCCCGCGAGCGGCTGCGCCGCGACCACTTCGGCTGGGTCGAACCGGCCCCGGTGCTGGTACCGGAGCTGAACGTCTGGGAGAACACCGCCCTGCCCCTCATGCTGCGCGGCACCGGCCGGCGGCGCGCCAAGGTCGCCGCGCTGGAGTGGCTGGAGCGCCTCGACGCCGGCGAGCACGCGCGCAGGCACCCCCGGGAGCTCCAGCAGGCCGAACGCCAGCGGGTGGCCATCGCCCGCGCGCTCGCCCCGGGACCCACGGTCCTCTTCGCGGACGAGCCGACGGCCCCGCTGCACCGCGGTGACCGGGCGCATGTGCTGCGCACCCTCACCACGGCGGCCCGCTCGCACGGCATCACGGTCGTCCTGGCCACGCACGACGCCGACACCGCCGCCCTCGCCGACCGCACCGTCTCCCTGCTGGACGGGCGGCGGGTGCGGACCGTGCCGCTGCCGGAGGCCACGGAGACGGAAGGCCGGGCCGCGTGCTCGCTCTCCGTCTGACCCGCGCGGCACGGCCCGCGGTACAGCTGCGCCGGCTGCTGGTGACCGCGGCCTCGGCGGGCACCGGTTTCCTGCTGCTGTCCTCCCTCGGCTACGCGCTGGCCCGCCCCACGGCTCCGGGCGCGGCGGTGTCCAGGCTGGCCTGGTGCGTGGTGCCGCTCGCGGCCACGGTGTACCTCGCGCTCGCCGTGGCCCGCACGGATCCCGGCACCAGGCCGCGTCCGGGGCTGTCGGCGGTGGGGCTCGGCCCGGCGCGGCTGATGGCGGTCTCGGTCCTGACCACCGTGCTGTCCTGCGGCCTGGGCTCGCTGCTGGCGCTGCTGCTCTTCCTGCAGCTGCGCGGCGACCTGGCGGGCACGCCCCTCGGCGGCGCGGCGGCCCGGTTCCTGGCCACCGACCGCTCCCTGCCGCTGCCCGCGGCGCTGACCCTGCTGACCGCGCTCCCGGCGCTCGCCGCCGCGGCCGTCGCGGTCGCCCTGCGGCCCCGGGACCCGCGCCCGCCGGCCGCCGCGCCGCGTCCACTGGGCCGCTTCGGCGCGTACGGCCACCCGGCGCCCCGGGAGACGTTCGGCTCGTACGGAAGGTTCGCGGCGCGGCCGCGCGCCTCGGCGGCGACGCAGCAGGGCGCGCGGCCCCGGCCGCCGGAGCCACCACCACGACGGCCGGCGAGCCCGAGCCGAACGGGGGGGAGGTGAACGGGGCCGAGGTGAACGGGGCCGAGGTGAACGGGACCGAGGTGAACGGGACCGAGGTCCTGGGCGCCGACGACGCCGGCGCCCTGAGCCGCCGGCCCGCCCCGGCCGCCGCCCCCGCCGGGCTCCCGTGGGGCATCTCGGCCGTCGCCGCGGGGCTCGCCGTGCAGGCCTACTCCGGCCGGCCCGCGACCACCCCCGCCCTCACTCACCTGCCCGCCGGGGCCGTGGGCGTACTGGCCGGCTGGGCCCTCACCGCCGCCGGGCTCGTGCTCGCCGCCCCCGGCCTCACCCACCTCTGCGGACGCCTGCTGCAGTCCACCCGCCCGGGAGCGCTCCGGCTGCTGGCCGGCCGCGTGCTGATGGCGGAGGCCCCCCGGATCGGCCGGCCGCTCGGCGTGGCCTGCGCGGCCGTCTCCGCCGCCTACGCCATGACCGTGCTGTACCAGGGCCCGGCCGCGTCCCCCGGCCCGCTCACCGCGCTCGGCGCGCTTGTGGTCACCGGCTGCACCGTGGCGACCCTGCTGACCGCGGCCGTGGAGGCCCGTCAGTGCCGCGCCGAGACCACCGCCGCCCTGCTGCGGCTCGGCGCCCCGGCGGCGATGCTGCGCACCGCCGCCGTCCTGCGCGCGACCGTCCTGCTGGCGCTGTTCGGCCCGCTCACGCTGGCGCTCGCCCACCTCGCGGCGCCGGCGTCGGCCCGCTGAGACCCCGCGCCGGAGCCGGGCGGAAAAAAATCACCGCCCGGCGATGAGTTCTCCCGCCGCCCGGGGTCAAACCCCCGACAGCGGCGACCGCAGCCCAGGGAGGCACCCCGTGTACCAGCAGATGATCTTCGTGAACCTGGCTACCGACGACGTCGAGGCCTCGAAGAAGTTCTTCACCGAGCTCGGCTACTCGATCAACCCGCAGTTCAGCACCGAGGACTGCGCCTGCGTGGTGATCAGCGACACGATCGTCGCGATGCTGCTGAGCAAGCAGCGCTACGCCGACTTCACCAAGAAGGAGATCGCGGACTCCACCAGGACCAGCGAGGTGCTGATCTGCCTGAGCGCGGAGAGCCGCGAGAAGGTGGACGAGCTGGTCGACAAGGCGATCGCGGCCGGCGGCTCGGCGAGCGGTGACACCCAGGACCACGGCTTCATGTACGGCCGGTCGTTCGACGACCTGGACGGGCACTCCTGGGAGGTCGTGTGGATGGACCCGGCAGCGGTCCAGAGCTGACCCTTCCGGCCGGGCTCGCACACACGCACGCCTAGCATGGGCGGGTGGATCAGACACCCGCCCAGCCGCACCGAGCCGCCCACGACCGTGAGATCGAGTCCCTCGCCGAGTTCGACGAGGTGGTCACCGCGCACGGCTCACTGACCCGATTCCGCGTGCAGGCCGTCGATCTGACGGCACGTACGGAAGAACTGCTCACCGTCGACACCACGGACGCCGTCTTCCTCGGCTGCCCGATGGACCCCGAAGCCGCCGCGCACATCCGCTCGGCCGGCGCCCTGGTCTTCCCGCCCATACCGGGGCTCCCCTTCGATCCGTACCGCGGTTTCGCCTACACGCCGGACGAGTTGTTCGACTCGCTCGACGACGGCTACGAGGCGACTTCCGACGCACGGGCCTACGCCTGGTTCCAGCGCACCAAGGCGGACGGCGACGTCTTCGCCTCGATGCTGCGCGCCATCCACGACGACTCGGTCTCCGACTCCCTGGACGAACTCCTCACCGGCGCTCAGGTGGTGGGGGTCATGGGCGGGCACGCGATGGCCCGCGGCACGACGGAGTACGCGGGCGCGGCGCGGCTGGGCCGCGAGCTGACGCGCGCCGGGTTCACGGTCGCCACGGGCGGCGGACCGGGCGCGATGGAGGCGGCGAACCTCGGCGCGTACGCCGCGCCCTTCGCCGACGCCATGCTCGAGGAGGCGCTCCTGCTCCTCGCCAAGGCGCCGTCCTTCCGGCCGTCGGTCACCGAGTGGGCGCGGGCCGCCTTCGAGGTGCGCGAACGCTGGCCCGGTGGCGGGGAGTCGGTGGGCATCCCGACCTGGTTCTACGGCCACGAGCCGCCTAACGTCTTCGCCGCGCACATCGCCAAGTACTTCACCAACGCCATCCGCGAGGACGGCCTGCTGGCCCGCTCCACCGCCGGCGTGGTGTTCCTGCCGGGCGCGGCGGGGACCGTGCAGGAGGTCTTCGACAACGCGACGCCGAACTACTACGAGTCCCGGGGCGAGCCCACGCCCATGGTGCTGGTGGACGAGGAGCACTGGACGCGGCGGCTGCCCGCGTGGCCGCTGCTGCGGTCGCTGGCCGAAGGCCGGGCAATGGAGTCCCGAATCAGCCTGGTTGACCGGATCGAGCAGGCTCCCGAGGCGCTGAAACGTCTCCGCGGGCAATAAGCAGGTAAAGTCAACGGGCTTCGCGGGCATATGCATTGACACTTCTTATGGAACGCTTATAGACCTGTGTGTCTCTTGGGGGTGCTGGGACCACGTCTCATCCATGTGCCTCAACTCCCCCGTTACCCCCGCAGTTATGCACTCTGTAAAGGACAAACGTGTCCATAACTCGCCGTAACGCACGTCGTTCCGTGCGCATCCTGGGTGTCGCCTCCGCCTCCGCCGCGTTGGCGCTCGGTGTCGCCGGCCAGGCACTCGCATGCAACATCAGTGAGTTCTCCGCCGAAGCCAAGTGCGACGGCGACAAGGGCGTCATCGTCGTCACCGACGTCGACGCCTCCGGCACCCCGGCCACCATCACGGTGTTCCGGAAGACCGACGCCGGTGAGACCCCGGTCGGCCAGCCGCAGGTGGTCAAGGGCTCCCGCGAAGGCGCCACGGTGACCTTCCAGGAGGACTGGAAGCCGAACGCGACGTACCGCATCCACGTCAAGACGGACCGGTTCAACGTCGACGAGGACATCAAGGACGGGCTGACGACCCCGGCCACGGCCTGCAAGAAGGAGGAGTCCTCCTCCCCGAGCGCGCCGGCCAGCCCGTCGTCGAAGCCGTCCCCGTCCGCCCCGGAGGAGTCCACCACGCCGGCTCCGTCGGCGTCGGAGAGCAGCACCGCCCCGGCGGGCACCTCGGACAACGCGCCGTCCCCGGCGGCCGGTGACTCCAACCTCGCCGAGACCGGTGCCAACTCCAACACCGGCATGATCGCCGGTGTCGCCGGCGCGCTGGTCGTCGTCGGCGGTGGCGCCGTCTTCTTCGGCATGCGCCGCCGTGGGGCGAAGAACGGCGGCTGACGCCCGACTTCGCACCCCCTGGTGCAGCACCGCGGCCCGTCCCCGTATCCCCGGGGGCGGGCCGCGGTCATGTCCGGCCACGACCGTGCGCTCGTAGGGAAGCGTCAACAGCGCCCGCCCGCACGGAACTTCGGGACGGGCGGGCAGGAGGCGTGCCCGTACCACGGGCACGCGGCGGTCAGTCGAGCACGACGATCTCGTCCGCGTCGAACGTGAGCCCCACCTCGGCCCCCGGCTCCGGCGCGGCCCGCAGCGCACAGGCCGCCTCCAGGGGCGGGCCGCCGTCCCGGGGCAGCAGCCGGACGGCCACATGGGTGCCCTTGAAGGTGCGGGCGGTCACCGCACAGGGCAGGCCCTCGTGCGCCGCCACGAGCCGCACACCGGCGGGCCGCACCAGCAGCGGGTGGTCGCCCTGGGGCGAGCCGTCGGGGACGGGCAGCTTGCCCCAGGGGGTGTCCGCGGCGCCGTCGGAGACGGTCGCGGGAGCCACGTTCTCGAAGCCGAGGAACCGGGCCACGAACTCGTCCGCGGGCCGCTGCCAGACCTCCAGGGGGGTCCCGGACTGCGCGATCCGCCCGTCCCGCATCACCACCACCCGGTCGGCCAGCGCGAACGCCTCGCCCTGGTCGTGCGTCACGGCGAGCACGGTGGTGCCCAACCGGCCGAACAGTTCGCGGAGTTCGACCACGAGCCGGTCCCGGAGCGAGCGGTCGAGCTGACCCAGCGGCTCGTCCAGCATCAGCAGCCGGGGCCGGGGCGCGAGCGCCCGGGCCAGCGCCACCCGCTGCTGCTCGCCGCCGGACAGCCCCGCCACGGCCCGCCGGGCCGCCCCGGGCAGACCGACCAGCTCCAGCAACTCCGCCACCGCGGTGTCCCGTTGCCCCTTGCCGACGCCGTGCATCCGCAGCCCGAAGGCCACGTTGCCGCCGACGTCCCGCTGCGGGAAGAGTTGGTGGTCCTGGAACATCAGGCCCACACCGCGCCGGTGCGCCGGTACGCCCGCCTGGTCCCGGCCACCGAGCAGCACCCGCCCCGAATCCAGCGGCTGCAGCCCGGCCACCGCCCTGAGCAGCGTCGACTTTCCGCTGCCGCTGGGCCCGAGCACACACACCACCTCGTGCTCGGCGACGTCGAGTCCGACCGCGTCGAGCACGGGCCGTCCGCCCAGGCGCACGGTCGCGGCCTCGAGGCTCAGCAGCATCAGAACTCCCCCGTCCGGTCCGTGCGCAGCCGCTCCAGGACGAGCAGCGCCGCCGCGCACACCACCATCAGAATCGTGGACAGGGCCATCGCCTGACCGTAGTTGAGCTCCCCGGGCCGGCTCAGCAGCCGGGCCACGGCGACCGGAAGCGTCGGATTGTCGGGCCGCGCGATGAACACGGTCGCCCCGAACTCCCCCAGGGAGACCGCGAAGGCGAACCCGGCCGCGATCAGCAGCGCCCGCCGCACCAGCGGCAGGTCTACCTCGCGCCACACCCGCCAGGGCGAGGCGCCGAGCACGGCCGCCGCCTCCCTCAGCCGGCCGTCCACCGCCCGCAGCACGGGCAGCATGGTCCGCACCACGAAGGGCGCGCCGACCAGCGCCTGGGCGAGCGGGACGAGGATCCAGGACTGCCTGAGGTCCAGCGGCGGCCGGTCCAGGGCGATCAGGAAGCCGAAGCCCACGGTGACGGCGGAGACGCCGAGCGGCAGCATCAGCAGCGCGTCGAATCCGCGCACCAGCCGTCCCGCGTCCCGGCGGGCCAGCGCGGCGGCGGCGAGTCCCCCGACGGCCAGGGCGATCACGGTGGCGGCGACGGCGTACTCCAGGGAGGTCCACACCGCGTGCAGCGGCGCCACCAGGAAGGTCCCGCCGTCGGCGTCGGTGAGGGCCCGGTAGTAGCCGAGGCCGGGCGCGTCCAGGGAGCGCTGCACGAGAACGGCGAGCGGAGCCACGAGCAGCAGCACGACGGTGAGCAGGACACCGGCGAGCAGCGCCCACTGCCCGGCGCCGCGCGGCCGGCGGGCGGTCACCTTGGGGTCCACCAGGCGCAAGGCGCTCTCGCGCCGCCGCACCGTCCAGGCGTGCACGGCGAGGATCGCGCCCACCGCGACGAACTGGACGAGGGTCAGGACGGCCGCCGTGGAGAGGTCGAAGACCTCGGAGGTCTGCCGGTAGATCTCCACTTCCAGGGTGGAGAACGTGGGGCCGCCGAGGATCTGCACGACGCCGAAGGAGGTGAAGGTGAACAGGAAGACCATCAGCGCGGCGGCGGCCACGGCGGGCGCCAGGGCGGGCAGGGTCACCTTCCGCCACGCCGTCAGCGGTGAGGCGCCCAGCATCCGCGCGGCCTGCTCCTGCCGCGGATCGAGCTGGGCCCACAGCCCGCCCACGGTCCGCACGACGACCGCGTAGTTGAAGAAGACGTGCGCCAGCAGGATGGCCCACACGGTGGTGTCCAGCCGGACGCCCCACAGGTCGTCGAGCAGCCCGCCGCGTCCCACCAGCGCGAGGAACGCCGTGCCCACGACGACGGTCGGCAGGACGAACGGGACCGTGACGACCGCCCGCAGCAGCTGTTTGCCGGGGAAGTCGAGGCGGGCGAAGACATGGGCGGCGGGCAGTGCGAGCAGCAGGGTGAGCGCGGTGGAGGCGAGCGCCTGCCAGGTGGTGAACCACAGCACGTGCCGGATGTCCGGCTGGGTGACGACGTCCGCGATCCGCCCGAACCGCCAGGCGCCGTCCGCCTTCAGCCCGCGCGCCACGATCGCGGCGACGGGCCAGGCGAAGAACACGGCGAAGAACGCGACGGGCAGAGCCAGCAGCCCCAGCCGCGCCGCGCTCCCGCGCGCGGTGCCCTCGCGGGCCGCTACCTCAGTACGAGCGACGTCCACGACTTGACCCAGCTGTCACGGTTGGCGGCGATGGTGCCGGGGGCCATGGTCTCGGGGTCCTTGGCCTGCGGCCCGTACTTCGCGAAGTCCGGCGGCACCGCCGCGCCCTCGCGGACCGGGTAGACGAACATGTTGAGCGGCATGTCCTCCTGGAACTCCTTGGTGAGCAGGAAGTCCAGGAACGCCTTGCCGCCCTTGGTGTTCGTGGCGTTGCTCAGCAGGCCCGCGTACTCGGTCTGCCGGAAGCAGGTGCCCTGGGACACCCCGGTGGGGGCGGTGCTCGGCCGCTTCTTGGCGTAGATGACCTCGGCGGGCGGCGAGGAGGCGTACGACACCACCAGCGGCCGGTCGCCGCCGGCCTTCTTGCCCTCCGACGACCCGGAGAACTCCTGGTAGTAGGCCTGCTCCCAGCCGTCGACGACCTTGACGCCGTTGGCCTTCAGCTTCTTCCAGTAGTCCTGCCAGTGGTCGTCGCCGAACTTCGCGGCGCTGCCCAGCAGGAAGCCGAGCCCCGGCGAGGAGGTGGCGGCGTTCTCGGTGACGAGGAGGTTCCGGTACGCGGGCTCGGCCAGGTCGGCGAAGGACTGCGGCGGGGTCAGCTTGTGCTCGCTGAACCAGGCCTTGTCGTAGTTGACGCAGATGTCGCCGGTGTCGACGGGCGTGACGCGGTGCTTGCCCTGGTCGACGCGGTACCGGGGCAGCACCTGACCGGAGCCCTTCGGCTCGTAGGACTGGAACAGCCCGTTGTCGAGGGCGCGGGAGAGGAGGGTGTTGTCGACACCGAAGAAGACGTCGCCCTGCGGGTTGTCCTTGGTCAGCAGCGCCTTGTTGACGGCCTGCCCGGCGTCGCCACTCTTGAGGACCTTGACCTTGTACCCGGACTTCTTCTCGAAGTCCTTCATGACGCTCTTCGAGACCAGCCACGAGTCGTGGCTGACGAGGGTCACGGTCCTGGAGTCCGCGGCGGAGCCCTTGGCGTCGCCCGACCCGCACCCGGTCAGCGCGGGCAGGGCGACGAGACCGAGCCCGGCGGCCACGGCCACGAGGGTCTTGTTGTGCACTGGATGTCCTCCTGGGGTTGGCCAGGAAGAGACGCGGCCCCGCCCGGGCTCCGCGAGGGAGTCCCGGGCAGGGCGCAACAGCTTGAGTGATGACCGAACTTCCTACCCAGAATGACCTGGGCGAGGTTCAGAGGGTCTGCGGCCCGATCGCCGCACTCTCAGCGCTGTGGCGCTCCCCTGTCGGAATATGCAGATGTGTTGACGTGGCCAGATTATCGCTCGGTCGCCGCGAGCTGACCACAGGCCCCGTCGATCTCCTGCCCCCGGGTGTCCCGGATCGTGACCGGTACACCATGGGACGCGATGGCCTCCACGAACGCCTTCTCGTCCTCGGGCCGCGAGGCGGTCCACTTCGAGCCCGGCGTCGGGTTCAGCGGAATGAGGTTGACGTGGACGGGCTTGCCCCGGAGCAGCCGGCCGAGCCGGTCACCGCGCCAGGCCTGGTCGTTGATGTCCCGGATCAGCGCGTACTCGATGGACAGCCGGCGCCCGGACTTCGCCGCGTACTCGAACCCGGCGTCCAGCACCTCGCGCACCTTCCACCGCGTATTCACGGGGACGAGGGTGTCGCGCAGTTCGTCGTCGGGGGCGTGCAGGGAGATCGCGAGCCGGCACTTGAAGCCCTCGTCGGAGAACCGGTGAATGGCCGGGACCAGCCCGACCGTCGACACGGTGATGCCGCGCTGCGACAGGCCGAGCCCGTCGGGAGCCGGGTCGGTCAGCGCCCGGACCGCGCCCACGACGCGCTTGTAGTTGGCGAGCGGCTCCCCCATGCCCATGAAGACGATGTTGGACAGCCGCGCGGGCCCGCCCGGCACCTCTCCGTCGCGCAGCGCCCGCATCCCGTCCACGATCTGGTGCACGATCTCCGCGGTGGACAGGTTCCGGTCCAGACCGGCCTGCCCGGTCGCGCAGAACGGGCAGTTCATCCCGCACCCGGCCTGCGAGCTGATGCACATGGTGACCCGGTCCGGGTACCGCATCAGCACGGACTCCACGAGCGTGCCGTCGAACAGCCGCCACAGCGTCTTGCGGGTGGTCCCCTGGTCGGTCGACAGATGCCGTACGACGGTCATCAGCTCGGGCAGCAGCGCCTCGCGCAGCCTGCCGCGCGCCGCGGCGGGGATGTCGGTCCACTCCGCCGGGTCGTGCGCGTACCGCGCGAAGTAGTGCTGCGACAGCTGCTTGGCACGGAACGGCTTCTCACCGATCTCGGCCACGGCGTCCTTGCGCTCGGCGGGCGTGAGATCGGCGAGATGCCGCGGCGGCTTCTTGGCTCCGCGGGGGGCGACGAAAGTGAGTTCTCCGGGCTTGGGCATGGTGGTACCAGTGTCGCAGATCCATTTGGGTGACCTGCGGCCGTCGCCTGCGCCACCGGCGCGTCGATCCATCCGGGTGACACACGGCCTGCTGGTCAGCGGGACCGAGGACACGTCGACGTGTTCCGGCGGCTCTCGGGAGGAGCGGATGCCTCTCACCCGTGTTCCGCGCCCGGAAGGCGGGGCGGCTCGGAAAGATCCATCATGAGAGCGGGGAAGCGATCGGGCCGCACAGGAAGGCTGCTGCCATGACATCGGTGCCTGACAGGACACAGCGAGTGCATGGCGGACCCGGCGCCGGTGGAGCGATCGACGACGCGTCCAGGTTCGCCGGGCTGATGATGCTGATCAGCGGGCCCCTCAGCATTCTGATGGGCGCGGCCGGAATCGCACACGACACCCTGTTCGCCGCGTCCCGGTACGCGTACCGCTTCGACCTGACCGCCTGGGGCTGGATCCACCTCGTGATCGGAGTCGCACTCGTCGTCGCCGGCCTGGGAGTCCTGTCGGGCCGGAGCTGGGGTCGCGGGGCCGGTGGAGCGGTGGCGGCGGTCAGCCTGATCACCCAGTTCATGTTCGTCCCGTACTACCCGCTGTGGGCCATCCCCGTGATGACACTCGACCTCCTGATCCTGTTCGCACTGACGCGGATCCACATCGAGACCAGGGGCGGTCGTTGACCCTGGACGCGGCGGGAGCACTGATCACCCACGGGGATCCCGATCCCCACGGAAGGCAGGACGGCGGAGATCAATCGAGAGCGCCTCGTCAGGACACTGACGTTCTGGCTGCGGCCCGTGTTCGCGTTGCGGGTCGTCAACCGGTTCCAGAAGATCGTCGGTTTCGACCGCTCGATGGCCCTCGCGTCCAGCGCCCTGACGGCGCTGGTCCCGGTCTCCATCTTCCTCGGGGCCGTCTTCGGGCAGTACGACGCCGCCGAGCGGATCGTCCAGCGCTACAACCTCACCGGCGCGGGTGCCGACGCGGTCAGGTCCCTGTTCTCTCCCGCCGGAGGAGCCAGCGCGAGTGTGGGCGTCTTCGGCGTCGCGTTCCTGACGATCTCGATGCTGAGTTTCACGCGAGCGGCGCAGCGGCTGTTCGAGCAGACGTGGGAACTCAAGCCCCTCAGTGTGCGCAACACCCGCAACGGGCTGTGGTGGCTCCTCACCCTCGGCGGCTACGCGGCGGTCATCACCGCGCTCTCGGCCCTCCTCGGCGGGCACGGGGTGGGCCTGGTCGCCCTGGTGTGCGAGGTTCCGGTGACCGCCGTGTTCCTCGTCTGGACCGGATGGCTCCTGTCGGCGAAGCGGATCGGCTGGACGGACCTGATTCCCTTCGCCGTCACCGGCGCCGCCCTGAGCGCCGCGTACTCGGTGGGCGCGAGCGTCTACATGCCGCGTCTCTTCAACACCTCCGCCGCGCGCTACGGGGTGGTCGGGGCGGTCTTCGCGATGATCTCCGCCCTGTTCACGGCCATGCTCGGCCTGGTCGCCTCGGCGGCCCTGGGGCGGGAGGTGCGCGACGAACTCGGCCGGATCCGCTCGGGCAACCGCCCGTCCGACCGTGAGGTCCGCCTCCAGTGGGACAAGGTGGTCGAGCAGACGCGGTCGCGGTGGCGGACGGTCCGGGGCCAGGTCTCCCATCGTCAGGACCCGGACCGGTGACGGTCGCGCCAGGCCGCGCCCGTTTCGGATGGTCCGGCGTCATCGGCCACGCCGGGCCGGCCGGCCTCCGGGCGGGAGGCGCGGCCGGGCAACGCGCGGTTCACGGGGTGTGCCCGAAGCCGCTCGAGTGGATGACGCGGCCGTGACGGCGGTGACCGTGGCGGTCCGGGTGGCGGTGCAGGGCGACGAGGGCGGCGTCGTCGTTGAGGCGGCCGCGGGTGTGGGCGAGCAGATCGCGGTGGATGTGGTGGAGCAGTGATTCGGGGCCGCTCCTGGTCCACTGGGCGACGCGCGTCTCCAAAGGGTAGAAGCGGCCCTCGCGGTCGCGGGCCTCGATGACGCCGTCCGTGTAGAGGAGGAGGGTGTCGCCGGGTTCGAAGGAGGCCGCGTCGATGGCGTAGGCCTCCGGTCCGGTCTCCGTGGTCCCCAGCGGTGGTGCGGGGTGCAGGCTGGGGACCGTGAGGGCGCTGTTCGGACTGAGCAGGAGCGGAGGGGGGTGGCCGCAACTGATCATCCGGATGACGTGGTCGTCGTCGGGGAGTTCGATCAGCAGCATGGTCGCGAACCGCTCGCCGGCCTCCGCGGTCGGCTCGAAGTCCGCCAGGTACCGGGTCACGCTGTGGTCCAGCGTGGTGGCCAGGTCGGGGAGGGTCGCGTGCCGGTGGGCGGCCTCGCGGAAGGCGCCGAGGAGGAGGGCCGCCTCACCGATGGCGGACAGCCCCTTGCCCCGGACGTCCCCGATCATGAGGCGCACGCCGCCGGTGATGCGGGTGGCCGCGTACAGGTCGCCGCCGATCTTCGCCTCGTCCTCGGCGGCCAGGTACAGGCAGGCGATCTGCAGGGGCCCCATGCGCTCCGGCAGCGGCCACAGCAGACCGTGCTGCGCGGCCTCGGCGACCGATCGGACCTGGGCGAGCTGGCGCTGGCGCCGCTCGCGCACCAGGCAGAAGACCACGCTCAGGGCCGAGAGCACCGCCAGGGCGAGGATCTGGACCAGCACGTTGCGCGAGAAGAGCACGCCGAAGTGCCAGCCGATGTACGCCTGCGCCGCCACCGCCAGGGTGCCGATCACGCCGGTGAGCCACGCGCCGGTGAACGAGGCGGTGATCGCGGGGGCGATCACGAGCAGCGGGCCGAGGTGGACGTCCTCGGGGACCAGCTGGTCGACCACCGTGATCACCACGATGAGGACGATCGGGATCAGCAGCAACGCGTGGCTCGACCGCCGTAGCTGCCACATACCGGCTGAGCTGTCCTCAGCTTTCACATCTTCCACATTGCCACCGTCGCGGACGCCCGACGAGCAGACACCGCGGCGCCCGGGGCACCCGGACGGCACCGGTGCGGTCGCGCCGGCTGCGAAGCAGCGCCTGCGCTCCGAGGAAGGGCAGATACGCGGCGCCGGCCAGCCTGACCACCATGTAGACGGCGGACGCGGCCAGTACGGCCGCCAGCCCGGCCACGGTGAGCACGCCCCAGGTGAGCAGGCTGCGCGGTGATGC
This sequence comes from Streptomyces sp. DHE7-1, assembly GCA_016432725.1. Classification (GTDB taxonomy): domain Bacteria; phylum Actinomycetota; class Actinomycetes; order Streptomycetales; family Streptomycetaceae; genus Streptomyces. The sequence goes on along the minus strand of JACJDG010000003.1, from coordinate 5,593,780 downwards.
CCCCGACCGTGCGCAGCCCGTCCTCGCACCCTGGCGCGCCCTCTCCGCACCTGTGAAGTTCTGCTGGTGAACGGTCGGGTTTCCTGGTCGGGTCTTGCCGGGGCGGACGTGCTGCCGTAGCAAGGTGCTCCATGAACCTTTTCGGCCGCAGCCCTTTCCAGCGGCGTCCGGAGGCGCCCGCCTCCCCCGCCACGCACTCCGCCTCGGCGTCCGGTGCCACCGCCGTCCTGCCCGATCCCGGTCTGGCGTCCCTCACCGGGGAGTGGGCGATCGACCCCGCGCACAGCAGGATCGGGTTCTCCGTGCGTCACGCGATGGTGACCACGGTGCGCGGCGCCTTCACGGAGTACGAGAGCCGGCTCTACTTCGACGCCGGGGACCCGGCCCGGTCCCGGGCCGACATCGTGATGTACACCGCGAGCGTGGACACCGGGGTCGAGCAGCGCGACGCACATCTGGTGGGCCGCGAGTTCCTGGACGCGGCGACGTTCCCCCGGATGACCTTCACGAGCAACGCCGTGCGGCTCGCGGGCGAGGACGTGTACCGGATGGCCGGCGACCTCACCATCAAGAACGTCACCCGCCCCGTCGACCTGGAGCTCACCTACATCGGCCACGTGACCGACCCGTTCGGCTACGAGCGGGTCGGCTTCGACGGCACCACGACCATCAACCGGTGCGACTGGGGCCTGACCTACGACGCCAGGCTCGCCCAGGGCGGGGCCATGGTGAGCGAGAAGGTCCGCCTCCAGTTCGACATCGCCGCCATCCGCACCACCTCCTGAGGCGGGCACGCACGACGACGGGCCCCACCCTGTGCCCAGGGTGGGGCCCGTCCTCCGTGTGCTCCGGGCGGCTCAGGCGGAGCCGACGAACAGCACCAGCAGGAGCCAGACCACCGGCGCCGTCGGCAGCAGCGAGTCCAGCCGGTCCATGATGCCGCCGTGACCGGGGAGCAGGGTGCCCATGTCCTTGATGCCCAGGTCACGCTTGATCATGGATTCGCCGAGATCCCCGAGGGTGGCGCTCGCCGCGACGGCGAGGCCCAGGAGGAGGCCCTGCCACCAGCGGCCGTCGTCGATCAGGAACTGCATGCACAGCGCGCCCGCGACCATGGCGAACAGCACCGCGCCCAGCAGGCCCTCACGGGTCTTGCCGGGACTGATGCGCGGGGCGAGCTTGTTCTTGCCGAAGCGCCAGCCGACGGCGTACGCGCCGGTGTCGCTGACGACCGTCAGGAGCAGGAAGGTCAGCACACGCCAGGGGCCGTCGTCGGCCGTGAGCATCATCGCGACGAACGTGGCCAGGAACGGCACGTAGAACGCGGCGAAGACACCGGCCGTGACGTCCTTGAGGTAGCCCTCGGGCGGTTCCGTCATGCGCCAGACCAGGACCGCGAGCGCGGTCAGCGCCATCGCGACCCACGCGCCCTCGGCGCCGCGGACGTACCCGGCGACCACCATCGCCGCACCGCCCACCGCGAGCGGCACCAGCGGCGCCCCGATGTCCTTGCGCTCCCGCAGCCTGCTGGTCAGCTCCCACAGCCCGACGACCACCGCGACCGCGACGACACCCACGAAGACGGCCTTGACGACGAACAGGGACGCGATGATCACCACACCGAGCCCGACACCGACGCCTATGGCGGCGCTCAGGTCGCGGCCCGCGCTCTTCTTCTGCGGCGCGTGCGCCGGCTGCGGGGCGTCGGGCATGGGCTCCGGATTCTGCGTCTCGTTGCGGAACAAGGGGCCGCTCAGGCGAGCGGCCCCCCGGTCGTCGTCCTGGTCTCCGCCATGCGCGGGTACGTCGGGCACGATGGGCATGGGGCGAGTGTGCTGCGCCTCAGGCGCATCGTACGCGGGACCCGCCGGGGCAGCCCCCTGGACAGGCCCACCCTCGGTGGGCCCCCAGTAACCGGTCTGCCCCGCCGTTGGCGGCGCCCCCCAGGAAGAGTGGCTCATCAGACTTCGAGCAGCTCCGCTTCCTTGTGCTTCAGCAGCTCGTCCACCTGAGCGACGTACTTCGCGGTGGTGTCGTCGAGCTCCTTCTCCGCACGGCGGCCCTCGTCCTCACCGACCTCGCCGTCCTTGATCAGCTTGTCGATGGCGTCCTTGGCCTTGCGGCGCACCGAGCGGATCGACACCCGCGCGTCCTCCGCCTTGCCCTTGGCGACCTTGATGTAGTCGCGGCGGCGCTCCTCGGTGAGCTCGGGGAACACCACGCGGATGATGTTGCCGTCGTTGCTCGGGTTGACGCCCAGGTCGGAGTCCCGGATCGCCTGCTCGATGTTGCGCAGCGCGCTCTTGTCGAACGGGGTCACGACCGCCATGCGCGGCTCCGGCACGGAGAACGAAGCCAGCTGGTTGATCGGCGTCGGCGCGCCGTAGTAGTCGGCAACGATCTTGTTGAACATCGCCGGGTGCGCACGGCCGGTGCGGATCGCGGCGAAGTCCTCCTTGGCGACCACGACGGCCTTCTCCATCTTCTCCTCGGCCTCGAGGAGGGTCTCTTCGATCACCACTTGCTCCTGCGTGTCTTGAGTGAGGCCCGGCTGCGGTTCCTCTGTCGGGCGGCGGCCGGCTGCGTCGCGTCTTCTTCCTGCACGGTTCCCGACCGGCAGGACATTGTCCATCCCCCGGCCTGGGTGCGTCCCGTCCGTCCCCGGACAGGTGGCGCACCCGGGGCGCCCGGGGTGTGCCGGTCAGTCCCGGCTGCCCTGGTCGCCCACCAGCGTGCCGATCTTCTCACCCTTGACGGCCCGGGCGATATTGCCTTCGGCGAGCAGCTCGAACACGAGGATCGGCAGGCTGTTGTCCCGGCACAGGGTGATGGCGGTGGCGTCGGCGACCTTGAGGTCCCGGGTGATGACCTCGCCGTAGCCGAGCGCGTCGAACTTCACGGCGTCGGGGTTGCTCTTGGGGTCGGAGTCGTAGACGCCGTCCACGCCGTTCTTGCCCATGAGCAGCGCCTCGGCGTCGATCTCCAGGGCGCGCTGGGCGGCGGTGGTGTCGGTGGAGAAGTACGGCATGCCCATTCCGGCGCCGAAGATGACCACGCGGCCCTTCTCCAGGTGGCGCACGGCGCGCAGCGGGATGTACGGCTCGGCGACCTGGCCCATCGTGATGGCGGTCTGCACCCGGCTGTCGATGCCCTCCTTCTCCAGGAAGTCCTGGAGGGCGAGGCAGTTCATCACGGTGCCGAGCATGCCCATGTAGTCGGAGCGGGCGCGGTCCATGCCGCGCTGCTGGAGTTCGGCGCCGCGGAAGAAGTTGCCGCCGCCGATGACGACCGCGATCTCGGCGCCGTCCCGGACGACGGCCGCGATCTCGCGGGCGATCTTGTGCACCACGTCCGGGTCCACGCCCAGGCCCCCGCCACCGGAGAAGGCCTCTCCGGACAGCTTCAGCAGAAACCGGCCGCGTACTTTGCCGTCGTCGCTCTTCTGGGCCTTGGTGGTCATGGAGATCCCGCCTCTTTCACGTGTTGCACATACGAAGAAGGCCATTGCCGGTTGGGGTCGCTTTTCGCTCCCATGCGCGGCAATGGCCTCCTCGTCAGATCTGCTGCCGTCCGCCACATGCCCGGGTGCGGCGGTGTGCGCGGACGACTGCTGTCGACCCTATAGGGGTCGCGCGTCGATCGCGGTACGGACTCAGATGCCGACCTTGATGCGCGTGAAGCGCTTCAGGGTGACACCGGCCTCGTCCAGCACCTTCTGGACCGACTTCTTGTTGTCCAGCGCGTACGGCTGGCCGAGCAGCGTGGCGTCCTTGAAGAAGCCGTTGACGCGACCCTCGACGATCTTGGCGATCGCGGCCTCGGGCTTGCCCTCGGCGCGGGTGGTCTCCTCGGCGATGCGACGCTCGGACTCGACGACCTCGGCCGGCACGTCCTCCTTGGCGAGGTACTTCGGCGCGAAGGCGGCGATGTGCTGGGCGATGCCCTTGGCGACCTCGGCGTCAGCCTTGTCCAGCTCGACCAGGACACCGATCTGCGGGGGCAGGTCGGGCATGGTGCGGTGCATGTACGCGGTGACGAAGCCGTCGGAGAACTGCGCGAAGCGGTCCAGGACGATCTTCTCGCCGAGGTTGGCGTTGGCCTCGTCCACGAACGCCTGGACGGTCTTGCCGGCCTCGATCTCGGAGGCGAGCAGGGCGTCGAGGTCGGCCGGGGAGGTCTTCGCGACGTGCTCGGCGATGGTCCGGGCCGCGGCCTGGAACTTGTCGCCCTTGGCCACGAAGTCCGTCTCGCACTTCAGCTCGACGATGACGCCGGAGGAGTTGTCGTCGGCGATGATGGAGACCACGGCGCCGTTCTCGGCGGAGCGGCCCTCGCGCTTGGCGACGCCCTTCTGGCCCTTGATGCGCAGGGCCTCGACGGCCTTGTCGACATCGCCCTCGGCCTCGTCCAGCGCCTTCTTGCAGTCCATCATGCCGGCGCCGGTCAGCTCACGGAGCTTCTTGACGTCGGCGGCGGTGTAGTTCGCCATGAGTCTGTGAGTCTTTCTCGAAGTCTTCGGAGAACGGAGATGAGCACGGTCCGCGTCCATGTGCGGCCATGGATCACGGACGGCGTGCCGACCTACGGGTGAACAGTGGGGGCGGACTCATCCGCGCCGGAGGCGGGAGGGATTCCGTACCGCCCCCACTGTCACCACTGACGTCAGGCCTGCTCGCCCTCGGCGGCCGGAGCGGCCTCGGCGGCGGGGCCTCGGCCGGCTTCTCGGCCTCGGCGGCGGGGGCCTCGGCAGCGGCCTCGGCGGGCTTCTCGGCCTCGTCGGCCTTCTTCTCGCCCTCGAGCAGGTCGCGCTCCCACTCGGCCAGCGGCTCGCCGGCGGCCTTCTCGCCCTTGTCACCGGTGGCGACACGGGAGCGGGAGATGAGGCCCTCGGCGACCGCGTCGGCGATCACGCGGGTGAGCAGGGTGACGGAGCGGATCGCGTCGTCGTTGCCCGGGATCTTGTAGTCGACCTCGTCGGGGTCGCAGTTGGTGTCGAGGATCGCGACGACCGGGATGTTGAGCTTCCGGGCCTCACCGACGGCGATGTGCTCCTTCTTGGTGTCCACGATCCAGACGGCGCTGGGCACCTTCTGCATCTCGCGGATACCGCCGAGGGTCTTCTCCAGCTTGGCCTTCTCGCGGGAGAGGACCAGCAGCTCCTTCTTGGTGAGGCCGGAGGCGGCCACGTCCTCGAAGTCGATCTGCTCGAGCTCCTTGAGGCGCTGCAGACGCTTGTAGACGGTCGAGAAGTTGGTGAGCATGCCGCCCAGCCAGCGCTGGTTGACGTAGGGCATGCCGACGCGGGTCGCCTGCTCGGCGATGGCCTCCTGCGCCTGCTTCTTCGTACCGACGAACATGACCGTGCCGCCGTGGGCCACGGTCTCCTTGACGAACTCGTAGGCGCGGTCGATGTACGACAGCGACTGGAGCAGGTCGATGATGTAGATGCCGTTGCGCTCGGTGAAGATGAAGCGCTTCATCTTCGGGTTCCAGCGACGGGTCTGGTGACCGAAGTGGACGCCGCTCTCCAGCAGCTCCCGCATCGTGACGACGGCCATGGCCGTATCTCCTTGAATTTCTCGGTTGTGCCGCGACAGCCGGTCGGCCGTCGCGCCTGACGCCCGCGTTGCGCCGGTGCCGCGAAGGACCGAGGGGCGCTGATACGGACCGTCCGACGGACACCGTCCGACAAGACCCGTACCGGGGCGTGCGAAGTCGACCCGGTGACCCGGATCGCCAGAAGAAGTGTACGGGACCGCCGGGGCGCCGGGTGACGCCGCTGTCCACAACCGGGGGTTCTCCACAGATCCCGGCCATGATCCGGCGGGTGCGGGAGGGTTCCGGCATGCGACGAGTGATGCGGCATTCGGGTGGGTGGGCGGGCTTGGTGCTCGGTCTCGCGGCACTCCTGCCCACCCCCTGGCCTCAGCGGACACCCCGGCCCCGGCACCCGCACCGCCCTCCCGGGCACCGGTTCCTGCCGTCGCCCGCGCCTGGCCGGTGGGGGTACGGCCGGCGGTGGTACGGGGCTGGGAGCCGCCGGCGACCGTGTACGGCCCCGGGCACCGGGGAGTTGACCTGGGTGCGCCGGCCGGTGCCCCGGTACGGGCGGTGGCACCCGGCCGGGTGTCCTTCGCGGGGCGGGTGGCGGGGCGGGGCGTGGTGTCGGTGGAGCTGGCGGGGACGGATCTCCGCACGACGTACGAGCCGGTGGCGGCGTCGGTGCGGAAGGGGGACCAGGTGGACGCGGGTGACGTGGTCGGCAGGCTGGAGGCCACGCCCCGCACTGCCCCGCCACCTGCCTGCACTGGGGCCTGCTGACCGACGAGACCTACCTGAACCCCTGGCCCTGCTCCCACCGTGGCTGCTGCACCGGGGACCGTCCCGCCTGCTCCCGGTACTGGACGTGCCGACGTAGCGGCAGGGAGAGGCGGCGACACCGATCCGCCCGGGCCCGTGCGCGCAGGCCTCCACCGGCGGCGCCCGTGCAGCGGCGGCCGACGCAACGGCCGGCCCGACCACGGCCAGCCGAAGCCCCCAGCCGCGGGCATGCGTGCCGCCACCGGCGGCGGCCGACGCGCACCGGCCGACCCGACCACGACACGACCAGTCCGGGCCCCGCAGTCGCGGGCAGGCGTGCCACCACCGGCGGCGCCTACTGGGTGGCGGCCGACGCGCACCGGCCGGCCCGACCACGGCCAGCCGAAGCCCCCCTCCAGCCGCGGGCATGCGTGCCGCAACCGGCAGCGCCATCCAGCGGCGGCCGACGCACCGGCCGATCCGGCCGCGAACAGCGAAGCCCGAGCCGCGGGTATGCGGGCCACCCGAGGCGGCACGAGTGGGCGGCGGCGTCCCGCGAGCGCGGGCGAGCGTGACGCCTACCGGCTCGGACCGGCGCGGGGCGCCCGTGGTGCACGGCCTGCCACCGCAGCCGCCGACGGCAGGGCACCACTCCAGAAGCCTGGGGTGCCCCAGAAGCCGGGAGAACCGCGGACCCCGCTCGGTCCAGCGGCCGGCACTCAGCCCTGAACGCCTCGCAGGGCCATCCGTACAGCGGCGTCCGTGATCCGGTCCGGCTCCTCCGCCGCGCCCAGTTCGATCCGCCGCACGGCCGCGTCCACGACTCCCTGCAACAGCATCGCCGCCAGCCGTGGCTGCTCGTGCCCCGTCTCCGCAAGCGCCTCGACGACCATCGCGACCAGCCCTCCGTGGGCCGCGCGGATCTTCTCGCGGGCTCCCGCGTCCAGCTCGCTCGCCGAGATCGCCACGACGGCCCGGTGCCGCCGGTCCCCGACCAGTGCGAGCTGCTGCCGCACGTACGCCTCGACCTTGCCCTCGGGCGTCGCCGCGCGCTCCATCGCCGCCTCGACCTCCGCCGCCCAGACGGGGAAGTCGACCTCGCACAGCTCCTCGACCACGGCGGCGCGCGAGCGGAAGTACTCGTACACGGACGACCGCGCCAGGCCCGTCCGTTCGGCCAGCGCGGGAAAGGTCAGCGCGTCGGTACCGCCGTCGGACAGCAGGGACCGGGCCGCGTCCAGCAGGGCGGCTCGCTGCATCGACCGGTGCTCGGCCACGGAGGCCGCTCGAATCCTTGGCACGTCGACCACTTTACGGAGGCGCCCCCGCGAACGGGAGCGACTCAGCGTCCGAAGCTCGCCAGCTTCGCCCTCAGCTGCAGCACCGACTTGGTGTGGATCTGGCTGACCCGGCTCTCGGTGACCCCGAGCACGTTGCCGATCTCGGCGAGGGTGAGCCCTTCGTAGTAGTAGAGCGTGACGACCGTCTTCTCCCGCTCCGGCAGGGTGTTGATCGCACGCGCGAGGAATCTCCGCAGTTCCCGGTCCTCGGCGACCTCCACCGGGTTGTCGGCGGCGGTGTCCTCCAGCGTGTCCATGAGGCTGAGCCGGTCGCCGCCGTCGCCGCCCACGTGCAGCAGTTCCTCCAGCGCGACCACGTTGGCCAGCGACAACTGGCTGAACACCGCGTGCAGCTCGTCCACCTCCATGTCCAGCTCGGCGGCGACCTCCCCCTCCGTCGGGGTCCGTCGCAGCCGTGCCTCCAGGGTGGCGTAGGCCCGTTCGACGTTGCGCGCCTTCTGCCGGACGGACCGGGGGATCCAGTCCAGCGCCCGCAGCTCGTCGATCATGGCGCCGCGGATCCGGGTGATCGCGTACGTCTCGAACTTGATCTCCCGGTCGATGTCGAACTTCTCGATCGCGTCGATCAGTCCGAACACCCCCGAGGAGACGAAGTCGGCCTGCTCCACGTTGGGCGGCAGACCGACGCTGACCCGGCCCGCCACATACTTGACCAGCGGCGAGTAGTGCAGGATCAGTTGCTCCCGCAGCCGGTCGTCCCCCGTCGCCTTGTACGACCGCCACAGTTCGTCGAGCGTCGAGGGAGCGGGCGGCCGCACGCTGCCACCGTCGCGGGCGGCCGGTGGGACCGCCGCCCGGTCGGAGCCGGAGGTGTGCTGGGGCATTCGTCGCCTAGTGCCGTTCTGCCGTGAAGTGCCGTGATCTGCCGTGAGGTGCTTGAAGGTGGGTGGTGGACGGGTGGGCGGAAGTGGTGCGCGGTCGGTCACCGCGGGTGGTGCGGGGCACCCGGGTGAGCTGCGGGTCTCGGGTCGGGTCGGCGCGGTCTGCGCCCGGACTTCGTGAGCGTAGCGTGACTGCGGAGTCGCGGTGTGCGAACAACGAGGCACCACCCTGCGCGGAGCACCTTCCGCGGCCGCACCCTCGCGTTCAGCGGCTCGCTCTGCGTGACCACCCGGATGCGTCAACTCCGGGAAATCCCAAGGGCTTAGGGCGTTCCCCCGGACGGCCGAACACGCTCGGTCAGCACGGTGACGGGGCGCCCCGGACCGAGATCAGCGCCTGGCGTGTCAACTTCCAGCCGTCGCCGTGTCGTTCGACGTAACCAAGTGCTCGGAGTTCGTACAGTCTCGCGATCGCGTCGTCCGGGGTGGTCCGGGCGCCGCGCGCGATCTCCCCGGCGCCGGCCGGGCGATGGCCGGGCAGGGCGGCCAGAACGGCCCGCGCGGCCGGATCCAGCAGGTCACGCGGGAGCACGGGTCCGCGCCGGGGCGGGGCCAGTTCGCCCATGTCGCCGACGAGTTCGATGACCTCGGCGGCGTCGGTGACCAGCGTGGCTCCGCCGCGCAGCAGTTCGTGCACCCCGGAGGAGAGAGAGCTGGTGACCGGCCCGGGGACACCCATCGTGAATCTGCCGAGCCGCTCGGCGGCCCGCGCGGTGGCCAGCGAGCCGCTGCGGCAGGCGGCCTCCACGACGACGGTCCCCGGCCGAGCGCCGCGATCACCCGGTTCCGCAGGATGAACCGGCTCGGCGTCGGGTGGTCACCGGGCGGCAGCTCGCCCACCACCAGGCCCTGCTCCGCGATCCGGTCGATCAGCGCGGTGTGTCCGCGGGGGTAGGGCCGGTCGACGCCGCAGGCCAGCACGGCGACGGTGGCCCCGCCCGCGGCGAGGGCGCCCCGGTGGGCGGCTCCGTCGACACCGTAGGCCCCGCCGGACACGACCACCCAGCCCCGCTCGGCCAGCTCGGCGGCGAGGGTGGCCGCCACATGCGTCCCGTACTCGGTGCAGGCGCGGGCCCCGACCACGGCGACGGAGCCGAGGGCCCACATCCGCAGACTCGGTGCGCCGCGCACCCACAGGCCGGTGGGCCTCGCGTCGCCCAGGTCGTCGAGCCGGCCCGGCCACTCGGTGTCCCCGGGCACACGAACCGCACGCCGGCGTTCCGCGCCTGGTCGAGGTCCCGCTCCGGCTCCGCCCGTCCGGCCCGCGCCACCAGCCCGGCCCACCTTTTCCCGCTCACCCCCGGCAGCGCCCGTCCGCCGTCGCGCAGCCGCCGGACCACTTCCGCCACGCCGTACTCCCGCAGCCAGCGCCCGCCGGCCTCGTCCCCGGCTCGATGACCCGGGCGAGGAAGACCCGCCCCAGCCGTTCCTCCTCCGCGCCGGCTCCCGCGGTCATGTCAGGGCCCCGAGGGCCATGGGCGCGCCCCGTGGGATCCCGGTGCGCAGCTGCAGGGCGAGGCGGACGTCGCCGGCGTCCGGGCGCTCGTGGCCGACGAGGTCCGCGACCGTCCAGGCGACGCGCAGCACCCGGTCGATGCCGCGCGCCGTGAGCACGCCCCGTTCGAGGCTGCGCTCGGCCTCGTCCATCGCTCCGGCGGCGGCGTGGAAGCGGCTGCGCAGCTCTCTTCCGGGCATCTCGCTGTTGGTGCCCCAGGGAGTCCCGGCGAGGCGGGCCGCGGCCCGCTGCCTGGCCGTCCGGACCCGGTCGGCGACGGCCGCCGAGGACTCGCCCCGGGCCCCGGTGCGGTGAGCTGGGCACGGGTGACCGGATCGACCTCGACCCGCAGGTCGACGCGGTCCAGGAGCGGGCCGGACAGCCGGGCCTGATAGCGGCGGATCGCCGACGGCGGGCAGTCGCACAGGGAGTCCCGCTGCGAGAACCGCCCACACGGGCACGGGTTGGCCGCCAGGACCATCAGGAATCGGGCGGGGAACCGGACCACTCCCGCGCTGCGGGCGATCACCACGTGCCCGGACTCCAGCGGCTGCCGCAGGGCGTCCAGGGTCTGACCGTGGAACTCGGGTGCCTCGTCCAAAAACAGCACCCCTCGGTGGGCCAGGGACACGGCGCCTGGCCGCGCGACGCCGGGGCCGCCGCCGACGAGGGACTGCATGGTGGCCGAGTGGTGCGGGGCGCAGTAGGGCGCCACGTCGACGAGGGGCTTGCCCGGGGCAGCAGTCCGGCCACCGAGTGGACCGCCGTGACCTCCAGCGACTCCTGCCGGGTGAGCGGGGGCAGCACGGCGGGCAGCCGCTCGGCGAGCATGGTCTTGCCCGCTCCCGGCGGGCCCTCCAGGAACAGGTGGTGGCCGCCGGCGGCGGCCACCTCGACGGCCGTGCGCGCCGAGGTCTGCCCCACGACGTCGGCGAGGTCGTGGTCGGGCTGCGGTGCGCCTGCGCCATGCATGCCGGTGGCCGCTCCGGCGCCGGGCACGCGCAGGCCGGCCAGCAGGGGTCCGGGCGCCCCTGCCCGTCCGGTTCCTCCTCGGGCACGGGCTCGTCGGTGAGGACGGCGACGAGCTGCCGCAGGCTGCGGACGCCGAGCACGGACACACCGGGGACCAGCGAGGCCTCGGCGGCGGCGCTCTCCGGCACGACCACCTGTTCGTACCCCGCGTCAGCGGCGGCGAGGACGGCGGGCAGGATGCCCCGTACCGGCCGCACCCGGCCGTCCAGTCCCAGCTCGCCGATCATCACGATCTCGGCGAGGACGCGTGGGTCGATCCGCTCGGCCGCGCCGAGCACGGCGCAGGCGACGGCCAGGTCGAAGCCGGAGCCGGCCTTGGGCACGGACGCCGGGCTCAGTCCGACGGTGAGCTTCTTCTGCGGCCATTCGCCGCCCGAGTTCACCACCGCCGCCCGGACCCGGTCCCGGCTCTCCGTCAGGCTCTTGTCCGGCAGGCCCACCAGGGTGAAGGCCGCCACCCCGGGTTCCAGGTCGGCCTGCACCTCGACGACCACGCCCTCGACGCCGACGAGGGCGACGGAGCACGTACGGGCGAACCCCATGTCAGACCACCCCTCGCGCGTGCTCGACGGCCGGGGCGCCCCGGCGGGGCAGCAGCACGCCGACCAGGTCGATGCGGACGCCGCCGGGCGGGGCGCCGCCGTGGGCCTGGATCCAGCGTTCGGCCAGGCCGTGCAGGCGTCGCGCCTTCTCGGGTGTGAGGGCGGCCATCGGGTGCTGGAAGCCACCGGCCCTGCGGGTCTTCACCTCGCAGACGACCAGCGTGTTCCCGTCCCGGGCCACGATGTCGATCTCGCCGGAACGACCGCAGCGCCAGTTGCGCCGCAGGATGGTCATCCCCGCCTCGGTCAGCCGCCGCGCGGCCAGATCCTCGCCGTACCTGCCGAGTCCACTGCGTGCCCTGCTCATGTCGGCACCACCTCCGGCACCCACGGTCACGCAGCGGGCGAACAGAAGTGGATCTTGGTGGGCTACTCGCCGGTTGTGGACAACCCCGTCACCCGTACGACGGAATCCGGGGCCGTCAGCCGCCCGGAAGTTCGAGGTCGCTCTTGTTCAGCTCCTCGATGTTCACGTCCTTGAAGGTGAGGACGCGCACCTGCTTCACGAACCGGGCCGGCCGGTACATGTCCCAGACCCACGCGTCCGCCATCGACACCTCGAAGAACACCTCGCCCTGGACCGAGTGCACCTGCATCTCGTAGTCGTTGGTGAGGTAGAAGCGCCGCTCGGTCTCGATCACGTATTTGAACAGACCGACGACATCTCGATACTCCCGGTAGAGCTTCAGCTCCATCTCGGTCTCGTACTTCTCGAGGTCCTCGGCGCTCATGGCATGTTCCCCTTCAGCCGTGCGATCCCCCCATTGTGCGCCAGTCCGACGAGCCCTCAGACGATTTCCGTGTCCAGAGTCACGGGCCTGGCGGGGGACCTTCGTCGAGCAGCGTGCGCAGCAGCCCGGCGAGTCTGGTCGGATACACCGTCTCATGTGCCCGGGTCAGTTCCTGGCACGTCCACCAGCGCGCTCCGGCGACGCTGCGCCGCTCCAGCTCGGTCAGGCCCAGGGCCGCGGTGGCCGTCTGGGTCGTGCGGGCGAGGTAGTACCACTCGTCCTGGTCCCAGCGCCGGCCGGCGAACGGGAAGGAGCAGCGCCTGCGCCACAGCACCGGGCCGAGGGCGACGTCGGTGATGCCGGTCTCCTCGGCGAGTTCCCTCAGCGCGGCCTCTTCGCGCGTCTCGTCGCCCTCCAGACCGCCACCGGGGGTGAACCACCAGTCGTCGGCCGGGTCGTCCGGCTCATGACCGTGCAGCAGCAGGATGCGGTCCGCGGGGTCGAGCAGGACCACCCGGGCCACCCTGCGCAGTCCGCCCTCGTAGGTGTCCGCGCCCGGCCGCGTGGGCTCAGCGGGCACCGGCGGGCCCCGGGTGGTTGCGCTTGCGGGACAGCCGCTTGGCGATCGAGCCGAAGGCGCCGCCGCCGAGGACCAGGACGGCGCCGCCGACGATCATCAGCTCGATGGTCCTGAGCGGACCCGGCCGGGAGAGGGCGCCGAGCGTCTCGAATCCGGTGGGGCGTTCGAGCATGCCGTTCATGGGCCAGACGACGGAGTCGACCCGCGCGGAGACGGCGCCGCGCGCCACCGTGCCCCGGGCGGCGTCGGTGAGGTGGGCGGTCGAGTCCAGGGAGCCCTGGCGTTCGTCGCCGAGGAGGAACAGCCGGCCCTTGGGGACGGTGATGGTCGGGAAGTTCGTGATCTCGGCCGGGCTGCCCGCGGGCAGATAGGGCTCGTCGATCTTCTTGCCGTTGACGGTGAGCTTGCCGTCGGTGCAGCAGGAGACGGTGTCGCCGCCGACCGCGACGACCCGCTTGACCACGTTGGCGTTGGTGACCCAGCTCTTGTCGCGGAAGACGACCACGTCGCCGCGCCGCACCTCGGTGCCGTCGACGCGCTGGGCCAGGACCCGGTCGCCGGCGTCGATGGTCGGCGTCATCGAGCTGGTCGGCACGGTGTACGGACGGTAGACCACGGCTCCCCAGGCGAAGCCGCCGAGGAACAGCACCAGGCCCAGCGCCATGGCCACCCCGGACAGCCGCTCACCGAGCCGGCCGCCGCCGGCCCGTGCCGTGCCTGTGCCCGCGGTGCGCGGGGCCGTACGCGTGGTGCTCTCGCCGCTCATGGACCCGCACCCTACCTGCCGGTACCGGACGGGGGCAGCCCCTCTTTCAGGACCCTGGGAACAGCTTTCCCGGAGCTTCACAGAGGGGCCGCACACACGCGGCCGGCGGGTTCAGCGCTTACCGGTGGCCGTCGTGCCCTGGACGCCGGTCCGCAGCCGGTCCGCGCGGCTGCGCCGCCAGATCGCGACCGGCAGCACGCCCGCCAGCGCCACGCCCTGCGGTGCGACGGTCAGGGACGCCGCGGCGGAGGACTGCTGACCGAGGCCGGGCTGGTCGAAGGTGTCCGGCACCGGCAGCGTGCCCCAGCGGTTGACAGGCCAGGCGCGCACGATGGCGCGGCCGACGACCTTGTCGACGGGGACCATGCCGTGGTGGCTGTCGGACTGGTTGTAGCGGGAGTCACGGGAGTTCTGGCGGTGGTCGCCCATCACCCAGATGTAGCCCTTGGGGACCTTCACCTTGAACTGGCCGCCCTGGTCGTCCAGGCTGCACGGCGTGTTGCCGGGGTAGACGTACGGCTCGTTCAGCGCCTTGCCGTTGACCGTCAGCGGGCCGTTCTCCTTGCACTCGACCGTGTCGCCGCCGACCCCGATCACCCGCTTGATCAGGTCCTTCTCCTCCGCGGACGGCATCAGGCCGATCCAGCTGAGGACCTTCTGCACCGGGTTCGGGTTGGGCGCGGGCTCACCCGCCAGCCAGTTGTCCGGGTCGTGGAAGACGACGACCTCGCCGCGCTCGGGCTCGGAGCCGAACCACGGGGTGAGCTTGTCGACCAGGACGCGGTCACCCTGCTGGAGGGTGTTCTGCATCGAGTCCGAGGGGATCGAGAACGCCTGCACCAGGAACGTCTTGATCAGCAGCGCCAGGACCAGCGCGATGCCGATCAGGATCGGCAGTTCCTTCCAGAAGGAGCGCGGCTTCTTCGGCCGGTTCGACGTGCCGTCCGTGCCGTCGCCGTCGCTCTGCTGCCGGTGCTCCTGCGGACCGCCGTCCCCGGACGCCGAGAAGTCGGAGTTACCCGACGTCACGCCGCCGTCCGAAGCGGGGACGTTCGCCTCCACGGGGTGCCCGCGGTGCTCCTCGCCGTCGTGTCCCGACCGTGCGCCAACCGCCACATCCCCCACGCCAACTCCTTACTCTCTGCCGCCGCCTGCGCCATCCACGGTGCAGGCCCACCACTCCCATAACGAGCGGGAGTTCCGCAGGGGTCGGGAGGCGGGTCATTCCGTTCGGATCGCCGGAGGCAACCCTATGCGACGGCGGAGGGGCCGCGGTCGACCCCGACACGGAGTCGGCAACGCTTGCGAAGGTTTTAGGTTCGTCGAGGCTGGTCCAGTGGCCGATCGGCCAGCCGATCACCATGGCGCGGCCCACCACCGAGTCCTCGGAGACCGTGCCGCCGTACGGCGTGTTCTGGTGCGCGCGGGAGTCGGCGGAGTTGTCGCGGTGGTCGCCCATCACCCAGAGCCGTCCCTGCGGCACGGTGATGTCGAAGGGGGTGACGGACGGGGCGCTGCCCGGATTCAGGTAGCCGGTCTCGCTGAGCGGGCTGCCGTTGACGGTGACCCGGCCCTGCGCGTCACAGCACTTGACGTGGTCCCCGCCGACCCCGATGACCCGCTTGATCAGGTCCTTCTCGTTGTCGGAGGGCAGCAGGCCGATGAAGGTGAGGCCTTCCTTGAACTGCTTGACGACCACCGGGTCGTCCTTCTTCGCACCGGTCTGCTCGTCGGCCAGCCAGCCGCCCGGGTCGTGGAAGACGACGACGTCCCCGCGCTGCGGCTCGGAGCCGAACCACGGGGTGAGCTTGTCGACCAGGACGCGGTCGCCGATCCGGATCGTCTGCTCCATGGAGCCGGACGGGATCACGAACGCCTGCACGAGGAACGTCTTCAGGACCAGCGCTATGAGCACCGCGACGCCGACCAGAAGGGGGATCTCCCGAACGGCTGACCGTCTGCGCTTGCGCTTCACCTTGCGCTGGAGCTTGCGCCGCTCCGCGCGCGTGCGGCCGCCGCCCGTCCCGGAGCCGGTGCGGCGGGTCCCGGTGGGCAGCAGGCTCTCGGCGGCGGTCGCCGGCGCTCCGCGCGGCTTGCCACGGTTACCCATGCACGCCCTCCGCGGGGGTGGCCGCGGGCACGCCCGCGTAGGCCGCCGGCCGCGTCAGGTGCCGCCAGTGACCGTACGGCCAGGCGACCCAGTCGGCCCGGCCGATGACGTCGTCCACCGGGATCATGCCGCCGCCGGGCGAGCCCAGGTGGTCGCGGGAGTCGCTGGAGCGGCTGCGGTGGTCCCCGAGGACGAAGAGCCGGTCCGCGGGCACGACGACGTCGAAGGGGACGCTGGACGGGCTGTCCCCCGGATGGAGGAACGCCGTCTCGTCGACCGGCCGGCCGTTCACCTCGAGCCTTCCCTCCTTGTCGCAGCAGACCACGTGGTCTCCGCCTACCCCCACAACGCGCTTGATGTAGTCGGCGTCCCCGAAATACCCGGTTCCGTCGAAGACAACCACGTCACCGCGGAGCGGCTGGGCTCCGAAACGGTACGCCAACTTATTTACGAGGACGCGGTCACCGATCCTCAATCCCTGTTCCATCGATCCGCTCGGAATCTGGAACGGTTGCACCACGAAAGCGTTGAGGAGAAGCAAAAACACCAGGCAGACCAGGAGGGTGAGGGTGATCCGGCCGCCCGGCAGCCCCGCGGTGATCCGCTGCACCAACGCGAAACGCGACCGTCCCTCCGTCCCCGTGGTACCGGGTCGGGAGGAGCGGTCGCGTTGCGTCGGCTGTGCTTCGGTGTCCATCGGAGCCAGATGCTATCCGCCCCGATGTGACCGAAGGAAAAGCGCTCAGTTCTCGCGCTTCTCCTTGATCTTCGCGGCCTTGCCGCGCAGCTCACGGAGGTAGTACAGCTTGGCGCGGCGCACGTCACCACGGGTGACCAGCTCGATCTTCTCGACGATCGGGGTGTGCACCGGGAAGGTGCGCTCGACGCCGACGGAGAACGAGACCTTGCGGACCGTGAAGGTCTCGCGGACACCGGAGCCCTGGCGACGGATCACAACGCCCTTGAACTGCTGCACACGGGAGCGGTTGCCCTCGATGACGCGGACGTGGACGTTAACGGTGTCACCCGGGCGGAAGGCGGGGACGTCGCTGCGCAGCGACGCGGCATCGACGGTGTCGAGCAGGTGAGACATTTCGTCTGCTTTCTTCGCTGATGCCACAGGTCATCAACGGGAACTAGGTTTCCATGAGGACTGCCGTGCGAGTCGGTGCGGGCGTCGTGTCCCCCTGTGGCAGGGGCGCACGCCGGACGGACGCACAACAGCGGCCTATTGTTCCACGCCGTCGGCGTGGCGCCAAAACCGGCCGTACGGCTCCCCCTCCGGGTCCGGTTCCCAGCCCAGGATGGACAGCATCTCCCGGTCCTTCTTGTCGAAGGCCTTGGGGTCGCAGCCCTCGATCAGGTCGGGGCGGTTGGCCGTGGTGCGCCGCAGGGCCTCGTCGCGGCGCCAGCGGGCGATCCGGCCGTGGTGGCCGCTGAGCAGCGTCTCGGGGATGTCCCGGCCGCGCCAGACGGGCGGCTTGGTGTAGACGGGGCCTTCCAGCAGGCTCGCCATCGCGCCGGGCGCGAAGGAGTCGTCCCGGTGGGACTCGGCGTTGCCGAGGACGCCGGGCAGCAGCCGGGCCACGGCCTCGGTGACGACGAGGACGGCCGCCTCGCCGCCGGCGAGCACGTAGTCGCCGATGGAGACCTCGTAGACGGGCATCCGGGTCGCGTACTCGTCCATGACGCGCCGGTCGATGCCCTCGTAGCGGGCCGGGGTGAAGATCAGCCAGGGGCGCTCGGAGAGTTCGACCGCCAGTTCCTGGGTGAAGGGCCGGCCGCTGGGGGTGGGCACGATCAGCGCGGGGGCCCGGCCGCCGGTCTCGTAGCCGTCGGCGAGCACCGTGTCGAGCGCGTCGCCCCAGGGCCCGGTCTTCATGACCATGCCGGGGCCGCCGCCGTAGGGGGTGTCGTCGACGGTGTTGTGCCGGTCGAACGTCCACGCGCGCAGGTCGTGCACGTGGACGTCGAGCTGCCCGCGCGCGCGTGCCTTGCCGACGAGGGAGACGTTCAGCGGTTCGAGGTACTCGGGGAAGATCGTGACGACGTCCAGCCTCATGCGTCCTCTTCCCGGGACGAGGCGATCTCGGCGGCGTCGTCGATCAGGCCCGGAGGGGCGCGATGACGGCCCTCTGCTCCTCGAGGTCGATCTCGGTCACGATCTCCTCCACGAAGGGGATCATCACCTCGCTGCCGTCCGGACGCTCGACGATGAACAGGTCCTGCGAGGGCAGGTGGGAGATCTCGGTGATCCGGCCGACCTCCGTGCCGTCCTCGGTGACCACGTCGAGGTCCATGAGCTGGTGGTCGTAGTACTCGTCCTCGCCCTCGGGCAGTTCCTCGGGGTCGATCTCGGCGATCAGCAGGGTGTTGCGCAGGGCCTCGGCGGCGCTGCGGTCGCCCACGCCCTCGAAGCGCAGCAGGAGTCGGCCGCTGTGCACCCGGCCGGTGGCGATGGTGAGCGGTCCGGTGGAGGCCGGATCGGTGGCCAGAACGGCTCCCGGGGCGAGCCGCAGCTCGGGCTCGTCGGTTCGTACCTCGACGGTGACCTCGCCCTTGATGCCGTGGGCTCGGCCGATCCGTGCGACTACCAGCTGCACTGTGGTTGCTCTCCTGTCATACGACTACGGGCCGGGGACGGCCCAGTGGCCCTCCCCGGCCCGAGCCGGTGCTGCGATAAGCGTCAGCGGACGTGGTCCACGTCGACGAGGTCGACGCGGACTCCGCGGCCGCCGATGGCGCCCACGACGGTGCGCAGTGCGCGCGCGGTGCGGCCGTTGCGGCCGATTACCTTGCCGAGGTCGTCCGGGTGGACCCGGACCTCGAGCACGCGCCCGCGGCGCAGGTCACGCGAGGCGACCCGCACATCGTCAGGGTTGTCGACGATGCCCTTCACGAGGTGCTCAAGCGCCTCTTCGAGCATGCTGCTCAGGCCTCGGTCGACTCGGACTCGGCAGCGGCCTCGTCCTTCTTCTCAGCCTTCTTCTTCTGGGTGATGGCCTCACCCTTGCCCTCGTCGTCACCGCCGAGAGCCTCGAACGACGGGCGCGTGGACTTCGGCTCGGCGACGAGCAGCGGCGCGGGAGCCGGCTCGCCCTTGAACTTCTGCCAGTCGCCGGTCTTCTTCAGGATGGCGAGAACGGGCTCGGTCGGCTGCGCGCCGACACCCAGCCAGTACGCCACGCGGTCGGCGTCCACCTCGATGACCGACGGGTTGTAGGTCGGGTGGTACTTGCCGATCTCCTCGATGGCCCGGCCGTCACGGCGGGTACGGGAGTCGGCGACGACGATGCGGTAGTGAGGCGAACGGATCTTGCCCAGACGCTTCAGCTTGATCTTCACTGCCACGGGAGTGGACTCTCCTGATTTTGACGTGGTTGGGCACGGCGAGCTGCCGCGTGGGGTTGCGGTACCCGATATGCCCGATGGACGCGTCAGCCGGAGGAGAGAGGGGTCCTGTGCGACTGTCGAGTACAGCTAGCCATTGTGCCATACCCCTCGGGCCGCTCTGCGCCGCGGGGCACGGCCGCACCCGGGCATGACCGAGCGGCACCCGGCGCCGGGGTGAGATCGCGTCGGGTGCGCCGCCCGGCGCCGCGCGGACCGCCGTCGGCGGGCCACGCGGGACGAGCCCGCTTCCGGCACCCACGAGATGCCGGCACTCGCGGCTCGCGGTTACGCCACTCCCACGACCTCCGGGATCCGGAACGGCTTGCCGCAGCCGCCGCACACGATGGGGCCTGGGCCAGGACCGAGGGCACCACCCGGACGTTGCGGCCGCAGTCGCAGACCGCCTTGACGCGGACGCCGCCGCCGGAGGAGCCGTGGCGGGCGGCCGGGCCCCGGAAGGTGCGGGAGGTGTCGGCCGAGGTGGCCACCGTGTGCGCCTTCAGGGCGCGCTGGAGGCGCTCGATGGTCGGACGGTAGCGCCGCTTCGCCTCCGGATTGAGCGTGACCAGCGAGAAGCCGCTGCTGGGATGCGGCTCCTCGGGGTGGTCCAGGCCCAGTTCCTCGGCCACGGCCAGGAAGCGGCGGTTGTGGTAGCGGCCGGCGCGGGAGGTGTCGCGGACACCGCGCGCGGCGGCGATGCCGTGGACGGCCTCGTGGAGCAGGCGCTCGAAGGAGAGTTCGTGACCGCACGCGGACGACGACTCCCCGATCAGGGACTCTGGCGCGGCAAGGTCAGGCAGCTCGGGGTGGTACCGCTGAATGTCGGCCCACGCCTGTGCCAGCTCTGCGGCGAGAACAGGTGGTGTCTGTGTCGTGCTCACGTAATGACAACGAGCGTGGGTGCCACAGTGTTCCGATTCCGGGGCATCCCAAATAATTTGCACGTACCCGTCAGTTGCCGCTGATGCGTCCTGACGAGGGCGGGTGCGCTGATCTGCGGAGAAGCCTCACAGCTCGTACCAAGCCGGTGCGTAGTCCGACGTACGACGCGGCGTGTAAGCGGTGCTGTGGCGGTGGGCGCCGGATGCGCAAGGTGGGTTTCGGTCGCTCTCGCGTGCGGCCGTCACCTCTGTCAGCGTCCGCGCCGATCGTGACGTTACCGGGTGGGTCCGCGCCCCTCGTCACCGGCCCGTCCGCCGCCGGAGCGACACCGTACGGGCGCCCGGGTTGCGTGCGTGTGAAATCTCGCCACTTGTGCGCTCAGTCCCCAAGCGGGGCCCACGACCCCTGGACGGCATCGCGAGCCGGGAGTTACCTGACATACGTGGAGGGTGCGAGCGATCGGCACGGGGGCCTCGCAATCGGGCACAGCGACGAACAGTCGGCGGATTGGGGCGCTTACCTATGACACCTACGCTCGTGCGGGAGCACTTGTCCCACCCGAGTCCCGTACCACCCGGCGTGAACCCGTGCGCACGCGCGCGTGACTGGTCCGAGATCCAGGAGCGGATGCTGGTCCCGCTCTACGAGGCCGTCTACGAACGGCTCGAGGTGGGCCCGGCGACCCGGCTGCTGGGCCTGCGCTGCGGTTCCGGTCTGGCCCTGCTGATGGCGTCCTCCAGAGGGGCCGCCGTGACCGGCGTCGACTCCTGCCGGGAACTGCTCGCCCTGGCGCGCGAGCGCCTGTCGCCGGACGTCGCGCGGCGCACGCGCGCGCGTCCGGGAGGCGGAACGGGCACGGGGCCGGGGATGGGCACGGAAGTGGCAACGGCAACGGCAACGGCAACGGGCACGACTCTCGCCGAGGATCTGCCCGGCGGCGCGGACGGCGCGCGGACGCCCGCGTACACGCTGATGACCGTCTTCGAGCCGATCGGCTGCCTGGCGGGCGACTCCGAGGGCCTGGGCGGCCTGCTGGCGGGCGCGGTACCGCTGGCCGCGCGCGGGGCGGCCGTGGTGCTGGCCGGCTGGGGCCCGCCGGAGCGCTGCGCCACCTCCTCGGTGCTGCGGGTGGCGACGAAGCTCGCCGATCCGCTGCGCAGCGCGGGCAGTTGGCGGCCGGCCCGCCGTGACGACCTGGAGGAGGTCGCCCAGCGGGCCGGGCTGAAGCCGGACGGCTCGGGGCGGGTCGCCTGCCCGTTCGGGTACGCCGATGCCGACAGCGCCGTACGCGGCCTGCTGTCGACCGGTCTCTTCGACGCGGCGATCGCGGCCACCGACGGCAAGCAGGTGGACAAGGAGCTGGCGGAGGCGCTGCACCCGTACCGGCGCGCGGACGGGACGGTGTGGATGCCGAACGTGTTCCGCTACCTGGTCGCCCGGGTGCCGTAGCGGCACCCCCGGCCGGTACCGGCGGCCCCTGCCCCTAGGCCTCCCCGTCCTTGGTCAGGCGGGTGATGCCGGCGATCCGGTAGGCGTCCGCCTCCTCCAGCGTCTCGTTCTCCAGCAGCGCGTGCGCCAGCGCGTCCAGCCGGCCGCGGTGGTCGCGCAGCTTCTGGCAGGCCTCCTCGTAGCACTCGTCGACGATCCGGCGCATCTCGGCGTCGATCACGTCGAGGGTCTGCGGGGCGGCCGACAGTCCGTACGCCTGCTGGGCGTCGCTGGGGAGCGCGGAGAACCGGCCGACGCGCTCGCTCATGCCCCAGCGGGCCACCATCCCGCGCGCGATGTTGGTGACCTGCTCGAGGTCGCTCTCGGCGCCGGTGGTGACGACTCCGTAGACGACCTCCTCCGCCGCCATGCCGCCGAGCGCGCCGATGATGCGGCCGCGCAGATAGCCCTCGGAGTGCGCGTACCGCTCCACCTCGGGCGTGGACATGGTCACGCCGAGCGCGCGGCCGCGCGGCACGATGGTGATCTTGCGGACCGGGTCGGCGCCGGTCTGCAGCATGCCCAGCAGGGCGTGGCCGCTCTCGTGGTACGCGGTGCGGCGGCGGTCCTCCTCCGGCATCACCAGGGTGCGCTCGGCGCCGAGCTGGACCTTCTCCAGCGCCTCGGACAGGTCCGCCCGCGTCACCTGATCCCGTTTGCCCTTGACCGCGAGCAGCGCGCCCTCGTTCGCGAGATTGGCCAGATCCGCACCCGTCATACCGGGCGTCACCCGCGCGAGCTGGGTCAGGTCCACATCGCCGGCGAGCGGCATCTCCCGGGTGTGGATGCGCAGGATCGCCTCGCGTCCGCCGCGGTCCGGCGGGGCCACGCTGACCACCCGGTCGAAGCGGCCGGGCCGGGTCAGCGCCGGGTCGAGGATGTCCGCGCGGTTGGTCGCCGCGATGACGATCACGCCCTCGGAGCCGGAGAAGCCGTCCATCTCGGTGAGGATCTGGTTGAGGGTCTGCTCGCGCTCGTCGTGGCCGCTCATCGAGGCGCCGCCGCCGCGTACCCGTCCGATGGTGTCGATCTCGTCGATGAAGATGATCGACGGGGCCACCTTGCGGGCCTCGGCGAACAGCTCACGGACCCGGGAGGCGCCGACGCCGACGATCATCTCGATGAACTCCGACGCCGAGGCCGAGAAGAACGGCACGCCGGCCTCGCCCGCGACCGCGCGCGCGAGCAGGGTCTTGCCGGTGCCCGGGGATCCGGCGAGCAGGACACCGCGGGGCAGCTTGGCGCCCATCCGGCGGTAGGTGTCGGGGTGCTTGAGGAAGTCGACGACGTCGTCGAGCTCGCCCTTGACCTCGTCGATGCCGGCCACGTCGGCGAAGGTGGTGCGCCCGGTGCCCGGCCGGAGCTCGACCGGTCTGGGCGGCGCCTTGCGCCCGAACATGCCGCCCGCGCCGCCCAGCCCCGTGCCGGCCCGCCGGGCGATGAAGATCCACACCGCGGCCAGCAGCACGATCGGGATCAGGGAGATCAGCAGGTTGGACACGAGGCCGCGCTCCTGCACGACCGGGCGCGCCGTCACCGTGACGCCGTGGCTGCTCAGGTTCTGCCACAGCTTGTCGTCGGCGAAGGCCGGCCGCTGCGTCCGGAACTTGGTGTAGTCGCCGCCCCCGTCGGGGTTGGCCCGGGGGCTCTTGAGCTCGCCCTGGATCGCGTCGCCCTTGGAGTAGATCCTGGCGACGTTGCCGGCGCCGACCTCACGGCTGAACTCCGTGTAGGAGATCGTCGGCTCGTTCCCCTTGCCCAGGTAGTTCAGGCCGACGTACGCCAGCAGGAAGACGATCACCGCGGTGACGAGCAGGCCCCACCACTTGCCGCCGCGCAGTCCGCCACCGGACGGCCGGGGCGTCTCGTCAGGGGTGCCCTCGGCGCGCCACGGCTGGTCAGGGGCCTTGCGGGGTGGCGCCGCATTGCTCATACCTGGACGTTACGGCACCACGCCTGCCTCGGCATGCGCTGAGGGCGCCCCCCCTGGCTCGGGGAGGCGCCCTCAGTGACGTACGGGCGGGAGTCAGCCCATGAACTTCTTGAACTCGTCCGGCAGCTCGAACTCCTGGCCGCCCTGCTGCGGCAGCCCGAAGGCGCCGCCCTCGGCGGCCGCGGCGCGCCGGGCCGCCTCCTCCTGCTCCTGCTGCTTGCGCTTCATCGGGTTGCCGGAGCGCTGCTTGCCCTTGGCCTTCTTCGGCTGCTTCTTGGTCCGGCCGGGGCCACCGCCCATGCCCGGGATCCCCGGCATGCCGGGCATGCCGCCGCCCTGGGCCATGCGGGACATCATCTTGCGGGCCTCGAAGAACCGCTCGACGAGGTTCTTCACCGCGCTCACGTCGACACCGGAACCCTTGGCGATACGGGCGCGGCGGGAGCCGTTGATGATCGTCGGGTCCTGGCGCTCGACCGGGGTCATCGACTTGATGATCGCGGCGGTGCGGTCGACGTCCCGCTCGTCCAGGTTGTTGATCTGGTCCTTGATCTGGCCCATGCCCGGGAGCATGCCGAGCAGCTTGGAGATGGAGCCCATCTTCCTGACCTGCTCCATCTGGGCCAGGAAGTCGTCCAGGGTGAAGTCCTGGCCCTTCTTGGACGCCAGCTTCGAGGCCATCTTGGCGGCCTCTTCCTGGCTGAAGGTCTTCTCCGCCTGCTCGATCAGGGTGAGCAGGTCACCGAGGTCGAGGATGCGGGAGGCCATCCGGTCAGGGTGGAACGCGTCGAAGTCGTCGAGCTTCTCGCCGTTCGACGCGAACATGATCGGCTTGCCGGTGATCTGCCGGATCGACAGGGCGGCGCCACCGCGGGCGTCGCCGTCGAGCTTGGAGAGCACCACGCCGTCGAAGCCGACGCCGGCGCTGAAGGCCTCGGCGGTGTTGACGGCGTCCTGACCGATCATCGCGTCGACGACGAACAGGATCTCGTCCGGGGAGACGGCGTCGCGGATGTCCGCGGCCTGCTGCATCATCTCCTGGTCGATGCCGAGACGGCCGGCGGTGTCCACGATCACGATGTCGTGGACCTTGGTCCGCGCGTGCTCGATGGAGTCCTTGGCGACCTTGACCGGGTCGCCGACGCCGTTGCCCGGCTCCGGCGCGTAGACCGCGACACCGGCGCGCTCGGCGACGACGCCGAGCTGGTTCACGGCGTTCGGGCGCTGGAGGTCGGCGGCGACGAGCAGCGGGGAGTGGCCCTGGTCCTTGAGCCACTTGCCGAGCTTGCCCGCGAGGGTGGTCTTACCGGCACCCTGCAGACCCGCGAGCATGATCACGGTGGGGGCTGCTTGGCGAAGCGGAGCCGGCGGGTCTCGCCGCCGAGAATGGTCACCAGTTCGTCGTTGACGATCTTGAGGACCTGCTGGGCGGGGTTGAGCGCCTTGGAGACCTCGGCGCCGAGCGCGCGTTCCTTGACGTTCTTGATGAACGTGCGGACCACGGGCAGGGCCACGTCGGCTTCGAGCAGTGCGATGCGGATCTCGCGCGCCGTGGCGTCGATGTCCGCTTCGCTCAGTCGGCCTTTCCCACGGAGGTTCTTGAAGGTCGCACTGAGGCGGTCGGAGAGGGTATCGAACACGGCGGCGTCGGTCCTCGGGAGTCGGGGGCGTTCTGGGCTGCCCTCCAGGATATCCGCCCGGAGAGCGGATATCCCCCGCCCGTCCCACCACGCGGCGGACCGGGAGGGGGACCGCGCGTCATCCGCGCAACGTGTCCTCCAGCACCTTGGCCGTCGACGCCGCGTCCTCCGGCGGCAGCGGGGCCCCGGTGCCCGTCGTCACGTAGAAGGCGTCGACGGCGTTGGCGCCCAGCGTGCTGACGTGCATGCTGCGCACCCGCACCGCCGCCTTCTCCAGGGCCATCCCGATCCGGAACAGCAGCCCGGGGCGTCCTGGGCGCGTACCTCGATCACCGTGGCGTGGTGGGAGGCCGCCGGGGCCACCGTCACCCGGGGCGGCGGGGCGACCCGGCCGCGGCGGCGCGGATAGGCGGCGTCCCGTTCGGCCAGGCGGCCGGCGATGTCGAGGGAGCCGTCCAGGGCCCGGACCAGGTCGGCGCGCAGCCGGGTGGCCTGGGGCAGAGAGCCGTACTCGGCCGCGACCCGCCAGTTCAGCAGCAGGACCGACGCGTCCTCGACGTCGTGGGGCAGGCGCAGGGCGCGCAGCCCGGCCGTGCGCACCGTCAGCCGGTGCACGGCGAGGACACCGGCGACCGCCGGCAGCACGCCGGGCTGGTCCGGTACGGCGATGAGCAGTTCGACGCCGAGCGGTTCGGGCTCGCCGGGGGTGTCCTCCTCGGGTCCCGGTTCGGTCTGCGCGCGCAGGGCGAGGACGGGGCTGCCGGTGCGGAAGGCCTCGATGGCGAGGCGCTCCTGCTCGGCGGTGGGCGCGGTGGGCTCGGGTTCCTCGGCCGCGTCGCCGGCCAGCACGGCGGCCACGCGGCGCACCAGGTCGGCGACGAGGGAGCCGCGCCAGGTGGACCAGGCGGCGGGGCCGGTCGCGAGCGCGTCGGCCTCGGTGAGGGCGTGCAGCAGCTCCAGGGTTCTTTGGCTGCCGACGGCCTCGGCGACCGAGTGGACGGTGGCGGGATCGTCCAGGTCGCGCCGGGTGGCCGTCTCGATCAGCAGCAGGTGGTGCCGGACGAGGGTGGCGAGCACCGTGACGTCGGCCCGGTCGAAACCGATCCGCGCGGCCACGTCCCTGGCGATGATCTCGCCGGCCACGGAGTGGTCGCCGGGCCAGCCCTTGCCGATGTCGTGCAGCAGCGCGGAGACGAGGAGCAGGTCGGGGCGGCCTACGCGGCGGGTCAGCTCGGAGGCGCGGACCGCGGTCTCGATCAGGTGCCGGTCCACCGTCCAGATGTGGACGGCGTTGCGCTGCGGCCGGCAGCGGACCCGTTCCCAGTCGGGCAGGAGGCGGCTGATCAGGCCCTCCGCCTCAAGGGCCTCCCAGACGTCGATGGTCGGGCGGCCGGAACCGAGCAGCGTGACCAGTTGCTCGCGGGCCTCGGCGGGCCAGGGCGTGGGCAGCGGGCGGGTGGTGGCGGCCAGGCGCCGTACGGCGTGCAGGGACAGCGGAAGGCCGGCCTGGGCGGCGGCGGCCGCGGCGCGCAGCGGCAGTACGGGGTCGCGTTCGGGGCGTGCGGCGCGGGCGAGCACCACCTCGCCGTCCTGCTCGACCACGCCCTCGGCCAGCGGCGACCGCTCGGCGACCGGTTTGCCGCCGCCCAGCATGGCGCGCAGCCGCGGGCGGACGGCCCGCGAGCGCAGCACGCGCCCCACCTCGCGCCAGGTGACGTCGCTGGCGTACGAGACGACGCGCGCCGACTCGTACACCTGGCGCAGCAGGGTGTCGGCGTCCAGCAGGCCCAGTCCGGCCGCGACCTGGTCCTGTTCCTGGAGTGCGAGCCGGTCGGTGGCGCGGCCGGTGGCCAGGTGCAGGGCGTCCCGGACGTCGAGCAGGTGCCGGCGGGCGTCGGCGAGACCCTCGCGGGGGGCGTCGGCGAGCCAGGAGGCGGCCACGGCGCGCAGGGCGGTGGCGTCCCGGAGGCCGCCTCGGGCCTCCTTGAGGTCGGGTTCCAGGAGGTACTGCAGTTCGCCCTGCCGTTCGGCGCGCTCGGCGCACAGCTCCTGCAGCTCGGGCAGGCGTTTGGGGGCCTGGTTGCGCCAGTCGGCGAGGACGGCGGTGCGCAGTCCGGCGGTGAGGCCGAGGTCGCCGGCGAGGTGCCGGGCGTCCAGCAGGCCGAGCTGGACCTTCAGGTCCTCACCGGCCGTCCGGCGGGCCTCGGCCGGGGTGCGCACGGAGTGGTCGAGCGCGAGGCCGAGGTCCCAGACCGGGTACCAGAGGCGGTCGGCCAGGGCGGCGATCGCGCCGGGGTCGCCGCCGTCGTGCAGCAGCACGAGGTCGAGGTCGCTGCGCGGGGACAGCTCCCCACGGCCGTAGCCGCCGACGGCGACGAGCGAGACACCCCTGAGTCCTTCGGCCGCGGCCGTGAAGAGGCCGGAGAGCCAGTCGTCGGTCAGCTCGGCGAGGGCTGAACGGCGCGGCGGCCCGGACCGCGCCTCCTCGGTGAGGAGGCGCAGCCGGGCCGCCGCGTAGCCGCCGGGTCCCGAGTCGTCCGTCTCTTTCCGCACATCCGTACCCGTCACCCAGCGACTCCTGTCCTCGCGTCGTCTCAGAGCGCGTCCGGGCCGCGCTCGCCGGTGCGGACCCGTACGGCCGTCTCCACCGGCAGCGACCAGACCTTGCCGTCACCGATCTTGCCGGTGCGGGCCGCCTTCACGATGACCTCGACCAGCTGCTCGGCGTCGTCGTCCTCGGCCAGTACCTCGATACGGATCTTCGGAACCAGGTCGACGGTGTACTCGGCACCGCGGTACACCTCGGTGTGGCCCCGCTGACGACCGTAGCCGCTGGCCTCGGTGACCGTCAGTCCGTGGACGCCGAAGGCCTGGAGGGCCTCCTTGATCTCATCCAGCCGGTGCGGCTTGACGACGGCGGTGATGAGCTTCATGCGTCCACCTTCTTGGAGGGCTTGGCGGCCGCGGACGGGCCGGGGCGGAGGAGCCGATGACACCGCCGCCGGTGCCGCTGAAGTCGTAGGCGCTCTCGGCGTGCTCGGCCTGGTCGATGCCGGAGATCTCCTCGTCCTGACCGACCCGCATACCGATCGTCCTGTCGATCAGGAAGGCGAGGACGGCGGAGGCGACCAGGGAGTAGGCGAGGACCGCGAAGACACCGGCGCACTGCTTCCACAGCTGGTCGAAGGAGTGGTCGCCGTAGAAGACGCCGGTCGCGTCGGACTGGCCCTTTCCGGTGGCGAAGAAGCCGATGAGCAGCGAGCCGATGATGCCGCCGACCATGTGGACGCCGACCACGTCGAGGGAGTCGTCGTAGCCCCACTTGAACTTCAGGCCGACGGCCGCGGCGCAGGCGACACCGGCGATGGCGCCGACGGCGATCGCGCCGAGCGGGGAGACCGCGCCGCCCGACGGGGTGATCGCGACCAGGCCAGCGACGGCGCCGGAGGCGGCGCCCAGCGTGGTGAAGGCGCCGTGGCGGATCTTCTCGTAGGCGAGCCAGGCGAGCATGGCGGCCGCGGTGGCGACCTGGGTGTTCACGAACATCAGCGCGCCGACGCCGTCGTCGTTGCCGAGCCAGGAGCCGGCGTTGAACCCGAACCAGCCGAACCACAGCAGACCGGCGCCGAGCATGACCAGCGGCAGGCTGTGCGGGCGCATCGGGTCCTTCTTGAAGCCGACCCGCTTGCCGATGACCAGGATGACGCCGAGGGCCGCGGCACCGGCGTTGATGTGGACCGCGGTACCACCGGCGAAGTCGATCACGCCGAGCTTGAAGGCCCAGCCGTCCGCGCCCCAGACCCAGTGGGCGACCGGGACGTAGACGATCGTGGCCCACAGGGTGATGAACAGCGACCAGGCCGAGAACTTGACGCGGTCGGCGAGGGCGCCGCTTATCAGGGCCGGGGTGATGATGGCGAACATCAGCTGGAAGACCATGAAGACGTAGATCGGGATCGTGTAGCCGTCCCAGAGCTCCGTCAGCCCGATGTTGCTGAGGCCGAGCCAGTCGGCGTTCCACCCGATCAGGCCGGATCCCGACCCGAAGGCGAGGGAGAAGCCGTAGAGCACCCAGAGGATGGTGATGATGCCCATGCTGATGAAGCTCATCATGAGCATGTTCAGGGTGCTCTTGACGCGGACCATGCCTCCGTAGAAGAAGGCAAGGCCCGGGGTCATGATCAGCACCAGGGCGGAACAGATGAGCATGAAGCCTGTGTTCGCGGCGGACAACTTGGGTGCCTCCGCGGCAAGCGTGATGGCTGGTGCCATCGGCGTCTCCTCGTCGGTTGTACGGCCCCGTGCGGGCGGTGCCTGGGCGGACCGGTCGGGTGAGGGGTGGGCCGGTTATGCGCCATGAGACTCGCGCAGCGCGGTTTCGGTGGAGGCCCCTCGTTGTTTCGCCCGGGTGACGAAGGCGCCCTGCGTGTTACGCGTCGGTGAAGAGCGGGATGCCGGGCTGCGGGATCGTTATCGTGGCGCAACCTTCTCGACGCGAGGAAAACCGGCCGCGGCGGGCCTCTCCGATGACCTGGCGCGGGGGAGCCGAGTCGGGCGGTTCGGGAGGACCGGCCACGGCCGGCGCATGGGTGACCTGCGGGTTCAGACGGCCTCCGCGGCCTCCGGCAGGTCCACGGCGAGCTGGTCGGAGAGGTCGACGACGGCGGTGAGGTCGCCGAAGTCGCGCACCGCGGTGTCGACCGTCTTGCGGATCCGGGTGTTCACCCGCTCGGAGCGCACCTTCTTGGCGACCCGCATGGCGTCGGAGGCGTACTGGGTGCTCTGCTCGGGCTCACGCCGCAGCAGGTGCACGGTGGCCATGCCGATCAGGTTCAGCGCGTACGACCGCTGGTGCTCCTGGTCCTTGGCGAACAGCTCCACAGCCCGCTCCATCAGCGGCTGGGCCAGGGAGGCGTAGGTGGGGCTGCGGCCCGCCACGTAGGCGAGGTCGCGGTAGGAGTGCGAGTTCTCCGCGAACAGCTCGGCCTCGGAGAAGAAGCGGATCCAGTCGGGGTCCGGCTCGTCCCACTCGTCGGCGTCGGCGAAGGTGTCCTCGGCCATCCGGACGGCCCGCTTGCACTTGCCGGGCTGGCCCATGTTGGCGTAGGCGCGGGCCTCCATCGCATACAGCATGGCCTGGGTGCGCGGACTGGCGCAGTCGCGGCTGCCGTACTGCGCGAGATGGATCAGTTCCAGGGCGTCGTCGGGCCGGCCGAGATGGATCATCTGGCGGCTCATGTTGGACAGCACGTATGAGCCGAGCGGTTTGTCGCCGGCCTCCTTCGCGGCGTGCAGCGCGAGGACGAAGTACTTCTGCGCGGTGGGCTGGAGGCCCACGTCGTACGACATCCAGCCCGCGAGCTCGGCGAGTTCGGCGGCGACCTTGAAGAGCTTGCGGCTGGTGGCCTCGGGCTGGGGTTCCTGGAGGAGGTCGGTGACCTCGTGGAGCTGGCCGACGACCGCCTTGCGGCGCAGACCGCCGCCGCACTGGGCGTCCCACTGGCGGAACATGCGCGTGGTGGACTCCAGCAGGTCGAGCTCGGGCCTGGACAGCCGGCCCGGCCTGCGGGAGTCGTGGACGGACTCGGGCTCCGGCGGGACCGGGGAGGAGGGGGCCGGCACGAGCCAGCGCTGCAGGGGCTCGACCAGGGACGGGCCCGCGGCCAGGGCCAGCGAGGTCCCGAGGAAGCCGCGCCGCGCCAGCATCAGGTCGCTGCGCGAGAACTCGCTGAGCAGGGCCACCGCCTGCGGGCCCGTCCAGGGCAGGTCGACACCGGACGCGGAGGGGGACGGGCGGGCGGCGCGCAGGCCGAGGTCCTCGATGGAGACGACACAGCCGAAGCGCTCGGAGAACAGCTCGGAGAGGATCCGCGGGATCGGCTCGCGCGGGTTCTCGCCGTCCAGCCAGCGACGCACCCGCGAGGTGTCCGTGGAGATGTGGTTGGCACCCAACTGGCGTGCCCTGCGGTTCACTTGGCGGGCCAGCTCACCCTTGGACCAGCCGCTGCGCACGAACCACGAGCCGAGCAGCTCGTTGGGGCGCTTGTCAGCGTTCGTCCCGCTTCCGCCGTTGCCGCCCACTGGCACGCCCCCATCCCTGAGACCACTTGCCGCCGAGTGCGCCAAGCCCTATCAGAATGCCGGTAAACAGGGCCTCCCGTCCGCCGGTTCTCACCCTTCGAACGGACCGACGGCTTGCCTCCGGCATACCCGCGAGGGCATGTGCCCCCAGGCCTCACACACTCACAGTAATCCCACGATCACCCGTCCAGCCATGGCGGACTGGGAAACGCCACCATTCGCCACCCCTTCGAATGAACTCACGGTCTGCGCAACGCGATTCACTTGACATAGGACGACAGGCCGTCGGCAGGGTGATGCACACGGGGGCGCACGAATCCCTTCGCGCCACCCACGACGCTTCGACGCGCCGCCTCGGCCTCACGGAGCGAGCGGAACCGCGGCCGTAGCGTCACGTTCCGCTTCCGTCTCGTTCCGCGTCGTAACCACCGGCGCGCCGGACCCGTTGGAGGGGGCATGGGCTTCACGATCGGCGGTATGCGCGAGATCCGTTCCGGCACACGTCGGCGCGGCCGTTCGTCGGAGTGCACCGCCGTCGCCGAGTTCACCGGACTCTGGGGCTGGGACGTGGTGCCGGGCGCACGGGCCGCGGCGGGCGTCTGCTCCTGCGGGCAGCCGGGTTGCCGGGCCCCCGGCGCCCATCCGCTCGGCTTCGCGCCGACGGTGCCGGCCGGCGCCACGCTCGGCGAGGTGACCAGGGCCTGGGCGGAGTTCCCGGGCGCCTCGGTGATGCTCGCCGTCGGCCGCGCGTTCGACGTCATCGAGGTCGCCGAGCCCGCCGGGCGCCGCGCCCTGGTGCGGCTCGAGCGCATGGGCCTCCCGCTCGGCCCGGTCACCGCGACCGCCGACGGACGCGCCCACTTCTTCGTGGCCCCCGGCGCCGCCGCCGACCTCCCCCGACTCCTCTACCGCATGGGCTGGGACGACCCGTCCGCGCTGGACCTGCGCGGCCTCGGCCCGGGGACGTACATCACCGCGCCGCCCTCCGACCGGGGCGGCCTCGGGCCGGTGCGCTGGCTGCGTCCGCCCGCGCTGGACTCGGCAACCCGGCCGCCGGCCGCCAGGCTGCTGCTGGGCACGCTGGCGTACGTCGCCCACCGGTCGCGGGCGAGGGACTGAGCGTTCTCCGCGTCCGGCCCCCGCCCGAGCGAACTCCGTACGAGCGCCGTCCGCGCGACCGCCCCGTGCGGATGTGCCGGAAAGGGCGAAGCGCCCGCCCCCGTGTACCGGGGGCGGGCGCTTCTTCGATCCGGCGGGTGAGCACACCCCGCCGTCAGTCACCGATGAGCGCATCCACGAACGCCTCCGGCTCGAACGGCGCCAGGTCGTCCGCGCCCTCGCCGAGGCCGATCAGCTTGACCGGGACGCCCAGCTCGCGCTGGACCGCGACCACGATGCCGCCCTTGGCGGTGCCGTCGAGCTTGGTCAGCACGATGCCGGTGATGTCCACGACCTCGGCGAACACTCGGGCCTGCACCAGACCGTTCTGGCCGGTGGTGGCGTCCAGGACGAGCAGCACCTCGTCCAGCGGCGCGTGCTTCTCGACCACGCGCTTGACCTTGCCCAGCTCGTCCATGAGGCCGGTCTTGGTGTGCAGCCGGCCGGCGGTGTCGATGAGGACCACGTCGACCCCCATCTCCTTGCCCTCCTTCACCGCGTCGAAGGCGACGGAGGCGGGGTCGCCGGCCTCGGGGCCGCGCACGGTGTAGGCGCCGACGCGCTCGCCCCAGGTCTGGAGCTGGTCGGCGGCGGCGGCCCGGAAGGTGTCGGCGGCGCCCAGCACCACGGTGCGGCCGTCGGCCACGAGCACCCGGGCGAGCTTGCCGGTGGTGGTGGTCTTGCCGGTGCCGTTGACGCCGACGACCATCACGATGCCGGGCTTGCGGTCCTCGGGCTCGGTCCGGACCGAGCGGTCGACGTCGGTGCCGACCAGCTTGAGCAGCTCCTCCCGCAGCAGTGCGCGCAGCTCCTGCGGGGTGCGGGTGCCGAGCACCTTCACCCGCTCGCGCAGCCGCTCGACCAGCTCCTGGGTGGGCTGCACACCGACGTCGGCGGTGAGCAGGGTGTCCTCGACCTCCTCCCAGGTCTCCTCGTCGAGGTGCTCGCGAGACAGCAGCGTGAGCAGGCCCTTGCCCAGGGCGTTCTGCGAGCGGGAGAGACGGGTGCGCAGGCGGACCAGCCGCCCCGCGGTGGGCTCCGGGATCTCGATCTCGGGAGCCTCGACGGTGGGCGGCTCCTCGACGACGACCGGGGCGGGGCCGCCGGGAAGATCCACCTCCTCGATCGTCCGGCGCGGTTCGTCGCGCGGTGTCTCGGCCTCTTCGCCGACGTGCGGCTCGGCCGGGGGCGCGGTGATGTCGGGCGTCCTGGGCGGCGGCGGGGGCAGCGGCTTGCGACGCCGGCTGCCGACGATGAGCCCGCCGAGCGCACCGAGGACGACCACGGCGATGACTACAGCAAGGATGATGGTTTCCATAACGCGTCCAGTATCGGCCATGGGTCCGCCGCCGCCGGGTTCGTGGCTTCCTCCGAGAGACAAAAGCCACTGGAAGGCATGAGTCGGATCAAAGTACGATGGTATTGGCTCCGTCCACGCGCGTAGAGTCCCCGACGTCCCGTCCCCCACCCCGAGGCACCCTCTTTCATGAGCAAGACAGCCGAGGCCGAAGGCGCTCTCGAGACCCGTGGCATCGAGCAGGTACCCGACCACGAGCGGACCGCGAGAACCCGCGAACTGTTCCCGACCTGGGTCGGCGCCAACATCAGCGTGCTGCTGCTCACCATGGGCGCGAGCCTGGTGGTGGCGTACGGCCTGAACATCTGGCAGGCCCTCGTCGTCGCGGCCGCCGCTCCGGTCGTGGCCTACGGGCTGGTCGGCCTGATCGGCATCGCCGGCAAGCGGGGCGGCGCCCCCGGCATGGCGCTGTCGCGCGCGGTGTTCGGCCAGCGCGGCAACCTGCTGCCCGGTTCGCTGATCTGGGTCGCCCGCTGGGGCTGGGAGACGATCAATGCGGTGACCGGCGCGTACGCGATGCTGACCATCCTGGACATCGTGTTCGGCATCAGGGCGAACAGCGTGCTGGACATGGTGACGCTGCTGGCCTTCGTCGTCGCGACCTTCGCGATCTCCGGTCTCGGCATCAACGCCGTGCAGAAGTGCAACAAGTACGCGACCTATGTGTTCGGCGTCTTCTCCGTGCTGGTCCTCGGCTATCTGGCCGTGCACACGGACTGGTCGAGGGTCGTGCACCACGGCGCGGGCTCCACGGCCTCCGTGATCACCGGCATCGGGATGATCGCGGCGGGCGGGGTCAGCTGGATCCCGTCCGCGCCGGACTTCACCCGTTACCTGCCGCGCACCGCGTCGTCGAAGGCGATCGTGGGCACGGCGGTGGGCGGCGCCGGGATCGTGGTGCTGCCGATGGTGCTGATGGGCGCGGTCATGGCGGTCTCCACGCCCGACCTGGCCTCGGCGGCGGACCCCGTCTCCTTCCTCGGCGAGATCCTGCCGACGTGGCTCGCGGTGCCGTACCTGCTCATCGCGCTGATCGGCATGCTGCTGATCAACTCGATGTCCATGTACTCGGCGGGCTTCACCGCGCAGACCCTGGGCTTCAAGGTGCCGCGCCACTGGGCGGTCTCGGTGAACGCCGTGATCTCGCTCGTCCTCGGCGGGGTGCTGATGCTGGTGGCGACGAGCTTCATGGGCTCGTTCATCGCCTTCCTCTCCCTGCTGGCGGTCGCCTTCTCGGCCTGGGTCGGCGTGTTCGGCGCGGACATGCTGCGGCGCACCGAGTACGACGGCCGGGCCATGGCCGACACCACGCGCACCAGCGCCTACTGGTACCGGGGCGGCTTCTCCCCCGCCGCGGTGGCGGCCTGGGCGGCCGGCCTCGCCGGGGCCTGCTGTTCACCACCTCGGACTGGTTCACCGGCCCGCTGGCGAAGAACAACGTCATCGGCGAGTACGGCCTTGGCTGGGTCGCCACCATCGTGATCTCCGGTCTGCTGTACACGGCCCTGCCGAAGCCCGCGGTGGTGCGCCCGGCGCCGGCCGGCGGGACCGCCGCCGGATCCGGCGAGCCCGCCGAGGAGCCCGCGGCCGCCGGCGTCTGACCGGGCCCGCGCCGCCGGGCCGCGTCGATGGCCACCTGACGTTCCGTCAGCCAGGTCGTGTCCGCGAAGTCGCGTCGTTCGCCCGCAGGGCGGGCGTCACGGCGTCCGGTGCGTGCTCCCGGCGTGCCGGCCGGACGCCCTCCTACCGGGTGTACTCGGGCTTCCGGCCGGTGCGGCGAGAGTGCGTGCCGGGCGCCGCGACGCAGGCGCGACTTCGCGGACACGACCTGGCGTCCCCCTGCACACCCATCCGGTGAAGGGGGACGCGGTCATGCCCGTCACGGCCGTGCGGTTCAACCTGGCCGAGCCCGGCGCCACCCCCGCCTCTCTCTCCGCGCGCTACCAGGCCGCGCTGGAGATGGCCGCGTACGCCGACGAGCACGGCGTCACCACCGTGCAGACCGAGGAGCACCACGGCGCCGACGACAACTGGCTGCCGTCGCCGTTCACCTTCGCGGGCGCGGTGCTCGGGGCCACCCGCCGGATCGCGGTGACGGTGGCGGCGGCGATCGGCCCGCTGCACGATCCGCTGCGGCTGGCCGAGGAGATCGCCGTACTGGACCTGCTGAGCGGCGGGCGGCTGGTGACGGTGGCCCGCATCGGGTACCGGCCCGAGGAGTACGCCCTGTTCGGCGTGGACCGGCGGCGGCGCGGCCGGCTCCAGGACGAGCTGCTGGAGACCCTGCTGAAGGCGTGGACCGGCGAGGAGTTCGGCTACCGGGGGCGTAGGGTGCGGCTCACTCCGCGCCCGTACACCGAACCGCACCCGCCGCTGCTGGTCGGCGGTTCCTCCCGGGCCGCCGCGCGCCGGGCCGCCCGGCTGGGCCTGCCGTTCTTCCCCGGCGCGCACCTGCCGGAGCCGGCGGGCTACGACGAGGAGCGGCTCGCCGAGTACGGCACCGAGGGCTGGACCATGATGCCCGCTGCCGAGAACCCGCTGCTGCACCTCTCCGAGGATCCGGACCGGACCTGGGCCGAGTACGGCGGGCACTTCCTGCACGAGGCGCGGACGTACGCCTCCTGGAAGTCCGGTGGGACCCGCTCCGCGGTGCGGTCGGCTGCCGCCACGGTCCGCGACCTGCGCGCGGAGGGCGTGTACCGGGTGCTCACCCCCGAGCAGTGCGTGCGCCTCGGCCTGGACGGCCTAGTCCTGCATGCGCTGGTCGGCGGGATGCCGCCGGCGGAGGGCTGGCGGAGCCTGCGGCTGTTCGCGGAACGGGTGGTCCCGGCACTGGCCGGCTGACCCCGGCGAGGACGGCCGCCGGGCGGTGCCGGGCCGGCGCGGGGCGGGGCGGCAAAGAGCCGTCCCCGCCCGGGCAGTGACCGGGCGGGGACGGCGGGGGGTTCGAGGAGAGGGGCAGCGGGGACTTGGCCCTTCTCCTCGGGACTCGGAAGGGGCGGTTACCCCATCTCCTCCAGCGTCTTGCCCTTCGTCTCCTTGACGAACTTCAGGACGAACGGGATGGAGAGCGCGGCGAAGACCGTGTAGATCACGTACGTGCCGGACAGGTTCCAGTCGGCCAGCGACGGGAAGCTCGCGGTGATCGCCCAGTTGGCGATCCACTGGGCGGCGGCGGCCACGCCCAGCGCGGCTGCGCGGATCCGGTTCGGGAACATCTCGCCGAGCATGACCCAGACGACCACGCCCCAGGACAGGGCGAAGAAGAGCACGAAGACGTGGGCGGCGACCAGGGCGACCCAGCCCTGGGTGGCGGGCAGCTTGCCGTCGACGAGGTCGTACGAGAACGCCCAGGCCTCCAGCGCCAGGCCGACGGCCATGCCGACGGAGCCGATGAGGGCGAGCGGCTTGCGGCCGATGCGGTCCACGAAGATCATCGCGATCACGGTGCCGACGATGTTGATGATCGACGTCGTGAAGGAGTAGAAGAACGAGTCCGTCGGGTCGACGCCGACCGACTGCCACAGCGTCGAGGAGTAGTAGAACGCGACGTTGATGCCGACGAACTGCTGGAACACCGACAGACCGATACCGACCCAGACGATCGGCTTGAAGAAGAAGCCACCGCCGAGCAGGTCCTTGAAGGTGGACCGGTCCTCGCTCTTCATCGCGTGCTCGATCTCGGCGACGCGGGCGTCCAGGTCCACGTCACCGCCCTCAACCTCGGCGAGGATCGCGCGGGCGCGGTCACGCTTGCCGACGGAGAGCAGGAAGCGCGGGGACTCGGGGATCGCGAAGGAGAGCAGGCCGTACAGGACCGCGGGGACGACCATGACGCCGAGCATGACCTGCCAGGCCTCCAGGCCCATCAGCGTGCCGCGCTGGTCGCCGCCGGCGGCGTTCAGCAGACCCCAGTTGACGAGCTGGGAGATGGCGATGCCGACGACGATCGCGGCCTGCTGGAAGGAGCCGAGCCGGCCGCGGTAGGCGGGCGGGGCGACCTCGGCGATGTAGGCCGGGCCGATGACGGAGGCCATGCCGATGGCGAAGCCGCCGACGATGCGCCAGAAGGCGAGGTCCCACAGGGCGAAGGGCAGCGCGGAGCCGACGGCGCTGACCGTGAACAGCGCGGCGGCGATCTGCATGCAGCGGATGCGGCCGATCCGGTCGGCTATCCGGCCGGCGGTCGCGGCACCGATGGCACAGCCGATCAGGGCGATGGCGATGACCTGGGCCAGAGCCGCGGAGCCGATGTCGTAGCGGCCCCGGATCGCCTCGACGGCGCCGTTGATCACGGAACTGTCGTAACCGAACAGGAAACCGCCCATGGCGGCCGCCGCCGCGATGAAGATGACGTGCCCGAGATGATCGGGGTGAGCCGTCCCGGCTCGTGGCTTGGGTGCCTGCGCTGTGCTGGTCACGAATAACTCCTCGGGCCACGGCAACGCTGCCGCGTGGGGTGAGCCCTTACAGGTATCCCGTGGTGCCGCGTTCACACCACTTAGACCTGAAGGTAAAAGCAACGTTGCAGAGACTATGCCTTCAAGTTTCGAAGTCAATACCTGTTCGCCTGTGAGTTATAAGACGCACTGGATCACCCTGTGTTCAAAAGGTGAACACAGGGTGAGTTGATCTTGAAATGGTGATCAGCGCAGGCGCTGCGAGATGACCTTCGACACGCCGTCGCCCTGCATGGAGACGCCGTAGAGCGCGTCGGCGACCTCCATCGTGCGCTTCTGGTGTGTGATCACGATGAGCTGCGAGCTCTCCTGGAGTTCCTGCATGATCCGGATCAGCCGCTGGAGGTTGGTGTCGTCCAGGGCCGCCTCGACCTCGTCCATGACGTAGAACGGGCTGGGCCGGGCCTTGAAGATGGACACCAGCAGCGCCACGGCGGTCAGCGAGCGCTCGCCGCCCGAGAGCAGGGACAGCCGCTTGACCTTCTTGCCCGGCGGACGCGCCTCGACGTCCACACCGGTGGTGAGCATGTTGTCCGGGTCGGTCAGCACCAGGCGTCCCTCGCCGCCCGGGAAGAGCCGGCTGAACACGCCCTCGAACTCCCGGGCGGTGTCCCGGTAGGCCTCGGTGAAGACCTGCTCGACGCGCTCGTCCACCTCCTTCACCACCTGCAGGAGGTCGGCGCGGGTCTTCTTCAGGTCCTCGAGCTGCTCGCTGAGGAACTTGTGCCGCTCCTCCAGTGCCGCGAACTCCTCCAGCGCCAGCGGATTGACCTTGCCGAGCTGCTGGTAGGCGCGTTCGGCGGCCTTGAGCCGCTTCTCCTGCTCGGCCCGCGCGAACGGCCGGGGCAGGTTGCGCGGGTGCTCCGGGTCCTCGGGCAGCTCCTCGCCGGCGGCGGGGAGCGAGGGCGGCACGGGCTGGTGCGGGCCGTACTCCGCGACCAGTCCCGCCGGCTCCACGCCCAGCTCCTCCAGCGCCTTCGTCTCCAGTTGCTCGATCCGCAGCCGCTTCTCGGCGCCGAGCACCTCGCCCCGGTGCACCGAGTCCGTCAGCTTGTCGAGCTCCGACTTCAGCTCGCGGCCCGCGTTCCGGGCGGCGGTCAGCTCCTGCTCCCGCCGGGCCTTCGCGGCCTCGGCGGCGGCCCGCTCCTCCTCGGCCCGCCCGAGGGACACCTCGACGTGCGCGAGCAGTTGACGGGTGCCGGAGGCGACGGCCTCCGCGACGGCCGCCTCGTGCCTGAGCCGGGCCCGCCGTTGCTCGGCACGCGCGCGTGCCTCGCGCTCCGCGCGGGCCGCACGGTCCAGCGAGTCGGCGCGACCTGCGAGCCCCTTCACCCGCTCCTCGTGCGTACGGGCCTGGAGCCGGGCCTCCATCTCGGTCTGCCGCGCGTTGGCGCCGTCGGCGGCGAGCCGGTCCCGCACCGAGGTGTCCGGCTCCTCGTCGACCGGCATCTCCTCGGCGACGGCGAGCCGTTCGGCCAGCTCCTCGGCCTCCAGCACGGCCTTGTCCAGCGCCTCCTGCGCGCGTGCCGTGGCCGCGGCCGACCGCTCGGCCTCCCCCGCCGCGCCCCTCGCCTGCCCCGCGAGCCGCCCGAGCTGCTGGGCCACGGCCGACTTCTCCCGGTCGGCGGCCCGGCGCCGCTCCCCCAGCTCCTCCACCTGCGCGGCGGCAGCGGTGCGCCGCTCGGCCGCCGCGTGCTGGGCCTCGGTGAGCTCATCGCAGCGGACGGCCAGCACCTCCAGCTCGGCGGCCGCCTCGTCCACGGAGGCCTGCACCTCCAGGAGGCTGGGCGCGCCGGCCGAGCCACCGTGCGCGAAGTGCGCGCCGAGCAGGTCGCCCTCGGCGGTGACGGCGGTCAGCCCGGGGTGCGCGTGGACCAGGTCCTCGGCGTCCTCCAGAGTGCCGACGACCACGATCCGGCGCAGCAGCCGCCGCACGGCGGGCATGAGTCCGGCGGGGCCCCGCACCAGGTCGGCGGCGCGGAGGGCACCGCCGGGGCGCTCGTCCCCCGGTCCGTCGCCGGGGTCGTCCGGGCCGCCGTCGGCGGCCTCCCGGGTGTCGGTCAGGAGCAGGGCCGCCCGGCCGCCGTCCTGTTTGCGCAGGAGGCGGATCGCCTCGGCCGCCGCGGCCGGGGAGGTCACGGCGACGGCGTCGGCCGCGGCGCCGAAGGCCGCGGCCAGTGCGACTTCGTGTCCGGGGGCCACCGTCAGCAGTTCCGCCGCCGGGCCCAGGATCCCGGTGAGGCGGTCGCGGGCACCCAGGAGTATGCCGGTGCCGTCCTTGCGCCTCAGACCCAGCGCCAGCGCCTCGTGCCGGGCCCGGGTCGCGGCGCGCCGGCGCTCCGCGGCGGTGGCCGCCTCGCGGGCCTCGGTCAGCGCGGACTCGGCTCCGGCGAGGGCCCGCTTCGCCGTCTCGTGCCGTTCGGCGAGGTCGGCGTCGTCGGCGTCGAGACCGTCGACCTCGGCCTTCAGGGTCTCGTACTCCTCCTGGGCCCGGACCGCGCGCTCCTGCGCCTCGTCGCGGCCGGCGGCCAGGCGGTCGATCTCGGCCTGGGCCGAGGCGGCGCGCGAGCGGGCCGCGTTGACCTGTCCGGAGAGGCGGGCGAGTCCCTCGCGACGGTCGGCGATGGCGCGGGCGGCGTCCTTCAGCCGGCGTTCCTCGACCGCAAGTTCACGCTCCAGCTCGGCGCGGTGGGCGACCGTGTCGTCCAGGGCCCGCTGCGCTGCTTCGAGAGCCGCCTCCAGCTCGGCCTCCTGCTCGCGGATGCGGGCGGCCTCGCGCTCCATGTCCTCCGGCTCGCGGCCGCGCCGCTCCTCGGGGGGCGCGGAGGTGGCGCTCTTCACCCGGGCATCGGCCAGCGAGACGGTGCCGCGGACCCGCTCGGCCAGCTGGGACAGCTCGTACCAGGTCTGCTGGGCGCGCTGCAGGCGCGGCGCGAGCCGTCGCACCTCGTCCTCCAGCGAGGCCTCCCGCTGGAGCGCCTTCCTCAGCTCCCGCTCGGCGGACTCCTTGCGTTCCTTCAGGGCGGCCTCGTCGGCGATCTCGGACTTCAGCGCCTCGCGCAGGCGGACGAGGTCGTCGGCGAGGAGGCGCAGCCGGGCGTCGCGGAGGTCCGCCTGGATGACGGCGGCGCGGCGGGCCACCGCCGCCTGCCGGCCGAGCGGCTTGAGCTGGCGGCGCAGTTCGTCGGTGAGGTCCTGCACGCGGGCGAGGTTGGCCTGCATCGCGTCGAGCTTCCGCAGCGCCTTCTCCTTGCGCTTGCGGTGCTTGAGGACACCCGCGGCCTCCTCGATGAACGCCCTGCGGCCGGTGGGGTCTGCGTGCAGGACGGAGTCGAGCTGGCCCTGGCCGACGATGACGTGCATCTCGCGGCCGATGCCGGAGTCGGAGAGCAGGTCCTGGATGTCCAGCAGACGGCAGGTGTCGCCGTTGATCTGGTACTCGCTGCCGCCGTTGCGGAACATGATCCGCGTGATGGTGACCTCGGCGTACTCGATGGGCAGGGCGCCGTCGGAGTTGTCGATGGTCAGGGACACCTCGGCGCGGCCCAGCGGCGGGCGGCCGGTGGTGCCGGCGAAGATGACGTCCTCCATCTTGCCGCCGCGCAGGGACTTGGCGCCCTGCTCACCCATGACCCAGCTCAGCGCGTCCACCACGTTGGACTTGCCCGAGCCGTTCGGACCGACGACACACGTGATGCCCGGTTCGAACCGGAGTGTGGTCGCCGAGGCGAACGACTTGAACCCGCGGAGGGTCAGGGCCTTGAGGTGCACGCCGCCGGACTTTACCCGCCGTCGCTATCTCACTCCACGGACACTCGCAACCGCACGGTTTCGCCATTGAACACGCAGGGCAAACCAAACGTTAAAGACGGTGAAAGGATGCACGGGGGAAGAAAGAAGGGACGCCGAAGCGTCCCTTGCCACTCTGGCTACCGGGTCGCGGTTGCCTTCTACTAGCGCGGTTGATACGGGCGCCCCAACCGCTGCGACTGCTGTCGTGGAGCGGTGCAGCGATCAGGTGAGCGCAGGCTCCGCCTGGTGTGCGTCGATGCTCTCCATGATCCTGTCCTGAGAAGCGGCAGCCGCCAGCGCGTCGTTCTCCGCCTGGATCCGTACGAGCTCGGACTCCAGGTCCTGGACACGCTGCTGCAGCCGTCGCATCTCGGCGAGGAGTCGAGGGTCGGAGCCGCCGACGTAACCGAGAAGCGCCTTTGCCATGATGGATGGTCCTCCACAATGAGTGACCGACCGATGCGGTGTGGGTCGTGAGGGATTCGCACCCGCGGTGCTTGGCACACTCGAGTGTTGCTCTGCGTTCCTACATGCCAAACAGCTAAGGTGCGCGGGGCTTTCAGCGTCTCACCAAAAAGTTTGACGGTCAACACGATCACACCCCGTATTGGCGGGCGAACCCGGGGCGCACGGTCACCGGACGGTGGCGCGGCGTCTCCTGCGGGGCCCTCGGGGCCTGGCGATCAGCTGTACCTGCGGAGCCTGCCATGTGGCGCTCTCCTTGGCAACCACCAGCCCATTTCTGCTGTGGGCATGTGCCAGGGGCAGGTCACCGCGCGGCTGCCGGGGCGGCTCCACAGAATCGGTTCACCGGATGGCGAAGCCGTCGTATCCGCCGCGGGGTGTGTCCCAGATCTCGGTGACTCCGTCGACGCGTCCGGGCGTGTCGCCGTCCTGGAGCCAGTCCAGCAGACCCTCGCAGCCGTTCCGGGACCCTTCGGCGACGACCTGGACGCGGCCGTCGCCCAGATTGAGAGCAAAACCACTCAGGCCGCCGATCTCCAGCGCCTTGGCCCGCGTGAACCAGCGGAAACCCACACCTTGGACGCGTCCCCTCACCCAGGCGACCAGTCGAACATCCTCGCTCATGGGTGCAACCTAACCGGCCAATGTC
This sequence comes from Streptomyces sp. DHE7-1, assembly GCA_016432725.1. GTDB lineage: Bacteria > Actinomycetota > Actinomycetes > Streptomycetales > Streptomycetaceae > Streptomyces. The sequence continues at coordinate 5,550,624 of JACJDG010000003.1, read as the reverse complement.
ACACGGGACACACCCCGCCCCAGTGGCATGCGGTACCGTCCGGACCCAATGAATCTCATATGAAACTCACTCCTTCGAGTGAGTGGAGTTGGCCATACGGAGTCGCTCACCACCGTGGCGCCGGGTCGACCGCGAGACGAGGAAGAGGGCAAGGGCATGGGACGCCACCGACGCTCCGCCGCCGGCCGCGCCACCACCGGCCGGGCCACGGGGGTCACGCAGACGTACCGCTCGGCCACGGACGGCGAGAACCCGCAGGACTACGCGGACGACCGCGCTCCCATGGGCATCGCCCCCTACCTGCACCCGGAGGCGTACGCCGAGACCACCGCCCGGAGCGCCGCCTACCTGTACGCGGTGGACGACGAGCCCGCGCGGACGCCCGGCGACGACGGCTTCACCCCGGCAGGCGGCACGCCCCACGGCCGCCGGCGCAAGAAGAAGGCCGCCACCCCGGTGCGCACCGGGCTGCTCGGCGTCTCGGCCGCCGTGGCCCTCGGCACCGTCGCGGTGGCCACCGGTGCGGTGCCCGGTCTGGAGAACTACCAGCTCGGCGGCGGCACCAACACTACCGGCGGCGACCGGGTGCAGGCGGCGGACTCCCCCAGCAACACCGCGTCCGAGCAGGGCGGCAGCTCGGGCAGCGCCGACAGCCGGAGCGGCGGCTCCGCCGCGAGCCGCGACACCCACCGGGCGACCTCGCCGGCCCCGTCCGACACCGCGTCCGAGTCGGCCTCGGCCTCGGCCCCGCCGACGAAGTCGCCCTCGGAGAAGCCCTCGTCCACGGCGAAGGCCCCCGAGCGGAAGACCACCCCGTCCCACCCGACGGCCAAGGCCCCGAAGCGGACCTCCGCGCCGGTGACGGTGTCGACGCAGACCGCCGTCGAGGCCGAGGTGCTGAAGCTGGTCAACGAGGAGCGGGCCAAGGTCGGGTGCAGCGCGCTCTCGGCGAACTCCTCGCTGACCTCGCTGGCCGAGGCCTTCAGCGACGACATGGCCGCGCGGGGCTTCTTCGACCACACCGACCCGGACGGGGCCAGCCCCTGGGACCGGGCCGCGAAGGCGGGCATAACCGACCTCGGCGGCGAGAACATAGCCCGCGGCCAGGCGGACGCTGCTGCCGTGATGGACGCCTGGATGAACAGCCCCGGCCACCGCGCCAACATACTGAACTGCGACTTCAAGACCCTCGGAGTCGGCGTGCACATGGGCTCGGGCGGCCCCTGGTGGACGCAGGACTTCGGCTACTGAGACTTCCGCGGGTCAGCGCCCTATAAGGTCTCTGGTCCGCCTCAGGGCCGTCATCGGTGGCCGAGCCCGGGAGGACGACGGCCGAGACGATCACGGCCGGCTCCCCGCGCCCCCGGTCACGCGTCGGGCGCGCTGACCGCCGCCCGCCCGGGGCCGCCCGCCCGCCCGGGGCCGCCGCCCGCCCGCTCAGACCGCCGCGCGGCCGCGGGCCAGGACGCGGGCCGTCTCGGTGACCCGGCGGCCCAGGTGCTCCGCCGTGGCGATGTCCGCCTTGTGCACGGCGTCCGGGCCCTCGTCCACGTTGGTCTGGGCGGCCGCGCCCGCGAAGACGCCGAGGCGGTTGAGGTCGTGCTCGGAGCCCTCGCTGTTGTTCCAGCCCGGGTGCAGGCCGAGGTTGACCCAGTGCATGCCGTGCTGTCCGGCGAGGATCTGGAAGAACTGCAGCGTGTGCAGCTTGTCGCCGCTCTTGGAACCGGAGTTGGTGAAGCCGGCCGCCAGCTTGTCCTTCCAGTCCTGGCCGAACCAGCGCTTGGAGGAGGCCTCGGCGAAGACGTGGAAGGCGCCGGAGGCGGTGCCCATGTAGGTGGGCGAGCCGAAGACGATCGCGTCGGAGCGGTCCAGCGTCTCCCACTGCTCGTCGGTGATCTCGTCGACCTTGATCAGGTGGACCTCGGCACCCGCCTCGGCGGCGCCGGCGCGGACGGCCTCGGCGAGCACCGCGGTGTGGCCGTAGCCGGAGTGGTAGGCGATGGAGACAACAGGCGTGGTCATGACGGACTCCTCGGAAATCCCGCGACGGGGCGGCTCACTGACGATGACGAAAGGAAAACACTAACTTCTAGTTAGTGCAACCTGGTGGTGAGCGCTGCGCTCGCGTAGGCTTGTGGTATGAGCACAGACCAGCAGCCCGTCATCGAGGACGACCTCGCGTTCAACGTGTTCGCCAAGTCGTGCCCCTCGCGCGGCACGCTCGAGCACGTCACGGGCCGCTGGGGCGGACTGACGCTCGGCGCGCTCCAGGAGGGCTCGCTGCGCTTCAACGAACTGCGCCGCCGGGTCGACGGCGTGAGCGAGAAGATGCTGTCCCAGACGCTGCACGCGCTGGAGCGCGACGGCCTGGTGCACCGCGAGGCCCAGCCGACCAACCCGCCGCGCGTGGACTACGAACTGACCCCGCTCGGCCACCGGGTCGCGGAGCGGCTGCTCGCCCTCATCCACTGCGTGGAGGGCGCGATGGACGACGTGCTCGCCTCCCGCGCGGCCTACGACGCCCGGCAGCCGTCCTAGGTCGTGTCCGCAAAGTCACGCCTGCGCCGCGACGCCCGGCACGCACTCTCGCCGCACCGGCCGAAAGCCCGAGTACACCCAGTACGAGGGCATCCGGCCGGCACGCCGAGAGCACGCACCGGACGCCGCGACGCCCGCCCTGCGGGCGAACGACGCGACATTGCGGACACGACCCAGGGTCCGCCGGCTACTGTCCGCGCGGGACCCGCTGGCACTTCGGGCAGAAGTAGCTGGACCGGTTCATCCACGGGCGGCGCCGCATGGGCGTGCCGCACCGCTTGCAGGGCAGACCCTCACGGCCGTACGCGTCCAGGGAGCGGTCGAAGTATCCCGACTCGCCGTTGACGTTGACGTAGAGGCTGTCGAAGCTGGTGCCACCGACGGCGAGGGCCGCGTTCATCACGTCCCGGACGTGGCCGAGGAGTTCGGCGGTGCGCGGCCGGGTGAGGCCGGCCGTGGGCGTTCGTAGTGCAGGCGGGAGCGCCACAGGGCCTCGTCCGCGTAGATGTTGCCGACCCCGCTGATCAGCGACTGGTCCAGCAGGGCCCGCTTGATGGTCGTGCGCTTGCGGCGCAGGGCGAGGTGGAAGGCCTCGTCGTCGAACAGCGGGTCGAGGGGGTCGCGGGCGATGTGCGCGATGACGTCGGGCAGCCCGTCGGGGTGTTGTCGTGCAGCGAGAGCCCGCCGAAGGTCCGCTGGTCGACGAAGCGCAGCTCGGTACCGAGGGAGTCGGCGAACCGGACGCGGACACGCAGGTGTTTCTCGTCCGCCGTCTCGTGCGGCTGCACCAGGAGCTGGCCGCTCATGCCGAGGTGGGCGAGGACGGACTGGTTCGTCTCCTCCATCGGCAGCCACAGGTACTTGCCGCGCCGGCTGGGCGTGCCGATGTGGTGGCCCTTGAGCCGGTGCGCGAAGTCGTCGGCCCCCGCGACGTGCCGGCGCACGGCACGCGGGTGCAGTACCTCGACCTCGGCGACCGTGCGGTGGGCGACCCACCGCTCCAGACCGCGCCGGACGACCTCGACCTCGGGCAACTCGGGCATCGTGACCCCGTACGAACCGTGGGATGAAGGCGAGCGCCCACCCCGGCGTGAACGGCGGGGCGGGCGCTCGGTGTTGCTCTTGTCAGGCGGGCGCGGACGACGTGTCGTCGTCCTGGACGGCCTCCTCGGCCGCCTTGGCGCGCTCGTCCGCGGCGGCCCGGATGGCCCGCCAGGCGGACTCGGCGGCCTGCTGCTCCGCCTCCTTCTTGCTGCGGCCGGTGCCGGTGCCGTACGAGACGCCTCCGACGCGGGCGGCAGCAGTGAAGGTCTTCTCGTGATCCGGGCCGGTCTCCGTGACCAGGTACTCGGGGACACCGAGCCCTTCGGTCGCGGTCAGCTCCTGGAGACTGGTCTTCCAGTCCAGGCCGGCACCGAGATTCGAGGACTTCTCGATCAGCGGGTCGAACAGGCGGTGCACCAGTTCGGAGGCCGCGTCGAGGCCCTGGTCGAGATAGACCGCGCCGATCACCGCTTCAAGGGTGTCGGCGAGGATGGACGCCTTGTCCCGGCCGCCCGTGCCTTCTTCACCCCGGCCGAGCCGGATGAAGGCGCCGAGGTCGAGGCCGCGGCCCACCTCCGCCAGCGCACGCGAGTTGACCACCGCGGCCCGCAACTTGGCCAGCTGGCCCTCGGGCAGGTCGGGGTGGGTGCGGTACAGCGTGTCCGTGACGACGAGGCCGAGGACGGAGTCACCGAGGAACTCCAGCCGCTCGTTCGTCGGCAGACCGCCGTTCTCGTACGCGTAGGAACGGTGGGTCAGCGCACGCACCAGAAGGGCGGACTCGAGCTGGTAGCCGAGCCGCCCTTCCAGAAGCGTGTGGGACGAGGCCTGGTTTTCCGTCGCCTTCTTGGGACTGGACACAGTGCCTCTCACCAGCCCGCTCAGACTTCGAGGACCTGGCGCTTGTTGTAGGTGCCGCAAGACGGGCACGCGATGTGCTGCAGCTTGGGCTCGTGGCAGCGCTCGCACGCAACCAGGGTGGGGACCGCAGCCTTCCACTGCGACCGGCGGTGGCGCGTGTTGCTGCGCGACATCTTCCGCTTCGGAACAGCCACGGCTACTTCTCCTGCTTCTCGTCGACGCCCGCTTCGGCGCCGCTCATCTCGTCCTTCTCGCCGTCCTGCATGGTGCCGGCGAGTCCCTGCAATGCCGCCCAACGAATGTCGACGGCGTCGTGGTGGTGGTCCGGGTCGTCCGCGAGCCGCGCTCCGCATTCGGAGCACAGGCCCGGGCAGTCGTCCTGGCACACCGGCTGCATCGGCAGTGCGAGCACCACCGCATCGCGCAGCAGAGGTTCGAGGTCGAAGAGTCCGTCCTCGAGGTAGAACCTGTCCTCGTCGTCCTCGGCGTCGTCGCCCGGTTCCGCGATCACGCGGCCCCGGTCGTCGGCGTCAGGGTACGAGAACAGCTCCTGGAAGTCCGCATCGAGCTCAAGCCCGAGCGGCTCCAGACACCTTACGCACTCCCCCTCGGCCTGTGCACGGGCGGTGCCTGTGACGAGCACCCCTTCCATGACCGACTCGAGCCGGAGTTCGAGTTCCACCGGGGCGCCTTCCGGCACTCCGATGACTCCCTGGAGACCGAGGTCCCTGGGGCGTCGATCGTGCGGGTCAGGCGCTGCTGCGCGCCAGGACGCCGGCCCAGCTCGTGCGTGTCGAACACGAGGGGGTTGCGGTGGTCCAGCCGGGCGTTGGGAGCCATTCCTGCTTTCGATCTTCGAACTCGGAGGGCCGCCGCCCAGACGTGCCGCGGGCAGCGGCGATCGCGGACGTACACGCGACCGAAGAGCCAGGATACTGGACCTTTCGCTCAGGGCCCAATCCGGTGGTGGCTCCGCGGTCACCGGCTAGAGGCCGCGCCCCTGTTCGTAGGCCCGCAGCTGCTCCGCGCTGATCATGCCGGTGTCGAACAGACTGGTCTCGTCGAGGGCGTAACCCTGCTGGTCCTGCGGCTGCTGGGACTGCTGGGGGTCGTACGGGGCCTGCTGCGGGTCGTACGCGGCCTGCTGCGGGTCGTAGCCGCCCTGATAGGCGTAGGGATCGGCCTGCTGGTAGCCGTACTGGTCCTGCTGGGCGTAGTCGGGCTGCTGCGGGAAGCCCCCGTACGGGTCGGGCTGCTGCTGGTAGCCGTAGGCCGGCTGCGGCTCGTACGACGGCTGGGGCGGCTGCGGCGGCTGGACGGGCTGCGGCGGCTGGGCCGGAGCCGGGCGCTCGGCCGGGGTGTCGGCGAGGGCCGCGAGGTCGGCCAGGTAGTCGGCGTCGCTGGAGTGCTGGAAGGTCGTGGTGTCGTCGGCGAGGGCGCCGAGGTCGTCCGTGGCGATCCGGCCGTGCAGCTTCTGGCGGCCGCGGCCGACGGCCTCCAGGGTCTTGGCGAGGACCGCCTCGAAGGCGCCGAGCTTGACGTCGACGTACGCGTCGGCGTTGTGGCGCAGGGTCTCAGGGTCCTGGCTGCGCTCGGGCGCGTCCTCGTCCTCGTACCCGTTCTCGTCCAGCCCGGGGCCGGTGCCGAGCAGCTTCTCGCGGCCGCGGCCGACCGAACCGAGGGTCTTGGTGAGGACGACCTCGAAGTTGGCGAGCTTGGAGTCGACGTAGTCGTCGGCCTCGGCGCGGATCTCCTCCGCCTCCGTGCGGGCCTCGGTGAGGATCCGGTCGGCCTCGGCCTGGGAGCGGCGGGCGATCTCGGTGTCGGAGATCAGCGAGCCGCGCTCGGCGTGGGCGTTCTCGATGATCCGCCCGGCCTCGACACGGGCCTGCTCGACCATCTGCTCACGGCCGCCGATCAGCTCCTGGGCCTGCGCGAGCGAGCCGGGCAGCGCCTGGCGCACCTCGTCGAGGAGCGCGAGCAGCTCGGCGCGGTTGACCACGCACGAGGCCGACATCGGCATGGACCGGGCGCCGGTGACCGCGGCGACGATCTCGTCGAGCTTCTTCTGGACGTCCACCTGTGCTCGCCACTCTCTACTGCTGTGTTGGAGACGGACGGGACGACTGTAGTCCCATCAGCCCTTGTGCAGACGCCCGTTCAAGGCCTCGAGAACCGCGGGCGGCACCAGGTGGGAGACGTCGCCGCCCCAGGCCGCGACCTCCTTGACCAGCGAGGAGGAGAGGAAGCTGTAGGTGGGGTTGGTGGGCACGAACAGCGTTTCGACGCCGGTGAGGCCGTTGTTCATCTGGGCCATCTGCAGCTCGTAGTCGAAGTCGCTGACCGCGCGCAGTCCCTTGACGATGGCGGGGATGTCGCGCTGCTTGCAGAAGTCGACCAGGAGGCCGTGGAAGGCCTCGACCCGGACGTTGCCGTACTCGGCGGTGACCTCGCGGATCAGGTCGATCCGCTCCTCGATCTCGAACAGGCCCTTCTTGGACTGGTTGATCATCACCGCCACGTAGACCTCGTCGTACAGACGCGAGGCGCGGGCAATGATGTCGAGGTGTCCGTTGGTGATCGGGTCGAACGACCCGGGACAGACGGCGCGGCGCACTTGTGATCCCTCGCTCTCCGGTCCGGTCATCGTGCGTCTTCGCACGTAGAGGCGGCGCGACCGTACCAAAACGTTCCCTCGCCGTAGCGACGGGACCGGATCGCCTCGAAGCCGTCCGGCCAGTGGAACGGGCCGCCTCTGGTGCTGCGCTCCACGGTGACGAGGGCTTCGTCGGCGAGCCAGCCCTCCGTGCGGAGTGTGAGCAGGATCTCCCGAAGATCGTCGTCCGTGACGGCGTACGGGGGATCCAGGAAGGCCAGCTCGTAGGGGGCGGCGGGGGCGCCGTCCTGATCACTTGTTCCGCTTTGCCCGCTCTCACCTCGGCGCCGGGCAGGCCCAGGTTCCGCACGTTGTCCCGGACGGTCCGCGCGGCGCGGGCGTCCGCCTCGACCAGGAGGGTGTGGCTCGCGCCCCGGGAGAGCGCCTCCAGGCCCACGGCACCGGATCCGGCGTACAGGTCGAGGACCCGTTCGCCGTCCAGGGGGCCGCCGAGCAGGGACTGCCAGGTGGAGAACAGACCCTCGCGGGCACGGTCGGACGTGGGGCGGGTTCCGGTGCCGGGTGGTACTGACAGGCGCCGTCCGCCGGCCCGGCCGGCGATCACGCGGGTCATGTGGGGTCCTTCTCCGTGGGCGGTTGTCGGTCTCATTGTCGCCGGTCGCGCCCGCACGGCGGCAACCGCACACGGAGTACGGCCCCGTGGCCGCTCCGGGCGGGTGGCCTCAGCCCTTCTCCAGGTACTGCTCCCTCTCCTCGTCCAGCAGGGCGTGCAGCGCTGTTCGCAGGCCCGGCAGTCCCTCCAGCTCGGGGTCGGCCGCCACCACCGCCGCCGCCTCCTGCCTGGCCTCGGCGATCAGTTCCTCGTCCTCGATGACCGCGAGGACGCGGAGGCTGGTGCGGGCGCCGGACTGGGCCTGGCCGAGGACGTCGCCCTCGCGGCGCTGCTCGAGGTCGATGCGGGAGAGCTCGAAGCCGTCCAGGGTGGAGGCGACGGCGTTCAGGCGCTGGCGGGCGGCACTGGCCTCGGGCATCTCGCTCACCAGCAGGCACAGGCCGGGGGCCGAGCCGCGGCCCACCCGGCCGCGGAGCTGGTGGAGCTGGGAGACGCCGAAGCGGTCCGCGTCCATGATCACCATGGCGGTGGCGTTGGGCACGTTGACGCCGACCTCGATGACTGTGGTGGCGACCAGGACGTCCGCCTCGCCGGCCGCGAAGCGGCGCATGACGGCGTCCTTGTCGTCCGGGTGCATGCGACCGTGGAGCACCTCCACCCGCAGGCCCCGGAGCGGACCGCGGGCGAGCTGGTCGGCCACGTCGAGCACCGCGAGCGGCGGGCGTTTCTCGGCCTCGTCCTCGGCGGACTTCTTCGCGTCCTTCCCGGGTTCGTCCTCCTCGTCGCCGATCCGCGGGCAGACCACGTAGGCCTGGTGGCCGTTCTCCACCTCCTCGCGGACCCGCTCCCAGGCTCGGGCGAGGAAGTGCGGCTTGTCGGCGGCGGGGACGACGTGGCTGGCGATCGGCGAGCGGCCGGCGGGGAGCTGGTCGAGGACGGAGGTCTCCAGGTCGCCGAAGACGGTCATGGCGACCGTGCGCGGGATGGGGGTGGCCGTCATGACCAGCAGGTGCGGGGGCTGCTTGCCCTTGCCGCGCAGGGCGTCGCGCTGCTCGACGCCGAAGCGGTGCTGCTCGTCGACGACCACCAGGCCGAGGTCGTGGAACTGGACCTTGTCCTCGATCAGGGCGTGGGTGCCGATGACCAGGCCGGCCTCGCCGGTGACCAGGTCGAGCAGGGCCTGGCGGCGGGCGGCCGCGCCCATCGAGCCGGTGAGCAGCACCACCTTGGTGGCGTGCTCGGCGCCGCCCAGCATGCCGCCCTCGGCCAGTTCGCCCATCATCTCGGTGACCGAGCGGTGGTGCTGCTGGGCGAGGACCTCGGTGGGCGCGAGCAGCGCGGCCTGGCCGCCCGCGTCGACCACCGCGAGCATGGCGCGCAGCGCGACGAGGGTCTTGCCGGAGCCGACCTCGCCCTGGAGGAGGCGGTGCATCGGGTGCTCGGTGGCGAGGTCGTCGAAGATCTCCTCGGAGACCTTCCGCTGGCCCTCGGTGAGGGTGAAGGGCAGCCGGTCGTCGAAGGCCGTCAGGAGGCCGTCGGGCCGGGGTCTGCGGGCCACCGCCGGGAGCTGGGCGTCGGCGTGGCGGCGGCGGGCGAGGGCGACCTGGAGGACGAAGGCCTCGTCCCACTTCAGGCGGGCCCGGGCGTCGGCGATGTCCGCCTGGGTCTGCGGACGGTGGATCTTGAGCAGGGCCTCGGGGAGGGTGACGAGGCCGCGGCCCTCCTGGAGGGAGGGCGGCAGCGGGTCGACGGCCTCCCCGGCGCTGGGCAGCACCGTCTGGACCGCCTTGCCGATCTTCCAGGACTCCAGTTTCGCGGTGGCCGGATAGATCGGGATCAGGGCGCCGGCCCAGGTCTCGACGGTCTCCTCGCTGTCGCCGCGCAGCAGTTCGTAGGCCGGGTGGGCGAGCTGGAGGCGGCGGTTGAAGACGGAGACCTTGCCGGAGAACATCGCGCGGGTGCCCGGCAGCAGATCCTTGTGGGGCTTGTGCACGCCGTTGCCGAAGAAGACCAGCTGGATCCTGCCGCTGCCGTCGGTGATCGTGACCTCCAGGCGCTGCCCCTTGCCGCGTGGGGCCCGGGACGAGGCGAAGGTGTGCAGGCGGGCGTCGGCCACCTGGGCGACCACCGTGACGTGCTCGTCCATCGGGAGCTCGGCGAGGGGGGTGAGCCGGCCGCGCTCCTCGTATCTGCGCGGGTAGTGGTGCAGGAGATCGCCGACCGAGGTCAGGCCGAGGTGCTCGGCCATCACCTTCGCGGTGGCGGGGCCGAGCACTGACTTCAGTGACTGCTTCAGTGGTTCTTCCAGTGCGGGCACGAGATCCATTGCACACCACCGCACCGACAAAGCCGTAGCGGCCGGCCGGCGGCGTCGTGCGCACGAGCCGTGCGGGGTTCGCGAAACCGCTGGTCAGGTGGCCCGTTCCGGCTCTAGGATGGCGCGCTCCGGCCATCCCCCGCGGTCACCGCCCCACCCGGGACCGCCCGACCCCGCGCCGAACGCACGCTCCCCCGCCGGCGCTGCGACGATGGACTCCCAGACCTCACAGCCATCCCAGGCATCCCAGTCACCCCACACGTTCCAGGTCGACCTGCGCGGTCTGGTGGACCTGCTCTCCCATCACCTCTACTCCAGTCCCAAGGTCTATCTGCGCGAACTGCTGCAGAACGCGGTGGACGCCATCACGGCCCGACAGGCCGAGGATCCCGGCGCTCCGGCGCGGGTGCGGCTGTACGCGGCGGACGGGACGCTGCGGGTGGAGGACACCGGCGTCGGGCTCACCGAGCCGGACGTGCACAGCCTGCTGGCGACCATCGGCCGCAGCTCGAAGCGGGCGGACGGCGTGCAGGAGGCCCGGTCCGACTTCCTCGGGCAGTTCGGCATCGGCCTGCTGGCCTGTTTCGTGGTCGCCGAGCGGATCCGGGTGGTCAGCCGCAGCGCCCGTACGCCCGGGGCGCCGCCGGTGGAGTGGACGGCCCGTGACGACGGCTCGTACTCGGTGCGCACGCTGCCGGACGCGGAGCGTCCCGAGCCGGGTACCACCGTGCACCTGGTGGCGCGGGCCGGTGCCGCGGAATGGCTGTCGCCCGAGCGGGTCCGCGCCCTGGCCCGGGACTTCGGTTCGCTGCTGCCGTACGACGTCCGGGTGGACGGGGAGGCGGTCACCGACCTGCCGGCGCCCTGGGACCGCCCGTACCCCTCTCCGGCCGCCCGGAGGGTGGCGCTGGCCCGGCACTGCCACGAGCTGTTCGGGTTCACCCCGCTGGACTCGATCGGCCTGGACGTGCCGGTCGCCGGGATCCGCGGGGTGGCGTACGTGCTGCCGTCGGCGGTCAGCCCGGCGCAGCGGGCCACGCACCGGGTGCACCTGAAGGGCATGCTGCTCACCGAGCGGGCCGAACAGCTCCTGCCGGACTGGGCGTTCTTCGTGCGCTGTGTGCTGGACACCGACAGCCTGCGGCCCACGGCCTCGCGCGAGGCGCTGTACGAGGACGAGACGCTGGCGGCCGTGCGGGAGGCCCTGGGCGAGCGGATCAGGTCCTGGCTGACCGGACTGGCGGCCGGCGACCCGGAGCGGCTGGCGGCGTTCCTGGCCGTGCACCACCTGGGCGTGAAGTCCCTGGCCCGGCACGACGGGGAGATGCTCCGCACGATGCTGCCGTGGCTGCCGTTCGAGACCTCCGACGGCCGGCTCTCCCTGGAGGAGTTCGCGCAGCGGCACCCGGTGGTGCACTTCACGCGGACGGTCGAGGAGTACCGGCAGGTCGCGCCGATCGCCTCCGCGCAGGGCGTCGGGGTGGTCAACGGCGGTTACACCTACGACAGCGAACTGGTGGAGGCGCTGCCCTCGGTGCGGCCGGGCACGGTGGTCGCCGAACTGGACGCGGACACGGTGACCGCCCATCTGGACGCGGTGGATGCGGCGGAGGAGCTGGCGCTGTCCGGCTTCCTGGCGGCCGCGCGGGCGAAGCTCGACCCGCTGGGCTGTGACGTCGTCCTGCGCGCGTTCCACCCGCTGTCGGTGCCCGCGCTGCACCTGGACGACCGGGCCGCCCGGCACGAACAGGCCCGGGCCGAGGCCGAGGAGCGGGCCGACGACCTGTGGGCGGGCATCCTGGGCTCGCTGCGCGGCGGCGCACCGCGCGCGCGGCTGGTGCTCAACCACCTCAACCCGCTGATCCGGCGGATCGCCGCGCTCCGCGACCCGGAGCTGATCGGCACCGCCACCGAGTCCCTGTACGGGCAGGCGCTGCTGATGGCACAGCGCCCGCTCAGGCCGGCGGACTCGGCGCTGCTCAACCGGGCGTTCATCGGTCTGCTGGAGTGGGCCACACACGGGGAGAACGGTCACTGATGGGCGAGATCACGGACTTCGACGCGCTGCGCCGGGCGATGGCGGAGAACTCCGGCCTGCCGGAGGGACCGGCCCGCAACGCGCGCGCGGAGCAGCTGCTCGCCGAGGCCGAGCGGCTGGACGTCCCGCTCGCCGTGATCGAGGCGCTCGGGCACCAGCTGAAGGTCTACAACTACAGCTCCGAGAAGGACAAGATGTTCGTCCCGTTCGCGCGGCTGCTGCGCATGTGGGACGAACGGCCCGAGGACTTCGACGAGTACGAGACGCACTCGCTGCACTGGGTCTTCAAGTGGATGTCGGCGGGCATGCTGGACCAGCCGCACGTCCCGCTGGCCTCGGTCGAGAAGTGGCTCGCCGAGATGGAGCACCGCTACCGGCTCGCCGGGCACTCCGAACGAGCCGTGCGCGCCGCCGAGTTCAGCGTGGCCGCGCACGTCGGCGACCTCGGCCGGGCCGGGCGGGCGTACGCGGCCTGGCTGGCCGCGGACCGGGACCGGATGGCCGACTGCCACGCCTGCGAGCTGCACGGCCAGGGCACCTGGCAGGTCGAGTGCGGCGAGGACGCGGAGGCGCTGCGGCTGTGGCGGCCGGTCCTGGAGGGCGAGTACAGCTGCGCCCACGAGCCGCACACCGTGCTGGCCTCCTCGCTGGCGCCGCTGCTGCGGCTGGGCCGGACCGAGGAGGCCCGTGCCCACCATCTGCGCGGGTTCCGCCTGGTGCGCCCCATGGAGAGCATGCGCGGCGCCTACGCCGACCACGTGGAGTTCTGCGCCCTGACCGGGAACGAGGCGCGCGGTCTGGAACTGCTGGCCGAGCGGCCTGCGTACTTCACGGACACCGGGCATCCGCGCAGCCGGCTGGACTTCCTGGCCGTGGTGGCGCTGCTGATGGACCGGCTGACCGTCCTCGGTCTGGGCGGGCATCCGGTGCCGGGACCGGCCGGCCGGGAGCGGACCGCGGCGGAACTGGCCGCCCACGCGCGCGCGGAGGCGCTGGAGCTGGCGGCGCGGTTCGACGCGCGCAACGGCACCTCGTACGTCGGTGACCGCGTCCGCGCGCGGATGGCCCAGGAGCCGCTGGCGGAGCGGCTGCCGCTCGGGGTGCGCACCGTGCGCGCCCGCCCGGCGGCGGTGGTCGCGCCGGCCGCGCCCGAGGCGCCCGAGCCGGCCGCCGGTTCCGGCGAGTCGGGCCTGGCGGCCCTGCTGGCCGAGGCGCGGCGGCTGTCGGACACGCTGCGGCCGCACGCTCTGGAGGCGTGGGCCGCGGTCGCGCGGGCCGCCGACGCCGAGGGGACCGGGCTGGACCCGCGCGACCGGGCGGAGATCGCCGACCACGAGGCGATGGAACGCGGCCCCGAGGGCGCCCCCCTGTTCGAGCGGGCCGCCGCGCTGTACGCGGAGGCAGGCGACCCCGGCGAGGCGCTGGCGGCACGCGCGCGCGGTGCGTACGCGCGGGCGCTGGCGGGCGATACGGACGCCGCGGTGACGGCGGTCGCCGCGCTCCGCGACGAGGTGCTCGCGCTGTACGCCGCGGAGGGCACCGGAGTACGGCAGACGGCGGCGGTGCTGATGAGCCGGGCGCGGATCCTCGTACGGCGGCTGCACGAGCACCTCGGCGACGGAAACACGGGCGACGGCGCGGAGGCGGCGCTCGCGGAGACCGGACAGGCCGTGCGGGAGGTGCGGGCGCTCGTCGGCGGACGCGCGGACGGCGACGTACGGCTGGCCGCCCGGGCCGCCGAGGCGAGCGGGATGCTCGCCGGGCTGGCCGCGCTCACCGGGGACGCGGAGCGGGCCGCCGAGGGCTACGCGCTGGCCGCCGCCGAGTACGTGGCGGCCGGTCTGCCCTGGTTCGCGCTGGAGTACGAGGTCGAGGCGGCCGGGCTGGCCCACGGGCTCGGCGACGCGGCCGGGACCGAGCGGGCGCTGCGGTCGGCGCTGGAGCACGGCGGCCCCTACGTGGAGCCGGCCGGAAGGGCCCAGCTCCATCTCCAGCTCGCCGAGGTGATCGGCGGCCGGGGCGGGACCGGGGAGGCCGCGGAGCACGCGCTGGAGGCCGCGCACTGGGCCGACGAGGCGGGCGAGAGCGGCACGCTGGGCGCGTGGGCGCGCCACCAGCTCGGCGGCTTCCTGCTGCGTGAGGGGCGGTGCGCGGAGGCCGCCGAGGTGCTGGAGTCGGCGCTGCCCGACCTGACCGCCGAGACGCACGGCGAAGGGGCCGTCGTGCAGGCGCTGTGGTGGCTCGGGGACTGCCTGAGCGAGCTGGGCGAGCACCGGGAGGCGGCGGAACGGCGGCTGCGGGCCGCCGGGATCGCCCGGCACTGGCCCGAGCAGCAGGACCACGCCACGCTCGCGCATCTCGCCGCGGAGTCGCTGGGCGACGCGGGGCTGCTCGAGGACGCGGACCGCGCCTACGCGCGCGCGGGCGAGTTGTGGCGCGGGCTCGGCAACCCGTACTTCCTGGTGCGCTCGGTGCGCGCCCGTGCCTGGCTGGCGCTGCGCGGCGAGGGGCCGGCGGACGGAGCGCGGGCGCTGATGGCGGAGGCGGTGCGCGAGTGCGAGCGGGCCCTGGCGGCGGCGGAACCGGCGGTCCGGGACCGGCTCACCGCGGAACTGGCGAACACGCACCGTCAGTTCGGTGATCTGCTGGCCCGGTCGGCCGGGGGCTCCGAGGACGGCGAGCAGGACGCCGGGGAGGCCTTCGAGGCGGCGCTGGCCCGGATGGACCGCGCGGCCGAGCTGTTCGGCGCGCTCGGCGCGGAGGGACTGCACGGCCGCACCGGTGCCGAGCTCGCCGCCGGCCGGCTGGAGGCGGGCCTCGGCCGTCCGGCGGAGGCGGCGGCACGCGCGCGCGGTGTCCTCGCGGCGTACGAGGGCGCCGGTACGCCGGACGACACGGCACGCTCCCGCCGGGCCGAGGCCGAGGAGCTGCTGGGCGCCCTGCCGGACCACTGAGCGGGCGGCTCACGGCACCGGGGTCACTCCACGCCGATGAGCAGCGGGGATCCCTGGCGGCCGCCCCGGTAGACCAGCGTGTCCACCGCCAGGTAGGACTCGCGGACGTGGGTCTCCAGGTGGGTGGCGACGGACTCGGGGGCCTCGTCGCCGACGACGAGGGTGACCAGTTCGCCGCCCGCCCGGAGCATGCGGTCCAGGAGGGTCTCGGCGGTGGCGGTGAGGTCGGGCCCGATCACCGCCACGTCGCCGTCGATCAGGCCCAGCACGTCCCCGGCCTGGCAGATGCCGGCCGACGTCCAGGACCGGTGTTCGGCGACGAGGACCTCGGCGTACCGGGTGGCGCCCGCCGCCGAGGTCATCTGGACGACGTCCTCGTCGAACCGGCGTCCGGGTTCGTGCACGGCGAGCGCGGCGATGCCCTGGACCGCGGAGCGGGTCGGGATCAGGGCGACCCGGATGCCCTCGGTACGGGCCTGCTCGGCGGCCGCGGCGGCGGTGTGGCGCAGTTCGGCGTCGTTGGGCAGCAGCACCACCTCGCGCGCGTGGGCACGCCGTACGGCCTGCACCAGCTCCCCGCTGGCGGGCGGCTCCCCGGGGCGGGCGAGCACGGTGGTCGCGCCGGCCTCGGTGTACAGCCCGGCCAGTCCCTCGCCGGGCACGACGGCCACGACCGCCCGCTGGACGCGTTCGCGCGGCGGGCGCTCGCCGCCGGTGTGCACGTCGCCGGCCCCGAAGTGGGTGATCCGGATCCGGTACGGCCGGCCCGCCTCGACGCCCGCCTCCACGGCGGCACCCGCGTCGTCGACGTGGACGTGCACGTTCCACAGTCCGTCGCCGCCGACCACGACGAGGGAGTCCCCGAGGGCGTCGAGCCGCGTGCGCAACCGGGCCACGGCCTCGTCCGCGGCCTCCAGGAGGTAGATCACCTCGTAGGCGGGGCCGTCGTCGTCGCCTTCGACGCAGTTCTCCGCGCCGGAGACGGCCTCCACGCGCGCGTGCGCCCCGGCGACGGCCGCCGCGGTCTCGCGAGCGGCCTCCCGTGCCCTGGAGAGTTCGTTGACCGCCTCGCCCGTACACGCCTCCACCAGGGCGCCGAGCACCGTGACCAGCCCCCGGCCGCCCGCGTCGACCACTCCGGCCCGCCGCAGCACGGCGAGCTGCTCCGGGGTCCCGGCCAGCGCCAGGCCGGCGCCCTCGTAGGCGGCCCTGGCGACCGCCGCGCAGTCGCCCTCCGCCTTCTCGGCGGCGGCCGCGGCGGCCGCGGCGACGGTGAGCACGGTGCCCTCGACGGGGTGGGCCACGGCCTGGCGGGCGGAGTCGGCGGCGTGCCGCAGGGCCACGCGCAGCCCGGCGCCGTCGCAGTGGGACACCTCCCCCGTCTCTCCCCCGGCGAGCACCTGGGCCATGCCCCGCAGGAGCTGGGCGAGGATCGTGCCGGAGTTGCCCCGGGCCCCGATGAGCGCCCCGTGGGCCATCGCGCGCGCGGCGTCCGCGAGGGAGGGCTCCCGGTCCCGGTCCCGTACCCGGCGAACACGGCCTCCACGGCGGTGGCGGCCGATTCGACGGTCAGGTACAGATTGGTCCCGGTGTCCCCGTCGGCCACCGGATAGACGTTGATCGCGTCGATCTCCTCGCGCGCCCGCCCGAGCGCGCTCAGCGCCAGACCGCACCAGGAGCGCACCGCGAGAGCGTCCAATGTCTGCGGCACCTGCGCCACCTGCGCCTCCCTGAGCTGCTTGGACGTGGACGCAGCGTAGACCCCGGAGCGGTGGCCTCCGGTAGAGGGCCGGGAACGGGCCCCCGAGCTGCCGTGGTAGTTTCGCGGTACGGACGCAGCCGTTGTATGCTGCTCCGGTTGCCCGATCTCGATCGGGCCATTCCCCCTGGCAACGCCACTCAAGGTCTCGGATCCTAGGATCTCGATCCCGGCATGCCGGGATCAACCGTAAGTGCATCTGAAGTCTTTGGAGTGACCCGTGGCTGCCAACTGCGACGTCTGCGGCAAGGGGCCGGGCTTCGGCAACAACATCTCGCACTCGCACCGCCGTACGTCCCGCCGCTGGAACCCGAACATCCAGCGTGTGCGTACCGTGGTCGGCGGGACGCCGAAGCGCGTGAACGCCTGCACCTCGTGCATCAAGGCCGGCAAGGTCTCGCGCTGACGCTTAGCTGAGCGCGCGGCCACCGTCCGGTCCGCCGCACTGAGCCGGTCCACCTCAGGGTGGGCCGGCTTTTTGCCGTGCCCGCGTTCAGCGTCTCCCGCGGTCCCGTCTCCCGCTGTCCCGTCTCCCGCGGCGGCAGGATCACTTCGGTGACCGGAACCGCCACCCGTGGTCCACCGGTCCGATGCCCGCGCCCAGCGCGAACCCGGCGGCGATCGCCCCGGTCACGTACTCCTTGGCCCGGGTCACCGCCTCCGGCACGGTCAGGCCCTTCGCCAGCCCCGACGCGACGGCCGAGGCGAGCGTGCAGCCCGTGCCGTGCGTGTGCCGGTTGTCGTGGCGCGGGGCCCGCAGCCAGTGCTCCCGCGAGCCGTCCGTGAGCAGGTCCACGGCGTCGCCGGACAGATGACCGCCCTTGATCAGCACCCAGCGCGGCCCGTACCCGAGGACGGCCGCCGCGGCCCGGCGCAGATCGCCCTCGGACTCGACCCGGACCCCCGTGAGTTGGGTCACCTCGTCGAGGTTGGGCGTGGCCACGGTCGCCACCGGCAGCAGCCGGCCCGGACCGAGTCCAGGGCGGAGGCGGCCAGCAGCGGATCGCCGTGCTTGGAGACACCCACCGGGTCCACCACGGCCGGCGCGTCGGTCTCGGAGATCAATTCGGCGACCGCCTCGACCAGTTCGGCCGACGCGAGCATCCCGGTCTTCACGGCACCCACGCCGATGTCGTCGACCACGCTGCGGTACTGGGCCCGTACGGCCTCCACGGGCAGCTCCCAGGCGCCCTGCACGCCCAGCGAGTTCTGCGCGGTCACCGCCGTGATCACGCTCATCCCGTGCACGCCGTGCGCCAGCATCGTCTTCAGGTCGGCCTGCACGCCCGCGCCGCCGCCGGAGTCGGACCCGGCGACCGTGAGTACCCGGGGGATCACGACTCGATGTCCCCGAAGTGGTCCCAGCCGCCCTTGCTGGTCCACGGGGCCCCGTCGACGGTCACCTGGGGCAGCGCCGAGGGGTTGAGGACCTCGCCGATCACCTTCCAGCGGGCCGGGAGCTTGGCGTCCGGCGGGAACGTGGCCACGATCGCGTGGTCCTCTCCCCCGGTCAGCACCCACTGCAGCGGGTCGACGCCGACGGCCTGCCCGATGTCGTTCATCTGCGTCGGGATGTCGATCGCGCCGGACCGGATGTCGATGCGCACCTTGCTGGCCTCGGCGATGTGCCCGAGGTCGGCGATCAGTCCGTCGCTGACGTCGCACATCGCGGTGGCGCCGAGCGCGGCGGCGGCCGGACCCGCGTGGTACGGCGGTTCGGGGCGCCGGTGGGCCTCCACGAAGGCGCGCGGCGAGCGGAAGCCGCGGGAGAGCACCGCGTAGCCGGCCGCGGACCAGCCCAGCCAGCCCGTGACGGCCACGAGATCGCCGGGCTGGGCGCCGGCGCGGGTCACCGGCTCCTGGTTGCGCAGGTCGCCGAGCGCGGTGATCGACACCATGATGGTGTCCCCGCGGACCACGTCCCCGCCCACGACCGCGGCTCCGGCGACCTGGCACTCGTCGCGCAGCCCGTCCATCAGCTCGGTCGGCCAGGTGACCGGGAGTTCGGCCGGGACGACCAGGCCGAGCAGCAGCGCGGTCGGCACGGCGCCCATCGCGGCGATGTCCGCGAGGTTCTGCGCCGCGGCCTTGCGCCCGACGTCGTACGCCGTGGACCAGTCGCGGCGGAAGTGCCGTCCCTCCAGCAGGATGTCGGTGCTCGCCACCACCCGGCGGTCGGGCGCGGCGACCACCGCGGCGTCGTCACCGGGGCCGACCCGGACCACCGGGGTCGTGGTGAGACGGGAGGTCAGCTCCCGGATGAGCCCGAACTCACCCAACTCACCCACTGTGCCCTTCATTGCCTCAAGCCCCTTCTGTGCCTCTGCGTGCCCGGTCGCGCGTCATCAGTCTCCCCGATACCGTCGAGGTGACCGTCAACTTCTGTCGTGCCTGCACCCCTGGCGCGCAAGCCCGGTCCCCGCGGGTCTCCCCGCGGGGAGCGGCGACGCGATACCGTGGCGTTCCTTTTCCCCACATGATCCTCGTGGCCGCCCTGGAGGTTCCGTGGTACAGGCGTACATCCTGATCCAGACGGAGGTCGGCAAGGCGTCGACCGTCGCCGAGACGATCGGCAAGATCCCTGGAGTGATCCAGGCCGAGGACGTCACGGGACCGTACGACGTCATCGTGCGCGCCCAGTCCGACACGGTCGACGAGCTCGGCCGCATGGTGGTCGCCAAGGTCCAGCAAGTGGACGGCATCACCCGCACCCTGACCTGCCCGGTCGTCCATCTGTAGCCCCCGTCTACGCTTGGCCGGTGAACTTCTTCCGTCACCGGCCGTTCGGCCTGCTCGCGCCCGCGCTGCTGATCGCGGTCGCGGGCTGCTCCACAGCAGACGACAGCGCCACGGTCGCGGTTCCCACCCCCGACGCGAAGACGGCCGAGGTCTGCCGGGACCTGCACCGGGCGCTGCCCGGGAAGCTCGACGGACGGAGCCGTCACGACCCCGAACCCCGGTCCGCCTACACGGCGGGCTGGGGAAGCCCGGCGATCATACTGCGCTGCGGTGTCGTACGGCCGCCGAAGATGGTCGATCCCGAGGTGGCCCGTGGCGACGACCCGGACGCCGTCGCGGGCGAGGTGAACGGTGTCGGCTGGCTGATGGAGAAGCAGGGCGACGGCACCTGGCGGTTCACCACGGCGAACCGCGTGGCCTACGCGCAGGTGAGCCTGCCCGGCGGGATGTCGGCGCAGGACGAGGGCGCCTCGGTGCTCACCGGGCTGGCCGCGGCCGTGAAGAAGGCGATCCCCGAGGGGATCGCCTCCATGCGGTGAGCGTGCGGGGTCAGCGCAGTCCGGTCGAGCGGCGCAGGGCCGCCTGCACCAGCCGGTCCACCAGCTCCGGGTAACCGATCCCGGTGGCCTGCCACATCTGCGGGTACATCGAGATCGGCGTGAAACCGGGCATGGTGTTGATCTCGTTGATCACGAACTCGCCGTCCTCGTCGAGGAAGAAGTCGGCGCGGACCAGGCCCTCGCAGGAGGCCGCCTCGAACGCCTCGACCGCGAGCCGCCGCACCTCGGCGGTCTCCTCGTCGGTGAGCGGGGCCGGGACGATGCCGGGCGTGGAGTCGATGTACTTGGCCTCGAAGTCGTAGTACGCGTGCGCGTCCGGCGGCGGGATCTCGGCCGGCACCGAGGCGCGCGGCCCGTCCTCGAACTCCAGGACGCCGCACTCGATCTCGCGGCCGCGGACGGCGGCCTCGATCAGGATCTTCGGGTCGTGCGACTGGGCCTCGGCGATCGCCTCGTCCAGGCCGGAGAGGTCGTCGACCTTGGTGATGCCGATGGAGGAACCCGCGCGCGCGGGCTTCACGAACAGCGGCCAGCCGTGCTCGCCGGCGAAGTCGACGATCCGCTTGCGGGCCGCGGACTCGTCCTGCTCCCACTCGCGGGGGCGGATCACCAGGTACGGGCCGACCTTGAGCCCGAAGGAGGTGAACACCCGCTTCATGTACTCCTTGTCCTGGCCGACGGCCGAGGCGAGCACGCCCGAGCCGACGTACGGCACTCCGGACAGCTCCAGGAGGCCCTGGAGGGTGCCGTCCTCCCCGTACGGGCCGTGCAGCACCGGGAAGACGACGTCGACCTCGCCGAGGGCCTTGGGCACCGAGCCGGGCTCGCTGTAGACGACCTCGCGGTTCGCGGGGTCGACGGGGAGCACCACGCCGCCCTCGGCCGACTCGGCCAGCTCCGCCACGCTCGGGGTGCGGCGGTCGGTGATGGCCATGCGGTCCGGCTCGTCTGCCGTGAGCGCCCAACGCCCGTCCGCGGTGATACCGATCGGCAGGACGTCGTACTTCGTCCGGTCGATGGCCTTGAGGACGGCGCCCGCGGTGACCACGGAGATCCCGTGTTCGGAGCTGCGCCCGCCGAACACGACGGCCACGCGCGGCTTGCGGGACGGCTGGTCAGGGCTCTGGGGGAGGTTCTCGGTGCTCATATCGCGTTGAGAGTACCCGTTGGTATCCCCCAAGTCAGCGGCCGCTCCGGCGCGGTCGCTCAGCGTCGCACGGACGGTCGCTCAGCGTCGCGCGGGGGGCCGCGCGGGGCGCCGGACCGGCCCCCGCCCGGCGCCGCGTGGCGCGGGGTTCAGCGCCGCTCGGGCTTGGCGCTGCGCGACATCAGCTCCTTGAGGGCGACCACCGGCGGCTTGCCCTCGTGCACGATGTCCACGACCGTCTCGGTGATCGGCATCTCCACACCGTGCCGGCGGGCCAGATCAGCCACCGACTCGCAGGACTTGACACCCTCGGCGGTCTGCTTGGTGACCGCGATGGTCTGCTCGAGGGTCATCCCCTTGCCGAGGTTGGTGCCGAAGGTGTGGTTGCGGGACAGCGGCGAGGAGCAGGTGGCCACCAGGTCGCCGAGGCCCGCGAGTCCGGAGAAGGTCAGCGGGTCCGCGCCGAGCGCCATGCCGAGCCGGGTGGTCTCGGCGAGGCCGCGGGTGATGAGCGAGCCCTTGGCGTTGTCGCCGAGGCCCATGCCGTCGGCGATGCCGACCGCGAGGCCGATGACGTTCTTGACCGCGCCGCCGAGTTCGCAGCCGACCACGTCGGTGTTGGTGTACGGCCGGAAGTACGGCGTGTGGGAGGCGGCCTGGAGCCGCCGGGCGACGGCCTCGTCGGTGCAGGCCACGACGGCCGCGGCGGGCATGCGGGCGGCGATCTCCCGGGCCAGGTTGGGTCCGGTGACGACGGCGATGCGGTCGGCGCCGACCTTGGCGACGTCGTCGATCACCTCGCTCATCCGCATGGTGGAGCCGAGCTCGACGCCCTTCATCAGGGAGACGAGCACGGTGCCCGGCGCGAGCAGCGGGGTCCACTCGGCGAGGTTGGCGCGCAGCGTCTGGGACGGCACGGCGAGGACGGTGAAGTCCGCGTCGCGCAGCGCCTCGGCGGCGTCGGCGGTGGCCCTGAGACCGCGCGGGAGTTCGACGCCGGGCAGGTAGTCGGGGTTGGTGCGGGTGGAGTTGACCGCCTCGGCCAACTCCGGACGGCGGGCCCACAGGGTCACCTCGCAGCCGGCGTCGGCGAGCACCATGCCGAAGGCGGTGCCCCACGAGCCGGTGCCCATGACTGCGGCGCGGACGGTCCTGCTCACTTGCCGCTCTCCTCCTCGGTACCGGTCCGTGAGACCTCCCGGCCCGCCTCCACGGCCTCCGGGCCGCCGGCCGTCGCCCGCGCGGCCTGCGCGGCGGTCCTGCGGCGCTGCTCGATCCGCTCCTGGCGCGGGTCGTACGGGGTCTCGGGCGCCTTCTCGCCGCGGATCTCCTCGAGGAGGCGGGTGACGGCCGCCATGATGACCTCGGTGGCCTCCTTCAGGAGGTCGGCGGTCATCTCCTTGTCGTAGAAGCGCGAGAGGTCCACGGGCGGCCCAGCCAGGACCTGGTGCGTCTTGCGCGGCAGGAGGTGGGGCTTCTTGGCGTACGGCGGCAGCAGTTCGTTGCAGCCCCACTGGGCGACGGGGATCACCGGGCACCTGGTCTGCAGGGCCACGCGGGCCGCGCCGGTCTTGGCGGTCATGGGCCAGCCGTCGGGGTCGCGGGTGAGGGTGCCCTCGGGGTAGAAGGCGACGCACTCGCCGCGCTCCACGGCGTCGATCGCGGCCCGGAACGCGCTGAGCGCGTCCGTGCTCTCGCGGTAGACGGGGATCTGCCCGGTGCCGCGCATGGCGGCGCCGACGAATCCCTTCTTGAAAAGGCCGCTCTTCGCCAGGAATCGCGGAACCCGTCCGGTGTTGTACTGATAGTGCGCGTACGCGAAGGGGTCCACGTGTGAATTGTGGTTCACCGCGGTGATAAAGCCGCCCTCAGCCGGAATGTGCTCCATTCCGCGCCAGTCCCGCTTGATCAGAACCACCAGCGGCGGTTTGCAGAGGACCGCAGCGAAGCGGTACCAGAACCCGATTTGGCGGCGGGGCACGCGGACACCTTCCTCTAGGCCTCTAAGGGCTGTCACCTCGGCACCTCGGCCGGGGGGCCGCACAAGTGTCGCCCCAGGCCGCCGGTCTGTCGAGAACACCGTACGCCCGCCCGTCCCCGGCCACCGCCCTGCCGGGAGCGTCGCGTCCCCGCCGGTGCCCCGCACGGCCGGACGCGGCCGGGTGACAATGAGCGCGACAAGAGAGGGACGGTACGCCGGTGCAGTGGACCTTGGTCATCCCCCTGAAGCCTCTGGCGCGGGCCAAGAGCAGGCTCTCGGACACCGCCGGGGACGGGGTGCGCCCCGGGCTGGCGCTGGCGTTCGCGCAGGACACGGTGGCCGCGGCGCTGGCCGCCACCGCGGTCGCGGATGTGGTGGTCGTCACGGACGACGCGCTGGCCGGCCGGACGTTGGCGGCGCTCGGCGCCCGGATCGTCCCGGACGCGCCGGGCAGCGGGCTGAACGCCGCGCTCGGGCACGGGGCGGCCGCCGTACGGGAATCGCGCCCGGCCGCCGCGGTGGCGGCGCTGAACGCTGATCTCCCGGCGCTGCGCCCAATGGAATTGTCCCGGGTGCTGGATGCGGCGGCCGAATTCCCGCGTGCCTTTCTCGCGGACGCGGCCGCGGTGGGCACGACTCTGCTGAGCGCGGCACCCGGGCGGCCGTTGCGGCCGGCATTCGGCACCGATTCCAGGGCCCGGCACCGGGCGTCGGGCGCCGCGGAACTCGGGCTCGCGGACGTGAATTCCGTACGGCAGGACGTGGACACCGGTGAGGACCTGCGGGCGGCACTGGCGCTCGGGGTGGGGCCGTACACGGCGGCGGTGTCCGCGGGGTTGCTGATTCCCGGCTCCTGACGAACGCTCCCGAAGGGCGCGGACGACAGCGCGATCAGGCCCGGCGGGCCGGCGCCCGGTGGTGTGATCCGCCCCGGCGGCGAACGGCCGAAGGCACTACGCTGGCCGTCATGCAGGCGACCGCGTACACGTACGACCCCGGCACCCGCAGCGGGCAGGTGCTGCTCGACGACGGGACCCCCGTGCCCTTCGACGCGGCGGCGTTCGACGCGGGCGGACTGCGGCTGCTGCGGCCCGGGCAGCGGGTGCGGATCGAGGCGGAGCGCGAGGGCGCGGCCGTACGGATCACCCTGGTGACCCTGCAGACGTTCTAGGGCCGTTGACCAAGGCCGCACACACGCCGCGGGCCGGGCTCCCGAGGGGAGTCCGGCCCGGCGCGTGAGTGCCCTGGTGACCTCAGGAGGACTTGCGGGCGGTGGCCTTCTTGGCGGTGGTCTTGCGGGCCGTCGACTTCTTTGCCGGGGCCTTCTTGGCGGTGACCTTCTTGGCGGGGGCCTTCTTGGCCGTCGCCTTCTTCGCGGTGGTCTTCTTCGCCGCGGCGGTCTTGGCGGTCGCCGTGGTCTTCTTGGCGGTGGTCTTCTTCGCCGTGGCCTTCTTCGCGGTGGCGGTGGTCTTCTTCGCCGGTGCCGCCTTCTTGGCGGTGGCCTTCTTCGCCGCGGCGGCCTTGGTCGTCTTCTTCGCGGCGGCCTTCTTGACCGTGGCGGAAGCGCCGCCGGTCAGGCTGCCCTTGGGCGCCTTCTTCACCGAGACCTCGCCGCCCCGCGGCAGCTTCTTCGAGCCGCTCACCAGGTCCTTGAAGCCCTGGCCGGCGCGGAAGCGCGGCACGGAGGTCTTCTTGACGCGAACCCGCTCGCCCGTCTGGGGGTTACGGGCGTAGCGGGCGGGCCGGTCCACCTTCTCGAAGGACCCGAAGCCGGTGACCGAGACCCGCTCGCCCGCGACGACCGCGCGGACGATGGCGTCCAGGACATGATCGACAGCCTCGGCGGCCTGCTGGCGGCCGCCCATCTTGTCGGCAATCGCTTCTACGAGCTGCGCCTTGTTCACGTCTTCCCCTTCGGAGACATCGCCAGAACGAAAGTGTTCAAGCTTTTTCGCACGTTAGGCAGATATATACCGCAAATCAAACACGAAACGGGCTTATCACCCTTGTGCCGCAGCGGAATCGGCTGTGCCGGACCGGTCAGCGGTCCTCTTCGGGGATCCGCCCCTCGTCGAGGTCCGCGTTGAACCGCTCCAGTCGCCTTGCCGCGGCGGCGAGATCGTGCTTGGCCGCGGCCGTAATGACCAGCAGCTTCCGGGTCAGCGCCATCCGTACGCCCTCCGGGACTTGCAGTGCGCGCACCCTTGAGTGCGCTTCCTTGAGTTGGTCCGCGACCGCCGTATAGAGCTCGAGTTGGCCGTCGTGTTCCATGCACAGATTGTGCCATCTGGGGCGAGTTGTCGCCTGCGCAGGGTGCAACTGCCGCGCCGGACAGTCCTGTCGGCGCCCGCGCGGACGCCGGCCCCGCAGGCCGCCTACCCGGCCAACCACCCCTCTAACGTGGGAAGTTACGGGCGCCCGGGGAGCGGGGCGGGGCTGTTCGGGTGCAGACATGGCTGTACCCCCAATCGTGGCGATCGGGGGTACGGCGGGTGTGTTGGGGTGGCCGAAAGTCGACCTGCCGGGGCCTGTCGGGTCAGGCCTGCACGGTGCGCGGCTTGTAGGCGGGCCGCTTGCCCTCGTAGTCGGCGATGTCGGTCTCGTTCCGCAGGGTGATGGAGATGTCGTCCAGCCCGTTCAGCAGCCGCCAGCGGGAGTTCTCGTCCAGCTCGAAGGGGGCGGTGACGCCCTCGGCGCGCACCTCGCGGGACTGCAGGTCGACGGTGATCTCGGCCTGCGGGTCCGCCTCGGTCAGCGCCCACAGCGCGTCCACGACCTTCTGGTCGAGCACCACCGTGAGCAGGCCGTTCTTCAGCGAGTTGCCCCGGAAGATGTCCGCGAAGCGGGAGGAGATCACGGTCTTGAAGCCGTAGTTCTGCAGCGCCCAGACGGCGTGCTCCCGGGAGGAGCCGGTGCCGAAGTCGGGACCGGCGACCAGGACGGACGCGCCCTGCCGCTCGGGGCGGTTGAGCACGAACTCGGGTCCTTGCGCCAGGCCTCGAACAGCCCGTCCTCGAAGCCGTCCCGGGTCACCTTCTTGAGCCAGTGGGCGGGGATGATCTGGTCGGTGTCGACGTTGCTGCGGCGCAGCGGGACGGCCCGGCCGGTGTGAGTGGTGAAGGCTTCCATGGTTATCGGGCTCCAGCGGGCGTGCGGTCGTCGGTCAGATCGGCGGGCGAGGCCAGGTGGCCCAGGACCGCGGTGGCCGCCGCGACCTGCGGCGACACCAGGTGGGTGCGGCCGCCCTTGCCCTGCCGGCCCTCGAAGTTGCGGTTGGAGGTGGACGCGGAGCGCTCACCCGGGGCCAGCTGGTCGGGGTTCATGCCGAGGCACATCGAGCAGCCCGCGTGCCGCCATTCGGCGCCGGCCTCCTTGAAGACCACGTCCAGTCCCTCGGAGACGGCCTGCAGACCGACCCGGGCGGAGCCGGGGACGACCAGCATCCGTACGCCGTCGGCGACTTTGCGGCCGCGCAGCAGGTCGGCGGCGGCCCGCAGGTCCTCGATGCGTCCGTTGGTGCAGGAGCCTACGAAGACGGTGTCCACGTCGATGGAGCGCAGCGGCTGTCCGGCCGCCAACCCCATGTACTCCAGGGCCTTTTCGGCGGCGAGGCGCTCCGAAGCGTCTTCGTACGAAGCAGGGTCGGGGACGGACGCCGAAAGCGGCGCGCCCTGGCCGGGGTTGGTGCCCCAGGTGACGAACGGCGACAGCTCGTCGGCGGCGATGACGACCTCGGCGTCGAAGACCGCGTCCTCGTCGGTGCGCAGGGTCTTCCAGTACTCGACCGCGGCGTCCCAGTCGGCGCCCTCGGGGGCGTGCGGACGGCCCTTGAGGTACTCGAAGGTGGTCTCGTCCGGGGCGATCATGCCCGCGCGGGCACCGGCCTCGATCGACATGTTGCAGATGGTCATCCGGGCCTCCATCGAGAGCTTCTCGATGGCGGGGCCGCGGTACTCCAGGACGTAGCCCTGGCCGCCGCCGGTGCCGATCCGCGCGATGATCGCGAGGATCAGGTCCTTGGCGGTGACGCCCTCGGGCAGCTCGCCCTCGACGGTGATGGCCATGGTCTTCGGGCGGGCCATCGGCAGCGTCTGGGTGGCCAGCACGTGCTCCACCTGGGAGGTGCCGATGCCGAACGCCAGCGCGCCGAACGCGCCGTGCGTCGAGGTGTGGGAGTCGCCGCAGACCACGGTGGTGCCCGGCTGGGTCAGGCCCAGCTGGGGGCCGACCACGTGCACGACGCCCTGCTCGACGTCGCCCAGCGGGTGCAGCCGCACCCCGAACTCGGCGCAGTTCTTGCGCAGCGTCTCCAGCTGGGCGCGGGAGACCGGGTCGGCGATGGGCTTGTCGATGTCGAGGGTCGGGGTGTTGTGGTCCTCGGTCGCGATGGTGAGGTCGAGGCGGCGCACCTGGCGGCCGCTCTTGCGCAGCCCGTCGAAGGCCTGCGGGCTGGTCACCTCGTGCAGCAGGTGCAGATCGATGTAGAGGAGGTCGGGCTCGCCCTCGGCGCGCCGGACGACGTGGTCGTCCCAGACCTTCTCCGCGAGTGTCCTACCCATCGCTTTCCCTCCGGCCGGCGAACATCCACCGGCCCAACTAGAGATCTTGGGGAGACGGCGCCCGCGCCCCGGGTTCTCGGACGTCCGCCGCCGGGCCCTGTGGTGCACGGGCCGCTGTGTGATTCCAGGGTGGCGCGTTCCACGGAAAATTGAACTTGCGTTTCACAGAGTGAGACGCGAGTATCGTTGCATGGACAACAGTAGCGGCGTCGGCGTTCTGGACAAGGCGGCCCTCGTCCTGAGCGCTCTGGAGTCCGGTCCGGCCACCCTCGCGGGTCTGGTCGGCGCCACCGGACTGGCACGACCCACGGCCCACCGCCTGGCCGTGGCCCTGGAACACCACCGCATGGTGGCACGCGACATGCAGGGCAGGTTCATCCTCGGCCCGCGCCTCGCGGAACTGGCGGCGGCGGCCGGCGAGGACCGCCTGCTCGCCACGGCGGGCCCCGTGCTCACCCACCTCCGCGACGTCACCGGGGAGAGCGCGCAGCTCTACCGGCGCCAGGGTGACATGCGGATCTGCGTGGCCGCGGCGGAGCGCCTGTCCGGCCTGCGGGACACGGTCCCGGTCGGCTCCACGCTGACCATGAAGGCCGGCTCGTCCGCCCAGATCCTGATGGCCTGGGAGGAGCCGGAGCGGCTGCACCGAGGTCTGCAGGGCGCCCGTTTCACGGCGACGGCCCTGTCGGGCGTCCGCCGGCGCGGCTGGGCCCAGTCCATCGGCGAGCGCGAGCCGGGCGTGGCGTCCGTCTCCGCGCCCGTGCGCGGCCCCTCCAACCGCGTGGTGGCGGCGGTGTCCGTCTCCGGCCCGATCGAGCGGCTCACCCGCCATCCGGGCCGTATGCACGCCCAGGCGGTCATCGACGCCGCGGGCCGCCTCTCCGAGGCGCTGCGCCGCTCGGGCTGAGACCGGACACCCCGGGAACGTCACATCGGAGAGGGCCCGCCCCAACGCCGCGGCGAGCCCTCTCCGGTCCCCCGTCCCCCGGTCCCCTCGGTCCCCCCGTTTCCCCGGTCTCCTCGGTCCCCTCGGTCAGACGGTCTTCCCCGGCTCCGGCGCCGGCTGCGAGCGGTGCGCGAACCGGTCCCTGGCGGAGCGCCCGCGCCGCTCCACCGGCACCTGGCCGTGCGCCTTCGCGAGACCGAAGGGCGGCATGTCGAAGTAGACGGACTCACGGGAGCCCTCGGGCGCGATGTACGTCTCGTGCCACAGGCCCACGTGCCCGCGCGCCCCGCCCTGGCGCTGCCTGCGGTTGACGGCCGTCCAGGCCCGGTGGTGGAACATGTCCGGGGAGGTCGCGTAGGCGTACAGCTTCTCCTTGGACTCCCAGTACTGGACTACGTAGTACGTCCGCGGCGAGGCCGTCAGCAGGACGTGCCCCAGCAGCCCGCGGTCCGGGTCCCGCGCGAGCTCCCTCAGCATGCGGATCATCGACAGCATGACCGGGAGCCACTGGTGCACCGCCCGGAAGTGATTGATCCGCACGCCGATGAGCAGCACCACCACATCACCGTCGGCCGCCGCGGTCGTGTAGCCCCGCACGGGCTTTGCGAACATGCCGGTCCCCCTCATCGGATAGCGCCACTATCCTTCTGGCGATGGTTGGATAGTGGCACTCCCCTAGGAAAGGCGCAAGAGATGCGGCTTGCGGAACTCAGCGAGCGCAGCGGTGTGTCCACGGCGACGATCAAGTACTACCTGCGCGAAGGGCTGTTGCCGCCGGGCCGCCAGGTCAACGCCCGGACGGCCGAGTACGACGAGGAGCACTTGCGCCGGCTGCGGCTGGTGCGGGCGATGATCCAGGTGGGCCGGGTGCCGGTGGCGAAGGTGCGCGAGGTGCTCGGGCACGTGGACGACGACTCCCTCGGCCGCACGATCCGCCTGGGAGCGGCGATGTGGTCGCTGCCGCAGGTGCCGGACCCGGACGAGGAGGACGAGGCCGTCCGGGCCGCGCACGAGGAGGTCGCCGCGCTCCTCGACCGGCTCGGCTGGGAGAACGCCGAGCGGCTGACGACCATCTCCCCCGCGTACCGCTCACTGGTGCTGGCGGTGGCCGCGTTCCGCCGGATCGGCTACGGCTGGGGGCCGAACAGCTCGCGCCGTACGCCGAGTTGATGCACCGGACGGCCGTCCTCGACCTGGACAACATGGAGACGCACCCCTCGGAGGCGGAGCGGATCGAGTTCGCCGTGCTCGGGGCGATCCTCAACGAGCCGGTGCTGCAGGCGCTGCACCGGCTGGCACAGGAGGAGGAGACGGCGCGGCGGTACGGCTTCGAGTAGCCGGCGCCGGGAACGGCGAAGGCCCTCCGCCGAAGCGAAGGGCCTTCCGATGTACCCCCGACCGGATTCGAACCGGCGCTACCGCCTTGAGAGGGCGGCGTGCTAGGCCGCTACACAACGGGGGCGTGGACACTGCGTTTCCGCAGGTCCGAGCTGGTCTACCTGGACTCGAACCAAGACTAACTGAACCAGAATCAGTCGTGCTGCCAATTACACCATAGACCAATGATGGTTTAGACCAGTCAGTACCCCCGACCGGATTCGAACCGGCGCTACCGCCTTGAGAGGGCGGCGTGCTAGGCCGCTACACAACGGGGGCCCTAGCGATCCTGCATCGAGGTGAGCGGGAGCTACCCGAACTCTCCTCGCGGGAAGGATCTGTACCCCCGACCGGATTCGAACCGGCGCTACTGCCTTGAGAGGGCAGCGTGCTAGGCCGCTACACAACGGGGGCTTGCGGATGTGATCCGCGGCGCAGATGAGCTCTGCGAGCTGGCCTACCTGGACTCGAACCAAGACTAACTGAACCAGAATCAGTCGTGCTGCCAATTACACCATAGGCCACTGGAACTCAAGCCCCTGAAGGGTTCTCGTTCTAGTTCGCTCCCCCGGTTACCGGCCTTTCGGCCCGCTCTCCGGCGGCGCAGGAAGAACATTACCCGAAGGTGGACGGGGCTCCAAAACGACTATCCGCGCCGAGGAGCCCGGGCAGTTCGGAGAGGGAGGCGATGCGGTGCGGTCCGGCGGGCGGCTCCAGCGTCGCGTAGGCGCCGCCGCGGTCGATCCAGACCGACAGCAGCCCGGCGTCGGCGGCGCCCCGTCCGTCGATCTCCGGGTGGTCCCCTACGTACGCGACCTCGTGCGGGGCGAGCGAGAGCGCGTCGCAGGCGGCCAGGAAGGCGCCGGGCCGGGGCTTGGAGACGCCCAGCTCGGCGGCGCACAGCAGGGCCTCGAAGCGGTCGCGCACACCGAGCAGGCGCAGCTTGCGCTCCTGGACGGTCAGGCTGGAGTTGGACAGCACCGCGTGCCGGTGGCTGGCGGCCAGGGCGTCGAGCACCGGCAGGACGTCCGGGAACAGGGACCAGGCGGCCTCGTAGTGCCGCACGTACCGCTGGAACCAGTCGTCGGCCTCGGCGTCCGTCAGGTCCGGCCGGTCCAGGAAGACCCGGGCGCGGTCACGCCGCTGTGTGACGAAGTCGACCTCGCCGGCGGCGAAGCGGCCCCACTGGGCGTCGGTGATCTCCCGCCAGCGCGCGAGCGCCTCGTCCGGCGATCCGTACCCGGCGAGAAGCCCTTCGGCCACCAGGTGGGCGCGCATGCCCTCGCGGTCGGCGGTGGTGTAGTCGAAGAGGGTGTCGTCGACGTCCCAGACCACGGCGCGAATGCTCATGCCCCGACCGTAACCGGCGAACGGCCGCCGTGTCCGGGTGCGGGACGCGCCCGGTGCGCGGACCGGGGCGGGGTACGGCGAAGGGCGGCACCCGGGTGTACCGGATGCCGCCCTCGGTGTGCGGCGTTCGTCACGCCGCGAGCTTCGCCAGCGCCGCGTCGATCCGGGCCAGCGTCCTCTCCTTGCCCAGGACCTCCAGGGACTCGAAGAGGGGCAGGCCGACCGTGCGGCCGGTGACGGCGACGCGGACCGGGGCCTGGGCCTTGCCGAGCTTGAGGCCGTGCGCCTCGCCGGCGGCCAGGACGGCCTCCTTCAGGGACTCGGCCGAGGTCCAGTCGGCCGTCTCCAGCTTCTCCCGCGCCGTGCGCAGGAGGGCGTCGGAGCCCTCCTTCATCGCCTTCGTCCAGGACGCCTCGTCGAAGACCGGCTCGGCGAGGAAGAGGAAGTCGACGTTGTCGGTGATCTCGGACAGGACCTTCAGCCGGGTCTGCGCGTGCGGCGCGATCGCCTGCCACTTCGCCTCGTCGAAGTCCTCCGGCGCCCACGGGGCGGCCGGGGCCTTCAGCCACGGGCGGCAGCGCTCGGTGAAGTCCTTGACCTCCAGCATCCGGATGTGGTCGGCGTTGATCGCCTCGCACTTCTTCAGGTCGAAGCGCGCCGGGTTGGGGTTCACGTCCGCGATGTCGAAGGCCGCGACCATCTCCTCGACCGAGAAGATGTCCTGGTCGGCCGAGAGCGACCAGCCCAGCAGCGAGAGGTAGTTGAGCAGGCCCTCGGGCAGGAAGCCGCGCTCGCGGTAGAGGTTGAGCGAGGACTGCGGGTCGCGCTTGGAGAGCTTCTTGTTGCCCTCGCCCATGACGTACGGCAGGTGGCCGAAGGCCGGGGTCTCCTTGGCGATGCCCAGCTCGGTCAGCGCCTTGTACAGGGCGATCTGGCGCGGGGTGGAGGAGAGCAGGTCCTCGCCGCGCAGGACGTGGGTGATCTCCATCAGGGCGTCGTCGACCGGGTTCACCAGCGTGTACAGCGGGGCACCGTTGGCGCGCACGATGCCGTAGTCCGGCACGTTCTCCGGGAGGTACGTGATCTCGCCGCGGACCAGGTCGTCGAAGGTGATCGCCTCGTCCGGCATACGGAAGCGGACGATCGGGCTGCGGCCCTGGGCCCGGTACTCCTCCACCTCCGCCTCGCCCAGGTCGCGGCAGTGCCCGTCGTAACCGGACGGCTTGCCCGCGGCGCGCGCCGCCTCGCGGCGGGTGTCCAGCTCCTCCTGGGAGCAGTAGCAGTGGTAGGCGTGGCCGGCGTCCAGGAGCTTCCGGGCGACGTCCTTGTAGAGGTCCATGCGCTGCGACTGGCGGTACGGCGCGTGCGGGCCGCCGATCTCGGGGCCCTCGTCCCAGTCGAAGCCCAGCCAGCGCATCGCGTCGAGCAGCTGGTTGTAGGACTCCTCGGAGTCGCGGGCCGCGTCGGTGTCCTCGATGCGGAAGACCAGGGTGCCCTGGTGGTGCCGGGCGAACGCCCAGTTGAACAGGGCGGTGCGAACCAGGCCCACGTGGGGGTTACCGGTGGGCGAGGGCAGAAACGGACGCGTACGGGTGAGCCGGATGCGCTAGCCACGCTTGACAACCTTGTTGGTGAGAGTGCCGATGCCTTCGATGGTGACGGCGACCTCGTCGCCGACGTTCAGGGGGCCGACCCCGCGGGGGTGCCGGTGAGGATGACGTCGCCGGGGAGCAGGGTCATGGCCTCGGAGATGTTGACGATCAGGTCCTCGATGGGGTGGATCATCTCGCTCGTACGGCCGAGCTGGCGCTGCTCGCCGTTGACGGTGAGCTGGACGGTGAGGTCGTTGGCGCGCTCCAGGTCCAGGTCCGTCTCCACCCAGGGGCCGAGCGGGCAGGAGGAGTCGAAGCCCTTGGCCCGCGCCCACTGCTTCTCGCGCCGCTGCACGTCCCGTGCGGTGACGTCGTTGGCGCAGGTGTAGCCGAGGATGACGTCCTTGACGCGCTCGCGCGGGACCTCGCGGCACATGCGCCCGATGACGACGGCCAGCTCGGCCTCGTGGTGCAGTTCCTGCGAGAAGGACGGGTACCGGATCTCGTCGCCGGGGCCGATCACCGAGGTGGAGGGCTTGAAGAAGGCGAAGGGGGCGTCGGGCACCTCGTTGCCCAGCTCGCGCGCGTGCTCCGCGTAGTTGCGGCCGAACGCCACGACCTTGTTGGGGAGCACCGGGGGAGCAGCCTGACCTTGCTGAGCGGCACCTTCGTACCGGACAGCTCGTGGTCCGCGAACGGGATGCCCTTGATGATGTCGAGGACGAGTTCGTCCTCCTTGTCGCCCTCGACCGCGCCGAAGGCAACGTTCCCGTCGATGGAGAACCTGGCGATGCGCACGGGATCCTGCGCCCCTCAACTAGAACCGGCGTACTGACGCCCCAGGTTAACCGGTCGGGCCGTGCGGCGTTCGGGCAGTGCGGCGTGGCGGGCATTTCCGCTCGTGGATCCTCGTGCGGCGATCGGCGAATTCCGCGGGATTAGCGCACCGGGCATTCGCGCATTACCCGGGAATTCACGGAGGCGTCCGCGGGTGCGGCGGGGCCGTGCGGCGCCCGGGCCAGGGGCGTCCCGGGCGGGCGTCCGGCCGGGGCGGCGGGCCGGCGCCCTAGGACACCGGCCCGTGCCGCGCACGGGATATCGGCCGCGGACGGCGTGCCCGCCTATCGGGTCGGTGGTGGTGCCATGGATTCCGGCGCGGGACGGAAAAGAGCCCGGGGAGCGAATCCCGGTGAAAAACGAGCGCGGCCCGGAGATCAGCTGATCTCCGGGCCGCGCTCGGTGTGTGCCGGTGCGGGCTCGGCTACTCGCCGGCCGCGGCGGCGCCGACCGGGACCTCCATGAGGACGGTGCGCCGGGGGTTGGCCGTCTGGGCGGGGAGGTCGACGGAGTGCTCCGGCAGCTCCGGCGTCTGCAGGTCGTCGGCGTCCTCGAGGTGCGCCAGCGTCGTGCGCCGCGGGTTGGCTATGTTGCGGAACATCATCGTCGTCTTCACCGTTGTCATCCTGTGGCCGAGGGTGGGTTGACAGAGCATCTCATCCTGTAAAGCGCAAGGCTAAACACCGGATTCCCCGTCACGGACGCGAACTCCACAGGATCTCCATGTGAGTTTGCTCACGACCTCATGGGCAATTCGGTCAATTCCGACACCCACCTCCGACCGGAGAAACGGACATTGACCCCTGAAGCCCTCATTCCGCTCCCGATCATGGCGACTGGGACACCGGGCGGTGAGCGGTGAGTCGCAGCGGTACGCCCGTTTTGTACGAGATCGACTTACACGGGTCGTAGCCCGTGCCTCACCGTCCGTCACGTAGGTCACAGCTCGGCTCATGGCCCTTGTTGGAGATCCGGCACTGTGCTGGAATTCCACGGACCGCCGCGGGATCGAGCCGGCGCGCAGGGGGCGCAACGCAGCGCCGAGTGGCGGCGAGAAGGGGGAACCAGCGCCGGGTCACTCAAGACCACCGGGGGCGTATTCAGGGCGCTCTCCAAGACGCCGACACCGTGTCTCTCCGTTCGCGCGGGGAGGCGCCTGGTCCAGAGGTTGCGACGCTAGTGCAGGGACGTTTCAAGAGGGATGGCAGCGCTTCGGCGGAGCCGGAGGCGCACGGCGGGACCGACCGCGGTTCCTCCCCCAGCACGCCCAGAACCCGGGCCCGGCCCAGCCCGGCGACAGCGGTGAGCGCCCCGGGCGCCCCGGCACGTCGTCCACGGCGGGCCCGGCCGGTTCGGCGAAGACCCAGAACCCCACCCCGGCCGCCAAGCCGGCGGGCAAGAGCCCGAGCAGCTCCGGCTCGCGCATGGCCCTGCGCAACTGGCGCATCTCCACGCGCCTGGTGTCGCTGCTGGCCCTCCCCGTCGTCGCGGCGACCTCGCTGGGCGCGCTGCGCATCGGCGACTCGATGGACGACATCCAGCAGCTCGACAACATGAAGCTGCTGACGGACATGACCAAGCAGGCGACCGAGCTGGCCATGGCGCTCCAGGACGAGCGCGACCAGTCCGCCGGTCCGCTGGCGCACGGCCTCAAGCCGACCGACTACACGGTCAAGGGCTACCAGGACAAGACCGACCGGGCCCGCGAGAACTTCCTCGACTCCTCCGAGCAGATCGACGAGGCGAGCAAGAACGGCAACCTCCAGGGCGTCCGCGACACCCTGGTCAGCCTCGCCAACCAGCTCGACGGCCTCGCCAAGATCCGCCAGGACGCCTACAAGTCGAAGAACAACTCGACGCAGACGGTCGAGGCGTACCACCGGCTGATCACCCAGCTGATCGACCTCTCCCAGTCCATGGCCGAGGCGTCCAGCAACCCGGAGATGATCTCGCGCACCCGCGCCCTGGCGGCCTTCTCCAGCGCCAAGGAGTACGCCTCGGTGCAGCGTGCCGTCATCGCGGCGGCCCTGACCTCCAGCAACACCTCCAAGGGCGAGCTGTCCAAGAACGACCAGCTCTACGGCGAGTCGGCGTACTCGAGCGAGAAGTCGCAGATCGCGATCTTCCGCAAGATCTACAGCAGCCAGAACCCGGACGAGCTGCTCAAGCCGATCGAGGACAGCAACCCGACGATCCAGGCGGCCGACCTGTACGCCAAGCGGGTCCTGGAGTCCCCCGGCGGCCTCAACGACCTGCCGGCGCGCTCCTACCGCGACTGGGTCGACGACAGCTCCACCAAGATCCAGCAGATGAAGAACATCGAGCACACGCTGCTCGAGGACATGGAGCAGAAGGCCCGCGAGCTGAAGTCGTCCTCCGAGCAGGAGGCGATCCTCTCCGGTGCGCTGATCCTCATCGTGCTCGGCGTCTCGCTGGTGGGCGCCTTCGTCGTGGCCCGGTCCATGATCCGCTCGCTGCGCCGGCTGCAGGACACGGCCACCAAGGTCGCCCAGGACCGGCTGCCCGAGCTGGTCAAGCAGCTCTCCGAGTCCGACCCGCAGGACGTGGACACGTCCGTGGAGTCGGTCGGTGTGCACTCCCGGGACGAGATCGGCCAGGTGGCCGCGGCCTTCGACGACGTGCACCGCGAGGCGGTCCGGCTCGCCGCCGAGCAGGCCCTGCTGCGGGGCAACGTCAACGCGATGTTCACCAACCTCTCGCGCCGTTCCCAGGGCCTCATCCAGCGTCAGCTCTCCCTGATCTCCGAACTGGAGTCCCGCGAGGCCGACCCGGACCAGCTCTCCTCGCTGTTCAAGCTGGACCACCTCGCCACCCGTATGCGCCGGAACGGTGAGAACCTCCTCGTCCTCGCGGGTGAGGAGCCCGGCCGCCGGTGGACCCGCCCGGTCCCGCTGGTCGACGTGCTCCGTGCCGCCGCGTCCGAGGTGGAGCAGTACGAGCGCATCGAGCTGGCCGCCGTGCCGACCACCGAGGTCGCCGGCCGCGTCGTCAACGACCTCGTGCACCTCCTCGCCGAGCTGCTCGAGAACGCCACCTCCTTCTCCTCGCCGCAGACCAAGGTCAAGGTCACCGGTCACGCGCTGCCCGACGGCCGCGTCCTGATCGAGATCCACGACACCGGTATCGGCCTCTCCCCCGAGGACCTCGCGGCGATCAACGAGCGGCTCGCCTCGCCGCCCACCGTGGACGTGTCGGTGTCCCGCCGCATGGGTCTGTTCGTGGTCGGCCGCCTGTCGCAGCGGCACGGCATCCGCATCCAGCTCCGCCCGTCCGACTCCGGTGGCACGACCGCGCTGGTCATGCTGCCCGTCGACGTCGCGCAGGGCGGCAAGAAGCCCGCTCCGGGCAAGCCCGGCGCGCCCGCGGCGACCGGTGGCCCCGCCGCCGCGCAGGCCGCGGCCGGCGTCGCCGCCGCCCGCCGCAACAACGGCGGCGGCAGCGGTCAGGGCGGTGCCCTCGGCGGCGCGCCGACCGCCGGACGCCTCGGCGCCGGCCAGGGCCCGCGTGGCCAGGTCGGCTCCGCCCAGGGTCCGCGGGCCGCGCTGCCCGGCACGGGCCAGGGCGGCCGTCCCGGCGCGCCCGGTGGAGCGCGCGGTCCGCAGGGGCCGGGTGGCCCGCAGCAGGGCCGGCCGGCTCCGGCCGGAGCCGGCGCGGGCGCCTTCGGCGGTCAGACGCCGGGCGCCGGGCAGGGCCAGCAGGCCGCGGGCGGTCAGCAGCAGGACATGTTCGGCGGTCGCGGTCCGGCGGCGCCGCGCGGTGGCGCGGGCGCCTCCGACCAGGGCCGTCAGCCCCAGCTTCCGCCGCGCGGCGGTCCCCGGGCCGAACTGCCCGGCGGCAACCAGCAGTCCGGCCCCGCCGACTGGCGCGGCAACGCCCAGGCCCCGCTGTCGCGCGCCTCGCTGGACACCCCGCGCGGCCACGACGAGCAGGACCCGGGACAGCCCTCGGGCATGCCGCGCTACGACGACCGCCAGGGTCCGGGCTCGACGACGGAGATGCCGCGGATCGACGCCCAGGGCCCGGCCTCGACGGGCGAGTTCCCCCGCCCGGACTTCGGGATGAACGGCTCCACCGGCCAGTTCGCCCGTCCCGGCACCGAGAACCCGCAGCAGACCGGCCAGTTCCAGCGTCCGGCCGCGCCGCAGGACAACGGCCAGTACGGCCAGCAGGGCGGCAACGGCCAGTACGTCCGCTCCGACGTCTTCGGCACCTCGGCGTCCGGGCAGCAGGACCCGCAGAGCACCGGCCAGTTCGCGGCGCCGCAGGCCTACAACGGCGGCTACGACGGCGGCTCCACCGGTCAGCACGCGCTGCCCGGCCGCCAGTCGCCGGCCGACACCGGCCAGTTCGAGCGTCCGCAGCCGGGTGCCCGCGCCGACTTCGGCGCGCCGCGTCCGCCGGCCCCGCAGCAGCCGCAGCAGCCGCAGCAGCCGCAGCAGCCGCAGCGTCCCGTCCGCCGTGAGCCGGAGGCGCTGCCGCCGGCCGCCGGTCCGGGCGACGGCCGCACCCCGCTGTACGACACGCTGGAGACCAACTGGTTCCACGGTCAGCAGCAGGGGCAGCCGGACGGCAACCCGGCCGCGGCGCCGCAGCAGCAGGCGCCCGCGCCGGCCCAGCAACGTCCCGCCGCCACCGGTTCCTGGCGCACCTCGCCGAACGACGAACTCGTCCGGCAGGCGGAGCGCGTCAGGCAGCCAGCGGCGGGCGGCGTCACCACCTCCGGCCTGCCGCGCCGGGTGCCCCGGGCGAACCTCGTCCCGGGCACGGCTCAGCAGCAACAGCACCAAGCCGGTCCGCAGGTCTCGCGTGCGCCTGACGACGTACGCGGCCGGCTGACCAATCTTCGTCGGGGCATAGCGCAGGGCCGCCAGGCCGGCAACGGCCAGACCGGCAGCTACCCGAGCCCCACTCACCAGCAGGAGCGTTAGTTGAGTCCGATGAGCCAGGCGGCACAGAACCTGAACTGGTTGATCACCAACTTCGTGGACAACACCCCCGGGGTGTCGCACACGGTGGTGGTCTCCGCCGACGGCCTTCTGCTGGCCATGTCCGAAGGATTTCCGCGTGACCGCGCCGACCAGCTCGCGGCGGTCGCGTCCGGCCTCACCTCGCTGACCGCCGGGGCGTCCCGGATCTTCGAGGGCGGCAACGTGGCGCAGACCGTCGTCGAGATGGAGCGCGGGTTCCTCTTCCTCATGTCCGTCTCGGACGGGTCTTCCCTCGCGGTCCTGGCCCACCCCGAGTGCGACATCGGCCTGGTCGGCTACGAGATGGCACTGCTGGTCGACCGCGCGGGGGCGGTACTCACCCCGGACCTGCGCGCCGAACTCCAAGGCAGTCTGCTTCACTGACCGGCCCCGGCACCACCCACCTCACAAAAACACCGTCCGGCCGCCACAATCCCCCACCGGCCCCTTCCGACGGCTCGACTGACCGACTTGCTGTCCCGCCCGGAGGATTCATGACCCCGCCCACCGCCTCTCATGATCCGTACGCGGAGCCGTACGGGGACGAGGGCGACCAGCCGCTGGTACGTCCGTACGCGATGACCGGCGGCCGGACCCGGCCGCGCTATCAGCTCGCCATCGAGGCCCTGATCAGCACCACGGCCGACCCGGCAGCGCTCATGGGACTGCTCCCGGAACACCAGCGCATCTGCCACCTCTGCCGTGAGGTCAAGTCGGTCGCGGAGGTGTCGGCGCTGCTGGCCATGCCGCTCGGCGTGGCCCGGATCCTGGTCGCCGACCTCGCAGAGGCCGGCATGGTCGCCATCCACCAGCCGGGTGGCGACGAGAACAACGGCGGCGCTCCGGACGTGACGCTGCTCGAAAGGGTGCTCAGTGGACTTCGCAAGCTCTGACGCGGGCCGGGCCACCACCTCCGCGAAGATCGTGGTGGCGGGCGGCTTCGGCGTGGGCAAGACCACGTTCGTCGGCGCCGTCTCGGAGATCAACCCGCTGCGCACAGAGGCCGTCATGACGTCCGCTTCGGCCGGCATCGACGACCTGACCCACACCGGGGACAAGACCACCACCACGGTGGCCATGGACTTCGGCCGTATCACCCTGGACCAGGACCTGATCCTGTACCTCTTCGGTACGCCCGGTCAGGACCGCTTCTGGTTCATGTGGGACGACCTGGTGCGCGGCGCGATCGGCGCGGTGGTCCTCGTGGACACCCGCCGTCTCGCCGACTGCTTCCCCGCGGTCGACTACTTCGAGAACAGCGGCCTGCCCTTCGTCATCGCCCTCAACGGCTTCGACGGACAGCAGCCCTACGCCCCCGAGGAAGTACGGGAAGCTCTCCAGATCGGTCCGGACGCCCCGATCATCACGACGGACGCCCGGCACCGCGCGGACGCCAAGAGCGCGCTGATCACGCTGGTCGAGCACGCGCTCATGGCGCGCCTGCGGTAACACCCAATTGGGACGCGCCGTACGGCAGTTGTCGTAGTGCAAGCGGAGCCGGCTGTGGCCTTTGACACGGTCGGCTCCGGTGTTCATAACAGTTCGGCAGAGGAATCGCCGTTCTTCGCCACGCGACGCGTTCGTACGGTGCCACTGTGCGCACGACTGCCCCGCCTTTTGGCGGGGCTCGCTCTTTATGCCCGTTTTATCTAGGGCTTACATCACTCGGAACCTCAGGTTCCGAGTGTTTGGAGGAGCGGATGCCGACGTGCTGGAATGCCTGAACTGCCCATTAGTCAAAGACGTACTGAGATCGATGACGAACCGGGCTCTGAGAGACTGCGGCACGACGAAGGTGCCGACCGCCGAGAGGTTGTTGGTCGAGTGAGGCGAAGCAAGAACGGTCCCGAGCCGTCGGCGCGGGGCAACTTCACCCCGCCGCCGCGCGCTGCGGTGCCCACCCCTGTGCCGGGTGCCGAGCCCTCGGCCGCTCCCCCGGCCGGCGGTGGCCGGTTCTCACCGCGGAACTGGCGGGTACCGACCCGGCTGAACGCGATCCTGCTCATACCCGTGGCGGTCGGCCTCATCATGGGCGGCTTCCAGGTGAAGAGCTCGATCGACACCTGGAACGAGGCCCGGGACGCGGAGAACACCGCGCGTCTGGTGCGTGCCTCCCTCGGCTACGCCGACGCGCTCGAGAACGAGCGTGACGTCACGGCCGCCCCGCTGCTGCTGGGCAACCAGAAGGACGTCGTCACCGCGGCGCGCAAGCAGACGGACCAGGCGGCCGCCGTCTTCCACCAGGCGGCGCAGAACGTGCCGGACAAGCCCGGCGTCCAGCGCCGGCTGGATCTCTTCCGCAAGGCGGAGCCCACGCTGCAGACGCTGCGGAAGGTCGCGTACACCAAGAACACCACCGGCG
Organism: Streptomyces sp. DHE7-1; assembly: GCA_016432725.1. GTDB lineage: Bacteria > Actinomycetota > Actinomycetes > Streptomycetales > Streptomycetaceae > Streptomyces. The sequence goes on along the minus strand of JACJDG010000003.1, from coordinate 5,509,445 downwards.
TGAAGACCGAAGAGGGCTACGTCGAGGTCGCGCACCCCCTGATGGAGTTCGCCAACGAACTCGGTCTGGGCACCGGCAACATCACCTCCTACGGCCGTACGGTCTACGCCATGTCGCTCACCAAGGCGGCGCTGTCGCTGGAGCGGTCGATCGGCATGCACCTGCTGGTCAAGCCCGGTCCGGACGACCCCAACCTGGCGACCCAGCGGGTCTCCCTGTCCTCGTACGCCTACCTGGAGCGCATCGCGCTGGAGGAGTACCTCGGCGGTGGCACCGACGAGGACGCGCAGAAGCTGACCGACGCGCAGACGAAGATCAAGACGGACGGCGCCGCGCTGGTCGCGCAGGAGAAGCAGAAGGACCCGAAGTACGTCGCGCCGCCGGCCAAGCCGAACGCGATGGTCTCGGCGCTGGCGACGATGAAGGACACCACCCCGCTCACCCGCCAGCAGATGGCGGCGGGCGGCGTGACGGCCCAGAACTGGTGGGCGGTCAACACCCTCAAGTACAAGGCGTACCGACAGATCGAGTCGGACCTCGCCGACAAGGCCGTGAACGAGGCGTCCGGCATCGCCGACGACGCCAGGGCCTCGGCCATCACCACCGGTGCCGTCGTCGTCGTGGCCCTGCTCCTCGCCTTCATCCTGGCCGGTGCCGTGGCCCGCCAGATGAGCCGCTCGATGCGCCAGCTGCGCAACGCGGCGTTCGGTATCGCCGAGCAGCGCCTGCCGATGCTCGTCGACCAGCTCTCCCGCACCGACCCCGGCCGGGTCGACACCCGGGTCGCCCCGATCCCGATCCACACCAAGGACGAGATCGGCGAGGTCGCCCGCGCCTTCGACCAGGTCCACCGCGAGGCGGTCCGGCTCGCCTCCGAGCAGGCCCTGCTGCGGGGCAACATCAACGCGATCTTCACCAACCTCTCCCGCCGCAACCAGTCGCTGATCGAGGGCCAGCTGACCCTGATCACCGACCTGGAGAACAACGAGGCGGATCCGGACCAGCTCGAGAACCTCTTCAAGCTGGACCACCTGGCCACCCGTATGCGCCGCAACGGCGAGAACCTCCTGGTCCTCGCCGGCGAGGAGCCCGGCCGCCGCTGGGACCAGCCGGTCCCGCTGGTCGACGTGCTGCGCGCCGCCTCCTCCGAGGTGGAGCAGTACGAGCGCATCGAGCTGTCCGGCGTGCCGGAGGCCGAGATCCACGGCCGTGCCGTGACCGACCTCGTGCACCTGCTGGCCGAGCTGCTGGAGAACGCCACCACGTTCTCCTCGCCGCAGACCAAGGTGCGCGTCACCGCGACCCGTCTGCCCGACGGCCGCGTCATGGTCGAGATCCACGACAAGGGCATCGGCCTGACCGCCGAGGACTTCGCGGACATCAACCACAAGCTGGCCAACCCGCCGACCGTGGACGCCGCGATCTCCCAGCGCATGGGTCTGTTCGTGGTCGGCCGGCTGTCCGACCGGCACGGCATCCGGGTCCAGCTGCGCCCCTCGGGCGAGCAGGCCGGCACCACCTCGCTGGTCATGCTGCCGGACGCGATCACGCACGGCGGTGGCGGCGAAACCCCGCTGGACCGCGAGGAGTTCACGGTCTCCCAGATCATCCCGGAGCAGCAGTTCCGGGTGAGGACTTCGCCCAGGTGCAGCATCAGCCGATGCGCACCGCCGCCGAACTCGGCTTCGACGACAGCCGCTACTCGGAGGTCCCCGACGACCTCCGCGACCTGGACCCGGTGGGCCGCTCCCTCATGCGTGAGGAGCGACGTGCCGCGCTGGAGGCCCAGTCGCACGGCGAGCCGCAGCAGGAGATCGACGGCGGACGCGGTTACGCGGACGAGTTCGACGCCCGGCAGGCCGGCTACGACGGCGCCGCCGGCTTCGGCGAGCAGCCCGCCCAGCCCGCCGCCTACGACGAACAGCAGGGCTACGGCGACCAGCAGCAGGGGTACGACGAGCACCGGAACGCCGGCTACGAGCCCTCGTACGACGACCAGTACTACGCGCCGAACGGCGGCGGACAGCGCGACGACGGCTTCGCCCGGAACGGCGGCGGCTACCCCGAGCCTACGTATGCGGAACCGGCCCAGGAGGAGCAGGCGCCCGCGCACGGCTCCGGATCGGACGCGTTCGGCTCGTACGACAGCCGCTCCTACCAGGACGACTGGCCGCAGCAGGACAGCTACCAGAACGGCTACCCGGCCCATTACGCTCCGGAAACGGAACCGCAGGCCGCTGACGCGGGTGAGCGGAACGGCGTAGGCTTCGACCGTCCGGGAACGGCTTCCGCCGCCGCGCCCCAGATGACCGACGCGGGTCTGCCCCGACGCGGGTCCGCCAACGGTGCCGGCGCCTCGAACGGCGCCCGGCGCCCGCAGCCGGAGACGCCGGCCCCCGTGGCGAACACCCCGGCGAGCAACGGCGACGGCGACTGGCGTTCGGCCAACGACGAGCGCTGGCAGCAGGCTTCGCAGCTCCGCAAGCCGAAGGCGGGCGGAGTCACCGCCTCCGGTCTGCCCCGGCGGGTACCCAAGGCCAATCTGGTCGAGGGCACCGCCGAGAGCACCCCTCAGGGAGGCCCGCAGGTCTCCCGCGCCCCGGAGGACGTCCGGGGCAGGCTGAGCAACCTGCGTCGAGGTGTCCAGCGCGGACGCAGCGCAGGCAGTGAATCGAACGGCCAGGCCACTGGGAATCAGCACAGTGGTCCTGACAGCACCTACAACCAGGAGCGTTAGTGTGAGCCCGATGAGCCAGGCGGCACAGAACCTGAACTGGTTGATCACCAACTTCGTGGACAACACCCCGGGGTGTCCCACACGGTGGTGGTCTCCGCCGACGGACTCCTTCTGGCGATGTCCGAAGGGTTTCCCCGCGACCGCGCGGACCAGCTCGCGGCCGTCGCCTCCGGTCTGACGTCTCTGACGGCAGGCGCCTCGCGCATCTTCGAGGGCGGCAGCGTGAACCAGACAGTTGTGGAGATGGAGCGGGGATTCCTCTTCATCATGTCCGTCTCCGACGGTTCCTCGCTCGCCGTTCTGGCCCATCCGGAAGCGGACATCGGCCTCATCGGGTACGAGATGGCACTTCTGGTGGACCGCGCGGGCACGGTTCTCACCCCGGATCTCCGCGCGGAGCTCCAGGGAAGCCTTCTCAACTAACAGACGAACGGTGCGTATTCGCGTCCCGGGGCCGTAAGGTTTCGGGACGCGGCTCCACACGTATGGGTGCCCGGCACGGTCGGAGGAGGAGAAAGTGGCAACACCCCCAGGCGGTTCGCATTCGGGCAACTGGTCGTACGGCCCTGCCCAGGGCCAGAGCGACGGTTCGGCGAACCGGTACAACTTCCCCTCCACCCCTGGTCACCGGCAGCCGTACGCTCCGCAGGGCCCCGGGCCCTCGCCGTACGACCAGCCGCCGGCCCCGCGGATCCAGCCGGTGCAGCCGCAGCGGCGCCCCGAGCCGGCGCCGGCGTCCGCATCGAACAACCCCTGGTGCGTCCGTACGCCATGACCGGCGGCCGGACCCGCCCGCGCTACCAGCTCGCCATCGAGGCACTGGTGCACACCACCGCCGCTCCGCACCAGATGCAGGGCCAGTTGCCCGAGCATCAGCGGATCTGCAACCTGTGCCGGGAGATCAAGTCGGTGGCCGAGGTCTCGGCCCTGCTCACGATCCCCCTCGGCGTCGCCAGGATTCTCGTCGCCGACTTGGCGGAAGCGGGCCTGGTCGCCATCCATCAGCCCGGCGGCGACGAGAACGCCGGTGGCCAGCCAGACGTGACACTGCTCGAAAGGGTGCTCAGTGGACTTCGCAAGCTCTAGCGGCGGTCCTTCCCGCTCCACCACCTCCGCGAAGATCGTGGTGGCGGGCGGCTTCGGCGTGGGCAAGACCACGTTCGTCGGCGCCGTCTCGGAGATCAACCCGCTGCGCACAGAGGCCGTCATGACGTCCGCTTCGGCCGGCATCGACGACCTGACCCACACCGGGGACAAGACCACCACCACGGTGGCCATGGACTTCGGCCGTATCACCCTGGACCAGGACCTGATCCTGTACCTCTTCGGTACGCCCGGTCAGGACCGCTTCTGGTTCATGTGGGACGACCTGGTGCGCGGCGCGATCGGCGCGATCGTCCTGGTCGACACCCGCCGTCTCGCCGACTGCTTCCCCGCGGTCGACTACTTCGAGAACAGCGGCCTGCCCTTCGTCATCGCCCTCAACGGCTTCGACGGCAACCAGCCGTACAACCCGGACGAGGTCCGTGAGGCCCTGCAGATCGGCCCGGACACCCCGATCATCACGACGGACGCCCGGCACCGCGCGGACGCCAAGAGCGCGCTGATCACGCTGGTCGAGCACGCGCTCATGGCGCGTCTGCGCTAGCCGCTCGGCCCGGAGCGGACGACCGCCGGCTCCCGTCCCTCCTCGCGAGGGACGGGAGCCTTCGTCATGTGCGGGCACGCCGGACGGTCCTCCCGCCCCGGGTACGGCCACCGGGCCGCCCTGACATGAAGAAGGGCCCCTCCGCGGTGGAGGGCCCTTCTTCACGTGGTGCGGGGGCGGCCCGTGGGGCCGGCGCCGGTCAGCCGTGCCAGCTGTGCGGGGCGCGGAAGCCGGGCTCGCGCTCCAGCCGGCGCCAGCCGGCCTTGGCACGGCCGCGGTGCGCCGGGGCGGCCGGCTGGGCGGCCGCACGGGCCAGCAGGACGGCCGTGATGGCGGCGACTTCCTCGGGCTCGGCGTGGCCCTTCTCGACGCGGATGTCAGTGTTCATGGGTCTCAGTCTCCGTCAGTAAGGGGTCCGCGGGGTTGCCGCGACGGGTCCGCTCGGTTACTGCGGGGGGTTGCCGTGCTTGCGGGAGGGCAGGTCGGCGTGCTTGGAGTGCAGCATCGCCAGCGACTTCACCAGCACCTCGCGGGTCTCGGCGGGGTCGATCACGTCGTCGACCAGGCCGCGCTCGGCCGCGTAGTAGGGGTGCATCAGCTCGGCCTTGTACTCCTTGACCATCTTCTGCCGCATGGCCTCGGGGTCCTCCGCGTCGGCGATCTGGCGGCGGAAGATGACGTTGGCCGCGCCCTCGGCGCCCATCACGGCGATCTCGTTGGTGGGCCAGGCGTAGGTGAGGTCGGCACCGATCGACTGGGAGTCCATCACGATGTACGCACCTCCGTACGCCTTGCGCAGGATCAGCGAGATCCTCGGCACGGTGGCGTTGCAGTAGGCGTACAGCAGCTTGGCGCCGTGCCGGATGATTCCACCGTGCTCCTGATCGACGCCGGGCAGGAAGCCGGGTACGTCCAGAAGAGTGATGATCGGGATGTTGAAGGCGTCGCACATCTGAACGAAGCGGGCGGCCTTCTCGGACGCCTCGATGTCCAGCACGCCCGCCAGCACCTGGGGCTGGTTGGCGATGATGCCGACGACCTGTCCGTCCAGCCGGGCCAGCGCGCAGATGATGTTCCGCGCCCAGCGCTCGTGGACCTCGAGGTACTCGCCGTCGTCGACGATCTCCTCGATGACCTTGGTCATGTCGTACGGGCGGTTGCCGTCGGCCGGGACCAGGTCGAGCAGGACGTCGGAGCGGCGGTCCACCGGGTCCGAGGAGTCGGTCCCGGGCGGGTTCTCGCGGTTGTTCTGCGGCAGCAGCGACAGGAGGTAGCGCACCTCGGCGATGCACGTCTCCTCGTCGTCGTAGGCGAAGTGGCAGACGCCGGAGGTCTCGGCGTGCACGTCGGCGCCGCCGAGCCCGTTCTGGGTGATCTCCTCGCCGGTGACCGCCTTGACGACGTCCGGGCCGGTGATGAACATCTGCGAGGTCTCGCGGACCATGAAGACGAAGTCCGTCAGCGCCGGGCTGTAGGCCGCGCCGCCCGCGCACGGGCCGAGCATCACGGAGATCTGCGGGATGACACCGCTGGCCTTCGTGTTGCGCTGGAAGATGCCGCCGTAGCCGGCGAGGGCGGAGACGCCCTCCTGGATGCGGGCGCCCGCGCCGTCGTTGAGGGAGACCAGGGGCGCGCCGGCCGCGATGGCCATGTCCATGATCTTGTGGATCTTGGTGGCGTGGGCCTCGCCCAAGGCGCCGCCGAAGATCCGGAAGTCGTGGGCGTAGACGAAGACCGTACGGCCCTCCACCGTGCCCCAGCCCGTGATGACACCGTCGGTGTACGGCTTCTTCGCCTCCAGGCCGAAACCGCTCGCCCGGTGCCGGCGCAGCTGCTCCACCTCCTGGAAGGAACCCGGGTCCAGGAGCAGCTCGATGCGCTCCCGCGCCGTCAGCTTGCCCTTGGCGTGCTGGGCGGCGGTCGCCTTCTCGCTGGGACCGGCCACGGCCCGGGCACGGATCTCGTGCAGCTCGGCGACCCGTCCACGCGCGTCCGCCGGCTCCGCGGTCGGCTCACCCGTCGTCTCTTCCAAAACGGTCATGTAGCGACCTTACGAAGGACACCAAGGAAAGCGAGCCGTCGACTCCGTACAGTCTCGGGACCGTTTTACTGGTGCCACTGAACAGAACCACAGCGACATGCAGGCGTTCCGACTGCTCAGAGGGCTCTTCCCTTGTAGGGGGACCACAAAGCAGTCACCCGAGAGCGACCTCACATTGATGGGTGGCACATGCCATCCCTGGAGTGACACGGAGCCTCAGACGGCGGTGGGCGGCGAGAACCTCCACGGTCTCGTCGGCATGCACGACCGAGCGCACCGGACGGTCCCAGACGATCTCCAGCGGCGCGCCCGTGCGGGGCGGCTCGCTGATCCACAGCGTAGCGCTCCGCCCCCGCCGGCGGACCAGCACGCTCGCTCCCCCGGCCGCGGACAGGCCGCCGGCCGTCCCGGCCGCCCAGAAGTTCACCGCGGTCACGCCGAGCGAGGGCACGGCCACGGCCTGGCGGCGGGCGTCGTTGGCGAGGACGCGCAGCCAGTGGCGGTCGGCGGCCCGGGCGGCGACCTCGCGGCGGCCCGCGCCCGGCATCAGGACGTAGACGTAGGCCGCGTCCGCCGGATCGATGCCGTGGTCCAGCCAGAGGGTCTGCCAGCGGCGGGTGCGCCGCTCGTCCGTGCTGGTGGTGTTGATGTCGGACCAGGCGCCGGTGCGGTCCTCGCGGAGGATGCGCAGCGCGCCGCCGCGGGGCAGCAGCCAGCCGCCGTGGTCCTCCAGGTGGGCCCAGCCGGGGCCACGCACGAAGGTCTGGGCGCCGCCCTCGCCCAGGTTGCGGTTGTCGACGACCGTCTCGACCGGGACGCCGTCGGCGCAGCGGATCCCGGCGCCGAGGCAGACCACCGCGTCGGCGAGGAAGAACCAGGACTTGCGGGCCTCGAGCGTGGATCCCAGGCCCTTCAGGTGCTGGCCCACGGCCGCGTACTCGCCGTCGGTCGCGCCGCCGACCCAGCGCACGTCCGGCCTGGGGGCGCCCCACTCGCCGCCCGCGCGGTCGGGGAGGCGCCTGGTGGAGACCGTGGTGCCGGGCAGCCGGTACCAGTCGACGGTCGGCCAGTACCAGTCCGTGTACTGGTCGGACCGGGCGCCGCGCCCCGCCGGCCACCAGGAGAGCATCCCGGAGCCGGTGTGCCAGCCGCGCGGGTTCTCGCCGTTCCCGCATTCGTAGTGGGCGATGCGGTCGCCGGCCATGGAGAGCGCGGCGGTGAACGCCGGGCGGCGGTGGACGGCGCGGTCCATGGCCGGGAAGAGCCGGTGGCCGGTCGGTTCGGGAGCCGCGGGTACGGACGAGGCGGCGGCGGTGTGCAGCCGGGACAGGTCCGCGATCCCGAACTGGGGGGCCGTCAGGACCGGTGTCACGGTGTCCCGTTCGATCCAGCCCTTGACGCGCCCGTACCAGCGCCGCCGTTCCTCCTCGCTCGCGCCGCCGGCCAGCAGGGTGATGGCCGCGATCAGCGCCTGTCCGTGGTAGTGGTCGCCGCGCATGATGTGCTGGTCGTCGTCGCGCAGGTAACCCCGGCTGATGGCACGGCCGTTGACGCAGTCCATCACCAGTCCGTCGTGGATCAGCGGGGCGTAGGCGTGCTCCACGCTCTCCAGGACGTTCCGCCGGGCGGGGTCGGTGATCTCCCACGGGGAGCCGGCGAGCAGGGCGAAGAGCCGGCCCAGGCCGTCCAGCAGGACCTGGCCGTAGGTGCCGGAGTAGGCGACCCGGGTGTGCTGCACGAAGGAGCCGTCGGCGTACAGGCCGTCGCCCCCGGTCACGTACGGGAAGACCGGCGAGAGGGCGTCCCGGGCGAGCGCGAGGCGGTCGCCGGCCCGGCCGAGGACGCCGCGCAGGGCGACGGAGCGGCAGAGGTCGACGCGGTTGGCCCGGTGGAGGTGCCGGAGTACTCGGTGAGCAGGGTGTCCGGGATGAAGTGGTCGACGGCGGCACAGGCCGCCGCGACGCGGTCCGCGCCGAGGCGGTCGTACAGGGCGGCCGTGATGTCGGTCAGCAGCCGGGGGCTGCCGATCTGCCACTCCCACCAGTTGCCGTAGCGCGTGGTGGCCGGGTTGTAGACGGTCGCGGAGAGGTGGTCGAGGCCGCGGAGCACGCCGGCGAGGAGGGAGTCGTCACCGGTGGCGCCGGTGCCGGGCTGGACGTACGCCTGGGCCATGGTCCACAGGCGGCCGTAGCCGAAGGTGATCCCGGCGGGCGGGTCGAAGGGGTGGCCGGGCCACAGGGAGCCGGCGGCGGGAGCCATCGTGGCGTGGAAGTCGCGGGCCATCGCGCCGAGTTGGGCGAGGCGGGAGGCGTACGGCTCGGCGGCCGGGTCGTATCCGGTGCCCAGGGCGATGCCGAGCCACCGGTGGCGGAGGGTGTCGAAGGGGTCGGCGCCCGCCGCCGCGGCGCGCGCCACGGGCGCCGTGGCGGCGGTGAGGGCGGCGGCCAGCAGCAGAGCGCGTCGGCTCGGTCCCGTGCTCATGCGGCCGGTCACCGCCCTCCTGGCTCAGCAGCCGCCGCAGTTGTAGTACAGGACGTCCCAGTGGCTGCCCTCGTCGGCGTAGATGTTCCCGGACCCGGACTGGTACTGCGGGGCGCCGTCGCCGCGCAGGCCGATGTAGCTGAAGTTGTTCTTGATGTACGAGGTGACGCAGGTGTTCTTGCCGTAGTCGAGCTTGTAGCCGTTCCAGTGGGAGTAGGTGCCCGAGGCGTGCCCCGTCTCGGTGCCGCCGGTGATGTTGAGGGCGCAGCCGCTGGCCTTCTTCAGGGTCTGGGCACCCTGGGCGGTGGCGAGGTTCAGCTGCTCGAACGAGGTACAGGTGGAGTTGTAGCGGTCGGAGCAGTTGCCGGAGGACGACCAGGTGATGCCCACGGTGCGGAACATCCCGGTGGCGGTCGAGTGGCTGATCTTGGTGACGGCGAAGGCGTCGGTGGCGGTGCCGACCACGGCGACGCCGGGGGCGACGACGAGGGCGAGCGCGGTCAGGACGGAGCGGGCCTTCAGGACCTTCATGGGGAGAGACCTTCCTGCGGTGGGCCGGGATCGCTGTGGTTCGGCTGTGCAGGTGGTGCGGGTGCGCAGAGAGATGGTGCCCGAGGTCTACGCGCGTTCGCCAGAGGGCGTACCCGGTTACTCTCCGTTGTGACGAGAACACGTGGCGGATGATGTTGAAAACTCAACGGAATAGGTCTACGGTCGAACTCGTTGGGCTAGTTGAACGTTAAACAGAAACCCCGCCGCGGCTCACCCCGAGAGCCGCGGCCGTCCCCAAGGAGCACCGCATGGGCATCTTCGGCCGCAAGGAAAACACCCCCGAGACCCCCGCCGCCGCCGGACCCGATCTGGCCGCGCTGACCGGCGAGTACACGATCGACCCGGCCCACACCACGATCGGCTTCGTGGCCCGCCACGCGATGGTCACCAACGTCAAGGGCAGCTTCCAGGAGTTCTCCGGCGCGCTGCACCTGGACGGCGGCGAGCCCGCGAAGTCCACCGCCACCCTCGACGTCCGGATGGACAGCATCGACACCGGCAACGCCGACCGCGACGGCCACCTGAAGTCAGCGGACTTCTTCAAGACCGACGAGTTCCCGGCGATGACCTTCCGCTCCACCCGGGCCGAAGCACTCGGCGGCGACGACTACCGCATCACCGGCGACCTCTCCATCCTGGGTGTCACCAAGCCGATCACCATCGACCTGGAGTTCAACGGCGCCGCGAAGGACCCCTTCGGCAACGAGCGCGTCGGCTTCGAGGGCAAGGCCGAGATCCTGCGCTCCGAGTGGGGCCTGACCTGGAACGCGGCCCTGGAGACCGGTGGAGTGCTCGTCTCCGACAAGATCAAGCTGGTCTTCGACATCTCGGCCATCAAGAACGCCTGAGCCCGCGGCGCCCACCGGCGTCACTCCGGCGGCCTCCCGCGCCGCGCCCGCCCTCCGTTTCCCGGAACGAGAGGGCGGACGGGTGTCCGGCCTCGTCTCCGACCCGGCGGCATGCGGCCGACGAGCGTCACGCCCGTGCGCACCGACGCCGACGCGGGTCAGAAGCCGCCGCCGAAGTCGCCGCCGCCCCCTCCCCCGTCGAAGCCGCCGCCGTCGCCGAAGCCGCCGCTGAAGTCGCCCGGGTCGAAGTCGGCGCCGGAGACGTCGCCGCCCTGGTAGCCGTCGGCACCGAAGTCGCCGTAGCCGGTGCCGTAGTCGGAGGCGTAGGACGGGGTGGACATCAGGCTGCCGAGCAGGGTGCCGGCCAGGAGGCCGGGGAGGAGGCCGCCGCCGAAGTAGCCGCCGGCCCAGGGGCCGTAGGCGGGGCCGGCGTCCCAGTAGGGGCGGCGGCCCTGGTCGGTGTCGACCTCGCGGATCACCGGGTCGCGGCCGTCGGCCAGCCGGGTGGCGTCGGCGGCGCAGACCGGGACCTCACGGAGGCTGCCGCCGGGCGGGGTCCAGGCCGCGTCCGTGACGGAGGGCCCGTGACGGGGATCGAAGAAGCAGGGCGGGCGGCGCTCGGGCAGGGGCCGGCCCTCGCGTCGGGCGGCCAGCCGGGCGAGCGAGAAGCGGCCGTCCTCCAGCGCCTCGGTGACCGGCCGCACGTCCTCGGGCCCGCGCGCCCCGGCCATGTACTGCTTGGCCCGGTCGTAGGCGTCCAGGGCCCGCTCGTAGTCGGCGCGCATCGCGTCGTCGGCGCCCGGCTCGGCCGGGTGGAAGTCCAGCCGGTCCAGCTCCTCGCCGAAGGCGGTGATGTCCTCGTCGACGACCACCCGCAGCCGGTCCAGCGCGGCCCGCTGCTCCTCGGCGCGACGGCGGCGGCCGCGCCGGACCAGGGTGTAGGCACCCGCCCCGCCGGCCACCAGGACGACGCCGGCCGTGATCAGCACCGTGCTCGACGCACCCGTCCCGCCGCTCGGGCCGCCCCAGCTCGCGGGGGCGCGGCCGCCCATGTTGGCCAGGGCCCGGTCGGTGAAGTCGGCGAGCTGGGTCCTGGCGTCCTCGCCCTGCACACTGGCGACCAGGTTCCGCACGGCGGTGCGCGAGAGCACCGAGGAGTCCGCGCGGGCGTCGAAGCGGTCGCCGAGCCGGATGGCGTAGAGACCGGTGATACCGGTGGCCGTCCGCAGATCGGAGAAGAGGTTCGCGGTGGGATAGTCCGCGGGCAGGACCGTGATGAAGAGGGGTTTGCCCGCGCCCTTGATCCGCTTGGCGAGCCCGTCGGCGTCGGCCCGGGACAACTGCCCGGAGGCCGCCGGTTCGACGTGGACCGGGCTCTTGCGCAGGGCCTGGGCGATGCCGGACACGCTGGTGACCGCCGTCGCGCCGGGGGCGAGGACGGTCGCGACCACCAGCGCCAGCGCGGCCAGCAGCAGCGCCGGGAGGCTTCGGGTCCGAAGGACGGCCTTCACCCTTCGAAACTACCCGAAGCCTCCCGAATCAGTCAGGTACGGGACTCCCCCGGGGGACTCACGCGGCCTCGTACGCCTCTGTGAGCTTCCGCACCGCCTTTCCGTAGTGGCCGGTCAGCAACAGGTGGTCCGCGTCGGCGAAGGGCTTCGCCACGGCCGCCGTCATCCGCTCGCCCACCTCGTGCTGGACGATCAGCCGGGCCCGGGTGACCATCTCCCGTCCGGCCCGGTCGGCGCCGGTCCGCTCCGCCGCCGCCGCCGCGAGCCCGAGCGCCCGCAGCGTGGCCGCGCCGCCCCGCGGGACATGGCCGAGCGTGGTCAGACCCCAGCCGTAGGGGAACTGCGGATCGTACGACGCGTCACCGACGTTGATCGGGAGCTGGGACTCCGACCGGGGCCAGGTGACCGGGAGCTGCCCGGTGAAGGGCCGCCTGCCGTAGAGGACGTCGGCGACACCGGCACCCTCGGTGCCCGGCAGCCAGGAGGCGACCAGCGCGTCGATCCGGCCGAGCCGGTCGCCGACGAGCTGCGGGCGCCCGGAGACGACGAGCACCGCGCACTTCATGGCCGCGCACACCTTGTCCACGGCCGCCTGGTCAGCGGCCGACAGGGTGAGCCGGTGGCCGTTGCCGACGTCGCCGACCCCCTCCGCGTACGGGGTCTCGCCGACGACGACCACACCGGCGTCGTAGCCGCCGGTCGGCGCGGAGGCGTCCTTGGAGTACGTGACGTCCCCGCCCGCCTCGCGCATGCCGTCGAGGATCGTCGTACCCGGGGTGGTGTTCCCCGAGCCGCCCTGCCAGGTGACGGTCCAGCCGCCGGTCTGGTTGCCGATGTCGTCGGCGTTGGACCCGGCGACGTAGACCCTCTGTCCCTTCCTCAGGGGCAGCAGCCCGCCGCTGTTCTTCAGCAGCACCTGGGACTCGGCCGCCGCCCGGCGGGCCACCGCCCGGTGCGCCGGGGAGCCGATGGCGGCGGCGCCGCGGGTGTCGGCGTACGGGTGCTCGAAGAGGCCGAGCCGGAACTTCTGGGTGAGGACGCGGGAGACGGCGTCGTCGATCCGCCGCTCGTCGATCCGGCCGGCCCGCACCTCGTCGGTGAGCGTGCCGGTGAAGTCCTTGTACGTGTAGGGCACCATCATCATGTCCAGGCCCGCGTTGACCGAGGTGCGGACGTGGGAGGCGTAGTCGCCGGGGAGCTGGTCGATGGCGTTCCAGTCGCTGATGACGAACCCGTCGAAGCCCATGCGGCCCTTGAGCACACCGTTGATCATGTCGGCCCTGGCGTGCATCTTCACCGGGCCCCGGCCGTCACCGAGGATGTCGAGCGAGGAGTACGACGGCATGACCGTGCCGATGCCCCGGTCGACGGCGGTCCCGAACGGCGCCAGGTGGACGGCCTCCAGCTGCTGCCGGGTGACCTTGGTGACGCCCTGGTCGACCGTGTACGTGCCGGTGGTCGAGGAGCCGTACTCGGTGCCGCCGTCGCCGACGAAGTGCTTGGCGGTGGCGAGCACCTTGTCGCCGCGGCTCAGGTCCCGGCCGTCGGCCCGGCCCTGGAGACCCTGGATGACGGTCTCCATCGACTCGACCAGCGCCGGGTCCTCGCCGAAGGACTCGTAGGAGCGTCCCCAGCGTTCGTCGCGGCTCACGCACAGGCAGGGCGCGAAGTCCCAGGGGATGCCGGTGGCCCGGACCTCGGCCGCCGTCACCGCGCCGGTCCGCTCGGCCAGCCGGGGATCGCGGGTGGCGCCGAGGCCGACGTTGTGCGGCATGATCGTGGCGCCGACCAGGTTGTTGTGGCCGTGGACGGCGTCCACGCCGTAGATCAGCGGGATCTGGAAGCGGGTGGCCTGCGCGCGGAGCTGGAACCCGTCGATCATCTTCGCCCAGGCGTCCGGGTGTTGGGCGCGGGCGTCGAGCCGCCACCGGACAGGAGGGAGCCGAGCGCGTAACCGGCGATGTCCCCCTGGTCGCTCAGGGCGCCGCGCTCGGCCTGGGTCATCTGGCCGGCCTTCTCCGCCAGGGACATACGGCTCAGCAGGTCCGCCACCCGCTTGCGCACGGGCAGCCCGGCGTCCAGGTACGGCAGTCCGTGGGCGTCGATCACGACCTGCGGCGTCTCGGCGGGCGCCTTGGCGCCGGCCACCGTGAGCTTCAGCGGGATGGTCTCGGCGGGCTCGGCCGCCTTGTCCCGGAGGGTGGGCACCCGGACGGTCCGCGAGGTGCCGGAGGCGGTGCCCGCCGGGAAGGTGAGGGTGCCGGAGACCGGGGTGTAGTCGCTGCCGGGTCCGGCGGTGCCGCCTGCCGTGGTGTACGTGACGGTCACGGGCTCGTCCAGGGGACGGGCACCGGTGGTGTTCACGGTGACCCCGACCTTCGCCGTACCGCCCTCCTCGACGGGGTACACGGCCGCGCCGGTGCTCACCGAGGCACGCAGCGACGGGTCGGCCCGGCCGTACAACTCCACGCCGTCCATGGCGAAGTCGCCCTTGACGCCGGTCGGCAGCGTGACCGCGTACCCCCACATCCGGTCGAGGCCGAGGACGTGGTCGATGCCTCCGACGGGCTGGTAGTCCGTGCGATAGGTGAAGTCGGTGAAGGGGATCTCGACCTGTTTCCAGCCGGTGAAGTCGTCGGTGAAGGAGGTGGTCCACAGCTCGGAGGCCTCGCCGTGGGCGCCGCCGTCCTTGATCTCGAAGGCGATCTTCCGGCCGTTGTCCCGGCCGTCCCACCAGAACCGGATGCCCCGGTGGGCGGACCAGTCGTGGCCCGGCTCGGTGGCGGCGAAGTCGTGGGTGAACCCGCCGTAACCGCTGATGTCGTAGGAGCCGGTGAGGACCTTCGCGCCCTCGGGGCGTCGGTGCGGGTGGCCAGCCGCAGGGCCGGCGGGTCGTCCGAGTCGCCGCCCCAGGTGAAGATGCCCTCGGCGGGCTGGGCGGCGAAGGGGACCTCGCCCTCGAAGCGGTCGACGGGGACCGGGGCGGGGTCGTCGGCGGCTCGCGCGGTCGCCCAGGGGAGCAGGCCGGTGAGGAGTGCGGCGGAGACGAGCAGGGCGGTTCTTCGCATGTACCTTCCCTCGGCTCTTGATTCACTCATGACTTAGATCACGTCGTGAGTTAACTGGGCCCACACGGCGCCGTCAATACTTCACGTCAGAAGTGGTACGGAGCCAACAGGTGGCCGGATGAAGGCGGTTGTGCGTTCGGAAGCTGAATGCGCAACCTCTTGACGCGCCCTCGAAGCCGTCATTTACTCACGGCTCGCACGCCCCCATCCCCCACCCCCGAAGGGCGGCGCTCCATGAGACGACCCCTGCGCACGGCCCGGCTGCTGCTCGCCGGCCTGCTCACCACCGCCGGGCTCACGACCCTCGGCATGCCCTCCGCGCACGCGGCCGGCGAGCAGGTCACGGCCTGGCTCACCACCACCGACGACTCCGGCGGACGGCACGTCGTACGCGGTCTCCAGGCGCAGACGCCGTTCGCCTTCCAGTCCGGGGCCGGGGGCGGCGGCGAGAACATCACCGTCGACGAGAACACCCGGTACCAGACCTTCACCGGCGGCGGCGCGTCGTTCACCGACACCGCCGCCTGGCTGATGAACGGCAGCGGCGCGCTCTCACAGGCGACGCGGGACGCGACGATGCGGAAGCTGTTCTCGCCCACGGACGGCATCGGGCTGTCGTTCCTGCGCAATCCGATGGGCGCCTCGGACCTGGCGCGCTACGGGTACACGTACGACGACGTGCCCGCCGGGCAGACCGACCCGAACCTGAACAACTTCTCCGTCTCGCACGACCTCACGGACGTCGTCCCGCTGACCAGGCAGGCGCTCCAGCTCAACCCCTCCCTGACCGTCATGGCCTCGCCGTGGACGGCTCCGGCCTGGATGAAGGACAGCGGTTCGCTCAACGGCGGCTGGCTGAAGGCGGAGGACTACGGGGCCTACGCCGCGTACTTCGTGAAGTACCTCCAGGCGTACAGGAACCAGGGCATCGACGTCTCGTACGTCACCCCGCAGAACGAGCCGACGTGCTGCTCCGGCTATCCGTCGATGAGCTGGAACGCCTCCGGCATCCAGTACTTCCTCAAGAGCGAACTGCTGCCCAGGCTCCAGTCCGCCGGGCTCAGGACCAAGGTGCTGGCGCACGACTGGAACTGGGACGTCTACGACTCCTACGCGGCCCAGAGCGTCGACGACGCGGCGATCCGCGACCACCCCAACTTCGGCGGCATCGCCTGGCACGGCTACGGCGGTGACATCGCCAAGCAGACATCGGTGCACGACCGGTACCCGAACCTGGACGCCTTCGGCACCGAGCACTCCGGCGGCACCTGGATCGCCAACCAGCAGCGCGAGGACATGAACAACATCATCGACTACACCCGCAACTGGGCGAAGTCGGTGACCAAGTGGTCCCTCGCGGTGGACCAGAACATGGGTCCGCACAACGGCGGCTGCGGCACCTGCACCGGCCTGGTCACGGTGCACAACGGCGACGGGGCGAGCGGGACCGTCGACTACACCGTCGAGTACTACACGATGGGCCACCTGACCAAGTTCGTCCGGCCCGGTGCCCAGCGCATCGCGTCGACCGCGTCGAGCGCCGTGCCGAACGTGGCGTGGCGCAACCCCGACGGGAGCAAGGCGCTGATCGCCTACAACGACTCGGCGTCGGCGCGGACGATGACGGTCAACTGGGGCGGTCAGCACGCCACCTACTCGCTCCCGGGCAAGACCTCGGCCACGTTCACCTGGTCCGGCACCCAGTCCGGCGGCGCCGCCGGCAGCGGCTCGTTCGTCGGTCTGGCCGGCAAGTGCCTGGACGTGGCGGGCGGTTCGAGCGCCAACGGCACGGCGGTGCAGCTCTACGACTGCAACGGCAGCGCGGCGCAGAGGTGGACGGTCGCTGCCGACGGCTCGGTCCAGGCGCTCGGCAAGTGCCTCGACGTCACGTCCGGCTCGACGGCGGACGGGGCGAAGGTGCAGTTGTACGACTGCAACGGAACCGGTGCCCAGCGTTGGTCGTACGACGCCGCCACCGGTGATGTGGTGAACACGGCGGCCGGCAAGTGCCTCGACGTCACCGACAACTCGTCGGCGAACGGGGCCCGGGCCCAGATCTGGTCGTGCACGGGTGCCGCCAACCAAAAGTGGAAGCTGCAGTAGGGCGGGGCGCCCCCCGTCCGTGAGGGGGGTGTGCGCCGGGTGCCCGTACTGGCGGCGGTCGCCGGATGTCCGCTGCTCGGCGGCCGCGCGGCGGTCGATCCGCCGCCGGCCGCTTGGCGGCGACGGGCCCGTCACCACGGGACGGGACGTACGCGAGGACGGCCTGCGCGGCGACGCCCGCTTCCCCTGCTCACGCCGCCCGGGAGTGGGCGGGCCCGGCACCGCGGAGAGCGGCGACGGCTCCCCCGCCACCGGGCGAGCCGCGCTTTCGAGCACTGCGCAACCGGCGACTCGCACGACGGGAGGGCGGAGTTCACCCGGGAGCGGATCGGCCGGCTGAGGCCGGGACGGCTCCGGGCCGGCGGCCCGGTGACGAGCCGGGCCGGCGTCGAGCGGCTCGCGGCGGATTCCTGCTGAGCGGCGCCGCCTTGTCGCGGATCGGCCTCCCACGTTTCATGGTGGTCGTAGGGAAAGCCGTCCGGGACCGGGAGAGCGCCACATGACCACAGCACGGGATCTGTTCATCGTCGCCACCGACGTCTCCGGTGACCGCCCCGTGGAGCAGGGCGAGCTGTCGCTGGCGCTCGCGGGCGCCGAGCTGGTCGACCTGCTCGGCGCCCGGGCCGTGACCCTGGAGGGCGAGCGCATGGTGCCGGGGCCGCCGCTGGCCCTGGACGACCGGATGCTGAACGAGGCGGGCTCGGCGCTGGTCCGGCAGGAACCGTACGAGACGGCCGAGGACTGGCTGTGGCGCCGGGGCGAGGGGCTGGCCTCGGCCTACTTCGACGCCCTGGACACCGAGGGGCAGCTCACCGGCGAGCGCAGGCCCTGGTTCCCGCGGCGGCCGCGGACCGCCGCGGCCGCCGACACCGCGGCCCGGCGGCAGGCCACCGACCGCTGGGAGGGCCGCGAGCCGGTCCTCGCCACCCTCGCGGCCGCCCTGGGCATCGGGAGCGGAGAGGGGGCCGGGGAGGAGTTCACCGACGAGCCGGTGGTGACCGTGCTGGCCGCGGTCGGCGACGCGGTGACGGAGCTGACCGCCGTGCGGCAGCGCCGGGAGATCGAGAACGCTGCCTTCGACAACATCTGGCGGGCGCCCTGACTCAGCGCACCGGCTGCCCGATCCCGAGGAGGTTGCCCTCGCTGTCCCGGAACCAGGCGCCGCGCTCCCCGCGGGCGCCCTTGCTCGGGTAGTTGCCGTCGATCTCGGCGACGCCGTCCCGGGTGCGGAACCCGGGCGCGTCGACCTCCTCGAAGACCACCCCGCGCCGTCTGAGTTCCGCCACGACCGAACCGAGGTCCCGGTCGGTCTCGAAGGCCATCTGGGTGAAGGTGCCGGGCGAGGACCCGGTGGAGCGGAACAGCACGAAGTCCGTTCCGCCGCACCGGTACAGCAGCCCGCCGGGGCGTTCGTCGACGGGCCGCAGTCCGAGTTTCTCGGCGTAGAAGCGCCTGGCCCGGTCCAGGTCCGCGGCGGGCAGCCGGGTCGCCACGCGGGCGCCGGACAGGAGGGCGCCGTCGTCTTCGGTCATCCCTCCACTGTGCCTACTCGGCCGGCTCCACGCCCGCCCGCAGCAGCCCGTAGGTGTAGGCGTCCTCCAGGGCCTGCCAGGACGCGGCGATGACGTTCTCGGCCACGCCGACCGTGGACCACTCGGCGCCGCCGTCGGAGGTGGAGATCAGGACGCGGGTGGTGGAGGAGGTGCCGTGCACGCCCTCCAGGATGCGGACCTTGTAGTCCACCAGCTCCAGCTTGGCGAGCTGCGGGTAGATCTTCTCCAGCGCCACCCGCAGGGCCCGGTCCAGGGCGTTCACCGGGCCGTTGCCCTCCGCGGTGGCGACGATCCGCTCGCTCTTGGCCCACAGCTTGACCGTGGCCTCGTTGGCGTGGGTGCCGTCGGGGCGGTCCTCGACGATGGCCCGCCAGGACTCGACCTCGAAGTACCTCAGCGGCCTGCCCTCGACCTCGGCGCGGAGCAGCAGCTCGAAGGAGGCGTCGGCGGCCTCGTAGGTGTAGCCCCGGAGCTCGCGCTCCTTGACCCGCTCGACCACCCGGCCGACCAGTTCCCGGTCGCCGCCGAGGTCGACGCCGAGCTCCTTGCCCTTCAACTCGACGGAGGCCCGGCCCGCCATGTCGGAGACCAGCATGCGCATGGTGTTGCCGACCAGCTCGGGGTCGATGTGCTGGTACAGGTCGGGGTCGACCTTGATCGCGGAGGCGTGCAGTCCGGCCTTGTGGGCGAAGGCGGAGACGCCCACGTACGGCTGGTGCGTGGAGGGCGTGAGGTTGACGACCTCGGCGATCGCGTGCGAGATCCGGGTGGTCTCGCGCAGCCGGCCCTCGGGCAGCACCTTCTTGCCGTACTTCAGCTCCAGGGCCGCGACCACCGGGAACAGGTTGGCGTTGCCGACGCGCTCGCCGTAGCCGTTGGCCGTGCACTGCACGTGGGTGGCGCCGGCGTCGACGGCGGCCAGCGTGTTGGCGACCGCGCAGCCGGTGTCGTCCTGGGCGTGGATGCCGAGCCGGGCACCGGTGTCGGCGAGGACGGTGGAGACGACCGCGTGGACCTGGGCGGGCAGCATGCCGCCGTTGGTGTCGCAGAGGATGACGACGTCGGCGCCGGCCCGTGCGGCCGTGCGGACGACGGCCTTCGCGTACTCGGGGTTCGCGCGGTAGCCGTCGAAGAAGTGCTCGCAGTCGACGAAGACCCGGCGGCCCTGTTCGCACAGGTACGACACGGTGTCCCGGACCATCTCCAGGTTCTCGTCCAGCGTGGTGCGCAGCGCCAGCTCGACGTGCCGGTCGTGCGACTTGGCGACCAGTGTGATCACCGGGGCGCCGGAGTCGAGCAGGGCCTTGACCTGGGGGTCGTCCGCCGCCTTCGCTCCGGCGCGGCGGGTGGCGCCGAAGGCGACCAGCCGGGCGTGCCGGAAGTCGATCTCCGCCTGCGCCCGCGCGAAGAACTCGGTGTCCCGCGGGTTGGCGCCGGGCCAGCCGCCCTCGATGAAGCCCACGCCGAAGTCGTCCAGGTGCCGGGCGATGGCGAGCTTGTCCGCGACCGTGAGATTGATGCCCTCGCGCTGCGCGCCGTCGCGCAGCGTGGTGTCGAAGACGTGGAACGAGTCGTCGAGCTCGCTGGTTACCGTCTCGGTCATGAGTTCAAGGCTCCTGATTGTGAATCTTCGGTCTTACCGGAATGTCCGGCTCCACCGCCCCTGCGATACTCCTCGCGCCGCGCCTCCCGGCCGTGGGTGAGCCGGAAAACGAAAAGACCCCTCGCGGGTGCGAGAGGTCTGCGCGCGGGTCTGAGACGACGATGGCCACCCGCACCTGGTAGTACGAGATGGTCACTGCGGACCGGCGCGCCTGCTGCCGATAATCATGGCGAACGAGGGCACGGAGGAAGTTTCGCACAGTCCCGGCCCCGGGCGGCCGCCCGTCTCAGTATCCGGTCGCGCTGATGGACGGGGCACGGACCCGGCCCGTCCCCGGTCCGTGCGGTCAGGCGGCCGGCGCCCGCGGCGCGTACAGGGCCTCGGCGAGGAACTCCCGCACGTGGGAGACGACCTGCTCGCGGTCGGTGCCGCGCAGGCCGATGGCGACATGGATGGAGAAGCCGTCCAGCAGGGCGCGCAGCCGGGTGGCGAAGCGGTCGGCGTCGACCGGCCGGAACTCGCCGCGCGAGACGCCCTCGGCGACGAGCGCGACCAGGTCGCGGTGCCAGGCGCCCTCGATGGCGGCCTGCCGCTCCCGGGCCTCCTCGGCGGCGTTCTGCGAGCGGTTCCAGACCTCCAGCCACAGGGTCCAGTGCGGGTCGCGGTGTCCGTCGGGGACGTACAGGCCCACGTACGCCTCCAGCCGCTCGCGGGCGGAGCCCGGGCGGGTGAGCAGCCGGCCGCGCTCGGCGCCGAGCCGGCCCTCGCTCCACTCCAGGGTGCGCAGCAGCAGCTCGTCCTTGGAGCGGAAGTAGTACAGCAGGTGGCCGCTGCTCATCCCGACCTCCCGGCCGAGCGCCGCCATGGTGAGCTTCTCCAGACCGCGCTCGGCGATCATGTCCATGGCGGCGGCGAGGACGTCCTCGCGCGGCGGCGCGTTCCTGCGCGCACCGGCCATCGGCTGCTCCTAGCTCTTCGGCTGCTGCTGGGTGATGCAGTGGATGCCTCCACCGCCGGCGAAGATCGTACGGGCGTCCACCGGTGTCACCTCCCGGTCGGGGAACAGGCGGCGGAAGATGCCGGCCGCGACCTCGTCGTTGGGGTCGTCGAAGGCGCAGAGCACGACGCCGCCGTTGCACAGGTAGTGGTTGATGTAGGAGTAGTCGACCCAGTCGCCCTCCTCGTCCTTCAGGACGGTGGGCGCGGGCACCTCGACGACCTCCAGCGGGCGCCCCCGGGCGTCGGTCTCGCCGCGCAGGATCTCCAGGTACGTCCTGGAGCGGGCGTGGTCCGGGTGGGCCGGGTCCCGCTGGGTGTGCACGAGGACCGTGCCGGGCCGGGCGAAGGCCGCGACGATGTCGACGTGGCCCTGGGTGCCGTACCTGCCGTAGTCGCCGGACAGGCCGTGCGGGAGCCAGATCGCCTTGCTGGTGCCCAGCCTCGCGTGGATCTCCGCCTCGACCCGCTCCCGGCTCCACCCGGGGTTGCGGCCGGCGCCGAGCTGGACGGTCTCGGTGAGCAGTACCGTGCCCTCGCCGTCGACGTGGACGGCGCCGCCCTCGTTGACGAGTTCACTGCTCAGCACCGGCACCCCGGCCAGGTCCGCGACCTGGCGGGCGATCTTGGCGTCGTGCTCCCAGCGGGCCCAGTCCTGGCCGCCCCAGCCGTTGAACACCCAGTCCACGGCGGCCGGCCGGCCCTGCTCGTCGAGCACGAAGGTCGGGCCGATGTCGCGCATCCAGGCGTCGTCGAGCTCGCGCTCCACCAGCTCGACGTCCGGACCGAGCAGGGCCCGCGCCCGCTCGCCCTGGCCGGGGCCGTGCACCATCGTCACCGGCTCGAAGCGGCGCACCGCGCGGGCCACGGCCGCCCAGGCGGCGCGGGCCGCGGCCAGTTCCCCGTCGTCGGCGAAGGTCGGGTTGGGCCCCGGCCAGGCCATCCAGGTGCGCTCGTGCGGGGCCCACTCGGGGGGCATGCGGTAGGTCATGGGCAGGTCCTTGGGTCAGAGGAAGTAGAGCCGGTTGAGGGACACTGACTCGGCGGGTTCGGAGCGCAGCGGGTCGCCGTCGAGGGTGACCAGGCCGGTGCGCCGGTCGACGTCGACGGCTCCGGTGCGGGAGTTGAGCCGCAGGTCGGCCGGTCCGATGCCGCGGGTGCCGCGGACGGCGACCCGGCGGCGCCGGGTGGGCATCGTGTCGCTCCCCTGCTCGGCCGCGGCGCGGGCGACGAAGGCCACCGAGAGGTCTGCGGCGGTGGCGCCGTACGCGCCGAACTGCGGCCCCAGCACCAGGGGTTCGCAGGTGTCGGTGGCCGCGTTCGGGTCGCCGGTGACGCCGTAGGCGGGGAAGCCGGACTTGAGGACGAGCTGCGGCTTGGCGCCGAAGTACTCCGGGCGCCACAGCACGATGTCCGCGAGCTTGCCGGTCTCGATCGAGCCGACCTCGTGGGCGAGTCCGTGCGCGATGGCCGGGTTGATGGTCAGCTTGGCGATGTAGCGCAGGACGCGGGCGTTGTCGTCAGCCTCCCCGTCGCCCTCCAGCGGGCCCAGCTCGGCCTTCATCTTGCCGGCCATGGCGAAGGTGCGCCGGACCGTCTCGCCGGCCCGGCCCATGCCCTGCGCGTCGGACGAGGTGATGCCGATCGCGCCCAGGTCGTGCAGGACGTCCTCGGCGCCCATCGTGCCGGCCCGGATGCGGTCGCGGGCCATGGCGGCGTCGCCGGGCAGGTCGGTCTTCAGGTCGTGGACGGAGACGATCATGCCGTAGTGCTCGGCGACCGCGTCCCGGCCGAAGGCAGGGTGGGGTTGGTGGAGGAGCCGATGACGTTCGGGACGCCGGCCATCTTCAGCACGTTCGGCACGTGGCCGCCGCCGCAGCCCTCGATGTGGAAGGCGTGGATCGTGCGGCCCTCCAGCACCCGCAGGGTGTCCTCGACGGAGAGGCACTCGTTCAGGCCGTCGCTGTGCAGGGCGACCTGGACGTCGTGCTCCTCGGCCACCCGCAGGGCGGTGTCGAGCGCGCGGGTGTGGGCGCCCATGTCCTCGTGCACCTTGAACCCGCTCGCCCCGCCCTCGGCCAGCGCCTCGACGAGCGGCGCCTCGTGGGACGACGAACCCCGGCCCAGGAAGCCGATGTTGACGGGCCAGGCGTCGAAGGCGCCGAACGCGTGCCGCAGCGCCCAGGGCGAGTTGACGCCCACGCCCCACACCGGGCCGAACTCCTGCCCGATGATCGTGGTCACGCCGGAGGCGAGGGAGGCCTCCATGATCCGGGGCGACAGCAGGTGCACATGGGTGTCGACGGCACCGGCGGTGGCGATCAGCCCCTCCCCGGACACGATGGACGTGCCGGTGCCGACGACGACGTCGACGCCGTCCAGGGTGTCGGGGTTGCCGGCCCGGCCGATGGCGTGGACGCGCCCCTCGCGGATGCCGATGGACACCTTGCGGATGCCCTGGACCGCGTCGATCACGACGACGTTGCTGATCACGACGTCGCAGGTGTCGCGGACGGCGGCGGCCTTCAGGTGCAGGCCGTCGCGGGCGGTCTTGCCGAACCCGGCGAGGAACTCGTCGCCGTACCGCTGGGCGTCCGACTCGATCCGCACGGTCAGCCCGGAGTCGCCCAGGCGGACGCGGTCGCCGGCCCGGGGCCGTGGGTGGCGGCGTAGGCGTGCGGGTCGACGTGGACCGACCTGCTGACCTCTCGCCCCTTCGAGCGGCTCATCGCTCCTCGCCTCCGTCCGCCTCGGCCTGGGACGAGACGCCCAGGTATCCGCAGGCCGCCGCCCTGCGCAGCGCCTCCCGCCGCGCGCCGGGCGCGTCCAGCGGGCCGTCGACGAGACCGGCGAAGCCGATCGCGATCCGCTCCCCGCCGATCGGCACCAGGCCGACCTCCTCGCTCTCCCCCGGTCCGAACCGCACCGAGGAGCCCGCGGGCACGGCGAGCCGCATGCCGTAGGACCTCTCACGGTCGAAGTCCAGCCGCGGGTTGGCCTCGAAGAAGTGGAAGTGCGAGGTGACGGAGACCGGCACGGACGCGGTGTTGGTGACCCGGAGCCGGACGGCCGGCGCGGGGTCGGCGTGCCCGGGCCCCGGCAGCAGGGCGCCCGGCGCCCGCTCCCCCAGGCCGCCGCCGATCGGGTCGGAGACCACCGCCAGCCGGGAGCCGTCGTCGAAGACGGCCTCGACCATCACCTCGGTGACGACGTCGGCGACGCCCGGCAGCACGTCCTCGGGGCCGAGCACCGAGCGGGCCGCCTCGACGGCCTCCGCGAGCCGCCGCCCGTCGCGGGCCGCCTCACAGACCGTGTCCGCGATCAGCGCGGTGGCCTCCGGCACGTTCAGCCGGAGACCGCGCGCCCGGCGGGCCCGGGCCAGCTCGGCGGCCCCGAAGAGCAGCAGCCGGTCCCGTTCGGTGGGAGTCAGTCTCACGGCACTGCACCTCCTTGTCGTCCGTCGTTTAGAGCATCACTCTAAACACAGGTTCTGGGCAAGGGCAGGATTGGCCGGTGCGGTTCGATCAATGTCACATTGAGCATCGTTCGAACCGAGGAGCCGGGATGGCGGGACGCGTGGACCCCGGACGCACGAGGGGCCGCCCCGGACGCGGTGTCCGGGCGGCCCCTGAGCGTGCCGGGCGGGCGTCAGCCCAGCTTGTGCATCCAGCCGTGCCGGTCCTCGGCCTTGCCGCGCTGGATGTCGAGGAGGGCCTGGCGCAGGCGGACGGTGACCTCGCCCGGCTCGCCACCGCTCTGCTGCCACTCGGCGCCGGCCCGCTTCACGGTGCCGACGGGGGTGATCACGGCCGCGGTGCCGCAGGCGAAGACCTCGGTGAGCGTGCCGTTCTCGGAGTCGCGCTGCCACTGCTCGACCGAGACCCGGCCCTCCTCGGACGTGTAGCCGAGGTCGCGGGCGACGGCGAGCAGGGAGTCACGGGTGACGCCCTCCAGGATGGAGCCGGTCAGGGTGGGCGTGACGATCTTGTCGCCGTACACGAAGTACAGGTTCATGCCGCCCAGTTCCTCGACCCACTTGTGGTCCACGGCGTCGA
This sequence comes from Streptomyces sp. DHE7-1, assembly GCA_016432725.1. Taxonomy (GTDB): domain Bacteria; phylum Actinomycetota; class Actinomycetes; order Streptomycetales; family Streptomycetaceae; genus Streptomyces. Next base: position 5,484,249 of record JACJDG010000003.1, on the reverse strand, counting down.
GGTAGCAGACCTGGTCGCAGCCCTTGGCGGCGGCCTCGGCCTGGGCGAGCAGGGAGGCGGCGTAGTTGCCGCCGGTCTTGGCGTCGCCCATGCCGCCGGGGACGGCGCGGACCCGGTCCTCGGAGACCCAGATCGACACCGGGCGGACCCCGCCCGGGAAGTAGGCGCCGGCCGGGGAGGCGATGACGATGAACAGGTACTCGTTGGCGGGCTTGACGCCCAGGCCGACCTCGGTGGCGATCATGAACGGGCGCAGGTAGAGGGACTCCTCGCCGCCGTGCGCGGGCACCCAGTCCTTGTCCTGCTGGACCAGGAGGTCACACGCCTGGACGAACGTCTCGACGGGCAGCTCCGGCATGGCGAGACGGCGCGCGGACCGCTGGAAGCGCTTGGCGTTCTGGTCCGGGCGGAAGGTGGCGACCGTGCCGTCGGGCTGGCGGTACGCCTTCAGGCCCTCGAAGATCTCCTGGGCGTAGTGCAGGACGTTGGTGGCGGGGTCGAGGGGGATCGGCGCGTACGGAACGAGCTGGCCGTCGTGCCAGCCGCGCCCCTCGGTCCACTTGATCGTCACCATGTGGTCGGTGAAGTGGCGGCCGAATCCGGGGCTGGCCAGGATCGCCTCGCGCTCCGCGGCGGCGAGCGGGTGGGCGGAGGGCTTGAGCTCGATCGTGGGCGTCGTCATGAGTGGTTGTCCTTCACCGGTGAGTAGTGACCGGGCCGCGCTCATGCCCCTCACCGGCCGGTGGCCGGTGCTAGGACGTCCGAGCTTTCCCTCATGTCGCGGCTCCGCGTTCGATTATCGCGCGCGGACCACGGCGGACGGAATCGGGGTGAAAGCGGTCCAGTGGTTGATGGTGGCACCCGGCGAGGCACAAAAGAAGCCGCCGGGTGCGTGTGCGACCCGACGGCTCGTGCGTGGCGCGGCGGGTCAGCCGGCTACGCGTACGGCGAGGGCGTCGCCGATCTCGGAGGTGCTGCGGGCGGGCTTGCCCACCCGCTCGGTGAGGTCGGCGGCGACCGCGGCGTCGATGCGGTCGGCCTCGGCGTCGTGGCCGAGGTGGCGCAGCAGCAGCGCGACGGACAGCACCGTGGCGCTGGGGTCGGCCTTGCCCTGTCCCGCGATGTCCGGGGCGGAGCCGTGCACCGGCTCGAACATGGACGGGAACTCGCCGCCGGGGTTGATGTTGCCGGAGGCGGCCACGCCGATACCTCCGGAGACGGCCGCGGCGAGGTCGGTGATGATGTCGCCGAAGAGGTTGTCGGTGACGATCACGTCGAAACGGGCGGGATCGGTGACCAGGTAGATGGTCGCCGCGTCCACGTGGATGTAGTCGGTGGTGACCTCGGGGTACTCCTCGGCCACCTTGTTGAAGACGTTCGTCCACAGGTGCCCGGCGAAGGTCAGCACGTTGTTCTTGTGGACCAGCGTGAGCTTCTTGCGCGGGCGGGCCTGGGCGCGGGCGAAGGCGTCGCGGACCACGCGCTCGACCCCGTAGGCCGTGTTGACGGAGACCTCGGTGGCGACCTCGTGCTCGGTGCCCTTGCGGATGGTGCCGCCGTTGCCCGTGTAGGGGCCCTCGGTGCCCTCGCGGACGACCACAAAGTCGATCTCCGGCTGGCCGGCCAGCGGGGTGGAGACGCCGGGCAGCAGCTTCGACGGGCGCAGGTTGACGTGGTGGTCGAAGGCGAAGCGGAGCTTGAGCAGGAAGCCGCGCTCCAGCACGCCGGAGGGGACCGACGGGTCGCCGATGGCGCCGAGCAGGATGGCGTCGTGCCGCTTCAGGGCGTCGAGGTCCGCGTCGGTGAGGGTCTCACCGGTGGCGTGGTAGCGCCTGGCGCCGAAGTCGTACTCCTTGGTCTCCAGCTTCACATCCTGCGGCAGGACGGCGGAGAGGACCTTCAGACCCTCGGCCACGACCTCCTGGCCGATGCCGTCACCGGGGATCACTGCGAGATTGAGGCTGCGAGACATGTCGGGCACCCTACTCCTCGTCCCAGAGGATGACATGCCCTGTCCGCGATGCGGACGCGCGGGCCTCCGGCCCCTTCCGGGACGCGGCGCGGCGGGGGCCGCGCCGCACCCCGGGCGGGTGCGGCTCCCGGGCCGGTGGCGGCTCAGTGGCCGGTCTCGCCGCCGTTGTCGCGGCGGTCGAGGGCGCGCTGGAGGGCGGCGGCGGCGTTCTTGCGCTCGGACTCGGTCGAGCGGGTCACGTGGCGGACTCGGCGGCGGACGGTCGTCTCGGCCATGATGAATCGACTCCTTCGGGAAACCGGAGTACGGCAAGGGGGGTTGCGAGACTCCCCGCTGCCTAATGGGCGCGGGCGGGGCCCCCAGAGGGCGGAGAGCGGTGCCGCAGGGGTTGCCTGCACGGGGACCGGCTCACGACCGCCACTCGCTGGATCGAGCGAGACGTTCGACTTCTACAAAGCTAAGGGAGCTCGACGCGCCTGTCTGCACAATTACTCGGACTTCCTACTATCTGAGACGGCGGATCCCGCCACCCGGCCGCGACCTGCGCTTTGTCCGTGTACGGTCGACTCGGGCCCTCACTCGATCGACAGGGACGTCCGCCACCGCCGGCAAGGGAGAGGATCGAATGAATCAATCCGCGCGCGGGGGGAGCTTCCGCGTCGAGGACCTGTGGCCGCGGTTCGAGGAGTGGCTGGCCCGCAACGCCCCGGAGGACGGGGCGGCGCTCCGGCCCGGCGCGTCCGACGCGGAGCTGGCCGGGCTGGAGGCCGAGCTCGGGTTCCCGCTCCACGACGATCTGAAGGCGCTGCTCGCCCGGCACAACGGGGTCGTCCCGCGCCGGTCGAGCACCCAGGCCGGGGCCTTCCTCTTCGGGCACGGACCGCTCGGCACCGACGGGATCGCGCAGTGGCGGGGCCATCTCGCCGAGACGGCGTCGGAGGCCGTGGAGGAGGGCTACGAGGACGAGGTCGTGGGGCGGACCGCGCACGAGCGCTGGGTGCCCTTCGCGCAGAGCCTCACCGGCGACCTGCTCTTCGTGGACCACCGCGACGACCACTACGGCGAGGTCGGGGAGATCTCGTTCGGCGACCCCGAGTACCGGTGGCTGTGGCCGGGGCTGGGCCTGATGCTGCACGACCTGTGCGAGTCGCTGGAGGGCATGGCGCCGCTGCCGACGGCGGGCCGCCGCCCCTCCGTCCACGAGGGACGCATGCTCGAGTGGGTCACGGCCTGAGCGCGCCGGGAGACGGAAGCGGCCCTCCGGGTGCGTGACCCGGAGGGCCGGTTCACCGGCGCCCGCCGCTAGCTGATGTTGCAGACGGACTTGATGTCGCAGTACTCGAAGCCGGTCTGGACGTAGTACGCGTCGTCGTCCAGGAGCCTGATCTCGGAGGTGAACCGTCCGAGGTCACCACCGGCGTCGGTGTTCTGCTTGGCCGGGACGGCGGCCCGGCCGCAGATCTCGTTCCAGCTCGGGTACGGGTAGTTGTTGTCCAGCTCCAGCATCCAGGTGCCGTCCGTCTGCTTGTCCGCGTACATCTGGACGCAGTACTTGCCGGAGCTGAGCGTCTGCCCGCCGCTCTCGCGCGACTTCGCGAAGGGGTACTCGTCGCAACTCGTGCCGTCGGCGGCCGGGTTGGGGTTCCACTCCGCCACGGCGAGCATGCACATCTTGTCGCGGTTCTCCTTGGCCTTCGTCTCGTCGGCCAGGCGGTGCAGCGGCTTGCCGAACTTCTCGCTGCCCGGGTGGGACGCCAGCTTCTCCATGAGCACCCAGTAGTACGAGGCGGCGGCCGGGTACTTCTTGGTGTTCAGCTGCAGCGTCGGGGTGTACTTCGGGAAGACGCACCCCGTGTTGCCGCCCACCTTGTTGTCGCACCGGACGTCGAACCCGTTGTTGCTCCACTTCGGGACCGCCTGGACGGCCGCGTCCGGGGTGGACCAGCTGGTCTGCCAGGTGAAGTCGAGCCGGTCCTCGCCGCCGCCGACCTTGTTCCACGAGAAGGTGTTGGTGCGGGTGGCGACGTGCGGGTCGCCCGCGGTCCAGGTCAGGCCGCCGCTCCAGGTGCCGTAGCTCTCCGTGCAGGCGGTGGTGGACCAGCACTCCTCGTCGTACGAGGTCATCGTCGTGGAGCTGATGCCCGTCATGTTGACCAGGGAGACCTCGGTCCACGTGGTGAACTGGTTCGACTTCGGGTCGAGGTTGATCTCCTGGATGACCTTGACGGTCGCGTTGCCGACGGGGGCGCCGTCACGGCTCGCGGTGAGCACGAGGAGCCCGCGCATGCAGCCCTGGGTCCTCGTCTGCATGGCGGCGCCGTTGATGTCCTTGCACCATCCCACGGGGCCCGCCGCGGCGGCCGCGGACGGCGCGACGCTCCTGTTGCCGGTCCTCGCGCTCCTCTCCTCCTTCTTGGTCAGCGGCTTGTACGTGGCACACATGGTGACGCCGTCACGGCCGGCCGAGCACGACTCCTTGCCCGGGGCGCCGGCGAGCGCACGGGACATGAGCGAGGACGTGGTGCTGACCTCCTTGGCGTCCTGGGCGGCCACGAAGTCGACGTCGGGGCGTTCGGATCCGCCTCGGGGAAGGTGATGGCGTTCAGGCCGTCGTGGTCGCCGGGCACGAACGCGAGCGCGTCGAAGGCGATGTCCTTGGTGCCGTCGCCCCCGTTGAAGTTGTCCAGGCTCACCTGGGGCGTCGTGTCGGTGAACCGGTACGAGCCCAGGGACACCCACTTGTTGGACTGGTTGTCCGCCTGCGAGATCTGCTTGGTGACGGTGCCGAAGGCCGTCTGGATGCGGTAGTTGGCGGCACCGGTCTGCGCCCCGTGGTCCGGGATGTGCGCGAACACCTCGGCCTGACCGCCGTATTCGGTGATCTTCCGCCCCAGCTTCCAGGTCCCGGTCACCTTCATCCGGTCGCCCGGCGGCGGGTAGGACTCCGCGGAGCGGGTGTGGGTGAACCAGAAGTGGTTTCCGTAGCCGGCGCCGATCTGATGGGTGTCGATCTTGCCGGGGTAGGTGGTGACGGTCTGCCCGGTCTCGGAGTCGACGATGTCCGAGGGCTGGTAGGCCAGGGTGAAGGTGCCGTCCGATCTCGCCGGGCCGCAGCCCCGCGAGTTCGACCCGGCCGGCGTCGTGCCGTCGGGGATGTCGTCGACGATCAGCGCGTTGGACGGCAGGCCCGTGGAGCAGCGCGGCGGGTAGGAGTTGGCGTCGGCCTGCTCGGGGTAGCCGGTGTTGAAGCGGTGCACCTGGTGACCGCACTCGGCCAGTCTGTCGCAGTCCTTCCACTGGGCCGGCTTGTCCCACCAGCAGTGCAGCCAGTGCGGGTTGGTGTCGCTGTCACCCGAGTCCAGGGTGCAGGCGCCCTGGCCGGGGTCGTTGGAGTCGCTGTCGCCGATCCTGGACGGGTCGCAGTGGTTGCTGCTGTCGCAGAACAGGTCGATCGGCGGCTTGACGGCGGTGCGCTGGAGGTTGCTGTTCCACCAGGCGGAGAGGTAACCGGGACGGAAGTCGCCGGGGGCGAACATGGCGGAGATGGGCCGTGCGGCCCAGCCGAGCACCTTCTCCTCGTACGGCCAGTCCTGCGGGTGCGCGGCGTGGCTGTAGTCGTCGCCGCCACCCGCGTTCTCCAGGAACGGGGTGCGGTTGGCCTTCCACAGGGGGTTGGCCGGGTTGTTGGTCCAGCCGAGGCCCTGGTGTCCGCCGGAGTCCGGCGTGTTGTAGAAGCCGGAGTTGTACGCCCACAGGGCGAAGAACCAGTTCTCGATCCACTGCGGGTTGCCGTTGTTGATCTTCATCCCGGCGTAGTATGTGTCGTTCCACTTGTGGGAGAGGATCTGCACGCCGTAGGCGATGTTGGCGGCGTAGTCGAGGGCCACGGCCTCCTGCGTGGTGGGCGGCAGCACGGTCTCGCCCGGCTTGGTCTTCCCCGCCAGGCGCATGCCGTCGGTGGCCTGGGTGATCCCGTAACCGCAGTCGGCCTCGGAGAAGTTGATGCGCCAGGGGTCGGCCTGGGTGCCGTCGGAGGTGTACTGGGTGCCGTAGTAGTTGCCGATGAGGCTGTTGGCGGTCACCCCCGGGACGGCGAAGCGGGTGGCCTGCCACATGTTGGACTCCTGCGCGGTGACACCGAGCATCACCTGCGAGGGGATGTGCCACCGGTCGGTGACGTCGGGGTCCTCGTTGTCGAGGGTCCCGTTGGGGTCGCCGGCCAGCACGACCGGCGGGAACAGCCCGTTCGGGCTGTAGCCGTCCATGCCGGTGTTCTTCCAGTTGGCCGGCCGGTCGAAGCGCAGCTCACCGACGACGGCCTGGTCCACGGCCCACTCGACCTGGCGCGGAGTGGGCTGGAACGCCTGCTTCCTGACGTCGTTGCGGGCCACCGAGCAGTACCGCTCGTCGGTGCCCTCGGCGGGGTCGCTCGGGGAGGCGGCCAGGACCTGTGCCGGGGCCGGCCGGGTGGACGTGCCGCCGGCACCCTTCCCGGTGGACGGGTGCCCGGTGGGTGAGGCGTCCGGAACGCCCGTGGCCGCTCCGCGGACCGGGGAGGGGCGGCGCCGAGGGCGGCGGCCTTCGCTCCGCCGACACGGTGCCGGCCGGGGATCGCGTCCAGGACGGTCCGCTTGCCGCTGTCCAGCGCGTGCAGGGTGATGCGCGCCGTGCGGATGCCGCTCGCCTCGTCCTTGCCGAGCGACATGGTCTTTCCGTCGGCCCACGTGGTGCTGAGCGCCACGCCGCCGTGCCGGGACAGGCGGGCCCCCTTGGGCAGTCCGCCGGGGTTGCCGAACAGCCTGGGCTGCTTCCCGGTGCTCCTGGCGTGCCCGGTGACGAACACCCGGCCGTCGGCGGAGGAGGTGAGGTCCCAGTCGGTGAGCCGGCCGGACGCCACGGTGGCGGGCTTCGTCCTCCTGCCCTCGCGCAGGGAGGCGGCGGGAAGGTGTTCGGCCCAGGACGCGGGCCTGCCGTTCTCCTTCTTGTCCTGCTCGCGGTCGATGAAGGCCAGGCCGCCGTCACCGTCCTCGGTGAGCTGGAACGGCACGCCGCGGGTGGCGGCCAGCACGGTCTCCCTGCCACCGCTGATCCGGACGATCCTGTTCATGTGCGCGGCGGCGATGCCGTGCTCGACGGGTATCGCGGAGGTGACCTCGCCGGGCCGCACGACGGGCCTTGCCTGCCTGCCGGTCGCGGTGTCGACGGTGATCAGGCGGGTCTGCTGCTTCTTGTCGCCCTCGTGGGTGAGCTGCGTGAACACGGCCCGCTCGCCGTTGCCGCAGCCGGGGCTGAAGTAGGCCAGCGAGGAGGTGAACGGCAGCTTGGTGACCTTGCCCGTGGTCAGGTCGACGACGGCGGTGAAGGCACCGCGGGCCATCAGTTCCGGCCGGTTGGTGAACGTACGCGGCGCGTAGGCGACGGCGACCCGCTTGCCGGACCCGGTCGTACAGGCGTTGCCGATCCAGGCGTCGGCACCGATGCCCGGCTCGGACAGGGTCGCCGCCGTCCTCCACCGGTAGCCGTCCTTGGCGTCGGCGACCAGCACGTGGAACCCGGAGGCGTCCCCGCTGGTGGTGAAGGCGGTGTCGGAGGAGGCGGCGTAGTCGCGCCCGAGAACGGCGGAGCGTTCCGCCTTGGGTATCGCTTCCGGTTCGACGCCCGTTCCGCCCTGACCGCGCCACCCGTTCGCGGCGGATTTCGGCGGTGTGGAGTCAGCGAGGCTCTGGCCGGTCGTGCCGGCCACGAGCAGGGCTGTACAGGCGCTGATCGTCATCGCCTGCCACAGATGTGTGCGCTTCACGTGCCCCCTCTTCATCGGTGCGGACGCACGATCCGGCGCGGGCCGCGGCGGCCTGCTCTCGCCGGCGGCCCCGTGGGCCGTGCAGTGGCCCGCTTGTATTCCTCTTGGACTGATTGCCGGAAAACGGCACCGCGGGGCCATGCCGGACACGTCGATCAATGGAGCCATTCCGGTGCGCGCGAGACCGAATCCCCGACACCGGTCGGCATTCCGGGAATCGTTGACGTATCCGCGTGACTCGTTCCAACTCGGCGTTTCCCGCAGGGCAGACGCAGCCTACGCGAACACCCTTACGGGTCAAGCGACTTTCAGGATGCGGGAGATCGCCGACCGATTTCAGCCAGCATCGACAAATGCGGACCGCCCACTCGGCTCATATCCGGAATGCCAACAATGGGCACTCGCCCTGGGCGCGGGCGACGCTCTCGGCCGCCGGAGAAAACCGATTTCACCGCCCTTGGCCGACGGCCGGCGACATGCCGTCAGACCACGTCTCCGTCACGCCAGTCGAAGACCAGCTCGTGCCCCGGGTCGAGCGGCCGCCCGGACGGGACCGGCCAGAGGTGGATGCTCCCTTCCTCCTCCGGCAGGCGGACGATCCCGGACGGCGAGAGGGCGCACACGCGCCCGCTCCACCGCCGCCAGCCGCGGGCCGCGTACAGCGGGGCGCCGTCCTCGCTCGCGCAGAGCGCGCCGAGGTCGTAGGCCCGGTCGACGACGCGCTCGAGAGCCGCCATCACCCGGCCCCCCAGCCCCGCCCGCCGCACGTCGGCCCGCACGGCGACGGCCTCCACGTATCCGGTGCGCAGCCAGTGCCCCTGATGCCGCGTCCTGCGCATCACGACGGAGCCGTGCGCGGCGAGCCCGGCACCGTCGTGCACGAGGGCGTGGATGCCGCCGAGGCCGTGGTCCCAGTCCTCGTCACTGAAGTCGCCGTCGAAGGCGTCGTCCAGCAGCGCCCTGGCGGAACGGAGTTCGGCCGGGTCGAGGTCGGACGTGTGGGCGGTGCGCAGACGGAGGGTCATGCCCCAGTATCCACCTAACCCTTAAAAACATATTGACTGGTTAGGTGAGGGCGTGCTGGACTGCCCCCATGCCCACTCACCAGGTCCACCACCGCACCGTCACCGTCCGCGGCCTCGAGGTGTACTACCGCGAGGCGGGCCCCTCCGACGCACCGGCGCTGCTGCTCCTGCACGGCTTCCCGAGCAGCTCGCACATGTTCCGCGACCTGATTCCGCTGCTCGCCGACCGGTACCGGGTGATCGCCCCCGACCACATCGGCTTCGGCCGGTCGGCGGCGCCCGGTCCGGCGGAGTTCTCCTACACCTTCGACGAACTCGCCGCCGTCACGGACGAGTTCACCCGGCGGCTGGGACTGGAGCGGTACGCCCTCTACATCCAGGACTACGGCGCCCCGATAGGCCTGCGCCTGGCCCTCGCACACCCCGGCCGGGTGACCGCGATCGTCACGCAGAACGGCAACGCCTACGAGGAGGGGCTGGGCGCGGAGGCCTGGGCGCCCGTGCTGGCCCTGATCGAGAAGCGGACACCGCGGACGGAGGCGCCGGTGCGGGAGATCTACTCCCCCGACGGCGTCAAGTGGCAGTACCTGCACGGCGTTCCGGACCCCTCACTGGTCAGCCCGGACGCCTACGAGCACGACACGGCGCTGCTGGCCCGCCCCGGCCAGACGGAGATCCAGCTCGACCTGATCTCCGACTACGGCGCCAACCTCGCGCTCTACCCGGCCTTCCACGAGTACTTCCGCGTGAGCCGGGTTCCGCTGCTCGCGGTCTGGGGCCAGCACGACGAGATCTTCGTGCCGGCCGGCGCGCTCGCCTTCCGGCGGGACCTCCCGGAGGCCGAGGTGCACCTGCTGCCCGCCGGGCACTTCGCCCTGGAGACGCACGCCGACGCGATCGCCGCGCTCATGCGGGACTTCCTCGGCCGTCACCTGCCCACCGGCTGAGCAGTTCGCGAAAGCCCCCGGGGTCGTCCACCCACGGCATGTGCCCGGCGCCGGGGAGCGTGACCCGGCGGACGTGCGGCAGCGCCGCGGCGAGGGAGTCGACGGCGGTACGGGGGCGGATGTCGTGGGCGCCGTCGACGATCAGCACCGGCACCTCGAGGGCCCGGCAGGCGGAGCGCAGCGCCGGGGTGCCCCAGGTGCGCCGCCGTTCCTCGTTGAGGGCGCCGGCGCACTCGGAGTTGATCCCGAACCACGGCTCGGCCATGCGCCCGGCCGGCTCCAGGGCCCGGTCCCGGTCCTCGAACTCCACGGACCAGTGCAGCACGGCCCGTTCCCGCTCCTCCTCCGGCGTGCGCGTCGCGATGCCGGACAACTCCCGCCAGCGGGTCAGGCGTTCGGGGTGGTCGGCGAGGCGGGCGAGGAAGTTCTCCTTGTACCCGGGGTGCCAGTCGGCGTCCGGGCCGATGCCGGTGCCGGTGCCGGAGACGTAGACCAGGGCGCTCACCCGGTCCGGGTGGGCCAGTGCGTAGCTCAGGCCGAGCTGAGCGCCCCAGGAGTGGCCGAGCAGCGCCATCCGCTCCAGGCCGAAGTGGCGTCGTACGACGTCCAGGTCGGCGACGAGGCGCGCGGTGGTCCAGGGGCCGTCGGCGCGCTCCGAGCGGCCGCAGCCGCGCTGGTCCCAGCGGATCACGGGGGTGACGTCCGCGAGCAGCGCGGCCAGGTCGCCGAACATGTCCCACAGGCCCGGTCCGCCGTGGCACAGCACCAGCGGATCACCCTCGCCGTCCGACCGCTCCGCCCACAGCCGTGCCCCGTCGTCCGCCGTCACCGTCATGAGCACATGGTGACAGGGCCGGAACTGGCAACGGGCCGGGAAGCCTGCTCGGGGGTCAGGCTTCCCGGCCCGAGGTCACGGGGCGGGCGGAGGTCAGCCCATGTGCGGGTAGGAGTAGTCGGTCGGCGGGACCAGGGTCTCCTTGATGGCGCGGGTCAGGGTCCAGCGCATCAGGTTCTGCGGGGCGCCGGCCTTGTCGTTGGTGCCGGAGGCGCGGCCGCCGCCGAAGGGCTGCTGGCCGACCACGGCGCCGGTCGACTTGTCGTTGATGTAGAAGTTGCCCGCCGCGTAGCGGAGCTTGTCCATCGTGTACGCGGCCGCCGCGCGGTCGCCGGAGATGACGGCGCCGGTCAGGGCGTAGTCGGACGCCGACTCCATCTGGGTCAGCATCTCGTCGTACTTGTCGTCCTCGTAGACGTGCACGGCGAGGAAGGGGCCGAAGTACTCGGTCGTGAAGACCTCGTTCTCCGGGTCCGTGCACTCGACGACGGTCGGTCGCACGAAGTAGCCGACGGAGTCGTCGTACGTACCGCCCGCGACGATCGTGCAGGTCGGGTCAGCCTTGGCGCGGTCGATGGCCGCCTTGTTCTTGGCGAAGGACCGCTCGTCGATGACCGCGCCGATGAAGTTCGACAGGTCGGTGACGTCACCCATGGTCAGGTGGTCGACCTCGGCCGCGAACTCCTCCTTGAAACCGGAGTTCCAGATGGAGGCCGGGATGTAGGCGCGGGAGCTCGCCGAGCACTTCTGGCCCTGGTACTCGAAGGAACCGCGGGTCAGGGCGGTCTTGAGGACCGCGCGGTCCGCCGACGGGTGGGCGACGACGAAGTCCTTGCCGCCGGTCTCGCCGACCAGACGCGGGTAGGAGCGGTACTTCTCGATGTTGTTGCCGACCGTCTTCCACAGGTACTGGAAGGTCTTGGTCGAGCCGGTGAAGTGGATACCGGCCAGGTCGCGGTGGACCAGCGCGACCTTGGAGACCTCGATGCCGTCGCCGGTGACGAGGTTGATGACGCCCTTGGGCAGGCCCGCCTCCTCCAGGAGCTGCATCAGCAGCACGGCGGCGTGGGTCTGCGTCGGGGACGGCTTCCACACGACGACATTGCCCATGAGCGCCGGGGCGGTGGGCAGGTTGCCCGCGATCGCCGTGAAGTTAAAGGGCGTGATCGCGTAGACGAAGCCCTCCAGCGGGCGGTGGTCCATACGGTTCCACACGCCCGGGGAGTTCGCCGGCGGCTGCTCGGCGAGGATCTGGCGGGCGTAGTGGACGTTGAAGCGCCAGAAGTCGACGAGCTCGCACGGGGTGTCGATCTCGGCCTGCTGGGCGGTCTTCGACTGGCCGAGCATGGTGGAGGCGGCCAGCGTCTCGCGCCAGGGGCCGGACAGCAGCTCGGCGGCGCGCAGGATGATCGCGGCGCGGTCGTCGAACGACATGGCGCGCCAGGCCGGCGCGGCGGCCAGGGCCGCGTCGACGGCGTCCTGGGCGTCCTGCTGGGTCGCGTGCCGGCCGGTGCCGATGACGGCCTTGTGGTTGTGCGGCTGGACGACCTGGAAGGGCTCGCCGCCGCCGAGGCGCTTCTCGCCGCCGATGGTCATCGGCAGCTCGATCGGGTTCTCGGCCAGCTCCTTGAGCTTGGCCTCCAGGCGGGAGCGCTCGGGCGAGCCGGGGGCGTAGCCGTGCACCGGCTCGTTGACCGGGGTGGGGACCTGGGTCACAGCGTCCATAGGATCCTTGACTCCTTGTACGTTGAGCGGGTGTTCGGGCTCAGCCCTTGCTGACCATGCTGCGCAGGAAGAAGCGCAGGTTCGCCGGCTTCTCCGCGAGACGGCGCATGAAGTAGCCGTACCAGTCGGTGCCGTAGGCGGTGTAGACGCGCATGCGGTGGCCCTCGGCGGCCAGCCGCAGGTGCTCGTCGCCGCGGATGCCGTACAGCATCTGGAACTCGTACTCGTCCAGCTTGCGGCCGGCCTGGTGGGCCAGCTCCTGGGCTATGGAGATCAGGCGCGGGTCGTGGGACCCGATCATCGGGTAGCCCTCGCCCTCCATCAGCGTCCTCAGGACACGGACGTACGCCTTGTCGATCTCGTGCTTCTGCTGGTACGCGACCTCGGCGGGCTCCTTGTAGGCGCCCTTCACCAGGCGCACCCGGCTGCCGGCCTCCGCGAGGCGGCGGGCGTCGGCCTCGGTGCGGAAGAGGTAGGCCTGGATGACGCAGCCGGTCTGCGGGAAGTCCTTCCGCAGCTCCTCGTGGATGGCGAACATCGAGTCCAGGGTGGTGTGGTCCTCGGCGTCGAGCGTGACGGTGGTGCCGATGGCCGCGGCGGCCTCGACCACCGGGCGGACATTGGCGAGGGCCAGCTCGTGGCCGCCCTGGAATGCGGGGGCGGGCCCGGAGGGCCCATCGTTCAGGGCGGTGGCGGGCGACGGGAGGGCCTGTCCGAACATGGAGAGCTTGACGGACATCTCGACCTTCTCGCCCAGCCCCAGCTCCTCGAGCCGGCCGATCAGCTCGAGGTAGGCGTCCCGGGCGGCGGCGGCCTGCTCGGGGTGGTGATGTCCTCGCCGACGACGTCCATCGTCAGCTCCAGGCCCTTGGCCGTCAGATCCCTGATGATCGGGACGATGTCGGTCACGGTCTCGCCGGGGATGAAGCGGTCCACGACCTGCTTGGTCACCGGGGCCGCCGAGATGAGGCGTCGCATCCGGTCACTGCGCGACGCGGCGAGAATCACGGGACCCAGCACGGGGCACCTCCACTACAAAAGCACCGATTGAGGCCGACGTCCGACGATTCGGGTACGGCACGGAGAACCACCGTGAAACTTACGGATCACTCCGATCGTCTGCCATCGACAGCTGTCACGCATCCGTGCCCGGTATCTCAGACAGATGTATGAAGCGGACGCGGAAGTGCGCGAGAATACGGGGGTGGCGTCGGAGTACAAGGCTGACTACCAGGAGCTCGTGGACGAGATCTCGGAGCTGCTGGGCGTTCCCGCGACCCTGGAGAACCGCGACTTCGAGCTGATCGCCTTCGGGGCGTACGACAGCGAGGGCGACCTGGACCCGTCGGCCCTGGACCCGGTGCGCACCCGCTCGATCCTGACCCGGCGCTCCACCGCGACGGTGCGGGAGTGGTTCGAGGGCTTCGGCATCACCCGGGCGACCGGACCGGTCCGCATCCCGCCGACCCCGGAGGCCGGCGTCTACCGCGGGCGCATCTGCCTGCCGGTGCGCCACCGGGGGGTGGTCCTCGGCTACGTCTGGCTGCTGGACGACGACCCCGGTCCGACGGAGGCCCAACTGGGCGCCGCCATGCAGGTGACGGGCCGGATCGGCGCCCTGCTCGCGGACGAGCAGCGGGCGGGGGCGGGGCTGGGCCGGGAGCTGCGGGCGGTGCTGACCGCGGAACGCGGCTGGCAGCAGGACATGGCGGTGGCCGAACTGCGCACCGCGCTGGGGACGCGCGCCGACGCTCCGCACACGCTGGTCTGCGTCGCCCCCTGGCCGTCGGCCGACCCGGACGACGCGCCGTCCGTCCGTACGGTCCCGCACGCGACGGCGCTGTGCACCGTCCCCTGGGGGCCGCGGAGCAGAGCCTGGCGGTGCTGGTGCGGCTCCGCTCGGCGGACGTGACGGCACCGGCCCTGACGGCCGCGTCCCGGGTACTGAAGGAGTCCGCAGGGGCGCGCGGCGCGCACCGGCCCCGGGACGCGGCGGCCGCGGGGGTCGGTGAGCCCCGGCTCGGGCTGGCCGAGCTGGGCGAGGTCTGGCAGGAGGCGTCCGCCGCGGCGCGGGCGGCGCTGGCCGAGCCGCGGTTCGGGCCGGTCGCGGAGTGGGGGCGCGTCGGCCCGTACCGGCTGCTGACCGCGCTGCCGCCGCAGGCCGCCCACGACCCCGCGGTCGGCCCGCTTCTGACCCCGGCCCACCGGGAGCTGGCCCGCACCGCCGAGGTCTACCTCGACTGCGCGGGGCAGGCCGGCCGCACGGCGGCCGAGCTGGGTGTCCACCGGCAGACCCTCTACTACCGCCTCTCCCGCGTCGAGCAGCTCACCGGCCTCGACCTGGACGACGGCGAGGACCGGCTGCTGCTGCACATGGCGCTGAAGCGGGCGCGGCTGGCCTGAGCCGCCGGGCCGGACGGTCAGCGGTTCGCGGCCTCGATGACCATGCGCAGGCCCTCGGCCAGCGCGTCCCCGTCGGGAGCGGTCTTCGGGTCGAAGGTCCACTGGGCGATGAGACCGGTCATCAGGGTCACGTAGAACCTGCCGAGGGTGTCCGCGGTCTCGTCCGGGACGTCCTCCTCCCGGCCGCCCATGAGCATCGGGATGAGACCGCGGCCGGCCTCGCGCTGCGCGAGCGCCAGATGGTCGCGTACCTCGGGGAGCTGGTCGCCCATGACCACGATCTCCATACTGAGGCGCCACATCGAGCCGGGCGCGCGCATCGTGTCGACGACGTTCGACCACACCCACCGGAAGCGCTCCAGGGAACCGGGCGCGCCCTCCGGCTCCACGGCGCCCCCTCCGTCGAAGGCGTCGGACAGCCCCTCCACCAGCGCGACGTACGCCTTGGCCAGCAGGGCGTCCTTCGAACCGTAGTGGTAGCCGATCGAGGCCAGGTTGGTCCCCGAGGCCTTGACGATGTCGCGCGCGGTGGTGCGCGCGAAGCCCTTCTCCAGCAGGCAGCTCTTGGCGCCTTCGAGCAGATCCTCACGGTGTCCCATGCGGTCCAGCCTAGCGCCGGATCCATACGGCCGTCCTAGACGCATGACCTATACAAGCGTTCTAGACAGACGTTTAATACGTCCGTACAGTCACCGTCATGACGAACTCGACGAGCACCGACACCCCCGGCGGCCGCGCGGGCCGCCGCGAATGGACCGCGCTCTGCGTGCTGATGCTTCCGCTGCTGCTGGTCTCGATGGACGTCTCCGTCCTGTACTTCGCCATCCCGGCGATCAGCGCGGACCTGGAGCCGACCGGCACCCAGCAGCTGTGGATCTTCGACATCTACGCCTTCGTCCTGGCGGGCCTGCTGATGACGATGGGCTCGCTGGGCGACCGCATCGGCAGGCGCCGGCTGCTGCTGATCGGCGCGGCCGCGTTCGGCGCC
The DNA here is from genome assembly GCA_016432725.1 of Streptomyces sp. DHE7-1. Classification (GTDB taxonomy): domain Bacteria; phylum Actinomycetota; class Actinomycetes; order Streptomycetales; family Streptomycetaceae; genus Streptomyces. The sequence continues at coordinate 5,468,554 of JACJDG010000003.1, read as the reverse complement.
GCGTCCCTGGTGGCGGCCTACGCCGACAGCGCCGAGACCCTGATCGCGGCCCGCGCCGTCCTCGGCGTCGGCGGCGCGACCCTGATGCCGTCGACCATGGCGCTGCTCCGCACGATGTTCACCGACCCCGCGCAGCGCGCGAAGGCGATCGGCATCTGGTCGGGCGTCATGACCGGCGGCATCGCGCTCGGTTCGGTGCTCAGCGGTGTCCTGGTCCAGTACTTCTGGTGGGGCTCGGTCTTCCTGGTCAACCTGCCGGCGATGGCACTGCTGCTGCTCCTCGGCCCGGTGCTGCTGCCCGAGTCGAGGAACCCGGAACCCGGCCGCTTCGACCTGCTGAGCGTGCCGCTGTCGATGGCCGCGGTACTCCCCGTGATCTACGGCCTCAAGGAGATCCCGTCCGAGGGCTGGCACCCGCGGTACGTCGTCCCGGTCACCGTGGGCCTGCTCTTCGCGGCGCTGTTCGTCCACCGGCAGCGCACCGCGGCCTCACCGATGATCCCGCCGGCCCTCTTCCGCGGCCGCGGCTTCGCCCCGCCGTCCTGCTGAACCTCGTCTCCGCGCTGGCGGTGATCGGTTCGGCCTTCTTCACCACGCAGTACCTGCAGTCGGTGCTGGACAAGAGCGCGATGGAGGCGGCCCTGTGGTCGCTGCTGCCGTCGGTGCCGATCGGCCTGGCGGCCCCGGCCGCGACCGCCCTGGTCCAGCGGGGCGTCGACCGCGCCTACGTGGTCACCGCCGGCTTCGCCGTCGCGGCGGTCGGCTTCGGCATGCTGGCCCTGACCGGCACGGACTCGCTCTGGATCGTCCTCGCCGCCTGCGGCGTCCTCGCGTCCGGCATCGTCATGGTGATGTCCCAGATGACGGACCTGGCGATGGGCACGGCCCCGGTGGAGCAGGCGGGCACGGCCTCGGCTCTGCTGGAGACCGGCCAGGAGTTCGGCGGCGCGCTGGGCATGGCGGCCCTCGGCTCCATCGGTACGGCCCTGTTCCGCCACGGGATGCCGGCCTCGGCCCCGGCCGAGGCGCACGAGACCCTGGGCGGCGCGCTCGCGGTCGCCGGACGGCTGCCGGAGCGCTCGGGCGACGCCCTGGCGGCCGCGGCCCGGGAGGCGTTCACCACCGGGATGCACGGGGCGGCGATCGCGGGGGCGGCGGTGCTGGTCGTCGCGGCCGCCGCGGCGGCGGTGACACTGCGCGGGACCGGGGCGCGGCACGCTCCGGCGGCCGGGGCCGAGATGGAGACAGCGGCCTGAGACGTGGCCGGACACGAGGAAGCGCCGGACGGGTCCTGGACCCGTCCGGCGCTTCCCGGTGGTCGGTCGGGTCAGACCAGGTTCACCGAGCGGGCGGAGGTCGCCCCGATCTCCTCCGCGACCTCGGCCAGCACGCCGGCGGCCACCGTGTCGTCGACGGTCAGGACGGCCAGGGCCTCCCCGCCCGCCGCCGCGCGGGCGACCTGCATACCGGCGATGTTGAGGCCGGCCTCGCCGAGGATGCGGCCGACGGTGCCGACGACACCCGGACGGTCCTCGTAGCGCAGGACGACCATGTGGTCGGCGAGGGCGAGGTCGACGTCGTAGTCGCCGACCGCGACGATCTTCTGCAGGTGCTTCGGGCCGGCCAGCGTGCCGGAGACCGACACCTCCTCGCCGCCCGCCAGCGTGCCGCGCACGGTCACCACGTTGCGGTGCTCGGCGGACTCGGAGCTGGTCGTCAGGCGCACCTCGACACCGCGCTCCTGCGCGAACAGCGGGGCGTTGACGTACGACACGGTCTCGTCGACGACGTCCTCGAAGACGCCCTTGAGCGCGGAGAGCTCGAGCACCTTCACGTCGTGCTGGGTGATCTCGCCGTAGACCTCCACGTCGAGACGGACCGCGACCTCGCCCGCGAGGGCGGTGAAGATGCGGCCGAGGCGCTCGGCGAGCGGCAGCCCCGGCTTGACGTCCTCCGCGATGACACCGCCCTGCACGTTCACCGCGTCCGGCACCAGCTCGCCGGCGAGCGCCAGGCGCACCGACCGCGCGACGGCGATGCCGGCCTTCTCCTGGGCCTCGTCCGTGGACGCGCCGAGGTGCGGGGTGCAGACGACCTGGTCCAGCTCGAACAGCGGGAGTCCGTGCAGGGCTCCTTCGCGTACACGTCGAGACCGGCGCCGGCCACCCGGCCCTCCTTCAGCGCCGCGTACAGCGCCGCCTCGTCGACGATGCCGCCGCGGGCCGCGTTGACGATGCGCACGCTGGGCTTGACCTTGCGCAGCGCCTCGTCGCCGATCAGACCGAGGGTCTCGGGGGTCTTCGGCAGGTGGACGGTGATGAAGTCGGAGACCTCGAGCAGCTCGTCGAGGGAGAGCACCTTGACGCCCATCTGCGCGGCCCGCGCGGGCTGCACGTAGGGGTCGTAGGCGACGACCTTCATGCCGAAGGCGGACATGCGCTGGGCGACGAGGGCGCCGATGCGGCCCAGGCCCACGACACCGAGGGTCTTCTCGGCCAGCTCGACACCGGTGTACTTGCTGCGCTTCCACTCGCCGTTCTTCAGCGCGGCGTTGGCCTGCGGGATGTTGCGGGCGGTGGCGAGGAGCAGACCGCAGGCCAGCTCGGCGGCGGTCACGATGTTCGAGGTCGGGGCGTTGACGACCATCACGCCGGCCTTGGTGGAGGCGGAGACGTCGACGTTGTCCAGGCCGACGCCGGCTCGCGCGACGACCTTGAGCTGCTTCGCGGCGGCGACGGCCTCCGCGTCGACCTTGGTGGCGGACCGGATCAGGATCGCGTCGACGTCGGCGATGGCGGGGAGCAGTTCGGCGCGGTCCGCGCCGTTGCAGTGCCGGATCTCGAAGTCCGGGCCAAGCGCGTCGACGGTGGCGGGCGACAGCTCTTCAGCGATGAGTACGACGGGTTTCGAGCTCACGTGAGTCCTCACAAGTCCAATGCGGACGGCCGTCCCGACGGCCGCTGGCGGTGGAGGGGGCTAGCCGCGGAAGACGCACGACGCTGTGGGCCTGACGCGTATGTTGTGCAGCAGTCTAGTGGCGTGCAGGAGGCCGTCTTGCGCCTCTGCGGAAGGATCACCCGTCCGTGGCTGGACGGGGTGGACAAAGGGGCCGGAGCAGTGTGCCCCGACCCCTGACGTGGGGCTTACGCCTCCTCGTTCACCCAGCTCATCAGCTTGCGGAGCTGCTTGCCGGTGGTCTCCAGCAGGTGCTCGGAGTCCTGCTGCTTGTACTCGTTGTACTTCTTCAGGCCGCCGTGGTACTCGTCCATCCAGTTCTGGGCGAAGGAGCCGTCCTGGATCTCGGCGAGGACCTTCTTCATCTCGGCCTTGGTGGCGTCGGTGATGATGCGCGGGCCGGTGACGTAGTCGCCCCACTCGGCGGTCTCGGAGATGGACCAGCGCATCTTCTCCAGGCCGCCCTCGTACATGAGGTCCACGATCAGCTTCAGCTCGTGCAGGCACTCGAAGTAGGCGATCTCGGGCTGGTAGCCCGCCTCGGTCAGGGTCTCGAAGCCCGCCTTCACCAGCGCGGCGGTGCCACCGCACAGGACGGCCTGCTCGCCGAACAGGTCGGTCTCGGTCTCCTCGGTGAAGGTCGTCTTGATGACACCCGCCCGGGTGCCGCCGATGCCCTTGGCGTAGGACAGGGCCAGCGCGAAGGCGTTACCGGAGGCGTCCTGCTCGACGGCGGCGATGCAGGGAACGCCGCGGCCCTCCTCGTACTGGCGGCGGACCAGGTGGCCCGGGCCCTTCGGGGCGACCATGCAGACGTCGACGCCGGCCGGCGGCTTGATGAAGCCGAAGCGGATGTTGAAGCCGTGGCCGAAGAACAGCGCGTCGCCGTCCTTCAGGTTGGGGGCGATCGACTCCTCGTAGACCTGGCCCTGGATCGGGTCCGGGACGAGGATCATGATGACGTCGGCCTCGGCGGCGGCCTCGGCCGGGGTCACCACGCGCAGGCCCTGCTCCTCGGCCTTGGCCTGGGACTTGGAGCCCTCGTGCAGACCGACACGGACGTCGACACCGGAGTCGCGCAGCGACAGCGCGTGGGCGTGGCCCTGGCTGCCGTAGCCGATGACCGCGACCTTGCGGCCCTGGATGATGGACAGGTCGGCGTCAGCGTCGTAGAACAGCTCGGCCACTTTGGGTTCTCTCCTTGGTGTGCAGTTTCTGCTCCCACCGTATGCCGGTGAGGGGGAAGGAAGTCTCGGGGTCTCGGCATACGGGCGGACGGTGCGCGCCGGCCGCCCGTACCCAGCCTTACGCGGATCGGTCCAGTGCGCGAAGCGACCGGTCCGTGATCGAACGGGCGCCGCGGCCGATCGCGATCGTGCCGGACTGGACCAGTTCCTTGATGCCGAACGGCTCCAGCATCTTGAGCATGGCGGACAGCTTGTCGCTGGACCCGGTGGCCTCGATGGTCACGGCCTCCGGGGAGACGTCCACGGTCTTGGCGCGGAAGAGCTGGACGATCTCCACGATCTGGGAGCGGGTCTCGTTGTCGGCGCGGACCTTCACCAGGACGAGTTCGCGCTGAACGGCCTGTCCGGGCTCCAGCTCCACGATCTTCAGCACGTTGACGAGCTTGTTGAGCTGCTTGGTGACCTGCTCCAGCGGGAACTCCTCGACGCTGACCACGATGGTGATCCGGGAGATGTCGGGGTGCTCGGTGACGCCCACGGCGAGCGAGTCGATGTTGAAGCCGCGACGGGAGAAGAGGGCGGCGATCCGGGCGAGGATGCCGGGGGTGTTCTCCACCAGGACGGAGAGCGTGTGCTTGGACATGTCTGGTCTTCCTCTTCGCTCTTCCGGCTCAGTCGTCTTCGCTGTCGCCGAAGTCGGGGCGGACGTCCCGGGCGGCCATGATCTCGTCGTTGGAGGTGCCGGCGGCCACCATCGGCCACACCATCGCGTCCTCGTGGACGATGAAGTCGACGACGACGGGGCGGTCGTTGATGGAGTTCGCCTCCTCGATGACCTTGTCCAGGTCCTCCGGGCGCTCGCAGCGGATCGCGTGGCAGCCCATCGCCTCCGACAGCTTCACGAAGTCGGGGACCCGGGTGCCCCTGGCCTCCGGGTTGACGTCCTCCGGACCGGAGTGCAGGACGGTGTTGGAGTACCGCTGGTTGTAGAACAGGGTCTGCCACTGGCGGACCATCCCGAGGGCGCCGTTGTTGATGACGGCGACCTTGATCGGGATGTTGTTCAGGGCGCAGGTGGTCAGCTCCTGATTGGTCATCTGGAAGCAGCCGTCGCCGTCGATCGCCCACACCGTGCGGTCGGGCTGCCCGGCCTTGGCGCCCATCGCGGCCGGGACCGCGTAGCCCATGGTTCCGGCGCCGCCGGAGTTCAGCCAGGTGGCGGGCTGTTCGTACTGGATGAAGTGCGCGGACCACATCTGGTGCTGGCCGACGCCCGCCGCGAAGATCGTGCCCTCGGGCGCGAGCTGCCCGACGCGCTCGATGACGGCCTGCGGGGACAGCGAGCCGTCCTCGGGCTGGTCGTAGCCGAGCGGGTAGGTGTCGCGCCAGCGGCTCAGGTCGCTCCACCATGCGGTGTAGTCGCCCTTGTGGCCCTCGCTGTGCTCCTTCTGCACCGCCTGGACCAGGTCGGCGATGACCTCGCGGGCGTCGCCGACGATCGGCACGTCGGCGGCGCGGTTCTTGCCGATCTCGGCGGGGTCGATGTCGGCGTGGACGATCTTGGCGTACGGGGCGAAGCTGTCCAGCTTGCCGGTGACGCGGTCGTCGAAGCGGGCTCCGAGGGCGACGATCAGGTCGGCCTTCTGCAGCGCGGTGACGGCGGTGACCGCACCGTGCATGCCCGGCATTCCCACGTGCAGCGGGTGGCTGTCGGGGAACGCGCCGAGCGCCATCAGGGTGGTGGTGACGGGCGCTCCGGTGAGTTCGGCGAGGACCTTCAGCTCGGCGGTGGCCCGCGCCTTGAGGACGCCGCCGCCGACGTAGAGCACGGGACGCTTCGCCGTGGTGATCAGCTTGGCGGCCTCGCGGATCTGCTTGGCGTGCGGCTTGGTCACCGGGCGGTAGCCGGGCAGGTCCGTGACCGGCGGCCAGGAGAAGGTGGTCTTCGCCTGGAGGGCGTCCTTGGCGATGTCCACCAGGACCGGGCCGGGGCGGCCGGTGGAGGCGATGTGGAAGGCCTCCGCGATGGTCCGCGGGATGTCCTCCGCCTTGGTGACCAGGAAGTTGTGCTTGGTGATCGGCATGGTGATGCCGACGATGTCCGCCTCCTGGAAGGCGTCCGTGCCGATCGCCTTGGACGCGACCTGCCCGGTGATCGCCACGAGCGGCACCGAGTCCATGTGCGCGTCGGCGATCGGGGTGACCAGGTTGGTCGCGCCCGGGCCCGAGGTCGCCATGCAGACGCCGACCTTGCCGGTGGCCTGCGCATAACCGGTGGCCGCGTGGCCGGCGCCCTGCTCGTGCCGGACCAGGACGTGCCGGACCCGGGTGGAGTCCATCAGCGGGTCGTAAGCGGGCAGGATCGCCCCGCCGGGAATGCCGAATACCGTGTCCGCGCCGACCTCCTCGAGGGAGCGGATGAGGGACTGCGCGCCCGTGACGTGCTCGACGGGGGCGGACTGATGTCCTCCGGATCGGGGCCGGGGCTGCGGATGGGCCCCGGTGGCCTGCTCGGTCATCGGCTTCTCTTCTCGATGCTGAGGTCTTATGCGAGGTTTGGGCGGAGTCGAGGTGCCGCACGAAAGGCGCTCGTGCAACAAAAAACCCCTCGTGCCGGAAGGCAAGCGAGGGGAGCGCGCCGGGTAGGTCGCTGGGGATTCCGGATCGTCCTCCGGTGGGTCCCAGTTCAGCCGACGCGCTGTCCAAGTACGAGAATTCGGGTGCGCATGGCACTGACCCTCCCCCGGCACGCACCACGTGTCAAGTGGGTGGGACGGGCGTCTCATTATGTGAGCGGAGTGCACTGCCACCTCCGATGACGGCGGACACTCCTCCGGTGTACACCCCCGCGGCTCCACCGGCGAACGCCGGTTCGGCGGGTGCGCGCGGCACCGGGTAATGGCCTGATCCGAGCGCCCGGCGCAGCCGGCACTCGTCCAGCATGCCCGCGAACGCGCTGCCCTGGCCGTGGGTGCAGCCCATGGCGCGCAGCACGGTCACCTGTTCCGGCAGATCCACGCCCTCGGCGACGGACTGGAGCCCGAGATCGCAGGCGATCCGGAGCAGCCCGCTGGTGATCTTGTGCAGCCGCGCCGACTCCACTACCCCCTCGACCAGCCCGCGGTCCAGCTTGAGGATGTCCACGGGCAGCCGCCGGAGGGCGGTGATGGCCGCGTGGCCGCTGCCGAAGCCGTCGAGCGCGATCCTTACGCCGAGCCGGCTGAGCGCGGTCAGCCGCCGCTCCAGTTCCTCCAGCGAGGTCCGGTGGTCGGTGTCGGTCAGCTCCAGGACCAGCGCGCCGGGCGGCAGCCCGTGCCGGTTGAGCAGGGCCTCCACGGTGCCCAGCGGCATCGAGCGGTCCAGCAGCCGCCGGGCGCTCAGCCGCACGGCGACCGGCACGACGTGTCCGGCGGCGGCCCGCTCCGCGGCCTGGTCCACCGCCTCCCGCAGGATCCAGCGGTCCAGCTCCGCGGTCTTGTCGCCGTCCTCGGCCACTCTCAGGAACTCGGCCGGGGTGAACAGCACCCCCTGCGAGGAGCGCCAGCGCGCCTGCGCGGAGACCGCCGTGATCCGGCCGTTCCCGAGGCTCACCACCGGCTGGTGCAGCAGCGTGAACTCGCCGTCGTGCAGGGCGGCGCGCAGCCGGGTGGCCAGCTCCGCCTTGCGGACGACGTCCTGCTGCATCTGCGGCCGGTACAGCTCGACGCGGCCCTTGCCGGCCGATTTCGCGCGGTACATCGCGAGGTCGGCGTTGCGCAGCAGCTCGCCCGCGCCGAGTCCCGGCTCGGCGAAGGCGACGCCGATGGAGGCGTTGACCCGGACATCGTTGCCGTCGATGGAGTAGGGCTGGGAGAGGGTGGTCCTGAGGCGGTCGGCGAGTTCCATGATGTTCCGCTCCCGGGCGGCCCGGTCCCGGGTGCCGTCCCCGGCGATCAGGGCGGCGAACTCGTCGCCGCCCAGCCGGGACGCGGTGTCCCCCTGCCGGACCGCGTCCTGGAGTCTGCGGGCGGCCTGGACGAGCAGCTCGTCCCCGGCCTGGTGCCCGATCGTGTCGTTGACGGCCTTGAAGCCGTCCAGGTCGATGAAGAGCACGGCGGTGCCGCGCAGGGCGGCGCCCCGGTCGGTGGCGCGGCGGCCGGAGAGGGCCTGCTGGACACGCCGGGTGAACAGCGCGCGGTTGGGCAGGTCGGTGAGCGGGTCGTGCTCGGCGTTGTGCTGCAGCTGGGCCTGGAGCCGGACCCTCTCGGTCACGTCGCGGCTGTTGAAGATCAGGCCGCCGTGGTGGCGGTTGACGGTGGACTCGACGTTGAGCCAGCCTCCGTCGCCCGACCGGAACCGGCACTCGATGCGGGTGGTGGGTTCGTCGAGGGGGCTGGCGGCGAGGAAGCGGCGCACCTCGTGCACCACGCAGCCCAGGTCCTCCGAGTGGATCAGCGCGGCCAGTTCGGTGCCCACCAGGTCCTCGGCGGGCCGTCCGTAGACCCCGGCGGCGGCCGGGGAGACGTAGCGCAGGATGCCGTTGGGCGCGGCGATCATGATGACGTCGCTGGAGCCCTGCACCAGGGAGCGGAAGTGGTTCTCCTTCTGCGCCAGTTCCTGGGTGAGGGTGATGTTGTCCAGCAGCATGATGCCCTGCCGCATGACGAGCGCCAGCACGACGGCGCCCGCGGTGATCAGCACGACGTGGTCGGGCCGGCGGCCGTTGAGCACGTTGTAGAGGATGCCCAGGGTGCACACGGCGGCGGCCAGGTACGGCGTGAGCGCGGCCAGCGAGCCGGTGATCGGCCGGCCCGGCAGGTACCGCGGGTGGTCGCCGCCGCCCGGCGGGGGCGGGGGCACCTGCGACTGGCCGGGGCCGCGCTGTCCCGGGACGTGCTCGTGCACCACGCGCGAGTGCCCCTCGGGCACGCGCCGTTCGCCGTCCGGTGTCCCGGTGCGGTGGGGTGCGGCCCAGGGGGCGTAGGCGAGCAGCAGCGAACCGGCGAACCAGCCCGCGTCCAGCAGTTGCCCGGAGTGGTAGCTGCTGTGCAGCAGAGGCGAGGTGAACAGCGCGTCGCACATCACGGTCAGGGCGAGCGCGCCGATGGCGGTGTTGACCGCCGTGCGGTTGCCCGGGGAGCGGCGGAAGTGCAGCGCGAGCACCATGCTCACGAGCGCGATGTCCAGCAGCGGGTACGCCAGCGACAGCGCGGTGTGCGCCACGCTCGGCCCGTCGAACCGGGCGGCCTGGGCCAGCGCGAGGCTCCAGGACAGGGTGAGCAGCGAGCCGCCGATCAGCCAGGCGTCCAGCGCCAGGCAGATCCAGCCGGCCCGGTTCGCCGGCCGCTGGGCGAGGACCAGCAGGCCCACGATGGCGGGCGGCGCGAAGCACAGGAAGAACAGGTCGGCGTAGCTGGGGCTGGGCACGGGCCGGGCCAGGACGACCTCGTACCATCCCCAGACCGCGTTGCCGAGGCACGCCATCGCCGAGGAGAGCGCGAAGAGCAGCCAGGCCGGCCGGTAGCGGATCCGGGGCCCTCGGGCGTAGCGGAAGCAGGACACCGCGGCGGCGCCGGCCGCTGCGCTCAGCCCGAAGTCGCCCATGAACAGCGCGACCTGCTCGGAGCCCCAGTCGAGCATCGAGCCGATCGCATAGGCCCCGCACACCAGGGCGAGGACGAGCTGGGGCACCAGCCGCGGGCCCCCGGCGGCGGACGGCGGCCGGGCGGGCGCGAGGGACGGCGGCGCGGACGGAGGCAGCGGCGTGCCGTCGAGGGTGCCCGTCAGGGCGGGCGGAGCGTTCACCGGGGCCTCCCGGTGCGCGCCGCTCCCGGCTCCCCGGTGTCCCGGTGCGCCGCGTGCCTGCCGCGGCCGGCCGGTTTGCGGTGGCAGTGATGGCTCGTGTGGTGGCCGGGGCTGCGCGCGGTCGTGCGCCAGGGTCCCCGCCGGCGGCTCCGCCGCGTCGGATCGTTCGTCCATAGGCCGTGCATCGCCCGTCGCCCCCCTCACAAGTCCGATCTGTCCATCCCCGGCGCCGAACGGTCGGCGGCGCAGCCCCTGTCGGGACGATACACCAGGATCGTCACTCAGGGACATAGCTTCTCTACGCTCCGTGACGACCAGCGAAGATGTCAACACGTTCCGCGCTCGAAAGATTGCGGAGGGTGCCGGGAGTGTGTCAGGTCCCCGTGGTGAGGATCACGTTCCGCAGGGGCTCGTGGTTCACGAATCGGTGCAACTGGTCCACCAGGAGCCGTTTGGCGCGCGGCAGGAAGGCCGAGGTGGGTCCGCCGACGTGCGGGCTGATGAGCACGCCGGGCGCCGTCCACAGCGGGTGTCCCGGCGGCAGCGGCTCGGGGTCGGTGACGTCGAGGGCGGCGCTGATGCGTCCCTTCTCCACCTCGGTGAGCAGCGCGTTCGTGTCCACGACAGGTCCGCGGGAGACGTTGACGAGCAGGGCCCCGTCCTTCATCAGGCTCAGGAAGTCCGCGTTCACCAGACCTCTGGTCGCCTCCGTCAAGGGCGTGGAGAGGATCACGACATCGGCTTTCGGAAGCAGAGAGGGCAATTCGGTGAGCGCGTGTACGGGCCCGCGCGCCGTAGTGCGCCCTGAGCGCGCGACGCGCGCCACCCGCGCGAGTTCGAAGGGCGCGAGCCGGTCCTCGATGGCGGCACCGATGGCGCCGTAGCCGATGATCAGGGCGGTCTTGTCGGCGAGCGCGGGGTGGAAGCCCCCGCGCCACTCGCCCCGGTCCTGGGCCCGGACGAAGTCGGGGATGCCCCGCAGCGAGGCGAGGACGAGCGCGAGGGTCAGTTCGGCCGTGCTGGCCTCGTGGACCCCGCGCGCGTTGCAGAGCCGGACGCCCGGGGCAGGTGCCGCAGCCCCGGGTTCAGGTGGTCGACACCGGCCGACAGCGTCTGCACGACCCGCACGGTGCTCATGCGGGCCATCGGCCGCAGACCGACGGCGCTCGCCCGCATGTACGGCACGACGTAGAAGGCGCAGTCGGCCGGGTCGCCGGGAAACTCCTGCTCACCGTCGTCGCCCCCGTCCCAGAACAGGTAACGGGGCCCCTGGGGAAGCCCTTCGATCTCCTCCGGCGCGATGGGAAGCCACACGTCTTGTGTCATGGCAAGGAGGCTATGTCAGGCGCGCGGACGGGGGGCGTTAGGTTGGGGGACCGGACGAGGGAGGTTCACGGGCAGGTGAAGCGCAGGACGATCGGCGCGGGTGCGCTCGCGGTGGGGGCCGTCGGACTCGGGTGCATGCCGATGAGCTGGGCGTACACCGGCTCCCGGCAGCGGGGCGACGAGTCGCTCAGAACCGTGCACCGGGCACTGGACCTGGGCTCGACCCTGCTGGACACGGCCGACATGTACGGCCCCTTCACCAACGAGCTGCTGCTGGGCCGGGTGCTCAGGGAGCGGCGCCGGGACGCCTTCGTGTCGACCAAGGCGGGGCTGCTCGTGGGCGAGCAGCACATCGTGGCCAACGGCCGCCCGGGCTATGTGAGACGGGCCTGCGACGCCTCGCTCAGGCGCCTGCAGACGGATGTGATCGATCTCTACCAGCTGCACCGCGCCGATCCCGAGGTCCCGGTGGAGGAGACCTGGGGCGCGATGGCCGACCTGGTGCGGGCGGGAAAGGTGCGGGCCCTGGGCCTGTGCGCGGTGGGCGCGCGCGCCGGCCGCCGGCCCGGCAGCCGGCTCCACGACACCACGCTGCGTCAGCTCCACCGGGTGCAGCAGGTCTTCCCGGTGAGCGCGGTGCAGGCGGAGCTGTCGGTGTGGTCGCCGGAGGCGCTGGACACGCTGCTGCCGTGGTGCGAGGCGCGGGGCGTGGGCTTCCTGGCCGCGATGCCGCTGGGCAGCGGCTTCCTGACCGGCACCCTGACGCCCGGCGAAGGCTTCGAACGGGACGACGTACGCGCCCGGCACCCCCGGTTCACGGCCGAGATGATGGCGGCCAACCAGCCGATCGTCGCCGGTCTGCGCCGCGTCGCCCGCCGGCACGGCGCGGACGTCACGGCGGCGCAGGTGGCGCTGGCCTGGGTGCTGGCGCAGGGCCGCCAGGTGATCGCGCTGCCCGGCACCAAGCGGGAGCGCTGGGCCGGGGAGAACGCGGCGGCGGCCGCACTGCGTCTGACCGCGGAGGACCTGGCGGAGGTGGCCCGGCTGCCGGCGGCGCGGGGCTCCTGGGACTGAGCGGTCCCGCATGCGGCGCGCGCCGGGCGGGAACCCGGGCGGGACGGGCGGAGTATGAGAGGGAGAGGCTGTCGTACGTCCGCCGCTGCGAAGGGACCATGATCGTGCAACGCCGAGTTGTGACGGCCGTGTTGGCCGCGACCGCGCTCCTGCTGACGGCGGGCTGCTCCTCCGGCGGCCAGGGCTTCCCGGCCGACGGCGGGAGCAGCACGCCGAGGGGGTCGGCCACGGCCGCCGCCCCGTCCGGCCGTCCCACCGAGTCGGCGCCGCCGGCCAAGGGCTCGGTGAAGGTGCTGCGCACCGTCGCCGAGGGCCTGAAGACGCCGTGGGGCCTGGCCCCGCTCCCGGACGGCGGGCTGCTGGTCTCCTCCCGGGACGACGGCACGATCACCCGCGTCGACGACAGGACGGGCCGCGAGACCGAGCTGGGCACGGTCTCGGGTGTCGCCGCTGAGGGCGAGGGCGGCCTGCTCGGCATCGCCCTCTCCCCCGGCTTCGCCTCGGACCACATGATCTACGCCTACTTCACCTCGGCCTCGGACAACCGCATCGTGCGGATGCTGTACGACGCGGGCAAGCCGGCCGGTGAGCAACTGGGCGCCCCGGACACGGTCTTCAAGGGCATCCCCAAGGGGTTCATCCACAACGGCGGCCGGATCGCCTTCGGCCCGGACCGGATGCTGTACGCGGGCACGGGCGAGAGCGGCGACCGCGGGCTGGCCCAGGACAAGAGGTCGCTGGGCGGCAAGATCCTCCGCCTCACCCCGGAGGGCGAGCCGGCCCCCGGCAACCCGTTCCCCGGCTCCCCCGTGTACTCGTACGGCCACCGCAACGTCCAGGGTCTGGCCTGGGACTCCCGGCAGCGCCTGTTCGCCTCCGAGTTCGGCCAGGACACCTGGGACGAGCTGAACGCGATCGTGCCGGGCGGAAACTACGGCTGGCCGGACGCCGAGGGGCGGTCCTCCGGCTCGGGCTTCCGCGACCCGGTGGCCCAGTGGCACACCGACGAGGCCTCCCCGAGCGGGATCGCCTACGTCGACGGGGTCATCTGGATGGCCGGTCTGAAGGGCGAACGGCTGTGGCGCGTCCCGCTGCGCGGCACCGCCGCCTCGGCGGCCCCCCAGGCGTTCCTCACCGGCGAGTACGGCAGGCTGCGCACCGTCGTCCCGGCCGGGAAGGGCAAGGTCTGGCTGGTCACGAGCAACACCGACGGCCGGGGTTCACCGAAGAAGGGGGACGACCGGGTGCTGGAGGTGTCGGTCCGCTAGGGCCTGTCTGTAAATTCGCGTCGTCGCCCGAAGGGCGGCCGCGCGGCGTCAGGTGCGTGCTCTCGGCGGGCCGGCTCCAGGGCCGCGTACTGGACGTACTTGGGTCTGGGGCCGGTGCGGCGAGAGTGCGTGCATGGCGTCGCGCGGCAGGCGGGAATTGTCAGACAGGCCCTAGCGGCCCCCTGGTGGCCGCCGCGCTCAGCCCGCCACCAGCCGGTCCTCGGTGTCCGGCGGGAACAGGCCGAGCCGGTGTGCCATCGCCGCCGCCTCGCCCCGGCCGGAGACACCGAGCTTGGCCAGGATGTTGGAGACGTGCACGCTCGCGGTCTTCGGGGAGATGAACAGCTCCTCGGCTATCTGGCGGTTGGTGCGGCCGGCCGAGACCAGGCGCAGGACGTCCCGCTCCCGGCTGGTGAGACCGAGGGCCGACACCGGATCGGCGGGCGCGAGGGATCGGCGCGGGGCGTGGCCGAGGGTGAGCCGGGCGCGCTGGGCGAGCCGGGCGACCGCGTCGGCGAGTGGGCGGGCGCCGAGGTGGCCGGCGACCGCACCGGACAGTCTCAGCAGCTCCACGGCCCGCTCCCGATGCTCCTCGCCGCCGTCGGTCAGCAGCGCCTGGGCGAGGCGGTGACGGACCCGGGCCAGGTCGTAGGGGCGGTCCAGGCACTCGAAGGCCGTGACCACCGGTGACCAGGTGCCGTCGGTGTCCCGGCCCTCGGCCCGGAGCAGTTCGGCGCGGGTCCACTCGTCGTACGCGCGCCACAGGGGGGCGTCGGCGATGAGCCCGCGGGCCGCCTCGGAGAGCCGGCCGAGCATGTCCGCCCGGCCGGCCTCGGCGGCGGGCAGGGTGCCCGCGTCGGCCTCGGCGGTGGCCATCGCCAGCAGCAGCGGCCAGGCGTAGCGCTGGGTGCCGGCCGGGAAGCCGGCCTCCAGGGCGGTCAGGAACTCGGCCCGTGCGTCGGCGAGCCGGCCCTCCCACGCGGCGACGCCCACGGCGATGCGGGCCAAGGGCAGCCCGTTCTGGGGCATCGGGTCGCGGGTGCCGTAGTGGGTGCGGGCGGTGGCCAGTTGGCGCGCGGCCTCCGCGCCGTCGCCGTGGGCCAGGGCGAGGTGGGCCAGGCGCAGGGCACCCGCGCCGCGGGGTTTGGCGCTGCGCCCGATGCGGATCGCCTGCCCGGCCGCCTCGGCGGCCTCCTCCCACCGGCCCAGCGAGTACAGCGCGTCGGAGAGGTTGCCCCACACCCAGGCCTGGGAGTCGGGCAGCCCGTAGCGGCGGGTGAAGGCGATGCCCTCGCGCAGGATGGGCTCGGCGTCCCGGTCCCGGCCGACGGACTGCAGCGAGCCCGGCAGGTTCACGTGGGCGCGGCCCGCCACCTGGGAGACGCCCTCGGCGATCGCCTCCTCCTTGACCCGGGACATCTCCGCGAGCCCGGCCTCGATGTCACCGGCGTCGACCATGAGGCCGCCCAGGGTGAGGCGGGCGTTGAGCTCGATCTCGCGGGCGTTCACCATGCGCGCGTACTCGACGGCCTGCTCGGCGTCGGCGAGGGCCTCGGGTCCGGGCCGGTGCAGCATGGACCAGCCGGCGGCCTCGGTCAGCACCTCGGCGTGCACCTCGGACGGCGGCAGGCCCCGCACGAGTTCCTGCGCGGTGGCCAGTTCGGACCGTCCGTCGCCGCGGGCCAGGGCCTGGACCAGGCGGGAGCGCTGGACCCAGAACCAGGCGGCGCGCAGCGGGTCCGGATCGTCCTCGAGCAGTTGCAGCGCCCGCCTGACGATCTTCAGGGCGCGTTCGCGTTCGCCGCCGAAGCGCCCGGCGACCGCCGCCTCGGCCATGAGGTCGAGGTAGCGCAGCGGGGTGGTGGCCGGGTCGCAGCCGCACGGCGGGTAGACGCCGGTGTAGTCGACCGGGCGCAGGGCGGAGCGGACCTCCTGGGGCACGGTGTCCCACAGCTCCATCGCCCGCTCCAGGAGCCGCAGTTGCTCGGTGTAGGCGTGCCGGCGGCGGGCCACGACGGAGGCCTCCAGGACCGTGGGCAGGGCCTTGGCGGGGTCGTGGGCGTGGTACCAGTAGCTGGCCAGGCGCATCACCCGGGCGCCCGCGGGGACCAGCGAGGGGTCGGCCTCCAGGGCCTCGGCGTAGCGGCGGTTCAGGCGCGAGCGTTCACCGGGCAGCAGGTCGTCGGCGACGGCCTCGCGGACCAGGGCGTGCCGGAAGCGGTAGCCGTCGCCGTCCGGGGTGGCGGTGAGGATGTTGGCGCCCACGGCGGCCCGCAGGGCCTCGATGAGGTCGTCCTCGGTGAACCGGGCGACGGCGGCGATGAGCCGGTACTCCACGGTGGAGCCGCCCTCGGCGACGATCCGGGCGACCCGTTGGGCGCTCTCGGGCAGCTTCTCGACCCGGACCAGGAGCAGGTCGCGCAGGGAGTCGGAGAGGCCGGTGCAGCAGTCCTCGCAGGCGGCGACGGCCAGTTCCTCGACGAAGAAGGCGTTGCCGTCGGAGCGTTCGAAGATCTCGTCGACCTGCGCGGGGTCGGGTTCGGTGGCGAGGATGCCGGCGATCTGGCGGGCCACCTCCTCGCGGGTGAAGCGGGCGAGTTCGAGCCGGCGGACGGTGCGCAGCCGGTCGAGTTCGGCGAGCAGGGGGCGCAGCGGGTGGCGGCGGTGGATGTCGTCGGCGCGGTAGGTGGCCAGTACCAGGAGGTGGCCGGTGCGCAGGGTGCGGAAGAGATAGGCCAGCAGATGGCGGGTCGAGGCGTCGGCCCAGTGCAGGTCCTCCAGGACGAGGACGACCGTGCGCTCGGCGGCGGCCCGCTCCAGCAGCCGGGCGGTGAGTTCGAAGAGGCGGGCGGTGCCCAGCTCGTCGTGGCGGCTGGAGGCGGCCTCGCCGAGCTCGGGCAGCAGCCGGGCCAGTTCCTCCTCCTGTCCGGCCGCGGCGGCGGCGAACTCCTCGGGCAGGGCGTCGCGCAGGGCGCGCAGCGCGCTGGAGAAGGGGGCGAAGGGCAGCCCGTCGGCGCCGATCTCCACACAGCCGCCCACGGCGACGACCGCGGACCGGCGGCCGGCGACGGCGGCGAACTCCTCGACGAGGCGGGTCTTGCCGACCCCCGCCTCGCCGCCGAGCAGCAGCGCCTGCGGCTCGCCCGCGGCGGCACGGGCGAGCGCGTCGTTCAAGGTGTCCAACTCGTCGGCGCGGCCGACGAACACGGGACTGACGGACCTGTTCTCCACGGGCCCGAGCATCGCACGAGGTCCGGAGGTCGCGGGACCCGTTTTCCACAGTCCCGGTGCGATGGTCGTACGAATGGTCGGGACGACCGCGCCGGTACCGGCGCCCTCGGCGGCGCGGGTACCGGCGCTCGCGGGCCCGGCGCTCACGCGGTGCGCGGGAGCCGGTGCCGGCGGGGGCGGTCGGTATGGGATTCGGCACCGAGGGCATCGAAGGGGGCCGTCTCCTCGCCGCGGGCGGCGCGGCGGGCGCCGGCGGCCTCGCGGGCCAGGCGCTCCTGGGCGGCCGCCCGGCGCAGCTCGGTGTGACGGAACCGGTGGGTCTCGTACTCGTACATGGCGTGGTCCTTCCGGAGGCCGGTGTCGGTGTCGCTCGTTGCGATGCCTCCACACTCGTCCCCCAGGGGGGTCAGCCACATCGGGAGAGTTCCGCATCCTGGGGACCCGCATCCGGACCTGGACACGGGTAAGGGGCCCCAGGGGCTCCCTAAGGCGCTCGGGGAGTCCCTAAGGCCCCTGCCGGACCGGCGGGTTCTCAGCCCGTGGAGGGCAGGGCGAGCAGCGCGTCGGAGTACTTCAGGACGGCCAGCAGCAGGCCGATGACGCCGAGCGAGACACCGCCCCACGCGACCGACCTGATCCACGCGGCCGACGGGCGGCCGGAGGT
Source organism: Streptomyces sp. DHE7-1 (assembly GCA_016432725.1). Classification (GTDB taxonomy): domain Bacteria; phylum Actinomycetota; class Actinomycetes; order Streptomycetales; family Streptomycetaceae; genus Streptomyces. The sequence continues at coordinate 5,451,065 of JACJDG010000003.1, read as the reverse complement.
GCCGAACGCGGGCCGGACGAGCACGACCACGCCGGTGACGAGCGCGGCCAGCGCGAACAGGCCGGCCCACAGGGCGGTGGTGTGCCACGCGTCGCCGTAGACCTCCCTGATCTGCTTGGCGACGCTCGCGCCGGAGGAGGTCTGGAGCTGGCCGACCAGGGTCTCGCGGGCGGCGGCGACGGTACCGATCCAGCCACCGGTGAGGGAGACCAGGCCGAGCGCCGCGGAGACCACGGCACCGGCGCCCAGTCCGACCCCGGAGGGCGCCTTCTCCGCGGTCTCCTCCTCGAACGCGCCGGCCTCCTCGGGCCCCTCGGGCTCCTCCGGCTCCTCGGCCCGCGGCGCCGCGCCGGTCCCCCGGTCCTCCCCGCCGTCCCCGGCCGGGGACGTGCCGTCCGCCGCCTCCATGGCGTCCGTCCCGGTGGCGGCCGCCGCGTCCTCGGCCGTCCGCTCGTCGTCGGTCCTGTTGACGTCCTGTGTGTTCGTTGCCATGCCCGGCACCGTACGGATGCCGTCTGAGAGGTCTCTTAATGATCGTCCGGCGCGATACGCGCGCGTGCCGCACGCCACTCGGGCGCCAGCACCGACCAGATCTCGGTGTCCGTGCGCACACCCCGGTACGGGTAGTTCTCCCGCAGCACGCCCTCCCGGGTCATGCCGAGGCGCCGCGCCACGCCGATGCTGGGCCCGTTGGCCGTCGACACGTGCCACTCCACCCGGTGCATGCCGCGCTCCTCGAACGCCCAGTCGAGCAGCACCCGCATGCCCCGCGTGACCAGCCCGCGTCCGGCCGCCGCCGGCTCCAGCCAGCAGCCCGCCTCGCAGACCCCGCTGGGGGTGTCCCACACCCGGAACAGCAGTCCCCCGGCCAGCCGCCCGTCCAGCCACACCCCGTGCAGGCTGCCGGTGTCGGCGCCGCGCTTCTCGGCGTACGACGCGAGGTAGGCGCGGGCGGCGTCCAGGTCGGTCACCACGTCCGGCAGACCGACGTGCCGGCCGATGAACTCACGTCCCCGGTCGATGTTGGCGAGCAGGTCCGCCGCGTGCCAGACCTCCAGTGGCCGCAGTTCGGCGCCGTCGTCACCCAGGGACATCGCGTACATCGCGCTGCCGCTCCTCCCGCATCACCACCGTCCGGACGTCGCTCACCCTCTCACGCGCGGGCGGCGTTCAGTCGAACTGGTCTCCGAGTGCCATGACCGCCGTACCGGCCACCAGCAGCCACAGCGCCCGGCGGGTACGGCCGCGGGCACCCAGGACGGCGGCGAGGGCGCACAGGGCGGCGCCCAGGGCGTAGGCGGCGGCGACGAGGGCCGGAGCCGAGCCGGTGAGCCGGAGCAGCGCGGCGGCGCAGCCCGCCAGGAAGAGCAGGCCGCCGGTGCCCGCCGCGGTCCACCGGGCCCGGCGAGCGTCCTCGACGTCGTCGTGGTGGCCGTCCGGCTCATCCGGCTCGTCCGCCTCGGCTATGGCGGGTTCGGCGTCGGAATCGGTACGTCCACTCATGGCGGGTGAGCGTATAACGTCCGCCCTCGCCTGCCGCGCGGGGCCGTGACCTGGGCCGGTGCCGCCCGGCCGGCCGGGCGCAGCGCGACGGCCCCGGAGGATGTCCTCCGGGGCCGCCGCGTGTGGTGGCTCAGCCCTCGCTGACGCCCAGCTTCTCGAGGATCAGCTCCTTGACGCGGGCCGCGTCCGCCTGACCCCGGGTCGCCTTCATGACCGCGCCCACCAGGGCACCGGCCGCGGCCACCTTGCCACCGCGGATCTTGTCCGCGATGCCCGGGTTGCCGGCGATGGCCTCCTCGACGGCGGCGGTCAGCGCGCCCTCGTCGGAGACGACCTTCAGACCGCGCTTGTCGACCACCTCGTCCGGGGTGCCCTCGCCCGCGAGGACGCCCTCGATGACCTGGCGGGCCAGCTTGTCGTTCAGGTCACCGGAGTTCACCAGCTCGGTGACCCGGGCGACCTGCCGCGGCGTGATGGCCAGCTCGTCCAGCGACTTGCCCGACTCGTTCGCGCTGCGCGCCAGTTCGCCCATCCACCACTTGCGGGCGGAGGCCGCGTCGGCACCGGCGTCGATGGTGGCGACGATCGGGTCCAGCGCACCGGCGTTCAGGATCGCCTGCATGTCGGTGGCCGAGATGCCCCACTCGGAGAGCAGCCGGGTACGGCGGACCAGCGGCATCTCCGGCAGCGCGGCGCGGATCTCCTCGACCCACTCGCGGGACGGGGCGACCGGGACGAGGTCGGGCTCCGGGAAGTACCGGTAGTCCTCGGCCTCCTCCTTCACGCGGCCGGACGTGGTGGACCCGGTGTCCTCGTGGAAGTGCCGGGTCTCCTGCACGATCGTGCCGCCGGACGACAGCACGGCCGCGTGCCGCTGGATCTCGAAGCGGGCCGCACGCTCCACGGACCGCAGCGAGTTGACGTTCTTCGTCTCCGAACGCGTGCCGAACTTCTCGGTGCCGTTCGGACGCAGCGACAGGTTCACGTCGCAGCGCATCTGGCCCATCTCCATGCGGGCCTCGGAGACACCGAGGGCACGGATGACCTCGCGCAGCTCGCGGACGTAGGCGCGCGCGACCTCGGGGGCCCGCTCGCCGGCGCCCTCGATCGGCTTGGTGACGATCTCGATGAGCGGGATGCCCGCGCGGTTGTAGTCCAGCAGCGAGTGGGACGCGCCGTGGATACGGCCGGTGGCGCCGCCGACGTGCGTCGACTTGCCGGTGTCCTCCTCCATGTGGGCGCGCTCGATCTGCACGCGGAAGCTCTCGCCGTCCTCCAGCTGCACGTCGAGGTAGCCGTTGAAGGCGATCGGCTCGTCGTACTGGGAGGTCTGGAAGTTCTTCGGCATGTCCGGATAGAAGTAGTTCTTCCGGGCGAAGCGGCACCACTCGGCGATCTCGCAGTTCAGCGCGAGGCCGATCTTGATCGCGGACTCGACGCCGGTCGCGTTGACGACCGGGAGCGCGCCGGGCATGCCGAGGCAGACCGGGCAGGTCTGCGAGTTGGGCTCGGCGCCCAGCTCGGTCGAGCACCCGCAGAACATCTTGGTCTTGGTGCCTAGTTCGACATGGACCTCAAGGCCCATGACGGGGTCGTACGACGCCAGCGCGTCCTCGTACGACACCAGGTCGGTCGTGGTGGTCACGGTGAAAACTTCCCTCTCAGCCCAGCAGGACGTCGTCGTCGCCCAGCCGCTTCAGCTCGCGGTAGAGGATGGCGAGGCCGGTGACGATCGCGACGGCGGACACGGTGGCGTCGATCAGCCGCAGTGTGTCCTGCTCGGCGCGCGCCTTCTTGATCTGCTTGGCCACGCCGAGCGCGCTGAACGCGGTCCCGGCCATCGACAGGTACGTGCCGGACTTCGACTTCTTGAAGCCCTTGGCCTTGTTCAGTGCGCTCACAGCGACGGAGCCTCCTCGATCAGCGGGTGCCCCCACCTTTCCACGAACGCGGCCTCGACGGCGGCGCCGACCTTGTACAGCCGGTCGTCCTTGAGCGCCGGGGCGATGATCTGCAGGCCCACCGGGAGGTTGTCCTCCGGGGCGAGGCCGCAGGGCAGCGACATGGCCGCGTTGCCCGCCAGGTTGGTCGGGATGGTGCACAGGTCGGCCAGGTACATCGCCATCGGGTCGTCGGCACGCTCGCCGATCGCGAAGGCGGTGGTCGGCGTGGTCGGCGACACGATGACGTCGACCTGCTCGAAGGCCTTCTCGAAGTCACGCGTGATGAGCGTGCGGACCTTCTGCGCGGAGCCGTAGTACGCGTCGTAGTAGCCGCTCGACAGGGCGTAGGTGCCGAGCATCACGCGCCGCTTCACCTCGGGGCCGAAGCCCGCCTCACGGGTGAGGGAGGTGACCTCCTCGGCGGAGTGCGAGCCGTCGTCGCCGGTCCGCAGGCCGTAGCGCAGGCCGTCGAAGCGGGCGAGGTTGGAGGAGCACTCGGACGGCGCGATCAGGTAGTACGCGGAGAGCGCGAGGTCGAAGGACGGGCAGTCCAGCTCGACGATCTCGGCGCCCAGCTCCTTCAGCAGCTCGACCGACTCGTCGAAGCGCTGCACGACGCCGGCCTGGTAGCCCTCGCCGCGGAACTGCTTGACGACGCCGACCCGCATGCCCGCGACGCTGCCGTTGCGCGCGGCCTCGACCACCGGCGGGACCGGGGCGTCGATGGAGGTGGAGTCGAGCGGGTCGTGCCCGGCGATGACCTCGTGCAGCAGGGCCGCGTCGAGCACTGTGCGGGCGCAGGGGCCGCCCTGGTCGAGGGAGGACGAGAAGGCGACCATGCCGTAGCGGGAGACCGCGCCGTAGGTCGGCTTCACGCCGACCGTGCCGGTGACGGCGGCCGGCTGGCGGATGGAGCCGCCGGTGTCGGTGCCGATGGCGAGCGGGGCCTGGAAGGAGGCGAGCGCGGCGGAGGAACCGCCACCGGAGCCGCCGGGGATCTTGGTGAGGTCCCAGGGGTTGCCGGTCGGGCCGTAGGCGCTGTTCTCGGTGGAGGAGCCCATGGCGAACTCGTCCATGTTGGTCTTGCCGAGGATGACGACGTCGGCGGCCTTGAGCCGCTTGGTGAGCGTCGCGTCATACGGCGGGATCCAGCCTTCGAGGATCTTGGAGCCGACGGTGGTCGGCACGCCCTCGGTGGTGAAGATGTCCTTGAGCGCGAGCGGGACCCCGGCCAGCGGGCCGAGCTTCTCGCCGCGGGCCCGCTTCTCGTCCACGGCGCGGGCCTGGGCGAGCGCGCCCTCGCGGTCGACGTGCAGGAAGGCGTGCACCTTCTCGTCGACGGCCTCGATGCGGGCGAGGTGGGCCTCGGTGACCTCGACGGCCGTCAGCTCGCCGGAGGCGATCTTCTCGGCGGTCTCGGCGGCCGTGAGTTTGATGATGTCCGTCATGGTCAGTCCTCCCCCAGGATCTGCGGCACCTTGAAACGCTGCTGCTCCTGGGCCGGGGCGCCGGAGAGCGCCTGCGCGGGGGTGAGCGAGGGACGGACCTCGTCCGCGCGCATGACGTTCGTCAGCGGCAGCGGGTGGGAGGTCGGCGGTACGTCTTGGTCGGCGACCTCGCTGACGCGGGCGACCGCGCCGATGATGTCGTCGAGCTGGCCCGCGAAGTGATCGAGTTCTTCGGGCTTCAGCTCCAGACGCGCCAGCCGGGCGAGGTGGGCGACCTCCTCGCGCGTGATGCCAGGCATGCAGCGATCCTCTGGGGTGAGTGCGTGTGGTTTGCGGCCGGGGGCCGACGTCGCCTTCCCGCCGTCCGCCCGGAGGGCGGGCCGTGCGGCGTCTGGTGCGTGCGATCGCAAGGCGCCGGAGCGCCCTCGTGGCGGAGCCACGTGGGCGATTCGGCAACGCGGCGAGCGTGCGTGCCAGGCGTCGCGCGGCAGGCGGGAATGTGACGCCAGTCCCCAATCCTATGGGGCGGGGAGCGGTGCCCGTGAAACGGTTTGCCCGCGTCCCCGCCCGTGCCCCGGCCCGCGGCGGCCGCGCACCCCGGCTCAGCGGCGCCGGGCGTCCCAGGCGCGGCTCCTCAGGAAGTGGTTGTCGTACAGATCCTGCACCTCCAGCAGGCTCTCGGAGGTGGCCTCGCCGAGGGCGACGCGCTGGAGGTGGCGGAAGTACTCGAAGCGCTCGACGCCCGGCGTGAGGACGATGAGCAGGTCGGCGCCGGCCCCGGGCACGGCGGCGAAGGCGTGCGGCCTGCCGGGCGGGACGACGACGAGGTCGCCCGGGCCGGCGGTGACGACGTCGTCGCCGGAGAGGATGTCGGCGGCGCCGTCCAGCAGGAAGAACATCTCGGCGGAGTTGTCGTGCCGGTGCGGTCGGGCGCCGTCGGCGCCCTCCCGGAGGGTGACCCGCTGGGTGGACAGCGCGCCCCCGGTCGCGCCGCTGTCGGCCAGCAGGCGGACGGTGACGGGCGCGCGGCCGACCACCTCGGCCCCGGCCTCGCGGACGATCACGGTCTCGTCGAACTCCGGAACGAACAGCGACATCTTCGAACCCCCTGGTGACGGTGGTGCCGCGGTCAGACGAGGAAGAGCAGGGCGGCGCTGATCAGTACGACGACCGCCGTGGCGAAGTGGACCCCGAAGGCGACGGCCCGCGCACCACCGTGCCGCAGGACTATCAGCGTGTCACCGAGCGGCACGAGCGCCACGCAGACCATGAACCAGGCCTCGGCCCGGGCTCCGGCGAAGGCCAGCAGCGCCAGGCCCACCACTCCGAGGGCGCCGTCCCGGAGGCCCTTGATCGTGAGGTACGCCCCGGCGTCGCCGGCCGGGTCGGCCGGCACTCCGTAGCCGGCCGCGGCGGGCCCGGGCTGGAACAGGAAGCGGTAACCGAGGAACAGGCAGAACAGGTCGAGCACGACAGCCAGGGTGTACGCGGTGACGGTCACGTCATCTCTCCTTGCTAGCAGCGCTAGTGATGCAAGCGAAGCTAGCAGAGCGTCGGTAGAAACGCTAGCGGTGCTAGCATCACGGTCATGTCGATCCAGACGCGCCGGGAGCGCGAACGAGCGGAACGCGAGCGGCTGATCGTCACGGCCGCACGGGAACTCGCCGAGGCGGAGGGCTGGGACGCGGTCACCACGCGCCGGCTGGCCGCCGAGATCGAGTACAGCCAGCCCGTCCTCTACAGCCACTTCAAGGGCAAGGGCGCGATCATGGCCGCGGTCGCGGTGCAGGGCTGCGCCGACCTGGCGGCCGAGCTGCGGACGGCACGCGCGGAGGTACGGGATCCGCGGGACCCGCGGGAGCCACTGGCGGCGGTGGCGCGGACGTACACGTCCTTCGCGCGGCGCCGGCCGGCCCTCTACGACGCCATGTTCACCCATCTGGTGGACCTGCCGTTCGCCACGCCGGAGGCGCCCGCGGCGCTGCAGGAGGCGTTCGGGGAGCTGCTGCTCGCGGTGGAGCCGGTCGCCGCGCGGGGTGACGAGCCGGGTCTGCTCACGGAGACGTTCTGGGCGGCCCTGCACGGGCTGGTCACGCTGATGCGCAGCGGACGGCTGCCGGAGGAGGCGCACGAGCGCAGACTGGCGCTGCTGATCGGGCACTTCGCGGCGGGCTGACCACCGCCCGCGGCCGGGCGGTTCACGGCGGAGGGACCGCCCGCGCCCGGGTGCGGCCGGCCGGGCGCTACTCGGCGGCCGGCAGCGCGGCGCGCGGCCGCTGCCAGCCGCGCGACCCGCGGGCCCGCAGCCACGAGGTCGTCTCGTCCGGCGGCATCGCGGCGGCGACCAGCCAGCCCTGCACCGCGTCGCAGCCGAGGTCCCGCAGCCGCTCCCAGGTCTCGTCGTCCTCCACGCCCTCGGCGACGACGAGCAGCCCCAGCGAGTGCGCCAGGTCGACGGTGCAGCGCACGATCTCGGCGTCCTCGGTGTCGACGGCCAGCCGGGCCACGAAGGAGCGGTCGATCTTCAGCTCGCTGACGGGGAGCCGGCGCAGGTGCACCAGCGAGGAGTACCCGGTGCCGAAGTCGTCCAGGGACATCTTCACGCCGTGCCCGGTGAGCGCGGCGAGGGTGTCGGCGGCCCGCTGCGGGTCCTCCAGCAGGACGTGCTCGGTGATCTCGAGCTGGAGCGCCCCGGCCGGTACGCCGTGCCGCGCGAGGCGGGCGGCGACGGAACCGGCGAAGCCGGGCGTGTGCACGTCGCGCGGGGAGACGTTCACCGCCACCGGAACCCGCAGCCCCTGCGCCCGCCAGGCGGCGACCTGCCCGAGCGCGGTCTCCAGCACGTACTCCGTCAGATGGGGCATCAGCCCGGAGGACTCGGCGATCGCTATGAACTCGTCCGGCGGAACCTTCCCGCGCTCGGGGTGCACCCAGCGCACCAGTGCCTCCAGGCCCGCGACCTGCCCGTCGAAGCGCACCTTGGGCTGGTAGTGCAACTGCACCTCGTGGGCGTCCAGCGCCCGGCGCAGATCGCCCAGCAGGCCCAGCCGGTCGGGGGTGTTGGAGTCCCGCTTGGACTCGTAGACCTCGACGCCGGTGCGGTCCCGCTTCGCCTGGTACATCGCCACGTCCGCCCGCCGCAGCAGCCCTTCGGCGTCCAGCGCGTGGTCGGGGAAGACGGCGACGCCGGCGCTGGCCTCCAGGACGAGGGTCAGTCCGTCGAGGTCGAGCGGGGAGCTGAGTTCCGACACGAGGCCGCGGGCGACGCGGGTGGCGGAGGTGATGGAGTCCGCGACGGGCAGTAAGACGGCGAACTCGTCGCCGCCGAGGCGGGCGGCCTCCGCGCCGCGCGGCAGCGCCTGGCGGAGCCGGTCGGCGATCTGCAGCAGCAGCCGGTCGCCGGCGAGATGGCCGAGGGTGTCGTTCACCGAGCGGAACCGGTCGAGGTCGATCAGCATGAGCGCGGCGCGGGCGCCGATCCGCTCGGCGTCGTCCAGGGCGGTCCAGATCCGGTCCAGCAGCCACTGCCGGTTGGGCAGACCGGTCAGCGGGTCGCGCAACTGCTCCTCCGCGCGGGCCCGGGCCATCCAGAGGGTGGAGTCGAGGGCGATCAGGGGGATCGCGAACAGCGGCAGCAGGACCGGCCGGGCGTCGGCGACCACGCACACCAGCGGGGCGATGCCGAGCAGCGCCACGGCGAGCAGGCCCTGCCGGACCAGGGCGGTGCGCGCCACGGTCGGCAGGGGGCCGCCGCGCGGCGCGTGCGAGTACCACAGCAGGCCCCGGCTGACGGCGAGATAGGCGGCCGCGACGAGCACCACCTCCGGCGCGGTGGTGATGCCCCAGCTCTCGGGCCGCCAGGGCTCCTCGACGCTCGGCACGCGCCCGAGGAAGCCCAGCACCAGGGCGCCGGCGCTGATACCGAGAACGTCGACCGCGCCGTGCAGCACGCCCTGCCGCCAGCGCTGGCGCCTCGCCATGCCGACCAGCACGACGACGGTGAGGCTGACCATGGCGGCCGGCATCCAGCCGTACAGCAGCAGCACGGCCAGGGTCAGGGCCGCGCCGGAGCCCGTGCCGCCCCACCAGCGGGCGCGGCCGAGCATCACGAGGTGGCCGACGATGATGCCGGTGAGCACGGCCAGCGACCAGCCCGGCGTCTCGCACGGGAAGAGCGCGTGGTGGCCGGCGAAGGCGCGGTAGAAGCCCGCCGTCAGGGCGAGCGCGGCGGCGGCCGCGAGGGCCGCGTGCGACGCGGGCCAGGGCGGCCTGCGTTCGGGGTCGGCGCCGGTCTGCGTCCGGGCGGCCTCGACGGCCGGCGGGACCGTGGGGTGCGACTCGGGCGCGGCGCCCGCTCGGGCCGGGTGGGGCAGGACCGGGGTGCGTTTGGCACCCCGCCCCGTCCACCGAACCCCCCGCCACGCGCCCGCACGGCGGCGCAGGCGCAGCCGTGCGTGCGGGGCGGCGCTCTCGGTCGGTTCCATTCCCGTCCCTCTCACAGCCGGCGGTGCCCACGCCACGCGGCCCGGTGCCCGACAACCATCAGCGGCTCCGCGTCAAACAATCCTTTCCCCGTGCCCCTGGCGGACAGGGGGATGCCCCGGCCGCGGTTCGGCACGGCGGGCGCACAGCTCAACAGTAGGCCGCGGAAGGCTTCCTCGGGCAGCGGTCGTCAACGGTTGCCCGAATACGCCCGGGCCACCCGTATGCATCTGATATGCACCGATCGGGTGGCCTTCAACCGCTACTCCTCGGTCGGAAGCGCGACTTCGGCCGCCGCTTCGGGCCCCTGCTCCAACAGGACGCCGAAACCTGTCTCGTTCAGGACGGGAACCTTGAGCTGCATCGCCTTGTCGTACTTCGATCCGGGGCTGTCGCCGACGACCACGAAGGAGGTCTTCTTCGAGACCGAACCGGTCACCTTCGCGCCGCGGCTCTGCAGTGCCTCCTTGGCGCCGTCCCGGGTGAAGTTCTCCAGGGTGCCGGTGACGACGACGGTGAGCCCTTCCAGCGGGCGCGGGCCCTCGTCCTCACCGGACGACTCGTCCTCCAGCGGGACCCCGGCGGCCTTCCACTTGCGGACGATCTCGCGGTGCCAGTCCTCGGCGAACCATTCCTTGAGGGCGGTGGCGATGATGGGGCCGACGCCGTCGGTGGTGGCCAGCTCTTCCTGGGTGGCCTGTTCGATGCGGTCGATCGAGCGGAACTCGCGCGCGAGGGCCGTGGCCGCGACCGGGCCGACGTGCCGGATGGAGAGACCGTTCAGGAAGCGGGCGAGCGGACGGGTCTTCGCCGCCTCGATGTTCTCCAGCAGCGCCAGCGTGTTCTTCTTCGGCTCGCCCTTCTGGTTGGCGAAGACCGCGACGACCTTGTCCTCGCCGGTCTTCGGGTCGCGCTTGGGCAGGCCGCTGTCCGGGTCCAGCACGTAGGCCCGGATGGGCAGCAGCTTCTCCACCGTCAGGTCGAACAGGTCGCCCTCGTCGGCCAGCGGCGGGTCGGCCGGCTCCAGCGGCTGGGTCAGCGCGGCGGCGGCCACGTCGCCGAAATGCTCGATGTCCAGGCACTCGCGGCCCGCGAGGTAGGACAGGCGCCCTCGCAGCTGGGCCGGGCAGGTACGGGCGTTGGGGCAGCGGAGGTCGATGTCGCCCTCCTTCATGGGCCGCAGCGGGGTCCCGCACTCCGGGCACTCGCCCGGCATCACGAACTCCCGCTCGCCGCCGTCCCGCAGGTCGGCCACCGGACCGAGGATCTCGGGGATGACGTCACCGGCCTTGCGCAGGACGACGGTGTCGCCGATGAGCACTCCCTTGGCCTTGACGACCTCCTGGTTGTGCAGAGTGGCGAACTCGACCTCGCTGCCCGCGACCGTGACCGGCTCGACCTGGGCGTACGGCGTGACCCGGCCGGTGCGGCCGACGCCCACCTTGATGTCGATGAGCTTGGTGTTGACCTCTTCCGGGGCGTACTTGTAGGCGATCGCCCAGCGCGGCGCCCGCGCGGTGGAGCCGAGGCGCCCCTGGAGGCGCAGTTCGTCCAGCTTGACGACGACTCCGTCGATCTCGTGTTCCACGGAGTGCCGGTTCTCGCCGTAGTGGGCGATGAACTCCCGTACGCCGTCGAGGTCGTCGACCACCCGGTTGTGCCCGGAGGTGGGCAGCCCCCAGGTCTTGAGCAGGTCGTAGGCCTGGGAGAGGCGGGTCATGCCCGTGAAGCCCTCCAGGGCGCCGATGCCGTGGACGACCATGTGCAGCGGGCGGGTGGCGGTGACGCGCGGGTCCTTCTGGCGCAGCGAACCGGCGGCGGCGTTGCGGGGGTTGGCGAAGGGCTTGTCCCCGGCCGCGACCAGTCGCTCGTTGAGTTCGAGGAACTTCTCCATCGGGAAGTAGACCTCGCCGCGGATCTCCACCAGGGCGGGGACGTCGTCGCCCTTCAGGCGGTCCGGGATGTCGGCGATGGTCCGGACGTTCGGCGTGATGTCCTCGCCGGTGCGGCCGTCGCCGCGGGTCGCGGCGCGGGTGAGGCGGCCGTTCTCGTAGGTGAGGTTGACGGCGAGGCCGTCGACCTTCAGCTCGCACAGGAAGTGGTACTCCTGCTCGCCCAGTTCCCTGGCGACACGGTCGGCCCAGGCGGCAAGCTCTTCGTCGTTGAAGGTGTTGTCCAGGGAGAGCATCCGCTCGCGGTGCTCCACCGCGGTGAACTCCGTCGCGTAGGACCCGGCGACCTTCTGGGTCGGCGAGTCCGGCGTGCGCAGCTCCGGGTACCGCTCCTCCAGGGCCTCCAGGCTCTTGAGGAGCTGGTCGAACTCCGCGTCGCTGATGACGGGGGCGTCCTTCACGTAGTACCGGAAGCGGTGCTCCTCGATCTGCTCAGCGAGCTGCGCGTGGTTCTCACGTGCCTCGGCGGGCACTGCCGTCTCCGCCTGCTGCTTGTCGCCGGCCACCGTGTCGTCCTCCCGTTACTCTGGGTTGTCCGCGAGGGATCTCGCCGCCCGGACGCAGTGGGCGAGCACCTGGCGTGCGTACGCCGGTGAAGCGCCCGCGAGACCGCATGCCGGGGTGACCGTGACCGCTTCCGCGAGCAGCCCCGGACGCAGCCCCAGCCTGCGCCACAGCGTCCTGACACCCATGACGCTACCGGCAGGGTCTGACAACGGGCCGTCCGTGCCCGGCACGACACCGGCGAACAGGCGGAGGCCGGCCTCCACGGCCTCGCCGATGGCGTCGTCGTCACGTTCGGTGAGCAGCGAGAAGTCGAAGGAGACCGCGTCGGCGCCGGACCGGCGCAGCAGGGCGAACGGCACGTCGGGGGCGCAGGAGTGGACGGCGACCGGACCGCTGTCGTGCACCGCGACCACGTCCCGGAGCGCGGCCTCGACCAGCTGCCGGTCCACCGCCCGGTGGGTGCGGTAGCCGCTGGCGGTCCGCACCTGGCCGCGCAGTACGGCGGTGAGCGAGGGTTCGTCGAGCTGGAGCACGACGCGGGCGCCGGGGACGCGGCGCCGGACCTCGGCCAGGTGCAGCCGCAGCCCCTCGGCCAGTGAGGCGGCGAGGTCGCGGCAGGCGCCCGGGTCCGAGAGCGCGGACTCCCCGTTCCTCAGCTCCAGGGCGGCGGCCAGGGTCCAGGGCCCGACGGCCTGCACCTTGAGGTCGCCCTCGTGGCCCTGGGTGAACTCCTCCAGCGCGTCGAGGTCCTCCCCGAGCCAGGACCGGGCCCGCTTGGTGTCCCGGCCCGGCCGGTCGCCGAGGCGCCAGCCGCTGGGCTCCACGCGCGCGTACAGCTCGACCAGCATCCCGGCGGTGCGCCCGATCATGTCGGCGCCGGGCCCGCGCGCGGGCAGCTCGGGCAGGAACGGAAAGTCCTCGAAGCTGCCGGTGACGGTCCTGGCGGCCTCCCGGGCGTCCCCGCCCGGCATCGACCCGATCCCGGTTGCCCCACCGAAGCGAATGTTCTCGTCCACGGGGTGAAGCCTACGTAGCCTTCACGCCCCGGGTGACCGGCGGTCAGCGGCCCGGGCGCACCGTCAGGTCGTTGATCTCCGCGTCCCTCGGCAGATCCAGCGCGGTGAGGACGGTGGTCGCCACCGACTCGGGGTCGATCCACCGAGAGGCGTCGTACTCCTTGCCCTCCTGGTGGTGGACCTTGGCCTGCATGGGGCTGGCCGTGCGCCCGGGGTAGACGGAGGTGACGCGGACGCCGTTGCCGTGCTCCTCCTCGCGCAGGGAGTCGGCCAGCGCCTTCAGGCCGTGCTTGGACGCGGCGTACGCGGACCAGCCGGCGTGGGCGCTCAGGCCGGCTCCGGAGTTGACGAAGATCACATGGCCGCGGGCGGCGCGGAGCTGGGGCAGGAAGTGCCGGGTCAGCTCGGCGGGGGCGATCAGGTTGACGTTGAGCTGGTGGCGCCAGGACTTGGGGTTAGCTCGCCGACCTCGCCGAGGTCCACGACTCCGGCGATGTGCAGGAGCGAGTCGACCCGTTCCGGCAGCGTCTGGTGGGAGAAGGCCCAGGAGAGCTTGTCGGGGTCGGCGAGGTCGCCCACCAGGGTGCGGGCCCCGGGGAACTCGGCCGCCAGCTCCTTGGCGCGGCCCGCGTCGCGCGCGTGCAGGACGATGTCGTCCCCGCGCGCGTGCAGGCGGCGGGCGACGGCCGCGCCGATGCCGGAGCCGGCCCCGGTGATCACATGAGTAGCCATGTGCGCCATGCTCGCATCAGCCGGCCGCTCGCGACTCCTCGAGGTGGGCCAGCGCGGCCGCGGGCTCCTCGGCGAAGAACATCAGCTCGGCGAGCGGGCGGGGCAGGAAGCCCTCCTCGTCCATGCGGCGGAACTGCTGCTGGAGGCCGTCGTAGAAACCGGCGGTGTTCAGCAGCACCACCGGCTTGTCGGTGCGGCCGTGCTTCTTCAGCTCCAGGATCTCGGTGGCCTCGTCCAGGGTGCCGGTGCCGCCCACCATGATCACCACCGCGTCGGCCTTCTCCAGCAGCAGCCTCTTGCGCTCGGCGAGGTCGGCGGCGATCACCATCTCGTCGGCCCCGGGGCGCGCCTTCGCCGCGAGGAACTCCACGGAGACGCCCAGCAGCCTGCCGCCCGCCTCCTGCACACCGTCGGCGACGACCTTCATCAGACCGACGTTGGAACCGCCCCAGACCAGGGTGTGGCCGGCCTTGCCGAGCAGTTCCGCGAACTCGCGCGCGGGCCGGGTGTAGCGCTCGTCGAGGTCGGCGGCGGAGAGGAAGACGCAGATGTTCATGCGGTCCACCGTACGCGGGAAGAAGTCCGGGCCCGTGGGCGCTGTCCAGGTATGACCCGAGGACACACGATCACCATCGAGCAGGGCGAGCGGCGCGTGCGCGCGGTGCACGGCGGCCAGGTGCTGGCGGAGACCGACCGGCCCCTGCTGCTGCGCGAGACGGGCTGTCCGGTGCGGTACTACATCCCCGCCGAGGACGTCCGGCTCGATCTGCTGACGCCGTCCGGCACCCACACCGTCTGCCCGTTCAAGGGCACCGCCTCCTACTGGTCGCTGCCGGACGCGCCCGATCTGGTCTGGGCGTACCCGGACCCGAAACCGGACGTGGCCGCGATCAAGGACCACCTGTGCTTCTACGAGGTGGAGGAAGTCGAAGAAACGTGACTCTTCACGACACCGACGTGTCGTGACCGATGAGTCCCGCGCCGTGCGGCAGTCTGCACGGGCATGGACAAGAAGACGACTTCCCGCGACGGCACCTCCCTCGCGTACCAAGTGATCGGCCGGGGGCCGGCGGTGATCCTGGTGAGCGGCGCGATGTCCACCGGCGGCACCGTGGCGCCCCTGGCACACCGGCTCGCGGACCACTGCACGGCCGTCGTCTACGACCGCCGGGGCCGCGGCGAGAGCGGTGACACGGCACCGTACGCGGTGGAGCGCGAGGTCGAGGACTTGGCCGCGCTGATCGACGCGGTGGGCGGCTCGGCGGGTCTCTTCGGCGTCTCCTCGGGCGGCGCGCTGGTGCTCGAGGCGGCGGCGAGCGGCCTGCCGGTCCCTCAGGCCGCCGTGTACGAGGTGCCGTTCGCCGACTTCCTGGACGGCGGGGCCGGGAAGCGGGCGTACACCGAGCGGCTGCGGGCGGCGCTCTCCGACGGCCGGCGCGGGGACGCGGTGGAGCTGTTCCTGCGGCTGACGGGCCTCGGCGAGGAGACGATCCGCAGCGCGCGCGAGTCACCGATGTGGGCCGGCATGGAGTCCGTCGCGCCCAGCCTGGCGTACGACGACGCGGTCCTGGGTGACGGACTGCTGCCCCGGGAGCGGCTGGCCGCGGTCTCCGCGCCGGTGCTGTCGGTCGCGGGCGGCGCGAGCCCCGGGTGGATGCGCGAGGCCGCCGAGGCGGTCGCCGGCGCCGTGCCCCGGGGCACCCATCTCACCCTGGAGGGTCAGACCCACGCGGTGGAACCGGAGGTACTGGCCCCGGTCCTGGCGGAGTTCTTCACCGGCTGACCGCTCGGCCGTGCCACCGGGCCCGGCCCGGTGGAGGCGCGGACGAACCCGGGGCCGATGGACGCTCGGACGAACCCGGGGCCGGTGGGCGTGAGGACGGGTCCGGCCCGGTGGGGCGGTGCTCCGGACCCGTCCTCGTTCCCGGGGTCACTGCCCGGACCCATCCCCCGAGGTGGGTCCGGGCAGCGTCAGGGCTGCCCCCGCCTCGCTCCCCTCCGTGCGAGGCCGGGACCCTGCTCGGGTGGGCGCACGACCCCGGCCCGCCCTCGGGGCGAGCCCGGACGCCGCCCGCACGGGCCGCCTCCCGGAGTCACCCTCCGAGCGGGAGCGGCGGCCTGCGGAGGACGCCACCCGGGCCGGACGGCACCCCGCGGGGGAGGACGCCACCCGGGCCGGACGGCATCCCGTGGGGAGGGCGCCCTCCGGGTCCCGCGACCAACGCCCCGTGGGGAGGGCGCCGTTCCGGGTCCCGGCTCTCGTCACCGGCGTCCCGCGGAGCGGGGGCGCTTGCGCCGGTCCGCCGTTCAAGGCGAGCCCGGACGCCCGCACAGTCCGCCTCCCGGGCCGAACGGCACCCTGTGGGGAGGGCACCGTCCGAGTCCCGGCTCCCGTGGCCGGCGTCCCGCGGAGCGGGGGCCGCTTGTGCCGATGCGCCGGCATGCCGGTCGGGGCGGGCCCGGACGGTCGTGAGGGCCGGTTCCCGGTCTCATCCTCCGGGGGGAGCCGCGCCTGTGGGGAGGACGCCGTTCCCGGTGACCGGGGTCCTGCGTGGGCCGTCCGGGCCCTGTCTCCGGGGTGGGTCCGGGCCCCGTGGGGGCCGTTCCCCGGACCCACCCTGGGTGCGTGCCGACGACGTGTGGGGCCGTCGTACCGCGCGCACCCCTCGGAACACGGTGGGGCCAGGTCACCGCGCTCCGGGGTCTTCGGTTCGCCGTCGCCCGGTGAGGGCGAGGCCCAGGGTGAGCCCGGCACCGGCCACGCCCAGGCCGGCCAGGGTGGTGGCGTCCGTACCGGACTTCCGGCCGGCCGGCGGGCCGCGGCGGCCGCCCGGGCGGCCTCCTCGCCGGAGCCGCCGGCGTGGCCGTGCCGGTCGTACGCCGACCCGGGGGCCGGGACGCGTACGACGCGCGGACGTGGTGCCGGTAGCGGGCGACGGACGTGCCGTGCTCGCCCACCACGGCCCGCGCCCCGGCGTCGAGCGGCAGCACCCGGTCGCCCCGCAGCAGGTACCAGGCGTTGATCCGCGGCTCGCGGAACACGGTGCCGCGGCCGTCGGCCTTGGCGGCGTACGTGGTCTCGGCGGCGCCGGAGGCGATGTTCACCACCTGCCAGCCCCGCCCGGTCCTGGCGGTCCACACCGAGGCCAGCCGCCCCGTCGCGGAGACCGCGTCGATGGCGACGAACGCCGGCTCGGCGACCGGCACGTCCTCGCGGCCCGCGACGAAGTCGGCGTTCAGGGTGTAGACGGTGGTGCCGGAACCGGTGAGGTGCGGCGCGGCCCGCGCACCGGCGGCCCGCGGGGATGCCGTGGCGCGGATGGCGTGGTCCGGGGCGGCGGCGAAGAACCGGCGGAGCACGTCGAGCGTGCTGTCGCTGCCGGCCACGGCCCGGGCGGCCGCGATCTGGGCGGCGCTGTAGGCGCGGGGCACCGCGGGGGCCCGGTGCGCGGCCGGGGCCGCCTTGGCGGGGGCGGCGCCGCTCAGCACGAGCACCGCGGCGGCCAGCGTTCCGGCGGCGACCGGACGGATCAGGGAGTGGATCCGGTGCACGGCGCTCACGCCCCGGTTCCGTGGCGCGTGTGGGTCCGCGAGAGGGCGGCGGCGAGCAGACGGCTCGCGACGGCCGGGCCGCGTCCGCCGCGTGGGCGCGGTGGGCGGGGATCGGTGGCAGACATGGAGCGGTCCTCCCTGATGAGAGGTCGGGGCCGGGGCGGAAGGAGCGCGTCCGGACGCTTGCGGACGAGCATCGGGGAGTGACGATGCGGGGTCAACGCCCGTCGCCCCCGCGCGGACCGAGGTGTGAATGAATCGCGTACGACTGTGAACGCCGCGGCTCTTACCGCTGGTAGCATCGCGGCGCCCTCGGCCCGGCCGCGGTCCGGGAAGTGAACATTCACGACACAGCGGAGGGAGGCTCCCTTGGTGAGAGCACAGCCCGACGGACCGGACGCGGAGGCACGGCTCGCCGAGGCGCTGCGCACCGGACCCTTCGCGGTGGCCCTGCGGGCGGCGCTGACGGCCCGCGGGCTGGCGCTGCACCGGGTGCGGCACCGGCTGGAGCAACGCGGCGTCAGCGTGGGCGTCACCAGCCTGAGTTACTGGCAGCGCGGCGTCCGCCGGCCGGACCGGCCGGAGTCGCTGCGGGCGGTGTCCGCGCTGGAGGAGGTGCTGGAGCTGCCGGAGCACGCCCTGACCCGGCTGCTCGGACCGCGCACGCCGGCCGACCAGCCGGTGGCCCGGCCGTTCCGGATGCTGGTCGGCCCGGACTCGGCGCTGGAAGGGCTGCTCGCCGAACTGGAGGCGCCGCGCGACGGCGGGCTGCACACGGTGCTGCAGTACGAGCGGGTGCGGATCGACGCCGAGCGCCGGCTGGCCAGCCGCGAGGCCGAGCACGTGGTGCGGGCGCACCGGGACGGCATGGACCGCTACGTCGCCATCCACTGCGGCGAGATCGGCTGCGACACCGGGCGGATGCGGGCGGTGGGCCTGGAGAACTGCCGGGTGGGGCGGGTGCGCCGGGCGCCGGAGGCCGGCATGGTGGCCGTTGAGCTGCTGTTCGACGCGCGGCTCGCGGCGGGTGAGACCGCGATGATGCGGTACCGGTTCGAGGACGGCACCGGCGAGCCGAGCCACGAGTACTACCGGGGCTTCAACTACGCGGGCGGCGCCTACGTACTGCAGGTCGCCTTCGACCGGGCGGCGCTGCCGGTGCGGTGCCGGCGGTTCGGGCGGCCCACGGTGCAGGCGCCGCCCGAGTTCCTCGGCGACCTCACGCTGAACGCGCACGGCACGGTGCACATCGTGGAGCCCGAGATCCGTCCCGGGCACGTGGGCGTGACCTGGGACTGGGAGTAGGGGCCGGGCGCCGGCGCCCGGGGTGTCCTCAGGCCACGGGGGCCTGCGCCCGCACCGTCGACGCGATCGTCGCCGAGCCGACCACGCGCGTGCCGTCGTACAGCACGATCGCCTGGCCGGGGGCGACGCCCCTGACCGGCTCGGTGAACGACACCTCGAGGGTGCCGTCGGCGAGTTCCGCCGTCACCTCGGTCTCGCCGCCGTGGGCGCGGAGCTGGGCGGTGTAGGTGCCGGGGCCGGCCGGGGCGGTGCCGCACCAGCGCGGCTTGACCGCCGTCAGGGCGGTGACGTCCAGGGCGGCGGCCGGGCCGACGGTCACGGTGTTGTTCACCGGGGAGATGTCGAGGACGTAGCGCGGCTTGCCGTCGGGCGCCGGGGTGCCCAGCCGCAGGCCCTTGCGCTGGCCGATGGTGAAGCCGTAGGCGCCCTCGTGGGAGCCGACGACCGCGCCGGACTCGTCGACGATGTCCCCTTCGGCCTTGCCGAGCCGGCCGGCCAGGAAGCCCTGGGTGTCGCCGTCGGCGATGAAGCAGATGTCGTGCGAGTCCGGCTTCTTGGCGACGGCGAGGCCCCGGCGCTCGGCCTCGGCGCGGATCTCGTCCTTGGTGGTGACCGTGTCGCCGAGCGGGAACAGCGCGTGGGCGAGCTGCCGCTCGTCGAGCACGCCGAGGA
This sequence comes from Streptomyces sp. DHE7-1, assembly GCA_016432725.1. Taxonomy (GTDB): domain Bacteria; phylum Actinomycetota; class Actinomycetes; order Streptomycetales; family Streptomycetaceae; genus Streptomyces. The sequence goes on along the minus strand of JACJDG010000003.1, from coordinate 5,431,953 downwards.
CGTAGCTCTGGTCCTTGGCCATGTCGGAGGCCCGGTGCAGCTCGCGCGAGCCGTCCTCCCGCGTGATCACCTGGGCGTAGTGACCGGTGCAGACGGCGTCGAAGCCGAGGGCGAGCGCCTTGTCCAGCAGCGCCGCGAACTTGATCTTCTCGTTGCAGCGCAGGCAGGGGTTGGGGGTGCGGCCGGCCTCGTACTCGGCGACGAAGTCCTCGACGACGTCCTCGCGGAAGCGGTCGGCGAGGTCCCAGACGTAGAACGGGATGCCGATGACGTCGGCGGCGCGGCGGGCGTCGCGCGAGTCCTCGATGGTGCAACAGCCCCGCGCGCCGGTGCGGAAGGACTGCGGGTTCGCGGAGAGCGCGAGGTGGACGCCGGTGACGTCGTGCCCGGCTTCCGCGGCACGCGCGGCGGCGACGGCGGAGTCGACGCCGCCGGACATGGCGGCGAGGACGCGGAGGGGGCGCTGCGGGGTCTCAGTCATAACGCTTCCAGGGTACGGGGCCCCGGGAACCCGGACCGCCGCACATCCGTTGACGATCACGGCGGGCGGGGCAGGCTCTACGCGGGGGTGACCATGACCGACACGGACCGGCGGCCGGGGCGGCGGGCGCTGCTCATCGGCGGGCTGGCGGCCGCCGTGGGCACTGCCGCGCTGGCCCGGGAGGAGCTGTCCCACGTGTGGTGGCGGCTGCCCGGGGTGGAGAAGTCACGGGTGGCCGGTGCGGTGGACTTCGGGGGCGCGCGCTGGACCGCGGCGGACCCGGCGAACTACCGCCGGGCCGACCGCCCGGACGACTACACCGTGGACCGCGTCGTCGTCCATGTCACGCAGGGCGGCTACCAGAGCGCCGTGCGGGCCTTCCAGGACCCGGCGCACGGCGCCGCGGCGCACTACATCGTGCGCAGGGACGGGCGGGTCACCCAGCTCATACGGGAGCTGGACGTGGCGTTCCACGCCGGCAACCGGGAGTACAACGAGCGCAGTGTCGGCATCGAGCACGAGGGCTTCGTGGAGGACGCCTCCTCCTTCACGGACGCGATGTACGCCGCGTCGGCGCGGCTGACGGCCGCGATCTGCGCGCGGTACGGCATCCCCCGCGACCGGGAGCACGTCATCGGGCACGTGCAGGTGCCGGGACGGACCACACGGATCCGGGGCCGCACTGGGACTGGAAGCGCTACATGGGGCTGGTGCGGCAGGCGAGGTGATCGCCTGGAAAAAATCAAGGTTTCGCCCCTTTTTGCCCGAAAGGAGAAGTTCTATCCTGGGAGCAGGCCTACGGGACGAGTGAGGGAGTTACAGCGGCGTAGCCGACTTCTGCGAGAGGCACGAGGCTTCCGCCGGGGCCGACGTCGGCGCTAGGACTGAGAGGCCGGAAGGTCGCAGGGACTGGACCGGAAGGCGACCCCCAGCCACCTGATCCGGGCAATACCGGCGAAGGGAACCCGTTTCGTAGGTCTCCGGCGTGCGCCGGGCCCCGTGGCCAGGCGCACGCCGCTCAGCTGAGCCCGGCCGCCCGCGCGCGTTCCACCGCGGGGCCGATGGCCTTGGCGACCGCCTCCACGTCCGCCTCCGTCGAGGTGTGCCCGAGGGAGAAGCGCAGGGTGCCGCGGGCCAGGTCCGGGTCGGTGCCGGTGGCGAGCAGCACGTGGCTGGGCTGGGCGACGCCCGCGGTGCAGGCGGAACCGGTGGAGCACTCGATGCCCTGGGCGTCCAGCAGGAGCAGCAGGGAGTCGCCCTCGCAGCCGGGGAAGGTGAAGTGGGCGTTGGCCGGGAGGCGGCCGCCGGGCGCCGGGTCGCCGCCGAGGATCGCGTCCGGTACGGCCGCGCGGACGGCCTCCACCAACTGGTCGCGCAGGGCGCCGATCTCACGGGCGAACCAGTCGCGCTGCTCGGCGGCGAGCCGGCCGGCCACCGCGAAGGAGGCCACGGCGGGCACGTCGAGGGTGCCGGAGCGGACGTGGCGCTCCTGGCCGCCGCCGTGCAGGACGGGCACCGGGGTGTACTCGCGTCCGAGAAGCAGCGCGCCGATGCCGTACGGGCCGCCGATCTTGTGGCCCGACACGGTGAGGGCGGCGAGACCGGAGTCGGCGAAGCCGACCGGGACCTGACCGAAGGCCTGGACCGCGTCGGCGTGCAGCGGGACGTCGAACTCGGCCGCGACGTCGGCCAGTTCGCGGACCGGCATGACGGTGCCGATCTCGTTGTTGGCCCACATCACGGTGGCCAGGGCGACACTGCCGGGGTCGCGGGCGATGGCCTCGCGCAGCGCGTCGGCGTGGACGCGGCCATGGGAGTCGACGGGGAGGTACTCGACGGTGGCGCCCTCGTGCTCACCGAGCCAGTGCACGGCGTCGAGGACGGCGTGGTGCTCGACGGGGCTGGCGAGGACCCGGGTGCGGGCCGGGTCGGCGGCGCGGCGGGCCCAGTACAGGCCCTTCACCGCGAGGTTGTCGGCCTCGGTGCCGCCCGAGGTGAAGACCACCTCGCTGGGGCGGGCGCCCAGTGCCTCCGCCAGGGTCTCGCGGGACTCCTCGACCGTACGGCGGGCCGTGCGGCCGGACGCGTGGAGGGAGGAGGCGTTGCCCGTGATGCTCAGCTGGGCGGTCAGCGCCTCTGCCGCCTCCGGGAGCATCGGGGTCGTCGCGGCGTGGTCGAGGTAAGCCATGGTGACGCCGATTCTACGGCGCCCTCACGGTGACCTCGGCCGCCCCCGGGCGCACCTCGCCCGCGCCGGGGCCGGGCCCGGCGGCACGCCGGTCGCCTCACAGGCTCCAGGACACCGTGTTGGACAGGTCCATCGCGAGGCCCAGGACCGCGAGGTCGGCGACGCCCAGGGTCAGACCCAGCCAGGCACGGCCACGGCGGGACGTGCCGCGCCAGAGGGCGACGGCGGCCAGGACGATGGCGACCGGGCCGAGGAAGACGTTGAGGACGAGCAGGCCGAGGAGGCCCAGGATGAAGGACGCCACGGCCATCCCGTCGGCGTCCCGCGTGGCCGGGCGGTTCTCCGTGCGGCCCGAGGCCGGTGCGGTGAGTTGCATGGTGCTCAGCTCCTGGAAGTCGGTGCGGACGGTCAGTTGGCCGAGGTGTGGCGGCGGCGGCCGTGGCGCTCGCGGATCGCGAAGATGCCGAGCCAGACGGCGATGACGGCGGCCGCGGCGGCGGTGACGGTCAGCGGCGCGTGGGCGACGGTGCCCAGCACGACACCGAGCAGCATGAGTGCGGCGACGAGGAACAGCATGGGATGAGATCCCCCTCCGAGTTGCCTCGTGTTGTTCGCGTGTGAACCTTCGGTGAACAGTTGTAGTAACAGTTGTTCACTGACTTAGAGTCTAGCGCGTCTCCCGGCTTCCCAATTCCAGAGAACAGTTGTTAACTGGATGACATGAGTCACACCCTCGGCATCCGGCAGGCCCAGAAGCAGAAGACGCGGCAGGCGTTTCTGGACGCGGCGCTCGTACTGCTGGAGGAGCAGAGTCTGAGCAGCCTCGGCCTGCGCGAGGTCACCCGGGCCGTCGGGGTCGCCCCGACCGCCTTCTACCGGCACTTCCGCTCCACCGCCGACCTGGGCGTGGCCCTGGTCGACGAGGCACTGGGCAGCCTGCATCCGATGGTGCGGACGACGGTGTCCGCGGCCGGCGACAGCGGGGAGCGCATCACGCGCGCCGTCGAGCTGATCGCCCGCCACGTCGACGCGTACCCCGCTCACGTCCGTTTCATCGCCCGCGAGCGACATGGCGGAGTCCAGCCGGTGCGCGAGGCCATCCGCGACCAACTGGCCCGTTTCGCCGAGGAGGTGAAGGCCGAGCTGGCGAACGACCCGGAGGCGCGGGGCTGGAACGAGGACGACCTGCGGATGCTCGCGCACCTCTATGTGGACCAGATGCTGCTGACCGCCTCCCTGTTCCTGGAGTCGCTGGAGGCGCCGGAGGACGAGCGGGAGCGCGTCACCCTGCTCGCCCGGCGGCAGTTGAGGCTCATCAGCATCGGCCGCCACCACTGGCTGGACTGACCCCCGCCGGTCCGGCGCCTCCGGTCCCGTCAGCCCTGCCGCGCCTGTCCCCCGGCCCGCCCCTCCTGCTGCCCACCGGGCCCGCCGCAGCCGCCGCCCCGACCGCCACCGGGACCGCCCTCACCGCCGCCGGGCACGCCGCCCGGCGCACCACTGGGCGCACCGCTCGGCATCCCGAGGGCGCTCCGGACGGCCGGGCGGTGGAGGCCCCCGAGGGCGCGCCGGACGGCAACCCGCCGGGGCGGCCGGAGCCGGTCGTCCTGCCGGAGGGCGCCCGGCAGGCCTGCTGCCCGGAGCCGCCGGCCGGGGAGGAGGAGCCGTCCGAGCCGCACGCGGTCAGCAGCAGCGGGGAGAGCGCCAGCAGGGCGGCGGCGGGGAGAAGGCGGGCACGCTTCATGAGGGACGGCTCCACGGAGGACGAGGAAGACCTGAGGCGGGCACTGAACCAGCGGAGCATGGGGCGTTCCTGGCCCTCCCCTGTGCCGGCGCTGTCGATCGGGCAAAGCGCGTCCCAACTACTCCCGCCGACCGGGAACTTCAGCCGGCGTCCGGAGCGGCCTCCCGGTACAGGGCCGTGACGGAGCGGACCGCCCGCAGCAGTTCGGCGCGCGCCTCGGGCGGGCCGACGACCTCCACCTGGTCGGAGAAGCCCAGCAGTTGGCGCACCGCGCGCAGCACCGGGTAGGACATCCGGGCGGTGACCCAGTCGCTCACCCCGTCGTCGTCGGGGACCTCGGTCAGTTGCGCGGCGGCCATGCGCCGGAACATGTCGAGGCGTTCGCGCCGCACCCGCACGGTGACGTCGACGCCGTCCCCCGGCCGCTCCTCCACCTGCCGGCGCAGCACCTCCCAGACGTCGGCGAGTTCGACACCGGGCCGCCGCCGCACGGGATCGTCGAGCGGACGGGCCGAACGCACCCGGTCGGCACGGAACAGCCGGGGGCGCCCCGTCGGTCGGCGACCAGGTACCAGACCCCGGCCTTGGCGACCAGGCCGTACGGGTCCACGGTGTACGTGCTCGGCTCCCGGTCACCGCTGTGCCGGTAGCGCAGCCGCAGCCGCCGGTCGGCGAAGACCGCGTCCTGCAGCACCTCCAGGTCCACTGCCTGCTGGGGGCCGCCGAGCCAGCGGGTGGCGTCGACCAGGATGCGCCGGCTGGTGACCTCGGCGGCGGGCCGGTGCGGTGCGGGCAGGGCGGCCATGACCTTGCGCAGGGCGGAGCCGAGCGCGGTGTCCAGGCCGAGCGCCGCGTGGGCGCCCTGCGCGGCCAGGATGAACAGCGCCCGGGACTCGTCCGCGGTCAGACCGGTGACGTCGGTGCGGAAACCGGCGAGGAGTTCGATGCCGCCGTGCCGGCCGCGCTCGGCGTACACCGGCACGCCGGACGCCGACAGGGCCTCGACGTCCCGGTAGATGGTGCGCACCGACACCTCGAGCCGGTCCGCCAGTTCGCGCGCCGGAACGCGCCCGCGGGTCTGCAGGAGCAGCAGGATCGACAGCAGCCGGTCGGACTTCACGCGCCCAGAATCCCGCCGCGTCCCGCTGCGCGCAAATGTTGACGGCAGGTGTCAGGTTATCCGTGGATGCTCGGCGCACCGACTCACCGAGAGGCATGTCATGACGAACGAGTTCACCGACCCGCGTCCCTACTACGTCCGCGCCACCGAGCAGGCGGCCGCGCTCATCAAGACCGTGCGCCCCGAGGACCTCGCCCGGCCCACCCCGTGTTCCGAGTTCGACGTCCGCGGTCTGCTCGGGCACGTCGTCGGCGGCACCCGGCGGATCGCGGTGGTCGGCGAGGGCGGTGACGGGCTCGCCGTCGACCCGTCCACCGACGGTGTCGCCGACGACGGCTGGGCGGCGGCCTACGACGAGGTCAGGGTCCGGGTGCTCGGGGCCTGGGAGAGCGACGAGCGCATGGTGGCGACGGTACGCGTGCCGTGGGGCGAGGTCCCGGGCCACGCGGCGCTGTCGGGCTATGTGATGGAGATCGTGACGCACACCTGGGACCTCGCCGAGGCCCTCGGCCACCCGTGGGAACTCGACCCGGAACTGGCCGAGTTCTCGCTCGCCAACGCCCGCCGGGTGCTGCCCGACTCGAGGCCGCGGGACGCCGCCACGCCGTTCGCCGCCCGTACCGGCGCCCCCGAGGGCGCCGGTACCTACGAGCGGCTGGCGGCCTGGCTGGGCCGCACCCCGCTCAGCCGAGCCTGACCCGGGCGAGCTGCCGGGACTGGGCGACCAGCCGGTCCGCGCTGTCCCAGACCTCGGCGTCCTCCTCCAGGAACCCGCCGGCCAGGTTGCGGGTGGTGATCGACACCCGCAGCGGTCCGGGGGCCGGGCGGTGCCGGACGTGGACGGTGAGTTCCACCGTGGGCACCCAGCCCTTGAGGCCGATCTCGAAGGCGGTGGGCGGCAGCGCGTCCACCGCGAGCAGCAGCGAGAGCGGGTCGGCGTCGCGGCCGTCGGCCAGCCCGAACCAGGCCCGCATCTCGCCCTTGCCGGAGGGCGCGCCGAGCGCCCAGCCGAGGGTGGCGGGGTCCAGCTTGAGCATCAGCCGGTCGGCGATGGCCGAGCTGCCCTCGACCGGGGCGGGGCCGTCCTGCGGGCCGAAGCACTGGTCCAGCGGCGGGATCGCCGGCGGGGTGGCCGTCGTACGGACGTCGTCGGGCAGGCCGGCGAGGTCACCGTACGAGGCGAGGACACGGATCCGCTCGACCTCGTTGCCCGCGTCGTCGTACTGGAGGAGCGAGGCCTGGCCCGTGGAGAGGGTGCGGCCGGTGCGGACGGTCTGGGTGCGGACGACCGCCGGGCCCGGCTGGGAGGCGGTCAGGTAGTGCGCGGAGACCGTGAAGGGGTCCGGGTGCGGGAGGGTGTCCGCGAGGGCCCTGCCGAGGACGGCCAGCAGATAGCCGCCGTTGACGGCGTTGATGATGGTCCAGCCGGCCGAGAGGTCGATGTCGTAGACACCGGTCTCGCGCCGGGTGACCGCCGTGTCACGGTCGAACTCGCTGTCGCCGATCACGGCCCGCGACGGGGAGGGGGCGGAAGCTGCTTCTGGCATGGGTGAACGGTACAACAGGAAATTACTAAGCGGTAGCTTTTGATGTCGGGGCCGGGTGAACGCGGTCCGGCCACACGGACCAGCCCGGAGGGCCCCCGGGTGAGATTCCGGCAATTTCCAGGTAAGTGTCCGGACACGTCCACAACCCCCGACCGACGATCACCCTCTATGGGGACATGAGCCTCACCGGGACTCCGTTCCTCTGCACGATCGTCGTGCTCTCCGTGGTCGCCCTCATACTGCCGCTGCTGCTGTGGTCGAGGACGCCCGGACCGAAGCCGCTGCGCGCCGCGGCCCGAGTGCTGATGCTGCTGTTCGCCCAGGGCACGGCCGTCACGCTGGTCTTCGTGCTGGTCAACAACCAGAACGGCCTCTACGACAACTGGGCCGACCTCGTCGGCACCGGCGACCACGTCCAGCAGGCCGCCGACCTCGGCCGGGACGGCACCGGCGGGATCGCCCTGAAGCGGCTGCCCAGGGTCGCGCAGAACTTCCGGCCGGCCGACGGCGCCGGGATGCGCTCGGCCGGCGGGGTACGCGTCACGCAGCTCCGGGGCGGGTCTCCGGCGTGAACGCGGAGGTCTACGTATGGCTGCCGCCCCAGTACGGCCGGCCCGCCTACCGGCACCGGAGGTTCCCGGTCGTGGAGCTGCTGCCGGGCTACCCCGGCTCGGCGAAGGCCTGGTTCGGCGCGCTGGGGGCCCACGAGCAGCTGCTGCCGCTGATGCGCGACGGCCGGGTGGCGCCCTTCATCCTGGTCGCGCCGCGCACCAACCTGCTGGCCGGTGTCGACACCGGCTGCGCCAACGTCCCCGGGCAGGTCAACGCCGACAGCTGGCTCAGCGTGGACGTGCCGAGGATGGTGCTGGACAACTTCCGCGCCCAGCCGGCGCCGTCGGGCTGGGCGGTGGCCGGCTACTCGGCCGGCGCGCACTGCGCGGTCAAGCTGGCCGTCGCCCACCCCGACCGCTACCGGGCCGCCGTGAGCCTTTCGGGCTACAACGACCCGATCGGCGAGCGCAACTCGCTGGCCGCCCAGAGCCCCGCCCTGCGCGCCCGGAACAACCCCTACCTGCTGCTGCGCAAGGCGGCCGAGCCGCCCCGGATCGCCCTCTACGTCTCCGGCGAGTCCGGCGACGGGTATCAGGCGGGCGCGGCGCTGCAGGCCGTCGCCAAGGCGCCGACCACCGTGCACGTGGTGTTCCTGCCGCGCAGCGCCGGCGGTCACACCATGGCGCTGTGGCGGCCGCAGGTCCCCGACGTGTTCCGCTGGCTGACCCTGCAGATGGGCCAGAACCGGGCCAGGGGCGAGGACGGCTCGCTCGCCGGGGCCGGCGCGGCACCCCTGGGCGGCACCGGGAACGGGGCCGCCGGGACTACTCCTCGGTCACTGTCGAGCGCCGGTTCCACGCGCGCGGCGCTCGCCAGTGGAACTTCATCGCGAGCAGCCGCAGGACGAAGGCGGTGACGACCGCGAGTCCGCTGGTGAGCGGGGTCAGGGCGTCGTAGCGGATGCAGAGGGCCACCATGGTGGCGCCGACGATCGCCGGGACCGCGTACAGGTCGCGGTCCCAGCGGAGCAGCGAGGGGACCTCGTTGGCGAGCACGTCGCGCAGCACACCGCCGCCGACCGCGGTGGCGAGACCGAGGGTCGCCGACGCGGTCAGGTTGAGGCCGTAGGAGTACGCCTTGGTCGTGCCGCTGACGCAGAACAGACCGAGACCGGCCGCGTCGAAGACCAGGACCCCCGTCTGGATCCGCTCCACGTGCGGGTGCAGGAAGAAGACCACGAGCGTCGCGATCAGCGGGGTGAGGAAGTACCCGAGGTCCGTGAAGGCCGCCGGGGCACGGCCCCGATGACCACGTCGCGGAACAGCCCCCCGCCCAGCGCCGTGACCTCGGCGAGCACGGCGATCCCGAAGATGTCGAAGTTCTTCCGGACGGCCAGCAGGGCGCCGGAGATCGCGAACACGAAGATGCCGATGACATCGAGCGTGTGCTGGACGGAGGGACTGAAGAGTTGCTGGAGCTGCACCCTGCCATTCTCACCCGTCAGAGGGTGTGCACCTTACAAGTGCAGGTCAGATGGCGGGCCTGCCTGTCGTATACAGCCAGGGGCCGAACAGATCACCGAGTCGCTGCCCGCTGATCCGCTCGGCGAGCCGGACGAAGTCGGCCGTGTCCGCGTTGCCGTACCGGTGCAGCCCGGTCCAGGCGGGCAGCAGTTCGAAGAACGCCCGGTCGCCGATCCGCTCCCGGAGCATCTGCAGGGTCATCGCGCCGCGCTGGTAGACGGCGGAGGCGAACATGGTGTCCCGCTGCGGGTCGGCCACCTTGATCCGCCAGAAGGACGAGTCGGCGGGGCGGGCGTCGTAGGCGGCCCGGAAGGAGTCGTGGGCCGTGCGGGTGCCCTGGTGCTCCGCCCACAGCCACTGGGCGTAGGTGGCGAAGCCCTCGTTCAGCCAGGTGTCCTTCCACCGCGCCACGCTCACCGAGTCGCCGAACCACTGGTGGGCCAGTTCGTGCACGATCGTCGACTCGTTGCGCACGGCCGAGTAGGCGGGCTTGCTCTGCACCTCCAGCGAGAACCCGGCCTCGGGCATGTCGTCCACGATGGCGCCGGTCTCCTCGAAGGGGTACGGGCCGAAGATCCGGGACCAGTAGTCGGTGGCCGCGGCGGTGACCGCGTAGACGTCGACGTTGTTGCTGTTCTTCAGCACGGGGTCGATGGCGACGTAGATGGGGTGCCCCCCGGGGTACGGCCCGTCCGCACGTCGAACCTGCCGATGGTGGCGGTCGCGAGGTACGTGGCCATCGGCCGCCTCTCCCGCCAGTGCGTGTACGTCGAACCGCCCCGGTCCCGGGTGGAGACGAGCCGCCCGTTGGAGACACCGGTCAGGCCCTTGGGCGCCTTGATCCGGATGTCGTAGGTGGCCTTGTCGGAGGGGTGGTCGCTGGACGGGAACCAGGTCGAGGCGGCGTTCGGCTCGCAGGCGACGAAGACGCCGTCGGGCGTCTTCATCCAGCCGTAGCTGGAGCCGAAGATGATGGGACCGCCGAGCGGTTCGGGTACACCGCCGTACGTGACGGACACGGTGAACGCGCGGCCCTTGCGCAGGGTGTGGCGCGGGGTGACGGTGACCTCGTCGCCGTCCCGGGTGAAGTCCGCGCTTCTGCCGTCGACCTCGACGCGGGTGATCTCCAGCCGCTGGAGGTCGAGGTCGAAGGAGGAGAGGTTCTGGGTGGCGCGTGCCGTGAGGGTGGTACGGCCGTCGAGGCGGCCGGTGCCGGGGGCGTAGGCGACGTCCAGGTCGTAGTGGCGGGCGTCGTAGCCGCCGTTGCCGAGCCCGGGGAAGTAGGGGTCGCCGACGCCGGGCGCGCCGGCGGTCGGGGCGGGTGACGCCGCGATGAGGAGGAAGGAGGCCGCCGCGGTGGCGAGGGTCCCTAACCGTGCCGAACGGGAGAGTGCCATGGTCGTCCCTTCGAGCGTGCCGATCACTGGTCGGACACGGACGACTCTGCACTCTCCCGTTCAGACATGTACATGACTTTGCAGTTCTGTCATGCGCTACTTGCCGGTTGACTCCTGGGAGTCGGTGCCGGTGGCGGGCTCCTCGGCGGGAGCGGCGGCCTCGGGCGCGGTCTTGCCGGCCGAGGTCCTGGCACCGGGGCCGGTCTTCACGGAACCGCCCTCGGCGACGGCCTCGGCCGCCTCGGCCGACCCCTTCACCACGTCGGGCTTCTCCGCGTCGGCCTCGGGCTCCGCGTCGGCGTCCGACTCCGCGGCCGCTTCGGTCCCGGCGGCGGGCTCCTCCGCCCCACTCGCCTCGGGCTCGTCCTCGGCGACGGCCTCGGCAGCGGCGGGCTTCACCTCGGCTTCGGCGGCCTCGGGCTCGTCCTCGGCGGCGGCCTCGGGCTCGTCCTCGGCGGCGGCCTCGGCGACGGCGGGCGCCTCCTCGGCTTCGGCGGCCTCGGGCTTCGCCGTGGCGTCCGCCTCGGGCTTCTCCACCACGTCGGCCGCCGGCTTCGCCGCGGCGTCGGCCTCGGGCTTCTCCACCGCAACGGTCTCGGCAGCCGCGGGCTTCCGCTCGGTGTCCGTCCCGGCGGCCTCGGTGGCGGCCGGCTTCTCCCGCGCGGCGTCCGGGACCAGTTCCGACGCTTCCTTCGCCACCGACAGCAGCACCGTGTCCTGCGGAGCCTGGTCGGCGAAGTTCTCCGGGTGGTGGCAGGCGACCCGCTGGCCGGGCTTCAGCTCCAGGAGCTGCGGCTCGGTGGTCCGGCAGATGTCCGTCGCCTTCCAGCAGCGGGTGTGGAACCGGCAGCCGGGCGGCGGGGCGATGGGCGAGGGCACGTCACCGCGGAGCAGGATGCGCTCGCTCTTCTGGCCCCGGCGCTTGGTGTCCGGCACCGGCACCGCCGACATCAGCGCCTTGGTGTACGGGTGCATCGGCGCCTCGTACAGCGAGGTGCGGTCCGCCAGCTCGACGATCTTGCCGAGGTACATCACCGCGATCCGGTCCGAGACGTGCCGGACGACGGACAGGTCGTGCGCGATGATCACGTAGGTGAGGCCGAGTTCCTGCTGGAGGTCGTCCATCAGGTTCACGACCTGCGCCTGGATCGACACGTCCAGCGCGGAGACCGGCTCGTCGGCCACGACCAGCTTCGGCTTCAGCGCGAGCGCGCGGGCGATGCCGATGCGCTGGCGCTGGCCGCCGGAGAACTCGTGCGGGTAGCGGTTGTAGTGCTCGGGGCTCAGGCCGACCAGTTCGAGCAGCCGCTGGACCTCCTTCTTCACCCCGCCCTCGGGCTCCACGCCCTGCAGCCGGAACGGCGCGGAGACGATGGAGCCGATGGTGTGGCGGGGGTTCAGGGAGCCGTACGGGTCCTGGAAGATCATCTGGATGTCACGGCGCAGCGGGCGCATCTGCCCGGTCCGCAGCTTCGTGATGTCCCGGCCCTCGAAGGTGATCCTGCCGCCGGTCGGGTCCTGGAGGCGGGTGATGACCCGGCCCATGGTCGACTTGCCGCAGCCCGACTCGCCCACCACGCCCAGGGTCTCGCCCTTGCGCACCTCGAAGTCGATCCCGTCGACGGCCTTCACCGCGCCGACCTGGCGCTGGAGAATGCCCTTCTTGATCGGGAAGTGCTTCTGCAGGCCCTCGACCCTGAGCAGCACCTCACGGTCCGCCGAGTCACCCGCGGGGGCCTGCGCCTGCTGCGGGATCACGGCCTCGTCCGTCTTCTTGGTCTCACTCACAGCTTCGGCGCAATCTCTTCGGTCCAGATCCGCTCACGGTCCTCGGCCGGGAGGTGACAGGCGGACCAGTGCCCGGTGCTCACCTGCTCCAGCTCGGGGCGCACCGTGCGGGTGACGTTCCCCTTGGGGATGTCCGCGTACGGGCAGCGCGGGTGGAAGGCGCAGCCCGAGGGGACGTTGATGAGGCTCGGCGGCTGGCCCTTGACCGGGATGAGCCGTTCGGAGGTGTCGCGGTCGATGCGGGGCATCGAGCCGAGCAGGCCCCAGGTGTAGGGGTGCTGCGGCTTCTCGAAGACCTCGTCGGCCCGGCCGCGCTCGACGCACCGGCCGCCGTACATCACCAGCACGTCGTCCGCGATCTCGGCGACCACGCCGAGGTCGTGGGTGATCATGATGACCGCGGAGCCGAACTCCTTCTGCAGGTCACGGATCAGGTCGAGGATCTGCGCCTGGACGGTGACGTCCAGGGCGGTGGTCGGCTCGTCCGCGATGAGCAGCTCGGGGTTGTTGACCAGGGCCATGGCGATCATGGCGCGCTGGCGCATACCGCCGGAGAACTCGTGCGGGTAGCCGTCGACGCGCTTGGCCGGCTCCGGGATGCCGACCCGGTCGAGCATCTCGATGGCCCGCTTGCGGGCGACCTTCTTGCTGACGTCGTGGTGGACCCGGTACGCCTCGACGATCTGGTCGCCGACCTTGTAGTACGGGTGCATCGCGGACAGCGGGTCCTGGAAGATCATCGCCATCTCGCGGCCGCGGAGCTTGCGCACCTCGTCCGGGGCGGCGGAGACCAGTTCCTTGCCGTCCAGCCAGATCTCGCCGGTCATCCGCACGTTCTTGCCGCGGGTGCCGAGCCGGTGCAGGCCCATGACGGCCTGCGAGGTGACCGACTTGCCGGAGCCGGACTCGCCGACGATGGCGAGGGTCCGGCCCTTCTCCAGCGAGAAGGACAGGCCGTCGACGGACTTGACCACGCCGTCGTCGGTCGGGAAGTGCACCTTGAGGTCGCGGACCTCGAGGAAGGCCTTGGGAGGCTGGGACGCGGAGGTGGGCTCGCCCACGGCGGCGCCGGTCTTGGAGAGTTCGGTCACGAGAGCCTCACCCGCGGGTCGGCGGCGGCGTAGAGCACGTCCACCAGGAGATTTGCGAAGACGACGAAGAAGGCGGCGAGCAGCGTCACGCCGAGGATCTTCGGCAGGTCGTTGTCGGTGATGCCCTGCACCGCGTACTGGCCGATGCCGGGCAGCGAGAACACCGACTCGGTGATCACCGCACCGCCGAGCAGCAGACCGAGGTCCATGCCGAAGACCGTGATGATCGGGGTCAGGGCGGCGCGCAGTCCGTGCCGGGTGACGACGGTGCGCTCCCGCAGACCCTTGGCGCGGGCCGTGCGGATGAAGTCCTCGTTCATCGTCTCCAGCATGCCCGAGCGGGTCAGCCGCGCGTAGATGGCGGAGTACAGCAGGGCGAGCGAACACCACGCCGGGATGAGCGTGTTGGCCCACTGCGCCGGGTTCTCGGTGAGCGGGACGTACGTCTTGCCGAAGATCGGCCACTGATAGGTGAAGAGCAGGATCGCCAGGTTGCCCGTGAAGAACATGGGCAGCGAGACGCCGGTGAGCGCGATGCCCATGAACGTCCGGTCGAGGAACGAACGCGGCTTCAGCGCGGAGATGACACCGGCCACGACGCCCGAGACCAGCCACAGCACGGCCGCACCCACGGCCAGCGACAGGGTGATCGGAAGACGGGAGGTGAGCTCCGGCCACACTGCCTGGTGGTTCTTGAAGGAGTAACCGAAGCAGGGTGCGTCGCAGTGCACCGTGGTGGGGCCGAGGTCGTAGGTGGCGCCGGCCACGATCCCCTTGATGAAGTGCCAGTACTGGACGTAGACAGGCTGGTCCAGACCGAGGTTGTGCTTGACAGCGGCGATGTCCGCCTTCGACGGGCTCTTGCCGATGTACTGCTGCGCCAACTGGTCCGCTGTCTGGCCGGCAAGCCGTGGCAGCAGGAAGAAGATGGCGAAGGTGACCGCGGAGACGACCAGCAGCAGGATCACTGCCGCGAACGTCCGGCGGAGGATGTACGAGATCACGGGGACCGGCGCTGGTGCCCGCGGGCCGCGAAGCCCGCGGGCACCAATGCCTTCACCTGCCTTCCGGGGCTGCTACTTCGACGCGACGCCGATGTTGAGGTAGTCGTACTGACCGCTGAAGGCCGCCGTGGAAACCAGGTTCGTGTAGTTCTGCGGGCGGGCCAGCAGGACCTTGAAGTAGGTCAGCGGGACGAGGACGGCGTCGTCCATGGTCTTCTTGTCGATCTGGGTGTACAGGCTGTTGCGCTCGGTGTCGTCCTGCGTGCCGATCGCCTTGCCCAGCAGGGAGTTGACGTCCTTGTTGTCGTACTGCGACAGGTTGGTGTTACCCGACTGGCTGATCGCCTTGCCGTTCAGGATCTGCTGCAGGAAGCCGTAGCCGGAGGGCCAGTCGGCACCCCACTGCATCATGATCAGGCCGACGTTCTGCTTCTCGGTGAACTTCGGGACACCGGCGTAGTCGGTGAAGTACTTGCCGGACGGGAACTGCTTCAGGCTGGCGTTGATGCCGACCTTCTTCAGCGAGTTGATGATCGCCGTGGCGGCGTCGATCTCCTGCGGACGGTCCGAGCGGGCCGAGATGTTGGTGGTGATCGACGACTTGCCGCAGGCCTTCAGCTGCTCCTTGGCCTTGGCCGCGTCACCCTTGTTGCCGGAGGTCGCGTAGACGTCCGACTTCGCGTAGCCCGGGATGTCCGGGGCAGCACCGTGGAGGCGATGTCGCCGCGGATCGGGCCGCCCTCGGCGGTCTGCACCGAGACCTTGTCGATCGCGTACTGCACGGCCTTGCGGCACTCGACCTTGTCGAACGGCTTCACCTTGGTGTTGATCGCCATGTAGACGAGGCGGCCACCGTAGGTGTTGTCCGTGCCGGCCTTCTTCGCCGTGTCGGTGAGGACCTTGGCCTGCGTGGAGGCCTGGACACCGGTACCGGCCAGGTCGATGGCGTCACCGGCCATGACGTCCTGGTCGATGGTCTCCGGGTTGACCTTCAGCTTGACGACGATCTTCTCGGGGAGCTGCTTGCGCAGCGGGTCCGTCTTCGCGTCCCAGTTCTCGTTGCGCACGAGCACGGCCTGCTTGCCGTCCTCGTAGCTCTGGAACTTGTACGAGCCCGACGACACGATGTGCTTGACGTAGTCGACGCCCTTGTCCTTGGACTGGGGCACCGGCGCGGTCTGCGGGGCGGCGACGAGGTAGTCGAACTCCTGGAACGCCTGGTTCAGGTGGAAGACGATCGTGGTGTCGTCCGGCGTCTCGATGGAGGACAGGCCCTTGCCGCTCTTGTCCTTGTAGGGGCCCTTGTACTTGTCGCCCTTGGCCATGAACTGCTGGAAGTAGTTCGGGCCGAGGGAGAGCACGTCACGCGCGAAGTTGGAGCGCTCGACGGCGTACTTGACGTCCTTCGAGGTGATCGGCGAGCCGTCCTCGTACTTCAGGCCCGAACGCAGCTTGTACGTCCAGGTCTTGCCGCCGTCGCTCGGGACGCCCTTGCTCGCGGCGAGGTCCGGGACGAGGGTGTTGCCCTTCTCGCCGGCGCCGGGCTGGAACGTCATCAGCGGGCGGGCGTAGAGCCGGCTGAGGTTGTACATGTACGCGTAGTACGTGTTGCCGGGGTCGAAGGAGTCCGGCACGTCGGACAGCTCGTAGGTGACCGTGCCGCCCTTCTTGTCGGAGGCGTTGACCACACCCTTGGTCGCGGCGTTGGCCCCGGCGGACGAGCCGTTGTTGTCCTTGTTGTCATCGGCCTTGCTGCAACCTGCAACGAGCAGGCTGGCGGAGCCGATGGCCGCGATAGCGGCCAGCGCTGACCTTCGCATGATGGGCGCTTTCCCCTCCATAGTCGGAAACTTTTCGGGCTCTCGGGCGGTCGCAGGCGTCAGCGACTGCGCGGGTCGAGAGCGTCGCGGAGACCGTCGCCCAGCAGATTGAACGCCAGGACGGTCACGAAGATGGCGAGACCGGGCACGATCATGTACTGGGGATCGACCTGGTAGTAGGTGACCGCTTCGCGGAGCATGCCGCCCCAGGAGGCCTGCGGGGGCTGGATGCCGACACCGAGGAAGCTCAGGGACGCCTCGAAGAGGATGTTGGTCGGGATGAGCAGCGTCGAGTAGACGATGATCGGGCCGACCAGGTTCGGCATCAGCTCCCGGAACAGGATGTACGGGCCCTTGGCGCCCATGCCGCGGGAGGCGTCCACGAACTCGCGCTCACGCAGGGCGAGGGTCTGGCCGCGCACGATCCGGCCCAGGTAGGGCCAGTTGAAGAAGCCGATGACGAAGATCAGCACGCTCAGGTGGAGCGGGAGCCCGTTGAGGCCGAACGCGCCGCCCTGCAGCGTGGCGGAGATCGCGATGGCGAACAGCAGGAGGGGGAAGGCGAGGAAGGTGTCCATCAGGCGGCTGATGATGTTGTCCACCCGGCCGCCGTAGTAGCCGGCGACGACACCCATGATGGCGCCGATCACGTTGGACAGGACCGTGGCGCCGAAGGCGACCACCAGCGACACCCAGGAGCCCTCCAGGACGCGGGTGGCGATGTCCCGGCCGAACTTCGGGTCCACACCGAGCGGGTGATCCGCGCTCATACCGCCCCAACTGCCCTTGGGCAGCGAGGTGTCGGGGTGATCAGGTCCTGGTGGAAGGCGTTCGGGTCGAGTCCGAGCAGGGCCTGCAGGGGCCGGGAGAGGACGGCCAGCGCGATGAGGAGGACGACGATGACGCCACCCGCGACGGCGACCTTGTCCCTCTTGAATCTCGACCAGGCGATCTGTCCAAGGGAACGACCCTCGATCCGCCCCTTACCGGCACCCTCGAGCACAGCTTCCGGCTGTGCCTCGGCTGCCGCTCCGGTGGTCTCGATCGGTGCGGTCACAGTGACCCGACCCCTCTCGCCGGTGGTGACCGGCCTGCGCCTGCCGCGGTTTGCGGCTTTGTCGACTTGCCTCGATCGCGAGTTTCGACCTCACGTCTGAATCGCGAGTCTTCAGCTTCTCCGCGATCACCCGCCAGAGCTGGCGGGGAAAGTATGCGCAACCGTGATGCAGTCCAGGGGATTCCGTTATCCGATCACGGGGTAACGGCCACCGGACGGGGGCACTTGGGGCAGAACGGTGCTTCCACTCCAAACGGACGAATCGCCGCTCTTCTACGCGCGGAGAAGTCCGTCTCGCACACGAATTCTCCACCACCGTCCAAGTGGCGGACTGCCCGGCCCGGTTGCTCAGTAGCCCCCGTGGACCGGCGGGTAGCCGTAGCCGGGAGCCGGCGCCTGGGGCTGCGGCGGTCCCTGCGGCTGCGGCTGGGGAACGGCCGCGTGGGCGTCGCGATCGTAGAACGGGCGTGCGTTGGCACGCATCCACAGCACCACCGGGTCGTAGTCGTCGGTCATCGCGACGGTCGACACCGGCAGCCCCTCGGGGACCGCGCCGACGGACTGCTGCATCATCGCGCGCACCGAGTCGACGGCGGCGGGCGAGGTGTCGCGCACGTCCAGGCCGATGGCGAGATAGGGCGCGCCGAGCGCGGGCTGCACCCAGGCGCGGCGCAGCGAGCGCAGAGCCGGGGTGCGGTGGGCGTTCTGCACGAGCAGGGCGTAGAACTGCGCCACGTCGATACCGGGTTCCGACAGCCGCAGGGGGCCGGCGGGCTGGCGGTCCAGACCGGTGGCGATGCGGCGCAGGTCCGGCCAGGGGACGCCGACGCCGCCGCCCGGGGCGTGCGGGTTGAGCCAGAGACCGTAGTGGTCGGGGAAGAGGGTGCGGGCCACGTCGAGCCCGTCGACCACCTCGTAGGAGCGGTTCCAGCCACTCGCCGAGAGCTCCTGCGCGGAGGTCACACAGGGGGCGTAGCCGAAGCCGTCGACCTCCATGTTCCCGTACTGGGCGTCCGGGAGCCGGCCTGGCCGTGCCAGAGCAGCATCCAGATCTGGCCGGAGGAGGGGGTGGCGAGGGCGCGCAGCAGTGCCTCGTAGGCGTCGTAGCGGCCGGGGGTGACCTGGCGCAGCATGTGCTCGACGCTGCCGCTTGGGCTCGCGCTCACCTGTCTTACCGCCCCTTCGATTCATGCCCCGTGTTCGGGGACAGCTTATGCGCCCCACGGCCCGGGGCCCCGTGTTCGTGCGCGGGCGCGGGTCGGTGGGACTGATCGCGCCCGACGGCGGAGCCCCCGGCCGGCACCGCCCCGCGCCTGCCGGACCCGCTGCCCCCGGGCCCGCCGGTCAGTGGCCGTACTGGTAGAAGGGCCGGACGTTGGATTTGAGCCAGGTGGCCACCGGGTCGTCCGTGACGTCCAGGAGGACGAGGTTGACCTGCCACTTGACCGGGGCTTTGCCCAGGGCGCGGCCCAGCGCCTCCAGGGGAAGGGCCCGCAGGTCGCCCTCCCACTGGGAGAGTTCCACGCCCACGAACATCACCGGCTCGGCCGTCTCCACGGCGGCGAGGCAGCGGCGGGCCGCGACGACCACGCCGGTGCCGGCGAACTCCGCGGAGGCGGCGGCGAGGAAGTCGACCGGGTCCTCCTGCCAGTCCGGCTCGAAGAGGCGGACCCGGCCGCCGGTGGCCGGGCCGTCCAGCGGGGTGTTGCCGGTGCGGCAGAGTTCGGCCACCGCCTCGGGCGGCAGCGGCAGGCCCACCACCCCGTCGGGGTTCACGAGGATGCCGGCCTGCGGGGGCAGACCGCGGGCGAACTCCACCGCCGGGGCGACGGTGTACGACATGTGGGAGCCGGCGGCCAGGCGGAGCTGCTCCTCGGAGCTGAAGACCGGGACGTACACCTGGCCCTCGATCTCCGTCGTGGGCAGGTCCAGCGGGCCGCTGTGCGGGCCGCCGCCGTTGGGCAGCGGGATCCACAGCAGGCTGCGGCCCAGCACCTCGGCGATCCGGCCGCCCGCGCCGGGTATGCCGAGGGAGGCCGAGAGCACCTCCTCCAGTTCGTTGCCGGGCCAACCGCCGTGCGGGTGGGGGTGCGTCTGTGCCGGAAAGTCCGCGGGAAGGTCCGCCGCCGAGAAGTCCATCTGCCTGCCGCCTGCTGGGAACCACTGCTGTGGTGCAAAAGGCTAGCGGGTACCCGGGACGGCGCTCAGTCGGATCGGCCGGCGAAGCCGATCCGGCGCAGCACCTCGGCGGCGTCCCGGTCCAGCAGCACCGCCGAGCCGCAGCCGGCGGGCAGTTGGCCCCGCTCCACCCCGTGCAGCAGACGGGCCGCCGTCCGGCGGTGGCGGCGGAAGGCGTACCGGGAGACGCCGCGCCCGCGCTCGCGCTGGCCCGCGCGGGCGGTCTCCGCGGTGACGTCGAGCAGGAGCAGGTGCAGGGTGCCGCCGCGGCGCCGGGCCGCGCGGGCCAGCCAGCCGCGCACCCAGGCCTGGGTGCCGCAGTCGTGCACGACGACCCCCTCGCCGGTGCCGAGGGCGCGGCGCAGTCCGGCGTAGTGGGCGAGCCGGACCAGGGGGCGGTAGAGCGCGTAGGGGAGGAAGCGGGGGACGCGGGCGTCCCAGCGGTCGCGGGTGTCCTGGGAGTCGATGCGGTGGCCGGGGACCGCGCGGTGCATCAGGGTGGACTTGCCGCTGCCGGGCAGTCCGGTGATCACCACCAGGTCACGGGGGCCGAAGAGCAGGTCGTGCGGGCTGCGCCCGGCGCGCTCGCGCAGGTCGCGGACGACCGGGGCGGGAC
Source organism: Streptomyces sp. DHE7-1 (assembly GCA_016432725.1). Classification (GTDB taxonomy): domain Bacteria; phylum Actinomycetota; class Actinomycetes; order Streptomycetales; family Streptomycetaceae; genus Streptomyces. The sequence continues at coordinate 5,411,847 of JACJDG010000003.1, read as the reverse complement.
GGTCGGCGCAGCGCTCGCGGGCCGGGGCGGAGGGCTGCTTCGGCACCGTGAGACCGGTGGTGGCGGCGTAGGCCGTGGTCCTGTTCACCGTCATCGTCCTCCCCTTGTGGGCTCGGAGACCCTTTGCCCATCGAATGTAAAGAGAAGGTAATGCGCGGGTCCAGCGGTTGGGTGCGCGTACTGCCACAGCTCGGTTACAGATGCGGGCCCTGACGGGGCGGGGCGCGGCGTGCAATGATGTGCGCGCCAACTGCATACCGGCCGCTTGAATCCGCGCGGGAGAGTTCCCAGCCAGCTCCGCTGGGACGCCGAAGGAGCAAGTCCCTCCCTTGAATCTCTCAGGCCCCGTTACCGCGCGGGCGAGGCACATCTGAAAAGCGGGCCGCTGCGACAGTGGCTCCACCCAAGGTGCAAGCCGTGACCACTCCTCGCGAGGATCATGGCGAACCTCTCAGGTTCCGATGACAGATGGGGAGGAACGATCCTCGCCTGTCATACCTGCCCTGGGAGACGACCGACCGATGAGCAGTACCGAACCCAACGGACCGCGCCGTACCGCGCTCGACGCCCTGCACCGCTCGCTCGGCGCGACGATGACCGACTTCGCCGGCTGGGACATGCCCCTGCGCTACGGGTCCGAGCGCGACGAGCACCTCGCGGTGCGGACCAAGGCCGGTCTCTTCGACCTCTCCCACATGGGCGAGATCACCGTGACCGGGCCGCAGGCGGCCGCCCTGCTGAACCACGCCCTGGTGGGCAACATCGCCTCGGTCGGAGTCGGCCGCGCCCGCTACACCATGATCTGCCAGGCCGACGGCGGCATCCTGGACGACCTGATCGTCTACCGGCTGGCCGAGCACGAGTACATGGTCGTCGCCAACGCCTCCAACGCCCAGGTGGTGCTGGACGCGCTGACCGAGCGCGCCGCGGGCTTCGACGCCGAGGTGCGCGACGACCGGGACGCCTACGCGCTGCTCGCGGTCCAGGGCCCCGAGTCCCCCGGCATCCTGAAGTCGCTGACCGACGCCGACCTGGACGGCCTGAAGTACTACGCGGGCCTGCCCGGCACCGTCGCCGGCGTCCCCGCGCTGATCGCGCGCACGGGCTACACCGGTGAGGACGGCTTCGAGCTGTTCGTGAAGCCGGAGCACGCGGTGGAGCTGTGGCAGGCGCTGACCAAGGCGGGCGAGGGCGCCGGTCTGGTGCCGTGCGGCCTGTCCTGCCGGGACACCCTGCGCCTGGAGGCGGGCATGCCGCTGTACGGGCACGAGCTGACCACCTCCCTGACCCCCTTCGACGCCGGGCTCGGCCGGGTGGTGAAGTTCGAGAAGGAGGGCGACTTCGTGGGCCGCGAGGCGCTGGCCGAGGCCGCCGCCAGGGCCGAGCAGAACCCGCCGCGGGTGCTCGTCGGCCTGATCGCCGAGGGCCGCCGGGTGCCGCGCGCCGGATACCCCGTCGTCGCTGGCGGCTCGGTGATCGGCGAGGTCACCTCCGGTGCCCCCTCCCCCACCCTGGGCAAGCCGATCGCGATGGCGTACGTCGACGCGGCGCACGCGGCGCCGGGCGCCGAGGGTGTCGGCGTGGACATCCGGGGCAGCCACGAGCCGTACGAGGTCGTGGCGCTCCCCTTCTACAAGCGTCAGAAGTAGACACTGGGCGCGGTCCGTCCACCGGACGTGACCCTGCGCACATCCCCGCTGCTCAGCAGCAGGTCCAGCAGTCCCCCATTCATCAGCACTCCCGCGCGTACAGGAGAATTCAGGCCATGAGCAACCCCCAGCAGCTGCGCTACAGCAAGGAGCACGAGTGGCTGTCGGCCGCCGAGGACGGCGTCTCGACGGTCGGCATCACGGAGTTCGCGGCCAACGCGCTCGGCGACGTGGTCTACGCCCAGCTCCCCGAGGTCGGTGCCACGGTGTCCGCGGGTGAGACCTGCGGCGAGCTGGAGTCGACCAAGTCGGTCTCGGACCTGTACTCCCCGGTCACCGGTGAGATCACCGAGGTCAACGAGGACGTCGTCAACGACCCGTCGCTGGTGAACTCGGCCCCCTTCGAGGGCGGCTGGCTGTTCAAGGTGCGCGTCACCGAGGAGCCGGCCGACCTGCTCTCCGCCGACGAGTACACCGCCCAGAACGCCGGCTGAGGAGTCGTAGCCGTATGACTGTCCTGAACACGTCCCTGCACGAGCTGGACCCGGAGATCGCCGCCGCGGTCGACGCCGAGCTGAACCGCCAGCAGTCGACGCTGGAGATGATCGCCTCGGAGAACTTCGCGCCGCTCGCGGTGATGGAGGCCCAGGGCTCGGTGCTGACCAACAAGTACGCGGAGGGCTACCCGGGCCGCCGCTACTACGGCGGCTGCGAGCACGTCGACGTCGCCGAGCAGGTCGCCATCGACCGGATCAAGGAGCTGTTCGGCGCCGAGTACGCCAACGTCCAGCCCCACTCCGGCGCCTCCGCGAACCAGGCGGCGCTGTTCGCCCTCGCCCAGCCCGGTGACACCATCCTCGGCCTGGACCTGGCGCACGGCGGCCACCTCACCCACGGGATGCGGCTGAACTTCTCCGGCAAGCAGTTCGACGTGGTCGCCTACCACGTGGACGAGGCGGGCCTGGTCGACATGGCCGAGGTCGAGCGGCTGGCCAAGGAGCACCGCCCGAAGGTGATCATCGCCGGCTGGTCGGCGTACCCGCGTCAGCTCGACTTCGCCGAGTTCCGCCGGATCGCCGACGAGGTCGAGGCGTACCTGTGGGTCGACATGGCGCACTTCGCCGGCCTGGTCGCGGCGGGTCTGCACCCGAACCCGGTCGAGTACGCGGACGTGGTCACCTCCACGACCCACAAGACCCTCGGCGGCCCGCGCGGCGGCATCATCCTGGCGAAGAAGGCCTTCGCCAAGAAGCTGAACTCGTCCGTCTTCCCGGGCTTCCAGGGCGGTCCCCTGGAGCACGTGATCGCGGCCAAGGCGGTCTCCTTCAAGGTCGCCGCCTCGGAGGAGTTCAAGGAGCGCCAGCGCCGTACGGTGGAGGGTGCCCGCATCCTCGCCGAGCGGCTCACCGCCGCCGACGCCCGCGAGGCCGGGGTCAACGTGCTGTCCGGCGGTACGGACGTGCACCTGATCCTGGTGGACCTGCGGGAGTCCGAGCTCGACGGGCAGCAGGCCGAGGACCGCCTCCACGAGGTCGGCATCACGGTCAACCGCAACGCCGTCCCGAACGACCCGCGTCCCCCGATGGTGACCTCGGGTCTGCGCATCGGTACGCCGGCCCTGGCGACCCGGGGCTTCACGGCCGAGGACTTCGCCGAGGTCGCGGACGTGATCGCCGAGGCCCTGAAGGCGCCCGCCCCGTTCGAGGGCGCCGGCGTGGCGGCCCTGAAGGCCCGGGTCGAGGCCCTGGCCGGCAAGCACCCGCTGTACCCGGGTCTGAACAAGTAAGTCCGTTTCACCGGGCACCGCGCACACTGGAAGGTGTGCGCGGTGCCGCACCCGCACCACCCCGTATTGAGGAGTTTCCGTGGCCATCTCGGTCTTCGACCTGTTCTCGATCGGCATCGGCCCGTCCAGCTCCCACACGGTCGGTCCGATGCGCGCGGCGCGCATGTTCGCCCGCCGGCTGCGCAACGAGGACCTGCTGGACGCCGTCGCCTCCGTGCGCTGCGAGCTGTACGGCTCGCTCGGCGCGACCGGCCACGGCCACGGCACCCCGAAGGCGGTGCTGCTCGGTCTGGAGGGCGCCTCGCCCCGCACGGTGGACGTGGAGTCGGCCGACGAGCGGGTGGAGGGGATCAGGCGGTCGGGCCGGATCTCGCTGCTCGGCGAGCACGAGATCGCCTTCTCCTTCGACGACGACCTGGTCCTGCACCGCCGCAAGGCGCTGCCCTACCACGCCAACGGCATGACGGTGTGGGCCTTCGACGCGGCCGGCACGGAGCTGCTCTCCAAGACCTACTACTCGGTCGGCGGCGGCTTCGTCGTGGACGAGGACGCGGTCGGCGCGGACCGCATCGTGCTGGACGACACGGTCCTGAAGTACCCGTTCCGCACCGGTGACGAGCTGCTGCGCCTGACCCGGGAGACGGGTCTGTCGATCTCCTCCCTGATGCTGGAGAACGAGCGCGCCTGGCGCACCGAGGACGAGATCCGGGCGGGCCTGCTGGAGATCTGGCGGGTCATGCGCGAGTGCGTGCGGCGGGGCATGTCCCGGGAGGGCATCCTGCCCGGCGGTCTGAAGGTGCGCCGCCGCGCGGCCGTCTCGGCCCGCCAGCTGCGCGCCGAGGGCGACCCGCTCGCGCACGCGATGGAGTGGATCACGCTCTACGCGATGGCGGTGAACGAGGAGAACGCGGCCGGCGGCCGCGTGGTCACCGCACCGACGAACGGCGCGGCGGGCATCATCCCGGCGGTCCTGCACTACTACATCGACTTCGTGCCGGGCGCCGACGAGGACGGCGTGGTCCGCTTCCTCCTCGCGGCCGGCGCCATCGGCATGCTCTTCAAGGAGAACGCCTCCATCTCCGGCGCCGAGGTCGGCTGCCAGGGCGAGGTCGGCTCCGCCTGCTCGATGGCCGCGGGCGCCCTCGCCGAGGTGCTGGGCGGCAGCCCCGAGCAGGTGGAGAACGCTGCCGAGATCGGCATGGAGCACAACCTCGGCCTGACCTGCGACCCCGTGGGCGGCCTGGTCCAGATCCCCTGCATCGAGCGCAACGGCATGGCCGCGGTGAAGGCGGTCACCGCGGCGAAGATGGCGATGCGCGGCGACGGCTCGCACAAGGTGTCCCTGGACAAGGTCATCAAGACGATGAAGGACACCGGCGCCGACATGTCGGTGAAGTACAAGGAGACGGCCCGGGGCGGGCTGGCGGTGAACATCATCGAGTGCTGAGCGGCACCCCGCGTCACGCGGGGCGCCGCCGGAGCCAGGACGCGGAGAGCGGGAGGCGGGCCGGTAGTCCGCCTCCCCTCGCCGTGCCGCGGGTGATCAGCCGGTCGTCAGGGTGACGTCGTCGACGACGAAGCTGGTCTGCAGGCTGGAGTCCTCGGAGCCCGTGAAGGTCAGCGTGATCTGCTGGCCGATGTACTGGCTCAGGTCCAGCGTGCGCTCGGTGTACCCCGTGGCCGCGTTGGCGTTGGAGTACGTCTGCTTCGCGGTCCCGTTGACCTTGACCTGGAAGGTGTCGTACGCCGTGGAGCCCGACTCGCCGGTGTCGATGTGCAGCCAGTACTTCAGGGTCGCCCTGGTGCAGCCGGCCGGGATCGTCACGGTCTGGCTGACCGTGTCGGTGGCCGTGGAGCCGTAACCCGCCAGCCACGCGTACCGGGTGCCGGAGTGCGCGGACTGGCCGCTGAACGCGCCGATCGAGCCGGTGTCCCCGGTCCACGGCGAAGTGCCGCTCTCGAAGCCGCCGTTGGAGACCGCCTGAGAGGCCGTGCAGCCGCCGGAGCCGGTGACGGTCAGCGTGTACTGCGCGGTGTGCGTGGTGGAGCCGGCGCCGCTGATGGTGAGGTTGTACGTACCCGGCGCCACGGAGGAACCGACGGTGACCGTCGCCGTGGACGAGCCGCCGGAGGTCACCGAGGCCGGGCTGAACGAGACCGTGACCCCGGCGGGGGCGCCCGAGGCGGAGAGGCTGACGGTCTGGGCCGAGCCGTTGGTCGTGGCGGTGGACACGGTGGTGCTCAGCGAGGTGCCCGGGGCGGTGCTGCCCGTGGCGGGGCTCGCCGAGAGGGAGAAGTCGTCGGCCGGGACGGTCGCCGAGACCGCCTGTGACCACAGGGTGTAGGCCACGCCGTCGGCGCTGCGGTTCAGCCCGGTGGCGTTGATGTTGGCGGTGGTGTCGCAGGAGGAGTGGTAGCAGCTGTCGTACGCGGCGTTCGCCGTGCCGCCCCACTTGGCCGCCTGCGCCGAGGTCTTGCGGGCGCTGGCACCCATGGCGTAGCCGGAGGTGGGGATGCCGTAGTTCTCGAAGGAGTAGTCGTCGGAACGGCCCGCGCCCTCGGTGTTCTCCTCGGGCTGCAGGTTCAGCGAGTCCCAGTACGCCTTCATCGGGGTGGCGGCCGCGGAGGTGATGTGGTTGATGAAGTAGCCGCCGTTGCGCGAGGCGACCATGTCGAAGTTGTAGTACGCCTTGATCGCCGAGCGCTGGGCGGAGGTCAGTGAACGGACGTAGAAGTCCGAGCCGTTGAGGCCCTGCTCCTCGTCCGTCCACCAGCCGAAGCGGACGCGGGCCGCCATCGACGGGTTGGTCTCGGCGAGTTTCAGCGCGACCTCCAGGAGGGTGGCGCTGCCGGAGCCGTTGTCGTTGATGCCGGGTCCGGCGGAGACGCTGTCGAGGTGCGAGCCGAACATGTACACCTTCGACGCGTCGCCGTGCGGCCACTCGGCGATCAGGTTGGGTCCGGCGCCGCTGGTGCAGCCGGAGGTGCAGGCCTGCTCGGTGACCGTGTAACCGGCCGCCTGGAGCTTGCCCTTCACGTAGGCGACCGAGTCGCGGTAGCCCTGGGTGGTCGATCTGCGGTTGCCGCCGTTGCGGGTCGCTATGGCGTTCAGCTCGGTCAGGTGCGCCTGGACCTTGGTGACGTCGATGTCGGGCGCGGCCGCGAGGGTGGCCGGAGCGGCCGCGGTGACGGTGCCCTCGGAGGCCGGCGCGGCGCTCGCGGGGAGCGCCACCAGGCCCAGTGCGGCTGCCAGGGTGACACCGGTCAGGGACAGGCCGGTCGGGGAGATTCTTCGAAGCACCGTGTCTCCTTTGTGGGGTGGGAGGAAACGGGAGGCAGGGCGTGGTGGTGCCGCGCCTCCCGGCCGATGCGGGTGGGGGTGGGGACCCGGGTGAGCGGTCCCGCACTGCGTATTGAGCATGCGCATGCCAAGCGCAGGTCAAGCCTCGCCGTGCGGAACCGGCCGGATCCAGCGGCCCGCGCCGGCTTCTCGACGGCTCCCGGTGAGAGGTGGATCGGGGAGGCGCACCGGGGGTCACGAGGAGTTGGGCGGGCGGCGACGAGGTTAACCGCCGTACGGTCCGTCCGCTCCTGTCCGTTTCCGGCACGTCCGCTTCCGGCCAGTGCGGCCGCCGGGCCGGTCCGTCCGCGCGACGTCCCTGGCCTCCCCGGGGCGGGCCCGTATCGTGCGCGCATGCCTGCGGCGCAGAACCCTTCGCACGACCGGCCGCCGACCGCCGCCGAGGCGCGGGCGGCCTACCTGGCCGCGGTCGGGCGGATCACGGCGACGGGGGCCCGGGACGCCGCCGCCGAACGGGAGGAACTGCGGGGCCTGCCCCCGAGCTGACCCGGTGGCTCGCCGACCGGCGGCTCCTCGCCCCGGCGGTGAGCGGCTGAGCACCCCGGACCGGGCCCTGCGGCACATCGTCTCGGAGCACGGGCGCCGGCTGCGGGAGACGGCCGAGCGGGCCGGCCGGGACGCCGAGGCGCTGGACGACGTGCTGTCCCTGCTGACGGCCCCGCGGTTCGACGCCCGGGAAGCGGTGGAGACCGAGTACTTCGCGGACCGGGAGCAGACCCGCAAGCGGCTGGAGGAACTGGACGCGCTCAGCCGGGAGGAGTTCCTCGCGATGCGCAACTCCTTCCCCGACGCGCAGGTCCTCGACTCCAGCCTCGCCGGAGACCTGGACATGCTGGCGAACGGCGTCCGGATGCGCATGCTGACGTCCCAGCAGGCGGTCCGCTCACAGGCGCCGGCCCGGTACCTGAACGCGCTGGCCGGCGCCGGGGCCGAGGTACGGGTCGCCCCGACGGTGCCGCTGCACATGAACATCCTGGACCGGGCGATCGTCATCATCGGGGCGGGGCCCGGGCCACAGGGCGAGGGCGGCGACGTCATCCTGCACAGCACGCCCGTCGCCCGGTGCTTCTGCGCGGTCTTCACCCACGCCTGGGACCTCGCCCGGCCGCACACCGAGAGCCGGCCCGGACGCGGGCGCGCCGGCTGCGAACTGTCCGCGCAGGAACGCGAGGTGCTGGCACTGCTGGCCACCGGCGCCAAGGACGAGACCATCGCCCGCCGGCTGGCCTGCTCGGACCGCACCCTGCGCCGCCTGATGAACCAGATCATGGAGAAACTCGGCACCTCCAGCCGCTTCGAGGCCGGAGTGACCGCGGCCCGCCTGGGTCTGGTGAACTGACCGGAATCCGGCGGCCCGGGACGGTGCGGCACGGCCGCGGCCGGGCACCCGCGCGCCTGCCGCACGCGGTGATGATGTTCCTCCAGGGGCTACCCCTCGGTAACCGCGCGCTTCTAGGCTTCCGCCAACTTGACCGCACGACAAGGGAGTTGGCGGATGCGCGGAGTGAGACGTGTGGTGGCGTCCGTGGGGGCCGCCGCGGTGCTGGCGGTGGGAGCGGGCCACGCGGCGGCGGAGGCGCCCAAGTTCTCCGACGTCACGGCGATCGGGACGCACAACGCGTACGAGAAGGACAAGTACGCGTACTTCGCGCAGGCGCTGGACTCGGGGGCCTCGCTGCTGGAACTGGACGTGTACGTCGACAGCCTGAGTCACCGGTGGCGGGTCAGCCACAGCAACCCGCTCGGCAACGACAACAACTGCGAGGCCGCGAAGAGCCCGGACGAGCTGTACGGCAAGAGCCGTAACCAGGACCTCGGCGGCTGCCTGGACAACATCGCCGCCTGGAACCGGCTCCACCCCGACCATCCGCCGATCGTCTTCAAGGTGGAGATGAAGGTGGGCTTCAACGACCGGGCCGGGATGGGCCCGGACGAGTTCGACACCCTGGTGTCGGGCAGGCTCGGCGGCAGCGTATACCGGCCGGCCGACCTGCTGGGCGGCACCCACTCCACCCTCGACGCGGCCGCCAGGGCCGACGCCTGGCCCTCCCGGGACGCCATGCGGGGCAAGTTCCTGTTCGAACTGATCCCGGGCACGGTGGAGCAGTCCAACCCGTTCGACCACTACTGGACGGACAAGGAGTACGGCGACCATCTGCGGAACCTGTCCGCGGCCGGCCGGATCTCCGCGGCCCAGGCGTTCCCGGCGGTCCTCGGCGCCGAGAACGGGGATCCGCGCGCCGGCCGGTACGACGCCTCGATCCGGCCCTGGTTCGTGTTCTTCGACGGGGACGCGGCGACCTACGTGAACAAGGGCTACGACACCTCGTTCTACGCCGCGAACCACTACATCCTGATCACCACGGGCGCCGACGGAGTGTCACCCGCGATCTCCTCGACCGACCCCACGGAGGCCGAAGTCGCCGCCCGCCTCGCCCTGCTGGCCAGGAACCACGCCAGCGTCATCACCTCCGACTGGGCCGCCGAGCCGGCCTCGGTACTGGGCTCGGTGACGACCCGGGGCTGATCCGGCTCGGCGTGCGAGACCCGCGCCGAGGGGCCGTCGGCGACGGCGGCCGAGGGCGCGGGACGGATCTCTCGTGCCGGACGGGGCATATATGAGTCGACTCCTGTAACCCCACGGCACCCCAGGGGGGTCCCCCATGCTGCACGGCATCGACGTGAGCGCGTACCAGTCCTCGTCCTACGGCACGGACGGCCTCTCCTTCGTCTTCATCAAGGCGACGGAGGGGCGTTCGTACGTCAACCCCCGGCTCTCCGCGCAGACCAAGCACGGCCGCGACGCGGGGCTGGTCGTCGGCTACTACCACTTCCTGTGGCCGGGACACATCACCGCCCAGGCCGAGTACTTCGTCCGGCACGCCCCGGAGAAGGCGGGTGAACTGCTCGCCGTCGACTGGGAGACCACCAGCGAGGGCAACCACGCGAGCAACGCCGAGAAGGACCTGTTCATCCGGACGGTGAAGCAACTGCGCCCGCACAACAGGGTGCTGCTGTACACCAACCGCGACTACTGGCTGAACAAGGACCGCACCTCCTACGCCGGCGACGGCCTGTGGATCGCCGACTACGTGAGCGCGGGGCACCCCCGGATCAAGGCCAAGTGGCGCTTCCACCAGTACAGCAGCGAGCCCCACGACAAGGACGTGGCCGCCTTCGCGGACAAGGCGGCCCTGCGGAAGTGGGCCACGCCCTGACGACGCCGTCGGCGGGTCAGCCGCGGAAGGCCGCCGGCCGTTCCGGGGAGGCCTTCGAAAGGGCCTCGCGGACCGCGTCGGCGCCCGCCCGCAGGCCGTAGACCGGGGTGTCCGGCTGCTGGCGCCAGGAGTCGTCGATGCCGCCCGCGTCGACCGTGTCGAAGCCGAGCTCGTCGATGAGGTCGCGGACGATCCGCTTGGCGGCCTCGTCGTCACCGGCGACCGGCAGCGCCATCCGCTCGGGGTCGCCGGCCGGGCGGGGACGGTCCAGGATGTCCTGGGCGTAGGTGCCGTTGAACGCCTTGACCACGGGGTGCCGGAGGTGCCGCTCGGTCCAGCGGCTCTCGGTCAGGCCCTCGTCCTCGATCCCGGCGATCCGGCCGTCGCGCTGCTGCGGGTAGTAGTTGCCGGTGTCGATCACGGCCACCCCCTCGGCGGCGCCGGACAGCAGGCCGGAGGGGAGTCCGGGGACCGCCTTCAGGGGGACGGTGACCACCACGACCTCGGCGCCCTCCGCGGCCTCCTCGGCCCGTACCGCCGTCGCGCCGGTCTCCTCGGCCAGGGCCTTCAGGGTCTCGGGTCCCCGCGAGTTGGCCACGGACACGTCGTGCCCGAGCGAGGTGAGCCGCCGGGTCAGATTGCCGCCGATGTTGCCCGCGCCGATGATGCCGATCTTCATGACAGACCTTCCCAGTCCATGCATGTGCATGCTTCTGACCTGGGCGACAACCCCGCGCGGGGCCGGGCTATTCCGGCCGTTGCGGCGAACGGGGGTACGCGGGCGCCGGGGCCCGGCGGGAGTCGTGACGGAGGGGGTGCCGTCCCGCTGCGGGACGGCACCCCCTCCGGGCACCTCACTTGCTCAGGTAGGCCCAGAACTCGTCGAACGACAGGACCTTGTCGCCGTTGAGGTCACGGGTCCGGATGACGGCCTCCGCCACCGTGTCGGTGACGTTCCAGTCACCCCCCTGGGCGAGGGCGGACTTGAACTCCGCCGCGGTGATGAAACCGTCACCGTCCGCGTCGATCCGCTGGAACTGCTTGCGTGCTTCCTCGATGTCCGCCACCGATCCGCCCCTTATGTTCGCGTTCTTCATGCCGTGCTGGCGTACTGACGCTGGTCAGATTAACGGTCCGTGTGCGCCTCCAGTGCGGCGACCACCCAGGCGAAGTCCTCCTCGTGCGCCGGGACGAGCGGTGCCGTCGTCGATCACATCTGCGAGTCTGGGCCTTCCGGTCGGTGGAGACGCAAGGAGCGGTGGGTTGGAGACCCTGCGGGACATACTCGACGGCGCGGCACGCGGGGTGTTCCCGCCGGCCGACGGCCGTACGACGGTGGTACCCCAGCACGGGGCGCGGGACGCGGGGGTGCTGGCCTTCACCGCGCACTCCGTCGTCTTCACGGACGAGGACCCGCGGTGGGTGCGCGAGACGCTGGACGCGGTGGACTGCGATCCGCTGTCCGCGGCGCTGAACCCCGTCTTCCTGGCCGCCCTCCTGGCCCGCACGGGGCGCCGGGCGGAGACCGTCGACGCGCTGCTGGTCGGCTCACCGCTGCCCGGCGCACCGGCGCTCGCGCTGACCGAGATCGAGGACGCCGGCCACCCGCGCATCGCCTACGCCCGCCGTCGGCGCGACGGGGTACGGGCCTGGACGACGGACGGCGGGGTGCTGGTCCTGGGGCGCGGGGTCGGCGGACGGCTGGAGGTGAGCGTCGAGGTGGACGAGGGGGCGCGGCACCGGGGGCTGGGCCGGGCCCTGGTGACGGCGGCCCGGCACCTGGCGGAGGAGCCGCTGTGGGCCCAGGCGGCGCCGGGGAACGCCCGCAGCGTGCGGGCGTTCCAGGCGGCCGGCTACCGCGTGGTGGGCGCGGAGGCGCTGCTGCTCGCCCCCTGACGCACCCCGCTCAGCGGAAGACGCCGGTGTGGCCGAGGGAGTAGCGGCCCGGCTGGGGGTAGACGGCGAGCCCGTGCGGACCGCTGCCGACCTTGATGCGGGCCAGTTGGGTGCCGGTGCGGGTGTCGATGGCGTACACCTCGGCGTTGTAGCGGCCGGAGAGCCACAGCACCTTGCCGTCGGCCGAGACCCCGCCCATGTCGGGGCTGCCGCCGCCGGGCAGGTGCCACTTCTTGGTGAGCCGGTTCCGGGTGAAGTCGAAGACGGAGATGGAGCCCTCGCCCCGGTTGGAGACGTACATCTCGCGGGAGTCGCGGCTGACGTAGAGGCCGTGCGCGCCCTTGCCGGTGGCGAGGAACGCCGGCCGGCCGAAGGTGTCGCCGTCGAGGACCCACAGGCCGTTGGCCACCATGTCGGCGATGTAGAACCGCTTGCCGTCCGGTGAGATCTTCACGTCCTGGGGCATGGCGCCGCGCTTGTCCAGCTTCTGCCGGCCGATCACCTCCATCCGCGCGGTGTCGACCTTGAGCAGCTCGCCACTGAACTCGCAGGAGACGATGAAGTAGCGGCCGTCGAGGGAGAAGTCGGCGTGGTTGACGCCGGCGCAGTCGACCGGGACGGCCTTGACCTCCTTCATGGTGTGCGCGTCGCGGAAGACCAGTCGGCGGTCCTTGGAGGCCATGACGACGGCGTACTTGCCGTCGGGCGTGAAGTACAGGTTGTACGGGTCGTGCACGTCGACCGGCTTGCCCGCCTTGCCGGTCCGCGGGTCGATGGGGGTGAGGGAGTTGCCGAGGTCGTTGTTGACCCACAGCGTCCTCAGGTCCCAGGAGGGCACGACGTGCTGCGGCTGGCGGCCCACCCGGATCGTCTCGATGATCTTGTACGTCTTCGGGTCGATGACCGTGACGGTGTCGGAGTTGGTGTTGGGCACGTAGACCCGGGAGGGGAAGCCCTCGACCACCGGGGAGAGCCGGCCCGGACGGTCGGCGGCGTAGACGTCGGTGGGGTCTTCCACCGGCGGCATCCCCGGCAGTACGTCCACCTGTGGCTTCTTCGCCTGCGGCGGGACGGGCGCCTTGCTGCCGATGGCCTCGTTCTCGCGGTGCTGGGAGGCGCCGCACGCGGACAGCAGGGTCAGGGCGGTGAGGGCGGCTCCGGCGGCCAGCAGGCGGGCGGCTTTCGTGGTTCGCATCAGCTCAGCAGCTCCGTGGTGGTGACCGCGCGCAGTCCGCGGCGGTCGAGTTCGTGGAGTACGGCGGGGAGGGCGGTGACCGTGCCGGGATAGCCGAAGTGCAGGCTCACCACCGAGCCGGGGCGGACCTCGGCCGCGACCTTGCGGGTGATGGCGTCGGCGCCGGGCCGGGTGTAGTCGAGCGAGTCGACGTCGTACGACAGCACGTGCGGGTAGCCGGCGGCGCGGGCCAGTGCGGCGACCTCGGCGGAGGCGGTCGGGGAACGGGAGGGCCGGAACCAGGTGCCGATGGACCCGGTGAGCCGCTTCAGCCGGTCCGCGCAGTCGGTGATCTCCCTGCGGGCGTCGGCCGGTGACATGGCGTTGACGGCGACGTGCCGCTGGGTGTGGTTGCCGAGGTCGTGGCCGCCGTCGAGGACGCGGCGGGCGAGGTCCGGGTGCTCGTCCAGCCAGGTGCCGACGGCCAGCACGGTCAGCCGGGCCCCGTGGCGTTCGGCGGTGCCCAGCAGGGAGGCGGCGAGCTCCGGGTCGCCCTGGCCGTGGAAGGTGAGGGCGACCCGGAGGCGGCCGCGCGGACCGTGGGTGATCTGGGCGGGCTGCCCGGGATAGGAGCGGGGGCGGGGGCGGCACGGGAGGTGGCCGCGTGGTGGCCGGACGCGCGGGCGGACGCGTCGGCGGAGGCGGTGGCGCTCGGTGCGGCCGGAGCGCCCGCACAACCGGCGGCGAACGCGCCCCCGGCGACGAGCCCGGCGCCCGCGCGCAGCGCCTCGCGGCGGTTGGTCGTGGTCACCCGCACCATTTAAGGGGTGAAGGGTAAGAAAACGCCCGATTGGCCCGATCGGAGGAGGATGTCGGGTCGCCCCGCCCGGGCGGGGGCGGCGGTCGCGGTGGCGTCAGCGGCCGGTGTCGCGCTCGGCGACACGCATCTCGAACCAGGTGGTCTTGCCGCGCGGCAGCAGGTCCACGCCCCAGCGGTCGGCGAGTTTGTCCACCAGGAACAGGCCGCGACCGCTGACGTCCATCTCCTGAACCGGCATCAGGCAGGGCAGTCCTCGGGAGGGGTCCCTGACCTCCACGCGGATCCAGCCGCGGCGCCGGCGCATCCGCAGGCCGAAGACCCGGGCGCCGGTGTGCCGAACGGCGTTGCCGACGAGTTCGGAGACGAGCAGGACCGCGTCCTCGGTCATCTTGGGGGTGAGCCCCCAGTGCCGCAGGACGACGACCTGGGCCAGCCGGCGGGCGGTGGCCGCGGACTCGGGGCGGGACGGCAGCGGCACCTCCGCCTCCGTCGGGTTGCCGAAGAGCTCGAGCGCCTTGAGCGCCCGCTCGTCCTCGACCGCGGGCGACCAACGCGCCGCGGCCGCACGGCTGTGTCCCCGCGGCTGTCCGATGCCCTCCAGCCCCGCCATGCCCCCATGATGGCCGTCCGGAGACGTCTCCGTGGGCGTTCCCGGGGAATACGCCCCCCGCGCGCTCCCGTCCCGCTCCAGCCCTCCGGCATATGCCGAAGGCATTACAGGACCGACGACAGCCCGTCCGACCTGCGGAGACGACTCACTTCCGGGCAAGCGTCAGGCTCCCTCGACGAGGCAGGCTTAAGGTGGATTTAAGGCTCCCATAAACCGCCCCATCGAGGGACCCGGATCAGACAACGTGTCAATTGCAAGCGTCTGTGCGGGAGTTCACACGTCCGGGGTCACAGGAACTTGGCCTTGCCCGGCCCCTCCTCCACGAAGCTGCGCATGCCGCGCTCGCGGTCCTCGGTGGCGAACAGGCCCGCGAACCAGTTGCGTTCGACGGCCAGACCGGTGTCGATGTCGGTCTCCAGACCGGTGTCGACGGACTCCTTCGCGGCGCGCAGCGCGATCGCGGGACCCTGCGCGAGCCTCGCCGCCCACGCGTGCGCCTGCTCGTACACCTCGGCGGCCGGGACGACCCGGTCCACCAGGCCGATGGCGAGCGCCTCGTCGGCCTTCACCTGGCGGCCGGTGAAGATCAGGTCCTTCGCCTTGGAGGGGCCGACCAGCCGGGGCAGGCGCTGAGTGCCGCCGGCGCCCGGGATCAGGCCGAGCAGGATCTCGGGCTGGCCCAGCTTGGCGTTGTCCGCGGCGATGCGGAAGTCGGCGCAGAGGGCCAGCTCGCAGCCGCCGCCGAGCGCGTAGCCGGTGATGGCCGCGACGACGGGCTTGGGGATGCGGGCGACGGCGGTGAAGGAGTCCTGCAGGGCGCGGGCGCGCAGGACCATCGCGGTGTGGTCCATCTCCTGCATCTCCTTGATGTCCGCGCCCGCCGCGAACACCCGCTCTCCGCCGTAGATCACCACGGCGCGCACGTCCTCGCGGCGCGTGGCCTCCTCGGCGAGTTCCTTCAGCCGGTCCTGCGTGGCCACGTCCAGCGCGTTCATCGGCGGCCGGTCCAGGCGGATCGTTCCGACACCTTCGGCGACTTCGAGATTCACGGTCATGCCGAGCAGGTTAACGGGGGCTAACGGCGGTTGACGCGGTGCCGTCCGTCACAACCGGCCGGGGGTCCGGGGGTCGCCCCGGGCAGGCACAGCACGGGGGCTAACGGCGGTTGACGCGGTGCCGTCCGTCACAACCGGCCAGGGGTCCGGGGGTCGCCCCCGGGCAGGCACAGCACGGGGGCTGACGGCGGTTGACGCGGTGCCGTCCGTCACAACCGGCCGGGGGTTCCGGGGGTCGCCCCCGGGCAGGCACAGCACGGGGGCTGACGGCGGTTGACGCGGTGCCCTCCGTCACAACCGACCGGGGGTCCGGGGCTGACGGCGGTTGACGCGGCGCCGCCCGTCACCAGAGCCCCGGAGGGGCGCGGGCACCGCGCGATCAGCGACGGCGCACCCGCGCCCCGGGGGCGACCCGGCCCCGCCGGGCTCTCACCGCGACGGGGAACCGGGGCTCACTTCTTCCAGTCCTCCCACGACATGTTCCAGCCGTTGAGCCCGTTGTCCGGGGCCACCGTCCGGTCGTGGGAGTGCTTCACGACGACCACGTCACCGAGCATCGAGTGGTTGAAGAACCAGGCCGCCGGAACGCCCTTGTCGTATCCGCCGCGCACGTCGCGCAGTCCGACGCAGCCGTGGCTGGCGTTGTAGTTGCCGAAGGCGCCGCCACCCCAGTAGTTGCCGTGGACGAAGGTGCCGGAGTTGGTCAGGCGGATGGCGTGCGGGACGTCCTTGATGTCGTACTCGCCGCCGTAGCCCACGGTCTCGCCGTTCATGCGGGTCACGGCGAGCTTCTCGCTCATGACCATCTGGCCGTTCCAGGTCTCGTAGCCGGGCTTGCCGGTGGTGACCGGGATGGTCTTGACGACCTTGCCGTCCTGGGTGACCTTCATCGTGTGCTTTTTGGCGTCCACGACGGACACCTGGTTGCGGCCGATGGTGAACTTCACGGTCTTGCGCTGCTTGCCGTAGACGCCGTCGCGGCCCTCCACGCCGTCGAGGTTGAGGTCGACGGTGACCTTGGTGCCTTCCTTCCAGTACTTCTCCGGGCGGAAGTCCAGGCGGTCGTTGCCGAACCAGTGCCCCTCGACGTCGACGGCCGGCTCGGTCCTGACGCTGATGGCCTTCTCGACGTCCGCCGGACTGGTGATGCCGCGGGTGAAGCGGACGGAGAACGGCATGCCCACCCCGACGGTCGAGCCGTCCTCGGGGTGAAGTAGCCGACGAAGGTGTTCCGCGGGGTGAGCGTGGTGAAGCTGGAGTCCTCGGCGGCCTCGCGGCCGGCGGAGTCCTTCGCGACCGCGTGCACGCTGTACTTGGTGCCGGCGGCCAGATGGGTCGACGGCTTCCAGGCGGCTCCGTCGCCGGTGACGGCGCCGTCCACCTTCGCGCCCTTGGTGTCCTTGACGGTGACCTCGGTGAGCTTGCCCTTGGCGACGCTCACCTTCAGGGCGCCGCTGGTGTCGACGCCGGTGGCACCGGACTTGGGCGAGATGCTGACGGCGGCCGTGGACTGCTCGCTCTGCCGCGTGCCGGCGTCCTGGCCCTTCCCGTCCCCCACTCCGGTGCCGGACTCCCGGTCACCGCCCCCGCCGCACGCGGTGACGGCCACGAGCAGAGCGCCGGATATGAGCACCAGCCCCTTGCGGCCGAACCTCCGGCCCCCCACCGATGCCCCCGATATCGGCCGCACGTTCACCTTGCACTCCCCTCGCCGGGCCAGGTCAGGCCCGCTCCCCACCACACTTGGTGTGCGCATGTTAACCGCAGGATTTCGAGCGGAGAGGCGGCCGAAGGTCACCGTTCCGTCGCAACTTCAACCGACTGCCGCGGCCCGAACCCCCGACCCGTTCGGCTCACTTGACGGCACTGCCCGTTTTCCACTCCTTCCAAGCCATGTTCCACCCTCCGAGCCCGTTGTCGGGAGCGACTGTTTTGTCCTTGCTGTGGACGACCTCGACGACGTCACCGACGAGACTGCGGTCGAAGAACCAGCCCGCGGGCGTGTCCGAGCCGCCGCCCTTGACGTCCCTGAGCCCGACACAGCCGTGGCTGACGTTCACGCTGCCGGGGGCCTCGGGCGACCAGTAGTTGCCGTGCAGGAAGGTGCCGGAGTCGGTGAGCCGCATGGCGTGCGGGACGTCGGGGATGTCGTACTCGCCGCCGAAACCGACCGTCCGGCTGTTCATGCGGGTGACCTCGAGCATCTCCATCACCACCATCTTCCCGTTGTAGGTGGTGGTCTTCGGGGCGCCCGCGGTGATCGGCACGGTGGCCAGCAACTGGCCGTCGCGCCGCACCTCCATCATGTGCCGGGCCGCGTCCACCAGGGAGACCTGGCCGCGGCCGACGGTGAAGGTGAACGTCTTGTCCTGCAGGCCGTAGACGCCGGGGGCGCCCTCCACGTCCCGTAGGCCGAGGTCGACGGTGACCTCGGTGCCGGGCTTCCAGTAGCGCTCGGGACGGAAGTCGAGCCGGTCCTTGCCGAACCAGTGCGGCCGGATCTCCACCGGCGGGTTCGCGGTCACGCGTACGGCGCGCTCGACGGCGGCGCGGTCGGTGATCTCCCGGTTGAAGGAGAGGGAGACGATCATCCCGATGCCGACGGTGGCCCGGTTCTCGGGGGTGACGTAGCCGATGAACCGCTCCTCGGGCACATACGTCGTGAACGTGCTGTGCCGGGCCGAGCGGCGGCCCTCGGAGTCGAGGGCGACCGCGTCGACGGTGTATTTGGCGGCCAGCGCCAGCCGGTCGCCGTCCGGTTCCCAGCCCAGTCCGTCGGCGGTGATGTGCCCGGGGACCGGGGCGTCCTGGGCGTCCTGGGACATCACGACGCTCACCTTCTCCAGGCGCCCGTCGGAGACCCGGACCCGTAGCCGCTCCTGGGGCCGGACGGCGGTACTGCCGTCCCCCGGAGTGACCCGGATGGCGTCCTTCGGGGCCGGCGGTCCGCCGAGCAACCGGTCGATGTCCGGACCGCCGTGGCCGCCGGCGGTGCAGCCGGCCAGCAGTCCCACCCATGTCAGTACGGCGGCCAGCGCGGCCCCCGCGCGCCGTGCGCGTCCTTGTGCGTGCCTCACATGGGACTCAACGAGCGGGCACGCTCCGGGGAAACGTGAGTGCGACGCCCGTGCTGGGCAGAACAGTGGGGAGGACGACACGAAGGGGAGTTCTTCCCGGCCGGGGAGGGCTCCCCCAGCCCGCGTCGGAGCCGCCGGGGCGCAGCCGTTCCGGGCGGCCGGGTGCGCGCCCGCGCGCGCCCGGCCGTTCGGCGCGGCGCGCTGCGCCCCGCGGGCGAGCCACTGAAAGAGGGGCCGACTGGTGACGAGCGCAGCCGAGCAGCGGGCACGGGCCGGGGAGCCGGCCGCCGGGAGCGGGCCGGCGACGGCCGCGGTGAGCGGCGCCCGTCGCGGGGTGCCGCCCGCACCACCCGTCTGGCCGGGCGCGCCGACCCCGCTGGGGGCCCGGTTCCGGGTCGGCCCGGACGGTGTCGCGGGCACCAACTTCGCGCTGTGGGCGGCCGGGGCGGAGGCGGTCCGGCTGTGCCTGTTCGACGAGCGGGGCCGGGAGACACAGGTTCGGCTGACCGAACTGACGCACGAGATCTGGCACGGCTTCGTGCCCGGCGTGATGCCCGGGCAGCGCTACGGCTACCGCGTGCACGGCCGCTGGGACCCGTGGACCGGGGCGCGCTGGAACCCGGCGAAGCTGCTGCTCGACCCGTACGCGCGCGCGGTGGACGGGGAGTTCCGCCTGCCGCCGGAGGTCTACGGGCACGTCCGGGACTGGCCGGAGCAGCACGTCGCCGACACCGTCCGGGACGACCGGGACTCCGCGCCGCACGTTCCCAAGGGCGTCGTGGTCCATGACGACGACGACTGGTCCGACGACCGCCGCCCCAAGACACCGTGGGCGGACTCCGTCATCTACGAACTGCACGTACGCGGCTTCACCCGACTGCACCCCGGCATCCCCGAGGAGTTGCGCGGCACCTACGCCGGGCTCGCCCATCCGGCGGCGGTGGAGCACCTCACCGGGCTGGGCGTCACGGCCGTGGAACTGCTCCCGGTACACCAGTTCGCGCACGAGGACCATCTGCTGCGGCGGGGCCTGAGGAACTACTGGGGCTACAACTCCATCGGCTACTTCGCCCCGCACGCGGCCTACGCGGCCTCGGGGACGACAGGCGGCCAGGTCGGCGAGTTCAAGCGGATGGTCCGCGCGCTGCACGCGGCGGGCATCGAGGTCATCCTGGACGTGGTCTACAACCACACCGCCGAGGCGGGCGAACTGGGGCCCACGCTCTCCCTGAAGGGCATCGACAACCGGGGCTACTACCGGCTCCAGCACGACGCGCGCCGGTACGCCGACTACACCGGCTGCGGCAACACCCTGCACGTGGTCCAGCCCCAGGTGCTGCGCCTGATCACGGACTCGCTGCGCTACTGGGTGACCGAGATGGGCGTGGACGGCTTCCGTTTCGACCTCGCGGCGGCGCTCGCCCGCTCGATGCACGACGTCGACATGCTGTCCCCCTTTCTGGCGGTGATCGCCCAGGACCCGGTGCTGCGCCGGGTGAAGCTGATCGCGGAACCGTGGGACATCGGCTCGGGCGGCTACCAGGTGGGCGCCTTCCCGCCGCTGTGGACCGAGTGGAACGACCGCTACCGGGACACCGTGCGGGACTTCTGGCGCCACGCGCTGCCCGACGTGCGGGAGATGGGCTACCGCCTTTCCGGTTCGAGCGACCTGTACGCCTGGGGCGGCCGGCGGCCCTACGCCTCCGTAAACTTCGTCACCGCGCACGACGGTTTCACCCTGCGCGACCTGGTCTCCTACGGCGGCAAGCACAACGCGGCGAACGGCGAGAGCAACCGCGACGGCACCGACGACAACCGCTCCTGGAACTGCGGCGCGGAGGGGAGACGGACGACGGGCGGGTACGGGCGCTGCGGCGCCGGCAGTTGCGGAACCTGATGACGACCCTGCTGCTGTCCACCGGTGTGCCGATGCTGGTCGCCGGTGACGAACTCGGGCGCACCCAGCGCGGCAACAACAACGCCTACTGCCAGGACAACGAGATCAGCTGGGTGGACTGGTCCCTGCTGGACGATCCCGACTGGCGCTCGCTGTACGAGCTGACCTCCCGGCTGATCGCCCTGCGCCACCGCCATCCGGTGCTGCGCCGCCGGGCCTTCTTCTCCGGGCATGCCCACTCGGCGGCCGGGCTGCGCGATCTGGCCTGGTTCACCCCGCGGGGCGAGGAGATGACCGAGGGCGACTGGTACGCCCCCGCCGCCACGCTTGGCATGTATCTGTCCGGTCGGGACATCCCGGGCCGGGACGAGCGGGGCGTTCCGGTCCTGGACGACAGCTTTCTCGCGGTGCTGCACGCCGGGGACCGCCCGGCGCTCTTCGTGCTGCCGGGGCCGCCGTGGGCGGAGCGTTACGAGGTGGTGGTCGACACCTCGCGCGAGGAGCAGTCCGAGGCGCCGGGCACGGTCCACCCGGCGGGCGAGGCGGTCACGGTGCCCGCGCGGTCGGTGCTGTTCCTGAGGGCCGGGTGAGCGCGGGCGGGACCCGCCGGGGCGCGGGTGCACGTCCGGCCGGCTCCCGCACCGATTTGTGCGGCCCTACGGCCGGTCCGCCCGGCCGAGGATTCCGCGGTCGTAGGCCGCCGCGACCGCGGCCGCGCGGTCGCTGACACCCAGCTTGGCGTACAGGTGGGTGAGGTGGGTCTTCACGGTGGCCTCGCTGATGAACAGCTCCCGGGCGATCTCGCGGTTCGACGTGCCCCGGGCGACCAGCCCCAGGACCTCGCGCTCACGGGCGGACAGCGGTTCGCCGCCGGGTGCGCGGACCGCGGAGACCAGCCGGGAGGCGACGGCCGGGGAGAGGACGGTGCGGCCCGCGGCGGCGGCCCGCACCGCGCCGAACAGCTCCTCGCG
Source organism: Streptomyces sp. DHE7-1 (assembly GCA_016432725.1). Taxonomy (GTDB): domain Bacteria; phylum Actinomycetota; class Actinomycetes; order Streptomycetales; family Streptomycetaceae; genus Streptomyces. Next base: position 5,390,333 of record JACJDG010000003.1, on the reverse strand, counting down.
CAGGGCGTCCTTGAGGAGGTAGCCGGTCGCCCCGGCCTCGATCGCGGGCAGGGTGTCGGAGTCGGTGTCGTACGTCGTCAGCACGAGCACCTTGGCTCGGGCGCCGTCCCTGGTGAGCGCGCGGATGGCGCCCACCCCTCCCCCGCCGGGCATGCGCAGGTCCATCAGGATCACGTCCGGGTCGAGCGCGGCGGCCCTGGCGACGGCCTCGGGGCCGTCGGCCGCCTCCCCGAGGACGGTGAAGCCGGGCGCGGACTCGAACATGCCGCGCAGACCGTCCCGTACGACCGGATGGTCGTCGACGATCAGCAGGGTGATGACGCTCTCATCGGTCATGGCGCACCAACGGTACGCGAGCCGACACCGCGGTGCCGTGGCCCGGTTCGGTCTCGAAGGTGACGCAGCCCGCGATGCGTTCGGCCCGGGCGCGCATCCCGTCCAGGCCGAACCCTCCGGACCGGGTGCGTTCGCGGACGGTGAGCGGGTCGAAGCCGCGGCCGTCGTCGCGGATGTCGAGGACGACCTCGTCGCCCATGAAGGACAGGGTGACGCCGACGCGGGCGGCCCCCGCGTGCCGGGCGGTGTTCGACAGGGCCTCCTGGGCGATCCGCAGCAGGGTGGCGGAGACCTCGTCGTGCAGGTGCTCCGCGGTGCCGGTGACGGTGAACTCGGCGCGTACGCCGACGCGTTCGCGCCACTCGGCGACCGTCTTGCGCAGCGCGTCGGGCAGTCCGTCGTCGGCGAGGGCGACGGGGGCGAGGTTGTGCACCGAGCGGCGGGCCTCGCCGAGGCTGTGCCGGGCGAGGGCGGAGGCGCGCTCCAGATGGGTGCGGGCCACGGCCAGGTCGGAGGCGCCGGCGACGACCTGGAGCTGGGCGATGATGCCGGTCAGGCCCTGGGCGATGGTGTCGTGGATCTCGGCGGCGAGGCGGCGGCGCTCGTCGGCGACCCCGGCCTCCCGCGCCTGGACCAGGAGCTGGGCGTGCAGGGCGGCGTTCTCGTCGAGCGCCTGGTGCAGGGCGGCGTTGGTCCGTTCGAGTTCGGCGATGGTCTCGGTGCGCTCACGGGAGCGCTGCGCCTCCTGCTCGGTGAGATGGGCCACCACCATCTGCAGGCCGGAGTTGGCCACCAGGAGTCCGGCGAAGAGGATCCACTGGACCGCGCCGTCGAACGGCAGTCCGCCGGCCTGGGCGCCGGCCACGGTGACCGTGCTCGCCAGCAGTCCGGCCCGCTGCCACCTGCGCGGCAGCGTCTCGTCGGCGTCCATGTACCCGGCCGCGGCGTAGAACGCGAAGAACGGGTTGAGCCAGGTCAGGGCGAAGGCCAGGGCCCACCGGACGCCGTAGTACGCGGTCCCGCCCGGGGACGGCGTCCGGCCGCGGCAGGGCGTGCGCGGACGGCTGCCGTGCCACCAGAGCTGGAGCGCGACGGCGGCCCCGACCAGCGCCCACGCGGTGTACCACCGGGACGGGCCGGCGTGCGGATCGGCGGAGGCGACCGCGAGGACGACACCGATGCCCAGCAGCCCGTACGGCCCCCAGGTGTGCAGTTGCTCCCAGCGCCGGTCGATGCGCGTGTCCACCGCGGTCATGTCCCCAGTCTGCACGGCCCGTTCCCGCCTACTCCCAGCGGAACCAGCGGCCGGCCGCCCCCGTGAGCAGCAGGATCCACACCGCCAGCACCCCCAGGTGGCTCCAGCCCGGCCAGTGCCCGGCCGCCGCCCGGTTCAGGGCCTGGGCGGCCGCCCCGAAAGGGCTGTAGCCCACGATCCTGGCGAGGAGGCGCGGCATGGCCTGCACCGGCAGCCAGACACCCGCGCAGAACATGGCCGGGAAGAACACGGCGGACCCGATGGCACCCGCCATCTTCGTGGTACGGGACAGAGCCGACACCACGGATCCGAGGGCGAGGGAGACCAGGACGGCCGGCAGCAGGGCCAGCGCGTATCCCGCGAGCTGCTTCGGCAGGTGCACGCCGAAGGCGAGCCGTCCCACCACCAGCACCAGCAGCGCCGACGCCAGGGAGGCGACGCCGAAGACCACCATGTGCGCCGCGAGCACGGAGCCCGGGCGGACGGGTGTGGTCCGCATCCGCCGCAGGATGCCGCGCTCCCGGTACCCCGTCAGGGACTGCGGCATGGACTGCAGACCGCCGACGATCAGGCCGAGCAGTACGGCCACCGGGACATAGGCGTCGATCGTGCGCAGACCGCCGAGGGAGTCCTGGGGCTGCCGGAAGGACGGGATCGAGCCGAGGATCACCAGCAGCAGCGTCGGGAAGAGCAGGATCCAGAAGACGGCGCCGGGCTCGCGGCGGAAGAGGCGGGCCTCGGTGCGCAGTACGGCGATGCTCATGCCGTCGGCTCCTTCGTCAGGTCGAGGAACGCGTCGTCCAGCGTGGCGTCCGTGACGCGCAACTGGTGGGCGGTGACGTGGTGGCGGGCGAGCAGGGTGAGGACGGCGTCGACTGTGTCGTCGGTGCCGGAGAGCGTGATCCGGCCGTCCTTGTGCTCGACGGAGGCGAGCTGCGGCAGGGCGTTCAGGTCGCGTTCGTCCAGCGGTGCGGACGGGGTGAAGCTGATGACGGTGGCGCCGGCCGAGCGGCGGATCAGCCCCGACGGGGTGTCGAGCGCGGCCAGCCGGCCCTTGTCGATCACGGCGATGCGGTCGCAGAGCCGCTGGGCCTCCTCCATGAAGTGGGTGACGAGCAGCACGGTCACCCCGCCGGCCCGGACGTCCTCGATGAGCCGCCAGGTGTCGCGGCGGGCGCGTGGGTCGAGGCCGGTGGTGAGTTCGTCGAGGACCACGATCCTGGGGTTGCCGACGAGGGCGAGCGCGATGAACAGCCGCTGCTTCTGCCCGCCGGACAGCTTGCCGAAGTGGCTGCCGAGCCGCCCGGTCAGGCCGAGGCGTCCGGCGAGGGGCCCCCAGTCCAGCGGGTGGCGGTGGAACGAGGCGTACAGTTCGAGCGCCTCGCGCACCGTGATCCTCGGCTGGAGCTCGCTCTGCTGGAGCTGGGCGCCGAGCACCCGGGAGACCCGCTCGTGGTCGGCGGCCGGGTCGAGGCCGGTGACCCGGACGCGGCCGCCGTCGGGGACGCGCAGGCCCTCGACGCACTCGACGGTGGTGGTCTTGCCGGCGCCGTTGGGGCCGAGGATCCCGAAGATCTCGCCCTCCTCGACACCGAAGGAGACGTCGTCGACGACCGCGCGGCCGCCGTACAGCTTGCGCAGTGCGGTGACTTCGATGACAGGCATGGTCCGAGCGTCGCGGAGCGGGCCCGCCCGGCACATCCTCCGTCCCGCGACTGAGGCATCGTCCGATCGGCCGATGGCGGGGTGCGACCGCGAGCGCCGCGGGCGGCCCCCGGGCGCCCGTTCCGCGGGCGGCGCGGTGGCCGCGCGGCGGGCCCCGGGCCCGGTCCGGCCGCCCGAAGCCGCAGGTCGTAGGTCCAGCGGCGGAGCCGGGTCCGGCCAAAACTCGGTGGGCGATGCCAGTGGCGATCCGTAGGCTCACCCCTGATGCCCACGACACGTGCAACCACCGCAGAAGAAGACCGCCCCGAGCGGTCGGCCGTCCGCACCCTGCTGCGCCTGTGGCCGTTCGTGCGGCCCGTGCGGGCGCGGCTGTTCACGGCCGCCTTCGTCGCGGTCGTCGCGTCGTGCGTGGGCCTGGTGATCCCGCTGGTGCTGAAGTGGATGGTCGACGGGCCGGTCGCCGACCGGAACCCGGCGGGCGTCTGGCTCGGCGCGCTGTGCCTGCTGCTCCTCGGCATCGCCGAGGCGGTCCTGTTCGGCATAAGACGCTGGCTGGTGGCCCGGCCGCTGTCGCACGTCGAGGCCGAGCTGCGGGCGGCCCTGTACCGCCGGCTGCAACGGCTTCCGGTGTCGTTCCACGACCGGTGGGCCTCCGGCCAGCTCCTCTCCCGGGCCACCACCGATCTGATGCTGCTGCGCATGTTCCTGGCGTTTCCGCTGACCTTCCTGCTGGTCAACGGTGTGACGATCCTCGTCGGCGTGGTGATCATGCTGATGCAGGACTGGGTGCTCGGCCTGGTCATCCTCGGGCCCGCCGTTCCGGTGCTGTGGACCTGCGTGGTCTTCGAGCGGCGCTACGCCGAGGTGGCGCGGCGCGCCCAGGACCAGGTCGGCGACCTGACCACGGTCGTCGAGGAGAGCGTCCTCGGCATCCGCATCATCAAGGGCTTCGGCCGGCACCGCACCCAGGCGCGGGCCTTCCACGAGCTGGCGGGCAGGCTGCGCGGCACGGAACTGCGCAAGGCCCGGCTGCTGGCCACCATCTGGGGCGTCATCGTGACGCTGCCGGAGATGGCCATCGGCGCCGCGCTGGTGGTCGGCTCGCTGCAGGTGGCCGACGGCGAGCTGTCCGCGGGCACGCTGGTCGCGTTCCTGAGCACGGCGCTCGCCCTGCGCTGGCCGGTGGACTCCATCGGCTTCCTGCTGGCCATGAGCCAGGAGGCGGCGACCGCCACCGAGCGGTACTTCGAGGTGATGGACGAGGAACCGGAGAGCGCCGGGGCGGCCGCGGACGGCGCCGGCGAGGGGTCCGGACCCGGGCTGCGCTTCCACGGCGTACGGTTCCGCTACCCCGACGCGCCCCCGGACTCCCCGCCCCTGCTCGACCGCGTCGACCTGCACATCCGCCCCGGTGAGTCCATGGCCCTGGTGGGGGCCACCGGCAGTGGCAAGACGACGCTGACCGCGCTCGTCCCCCGGCTGCACGAGGTCACCTCGGGACGCATCAGCCTGAACGGCGTGGACATCGCCGCCATGCCCCGCGAGGAGCTGCGCGCCAGGGTCGCCGTGGCCTTCGAGGAACCCACGCTGTTCTCCGCGTCCGTCGGCGAGAACGTGCTGATGGGCGCGGCGGACGGCGCCGGCGAGGCGGACCTGGACCGGGCGCTCGCGGTCGCCCAGGCCGACTTCGCGCACGCGCTGCCGCAGGGCACCGGCACCCAGGTGGGCGAGCAGGGGCTCAGCCTGTCCGGCGGGCAGCGCCAGCGCCTTGCGCTGGCCCGCGCGGTGGTCGGCCGGCCGGAGTTCCTGGTGCTGGACGACCCGCTGTCCGCGCTGGACGTGCACACGGAGGCCGCCGTCGAGGCCGCGCTGCGCCAGGTGCTCGCCGACACCACCGCGCTGATCGTGGCCCACCGGCCGTCCACGGTGCTGCTCGCCGACCGGGTCGCCCTGCTGTCGGGCGGCCGGATCGCCGCGGTCGGCACGCACCAGGAACTGCTGCGCACGAACGCCGAGTACGCGCACCTGATGTCGGGCGCGGCGGCCGGGGACCGGGAGGACCACCGATGACCAGCACGACGACCGCCGCCCCGGCCACGGACGACGAGGAGCGGCCGCCGCGGGCGCGGGACACCGGCGACGGCGACCCCTTCGACCACGACGTCCTGCCCACGCCGCCCGGCGCCACGTCCGCGCTGCTGCGCTCGCTGCTCGCGCCCATGAGGTCCCGGGTCGCCGTCACCACGCTCCTGCTGCTGCTCCAGCAGGCGGCCGTGCAGGCGGGTCCGCTGCTGGTGGCGTACGCCATCGACAACGCCGTTCCGGCGTTCCGGGACCACGACCACGGGCCGCTGATCGCGGTGGGCGCCGGCTACCTGCTGTGCGCGCTGCTCTCCGGCGGGCTGCAGTTCGCGTTCATCGAGGCCTCCGCCCGGGTCAACCAGAACGTGCTGCTGGATCTGCGGGGCCGGATCTTCCGGCACGCGCAGGCCCTCAGCGTCGACTTCCACGAGCGGTACACGAGCGGTCGCCTGATCTCCCGCTCCACGACGGACGTCGAGTCGCTGCGCGAACTCCTCGACGAGGGGCTGCAGGAACTGGTGACCGTCGTCCTGTCCTTCGTCTACATCTCGGCGATGCTGCTGTGGCTCGATCTCGGCCTCGGCGCGGTCGCGGTGGCCTCCTTCGTGCCGCTGTACCTGCTGGTGCGGATGTACCAGCGGCGGGCGGGGCGGGTGTACCGGGCGCGGTCCACGGCGATCGCGACGGTGATCGTGAAGTTCGTGGAGACGATGAACGGCATCCGCCCGGTGCGCGCCTTCCGCCGGGAGGCGGCGAACGACGCCGAGTTCGCCGTGCTGAACCAGCGGCACGAGCGCACCAACGGCGACGCCCTGCTGGAGATGGCCCGGTACGTGGTCGGCTCCCGGCTGGTGGCCAACACGGCGGTCGCCGGGATCGTGCTGTGGGGCGCCTACCGGGTGGCGTCCGGATCGCTGGAGCTGGGCGTGCTGGCGGCGGCCGTGCTGTACCTGCGGCGGCTGTACGACCCGATCGACCGGCTCGGCATGTTCCTGAACTCCTACCAGTCCGCGGCCGCGTCGCTGGAGAAGATCGCCGGGCTGCTGGCCCAGACGCCGACCGTGCCGGAGCCGTCGGCGCCGCGCGAACTGCCCCCGCTCGGGAACGGGTTCCCGGGCCGCGAGGTGGTCTTCGACGGGGTCCGCTTCGCGTACCGCACGGGCGGCGAGGTGCTGCCCCGCTTCGATCTGACGCTCCCGGCCGGGCAGACCGTCGCCGTCGTCGGTTCCACGGGCGCGGGCAAGTCGACGCTGGCCAAACTGCTCGCCCGGTTCTACGACCCGTCCGACGGACGGGTGCTGCTCGACGGGGTCGACCTGCGCGAACTGGGGACGCCCGAGCTGCGGCGCGGGGTGGTCATGGTGACGCAGGAGGCGTTCCTGTTCTCCGGTACGGTGGCGGACAACATCGCGATCGGCCGGCCCGACGCCTCCCGGGAGGACGTCGAGCGGGCCGCGAAGGCGATCGGCGCGCACGAGTTCATCAGCGCCCTGCCCGACGGCTACGACACGGACGTCCGCAAGCGCGGCGGCCGCATCTCGGCCGGGCAGCGCCAGCTCGTCGCGTTCGCCCGCGCGCTGCTGGCCGATCCGGCGGTGCTGATCCTGGACGAGGCGACCAGTTCCCTGGACGTGCCGGGCGAGCGGGCCGTGCAGCGGGCGATGGCCACGGTGCTGCGCGGCCGTACCGCCGTGGTGATCGCGCACCGGCTGTCGACCGTGGAGATCGCCGACCGGGTGCTGGTGATGGAGCGGGGCCGGATCGTCGAGGACGGCAGCCCGGGCGAACTCGTCGCGGGCACCGGCAGGTTCGCGGATCTGCACAAGGCGTGGCGGGACAGTCTGGCGTAGCGGGACGGACGGGACGGGGCGGCAGGTTGATCGACGCGTACGAGGATCCGGGCACGCCGGACATCCGCGGCGGCTGGCACTACCTGGGCTGGCTGGTGCTGCGCCAGCAGGTGAGGTCGCTGGTGGGCGCGCTGCTGGGCAGCGTGTGGATGGTGCTGATGGCGGCGCAGCCGTACCTGATGGCGCGGGCGGTGGACGACGGTCTGGTGCCGGGCCGGACGGCGGTGCTGGCCGGGTGGGCCGGCGTGATGTTTGTGGTCGGCGGGCTGAACTCCTGGGTGAGCATCATGCGGCACCGCACCATGACCCGGGTGCGGATGGACGCCAACTTCCGCACGGTGAAGCTGGTCGTGGAGCACGCGGCCCGGCTGGGGGCGGTGCTGCCGCGGCGGGCCGGTGCCGGGGAGGTCGTCACCATCGGGGTCGGCGACGTGCAGACCATCGCGCAGGCACTGACCGTGGTCGGGCCCGGGGTGGGCTCGCTGGTGGTCTACGTGGTGGTGGCCGGGGTGCTGCTGTCCATCTCGGCGCCGCTCGCCGCCGTGGTGCTGCTCGGGGTGCCGGTGGTCGCGCTGCTCACCGGGCCGCTGACGCTGCGGCTGCAGGGCGCGGAGGGCGAGTACCGGGAGCGGCAGGGCGTGCTGGCGGCCCGGATCGGGGATCTCGCGGGCGGACTGCGGGTCCTCAACGGCTTCGGCGGCAAGGGGCTGTTCGCGGACGCCTTCCGCGGCGACTCGCAGCGGCTGCGCGCGCAGGGATACCGGGTGGGGGCGGTGGCCAGCTGGGTGCAGGCGCTGGGCATGGGCGTGCCCACGCTGTTCCTCGCGGTGGTCACCTGGCTCGCGGCGCGGCAGGCGGCCGAGGGCGGGATCAGCGTCGGCGAGCTGGTGTCGGTGTACGGCTACGTGGCGGTGTTGATCGTGCCGGTGGCGTTCTTCATCGAGCTGACCTACCAGTTGAACCGGGGCGTGGTGGCGGCCCGCCGGGTGGTGGGGCTGCTGCGGATGGAGCCGGAGCCGGACGAGGGCGCGCAGCCCGCGCCGGACGGCCCGGCCGAGCTGTGCGACCCGGCGTCCGGGGTGCGGGTGCCGGCCGGCCGGCTGGTCGCGCTGGCCTCCGCGCGTCCGGCCGACACGGCGGCGGTGGTGGACCGGCTCGGCAGGTACGGGACGACCGACGCCACCTGGGGCGGGGTACGGCTGGACGAGGTGCCGCTGGCCGAGGTGCGGTCCCGGATCCTGGTCGCCGACAACGAGGCGGACCTGTTCGCCGGGCCACTCGGGGAGATGGTGGCCGCCGCGGAACCGGCCGGTGATGCCGCGCTGCGCCGGGCGGTGTACGCGGCCGCCGCCGAGGACGTCGTACGGGGGCTGCCGGACGGCCTGGACTCGGTCGTCGCCGGGCAGGGCCGCAGCCTCTCCGGCGGCCAGCGGCAGCGGATCCGGCTGGTGCGGGCGCTGCTGGCCGACCCCGAGGTGCTGCTCGCCGTGGAGCCGACCTCGGCGCTGGACGCGCACACGGAGGCCACGGTCGCCGAGCGGCTGCGGGATGCGCGCGAGGGCCGTACGACGGTGGTGACGAGCACGTCGCCGCTGGTGCTGGACCGCGCCGACACGGTGCTGTTCCTGGCCGACGGCAAGGTGGCGGCGAGCGGCCCGCACCGGCGGCTGCTGGCCGAGGAGCCGGGTTACCGAGCACTGGTGGCGCGCGACGTCGAGGACACCTCGAACACCGGGGACACGAAGGGTACGAAGGGCGTCGAGGACACCGAGGAGGCCGTGCGGTGACGGCGGGCGAGGGGCTGCTGCCGGTCGCGGACCGGGCCGGGGTGCGACGGGCGACCGTACGGCTGGTGCGGGCCGACGGGCGGGCGTTCGCCGCGGCGCTGGTGCTCAACGCGCTGGCGGCCGCGGCGGGGCTGGCCGGTCCGTGGCTGGTCGGGCGGATCATCGACGAGGTCCGGGCCGGGCACGGGGTCGACGCGGTGGACGGGCCGGCGCTGCTGATCCTGCTGTGCGCGTTCGCCCAGCTGCTGCTGGCGCGCTGGGCGCGGTACGTGGGGCACCGGTTCGGGGAGCGGACGCTGGCCCGGGTGCGCGAGGAGTACGTCGACCGGGTGCTGGCACTGCCCGCGTCGACGGTGGAGCGGGCCGGCACCGGTGACCTGACCGCGCGCGGCACGGCCGATGTGGCGACCGTCGGCACGACGCTGCGGGACGTCGGACCGGAGCTGCTCGTCAGCAGCGTGCAGGCGCTGTTCGTGCTGGGCGCGGTGTTCGCGCTCGATCCGCTGCTGGGCCTGTTCGGCGTGGTGTGCCTGACGCCCATCTGGGTGGCGCTGCGCTGGTATCTGCGCCGGGCCCGGGACGGTTACCTCGCCGAGGGCGCGGCCAACTCCGAGGTGGCCGAGATCGTGGCCGCGACGGCGGCCGGGGCGCGCACGGTCGAGGCGTTCCGGCTGCGCGGGCGGCGGGTCACCGCGAGCCGGGAGGCGTTGGAGCGGTCCCGCCGGGCCCGCTTCCACACCCTGTACCTGCGGACCGTCTTCTTCCCGGCGGTCGAGGTGACGTACACCGTCCCCGTGGTCGGCGTGCTGCTGCTCGGCGGCTGGCTGCACCAGCGCGGTGCGGTGGGGGTCGGCGCGGTGGTGGCGGCGGCCCTGTACCTGCGGCAGTTCACGGAGCCGCTGGACCAGATCCTGATGCGGGTCGAGCAGTTGCAGAGCAGCGGCGCCTCGTTCGCGCGCGTGGAGGGTCTGGCGCAGGCACCCCGGACGGATCCGGAAGGCGCCTGCCCGGTGCCGGAGGACGACCGGATCGACGTGCGCGGGGTGCGGTACTCCTACGAACGCGGCGGCGAGGTGCTGCGCGGGGTGGACCTGACGGTGCGGCCCGGCGAACGGCTGGCCGTGGTCGGCCCGTCCGGCGCCGGGAAGACGACCCTCAGCAGGCTCCTCGCGGGCATCGACACCCCCGGGGCGGGCTCGGTGACGGTCGGCGGGGTGCCGATCGCCTCCCTGGAACCGGAACTGCTGCGCCGCCAGGTCGTCCTGGTCACCCAGGAGCACCACGTGTTCCTCGGCACGGTCCGGGACAACCTGCTGATCGCCGGGCCCGGCGCCACGGAAGAGGCGCTGTGGGCGGCGCTGACGGCGGTGGGCGCCGACGACTGGGTGCGTGCCCTGCCCGACTCGCTCGACACCGCGCTCGGCCCGAACGGCCACTCCACCGACGGCTCCCAGGCCCAGCAACTGGCCCTGGCCCGCGTGGTGCTGGCCGACCCCCACACCCTGATCCTCGACGAGGCCACGGCCCTGCTCGATCCCACCGCCGCCCGCCACGCCGAGCGGGCCCTGGCCGCGGTCCTCCAGTCCCGTACGGTCATCGCCATCGCCCACCGCCTGCACACCGCGCACGACGCGGACCGGGTGGCGGTGATGGAGGACGGGATGCTCACCGAACTGGGCACGCACGAGGAGCTGGTGCGGGCCGACGGAGCCTACGCGTCCCTGTGGCGGACCTGGCACGGGGACGGCACGGCGGACTGACGAAGCGGACGCGGGGGCCCGGGCACCGGTGTGTTCGGCACGGGCGGCCCGCGTCCCGTCACGCGGCCAATGGTTCGTATACCGAACATGAATATCCGGACTACGTACGATTTCCGGCCAAGTTCGTGACGTGGTCCTGACAGGTCGGGTGATTCCCTGTCACTCTTCACAACGGCCGGCTCACAGCGAACGCACAGCTTCGCACGCACCGGGTGAGCCCGCCGCGCACCTGCACGTGGTTCCGCGTAACGCCCTGTTCTGCCCGGACGTCCCAACCCACCGTCCGGTCTCCCCTGGCCGCGCGACCCGCGGTCATGCAGAAGGAGTCAGTGTTGAGCAGCACCTCTCGCAGACGCACCCCCCACACCGGGCACCACCGCACCGCCACCGTCGCCCTCGCCGGCGTCGCCGCGCTGATCGCCGCGGCCGTCCAGTCCGGCGCCGCGACCGCCGCCCCCGCCAAGCCTCAGGCCGGCAAGGCCGATCCGGCCCATGTCGCCGTCCAGCTCACGCCGGCGCAGCGCACGGAGCTGATCCGGCACGCCGACGCCCGGACGGCCGCGACGGCCCGGGCGATCGGTCTGGGCGCCAAGGAGAAGCTGGTCGTCAAGGACGTCGTCAAGGACGCCGACGGCACCCTGCACACCCGCTACGAGCGCACCTACGCCGGGCTGCCGGTGCTCGGCGGCGACCTCGTCGTCGACACCTCCGGGTCCGGTGCCACGAAGTCGGTCGTCAAGGCCACCCGGGCCACGCTGCGGATCACGGACCTCACCCCGGCCGTGCCGAAGGCCGCGGCCGAGAAGCAGGCCGTCCAGCGGGCCAGGGCCCTCGGCGGCACCAGGTCGGCCGCCGACAGCGTGCGGAAGGTCGTCTGGGCCGGCTCCGGCAAGCCCGTCCTCGCCTACGAGACGGTCGTCGGCGGCCTCCAGGACGACGGCACGCCGAACCAGCTCCACGTCGTCACCGACGCGGCCACGGGCAAGAAGCTGTTCGAGTACCAGGGGATCAAGAACGGCATCGGCAACACCCAGTACAGCGGCCAGGTCACGCTGACCACGACCCAGTCGGGCTCGAACTACACGCTGACCGACGGGGCGCGCGGCGGCCACAAGACGTACAACCTGAACCACGGCAGCTCGGGCACCGGCACGCTGTTCTCCCAGACCAGCGACACCTGGGGCAACGGCACCACGTCGAACGCCGCCACCGCGGGCGCGGACGCCCACTACGGCGCCGCGGTCACCTGGGACTTCTACAAGAGCACCTTCAACCGCAGCGGCATCAAGAACAACGGCGTCGGCGCGTACTCCCGCGTCCACTACGGCAACTCGTACGTGAACGCCTTCTGGGACGACAGCTGCTTCTGCATGACCTACGGCGACGGCTCCGGCAACGCCGACCCGCTGACCTCGCTGGACGTGGCCGGCCACGAGATGAGCCACGGCGTCACCTCCAACACCGCGAACCTGAACTACAGCGGTGAGTCGGGCGGCCTGAACGAGGCGACCAGCGACATCTTCGGCACCGGCGTGGAGTTCTTCGCGAACAACTCCACCGACGTCGGCGACTACCTCATCGGCGAGAAGATCGACATCAACGGCGACGGCACCCCGCTGCGCTACATGGACAAGCCCAGCAAGGACGGCGCGTCCAAGGACAACTGGTACTCGGGGATCGGCGGCGTCGACGTCCACTACTCGTCCGGCCCGGCGAACCACTTCTTCTACCTGCTGAGCGAGGGCAGCGGCACCAAGGTCATCAACGGCGTCAGCTACAACTCGCCGACGGCGGACGGCCTTCCGGTCACCGGCATCGGCCGGGACAAGGCACTGCAGATCTGGTACCGGGCGCTGACCACCAAGTGGACGTCCACCACCAACTACGCGGGCGCGCGCACCGGCACACTCGCGGCGGCCGGCGAGCTGTACGGCACCACCAGCGCCGAGTACAAGGCCGTGCAGGACGCCTGGGCGGGCGTGGCGGTCGGTTCGCGCTCCGGCGGCGGCGGGGGCGGCGGCACCTCGTACGAGAACACCAGCCCGGTGTCGATCCCGGACAACGGCCCCGCCGTCACCTCGAACATCACCGTCTCCGGCAGGAGCGGAAACGCGCCGAGCAACCTCCAGGTGAGCGTGGACATCACGCACACCTGGCGCGGTGACCTGGTGATCGACCTGGTCGGCCCGTCGGGCACCTCGTACCGCCTGAAGAACTTCTCCTCCTCCGACTCGGCCGACAACGTCCAGGCGACCTACACGGTCAACGCCTCCACCGAGTCGGCCAACGGAACCTGGAAGTTGAAGGTTCAGGATCAAGCCACGTACGACACGGGCAAGATCAACAGCTGGAAGCTGACTTTCCCGTAAACCGCTCGCCACGAGCCGGAGAACAAAGGCGTCGCCCGGGGGTTCGGACCCCCGGGCGACGCCCGTTTACATAGCCGAAACGATTATCGGACAGTTGGATTTGAGCCAACATCACATCAGGGTCCTGACATGTACGCGTCTCTGATGCCACTCTTCCCTCACCGCCGCAGCAGCACAGCAACTTCCCATCACCACCTCCGGACAGTGACCCCACTCTGACCGGACTCCCCCACGAGAAGGAGCTTCTGTGAGCCCCCTCTACGCGCGTCGCAATCGCACCACTCTGGCCGTCGCCACCGCAGTCGCCGCCGGAGCCCTGCTCTCCACTGGTCTGACCACCAGTGCCAGCGCCCAGAACGCGGCCGAGGCCGCCACCGCGAGGACGCTCGCGGCCGCCCCGACCCAGCTCTCCGCCGCGGCGCGCACCACGCTGATCCAGCAGGCCCAGGCCGGCGCGGCCGACACCGCGCGGGAGATCGGCCTCGGCACCAAGGAGAAGCTGGTCGTCAAGGACGTCGTCAAGGACGCCGACGGCACCCTGCACACCCGCTACGAGCGCACCTACGGCGGCCTGCCCGTCCTCGGCGGCGACCTCATCGTCCACACCGCGAAGTCCGGCAAGGCCGAGGGCGTCACCAAGGCCAACAAGTCGGCCGTCAAGGTGGCCTCGCTCAAGCCGCAGATCACCGCCGCCAAGGCGGAGAAGCAGGCCGTGGGCGCCGCCAGAACGCTGGGCTCCGCCAAGACCACGGCGGACGGCGCGCGCAAGGTGATCTGGGCCGGCTCCGGCAAGCCCGTCCTCGCCTACGAGACGGTCGTCGGGGGCTTCCAGGAGGACGGCACCCCGAACCAGCTGCACGTCATCACCGACGCGGCCACGGGCAAGAAGCTGTACGAGTACCAGGGCATCGAGAACGCGACCGGCACCGGCAAGACCCTGTACTCCGGCACCGTCAGCCTCAACACCAACCTGTCGGGCTCGACGTACCAGCTGTACGACACCTCGCGCGGCGGCCACAAGACGTACAACCTGGCCCGCGGCACCTCCGGCACCGGCACCCTGTTCACCGACGCCGACAACGTCTGGGGCACGGGCGCGGCCTCCAGCTCCTCGACGGACCAGACGGCCGCCGCGGACGCCGCCTACGGCGCGCAGGAGACCTGGGACTTCTACAAGAGCACCTTCGGCCGCAACGGCATCAAGAACAACGGTGTCGGCGCCTACTCCCGCGTCCACTACAGCAGCTCCTACGTCAACGCGTTCTGGGACGACAGCTGCTTTTGCATGACCTACGGCGACGGCAGCGGCAACACCCACCCGCTGACCTCGCTGGACGTGGCCGGCCACGAGATGAGCCACGGTGTCACCTCCAACACCGCGGGCCTCAACTACAGCGGTGAGTCCGGCGGTCTGAACGAGGCCACCTCGGACATCTTCGGCACGGGCGTGGAGTTCTACGCGGCCAACAGCTCGGACGTCGGTGACTACCTCATCGGCGAGAAGATCAACATCAACGGCAACGGCACCCCGCTGCGCTACATGGACAAGCCCAGCAAGGACGGCGGCTCCGCCGACTACTGGTCCTCCTCCGTGGGCAACAAGGACGTGCACTACTCGTCCGGTGTCGCGAACCACTTCTTCTACCTGCTGTCCGAGGGCAGCGGTTCGAAGACGATCAACGGTGTGACGTACAACTCGCCCACCTACAACGGCTCCACGGTCACCGGCATCGGTCGCGCCAAGGCGCTGCAGATCTGGTACAAGGCGCTCACCACGTACATGACCTCGACAACGAAGTACTCGGGTGCGCGCACGGCGACCCTGAGCGCGGCGTCGGCCCTGTACGGCTCCACCAGCACCGAGTACAAGGCGGTGGCCGCGGCCTGGGCGGCGGTCAACGTCAACTAGTCCCAGCGGAACCGGACGAGGGCGGTACCGGGGCGGATGCCCCGGTACCGCCCTCTCCCTTTGCCCCGGCCCCCTGGCCGGAAGCCGACGTTCCGCGAGCCGGCGGTTTCGGCGCGGCACAGCGGGCACGGCCCGGAGGTTCGCACCTCCGGGCCGTGCTCGTACGCATTTCCGAGGCCGTTACCGGACAACCGTTTTCCGGCCAACATCACTCCGGGGCATGACATGTACGCGCTCTCCACGCCAGGCTGTCCCCACCGCCGCGGCACCACAGCACCTTCACAGCACCACACTCCTGTCGGCCCCCACGCCGGCCGGAGACCCCCCACGTACAAGGAGCTTCAGTGAGCCCCGTTCACGCGCGCCAGAAGCGCACCAGGCTGGTCATCGCCACCGCGGTGGCGGCCGGCGTACTGATCACCACCGGTGTGGCCCTCAACGCCAACGCCGACACCCCCCACGGGTCCACCACCGCCGGCGCCCTGCCGGCCGCCCCGGCCCAGCTCTCCGCCGGGGCCCGTACCACGCTGATTCAGCAGGCCCAGTCCGGCGCCGCCGCCACCGCGCGGAAGATGGACCTCGGCGCCAAGGAGAAGCTGGTCGTCAAGGACGTCGTCAAGGACGCCGACGGCACGGTGCACACCCGCTACGAGCGCACCTACGGCGGCCTGCCCGTCCTCGGCGGCGACCTCATCGTCCACACCGCGAAGTCCGGCAGGACCGAGGGCGTCACCAGGAACACCGCGGCGACCATCGCGGTCGACTCGCTCACGCCGAAGGTCGCCACCGGCAAGGCCGAGTCCCAGGCGCTCACCGCGGCCAGGGCGGCCGGTTCGGAGAAGACGGCCGCCGACACGGCACCGCGCAAGGTGATCTGGGCGGCCGACGGCAAGCCGGTCCTCGCCTACGAGACGGTCGTCGGCGGCCTCCAGGACGACGGCACGCCGAACGAACTGCACGTCGTCACCGACGCCGAGACCGGCAGGAAGCTGTACGAGCACCAGGCCGTCGAGACGGGGTCCGGCAAGACCCAGTACTCGGGCACGGTGACGCTCGGCACCACCAAGTCCGGTTCCGAGTTCCAGCTCAAGGACACCTCGCGCGGCGGTCACCAGACGACCAACCTGGCCCGCAAGACCAGCGGCGAGGGCACGCTGTTCACCGACGCGGACGACGTGTGGGGCACCGGAGCCGCCTCCTCCTCGCCCACCGACCAGACGGCCGCCGCCGACGCGGCCTACGGCGCCCAGGTCACCTGGGACTTCTACAAGAACACCTTCGGGCGCAGCGGCATCAAGAACGACGGCAAGGCCGCGTACTCCCGCGTCCACTACGGCAGCGACTACGTCAACGCCTTCTGGGACGACAGCTGCTTCTGCATGACCTACGGCGACGGCGAGGGCGACAAGCACCCGCTGACCGCGCTGGACGTGGCCGGCCACGAGATGAGCCACGGCGTCACCTCCAACACCGCCGGTCTCGAGTACAGCGGCGAGTCCGGCGGCCTCAACGAGGCCACCAGCGACATCTTCGGCACCGGCGTGGAGTTCTACGCCGACAACACCACCGACAAGGGCGACTACCTCATCGGTGAGAAGATCGACATCAACGGCGACGGCACCCCGCTGCGCTACATGGACAAGCCCAGCAAGGACGGCGGCTCCGCCGACTACTGGTCGGCCGGCGTCGGCGACAAGGACGTGCATCAGTCCTCGGGCGTCGCGAACCACTTCTTCTACCTGCTCTCCGAGGGCAGCGGCGCGAAGACGATCGACGGCGTGAAGTACGACTCGCCGACCGCCGACGGCTCCAAGGTCACCGGCATAGGCCGGGACAAGGCGCTGAAGGTCTGGTATAAGGCGCTCACCGAGTACATGACGTCGACCACCGACTACGCGGGCGCCCGCAAGGCGACGCTGAGCGCGGCGTCGGCCCTGTACGGCGCCACCAGCACCGAGTACAAGACGGTCGCGGCCGCCTGGACGGCGGTCGACGTCAAGTGACGGCGGCCCGGTGAAGCGGGGCGGTACCCGGTCGGAGGTCGTCCCGGGTACCGCCCTACCCTTTTGACCCATGTCCCAGGCGCCCTTCACCTACGAGCCGGTCGGCGCGACACGCGACGATGTGACCGTCTGCCCGCCCGGCTTCCGTCCGATGCTCGTCCGCACCCGGCTCGGCGAGGGGACGGCGGTCTTCAGCCGGGCCGCCGAGGCGGTCCTGACCTGGGAGATGCACCGCGCCATGGGCGTGCGCATCGACGCCGGCGCCGACCGCGCCGCCCCGGGCGTGGACGTCACGGTCACCCTGGCCGGCCTCATCAAGGCCCCCTGCCGTGTCGTCTGGACCGCCGAGAGCCCCCGGCGGGCGGGCTGGGCCTACGGCACCCTCGAAGGCCACCCCGAGTGCGGCGAGGAGGCCTTCGTGGTCGACCGTACGGGTGACGGCACGGTCTGGCTGACCGTCGCCGCCTTCAGCCGCCCGCAGAAGTGGTACGCGCGAGCCGGCGGCCCCGCCACCCGGGGCTTCCAGCACGCCTACGCGCGCCGCTGCGGCACCGTCCTGAAGCGCCTGTGCGCCGAGTACGACGAGGCCTGAGCGGGGCGGCCCCGCCCGCCGGACCCGCGCGCCCTCAGCGCAGCAGCACCCCCGCTCCCTCCGCCGCGTCCTGCGAGGGCACCGTCACCAGGCCCAGTTCGGCCGCCGAGGTGAGGAGACGGTGGGCCGGGAGGATGCGCACCGTGTAGCCGTAGGGGCCGGTGCGGTCCAGGGAGAGCGGACCCTCGTAGAGGCGGCGGCCCTCCAGGTCGGGGGCGCCGGCCGGCTTCAGCGGCACCGCCGTGGCCTCGGTGATGCGGTCCTCCGCGTCCACCCGGCCCGAGACCGCCTGCACCTCCACGTCGTCCGGCTCCAGCTCGCCCAGCCCCACCCGCACCCGCAGACCCACGGTCGTGCCCAGCTCCGCGGTGGCCGTCGTGGCCGTCGTCTCCACGTGGTCGACGCTCACCCCGGGCCAGGCGGCCCGCACCCTGGCCTTCCACGCGGCCAGTTCACGGGCCGTGTCCGGGGTCAGCGCCCGGTGCGACTGGGCGGCGGGGGCGTACAGACGGTCGACGTACTCCCGGACCATGCGGCCCGCCAGCACCTTCGGGCCGAGCCGGCCGAGGGTGCGGCGGACCATCTCGATCCAGCGGTCGGGCAGCCCGGCCCGGCCGCGCTCGTAGAAGCGCGGGGTCACCCGCTGTTCCAGCAGGTCGTAGAGTGCGGCGGCCTCGATGTCGTCCCGGCGGTCGGGATCGGTGCCGGCGCCGTCCGCGGTCGGCACGGCCCAGCCGAAGTCCGGCTGGAACCACTCGTCCCACCAGCCGTCCAGCACGGACAGGTTGAGGCAGCCGTTGAGCGCCGCCTTCATCCCGGAGGTGCCGCAGGCCTCCAGCGGGCGCAGCGGGTTGTTCAGCCAGACGTCGCAGCCCGGGTAGAGCTTCTGCGCCATCGCCATGCCGTAGTCGGGCAGGAAGACGAGGCGGTGGCGCACGCGCGGGTCGTCGGCGAACCGCACCAGCTCCTGCACCAGCCGCTTGCCGCCGTCGTCCGCCGGGTGCGCCTTGCCCGCGACGACGATCTGGATCGGCCGCTCGGGGTGCAGCAGCAGCTCCATCAGCCGGTCGCGGTCGCGCAGCATCAGGGTCAGCCGCTTGTACGACGGGACGCGCCGGGCGAACCCGATGGTGAGCACGTCGGGATCGAGGACGCCGTCGATCCAGCCCAGCTCCGCGTCCCCGGCCCCGCGCTGCCGCCAGGAGGCGCGCAGCCGCTCCCGCACCTCGGTCACGAGCTGTTCGCGCAGGGTGCGGCGCAGCTCCCAGATGTCCTGGTCCGCGATGTCCGCCACCGAGTCCCAGCGCTCGGAGCCGCCGACGGTCAGCGCGTCCTCGGCCCGCTGGGAGCCGATCTGCCGGGCCCCGAGCCGGAGCACCTCGGGGGCCACCCAGGTCGGGGCGTGCACCCCGTTGGTCACCGAGGTGATCGGCACCTCCTCGGCGTCGAACCCCGGCCACAGGCCCGCGAACATCTCCCGGCTGACCTGCCCGTGCAGCAGGGACACCCCGTTCGCCCGCTGGGCCAGCCGGAGCCCCATGACGGCCATGTTGAACAGGTTCGGCTCACCGCCCGGGTAGGTCTCCATGCCGAGGGCCAGGACGCGCTGCACGTCGATGCCCGGGAGTTCGGAGTCCGGGCCGAAGTGCCGGGCGACCAGCTCCCGGTCGAACCGGTCGATCCCGGCCGGGACCGGGGTGTGCGTGGTGAACACGGTGCCGCCCCGCACGGCCTCCAGCGCCGCGTCGAAGTCGAGCCCCCGCGCGCACAGTTCGGCGATCCGCTCCAGACCGAGGAGGCCCGCGTGCCCCTCGTTGGTGTGGAACACCTCGGGCTCCGGATGACCGGTGAGCCGGCAGTAGGTGCGCACGGCCCGGACACCCCCTATGCCGAGGAGCATCTCCTGCAGCAGGCGGTGCTCACTGCCACCGCCGTACAACCGGTCGGTCACCCCGCGTTCGCCGAGGTCGTTCTCCTCCACGTCCGAGTCGAGCATCAGCAGCGGCACCCTGCCGACCTGCGCCAGCCAGATCCGGGCGTGCAGCGCCCTGCCCCCGGGCAGCGCGAGCGAGACCTGGGCGGGGGTGCCGTCGGTCTCCTTCAGCTGGGTGACGGGCAGCTCGTGCGGGTCGAGCACCGGGTAGTGCTCCTGCTGCCAGCCGTCCCGGGACAGGCTCTGGCGGAAGTAGCCGTGCCGGTACAGCAGACCCACCCCGATCAGCGGCACCCCGAGGTCGCTGGCCGCCTTGAGGTGGTCGCCGGCGAGGATGCCGAGGCCGCCGGAGTACTGGGGCAGCGCGGCCGTGATGCCGAACTCCGGGGAGAAGTAGGCGACCGCGGCGGGCAGTCCGTCGCCCTGGTGCTGATACCAGCGGTCGCCGGCCAGGTAGTCGCCGAGGTCGTCCACGACCGCGGTCAGCCGGCGCAGGAACCGCCGGTCGCCGGCCAGCTCGGCCAGCCGTGCCGGGCGCACCCCGCCCAGGAGGCGCACCGGGTCGCCCTTGGCCGCCTCCCACCGCTCGGGGTCGACGGACTGGAACAGGTCGCGCGTTTCCGCATGCCAGGACCAGCGCAGATTGCGCGCCAGGTCGCTCAGCGGCCGGAGGGGTTCGGGGAGAACGGGACGGACGGTGAACCGGCGGATCGCCTTCACATCTCACCTCGGACGCGTTGCGTGGTGTGAGACGCACGGCGCTGTACGTCTCGTCGTCCCTGTCGACGGTAGTGGTTACCGGGGGTCGGTGGGGAGGTACCGCGACGGGTGTCGGGGCGCGCCGGGGTCAGGGCGGGTGGTGCCGGGGGCGTGGAGCGGCGGCCGGCGGGCACCCGGAAAAGAGGGCCGGTCTTGAACGTAGACGTACGCGCGAGTAGTTAACAAAGTGCCGGATTGCCCACCCGATACGGATGGGAAGGCTCCTCCGGTACGCCCCACAGCCGCACCGCAGCACGAACGCAGGACCCACCTCCCCATATTCATCCGCCCACACCCACGTTGACGCGGACAGGAGCGGTCATGCCCGCCACGCACCACTCGTCAGCACCACCGACCAGCAGGACGGCCGGCAAGAAGGCCTCGGGCCGGAAAGCCGGGAAGCCGGCGGAGAACGCCGGCGATCCCGGCCCGCCCCGGCGGCGTCCGGCCGAGGCCTCGTCCACGGCCGTCGGGCGCATCCCCGTCCTCGACGTGCGCCCCGTGGTCCAGCACGGGCGAAGGCCCGCCAAGGCCGTGACCGGCGAGGCGTTCGAGGTGTCGGCCACCGTGTTCCGGGAGGGGCACGACGCCGTCGCCGCGAACGTCGTGCTGCGCGACCCGGAGGGCCGGCCCGGCCCGTGGACCCCGATGCGCGAACTCGCCCCGGGCACCGACCGCTGGGGCGCCACCGTGACCCCGGGCGAGCCCGGTCACTGGACCTACACGGTGGAGGCCTGGTCGGACCCGGTCGGCACCTGGCGGCACCACGCCCGGATCAAGATCCCGGCCGGCATCGACACCGAGCTGGTCCTGACCGAGGGCGCACAGCTGTACGAACGGGCGGCGGACGGTGTGCCGGAGGAACGGCGCGAGACCGTCCTGGAGGCCGCCGCCGCGCTCCGGGACGAGGCCCGTCCGGCGGCCTGGCGGCTGGCGGCCGCGCTCTCGCCGGAGGTGGAGGGGGTGCTGTCCCGTTACCCGCTGCGGGAGTTGGTGACGGCGTCGGAGGCGATGCCGCTGCTGGTGGAGCGGGAGCGGGCCCTGTACGGCTCGTGGTACGAGTTCTTCCCGCGTTCCGAGGGCACCGCCGAGCGGCCGCACGGCACGTTCCGCAGTGCCGAGCGGCGCCTGGAGGCGATCGCGGGGATGGGCTTCGACGTCGTCTACCTCCCGCCGGTCCATCCGATCGGCACCACGTTCCGCAAGGGCCGCAACAACACGCTCACCGCCGGCGTCGAGGACGTCGGCGTGCCGTGGGCGATCGGTTCCCCGAGGGCGGCCACGACGCGGTCCACCCCGACCTCGGGACCCTGGAGGACTTCGACCACTTCGTCGCCCGGGCCCGCGAACTCGGCCTGGAGATCGCGCTGGACTTCGCCCTGCAGTGCTCCCCCGACCACCCCTGGGTGCACAAGTACCCGGAGTGGTTCCACCACCGGCCCGACGGGACGATCGCCTACGCGGAGAACCCGCCGAAGAAGTACCAGGACATCTACCCCGTCGCGTTCGACGCGGACATGGACGGCCTGGTCGCCGAGACCGTGCGCGTGCTGCGGCACTGGATGGACCACGGGGTGCGGATCTTCCGCGTCGACAACCCGCACACCAAACCGGTGGTGTTCTGGGAACGCGTCATCGGTGAGGTCAACCGCGCCGACCCCGACGTGATCTTCCTGGCCGAGGCGTTCACCCGGCCCGCGATGATGCACACCCTGGCGCAGATCGGCTTCCAGCAGTCCTACACGTACTTCACCTGGCGCAACACCAAGCAGGAGCTGACGGAGTACCTGACCGAGCTGTCGGGTGAGGCGGCGGCCTGGATGCGGCCGAACTTCTTCGCCAACACCCCCGACATCCTGCACGGCTACCTCCAGCACGGCGGCCGGCCCGCCTTCGAGGTCCGCGCCGTCCTCGCCGCGACCCTCTCCCCCGCCTGGGGCATCTACAGCGGCTACGAACTCTGCGAGAACACCCCGTTCCGGGAGGGCAGCGAGGAGTACCTCGACTCCGAGAAGTACCAGCTCAAGCCCCGCGACTGGGAAGCCGCCGCACGCGAGGGCCGCACCATCGCCCCCCTCATCACCCGGCTCAACACCATCCGGCGCGCCAACCCGGCCCTGCGGCAGCTGCGCGACCTCCACTTCCACCACGCCGACAAGGACGCGGTGATCGTCTACTCGAAGCGGAGCGGATCGAACACGGTTCTGGTGGTCGCCAACCTCGACCCCCACCACACCCAGGAAGCCACGGTCTCGTTGGACATGCCGCAACTCGGCCTGGAATGGCACGAGTCGACGCCGGTGCGCGACCTGCTCACCGGCGACACCTATCACTGGGGCAGGGCCAGTTATGTGCGCCTCGGTCCGGGCGGCGCGCACGTGCTGGCCGTCGGCCGGGAGTCCGGGGACCGTCCACCGGGTGAGCACAGCCAGGTTCTGCGACCGTCCACCCCGCCGACCGGAGGGTCACCCGCCATATGATCGTCAACGAGCCCGTCCCGGACACCTTCGAGGACACCCCCGCCAAGGACCGGCATCCGGATTGGTTCAAGAGCGCCGTCTTCTACGAGGTCCTGGTCCGCTCCTTCCAGGACAGCAACGGCGACGGCATCGGCGACCTCAAGGGTCTGACCGCCAAACTCGACTACCTCCAGTGGCTCGGCGTCGACTGCCTCTGGCTGCCGCCGTTCTTCAAGTCCCCGCTGCGGGACGGCGGTTACGACGTCTCCGACTACACCGCGGTCCTTCCCGAGTTCGGCGACCTCGCCGACTTCGTGGAGTTCGTGGACGCGGCGCACCAGCGCGGCATGCGCGTCATCATCGACTTCGTCATGAACCACACCAGCGACCAGCACCCGTGGTTCCAGGAGTCGAGGAGCAACCCGGACGGTCCGTACGGGGACTACTACGTCTGGGCCGACGACGACAAGCAGTACCAGGACGCCCGGATCATCTTCGTCGACACCGAGGCCTCCAACTGGACGTACGACCCCGTACGCAAGCAGTACTACTGGCACCGCTTCTTCTCGCACCAGCCGGACCTCAACTACGAGAACCCGGCCGTGCAGGAGGAGATGATCTCCGCGCTGAAGTTCTGGCTGGACCTCGGCATCGACGGGTTCCGCCTGGACGCCGTGCCGTACCTGTACCAGCAGGAGGGCACCAACTGCGAGAACCTGCCGGCGACGCACCAGTTCCTGAAGCGGGTCCGCAAGGAGATCGACGCCCAGTACCCCGACACCGTGCTGCTGGCGGAGGCCAACCAGTGGCCCGAGGACGTGGTCGACTACTTCGGCGACTACTCCTCCGGCGGCGACGAGTGCCACATGGCCTTCCACTTCCCCGTCATGCCGCGCATCTTCATGGCCGTACGCCGCGAGTCCCGCTACCCCGTCTCCGAGATCCTCGCCAAGACCCCCTCGATCCCGTCGAACTGCCAGTGGGGCATCTTCCTGCGCAACCACGACGAACTGACCCTGGAGATGGTCACCGACGAGGAACGCGACTACATGTGGGCCGAGTACGCCAAGGACCCGCGGATGCGCGCCAACATCGGCATCCGGCGCCGGCTCGCGCCCCTGCTCGACAACGACCGCAACCAGATCGAGCTGTTCACCGCGCTGCTGCTGTCCCTGCCCGGATCTCCGATCCTGTACTACGGCGACGAGATCGGCATGGGCGACAACATCTGGCTCGGCGACCGGGACGCCGTCCGCACCCCGATGCAGTGGACCCCCGACCGCAACGCCGGCTTCTCGTCGTCCGATCCGGGGCGTCTCTTCCTGCCCACGATCATGGACCCGGTCTACGGCTACCAGGTCACCAACGTCGAGGCGTCCATGTCGTCGCCCTCGTCGCTGCTGCACTTCACCCGCCGCATGATCGAGATCCGCAAGCAGAACCCCGCCTTCGGGCTGGGGTCCTACACCGAGCTGCAGTCCTCGAACCCGGCGGTGATCGCCTTCCTGCGCGAGTACGAGGACGACCTGGTGCTGTGCGTGCACAACTTCTCGCGGTTCGCGCAGCCCACGGAACTGGACCTCAGGCCGTTCACCGGACGCCATCCGGTCGAGCTGTTCGGCGGGGTGCGGTTCCCGGCCATCGGTGAACTGCCGTACTTGCTGACCCTCGCGGGCCACGGCTTCTACTGGTTCCGGCTGCGCCGGGACGCGGCGTAGTCCCCCCGGGTGGGGCGGCCGGCGGTTTCCACCGCCCCACCCTGGGCACGCGAAACTCACACCCCGACGATCCGGGGAAAGGAACGTGACGCCCATGGCGGAAACGGTCACCCCCTTCGGCACCGACCGCTCGACCGGCCACCTCCTCACATCGCTCGATCCGCTGCTGCGCGAATGGCTGCCCCGGCAGCGCTGGTTCGCGGGCAAGGGACGTCCGGTCACCGGGTTCACCGAGGTGGCCGTCACCGAACTGCTGCCCCCGACGGCCGGCTGGGCCTCTACCACCTGCTGCTGCGAGTGCACCAGCCGTCCGTACTGGGCGCGCCACCGCACCCCGGCGACTGCTACCAGCTGCTGATAGGTGTGCGCGAGGCGCTGCCGCCCCGGCTGGCGCCCGCGCTGATCGGGCATGTGGAGCAGGGACCGCTCGCCGGACGCACGGTGTACGAGGCCCTGTACGACCCCGGCCCGCCGAGGTGCTCCTGGAGGCGCTGCGCACCCGGGCGCGCGTCGGCGGGCTGCGGTTCGAACGGGACCCGGAGCAGGAGATCCGGGACGGCCTCGTACCCCGGCTGATGACCGCCGAGCAGTCCAACTCGTCGATCGTCTACGGCGATACGTTCATCCTGAAGCTGCTGCGCCGGGTGGTCCCGGGGGTCAACCCCGACCTGGAGATACCGCTCGCCCTCGCCCGCGAGGGCTGTGACCGGGTGCCCGCGCCGACGGCGTGGCTGCTCGCCGGGCCGGAGCCGGAGCCGTACGTCCTGGCCGTGCTCCAACCGTTCCTGAACGGCGCGGACGACGGCTGGGAGCTCGCACTGCGCGAACTGGCCAAGGGCGAGGACTTCGTCGCCGAGGCCCGGGCACTCGGCCGGGCGACCGCCGAGGTGCACACCGCGCTGGCGCGCGCCCTGCCGACGGTCACCCTGGGCCAGGCCCAGCTCCGGCTGCTGGTGGACGGCATGACCGAGCGGCTGGAGGCGGCGGTGCGGGCGGTGCCGGCCCTGCTGCCGTACGAACGCGGGCTGCGGTCCGCCTTCGAGGCGCTGGCGGAGCTGGCCGCCGAGGGGCACACCTGGACCGCCCAGCGCGTCCACGGCGATCTGCACCTCGGCCAGTGCCTGCGCTCGCCGTCCACCGGTACCGACCCCGCGTCGAGCGGTGGGGGCACCTGGTCGCTGATCGACTTCGAGGGCGAGCCGGCCCGGCCGCTGGCCGAGCGGCGCATGCCGCAGCCGCCGGTGCGGGACATCGCCGGGATGCTGCGCTCCTTCGACTACGCCGCCCACTCGGCGAAGGCACCCGCGCCGGACTGGGCGTGGCACTGCCGGGCCGCCTACTGCTCCGGGTACGCGGAGGTGGCGGGCCGCGATCCGCGCACCGACCCGGTGCTGCTGCGGGCCTACGAGACCGACAAGGCCGTCTACGAAGTCGTCTACGAGGCCCGTCACCGCCCCGAGTGGCTGCCCGTGCCGCTCGCCGCGGTCCGCCGCCTCGCCACAGCCGACCCGACCCTCGCCCGGGAGAACCGCCCGTGACGTCCAAGAAGTCAGCCACCTCGAAGAACAAGTCAGGCAAGAGCAAGCCGGAGAAGAGCAAGACGGAGAAGGGCAAGACGGACCAGCGCACGGTGGACAGGCCCGCGGTGGACAGGCCCACGGGCGACCGGGCCGCGATCCCGGCCGCCCGCAGGCCCGAGCCGCCGGACCGGCCGGGTCCGGCGGAGGTGGCGGTCTCCCCCGCCATCGACGCCGGTGACCGCGAGCGGCTGCTGCACGGCACGCACCACGCCCCGCACTCCGTGCTCGGCGCCCACCCGGTCCCCGGCGGTGTCGCCTTCCGGGCCTTCCGCCCCTACGCCCAGGCGGTCACCGTGGTCTCCGGGGACCTGCGGGCGGAGCTGCACGACGACGGCGACGGCTTCTTCTCCGGACTGCTCCCGCTCACCGGTGTCCCCGGCTACCGGCTGCTCGTCACGTACGACGGCACCGTCCACGAGACGGAGGACACCTACCGGTTCCTGCCCACGCTGGGCGAGCTGGACCTGCATCTGATCGGCGAGGGCCGGCACGAGCAGCTCTGGCGGGCGCTCGGCGCGCACGTCACGACGCACCAGGGGGTGACGGGCACCCGGTTCTCGGTGTGGGCGCCGAACGCGCGGGGCGTCCGGGTCGCCGGGACCTTCAACTTCTGGGACGCCGGGGCCTTCCCGATGCGCTCGCTCGGCTCCTCGGGCGTGTGGGAGCTGTTCGTGCCGGGCGTCGGCGAGGGCGAGCTGTACAAGTTCGAGATCACCCGCCCGGACGGCTCACGCACCCTGCGGGCCGACCCGCTGGCCCGCCGCACCGAGGTCCCGCCCGCGACCTCCTCCGTCGTGCACGCCTCGCACCACGAGTGGGGCGACGCCGAGTGGCTGGAGCGACGCGCCGGCACCCCGGTGCACGAGGCTCCGTTCTCCGT
Source organism: Streptomyces sp. DHE7-1 (assembly GCA_016432725.1). Lineage (GTDB taxonomy): Bacteria > Actinomycetota > Actinomycetes > Streptomycetales > Streptomycetaceae > Streptomyces. Next base: position 5,363,396 of record JACJDG010000003.1, on the reverse strand, counting down.
GTACGAGGTCCATCTGCCGTCCTGGCGGCCGGGCCTGACCTACCGGCAGCTCGCCGAGCAGCTCCCCGCCTACGTGACGGAGATGGGCTTCACCCATGTGGAGCTGATGCCGGTCGCCGAGCACCCGTTCGGCGGGTCCTGGGGCTACCAGGTCACCGGTTTCTACGCGCCCACGGCGCGCCTCGGCACGCCGGACGACTTCAAGTACCTGGTCGACCGGCTGCACCAGGCGGGCATCGGCGTGATCATGGACTGGGTCCCGGCGCACTTCCCGCGCGACGCCTGGGCCCTGGCGGAGTTCGACGGGCGGCCCCTGTACGAGCACCACGATCCGCTGCGCGCCGCCCATCCCGACTGGGGCACGCTGGAGTTCGACTTCGGCCGGCGCGAGGTGCGCAACTTCCTGGTGGCGAACGCGGTGTACTGGTGCGAGGAGTTCCACATCGACGGGCTGCGGGTGGACGCCGTCGCCTCGATGCTCTACCTGGACTACTCGCGTGAGCCCGGTCAGTGGACCCCGAACGAGCACGGCGGCCGGGAGAACCTGGACGCGGTCGCGTTCCTCCAGGAGATGAACGCCACGGTCTACCGGCGCTGCCCCGGGGTGGTGACCATCGCCGAGGAGTCCACCGCCTGGGACGGCGTCACCCGCCCGACCCACCAGCAGGGCCCGAGCGGCTTCGGCGGTCTGGGCTTCGGGCTGAAGTGGAACATGGGCTGGATGCACGACTCGCTGCAGTACATGAGCCACGAGCCGGTGCACCGCAGCCACCACCACCACGAGATGACGTTCTCGATGGTGTACGCGTACAGCGAGAACTACGTGCTGCCCATCTCCCACGACGAGGTCGTGCACGGCAAGGGATCGCTGGTGTCGAAGATGCCGGGCGACTGGTGGCAGCAGCGCGCGAACCTGCGGGCCTACCTCGGCTTCATGTGGGCCCATCCCGGCAAGCAACTGCTCTTCATGGGGCAGGAGTTCGCCCAGGGGGCCGAGTGGTCCGAGGTGCACGGCCCCGACTGGTGGCTGCTCGACCCGTCCTACGGTGCCGAGAGCGACCACCGGGGCGTGCGGGACCTGGTGCGGGACCTGAACGCCGGCTACCGCGCCACACCGGCGCTGTGGCAGCGGGACACCGATCCGGCGGGCTTCCAGTGGGTCACCGGTGACGCGGCGGACGACAACGTCTTCGCGTTCCTCCGTCTCGACGCCGAGGGCGGTCCGCTGCTCGCGGTGTCCCATCTGGCGCCGGTGGTGCGGCACGACTACCGGATCGGTGTACCGGAGGACGTTCCGGCGTGGGTGGAGGTGCTGAACAGTGACGCCGGCCGGTACGGCGGGAGTGACGTGGTCAATCCGGACGCGGTCAAGCCGGAGCCGCAGGGCGCGCACGGGCGTCCCGCGAGCATCCGGCTGACCCTGCCTCCGCTGGCCACGGTGTGGCTGCGGCCGGCCTAGGTCCTGTCCGCGAAGTCACGCCTGCGTCGCGGCGCCCCGCGGGGCAATACACCCAGCCCTCTCGCACCGCCAGGGGGCTCCGCCCTCGGACCCCGTCGCTCATGCGCCGGAGGGGCCGGTCGCACCCGGCCCCTCCGGCGGGCGGGTCACGCCTTCAGTCCCGGCGGCAGGTCGCCGGTGTGGAGCACGCCGAGGTGCTGGGTGGCGCGGGTGAGGGCCACGTACAGGTCGCTGGTGCCGTAGCGGGACGGCTCCACGACCAGGACCGAGTCGAACTCCAGGCCCTTCGACTGGCGGGGGTCGAGGAGGACGACCGAGTGGGTGAGGTCGGGTTCCGCGCCCGCCGTCACCCCGTCGAGCCGGGCGGCCAGCGCGCGGTGCAGCTCGCGCGGGGCGATGACGGCGAGCCGGCCCTCGGCGGGGGTGAGTTCGGCGACCGCCCTGGCGACCGCGCCGGGCAGGTCGCCGCCCGCGTCCCGCACCCAGGGCCGTTCCCCCGTCGATCGCACCGAGCTGGGCGGCTCGAAGTCCGGGTGCTCGGCACGGACGACGGCCGCGGCCAGGTCCATGATCTCGGCCGGGGTGCGGTAGTTGACGCCGAGCCGGGTGTGCTCCCAGCGGTCCTCGACGTAGGGGGCGAGGATGTCCGCCCAGGATCCGACACCGGCCCCCTCGGCGGTCTGGGCGGGGTCGCCGACCAGGGTCATCGAGCGGGTCGGGCTCCGTCGCATCAACAGCCGCCAGGCCATCGGCGACAGCTCCTGCGCCTCGTCCACGATGATGTGGCCGAAGGCCCAGGTCCGGTCGGCCGCGGCCCGCTCGGCGGCGCTGCGGTGGTCGGCCTCCTCGTGCCGCTCGGCGAACCGCTCGGCGTCGATGATGTCGTGCGCGGACAGGACCTCGCTGGCGTCCGGGTCACCGTCCTCCTTGTCCTCGAACTCGTAGGTACGGGAGGCGTAGGAGACGTCGAGCACGCCCTGGGCGTAGGCGACCTGCGTCTCCCGCTCGCGTTCGGCGCGGGCCCTGGCGATCCGGTCGTCCTCGCCGAGGAGCTCGGCCGCCTCGTCGAGGAGGGGTACGTCTGCGACGGTCCAGGCCCGGGTCACCGGGCGGCGGACGGCGTCGGCGTCGGCCCGGGACAGGTAGCCGTCCGGTTCGGCGAGGAAGTCGGCGACCAGCCGCCGCGGGGTGATCCGGGGCCACAGCAGGTCGATGGCGGACCAGACCTCGGGGTTCTCGGCGAGTTCGTCGCGGATCTGGGTGACGTCGGCGGGGTCCAGCAGGCTGCCGCCGTCGTACGGGTCGGTGCCCACGCGCTCGGCGTACAGCTCGGTGAGCGTGTTGAGGATGTGGCCCTCGAAGTACTCGCGGGCCGCGTTGTGCGGCAGCTTGGCGGCGCGGGCGCGCTCACGGGCGACGGTCACGAGTCCGTCGTCCAGCATCAGCACCTCGCGGTCGTGCTCGACGGTGACGACCGGGTCGGGCAGGGACTGCCGGTCGCGCACGACGGCGGCGAGCACGTCGGCCATGTCGGCGCGGCCCTTCACGGCGGCCGCCTCGGGCGTGTCGGTGGCGGTGGCCCGCACTCCGGGGAACAGCTCGCCGACGGTGGCCAGCAGCACACCGGTCTCGCCGAGGGAGGGCAGCACCTCGCCGATGTAGCCGAGGAAGGCGGGGTTGGGTCCGACGACGAGCACGGCCCGGCGGGCCAGCAGCTCCCGGTGCTCGTAGAGCAGGTAGGCCGCCCGGTGCAGCGCGACGGCGGTCTTGCCGGTGCCGGGGCCGCCCTCGACCACCAGCACCCCGCGGTACGGGGCCCGGATGATCTCGTCCTGCTCGGCCTGGATGGTCTGCACGATGTCGCTCATCCGGCCGGTGCGGGCCGAGTTGAGCGCGGCCAGCAGGACGGCGTCGCCGCTCGGGTCCTCGTGGCCGGTGCGGGTGGCGTCGCCGAGGTCGAGGATCTCGTCGTGCAGCGAGGTCACGGTCCGGTCCTCGGTGGTGAGGTGCCGGCGGCGGCGCAGCCCCATCGGCGTGTGGCCGGTGGCCAGGTAGAAGGGACGGGCGACGTCGGCCCGCCAGTCGATGAGGACCGGCGTGCGCTCGGCGTCGTCCTCGCGCAGGCCGATCCGGCCGATGTGATGGCTGACACCGGAGGTCAGGTCGATCCGGCCGAAGCAGAGCGAACCGTCCACCGCGTTCAGCGCGGCGAGCAGCCCGGAGCGCTCGGCGACCAGGATGTCCCGCTCCAGCCGGGCCTGCATGGGCTTGTCGCCCTGCGCGAGGGCGTCCGCGACCGAGGTCTCGGCCTCGCCGCGCAGTTCGTCGGCGCGCGCGTACAGTCCGTCGATGAATTCCTGCTCGCGCCGCAATTCACCGTCTGGAAATTCGGTGTTTGACAATTCCGCTCCCGCCCGGATATACTCTGCTCAGTGAACCTCGTCGCGCCTTCATTCAATTGAAGTCGCGAATCACTGAATATACGCAGAGAAATCCCCGAGCGCAATTGCTCAGGGGATTTTTTGGTGTGCGGGGCCCTCTCAGAGCACGTCGGACAGCTCCTCGAGCAGCCGCCGCTTGGGTCGTGCCCCCACCATCGCCTTCACCGGCTCACCGTCCCGGAACACCATGAACGTCGGCATCGACAGCACCTTGTAGGCGTTCGTGGTCTCGGGATTGGTGTCCACGTCGAGCTGCACCACCTTCAGCCGGCCGTCCTGCTCGGACGCCAGGTCGCTGAGCACCGGCCCCATCTGGCGGCACGGCGGGCACCAGTCGGCGGTGAACTCCACCAGCACCGGCAGGTCCGCCCCGAGCACCTCCGTCCCGAAGTCCGCGTCCCGCACCTCGGCCACACCGGCAGCCTTGATCATTTCTCTCGCCCTCCCAGTTCGCACAGCGGTTCCGGACCGCCCGGAACCAGCGAAGCGGCGGCCAGCGCCTCCCGGGCCAGCTCGGCCCGCCCGAGCTGGCCCGCGACGGTCTCCCGCACCGCCGTGAGCTGCCCGATGAGCGCGTCCAGCTCGTCCAGCTTGCGCCGGTAGACCACCAGGGACGCCGGGCAGGAATCGCCCTCCGGGTGCCCGGCCCGCAGGCACTCCACGAACGGCCGCGTCTCCTCCAGGTCGAACCCGCACTCCTGCAGGGTCCGGATCTGGCGCACCAGCCTGAGGTCGCCCTCGTCGTAGGTGCGGTGTCCCTTGGCGTCGCGCCGGGCGGGCAGCAGCCCGCGCGTCTCGTAGTAGCGCAGGGCGCGGGTGGTGGTCCCGGCCCGTGCGGCCAGCTCGCCGATTCGCATGGTCCCGACCGTAGGTGTTGACGTCGGGGTCAAGGCAAGGGCCGTTCGTGGGCGGCCGTCCCGGCCGACTCCTCCACCTCCAGCAGCGAGGCGCTGTGCCGCTCCTCGTCGAACTTCCGGCGCCCGCCGCGCAGGCCGAACAGGCGCTTGGTCAGCGCGATGTACAGGACTGCGAGGATGTTGAGGACCAGGGTGGCGATCTTCAGCCAGCTGATGTGCTCGCTGAGCTCGTAGATCTCCAGCGGGAGGAACGCGGCCGTGGCGACCACCGTCAGGTACTCCGCCCAGCGCTTGGCGTACCAGAGGCCCACCGCCTCGACCAGTTCGATCAGCGCGTAGGCCAGCAGCAGGGCCGCCACCAGCAGCAGTGTGGACTGCCGGTAGCCGAAGACCTTCTGCAGCGAGCCCACCACCGGGGAGTGGTCGAGGTCGTAGTGGAAGTGCCGGAACACCGGGCGGAATACGTTCAGGTACTCCTCGAAGAGCCGGCGCACCGCGTTCCGGCTGTTGCTGAACCTCCACACCGCGACCGCGACCAGCACGATGAACACCCCGCGCACGGCCCGTTCGACCGCCAGGAAGCGCAGGACGAAAAGATCCCGCAGCACCTTCCCGCGCGGCACCAGCGGCGCGTCCTCGGCCGGTCCCGAACCGTGCGGCTCGCCGAGCACGAAGTCGCCGCAGCGCAGGCAGCGCCAGACGTCCCCGAGTTCCGTGCGGGCGTGCAGACGCACCCGCAGCCGGGGGTCGTCCGGCGCGTAGGTGACATGGCCCTTGCGCGCGCAGGTCCGCCGGTCCCAGTCGATCTTCATCCCCCGTGCCCGCCTTTCGTACCGCGTTCGGGAACGAGCACCGACGTGCCGTTCCGGTCGACCGGAACGGCACGTTAGTGGATGGGAGCCGGGCGGCCGGGTCACGGGGGAGCCCCGGCCGACCGCGGGTGGGCCCGGACGCCCGGCCCGGGTTCAGGCGGGGCCGGGCGCCCGGAGTCTCGGATCAGGCCTTGGCCAGTTCCTTCTCGTCGCCCTCGCGGGGCTCGGGGAGCCCGGTGGCGGCGGACCGCTGCTCGTCCAGCAGCGTCGTCTCGTCGAAGGGGAGGTCACCGGCCAGCACCTGCCGCACCCGGCCGTTGTCGATCTCCTTGGTCCAGGTACCGATCAGCACGGTGGCCACGGCGTTGCCGGCGAAGTTGGTCAGGGCGCGGGCCTCGCTCATGAACCGGTCGATGCCGACGATCAGGCCGACGCCGTCGACCAGCGCGGGCTTGTGCGACTGCAGGCCGCCGGCCAGCGTGGCCAGGCCGGCGCCGCTGACGCCCGCGGCGCCCTTGGACGCCAGCAGCAGGAAGAGCAGCAGCGGGATCTGCTCGCCGACGGACATCGGGGTGCCCAGGGCGTCCGCGATGTACAGCGACGCCATGGTCATGTAGATCATCGTGCCGTCGAGGTTGAAGGAGTAGCCGGTGGGACGGTGATGCCGACGACCGGCTTGCTGACGCCCAGGTGCTCCATCTTCGCGATGAGCCGCGGCAGCGCGGACTCCGAGGAGGAGGTGGACAGGATCAGCAGGAACTCGCGGGCGAGGTACTTGAACAGGGAGAGGACGTTCACGCCGGCGACGATGCGCAGCAGGGCGCCGAGCACGATGAAGACGAACAGGAAGCAGGTCACGTAGAAGCCGAGCATCAGCACGGCGAGGCTCTTCAGTGCGTCCAGGCCGGCCGAGCCGGTGACGGCGGCGATGGCGCCGAAGGCGCCGATGGGGGCGGCCCACATGACCATGGACAGGATGCGGAAGACCAGCCGCTGGATGTGCTCGACACCGCGCAGCACCGGCTGCCCGGCCGAGCCCATGGCCTGCAGCGCGAACCCGGTGAGCAGGGCGATCAGCAGGGTCTGCAGGACCTGGCCCTCGGTGAAGGCGGACACGAACGTGACCGGGATGATCGACAGCACGAAGTCGACGGGCGGCAGCGCGTCGGCGGAGACCTGGGCGTGCCCGGTCTGCTTGAGCGCGTCGGTCAGGTGCAGCCCGTCACCGGGGTGCAGCACGTTGCCGACGACGAGCCCGATGGCGAGCGCGACCAGCGACATCACCAGGAAGTAGCCGAGCGCGATACCGCCGACGGCGCCGACCTTCGCGGCCTTGCGCACCGAGCCGATGCCCAGCACGATCGTGCAGAAGATGATCGGCGAGATCATCATCTTGATGAGGTTGACGAAGCCGGTGCCCAGCGGCTTCAGCTCGACCGCGGCATCGGGCCAGATCAGTCCCACGGCGATACCGAGCGCGACCGCCACGATGACGGCGATGTACAGGTAATGGGTCCGGTCCCGCTTGGCGCGGGGTGCGGCAGGTGCCGTATCTGGGGTGCTGGCGGCCACGGCTGCCCTCCTTGACGTCTTCGTCGGCATCACCGGCGTGCGGCTCACGTCCGGGGTGGGGATGCCGTGACTATCTCCCGCCCTGTGAGGGCGGTCACCCTTCCGTTCATTTAGTTCACGCCTGAAGGGAGAGGCACACTGCTGACATGCGCTTCCCGTCCCTGGCCCGGCCCCGCAGTCTGGCGACCCAGCTGTTCGCCGTGCAGGCGGTGCTGATCGCCGTGGTGGTGGCCGGGTACGCGCTGTTCACCTACCTCAGCGACGGCCGGCAGGCGGAGGACGCGGCGGCCCGGCACGCGACCGCCGTGGCCCGGTCGATAGCGGACTCCCCCTCGGTGCGCGCGGCGATCCACACCCCCGACCCGACCGGCGAGCTGCAGCCGTACGCGGTGCGGGTGATGCGGGACACGAACGTCGATTTCGTGACGATAATGAATCCGTCCGGCATCCGCTGGACCCATCCGGACGAGAAGCAGATCGGCCGGCACTTCCTGGGCCGTATCGCGCCGGCGCGGCACGGCCGCACCTTCACGGAGACCTACACCGGCACGCTCGGCGCGTCCGTGCGGGCGGTGACCCCGGTGGAGGAGAACGGCCGGGTCATCGGGCTGGTGAGCGCCGGCATCAAGGTGGAGGCGATCAGCGCCCGGGTCCAGGAGCAGGTCACCGCGCTGCTGGGGTGGCCGGCGGGACCCTGCTGCTGGGCGCGGTCGGCACCTATGTGATCAACGCCCGGCTGCGCCGCCACACCCACGGCATGAACGCGACCGAGCTGAGCCGGATGCACGACTACCACCAGGCGGCGCTGCACGCGGTGCGCGAGGGGCTGCTGATGCTGGACGGACAGTACCGGGTGGCACTGATCAACGACGGCGGCCGGGAGCTGCTGGGGGTGGGCGACGCCGGTGACGCGGACCTGATCGGCCGCTCGGTGGCGGACCTGGGCCTGCCGGCCCCGCTGACCGGGGCGCTGCTGTCCTCGCAGCCGCGGGTGGACGAGGTGCATCTGACGGCGTCCCGGGTGCTGGTGGTGAACACGTCACCGGTGTCGGGCGGAGAGCGCCGGGGGACGGTGGTGACGCTGCGCGACGTGACCGAGCTCCAGTCCCTGATGGGTGAGCTGGACTCGGAGCGGGGCTTCACCCAGGCCCTGCGCTCGCAGGCGCACGAGGCGGCGAACCGTCTGCACACGGTCGTCTCGCTGATCGAGCTGGGCCGGGCCGAGGAGGCGGTGGAGTTCGCGACGGCGGAACTGGAGCTGGCGCAGGCGCTGACCGACCAGGTGGTCGCGGCGGTGAGCGAGCCGGTGCTGGCCGCGCTGCTGCTGGGCAAGACCGCGCAGGCGAACGAGCGGGGCGTGGAGCTGGTGGTGTCGGCGGACAGCCGGCTGGACGACGGACTGCTGGAGGGTCTGTCCGCCCGTGACCTGGTGACGGTCCTCGGCAACCTCATCGACAACGCGGTGGACGCGGCGCAGGGCAGTGCCGGGGCACGGGTCACGGTGACGGCCTATGCGGAGGGCGCCGAGCTGGTGCTGCGGGTCTCGGACACGGGGGCCGGGGTCGACCCGGCCCACGCGGACCTGGTATTCCAGCGGGGGTACTCCACGAAACCCGCGGGGCCCGGCGGACGGGGTCTGGGCCTGGCCCTCGTACGGCAGGCGGTCACGCGTCACGAGGGCGCGCTGACGGTGGCGGAGGCCGAGGAGGGCGGCGCGGTGTTCGAGGTGCGGTTGCCGCTGCGCAGCGCGGTGGGTGGCGGCGGATGACCGGGGAGCGGCAGGCGGCCATCAGGGTCCTCGTGGTGGAGGACGATCCCGTCGCGGCCGACGCGCATGTGATGTACGTCGGGCGGGTGCCAGGGTTCGTCGCGGTCGGGAAGGCGCACACGGGGGCGGAGGCACGACGGTTCCTGGACCGTACGGCGGTCGACCTGCTGCTGCTCGACCTGCATCTGCCGGATGTGCACGGGCTCCAGCTCGCCCGGTCGCTGCGGGCGGCGGGGCATCACACGGACGTCATAGCGGTGACGTCGGCGCGGGATCTGGCCGTGGTCCGGGAGGGCGTCTCGCTGGGCGTCGTGCAGTACGTCCTGAAGCCGTTCACCTTCGCCACGCTGCGCGACCGGCTGGTGCGGTACGCCGAGTTCCACGCGGCGGTGGGCGAGGCCAGCGGGCAGGACGAGGTGGACCGGGCGCTGGCCGTGCTGCGCGCGCCGTCCCCCGCCGCGCTCCCGAAGGGCCTGAGCGGCCCGACGCTGGAGCGGGTGACCGGCGCCCTCCGGGACGCCGGGGAGGGCCTGGCGGCGACCGGGGTCGCGGAGGCCGTGGGCATCTCCCGGATCACCGCCCGGCGCTACCTGGAGCACCTGGTCGACGCCTGCAGGGCCGAGCGGCGCCCGGTGTACGGCCAGGTGGGCCGGCCGGAGCTGGTCTACCGCTGGGTCCCGGAGACACCGCCGCCGGGACGATGATCACCGGGCCGGTGGCCGCGGCGGAGTCGGTGACCTCCGGGCGGCAGCCGCGGCCGGTCCGGTGGCCGCGGCCGCTCACTGCGCGCCGCCTCCGGCACCGCCGGCCGCCGCACCGCCGCCCGTCGCACCGCCGCCCGGCGGCCCGGCGTCTCCCGCCCCGAACGGCACGGCGTACTGGACGATGTACACCCCCAGTGCGGCCAGCGAGACCGCCTCCAGGACGGACAGGACCGCAAGCCCCGGCGACACGTCGTCCCCCACCCAGTAGACGGTCAGCGCGCTGAGCGGCACGACGCAGAAGGCCAGCAGGTCCACCACGCACTGGGCGGCCTTGCGCGACACCCGCCGCGCGTCGCCCCGGTGGGCGACCTCCCACCGGAAGATCTCGGAATCCCGCACCCGCGCCGCCTCGGCGAGCCGGGGCCCCAGTTCCTCGCGCACATAGGCCCCGATGGCCGAGATCTTCTGGTCGTTGACCAGGTACGTCCACCCGAGCACGACGCACACGGGCGGCAGCGCCAGCAGCATCGCGGTCTGCCGGGCCTGCGCGGCGGCGGCGATCACCGCGGCGACCACGGTCAGCGTGACGTAGAGCAGGTTGTCCCGGAACCCGATCCGCGTCTTCTGCTCGTCCTTGATCGTCTGGTACTCGGTGAGCAGCAACTGCCCCACGCTGACGTCTCGTTCGGCCACGTGCGCCCCTTCCCCCCGCAGTACCTTAAGAGTGTGCCGCAGACGAAGCCCACGGTTCTGGTCCTGACCGCACTCCCGTCGGAGTACGCGGCGGTGCGACAGCACGTCGAGGAGCGCGAGGAGCTGGTGCACCGCCCCGGCGGGACCCGCGTCGAACGGGGCACGCTGCCCGGTACCGACTGGTGCGTCGCCCTCGCGGAGCTGGGTGTGGGCGCCGCCAACGCCGCGGCCCTGACGACTTCGCTCGTCGACCGGCTCGGCGCCGAGGCCGTGCTGTTCGTGGGGGTCGCGGGCGGCCTGAAGGCGGACATCGCGATCGGGGACGTCGTGGTCGGCACCCAGGTCTACGAGGTCCACGGCGGCAAGCAGACCCCCGAGGGCTTTTTGGTCCGGCCCCGCGCCCTGCCCTGCTCCCACGCGCTGGAGCAGGCGGCCCGCGCGGCGGCACGCGATCTGCCCGGTCTGCGGGCCCACTTCATGCCCATCGCCACCGGGGCGGTCGTGCTGGCCGACGCGGGGTCCGGGCTCGCACGGCATCTGCGCACCCACTACGACGACGCCGGCGCGATCGAGATGGAGGGCTGGGGAGCGGCCCACGCGGCCCATCTCAACGGCCAGGTGGACGCCCTCGTCATCCGGGGCATCAGCGACCACGCCGACGCGGCCAAGCACCGTGCGGACGCCCGGGGTTCACAGACGCTGGCCGCGGCGCAGGCCGCGCGGCTGGCGGTGGCGGTGCTGCGCGGACACCGGCCCCGCGGCCGGGCCCCGGCCGACTCGGAGGAGGGCCCCGGGGGAAGCCGCGGCGGCGACCACATCGACTTCCGCGGCGGCACCTTCCACGGCCCGGTCATCGGCAAGCAGGTGCGGGACCGCTGACCCATCCGAACGTCCAAAAGCGGGAGCGTCCACAACCGGTGATCCTGGTCGAACCCACCGTAGTCGCCCCGCCGGTCGCGGCCTTAGCCTGGGCCGGGTGCGCCCACCTCCGCCTTCGCCCGGTCCGGCCGGTCCCCCGTTCGACGCCCAGGCCGCCCGCAGGCTCCGGGCCGCCCTCGGCATGGGGCCCGAGCACGTCGCCCACGCGATGCGGGTCTCGTACGGGCTGCCGTACGTGACACCCGGCCTCGTCGTCGCCTGGGAGCGCGGTGCCGCGGCCCCCGGCGGTCCGGAACTCACCGCGCTCTCCGGGGTGTTGTGGTGCTCTCCGGGAGAACTCATGAGCCGTCCGAGGACCCTGCGGGAGCACCGCGTGGCCCGCGGGATCGCGCCCGAGGACGTCGCCCGCGCCGTCGGTGTGGAACCGCGCGGGTATCTGCGGATGGAGGAGAGCGGGCAGTGGCGCGGCGACGAGCGTCAGTCGGCCGCCCTCGCCCGGGTGCTGGAGCTGGCACCGCCCGACTTCGTGGCCGTCACGGGCCGGGAGGCGGGGCTCGCCGGCCTGCTGCGCGGCGCCGTGACGACCCGCTGGCAGGCCCAGGTGCGGCCGGTGACGAGGCTGGTGCCGCTGGACCAGGGTGTCGTGGAGGGGGTGCTGCGCGAGCTGCACCAGGACTACCAGGGGCGCATGGCCGCCACCCTCGGCTGGGGTGGCGGCGGCAGCGGAGCCGGGGAGTCCGGCCGGGAGTTCCTCGACCGGATCGTCGGCCACTTCTGGGCGGCGGTGGAGTCCGGCAGCCCGTAGCGGACGCGCGGTTCCTAGAAGACCGACTCCGCCTCGTCCATGCGGTCCTTCGGGACCGTCTTCAGCTCGGTGACGGCCTCCGCGAGCGGCACCATCACGATGTCGGTGCCGCGCAGCGCGGTCATCCGGCCGAACTCGCCGCGGTGCGCGGCCTCGACGGCGTGCCAGCCGAAGCGCGTGGCGAGGACGCGGTCGTAGGCGGTGGGAACGCCGCCGCGCTGGACGTGGCCGAGGATGACCGGCTTGGCCTCCTTGCCGAGGCGCCGCTCCAGTTCGTAGGCCAGCGCGGTGCCGATGCCCAGGAAGCGCTCGTGGCCGTACTGGTCGATCTCGCCCTTGCCGTAGTCCATGCTGCCCTCGGCGGGGTGGGCGCCCTCGGCGACGCAGATGACGGCGAACTTCTTGCCGCGGGCGAAGCGTTCCTCGACCATCTTGACCAGGTCGGCCGGGTCGAAGGAGCGCTCCGGCAGGCAGATGCCGTGGGCGCCGGCGGCCATGCCGGACTCCAGGGCGATCCAGCCGGCGTGCCGGCCCATGACCTCGACGACCATCACGCGCTGGTGGGACTCGGCCGTGGTCTTCAGGCGGTCCATGGCCTCCGTGGCCACGCCGACGGCCGTGTCGAAGCCGAAGGTGCGGTCGGTGGAGGAGATGTCGTTGTCGATGGTCTTCGGGACGCCCACGACCGGCAGACCGGCGTCGGAGAGCATGCGGGCCGCCGTCAGGGTGCCCTCGCCGCCGATCGGGATCAGCGCGTCGATGCCGAACTCCTCGACCATGTCGGTGGCCTTGTCGCAGGCCTCGCGCAGCCGGTCCCGCTCGAGCCGGGAGGAGCCGAGGATGGTGCCGCCGCGGGCCAGGATGCCGCTGACCGCGTCGAGGTCGAGGGCGCGGTAGTGCCGGTCGAGCAGACCCCGGTAGCCGTCCTCGAAGCCGATGACCTCGTCGCCGTACTGCGCCACCGCCCGGTGCACGACCGACCGGATCACGGCGTTCAGGCCGGGGCAGTCGCCGCCTGCGGTGAGAACTCCGATGCGCATCGTGCTGTGTCTCCTGCTCGCTGTCGGTACCTGTGAGCCTCTCCCGATTGTTTCACGTCCGCCGGCCGGGTGATGTCTTGACGGGCGCCTTAACCCTCACCGGGGTATTGTCAAGAGGGTTCCGCTCGTCTGGGCGGGCGATTTTTGTGCCACGGACTGTGAGCAGCGGACGAGACCGGCGAGACGGCGAGACGTCGAACATCAGGAACGGAGTGCACACGTGACGCGCAGCGTGTACGTGACCGGCATCGACCGCGGCGACGGCCGCCAGGTGGTGGAGCTGGGGGTCATGGAGCTGCTGACCCGGCAGGTGGACCGGGTGGGCGTGTTCCGGCCCCTGGTCCACGATGGACCCGACCGGATGTTCGAGCTGCTGCGGACCCGGTACCGGCTCTCACAGGACCCGGCCACCGTCTACGGCATGGACTACGTCGAGGCGTCCGCCCTCCAGGCCGAGCAGGGCACCGACGAACTGGTCTCCACCCTGGTCGACCGATTCCACCTGGTGGCCCGCGACTACGACGTCGTCCTCGTCCTCGGCACCGACTTCGCCGGCACCCAGCTCCCCGACGAACTCTCCCTGAACGCCCGCCTGGCCAACGAGTTCGGCGCGTCCGTGATCCCGGTGGTGGGCGGCCGCGCACAGCCCGCCGACTCGGTGCGCGCGGAGATCCGCAACGCGTTCCGGGCGTACGACGGGCTCGGCTGCGACGTGCTGGCCATGGTCGCCAACCGGGTGGACCGCGAGGACCGCGAGGAGATCGCCGGGCGGCTGGCGGACCGGCTGCCGGTGCCCGTGTACGTGCTGCCGGACGAGCCCGCGCTGTCCGCGCCCACGGTCGCGCAGATCGCCCAGACCCTGGGCGCCCGGGTGCTGCTCGGCGACGACTCCGGGCTCGCCCGGGACGCCCTGGACTTCGTGTTCGGCGGCGCGATGCTGCCCAACCTCCTGACCGCGCTGACCCCGGGCTGCCTGGTGGTGACCCCGGGCGACCGGGCCGACCTGGTCGTCGGTTCGCTGGCCGCGCACAGCGCCGGTACCCCGCCGATAGCCGGTGTGCTGCTCACCCTGAACGAGGTGCCGAGCCAGGAGATCCTCACCCTGGCCGCCCGCCTCGCCCCCGGCACCCCGGTGATCTCCGTCGCCGGCAACAGCTTCCCCACCGCCGAGCGGCTCTTCTCCATGGAGGGGAAGATGACCGCGGCCACCCCGCGCAAGGCGGAGACCGCGCTCGGCCTGTTCGAGCGGTACGCCGACTCCGCGGACCTCGCGCGCCGCGTCTCGGCCCCGAGCAGCGACCGGGTGACCCCGATGATGTTCGAGCACAAGCTGCTGGAGCAGGCCCGCTCGGACCGGCGCCGGGTCGTCCTGCCGGAGGGCTCCGAGGAGCGGGTGCTGCACGCCGCCGAGGTGCTGCTGCGCCGGGGCGTGTGCGACCTGACCCTGCTCGGCCCGGCCGACCGGATCCGCAAGAAGGCGGCCGACCTGGGCATCGACCTCGGCGACAGCCAGGTGATCGACCCCGCCACCTCCGAGCTGCGCGACGCCTTCGCCGAGCGGTACGCCCAGTTGCGCGCCCACCGGGGTGTGACCGTGGAACTGGCCTACGACGTCGTGTCGGACGTGAACTACTTCGGCACCCTGATGGTGCAGGAGGGCCTGGCCGACGGCATGGTGTCCGGCTCGGTGCACTCCACGGCCGCCACCATCCGGCCGGCGTTCGAGATCATCAAGACGCGGCCGGACTCCTCGATCGTCTCCTCCGTCTTCTTCATGTGCCTGGCCGACAAGGTGCTGGTCTACGGCGACTGCGCGGTCAACCCGGACCCGAACGCCGAGCAACTGGCGGACATCGCGATCCAGTCGGCGGTCACGGCCGCGCGGTTCGGGGTGGAGCCGCGGATCGCGATGCTGTCGTACTCCACGGGTACGTCCGGTTCGGGCGCGGACGTCGACAAGGTGCGCCAGGCCACCGAGCTGGCGCGCTCGCGGCGGCCGGACCTGAAGATCGAGGGGCCGATCCAGTACGACGCGGCCGTGGAACCCTCCGTGGCCGCCACCAAGCTGCCCGGCTCGGAGGTCGCCGGCCAGGCCACCGTGCTGATCTTCCCCGACCTCAACACCGGGAACAACACCTACAAGGCCGTGCAGCGCTCGGCCGGTGCCATCGCCGTCGGCCCGGTGCTGCAGGGCCTGCGCAAGCCGGTCAACGACCTGTCCCGGGGCGCGCTCGTCCAGGACATCGTCAACACCGTCGCCATCACGGCGATCCAGGCCCAGACCCCCAGCGACAAGGCGGCAGAGCAGTGACCTCCCCCACCCGAGTCCTCGTCCTCAACTCCGGCTCCTCGTCGGTGAAGTACCAGCTCCTGGACATGCGGGACAGCAGCCGGCTGGCGGTGGGGCTGGTCGAGCGGATCGGCGAGCAGACCTCGCGGCTGGAGCACACCTGTGTGCCGAGCGGCGAGACCCGGGAGCAGAACGGGCCGATCGCCGACCACGACGCGGCGCTGAAGGCCGTCGCCGAGGAACTGGCCCGGGACGGCGTGGGCCTGGACTCGCCGGAGCTGGCCGCGATCGGGCACCGGGTGGTGCACGGCGGCATGTTCTTCACCGAGCCGACCGTGATCGACGAGGCGGTGCTCACCGAGATCGAGCGGCTGATCCCGGTCGCGCCGCTGCACAACCCGGCCAACCTGACCGGTATCCGCACCGCGACGGCGCTGCGCCCGGACCTGCCCCAGGTGGCCGTCTTCGACACGGCCTTCCACACGACGATGCCGGAGTCCGCGGCGCGCTACGCGATCGACCCGAGGATCGCGGACCGGCACCGCATCCGCCGTTACGGGTTCCACGGCACCTCGCACGCGTACGTCTCCCGACGGACGGCGCGGCTGCTGGGCAAGGACCCCTCGGAGGTGAACGTGATCGTGCTGCACCTCGGCAACGGCGCCTCGGCGTCCGCGGTCGAGAACGGGCGGTGCGTGGACACCTCGATGGGGATGACGCCTTTGGAGGGGCTGGTGATGGGTACGCGATCCGGAGATCTGGACCCGGCCGTCATCTTCCATTTGGCTCGTGTCGGCGGAATGTCCATGGACGAGATCGATGGTCTTCTCAACAAGAGGAGCGGCCTGTTCGGGCTGTGCGGGGACAATGACATGCGGGAGATCCGCCGCCGGATCGACGAGGGCGACGAAGAGGCCGCCCTCGCCTTCGACATTTACATTCACCGGCTCAAGAAGTACATCGGTGCCTATTTCGCGGTGCTCGGCCGGGTGGACGCGGTCGCGTTCACGGCCGGGGTCGGCGAGAACGCCGCGCCGGTGCGCGAGGCGGCGATCGCCGGCCTGGAGCCCCTGGGCCTGGCGGTCGAAGGCGAGCTGAACGCGGTGCGCGGCGGTGGGCCCCGTCTGATCTCGCCCGCGTCCGCCCGGGTGGCGGTCGCGGTGGTGCCGACCGACGAGGAACTGGAGATCGCGACACAGACCTACGAACTGGTCGGAAAGAAGCACTGAGCAATACACCGGAGTAACACGCCTGAGCGCATGTCCGCCCATTTGTATCTTCCGCCAGACGGAATATTCCGCAGCGAAACAAACCGATAGGATCGCCCCATGCGCCGTTCGAAAATCGTCTGTACTCTCGGCCCCGCGGTCGACTCCCACGAGATGCTCGTCGCCATGATCGAGGCGGGTATGAATGTGGCCCGCTTCAACTTCAGCCACGGCTCCCAGGCCGAGCACCAGGCGCGGTACGACCGCGTCCGGGCCGCGTCCAAGGAGACCGGCCGGGCCATCGGTGTCCTCGCCGACCTGCAGGGCCCGAAGATCCGCCTGGAGACCTTCGCCGAGGGCCCGGTCGAACTCGAGCGGGGTGACGAGTTCGTCATCACCACCGAGGACGTCCCGGGTGACAAGCAGATCTGCGGGACGACCTACAAGGGGCTGCCGGGCGACGTCTCGGACGGCGACCAGATCCTGATCAACGACGGCAACGTCGAGCTGAAGGTCCTGGACGTCGAGGGCCCCCGGGTGCGGACGGTCGTCATCGAGGGCGGCGTGGTCTCCGACCACAAGGGCATCAACCTGCCCGGCACGGCCGTCAACGTGCCCGCGCTGTCCGAGAAGGACGTGGAGGACCTCCGCTTCGCCCTCCGCATGGGCTGCGACATGGTCGCCCTGTCCTTCGTCCGGGACGCCAAGGACGTCAACGACGTGCACCGGGTGATGGACGAGGAGGGCCGCAGGGTCCCGGTGATCGCCAAGGTGGAGAAGCCGCAGGCGGTCGAGAACATGACGGACGTCGTGATGGCGTTCGACGGTGTGATGGTGGCCCGTGGCGACCTGGCGGTCGAGTACCCGCTCGAGAAGGTCCCGATGGTGCAGAAGCGCCTGATCGAGCTGTGCCGGCGCAACGCCAAGCCGGTGATCGTGGCGACCCAGATGATGGAGTCGATGATCACCAACTCCCGCCCGACCCGCGCCGAGGCCTCCGACGTGGCCAACGCGATCCTGGACGGCGCGGACGCGGTCATGCTGTCGGCGGAGTCCTCGGTGGGCGCCTACCCGGTCGAGACCGTCAGGACGATGTCGAAGATCGTCAGCGCCGCCGAGGAGGAGCTGCTCGCCAAGGGCCTGCAGCCCCTCGTCCCCGGCAAGAAGCCGCGCACGCAGGGCGGTTCGGTCGCCCGTGCCGCCGCCGAGATCGCCGACTTCCTCGGCGGCAAGGGCCTGATCGCCTTCACCAAGTCCGGTGACACCGCCCGCCGTCTGTCCCGCTACCGCGCGGCCCAGCCGATCCTGGCCTTCACCACCGACGAGGGCACCCGCAACCAGCTCACGCTGAGCTGGGGCGTGGAGTCGCACATCGTCCCGTTCGTCAACAGCACCGACGAGATGGTCGACATGGTGGACCAGGAGCTGGCCAAGCTGGCCCGCTTCAACCCCGGTGACACGATGATCATCACCGCCGGCTCGCCCCCCGGCGTCCCCGGCACCACCAACATGGTCCGGGTGCACCACCTGGGCAGCCAGGGCGACTGACCGGGCCGCCGCGGACCCCGGCACGCACTGAGGGCGCCCCCTGTGGCAGGGGCGCCCTCAGCTCTGTGCGCGGCTCCCGAACGGGCTTGTGCGCGGGCTCAGTCGGTGCTGTACACGTGCATGCCGGGCACGTGCAGGTTGCCGCCGAACTGGGCCGCCTGGACCACGTGGACCTTGGTCATGTAGATCAGCGGGATGTTCAGCGGCGGCGGGCTGTCCGGGCTGAACGTGAGCGGGATCAGCCCCAGCAGGTTGCCGGAGATGCTCTCGGTGTACATCACCGTGTCACCACCGGTGATGGTGGACTTCGAGCCCTTGGCCGCCTGCACGTGGTACGTCTTGCCGGCCTGCTTGTCCTTCACCGTCTGGTGCAGGTCGCCGATCTCCGTGCCGTCCGAGATGACGAACTTGAGCACCTTCTTGGTGGTGCCGTTGGCGGTCCTGACCTCGACGATGCCCTTGTAGTCGGCGCCCCTCAGCGTCAGCGAGCTGGCGTCCAGGTACCAGGGGTCGTCGGCCACCGGCACCTTGTTGTCGACCCCGCCCTCGGCGTCGGTGGCGGCCGGACAGTCGTCGGGGGACGTCGTGGAGCTCGCGGACGGGCTGGGCGTGGCCGACTCGGCCGCGTCCTTGACCGCCTGCGTGGTGTCCTCGGCCGTCTTGGAGACCTTGTCGGTGGTGTCCTTGACGGTGTCGGTGGTGTCCTTGACGGTGTCCGTGACGGTCTTGGTGGTCTTCTCGACCGTGTCCTTGACCGTGCCGGTCGTGCCGGCCCCGGCGGTGGAGCCGGACGACGGCGACGCGGACGGCTCCGGGCTCGCGGACGTGCCGGAGTCCGTCTTGCCGCCGGTGAGGATGTCGCCGAGCGTGTCGCCGAGGGTGCCCAGCACTCCTCCGCTGCTCGTGCTCGCCGACGGCGACGGCGTCGCCGTGTCACCACCGGAGCCGGAGCCGGAACCGGAGCCCGAACCCGGGTCGGAGGAACCGGACGTCGCCGTGGGCGCGGGCGTGGCCTTCTCGTCGGAACCTGAATCCGACGAGGAGGTCTTGCCCGAGTCCTGCTTGTCCGTGGCCCCGGTGGACGCCGTGGGGGTCGGCGTCGCCGTGTCCGTGGACTCGCTCGCGGACGGCGAGGGCGAGTCCGAGGCCTTCCCGGAGTCCTTGAGCGCGTCTACGCAGTCCTTGTACTCCGCGGCCTTCTGGCTGTTCGACGTCGTCCCGCCGTTGTTGTCGGCGAGGGCGAGCGTCGATGTGAAGCCCATGCCCACGATGACGGCGGTGGGCATCGCCACGGAGGCGATCGCCTTGCCGGCGGGCATGTGGAACCTGGTGAACAGCGGCCGCCTGGGTGCCGCGTGGCGGGGACCGGTTCTCGCACGGGACCCGTCCACATCGGCCCCGTGGGTCACCTCGTCAGCCGGCACTGTGCCTCCCGTTCGCCCCGTTGGCCGGGCTCGTTCCTGACAGGTCGTTCGACTCGCTCACGGTGCCCGCACCCGGGCCCTTGTCCAGCCAGGACCCGGAAGCGGCCGCCTGCCCCGCGCCGGTCTCCTCCGCGCTCTCCGGCCCGGCCGGGACGCCCGGTGCCCACGACACGGCCATCGCACCGCCGACGAGGGCGAGCAGGAAGCCGACGATGAAGCCGCCGAAGTTGGACACGGGCAGGGACACCAGCCCGAGCAGGATCGCGGCGACGCCCGCGAAGGTCCGTACGTGCTTCTGGAACCAGAGGCTGACGCCGAGTACGACGAGCAACACGCCGATGATCAGCGACCCGGCTCCCGCGGTCGTCGACATCGCCAGGGTCAGATGACCGACCTGGAGATGCGCGTACGGGAAGTACATGATCGGAAAGCCGCTGAGCAAGACGAGGAGGCCGGCCCAGAACGGCCGGGTGCCCCGCCAGGCGCGGAACTGCAGCCTCCGGTGGGTGAACTGACCGGGGTCGGCGGCAGGAGTCTCGGCGCTCATGGAAAACAGCTCCCTGGTGCGGCGTTGCTGTGGTGGTGATGTGTGCCGCCTGTGAAAACGCGGCCGGAGTGTGGACGGGCGGGGGCGCCGTCGGCTCCCCCGCCCGTCAGTGAGTGCCTAGTAGCACTCGATCTTTGCGCCACTGCCCTTGTGCAGCGACATGTGCAGACCACTGAGCTTGAAGGTTCCGGCGGTGGTCGCCCACGCCGTCTGCTTCACGTCGGTCAGGTCCGCCGAGTCCGCCTGCTGGGCGAAGCCGAACGGGTTGGCCTGCTCGCCGTTGCCCTTCATGCCCGGACCCTTGCTGGCGTCCTTGGCGGCAACACCGATGTCGATGTTGTGGAAGACGGCGTCGGTCTGCAGGTCCTCGACGTCGATGTACAGACGGTCGGCCTGGACCTGCTTGTCCTTGTCGGAGCTGTCGCCCGCCTCGAGGCGGAGCGTCACGTCACCGATGACCGGGAGGTCCGGGGTGACGACCGACTGACACATCTTCTGGATGGTGGCGGACTTGAAGGCCGAGACCGCGACCGGGTGAAGCGCCTTCTGCCCGGTCATGGTGTAGCCCTGGTCGAGCGCACCGTACTGGGCGAAGCCCTCACCGTGGAGGGACTTCGCCGTCACCTTGAACGACTGCCCCGAAACGCTGAACGAAGCAGCGAGAGCACCCTGCGCGAGGGCGACACCTATCGCTGCCGTGGCGGCGACGCTGGGCACCATGACCACAGCGAACCGCTTCCATCTGGTCCCGCCACGCACCTGGGACTCCATATTTCCTCCTTCTCGGACGTACATCTCCTGGCCCGACTCGCCCCAATCGGCGGCTCAGCCAGGCAGGGATGGGAGAAGTGCTACGTCCTCGGAAAGGAGAGCGCCTGTACTCATCAGGCACGAACCGCGCCCGAACCACCGGCGATCACCCCCGAGCGACAACCACTGGTCGCGCCTGACACGCATCACGCACAACCTTCTGGACAGGCTTCGCCGTGCGGCGAAGACCCCCCTGCCCAAGAGCCGGCGCCACTGCCGCCGGCTCTGCTCGGTGGGGACCCAGAGTCTCCCTCGACCCGACCGGCTGCCGGGGGTGCGGGAATGGACCGAGCGTCGCCGATCGTGGTGCATTCTCGGCCCGGACACAAGGGGTTCGTTACTGGCTAGTAACGGCCGGATAACCGAACAACGACCCAGCGGTCTCGAAGGGCGACGCTGGGTGTCAGTCAGGGGCAGAGCAAAGCCGTTGATCCTTGGACGAAACCAGACAGATCAACGGCGGGGATTTACTCCGAGTAACAGCGGCCGCAATTGCCAAGTTTTGGCAAAGTGCGGCCGCCCTGACGCCTCGTAGGCAAATTTTTCACTCCGGCATCACATGCCGTGGTGTTTAGCGACTGGTCAGAACAGAGCCCGGGCGAGGGCCCGTCGGGCCCCGACCACACGGGGGTCCTCCGGCCCCACGACCTCGAACAGCTCCAGCAGCCGGCGCCGTACCGCGTCCCGGTCGTCACCCACCGTGCGCCGCACGGTGTCGATCAGCCGCCCGAAGGCGTCGTCGACATGACCGCCCACCAGGTCCAGGTCGGCGGCCGCGATCTGCGCGTCCGCGTCGCCCGGCTTCCCGGCGGCCTCCTCACGCACCCGCTGCGGGTCCATGCCCTGCACCCGCTGCAGCAACTCCGCCTGCGCGAGGCCCAGTTTGGCCTCCATGTTGCCCGGGTCGTCGCTCAGTACGTTCCGGTACGCCTGGACGGCCCCGTCCAGGTCCCCCGCGTCCAGCGCCTGCACGGCGGCCTCGAGGAGGGCGTCGTGCGGTCCGGCCGGCACCTCCTGCGGCGCGGCGCCGCCCGGCTCGGCGTCCGGGTCGACGGTCAGGCCGGTCAGCCCGAAGCGCTGCTCGGCGACCTGCACGAGCTGGTCCAGGGTCTCCCGGATCTGCTGCTCGCCGGCCGCGCCCTGGAAGAGGGGCAGGGCCTGCCCCGCGACGACGGCGAAGACGGCCGGAATCCCCTGGACCCCGAACTGCTGCATCAGCATCTGGTTGGCGTCGACGTCGATCTTGGCGAGCACGACGCGCCCGTTGTACTCGACGGCCAGTCGCTCCAGGACCGGGCTCAGCTGCTTGCAGGGCTGACACCACTCGGCCCAGAAGTCGATGACGACCGGTACTTCGGCGGACCGTTGCAGGACGTCCCGCTCGAATCCCGCCTCATCGACGTCGATGACGAGGTCGGCCGGTGATACGGCCCCCGCGCCGCCCTGCCGGGCGGCTTCGGCGCGCGTCTGCTCGGCCTTGGCCTTGGCCTCCTGGGCCGCCTTCACGGCGGCGAGGTCGACGACGCCGCTCATGGACATGTTCCGTGGCTGCATGCGTCTATCCTCCCCCGTCTCGGCGCGTGAAGAAAAAAAGCGATGTGGCTGGCGCCGGGTCCCCACCCCACGCCGGTGGTCGTCGCCCGTGTACGTCCGCACGAGCTTTCGCTACGACCCGTAGCGTAATGCCACGCGGGGGTGCCGCGACACCACTCTCCGGTGATCTCCCTCACGACCGCACGTATTCCGCCGGTTATGGTCGACGCATGCAGAGCCGCCACCCCGCCAGCCGTACCGGACGTCCGCGCAGCGCCGCCGCGGACGCCGCGATCCTGGCCGCCACTCGGGACGCTCTGGTGGAACTCGGCTGGTCAGGGCTGACCCTGAGCGACGTGGCCACGCGGGCCGGGGTCGCGAAGACGACGCTCTACCGACGCTGGGCGGGCAAGCACGAACTGGTGGTGGACGCGGTCGCGGAGCTGTTCGACGAGCTCGAACTGCCCGACCGCGGCAGTCTGGCCGCCGACATCGAGGGCGTGGTGCTCCAGTTCGCGGCGATCCTGGCCCGTCCGGAGGCCAGAAGTGGCCTGATGGCGGTGGTCGCGGAGGCGACCCGCGACGACGCCCTGCGCGAGCGGATCCGCGCCTCGATCGTGGACCGGCAGATGCGCCTGGTCCTGGAGGGCCGTGCCCGGGCCCAGCGCCGCGGCGAACTCCCGCCGGAACCGGACCCGGCGGAGTCGTCCCGCACGGTGGACCTGATCTTCGACATGGTGGCGGGCGCGGTGGTCCACCGAACCCTGGTGAGCGGCAAGCCGGCCGACGAGGCCTGGGTGCGCAGCTTCACCCGGGTACTGCTCCTCGGCCTGACCGCCCAGCCGGGCGGCGGGGCGGCCTAGGGCCTGTCTGACAATTCGCGTCGTCGCCCGCAGGGCGGCCGCGCGGCGTCAGGCGCGTGCTCTCGCCGTGTCGGACTCGGACCCTCGTACTGGACGTACTCGGGTCCGGGGCCGGCGCGGTGAGAGGGCGTGCATGGCGTCGCGCGGCAGACGGGAATTGTCAGACAGGCCCTAAGCCGGGGTCCAGGGAGCGCCTGCCGCCCCTGGACACGCCCGTGGCGGGCAACGGTGCCTAGGTGTATTGACCCGCAGGGTTGTTGACGCGGCTGATGGGCGGGTGTCCGCCCAGTGCGGTGTGGCAGCGGTGGTGGTTGTAGGTGTGGAGGAAGTCTGCCAGTGCCGCTGTCCGCTCGGTGTTCGAGGTGTAGGGCCGCTGGTAGGCCCATTCGTCGAGCAGGATGCGGTTGAAGCGTTCGACTTTGCCGTTGGTCTGCGGCCGGTAGGGCCTGATCTTCTTGTGGGTGATGCCGGCCGTGGCCAGCGTCTGGGTGAACAGTCTTGATTTGTAGCAGGAGCCGTTGTCGGTCAGGACGCGTTCGACGGTGATGCCGTGGGCGGCGAAGAAGGCGTTCGCCCGCTGCCAGAAGCCGGCGGCGGTCTCTTTGCGCTCGTCGGTGAGGACCTCGCTGTAGGCCAGGCGGGAGTGGTCGTCGACGGCGGAGTGGACGAACGAGTAGCCGATCACCGGCTTGCAGCTGCGGCGGCGGTCGGTGGTGGCGAGTTTGTTGTCCATCGCCTGGCGGCGGTCCATGACCTTGTGGCCGCCGCCGTCGGGGATGTTGCCCAGCTTCTTGATGTCGACGTGGACCAGCTCGCCTGGCCGGGCCCGCTCATAGCGGCGGATCGGCTCGCCGGTGGGCCGGTCCAGCCAGGCCAGACGGTTCAGGCCGTGGCGGACCAGGACCCGGTGCACGGTCGAGGCGGGAAGGCCCAGGATCGGGCCGATCCTGGCCGGGCCGAGCTTGCGGCTGGTCCGCAGGTGGCAGACACGTGCTTCGGTGGCTGAGGACGTGCGGTGCGGGGTGGTTCGGGGCCGACTGGAACGGTCGGCGAGGCCCGCGTCGCCTTCGGTCCGCCAGCGGCGGACCCATTTGTGGGCGGTGGGACGGGATATCCCCATCTCGGCCGCGACATGCGCGACCGGCCGGCCCGTGAGAACGCGTTCGACCAGGATCCGCCTGCCGTGAACGGTCAGCCGGGCATTACGGTGGGACACGAAGACCTCCGTGTGCGGTGTGGAGCCTAGACACCTCCACCACACCGGAGGTCTTCGCCATGATCAAGACCCGGCACCGTTAACAACGCTCGTGATCAATACACCTAGGTCGTGTCCGCAAAGTCACGCCTGCGTCGCGGCGCCCGGCACGCACTCTCGCCGCACCGGACGGAAGCCCGAGTACACCCGGTACGAGGGCGTCCGGCCGGCACGCCGAGAGCACGCACCGGACGCCGCGACGCCCGCCCTGCGGGCGAACGACGCGACATTGCGGACACGACCTAGAAGCCCGCCGGTTCCGTGTAGACCCCCCACTCGTCCCGCAGCACCCCGCAGATCTCGCCCAGGGTCGCCTCGGCCCGTACCGCGTCGAGCATCGGCTCGATCATGTTCGCCCCGGACCGGGCGGCGCCCAGCATGGCGTCGAGGGCGGCGCGCACCGCGGCCTCGTCCCGCGCCGCCCTCCGCTCGCCCAGGACCCGGACCTGCTCCCGCTCCACCTCGTGGCTGACCCGCAGGATCTCCAGGTCCCCGGTCACCGACCCGGTGGCGACGTTGACGCCCACGACCCGCTTCTCGCCCTTCTCCAGGGACCGCTGGTAGCGGAAGGCGGACTCGGCGATCTCGCCGGTGAACCAGCCGTCCTCGATCCCGCGCAGGATCCCGGACGTGACCGGACCGATGGGGTGCTGCCCGTCCGGGTGCGCCCTGAGCCCCCGCTCCTTGATCTGCTCGAAGATCTTCTCCGCGTCCGCCTCGATCCGGTCCGTGAGCTGCTCGATGTACCAGGAACCGCCCAGCGGGTCGGCCACGTTGGCGACGCCGGTCTCCTCCATCAGCACCTGCTGGGTGCGCAGCGCGATCTCGGCGGCCTGCTCGCTGGGCAGCGCCAGCGTCTCGTCCAGCGCGTTGGTGTGCAGCGAGTTGGTGCCGCCGAGCACGGCGGCCAGCGCCTCCACGGCCGTGCGCACCACGTTGTTGTACGGCTGCTGGGCGGTCAGGGAGACGCCCGCGGTCTGCGTGTGGAAGCGCAGCCACTGCGCCTTCTCGCTCTTCGCGCCGTACACGTCACGCATCCAGCGGGCCCAGATCCGGCGGGCCGCGCGGAACTTGGCGATCTCCTCGAAGAAGTCGACGTGCGCGTCGAAGAAGAAGGAGAGGCCGGGCGCGAAGACGTCCACGTCGAGTCCGCGGCTCAGGCCCAGCTCGACGTAGCCGAAGCCGTCCGCCAGCGTGTACGCCAGCTCCTGCGCGGCCGTGGCCCCCGCCTCGCGGATGTGGTAGCCGGAGACGGACAGCGGCTTGTACGCGGGAATGCCGGCCGCGCAGTACTCCATCAGGTCGCCGATCAGCCGCAGATGGGGCTCCGGCTGGAAGAGCCACTCCTTCTGGGCGATGTACTCCTTGAAGATGTCGGTCTGCAGCGTGCCGTTGAGGACCGAGGGCGCCACGCCCTGCCGCTCGGCGGCGACCAGGTACATGCAGAAGACGGGCACCGCGGGCCCGCTGATCGTCATGGAGGTGGTCACGTCGCCGAGCGGGATGTCCTTGAACAGGACCTCCATGTCGGCGGCCGAGTCGATGGCGACGCCGCAGTGCCCGACCTCCCCGAGCGAGCGCGGGTCGTCGGAGTCGCGCCCCATGAGCGTCGGCATGTCGAAGGCCACGGACAGACCTCCGCCGCCCGCGGCGAGGATCATCTTGTACCGCTCGTTGGTCTGCTCGGCGTTGCCGAACCCGGCGAACTGGCGGATCGTCCAGGTGCGGCCGCGGTAGCCGGTCGGGTGGAGCCCGCGCGTGAAGGGGTACTCCCCGGGCCACCCGATCCGCTCGAATCCCTCGTACGCGTCCCCCGGCCGGGGTCCGTACACCGGCTCCACGGAGTCGCCGGAGAGCGTGGTGAAGTCTGCGTCGCGCTTGCGCGCGGCGTCGTAGCGGGCCTGCCAGCGCCGGCGGCCTTCCTCGATGGCGTGAGCGTCCATACCCTCGAATTTACTTGGACGTCCTAGTAAATGTCGATGCCAACTGGGTCACGACCGCGCGAACGCCGCCGTACGGGTGACGTACGACGGCGCTGCGGGACGTTCGGTCAGGCCTTGGCGACGGCCGGGGCACGGTCGGCGACCTTGCCCTCGAGCTCGCGGCTGATCCTGCGCTCCACGAAGAAGGCGGCCGTCGGGATCGTGCCCGCGAGCAGCACCCAGAGCTGCTTGCCGACCGGCCACTTCGCCTTGGAGCCCAGGTCGAAGGCGAAGACCAGGTAGACGACGTACAGCCAGCCGTGCGCGATGGCGACGACCCGGGTGACGTCGGCGGCACCGTCCATGTCCAGCCCGTACTTCGCGATCATGCTCAGGCACAGCAGGACCAGCAGCACACCGGTGACGTAGGCCAGGACGCGGTAGCGGGTCAGCACGCTCTTCTTCATGCCGACGAGCGTAACCGCCCGTTCCGGGAGATCTTGCCCCGGGTCACCCTCGTCGAAGTCGTGTGCCGCGATCCGCAGCGGGCGCAGCATGGCGAAGATCTCCGCGCACTCCTCGGCGTCGTAGGCCCCGAGGCCGAAGTCCATCGTCATCAGGTCGCGGGTGGCCGCGTCGACCACCTCGCGGCCCTTGCCGGTGATGACGGCGAGCGTGCCGCGGCCGTCGTTGGGGTTGGGCCGCTTGGCCACCAGACCGGACCTGACCAGCCGGTCCACGGTGTTCGTCACCGACGTGGGGTGCACCATGAGCCGCTCGCCGATCTTGGACATCGGCAGCTCGCCGGCCTTGGAGAAGGTGAGCAGCACCAGCGCCTCGTAGCGCGCGAAGGTCAGCCCGTACGGCTTGACCACCGCGTCGACCTCGGCCAGCAGGATCTGCTGCGCCCGCATGATCGAGGTGATCGCGGCCATCGCGGGCACGTTTCCCCAGCGCTGCTTCCAGAGCTCGTCGGCGCGTGCGATGGGGTCGAAGGGGAGACTGAGAGGCTTGGGCACGTCAGCAGACCCTACCGGCCGGTCATATGCCGGTCAGCCCCGTCTCGGCCTTCGGTCACCCGGGGGAGCGGACGCGGCACGGATCAGCCCGCGAGGTGCCGTTCCACGGTCTCGACCTTCGAGGTCAGGCCGTCGGTCACGCCGGGCCGGATGTCCGCCTTGAGGACGAGCGAGACACGCGGCGCCCGCGCCTCCACCGCGGCGACGGCCCGCCGGACGACGTCCATGACCTCGTCCCACTCCCCCTCGACCGAGGTGAACATGGCGTCGGTGCGGTTGGGCAGCCCCGACTCGCGGACCACGCGGACGGCGTCGGCGACGTACTCCCCCACGTCCTCGCCGACACCCAGGGGCGTCACGGAGAAGGCGACGATCATGCGTTCACGACCCCTTCCTTGCGGGCGCGCGCGGCGATGACGGCGCTCTCGGCCTCGCGGCGCAGCCTGCGCTCGGCGAAGAAGCCGCCGGTGGGCAGGACGGAGAGGACGAAGTAGAGGGCAGCGGTGCCGAAGCCCCACTTGGCGCGGTTCCAGGCGTCCGCCCAGAAGAGCACGTACAGGACGAACAGCACGCCGTGGACGGCGCCCATCACGGGCACCGCGTTGAAGTCCGTGGTCCGCTTCAGCACCGAGCAGAGGAGCAGGACGAGGAAGGACACGGCCTCCGGGGCGGAGACCAGGCGGAGACGGCGGAGGGCGGAGGCGGTCTTGATGTCCACGGATCACCTTCGGTGGAAGTTGCGACGACGGGCCGGCTGCTTTGTGAACACACGCACAAGCCGACCCCATTCTGGCAAACCGCACCCCTGGGGGTGCGCTCAGGGTCGTTCTCCACCCACGGGCCCTGTTCCCTCCACCCGCCTCGCCGCTACTTTCCCTGCGTGGCGATGTTCCGACTTCAGGGAAGCAAGGTGCTCGCCGTCGACATGACCGGGGACGCCGTCAAGGCGAAGAACGGCTCGATGGTCGCGTACGACGGGCAGATGACCTTCAAGAAGCTGAGCGGCGGCGGCGAGGGGCTGCGCGGGATGGTGACCCGGCGGCTCACCGGCGAGCAGATGACGGTGATGGAGGTGAGGGGGCAGGGGACCTGCTGGTTCGCGGACCGGGCCGCGGAGATCAACCTGGTCGGCCTGCGGGGGACAGACTCCACGTCGAGTCGAGCAACCTGCTGGCGACCGACGGAGGGCTGCGCACGGGCACGACGTTCACCGGGCTGCGCGGCGCCTCGCAGGGCAACGGGCTGTTCACGACGACCGTCGAGGGTCACGGTCAGGCGGCCATCACGTCCGACGGGCCGGCGGTGGTGCTCCGGGTCAGCCCGCAGTACCCGCTGATCGTCGACCCGGGCGCCTACATCGCCCATCAGGGCGACGTGCGGCAGACCTTCCAGTCCGGTGTGACGTTCCGCACCCTCTTCGGGGAGGGCGGCGGCGAGGCCTTCCAGATCCGCTTCGAGGGCGACGGTCTGGTGTACGTCCAGCCGAGCGAGCGCAACACGATCGCGGGGGACCTGTGAGATGACCTTCCGGGAGATCAACAACAAGATGGTCGAGGCGACCGTGCTGCCCGGGCAGCGGCTGTTCAGCCAGCGCGGCGCGATGCTCGCCTACCGGGGGGAGGTGTCCTTCACCCCCAACCTGCAGGGCGGCCAGGGCGGGCTGATGTCCATGATCGGGCGCCGGGTGGCCGGTGAGGCGGCCCCGCTGATGTCCGTCGAGGGCAGCGGGACGGTGTTCTTCGGGCACGGCGGCCACCACGTCCACGTCATCGCCCTCACCGGCGACACCCTCTACGTGGAGGCCGACCGGCTGCTCGCCTTCGAGGGCACGCTCCGGCAGGGCACGATGTTCATGGGTTCCCAGGGCGGGGTGATGGGCCTGGTGCGCGGCCAGGTCACCGGGCAGGGCCTGTTCACCACCACCCTCCAGGGGCAGGGCTCGGTGGCCGTGATGGCGCACGGCGGGGTCTTCGAGATCCCGATCACCCCGCAGCGCCCGGTGCACGTGGACCCGCAGGCCTACGTGGCCCACCACGGCGACGTGCGGAACAAGCTGTCCACCGCGCTCGGCTGGCGGGACATGGTGGGCCGCGGCTCCGGGGAGGCGTTCCAGCTCGAGCTGAGCGGCAGCGGCACGGTGTACGTCCAGGCCTCGGAGGAGAAGCTGTGAGCGCGTACGGATCCCCCGGCGGCCCCGTGGTGCACGACCCGGTGACCCTGCCCGCCGACGACAACGTGAACAAGTACACCTTCTGCGTCGAGCTCAAGAGCGGGGAGTGGTTCCTGCAGAAGGGGAAGATGATCGCCTACTACGGGGCGATCGAGTTCAACGGCATCGGGCACGGGCGACTCGACCGACTTGTCCGTACGTCGTTCCATTCGCCACTGCACGCGAGCGACTGGGTCGTGGCGGCCGGCTCGGGGAAGATGCTGCTGGCCGACCGGGCCTTCGACGTCAACTCCTATGACCTGGACGACGGGAACTTGACCATTCGCGCGGGCAATCTGCTCGCTTTTCAGCCAAGTCTCGCGCTCAAGCAGTCGATCGTGCCAGGTTTTCTGACACTCATCGGAACCGGAAAGTTCGTCGCCGCATCTAACGGTCCGGTGGTGTTCCTGGAACCGCCGATCCGGGTGGATCCCCAGGCGCTGGTCGGGTGGGCCGACTGCCCGTCACCGTGTCATCACTACGACCACGGGTATCTGACGGGTGTCATGGGCGGTCTACGTGCGATGACGGGGTTGGGCGGCGCTTCCGGCGAGGAGCACCAGTTCGAGTTCGTCGGCGCCGGGACGGTCCTCCTCCAGTCGAGTGAGACGCTGATGGCGGAGCAGTCGACAGGGGCGGTTCCGCCCGAACCGGGGGTCCCCGGCGGTGGCGGAGCGGCACCGGGTGGACACGGTCCGCAATCATCGGGCACACCGCGCCTTCCCGGACAGCTCGGGGACCTCCAACGTCGCTTCGGGCTGTGAGCGGTAGTCTGCGGAGTGTGACGGCTCGAACGCGTGCGCACCGTCACACCATCCGAAGTAGTTCGTCATTCAACTTCTTAGGTAGACTTCATTCATGGAGACCGAGACGGCCACGCGCTGGCTGACCGATGCGGAGCAGTGCGCCTGGCGCACCCACCTGGAGGTCAACAGGCTGTTGACGTACCAGCTCGAAAAGGATCTGCAGCCGTTCGGCCTGACGATGAACGACTACGAGATTCTCGTGAACCTGTCCGAGTCGGACGACGTGCGGATGCGCATGAGCGACCTGGCGTCCGCCACGCTGCAGTCGAAGAGCCGGCTCTCGCACCAGATCACGCGGATGGAGAACGCGAACCTGGTCCGGCGCGAGAACTGCGAGTCCGACCGGCGGGGGCTGTACGCCGTGCTGACGGAGCACGGCATGGAGACGATGCGGAAGGTCGCGCCCCACCACGTGGCGTCGGTGCGCAGGCACTTCATAGACCTGCTGTCGCCCGATGCGCTGACCGAACTGGACAAGGCGCTCAAGCCGATCGCCGAGCACCTGAGAGGGCATCGGGGGCGTCCCTGACGACGGCCGCCCATCGGGGCGCGGGCGCGGGCCCGCGCCCCGGGGGCCGCGCCCGGGCACCGGGCGGTCAGCCCTCCGTCAGTCCCGCCACCAGCTCGTCCGCCGCGCGGTAGGGGTCCAGGCCGCCCGCCACGATGCGCTCGGCGAGAGCGCTGAGCCTGCGGTCACCGTGGAGATCGCCGATCCGCTCGCGCAGGGCCGTGACCGCGATGGTCTCCACCTCGCGGGCCGCGCGGGCCCGGCGGCGCTCGGCGAGCACGCCGTGCTCCTCCATCCAGGCCCGGTGCTTCTCCAGGGCCTCCACCACCTCGTCCACACCCTCGGCACGGGCCGCGACCGTCTTGACGATGGGCGGGCGCCAGTCACCGGGGCCGCGGGCCTCGCCCAGGCCCAGCATGTGGTTCAGCTCGCGGGCCGTGGCGTCGGCGCCGTCGCGGTCGGCCTTGTTGACGACGTAGACGTCGCCGATCTCCAGGATTCCGGCCTTCGCCGCCTGGATGCCGTCGCCCATGCCCGGGGCCAGCAGCACCACGGACGTGTCCGCCTGGGAGGCGATCTCCACCTCGGACTGGCCGACGCCGACCGTCTCCACCAGGATCACGTCGCAGCCCGCCGCGTCCAGCACGCGGATCGCCTGGGGCGCCGCCCAGGCCAGACCGCCCAGGTGACCCCGGGTGGCCATCGAGCGGATGTAGACGCCGGGGTCGGAGGCGTGGTCCGACATGCGGACGCGGTCACCCAGCAGGGCGCCCCGGAGAAGGGCGACGACGGGTCGACGGCCAGGACGCCGACCCGCCTGCCCTGCTTGCGGTACGCCGTGACGAGGGCGGAGGTGGAGGTCGACTTGCCGACGCCGGGCGAGCCGGTCAGGCCCACCACGTAGGCGTTGCCGGTCAGCGGGGCGAGCGCCGCCATGACCTCCCTGAGTTGCGGGGACGCCCCCTCCACCAAGGAGATCAGCCGGGCCACGGCCCGCGGCCGGCCTTCCCTGGCCTGGGCCACCAGAGAGGAGACGTCCTGCATCAAACAGCTCCGTTCACTTCACCGACACGACTTCGGACTCAGGCCTTCGGTACCCGCACGATCAGGGCGTCACCCTGACCGCCGCCGCCGCACAGCGCGGCCGCGCCGACGCCGCCGCCCCGGCGCTTGAGCTCCAGCGCCAAGTGCAGCACGAGCCGGGCGCCGGACATGCCGATCGGGTGACCCAGCGCGATGGCGCCGCCGTTGACGTTCACCTTTTCCGTGGAAACGCCGAGGTCCTTCATTGACTGGACCGCGACCGCCGCGAAGGCCTCGTTGATCTCGATGAGGTCGAGGTCGGAGACCTCCAGGCCGTCCTTCTTCAGGGCGTGCTGGATGGCGTTGGACGGCTGGGACTGCAGGGAGTTGTCCGGGCCGGCCACGTTGCCGTGCGCGCCGATCTCGGCGAGCCACTCCAGGCCCAGCTCCTGCGCCTTGGCCTTGCTCATCACGACCACGGCGGCCGCGCCGTCCGAGATCTGCGAGGAGGACCCGGCGGTGATCGTGCCGTCCTTCGCGAACGCGGGCCGCAGCTTGCCGAGCGACTCCGCGGTGGTGTCGCCGCGGATGCCCTCGTCCTTGCTGAAGAGGACCGGCTCGCCCTTGCGCTGCGGGATCTCGACCGGGGTGATCTCGGCCTCGAAGATGCCGTTCTTCTGCGCGGCGGCGGCCCGCTGGTGCGACAGGGCGGCGATCTCGTCCTGCTCCGGGCGCTTGATGCCGAGGCGCGTGTTGTGCTTCTCCGTCGACTCGCCCATGGCGATGTTCTCGAAGGAGTCGGTCAGGCCGTCGTGGGCCATGGCGTCGAGCACCTCGACGGCACCGTACTTGTAGCCCTCACGGGACTTCGGCAGCAGGTGCGGGGCGTTGGTCATGGACTCCTGGCCGCCGGCCACCACGATGTCGAACTCGCCGGCGCGGATCAGCTGGTCGGCCAGCGCGATCGCGTCCAGACCCGAGAGACACACCTTGTTGATGGTCAGCGCCGGGACGTTCATGGGAATGCCGGCCTTGACCGCGGCCTGGCGGGCCGGGATCTGACCCGCCCCGGCCTGCAGCACCTGACCCATGATCACGTACTGCACCTGGTCGCCACCGATCCCCGCACGGTCGAGGGCGGCCTTGATCGCGAAGCCGCCGAGGTCGGCTCCCGAGAAGGACTTCAGCGAGCCGAGCAGCCGCCCCATGGGCGTACGCGCGCCCGCGACGATCACCGAGCTGGTCGTACCGGGTGTTCCAGAAGACATGAGCTGCGATCCCCTTACCGGCCTGCACAGCCGAGGAGTGAACGAGGGTTTACTTCGAATGTACTGAGCGGCACTCCGTGCCGTCATCGGCCCGTCGGTGTGATCGCGCGCACGTTGCGTAACCACGGCGGTGGCGCTGCACTGAATCCATGCTGACGCGAATCGACCACATCGGGATCGCCTGCCACGACCTCGACGCCACCGTCGAGTTCTACCGGGCCACGTACGGCTTCGAGGTGTTCCACACCGAGGTCAACGAGGAACAGGGCGTGCGCGAGGCCATGCTCAAGATCAACGAGACGTCCGACGGCGGCGCCTCCTACCTCCAGCTCCTGGAACCGACCCGCGAGGACTCCGCGGTCGGCAAGTGGCTGGCCAAGAACGGCGAGGGCGTCCACCACATCGCCTTCGGTACGGCGGACGTCGACGCGGACGCCGACTCCATCCGGGGCAAGGGCGTACGCGTTCTGTACGACGAGCCACGACGCGGCTCCATGGGGTCGCGGATCACCTTCCTGCACCCGAAGGATTGCCACGGTGTCCTGACAGAACTGGTCACTTCGGCCCCAGTTGAGTCACCTGAGCACTGACCCTCGTACATATGGGCCGGTAGGGTTGGGGGCGGTCGTCCTCAGAACCGGGACGACCGCATGCCGGGGTCCGGGTTTCGGGGGACGAGCGTCGGGGCAGCAGCCCGTGCTCCGCCGTTGATCTGACACCATTCCCCGGGGGCTCCGTCCGGCGGATGGACGGTGCTCGTTGGAGAAGCTCACCAGGGGACGGATGGGACCGCGCAGTGCGGGGCTACGAGAGCCAGGAGCGAGAGCCGGCGGCTGACGTCGACCACCTCTCTCGGTTCGAGGCCGAGATGAAGCGGCTGAGGACCGAGCGGGAAAAGGCGATTCAGCACGCCGAGGACCTCGGCTACCAGGTCGAGGTGCTGCGCGCCAAGCTGCACGAGGCGCGCCGCACCCTGATGACCCGGCCCGCCTATGACGGCGGTGACATCGGCTATCAGGCCGAGCAGTTGCTCCGCAATGCCCAGATGCAGGCCGACCAGCTGCGCCAGGACGCCGAGCGGGAGCTGAGCCAGGCCCGCGCGCAGACCCAGCGCATCCTGCAGGAGCACGCCGAGCAGGCCGCCCGGCTCCAGACCGAGCTGCACCAGGAGGCGGTCACCCGCCGCCAGCAGCTCGACCAGGAGCTGGCCGAGCGGCGGCAGACCGTCGAGTCGCACGTCAACGAGAACGTGGCGTGGGCGGAGCAGCTTCGCGCCCGCACCGAGTCGCAGGCCCGCCGGCTGCTGGACGAGTCCCGTGCCGAGGCCGAGCAGGCCATGGCCGCCGCCCGCGCGGAGGCCGAGCGGCTGACCCGGGAGGCCCGCGAGCGGCTGCAGAGCGACGCGGAGGCCGCGCGCGCCGAGGCCGAGCAGCTGCTGCGCCGTGCCCGCACCGACGCCGAGCGGCTGCTGAACGCCGCCTCCACGCAGGCGCAGGAGGCCACCGACCACGCCGAGCAGCTGCGCACCTCCACCGCCAACGAGTCGGACGCCGCCCGCCGGCAGTCCACCGAGCTGAGCCGGGCCGCCGAGCAGCGCATGGCGGAGGCCGAGGAGGCGCTGCGCAAGGCGCAGTCCGAGTCCGAGAAGCTGCTCACGGAGGCCAAGGAGGCGGCCGCCAAGGCGCTGGCCGGCGCCGAGGCCGCCAACGAGACCCGCACCCGTACCGCCAAGGAGCAGGTCGCCCGGCTGGTCGAGGAGGCCACCAAGGAGGCCGAGAACACCAGGTCCGAGGCCGAGCAGCTGGTCGCGGACGCGCGCGCCGAGGCCGAGAAGATCGTCGCCGAGGCCGGTGAGAAGGCCCGCAGCGTCACCGCCGAGGAGACGGCGACCCAGCTGTCGAAGGCGGCCCGGACCGCCGAGGACGTCCTCGACAAGGCGTCGGAGGACGCCAAGAAGACCATCAAGGCCGCGGCCGAGGAGGCCGAGCGGGTCCGCCGGGAGGCCGAGGCCGAGGCGGACCGGCTGCGCTCCGAGGCGCACGACATCGCCGAGCAGCTCAAGGGCGCGGCGAAGGACGACACCAAGGAGTACCGCGCCAAGACGGTCGAGCTGCAGGAGGAGGCGCGCCGGCTGCGCGGCGAGGCCGAGCAGCTGCGCGCCGACGCGGTCGCGGAGGGCGAGTCCATCCGCGCCGAGGCCCGCCGGGAGGCCGTGGCCCAGATCGAGGAGGCGGCCAGGTCCGCCGAGGAGCTGCTCGCCAAGGCCCGGGCGGACGCCGACGAGCTGCGCCAGAAGGCGACGTCGGACAGCGAGAAGGTCCGCACCGAGGCCATCGAGCGGGCCACCACGCTGCGCCGGCAGGCCGAGGAGACCCTGGAGCGCACCCGCAAGGAGGCCGAGCGGCACCGCGCGGAGGTCGTCGAGCAGTCCGACGCGCTGAAGGCGGACGCCGAACGGGCCGCGCGCGAACTGCGCGAGGAGACCGAGCGGGCGGTCGAGGCGCGGCGCGCCGAGGCCGCCGAGGAGCTGACCCGGCTGCAGACCGAGGCCCAGGATCGGCTGGCGTCGGCCGAGCAGGCCCTCGGCGAGGCCCGTGAGGAGGCCGCCCGGATCCGCCGGGAGGCCGCCGAGGAGGGCGAGCGGCTGCGCACGGAGGCCGCCGAGCGGATCCGTACGCTCCAGCAGCAGGCCGAGGACGAGGCCGAACGGCTGCGCACCGAGGCCGCCTCGGACGCGTCCGCCTCGCGCGCCGAGGGCGAGGCCGTCGCCGTGCGGCTGCGCACGGAGGCCGCGACCGAGGCCGAACGGCTGAAGGTGGAGGCCCAGGAGACCGCCGACCGGGTCCGCGCGGAGGCGCAGGCCGCCGCCGAGCGGCTCGGCACCGAGGCGTCCGAGACGCTGGCCGCCGCCCAGGAGGAGGCGGCCCGCCGCCGCCGCGAGGCCGAGGAGCTGCTCGGTGCCGCGCGGTCCGAGGCCGACCAGGAGCGCGAGCGGGCCCGCGAGCAGAGCGAGGAACTGCTGGCCTCGGCCCGCAAGCGGGTGGAGGACGCGCAGACCGAGGCGACCCGGCTGGTCGAGGAGGCCGACCGGCGCGCCACCGAGATGGTGTCCGCCGCCGAGCAGCACGCCCAGCAGGTACGGGACTCCGTCGCCGGGCTGCACGAGCAGGCGCAGGCGGAGATCACCGGGCTGCGCTCGGCCGCCGAGCACGCGGCCGACCGTACGAAGCGGGAGGCCCAGGAGGAGGCGGACCGGGTCCGCTCCGACGCCTACGCCGAGCGGGAGCGGGCCGGCGAGGACGCCTCGCGGCTGCGGCGCGAGGCGCACGAGGAGACGGAGGCCGCCAAGGCGCTCGCCGAGCGCACGGTCGCGGAGGCGATCGCGGAGTCCGACCGGCTGCGCACCGAGTCGTCCGCGCACGCCCAGCGGGTGCGCACCGAGGCGTCGGACGCGCTCGCCGAGGCCGACCAGGCCGCCTCCCGCACCCGGGCGGACGCCCGGGAGGACGCCAACCGCATCCGTTCGGACGCGGCGGCCCAGGTGGACACGCTCATCACGGAGGCCACCGCCGAGGCGGAGCGGCTGCAGACCGAGACGGCCGCCGAGGCCGAGCGGGTGCGGGCCGAGGCGGTCGCGGAGGCGGACCGGGTCCGCGCCGAGGCCGTCGCGAACGCCGAGCAGCTCGTCGGGGACGCCACCGGCGAGGCCGAACGGCTGCGGGCCGAGGCCGCCGAGACGGTGGGTTCGGCGCAGGCGCACGCGGAGCGGCTGCGGGCCGAGGCCGAGCGGCTGCGGGCGGACGCCGAGGCCGAGGCCGAGCGGCTGACCGGGTCGGCGCGCGAGGAGGCCGAGCGCACCCTGGACGCGGCCCGCAAGGACGCAAACAAGCGGCGTTCGGAGGCGGCCGAGCAGGTCGACACGCTCATCACGGAGACCACGGCCGAGGCGGACAAGCTGCTCACCGAGGCCCAGCAGCAGGCGCTGAAGACCACCGCGGACGCGGAGTCGCAGGCCGACACGATGGTGGGCGCGGCCCGCAGCGAGGCCGACCGGATCGTGTCCGAGGCGACCGTCGAGGGCAACTCCCGGGTGGAGAAGGCCCGCACGGACGCGGACGAGCTGCTGGTCGGCGCCCGCCGGGACGCGACCGCGATCCGCGAGCGCGCGGAGGAGCTGCGCGAACGCATCACCTCCGAGATCGAGGAGCTGCACGAGCGGGCCCGCCGGGAGGCCGCCGAGACGATGAAGTCGACCGGCGACCGCTGCGACGCGCTGATCAAGGCCGCCGAGGAGCAGCTCGCCGAGGCGCAGTCGAAGGCCAAGGAACTGGTGTCGGAGGCCAACTCCGAGGCCGGCAAGGTCCGCATCGCCGCCGTCAAGAAGGCGGAGGGGCTGCTCAAGGAGGCCGAGCAGAAGAAGGCCACGCTGGTCAGGGAGGCCGAGGAACTCAAGGCCGAGGCGGTCCGCGAGGCGCGGCGCACGGTCGAGGAGGGCAAGCGGGAGCTGGAGCTGCTGGTGCGCCGCCGCGAGGACATCAACACCGAGATCTCCCGGGTCCAGGACGTCCTGGAGGCGCTGGAGTCCTTCGAGACGCCGACTGCCGGCAAGGACAACGGGGTCAAGGCGGGAGCGACGGTGGGTTCCCCCGTTCGGGTGGCAAGTCGTCGGAGAGCTAGCGAACGGGAAGGCTTGAGGTGTCTTCTGGGTGCTTTGCCCAGGTCTTTGGCAAGCCGTCATGTGATCAGCCACCCGAAAGAGGTGTCATTCTCCAGATCAAACACGTATCCGCTCGATGACACACCGCTTCGGCGCCTAGGATTCCACCTATCACCTCACCGGTCTCATTCGACAGGAACCCCATGAGCGACACTTCCCCTACGGCTTCGAGCTTGTGCGGCGTGGGTACGACCGCGCTCAGGTGGACGAACGCATCTCCAAGCTCGTCTCCGACCGTGACAGCGCCCTCTCCCGCATCACCGCGCTGGAGAAGCGCATCGAGGAGCTGCACCTCGAGACGCAGAACGCGCAGGCCCAGGTCACCGACGCCGAGCCGTCGTACGCGGGTCTCGGGGCGCGGGTCGAGAAGATCCTGCGCCTGGCCGAGGAAGAGGCCAAGGATCTGCGCGACGAGGCGCGGCGCGCGTCCGAGCAGCACCGCGAGCTTGCCGAGTCGGCGGCCCAGCAGGTCCGCAACGACGCCGAGTCCTTCGCCGCCGAGCGCAAGGCCAAGGCCGAGGACGAGGGCGTCCGGATCGTCGAGAAGGCCAAGGGCGAGGCCGCCCAGCTCCGCACCGACGCGCAGAAGGACGCGCAGTCCAAGCGCGAGGAGGCGGACGCCCTCTTCGAGGAGACCCGTGCCAAGGCCGCGCAGGCCGCCGCCGACTTCGAGACGAACCTGGCCAAGCGCCGCGAGCAGTCCGAGCGTGACCTGGCCTCGCGTCAGCAGAAGGCCGAGAAGCGCCTCGCGGAGATCGAGCACCGCGCCGAGCAGCTCCGTCTGGAGGCGGAGAAGCTGCGCACCGACGCCGAGCGCCGCGCCCGCCAGACGGTGGAGACGGCCCAGCGCCAGGCCGAGGACATCGTGGCCGACGCCAATGCCAAGGCCGACCGGATCCGTTCGGAATCCGAGCGCGAGCTCGCGGCTCTCACCAACCGCCGCGACTCCATCAACGCCCAGCTCACGAACGTGCGCGAGATGCTCGCCACGCTGACCGGTGCCGCGGTGGCCGCCGCCGGTTCGCCGGCCGAGGACGAGTCGATCTCCCGGGGTGTCCCGGCGCAGCAGACCCGCTAGTCGAGCGACCCGGTGAGGGGCGGTGGGACCTTGTCCCGCCGCCCCTTCCGTGTGCGCGTAGCCTGACGGAAGAGTGAGAGGGGCCGCCTCATGTCCGACACCGACAGGTCCCTGGAGGAGGCGGTCCTCGATCTGCTGGACCGCAGAGCGCCGGGCGCCTCGGTCTGTCCGTCGGACGTGGCCCGTGCGGTCCACCGGTCCGACGACGACGGCTGGCGGGAACTGATGGAGCCCGTCCGCCGGGCCGCCGCCCGGCTCGCGGCCCGGGGGCAGGTGGAGATCACCCAGCACGGCACTCGCGTCGATCCCGCGCGGGCCCGCGGCCCGATCCGGATCCGCCGGCCCTCCCGCTGACCGTGCTCACCGCCGCGGACCGAGCCGTCCTCCCGAGTGGCAGGGCCCCTGCCCCCGTCCTAGCGTGGCCGCATGATCGAGCTCGAGGGGCTGACCAAGCGGTACGGCGAGAAGGTGGCGGTGGACCACCTCACCTTCACCGTGCGCCCGGGCATCGTGACGGGTTTTCTCGGGCCCAACGGGGCCGGGAAGTCCACGACCATGCGGATGATCCTCGGGCTGGACCGGCCCACCGCCGGTGACGTGCGCATCGACGGCCGCCACTACGAGCAACTCAGGGACCCGCTCACCTCGATCGGGGCGCTGCTCGACGCCAAGGCGGTGCACGGCGGCCGCAGCGCCCACAACCACCTGCTCTGTCTGGCGCAGAGCAACGGCATCCCGGCGCGCCGGGTGGGCGAGGTGCTCGACGCCGTCGGGCTCACCGCCGTGGCGCGGAAGAAGGCCAAGGGGTTCTCGTACGGCATGGGCCAGCGGCTCGGCATCGCGGGCGCGCTGCTCGGCGATCCGCGGATCCTGATGTTCGACGAGCCGGTCAACGGGCTCGACCCGGAGGGCATCCACTGGATCCGCAACCTGATGAAGTCGCTGGCCGCCCAGGGGCGGACGGTCTTCGTCTCCAGCCATCTGATGAGCGAGATGGCGCTGACCGCCGAGCACCTGGTGGTCATCGGACAGGGGCGGCTGCTCGCCGACACCTCCATGGCCGACTTCATTCGGCAGCACTCCCGGGCCTACGTGCGCATCCGTACGCCCCAGCGCGAGCGGCTCCTGGACGTGCTGCACGAGGGCGGGATCACCGTCGTCGAGGCGGGCGGCGGAGCGCTGGAGGTGGAGGGCGGCAAGGCGGAGCGGATCGGGGAACTGGCCGCACGCAACGGGATCGTGCTGCACGAGCTGAGCCCGCAGCACGCCTCGCTGGAGGAGGCGTTCATGCGGCTCACGGCCGAGTCGGTGGAGTACCACGCGCACACCGAACCCGCCGTCCCGGTCCGCCAGGACTGGGGCGCCGGCTGGAAGGGAGCCTGAGCATGGCCGCAGCACAGGTGATCCGGTC
Source organism: Streptomyces sp. DHE7-1 (assembly GCA_016432725.1). Taxonomy (GTDB): domain Bacteria; phylum Actinomycetota; class Actinomycetes; order Streptomycetales; family Streptomycetaceae; genus Streptomyces. The sequence continues at coordinate 5,322,927 of JACJDG010000003.1, read as the reverse complement.
CGAGTGGACCAAGATCCGGTCCGTCTCGTCCACGGTGTGGACCCTCTCGCTGGCCGTCCTGGTCACGCTCGCCCTCGGGATGCTCATCTCCGCACTGACCCGGAACCAGTTCGACAACATGCCGGTGCGCGACCGGCTCTCCTTCGACGCCACCGTGGTCAGCTTCGCGGGCATGACCCTGGGCCAGCTCGCCATGATCGTGTTCGGGGTGCTCGTCGTCTCCAACGAGTACAGCACCGGCATGATCCGGGTGTCGCTGGCCGCCGTGCCGCAGCGGGGCACCTTCCTGTTCGGCAAGATCGCCGTGGCCACCGCGCTCGCGCTGCTGGTCGGCATGGCCACCAGCTTCGCCGCGTTCTTCCTCGGGCAGGCGATGCTGGGCTCCCTGCGCACCCACCTCGGCGACCCGGGTGTGCTGCGCGCGGTGATCGGCGGCGGTCTCTACATGACGCTGATCGCGATGTTCTCCATGGGCGTCGCCACGATGCTGCGCTCGCCGCTGCTCTCGCTCGGCATCCTGATGCCGTTCTTCTTCCTGGTCTCCAACATCCTCGGCAACGTGGACGCCACCAAGAAGATCGGCCGGTTCCTGCCCGACCAGGCCGGCAGCCGGATCATGCAGGTGGTGCCGAGGATCGGTGACGACACCCCCTACGGCCCCTGGGGCGGGCTCGGGATCATGGCGCTGTGGGTGGCCGCGGCGCTCGCGGGCGGGTACGCCCTGCTGAAGCGGCGGGACGCCCAGTGAGTCGTTTCGGCCACGTTCGGTGACGCTCTGGCTTTACTTTTCCTTGGCCGGAACCGTCAGCGCCCGGATATCCTCCTAACCCTTACGGGGGCGTGTGCCCCGCTGTCCTGAACCTTTCGATGGGTGCGGAGCATGATCGAGGCTGTCGGCCTGACCAAGCGCTACGGCGACAAGACCGCCGTGTACAACCTTTCCTTCCAGGTGCGACCGGGTGCGGTGACCGGCTTCCTCGGGCCCAACGGCTCGGGCAAGTCGACCACCATGCGGATGATCCTCGGGCTGGACAATCCGACGTCCGGCACCGTGACCATCGGCGGCTACCCCTACCGCAGGCTGCCCAACGCCCCCGCCAGGTCGGCGCGCTGCTCGACGCCAAGGCGGTGCACGGCGGCCGGTCCGCCCGCAGCCACCTGCTCAGCCTCGCCCAGCTCTCCGGCATCCCGGCCCGCCGGGTGGACGAGGTGCTCGGGGTCGTCGGTCTCCAGGAAGTGGCGAAGAAGCGGTCGAAGGGCTTCTCGCTGGGCATGGGCCAGCGGCTCGGCATCGCCGCCGCGCTGCTCGGCGACCCCCAGGTGCTCCTCTTCGACGAGCCGGTCAACGGCCTCGACCCCGAGGGCATCCTCTGGGTACGCAACCTGATGAAGGCGCTGGCCGCCGAGGGCCGTACCGTCTTCGTCTCCTCGCACCTGATGAGCGAGATGGCGCTGACCGCCGACCACCTCATCGTCATCGGGCGGGGCCAGCTCCTCGCGGACATGAGCGTGAAGGAGTTCATCTCCGCCAACTCCGCCGACTTCGCGCGGGTCCGCACGCCCGACACCGAGCCCCAGTCGCGTGAGAAGCTGTCCTCCGCGCTCACCGAGGCGGGCGGTCATGTGCTGCCGGAGCAGGACGGCGCGCTGCGCGTGACCGGGCTGCCGCTGCCCCGCATCAGCGACCTCGCGCACGAGGCGGACGTACGGCTGTGGGAGCTGTCGCCGCACCAGGCCTCGCTGGAGGAGGCCTACATGCGGATGACGCAGGGCGCCGTCGACTACCGCTCCACCATCGACCAGAAGGCGGGGCTGCAGCAGCCGCCGCCGCCCGGCGCCCAGCCGCCCATGCCGGTTCCCGGCCAGGGCCAGCCCGGCTGGTACGCCCCGCCGCCGCCGCAGGCGGGCGGCCACCCGTTCGCGATGCAGGCGCCCCAGGGGCCGTACGGCGGTGCTCCCGCGGGCGCACCGTACGGGGCACCCGGCGCGGGCACCCCCAACCCGTACGCCGCCCCCGCCGCCCAGGCGCCCCAGGCGCCGCCGGTCCCGCAGGCACAGCCGGTCCCGCAGGCGGTCCCGCAGGCGCAGCCGGCGCCGCAGGCGCAGCCCCCGGCGGCCGCTCCCCCGGCCCGGCCGACCGACCGTCCCAGTCCGCACCCGCGGCCCCGGCCGCCGACCCGACCCAGCCCGAGGACGCCCGATGAGCACCCACCAGCCCCCGATGCCGCAGGCCCCGGCCGCCGCGCCCGAATGGCAGGCGGCGCCCGGCGGGAACCTCCCCGGCTACAACTCGCCGATCCCCGTCGTGCGCACCCACCTCGGGCACGCGCTGGCGTCCGAGTGGACCAAGATCAAGTCGGTGCGCTCGACGATGTGGACGCTCGGCGTCTTCGTCCTGCTGGTGGTCGGCATCGGCCTGCTCGCCGGTGTGGCGGTCCGGGGCTCCGGCGACCTCAGCGGCCAGAGCCCGCTGACCCTCGGCTTCTTCGGCCTGCTGATCGGCATGATGTGCATCATCACGCTCGGCGTGCTGACCACGGCCTCCGAGTACGGCACGGGCATGATCCGTACGACGATGACCGCCTGCCCGAGCCGGGGCCGGGTGCTGGCCGCCAAGGCGATCGTCTTCTTCGCGCTCGCCTTCGTGGTGACGCTGGCGGTGGTGTCCTTCGTGGCGATGCTCCAGGCCTCCATGCTGGACGGCCAGGGCGCGAAGAGCCCGACCACCGGGGAATGGCTGAAGGCCACGCTCGGCATCAGCCTCTACATCGCACTGCTCGGACTGCTGTCGCTGCTCGTCGGCTCGATGATCCGGCACTCGGCGGGCGCCATCACCATCATGATCGGCGCCGTGCTCGCGCCGCTGGTGATCGCGCTGTTCATGAACGCGTCGTCGCTGGAGAAGGTGCAGACGGCGCTGCTGGAGTACTCCATCCCGAGCCAGATGGGCGTGTTCTACGACAACACCCTCAGCCACTCCGGCCCGTCGGGCTGGGACCCGCTGTGGATCATGCTGGGCGTGACCGCCGCGGCCTACGCGGGCGCCTACGCGCTGCTCCAGAGCCGGGACGTCTGAGTCCCGGGTCAGAACCTCGGCGCGTTACGGGACCGCTGCACCCGCGTGGTGCGGCGGTCCTTCGCGTTCCAGCACGCCTTGTGCCAGTGCCGGCGGTCGTCCACGCCGGCGTGCTCGGGCCAGGCCACCACGTGCGGGACGGCGGAGGGGATGAGCTGGTCGCAGCCCGGGCAGCGGTAGGTCTTGCCCTCGGCGCTCGCCCCCGCGACGTGGCGCACGCTCCACTCCTCGCCCCGCCAGCTCTCCGCGGACTGCCAGCCGCCGTACCGGCCGTCCTGATCGTCCTCGGCGCTCCGGCCGGACGATCCGGCTGCCTTCGGTCGGTTGCGACGCGGGGACACGGGACACCTCTCGGAGCTATACAGGAAGCACGGGCCGCATCCAGCGTACGCGGCGCCGGTACGGGTACGCGTAGCGCTCCGAACCGCACAAGTGCCCCTACCAGGGGCGCATTCTGCAGACAATCCGCAAATCTCCCCGCCAGGCCGTGTCCTCGGCACGTGTCAGACGGTTATGCCGGGTGGGGGAGCTCCGGTCGGAGCCAAGGAAGCAGGAAGAGCGATGCGCGTAGGAAGCTTTGTGCTGGCGGCCCAGTTCCCGGGTCAGGGCCCCGGGGAGGCACTGCACCGGGCGGTCCGCTCGGCGGAGGTCGCCGAACAGGCCGGGCTGGACACAGTGTGGCTGGCCGAGCACCACTTCGTGCCGTACGGCACATGTCCGTCCGCGGTCACCCTGGCCGCCTTGCTGCTCGGCCGCACCGAGCGCGTCCGGGTCGGCACCGCGGTCAGTGTGCTGCCCACCGCCCACCCGGTCGCCCTCGGCGAACAGGCCGCGCTGCTGCACCTGACGAGCGGCGGGCGGTTCACGCTGGGCGTGGGGCGCGGCGGGCCGTGGGTGGACCTGGAGGTGTTCGGCGCGGGCCTGGAGGCGTACGAGCGGGGGTTCCCGGAATCACTCGATCTGCTGGTGCGCTGGCTGCGCGAACCGTCCGTCGCGGCTTCGGGTGAACGCTTCTCGTTCCGGGAGGTGCCCGTCGTGCCCCGCCCCTCGGAGGCGCTGACGGAGACGCCCGGGCCGGAGGTGGTCGTCGCCTGCACCTCACCGGCCACGGTCCGGCTGGCGGCCGAGCGCGGACTGCCGATGCTGCTCGGGATGCACATCGGTGACGAGGAAAAGGCCGAGATGGTCGCCCTGTGGCGGCGGTCCGCACGGGCCGCGGGCCGGCCGCCCGAGGAGATCGCGGGCGCGGCCCATGTCTCGGCGGGCGTCTGCCAGCTCGCGGACCGGCGCACCGACGCGGTGGAGACCCTGCTGAAGGCGATGCCGGGCTGGCTGAAACAGGGCCTCGACGCCCATGTGACGGTGGACGGCCGGGCGCGCGCGATGCGCGACCCGTTCGCCTACACCGAACTGCTCTGCGGGCTGCACCCGGTGGGCACCCCGCGGCTGGCCGCCGACCGGCTCGCGGCCACCTCGGAACGCACCGGGATCTCCCGGTTCGCCCTGCTTGTCGAGGGGTCGGGCGACCTCGCGGCGACGGAGGAGAACGTGCGGCGGCTGGGCGCCGAGGTGCTGCCCCAACTGCGCTGACGGGCCGCCGGATCCCCGGCGCCCAGGGGTGCTTGCCGCCCCAGTACGTATGCACCTCCCCGGGTGGAGCGGCAAGCGAGCGGCTCACTGTGTCAGCAGCCGGGTGTCCGCGCGTCAGCAGTCCCGGAGTTCCGGCGACTGGTTCAGCAACTGGTTGCGCATCGAGGTGAAGCGGGCCAGCGTCTCGTCCACCGAGTCGTCCAGCGGGAACACCGCGACCCGGTGGCAGTTCTGGAAGGCGAGCCGTACACCGAAGTGCCGCTGCAGCGCACCGCGTATGGCGTCACTCGCCAGCGCACGCAGCAGCTGACCACGTGCCTGCTCGTCCGGCGGGGGCGTCTGGTTGTCGGCGAAGGGTCCGCCGTCCACCTTCAGCTGGGCCACCAGGGAGCTGATCATCTCCCACGCATAAGGCAGGGAGGTCCGGACGCAGTCGACGAATGCTGCTTCGTCGACCTCGCCTCGCTCGGCCTGTTCGAGTAGGGCCGGTGAGACGTCGAGCGACATGGGTTCTCCTCTCGCACCCCCGACGAGCAGGGGTTGCCGGACAGACAGGGGAGTTCGCGATACCGAACACGCTGGGTACACGGACCGCGACCTCCCGTTCTCTACGGTAGGCAACGGTCGGTGACCACACCAGCAGATTGCGTATATGGAACGGTCCCTTTGGGCGCACAATCGGCCAGAGTTGAACAGGAGTTTCCAGGGATAAAAGGGGTGGTTTCCCTGGTGCGCGGTGCCGGTGGGGCCGGCGGCGGGAGGGCGAATCGCGTGCACCACCGGGTGTCGAGTAGCGTTGCCGACCATGCGTCTCGTCATTGCCCGATGCTCGGTCGACTACGCCGGCCGGCTCACCGCCCACCTGCCCTCGGCGCCCCGCCTGATCCTGGTCAAGGCGGACGGCAGCGTCTCCATCCACGCGGACGACCGGGCGTACAAGCCCCTCAACTGGATGTCCCCGCCCTGCACGCTCAAGGAGGGCGCGGACGCGGAGGCCGGCGTCTGGACGGTGATCAACAAAGCGGGCGAGAAACTGATCATCACGATGGAGGAGATCCTCCACGACTCCTCGCACGAACTCGGTGTGGACCCCGGTCTGATCAAGGACGGCGTCGAGGCGCACCTGCAGGAACTGCTCGCCGACCGCATCGAGACGCTCGGCGAGGGCTACACCCTCATCCGCCGCGAGTACATGACCGCGATCGGCCCGGTGGACATCCTCTGCCGGGACGCGGACGGCGGGACCGTCGCCGTCGAGATCAAGCGGCGCGGCGAGATCGACGGCGTCGAGCAGCTCACCCGCTACCTCGAACTGCTGAACCGCGATCCGCATCTGGCGCCGGTCCGCGGTGTCTTCGCCGCCCAGGAGATCAAGCCGCAGGCCCGGGTCCTCGCCACGGACCGCGGCATCAACTGCCAGATCCTGGACTACAACGCCATGCGCGGCATCGAGGACGACAAGCTGCGGCTGTTCTGAGCCGCGGCGGCACCGACACGGCCGAGGGCCGGTTCCCCGGGGAACCGGCCCTCGCGCGTCGGGCGGGCGGGCGGGCGGGGTCACGCCACCACGTCCGGGCCGCCGGCCGCCGGCGCGCTCGCGACGCCGCTCGACGCCGTCGGGGCTCCGGACGCCGGGCCGCTCGCCGAGGTGGACGTCCCCGGCGACGAGGACGGGCTGGCGGACGGGGACGGGGACCCCGGCGCGCTGGAGCTGGCCGGCGGGCTGCTCGACGGAGTGGACCCGGTCGGCGTGGGCGTCGGCGAGCCCGGCCGGTGGGTGCTCCTGGTCGGCGTCGGCGTCGTACCCCCGCCGTCCGTGCCCTTCGTGGCGCTCGGACGGGACGAGGGGCCGGAGCTCTCCGCGGGTGGGGCCGGGTCGTCCGAGGTGCCGTAGGTGCCGTCGGGGCCGGGGTTGGTCGGGCTGCTGGAGACCGTTCCGGGGCCTGCGTCCCCGTCGTGGTCCTTCTTCGGGCCGGTGCCGGGGTCGCCGTCCTCGACGTCCTGGCTCACCGACGGGTTGACGTCGACCGTGCCGGCCGGGTTCCGGTCGGCGTTCTGCTCGGAGGTCATGCCGAGGGTCACGACCGTGCCGAGCACGGCGACGAGCAGCGCACCGGAACCGGCCGCGACCAGGTTGCGGCGGGCCAGCCGGCGGATGCCGCCGCCGGTCGCGGCGGCCGGGGCCTGACGGGTGATCAGGGGTTCGGCGGCCGGGCCGAACGGCGCCGTACGGGCGGCCGGCACTCCGCCGGGCGGTGCGGCGGACTCCTCGTGGCGGGCGTCCGGCACCTCATCGCCGGCCGTCGCCGCCGTCCCGGGCGCCTCGCCGGAGAGGTCGGCGACCAGCGCCAGCGCGCGGCGCCCGGCGACGGCGCCCCGCTTGTCGGCCAGCGCCCCGCGCAGCCCGCCGGAGGCCTCCAGTTCGGCACGGGCCCGGTCGAGCTGCCCGCAGCAGAGTGCGAGGACGCCCAACTCGTGGTGGAAGTAGACCTGTTCGGCGACATCGCCGGAGAGCCGGGAGGCCTCGGTGCCGGAGCGCAGCGAGCGCTCCCAGGCGCTCCAGTGCAGCCCGGCGGCGAAGGCGGGCGCGGCGGTGCGGGCGAGCCGCACCGCGACGCTCTCCTCACCCTCGGCGGCGGGCTCGGTGGCCGGCACCACCACGGTGAGCGCGGCGAGCACCGCGTCGGCCTCGGCACACACCCGCTCGGGGGTGACCGAGGGGTGACCGGCCCACCAGGCGTAGTGCTCGGCGGCCGTGCGGGCCTCGGCGGGGCGTCGGCGTCGTATCCGGCGGCCTCCAGCTGGGCCTGCACACCGGCCGCGAGCCGGTAGCGGGAGCCGACCGCCGAGACGAGTCCGCAGCTCGCGAGTTCACCGAGCGCGGCGTCCGCGTGGGTGTCGCCGACCAGGGCGGGCAGATGCGCCTGGTGCGGCACCTCGCCGCCGAGCGCCACCGCGAGGCGGAGGGTGGCGCGGGCGGAGGCGCTCAGCCGGGCGGCGAGCAGCGGGGCGGGCGCGGCGGCCTCGCCGAGGGACGGCAGGGCCACCTGATCGCCCTCGTCGGCGTCGAACTCCTGCTCGGCCTGGGCCGCAGGTCCTCGAAGACGCCGTACTCGTCGACCGCCCCGGTGCTGGCGCGAAGCTGGTCGCGCTGCCGGAGCAGGGCGCCGGCCTGCACGAAGCGCAGCGGCAGGCCTTCGGACTCGAACCAGAGGTCGCCGGCCCAGTTGGCCTCCTCCTCGGTGAGGACACGGCCGACGGCCCGCTCCAGGATCTCCACGCCGGCCGCGCGGTCGAGACCGCCGAGGAAGACCTCCTCGACCTCGGAGCCGGCGGCGGGCCCGGGCACGTCCGGGGTGGCGGCGAACAGGAAGGCGCACTCGGGGGTGGCGTCGAGCAGCTCGTCCAGGGCGGCGCCGCCGAACTCCAGGTCGTCCACGACGACGACCGCGCCGACCTCCCCGACGAGGGCGACCAGTTCGTCCTGTCCGGGGCGGTACGCCGGGGCGTCGTGGACGGCGTGGAACAGGTCGTGCAGGAGGTCGGCGGCGGTGCGGTGGAAGCCGGTGAGCCGGACGACGCCGTCGGGCGCGAGGTCCACGCAGTCCTCGGCGACGAGGTCGAGCAGGGCGGTGCGGCCGGAGCCGCCGGGGCCGGTGAGCCGCACCGAGCGGCCCCGGGCCAGCAGCCGGACCAGGCGTTCGCGTTCGTCCTGACGCTCCAGCAGGGAGAGCGTGGGCAGGGCCGGGCCGGGCGGCACGGGCGGCCGGGCGGCGCGCTCGGTCTCGGCGCGCTCGGCGGGTGTGCGCTTGCGGGGCCGCTCGGGCCTCTGGTGCGGCGGGCAGGGTTCTATCTCGCTGCCGTCCACCGGGTTGACGGTGAGCAGGAAGTCGCCGGCGACGATCTGTGCCGTACGGGCGACCGCGGGCGCGCTCTGGCCGAAGTCGGAGGTGAGGGATTCCCGGGGCGGGCGGCGGCTGAGAGCCTGACCGTGCTCCTCGGGTCCCGGAGTGATCGGGTCCATGGGTTCAAGCCCCCCAAAAGCGTCGTGTGCCCTCAAGTACCGGCCCCTCCCGGCCTGCTGCACACCACGTCGTCGCTTCTGGTCCGGGCCCGCTCGAGGGTTGCTTCAGGCAGCGGGCGACCGAACCCTAAACCTTCGCACAGTATCCATGACAGGGCGGGGTGCCGCGCGGCCCGAGACGTCACGGTCCGGTGAGGATTGCCCTCGTCGTGCGGTACGGGGCCTGCGCCCGGGTCTCTCCCGTCGCCCCGCTCATCCCTGGTCCGGGGCGTTACACCCGCGGCAGGGACTCGACCCCGATGCCGCCCTCGATGGCGAGGATGCGGTGCAGCCGGGTGGCGACCAGCAGCCGCTGCATCTGCGCCGGGACCTCGCGGAGCACCAGGCGGCGGCCGCAGCGGCCGGCCCGCCGGTGGGCACCCATGATCACCCCGAGACCGGTGGCGTCCCAGGAGTCCAGCTCGGACAGGTCGAGCACCAGGTCGCCGACTCCTCCGTCGACGGCCGAGTGCAGGGCCGTACGGGCGTCCGCCGCGCTGCGGACGTCGAGGCGGCCCCCGACGACCAGCTCGGCGTGGTCGCCCCTGATGAACATATGCGCTCCCCGTTGAGTGCGGTGTGGCGTACTCCGTGACGGTGTTGATGCTGTGACGGTGCGAATGCTGTGCAACGTCTGACTGCCTGAGTGGCGGTGCGGTTGCTGCTTGTAAGCGAACCGATACCGAATTCACCCCGGGAGTGATTACTCCCGGGGAGCGCTTTCGGAGTCGTACGGATCTGTGTGGATACGGACGGATCAGTACTTGTAGAAGCCCTGCCCGCTCTTGCGGCCGATGTCACCGGCGTCCACCATCCGGCGCATCAGCTCCGGCGGGGCGAACTTCTCGTCCTGCGACTCGGTGTAGATGTTGCCGGTGGCGTGCAGCAGGATGTCCACGCCGGTCAGGTCCGCGGTGGCCAGCGGGCCCATGGCGTGACCGAAGCCCAGCTTGCAGGCGAGGTCGATGTCCTCGGCCGTGGCCACGCCGGACTCGTACAGCTTGGTCGCCTCGACCACCAGCGCCGAGATGAGGCGGGTGGTGACGAAGCCGGCCACGTCCCGGTTGACGACGATGCAGGTCTTGCCGACCGACTCGGCGAACTCCCGCGCGGTGGCGAGGGTTTCGTCGCTGGTCTTGTAACCGCGGACCAGCTCGACGAGCTGCATCATCGGCACCGGCGAGAAGAAGTGCACACCGACGACCCGCTCGGGGTGCTCGGTGGCCGCCGCGATCTTGGTGATCGGGATGGCGGAGGTGTTGGAGGCGAGCACGGCGTCCGGCCGCACGATCTTGTCGAGCGCGCGGAAGATCTCGTGCTTCACCTCGAGCTTCTCGAAGACGGCCTCGACGACGATGTCGGCGTCGGCGGCGGCGTCCAGGTCGGTGGTCGCGGTGATGCGGCCGAGGGCGGTGTCGGCGTCCTGCGCCTCCAGCCTGCCCTTGCTCACGAACTTGTCGTACGAGGCCTTGATGCCGTCGGTGCCACGCTTGAGGGCCTCGTCGGTGACGTCCCGCAGGACGACGTCCCAGCCCGCCTGCGCGGCGACCTGAGCGATGCCGGACCCCATGAGGCCGGCCCCGATGACGGCGAGCTTCCGTGCCACTGTGCGACTCCCCTGATACGCGCTGTCGTCAGGCCCTGGCGTCGCCTTCCCCTGGTCTGCTCGCTGGTTCGATCCCGGCGTCCTGGGGCAGTTGCTTCACCGGACGCCGCCGGGCAGGCGAAAAGGTCACGCCGGGGCCTATCTCTCGGCCGGACACTAGCGCCCATGGGGGGCGCAGCGGCGGAGTTAGTAACGCGTTTCACGTCTCACGGGGTGAGATGCCGGTCACGTCCGCCGCCCGCCGCGCGGCCCGCCCGTCGGTGTCGATGCCGGTACCGCCTCCCGCGCCGGGCCGTCACCCGGCCGGGGAGCCGACGGAAGAGGTGTCGAGACGGGCGGCAACGGCGTGACGCACACGGGGCCTTACCGGGGGAGCCGTACGGACCGGACGGCGGCCGTCGTCACATCGCGTCGGCGGGCAGGGTCACGCGTCCGGTGAACACGCCCCGGTTGTCGGCCCGTACCTCCTGGCTCACCGTGATGTCGCCGCCCTGGAACGGGACGAGGAAGGTGAACGCGTAGCGGTGTGACGCGATCCGGTACCCGTGGGCCGCGTCCAGGTCCCACGTCTCGGTGAAGCCCTTGAGCGTGACCTGCCCGTCGGTCGCCGTCACCCCGGCCTTCCGCAGCTGAGCCAGGGCGGGCTCCACCTCCCGCACCGCGCGCTTGAGCGCGGGACGGCCGCGGGCGGCGGACAACCGCCAGCCGGACGCCTCGACCCGGAGCCGCACGAGAGCGCCGTCCGCCCCCGGGCGACGGTTCACCTTCGCGCTCTCGGCGTACGCCTCGAACGCGTCCAGCTCCGCGAGGGGTCCTCGACGTCATTGGCGATGCCGGGTCGGACAGCGGCCCCTTCTTCCAGGCGCCGGCGCCGTCCTTGACGTAACCCGTGCCGCCGACGACGTACACCGCCTCGGACTTGCGCTCCCCCTTGCCGGTGGTGACCGTGCCGGTCTGCTGGAGCGCCTCGGGGCCGGTGGTGCGGTGCACCGTCGCGGTGTACGTGGCGCCGGACGGCGCCTGCCCCCGCATGACGGCGGACTCACTGCCGCGCAGGACGAACGTCCACCCCCGCTCGTCCTCCATGGCCCGCCGGGCACGGGCGACGAACTGCGCGGCGGTTCTCGGCTCCGGGGCGGTGCTCGCCGCGGAACGGGGCGTGCCGGCCGGCCCGGATCCGGCCCGCGCGGTCCTCGGGGCATGCTGCTTCCGCGCCGGCTTCGACTCGCCTCCGAGCGGGGAACAGCCGGTCACGGCCACGGCCACCGCGGCCACGACCAGGGCGACGCCGGGGACACGGTGTCCTGCGCGGCTGGGACGTATTCCGGACAGCACGAACGGACCCTTCGCAAGGGGCGGGAGGTTCTTGGGCGGCCCGTTTATACAGCAGCCGCCGACGCGGTCGCCAACGCCCGGGCGAAGCGGGGCAAACCATCACCCCCGGGGTTCCAGGACGGCTCCTCCCATGCGTGCGGGGCTCGGGCGACCGTCAGTCGCTCAGGCCCAGCACCTCCGGGTGGTCGCCGGGGAAGTTCCGGTGCATGCCCGGAACATCGATGGTGCGCCCGTACACGCCGGCCAGGAACTCGACGGCGCCGACCGGGAACTCGACCCAGTCGGCGTTGTCCGTGCGGACGACCACCGGCCACGAGTCCGGGTCCGCGGGGCTCGTCCTCCAGTAGAAGTCGTCGCCGGAGTTGGACGACGCCCAGCCCATGAGGCCTCCCGGCTGCGGGAAGGGGACGTAGTCCTCGGTGTCGCCCATCTCGTGGAGGTCCTGGAGGATCTCGTCGTCCCTGGACGCGGAAGCCCACGACACCTCACCTCCGGGGCGGGGAAGTGACACGACCAGGAAGTCGTCCACGACCAGCACGGGATACGCCTCCGCCAGCGCGCGGAAGTCCGAGGGCAGCGCCGTGCCGAGGGCCGCCTCCAGGACGGCCCAGTCCACGCCGCGTCCGCCGGGCACACGCCACCGCGTCATCGCGGGCAGCGCGGCCTCCAGGTCTTCGAGCCTCGACACGCCACTCACCGGTGCGGGATGTCCGTCAGCCACGGACACCGCGCGGCCGGACCCACCGGGCGCGCCGCCCCGAGCGGCCCCGCTTCGTCCGCCGGGGTCGAGTGTCGACCGCGGATCACGCGCAGGCCACGCGGTAGAAGGAGTGCAAGGAGTCTTCGCCGGCGAAACAGTCGAATCCCTTCGCCAGCGGATTCCACAGGCTTCCGTCCGCCGCCGCGACACCGAAGGCATGACCGAACCGTTCGCGCGACCGGTCGTCGAAGTCGACCCAGCGCATGTCCGCCTGCACCACCATGACCTGCCCCAGGTAGGCACCGAAACCGAAAAGCGTTCCGCCGACGGCTTCGATCGGAGCGCCTTCGGCACGGATGCCGTGTATCAACTCGTCGGCCACCACGAGGCTCTGCACCGAGTAGTCCAGTTCGGCCCCGGAGATGTCCCTGGCCGCCCCCACGATGTCCGCTGCGAATTCGGGTCCGTTAGCCGCGAGAGGCGGGTATTTCAGCTTGAACTTCATCGAGACTCCCCTTTCACCGGTCCCGGATCCGGTCACAGTCGGCTGCGGTCCGTGGGGACCGGTTCGAACGCCGGCGTGGATCGCAGGGCGTTGTCGATCTGCGCGACGCGGTCCTGGCCGATGAACTCACTTCCCGTACCGGCCCCGATGAGGATGCCTCCGTCGGCGGTGGCCACGGACGGGGCCACGATGTCCGCCGGCACACCCTCCCTGCGCCCCGACGACAGATACGTCACGAACCCGGCGCGCGGAGTCCTGCTCTTGACCTGCACCTTGTCACGGATCGCGTCCCACAGGTCGTGCGAGGTGAGATCGGCCCAATCGGGCTCCCACTCCTCGACCAGGACCGCGAAGCACTCACGCGCGAGCTCCGCGTGGGCCTGCGCCGTGACACCGGAGGGCACATCGATCTTGAGGACGGCATTGTTCTTGAGTGTCCGCAGTTCGGAATACCCGCCGGCACTCGCGCTGAATGTCAGCTTCATCCCGCCCGCACCCTCGGCCGACGCCACCAGCACCACACCCAACCGGCCCTCGTCGTCCGCGAGTCCGGCGAACCGCTGCCCGACGAAGGCTCTGGCCCCTTCCTGGCTCGCGAGCGCGACCGCGGCATCCTGCGCGTCGAGCCAATGCACGATCCCACCCGGGATCAATTCGCCCAATCGCCTACAGAATGCAGAAAGACGTTCAGCGAGGTCATCACTCTTTTCCTGCCTCGGACCCCAGAAACCGCGCATCATCAGCTGTTCAGCCATGGCTGAAATCCTAGCATCAGCCGGCGAAGCGCAACGGACCGCGCCGGGACGCAAAGACGTCCCGGCACGGCCCGCGCATCGTTCACGAACAGGTCTTTACCAGTTCGTCATTTCCTCGACCCGGACGCTGATATCCAGATCGTTCTCCTCGAATATCTTGCGGGCCGCCTTGGCCGCCTTTTCATTCGACATGACCCACTCGACGGCCTTGCCGTTCGCGGCCTCCACCTGACGCGTTCCCTGTTCCAGGAACTTCTCCGTCAGCAGCTTGGTCGGGTTGCCGTCGGCATCGATCCACTTGCCGTTGGAGTAACCGAACTTCACCTCGATCAGCTTCTTGAGCTTCTGGTTCCAGCCGTCGAACTTCACGGGCCGCTTGGTCGCCGGGTTGATGACCTCGTACTCGTAGCCGTTGTCGACTCCGGTGACCTGCTGCTCGAACCGCGACCAGGCGCCGTCCGAGTTGCCCCGGTTGACGTGCTTCCAGTTTCCGGGTCCGTCTTCGGCGCCCGACGGGGTCCGGGTACTCGCCCCGGATCCGCCTCCTTCACCGCCGGACTCGCGCAGCGCGGTCAGATCGTTGTTCAGTCCGACCGCTCCGTCGACGACCAGCGCCGATCCGGCCGCGATGCGCGAAGCGCCGGCGATCACGGCACCGGCACCCACGACGCACGCGGCGCCGACCGTCTCGATGCCGCCACCGATGCAGACACCGACACCGCTGGCGATCATGGAGAAGCCACCGGTGATGTTCCCGGCCCCGGCGATGATCTCCGCCGTGTGGGCCGCGGCGTCGACCAGCGTTCCCGCGTTGTCGCCGACCCATCCCGCCGCGTCGTCCAGCCAGCCGTGGCCGTCGAGCTCGACGCGGCTGGTGGGGTTGCCACCGGTGAACGCGTACCGGTTGCCGGTGTACGGGTCCGCGCCGAGGCCCATGTCGGCGAGTGCGCCCGTGTACAGGTCCCGCGAGGCGAAGCGGTTCAGACCCGGGCTGTAGTCACGGAAGCCCATGTCGTAGGTGCCGGACTGGGCGTCCCAGCGCTTGGCGTTGTAGCGGTAGGGGTTGTACTCCTCCTTCGTGGGGTCGGCGGCGTCGGGCTTGTCGATGCCGGTGAACTCGGACTCGTCGTCGGAGCCGTAGGCGGTGTAGCCGTACGTCGCCTTGGTGTCGCCGTTCTTGTCGGTGAGGGTCTCGACGTCGGTGTGGCTGTTGTAGCCGTAGTAGCCGTCCTCGGTCGTGCCGTCGCTGTTGTGCGTGATCTGCGACAGGCGCTCGCCCCACGGGCTGTACTGGTACGACTTGGTGAGCTGGCCGCCGACCTTCTCGTCCAGCACCTCGCCGGACAGCCCCAGGTAGTCGTAGTCCGTCGTCTTACCGGCGGTCGTCTTCGAAGTGGTGCGGTCGAACGGGTCGAAGTCGTACGTGGTGGACTTCAGGGCACCCGTGTCGTCCGCCTTCTGGGACTCCACGACGTGGTCGAAGCCGTCGTACACACTGCGTCCGACGACCTGGCCCCCGGCCGTGACCGACTCCTGCCGGCCGAACGGGTCGTAGGTGTAGTTCGCCGTGACGCCGTTGCTCGTGGCACTCAGCAGGCGGTTGCGGTCGTAGTCGTAGGTGGTCGTAGCGCCCTTGATCGTCTGGCTGACGACGTTGGCGTTGTCGTCGTGGACGTACGTCTCCGTGCCCGCGCCGTTGCCGGTCTTCACCGCCTTCGCCAGCCGGTCGGCCGGGTCGTACGTGTAGTCCGTGGTGGACGACAGGTACGACGCGTGGTCGTCGGCGTTCATCTTCTTCGCCACGTCCTGCGCCTTGTTCCCGTTGGGGTCGTAGGCGTAGGTGTGCGAGGAGACGAGGGTGCCGTTCGGCTTCTTCTCCGTCGTGGACCTGACCGGGCCGTCGAGGTAGTACGTGTAGTCGACGGTGTTGTCGTTGGCCTTGGTCTCACGGAGCTTCTGACCGCGGTCGGTGTAGGTATACGACGTGACCTTCGGAGAGGCGTCCGTCGAGGACTTTCCGACCGAGACCGTGCTGACCAGTTCACGCAGGTCGTACGTGTACTTGGAGAACTGGTCCGGGTGCGTGACCGTGTCCTGCTGGCCGTCCACGTCGTACGTGTACGAGGTGGCCTTCTTCTCGGTCCCCGCCAGCGACTCGCTCACCTTCTGGACCTGGTTGAGGCCGGTGTACGTGATCGCGTAGGAGTCGATCGCCGCGCTCGACGAGCTGTCGTCGATCCGGGTCAGGTTGCCGTTGAGGTCGTAGGAGTAGTCGAAGTGCTTCTGCTCCGTGTCGGCCGGGTCGCCGCTGGTGTCGCGAACGAGCTTGACGCCGTCCGCGACCACCGTGCCGCCGCTGTTCTGGAACAACTGCAGCTTGGCGGTGTTTCCCTGCTTGTAGGGATGGGAACCCAGCGCCACCCAGGTGCCCTGGTTCGCGCTCGCGCTCTGGTCGATCGTCTTGTCGGCCGTGCCGCCGTCGTACGTCAGGGTGTATTTCGCCGTGGTCGCGGCACCCGTGACCCCGGGAACTTGACGTACGCGGCGTACGTGCCGTCCTTGGGGATGTTGAGCGTCCAGGTGTAGGCGTCCGTGCCGGTACCGGCGGCGTGGGTCTCCTGGTTGTACCCCTGCTGGCCGGTGGTGTCCCCTTGGTCCAGGTGCCGGTCTTCGAGGTGTTCTGGGTGTCGGAGTTGTCCACCAGGACCACCGACTGCCCGACGGGGACACCGTCGTCCGACCGGGACTTGAGGCTGCCGTCGGCGTAGTACGACCACGTCATGGTCCGGTTGGACGAGCCGTCAGCGGCCGAGATGGTCCGCTTGGTCTGGCCGCCGACGTTGTCGTAGTCGTAGTCGGTGACGATGGACCACGGGTCCGTGGCCTTCTTCACCCAGCCGTTGTCGAAGTAGCTGTAGGTGGTGTCGTTGCGGACCGTCTCGCCGTCCGACGGCGGCAGGGAGGTCTTGGCGACCCGGCCGGCCTTGTCGTACGTCGTCTCCGCGTAGACGTTGGGGTCCTTGTACCGGGCGTCCGCGGGGTCGTAGGGCTGGTACTGCTTGACCGGGCGGTTCAGCTCGTCGTAGTCGGTCCGTGAGGTGAAGGCGTCGGTGGAACCGGCCGCCGTCGCCCGCGGGCTGATCACCTTGGTGGTGTTGCCGACCTGGTCGTACTCGTACTTCGTCGTGCGGTACGTGATCGGCGAGGTGCCGTCGTGCGGGACCTTGACCTCGGTCTGCTTGCCTCGCTCGTCGTAGGTGATGAGCGTGGTGTTGTTCTCGGCGTCCGTCGTCGAGACGGTCAGCGAGTCCTTGTCGTAGCCCCGCTTGGTGGTCTTGCCCGCCGCGTCGGTGATGACCGTCGGCCGGTGGTCGAGGTCGTAGTCGGTCTTCGCCGCGTAGTCGGTCGTGTCGGCGGTCGCGTTCTTCTTCGGGTCGATGACCTTGGTGACGTTGCCGACGTTGTCGTACTCGTACGAGACCTTGTCGCCCGCTGCGTTGACGGCGGAGGTGAGCTGGTAGATCTCGTCGAAATTGTTGGTCGTGAGGTAGTCGGCCGGATCCGTCGTCGTCGCCGTGCCCTTGGGCTCGGCCGTCGACTTCAGGTTGCCGACCTTGTCGTAGGTGTAGGTCGAGGTACGCGGGGCGGTCTGGTTGTTCGCCGGAGCCGTCGCCGAGGCGACCTGGTCGGCGGCGTCGTACACCGCGGTCGACACGGCACCGTTGGGCGCCGTCGCCCGGGTGACGTTGTCGTTCGCGTCGTACACCGGTGCCGGAGTGGTGAGCAGGACACCGGCGTCCTGGTCCTTCGGCTCCGTCTTCACCAGCGGACGCCCGTACGTGTCGTATGCCTGCGTGGTCAGCTTGCCGTTGGCATCGGCGACCTGGGTGACCTGGCCCCGCTCGTCATAGACGAAAGAGGTCGAGGCCGCCTTGGCGTCGGTGATCTTCGCGGGATACCCGTTCGGATCGAAGCCGCTGTACGCGGTCGGGTTGCCGTTGGCGTCGGTGGCCTTGGTCAGCTCGCCGTAGGCGTCGTACTCGTACGACGTGGTGTAGTCACCCGCCGTGGCGGTGGCGACGCCCTTGGGGTCGGTGACCGTCTTCAGGTTGCCGAAGCTGTCGTACCCGAACTGCCAGGCACGCCCCTCGGGCGAGGTCTTGCGGAACAGGTCCGCGGAGAAGCCGTCGGCACGCGTCTGGTACTCGTACTTCGAGGTGTTCGCCGGCCACTTGGTGGAGTCGGTGACGCAGGTGGTGGTCTGGTCGGGGACGCCGGCCTTGTTGTTCTCCGCGTCGCGCTGCCAGAGGGGTAGCCCGTCTTCTGGTCGTAGCAGTACGCGGTCTTGGCGCCGTTGTCCTCCTCCAGGTAGGTGACGTTGTTGTCCGCGTCCCAGCTCATCCTGGTGGTCTGGGACTTGGCGTTCGTCGTCTGGACCGGGCGCCCGAAGTCGTCCGTCACGTACTTCGTGGCGTGCGTCTCGGCGTCGGTGACGGTGGTGTCGGTGAACTTGGTGTTCGCCGTGTCGGCCGCGTAGGCGAATCCGGTGTCACCGCCGAGGCGGTCGGTGAGGGTCTTCGTCCACCAGTGGTACTTAGGGTCGTCACCGGTCTTGGGCTCGTAGTACGCGAGCTGGGTGCCGTGGCCGCGCGGGTCGGTGGCCGTGACCAGCTTGACGTTCTTGTTGCCCTGGGTGGCGTCGTAGGTGAACTTGAAGTCCTTCGGCTGGCTGGAGCCGTCACCGTCGGTGAACTGACCCAGCAGGCCCTTCGTCGTGTAGAAGAAGGAGACCTTCCGGCCCGAGATGTCCGTCATGGACTTCACGTGGTCGTAGATCTTGGAGTTGGTCAGATTGCTGCCGCTGACCTTGGCGCCCGTGTCGTCGATGTAGTCGTACGAAGCGTCGCCCTTCTCGTAGTAGTCGAGCGTCAGCGACTGCCGGGCGGCAGGGTCGGTGATGTAGGTCAGGAACTTGGTCGGCTTGTTGTTCGACTTGCGTTCCTCATAGGTGTACGTCTGCGTGTTGCCGTTCTTGTCGACAGCAGACGTCATGTAACCGTCACAGCCGAACAGGAAACGGGTGCCGTCCGGGCGCAGGAGGGTCCAGGCGTCCGGTATCGGGTCCTTGTTCGGGGTGCAGTCCAGGCCCGCCTTCATGGTGATGCGGTAGTGGACGCCCGCCGGGGCCTTCCAGCTGCCGTCCGCCTGCTTGGTGAAGACGTGCGTGGTGCCGTCACCGTCCGGCAGACGGATCTCGGTGGCGTTCTGCACCGGGTTGGGGTGGAAGTCCAGGGCCGCACCGAGGCGGATGGGCCCGGCGAGCTGTACGGACCAGCCCGCACCCGACACCGTGTCGGACGTGTCCAGCGAGTTGTAGGCGAAGCGCGCGAACGTGGTCAGACCCCGGCCGGGGTTGGTGAACGCGTTGTACGACCACACGCTGTTGCCGGAGGCGAGGTTGTTCATCACGGTCGAACCGGCGCCGGTGTTCTTGCCGGTGTAGGAGTAGAACTTCTCCAGGCCCAGCGCGTTGGAGGTGGGGTCCTCCACGGCCACGTTCTGCTTGAGCGGCGGGATCGAGGTGTTCGTCGCCGACAGCCAGGACCCGTCCGAGACCTTCCGCACGTCCCAGCCGAGCACGTAGTCCGTGCGCTTGTTGCCGGAGTCGGAGTTGATCGGCGTCTTCACGGTCGCCTTGATCGTCGCCGACTGGCCGGGCGAGAGCGCCGGGATCGCGGTCGATGCCTGGTTGCCGCCCGTCGTCACGTCCGTGCCGTCGGGGAGCTGCCAGGTGTACGAGAGCTGCCGCTCACCGGCCGCCCACGCGCTCGACGTGGTGTTGGTGACCGTGAAGTCCACCGTGTACGTGGAGTTCGGGGTCATCCGGGCCGGGGTCTGCGGCGCGTAGTACGTGTCCGCGGTCGTGGAGTCGACGTAGATCACCCTGAGCAGCGGGCCGAGCTGCGGGTCGGGCGCCTCCGAGGACAGGAACAGCGTCCGCTCCTGCGGCCCGGTCGCCGACTCGTCCTTCAGCTTGACCAGCGCGCCGTGGTTCGAGGTCGGCGTCTTGATCCAGCCCTGCGTCAGGGACGTCGCGTCCCACCAGTGCCGGCCGACCTCGGACACCTGCGCCACCGTGTCCGACACGGTCCCGGCGTAGTCACCGCCGGCCGTGGTCCACGGCGTGGTGGAGGTGGCGTTGTTCCAGGTGGCCTGGGTCTCGTTGTAGTCCTTGTTCAGGCCGTGCAGCTCGTAGATCGCGCCGTTCGTGTCGGTCGTCGTCTCCGCGCCCCACATGAACAGGCGCGACTCGAGAACCGTGGCGGACGTCGGAATGCTGGACGTGGTGAACTTCATGGCCGCGCGGGCCTTGCCGTAGGTGGTGGAGTTGTTGCCCACCTCCAGCCACTTCTGACCCACACCGAACGACGCGATCGTGTCCTCGTTCGTGGTCGGCTGACCGGAGGACAGCGTCGTGTCCGTCACGCCGGTGGTGCCCTGGATCAGCCGCATGGTGCGGCCCGCCTTCGGCACGCCCACGATGCGGGTCGGCGAACCCAGCAGCCGGCCGTTCTTCGTCTTCACGGCGAGCTGGTAGTAGTACGACCGGCCGATCTCGTCCGGCGACGAGTCCGGCGTCGGGGTGGCGGTGGTGTCCGTGTAGGCGGTCGTCGACTTGCCGATCGGCGCCACCAACGTGGCCGCGGACGGCGTGAACGACTGCTGCGTGGAGCGGTGCAACTGGTACTCGACGATGTCCAGACCGCTGTCACCGGTGGTGTTGGAGTACGCCTTCCAGGACAGCTCCGGGCCCGTGCCGTGCACGACGGTAGGCGAGTTCAGCGTGGTGCCCACCTTGTCGTAGGTCACCGTCAGCCGCGGGATCGTCGCCGTCTCGCCGCCGTAGTCACCGTCACCGGACTCGTAGCGCGGGCCGCCGGTCGGCGCGCTCGCCGACTCGTCGGTGGCCTTGAGTACGAAGCCGTTGTTGGTGGACGTGCCGTTCAGCCACTGCTGCACGGTGTCGGTGACCGGGAACTTGTGCCACTGGTTGTACTCACCGGTGTTCTTCACGATCGACGCCGGATTCACGAAGCGCATCGCGTCCGCGATCACCGCATGCGTGGCGTCGGTGTCCTTCAGGACGACCTTGCCCGCGGTGCCCTTGGCGAAGTTGATCTGCGAGCCGCCGTTCAGCGACGCCCACACACCGTTCGTACCGGCCGTCTGGTCCACCGTGTACGTCGCGGTGGGATCGCTGCTCGTCACCGTGAACGGAGCCGCCGACCGGTCGGAGGCCTGCACGTAGTGCGTGTCCACCCGGTACGAGGCGGCCTCCGGCAGGTTCGGCTGCCAGGTGTAGGTGTCCCCGAGGACCGCGTCCTTGTTGTACAGGTAGTCGCCGTCGATGCCGTACGTCGTCGACCCCGGCTTCCACGATCCCACCGCGGCCGTGGTCCCGGCGTCCCCGTCGTCCACCTGGACGCTGGTGCCGGACAGCTCGCCCACCAGGGAGCTGGTGTTGGACCAGGTCGCCGTCGACTCGTCCCAGGCACCTGTCGCCCGGTACGCACCGATCGCGACATCGTTGGCATTGGTGGTGTGCGCCTGGTCGAAGTACATCTCCAGACGGGCCGAGTCGATGCTCGTGCCCGACGGGATCTCGCTCAGCGGGAACTTGATCAGTGAACGCGAGATACCCGTGTCGGTCTTGCCCGCCGACAGCTTCCACGTCGTGTTGAAGTTCGTCGACGCCTGGTCCGACAGGACCATCGTGTCCTGCGAGTCCGACGGCGACGGTGCGATCGTGATCGTCGGGTCGATCACGACCGGGTACTGGCGCTCCTTGGCGGCCAGCCACCTCGCGTCCGGCGTCACCGTCAGTGCCCAGGACTTGCCGTCCTTCGTGAGCTTCTGCGAGACCTTGGTGCTGTACGTCTCGCCGAAGACCGACTTCCGCGCCTTCGCCGCCTTGCTCGCGTCCGTCATGAACGGCGCCGGGATCACCATCACCGGCGTGTTCGGCAACTCACCGAACAGCGCGATCGAGCCGTCCTTGCGCGCCTTCGGCACCAGCCCGTCGGTGTCCAGCGTGAACGTGAACCGCACCGGCCCGCTCGGGCGCTTCGCCAGGGTGATGTTCTCCTTCACCCGGCCCCGGCCCACGCCGTACTCCAGATCGGCCCCCTCGACGGCGTCCTTGTACGTGACCGTCGAACCCTTCGCCACCGGCCTCAAGGTGTCGGCGTCCTTGAGGCCGAGGGTGACCGAACGGCCGTCCGGCGACTGGAACTTGACCAGTCGGCCGGCATGCGAGCCGAACCAGCTACGGCCCTCGTTGGCCGTGTTGGCGAAGTCGAAGCCCTTCGCGTCCGTCGCGTGGACGGTGGTGTCGATCGGCTTCCAGGAAGCCTTCCTGCCCGAGCCCGAACGGTACGACGTCGGCACCGCCGACAACTCCGCCTGCACCCGGCCGTCCGACATCCGCCAGAACCGCGCACTCGACGTACGACGGCTCTTCAGCTCCGCGACCCGCTTCGCCCTGGCCGCCCGCTTGCCCCTCGGCAGCTTCTGCCGGTCGGCGACCTCCAGCTCGTCGTGCGACGGAGGCGCCGCGAGCTCGTGCTCGTCGTCGTCAGCGCCGAACCAGCCTTTCAGGGTGTCGACTATCCCTTTCCGTCACCATCACCGGAGTCCGATGCCGCATATGCGACCTGCGGCAACGCGGTACTGACCACCGCGGAGACCGCAAGGCACGCGACAAGCCTGCCCAATCTGGGTTTCACCACAACCCTTTCTTCGAGTTTCACGTCGTAAAAACCGGCAACGTGCACACAAGACTCCGAAGAAGAGCCAGGTCAGACGTAGCGGCGCCGCGGTTCTAATCACCCGGGTGATGCTGTGTCAAGTGAGCTCGCAAGTCCGACAATCCGCCCCTCGCTGGATTTCTCCGCCCGGTTTGTCCGCCCGCTTGCGGCCGTCGCGCGCCATCACGTATAAGGGGCCGGTTCCGGAGCTGAAAGGGATTGTTCATGGGCGTGGAAAAGCCGTCGGCGGAATCCTCCGAGGAGAATTCGGAAACCGCTGAAGAAAGCGTGGAATCCGCGGGCAAACCAGAGACGGACCCGTCGCCCGCGGCCGCCGGACGCCGTCCGGACCGGGCCGGCCTGCTCGTCGCCGGTGGCGTGCTGGCCGCGTGCACCGGGCTCGTGCTGTACGGCGTCCTGGACGGCGACGAGGACTCCTCTCCGGCCCGGCACCGGACGCCCACCGCCTCCGTCACCTACGAGGTGACCGGCACCGGCACCGCCGACCTCACCTTCCAGGCCCGCAGCGAGTCGGGGACGGCCACCGTGGTCCGGGGCGCCCGGCTGCCCTGGCACCGGACCGTCGAGGTTCCGGTCGGCCGGGACCCGCTCATCAGCATCGTGCTCGGCGAGGACGGCGGCACCGCGCACTGCGCGCTCGCCGTCCGCGGCCACCACGTCCAGAGCGCGACCGCCAGCGGGAACTTCGGCCGCGCCACCTGCTCCGGCTCCCTGCCCGCCCCGGAGGGCCCGAAGCAGGGCTGAGCCCCTCGCGTCGGACGCCCGCCCCTCCCCCGCCCGCCCCACCCTCACCTCGATGAAGGGTCACTTCGTGCTGCCCGAGTCCTTCGCTCCGCTCGCCTCCCGGCCCGCCCCGGCCCGCACCCGCAGGCTCCTCGCCACGGCCGCGGCAGGCGGTGCACTGCTCCTCGTAGCGGGCTGCGGAAGCGGCGACGCCGACGCCGGCCCGGCCGAGCAGGTCGCCGCCGAGGCCACCGTCACGCCGGGTGCCTCGGCCACCGGGTCGGCGAGCGCGTCCGCGTCCGCGTCGGCATCCGCCACCGCTTCGACATCCGCCACGTCGTCCGCTTCGGCCGGACCGAGCAGCCGTGCCTCCTCGGACGGGACGCCCTCCGCCTCCGGCGCCCCCGCCCGTTCCGGCGGCGCTTCCGGCGCGGGCACGGGGAGCCCGGGCGTCGCGAGCGCGCCCGACTTCCCCGTCCCGGTCGAGGTCGGCGACGCCACCCAGATCATCACCGTCAAGGCGAGCGGCTCCTACGCCACGGTCACGGCCTGGGCCAAGGGAGCCTCCGGCTGGAAGGCGCAGTTCGGCACGAGTGCCGGGCGGGTCGGGTCGAACGGCGTGACGAACGGGGCGACCCGGCGGCAGGGCACGTACACCACGCCGTCCGGGACCTACACCGTCACCGAGGGGTTCGGCGTCCAGGCGGGCGGCACGAGCATGCCGTACCACGTGGTCGGTTCCGACGACTGGTGGGTGGAGGACCCCGAGTCGAAGTACTACAACTCGATGCACGGCGAGGCGGGCGCCGACTTCCCGCTCACGGAGTCCGGCGACCGGGGCAGCGAGCACCTGGTCAACTACCCGACCCAGTACGCCAAGGCCCTCGTCGTCAACTTCAACCGGTGGCCGGCCACCCCGGGCCGGGGTGCGGGGATCTTCCTGCACGTCAACGGATCGGGGGCGACGGCCGGCTGTGTGTCGGTGCCGCGCGCCACGATGGACGGCATCATGTCCTGGATCCGGCCCGCCGCCCACCCGCGCATCGCCATCGGCTGACGCGGAGCCCTCCGGGGCCCGGGCCGCTCAGGCCCCGGGGCGCACCGCGTACGTGAGGACCTGCTCGCTCAGCAGGTCCTCGATGTCGTCGAGGAGGGCGAGCACCTCCCGCGAGACATCGCGCGGATCGCGCCCCCGGACCATCTCGCGGCCGATGACCGCCATGACCGTACTGTGCGCCCAGGCGATCTGGCCGGCCATCAGATGCGGCAGGTCGTCGGCGTCCGCGGCGCCGGTCTCCTCGCGCAGCTCCCGCTCCAGGGTGGACTGCACCTCCTGGGCGATGCCCCACAGCCGGGAGCGCAGCGCGGGGGCCTCCTCGATGACCCTCATGAAGGCGGCGTACCCGGGATGAGCCCGACCCGCGGGGACACGGCCTCGACCTCCTCGCGCAGTTCGCGCAGCACCGCGGCGACCGCCGACTCGCCCGCCGGGCGGCCGCGCACCCAGCGGGCCAGCCGGTCGGTCACACCGGCGGAGCGGTCGAAGAACAGGTCTTCCTTGGCCGGGAAGTAGTTGTAGACGGTGTTGACGGAGACGTCGGCCGCCTCGGCGATCTCCGCGACCGTCACCGCGTCGAACCCGCGCTCGACGAACAGCCCCGTGGCGACATCCGAGATGTACTGCCTGGTCTGCCGTTTCTTCCGCTCCCTGAGCCCCTCAGCCATGCCCGCATCCTAGCTTCGCTGGACCCGATAAAAACTTGGGGTCATTGCAAAATTTCAGGGACTCTGTTTTTCTCTTCGCCATGGCAGTCATCAGCGCGGCCGGCCTGGCCCGCACCTTCCAGACGAAAGCCGGCCCGGTGGAGGCCGTACGGTGTGTCGACCTCGCCGTGCGGGAGGGCGAGATCCTCGGCCTCCTCGGACCCAACGGCGCCGGCAAGACCACCACCCTGCGGATGCTCACCACCCTGCTGAGGCCCACCGGGGGCGCGGCGACCGTCGCCGGGCACGACCTGGCCAGCGATCCGGGCGGGGTGCGCCAGGTCTCCGGATACGTCGCCCAGTCCGGCGGGGTCGACCCGCAGATCACCGTCCGGGAGGAGCTGGTCACCCAGGCACGGATGTACCGCCTGCCGAAGGCCGAGGCGGTCCGGCGCACCGCCGAACTCGCCCGCGAACTGGACCTCACCGCCCTGCTCGACCGCAGGACGGCCGCGCTCTCCGGTGGCCAGCGGCGCCGCCTCGACATCGCGATGGCGCTCACCCACCGCCCGAAGGTGCTGTTCCTGGACGAGCCGACGACCGGCCTCGACCCCGGCAGCCGCGCCGACCTGTGGGACCTGGTCCGCGGGCTGCGCGACCGGCACGGCACGACCGTCTGCCTGACCACCCACTACCTGGACGAGGCCGACGCCCTCGCCGACCGCCTGGTCGTGGTCGACCAGGGTGTCGTGGTGGCCGACGGCACGCCCGGCGCGCTCAAGCTGGCGCACGGCGGCTCGATCGACGCCACCCTCCAGGACACCTTCCTCGCCATCACCGGCCGCGGTCCCGCCCCGGCCGACACCGCCCCCGTCGCCGTATAGGACGCCCGCATGCTGCTGCACGACACGGCCCTCGTCTACGGCCGCTATCTCCGCCAGTCCCTGCGCTCGCGTTTCGCCCTGCTCTTCGGTGTACTGACGCCTCTGCTGTACCTCCTCTTCTTCGGCCCGCTGCTCACCGGTCTGCCACTGGGCGGTGGGGGCAGCTCCTGGCAGATGCTGGTGCCCGGGCTGCTGCTCCAGCTCGGCCTGTTCGGCGCCCTGTTCGCGGGCTTCACCGTCATCATGGAGAACGCCCAGGGGGTGCTGGAGCGGATGCGGGTGACCCCGGTCAGCCGTCTCGCCCTGCTCCTCGGCCGGGTCCTGCGGGATGCCACGGTCTTCGTCCTCCAGGCGGTGCTGCTGGTGCTGGCAGCGCTGGTGATGGGCCTGCGCGCGCCGCTGCCGGGCGTCCTCATCGGCTTCGCCTTCGTCGCCCTGCTCACCGTGTCACTGGCCTCGCTGTCGTACGCGCTGGCGATGAAGGTGCGCACCCCGCAGGAGTTCGGGCCGCTGATCAACGCGGTGTCGATGCCGTCGATGCTGCTGTCCGGCCTGATGCTCCCGATGACGCTCGCGCCGGCCTGGCTGGACGCGCTCTCGCACTGCGTGCCGTTCCGCTATCTGGTGGACGCCGTCCGCGACGCCTACGTCGGCCGGTACGCGAGCGCGCACATGCTGTACGGCGGTCTCGTCGCGGTCGGTTTCGCCGTGCTGACCGTGACGGTGGGCACACGCGTCTTCCGGACGGCCGGAGCGTAACTACGCTGGTCGCATGGTCAATCTGACGCGCATCTACACCAGGACCGGCGACCAGGGCACCACCGCCCTCGGCGACATGAGCAGGGTCGCCAAGACGGACCTCAGGATCTCGGCGTACGCCGACGCCAACGAGGCGAACGCGGTGCTCGGCACGGCGATCGCGCTGGGCGGCCTGGACGCGGAGGTCGTCGAGGTGCTCACCCGCGTCCAGAACGACCTGTTCGACGTGGGTGCCGACCTGTCGACGCCGGTGAAGGAGAACCCGGAGTTCCCGCCGCTGCGGGTCGAGCAGTTCTACATCGACCGGCTGGAGGCGGACTGCGACCGCTTCAACGAGCGGCTGGAGAAGCTGCGCTCCTTCATCCTCCCCGGTGGCACCGCCGGCGCCGCCCTGCTGCACCAGGCGTGCACGGTGGTCCGCCGGGCCGAGCGCTCCACCTGGGCGGCGCTGGAGGCGCACGGCGAGGTGATGAACCCGCTGACCGCGACCTACCTGAACCGCCTGTCCGACCTGCTCTTCATCCTGGCCCGGACGGCGAACAAGGAGACCGGCGACGTGCTGTGGGTACCGGGCGGGGAGCGCTAGCCGTACGGCCGGGCGACCGGCGAGGCCCGACTTCCGCGGCCCGCGTCCTTCCACTCGTGGAGGGCGCGGGCCGCGCCGTTCTTCCGGGGCCGCCCGGACGGCCGGCCGCCGGGGGAAGGCGCACGTCAGCCGTCCACCGGAGAAGCCGGAGCCCCTCCACCGGAGGCAAGCCGTGGTGCCGGCACAGGAGTTGGGGATGCGGACGGAGCCGCGTACCAAGTGGTCCAGACCTATTGACCACGTGGTCCAGACCTTTCTATTCTCGCGGCACCGTGGGCGTGAAGGCTCAGTCATGCCCCTGACACCCCCAACGAAGAGGGAGGCGCAGCATGCGCTTCAGACACAGAGCCGCGGCAGGGTTCGCGACCCTGTTGCTCCCCCTGGCCGGCCTCGTCGGACTCGCGAGCCCCGCCCAGGCCGCGGCCAACGCGACGGCGAGCTTCACCAAGACCAGCGACTGGGGCACCGGCTTCGGCGGTCAGTGGACCGTCAAGAACACCGGCACCAGCGCCATCAGTTCCTGGACCGTCGAGTGGGACTTCCCCTCCGGTACGTCCGTCACCTCCGCGTGGGACGCGGACGTCACGAACTCCGGCACCCACTGGACCGCCAAGAACAAGTCCTACAACGGCGGCATCGCCCCCGGCGCCTCCGTCTCCTTCGGCTTCAACGGCGCGGGCCCCGGCTCGCCGTCCAACTGCAAGCTGAACGGCGACAGCTGCGACGGCACCACCGTCCCCGGTGACGCGGCGCCCTCCGCCCCCGGCACCCCGACCGCCTCGGGCATCACCGACACCTCGGTGAAGATCGCCTGGGGCGCGGCCACCGACGACAAGGGCGTCAAGAACTACGACGTCCTGCGCGACGGCAAGGTCGTCTCCACGGTGACGGCCACCTCGTACACCGACACCGGGCTGACCGCCGGCACCGACTACTCCTACACCGTGCGGGCCCGCGACACCGCCGACCAGACCGGCCCGGTCAGCGGCGCGGTCGCCGTACACACCACCGGCGGCGGCACCACTACCCCGCCCACCGGCGACAAGGTCAAGCTCGGCTACTTCACCGAGTGGGGCATCTACGGCCGCAACTACAACGTCAAGAACCTGGTGACGTCCGGCTCCGCCGCCAAGATCACGCACATCAACTACGCCTTCGGCAACGTGACCGGCGGCAAGTGCGCGATCGGCGACTCCTACGCCGACTACGACAAGGCGTTCACCGCCGACCAGTCCGTCAGCGGCACCGCCGACACCTGGGACCAGCCGCTGCGCGGCAACTTCAACCAGCTCCGTCAGCTCAAGGCCAAGTACCCCAACATCAAGGTGCTGTGGTCCTTCGGCGGCTGGACCTGGTCCGGCGGCTTCGGCGAGGCCGCGAAGAACCCGGCCGCCTTCGCGCAGTCCTGCTACGACCTGGTCGAGGACCCCCGCTGGGCCGACGTCTTCGACGGCATCGACATCGACTGGGAGTACCCGAACGCCTGCGGCCTGAGCTGCGACACCAGCGGGGCGGCGGCCTTCAAGAATTTGATGGCCGCGCTGCGCGCCAAGTTCGGCACCGGCAACCTGGTCACCGCGGCCACCACCGCCGACGGCTCGAACGGCGGCAAGATCGAGGCGGCCGACTACGCCGGCGCCGCGAGCTCGGTCGACTGGTACAACGTGATGACGTACGACTTCTTCGGAGCCTGGGACGCCAAGGGCCCGACCGCCCCGCACTCCCCGCTCACCTCGTACTCCGGCATCCCGAAGGACGGCTTCACCACCGCCGACGCGATGGCCAAGTTCAAGGCGATCGGCGTTCCGGCGAAGAAGCTGCTCATCGGCATCGGCTTCTACGGCCGCGGCTGGACCGGTGTCACCCAGGACGCCCCGGGCGGCACGGCCACGGGCCCGGCGGCGGGCACCTACGAGCAGGGCATCGAGGACTACAAGGTCCTCAAGACGTCCTGCCCAGCCACCGGCACCGTCGCCGGCACGGCGTACGCGCACTGCGGGAGCAACTGGTGGTCGTACGACACCCCCGCCACCATCGCGTCCAAGATGACCTGGGCCAAGAACCAGGGCCTGGGCGGCGCGTTCTTCTGGGAGTTCAGCGGTGACACCGGCAACGGCGAACTGGTGAGCGCCATCAGCAACAACCTGTAGAGCACCCGAGCCACACCGACGCTCCCCCGGACATCGTCCGGGGACCCCCACACAGCGGGTGAACGCGGCTACGCCACGTTCACCCGCTGACCGGGCGGGGCCGCTTCCAGCCAGGCGAGGAATCCGGTCAGCGCGTCTTCGCTCATCGCCAGTTCGAGGCGCGTGCCGCGGTGCGTGCAGGCGAGGATCACCGCGTCGGAGAGCAGCGCCAGTTCCTCCTCGCCCTCCGGGAGCCGGCGGCCGGCCACCTCGATGGCGGCGCGCTCCATGACACGGCGCGGGCGCAGGGCGTAGGAGAAGACCCGGTACCACTCGATCCGGTCTCCGTTGTAGCGGGCGACGCCGTAGCTCCAGCCCTTGCCGCCGGCGTCCGGCTTCTCGGGCACGTCCCAGCGCAGCGAACAGTCGAAGGTTCCGCCGGAGCGCTGGATCAGTCTGCGGCGCAGGCCGAACAGGAACAGTCCCACCACCACGAGCAAGACCACGATCCCGCACACAGTCAGAGCGAGGACCATCGGCACCGACCTCCTCGTCTCCCGAACAGTGTCACTGCGCTAACAACTGAGTAATGAAACCGAAAAAACACCCACATCTGCCTCAGCCGCGGTCGGTACCGGATTGCTCCGGACCGACCGCGGCTGAGTGACGTCATCACACCGCGCGCTGGATCAACGCGCCGCCGTCGCCGCCCGCAGACGGACGTCGGCGCGGCGCTCTGCCTCCGCGTCGTCCTCCGCCTTCGCGCGCTCGAGCTCGCGCTCCGTGCGCTGGACATCGATCTCGTCCGACAGCTCGGCGATCTCGGCCAGCAGCGACAGCTTGTTGTCGGCGAACGAGATGAAACCGCCGTGCACCGCGGCGACGACCGTTCCACCATCACTCGTACGGATGGTCACCGGGCCCGACTCCAGCACACCGAGCAGCGGCTGGTGACCGGGCATGACGCCGATGTCGCCGGACGTGGTGCGCGCGACGACCAGGGTGGCCTCGCCGGACCAGACCTGGCGGTCGGCGGCGACCAGCTCGACGTGCAGCTCAGCAGCCAAGGGTGGCTCCTCGGGTCACCACCCGGCGGGGGTGCCGGGTGTTGGGGTCAATTCTAGGGGGCGTGGGTGAGGGGCGGGACGCACCCGCCCCCTCACCGAGAGCACGGGGCTCAGGAGACGCCCAGCTCCTTGGCGTTGTTCTTGAGGTCCTCAAGACCACCGCACATGAAGAACGCCTGCTCCGGGAAGTGGTCGTACTCGCCGTCGCAGATCGCGTTGAACGCCGCGATCGACTCGTCCAGCGGCACGTCCGAACCGTCCACGCCGGTGAACTGCTTGGCGACGTGGGTGTTCTGGGACAGGAAGCGCTCCACGCGACGGGCACGGTGGACGACGAGCTTGTCCTCCTCGCCGAGCTCGTCGATACCGAGGATCGCGATGATGTCCTGGAGGTCCTTGTACTTCTGCAGGATCGTCTTCACGCGCATGGCCGCGTTGTAGTGATCCGCGGCGATGTAGCGCGGGTCCAGGATCCGGGACGTGGAGTCCAGCGGGTCCACGGCCGGGTAGATGCCCTTCTCGGAGATCGGACGGGAGAGAACCGTCGTCGCGTCGAGGTGGGCGAAGGTGGTCGCCGGGGCCGGGTCGGTCAGGTCGTCGGCGGGGACGTAGATCGCCTGCATCGAGGTGATCGAGTGACCGCGGGTCGACGTGATGCGCTCCTGGAGGAGACCCATCTCGTCGGCCAGGTTCGGCTGGTAACCCACCGCGGACGGCATACGGCCGAGCAGGGTGGAGACCTCGGAACCGGCCTGCGTGAAGCGGAAGATGTTGTCGATGAAGAACAGCACGTCCTGCTTCTGGACGTCACGGAAGTACTCGGCCATGGTGAGGCCGGCCAGCGCGACGCGCAGACGGGTGCCCGGGGCTCGTCCATCTGACCGAAGACCAGAGCGGTCTTGTCGATGACGCCGGAGTCCGACATCTCCTCGATCAGGTCGTTGCCCTCACGGGTGCGCTCACCGACACCGGCGAACACGGAGACACCGTCGTGGTTGTTGGCGACACGGTAGATCATCTCCTGGATGAGCACCGTCTTGCCGACGCCGGCACCGCCGAACAGACCGATCTTGCCGCCCTTGACGTACGGGGTCAGCAGGTCGATGACCTTGACGCCGGTCTCGAACATCTCGGTCTTCGACTCGAGCTCGTCGAAGTTCGGGGCCTTGCGGTGGATGCCCCAGCGCTCGCCGTCGTACTGCTCGTCGACGTTCAGGACCTCACCGAGGGTGTTGAACACCTTGCCCTTGGTGAAGTCGCCGACCGGCACCGTGATGGAGTTGCCGGTGTCGACGACCGGGGCCTGGCGGACCAGACCGTCGGTGGGCTGCATGGAGATGGTGCGGACCAGGCCGTCACCCAGGTGCTGGGCGACCTCCAGGGTCAGCGTCTTCTTCTCGCCGGCCTTGGCCGGGTCGGCCACCTCGACGTGAAGGGCGTTGTAGATGTCCGGCATCGCGTCGACGGGGAACTCCACGTCGACGACCGGGCCGATGACCCGGGCGACGCGGCCCGTAGCCGTCGCGGTCTCAACAGTGGTGGTCATTTATCGGTCACTCCCCGCGGTCGCGTCGGCCAGGGCGCTGGCGCCACCGACGATCTCGCTGATTTCCTGGGTGATTTCGGCCTGGCGGGCCGCGTTGGCAAGACGGGAGAGCGTGTTGATCAGCTCACCCGCGTTGTCGGTGGCCGACTTCATCGCGCGCCGCGTGGCGGCGTGCTTCGAAGCGGCCGACTGGAGCAGCGCGTTGTAGATCCGGCTCTCCACGTAGCGCGGCAGCAGGGCGTCGAGGACGTCCTCCGCCGACGGCTCGAAGTCGTACAGCGGGAGGATCTCGCCCTTGGGGACGGCCTCCTCGGCGACCTCTTCGAGACGCAGCGGCAGCAGCCTGGCGTCGAGCGCGGTCTGCGTCATCATCGAGACGAACTCGGTGTAGACGATGTGGAGTTCGTCCACGCCGCCGTCCGCCGTCTCCTTCTCGATGGCCTCGATCAGGGGCGCCGCGACCTTCTTGGCGTCCGCGTACGAGGGCTCGTCGGTGAAGCCCGTGAACGACTCCGCGACCTTGCGCTCACGGAAGTTGTAGTGGGCGACACCACGCCGGCCGACGATGTACGTGTCGACCTGCTTGCCCTCGCGCTCCAGGCGCTCGGTCAGCTGCTCCGCCGCCTTGATGGCGTTGGAGTTGAAGGCACCGGCGAGACCGCGGTCGCTCGTGAGGAGCAGAACCGCGGCGCGGGCCGGGTTCTCCGCCTCGGTGGTGAGCGGGTGCTTGGTGTTCGAACCCGTACCGACCGCCGTGACCGCACGCGTCAGCTCGGTCGCGTACGGCGTGGAGGCCGCCACCTTGCGCTGCGCCTTGACGACGCGCGAGGCGGCGATCATCTCCATCGCCTTGGTGATCTTCTTGGTCGCGCTGACGGATCGGATGCGACGCTTGTAGACCCGGAGCTGGGCTCCCATGAGTCAGGTCCCTTCCTTACGTCACTTGGCGGCAGCGGCAGGAGTGTCCTCGCCGAGCAGCTTGCCGTCCGAGGTCTCGAACTGCTTCTTGAACTCCGCGACGGCGTCGTCGATCGCCTGGATCGTGTCGTTCGACATCTTGGCGCCCTCACGGATGGAGGTGAGCAGGCCCGACTCCTTGCGGTGCAGGTAGTCCAGCAGCTCGCGCTCGAAGCGGCGGATGTCGACGACCGGGACGTCGTCCATACGGCCGTTGGTGCCGGCCCAGACGGAGATGACCTGGTCCTCGGTCGACATCGGCTGGTACTGGTCCTGCTTCAGCAGCTCGACCATGCGCTGACCGCGCTCCAGCTGGGCCTTGGAGGCCGCGTCCAGGTCGGAACCGAAGGCGGCGAACGCCTCGAGCTCACGGAACTGGGCGAGGTCCACACGGAGGCGGCCGGAGACCTGGCGCATCGCCTTGTGCTGCGCGGAACCACCGACTCGGGAGACGGAGATACCGACGTTCAGCGCGGGGCGCTGACCGGCGTTGAACAGGTCCGACTCCAGGAAGCACTGGCCGTCGGTGATGGAGATGACGTTGGTCGGGATGAACGCCGACACGTCGTTGGCCTTGGTCTCGACGATCGGGAGACCGGTCATCGAGCCGGCGCCCTCCTCGTCGGAGAGCTTGGCGCAGCGCTCCAGCAGGCGGGAGTGCAGGTAGAAGACGTCACCCGGGTAGGCCTCACGGCCCGGCGGGCGGCGCAGCAGCAGCGACACGGCGCGGTAGGCGTCGGCCTGCTTCGACAGGTCGTCGAAGATGATCAGGACGTGCTTGCCCTCGTACATCCACTGCTGACCGATGGCCGAACCGGTGTACGGCGCCAGGTACTTGAAGCCGGCCGGGTCGGACGCCGGGGCGGCGACGATGGTCGTGTACTCCAGGGCGCCGTTCTCCTCCAGCGCGCGGCGCACGCCGGCGATGGTGGAGCCCTTCTGGCCGATGGCGACGTAGATGCAGCGGACCTGCTTCTTCGGGTCGCCCGAGCGCCAGTTGTCGCGCTGGTTGATGATCGTGTCGACGGCCAGGGCGGTCTTGCCGGTCTGGCGGTCGCCGATGATCAGCTGACGCTGACCACGGCCGATCGGGGTCATGGCGTCGACGGCCTTGTAGCCGGTCTCCATCGGCTCGTGCACCGACTTGCGCTGCATGACCGTGGGGCCTGCAGCTCGAGGGCGCGGCGGCCGGACGTCTCGATCTCGCCGAGGCCGTCGATCGGGTTGCCGAGCGGGTCGACGACGCGGCCGAGGTAGCCCTCGCCGACCGCGACGGAGAGGACCTCACCGGTGCGGTGCACCGGCTGTCCCTCCTCGATACCGCTGAACTCACCGAGTACGACGGCACCGATCTCGCGCTCTTCCAGGTTCAGCGCGAGACCGAGGGAGCCGTCCTCGAACTTCAGCAGCTCGTTCGCCATGGCCGAGGGCAGGCCCTCGATCTTGGCGATACCGTCGCCGGCGACGGTGACCGTACCGACCTCCTCGCGCGAGGCCGCGTCCGGCTTGTACGACTGGACGAAGTTCTCCAGCGCGTCCCGGATCTCCTCCGGCCGGATCGTGAGCTCCGCCATCTGGGTTCCCTGCTCTCCTTGTTGGGCCCGAAGTTTCACTTTGGGGGATGGGGACTCCCCCTGAATGAGGTGAATCCTCTGCACGGCCCAACCAGGGCCGTAAGCACGTCTTGCGTTTTCTCGATTGCCGAGGTGTCGCTAGCTCGCCATGCGGCGGGCCGCGTCCTCCAGCCGGTCCGCGATGGAGCCGTTGATGACCTCGTCACCGACCTGCACCCGGATCCCGCCGACGACCTCGGGGTCGACGTCCAGGTTGAGGTGCATCCGGCGCCCGTAGAGCCTGGTCAGAGCGGCGCCGAGGCGCTGCTTCTGCCCGTCGCTCAGCGGCACCGCCGACGTGACGACGGCGACCATGCGGTCCCGGCGCTCGGCGGCGAGCCTGGACAGGGACTCCAGTCCCGACTCCAGGCTACGTCCACGCGGCGCGGACACCAGGCGCGCGACCAGACGCTCGGTGGCGGGCTTGGCCCGGCCGCCGAGGAGCCGGCGCAGCAGCTCGGCCTTGGCCGAGGCGCTCGCCGAGCGGTCGGTGAGCGCGGCACGCAGCTCGGTGTTCGAGGAGACGATCCGGCCGAACCGGAACAGCTCGTCCTCGACGTCGTCGAGCGTGGCCGTCTTCTGCGCCGAGGTGAGGTCGGCGACGTTCGCCAGCTCCTCCAGGGCGTCCACCAGGTCGCGCGGCTGCGACCAGCGGGAGCGGACCATGCCGGACACCAGGTCGACGGTGGTCGTGCCGACCTGACCGCCGATCAGGCGCTGGACCAGCTCGGCCTTGGCCTCACCGGGCTGCGCCGGGTCGGTGAAGACCCGACGCAGGCTGGGCTCGCGGTCGAGCAGCGCGGTGACGGCCGCCAGCTCGTCCGCGAGCTTCGTAGCGTCCACGGACGTGGAGTCCGTCAGCGCGTCGAGACGCTCACGTGCGGCTGCCAGGGCCTCGCGGCTCGCTCCGTTCATCGCGTGGCCTCGGCCTTCTCCTCGAGCTCGTCGAGGAAGCGGTCGATCACACGGCTCTGCCGGGCGTGGTCCTCGAGGGACTCACCGACGAGCTTGCCGGCCAGGTCGGTGGCGAGCTTGCCCACGTCCTGGCGGAGCGCGCCCGAGGCGGCCTTGCGGTCGGCCTCGATCTGGGCGTGACCCGCGGCGACGATCTCCTCGCGCTGCCGCTGGCCTTCGGCCCGCATCTCGGCGATGAGCGTGGCACCCTGCTCCTGCGCCTCCTGGCGCAGACGCGCGGCCTCGTGCCGGGCCTCGGCGAGCTGAGCCTTGTACTGCTCAAGGACGCTCTGGGCCTCGACCTTCATGGCGTCGGCCTCTTCGATGCCGCCTTCGATCGCCGCGCGACGCTCCTCCAGAACCTTGTTGATGTTCGGAAGCAGCTTCTTCCAGAAGAAGAAGAACACGATGGCGAAGGCGATGGTGCCGACGAGCAGCTCGGGGCCGGCCGGGATGAGCGGGTTCTGCTCAGTCTCCTCGGCCGCCAGCTGTGCCAGGTTGGCGATCACATCAGTGCCTTTCGTCGTTTCGTGTGGGTAAGAGGGACTTACTTACCGAACACGAACGGCATAACGATGCCGATGAGGGCGAGCGCCTCACAGAAGGCGAAGCCCAGGATCTGGTTGGCACGGATCAGACCGGCGGCCTCGGGCTGACGGGCGAGGGCCTGGGTGCCGTTACCGAAGATGATGCCGACGCCGATGCCGGGGCCGATGGCCGAGAGGCCGTAACCGACGGAACCGAGGGAACCGGAGACAGCGGCGAGGGTCTCAGTGGCAGCCATGCTGAATCTTCCTTCTCTTTACGGACCGGTGGGGATTGGCCACCGGACGACTGGGGGGGTGTGTTGAGGCTCAGTGGTGCTCGGCGAGAGCGCCCTGAATGTAGGAGCAGGCCAGCAGTACGAAGACGTACGCCTGGACGGCCTGCACGAAGAGCTCGAAGCAGATCATGACCATGGTCATCACGAACGAGATGCCGGCGGCCGGGATCATCCAGCTGTTCAGGAGGTACCAGGAGGCGACGGTGAACATCACCAGCATCAGGTGACCGGCGAACATGTTGGCGAAGAGTCGCACCGCGTGCGTGAACGGGCGGACGAACAGGTTCGAGAAGAACTCGATGACCATGACGAGCGGCAGCACCGCGCCGAGCGACTTGTCGTAGCCCGTGACGTTCTTGAAGAAGCCGACGAAGCCGTGGCGCTTGAAGGTCAGGCCGACCCACAGGACCCAGACGAGCAGGGCGAGCACGACGGGGAAGGCGAAGACCGAGGCGACCGGGAACTGGGCCAGCGGGATCACGGACCAGATGTTCATCAGCCAGACGAAGAAGAAGAGGGAGACCATGAGCGGCACCCACTTCTCGCCCTCGCGCTTGCCGAGCGTCTCGTAGACGATGCCGCGGCGCACGAAGTCGTAGCCGGCCTCGCCGATCATCTGCAGCTTGCCGGGGATGACCTTGGCGTTGCCGAAGGCGGCCCAGAAGAAGGCGATGACGACGACCGTGGTGACGATCGCGAGCAGCATCACCTTGTTGAACTCGAAGCCGCCGACCGTGGCCATCGGCTTGAACAGGAACGAGTGCAGGCCCGGAGCCGGGAAGCCACACCCGTTGTCGGACATGATCCGACAACTCCAGTCAAAGGCGAGCTGGGTCTGGTCAGCACTCACCGCGGGCTCCTTCGGCGTGACGCATGGGTACGGCAACCTCGTTGTGTCGGCGCGGCGCAGGGCCGCTGATCGGCACCGGACAGGTGTTACGGATGTGGGGGCGGCTGGGGGGCATCAAGCCTCGCGATTGAGCAGGCGTCAGCTGGGATGCCCGCGCCCGCGATGCCGCAGTTGGCACCGGACGATAGCAGGAGTTCTCACAAGCCTTTATCCCGCCCCTACCCCTCACGACGGCGGCCCCGTCTTCTCGTGCTTCTCACTCTTCGCGGAGTCGGGATCGACATAGAAGATCTTGGCCTTCATGTGTGCGCGCGCCTGCGCTGCCATCCACACGACGGTCGTGACGACCAGCGACACGGCGAACGCCTTGGCGTTGAAGAGTGAGGTGCCCTTGAAGACGGCGACGAAGATCAGGAGGAGCAGGAGCTGAGCCATGTAGAGCATCAGCCCCATGGCCTGGAACAACTGCGGGAGCGTTTTTGCCGTCCACTGCAGCACGTAGAGGCCGATTCCCATGAACAGGATGGCCAGCAGCGTGCCGACGGCCGCACCCAGAGCACCCTTGCCTCCCGCGACCGCGGCGCTCACGGCGACGGCGATCACGCCGGCGGCCGCTGCGGGCACAGCGATCTGCAGTAGGTTCCGGGCGTCATTGGACGGCATGGCGGCAACTCCGCTTTCACAGGGGGCAGGTGTCGTCATGGACGAGCGTAGTCCCGGGCTGAGTAGTCGAGACCTCACACCGGCGGACCGTCGCACTACGGTCCTTCGGTTCTATCCGGGGTTCTCGTGAACCGTATCACAAACTATTTGATGAGGTCTTTACCTGCTGGGTGTGCTTGCTGTCACACATGAGAGTGACAGCGCGCGTCTGTGCAAAAACCGGACCCTTTTGTCTGGTATTGGGGGGCTTTGCTTCCCCACGAGATGGCAATGCTCTAGTCAGATTCTTACCTTGTGGCCTTGCCGATACGCGAACGAGGGCCGATGGCGGTCGCCCCGTTGACCCCTGTCGTACCGGCTGTGACGGGGGTCCGCTCCTCGGCGGCCGGCGGCTGCGCCATGTCCTCCACGGCCTCGGCGGCCTCGGCGGACAGTGCCGGCTCCTCGGCCGCGCGGCGGCGCCTGCGGTAACGGGGCGGTACGAAGTGCTGGGCCCAGGCGGGGACGCGGGGGGTGAAGCGGGGCAGCAGGAGGAGGATCAGGCCAATGGCGCTCAGGAAGACCACACCGAGCACGATCCACATCGACGCCGAGTTGACCGAGTAGGCGAGCGCGCCGAAACCGATCAGCGCCGACCAGAAGTACATGATCAGCACCGCCCTGCTGTGCGAGTGGCCGATCTCCAGCAGGCGGTGGTGCAGGTGGCCGCGGTCCGCGGCGAACGGCGACTGGCCGCGCCAGGTGCGGCGCACGATGGCCAGCACCAGGTCCGCCGCGGGCACGGCGATGATCGTCAGCGGCAGCAGCAGCGGGATGTAGACGGGCACCGTCTGGTGCACCGCCGCCTTCTCCGAACCGGTGAACAGGGCGAGCGCGTCCGGGTCCACCTGACCGGTGATGGAGATCGCGCCGGCGGCCAGCACGAGTCCGATCAGCATCGAGCCGGAGTCGCCCATGAAGATCCGCGCCGGATGCATGTTGTGCGGCAGGAAGCCGAGGCACATGCCCATCAGGATGGCCGAGAACAGCGTCGCCGGGGCGGCCGCCTCGATGCCGTACGAGTACCAGATCCGGTAGGCGTACAGGAAGAACGCCGCCGCCGCGATGCAGACCATGCCGGAGGCCAGGCCGTCGAGGCCGTCCACGAAGTTCACCGCGTTGATCGTGATGACGACCAGGGCCACGGTCAGCAGGGTGCCCTGCCACTGAGTCAGCGCCACGTTGCCGAAGCCCGGGACGGGCAGCCACAGGATCGTCAGACCCTGCATGACCATGACGCCCGCGGCGATCATCTGTCCGCCGAGCTTGATCAGCGCGTCGATCTCGAACTTGTCGTCGAGGACACCGATCAGCCAGATCAGCGCGGCCCCGGACAGCAGCGCCCGCGGCTCGTTGGACTTGGCGAAGACCTCGTTGAGGTTGGTCAGGTGGTCCGCCACCAGCAGGCCCGCGCACAGTCCGAAGAACATCGCGATCCCGCCGAGCCGCGGAGTGGGT
Organism: Streptomyces sp. DHE7-1; assembly: GCA_016432725.1. Lineage (GTDB taxonomy): Bacteria > Actinomycetota > Actinomycetes > Streptomycetales > Streptomycetaceae > Streptomyces. Next base: position 5,283,714 of record JACJDG010000003.1, on the reverse strand, counting down.
TCCCGGTGCACGTCACGTGCCCGGATCTCCGGCATCGCCCCCGCCACGATCGCGAACTTCCGTACCGGCCCTGTCAGCAGGTACGTCACCGCGGCCGTGATGCAGAGCGTCAGCAGGTATTCACGCACGGGCTTCCCCACAGGTCTCGCTGGCCATCACAGCCCCACACCCTAGCGACGGACGCTTATGGATGAGGACTTCCGGGTAGCGACGATGGTTGCACGGGAGGCTGTGTGCCACCGCGCCCGTCCGGGTGCACGCGGTCTCCGCCCGCCCCGGTTCACTCCGGATAGGGCGGGAATCCACCGGTCAGCTCACGTACCTCGGCCCGCGTCACGGCCGGTTCCGCCTCGCCCCGCAGGGCCGCGGCCATGAGCGCCGCGATCCGCACCATCTCCGCCTCCCCCATGCCCTGCGTCGTCACCGCGGCCGTGCCCAGGCGCAGCCCGCGGCCGTCACCGTGGGGAAGGACACAGCAGTCGAGCACGATCCCGGCGGCCGCGAGCCGGCCGCGTGCGGTGCGTCCGTCGACACCGAGCGGGGCCGGATCGACGATGATCATGTGGGTGTCGGTGCCGCCGGTGATCACGCCCAGTCCCTCGGCGGCGAGATGGCCGGCGAGCACCCGCGCGTTGGCGACCACCTGGTGGGCGTAGGCGCCGAAGGCCGGGGTCGCCGCCTCGCCGAAGGCGACGGCCTTGGCGGCGATGGTGTGCATCTGCGCGCCGCCCTGGGTGAAGGGGAACACCGCCCGGTCCACCCGCTCGGCCAGTTCGGCGCCGCACAGGATCATTCCGCCGCGCGGCCCGCGCAGCACCTTGTGCGTGGTGGCGCAGACGACGTCGGCGTACGGCACCGGGCTGGGCGCCGCTCCCCCGGCGACCAGGCCGATCGGGTGCGCGGCGTCGGCGATCAGGTACGCCCCACCTCGTCCGCGACGTCCCGGAAGAAGGCGTAGTCGAGGTGGCGGGGTAGGCGATGGAGCCGCAGACGATGGCCTTGGGCCGGTGGGCGAGGGCCAGGTGGCGCACTTGGTCGTGGTCGATGAGCCCGGTCTCGGCGTCGACGCCGTAGCCGACGAAGTCGAACCAGCGGCCGGAGAAGTTCGCGGGCGAGCCATGGGTGAGATGGCCCCCGTGGGACAGCCCGAGGGCGAGGACGGTGTCGCCGGGGCGCAGCAGGGCGGCGTAGGCGGCCAGGACGGCCGAGGAGCCCGAGTGGGACTGCACATTGGCGTGCTCGGCGCCGAACAGTGCCGTGGCCCGCTCGACGGCCAGGCGTTCGGCGACGTCCACGATCTCGCAGCCGCCGTGGTGCCGGGCGCCGGGGTAGCCCTCGGCGTACTTGTTGGCGAGCGGTGAGCCGAGGGCGGCCAGCACGGCCGGGGAGGTGACGTTCTCGGCGGCGATGAGCTGGAGCGTCGTGGACTGCCGGTCCAGCTCCGCGAACAGGATGTCGGCCAGCACGGGATCCTGTTGCCGCAGGACATCGGCCTCGAGGGTACGGGTGACCGACATGGCGGGCTCCGGGCGGTCGACGGTGACGTGAGTCCAATGTAGGCCCGGTATGTCCGGTACGCGCGAGTTTCCGCGTCCCGCGACTCACGCCGTACCCCTCGCGGGCGAGCGGTGCCCGCCCGCGTCACGCGCGGGCGGGGACCCCGGTCAGTGCGGTCACCACGGGATCGAGCGCCTCGTGTATCTCGTCGCCGATCGAGCGGAAGAACGGCAGCGGCGCCCCGTACGGGTCGTACACCTCGTCCGCCTCCGCGGTCGGCGCCAGCAGCCAGCCGCGCAGCGCGGCCGCGGCGCGCACCAGGGCGCGCGCACGCGCCACCACGCCGTCCTCCAGCGGAGGCAGCGTGGTGGGGTCTATGGCGCGCACCAGGCGGGTGAACTCCTTCAGCGTGAAGGTGCGCAGGCCCGCCGAGTGGCCCATGGAGATGACCTGGGCGCGGTGGTCGCGGGTGGCCGTGAGGACGAGGTCGGCCATGATGACGTGCTCGTCCAGCAGTTCCCGCCCGGTGAAGCCGGAGGCGTCGGCGCCGAACTCGGCCAGGACGGTCTCCGCGTTGGCCTCCATGGGCGCGCCCTCGTGGCCCCAGGTGCCGGCGCTCTCCACGATCAGCCCGCCACCGAGTACACCGAGCCGCTCCGTCACGAAATGACGGGTCAGCCGCTCGGTGATCGGCGAGCGGCACACGTTGCCGGTGCTGACGTGGAGGATGCGGAAGCAGTCGCGCGGAAGCCCGACGAACGTCGTCGTGATCTCCGTGGCGCTCTCCCTGCCTATGCCACGCCCCGCGTCAGGGGCCGTCAATTCGCCACCTCGAGGTCGGGTACGACCTTGCGCAGCTCCTCCGGGGAGAGCGCGCCCTCCCGCAGCAGGACCGGCACCTCGCCCGTGACGTCCACGATGGACGACGGCACGTTGCCGGGCGTCGGGCCGCCGTCGAGGTAGACGGATACGGAGTCGCCGAGCATCCGCTGGGCGGCGTCGCAGTCCTCGGGCGCCGGGTGACCGGTGAGGTTGGCCGAGGTCACGGCCATCGGGCCGACCTCGGTGAGCAGCTCGATGGCGACCGGGTGCAGCGGCATGCGCACGGCCACCGTGCCCCGGGTGTCGCCCAGGTCCCACTGCAGGGACGGCTGGTGCCGGGCGACGAGCGTGAGGGCGCCCGGCCAGAAGGCGTCCACCAGTTCCCAGGCCAGCTCGGAGAAGTCCGTGACGAGGCCGTGCAGGGTGTTCGGGGAGCCGATCAGCACGGGGTGGGCATGTTGCGGCCCCGGCCCTTGGCGGCCAGCACGTCGGCGACCGCCTCCGCGGAGAACGCGTCGGCGCCGATGCCGTAGACCGTGTCGGTCGGAAGCACCACCAGCTCGCCCCGGCGGACGGCAGACGCGGCCTCGCGCAGACCCGTCACACGGTCGGTCGCGTCGTTGGTGTCGTATCGCCGTGCCATGTCTAGCGGGCCTCCTCATGCGGGTACTGCGGGCGGGAAGTCGTCGGGTTGCTCACGGCAGCGCCTTGCGGGCGGTGGCGAACCGGGGGCGGTTGTTGAGGTCCGGATGATCGGCCGCGTCGGCCCAGCCCCGCTCCTCGGTGAAGATCCAGGGCACCTGCCCGCCCTGGGTGTCGGCGTGCTCGATGACGACGACCCCGCCGGGCCGCAGCAGCCGGTGCGCGGTGCGCTCGATGCCGCGGATGAGGTCGAGACCGTCCTCGCCGGAGAACAACGCCATCTCCGGGTCGTAGTCACGGGCCTCGGGCGCGACGTACTCCCACTCGGTGAGCGGGATGTACGGCGGGTTGGAGATGACCAGGTCGACCTGGCCGTCGAGGTCCGGGAAGGCGGTCAGGGCGTCACCCTGGCGCAGGTCGACCCTGGACCCCTCGACGTTCTTGCGGGTCCACTGGAGCGCTTCCTCGCTCAGCTCGACGGCGTGCACGCGCGAGCGCGGCACCTCCTGGGCCAGCGCGAGCGCGATCGCGCCGGAGCCGGTGCACAGGTCCACGATGCAGGGCTCGACCACGTCCATGGCGCGCACGGCGTCTATGGCCCAGCCGACCACGGACTCCGTCTCCGGCCGGGGCACGAACACGCCCGGCCCGACCTGGAGCTCCAAGTACCGGAAGTAGGCCTGCCCGGTGATGTGCTGCAGCGGCTCGCGCTGCTCACGCCGGGCGATGACCTCCCAGTAGCGGGCGTCGAAGTCGGAGTCCTTGACGGAGTGCAGCTGGCCCCGCTTCACGCCGTGGACGAACGCGGCGAGCTCCTCCGCGTCGGTACGTGGCGAGGGCACGCCGGCGTCGGCCAGCCGCTGGGTGGCCTGGGCCACCTCGGCGAGCAGCAGACTGCGGGGGCTTGGGGTCGCCCCCCAGTTGGTGACTGCACGCAAGTCCTCCGTGTAACTCGTACGCGCCTCTTACGCGGCCGCCAGCTTCGCCGCCGAGTCGGCGTCGACGCAGGCCTGGATCACCGCGGCGAGGTCGCCGTCCAGGACCTGGTCCAGGTTGTACGCCTTGAAACCGACGCGGTGGTCCGAGATGCGGTTCTCCGGGAAGTTGTAGGTGCGGATCTTCTCGGAGCGGTCGACGGTGCGGACCTGGCTGCGACGGGCGTCCGCAGCCTCCCGCTCCGCCTCCTCCTGCGCCGCCGCGAGCAGCCTGGAGCGCAGGATACGCAGCGCCTGCTCCTTGTTCTGCAGCTGGCTCTTCTCGTTCTGGCAGGAGGCGACGACTCCGGTGGGCAGGTGCGTGATGCGCACCGCGGAGTCGGTGGTGTTGACCGACTGGCCGCCGGGCCCGGAGGACCGGTAGACGTCGATCCGCAGGTCGTTCGGGTTGATCTCGACGTCGACCTCCTCGGCCTCGGGGGTCACGAGGACACCGGCGGCGGAGGTGTGGATACGGCCCTGGGACTCGGTGGCCGGCACCCGCTGCACGCGGTGCACGCCGCCCTCGTACTTCAGCCGGGCCCACACGCCCTGGCCGGGTTCGATCTGCCCGCGGGCCTTCACCGCGACCTGGACGTCCTTGTAGCCGCCCAGCTCGGACTCGGTGGCGTCGATGATCTCGGTCTTCCAGCCGATCCGCTCGGCGAACCGCAGGTACATGCGCAGCAGGTCGCCGGCGAACAGCGCGGACTCGTCACCGCCGGCGCCGGCCTTGATCTCCAGGATGACGTCCTTGTCGTCACTGGGGTCGCGCGGGACGAGGAGCAGGCGCAGCTTCTCGGTCAGCTCCTCGCGCTGCTTCTCCAGATCCTTGACCTCGGCGGCGAAGTCGGGGTCGTCGGCGGCGAATTCGCGCGCGGTCTCGATGTCGTCGCCGCTCTGCTTCCAGGAGCGGTACGTGGCGACGATCGGGGTGAGCTCGGCGTAGCGCTTGTTCAGCTTGCGCGCGTTGGCCTGGTCGGCGTGGACCGACGGGTCGGCGAGCTTCTTCTCCAGGTCGGCGTGCTCGGCGACGAGTTCATCGACGGCCTCGAACATCTTTCGGCTCCTGATACTGCGGTGAGGACAAGGGCGGGCGACCAAAAACGCCGGTCCCGGGCACGCCCCGGGAGAGGGCGCGACCGTGGACCGGCGATCTGGGGCTCGCTACTTCTTGGAGCCGGCGGCCTTGCCGAAGCGGGCCTCGAAGCGGGCCACACGGCCACCGGTGTCGAGGATCTTCTGCTTGCCCGTGTAGAACGGGTGGCACTCGGAGCAGACCTCGGCCCGGATGGTGCCGGAGCCGATGGTGCTACGGGTGGTGAACGACGCGCCACAGGTGCAGCTGACCTGCGTCTCGACGTACTCGGGGTGGATGTCGCGCTTCAAGGTGTCTCCTAGGTTTCGGGAGGGCGCCGGGTCGCAGCCGCTGGATGCGAAAGCGTGAACCGGAGCCGACGTACCAGTCTGCCAGGACTGGCGCCATCCCCCAAAACCGAGGGGCCGGGCCGTCTATTCCCCGCTCGCCCCCGGTGCCCCCGCCGGGCCCGGCTCGGAGGCGGTCGGGGGGCGGGACGGTCCCGGTACGGGGGTCAGCCGCTGACGACGCCCTTGGCCCCGCCCGCCGCGGTGCCCTTCGTGGCCGACGCGGGAATGGGCCGGTCGTTCCTCAGGGCCTTCCAGATCAGCTCGGCCTTGGTCTTCTGCAGCAGGACCCGGTTGGGGTCGGCCGGGTCGTACTGGACCGGCATCGTGACCATCCGCATGTGGGAGGAGCCGATGCCCTTCAGGCCGCTCGCGAAGTCCGCGAGGGCGTTGACCGAGCCGAGGTCGGAGTCGGTGGTGACGGCCTTGGTGGCGGTGTCGGCGAGGTCGTACAGCCGCTTGGGGTTGCTCAGCACGCCGACCTGCTCGACCTGGTCCAGCAGCGCCTTGACGAAGGCCTGCTGGAGCTGGATGCGGCCCAGGTCGGAGCCGTCGCCGACGCCGTGCCGGGTGCGGACCAGGGCGAGTGAGCGCTCACCGTCGAGGGTGTGGGTGCCGGCCTTGAGGTTCAGGTGGCTCTGCGGGTCGGCGATGGCCTTGGTCGTGGTGACCGGGACTCCGCCGAGGTCGTCGATGAGCTTCTGGAAGCCGGCGAAGTCGACCTCGAGGTAGTGGTCCATGCGGATGCCGCTGAGGGACTCGACCGTCTTCACGGCGCAGGCGGCGCCGCCGGTGGAGTAGGCGGAGTTGAACATGACGCCGGACGCCGCCGGATGGCTGTTGCCCTTGGTGTCGGTGCAGGCGGGGCGGTCGATGAGGGTGTCGCGCGGGACGGAGACCACACTGGCCTTCTTGTGTCCCTTGTACACGTGGACGATCATCGCGGTGTCGGAGCGGGCGCTGCCGTCGTCCGTGCCGCCGCCCAGCTTCCGGTTCTTGCCCGAGCGGGTGTCCGAGCCGAGGACCAGGATGTTCTGGGAACCGTTGTCGATCTTCGTGGGCCGTTCGTCGCCGAGGGCCTGGTTGATGTCGACACTCTTCAGGTTGCCGTTGAGCTTGAAGTAGACGTATCCGAGACCGGTGCCGCCCAGCACGACGACGCCGGCGGCCGCCCACGCGGTGGCGAGCAGGGCCTTGCGGCGCTTGCCGGGGCGGCGGCCCTGCGGCGGCCCTGGCCTCTTCGCTGCGGGCCGGTGGGTACCGGCTCGGTTATGCCGGGCTCCGGCGTGCTCTCGGCGGACACGTCACTCCTAGGTCTCGTCCGGTCGTCTACCCCCTGCTGTCAGGGTCAGGCGCGGTCGTCACCGCTCCATCGTCGCTCTGCCTGGTCAGACGGAGAAACTCGGCACAGGGTTGCACAACGCGGGGTGCCCGCCGCGTGCGGCGACGGGCACCCTGCGTGACCGTGCGGTCTCGGGCGAGCCATGCTCACCTGCGGTTTCAGCCCCAGATGTCGTACGCCTGGAAGCCGGTGCCGACCGAGACCCTTGTGGCAAAGATCTCGCTTGTGCCCTTTCCGGTGCCCTTGTACAGGTACAGGGTTCCGCCGGGCGTGCGGGCCAGGAAGTCGGCCCTGCCGTCGCCGCTCACGTCGCCGACGGCGTCGAAGGCGTTGTAGCCGGTCCAGGCGCTGCGCACCTTGACCCGGGCCGAGAAGGCGCCGGTACCGGACTTGCCGGTGCCCTTGTACAGGTACAGGTCGCCGTTGCTCGACTTGCGGGCGAGCAGGTCGGCCTTGCCGTCACCGTTGAAGTCCCCGTGGCCGCGCACCGAGTTGTACTGGTCCCAGCCCGTGCTCACCTTCACCTTGGTGGCGAAGGTGCCGTTGCCCTTGCCCGCGTACAGCCACAGCGCGCCGCTGGAGTCGACGGAGAGCACGTCGGGCAGGTAGTCGCCGGTGACGTCGCCCGCGGTGATGATCCGCTTGCGGGTCTTCCAGCCGGTGAAGATCTTCGTCTCGGTCCAGCTCCCGCTGGTGCGGGCGCTGTTGAGGACGAAGTGCTCCCAGTACACGTCGCCGGTGGAGCTGACCCGGTAGACGACGTCCTGGTAGCCGTCCCGGTTCAGGTCGGCCTGGAGGGCGAGGTTGACCCCGCCCCAGTCGCCCCAGGAGATGCGGGAGCCGAAGGACGTGCCCTTGGAGTCCTTCTCGTAGCCGGTCTTCGTGGACGAGGCGCGCACGAAGAGGTCGGCCTTGTTGTCCTCGTAGCTCAGGTTGCTGTCGTCGATCTGGGGCCAGGCGGAGCCGACGTAGGCGCCGACCTTGGTGAAGACGCTGTAGTAGCCCTGCTTCACGCAGTCCGTGACGCCCCAGGAGACCACTCCGACGATCCGGCCGCCCACCACGAGCGGCCCGCCGGAGTCGCCGTTGCAGGTGGCGCTGGTACCGGTGTCGCTTCCGCTCTGGGTGCCCGCGCAGACCATGCGCCCCGCGACGTAGGCCGTGTCGTAGGCGCCGGAGCAGGCGCTGTCGGAGTGCAGGGTGAGCGCGGTCGTCCGCAGCGTCTGGGAGATGTCCTGGCTGGTGGAGCTGGTGCGGCCCCAGCCGTACACCTTGGCGCTGGTGCCGGTGGCGTAGGACGCGGTGTCGCCGGAGGCGACCATGCGGATCGGCGTGGCCTTGACCGGGACGCCCAGGGTGAGCACGCCGAGGTCGCCCTCGTACCTCCCCGTCTCCTTGTCCACCGGGTCGTACCCCGGCTGCCACCACTGCCGCAGTACGCCGGTGGCCTGGCCGCCGTGCAGGTCGGTGCTGCCGGCGGCGTCGGTGGTGGGCAGCTGGTCGGTACCGGTGACGACGGCGCCGTGGTTCGCCCAGTCGTAGTTCCTGTTGTCCTCCCTGAGACAGTGCGCGGCGGTGAGGATCTTCGTGGGCGAGACCACCGAGCCACCGCAGAAGAAGCTGACGTCGTCGCCGGTGTCGGTGGTGTTCCGGTCGTCGTAGTACCAGAGCTGGGCCATCCACGGCGCCGAGGAGATGGTGGTCTCGCTGCCACCGATGATCTTCGGCGAGACGGCCGAAGGGCTGCTGGTCTTCGCCGGCTGATCGGCCCCGGAGGCGCCCGCGATGCGCTTCTCCAGCGTGGCCTGGGACGGCTGGGTGACGGCGGGGGCGGTGCCGGGCTTCGGCAGCGCGGTGGCCGCGCCGGCGGAGGCCGTCATCAGCGCGGCGGTCACGGCGGCGGCGACACCGGCCGCGGCAAGGGGGACGGCAAGACGTATCCGGCGTCTGTGCCGCCCGGGCTCGGACGTGGGCAAGGCGGTTCCCCCCAGGGAGAGGTGTGGTGAGTGGGGCGCGTGATGCGCTCCCCTCCCTCTCAGCGCCAAAAGGCCGCCCCCGTCACGTGGTGACGGGGGCGGCCCTCGTTTCCTACCCGGTACCTACCGGCTAGTCGCCGTTGCCGGGGGTCGGCGTCGTCTTCTGAATCTGCATCAGGAACTCGCCGTTCGACTTGGTCTGCTTCATCTTGTCCAGCAGCAGCTCGATCGCCTGCTGCTGGTCGAGCGCGTGCAGCACCCGGCGCAGCTTCCAGACGACGGCGAGCTCCTCGTTGCCGAGCAGGATCTCTTCCTTACGGGTACCGGACGCGTCGACGTCCACCGCCGGGAAGATGCGCTTGTCGGCGAGCTTCCGGTCGAGCTTCAGCTCCATGTTGCCGGTGCCCTTGAACTCCTCGAAGATCACCTCGTCCATGCGGGACCCGGTGTCCACCAGGGCGGTAGCGAGGATGGTCAGCGAGCCGCCGTCCTCGATGTTGCGGGCCGCACCGAAGAACCGCTTCGGCGGGTACAGGGCGGTCGAGTCGACACCACCGGACAGGATGCGGCCGGAGGCCGGGGCGGCGAGGTTGTACGCACGGCCCAGACGCGTGATCGAGTCGAGCAGCACGACCACGTCGTGACCCAGCTCCACCAGGCGCTTGGCGCGCTCGATGGCCAGCTCGGCGACCGTGGTGTGGTCCTCCGCCGGGCGGTCGAAGGTCGAGGAGATGACCTCGCCCTTCACCGACCGCTGCATGTCGGTGACCTCTTCCGGACGCTCGTCGACGAGGACGACCATCAGGTGGCACTCGGGGTTGTTGTGCGTGATCGCGTTGGCGATCGCCTGCATGATCATGGTCTTGCCGGTCTTCGGCGGGGCCACGATCAGACCGCGCTGGCCCTTGCCGATCGGCGACACGAGGTCGATGATCCGGGTGGTCAGCACGCCCGGGTCCGTCTCCAGGCGGAGGCGGTCCTGCGGGTACAGCGGGGTCAGCTTGTTGAACTCCGGGCGGCCGCGGCCGTGTTCGGGCGCCATGCCGTTGACGGAGTCGAGGCGGACCAGCGCGTTGAACTTCTCGCGGCGCTCGCCCTCCTTCGGCTGGCGGACCGCGCCGGTGATGTGGTCACCCTTGCGCAGGCCGTTCTTGCGGACCTGGGCGAGGGAGACGTACACGTCGTTCGGGCCGGGCAGGTAGCCGGAGGTCCGGATGAACGCGTAGTTGTCGAGGATGTCCAGGATGCCCGCGACGGGGATCAGGACGTCGTCGTCGGCGACCTGCGGCTCGGCGACGTCGTCGCGGCCACGGCGGCCACGGCGGTCGCGGTAGCGGCCGCGACGGCCACGGCGGCCGCCGTCGAAGTCGTCGTCGTCCTGCGGGCCGCTGTTGCGGTCCTGCCGGCCGCCCTGCTGCTGGCCCTGCTGCTGCCGGTCCTGCCGGCCGCCGCCCTGCTGGTCGTCGCCCTTGCCGCGGCGGTCGCGGTCACGGCCGCGGCGGTCGCGGCGGCCGCGGCCCTCGCCGTCACCGGCGTCGCCGCGGGACTCGCCCTGCTGGCCGCCCTGCTGCGTCTCGCCCTTGGACTCACCCTTCGCCTCGGCGGCGACGCTCTCGGCGCCGGCGGCCGGGCTGCCCGCCTCGGCGGTGGCACGGCGGCGGCGCCGCTCGGCCGGGGCCTCGTCGCCCCCACGCTCGGCGTCGCCCGAGCGGGCGGCGCCACCGGCCGGCTGGCCGGGAATCTCGATCTGCTGCTGGGCCACGGCCTTCTCCGCAGGAGCCTCGGCCGGCTTGTCCGCCTTCTTCTCGGCGGCCTCCTCGCCGGTACGGGCCTTGGAGGTGGCCCGGCGCTTGGGCTTGGTCTCGGTGGCGGCCTCCGCCTTGGGAGCGGCGCCCCCGGCCTGGGCCTCCTTGATGACCTCGATCAGCTGGCTCTTGCGCATGCGCGCGGTGCCCCTGATGCCGAGGCCGGATGCGACCTGCTGCAGCTCGGCCAGCACCATGCCCTCGAGGCCGGTACCGCGGCGCCGCCGGGAGCCGGCACCGCTGGCAGGCGCGGAGGCGTCCGTGGCGGGCGCGGCAGCGGTCTCCTCGACACGTGCGCCCATCAGATCGGTGGTGTCGCTCACGAAGGGTCCTTCCCTGGAGCGGACGTCGGCCTGTCTGGCTCGGCGACCGGTTGTGCTGTCCGGACTACGGTCCTGTCTTCGATGGACCGTGCCGGGGCGGTGGTCCGCCAAAGCGGCGGAAGAGAATTTGCTGGTGATGGCGCTTCCGCGAGTCGTGGCACCCAGTGTCACGTGGCGTGGTAGCACCGATTCCGGAGCGTGCCCAGAGTCCCGCTCAGAGTCCGCATGCGTCGTACTGCCCAGGTACGGCGCACGGAACACGGAGTGGTGTGGGAGGCTCCCGGAAGGATGTCTGTCCCGGACGGGGACACGATGCACCTCGCCATGGTGGGGTCGGGTGCAGACTTGAGGTTAACACTACCGGATCCAACAAACATTCCCCCTCTCCAAATCCGGCAACCGTGTCTCAGGTCGCAAGCGGCAGCACGCTCGCTCCCTGGACATCGAGGTCCAGCCGGTTGGCGGCCCAGCCCTCACCCGCGAGGTGGGACACCTTCTCGGCGCTGTCGGCGTCGGCCAGCGCCATGACGGTGGGTCCGGCGCCGGAGATGACGGCCGGGATCCCGTCGGCCCGCAGCCGCTCCACCAGCGCGGCGCTCTCCGGCATGGCCGGGGCGCGGTACTCCTGGTGCAGACGGTCCTCGGTGGCGGGCAGCAGCAGCTCGGGGCGCCTGGTGAGGGCCTCGACGAGCAGGGCGGCACGGCCCGCGTTGGCGGCGGCGTCGACGTGCGGCACGGTGCGCGGCAGCAGGCCGCGCGCGGTCTCGGTGAGCACCGGCTTCCCCGGCACGAAAACCACCGGAACGATGGAATCGTCGGGCTCCATCCTGATGGCGCGGGCGGCGCCGGCCTCCATCCAGGACAGGGTGAATCCGCCGAGCAGACAGGCGGCCACGTTGTCGGGGTGGCCCTCGATCTCGGTGGCCAGCGCCAGCAGCGCCGCGTCGTCGAGCCGGGCCTCGCCGCCTATGGTCACCGCGCGGGCGGCGACGATGCCGGCGCAGATGGCGGCGGAGGAGGAGCCGAGGCCACGGCCGTGCGGGATGCGGTTGGCGCAGACGATCTCCAGGCCGCGGGGCTGTCCGCCCAGCAGGTCGAAGGCCGTGCGCAGGGAGCGGACGAGCAGGTGGCTCTCGTCACGGGGCAGGGTCTCGCCGCCCTCACCCGCGATGTCGATGTGCAGACCGGAGTCGGCCACCCGGACGACGACGTCGTCGTACAGCCCCAGCGCGAGGCCCAGGGCGTCGAAGCCCGGACCGAGATTGGCGCTGGTGGCTGGGACGCGCACCCGTACGGCGGCGGCGCGGAAAGCTGGACCGGCCATCGCTCGAAGACTCTCCTTGAGCTGCGTTGAGTGTCGAAGGACATCCGATGGGACCGAATGCCGCTCGATCGCTTCGATGAACATTCGATGACGTACGAAGACCCGTCGGGTCGCGGAGACGGCGCGGCCCGCGCCCACACGCGGGGCATATGCGGTAGGCGGGTTCAGTACAGCCTATCGAAGGAAGGTTCCGCGGCGACATAGGGCGCACAGGAGGCGCACGATGCGTGTCGTGGTCCTCCCGTGCACCCTGCCACGGGCCGCCCCGGCGGGGCGGGGTCCGGGGCCCGGTCGCCCGGGCCCGCGGGCGGTCAGGCCAGGCCGAGGCGCTCCGCCGCGGTGGCGGCGTCGACCGGGACGGTGACCGGCTGCGGCGCGCCGGCGACGGCCCAGTCCGGGTCCTTCAGCCCGTTGCCGGTGACGGTGCACACGATGCGCTGCCCCGGGTCCACCTTGCCCTGCTCGGCGGCCTTGAGCAGACCGGCCACCGAAGCGGCGGAGGCGGGCTCCACGAAGACACCCTCCTGTGCGGCCAACAGCCGGTAGGCGCGCAGGATTTCACGGTCCGTCACCTCGTCGATGGCACCGCCGGACTCGTCGCGGGCGGCGAGGGCGTAGTCCCAGGAGGCGGGGTTGCCGATCCGGATCGCGGTGGCGATGGTCGACGGGTCCTTGACCACCTCGCCGCGCACGATCGGCGCGCTGCCGGAGGCCTGGAAGCCCCACATGCGCGGCGTCCGGGCGGAGACGCCGTCGGCGGCGTACTCCTTGTAGCCCTTCCAGTAGGCGGTGATGTTGCCCGCGTTGCCGACCGGAAGGACGTGGATGTCGGGGGCGTCGCCGAGCATGTCGACGATCTCGAAGGCGGCCGTCTTCTGCCCCTCGATGCGCACCGGGTTGACCGAATTGACCAGCGCCACCGGGTAGTTCTCGCTCAGGGCGCGGGCGAGCGTGAGGCAGTCGTCGAAGTTTCCGTCGACCTGGAGGATCTTGGCGCCGTGTACCAGCGCCTGGCCCATCTTGCCCAGGGCGATCTTGCCCTGCGGGACGAGCACGGCCGAGACCATTCCGGCCCGCACCCCGTAGGCGGCGGCCGAGGCGGAGGTGTTGCCGGTGGAGGCGCAGATGACCGCCTTCGCGCCCTCCTCCTTGGCCTTGGAGATGGCCATGGTCATGCCGCGGTCCTTGAAGGATCCGGTGGGGTTGGCCCCCTCCACCTTCAGGTGGACCTCACAGCCCGTGCGCTCGGAGAGCACCTGCGCGGGCACGAGGGGCGTGCCGCCCTCGCGGAGCGTCACGACCGGCGTGGTGTCGGATACCGGCAGCCTGTCCCGGTACTCCTCGATGATTCCGCGCCACTGGTGGGTCATTGCTGGTTACTCTCCTTCAACCCGCATGATGCTGGCGACACCCCGCACGGTGTCGAGCTTGCGCAGCGCCTCGACGGTCCCGGTCAGGGAGGCGTCGGACGCCCGGTGGGTGACGACGACGAGGGAGGCCTCGCCGTCCTTGCCCTGCTGGCGAACCGTATCGATCGACACCCCGTGCTCGGCGAACACGGTCGCGACCTGGGCCAGTACACCCGGCTTGTCCGCGACGTCGAGGCTGATGTGGTACCGCGTGACGACCTCGCCCATGGGCGAGACCGGCAGGGCCGCGTACGCCGACTCACCGGGCCCCGTCGCGCCGTTGAGACGGTTGCGGCAGACGGCGACCAGGTCGCCGAGCACGGCGGAGGCGGTCGGGGAACCGCCGGCGCCGGGGCCGTAGAACATGAGCTGCCCGGAGGCGTCGGACTCGACGAAGACGGCGTTGTACGCGCCGCGCACGGAGGCGAGCGGGTGGCTCAGCGGGATCATCGCGGGGTGCACCCGCGCGGTCACCGAGGCGCCGTCGGCGGCCCGCTCGCAGATGGCGAGCAGCTTGATCGTGCAGCCCATCTCCGCGGCCGAGCGGAAGTCGGCGGCGGTGACCTCGCTCATGCCCTCGCGGTAGACGTCGTCCAGCCGCACGCGCGTGTGGAAGGCGATACCGGCCAGGATGGCGGCCTTGGCGGCGGCGTCGAACCCCTCGACGTCGGCGGTCGGGTCGGCCTCCGCGTATCCGAGCGCGGTGGCCTCGTCCAGCGCCTCCTGGTACCCGGCGCCGGTGGAGTCCATCTTGTCGAGGATGAAGTTGGTCGTGCCGTTGACGATGCCGAGCACCCGGTTGACCTTGTCGCCGGCGAGGGACTCGCGCAGCGGCCGGATCAGCGGGATGGCACCGGCGACGGCGGCCTCGTAGTACAGGTCCCGGCCGTGCTCCTCGGCGGCGGCGTGCAGCGCGGCCCCGTCCTGGGCCAGCAGCGCCTTGTTGGCGCTGACCACGGACGCGCCGTGCTCGAAGGCGGTGGTGATGAGGCTCCGCGCGGGCTCGATGCCGCCGATGACCTCGACGACGACGTCGATGTCGCCGCGTTTGACGAGGGCGGTGGCGTCGGTGGTGACCAGGGCCGGGTCGATGCCCTCGCGCACCTTGCCGGGCCGGCGCACGGCGACGCCGGCCAGTTCCACCGGGGCCCCGATCCGGGCGGCGAGGTCGTCGGCGTGCGTCGTCATGATGCGCGCCACCTCTGAGCCGACCACTCCACAGCCCAGCAGCGCCACCTTCAGCGGACGCGTACGCATCATCCGACCTCGTTTCCTCTTACCGTCTGCGGTTGGACCAGTCTCACTCACCGGACGGGACTTTCTACCCTTCGTCCGGATCGTGAGACATCTATTTCATTTTCCCGGGATGGGCTGACCGAAGATCTTCCGGCCCCTGTCCCCACGGCTCACCGAAGCCCGCGGAACAGGGGATTCCGGCACCCCCGGCCACTCCCCCGCGCCGGCCCTCGTCAGCCGACGTCGAGACGCAGCAGGTCCTCCTCCGTCTCACGCCGCATGATCACCTTCGCCTCGCCGTCCCGCACCGCGACGACCGGCGGACGCAGTACGTGGTTGTAGTTGCTGGCCATGGAGCGGCAGTAGGCACCGGTGGCGGGCACGGCGAGCAGGTCGCCCGGCGCCACGTCCGCCGGCAGGAACGCGTCCTTGACCACGATGTCCCCGCTCTCGCAGTGCTTGCCGACGACACGGCTGAGCACCGGCTCGGCGTCACTGGCGCGCGAGACGAGCGCGACGCTGTACTCCGCGTCGTACAGCGCGGTCCGGATGTTGTCGGACATCCCGCCGTCCACGGAGACGTACGTCCGCAGCCCCTCGAGCGGCTTGACGGTGCCCACCTCGTACAGGGTGAACGCCGTGGGCCCGACGATGGCACGGCCCGGCTCGACCGAGATGCGGGGCGTGCGCAGCCGGGCGGCCTCGCACTCCCGGCCGACGATCTCGGTCAGCGCCTTGGCGATCTCGTGCGGCTCGCGCGGGTCGTCGGCGCTGGTGTACGCGATGCCGAGGCCGCCGCCGAGGTCGATCTCGGGCAGCTCGACCCCGTGCTCGTCCCGGATGTCCTTCAGCAGTCCGACCACCCGGTGGGCGGCGACCTCGAAGCCGGACATGTCGAAGATCTGCGAGCCGATGTGGCTGTGGATGCCGATGACCTCGAGCCCGTCGAGCTGGAGCGCCCGCCGCACCGCCTCGGCGGCCTGACCGCCGGCGAGCGGGATGCCGAACTTCTGGTCCTCGTGGGCGGTGGCGATGAACTCGTGGGTGTGCGCCTCGACCCCGACGGTGATCCGGATCTGCACCCGCTGCCGCCTGCCCAGCGACCGCGCGACGTGCGCGACCCGCACGATCTCCTGGAAGGAGTCGATCACGATCCGGCCGACCCGGCCTCGACCGCCCGCTCGATCTCCGCCACCGACTTGTTGTTGCCGTGGAAGGCGATGCGCTCGGCCGGCATCCCGGCGGACAGCGCGGTGGCCAGCTCACCGCCGGAACACACGTCGAGGTTGAGCCCCTCCTCGTGCAGCCACCGCACGACGGCCCGGGACAGGAACGCCTTCCCGGCGTAGAACACGTCGGCGTCGGCACCGAACGCGGTGCGCCAGGCGCGCGCCCGGGCCCGGAAGTCGGCCTCGTCGAGGATGTAGGCGGGGGTGCCGAACTCCTCGGCGAGCCGGGTCGCGGGAATCCCGCCGACGGTGAGGACACCGTCCTCGTCCCGGCCGACGGTCTGCGCCCACACCTTGGGGTCGAGGGCGTTGAGATCGGCGGGCGGGGCGGAGTAGTGCCCCTCGGGAAGGACATCGGCGTGACGGGGCCCGGCGGGTGGGCGGAACGGCTCATGACGTGACTCTCAGACTCTCTGTCTCTCTCCGGGGCGTCCTGGGTCGCCTCAGAGGTGTTCGGGTGCGTCGATGCCGAGCAGGTACAGGCCGCCGGCCAGCACCGTCCCGGCGGCTTCGGCGAGGGCGAGCCGGGCACGGTGGGCGGCCGAGGGTTTCTCCTCGCCGCGCGGCAGCACGGTGGGCAGCAGGGGCAGCACGGCATCGGCGACGGTGACGAGATGCCGGGCGAGCCGGTCCGGGGCGCGGTGGGTGGCGGCCGCGGTGAGGATGCGGGGGTGGTCGGCGAGGGCGGCGACGACCTCGCGGGCGGCCACGGGTCCGGGCTCGGCACCGAACCCGAGGCGGGCGGCACCGCGGGACATCGCCCGGGTGCGGGCGTGCGCGTACCGCACCCGGAACAGCGGATTGGCCTCCCGCTGCACCAGGTGGTCGGCGGTGATCCGGGGCCGGTCGTGCGGCGCGGGATGCAGCAGCGCCCACTGGGCGGCGTCGGCCCCGAGCGGCGCGGGGTCCTCCGGCGCCGGCACGGGCCGCAGGTTCACCGGCTCCCCGTGCTCCACCTCGGCCCGCCCGCCCTGGGTGGCCACGATCCGCACGACGGCGTCGGCCACGACCTCGGCCCGCACCTCGTACGGCACCCGCAACAGCACGACCTGCCCGGCGAGGGCGTCACCGTGACCGTAGGCCGGCCCGAGACGGCGGACCTCGGCGACGAGACCGACGGCCGTCTCACCGCTGTCGGCGAGAGTGACGTTGAGGAACCCCGGCCCCGTGACGACGACGTCATCGATCCCGTCGGCGTCGAGTAGCCGCTCGCGGAGAATCCCGGCGACGTCCAGGGGCGCCCGCCCGGCGGCCCGGGCGAGCTGGAGGGCGACATTGGTGGCGTAGTCCCCGCACCCCCGGGCCCCGGCTCGGTCACCACGACCCGCTCCGGCAGCACGTCCACGCACAGCTCCCCGTCGTCCACGGCAGCGCGCACCGAGTGCAACACGGTGCGGGAGAGCTCGACGGGGGTCACGGGACAAGCGTAGGGGAGGTGGGGGTGGGGATGCGAGGCGGTTTTACGGTACGAGACGGGGGGCCCTGAGGACGCGCCCTCCCCCTGTGCCCACGAGTCCCCTCACCTCACCGCCACTCCCGCCGCCCCACCACTGCCCCGGCGTCTCCGCCACTGCCCTCGTCGCCGTCTTCGTCCCCCTGGCCCTGGCCGTCCCCGTGGCCTTCGCCGTCGTGCCCGTGGCCTTCGCCGTCCCCGTGCCGGCCGGTGCCGGTGCCGGTGCGCCCGGGCTTCCGCTCGATGAGCTGCTTGACGAGCCGCACGAGCTCCGCGGGTTCGAAGGGCTTGGCGAGGAAGGCGTCGACACCGACGTCGAGACCGCTCTCCACCTCGTGCTGCGTACACGCGCTGATGATGGCGACCGGAAGATCCTGCGTACGAGGATCGGCACGCAGCCGAGCGGCGGTCCGGAGGCCGTCCAGCCGGGGCATGACGACATCGAGCGTGACGACATCGGGCCGGACCCGATGCACGACATCCAGACACTCGGCACCATCGGCCGCGGTCACGACCTCAAGCCCCTCCAGCTCGAGGTTGACCCTGATCAGCTGCCGGATGACCTTGTTGTCGTCCACAACAAGCACCCGACCCGACGCGCCTGGCACAACTCGAGAGTAGGTCGGCACCGGCCACCGCGTCCGGCTTTTCCCCACTTCCAACCCGCGCGGGGGACGCCGATACCGGGCTCCCGCTGAGCGGCGTTGCCGGCCGGCCCGTACCGAGCGCCACCGCCGTCCGGCTCCCGACCGTCTCCCCTCAACCCACCGGCGACGCACCCGGGAAACCCGTTCCTGATCACCCCGTCGGACCTGCTAGTGTTCTACCCGTCGCCGCAAGCGAACAGCTCAGCGGCCGACACGCCCCCGTAGCTCAGGGGATAGAGCAACGGCCTCCGGAGCCGTGTGCGCAGGTTCGAATCCTGCCGGGGCACCCAGCATGAGGTGCCCAAAGACCCCGTCACCAGCGGAAACGCTGAGGCCGGGGTCTTCGCGTATGTGCAGGCGTACGCGGGCCGGAGCAGGCGTATGCCGGGGTCTGTGGACGAGGCGTGGACGGGATCTCGGCGAGCGCCAACCAGGAGAACGAGCAGTGGTGGCGCCGAAGATCGCAGGCTGACGGCAGGTTCGTCCCCACGCCGGTTCCCGCGGCCCGCCGACTCGGCACGTGGAGTCACGTCCCGCGTCTAACCGGCTGAGGCGTTTGGGATCTATGCTCGGTACTTGCGCATTCAATCTTTTCCGGGGGCCGTATGAGCCAGGAGCCCGAGTTCGTTTCGTACGCCAAGGGCTGCATGAGCTGCCTCGTCCTGCTGATAATCCTTGTCGTGATCGGCGAACTCGCAGTCCAGTCGATAGGTGTGGGAGGGGTGGTGACCTTCATCGTCGCAGGTGTGGCCATCTTGGGCGTGGCGCTGTACCGGTGGTTGTCAGCCTCCGCGAAAGAGGGACAGTAGAGGCACTGGCCCGTGTGAATCGTCATCTCGCGGGGCCACCCACGGGCGCCCAGGTACACGGCTGACCCTTGCCGAGGCGCCCGCTTCAGCCCTCACTCCA
Organism: Streptomyces sp. DHE7-1; assembly: GCA_016432725.1. Classification (GTDB taxonomy): domain Bacteria; phylum Actinomycetota; class Actinomycetes; order Streptomycetales; family Streptomycetaceae; genus Streptomyces. The sequence continues at coordinate 5,264,701 of JACJDG010000003.1, read as the reverse complement.
GGCTTGCCGATGGCGAGCCACGCCGTACACCTGGTCGATCTGCTCGTACGTCAGCTCCTGTCGGACGGTTCGCTCACAGCTTCTCCGCTGTCTCGGGTTTGCCACAGCGCGCCCCCCTCGTACTTGCTCCGGAGCAGGGGAATCACCCCGCTGGGAATGCGGAACCCCTTCGCCCAGGAAGGGTCGGTGGCGTGGCCGTAGACGGTGGTGAGCAGGAAAGGCTCCCCTCCTGTCAGCACACCTGTCGCTTGCAGATCCCTCGACAGGGTGCCGATCGGTTGGGTGAAACCGCGGAGTCTGCGTGTCTCGTCGTAGCCGGCAAGCTCGTACACCGTCTCCCGGTCCACGAAACCGCCGTTTGCCGCAGCTGCAACGATTGCTTTGACTCGGGATGGGTAGCGCCTCATCAGCTCGTCCATGAACGCGGCCAGCGACTCCGCCGTCCAGGCTTCATCTTCGGAGTCTTTGTCGGCCGATGCCTCGCCCAGTTGTTCCAGGTCGCGGACCGAGCCCTCGTCCACGTTCAGTTCAAGGAGTTCTTTGGCCCAGCGGAGCAGTTCGCTTGGAGTGAGCATGTAGAGTCCCACCCCGGCCTGCTCCCGCAGTTCCTGGAGAAGTTCGGCACGGGGACGAGGCGGGATGTCGTATCCGCGGTTGGTCCACCAGTCCTTCTTCACGTCCCCCGTGACCAGTAGAACGTCGCACCCGCGGTGCCGGGCCTCCGCCATGAGCTGTACCCACACGAGGTAGTCACCGGCAGCTAGCTCGGGTTCCTTGGTGCGGAAGTCCTCGTGCCCTGGCGGGATCCCCTCGTCGGCGCGCTCCTGTGCTTCTTTCACGGCCTTGTCGTATTCGTCCGACGACAGCGGCTCGCCGACACGGCCGTGCAGAAGCGGTTCGAGAGCGTTGAGCACGGGGTCAGTGTGAGTGGTGGCAGTCTCCTTGAGTGCGTCGCACTCGGCCTGCGACCGGATGAACTTCTTGAGGCTGCCGGCTGCTTCGGCGAGCTCGGTCAGGTCTCGGTCAGTCCGCTCTACAGCCTCTTCGTTGTCCTTGAGTTGGACGGCGGTCAGCCAAGTGGTCACTGCTGTCCGGGCCGCGTTGACCGCCTTATCGAGCGTGGCGCTCGCCTCATTGGCCTTGGTCGCGTGGTGATGGCGTACGGTCGGCGACTCGCGGTTACGCCAGAACTCCGTGAGCACCTGGTGTGGAATCCACAGGCGCTCGCGAAGCCTAGCGAGGGCAGCAAGGGTGTCCCGGCGGGTGCTCTCGTTCGAGCGGTAGAGGTTGAGCAGCACATTGGTGTCAAGCACGATCAGACCGGAATCGAAGATCCGCTTGTAGTCGGAGCGGAGTGGGCTGCGATGGGCCTCGTCGCAGTCGAAGACGCCCCGGACTTGCGGCTGGTCGGACGTGGTGTGCGCTGCTGCCATGAAACGCTCCCCTGGAATCGTAAGGCGCATCAGCCCTCCCCGGCTGGGTGCGCGGGGGAAAGTCTAGGACGGGATCGAGCTCCTGCGACCGAGGAAACAGCGGTGGTTCCGACAGTCCGGACGTCTGCCGATCACCGACCGTCAGGGCATACTCATCCGACATGATCCACGGCGAAGTACCCGTGGCCCGGACAACGTCCAACTGGCCTGTCAGGCACGGCGGAGTTAGACACCTCATTGTGCTAGCCGTTCTAAGACATCGCCCGCTAGCCGCTGTCCACAAAATCAGGCGTGGTTCCAAGCCTGACGATGGCGAGCAACGCTGTACAACTGCTCCACCTGGTCGGCCGTAAGAACGCCTGAGAGCGGAGCGAGTGCAGATAACTGGCGCTCCTGGTACACCCGGACATCGAGCTGCGTAGCGACCACCTTCAGCTCGGCGACACCCACGAAGACGAGCACCGGCTCCACAGGCACCGAGAAGTCGCAATAGCGCTCAAGCACTCGAGCGACCCGTTTGGCCTCCGCCCGGCTCTTGCGTGCGTAGGGTGCCGGTTTCCCGTGATCGACTTTCACGGAATCGTCCCCGACCCATACAGCCCGCTTGGGGTGGTGCTTCGTATTGATGCTGAACACTCCTCCAGGCCCTATCAGTAAGTGATCGATATCCACCTCGTTGGCCAAGGGATGGAGTGCAGGGCGCGCCAACCGTGGCGCCCTAAGCGGTTCAGCTCCGCTCCCACTCGTCGCTCCCCCGCCAATCCCTTTCGCCAGGGGTCCCATTCCGAGGGCCGCCGCAGAAGCCATGAGACGACTCGCTCCATCAGTCCCGGGCCGGATTCCTCGAGCAGATCACGTATGGACTTCCCGGGAGGGTTGACGGCCAGGTCGTCGGCCGGCGTCAGAGGCGGCAGCATCGGACGCACCTGAGCCTCCGGAGTCCTGTCTGGTGAGACAGCCTCGGTGAGGTTCTGTAAGTGCTTCGTGAGCACGGCGATCACGTCGTCACGACACTCGGCCTGCAAAACCGTGATGTCCCCCGTCGTGACGTCCGCCCAACCAACCGCGGTGCCATCAGGCAGGTTGGCGTACAGACGGTCATGCCCGTACCGCTTCCAGCGCGTGACGTGCAGCTCCACAAGGCCCCCTGGACTCCGCGTTGACGTTGCCGACATGCCAGCAGCAAGCGAGACGAGGCCACAAGACCGCAGGGCAAGCAGCGCCGCTCAGCTTCCTCTTCCCGAACGAAGCATCGGCGCAGGTAGGGCACATAACGAGAGAGGCCCCAGGCGACATGCCTGAGGCCTCAGTGTGGTGCGCAGGTTGTCTCACTCGTACTCGCGGAGCAGGTCCTCGATGCGCCGGTTGGCGACGTCCTGCCGTCCGTCGAGGCACTTTGCGTACCGGGTCAGCAGGACCTCAACACTGTTGCCAGCGCGCTCCGCAACCTCAGTCGGATCCACTCCGGCATTGAGCCACGTCGACAGCGCCGAGTGCCGGAGGTCGTACGGCCTACTCGCGAGCGGCGAGGCTGCGACGGCCGGCGGAAGCGCCAGAAGCCGAGCCTCTTGCCACACGCGGTAGTAGGTCGAGGACGGGACGACCGAACCCTTCTCACTGAAGAAGAGCCGGCCGTCTCCCGCCGTGCCGAACGTGGCCAGGTGCTCGCGCAGCACGGCGACGAGCTGGGGCGGGATGGGCACACGCCGAACGTCCTCGGTCGGCCGATTCTTGAGCCCGCGGTCGTCGTGAGTCTCCCCGAGTCCGTCCACTGTTTGCCGACCGAGAGACGGGTCCGGTGGAGCAGCGCCGATCCCCAACCCTGCGCGGGGAGGACAAGGTCAGTCTCGACCAGGCCGACCGCCTCAGCGGGCCGGAGGCCGCCGAAGTACATCGCCGCGAACAGCCCGACGAGGCGCCGGCCGCGAGCACGCCGGTAGCCGCCCACGTAGGACACCGCCGCCAGGAGGTTGCGTGCCTGCTCCGGATTGGCGACAACTCGCGGATCAACCTGGTTCGAGACCTTGGGCTTCTGCCAGCGAACCGCCGTGATCGGGTTTTCACGCAGCTCCCCCAGGTCGACCGCGTAGTTCGCAGCGTTGACGAGAGTCCGCCGCTTCCGCCGCACGGTCTCGGCCGCTGCCGCGGTGCCGTCGAGCTTCAGCTTCAGCCCGTCGAGCACCGCACGGGCCGTTGCCGGTTCAGCGAGATCCGCAAGCGGTCGGCAGGCCTTTGCCACCCAGTGCAGAATGTTCCGAACGTTATCCGGGACCTCCCGCTCGTTGGGCCCTGGCAGCACGAAGGCCCAGTTGCGTAAGGCCTTACGGATCTCCTCGTCGGACGGCCGCCCTGGCCGCTCCAGGAGGAGTTCCATGGTCACGCTGGTAAGAGATTCGTTGATGCCGTCGCGCGTATTGGGCGCAGCATGGGGCCATTTCATCGCGAGGTACCTGAGGGCGAAGTCGTACCAGGACAGCGGCGACTTCTTCTGTTCCATCGAGGCCGGGAGACCACTCTCCGTGTCGAATTCTTCACCACCTCGCATGGCGCTCATGAGCTTCGCTCGGTAGTGATCAGCGAGCGCCTTGGTTCGGAACGAGTCCGAGAAGACGTTGCCCGCGACAGACCAGCGCACTCCGTACGAGGGTGTCTTGGTGTCCCGCTTACGCACGCCCCAGACCTTGACGTCGAGAGATGTCACGCAGCCTCCTCCAGCTGCCGGAGCCACGAGGCGAAGTCACTACGCCAGACCCGAAGCTCGCCGTTGGGGAGCTTGAACGCGGCCGGCCCCTGTCCCAGCTCGCGCCAGCGGTAAAACGTCCGTCGGGAAACGCCGCCCAGCTCGGCCAGGACTTGGCGAACGGTCATCAGTTCGTCGCGGCGGGCGTCCATGTCGGTTCTCCTTCCGTTCCGGGGCGGGCTCGAGAGATTCGGCAAGCCAGGCTTCGGCGCTCGACCGGCGAAGACCCAGTGCGCGAGGACGAGAGTGGTCTCACCGTCCTGCGGGACGGGCGACGCGGCTTGGGCCCGGCGCCAGTCGGCGCGCGCGTCGCGTAGGGCGCCCAGGGTGGTGGAGTAGCGGCGGGACTTCGTGGAGAAGTGACCGCGGAAGCCGAGCATGTACGCCCAGGCCCGCAGGCGGAGCTCTGCCAGTTCGGCACGGGCGCCCAAGGTCCAAGCGGTACGGATCATGCGCCGGGCGTGTTCGCTGATCTGGACCTGTGCCAGCTCGGCGAGGAACTTGATAGGCCGGTCCAGGGTGCCGGTCGCGGTCTCTGCTCCCTTGGTGGCGTACTTGGCGATGTACGCCGCTACGGCCCGCTCGGTCAGCTCCTGGCCGTCATCGAAGTCGGCGGAACGGATCGTGCGGACGTCGAGCTGACGGCCGAAGACGAAGTTATGGGGCCGCCCGTCGACCACCGGCCCGCCGGCACGAGCCGTGGTCGCAGCTGCCCGAACGGCATCGGTTAGCAACTCGGCGGTGGCCCAGGAAGGAGGAGCGGAGTCGCCACCCTCGGGGCCGTCGAGGCGGATCACTGCGTGGAAGTGGACGGCACCCCGCTTCTGGTACTCGGCCACCTTCGCGAAGGAGATCCGGGCGTGGTGCCGGAATGCTCGCTGAGTGAGGCCGGCCCGCTTGGCGACCTCCCGGCGGAGGTAGATCGAGAAGCGCCGCCACAGTGCCCCTGCGTGCGCGTTCCACAGCACCGCCGCTTCGTAGTCGTAGGAGTCGGGGTCGAGTGGCGTCCCTAGGACGGCGTCACCTTCCTCGTGCCGGACGCCGCAACGGCAGTTCTGGACGCCAGAGGGTCGGTTGTGGACCGGGCCGAAGCTCGGGGCGGTGAAGGTGGCAAAGACGCGCGGGTGTGTGCCGACCCTCTCCGGGGTGCCTTTGCCACCGCGGAGTCCGGCGGTGATCAGGTGGTAGGTGTCGCGACGGTAGGTCTCGGCGCAGGCCGCGCACCGGGTGGCCCGGCGGTTGTTGCAGCGGACGAGGAGCTGACCGGCGGGCAGGGCCGAGGAGTCCAGGTGGTGCAGGACGCGGCCGATCTCGCCGGTCGTCTGGTCCGCGGCGTACTCGGTGCGGTGGCCGTCGAGGCGGACGGGGTGGGTGCAGCCGCCCAGTCCGGACAGTTGGTGAGCCAGCTCGGGCATGGTGCCGAGGGAGGCCAGCATGGAGAGTTCCGCTAGCGGGGCGGAGTCTGCCGGGTGATGATGGCAGTTCCTTTCGGCTGTTCTGACGGTTGGAAGGGACGGCCCCGGGGCGGCGGGATGCTTGGCGGCTTGTTGCCGCCCCGGTGGCCGGTCAGCGCTTGTTCGCGCTGCTGAGGAGGGACCGCAGGACCACGGCGGCGACGGCCACGGACATGGCCGAGACGGCGACCGCCGCCAGGAGCGCGGTGAGCACGATGCCGACGACGACCACGGCGGCGACCGCGCCGATACCGACGCCCACGTACGGAGCGACCGTGCGGCCGGCGAAGAAGGCCGGAGCCTGCGTCTGCTGGGGCGTGACGGTTGTCGTCGGCAGAGTCGGGACGTCGGGCAGTCTGGGGCGGAGCACGGCGGACCTCCTTGTTACTTGTGGGTGCCATTTACGACGCCGACCCCGGAACGGGTGCCGGATTCGATGGCGGGAGCGAGGAAGGTGTGCGAGAGGAAGAAGCCGAACAGCGCGATCACGACGGCGACCCAAAGCCGGACGCCGAGAAACTTGATCGCGGCCCAAGCGATGACGCCCAGGACGAAGACGAGCGGCAGCGAGACGGTCACGGGAGCTCCCTGGGCGGATCAGCGGACGTGGCAGCGATGGGTGCGGGCAGCCAGTTCGGCGGCGGCGCGGCTGTCGTAGTCGGCCGAGAAGCCGCAGCGCGGGGCTGTGCAGACGGCGGCGTGCTTCTCGCGGCCCCGGCCGTCGTAGTACGTGCCGACCTGGACGGGACCGATGCGGATGACTCGGCGGAATCGGCGGTTGGCAGGCATGAGTGCTCCTCTCAGAGTTGTGCGGCGATGGCTTCGGCCAGTGGTGCCGGGATGCCGAGCCGAGCGCGAAGGGTTGAGGTGTCGATGGCCGATCCGGTCCGGGCGTGGTGTTCGTCGGCGACCTTGCGGGCGTGAGCGACGAGCGCGGCCGGGACCGGTACCGGGCGAGGGGCGACGGCCGGTCGTTGTTCGGGCTCCGGGGCCGTCGCGGTCGGCTCCGGAGCAACCGGTGTGGACTCTTCGGCCGTTTCGTGTGTGGTGTGGGCGAGCAGCGTCCCGCCGAGGAAGGCGACCGCGGGCCATCCGGCGACGAGGATGCGCAGCCAGGCCGGCACCTGGTGCAGGTTGAGCAGACCGGCGGTGGCCACGTTGGCGCCGAGCGAGGCGGCGAGGGCGATCACGAACCAGCACCACCCGGATGCTTTCGCGTCGCCGAACCGCAGTCGGCGCCAAGCGGCGACGAGCAGGAGGTCGACTGAGACTGGGTAGGCCCATGCCTTCCACCCGGCTTGCCCAGCGGCCGAGGCGACATCGTGCAGGTGGGCGAAGGACAGCGCCGCCGCGATGAGCGCTTGGACGAGGACCGCGTCGACACGGGCCAGGTGAGCACGCATGACGCGGCTCCTTCCGGAATCGGGCATGACGGGGTAGGGACGTGGCGCGAGAAGTCACGCCGACCGAGGACTAAGCAGATGAGAGGGTCAGTCGGTGACCGGGACCGGTCGGACGCACGGTGCCGGGGTCACAACCGGACCGGCCGGGAGTTCGGGCCGGAACGGTTCCAATGCGGCCAGCTCGGGTGTGAGGTGCGCCGACTCTTGGCAGATGCGGGCCGCGTCGCCAAGGGAGAGGTACGGCGGACGGATGCGGGACCAGCCGCCCGAGGTGTCGCCGGCCACGGCCAGGCCCGGCCGCTCGGGAGCGATGGCACAGGCGGCCATGACGGCTTCGGGCGCGATGTCGCCGAGCGCCATCTTGGCGGAGGCCTCGTCGTTGACGCGATGACAGACGCGGCCGGTCAGTTGGGCGCGGAGCATGGTTGCGCCCTTGCCCAGCTCGGCGCCGAAGCGCTGCCCGCAGACTTCCAGGTAGATCCCCGCGGCCCGGCCGAGCTGGGCGAGGCGGATGAGCTGGGTGACCATCTCATCGCGTCGTTCCTCGTCCTTCTTCGTGGCGACGAGGAAGAGTTCCGCCACCTCGTCCACGAAGAGCACGACCGGCACCGGACGCTCGCTTTCGGGCAGACCCCAGATGTCCGAGGTGATGTCCTCAGCGGGAGTGCCGGGAGCGATGCCTTGCCGGGTCTTGATCAGGTCGTACCGATCCTCCATCTCCTTGATGAGTACGGGCAGGAGTTCGGCCGCCTGCTCCGGGTCGGTCGCGAGCGCCGACAGACGAGCGGCAAACGGCGCCAGCTCTTCACCGCGCTTGCAGTCGATGCCGACCAGGGCGACCGGTTGCCGCGCCAGTCCGGTCACCAGGTGCCGCAAGTACATCGACTTGCCCGAGAGCGTTGCGCCGAGCGTTAGCTGATGTGGGACGGCGCGATAATCCCGTACGAAGGCCGTCGCGTCCTCCCTCAGCGCCACCGGCACTTTGAGATGCCCGCCTTCTGCTTTCCTTAGCATCCGGACGTCGCGCAGCACGTCGAAGCCGACGAGCCGCAGCTCCACCACTCCGGGCTTCACGTCCTTCACGTACACGGCGTGGACGCCCCAGGCATGCCGCAGCCGCTCAGCTGAGGCGGCGACGTCCGCCGGTTCCTGCCCAGGAGCGAGGCGCAGCCGAAGCCGCAGGCCGGTCGAGGTGGGCCGGATGATGCCCCGACGCGGGGGAACCGGCCGGACCTCACGTCGAGTCGTCGCCCTGACGGCGAAAGCACGCAGCCGGGAAGGCTGCACCGTCAGGCCGCACGCCTCCATGACGGAGCCGTACGAGCCCAGGAGCCGGACCGTCGATAACGGCAGTCCGACCGTGGACCACTAGACGCCCGGGTGACGAGCCCGGGTGTAGGCGGCCCCGCCGCCGAACGCGGCGAGGGGACCACCCACCTCCAGCAGTGTCATCCAGTCCGACATCAGGCCGATGCCCCGACGGCGGCCGGAAGGCGGCCGGCGCGACCGCAGCGGCACGGAAGGCGATGCCGTGTCGCTGCTGGCCGTTGAACACACTCTCCCAAGGCCGTGCCACCAGGCCCACCAGCGAGACCGGAGCGCCCAGCGTCAGACCTTCGGTGACGCCGCTTTCCGGAACCGTGACCTTGATCAACGAGGACTCGCCATCCTCGATGTAGACGACGCCGATCGTCATCAGCGCTTCGCCGCTGTTGGCGTCCTTCGCGATCTCCCCGGTCTGCCTGTCCCGGATCTTCGGTTCCGGTGCCTCGGTCAGCAGGACGGTGGCCGTTGAGGTCTCCACACGGATTACACGCACAGAACTGATCTCCCTTGCGCCGCACCGCACGCATGCACGGCGGTGCAATTAGTGAGGAATGACTACGCAACGGGAGGTTGACCGCATACCGACTGGGCGCGATACGCTCCAAGAGCGTTGATGCCAACGACGCACCCGGCCTGAGTGGGCTGCCTCCCGCTCAGGCCACATCTGCTTTCTGTGGCCCTTTCCGCTCACGTGCCGGCGCAGGTCTGCCTTCCTGCTCCGGCGCGTTCGCATGCCCGCATCACCAACTCCGCTGGACGCGAAGGGGCGTGCCGACAACAACCACAGTAACCCGTACTCGAAGTACTGTCTAGTACTTCAGGTACCAGTCCGTACTTCGTGTACGCCTAGCTCTCCCGCCAGGGCGCGCAGTTCCTCAGAGGGCGGCTGGCTCATGGTCAGCAGGTCGGCGATAAGTTGCTTCACCATCGGCAACGCTCGCACCAGCTCCGGTGACAGCTCACGGGCCGCCAGCAGCGCTGAAACGGCGTCAGCGACTTGGCGTCGCTGGGCATACGCCCTGGCAAGGTCGATCTGGAAGCGTGTCTGCCGTTCCGCCGACAGCCCAGAGGCGTCAACGGTCTGCGCAGCCCGCAGGGCGACTCCGGCGTCCCCCAGGTCCACCGCGACGGCCACCTCATGCAAGGCGACGTTGGTGGGCCCGAACTCGGTGTTGTAGTCGTTGCGCCCGTCACCGACCTGGTCACCCAACTCGCGGGCCTCACGGAGGTAACCGTAAGCGTCATCGGCAAGGTTCAACCGAGCCGCGGCCACAGCGCGTTGCAAGGTAAGCGCACCCCGCAGGGCGACTGCCTCAACCTGCCCGGACTCGGCCAGGGGCCGCAACGCATCAGCCGCGCTCCCGGACACCTGGGCCGCCTGATCAAAGTGACGCGCGCCGAGGAAGACCAGCGACAGACGGAACTCGCCGGCCGCCATCAGCAGCGGATCATTCGCCCGCTCGGCAGCTACCACGGCCCGGTCTACGGCGATCCAGGCAGCTTCCGGCTCGCCCATGTTCGCCAGAGCGCCACTACACGTGTGGTACATGACCGCCAGGAGCCGGAACAGCTCGGGCCGTTCCGACTCGGAGACCGACCGGGTAGCCGACTCCAGCCGGGGCACCAGCCCTTCGAGCAGTTCGGCCAGGTCGGCGTAGTTCCCCTGGTGGGTGAGCGACCAGGCGCGGTCGACTTCCGCGCGCAGTGCCGGCACGTCAGGGGAAACGTCCTTCCGACCGAGGACCGCTTTGAGTGAGTGAGCCGCGCTCAGCACCAGCCGCAGACGGCTCGCACCAGGCGGCTCTCCTTCGGCCACCGACGCGACGAGCGGTGCCTCTGCCGCCAGCTCAGCGATCGGGACTTCCAGGACGTCGGCGACCTTCTCGAGCACGGTCATTCGGTCGATGCGCCGTACGCCCCGCTCGACCTGGGAGACCCAGGCTTCCGAGCGTCCCAGCAGGCCGGCGAACTCCTTCTGCGACAGCCCCCGGCGTTTGCGGTTGAATGCGATCTTGCGACCAAGCGCCTTCTGATACTCAGTGCTCAACGTCCACGCCCTTGCCGGACACGTAATCCAAGCGGTCCACCTCGACGGCGGACAGGTACTGATCCCGCTGGGAGAGGAAGGCGCGCACGTAGTCCTTCGACTCGTGCTCCCCGAAGGCCTCCTTGTCCCGGTAGAGCTCGTAGAACACGCGCTCCAGCGGACGCCCGTCAACCCGGTGCACGGCGTAGACCACCGTTCCGGGTTCGTTCGCCCGGATCAGCTCCCCTGTCCGCGCCACCAGCTCATCGAACGCAGCCGCCGCCACGTCGTCCTTGCACGTGAAGCGCACAAACAGCCCGAACATGCGGAGTCCTTCCTCTTCGGCATCAGGTCAGCACCAAACCGTGCGACGAACGCTATGCGCCCACCTGCCCGCACGAAAAGTACGAACCCGCACTCTTGATACGCGCACATTCGGTACGGTGCTAGTACTAATTGTACGGCCCTGCATGGTCCGTGTCAGCCGGTCCGTCTAGCAGACACAGAAAGCAGCAGGTCACCGCCATGGAGGACACCATCAGCACCCACCAACGCACGTTCCCGGGGACCCCGAGCGCTCCGCAGCGCGCGCAACTGGATCCACGCCACCCTGAATGGCCACCCCCACTCCGATGACGCCGCGTTGATCGTCACGGAACTCGGTACCAACGCCCTCACCTACACGGCCAGCGGATGCGGCACCGGCGCTTTCCACGTCACGATCACCGTCTCCGAGCTCACCACCACGATCGCGGTGACCGACTCCGGCCAGGCCAGGACCACCCCTGAGATTCAGCATCCGCCCCTCAATGCCACCCACGGCCGCGGACTCGGCATGGTGGCCGTCCTCGCCGACAACGTCACGATCCAGGGCGACGACTCCGGCCGCACGGTCACCGCGGAGCTCCGCGCAGACAGCCACCAGGGAGGACACCCGTGCTGATGACAGGTCCTCGTCGCGGCTACTGGTGCGAGTGCTGGACAGAAGACCTCACCGAGCAACGGCGGCCGGCGCTCTTGGCATCCTTCGACGCCTACACAGCACCCCAGGCAGACCGATGGGTCGCAGTCGCGCTCCGCACGATCTCCCCGGCTCTCGACGCGGACGCTTCGGACGCAGCATGGGAGTGGCTGTACGACGGCCGCATCGAGACCAGACGAGCCCTCTTGCGCTCCGAGCCCAGCACGGTGTCAGTCACCCACGAGCAGACCCGCGTCACATGGACGATCCGACCAGTGACCTTCCTGCCGCTCGCACATCGCCAGAGCGCCGAACTACCAGCCTGCGCGTACGACTTCAAACCCAGGCGCCCAAGCATTCGACTGAGTAACAACCTTCTTCACGGGTTCAAGGCGGCTCGCTCCGCTCCCCGCGCGCGGCCCGGCCCCGGTCGGGCCTGCGCTCCTGTCTCCGCCCCGCTCCAGCCCGGCCGGCGCCCGTGCCGCGCGCACAGTAAGCAGCCACTTGAAGTCAGAGAGGGGGCACGTCGTGGCTGGGGGCTCCGCGGCTTTACCCACCTCCCCGGTCCGGGTCCCGCGTCGAGCAAGATCAGGGGCCACTCGTGCACATTGCGGGCAGGTCCAAAGCCTGCCCGAGTTGCCAACCAGCGTACGGCCCCCTGATCATGCTCGACCCCAGACCGGGCAGGCCACCGGCCAAACCCGCTCCACCGACCGCGAGCATCACGAGTCTGCGCGCGACGAAGACCACACGACCGTGCCAGCCCTTGGGCTGGCCATCTATACGGGCATCGCGCAGGTAACGGATGAGTAGCCTGCACTAAGCTGCTTTTCTCACTGAGTGCGCTGGTCGGACCAGCTCTGGAGGGGGACGCCTTGAAGGTCGTGAGCAACCGAGGGAGCGACCGGTTGATCGATGCGTTGCGGCCGAGTCTGCAACCGGGCGGTGCAATGGACCTCGCCTCACCAACCTTCTCTGTGTACGCCTTTGACGAGCTCCGTGACGAGCTGGCCAAGCTGGAGCAAGCTCGCCTCCTACTCCCGAGCGTAGAAGCCGATCTGCACTTGCTGGGTGGTGAGCACGATCGTGCCGCACGCAACCGCCTGTCGACCCGCTATCTGGCCGCGTCGTGTGCCGAGTGGCTGGCTCGGCGGACTGAGGTACGTCATGCGCCGTCCTATTCCATTCCCCAAGGCGTCCTGGTTACCCGAACGGCTTCCGGCGCAGTGACTTCGCTGACCCAGGGCTCTTTCGGCTTTGATCGCGCCGGTCTCGGCCTGACTCCTGGCAACCCGTACACATCGATCCTGCGGTCTGAGAGTGAGAGCGAGGCGACTGCTCTCGCTCCCGCTCTCTTCGAGGCGATGTGGGAGAGCACGCCTGTCTCTCTCGAGGCAGGCCCGCTGCTGGAGCAGATGCGCGCCCTCGGCCGCTACCGCGATCCTGAGCGTATCTACCACCTCATGCTCCACCACCTGTTCAGCGCTGCTGGCGGGGAGCTGGATGAAGATACGGTCATCGATGCGAAGACCGGCATCCGCGATACCGTGGTTTGGGGGAAGCTCTACAAGTTCCAGCGGGATGGCGTCATCGGTGCCATCGACAAACTGAACCGCTACGGCGGCTGCATCATCGCGGACAGTGTCGGTCTAGGAAAAACCTTCGAAGCGCTAGCCGTGATCAAATACCACGAACTGCGTAACGATCGTGTCCTGGTGCTCTGCCCGAAGCGGCTACGAGACAACTGGACGATGTACACGGCGAACGACCGCCGCAACCTCCTCGCTGCAGACCGCTTCAATTACGACGTGCTCAACCACACCGATCTATCCCGCGAGTCCGGAAGATCGGGTGACGTCGACCTCGCACATGTTAACTGGGGTAACTACGACCTAGTTGTCATCGACGAGTCACACAACTTCCGCAACGCCAACTCTCCGAAGCAGGACGGCGAGACGCGCTATGACCGCTTGATGCGCCAGATCGTTCAGGAGGGGGTGAAGACTCGCGTCCTGATGCTCTCAGCGACGCCAGTCAACAACCGGCTCGCGGACCTGCGCAATCAGATCGCCTTCGCCACTGAAGGTGACGACACGGCTTTGGCGCCGCATGGCATCGCCAGCATCGCCGAGACTGTCCGCGTCGCGCAACGCCAGTTCAATCGGTGGCAGGAACTTGGCCCGGAGCAGCGCACGCCGGCGCAGCTCGTGGACATGCTGGGCTTCGACTACTTTGCGCTACTCGACATGCTGACCATCGCCCGCTCACGCAAACACATCGAGAAGTACTACGGCACCGCCGAGACAGGCTCATTCCCCGAGCGCCTTGCACCGCTCAACGTGAAATCAGAGATCGACACCCAGGGCGACTTCGGCGCCATCGGTGAACTCAACGACCAGATCCGTAAGCTCAATCTGGCCGCTTACTCACCTATGCACTACCTGCGCCCTGACAAGCGGGCCGAATACGCGGATAAATACGCCACCCGCCTGAAGAGCGGCAAAGGTAGTTTCCAGCAGACCGACCGAGAGCAGAGCCTGGTCAACCTGATGAGGGTAAACATCCTCAAGCGGCTGGAGAGCTCCGTTCACTCTTTCCGGCTGACGGTGAGCCGACAACTGGAGCGCATCGATGCGCACCTGGGTGCGATCGACCGCCATGAGACCTATTACCGTCCCGACTCCCTCGACGACGAGGAGTACGACGACGTCCGCTCAGACGAGCTGGCAATCGGTGGCGGCAAGATCAAGGTTCTCATCGCGGACATGGACCTGATCCGCTGGCGCCAAGACCTTCTGGAGGACCGTGAGCGCCTGGCCGCGATGCTGTATCGGGCTGAACAGGTAGTCCCGGAGCGCGACGCGAAATTGAGCCACCTTAAGCAGCTGATCGCGGAAAAGGTTCGTAATCCGGTCAACCCAGGCAATCGCAAGGCCATCGTGTTCACCGCCTTCGCGGACACCGCCGCTTATCTGTATGAAGAAATCGCCGAATGGGCTCGGGCTGAACTCGGCGTCGAGACTGGCCTGGTGACGGGCACCGGGAGCAACCGCACGACACTCAAACTGCGCCGCGATCTTCCCGGAATCCTCTCCGCATTCTCGCCGCGCTCAAAGCAGCGCCCGGACGACCTGGCAGGAGAAGGGGAGCTCGACCTGCTCATTGCCACGGACTGCATCTCCGAGGGTCAGAACCTACAGGACTGCGACTGGCTTGCGAACTACGACATCCACTGGAATCCGGTGCGCATTATCCAGCGCTTTGGCCGCATCGACCGTCTCGGTTCGCGCAGCGCTCGCATCCAGCTTGTTAACTTCTGGCCGCAGATGGACCTGGAGGAATACATCGGCCTCGAGCAACGAGTCACGGGCCGCATGGTGCTCCTCGATATCTCCGCCACCGGGGAAGAGAACGTCATCGAGACCAGCGCTGGCGACCCGATGAACGATCTCGAGTACCGGCGCGCACAACTCCTCAAACTCCAGGACTCCGTCCTCGACCTCGAGGACCTGTCGACCGGTGTATCCATCGCCGACCTCACCCTCACCGACCTGCGCATCGACCTCGCCGACTACGCCAAGCGGTACCCCGGCGAGCTGGATGTGGAGCCACTCGGGGTTCACGCAGTCGCGGAGAGTGATGGCGACACCCCGCCCGGACTGATTTTCTGCCTACGTGCCGAGGGCCAGGTGGCTGATCGGGCGGTGCAGGCCGGCGACCCGCTTGCCCCTCACTACCTCATCCATGTCGGGGAGGAGGGGGTAGTACAGCTCAGCCACACCCAGGCCAAGCGCATCCTTGACCGGGTACGCAGGGTCAGTGCCGAGCAGAGTCAAGTTGCCCCAGAGCTCACCGCGCTGTTCGACGCCCGGACCCGGCGCGGCGCCGACATGGGAGCAGCCCGTAAGGCTCTCGCCGCCGCTGTACGTTCCATCACTGGCAAGGAGGAGGAACGCGCTGTCGCCAGTCTGTTCAACCTGGACGGCACCCAAGCTGCTGCGGCAGGAGGCTTTGCCGGGACCAATGACTTCGAAGTGCTCGCTTTTCTTGCCGTTTTGCCCCGTGTCAGTGCTGAGCTCGACAGCTCCGCTGCATACCACGACCAGGAAGCCCAGCGATGACCCCGGACGACGTGGTCGACGCGCTTCGGCTGCCTACCGATTGTGTTGTGGATGTCCGAGTACCGAAGACCCAACTGCAAGCACATTCCGACTTCGGCGCCGCTGATCGGCGGTTGCTTCAAGAAGGCATCGATACCCTGAGCTGGGCCGCCGCGATACGCCCTGATGTCGTGGGAATCCCTGCCTACACGGCTCCGGATGGCGGCCGGCGTGTTCCCGAACTCCACGTCATGACTCTCCGGGCCCGGACCGGAACCAAGCTCACCCGCCTGGAAGAGCTTCTTCATCGAGCCGTGCCGTACCCGATCCTCCTCGTCAGCGAGCAGGAGTCCGGCCCGCGCGTATCGGTTGCCCTTAAGCGCATGTCACGCGCGCGTGAGGGCGATGTCGCACTGGACAGCCCGCCTGTGGCCGCTTCCCTTGGGGACGTCGCCGCGCCTATGGGCGATGCGTTCCTGAGCGCGCTACAGCTCGACCGGCAACCTCGCATCGATCTCAACACGGTCTACGAGGGATGGCTGGTCTGTACGGTTGCCTTGCGTGTCGCTGCGGTGATCGGAAAGTTCACAGTCGCGTGCACATTGGATGCGGCACAGACCCAGCTCACGGCCCTAGCGGACAGCAGCCGACTCGAGACAGAGATCGACAAGCTAGTCGCCCAGATCAAGAAAGAGAAGCAGATCCCACGAAGGATCGAACTACAGGACCAGATCAAGGCGAAGAGGGTCGCCTTGTCGGTGGCGCACGATACGTTGCGCTCGGCGTAGCAACGCAGCAAGTACGAAGAACACGGCCAAGAAGCAGGCACCAGGCGAACGCGGTGCCGCAGTGAAGCAGGGGACAGTCAGGGTGACGATGCACACGGTTGAGCCGGGGGACCCGGAGACCCACTCCAAGGACCTCGTGGCGGAGAACATCGA
Organism: Streptomyces sp. DHE7-1; assembly: GCA_016432725.1. Classification (GTDB taxonomy): domain Bacteria; phylum Actinomycetota; class Actinomycetes; order Streptomycetales; family Streptomycetaceae; genus Streptomyces. The sequence goes on along the minus strand of JACJDG010000003.1, from coordinate 5,248,317 downwards.
ACAGCTCCAGAAGATCTTCCCGTCTGCCTTCATAGAGGGCAAGGTTGACTTTGACGCGCTGCGCGAGCTGCTTGGCGACGCCGTCGATGATGGCGACGAGAAGTTTGGGCTGACCTGGTTCGGCAAGCGCAACGCCCGTCGCATCGCCCTCAAGCCGAGCACGGCGACTCTGCTGCCCCGCCAGGACGAGTCAGTGGACTGGGACGCCACCGGGAACATCATGATCGAGGGCGACAATCTCGAAGTCCTCAAACTTCTACAGAAGAGCTACGCCAGCAAGGTGAAGCTGATCTACATCGACCCCCGTACAACACGGGCAACAGCGACTTCATCTACCCAGACACCTTTCAGGACAGCATCCAGAACTACCTCCAACTCACCGGTCAGACCAGCAGCGCTGGCGGGCGGCTCAGCAGCAACGCGGAGGTCACCGGACGCCGCCACAGCGCCTGGCTGGACATGATCTATCCGAGGCTGATGCTGGCCCGAAACCTTCTGCGTCAGGACGGGGTCATCTGCATCTCAATCGACGACGGAGAGCAGGCGCACCTTCGCAACATGTGCGACGAGATCTTTGGCGAAGAAAATTTCGTGGCGAATATCATGTGGCAGAAGCGCTATGTCTCGAACGTCACCGCTAAATGGTTCTCCGACATGCATGATTTTGTCATCGTTTATGCTCGCGATCGCAGGTCGGTCAAGATTTTCGACTGGGAGCGCAGCGAGGACCAGTTGGAGGCGTACAAAAACCCTGACGACGACCCGAGAGGCCCCTGGCGCGCGCAGGATCTGTCCGCGAGCAAGCCCTATGCCGCCGGCCTGTTCGAGATCACTGGGCCGACCGGAAGAAAGTTCAACCCACCCGCAAACCGCTATTGGCGGTGCAACCGGGAGAAATTCGACACCTGGAACGCAGATGGCAGGATCTGGTGGGGAAAGGATCGCGACGCCCGTCCCATGCTCAAGTCCTTCTTGCAGGAATCGGAGCGGGGGATCAAGCCACACACCTGGTGGGACTACGGGTTCGCGGGACACAATAAGGAGGCGACCCTCGAGCTGAAGAGCCTCTTTGGGGGCGACGCTCCTTTTGACACTCCCAAGCCGGTCAAACTGGTGCGCCGGATCATCGATGCCTTCTGCAGCGACGGAGATCTAGTCCTCGATTTCTTCGCTGGCTCCGGGGTCACGGGGCATGCAGTCATGGATTGGCAGGCCGATAACGCCGCAGCGCTGCGCTTTATTCTGTCCCAGCTGCCGGAGAAGACGGGACGATCTGATTATCCGACGATTTCTGAGATCACGCGGGAGCGGCTGCGGCGAGCTTCCCAGAGTATCCGAGAGGGATCATCGGGTGCCGATTTCTCCGGGGATTTCGGATTCCGCTCCTTCGTCCTTTCCGAAGGAAACATCGTCCGCTGGGACACATCCCGACCGGACTTCGAGCAGCAGGCCTTTGAGCACATCGACAACATCCGCGAGGGTCGCTCAGAACAGGACGTCCTCTTCGAGTTGCTGCTGAGCCAGGGGCTCGACCTCGCTTCGGTCGCGGACATGCGGACCTTCGCAGGCATCCACGTGTTCGCGACCGGCGGGGGCCTGCTCTTCGCTTGCCTACCTGCCGCCGGTTCGATCACTAAGGGCAACGCGGAGGAGATCGCCCAGGGCATCATTGGTTGGCGTGACGAATTGCAGCCCGAGGCGGACGTAACTATTTTCCTCAAGGACGTTGCTTTCGCCGATGATGTTGCCAAGGCGAACTTCATAGCGATCCTTGAGCAGCATGAGTCTCCCTTCGTCGTAAAGAGTCTGTGAGCCGAGGGGATATTAGGATGAAGAAGCCTAAGCTGCACTTTGATTCTGAGCTGCCGCATCAGAAGGCGGCCGTGGACGCGGTGTGCGATCTATTCCACGGGCAGGAGAGCGGGCACAGCCTGTTCACTGTTAGCGGTGACAACGTCGACCTGTTTACGCCCGCGGCCGGCGTCGGAAACCGGTTGCGGATTCTACCAGATCAGCTGCACGCAAACCTGAACGAGATCCAGGAGCGTAACAATCTGTCGCTCTCCACGTTGTCCGATCTGACGGACGAGCGTGACTTGAACTTCACAATCGAGATGGAGACCGGTACGGGCAAGACCTACGTCTACCTGCGTACGGTCTTTGAGCTGAACAAGCGTTACGGCTTCACGAAGTTCATTGTTGTGGTGCCGTCTGTGGCGATCAGGGAGGGCGTCCACAAGTCGCTCCAGATCATGGAGGACCATTTCAAGGCCCTCTATGACGGCACCCCGCTGCACTACTTCACCTATGACTCCGGACAGCTGGGCGAGGTGAGGAACTTCGCTTATAGCTCTGGCATCGAGCTGATGATCGTGACGGCTGCCGCCATCAACAAGCAGGCGACCGCGAAGATCTACCAACGGAGTGAGCAGACCGGTGGCGAGGCGCCAATCGAATTGATCAAGCAGGTGCGGCCAATCCTCATCGTTGACGAGCCACAGAGCGTAGACGGCGGTCCCCAGGGGCGAGGGCGCCAAGCCCTTCGCGCGATGGACCCACTGTTCAGCCTGCGCTACTCGGCAACGCATGTCGACGCGTTCAATATGGTTTACAAGCTGGATGCTGTCGATGCCTACCAGGCAGGACTGGTCAAGCAGATTGAGGTGGCCGGCGGTACCGCGGAGCACGCGCACGGCCGCCCCTACATCCGCCTTGAGAAGGTCAGTACGCGCAAGGACGACTACACGGCGACTGTAGAAGTCGACGTGATGAGGTCTGGGCGCGTTGTACGACAGACCGCAAAAGTCAATCCCGGAAGCAGCCTTGAATCGATCTCTGACAACCGTGTTTACGAGGGCCTGTTGGTCGGCGATGTCACAAAGAGCCGTGGCACGAGTGAGCCGGGGTTCATCCAGATCCACGGCGGCGGAATCGACGAGTACCTGAGGGAAGGTGAGGCTTACGGCGACATCCCAGTGCTTGAGCGAGCCCGGCATCTGATCAACAAGACCATCCGGGTGCACCTTGATCGGGAGCTTGAGCTCCGCCCCAGAGACATCAAGGTGCTGAGCTTGTTCTTCATCGATCGGGTGGACCGCTATCGTGCCGAAGATTCGGATGGCGCTCCGGTTCCGGGCGAGTACGCGAAGATCTTCGAAGAAGAGTACGCGCAGCTCCAGCGCAACCCCCGCTACTCGACCCTCTTCGGCGGGGTGGATCTGGACTCTCATCCAAGCACCGTCCACGAGGGCTACTTCGCTCGTGATGCTAAGGGCAGACCCAAGGACATCAAGGAGGGAGCGGCTCGAGACGGCGCGGACGCCGAGCGCGCGTATGACCTGATCATGCGGGACAAGGAGCGACTGCTCAGCCTCGACGAGCCGGTGAAGTTCATCTTCTCCCACTCGGCGCTCCGCGAGGGCTGGGACAACCCGAACGTCTTCCAGATTTGCAGCCTGCGGGAGATGGGCACCGAGCGGCAGCGTCGCCAGACCATCGGTCGCGGTTTGCGTCTCGCGGTGAATCAGAGAGGCCAGCGGCTCCACGGCTTCGACGTCAACACCCTTACGGTCGTTGCGACTGAGAGCTTGGAGCAATTTGCCGCCTCCCTGCAGACCGAGTACGAGCAGGACGCCAAAGTCAGCTTCGGTCGAATCGAGCCGCATCAGTTCTCCAGCCTCGCGCTTCCCGACAGCGACGGAAAGCGGCTCGGCAACGAAGGCTCACAACGGCTCTTCGCTGCTCTGCAGGAGGCCGGCTATATCCAGCGCAATGGCAAGATCGACGCGCAGCTACTCCAACAGGCTCTCTCGGAAGACACGTTTACGCTGCCTGAGGAGTTCGTCGGCCTAGAGACTGCGGTTGTGGAAAGGCTCCAGCAACGAGCCAAGGGCGTCACCCTTAACGACCGGGATGAACGGCGCACGGTGAAGGTCCGTAAGCAGGTCTTCGAGAACCCGCAGTTCCACGAACTGTGGAACCGCATCAAGCAGAAGTCCACCTATCGGGTGGATTTCGACACGGAGAAGCTGATCGCGGACGCAGCGAGGGCTCTCAAAGAAGCCCGCCAGATACTGCCTGCTCGCATGGTGTGGACATCAACGACGTTGGCCATAAGCGAGCGTGGCATCGAAACCGGCGCTGCGGCGACATCGGCCCCGCAGCTGATCGACCAGGGAGACATCCCGCTACCGGATATCCTCGGCGAACTGGCTGAGCAGACCAAGCTGACCCGACGCACTATCCATCGGATCCTCTCTGAGAGCGGCCGCTTCCGAGATTTCCAGCGCAACCCGCAGGAGTTTGTGTCACTCGCAGCCGAGAAGATCACGGAGGCTCGGCGTGCGGCGCTTGTCGACGGGATCAAGTACGTCAAGCTAGGGGAGAGCGACGTCTACGCCCAGGAGCTCTTCCTTACAGAGGAGTTGCACGGCTATCTCGGCAAGAATTTGGCCCCTGCGGCGAAGAGTGTCTACGAGGAAGTTCGTTACGACTCAGAGACCGAGCGGAAATTCGTCGAGGATCTAGAGTCGGCGAGCGACGTCGAGGTGTATGCGAAGCTCCCTTCCTGGTTCAAAGTCCCCACCCCGCTCGGCACATACAATCCGGACTGGGCTATCGTGCGTCGCCTTCCCGATGGTGAACAGCGCCTGTACCTGGTGATAGAAACCAAGGGCACCCAGCAGGAGAGCCTCCTCCGGCCGGAGGAGCTGGGAAAGATCAAGTGTGGGAGCAAACACTTCGAGGCCCTCGGTACGAAGGTCACCTTCGAGCAGACGGACGTCTGGCGCCACGTGACGTTCACTGCATGAGTGATGCCCCTGCCGGGATACGTCCGTCCCAGCACGCAGGGCTTGCGCAAGTTCCCGGAATCGCCCAACTGGCGTGAGAATGCTGCTGCGGGTTGGGGTGGATGACAGAGCGGATACGGGGCCCGTGATCATTCAGGTGTCTAAGCCAAGTGATCAAAAGGGTTCCCGTGTCCGCTGTCTCATCTTCCCCAATCCCTGCCGTGTTGGCCAAGTTAGGTCCGCTCAATCCGGACGACATGTCTGACCTGCGGTTCTTCCTGGAGGCGGTGCCCGATCCTCGCTCCCGGGGGGCGCTGGTACTCGCTGACCTCGATCCTTCTGGTCTGCGCGTCCGCCGCGGTCTTGGGAGCACGGACCATCGACGAACTCTCCGAGTGGGGCGCTCGCGTCGACGCAGGGCTGCTCGCCATGCTCGGCGTGCGCCGTCACCTGCTGCGCTGGCGGCATGCGCCGTCCAGGTCGGCGATCGGGAGGGTCCTCGAGCGTCTCGACACCGACGCACTCGCAGCGGCCGCAGGAGCCTGGCTGGCTCACCGCCATAGGGCCGCAGCCCCGGGCAGGCGACGGGTGGTCGCCGTGGACGGCAAGGCACTGCGCGGCTCCGCCCGCCTGGACCAGCCCCGCCGGCACCTGCTGTCCGCCGTCACCCACGGCTGCCCGGTCGCCCTCGCCCAGACTGAGGTTGGGTCCAAGACCAACGAGGACTGAGGTTGGGTCCAAAACCAACGAGACACGGCACTTCCAGCCCCTGCTTGCACCGCTCGACCTGGACGGAGACGTGGTCACCTTCGACGCGCTGCACTATGTGGCCGTGATCTAGCCCAATCAGCCCACCGCCTGGGCTCAACTGGACGGTCTGGACTGGCATGCGGTGGCCATTCAGCACACCGCCTCGAACAAGGGACACGACCGTCGCGAGGTCCGCTCGATCAAGACTCTCGCCATCGTCGACTACCTTGGCGGCATCGCCTTCCCCCACGCGAACCTCGCCCTCCGCGTTCACCGCCGCCGCAAAGAGACCGGCCGGAAGGAGACCCGCGAGACCGTCTATGCGGCCACCAGCCTCGACATCCACCAGGCGAAACCGGCCGAACTCGCCCGCACCTGCGCGGACACTGGACCGCGGAAGCCCAGCACCACATCCGCGACCGTACCTTCGCCGAAGACGCCTCCACCATCCGCGACCAACCCGAACGGGCCCTCCCCATCCTGGGCATCACCTACAAGCCCGACTCCAACGGAACTTGACGAGGCCTCGTCGTGGCTGATGGGCGGCGCCCGCCGGCTTGACTCGGTGAGCCATCCTCAACATGTGACGTTAGAACGAGTAGTTCGACTGGAGGGGGTGTCCGAACGTGAAGAATCTCCCGATAGACGGCTCCCAACCAAGATCCACCTCCACCAGGAGCTCCCTCGCATCTTGTCTTCCAGTCGATGCCGGTGCCAGTCGGTACGATGCTCGTACAGACGGGCACCGTCTCCGGTGGTGCAATCGGACGATTAAGGGCGAGTATGACGCAGGCTGAGAGCCCTATCCGCGTGCGAACGAAGAACACCAATCTGGTCGCGGCCAAGGCTGCGAAGTTCGACGAGTTCTACACCCAATGGGCCGACATCGAGCGCGAGGTGAACGCCTACCTCGAGTACGACCCGGACCTCTTCCGCGGCAAGGTCGTCCTACTCCCATGCGATGACCCGGAGTGGTCCAACTTCACCAAGTTCCTCGCCCTACACTTCACGGACTACGGCCTCAAGAAGCTGATCTCGACGTCCTACGCCCCGGACAGCAACCCGGCATCGTTCAGCTACCAGCCGACCCTGTTCGAGACGAGCGATCCGCGGTTCGACGAGACCAAGGCGCACGCCAACGGCAAGAAGTTCGTCCTCGAGGCGAAGGACATCAACGACAACGGAGTCGTCAACATCGACGACCTTCAGTGGGAGTACCTGGAGGGCGACGGCGACTTCCGCAGCGCGGAGGTCACCGCACTGCGCGACGAGGCCGACATTATTATCACCAACCCGCCGTTCAGCCTGTTTCGGACGTTCATCCCGTGGGCGGTCGAAGCTGGCAAGAAGGTCGCGGTCATCGGCAACAATAACGCGACTACTTACGTCGAGATCTTCCCGTTGATCAAGGAGAACCGGCTCTGGAAAGGCGCGACGGCCAACAATACCGACATGGTGTTCGGCGTCCCCATGGGCACGCCAGTGAAGGAGGCTGATCGCCTCAAGGCCGCGCGGCTTGGATACCCCGGGACGGAGGATCGTGACTTCACACGGATGGGTCATGCCTGCTGGTTCACCAATATCGAGCACGGACGGCGACACGAGCCGCTGCAGCTAATGACCACGGCCGACAACATCAAGTTCTCAAAACACAGGGAAGTCCGGGGCGTCGGTTACCAGCGCTACTACAACTTCAGCGAGGCGATCGAAGTCCCGTGGGTCGACTCCATTCCGAGCGACTACGACGGGCCGATGGGCGTCCCGATCACGTTCTTGGACCGTTACAACCCCGACCAGTTCGAGATCATCGCCCACTCTGATGACATGGACGCGATGCGCGAGATCGGGGTGAAGATGCTCGGCGAGGAGTTCGTACGGATCTACAAGGAACACGGCGGCACGGGAACCAACAGCCCGGGGCACCGCCGGCTCGGGCTGACCGAGCCGCATTACTACACGGCCTACAAGCGCATCATCATCCGCCGGAAGCAGACCTCATGAAGACCGACCTGCAGCAGTACACCGTCGAGCAGATCGTAGAGGACTTCGTTTACAACGAATTAGAGGCCAAGGGTCTCTTCGGCCTTGCTGGCAGGCTGGTCGTCCAGCCCGAGTACCAGCGCCATTACATCTACGGCGACGGCAAGAAGGACGTCGCCGTCATCGAGTCTCTGCTGAAGGGCTACCCGCTGGGGCTGATTTACTTCAACGTTAACGGTCAAATGCTCGAGGTTCTCGACGGTCAGCAGCGCATCACGAGCATCGGCCGGTTCATCACGGGCAAGTTCGCGATCAAGGTTGACGGCAAGGAGCAGACCTTCTCCTCGCTGACGATCGAAGATCAGGAGCTGCTAATGAAGAGTGAGCTGCTCGTCTACCACTGTGAGGGCACCGAGAAGGAGATCAGGGAGTGGTTCCAGACGATCAACGTAGCTGGCGTCCCGCTCAACAAGCAGGAACTGCTCAACGCGATCTACTCTGGACCGTTCATCACCAAGGCAAAGGCCGAGTACAGCAACTCGCAGAACGCGAACATGCAGAAGTGGGCCTCATACGTCAAGGGTGACCCGAAGCGGCAGGAGGTCCTGGCCGTCGCGCTGGACTGGGTCGCGTCCTCCCAAGGGATCAGTGTTGACGCCTACCTGGCACAGCACCGCCATGACATCGATATCGCCGGACTGAAGACCTACTTCACGTCGGTGATCGACTGGATCGACGGAGTCTTCAGCCGCCCGCCAGACAAGGAGATGCGCGGGCTCGAGTGGGGGAGGCTCTATGAGCTGTACCATTTGACCTCGTACAACGCTGCCGCAATCGACGCCGAGGTCGATGCTCTCCGCGCCGATCCGCACGTTCGTAACACCAAGGGCATCTACGAGTACCTGCTCGGTGGCAAGACCGCGCCGCAGTTGCTCGACGTCAGACTGTTCGACGACAACGCCAAGCGTGTCGCGTACGAGCGGCAGACCCAGAGGGCGAAGGCCGCCGGCGAGTCGAACTGCCCGCTGTGTGCGATCAATGGTGATGCCAACAAGGCGCGCATATACAAGCAGAATGAGATGGACGCTGATCACGTGGCAGCGTGGTCGAAGGGTGGCGCGACTGACCTTTCCAACTTGACGATGTTGTGCCAGACCCACAACCGCGCCAAGGGCAACAGGTAGGCGGATGACAAGAACACCCTGAGACGTTGAGTCTTTCCCAACCTAATTAAATGGTGCGGCAGTTGGGCTGACAGCGTGGTGAAGCCCCTTACAGATGGGGTTTTCGACCAAGAAGAACCGTCTCCAGCAGAGGGTTCGCGTGCTTGCCCACTCGTTCGGGCTTTACCTGCCCAGCTCCGCCCTAGGCTTCCTCGCCGCCCGCCTGCGAGAGCACCGCCGGATACTCGGCCGACGCTAACGGCACCTGAGCGCCGGCCGACAGTGCCTGCTCGCGCTCACCCGTCTCCACAACCGCCACCCCTACGCCCAGCTCGCAGCCGGATTCGGTATCAGCACCACCGCCGCCTACCGCTACGTCACCGAAGCCGTCGACCTGTGTTGGCCTCACTCGCCGGACTCTGGCCGAGGCGGCCCGGCCGGCTTCGACGGAGGCGTACCCTGCTGGACGGCACGCTCCTGCCGATCGACCGGATCGCCGCCGACCAGCCCTTCTATTCCGGCAAGCGCAAGAAGCACGAGATGAACGTGCACCCATGACGGCCGATAGTCTCAAGACGCAGATGCTCCTGGCCTACGGCTGCATGCGCCCCCTTCAGGCAGCCTGACCGCCTTGGATGTTGTCGATGTACCGGCTCAGCGACGCAACGCTGTGGAAGACCCGATATTCGCTCGCCTCCAAGGCAGCCTGCTCTGCCGGTGTGGTCTCCGGGACGAGGACCACAGGGTCTCCCATCTCCTCCTGAAGTCCCTGAGGCCAGAATGCGACGGCCACGAGGATGGGGCTGCCTGTGTGGGGGTCAGTAACCTCGCTGTCCAGTTCCGGTGACGCGAAACCCTGCTTCTTGAGTGCGTCCAGCAGGCCGTACAGGCCAGGCATGTCCTCCTCCGGCACCCGCTCAGGCATCGGGACGGATTGCCGCCGAGGAAGCGTGGCTGTACCGACCTTTGGCGTCAGTGCTACTGGTGACGGCCCTTGGAACAGTTTGGTGAGGAAGTTGTTGGACGCTTCGGCCAGAAGTTCCCGCCTTGCGCTGAGGAATGAGCGGTATGCGTCGAGGCTCCAGAGATCCGGGTCTGTGGGGATCCACTGCGATTCCAGAGCGCCTGGCACGCTTTGGGTGATCTCAGCCAGGTAGTCCTCTGGGCGCTTCGCACTGATGTGCAGATTAGTGTCCTGGGTAAGGAAACAGAAGTTGGCGACCGCGTTCACCTCGGCTCTGCTGTAACCGTGCCTGTAGAGTTGCGCTTTCGGGAAGATGTGGTGCACCTGCAGGGAGCTTAGCTTGCCAAGCATGCCATCTTTCAAGGGAACACCACTGGACAGATCTTGTGCACCGTGGACTCGGGAGAGCATGTAGAGGAGCGGATAGAACCGTGACCCCATGCTGGTGCCCTGAAAGTCCTCGCTCCTGATCTCCAGTCGCCCACCGCGGCTTTGCCTCAGGGTTTCAATCAGCTGGTCCACGCCACCGGCGTCGACCGCCGCGAGGTCCTGGTTGAGAGCAGTCTCCGTGGCCCCGGTGTGCCTACCCCAAAGGAAGCTGTGCACGAACCAGTAGAAGAGTCGATCGCGGGTCATGGCGTTGGGAAACTTGCCGGAGTGATGGCGCAGTAGACGGCTCATGACGGGAAACGCAGCCCGGCCGTTGAGCACGCGGTCGTGGTCAAGGCCCAGACGTCCACCCAAGGCGTTGAGCAAGTAGCTGATCGACTCGACGGTGTCATTCAGTCCGGTCCGGAACTCTTGTGGATCCACGTCCGCCAGCTTGGAAAACTGCGCCTCGCCTGTGATGACGGCGTTGACGTTGCGCAGCAGCCAGTCCAGCTTGAAGGCGAAGCCACTGTCCGACCAGTTCTTCAACGCCTCGTTCATGGTCTGGCGGGCTGGCGGCCAAGAGGCACAGATGGCCGCCAGCGCAAGGTCACCCTTCGACAGTTTTGTGCCACCGGAGTTTACCCGATTGAAGATCTCCACGACCACATCAATGGTCATGCCTTCGCCGGTTACCTCCTCGATGTGAATGTTGCGATCCCTGATCTGGGTAATACGATTCAAACGCTCGATATAGGCAGTCAAATGACTGGCGTCGCCGTTGGCGAGGGCGGTGATGGAGGGCAGAAGTGCGGTCAGTCCCCCGCGGAAGAGTGCGGTGACGTCCACCCAGGACGGGTTATCCTTCATCTTGGCCGGCGCATAGAACTCGAAGGACTCGGTCTCCAGACTGAAATGAAGTCCGCTCAGGGCAGACGAGTTGCCCTCGAAGAAGCGGGGCGAACGGCCTCGCATGACGCCGTAGAGAGTAGTCACCCTCTGCTGCCCGTCGAGGAGCATCTGCACGGTTCCGTCGGTCGCCGGGCCCCCACCACGGGTGCTGGCGCTCTCACCCTTGGTACTCCAGGTGAGGAATCCCCCGATCGGGTAACCGCGGTACAGAGACTGGAGAAAGCCACGGACCTGGTCGCGTGTCCAGACGTAACCACGCTGGAACTCGGGCAAGGCGATGTCTCCGGAGTCGACCTTGTCCAGGATCTGCGAAATCTTCATATGCCGCCTGCTTCGGTGGGCCCGCCAGTATCCAGCAAGGACTCAGGTCTCTGGGACAACTACGCCGACAATCTTGGAGGTTACACCCACAATCTGACAAGCGGCAGAGAGTAGATGCTACGCCAACCACCTCCAAGCTCGGTCGTGACCGGTGGCCGATGGGCCGAGACTCATCGACGCCTTCAGATAGCCGATGGAAGAGTGGATGTCCCATTGAGCTTCTTCAGCGTTGCCACTCCAGGGTGAGGATGGCTTTGGCGATTGACGTCATGCGGTTGGGGCTGCAACTGGTGTACCTGCGCGAACACGCCACCCTCGCGAAGATCGCCGCCGGGTTCGGGATCAGCGAGTCCACTGCCCACGCCTACACCACCGCGCTCATCGACATGCTCGCCGAACGAGCACCGGGTCTGCTGAAGGTCCTGCGCGAGAGTGGGCTCAGTCTCGTGGGGCCCTCCATCATGTGACCCATGAAGGATCTCGAAGGAATCGGGGCGGTGGCCTCGGCCGGTGTCGCAGCCGTCGGCATCGTGGCGACCCTCCTCCTCGGCCGTTGGGCTCTGCGCGGAGCGCAGGACGCTGCCCACGCAGGTCAGGCCCAGGCAGCCGCGACCTACCAGGCGGCGCTGGACGCCGTGCAAGCACAGAGCCAGAGCGACCATCAACAGTGGCGGCGTGGAATTCAGCGGGAGGCCTATGCGGCCTTCCTCCAATCCGTTCTCAGCTACACAGACGGTGCCCGCGACGACCTCCGCCGCGCCTCTGGCATGGAGGAGACTCGGGCTTGCATCGCCGCCTTGAGGGCTCTGGAAACGGACATGTCGCAGAGAGCTTGGGTTGTGCGGCTGGAAGGTCCCGACGAAGTTGCCTCAGCAGCCATGACCCTTCAGACGTCAGCCAAGATTTTGGTGATCATCGAAGAAAACCATGCACGCCGGATGGCCGCGATGACCGACCTCAACCTCCGTAATCGCACGCACCCGCAAGAGGTGACGCGCATCTGGGAATTGATCCCCGTCGCTCAAAGCTCCTGGCGCAGCATCGGCACTCCCGAAGACACCTCAACGGCAGCACTGGCAGAGCTTCGTGATCTTTTCACGGCGTGCGAGCTACCGCCTGGACTGATCAGTACGCTCTGCGAACCACACGAGCCGGCATCTGGAGACCACCCCTCATTTGACGAAGCAAGCCGCGCCTTCATCCGTGCGGCGCGTGAGGCGCTGCACTCTGAAGGACTGCCCGCCGTATGACCGCCCAACGGCTGCCGCTCCTCGGTCCATCGGATGCTCAGACGGTGTCGAGGGCGATCTTCTGAGCTTCTTCAGCGGTGCCGCTCCAGGTAAGGATGGCTTTGGCGATTGACGTCATGCGGTTTGGGCTGCATCGGGATCTGCGGAAGATCTGCCAGGACTTCAGGCGGGCAACGCCTCGTTCGACCGGTGTCCGTGCCGCGGCCAGGACCCGGTTGAGGGTCTTCTCGGTGAGGGTGAGTTCCTGAAGAGGCCTGCGTTTGATTCCGGTGCTCACCCAGGGGCCGCCGCCCTGGTAGGCGAGGTCGGCCAGAATGGGGACGCCTCGGCGCTCGCAGATGCGGATGATCCGGTGGGTGCGAGCCGCCGTCAGGTCGTGAGCCCGGCCCGGCAACGCGAGTGAGAGCCACAGCAGCCGGCCACCTGGGTCGGTGACTACCTGCACGTTCACCCCGTGCCGGCGGTGCTTGTTGGAATAGTCCGCGCGCCCGTCGCCGACCCGGTCGCACTCGGCGAGCGTGCCGTCCAGAGGACGAAGTCCGCATCGGACTCGCGCAGGACCGTCAGCAGACCCGGCGCGCGGTCGGCGAGCAGGTCGATGACCTGGCTGGTGTAGGCGTGGGCGGTGGACTCGCTGATCCCGAACCCGGCAGCGATCTTCGCCAGGGTGGTGTGCTCACGCAGGTACACCAGTGTCACCATCGCACGCTGAGACGGACGGAGCTTGCACCGCCGGTCGCCCTCACGGGTGACGACGAGCATCGTCACCCACTCCACGAGCGCATAGGGCAGGTCGAGTGCGGCAGGATAGAACACCAACGAGGCCCCCGAGCAACGTGATGAGACGTCAGGCATCTCGATCAACAGCCTGGGGGCCTCGCGCGTTGCGCTACGCGGACCGTCGCCTGATCGGAGGCCAACTCGAAGAGGCTCACTGACCGACGGCACCCGACAACAAAAGAGGCGGTTGCCGTAAACCCCGACTAGCAGGCCCACTTGATGTGGTTGGCTGGGCAGCATGCTCACACTTCGCCCGCCCTCTGCGCCGAGCGATGGCCTATGGCCAGGGCCTCGACCCACACTGTGCAGGCTGCTGCTATGGATGGCCTCCGACAGCTTCCACTGGCTGAAGGACGGGCATCGGGATTCCCCTCCTCCTGGCGAAGAAACGCTGACCGACGTTCACATACGTCACCTCCGCCAGGCGATGGACGGCCGAATCAAAGTGGTGCAGTTCAACAAGGCCCAGGAGAGCCGAAACGGTGCGGACTGGGAACTCTGGATCCATAACCGATCCCACGGCGTAGGCCTTCGCATTCAAGCTAAACGGGCCAACGCTCGTGGGCAGTACGACGTCGCTTACTGGCTACCTCAGCCTGAGGCGTACCAGTGTGATCTGCTGATCCAGCATGCGTTCCTTGCGGAATGCGTCCCAGTCTATCTGCTCTACAACCACCTGACTTGGTCGTTGAATCCCGAGGCCAGCCAGTGGCTGTGCAGTCACACTGCACCCGACGATTCACATCACGGCTGCAGTCTTCTGTCAGCCTATTACGTTCAGAGCCAGCTCTTCGGCGTGACGGCCGGCTGCAACATCTCCCATAGGGGGCTACGGAACGCGTCGCTGCCGTGGAACAGGGTGCTCTGCGACGAACGTACAACGGAAGTGACCGCGGATCCCCGCGGCTTCGGCATCTTGGAGGGCCTGCTGACTGCTGTGCATGCGTTGGAGAAGGATGGAAAAGCTACTCTCCCGGCTCGACCGTCAACTGCTACACCCAGTCACGCGTGGAGCGATAATCCACGTTTTCAATTGGCACGGCCCCTCTCTGATGAGCGTGGTGAAGACCACGAAGGCGGGGGTGAGCCGCAGCTTAGGCCGCTGCCTGAACGGGTTCTAGCCCTGTTGTATAGCGCTCCAGGTGAGGAGCCGTATCAGCCTGATGTGCCTACGCGGGGGGTCATCCTGTATGACGTAACCGACGTCGACGCCCCACGCGCCCAACAACCACACCAAGGATGCCTTGTCTGGCGTTTGCGTGTGTAGAGGGCCTTGCTACCAGTCTCCGGGATTCTTGGCGAACGGAAGTTCGGGACGAAGAGACGGGCCAAATACGTGCCAGATCCAGCGGGGAACCACGGGGGATACCGGGGCACGGAGCGGCGGCCGACCAGGGCACCAACCCCCTAGCCGCAGGTCAGCGGGGCGACCCAAGCCAAAGGACACGAGCTTCCCAAGCTGAGGGCTCAGGAAGCGTCGTCACGGGCTGGCCGTCCTTGCTTGCTGTGGTCGACGGCAGCGGCAGCCTGGCTGAGGCGGTGGGGGTGCAGCGAGGCATACGCGTGCGTGGTCGGTCGGCGCACCCGCCATCGTGGCTGACTGTCGTCGGCTGAGGCTCAGACGGGTCATATCGAAGTGCCGGCCGTCAGCAGAGGGCGCCGAAGCTGGGCCGTCCGAGGTCGCTCGACAGTGGCCAAAGGACGACAAACGACGACCACCAGGCGCACGAACCCACTACGCCTGAGCAGGAAAAACGCAGACCGCCAAGATCCCCGGCAAGACCCGGGCAAGAAGACAGGTCGATTCGCCCAGTGAGACTCCGTCGGCGGCGCGCTGCTGAGCGCCCCACCGAATTCCCCACACACCCCCATGACCAGCCAGGTCGCTTGGGAGCCAAGCACCCTCCGGAGCAGTGGCCTTCGGGCGCTGCATCAGCCGGTCAGCGGTTCCGCATCGCGCCAGCGCTCCATGAACTCACGGCCCTTCTCAGTGAACTGATAAAACTCAGTCGTCTTAATACCACCGAGGTCATTCCCTGTGATCTTGTAGCGGAAATCGTCCACCTCGGCAAGAAGGTCATCTGCAAGCAAATTGCGAATTAGGATACGGACGCCGATGTGGATGGGAATCCACTGCCCGGGCGCGTAGTCCACGCCATCTTCAAGCAAGCGACGTTCGAGGTCACTGTATCGCCCATTCAGCACAGCCAAGTTCCGCTTGTAATTGATGATGGAAGCCTTCGGAATGTCCTTGCGGACGTCATACCGAGTGTGACAGTTCGGGCAGAGAGCTATCAGGTTATCGAAGGTATGTTCTTTTACCTTTGCATATGGCTCAATATGCGCGATCTCTGTAGTCATGGCACGACAGGACGGGATTGCGCAAGAATAGCCCGCCTCTTCTAGGACAGCGCGGCGCATTGATGCTGGGATGGCGAGTCTTCCGTCAGGCATGCTGTGCACCGTATCGCACTAATGGCTTGCGGAGGCTCTGAATGCGCGTTCCGCCTACGGGAGCGCTGGGCGCCCCTCGCGCAGATTCGCTCCGGGTAACGGCCTGACCGTCCCGCAATCTCAGCTGTTTAGCCGTTCAAAGAAGTCCGCCTCCCCGATGATCTCGATGTCGCGTCCAGCTTCCAACAGTTTCTCGGCCGTCTTCTGCTTGTCGCTCTTGTCGGAGCCAATAGCGAACCGTCGCGGGTCGGGCGTAGCCACCACGAGGATGTTCGTCTTACCGCTGACCTTAGGCGCAGGGGTGCCGCCGACATCGGCGAGCGCAGCCTGCGCTTCAGCCCGCTTCATCCTACTGAGGGTGCCAGTAATGCATACGGTCTTGCCGTAAAAGGCGCCGTTGGGGTCAGCATTCGGGTTCGCACCTGGCAGCGGAGCCGAAGGCTTTCCCGTGTACTTTCCCTTACTGTGCGAGCCGGACCATTCGTTGGGAGCTACGGTGCCGTGAACTATGCCCAATTCCTTAAGGAGTTGGTCCAGAGTCGTGGCTTCATGATGCTGCATGGCTGCGAGCATGATGCGTGCAGCAGCGTCTGCGTCGGCGTCAGCCTGGTGATGCTCGTTCAGGGGCGCATCAACGTGTCGGGCGACCTCGGGCAGCGTGTAGGAGATCAACCGCCAGGTCTTGCGGGCGACAACAAGGGAGCAGGCATAGCGCAACGTCGGCCACGGGCTGCCCTCCGCTGTACAGGCATCGCGAAGTACCCCCAAGTCAAAGGCCGCATTGTGGGCGATGAGGGTCCTGCCCGCAGTGAACTCCAGTATCTGCTGGAGGACTTCCGTCCAGCCGGGTGCCCTTTCGACGTCAGCGGCCCTGATGCCGTGGACGAGGGTGTTGTATGGATCAAAGTGCCTATAGGCAGCAGGAGGGCGGATGAGAGTGAACATCCGGTCGGTGATGCGGCCCTCCTCAACCGCGGTAAGGCCAACTGCGCACGGGCTCCCGCGGTACGCATTGGCAGTCTCAAAGTCGATAGCAACCCAGGCGTCGCTCATGGCATGCCCTCCCCTGACATGTGTAGATTCGGTGAGGGTACCGGGTGGGCGGTTGCACTGAGCGGCGGGGTCGCCAACCGCTGGCCCTGCCGTGGTCCGACGCGGAAGCGCCACCCCCGTGGACTATCCGTGGACGGACACCAGCTGGTTCGTTTCAACGGGGCCTCTGACCAGCATGTTGTCTGCGAGGCGAAGGGCCCTCCGGAGCCGTGTGCGCAGCTTCGAATCCTGCCGGGGGCACCCAGCATGAGGTGCCCAAAGACCCCGTCACCAGCGGAAACGCTGAGGCCGGGGTCTTCGCGTATGTGCAGGCGTGTGCGGCCTCGAACGGGTGGAGGTTATGGCTCAGGTGGGGAGCCGGGAAGCAGGCCGAGACCTCGGGGCGAAAGGCAGGCGCTTCTACAACCCCTACAGCAGCCGGCGAGTCTCATCCCGTGACGGGGTGTGGAGGCGCAGATGGATGAGCGCGGATCCGTGCTGAGCGGCGGCCGGGGTGAGTACGGCTTTCCAGCCGGGTGGGGAGGGCTCGCGGGCGGCGTGGCCGTCGTGGTGTGGATGGTCTTCGAGCCGTTTGGATCCTTGTGGCTCTATGCCCTCGGCTGGGCGGCCGCGCTGACTGCAGCGGACGGTGTCGCACGGCTGCTGCGACGTCAGGGTTGGGACGTTCCTTCGCCGGGTCAGTTGGCGGCTGGGCTGCTGCGGGCCGGGCCGGAGTCCTGGCTGGTGGCGCCTCGCTGGGCCAAGGTCCGCCTTGCCGCCACGGGCTTCCTGGTGTTCGCCACCATTGCTGGAGTCATGGGGTGGCAGGCCGCTCAGGAGTACCAGGTGCTGGCCGGCCTTCGGGCTCAGGGGCTCAGGACCGACGCGGCCATAGTCGAGATCACCGGCCGGTCCGAGGAAGGCTGGGCGACTTCCGTGACCGTGCGCTTCAGTACGCCGTCCGGTTCCGTGCGCGCGGACGTCGATGTCCCGTCCGGCTCGGCAAGCTCCGCGAAGCCCGGGGCGTACATGCCCGTCGTGTACGACCCTGCGCGCCCCACCGAGGTACGCAACGTTGCCTACCTCGACGGAGGTGACGCCGATGGGGTGCGGCAGGGTGCAATCGTGATCGGGGTGCTTGCCGCGGGTTTTCTGGTCGGGACTGTCCGGGAGGTTTTCCGTGCCGGGCGGCGAACGGAAG
This sequence comes from Streptomyces sp. DHE7-1, assembly GCA_016432725.1. Lineage (GTDB taxonomy): Bacteria > Actinomycetota > Actinomycetes > Streptomycetales > Streptomycetaceae > Streptomyces. The sequence continues at coordinate 5,230,351 of JACJDG010000003.1, read as the reverse complement.
GGGTAGCGGGCACTGGGCCGGCTGCGTAGTCCTCGGTACGCCGGCGCCGGCGGCGTGCTGTCGGCCGGCCAGTCAGTTCTCCCAGGGGTGGGCACGGCCTCCAAGCCGACGCTTGCACGCAACCGTTCGGAGCCGGCCGAGCCCGCTCCTTGAACGGTGAGTCGGCCACGAGCACGGCTCCGCCGAACGTGAGGACCAGGTCAGGCGGGCTGCCAGAGTTCGATGCGGTTGCCCTCGGGGTCGGTGACCCAGCCGAATCGGCCGACACCCTCCATGTCCTGCGTCTCGTCTGCCACGTCGGCTCCCCCGGCGCGCAATTGCGCGAGCATGGCGTCCAGGTCACGGACGCGGAAGTTGAGCATGGTTCGCTGGGTGCGGGAGCCGAAGTAGTCGGTCTCGGGATCGAACGCCGCGAACACCGTGGGGCCGGCTTCCTGCCGCCACACGCCGTGCTCGTCCGCGTCCAGGCCCAGGCAGTCGCGGTACCACGCGCTCAGGGCTGCCGGATCGGCGGCCCGCAGGAAGTACCCACCGATTCCAAGCACACGTTCCATGGCTCAATCCTGCCAGGATCCGGCGAGAACTGGTGATCGGGGCGGATGCACTGTGTGTTCCCGCCCCGCCTCCGCCTCGATCAGGCCGGTGGGTCGACTCGGCCAGAGCCGTGCCGGCGGTTTTGGCGTGCGACGACCCCGCACGTGGAGAACATCGGCCATGCGGATCGGTTCGGGTTCAGGGGTGCGGTGCGCCAACACAAAGGCCCCGTACCGGTGACGGTGCGGGGCCTATGGTGTCCACCTTGAGATGAGATTCTCTGCCACAGATCGGTGGAGTGGGCTTCGGCCTTGGCGGCCAGGTGCCCGGACCTATTCGGGTGTGCTTGGAGGTGGTCTTACCAGCCCCCGCAGTCGGAGCCGATGTCGGTGAACTGGGCTCCCGGGCTGCCCTCACCGTTGATGAGGTTGGCGCCCAGGCCGTTGAGGACGCCCACCTCGCCGAGGATGTCCAGGTTGAAGTCGTGGGACCTGCAACCGCCGCCGTGGCCGCCGCCCATGGGCAGGGCGGTGGCTGGGGCGGCTCCCATGAAGCCGACGCCGCCGATGATGGCGGCCGCCGCGACGGCAGTGCGAAGCTTGCGCATTTCTCCTCCTCCTTCAATCAGAAGAGCGCACCAACAGAAGATCCACTAAGCGCTCCTCTCGGAGGCTAGATCGACTTCGGGTGCGGCGCTCATCGGGGAAGCCATCCGGGGGGTGGGGCCCATCCGAAGGTCCGCGCGAGGGTCCGGCTGCGGCTCCGGCTCCGGCTCCGGCTCCGGCTCCGGCTCCGGCCGACGCGACGAGACCCGGCTTCGGCCCCGGCCCCGGCGTCGGCCACCGGCCACCGGCTACCGCCCCTGCAACGACTCCTCGTCGTCGTTCGTCGCGTACGGGTGGACCGGGCTCTCGGCGTCGAAGGGGGTGAACCAGTTCTCCACCCCGGGTGGGGCGTGGTCCAGGGGGTCGTGGGCGGGGTCCTCGTCGAGGGTGTCCGTGAGGGTCTCGAACGCCGTGGTGACCTCGTCGGTGAGGAGGTCGTAGAGGTCGGCCGCGACCTCGGCCTGGGTCAGCAGGACCCTCAGCAGGATGTCCTCGGCCACGCAGTGCGGGCCGGTGAAGTGGGGCTGGGTGAGGCGGGCCGTCAGGGTGACCGCCGTGACGGTGAGGCGGCGGGCGAAGAGGACCGTGTACTCGTCGGCGTACTGCGAGGGCAGGTCGTCCAGGAGCATGAAGGTGGCGTCGCTCTCGGCGACCGTGGGGCCGTCCTCCTCGAGGCCGGCCAGGTCGGTGAAGAGTTCGTCCACCAGGAGGTCGATGGCGAAGACGAGGGCGCCCGCGGCGATTTCGGCCGCCTCGCGGGAAACGGTGCGCTCTTCCTCGTCGTCACAGAAGCCGAAGAGGTCGAGCGGGAAGGCCCTCAGGGCCGGTGCCAGGGTGCGGAGCCTGGTGCGCATGGCCTCGACCTCGGCCCGGTCGAGGCGGCCCTGCGCCGGTGCGGGTTCCGCCGCGGCGTGGCGGCGGGCGCGTTCCGCCGGGTCGGCGGGCGGGGCGTCGGGGCCGTCGGCGGCGTCGAGACTCTCCTGCAGGAGGGCGGAGTTCAGTTCCACCGCGCAGCGGGTGATCTGCCAGTCGGCGAGCGGTTCGGTGCGTTCGAGGAGTTCTGCCACGACCTCGCGCGCGGCGTCCTCCGCGAACTCCAGCGCCGGCGCGTCCACGAAGAGTTTGAGCAGGGCACCTCCGGGATGGGCGGCTATGACGTCGTCCATCAGCTCGATCTCCATGCCGTCCGGTCCCTCGACCGCTTCGAGCGAGTCGAAGCCCTTCCGCAGCACGAAGATGACGCCCTCCCGCTGCAGGGGGTCGAGTTCCGGAGCGCCCTTGGCAGGGGCCATGGTCACGGTCACCACGTAAGTCACGCCCACATCGTGCCCGAGTCGTCCCACCTCAGGGGAGGGAATACCGGTCCATTCCCTGCACCGGCCCCGCTCCGGCCCCGCGGACGGCCCGCCGTCAGGCCGAGCGCTTGCGGGAGGACGTCTTCTTCGCCGGGGTCTTCTTCTCCGTCCCTTTGGCCGAACTGGCGGACCTGGCAGTGGATTTGGACGTGGACCGGGCAGCGGCTCCGGACGCGGAGCCGGTGGAACCCGCCGACTTCCTCGACGGCGTCGTCTTCTTCGCGCCGCGGGTGGTCCTGGCCGTCGACTTCTTCGCGTCCGCGGTCTTCTTCGCCGGGGCCTTCTTCGAGGTGGTGGCCGTCGACTTCTTGCCGCCCGTCTCCTTCGGGGTGGAGCGGCGGCGGGTGAGGGGTCTGACGTCGGCTCCCTCCGTCTCCTCGGCGGCCGGCCGCTCGCCCCGGGACCGGCGGGCGGCGCGGACGCTGTTCTCCAGCGCCGACATCAGGTCCAGCACCTTGCCGCCCTCGGCGGGCTCGGGGGCCTCGGGCGGGGTCTCGCCGGCCGCCTTGGCCGCGATGACCTCCTCCAGCGCCTCGCGGTACTCGTCGTGCAGGTCCTCCAGGTCGACCTCGCCGAGGGTGTCCATCAGGGCGTCCGCGAGGTCCAGTTCCTTGTCCCGGACGGTGACGTCGCCGTCCGGGGCGACGCCTTCGGGGGCGCGTACCTCGTCCGGCCAGAGGAGTCCGTGCATGGCGATGGCGTCGCCCACCACGCGCAGCATCCCCAGGCGTTCCCGGCCGCGCAGGGCGTACTTGGCGATGGCGACCTTGTTGCTGCGCTTGAGCGCCTCGCGCAGCAGGGTGTACGGCTTGGCGGCCGGGGCTCCGCTCGCGGCGAGGTAGTACGCCGCGTCCATCTGGAGCGGGTCGATCCGGTCGGCCGGCACGAAGGCGACGATCTCGATCGTGCGGGCGGTCGGGATCGGGAGGTGGGACAGGTCCTCGTCGGAGATCGGGATGATCGTGCCGTCGGCGTCCTCGTACGCCTTGCCGATCTCCGCCTGGCTGACCTCGCGGTCCTCCAGCTCGCACACCTTGCGGTAGCGGATGCGGCCGCTGTCCTCGGTGTGGATCTGGCGGAAGGAGACCGAGTGGCTCTCGGTGGCGTTCACCAGCTTGATCGGGATGCTGACGAGTCCGAAGGAGATGGCGCCGTTCCAGATGGATCGCACGTGCCGCGGCCTCCGTTCCGAGCGGGCGTCGCATGTGCCGTATGGCGTTACGGCGTTATGCGGGTGTTTTTCTGGGATTGTCATCCTATGACGCCAATCACAGAGGTGGAGGGCCGCAGGGTCGCGCTCAGCAACCTGGACAAGGTGCTGTATCCGGAGACCGGCTTCACCAAGGGGGAGCTGCTGCACTACTACGCGACCGTCGCCGACGTGATGCTGCCGCATCTGCGGGACCGGGCGGTGTCCCTGCTGCGCTATCCGGACGGGCCGGACGGGCAGGTGTTCTTCACCAAGAACGTTCCGCCGGGTACGCCCGACTGGGTCATGACCGCCGAGGTGCCCCGGTCCGAGGGGCCGGCGCGGATGGTGGTCGTGCGGGACCTGCCGAGCCTGGTGTGGGCGGCGAACCTGGTGGCCGAGTTCCATACGCACCAGTGGCTGGTGCAGTCGCCCGAGGAGGCCGACCGGCTGGTGTTCGACCTCGATCCGGGGGCGCCGGCGACGATCGTCCAGTGCTGCGAGGTCGCGCTGTGGCTGCGGGAGCGGCTGGCGTCGGACGGGATCGAGGCGTACGCGAAGACGGCGGGGTCGAAGGGGCTGCATCTGCTGGCCGCGGTGCGGGGAGTTCGCCGGAGCGGACGAGCGAGTACGCGAAGGCGCTGGCGGTGGAGGCGGAGCGGGCCATGCCGCGGCTGGTGGTGCACCGGATGACGAAGAGCCTGCGGCCGGGAAAGGTGTTCGTGGACTGGAGCCAGAACGCGGGCCGGAAGACGACGGCGGCGCCGTACACCGTGCGGGCGCGGGCCGTTCCGCTGGTGTCCGCGCCGGTGGCGTGGCGCGAGGTGGAGGGGTGCCGGGGGCGGCGGAGCTGGAGTTCTCGGCGGGGGACGTCGTGGAGCGGGTGCGGGAGGCGGGGATCCGATGAAGGGGCTGGTGGAGGGGCGGGGCGTCGGGGAACTGCCCTAGGCGGTTGCCCGGTCCTGCGCTACTCCCCCGCTACGGAAATGCCCTGGGCGGCCGCCCTCCCGTCCGCTGCTCCCCCGCTACAGCCTCGCCCACGTCTGCTACGGCCTCGCCCACGTCCTCCGGTCGCGGGCCGTCGCGTGGAGGGCCTCGGCGTCGGCCGGTTTCAGTACGGCGCCCAGGCGGGCCAGGGCCGGGAGGTCGGCGGTGCGCAGGACGCGGACGTCCCGGGGCGGGGGGGGGTGCGTATGTCGGTGGGGTCCAGGAGGGCCAGCAGGGGGTGGACCTCGGCGGTCAGGGCGTGGGAGGCGCGGTCGGCGGCGGCGCGGAGGCGGCGCAGGACGGGCTCCGGGTCGTGGCGGCCCAGGGTGACCATCGGGTCGGCGATCAGGACCCGCTGCTTGCGGGCGTACAGGGCGTGTACGGCGAAGAGGCCGCCGGGGCCGATGAGCAGGTGGTGGATGCGGTCGCCGCCGGGGAGCGGGAGGGAGTGCAGGGTGTGCCAGCTGGCGCCCTCCAGGCGGTCCAGGGCCTCGCCGGCGGTCTGCTCGGCGGTGAGGGCGCGGCGGCGCGGGTCGGGGCGCAGGCGGCGGGCGTGGCCGGGGTCGCGGTCCAGGGCGACGAGCAGGGCCTCGCCGGGGCGGTTGGGGGCGAGGTCGTCGTCGGGGTGGAGGGCGAGCCGGGCCAGTTCGGCGGGCGTGGGCACCGGGGCGGGCCCACGGTCACCGGGCCGGTCAGGAACGGCTTGAGGGCGTCCATCACGTCCGTCTCGCGGTCCGCCGCGACCAGGTTCACCCGGCCGGTGTCCCGGTCGTACCAGGCGACGTTCGCTCCGTCCGGGCCGCACACGTGCAGGCGTTCGTGGCCCTGCTGCCGGGCCGGCACCACGCGCAGTCCGTTCATGCCGCCCTCGCCGCCCATGCCGCTCGTGCCGCTCATGCGTGCATCACCCCCTGACCATGGGAACAGGCGGGCGCGGTGACGGCAAGAACGAGGTCGGCCGCGGAGGGCGGGGCGCAGGGTGACGTCAGGGCTGGGCCGGTGGTGAGCCCGCCGCCGGACCGGTGGTGAGCCCGCCGCCGGACCGGTGGTGAGCCCGCCGCCGGACCGGTGGTGAGCCCGCCGCCGGACCGGTGGTGAGCCCGCCGCCGGACCGGTGGTGAGCCCGCCGCCGGACCGGTGGTGAGCCCGCTGCCGGACCGGTGGTGAGCCCGCTGCCGGGGGCGGGGGCGTTCGCGGACGGCCGGCGGGCTGAGGTGTGCAAAAAGGACTTTCCTACGAGTTGCGCATAGGGTGTACCGGCCTCGGTCGTCACCGTCGCCCCAACCGTCCCCCGAAGCACCTGGAGCCCCGTGCCAGCCCGCAGGTCAGTCCGTCGCACCGCCCGTGCCGCGGCCGTCGTCGCCCTGGTGGCGACGGCCGCGGTGGGCTGCGGGGACCGGGGCGGGCTGGAGGGCGCCGGGGCGACACCGACCGCGGTCAGCCCGGCGCGGCTCTGGCCGGATCTGCGGCCGGCGTCCAGCCCCGCGTACCCGTACGCCGTGGCGACCCGGGAGACCGTCAAGGGCGTCACGGTGCCCCGTGACGACATCCGGAAGGTCGATCCGGTGGACGTCGTGCGGGCGGAGATCGCCGCGCATCCGGACGACTACGGCTCGAAGGGGGCGTACCACGCGACCGTGGACCGGGTGCGCGAGTGCGAGCCGGGCGGGGTACGGGCGCGGTGTCCGCTGCTCCGGGCGTACTACCGGGACCTGACCGGGGACGGCCGGGCCGAGATGACGCTCGGTTTCCGGCTGTACCCGACCAACCAGACGGCGGTGCGGGTCTACACGGTCGAGAAGCACCGGCTGGTGCAGGTGCTGGCCGACAACGACGCGATCATCGGGGTGGAGCTGGCGGGCCGGGCCCTGATCGAGCGCTCGCCGGCCGGGATCGCCGGGTACGAGTACCGGACCACCTGGATCTGGGATCAGGACCGGCGGGCCATGGTGTTCTCCCGGGACGAGTTCCTGCGCACGGGCCGGGTCCCGCACGGCCGTGAGCCGTCCCCGTCGGCATCCGGAGCGGCCGCCCCGCCGTCGTCCGCGACGGCGTCCCCGTCGGCCTCCCCCGGCGCGTCCGCGAGCGGGCCATGAGGATCGCGCTGCCCCGGTGGGCCGGGGCGCTGGCGGTGAAGGCGGCCGCGTTCATCACGGTGATGAGCTGTGCGCTGGCCGCGCTGCTCGGGGTGCTGGTGCATGTGTCGGTCACCAACCAGACGGTCGGCCGGGCCCGTGACCTGGCGCTGTCCCGGCTGGACGACGCCACGGCGGCGTACGAGGCCGGGGACGCGCTGCTGCCGGGCGCGGGACTCGACCCCGACGGGCTGCCCGGGCGGCTGCGGGCGCTGGCGGTGGCCGGGAAGCGCGGCACGATGGTCTCCTCGCACCTGGGACGGCCGACGATGTGGGCGGCGGGTCCGGCCAACGGCCACCGGGCGCTCGCGGTGGAGGTCGACTACTCGCAGCAGGCCCGGACGATCGCCGGGCTCGACCAGTCGATCCTGTGGTCGTCGGCGCTGGCGATCGGGGCGACGGTGCTGGTCGGCGCGTTCGCGGTGACCCGGGTGACGCGGCGGCTGAACGGCACCGCGCGGGTGGCCCGGCGGATCAGCGCGGGCGATCTGGACGCCCGGGTGAACGATCCGCGGACCAAGGATCCGACGCGGCCGCAGGACGAGGTGGCCGTGGTGGCCGCCGCGCTGGACTCGATGGCGTCGTCGCTGCAGGGCAAGCTGCTGAGCGAGCAGCGGTTCACCGCGGACGTGGCGCACGAGCTGCGCACCCCGCTGACCGGGCTGCACGCGGCGGCCGAGCTGCTGCCGCCGGGCCGGCCGACCGAGCTGGTCCGGGACCGGGTGGCGGCGCTGCGCACGCTCACCGAGGACCTGCTGGAGATCTCCCGCCTGGACACCCGGCGGGAGCGCCGCGAGCTGGACTTCGAGGAGCTGGGCGCGCTGGCCGGCCGGGTGGTGCGGGCGTCGGGGACGGACACCGAGGTGCGGATCGTGCGGGACGCCCGGGTGGAGACGGACCGGCGCCGCCTGGAGCGGGTGCTGGGCAACCTGGTGGCGAACGCGCACAAGCACGGGCGGGCGCCGGTGGTGCTGACGGTGGACGGTCCGGTGGTGACGGTGCGGGACCACGGGGACGGCTATCCGGAGTACCTGGTGGCGCACGGCCCGCAGCGGTTCCGGACCGAGGGCGGCGCCAAGGGCCACGGGCTGGGGCTGACGATCGCGGCCGGGCAGGCCGAGGTGCTGGGTGCCCGCCTGACGTTCGGCAACGCGGTGGACGGGGGCGCGGTCGCCGCTCTCACCCTGCCCTGAGAGCGGACGGCGAGGGCGGTGCGGGCAACCGGGGGACGGCGCCGGCCCGGTTGTGCCGGCGTCCGCCGCTGACGCGCCCCGCTGGGGCGCCTGCCCGACCGGACTGTCCTGTTTGGGTAAGTTCCGGACATGACCAAGGCCGGAACCGCAGTGGCCGAGCCGCGGGCGCCCGCGGGTGGTGCCCGCCTGCCCCGGCGCCGTGGCGTCGAGCTCGCGCTGATCGTGCTGGCCGTGCTGCTGTCCGTGTACGGCTACTGCGCGGTCGGTCTGGCCAGGAGCGGCAGGGTGCCGCCGGGGGCCGCCGGGTACGGTGCCGGGCTCGGTGTGCTCGCCCTGTTCGCGCACTTCGTGGTCCGCAAGCGGGCGCCGTACGCCGATCCGCTCCCGCTGCCCATCGGGGTGCTGCTCAACGGGCTCGGCCTGGTGCTGATCTACCGGCTGGACCTGGAGACGCCGGGCGACCGGGCGGCACCGGCCCAGCTGGTGTGGTCGACGCTCGGGGTGGGGCTGTTCATCCTCGTCGTGCTGATGCTGCGCGACCACCGGGTGCTGCAGCGCTACTCCTACGTGTGCGTGGTCGCCGCCCTCGTCGCGCTGCTGCTGCCGATCCTGTTCCCGGCGGTGAACGGCGCGCGCATCTGGATCAGGATCGGCGGGTTCTCCATCCAGCCGGGCGAGTTCGCCAAGGTGCTGCTCGCGGTGTTCTTCGCCGCCTATCTGGCCGCCAACCGCAACGCGCTCGCATACACGGGCCGGCGGCTGTGGCGGATGCAGTTCCCGACCGGGCGGGTGCTCGGCCCGATCGTGGCGATCTGGCTGCTGAGCGTCGGCGTGCTGATCCTGGAGCGGGACCTCGGCACCTCGCTGCTCTTCTTCGGTCTGTTCGTCGTCCTGCTGTACGTGGCCACCGGCCGCACCGGCTGGATCGCGGTGGGCCTGCTGCTCGCCGTGCTCGGGGCGGTCGCCGTGGGCCGGCTCGAACCGCATGTGGGCGCCCGGATCCAGGACTGGCTGCACCCGTTCGCCACGATCGAGGCCGGGCAGGGCCCCAACCAGCTCTCGCAGTCCCTGTTCGCGTTCGCGGCGGGCGGGGTCCTCGGCACCGGGCTGGGGCTCGGCCACTCCGTGCTCATCGGCTTCGCCGTCAAGTCGGACTTCATCCTGGCGACGGCCGGGGAGGAGCTGGGCCTTTCCGGTCTGGCGGCGATCTTCCTGCTGTACGCGCTGCTCGTGGAGCGCGGCTACCGGGCCGGGCTCGCCCTGCGCGAGCCGTTCGGGCGGCTCCTCGCGGTCGGTCTCGCCTCGATCCTGGCGCTCCAGGTGTTCGTGATCGCGGGCGGGGTCACCGGCCTGATCCCGCTGACCGGCATGGCGATGCCCTTCCTCGCCCAGGGCGGCTCCTCGGTCGTCACCAACTGGGCGATCGTGGCGCTCATGATCCGGGTCAGCGACTCGGCCCGCAGCCAGTACGACGGCCAGGAGGCGCCGTGACCGAGTGCGGCGCGCAGGACCGGGTGGCCGGGCGCGCGGGGCGGGAGGCGTCATGACCGAGTACGGCGGCGGGCCGGCCATGACCCGGTACATCCGGCACGCCTGCGCGTTCTGCGTCCTGCTGCTGACGGCGCTGCTGGCCAACGCCGCCCGGGTGCAGGTGTTCCAGGCCGGCACCTACGAGTCCAACCCGGCCAACCGCCGTGCCACGATCGCCCGTTACCAGCAGCCGCGCGGTGACATCCTGGTCGGCGGCGAGCCGGTCACCGGCTCCACGGACACCGGTGAGCAACTGCGCTACGAACGCACCTACCGCGACGGCCCGTTGTACGCCCCGGTCACCGGGCACGCCTCGCAGCTGTACGGCACCACGTTCCTGGAGGACGCTGAGGACGGGGTGCTCTCCGGCGCCGACCCGATGCTGGCGCCGCTGCCACTGTGGAACGACGTGACGCGGGGCGCCGGTCCGGGCGGCAACGTCGTCACCACCCTCGACCCGCGCGCGCAGCGGGCGGCGTACAACGGGCTGCACGGGCGCAAGGGCGCGGTGGCCGCGATCGAGCCGGCCACGGGCCGCGTCCTGGCGCTGGTGTCGACGCCGTCGTACGACCCGGCCGAGCTGTCCGGCAACAGTGAGGCGGCGTCCTCGGCGTGGGCCCGGCTCAACCACGACCCGGAGAAGCCGATGCTCAACCGGGCGGTGCGGCAGACCTATCCGCCGGGGTCGACGTTCAAGGTGGTCACCGCGGCGGCGGCGCTGGACTCGGGAGTGGTGAGGGATCCGGACGCGCGCACCCGCTCCCCGGACCCCTACCGGCTGCCCGGTACCAGGACCCGGCTGACCAACGAGGCCGACGGCTGCAAGGACGCCTCGTTGCGGGCGGCGTTCGAGTGGTCGTGCAACACGGTGTTCGCCAAGCTTGCCGTGGACGTCGGGGTGCCGGGCATGTCGGCCACGGCGCAGGCGTTCGGCTTCAACGACACCCGGCTGCGCGTCCCCTTCGCCGTCGCGCCCAGCACCTTCGACACCCGTGTGGACAAGGCGCAGCTCGCGCTGGCCTCGATCGGGCAGTACAACACCCGGGCGACTCCGCTGCAGATGGCGATGGTGGCGGCGGCGGTCGCCAACGGGGGCCGGCTGCGGACGCCGTACCTGGTGGAGTCGACCACCCGCCGGGGCGGTGAGACGCTCACGGGCGGCGGGATGCGGCCGGACCGGCAGGTGATGCGGCCGTCGACGGCAGAGCGGCTGAAGGAGCTGATGACCGACGTGGTCCGGGAGGGCACCGGCACCAACGCGGCCATCCCCGGAGCGACGGTCGGCGGCAAGACCGGCACCGCCCAGCACGGCCTCGGCAACGCCGGTGTGCCGTACGCCTGGTTCGTCTCCTGGGGCCAGGCCGACGACGACCTGGAGCCGAAGGTCGCGGTCGCGGTGGTGGTCGAGAACGCCTCGGCGGACCGGGGCGAGATCAGCGGCGGCGGGGACGCGGCACCGATCGCGAAGGACGTGATGCGGGCGGTGCTCGGCCTGTGAGACGGGGGTACCGGGAGCGGCGCCGGCCGACCTAACGTCCGGTCATGACGGATTCGGAGCCCGTGCGCCATCTCGCCCAGGTGAACACCGCCCGCCTCAAGTACCCGCTGGACTCGCCCCGGTTGAAGGACTTCGTCGACGGCCTCGACCCGGTGAACGCCGTGGCGGACGCCGCGGAGGGCTTCGTCTGGCGGCTGCAGGGCGACTCCGGCAACGCGACGGACATCGCCTTCCTCGGTGACGCCTGGCTGATCGTCAACATGTCGGTGTGGCGGGACGTCGAGTCGCTCACGGCGTTCATGTACCGGGGCCGGCACCGGGAGCTGCTGGCCCGGCGCCGTGAGTGGTTCGAGCGTCCCGGGGACGCGGTGACCGCCCTGTGGTGGGTGCCGGCGGGACACCGGCCCGACGTCGCCGAGGCGGAGGAGCGGCTGCTGCACCTGAGGGCGCACGGCCCGACGCCGTACGCCTTCACGCTGCGGACCTCGTTCCCCGCGCAGGAGGGGGTGGCGGTCAGCCGACCGGTCTGATCATCTCGGAGCGGACCTTCAGGGTGTTGCGTGCGGCGGTGTCCAGGTCGACGTCGGCGGAGTCCTTCCGCTGCAGGTCGACCTCGCCCACCACGGCCGCCGTGTTGCCGTCCGCCCAGGTGCAGACCGGGTAGGTGATCGTCACCAGGGCCTGCTTCTGGGTGAGCACCTCGCAGGAGACGGTGACGTCCGCGCCGGCCGGGGTGACGTCCCGCGCGGGCCGGGTGACCGTCACCCCGCCGGCCTCGCCCGCGCCCTTGAGCATGCCGCTGCGGACGTCCGCCTCGTTCTTGAACCTGCCGTACATGCCGGAGACGAGCAGCATGCCCTTGGTGTCGTCGCCGCCCGGGCTGTAGCGGCCGACGACGGCATGGATGTCCTTGGCGTCCCAGGCGCCGTCGGCCTCGTCCTCGACCTTCTGCCCCTCGGTGTCGGAGAGGTCCTCGGCGAGTTCGTACTTCTCGTCCAGCAGCTTGTGGGGCAGGGCCAGTTCGTGCTCGGCGGCGGGGAAGCCGGACTCGAGCACCGCGCCGACGCCCACGGAGCCGAGCACGACCAGGCCGACGACCCCGCCCACGATGCCCAGCGCCAGGCCGGGCCCGCGCTTCTTCGCGGGCGGACCCATGGGCGGCACACCCCAGCCGGGGTAGGGCTGCTGGGGGTGGGGCTGGGGCGGGTACGGCTGCGCCTGCGGGTACGGGGAGCCGTAGGGCCCGGGGCCGGCGGGGTCTGCGGCCCGTAGGGCCCCGGGGGCTGCCGGCCGTAGGGGCCGGGCTGCGGGCCGTGCGGGTACGGCGGCTGCTGAGGGGGTGGAGGCATGGACACGCCAGAACGGTACTGCACGGGCGGAGGGGCTCAGGCGTCGGCCGCCCCCGACTCGATCGCCTCCCCCACCTCGGCCACCCGCAGCCGTTCCTCCGCGGCGAAGCGCTCGGCGTCCAGCCGCTCGGCGATCTCCTCGTCCTGCGCCATCAGCAGGTCCAGGCTGGAGTCGCCCATCTCCAGGACGCCCATGTCGACATAGGCCTGCTGCAGGCGCCTGCCCCACAGGCCGATGTCCTTCACGCAGGGCACGATGCGGCTGAACAGCAGCTTGCGGAAGAGCTGGAGGAACTCGGATTCCTCGCTGATCCGCTCGGCCTCGGCGCGCGGGATGCCGAAGTTCTCCAGCACCTCGACGCCGCGCAGCCGGTCCCGCATGAGATGGCAGCCCTCGATGACGAACTCCTCGCGTTCGCGCAGTTCGGCGTCGGTGAGCTGCTGGTAGTAGTCCCGCAGGGCCATGCGCCCGAAGGCCACGTGCCGGGCCTCGTCCTGCATGACGTAGGCGAGGATCTGCTTGGGCAGCGGCTTGTCGGTGGTGTCCCGGATCATCCCGAAGGCGGCGAGCGCCAGTCCCTCGATCAGGACCTGCATGCCGAGGTAGGGCATGTCCCAGCGGCTGTCGCGCAGGGTGTCGCCGAGCAGGGACCGCAGGTTGTCGTTGATCGGGTAGAGCATCCCGATCTTCTCGTGCAGGAAGCGGCCGTAGATCTCGGCGTGCCGGGCCTCGTCCATGGTCTGGGTCGCCGAGTAGAACTTGGCGTCCATGTCCGGCACGGACTCCACGATGCGCGCGGCGCAGATCATCGCGCCCTGCTCGCCGTGCAGGAACTGGCTGAACTGCCAGGAGGCGTAGTGCTTGCGCAGTTCGCCCTTGTCGCGGTCGGTGAGCCCGGCCCAGTGCCGGGTGCCGTAGAGCGACATCGCCTCGTCGGGGGTGCCCAGCGGGTCGTACGGATCCACCTCCAGCTCCCAGTCGATGCGCCGCTGCCCGTCCCACTGCTTGTCCTTGCCCTTCTGGTACAGGGCGAGCAGGCGGTCACGGCCCTCGTCGTACTCCCAGCTGAACCTGGCCGCCCCGCTCGCGGGCACCTGCCAGGGGGAGTCTCCCGGCTCGTCGGTGTACAGGTCATGCGTCGGCATACTTCGCAGGCTCACACGTAGACGCCGAGTCAACAAGTCATGCGCAAGGGATTGACGAGCTTGCTGACAGGCAGTCTCATAAGAAGCGGAACGTACCCCGGGTAACGAGGTGAGGGAGCCATGACGACCGTGACGGAAGCGGACGCGCTGGACGGACTGCGCGACGCGCTCGGCCTGCTCAAGGACCGCGAACAGGTGGCCGAACGGCTGCTCGTCTCTTCCGCCAAGCACTCCTTCGACCCGGACAAGGAGCTGGACTGGGACGCGCCCTTCGAGGAGGGCAAGTGGTTCTGGCCGCCTGAGCTTGTTTCGCTGTACGGGACGCCCCTCTGGGAGCGGATGAGCGAGGAACAGCGGATCCTGCTCTCCCAGCACGAGGCCGCGGCGCTCGCCTCGCTCGGCATCTGGTTCGAGCTGATCCTGATGCAGCTGCTCGTCCGGCACATCTACGACAAGGCGGCGACGAGCGCGCACGTGCGGTACGCCCTCACCGAGATCGAGGACGAGTGCCGGCACTCGAAGATGTTCGCGCGGCTGATCTCGCACGGCGGCACCCCCTGGTACCCGGTGAGCCGGGCCCACCAGAACCTGGGCCGGCTGTTCAAGACCATCTCCACCACGCCCGGCTCCTTCACGGCCACGCTGCTCGGCGAGGAGGTGCTCGACTGGATGCAGCGGCTGACCTTCCCGGACGAGCGCGTGCAGCCGCTGATCCGGGGCGTCACGCGCATCCACGTGGTGGAGGAGGCCCGGCACGTGCGGTACGCGCGTGAGGAGCTGCGGCGCCAGATGCTGACGGCGCCGAAGTGGTCGCAGGAGTTCACCCGGGTCACGTCCGGCGAGTTCGCGCGGGTGTTCTCGGTGGCGTTCATCAATCCCGAGGTCTACACGAACGTGGGACTGGACAAGCGGGAGGCGATGGCGCAGGTGAAGGCGAGCGGGCACCGGCGGGAGGTCATGCAGACCGGCGCCAGGCGGCTCACCGACTTCCTCGACGACATCGGTGTGCTGCGGGGCGTGGGCCGCCGGCTGTGGAAGTCCTCCGGACTGCTGGCCTAGGCGGGAACCGGGCCGGCTCGGACGGGAGCCGGGCGCGGGGCACCCCGCGCCCGCTTGCGCGCGGGGCGCGGGCGCGGCCGGGTGTGGCGGTGCCTGCGCGGCTTCTTCACGGTCCGATTACGCTGCTTGGCATGACCCCGCAGGCCGCAACCCCCGCCTATCGTCGGCTCAGCGTCGAGGAACGGCGCAGCCAGCTCCTCGACGCCGCTCTCTCGCTCTTCGCACACCGTGCGCCGGAGGACGTGTCGCTGGACGACGTGGCCGAGGCGGCCGGGGTCTCCCGTCCGCTGGTGTACCGGTACTTCCCCGGTGGCAAGCAGCAGCTCTACGAGGCCGCGCTCAGGTCGGCCGGCGAGGAGCTCCAGCAGTGCTTCGACGAGGCCCGCATCGGTCCCCTGCTGCCCCGTCTGTCCCGGGCGCTCGACCGCTACCTCGCCTTCGTCGACCAGCACGACACCGGCTTCAGCGCGCTGCTGCAGGGCGGCAGCGTGGTGGAGACCTCCCGTACGACGGCCATCGTGGACGGCGTCCGGCGGGCCGCGGCCGAGCACATCTACAGCCACCTCGGCGTCTGCGCGCCGGGACCGCGGCTGCGCATGACGGTCCGGACGTGGATCACGGCGGTGGAGGCCGCCTCGCTGATCTGGCTGGACGAGGGCAAGCAGCCGCCGGTCGAGGAGCTGCGCGACTGGCTGGTCGAGCAGTTCGTGGCCGTCCTGACCGTGACCGCCGGACGTGACCCGCAGACGGCGGACGTGGTCGGCGCGCTCGCCGAGGAAGACCGAGGGCCGCACCGGTGAAGAGTGAGGACACCCCGTTCGAGGGCGGGCCCCTGGACGGCCGCGTGCTGCCGGTGCTGCTGGGCCCGACCGGCCACCCCCGAAGTCGTACCGCGTGCCGGTGCCGGACGCGGCCGGCGGCCCGCCCACCGTGCACGTCTACCGGCGCGTGCCGAGGGGGCACAGCAAACGGCTCGGACTGGTGCGGGGCTGGAAGTACCGGTACGACCCGGAGGGCGGGCCGACCGAACGGCTCAGGTGGCCGTGGACCAAGCCGGACAGCGCGCCGTCCCGCAAGCCGGACGACACGACCGGGTGAGAGCGTTGGGCCGTCTCGCCCACAATCGGCAGACAAGCCCATGAACACGTCTGAATATCACCGTGCGGATGCGGACGGAGGGGCCGTCCGCCCCGTACCGGAGGTGATGACGTGTCGGCAGTACTCCTGCGCCTGGCCTGTACGGCCGCGGTGGCGGCCCAGGCCGTCCTCGCGCCCGTGCCCGCGGCGGCCGAACCCGCGCCGCCGCGGACCGTCTCGCAGCTGCTGACGGACCTCCAGCGGCTGTACCGGCAGACCGAGGAGGCCACCGAGTCCTACAACGCGACGGCGGAGCGGCTGAAGCGGCAGCGCGCCGAGGTGACCCGCCTCGACGGCGAACTGGCCCGCGCCCGGCTCGCGCTGCAGGGCGGCAGGCGCGACGCCGGGCGTCTGGCCCGGCAGCAGTACCAGAACAGCAGCGACCTCTCCCCTACGTGCGCCTGCTGCTCGCCCGCGACCCGCAGCACGCGCTGGACGAGGGCCATGTCATCGGCCGGCTCGCCCACGAACGCGCCGAGACCGTGGACCGGCTCACCGGCACCGAACGGAAGCGGGACGCGCTGGCGAGGGCGGCCCGCAAGGCCCTGGACGAACAGCTCACCCTCACCGGGAAGCAGCGAAAGCAGCGCGACGACGTCACGGCCAGGCTCGGCGACGTCGAGCGGCTCCTCGCCTCACTGACCCCGAGCAGCTCGCCGCGGTGGCGGCGCTGGAGCGGACCGGGGTCACCGAGGCCCAGCAGCGGCTCACGGCCTCCGGCGCCCTCGGCGACGACAGACCGCCGTCCGGCGAGGGCGACCGGGCCGTCCGCTACGCCCTGTCGCAGGTCGGCAAGCCGTACCAGTGGGGAGCGCAGGGCCCGGCGTCGTACGACTGCTCGGGGCTCACCTCGCAGGCCTGGGACCGCGCCGGCACCCCGATCCCGCGCACCAGCCAGGAGCAGTGGGCCCGGCTGCCGAAGGTCCCGCTGAACGGGCTGCGCCCCGGTGACCTGGTGGTCTACTTCCCCGGGGCGACCCATGTGGCGTTGTACGTCGGGGCGGCCGGGTCGTGCAGGCACCGAGACCGGGCGGACGGGTCGAGGTCTCCCCGCTGGCATCCGCTCCGGTCCTCGGCGCCGTACGCCCGGACGGTCCCCCGCGGGATCAGGCCACCGAGGCCAGGTAGGCGGCCGTCTTCTCCGGCTCGTAGAAGAAGTTCTCGAAGTCGGCCGGGTCGTTGAAGGCGTTGGCGAACCGGTCGGCGACGGGCTGGAGCTGGCCGGCCGCGCCGATGAGGTTCAGGATGTGCTCCGGCGGCGGCGCCAGCATGGCGTTCGTCCACTTGGTGACGTGCTGGGCGGTGGCCCAGTACCGGTCGAAGGTGGCCCGCATCCAGTCCTCGTCGAACGGCTTGTCGCCGTGTTCGACGATGGAGGCGAGGTACGCGGCGGCGCACTTGGACGCGGAGTTGGACCCCTGGCCGGTGATCGGGTCGTTGGCCACGACCACGTCGGCGACGCCCAGGACCAGACCGCCCGAGGGCAGGCGCCCGACGGGGTTGCGCACGGTCGGGGCGTAGCGGCCGGCCAGGGTGCCGCCCGCGTCCGTCAGCTCGGCCTTCGTCGCGCGCGCGTACTCCCAGGGCGTGAACTTCTCCATGAGCCGCAGTGTCAGGGAGAGGTGCTCGGCCGGGTCCTTGACGCCGTTGAAGACGTCCAGCGGACCGCCGGGGACGCCCTCCCAGAAGAGGATGTCGGCGCGGCCGGAGGTGGTGTAGGTCGGCATGATGAACAGCTCGCCGACCCCGGGGACGAGGTTGCAGCGGACCGCGTCGAAGTCCGGGTGCTCCGGGCGCGGGCCGAGGCCGTGCACGTAGGACACCGCGAGGGCGCGCTGCGGCTCGCTGTACGGGGAGCGCTCGGGGTCGCGGCTGAACATCGACACCAGCTCGCCCTTGCCGGCGGAGACCAGCACGAGGTCGTAGGCGCGGGAGAAGTAGTCGAGGTCGCCGACGGCCGCGCCGTGGATGACGAGCTGGCCGCCGCGCTGGGCGAAGGTCTCCATCCAGCCGGCCATCTTCACCCGCTGGTCGACGGACTGCGCGTACCCGTCCAGCTTGCCCACCCAGTCGATCGCGCGCTGGGAGGGGCCCGGGTCGAAGGAGCCGGGGGCCGCGACCGAGACGCCGAGTCCCTCGATCTTCGGGGCCTGGGACTCCCAGAAGTTGAGCTGGAGGTCGCGCTCGTGCCCGAGGGCCGTGTCGAACATGCACTGCGTCGACATGACCCGGCCGGAGCGGATCTCGTCCGCGGTCCGGTTCGACATCAGGGTGACCTCGTAGCCGTGTGACTGCAGGCCGAGGGCGAGCTGGAGTCCGGACTGGCCGGCTCCGACGACGAGTATCTTCCGCATGCGGGTGGTGCTCCTAGGTCGGGACTACTCGGGGGTTTCGTCCAGCGCGTGGCCCACGAGGGCCAGAAGGGTCTCGATGGCCGAGATCCGGCGCCGCGCGTCCATGATCATGACAGGGATGTGCGCGGGTATGGTCAGCGCCTCGCGTACGTCCTCCGGCTCGAACAGCTCGCTGTCGTCGAAGTGGTTGACCGCGACGACGTACGGCAGTCCGCAGCTCTCGAAGTAGTCCAGTGCGGGGAAACAGTCCTTCAGGCGGCGGGTGTCGGCCAGTACGACGGCACCGATGGCGCCGCGCACCAGGTCGTCCCACATGAACCAGAACCGCTGCTGGCCCGGCGTGCCGAACAGGTAGAGCACCAGGTCGTCGTCGAGCGTGAGGCGGCCGAAGTCCATGGCCACGGTGGTGGTCGACTTGCCCGGCGTGTCGGTGAGGTCGTCGGTGCCCTCGCTCGCCTCGGTCATCAGCGCCTCGGTCTGCAGCGGCGTGATCTCCGAGACGGCCGTGACCATCGTGGTCTTGCCGACGCCGAAGCCGCCGGCCACCACTATCTTCGTGGCCACGGGGGCCTGCGTACGGTCCTGCTGCCAGGCCTTCAGGTCCTCGTCGGGTTCGCTGAACCCGGCGACGAGGGGGCGACGCCCGTGGCGTCAGAGACGGCGGAGTCCACTCAGCACCCTTTCCAGCAGAGCGCGGTCCGGGCGGCCGGTGCCGTGACCGGTGCCGGTGCCGTACACACGGATCTTTCCCTGGTCCGCGAGGTCGCTCAGCAGCACGCGGACCACGCCGAGCGGCATCTTCAGCAGCGCGGCGATCTCGGCCACCGTGCGCATACGGCGGCACAGTTCGACGATGGCCCGCAGCTCGGGCATGACCCGGGTGGCGAGGGAACCATTCGTCAGTTCCTTGCGCTCCTCGGGGGCCTCCAGCGCGGCCACGAAGGTCTCCACGAGGAGGACGTGGCCGAAGCGGGTGCGGCCGCCGGTGAGCGAGTAGGGGCGGACGCGGGCGGGTTTGCGCTCGCCGCCGCGCACGGGAAGTTTCTTCGGTGTACCGCTCATCGAGCGCTCCCCGTCGACTCGGCTTCCATTGACTTTCGCAGCTCACTGCGGAGTTCGGGGTCAGGACGTGGCCGGCCCGGCCGACGAAGAGCGCCATGTGGTAAGCCACCACGCTCATGTCGCACTCCGCGGAGCCGTGCACGCCGAGCAGCGAGCCGTCGCTGATCGACATCACGAACAGGCTGCCCTCGTCCATCGCGACCATCGTGTGCTTGACGCCGCCGAACTGCATGAGCTTGGCGGCGCCGATGGTGAGGCTGCCGATGCCGGAGACGATGGTCGCGAGGTCTGCGGCGGAGCCCCGGGGGCCCCTCACCGGGCGCGCCCTGCGGGACTGCTCGGCGTGTCCGGGGTCGGACGACAGGAGCAGCAGGCCGTCCGAGGAGACCACGGCGACGGACTGGATGCCGGGCACTTCCTCGACCAGGTTGGTCAGCAACCAGTGCAGGTTGCGGGCCTCACTGCTCAGTCCGAAGGTACTGGGCGCGGTCAACTGCTTGCCTCCTCGACGGTGCCCCCCGTGGTCTCTCCGGTACGTTCGGTGATCTCCGCCTCGACGTCCCGGTAACCGGCCTGCGCTCCCTGGCGGAAACCGCCGAGCCTGCGCCGCAGGGCCTCGGCGTCGACGGACGTGCCGCGCCGGCGGGGCTGGGCGGCGGCGGGAGCGGTGATCTTGGGTGTGCGTTTGGGGAGGCCCTTGCTGGTGAGCGCCTCGTCCTCGGTGTCCGCGGACTCGTCCTCACCCGCGCCACCACCCGTGCGGCTCTCGTCGTCGGGCGCGGGTGCCACCGGCGGGGCGTCCTCGCCGTCGGCGGCCGCGGGTTGCGTGGCGACCTCCGGCAGCAGCAGCTCCATGGTCGTCTCGGCGAAGGTCTCCGCGGGTGCCTTCGGCCGGGTCGCGGTCTCCTCGGCGGTCGGCTCCTCCGCGCGCGACCGCGCGTGGACCTCGGTGTCCTCCGCCGGCCCCGCGCCGGCCCCGGCCTCCCGGGCCGCCTTCTCGGCGAGGGCGACCAGGGGGTCGTTGTCCTTGGTGCGGGCGTGCAGCACGTTGGAGTTGACCTCGGCGTTGGCGCCGGGGAGGGAGAAGCTCTGGGTGTCCGAGAGGGTGGCGGGGCGCGGGGCCGTCGCCGCGGGGGCCTCGGCGAGCAGGGTCCGGGGCAGCACGACGACCGCCGCCACCCCGCCCTGCTTCTGCTCGCGCAGCTGCACGCGGATGCCGTGGCGCTGGGCGAGGCGGGCGACGACGTACAGGCCGAGGCCCAGGCCGTCGTCGCCCTCCTGGTCGTACGCCGACTCGGGGTCGAACTCGCCGAGGCGGGCGTTGAGGCGGTCCAGGCGGTCGCCGGTCATGCCGATGCCGCCGTCCTGGACGGACAGCATCACCTCGCCGGACTCCAGCAGCCAGCCGGAGACCTCGACGGGCAGGTCCGGCGGGGAGAACGAGGCCGCGTTCTCCATGAGTTC
Source organism: Streptomyces sp. DHE7-1 (assembly GCA_016432725.1). GTDB lineage: Bacteria > Actinomycetota > Actinomycetes > Streptomycetales > Streptomycetaceae > Streptomyces. Next base: position 5,209,754 of record JACJDG010000003.1, on the reverse strand, counting down.
GGCGAGCAGGTGGGAGAGGTCGTCGGCGACGAAGCCGACCACGTGGGCGTGCGGGGGCAGGGCGGCGATGCGGACGCGCTCGTAGCGCTCGATCTCGCTGACCGCCGCGCGGACCACGTCGACCAGCGGGACCGGGCCGTGGGACTGCTGGACGTGCTCGGTGCCGGCCAGGACCAGCAGGTTCTCGCTGTGCCGGCGCATGACCGTGGCGAAGTGGTCGAGCTTGAAGAGGGTGGCGAGCCGCTCCGGGTCCTGCTCGCGCTCCTCCAGGCCCTCGATCACGGCCAGTTGCCGCTCGACCAGGCCGAGGGTGCGCAGGGCGAGGCTGACGAAGGTGCCGCCGATGCTGGTGCGCATCCGCTCCAGCTGGGCGGCGGAGGCGTCGAGTTCGGCGCGCAGTTCCTCGCGCGCGTCGGCCATCTTCTGCCGCTGGCCGACCAGGTGCTTGCGGTCGGTCTCCAGGGTGGCCACCCGCTCCTGCAGGGTGGCGGCGCGCGCGTGCAGGGCGTTGACCGAGCGGACGACCTGGGCGAACTCGTCGTTGCGGCCGGTGAAGGCGACGGGCTCCTGGCCCGCCGGGTCCTCCGCCTCGGCCAGCCGTGCCGAGCCGCGGCGCAGCACCGACAGCGGGCGGGTGAGGGTGCGGGCCATGGCGGTGGCGATGCCGACGGTGAGGAGCATCAGGGCGCCGAGGACGGCGATGCGGATCTCCAGGGCGGTGACGTCGTCGTCCCGGAGCTTCTCGAGGTCCTTGGTGCGGTGGTCGTAGAGGGCCGACTCGGCGCCGCGCATCAGGTCCACCCGGGCGGACAGGGCCGCGTCCAGCTTCCTGGCGTCGGTGGCGGTGTCGCTGCCGGTGAAGGCGGGCTGGTCGGTGAGGGCGGCGAGGTACTTGTCGGCGGAGTTGACCTCGGGGCCGGTGACCGTGGAGTCGTAGGAGGCGACGGACGCCTTGGGGGCGCTCCCGCGGAAGTCGGCGAGGGCGGCGTCGGCGCGCAGCCGGGCCTGCTGGGCGGCGGCGGTGAGCGCGTCGCGCTGCTTGCGGCCCTCCGCGGTGGGCTCGCTGGTGGTGCTGGGCAGGCCGGTGGCGGGGTCGATCACCGTCCGGGTGGTGGACGGGATGCCGAGCGCGGCCAGCAGCAGGCCCCGGGCGGCGGCGGACTGCTGGACGGCGGAGTCCAGTTCGGCCAGCGCGTGGCCGCCGGAGCCGGCCCGCGGGGGCATCCGGTCGGCCAGTTCGCCGGCGAGCCGGTGCAGTTCCGTGATGGTTCCCGAGTACGCCTGGTGGGTCTCGAGAGCGTCGGACTTGCCGGTGAGCGCGGCGTGCCGGACGGCGGCGATCCGGTCGAGGGCGGTGCGCAGGGCGGCCGGGGTGTCGGGGTCTGCGCGCAGGTCCTCGGCCTGGCGGTCGACGCGGGCGCTGCGCTGCTCGGTGGGCGCCTTGGACTTGGGGCGGCCCGCGGCTATGTACGAGGTGACCTCGTCGCGCTCGTCGGCCAGCGAGTGGGCGAGCGCGAGGGCGTCCTGGGTGCGGGCGGACAGGGTGACCAGGTCCTGGGATTCACTGACGTCCTGGGAGGCGGTGAGCAGCGAGGGTGCTCCCGCTCCGGCGATGGCGGCGGCCACCACGGTCACGGCCACGATCAGCCGGGTCCGCACGTGGCGGGGGCGGCCGGTGCCCACGGGGGTCTGTTCGACGCCCCCTTCGGGAGCCGTCTGCCTGCCTGTGCGCCGAGGCCACTTCTTCTGCACCGGTGCTCGCATTCCTGAACTCGTCTGCTCAAGGGCCCGGGTGGCGGCCCGTCGTCTCGGGGCCAAGTGGTGCGTACACCCGGTTCATACGGTTTCCGACCCTCCCAGCGCCGGTGGGCAGTGGTCGCGCATCACCTGACCCGCCACTCGAAGGAGTGAACATCGGAGGGGAGTTGGCGGGCAAGTTCCGGCGGGGCCTGCGCCACGGGGGCGCGGCGGGCCGGTTGGACGCGCGCGGCAGGCTTTGGCAGTATTCGCCACCACGCGTTGCCGGAGTGCGTCAATTGCCCCCAAAGCAGGCACCTGACCTGCGGGGCCGTGCCAATTCGGCGGCCGTTGCCAGCCTTTGGCGAAGGCTGTGAAGGCCTGGTGCAGACTGGCCGGATGCGAACAGATCTCGTTTCGGAATCCGGCGACGCGAACCGCCCCAACGAGGACTTCGCGGGCGTCGGACTACCCGCTTCCGGTCAGGGTGGTTGTGTGATCTTGCTGGACGGAGTGACTCCGCCGCGCGGCGCCACCGGCTGTGCACACTCCGTGCCCTGGTTCACGTCACGGCTCGGCGGGGCGCTGACCGAACTGGCCGTTTCCGGCCGAGATCTGACCCTGCCGGAGGTCCTGTCGCGGGGCATCGCCCGGACGGCGGAGGCCCACGCGGGCACCTGTGACCTTTCTCACCCGCGCACCCCGCAGGCAACCGTGGCCCTGGTCCGCTGGTCCGCCGACCTGGTGGAGTACCTGGTGCTGTCCGACGCGGCACTGCTCCTGCGGGCGCCCGACGGCACTGTCACCGCGGTGCTGGACGACCGGCTGGCACGGCTGCCCCGCTCCGCCCTGGCCACCGACGCGCTGGTCGACGCCAACCTCCGCAACCGGGAGGGCGGCTTCTTCACGGCCGCCGCCGACCCCTCGGTCGCCGCCCGCGCGGTCGCCGGCACCCTTCCCCGCGACCGGGTCCGCGCGCTGGCGGCGCTGTCGGACGGCGCGACCCGCTGGACGGAGCTGTTCCGTAAGGGCGACTGGGCGGACCTGCTCGCCCTCGTCGCCAAGGAGGGCGCCCGCTCGCTGGTGGACCGGGTGCGCGCGCTGGAGTCGGCGGACCGGCAGGAGCGGGCGTTCCTGGGCCGCGGCAAGACGCACGACGACGCGACGGTGGTGTACGCCGAGCTGTGAGCGGAGGGGCTCAGCGCTCCATGACGCCGTTCAACTCGTGCAGGAGCCTCGCCAGTTCGGACACCTCGCGGCGGTCCCAGTGGGCGAGCTGGCTGACGTAGCGGGCGCGGCGGGCCTCGCGGACCGTGCCGACGCGGCCGCGGCCCTCGTCGGTCAGGGTGACCAGCCAGGCGCGGCCGTCGGCCGGGTCGGGCTCGCGGGCGATCAGCCCCAGTTCCTCCAGGGCGCGGAGCTGGCGGGACATGGTCGCCTTGCCGACGCCGATGTAGGCGGCGAGCTCGGTGGCGCGCTGGCCGCCGAGCTCGTCGAGGCGGATGAGCAGCCCGTACGCGGAGGACTCCAGGTCGGGGTGGACCTCGCGGGCCATCTCGCCCTGGTTGGCCCGGGCCCGCCTGAGCAGCACGGTCAACTCGCGTTCCAGTGCCAGGAATTCCTGGTCTGCACCACTGGGCGTCACCTGTGCGGTGACACGGCGTCCGTCGCCGTTTCCGTCCTCGTGCACGTCAGCACCCCTGATCGGTTTCGCCGTCCTGAAAGTTTTCGCCAACCGCCGTCATAGCCGCAGCTCTTCAAGTATTTCGCAGGCTTAGACCAACGGCAGCATCCGGATCCCCTTCCCACGATGTCATCTACGTGCGTAGTTTCTGTGACAGGCAAGCAATGACATGCCCACGCCAGTGGACAAGCGGTCACCCCACGATCCCCCACCCCTCTCCCCGGAGGCACGTCATGCCCGTGCACAGACCCGGTTCCTTCCGTCCGCGCCCGCTCGCCGTCCTCGTCACGGCCCTGCTCATGGCGCTCGGCCTCGCCCTTCCGCTCACCGCCGCCCAGGCGGCGACCACCCCCAGCCGCGGCTCGGCGTCCATGGGCATGGGGGTGGCCGCCCACGACGGGCAGCACGGCACCCCCAGCACCGGTGACGCCACCCAGACCGAGGGCGTGGACGTCGCCGGCTACCAGGGCAACGTCGCCTGGTCCACCCTCTGGAACAGCGGCGTGCGCTGGGCCTACACCAAGGCCACGGAGGGCACGTACTACACGAACCCGTACTTCGCCCAGCAGTACAACGGCTCGTACAACGTCGGCATGATCCGCGGCGCCTACCACTTCGCCACCCCGGACACCACGAGCGGCGCCACCCAGGCCAACTACTTCGTGGACCACGGGGGCGGCTGGTCGCGGGACGGCAAGACCCTGCCCGGTGTGCTCGACATCGAGTGGAACCCGTACGGCGCCGCCTGCTACGGCAAGACCGCCGGCGGGATGGTCAGCTGGATCGCCGACTTCCTCAACACCTACAAGGCGCGCACCGGCCGGGACGCCGTGATCTACACGGCGACGAGCTGGTGGACCGACTGCACCGGCAACTACGGCGGCTTCGCCGCCAACAACCCGCTGTGGATCGCCCGCTACGCCTCGACCGTGGGGACACTGCCGGCGGGATGGTCGTACTACACGATGTGGCAGTACACCTCGTCCGGCCCGACGGTCGGTGACCACGACAAGTTCAACGGCGCACTGGACCGGGTGCAGGCACTGGCCAACGGCTGATCCTCCCCGTGTTCCGAGACGGCGGCCGTCCCCGCGGACGGCCGCCGTCCCGCTGCGTTGGTGCTCCGCGCCGCCCGGGATCATGCTGGTCAGGGAGAGCCTGCCGGACAAGGGCGAGATGAGCGGCGATGGAGCGACAGTCGACGTACACGGCCACGGCCACCATCGATGAGCAGGGCGTCCTCACCGGCTGGAGCGAGGGCGCCCGCCGCCTGCTCGGCTACGAGGCCGCGGCGGTCGTCGGCCGGCCGGCCGCCGCGCTGCTCGCCACCGCGGACCGGGCGGCGGTCCAACACACCCTGGCCGGCCGGGACCGCTGGCACGGCATGGTCGCGCTGCTGCACCAGGACGGCCGGCCGCTGGAGCAAGGCCTGCTCGCGCACCGCCGGACCCGGCGCGCCGGGGAGTCCGACTGGCTCGTGGTCACCGCCGTGGCGGACCGGCCGCAGCCGCCCCGCGGCGAGCCGCTGGAGGAGTGGACCTTCATCCAGTCCCCCTTCCCGTTGGCGATCTTCGACACCGAACTGCGGCTGATGCGCGCCAACCGCCGGCTGGAGCGGGCGCTGTCCCTGCCCGAGGCGGCGATGCGCGGGCTGCGGCTGACGCACATCGCGCCGGGACCGGCGCGGGACGAGGCCGAGCGGACCATGCGCCAGGTGCTGGAGAGCGGGGAGCCGCGCGAGGTGCAGGCCGTCCTCGGCCCCGACCTCGACCGGCCCACCGTCCTGACCCCGCTCAAGGACGGGACCGGCGCGGTGCGCGCGGTCTGTCTCGCGACCCACCGGCACGACCCCGATCCCGCGGCCCGGCAGCGCGCCCCGGACGAGGCCGCCGCGCGCGATCCCATCGCCCCCGGTCTGGAGCGCACCGCGCGGGAACTGGCGGACGCCGCGGTCCCCCGGCTCGCGGACTTCACGGCCGTCGACCTCTTCGACTCACCGCGCGGACCGAACGGGCCGGAGGAGGCGACCGGCACCCGCCCGCTCGTCCTGCGCCGTGCCGCGGTGCGGGCCGAGTCCGACAACGGCGGCCCGCCGGCCGGGCCCGGGGTGGGCGGGACGGTCGCCTACGAGCCGGGGACGCCGCCCGCCGAGTCCCTGGCCACCGGCCGGTCCGCCCTGCACGACACGTCGGACCCGGTGATCTCGGGGTGGGCGGCCGTGGACCCGGGGGCCGCGTGGCTGAGCACGTCCGGCACCCACTCGCTGATCGTGGTGCCGCTGCTCGCCGAGGGCAGCACGCTCGGCGTCGCCCTGTTCGGCCGCGACCGGCGCACCGAGCCGTTCGGCCCGGAGGACCTGCGGCTCGCCGAGGAGCTGACCGCCCGGGCGGCCACCGGCCTGCACAACGAGCGGCGGTACTCACGGACGCACATCACCACCATGGCCGTGCAGCGCAGCCTGCTGCCGCACACCCTGCCCGAACAGGCGGCGCTGGACATCGCCGGCCGCTACCTGCCCGCCGCCACCCGCGCCGGGGTGGGCGGTGACTGGTTCGACGTGATCCCGCTGTCCGGGGCGCGGGTCGCCCTGGTCGTCGGCGACGTCGTCGGTCACGGGACGCGGGCCGCTGCCACCATGGGCCGGCTGCGCACGGCGGTGCGCACCCTGGCCGACGTCGACCTTCCCGCGGACGAGCTGCTCACCCATCTCGACGACCTCGTGCTGCGGCTGGCCGCGGACGAGGGCAGCGCGGACCCGGCCGCCGATGCGGCGGGCGGCATCGGCACCACCTGTCTGTACGCGGTCTACGATCCGGTCTCGCGCCGGTGCACCCTCGCCCGGGCCGGCCATCCCCCGCCCGCCGTGGTCACCCCGGACGGCGCCGTCCGCTTCCTCGACGTGCCCGCCGGTCCGCCGCTCGGCCTCGGCGGGCTGCCCTTCGAGGCCCTGGAGACCGAACTGCCCGAGGGCAGCCTGCTCGCCCTCTACACCGACGGACTGCTCGAAGCCCGCGACCACGACATCGACGAGGCGCTGGACCAGCTGTTCGACGCGCTCGGCCGGCCCGCGCCGACGCTGGACGCGGTCTGCGACCGGGTCCTGACCGAGCTGCTCAGCCACCGCCCCGACGACGACGTCGCCCTGCTCGTGGCCCGCACCCGGGCCCTGCACACCGACCGGGTGGCCTCCTGGGAGCTGCCGAGCGATCCCACGGTGGTGGGCCGGGCCCGCAAGTACGCGAGCGACCAGCTCTCCGCCTGGCGGCTGGAGGAGGCCGTCTTCACCACCGAGCTGGTGGTGAGCGAGCTGGTCACCAACGCCATCCGCTACGGCCGGCCGCCCATCCGGCTGCGGCTCATCCACCAGGACTCCACCCTGATCTGCGAGGTCTACGACGCCAGCGGCTCCACCCCGCACATGCGGCGCGCCCGCATCTACGACGAGGGGGGCCGGGGCCTGCTGCTGGTCGCCCAGCTCTCCGAGCGCTGGGGCACCCGGCACGACCGGGTGGGCAAGACGGTGTGGGCGGAGCAGTCGCTCGCCGCGGGCTGAGACGGCGCCGCCCCGCCCGGCGGGCGCGGTGAGGGCCCGGGTCCCGCACGGGACCCGGGCCCTCCCTCATCCGGGGGCGTCCGTCACGCCGCCACCGGAACCTCCGGCTCCGCGCCGTTGGCGGCGGGCGCGAGGGCCAGCTCCAGGACCTGGCGGACGTCGGTCACGGTGTGGACGTCGAGCCGGTCCAGCACCTCGGCCGGGACGTCGTCCAGGTCGGGCTCGTTGCGCTTGGGGATGATCACGGTGGTCACCCCGGCGCGGTGGGCGGCGAGCAGCTTCTGCTTCACCCCGCCGATGGGCAGCACCCGGCCGGTGAGCGAGACCTCGCCGGTCATCGCCACGTCGGTGCGGACCAGCCGGCCGGAGAGCAGCGAGGCGAGGGCCGTGGTCATGGTGATGCCCGCGCTCGGCCCGTCCTTCGGGACCGCACCCGCCGGGAAGTGGATGTGCACGCCCCGGTCCTTCAGGTCGCCCACCGGCAGCTCCAGTTCGGCGCCGTGGCTGCGCAGGAAGCTCAGCGCGATCTGCGCCGACTCCTTCATCACGTCGCCGAGCTGGCCGGTCAGGGTCAGCCCGGCCGCCCCGGTCTCCGGGTCGGCGAGGGACGCCTCCACGAAGAGCACGTCGCCGCCGGCGCCGGTGACCGCGAGGCCGGTCGCCACGCCCGGGACGGAGGTCCGGCGCTCGGCCGGGTCCTGGGCGGACTCGGGCACGTGGTGCGGGCGCCCGATCAGCGCGCGCAGGTCCTCGTCCCGGACCGTGAACGGCAGCTCCCGCTCGCCGAGTTCGTGCTGGGCCGCCACCTTGCGCAGCAGCCGGGCCAGGGACCGCTCGAGGGTCCGCACGCCCGCCTCGCGGGTGTACTCGCCGGCGAGCCTGCGCAGCGCGCCCTCGTCGATCGTGACCTCGTCCCGGTCCAGGCCGGCCCGCTCCAGCTGGCGCGGGAGCAGGTGGTCCCGGGCGATGACGACCTTCTCGTCCTCGGTGTAGCCGTCCAGGCGGACGATCTCCATGCGGTCCGCGAGCGCCTCCGGGATGGCTTCCAGAACGTTCGCGGTGGCGAGGAAGACCACGTCGGACAGGTCGAGTTCGACCTCCAGGTAGTGGTCCCGGAAGGTGTGGTTCTGCGCGGGGTCGAGGACCTCCAGCAGGGCCGCCGCCGGGTCGCCGCGGAAGTCGGAGCCCACCTTGTCGATCTCGTCGAGCAGCACCACCGGGTTCATGGACCCGGCCTCCTTGACGGCGCGCACGATCCGGCCGGGCAGCGCGCCGACGTACGTGCGCCGGTGGCCGCGGACCTCGGCCTCGTCCCGTACGCCGCCGAGGGCGACCCGGACGAACTTCCGTCCCATGGCGTGCGCGACGGACTCGCCGAGGCTGGTCTTGCCGACGCCGGGCGGGCCCACGAGCGCCAGCACGGCTCCCCCGCGCCGCCCGCCGATCACGCCCAGGCCGCGCTCACCGCGCCGCTTGCGCACGGCCAGGTACTCGGTGATGCGTTCCTTGACGTCCTCGAGCCCCGCGTGCTCGGCGTCGAGCACGGCCTTGGCGCCCTGGATGTCGTAGGCGTCCTCGGTGCGCTCGTTCCACGGCATCTCCAGGACCGTGTCCAGCCAGGTCCTGATCCACGAGCCCTCGGGCGACTGGTCGCTGGAACGCTCCAGCTTGTCGACCTCCTTCAGGGCGGCCTCGCGGACCTTCTCCGGCAGGTCGGCGGCCTCGACGCGGGCGCGGTAGTCGTCCGACTCCTCGCCGTCGTTCTCGCCGTTCAGCTCGCGCAGCTCCTTGCGGACGGCCTCGAGCTGGCGGCGGAGCAGGAACTCGCGCTGCTGCTTGTCGACGCCCTCCTGGACGTCCTTGGCGATGGTCTCGGCGACGTCCTGCTCGGCGAGGTGGTCGCGCAGGTGCTGGGTGGCGAGCTTCAGCCGGGCCACCGGGTCGGCGGTCTCCAGCAGCTCGACCTTCTGCTCGGTGGTCAGGAAGGGCGAGTACCCGGAGTTGTCGGCGAGCGCGGAGACGTCGTCGATGGCCTGGACCCGGTCCACGACCTGCCAGGCGCCGCGCTTGCGCAGCCACGCGGTGGCCAGGGCCTTGTACTCCTTGACCAGGTCGGCGACCTGGCCGGGCAGGGGTTCCGGCACGGTCTCGTCGATCCGCGCGCCCTCCACCCACAGGGCCGCGCCCGGGCCCGTCGTACCGGCGCCGATGCGCACCCGTCCGCGGCCGCGGATCAGCGCGCCGGGGTCGCCGTCGGCCAGCCGGCCGACCTGCTCGACGGTTCCGAGCACACCGGTCTTCGCGTAGGTGCCGTCGACGCGCGGCACCAGCAGGACCCTGGGCTTGCCGGGCTCCGCACGCGCGGCGGCCTGTGCCGCCTCCACCGCGGCCCGCACCTCGGCGTCGCTCAGATCCAGCGGAACCACCATGCCGGGCAGCACGACCTCGTCGTCGAGCGGCAGCACCGGCAGTACGAGCGTGAACGCCGTGGACTCAGCAGCCATGATCTCCCCTTAGGCAGTCAACTTGAGCTATGCCGACTCAATGTCCGACGCCCCGCGGTTGTTCCCGGCACACCGTTCGCTGTGAGCGATCACCGGAAATGCGGTGCCCCCGGCGCCGCTTCGGAGCAGGATGGGCGCATGACTGCCGTGCACGACTCCCCCGTGGTCCTGGACCGCCGCGAAGGCCCTTACGGCGAGGTGGTGCTGCGCAGGCACGGCCGGCTGCTGCAGATCATCGCCAACGGCTGCTTCCTGATGGACACCTCCGACGGCCGCTCCGAGCGGCTGCTGGTGGATGCCGCGTACGACGCGCTGGACGGGCGCCCGGCGCCCGAGGTGCTGATCGGCGGGCTGGGCGTGGGGTTCTCGCTCGCCCACGCGGCGGCCGACGGACGGTGGGGCCGGATCACGGTCGCCGAACGGGAGCCCGCCGTCATCGACTGGCACCGCGACGGCCCCCTGGCGGAACTGTCCGCCGAGGCGCTCGCCGATCCGCGCACCCGGATCGTCGAGGCGGATCTCCTCACTTACCTGGAGGAGACATCGGACACGTTCGACGCTTTGTGCCTCGACATCGACAACGGGCCGGGCTGGACCGTCACCGAGGACAACGGCGGCCTCTACGCACCGGCCGGACTCGCCGCGTGCGCAAGGGTGTTGAAGCCCGGCGGGGTGTTTGCAGTATGGTCGGCCGAGCCCTCTCCGGAATTTGAAGGAACCTTGCGGAATGCCGGATTCCGTCAGGTGCGTACCGAAGAGGTCCCCGTTGCCCGGGGCGTTCCGGACGCCGTGCACCTAGCCGTCCGCCCTGGATAGCGACGGCGCGGCCTGTCCCCGTAATGTGCTGCCCTGACGCGGATCATTCAAGCGTCAATCGCAGTCATGGGATCACCCCACTGATTCCGGAAAGCAACAGGGGCGGGCGATGGAGCAGACACACACCTCCCAGACCGGCGCGACCACGACCACCCCCGGCGCACAGCGCCGGGTGCTGGTGGTCGAGGACGATCCCACGATCGTCGACGCCATCGCGGCCCGGCTTCGCGCGGAGGGATTCCTCGTGCAGACCGCGGCCGACGGACCGGCCGCGGTGGACACGGCCGAGGCCTGGCAGCCCGACCTGCTGATCCTCGACATCATGCTGCCCGGCTTCGACGGCCTGGAGGTCTGCCGCCGCGTGCAGGCCCAGCGTCCGGTGCCGGTGCTGATGCTCACCGCGCGCGACGACGAGACCGACATGCTGGTCGGGCTCGGGGTCGGCGCCGACGACTACATGACCAAGCCGTTCTCGATGCGGGAGCTGGCCGCGCGGGTGCACGTCCTGCTGCGGCGGGTGGAGCGGGCGGCCGTCGCCGCCTCCACGCCCCGCTCGGGCATCCTGCGGCTCGGCGAGCTGGAGATCGACCACGCGCAGCGCCGGGTGCGGGTGCGCTCCGAGGACGTCCACCTCACACCCACCGAGTTCGACCTGCTGGTCTGCCTGGCCAACACCCCGCGCGCGGTGCTCTCCCGGGAGCAGCTGCTGGCCGAGGTCTGGGACTGGGCGGACGCCTCCGGCACCCGGACCGTGGACAGCCACATCAAGGCGCTGCGCCGGAAGATCGGCGCCGAGCGCATCCGCACGGTGCACGGTGTCGGGTACGCGCTGGAGACGCCGACGCCATGAGCAACGGGCGGGAGGCCGCACGGAGGAGCCCCGGGAACCCCACGGAGGAACCCTGGGGCGGCGTACGCCCGTTCTCGATCAAGACCAAGCTGGGCGCGCTGGTCGTCATCTCGGTGCTGATCACCACAGGTCTGTCGATGATCGCGGTGCACACCAAGACGGAGCTGCGCTTCATCACGGTCTTCTCGATGATCGCCACACTGCTGATAACGCAGTTCGTGGCCCATTCGCTCACCGCCCCGCTGGACGAGATGAACACGGTGGCCCGCTCGATCGCGCAGGGTGACTACACCCGCCGGGTGAGCGAGGGCCGCCGGGACGAGCTGGGCGACCTCGCCGTGACGATCAACGCCATGGCGGACGAGCTGGAGGCCCAGGACCTCCAGCGCAAGGAGCTGGTGGCGAACGTCTCGCACGAGCTGCGCACCCCGATCGCGGGCCTGCGCGCCGTGCTGGAGAACATCGTCGACGGGGTCACCGAGGCCGATCCGGAGACCATGCGGACGGCCCTGAAGCAGACCGAGCGGCTCGGCCGGCTCGTGGAGACCCTGCTGGACCTGTCCCGGCTCGACAACGGCGTCGTACCGCTGAAGACGCGGCGCTTCGAGGTGTGGCCGTACCTGTCCGGCGTACTGAAGGAGGCCAACATGGTCGCCTCCGCGCGCGCGGGCATCGCCTCGGGCTCCGGCAGCCACACCCGGACGGACGTGCACCTGCACCTCGACGTCTCCCCGCCGGAGCTGACCGCGCTCGCGGACCCCGAGCGCATCCACCAGGTGGTCGCGAACCTGATCGACAACGCGGTCAAGCACAGCCCGCCGCACGGGCGGGTGACCGTGAAGGCGCGGTCCGGCCCGCTGCCGGACTCACTGGAGCTGGAGGTCCTGGACGAGGGCCCCGGCATCCCGCGGTCGGATTGGCACCGCGTGTTCGAGCGGTTCAACCGCGGCGCGGTGACCCGGCCGCACGGTCCGGGCAGCGACGGCGGCACCGGCCTCGGCCTGGCGATCGCGCGGTGGGCCGTCGATCTCCACGGCGGCCGGATCGGAGTGGCCGAATCCGAGCGGGGCTGCAGGATCATCGTCACTCTTCCGGGAGAGACTTCCGTCCGAAGTTGACGTAGGGTCCGAACCGGAACCTCAAGATCCACGAGCGTCCGCGCAGCCGGACACGTGTGATCAGGGGCGGGTCCCGAAGACGCACGCCGACCTGCGGCGCCGGGCCCCGCTCGGCGATCCCGCACACCCACTCGCGCATCCGGAACCACACTTGTTTCCCGCCATATCAAGCCCTGAAACAAGATTTCTGATGTGACTTACGCGACGATGGACGGGCCCGACCTGACCTTCACGGTCTTGGAGGCGTAGCCTTTATTCCCGCTGTCCATAACCTTGTGAAGCGGAAGAGGGCGGTTGCCGCCGTGTCGCCACAGTCCCCCAGTAACTCGAGCATCTCGACCGACGACCAAGCCGGGAAGAACCCCGCCGCGGCGTTCGGTCCCAACGAGTGGCTCGTCGACGAGATCTATCAGCAGTACCTCCAGGACCCGAATTCGGTAGACCGAGCCTGGTGGGACTTCTTCGCCGACTACAAGCCGGGCGCGCCTGCCGCCTCGGCTCCGGCGGGTACTGCGGCCGCGGGGGCCGCAGGGACCACCACTCCGGCTCCCCAGGCCCAGCAGCCCGCGCCGGCCAAGGCCGCTCCCGCGCCGGCGCCGGCCGCCGCGCCGAAGCCCGCCGCGGCCCCGGCCGCCGCTCCGGCGCCCGCGCCCGCCCCCGCGGCGAAGGCGCCGGCCCCCGCTCCGGCCAAGCCGGCGACGCCCGCACAGGCGCCGGCCCAGCCGAAGCCGAAGGCGGCCCCGGCGGCCGAGGCCCCGAGGGCCCGGAGTACGTGACGCTGCGCGGTCCGTCCGCCGCCGTCGCGAAGAACATGAACGCCTCGCTGGAGCTGCCGACGGCCACCTCGGTCCGCGCGGTCCCGGTGAAGCTGCTGTTCGACAACCGGATCGTCATCAACAACCACCTGAAGCGGGCCCGGGGCGGGAAGATCTCCTTCACGCACCTGATCGGCTTCGCGATGGTGCAGGCCATCAAGGCCATGCCGGCGATGAACTACGCGTTCGGCGAGAAGGACGGCAAGCCGACCCTGGTCAAGCCGCCGCACGTCAACCTCGGTCTGGCCATCGACCTGGTGAAGCCCAACGGCGACCGCCAGCTCGTCGTGGCCGCCATCAAGAAGGCCGAGACGCTGAACTTCTTCGAGTTCTGGCAGGCCTACGAGGACATCGTCCGCCGCGCCCGTGACGGCAAGCTGACGATGGACGACTTCACCGGCGTGACGGTCTCGCTGACCAACCCCGGCGGCCTCGGCACCGTCCACTCCGTGCCGCGTCTGATGCCCGGCCAGTCCGTGATCATGGGCGTCGGCTCCATGGACTACCCGGCCGAGTTCCAGGGCACCAGCCAGGACACGCTGAACAAGCTCGGCGTCTCGAAGGTCATGACGCTCACGTCGACCTACGACCACCGGGTGATCCAGGGCGCCGCCTCCGGCGAGTTCCTCCGCCAGGTCGCGAACCTGCTGCTCGGCGAGAACGGCTTCTACGACGACATCTTCGAGGCGCTGCGCATCCCCTACGAGCCGGTCCGCTGGCTCAAGGACATCGACGCCTCGCACGACGACGACGTCACCAAGGCCGCCCGGGTCTTCGAGCTGATCCACTCCTACCGGGTCCGCGGCCACGTCATGGCCGACACCGACCCGCTGGAGTACCAGCAGCGCAAGCACCCCGACCTGGACATCACCGAGCACGGCCTCACCCTGTGGGACCTGGAGCGCGAGTTCGCCGTCGGCGGCTTCGCCGGCAAGTCGATGATGAAGCTGCGCGACATCCTCGGCGTGCTGCGCGACTCGTACTGCCGCACCACCGGCATCGAGTTCATGCACATCCAGGACCCCAAGCAGCGCAAGTGGATCCAGGACCGCGTCGAGCGCCCGCACTCCAAGCCGGAGCGCGAGGAGCAGCTGCGCATCCTGCGCCGGCTGAACGCGGCGGAGGCCTTCGAGACCTTCCTGCAGACGAAGTACGTGGGCCAGAAGCGCTTCTCGCTGGAGGGCGGCGAGTCCGTCATCCCGCTGCTGGACGCGGTCATCGACTCGGCCGCCGAGTCGCGCCTGGACGAGGTCGTCATCGGCATGGCCCACCGCGGCCGCCTGAACGTCCTCGCCAACATCGTCGGCAAGTCCTACGCGCAGATCTTCCGCGAGTTCGAGGGCAACCTCGACCCGAAGTCGATGCACGGCTCCGGCGACGTGAAGTACCACCTGGGCGCCGAGGGCACCTTCACCGGCCTGGACGGCGAGCAGATCAAGGTGTCGCTGGTCGCGAACCCCTCGCACCTGGAGGCCGTCGACCCGGTCCTCGAGGGCGTCGCCCGCGCCAAGCAGGACATCATCAACAAGGGCGGCACGGACTTCACCGTCCTGCCGGTGGCGATCCACGGCGACGCGGCCTTCGCGGGCCAGGGCGTGGTGGCCGAGACCCTGAACATGTCGCAGCTGCGCGGCTACCGCACCGGCGGCACGGTCCACATCGTCATCAACAACCAGGTCGGCTTCACCGCGGCCCCGGAGTCCTCGCGTTCCTCCATGTACGCGACGGACGTGGCCCGCATGATCGAGGCCCCGATCTTCCACGTGAACGGCGACGACCCGGAGGCCGTCGTGCGCGTGGCGCGGCTCGCCTTCGAGTTCCGCCAGGCGTTCAACAAGGACGTGGTGATCGACCTCATCTGCTACCGCCGCCGCGGTCACAACGAGTCGGACAACCCGGCCTTCACCCAGCCGCTGATGTACGACCTGATCGACAAGAAGCGCTCGGTGCGCAAGCTCTACACCGAGTCCCTGATCGGTCGCGGCGACATCACCCTGGAAGAGGCCGAGCAGGCGCTGCAGGACTACCAGGGCCAGCTCGAGAAGGTCTTCACGGAGGTCCGCGAGGCCACCTCGCAGCCGGCCGCCGGTGACACCCAGGCGCCGCAGGACGGCTTCCCGGTCGCGGTCCCGACCGCGATCTCCGCCGAGGTCGTGAAGCGGATCGCCGAGTCCCAGGTCAACGTCCCCGACCACATCACCGTGCACCCGCGTCTGCAGCCGCAGCTCCAGCGCCGTGCGGCGATGGTCGAGGACGGCACGATCGACTGGGGCATGGGCGAGACCCTCGCCGTCGGCTCGCTGCTGCTGGACGGCACCCCGGTCCGCCTCGCGGGCCAGGACTCCCAGCGCGGCACCTTCGGCCAGCGTCACGCGGTCCTGATCGACCGCAGCACCGGCGAGGAGTACACGCCGCTGCAGTACCTCTCCGAGGACCAGGCCCGCCTGAACGTCTACAACTCGCTGCTCTCCGAGTACGCGGCGATGGGCTTCGAGTACGGCTACTCGCTGGCCCGTCCCGACGCGCTGGTGATGTGGGAGGCCCAGTTCGGCGACTTCGTCAACGGCGCCCAGACGGTCGTGGACGAGTTCATCTCCTCGGCCGAGCAGAAGTGGGGCCAGACGTCCGGCGTCACCCTGCTGCTGCCGCACGGCTACGAGGGCCAGGGCCCGGACCACTCCTCGGCCCGCCCGGAGCGGTTCCTGCAGCTCTGCGCGCAGAACAACATGACGGTCGCGATGCCGACCTCGCCGGCGAACTACTTCCACCTCCTGCGGTGGCAGGTGCACAACCCGCACCACAAGCCGCTGGTCGTCTTCACCCCGAAGTCGATGCTGCGCCTGAAGGCGGCGGCCTCGAAGGCGGAGGAGTTCACCTCGGGCGGGTTCCGTCCGGTCATCGGCGACAGCTCGGTCGACCCGGCGGCGGTCCGCAAGGTCGTCTTCTGCGCCGGCAAGGTCTACTACGACCTGGAGGCCGAGCGGCAGAAGCGCGGCGCCACGGACACGGCGATCATCCGCATCGAGCGCCTGTACCCGCTGCCGGGTGCGGAGCTCCAGGCGGAGGTCAACAAGTACCCGAACGCCGAGAAGTACCTGTGGACGCAGGAGGAGCCGGCGAACCAGGGTGCCTGGCCGTTCATCGCGCTCAACCTGATCGACCACCTGGACCTGGCGGTCGGCGCGGACATCCCGGCCGGCGAGCGGCTGCGGCGCATCTCGCGTCCGCACGGCTCGTCCCCGGCGGTGGGCTCCGCGAAGCGGCACCAGGCCGAGCAGGAGCAGCTCGTGCGTGAGGTGTTCGAGGCGTAGGCCTCCGGCGGTTCAGCCGTGATTGGGCCCGGTGCCGAGTTTCGACTCGGTACCGGGCCCTTTTCGCCTTTTCGGGGGGGGGTGGTTGGGCTTGTGCGCGGCTGCGGGTGAGTGAGGGTTGGTCGCGCAGTTCCCCGCGCCCCTTGGGGTGGCTGGGCCTGTGCGCGGCTGCGGGTTGGTCGTAGCAGGTCGCGCAGTTCCCCGCGCCGCTTCCGGGCGCTCCTCGTCAGCCGAGGTAGGGCTCGAAGTCCCAGTAGGGGCGGGTTCGTTGGCGGGCCGAGATGGTGTGGGGGTGTTGGGCGCCCAGGGTGCGGGTGAGGCCCAGGAGGCCGTCGTCCTCCAGCTTTCCGGCCTCCTCGTGCTCCCGCGCGGCCCGCAGGTCGGAGGCCAGCGCCACCTGGCAGGAGAGCGTGAGCGGATGCTCGTGTCCCAGCGTGTGCCGGGCCCGGCGCAGGGTCTCCCGGCTCAGCTCCACGGCGTCGGTGATCCGGTCGCCCAGGTTGCGGGCGCTGGCCGCGTTGAGGGCGCAGCCGAGGACCCAGGGGTGGTCGGCGCCGAGGGTGGCGGTGAGGCCCGCGAAGGACGCCTCGAACATGGACAGGGCCTCGGCGCGTTCACCGGCGGCCTGCATGACGAGACCGGTGTTGGAGAGCATGCCGGTGGCGACCGGGTGGGCGGGGCCGAGCAGCGCGCGGTAGCCGGCCTCGGCCCGGTCGATCAGCTCCCGGGCCTGCGCGAGGTCGCCGTGCTCCCGCAGGTAGTTGCCGTAGTTGGTGGTGAAGGCCAGGGTCCGGTAGTGCTCACGGCCGTGCACCTGTGCCAGTTGCTCCAGGAGGTTCGCCATCTCGGGCCCCAGGTCCTGGGTGTGGCCGCCTTCCCGGCGGCGGCACATGACGAGCTGGCCGCGGGCCGAGAGGGTCTGCGGATGCCGTGCGCCGAGGACCTGCAGGCTCAGCCTGACCACGGTCTCCTGACGGGCCAGCGCGTCCCGGTACCGGCCCAGCAGCCGCAGGTCGTGGGCGACGGCGCCGCCGGAGTTGAGGGTGCTGATGTGCCGGGCGCGCAGTACGTTGTCCCGTCGCGCGAGCGTGTCGAGGTCGAGCTCGTACGCCTCCTGGTAGCGGCCGAGCAGCCGCAGTCCGACGCCGTGGTTGTGCCGGGCGATCAGGGCGGGGCCCTCGTCGGGGCCGAGGAGTCTGCCGTAGCCGTCGAGCACCTCGCTCTGCAGCTCGTGCGCGTCGTCGTAACGGCCCAGATGGCGCAGGCTGGCGGCCATGGCGCCCTTGGTGGACAGCTCGGCCAGCTCGGAGGGCGACTCGGCGGCGCCGAGGCGCTGGTGGACGGCGCGGTCGAGCTCGTAGGCGTCGCGGAACCGGCCGCTGGCCCGCAGGATGTTGCTCTCCTGCGTGGTGAGGTCGAGCATGGGCTGGGCGAGCGGGTCCATGATCCGGGACCAGTGGTCGCGGATCCGCCGGGCCAGGTCGAGGCCGCCCTTGTACTCGCCGCTGCGGTAGCAGTAGCGCAGGCAGTTCAGCACGGTCTCCTGGACGCGCGGCTGGGCGCTGCCGAGGGCGCCGGAGGGCTCCAGGTGAGGCAGCAGTTCCGCGTACCGGGGCCAGTTGCGGCTGTCCAGCGGGTTGCCGGGGTCGGCCTGGGCCAGCAGGGTGCGGACCGCCTGGCGGTGCACCACCCGGCTGTCCTCGCTGGTCAGCTTGGAGACGATGTCGTGGACCAGCCGGTGCATGTGGACCGACTCCTGGTGCGGGCCCATCTCGACGCCGACCGGGCCGCGGGTCTCCCGGGTCAGCACCGAGTAGTTGACCAGCGTGTCCAGGGCCCGGGTCCAGGCGGTCAGGTCGCCGGACATCCAGCGCAGTTGCTCGGGCAGGTCGGCGTGCGGGTAGGCGCGGATGAGGCCGAGCGGGATGCGTCCGGGGGCGAACGAGGTGCACAGGCCGAGGATGTCGATGGTCTGCGGCTGGGCGCCGCGCAGCCGGTTGAGCAGTATCGACCAGGACGTCATGGACGACCGCGGGAAGCCCTCGCCGGTGGCGGGCTCGTCCACGGTGGACAGCCGGCGCTCGCGGACCATGCGCAGGTACTCGGGCACCTCCATGCGGGACTCGCCGAGCCAGGAGGCGGCCTGGACGAGCGGCAGTGCCACGTCGCCGAACTCGGCGGCGACCTCGTCGGCCTCGGCGGCGCTGATGTGCGGTGCGCGGCGCAGCAGGTAGGCGGTGGACTCGGCGCGCAGGAAGGCGGGGATCTCGAGGATGTCGGTGTGCTCGCCCCAGCCGCGGTTGCGGGAGGTGACGAGGACGTGGCCCGCGCCCTGCGGGAGCAGGGTGTCGACGCCCTCGGTGTCGTCCCAGCCGTCGAAGATCAGCAGCCAGCGGCCGTAGGGCTCGCCCCGGCGCAGCGCCTCCCGGACGGCCCGGATGCGCTCGCCGGGCTCGTTGCCGACCCGCAGGCCGAGCTCCACGGCGAGTTCGCCGAGCCGGTCGCGCTGGATGTTGCGGTCGTCGGAGTTGACCCACCACACCACGTCGTAGTCGGTGCTGAACCGGTGCGCGTACTCGGCGGCGAGCTGGGTCTTGCCGATGCCGGACATGCCGAGCAGGGTGCAGACGGCGGCGCCCCGGTCGGCGTCGGCGAGCTGCTGGTGGAGGCTGGTGAGCAGGTCGTCCCGGCCGGTGAAGCGCGGGTTGCGGCGCGGGATCTCGCCCCAGATCTCGCACCGGTTCTCGGGGTAGCGGGCCCGGTGGGCGGTGGGCCGGGGCACCCGGCGGCGCTCCAGGCCGAGCCGGCGCAGCAGCCGCTCCTCGGCGGCCTCCTCGCTCAGGCCCCAGAGGCTGGCCGGTTCGAGGACCGCGGTGGCCGGCAGCAGCGACCGGTTGGTGAGGTTGACGGCGGCGAACCGGGCGGCGTTCGCCGCGACGAAGCCGCGCAGGGCGTCGTTCCACTCCCCCGCCGGACGCGGTCCGAGTTCGAAGAACCAGTCGTCGAGGACGAGCAGCACGGGCCCGGAGGCCAGCAGCAGGTCGGCGAGGGAGTCCTCCAGCGGGATCTCGCGCGGGGGGTCCCAGCGTTGCAGCGTGGCCTGGTGCCCGTGGCTCTCCAGGCACTGGGCGATCCAGGCCGCCCAGGCCCGGTGGTAACCGGGGAAGACCACCAGGATGCGTTCGGATGCCGGAGCCCCGTCCCCGCCCGACCGCCGCTGTTCCGCCATCGCACGCTCCCTGTTCCCGCCACCGCACTCTCACGGCACACGCTAACGCACAGAAATTACGCCCCTGCGGAGCGTCACAGCACATTTTGGGCCGTCACCCCGAGACCGGCGTGGTGGCGTTCCATGCCCTGGACGAACTCCCTTCCCGCTGGGGTCAGTTCATCGGATTCCAGAAGGAGGGACAAGGCCTGGCCCACCTCCTCGCGGAGCGCCTCGAACCGCTCGCCGGCCCGGCGCCGCCACGCCGGGTCGGCCCCGGCGCCGCTGCGCACCCTCCACCACAGGTCGGTCAGCGCCAGATGGGCGTACGCGCCCTGCAGCACGGCCGGGACCGGACGGGGGTCGGGGCGCCAGCCGACCCGGTGCACCGCGCTCCCGTCCGGCCCGCACAGCGGGACCAGCTCGTCCAGGGCCGCCAGCTTGGTGTGGTGGGTCTCGTGCACCAGTGACTCGGCGAGCTCGCTCGCCGTGCCCGGGAGCCGGATCAGCGCGGCGCCGGGCGCGGACCTCAGCGTGGCTCCCATCGGGGTGGCACCGGTGTCCGGGGCGGCCAGCGGTACGACGGCGCGCAGCACGGCGCCGGTCTCGACGGCGCGCCGCCCGTCGACCGCGGTCAGCAGCTCGCGGGCGCGGCGCCAGCGCCGGGCCCAGGCGCCCCAGGGGCAGTCGGGGCGGTCGGCGGCACGCAGTGATCCCGGTCCGGTGCCGGGTGGGGGTGTCCGGTAGGGGTCGAGGTCGTCGAGGCGTACGGTGCCGCCGGGCAGCGTGCGCAGCGCGCTCCAGCCGGTCCCGTCGCCGGTGGCGCGGGACGCGCCGGGCCCCGGCCGTGCCGCCGGGTGCGGCAGCACCGCCTCGGCGTGCCCGCCGTCGTCCGCGATCCGCGTCCCGCCCGGTCCGCCGCCCAGCCGGACCCGGCCCGACGGGCAGGGCAGCACGCCGAGGCCGGGCAGCACCAGCAGCCCGGTGGGCACGGTCAGCGTCCCGGTCACGGTGTGGCCCGCGCGGACGGCCGCGGCGACGGCGACTCCGGCCAGGTGGGCCAGTTGCCGTTCGAACGCGGCGCCCTGGGGCGCGGCGAGCGCGGCGGCCAGCCAGGTGCCGGTCGTCGGGTAGTCGAGCACCTCGCGTACCTCGGCGGGGCCGGTCCGTTCCGCGGCCGCCAGCAGCGCCCAGGCCCGTTCGAAGTCCCGGCGGGCGACGGGGCCGAGGAGCCCGCGCTGCCGGTCGGTGCGCACCAGGAGGGACTTGAGGAGCAGCATGCGACGCGCGTGGATCGCGGCACGCAGTGCCTGCGTGCTCCGCGGTGCGGGGCGGGTGCCGGCGAGCGCTCCGAGGACCTCGGCGGGTATCGGCGCCGGGGTCATCTCCGCTCGTCCGGGAGCAGGCCGGGTTCGGCGAGTCCGGCCGAAAACATATCCACGGCGGACGGCTGCACCTCGCCCTCGCCCTCTCCGCTGTGCCAGACCTGCTGGCACCCGGTGGCATCGCGCAGGACCCGGTCGACGGCGGCGGTCAGGGCGGGATCATCGAGAAACCGCAGGGTACGCAGGTCGACATCGGTGAGGTCGGGCAGGCGCGCGGCACGCCCGCTGTCCCGACCGGGGGCGGCCACCCCGCTCCACTGCTCCGCCACACTCGGCTCCTCCCCGCCCGCGAACGGCCCGCTCCGTCGCCATGGCTGCCCAGTTCTTCCCGACAGCCCGGAAGTGGAAACCCTGACCAGATCAACTCCGGTCAAGTTCTGACCAGTTCGCCCACTCTCCGGTCCACGGCCACCAGGGCGGAGCGACCCGCTCCCATTCCTCGTCCGGCAGTCCCCGTACCGCACGCGTCAGTCCCTCCGCCGTCGTCGGCTCCGCCTGCGCCCGCCGGGTCAGCTCGACGTCCGCCCAGTCGACCGGGCGCAGCGCGCCGGCCAGCCGCTGCCACTGCTCCCGGGCCGCCTGGTAGGCCCCGCCCGCCGCGGCGGGCCGGCCCATCAGGGCGAGCACCGCTCCGCTGCCGTGCCGCGCCCGGGCACAGGTCACCGAGCCCGGGTCCTCCCCGTACGCGGCCCGCGCCTCCCGCTCCGCGTTCTCGTACGCCTGGAGGGCGTCCACCAGCACCGGTGCCCCGGCCCGGCGCCAGCCCTCCAGCCGCACCCGCCCCAACTGCAGCCAGACCTCGGCCCGTACGGCGGCGTCGGCGGCCGCGCGCACCGCCTGGCCGAGCAGGTGCCGGCTCTCGAACAGGTCGGGCAGGAAACCGAGGTGGCGGAAGCGCTGGGCGAGCGCGCTGCCGACCAGGCCCTGCAGCCGTCCGCGGTGCGCGGACCGGGCGGGCAGCGCCTGCAGCGCCTCGCGCAGTACGTACTCGGCCCGGTCCACGATCGTCGCGCCGTCGCGCGCCGAGGCCCGCCGCAGCAGTGACTCGCCCCAGGAGGTGAGGAGCCGGCAGCGCAGGGCGCCGTCGGCGGGGGCGAGCAGCGCGGCCCGCTCGTAGGCCTCGTCGGCCTCCGGGGCCTCGCCCGCCGCGTCGTGGAAGGCGGCCAGCGCGGCGAGGCTGGGCAGCAGCAGGGCGGGGTCGTCCCCGGCGGCCCGCCGGGCCCGCAGCAGGGCCTGCCGGGTCTCGCCGTCATCGGCCCCGGCCTCCCGCGACGCCCGTGCCAGGTCGAGCAGGGCGGGCGCGCGCACGGTGTCGGGGGCCCGCTCCAGGTCCAGCGTCGCGCAGGCCTCCCGGAGCTCGCCGATGGCGGCGGCGGGGTGCCGCAGGTCGAGCAGGATCCGGCCGCGCAGCAGCAGCCGGGAGCGGTGGGCGGTGATGTGCCAGGGCACATGGCCGGCGTCCGCGGGCGCGCGGTGCGGTGCCGCCGCCGCGCCACGAGCCGTCCCGTCCGCGTCGGCCGCCGCACCCGGCTCCGTACCGTCCGCCGCCCCGTCCCGCGTGTCCGGGCCGGGCCGGGCGCTCTCTCCGCTGCCGTCGGGCGGGGCGGAGGCGTCCTGGTCGTCCGGGTGCCCGGCGCGGGACCAGGCACGTGCCCGTTCGGTCAGGAACGGCCAGGGGGCGGCCTCGGCGTCCAGGACGTCCAGGGCGGCGCCGAGTTGCCCGCTCTCCGCCGTCAGCCGCCACAACTCCCGGCGGCAGGAGGCGAGTTCCAGGGCGGCGTCGGCACGTTCACGGCTGCCGGCGCCGGCCGCGGTGTGCGCGGCGGCGAGTTCGGCCGCCGCCTCGCGCAGCAGGTCGGCGCGGCGTCCGGCCGTGCGCGCGGCCGCCGTGCCCGCCTCGGCGCGCAGGATGCGGCCGAGGACCAGGTGGGGCCGGACGGCGGCACCGGTGCCCGGGGGTCCCGTGGCGGCGGGGGCGGTCGCCGCCCGGGCCTGTTCGCGGGCGCGGCGCAGCACCTCCGGGTCGGCCAGGTGGTGCCACTGGTCGAGCAGCCGTTCGGCCTCGGTGAGCGGGTCGGGCGTGACGAGGTCGGGCAGGTAGAAGCGCAGGACGCGGGCCGGGATCCGGGCGAACAGCTCGGCCTCGACACTGCCGCCCTCCTCCGGCGGGACGCCGTCCGGTGGGAGCCGGCCGGCGCCCGCGGACGGGTCGTGGTCGGCGAGCCGGGCCGCGGCGAGGGCGGCGAAGTTGCGGGTGCCCCGGCCGAAGTGCCGTTCCACGTAGGCCGAGCAGTGTTTGAGCACCAGCCCGGCGGTGTCCTGGTCGAGGGAGGACAGCAGCAGGTTCTGCACCCGGCCCGAGTAGGCGAAGCAGGGCTGTTCCCCGGTGCCGGGGAGCTGCCTGAGCAGCCCGCCGAGCAGCACCTCGGCCAGCTCCATGGGCCCGGTGTCCGGCAGCATCGCCCGCTGGACCAGTTGCATCACGGGCAGGGTGAGGGGGGCCGCGGCCAGATAGACCGCCAGTCGTACGGCACCGGGCGAGGCTCCGGCGCGGAAGGCCCGCAGCAACTCGTCGTCGCTGAGTGGCTCGTCGTGCGCGTGCGCCTGGTCGCCGCCGTGCGGATCACCGTCGGCGTGCGGATCGCCGTCGCCGTGCGGGGCCGCGCCGGCGGAGGCCGTGGGCGCCGGGGCCGCATCCGGCTGGGTGAGCGCCGCCCAGGCCCGCTCGGTGACGGGGCCGCTGCCGCCGAGCAGCCGGGCGAAGGCCTCGAAGGCCTCCGGGGTGGGCTGCAGCACCGGTACCGGCCGGGCGCGCGGTGCCGGTTCCTCCCAGGGTTCGTCGTCGGGTTCGAAGGCCAGCCGCCCGGCCACCCCGGCGGGGCGCACCAGCAGGCCCGGCTCGGCGGGCAGCCCGGTACGGCCCCACAGCCGGGGCGGCAGCGGCTGGACGACGGCCAGCGGGGCGGCGCGCGGCCACTGGTGCAGCAGCCGCTGCGCGCTGCCGTTCTGCCACAGCGGGCCCACGCAGTCGCTGATGACGAAGGTGAGCCGGCGGCCGGTGGGATCGTGCAGTTCGTCCGCCGGGCGCAGCCGGGTGTGACCTCCGGGACCGGCGGTCGTACCGACGAGAAGCGCGCCGGAGTCGTCGGCGTAGAGGTGGTGGACGCGGACCGAGGCGAACGCGCCGGACTGCTGGCAGGCCTGCCGCAGCTCCTCGACCAGTTGTCCCCACACGGCCATGTTGGGGCCGGTGTCCATGAGCAGCTGGACGTCGCAGCGCCGGCGGCGGCCGGGCCGGGTGACCGGGAGCAGGATGCCGCTGGCGGCGGCCCGCTCGGCGGTGGCCTCCTCGTCGATCCGCTCGTCCCGGGGCGGGGCCGCGGCGACCTGGTAGCGGCCGAGGGCGCGCAGTGCCTTCTCCAGGCCGAGCAGCCCGGGCAGGGCGCCGGCGGCGGGAGCCCGGACGGGAAGGCGGGTGGGCGTGCGGCCGTCGCCGTGCGGGCGCGCCGGGAGGCCGGGGGTGAGCAGGGGCACCGGGGCGGCGGGGGCGTCCGCCCGGGGCCGGGACGGTTCGGCGGCCGGCGTCTCCGCTCCGGCCGCGGCGGGTGCCGCCTGCGGCCCGGCGGCCGGCGGGTCCGCCGGGCCGGTGCCGGGCTGCCGGGCGGGCGCGTCGCGGGGCGGGGCGGCACCGAACCGCCGGGCCAGCCAGAGGGCGTCGGCCACGTCCTCCGCGGTGAGGTCGAGCCCGCCCTGGCGCAGCTTGCCGATCAGCTCGTCCAGGTGCATCCCGGGCATCCGTCCCTCACCTCGTACGGTCGAGCGGCTGCATAAGCATCTCGGCGATCCGCTCCCGGGTGAGGCTCTGCGCGCGCGGGTCGTGGCGGGTGAGGAAGAGGGCGTTGAGGAGCTGGTCGGCGGCGAGCACCTCGCCGGGTTCGCGCTCCAGGAACCTGCGGATGAGATCGGCACCGTCGGCGACACCGTCCGTGCCGAGGTGCGCCTCGACCATGGCGGTGAGCTGCTCCTCGCCGGGCGGGTCGAGCTCCAGCTGGATGCAGCGCCGCAGCAGCGGAGCGGGGAAGTCGCGCTCGCCGTTGGAGGTCAGGACGATCACCGGGAAGGCGGTGCAGGCGATCCGCCCGCCGTGCACGGCGACCCGGTCGCCGTCGTGGGTGAGCACCTCGACGACGGGCTCGCGGTCGGCCAGCCGCTCCAGCTCGGGGATGGAGAACTCGCCTTCCTCCAGGGTGTTGAGCAGGTCGTTGGGCAGGTCGAGGTCGCTCTTGTCGAGTTCGTCGATGAGCAGCACGCGGGGCTGCCCGGCGGGCAGCAGGGCGGTGCCGAGCGGGCCGAGCCGGATGTAGGAGCCGATGCCGGGCGCGGCCGTGTCGCCCTCGCCGCCGCGGGCCCGTTCGAGCTGGACGTCCTGGAGGCGGCCGATGGCGTCGTACCGGTACAGCCCGTCCTGGAGGCCGGTGCGGCTGACGATGGGCCAGCGCAGCACCTTGCCCAGCCCGAGTTCATGGGCGATGGCGTACGCCAGGGTCGACTTGCCCGTGCCCGGGTTGCCGGTGACCAGGAGCGGCCGACGCAGGTACAGGGCCGCGTTGACCGCGTCCACCTCGGCCGGCCGGGGCGCGTAGCTCTCCACCAGACGGCGGCGGACACCGAGCCGGCGGGCGCTGCTGGGGTCCTCGGAACCATCCCCCGTGTCCTCGCGCCGGGAGGCGGTGAAGTCACGCCAGGGCGGCGGGGGCGGCAACCGCCGCATGCCGTCGTGCGGCTGACCCACTCCGCTGTAGATCCGCCAGTCGTTCACCTTGGGCTCCTCCCAAATCCGGTGATCATGCAGCGGGCCCGGCCATTTGACCCACGAGGCTACCGTCAGGCGGCCGTGTCTGCCGAGGTTCGAGCGGCCCGGCGTTCACTTCCGGAACTCCCAACAGCCTTGTCACGCGCAGGGTTTGACGGGGGGTCCGGGCGCG
Organism: Streptomyces sp. DHE7-1; assembly: GCA_016432725.1. Taxonomy (GTDB): domain Bacteria; phylum Actinomycetota; class Actinomycetes; order Streptomycetales; family Streptomycetaceae; genus Streptomyces. Next base: position 5,183,788 of record JACJDG010000003.1, on the reverse strand, counting down.
GCGGACGGATCGGCCGCGAGGCGGGCGCCGGGGCGGGCGTCGGGTCGGCCTCCGGCCGGGCCGGTCCGGCGCCGATCCGACGCCCGGCGTCCGGCCGTCCGCCGACCCACCCGGCGGATCCGTCCGCCGGGTCTGCCCTCGGGTCAGCCGTCGGGAGCGGCCAGCGGCGGTGGCCGCATCGTCCTGGCGGCACGCGGCGGGCGGTCCGGCGGATCGACCAGCACGGCCAGCTTCCCGCGCAGGCCCCGGGCCCGGGCCGACTCGGGGTCGTACAGCCGGATGCGCAGGTCACGCACCGGTTCGTGCAGGCCCTCGGCGTGCCGGGCGGCGCCCACCGCGTGGGCGGCCTGCTCGTAGAAGTCCTTGCATTCGTCGTGATCGTGTCGGTCCCGGCGCCACAACACCACCGGATGGCCCGCCATCAGCGCGTCCCTCATCGCCGCCTGCCCCTCCCCGCTCGCCACCGGTCCGCAGTAGACCGCGACACAGGTGTCGTCCAGCGCCGACAGCGTGCCGTAGTACAGGTACCGGCTCCCGGAGCGGGGCGTGGCGAGGTGGCCGTCGGCCGGGGCTCGGCCGTGCAGCGGCTCGTGCGTGAGCGGCCCCCGGGTCACCCCCCGCCAGCGCCTGCGCCACTCCGGGGAGGGCGGGCGCTCGCTGCGCCGCAGGTCCCGGATGACGACGGTCCGGCGCATGCCGAGCGGCATGGACCGCTCGTCCACGAAGTCGTCGTCCTCGTCGTCCTCGTTGTCCTCGTCGTCCTCGTGGCCCGCGACGTTCCGGTCGTCGGGGCCGCGGGCGTCGCCGTGGCCGCGGTCGAGACCGTCGTGGCCGTCGCACAGGGCTCCGGGGTGATCGGGCAGCAACTGCCATTCGTCCACCGGCAGGTCGAAGAGCCTGCGCGGCAGGAAGACCTCGATCCCGGCCAGGTGCTCGCCGTGGTCACCGAGGTTCAGCGCGCGGTCCAGCGGCTCGCGCAGCACCGCCGCGAGCTCGTCGACGCGCACCCCCCGGTCGTCGGCGGCGACCGGGGTGACGTCGAGACCGTCGTGGATCAGCTCCACGCTCCAGGGGTGCAGACCGCCGTACATCGACGCGCCGATCCGGACGAGCACGTCGGTACGGCCGGTGGCCACCACGTCGGCGGGGGCGGCCGGAGCGTCGGGGGCGAGCCGGGGTTCCGGGATGAACGGGGGCTCCGGCACGGCCCGGGGCTCGGACACGGCCGGGAGCGCGGGCGCGACCGAGGGAGCGGATGGGGCCTGGAGTTCAACGGCGGGGGCGGCACGGTCGCGGGGGCGGTCGCGGCGGCGGTCACGGGCATGATGGCGGCGGTGCGGCCGACGCCTGCCCCTCCGGCCGGTCCTCCGTCCCTCACTCCTTCCGGCGCCCCGCCCGCCTCCCGGCCGTCGATCCCGCTGAGCAGTCCCCTGATGGCACCGCTCACCGCCCAGTGCCGGTGCCGGCCGGCCTGCGCGCCGAGCCAGTCGGTGAACGCGCCGAGCCGGGCCGGGTCGATCTCACCGGGACGCTCCCCCGCCGCCTTCCGCACGACCTTCGCCGCGTACAGCAGGACGGCGTCGAGATCGACCAGCGTCCCGCCGCCCTCCTCGTCCAGGGTGCGCAGTCCGTACAGCAGGGCCGCGCCCTCCCGCCAGGTCCGCACGTTCCGGGGCACCAGGGAGCGCAGCCGTTCACCGCGCACCCGCTCCTTGACCTCCTCCACCAGGTGGACGATCTCGCCCGCTCCGGCGGGCGGCGGCAGCTCGGCGAGGTGGCCGTAGAGCCGGGCGCGGAGTTCGGCGGTGATCCCGGAGACCGGCGGCGCGAGCGCGGGCAGCGTGGCCTGCAGGGTGGTCCAGTTCGCGTACGGCGACGGGTCGTCCAGGAGGCGGAGATGGTGCCGGTCGTGCGCGCGCAGCACCTCGCGCAGGACGCCGGACGTGTCGCGCCGGTCCAGCAGCTCGTGCAGCGCGGTGACCGGGACGGCGACGCCCTCCTCCCGTCGGCGGCCCTTGATCACGCCGACGACCGAGCCGAGCCGCAGGTCGAGCACGGGCCCGCCGGACAGGCCGCCGATCGGCAGGCTGCCGCCGAGCAGCAGCGCGCGGGCGTCGGAACCCGCGAGTTCACCGGTGCCGTGCCGGACGCCCAGCTCGCCGGTCTGCAGGGACCAGCCGTACAGCCCGATCGGGGCGCGGGCGCCGGGCTCGCGGTCGCCCAGCCAGAGGCACCGCACGTCGTCCGCGCCTTCCACCCGGACGAGCGCGAGGTCGGGGAACGGCCAGGGGTCACGGAGCGACTCCGGTTCCTCGGGCCGGGGGCCAGGAGTACGGCCGTCCCGGTGCCCGAGCGTTCCTCCCAGGCGTCGGCGGCGGTGGGTTCGGTGGTGCGTTCCTGCCAGGTCACGCGTAAGGCGCTCTGTCCTCGGCACACCGCGGCTCCCCCCTTCCCCACGACGTGGGCGCAGGTCAACAGCCAGCCCGGGGCTATGAAGAACCCCGATCCCCAGTACGGGTCACGGTCCGTTGCATACCCGTCACCCATCGCGCCGATGCGCGCGAGCGAGGGGCGCACCATCTCGTCGAAGGCGCTCATGCGGAGCCGGTGGCCGGCGGGCGAGGCGGTGCGGTCGCGGCGCCGGGTGCCGCGGGATTTGCGCCGTCCGCGGCCGTCGCCGGTTCGGTCCAGGTCAGGGACACCGTCAGGGACGACGTGCCGCCGCCCTGCGCTATGGCGCTCACGATCCTGCCCGACTGCGCCGTCAGTTCGATCCCGAAGCTGACGGACACCTCGACCGCGGCGGGCGTGTCGAGACCGGCGCGCAAGGAGCGCACGACGCCGCCGACCGTGCCGGCCAGCCCGCCCGCCATGTCGACGACGCGGTCACCGAGTCCCGTGTCCCAGTAGCCGCCCTCGTCGAGCGCCTCCCCGTCCCGTCCGCCGATCCTGGCCCAGACGACCGTTCCGTCGTCGAGCCGTACGCGTTCGACTCCTCCACCCATGACGCCCCGTTCACCGAATGGGAGAAGAAGGCTAACTCCGGTGACAGGTGAGGGGGAGGGGCGGACGGACCGCACGATCCGCCCGCCGCCCCGTTTCGTCCTGGTTGTCGCGCCGCTCGCCCTACTCGTCGTCCTCGTCGTCGAGCCGGGCGAGCCAGGTCGCGAGCCGCTCCACGGGCACCTCGAAGTCCGGGTTCAGATCGACGAACGTGCGCAGTTGCTCGGCGAGCCACTCGAAGGTGACCTCTTCCTCGCCGCGCCGCTTCTCCAGCTCCTCGATCCCCCGGTCGGTGAAGTACATGAACTGCCTCTCCTGCGAATCCACCCGGCCCCTGTGGGCCCGCCTACAGCCTATGCAGAGACGCCTTGACTTTCCCCATCCACGATATATCGTGTTTCTCAGAAGACGCGATATGGCGTGTCCGTGTCCGGCCAAGGAGGCCCCATGTCCGAGTGGTCCATCGCCGACCCCCAGAAGCTCACCTTCGACACCCCGGTGCACGACCTGCACGTCCGCATCGTCAACGGAACGGTGAACGTCGTGGGCACGGACGAAGGTTCCGCGCGCCTGGAGGTCACGGACATCGAGGGCCCACCCCTGATCGTCACCCACCAGAGCGGCACCCTCACCGTCGCCTACGACGACCTGCCGTGGAAGGGCTTCCTCAAGTGGCTCGACCGCAAGGGCTGGCGCCGCAGCGCGGTCGTCACCCTCGCGGTCCCCGCCGACACCCGCGTCGAGGTGGGCGTGGTCGGCGCCGGCGCCGTCGTCTCCGGGATCAACGGCTCCTCGGTCATCAAGGGCGTGACCGGCGACACGACCCTCGTCGGCGTCTCCGGCCAGGTCCGCGCCGACACCGTGTCCGGAAACCTGGAGGCCCAGGCCGTCACGGGCGACCTGCGCTTCCACTCCGTCTCGGGGGACCTGACCGTGGTCGAAGGCTCGGGCCCCTCCGTCCGGGCCGACTCGGTCAGCGGATCCATGATCATCGACCTGGACCCGGACGGCCCCACCGACGTGGGCCTGACCAGCGTCTCCGGTGAGATCGCGATCCGCCTGCCGCACCCGGCGGACGCGGAGGTGGAGGCCAACACCGCGAGCGGCACGATCTCCAACGCCTTCGACGGACTGCGGGTGCAGGGCCAGTGGGGCGCACACAAGATCACCGGCCGGCTGGGCGCGGGCAACGGAAAGCTCAGGGCCACGACGGTGTCCGGCTCCATCGCCCTGCTGCGCCGCCCGCCGGGCGAGGACGAGCCCGACGACGCCCCGAGGCCCGTACCGGCTCCCCGGCCGACGGCCCGACCGACGGCACGACCGACAAGAAGGTGCTCTGACATGCCTCCCGTCTTCGCCCACGGCCGCCTGCGCCTGTACCTGCTCAAGCTGCTCGACGAGGCCCCGCGCCACGGATACGAGGTGATCAGGCTCCTCGAGGAGCGCTTCCAGGGCCTGTACGCCCCTTCGGCGGGCACGGTCTACCCCCGGCTCGCCAAGCTGGAGGCCGAGGGCCTCGTCACGCACACCACGGAGGGCGGCCGCAAGGTCTACGCCATCACGGACGCCGGCCGCGCCGAACTCGCCGACCGCGGCGGCGAGCTGGCCGACCTGGAGCTGGAGATCCGCGAGTCCGTGGCGGAGCTCGCCGCCGAGATGAAGGCCGACGTGCGCGGCGCGGCCGGCGATCTGCGGCGCGAGATGCGCGCCGCCGCCTCCGAGGCCCGCCGGGGATCCGGGAGGAACGGCGGCGAGGCGGGGCCCCCGGGGAGAGCGGCGACCTCGGTGACAAGGAGGCCTGGCGCGCCGCCAAGGAGGAGATGCGCCGGGTCAAGCAGGAGTGGAAGGAACAGGCCCGCCGCGCCAAGGACGAGAGCCGCCGGGCCCGCGAGGAGGCCCAGCGGGCCCGCCACCAGGCGCAGGAGGCCCAGACGCGGGCGCGGGCCCAGGCGCAGGAGGAGATGCAGCGCATCGCCCATCGGGTCCAGGAGCGCGTGCAGGACCACTTCACCCGCGGCGACTGGCCGACCGGCGTACGCGAGGGCCTGACCGAACTCGCCAAGGAGTTCGGCGAGTTCGGGAAGGAGTACGGCAAGGAGTTCGGCAAGGACCGGGGCTTCGGCCGCACCGCCGAGGGTGCGGGCACCGCCCCGCACAAGCCGGCCGCCGCGGCGCCGGAGTACTCCGTGCCCCCGGAGGACTTCCCGGCCGAGTACGAACCGTCCTGGGCGCACGAGGCGCCCACCGGCGAGCCGGTCCGCGACCTGGACCGGCTGCTGGACCGCTTCCGCGACGACATCCGCGACGCGGCCCGGGACCACGGCGTCACCGCCGGCCAGCTCCAGGAAGCCCGCGGGCAACTGTCGGCGGCGGCGGCGCACATCGGCGCGATACTGCGCCGCCCGAAGGTCTGACCCGCCGGCGGCCGGGGTCCGCGCGGTGGCGTGCTCCGGCCATCACCGGAGCACGCCGCCCGCGGGCAGCCTTACTGGTTGGTAAGGACGATCTTCCCGAACTGCTCGCCGGACGCCAGCCGTTCGAAGCCTTCACGGGCCCGGTCCAGCGGCAGGATCTCGTCGATGACGGGGCGCACGCCGGTGGCGGCGCAGAAGGAGAGCAGGTCCTCCAGCTCGTCCTTGGTGCCCATGGTGGAGCCGACGACCTTCAGTTCGAGGAAGAAGATCCGGGTCAGTTCGGCATGCGTGGGACGGTCACCGCTGGTGGCGCCGGAGATCACAAGCGTGCCCCCGGGCCGCAGGGACTTCACCGAGTGGGACCAGGTGGCGGCGCCCACGGTCTCGATGACGGCGTCCACCCGCTGCGGCAGCCGGGCTCCCGACTCCACCGCCTCGACCGCGCCGAGCTCCAGCGCCCGCTTCCGCTTGGCCTCGTCCCGGCTGGTCGCGAAGACCCGCAGTCCGGCCGCCTTGCCCAGCACGATGGCGGCGGTGGCGACACCGCCGCCCGCGCCCTGCACGAGGACCGAGTCGCCGGGCCGCACCCCGGCGTTGGTGAACAGCATCCGGTAGGCCGTCAGCCAGGCCGTCGGCAGACACGCGGCCTCGGCGAAGGACAGCTCCTTCGGCTTGGGCAGGATGTTCCAGGTCGGCACGGCGACCTGCTCGGCGAACGTGCCCTGGTAGCGCTCGGTGAGGATGGAGCGGGGCTCCTTGGGGCCGACGCCGTGGCCGCTCTGCCCGATGACGGAGTGCAGGACGACCTCGTTGCCGTCCTCGTCGATCCCGGCGGCGTCGCAGCCGAGGATCATCGGCAGCTTGTCCTCGGCGAGGCCCACACCGCGCAGGGACCAGAGGTCGTGGTGGTTGAGGGAGGCGGCGCGGACGTTCACCGTGCTCCAGCCGGGCCGGGCCTCGGGGGCCGGACGCTCCCCCAACTCGAGTCCGGTGAGCGGCTGGTCGCGGTCGATTCGGGCGGCGTAGGCAGCGAACATGGGCTCGACGATAGGTGCACCGTGCAGCGGGCGGAACCGCGGGGGGCTGTGACACATGCCCTCTTGCGCAAGGGCACCCGACCGGCGCACGGCTCCGCACACCGCCCCGGCTCCGGCCCGTGCAACAAGGGCGGGCGGTCAGGTGACCGGGCGAGGCGAAAAGAACGGCCCCGCCGGTTCGGGCGGGGCCGTTCGAGTGGAGCTGTCCGGCGCGACGTCAGCGACGGGCGACACCCGCGGCACGGGCGGCGGCCGCCACCGCCGCCGTCACCGCGGGAGCGACCCCTCGTCGAACGGCGACGGGATGACGTAGTCGGCGGCGAGGTCGTCGCCGACGACGGCGGCCAGCGCCTCGGCGGCGGCGATCTTCATGCCCTCGGTGATCCGCGTGGCCCGAACCTGCAGCGCGCCGGCGAAGATCCCGGGGAAGGCCAGCACGTTGTTGATCTGGTTCGGGAAGTCCGAGCGCCCGGTCGCGACGACCGCCGCGTACTTGTGCGCCACCTCCGGGTGCACCTCCGGGTTCGGGTTGGCCATCGCGAAGACGAAGGCGCCCTCGGCCATGGAGGCGACCGCCGCCTCCGCGACCGTGCCGCCGGAGACGCCGATGAACACGTCCGCACCCGCCAGGGCGTCCTCCAGCGAACCGGTGATGCCGGCCTTGTTGGTGAAGGAGGCCAGCTCGCGCTTGACCGGCGTCAGGTCCTCCCGGCCGGCCGACACGACGCCCTTGCGGTCCGCCACCGCCACGTCCCCGATGCCGGCCTCGACCAGCATCTTGGCGATGGCGACACCGGCCGCGCCGGCGCCCGAGATGACGGCCCGGAGCTGCCCGATCTCACGGCCGCTCAGCCGGGCCGCGTTCCGCAGCGCCGCGAGCGTCACGACGGCCGTGCCGTGCTGGTCGTCGTGGAAGACCGGGATGTCCAGGCGCTCCTGCAGCCGGCGCTCGATCTCGAAGCACCGGGGCGCCGAGATGTCCTCCAGGTTCACTCCGCCGAAGGAGGGAGCGAGCCGGACCACGGTCTCGACGATGTCGTCGACGTCCGTGCAGTCGAGCGCGATGGGCACCGCGTCGACTCCGCCGAACTGCTTGAACAGGATGGCCTTGCCCTCCATCACCGGGAGGGAGGCCTCGGGGCCGATGTCCCCGAGTCCCAGCACGGCCGTGCCGTCGGTCACGACGGCGACCACCGAGGACTTCCACGTGTAGTCGTTGACCAGTTCCGGCTGCTCCGCGATCGCGGTGCACACGCGCGCGACGCCGGGCGTGTACGCGAGGGAAAGGTCGTCCTTGTCGCGGACCGGAACGGTGGCCTGCACGGCCATCTTGCCGCCGCGATGAAGCGCGAACGCCGGATCGAAGGAATCGAGGGGCTCGGCCCCGTCCTGATCCGTTGTGTTGTCGCTGCGAGGATTGACGATCTCCGCTGCCACTTTGTCTTACCCCTTAGGTATGCATGGTTTGAGGGTCGACCACTCCTGGTGAGGGGTGGGCGGGCACCGCGCAGGCCCGGTTACCGATACGTACGAGCAGCTGCGCGACGGGCGCGCCGCACACGCGCCCTGAGCCCCGGATGAGGGGTGTAAAGAACCTTCTTACCGGACGACGGTGCTGACGACGAGTCCATTAGGTGCAAGGTCACATCTGGGAACCAGAAAGCCACACAGGGGTGACACGCGGCTGACAGGACGGTCACACCGTTGGCAAGAGCCCTGCTGGATGGGAAAAACCACGATCTTCGCCGACCACATGGTGAGACGGGTAGAAGTTTTTGCGGCCGGAGGCCCGGATCCCCGCAGATGGTCCGGGGTGCGGGGCCGGGGAGGGCCCGTCCTGACGTGGTGGAGGGATCACCCGTTATCCGATTTTGACATTGCGACTCCCCTGGATGGGCTAACCCCAATGGCAAGATGCCGTAAACCCACGAGGTCGCGACACCCGAAGGTGTGTGTTTCCGTCGACCCATCGGCACCTCTCTCCACCCGCCGGAGGAACCACCATGACCGCAAGCTCCACCCGTCGTACGACCGCCGCGCACTCCCGGCTAGCTGCGGTCGGTGCGATCGCGGTCGCAGGCGCCCTGCTGCTCACCGGCTGCGGTGACCAGACCAAGGACAGCGGCAACGACTCCGGCAGCTCGTCCGCCGGCAGCGCCCCGCTGGCCGACAAGCTTCCCAAGGACATCCGCAGCAGCGGCGTCGTCCGGGTCGGGTCGGACATCGCCTACGCCCCGGTCGAGTACAAGGACAACTCCGGAAACGTCGTCGGTCTCGACCCCGACCTGGCGGCGGCCCTGGGCAAGCAGCTCGGGGTGAAGTTCCAGTTCGAGAACGGCACCTTCGACGGTCTGCTCACCGGTCTGCGCTCGGACCGCTACGACATCGCGATGTCGGCGATGACGGACAACAAGAACCGTCAGGAGGGCGTCGACCCGGACACCGGCAAGAAGGTCGGCGAGGGCGTCGACTTCGTCGACTACCTGACCGCCGGTGTCTCCATCTACACCCGCAAGGGCGACACCAAGGGCATCACCACCTGGGAAGACCTCTGCGGCAAGAAGCTCGCCGTGCAGCGCGGCACCACTTCGGAGGACCTGGCCAAGGAGCAGGCCAAGAAGTGTCCGAGCGGCAAGAAGCTCGCCATCGAGGCCTTCGACGACAACCAGCAGGCCCAGACCCGGCTGCGCTCGGGCGGCGCGGACGCCGTGTCCGCCGACTTCCCGGTCGCCGCGTACGCGGTCAAGACCTCCGGCGGCGGCAAGGACTTCGAGGTCGTCGGCGACCAGGTCGAGGCCGCGCCGTACGGCATCGCCGTGGCCAAGAAGGACACCCAGCTGCGGGACGCTCTCCAGGCCGCGATGGACGCCGTCATCAAGAGCGGCGAGTACGGCAAGATCCTGGAGAAGTGGGGCGCGCAGGACGGCGCCGTCAAGCAGTCCGTGATCAACGGCGGCAAGTGACCCGCGGACCCGAAGCGGCCACTGAGAGGCAACACCCGTGACTGACATCGACAAGTCGGCGGCCGGGGGGCAGCACACTCCCCCGGCCGGCCCGGAGGCCATCAAGGCGATCCCGGTCCGGCACTACGGGCGGTACGTCACCGCCGTCATCGCCATCGCGCTCCTCGTCGCGATCATCTACGCGTTCGGCCAGGGCCAGATCAACTGGCACGCGGTTCCGGACTACTTCTTCGACGACCGGATCATGAAGGGTGTCGGCAAGACCCTCCTGCTGACGGTCCTGTCGATGCTGATCGGCATCGTGGGCGGCATCGTCCTCGCGGTGATGCGGCTGTCGAAGAACCCGGTGACCTCGTCGATCGCCTGGTTCTACATCTGGTTCTTCCGCGGCACCCCGGTCCTGGTCCAGCTCTTCCTCTGGTTCAACCTGGGCCTGGTCTTCGAGTACATCAACCTGATGCCGTTCTACAAGGACTACTGGTCGAACTTCATGACGCCGTTGCTGACGGCGCTGCTCGGCCTGGGTCTGAACGAGGCGGCGTACATGGCGGAGATCTGCCGGGCCGGCCTGCTCGCGGTGGACGAGGGCCAGACCGAGGCGGCGCACGCCCTCGGTATGAGCCACAGCAAGACGCTGCGGCGGATCGTCATCCCGCAGGCGATGCGCGTGATCGTGCCGCCCACGGGCAACGAAGTGATCAACATGCTGAAGACGACCTCGCTCGTGGCGGCCGTCCAGTATCCCGAGTTGTTCCGCTTCGCCCAGGACATCGGCCAGAACTCCGGTGCTCCGGTGGAGATGTACTTCCTGGCCGCGGCCTGGTACCTGATCATGACCTCGGTGCTGAGCGTGGGCCAGTACTACATCGAGCGCTACTACGCCCGCGGCTCCAGCCGCCAGCTGCCGCCGACCCCGTGGCAGAAGGTGCGGGCGAACGTGCTGTCGCTGGGCGGCCCGAGGGGAGCGGTGGGCGCATGACCGACAAGCTGAGCAAGAGTGACGCCGTCCCCACGGGAACGGCCTCGATGGTCAAGGCGGAGGGCGTTCACAAGTCCTTCGGCCACGTCGAGGTGCTCAAGGGCATCGACCTGGAGGTCAAGCAGGGTGAGGTGTTCTGCCTCATCGGCCCCTCCGGCTCCGGCAAGTCGACCTTCCTGAGGTGCATCAACCACCTGGAGAAGATCAACGCGGGCCGTCTCTACGTGGACGGCGAGCTGGTCGGCTACCGTCAGAAGGGCGAGAAGCTGTACGAGCTGAAGGACAGCGAGGTCGCGCTCAAGCGCCGGGACATCGGCATGGTCTTCCAGCGCTTCAACCTGTTCCCGCACATGACGGCGGCGGAGAACGTCATCGAGGCGCCGGTCCAGGTCAAGGGCGTCGGCAGGGCCCAGGCCAAGGAGCGCGCGATGCAGCTCCTGGAGCGGGTGGGCCTCGCCGACAAGGCCGGGAACTACCCCTCGCAGCTCTCCGGCGGCCAGCAGCAGCGGGTGGCGATCGCCCGGGCGCTGGCCATGGACCCGAAGCTGATGCTGTTCGACGAGCCGACCTCTGCCCTCGACCCGGAGCTGGTCGGTGACGTCCTGGACGTCATGCGCGACCTCGCCGAGTCCGGCATGACGATGGTCGTCGTCACCCACGAGATGGGCTTCGCCCGCGAGGTGGGCGACAGCCTGGTGTTCATGGACGGAGGTGTGGTGGTCGAATCCGGCCATCCCCGCGACGTCCTGACCAATCCCCAGCACGAGCGGACCCAGTCGTTCCTGTCCAAGGTGCTCTGAGACTCCGCGGGGTCTCACCGGAAGAGGGGCGGTACGGAATTTTCCGTACCGCCCCTCTTCCGCCGTTCGGCGTGGTCTCACCTCACCGCGAGCAGCAGCGTGTCCGAGGGCGAGCTCCACACCGGGCGGGCCTCCTCGAAGCCCTTCTCGCGCAGTACGCGCGCGTGCCACGCCGGGGACGGCATGTCGCCGTCGGCGTGCTCGCCGTAGATCTCGAAGCGGCGGGCGGTCGGCTCGGCCAGGACCGGGTCCTCGGCGGCCACCCGCCACCACTCGGCCCAGTCCAGCGCGCCGTCCCGCTTGGCCTGATCCATGCGGGCGTGCCGCTGGGCGCGTTCGGCCGCGTTGATCCGCGGGGTGCTCTCGTCGATCATGTGGTCCGCGTTCATGAACACACCACCGGCGCGCACCAGCTCCGCGAGCCGTCCGTAGAGTGCCGCGAGGGGTTCGCTGTGCAGCCAGTGCAGGGCCGTGGCGGTCAGCACCGCGTCGTAGGAGTCGTACGGCAGCCGAGCCGGCCAGTCGGGGTCCTTGAGGTCGGCGGTGACGAAGGAGACGCGGTCGTCGCCCTCGAAGGTGCCGCGGGCGATGGCGAGCAGGGCCGGGTCGAGGTCGACCCCGGTGCTGGTGGCGTCGGGGAAGCGGGCCAGCAGCCGGGCGGTGATGGTGCCGGTGCCGCAGGCGAGGTCGAGGACGCGCGGCGCGGTGCCGACGAGCGCCTCCACCATGTCGAGCATGACGCGGAACCGCTCCTCGCGGTCCGGCATGTACCACTCCTGCTGCCGGTCCCAGCTCTCCTGCCAGGCGGCCCAGTCGGTTCCGGTACTGGTACTGGTGGTCATGGAAGCCCCGTCTCCTCACGCACGCGTAATACCCTGGAAGCACGACCGGCTGTTACCCGACCGCAGACACGACCATAGAGCGCCTCCGTAAGGACTACAAGTGGAACTGGCCTATTACTCGGATTACGCCGTACGTCTCGTCAACAGCGAGGAGCCGGTCCGGGGCAAGGACTCCCTGACGTCGGTCGAGGCCGTCCGCGACCTCTTCGGCGCCAACGCCTCGGCGGCCCGCCGGGCCGCCGACGCCGACGTCACCCGCTTCCGCTCGGTGCGGGCCCGGCTGCGTTCGGTCTTCGAGGCGGCCGACGTGGGCGACGAGACCCTTGCGGTCGACCTTCTCAACTCACTGCTGCTGGAGTTCCCGGTCAGCCCGCAGATCTCCGGCCACGACCACCGCGACGAGGACGGCCGCCCGCTGTGGCACATGCACCTGGCCGACCACCCCTCCAACGCCACCGCCGGCTACGCGGCCATCGCGGCGATGGGCCTCGCCTTCCACCTGACCGAGTACGGCGTCGACCGGCTGGGCCTGTGCCAGGCGGCCCCGTGCCGCAACGCCTACCTCGACACCTCCACGAACCGATCCCGGCGCTACTGCTCCGACCGCTGCGCGACCCGCGCCAACGTGGCCGCCTACCGGGCCCGCAAACGCCTGGAGGCCGACCGGTCGGCGAACAGCGGCCGCACCGCGGAGAACGCCCAGCGAGCGAGCGCCAGCGGCGAACGCTGACCCGGCCGCGGCGGCCGGTACCGCAGCCTCGCCCTGCCCAGGACGAGTTCGTCGGGCACCACTCCGTAGTCGGTGCTGTCCCCACCGGCGTAGGGGTTGTCCCCGAGCACCCACCAGCCGCCCTCGCGTCGCTCGGCGGCACGCTTGACGACGAGCAGGTCCTGTTGGAAGGGGTGCCGCAGCACCACGACGTCCCCGGCCGGACCGCCGCCCCGTACTGCAGGAGCAGCCGGTCCCCGTGACGCAGCGTGGGCACCATGGACGGACCCGTCACCTCGGCCAGCCCGAAGGGCGCCCCGGTCCTCCCCCGCTCGCTCTCCTGCGACAGCTCCGGCATCCCGGCACCTCCCCGGTCCGTTCCTCCACCAGTCCCAGTGTGACCCTGGACTTTTGTCCTAAGCCCTAGGGGGCACTCACGAAAACAGGTCCCTCAGGGAGTAATGTCGCACCTGAGAAGACGATCACGAGGAAGGAATGCTCCATGCTTTCCCGCCTGTTTGCCCCCAAGGTCAAGGTCAGCGCGCACTGCGACCTGCCCTGCGGCGTGTACGACCCGGCCCAGGCCCGCATCGAGGCGGAGTCGGTGAAGGCCGTCCAGGAGAAGATGGCCGGCAATGACGACCCGCACTTCCAGGCGCGTGCCACCGTCATCAAGGAGCAGCGCGCCGAGCTGGCGAAGCACCACGTCTCCGTGCTGTGGAGCGACTACTTCAAGCCCCCGCACTTCGAGAAGTACCCGGAGCTGCACCAGCTGGTCAACGACACCCTGAAGGCCCTCTCGGCCGCCAAGGCGTCCACCGACCCGGCGACGGGCCAGAAGGCGCTGGACTACATCGCGCAGATCGACAAGATCTTCTGGGAGACCAAGAAGGCCTGATCTCACGATCACGCCTTGTGACCCGTTTTTCCAGGTCGCCAGGTCCGCCTCCCCGCACCCGGATCGTCAGCACGCCCGCCAGGGCGGGCCGGCGGTCCGGGTGCGGTCTTTGGCGCGCCGGTCGCTCTGGTCAGACCGCCGGTCAGACCGCCGGTGGCGGATCCTCGCCGAAGACCCAGGGCGCCAGTACGACCTGCCAGCCGTCCGGGTCCTCGAAGAGGACGGCGCCGCGTTCGGTCCAGTAGGGGTTCGCGGCGGGGACCGGGCTGTGGCCGTGCCCGGTCAGCCGGCGGGCGGCGGCGGCCACGGCCCCGGGGCCGCGCAGGTACAGCACGAGCTGGTTCTCCGGGTGCGGCTCGGGGATGCGGGGCGGATCGCCGTGCTGGAGGAGTTCCATGTGCACCGGGGTGCCGGGCAGACCGAGGACGATGCCGTCGTAGCCCGCGTGGCCGCGCCACTGGGCGAGCACGGGTAGACCTAGGACGTCGCGGTAGAAGACCACGACGTCGTCGTAGTGCGCGGTCGGCCGGGCGAACCGGACCGCTCCCACATCGAGGTGGCCGGGCCAGGAATGCGTCATGGCACGAGGCTGGCACGCGGCGGCGCCCGGCGGATCGGGCCGCGGACCTACAGCGGGAGACCGATCCCGCCGGGCGGGCGCACCATGAACACGTCGACCGGGTCCTCGACCTCCACGACGAAGCCGTGGCGCTCGTAGAGCCTGCGGGCGGCGCTGCCCCGCAGGACGTCCAGCGCGACGGTCGCCCCTCGGGCGTCGGCGCGCTCCAGCACGGCGCGCAGGACGGCGGAGCCGAGCCCCCGGCCCTGGTGCCGCGGGGCGAGGTAGAAGTGCTCGAGCCACTGCCGGTCCCCGGCGGCGGGCCGGACCGTGACGCAGCCGGCGAACTCGCCGCCGATCAGGATCACCGACGTGTACCGGGTGGAGAAGGAGTCCCGCAGCCGCTGCCGGACCCGGTGGTCGTCGTAGCGTCCGAGGCGTTCCAGGTCCGGGCGCATCACCTCGGCCCGCAGCTCGGCGATCGTCTCGATGTCCGCGGCCGTCGCGGACCGCGTCGACCAGTGCGCGGCGAGTTCCTCCGGAGCCGTGTCCGCCCGCCTGCCGCCCGCCGCCGTCCCCGTGTTCATGGCTGGAGTATCGCAGTCGCGCCGTGCCAAGCTGTCCGGATGAGCCTGGAGGACCTGGTACGGCTGCGGCGGGTGCGCGACCGCATGGACCGCGAGTACGCCGAGCCGCTCGACATGACCGAGCTGGCCCGTGGCGCCCACATGTCGCCCGGCCACTTCCAGCGCAGCTTCCGCAAGGCGTACGGGGAGACGCCGTACAGCTATCTGATGACCCGCCGGGTGGAGCGGGCCAAGGCGCTGCTGCGGCGCGGAGACCTGACGGTGACCGAGGTGTGCTTCGCCGTCGGCTGCACCTCCCTCGGCTCCTTCAGCTCCCGGTTCACCGAGCTGGTCGGCCAGACGCCGAGCGCCTACCGGGCCCGCACCCACGAGGAGAGCGCGGTGATCCCCTCCTGCGTGGCGCGCTCCTTCACCCGGCCGCGCCGCAGGCCGTACTGAACGGCCCGGGCCCGTACTCCGGCCCGCGCTCCGGCGATCACTTCGGCCGGGACTTCCGCGCGGGGCGGTCCGGTTGCGCCTAGCGTGAGGCCATGGACCTGAAACTCAAGCAGTGCTTCATCGCCGTGGACGACCACGACAAGGCGCTCCACTTCTACTGTGACGTGCTCGGCATGGAGGTCCGCAACGACGTGGGCTTCGAGGGGATGCGGTGGGTCACCGTGGGCTCGCCGCTGCAGCCGGACGTGGAGATCGTGCTGGAGCCGCCGGGCGCGAGCCCGGACATCTCCCCGGCGGACAAGCAGGCGATCGCCGAACTGCTCGCCAAGGGGCTGCTGCGCGGCGTCATCTTCACCACCGCCGACTGCGACGCGCTGTACGAGCGGGTCCGGGAGGCCGGCGGCGATGTGCTGCAGGAGCCGACGGACCAGCCGTACGGGGTGCGGGACTGCGCGTTCCGCGACCCGGCCGGGAACATGCTGCGGTTCCTCCAGCGGCCCGCGGACCCCAGTGCGGGCCGCTGGCCCGTGGACCCCGAGGCGGGCTGAGACTCCGCGCGGCCGACGCGGCCGGCGCCCTACGATCCCGGCCATGGACACCATCCGCTGGACCTACGTATTCGCCGACCGCCCCTTCGGCCGTCTCGCCGAGGCCCAGGCCTTCTGGACGGCCGTCACGGGCACCCGGCTCTCCGGATTCCGCGGCGAGCGGCAGGAGTTCGTGACGCTGCTGCCGGACGGCGCGGACCCCTGCCTGAAGCTGCAGGGGTCCTCGACGGGGACGGCGGGGCCCATCCGGACTTCTTCGTCGACGACGTGCGGGCGTTCATGGCGACTGCCGCCGGACTCGGCGCGGTGACGGTCGCCGATCACTCGGATTGGGCCGTGCTGCGCTCCCCGGGCGGGCAGCCGTTCTGTGCCGGGGCCTGGCAGGGGGAGAAGGTGCGGCCGCCGGTGGTCGGGGGCAGCCGTCTGGACCAGGTGTGCCTGGACGTCCCGCCCTCCGGGTTCGACGCCGAGAGCGCCTTCTGGGCGTCGCTGACCGGCTGGGACCTGCTGACCGGGTCCAGGCCGGAGTTCAGGGTGCTCAGGCCGCCGGCCGGTCAACCGGTGCGGATCCTGCTCCAGCGGCTCGACGACGACCGTCCGCCCTCCGCCCACCTCGACCTCGCCTGCGCGGACATCGGCGCGGTCCGGACCCGGCACGAGCGGCTGGGCGCCACCCACGTCCAGGACGGGCCGCACTGGACGGTGATGCGCGACCCGGCCGGCGGCACGTACTGCCTGACCGGCCGCGACCCCGGCACGGGCGCCCTGCCGACGGCGGCCGGGTAGCCGTGGCCGGGTACGGGCGCAGGAACAGCCGCGCCCCGCGCCGGCCCGGGCCCGCACGGTCCTGTGCTGCCCGCACGGCCCGGTGCCGTGGGCGGCGACGGTGCGCGCCGGCCCCGCCCGGTCAGCCCCAGGGCTCCACGTCCACCACGGCGTCGACCGGAACCGGCCCGTACACGTGCGGGAACTCCTCGCCGTTCGGCGGCATGGCCTCGTACCTCACCGGCACGCCGAGCAGGGCCGGGTCCACCACCAGGACGACCAGCTCGTCCGGGCCCTCGTACCCGCCGTACAGGAGGGCCGCGATGCGCGGGAGCTGCTCGCGGGTGGAGAAGTGGACGAACCCCTCCTCCTGGAGGGTGCGGCCACGGGTGGACACCTCGTAGGTGCCGCGTGCGCGGGCCGCGTCCCACAGCGCGCGTTCGGTGATGTGGACGATGTGCGGAAGCTTCGGCATGCGGCCACGCTACGGCTCCGGCCCGGCCGCGCGCACCGGCGGTAAACAGCCGTGCGCGGTCTCGGCGCGGGTTCAGGACGGCCGCGTGCCGCCGGCCGCGCCGGGCCGCGTGGGTTCGGTACCGGTCTCCGGGGCGCCCGGTACGGCCTGCTCGGTGTGCTCCGCGCGGGACGCGCAGTCGGGGTTGCGGCAGGGACCGGGGCCCCACTTCGGCACCCATGCGCCCAGCGTCTTGTGCCGGCCGACGACCGTTTCGACGGGCTGCCCGCAGACGGGACAGACACTGTTCTCGCTGCCCATGTCCTCAGGGTAGGGCGGCCGGGGGCTCAGCGCTCCCTGCGGTAGGTCCGCACGATCACGCCGTTGCCGAAGGTCCGGACCGACTCCAGGGCGAACTGTGTGATCCCCGCGCCGGTGCCGAACATCGGCATGCCGGTGCCGTAGACGATCGGGTAGCTCTTGACGACGAGTTCGTCGATCTCGCCGAGCAGACTTCCGGCGAGCCGCGAGCCCCCGCAGAGATAGATGTCCAGGCCGCCCTGCTCCGCCTTCAGTTCGCGCACGCGCCCGACCACGTCGTCGGCGACGATCTCGACGTTCGGATCGGGCGAGGTGCCGAGGGTGCGCGAGGCGACGAGCTCGCGCAGATGGGCGTAGGGGCTGGTGATGCCCTCCTTCAGCGCCAGTTCGTAGCTGCCGCGGCCCTGGACGACCGTGTCGAACCGCCGGTTCTCCAGGTGGTCCAGGCCGAGGTGCGCGCGGGCGTGGGAGGCCAGGGTCTCCGGGAACTCCGTCCGGAGGAAGTCCAGGTACTCCTCGTCGAGGAAGCGGAACATCGCGGTGGCGTCGCCCTGTTCGTCACCGATGAAGCCGTCGAGCGAGCAGGCGACGAAGTACGTGAGCTTTCGCAAGCGGGGCTCATTTCGTAGGCTGCGGAGCGGCGGGATGACCACTTCGCTTGTAGTGCTTCATTTGTAGTACTCCAGCCGTAGTGGTTGCAAGGTGTTTCCGGGACGGGACCCGGTCCGGGCTCAAGTGGGAGAAGGGATTCCGCATGGCGGGCAATCCGGAGCGGCGCGCTGCGCTGGTGGACGCGGGCGTCGCCGTACTGGCGCGGGAGGGCGCGCGTGGGCTGACCTTCCGCGCGGTGGACGGCGAGGCGGGTGTGCCCACCGGCACCGCCTCCAACTACTTCACCAGCCGTGACGACCTGCTCCGCCAGATCGACGCCCGGCTGCACGTGCGGCTCGCGCCGGACCCGAAGGTGCTGGAGTCGCTGCTGGCGGGGCCCCGCGACCGCGCCCTGGTCGCGGCCTTCATGCGGGACCTCCTGGACCGCGCGACCCGCGACCGCACCGGCTACCTGGCCCTGTTCGAGATGCGCCTGGAAGCCACCAGGCGCCCGGAACTGCGGGCCTCCTTCACCGCGTCGCTGCGCCGCGACCTGGAGCAGGGCATGGAGTTCCACCGCACGGCCGGTCTGCCCGGCGGTGACGAGACCGTCGCCGTGCTCTACCTCGCGATGCTCGGTCTCCTCCTGGAACACCTCACCCTCCCCGGCGTCCTGGACGGATCCCTGGAGGGTGTGACCGTGCCGCAGGGCCTGGTCGATCGGATCGTGCGGACGGTCGTACCGGAGGCGTAGCGCCCGGCGGGCCGGTCCGCCCCGGGTGGCGCGCGCCCCTGACGGACGAGCGGCGGTTCCCGCGCACGGTGGGGGTGCGCGGGGCCCGCCCGGGCCGGAGTCCCGGTGCCCGTGCGGGGTCAGGAGCCGCACGGTCCCGGTGACTCCGGGGTTCTCGGCCGGCCGTCGGGCGACGGCCGGCTCAGCTGCTGCGCCGGGTCACGAACTCGGCCAGGGCCAGGAGTCCGCCCGCGGTCTCCGGCGCGGGGACGGCGCGGGCCAGTTCCTGCACGGCCCGGGCCATCCGGTCGGCCGCCTCGGCCTGCGCCCAGTCCCGGCCGCCGGCCCGTTCGACCGCGAGTGCCGTACGCGCGATCTCCTCGCCGCCGCCGTCCTCCCCCACGTCGTACGGCTTCCCGTACAGCGCGGCGAGTTCGGCCCCCGCCGGGGTGCCGGAGGTCAGCGCCGCCACCACCGGCAGGGACTTCTTGCGGGCGGCGAGATCCGCGCCGGCCGGTTTGCCGGTGCGCCGCGGGTCGCCCCATATGCCGATCACGTCGTCGATGAGCTGGAAAGCGAGGCCGGCCTGGCGCCCGAAGCCGTCCAGCGCCGCCACGTCCTCCTCCCCGGCGCCCGCGAACAGCGCACCGAGCGCGCAGGCGCAGCCCAGCAGCGCGCCCGTCTTCGCCTCGGCCATGGCGAGCACCTCGGCCAGGGTCACCTCCTCGGGAGCGCGCGACTCCAGTGCCGTGTCGGTCTGCTGCCCGGCGCACAGCTCGACGACGCAGTCGGCGAGCCGGGCGACCGCCGGTCCGGAGACCGGGTGCGGGTCCTCGGCGAGCAGCCGCGTGGCCAGCGCCTGCAGCGCGTCCCCGGCGAGGATCGCGTCGGCGTCCCCGAACACGGTCCAGGCCGTGGGCCGGTGTCTTCGGGTGGTGTCCCGGTCCATCACGTCGTCGTGCAACAGCGTGAAGTTGTGGACCAGTTCGACCGCCACGGCGGCCCGTACGGCCGCCGCCGCGGCTCTCGGGCCGCCGAGCGCCGCGGCCGCCGCGAGGACGAGCGCCGGCCGGATCGCCTTGCCCGCGTTGCCCGCCGCCGCGGTGCCGTCCGCGTGCTCCCAGCCGAAGTGGTAGCGGGCGATCCGGCGCATCGAACCGGGCAGCGAGTCGACGGCCGCACGCAGTTCCGGGTCCACCACGGCCCGGGTCCGCTCCAGCAGCGCCGTCGCCTCCTGCCCGTCCGGCGGGCCGGCCGCGGCGCCACCGGTGGACTCGCGCGGTCCACGCGGTCCGGGTGCGCGCTGTCTGGTCTCCGTCATGAAGTCGGCCATGGCTCCCCCTCGCGATGCCCGCGGACGGCGGCGCCTCCGCCCCGGGTGAACGCATACCCCGAGGATGTACCCGCCCCGGAGGGCGGGGACACGGCGGCGCGGTGCGCGCAGGTCACCTCCACCGGCCGATCTCGACGTTCTCCAGCACGCCGAGCGCGTCGGGCACCAGGACCGCGGCCGAGTAGTACGCCGTCACCAGGTACTTGATGACCGCCTGTTCGTTGATGCCCATGAACCGGACGGACAGGCTCGGCTCGATCTCGTCCGGGATGCCGGACTGCCTCAGCCCGACGACGCCCTGGTCGGCCTCACCCGTGCGCATGGCGATGATCGAGGTCGTGCGCTCCGCGGTGACCGGGATCTTGCCGCACGGGTAGATCGGCACTCCGCGCCAGGTGGGGATGCGGTTGCCGCCGATGTCGATGGTCTCCGGGACCAGTCCGCGCTTGTTCAGCTCACGCCCGAACGCCGCGATCGCGCGCGGGTGGGCGAGGAACAGCTTGGTGCCCCGGCGGCGGCTGAGCAGTTCGTCCATGTCGTCCGGGCCGGGTACGCCGTCGTGCGGCTGGATCCGCTGGTCGTACTCGCAGTTGTGCAGCAGCCCGAAGTCCCGGTTGTTGACCAGCTCGTGCTCCTGACGCTCCTTCAGCGCCTCGACCGTCAGCCGCAGCTGCTGCTCGGTCTGGTTCATCGGCTGGTTGTACAGGTCGGCCACGCGCGAATGGATGCGCAGCACGGTCTGGGCGATGCTGAGTTCGTACTCGCGCGGCCGGGCCTCGTAGTCGACGAAGGTGTGCGGGATGTCCGGCTCGCCGCTGTGGCCGGCCGCCAGCTCGACCTCCTTCTCACCGAACTTGTTGGTCCGCTGCTCGGGGATGGAGCGCAGCCGCCGCAGGTGTTCGCGCAGCGAGTCGGAGCGCTCGGCGACCTGCTCGAAGTCGTCCCGGCCGAGGACCAGCACCGTGCACGCGGTGTCCGCGCGGGCGGTGTACTCCCAGATGGAGTCCGGGTCCAGCAGCGCCGCCTCGCCGAAGTAGGCGCCGTCGGCGAGGACGCCTAGGACCGCGTCGTCGCCGTACGGACCGGAGCCGATCTTCTCGACCCTGCCGTGGGCCAGCAGGTAGACCTTCTCGGTCCGGGCGCCGAAGGAGGCGATGACCTCTCCCGGCGCGAAGTTCCGCTGGCGGCAGCGCCGGGCCAGCTCGGTGAGGACCTCGTCGTCCTCGTACGACCGCAGCGCCGGCAGCTCGCCGAGTTCGGCCGGTACGACCTCCACCTGGTCCCCGGTCTTCACGAAGGTGATGCGGCCGTCGCCGACGGCGTACGTCAGCCGCCGGTTCACCCGGTACGTGCCACCCTGCACGTCCACCCAGGGCAGCGAGCGCAGCAGCCAGCGGGAGCTGATCTCCTGCATCTGCGGAACCGACTTGGTGGTGGTGGCCAGGTTCCGCGCTGCCGCCGTGCCGAGAGACTGCTGCGGCTTGCCCTGCTCCGTGCGGACCTCTTCGCCTACCGACATATGGGAATGCCCTCTCATGTATGCCCGGCGCCGAGTCGCACACCGGTCTCACGAGCAAGCTTCCAACACGTAACGTAGCCGTGCCATTACCCGAAAGAGCGGGAATGGATCATCGCACTACTGGGCAGAAAGTGGGATCTCGTCCAGCGGCACCCCGGATGCGCGGGCTGTCCGGATCGGCTCGCACGGTGTGCGAACGAGGTGTTCCGGGACGTCCGTTTTCGGTAGAAGCAGCTTTACGAGTGGGCCGCGACCGGCGGCCGACCGGGCACAGCACGAAGGAGGCGGTCATGGCCCCACCCATGTCCGCGAGCGCGTTTCTGGCCGCTCTGCGAGCGGAGGGCGCGACGGTCGTCGAGGTCGGCGACTGGCGGCACCACAACCGCAACCACAAGGGCCCCTGGGGCCCGGTCCACGGCGTGATGATCCACCACACGGTGACCCGGGGCAGCGCCCGCACCGTCGAGCTCTGCCGCGACGGGCACGCGGAGCTCCCCGGCCCGCTGTGCCACGGCGTGATCACCAAGGACGGCGGGATCCACCTGGTCGGCTACGGCCGCGCCAACCACGCCGGGTTCGGTGACGACGAGGTGCTGCGGGCCGTGATCGCGGAGAAACGGCTGCCGCCCGACAACGAGGCGAACACCGACGGCAACCGGCACTTCTACGGCTTCGAGTGCGAGAACCTGGGCGACGGCGACGACCCGTGGCCCGAGGCCCAGCTGGACGCGATCGCGCGGGCCGCGGCGGCCGTGTGCCGCCACCACGGCTGGACGGAACGGTCGGTGATCGGCCACCTGGAGTGGCAGCCGGGCAAGGTGGACCCGCGCGGCTTCTCGATGACGTGGCTGCGGGAACGGGTGCGGGACCGCCTGAAGTCGTAGCCGGCCGCGGCCACCGGGCGACAATGGGGGCGTGACCAGCACCGGCCCGCTCGCCCCGCGTCCGCCCTCGCCTCTGCAGGAGGTACGGGACGACCGGTTCGACCGGCGCGGTCTGCGCCTGCTCCTCAAGCGGGACGACCTGATCCACCCGGAGCTGATCGGCAACAAGTGGCGCAAACTGGCCCCCAACATCGAGGCGGCGCGGGGCCGGGCGCTGGTCACCTTCGGCGGCGCCTACTCCAACCATCTGCGCGCGACGGCCGCGGCGGGCCGGCTCCTGGGAGTGCCGACCACCGGCGTGGTCCGGGGCCAGGAGCTGGCCCGACGGCCGCTCAACCCGTCGCTGGCCCGGTGCGCGGCCGACGGCATGCGACTGCACTTCGTCGACAGATCGACATACCGTCACAAGCGCGAGCCGAAGACCCTGGCCGCGATCCTGCGCGCCGCCGGCGCCGAGCACGCGTACGTCGTCCCCGAGGGGGCAGCAACGCCGCGGCCGTGCGCGGCTGCCGCGCCCTGGGCGAGGAGCTGGGCGGTCACGCCGAGGTCGTCGCGGTGGCCTGCGGTACCGGCGGCACGCTCGCCGGACTCGCCGCCGGACTGCCCCCCGGCAGCCGGGCGCTCGGCATACCCGTGCTCAAGGGCGGCTTCCTGGCCGCCGACGTACAGGCCCTGCAGGAGGACGCCTTCGGCGCCCGCAGCGGCACCTGGTCCCTGGACGACCGCTTCCACTTCGGCGGCTACGCCCGCACGACACCGGCCCTCGACGCCTTCGCACAGGACTTCGAGCAGCGGCATTCCCTGCCCGTGGAGCGTCTGTATGTCGCCAAGATGCTCCACGCACTGGTGTCCCTGGCCGGGGAAGGCGCCTTCGCGCGCGGGACGACCGTCGCGGCGGTGGTCACCGGGCGGCCCTTCCCGTAGCCCGGCGCGAGCGGGCCGGGCGCTCCGGCGCCCACTAGGCCGCCTCCCGGTAGGCGGCCGCCTCCTCCAGGTCGAGCCTGCGCAGCAGCGCGCGGAGCATCTCGTCGTCGATGTAGCGGTGGTCGCGGAGCCTGACGAACACCGCACGCTCGGCGCTGATCATGTCGCGGGACAGTCGGCGGTAGGTGTCGTCGACGGACTCACCGGTGACCGGGTTGACCTGGCCGAGCCGCTCCCAGACGGCGTTGCGGCGGCGTTCCAGCACCGAGCGGAGGCGCTCGGCGAGCGGCGGCGGCAGGGCGTTGCGCTCGTCGGAGAGCAGTTCCTCCAGGCGGCTCTCCGCGGCCAGGGATGCCTGCGCCTGGGCGTTGGCCTCGGCCAGCGTCTCGGCCTGCCGGTCGCGGCTGGGGAATCTCAGCAGGCGGATCAGCGGCGGCAGGGTCACTCCCTGCAGGACCAGCGTGCCGATGACGGTGGTGAAGGTCAGGAAGAGGATCAGGTTGCGCTGCGGGAAGGCGTGGCCGCCGTGGACGGTCAGCGGGATGGAGAAGGCGATGGCCAGGGAGACCACTCCGCGCATCCCGGCCCACGAGGTGACCATCGCCCCCGCCAGGTCGGGTTCTCCTCGCGGGTCCTGATGCGCTCCGACATCAGGCGGGGCAGGAAGGCCGCCGGATAGACCCAGACGAACCGGGCCAGCACCACGACCACGAAAACCACGACCGCGTACCAGGCGGCCGTGACGCCCTCGTACTCGCCCAGGCCCTTGAGGACGACCGGGAGCTGGAGGCCGATCAGGGCGAAGACGGCGGACTCCAGGATGAAGGCGACCATCTTCCACACCGCGTCCTCCTGGAGGCGGGTGGCGAAGTCGACCTCCCACGCGCGGTGCCCGAGGTAGAGGGCGACGACCACGACCGCGAGGACGCCGGAGGCGTGCACCTGCTCGGCGACGGCGTAGGCGACGAACGGGATCAGCAGGGAGAGCGTGTTCTGCAGCAGCGGTTCCCGCAGGTGCGTGCGCAGCCAGTGCAGGGGCGCCATGAGCAGCAGGCCCACGCCGACACCGCCGACGGACGCGATCAGGAACTCCTCGATGCCGCCCGCCCAGGTGGCGCCCTCGCCGATGGCGGCGGCCAGCGCCACCTTGTAGGCGGTGATCGCGGTGGCGTCGTTCAGCAGGGACTCCCCCTGCAGGATCGTGGTGATCCGGGACGGCAGCCCGACCCGTCGGGCGACCGCCGTGGCGGCGACGGCGTCCGGCGGGGCCACGACCGCGCCCAGCACCAGGGCGGCGGGCAGCGGCATCCCGGGGATGACCAGGTAGGCGGCCCAGCCGACGACGACCGTCGCGAACAGCACGTACCCCACGGACAGCAGCGCCACCGGTCTGAGCTGCGCGCGCAGGTCGAGGTAGGAGCTGTCGCTCGCCGAGGTGTACAGCAGCGGGGGCAGCACGAGCGGCAGGACCACCTCGGGGTCCAGCCGGTAGTCCGGCACGCCGGGGATGTAGGAGATCACCAGGCCGGCCGCGACCAGCAGCAGGGGTGCCGGCAGCGGGGTCCGCCGGGCCGCGCCGGCGACCGCGGCACTCCCCGCCACCAGCAGGAGCAGCGGCATCACGTCCATGGTCCTCGCCCACCCTCGTTTTTCCGCGCGGTCACCCGCACGCCCGTCGTAACCTGGCAATCATGAAACAGTGCACGCACTCCGACGCGCTGCCGCACCCTCAACCCGAGCCGCTCACCGAGACGTGCCCGGAGTGTCTTGCGCAGGGCACACATCCGGTGCAGCTCCGGCTCTGCCTGACCTGTGGCCACATCGGCTGCTGCGACTCCTCGCCGGGGCGGCACGCCACGGGGCACCACACGGAGACCGGCCACCCGGTGATGCGGACCTTCGAACCCGGCGAGGACTGGCGCTGGTGCTTCGTCGACCACGTACTCGTGTGACACTTCAGGGAGCGGCCGCCGACGACGGTTCGGGCGTGTGACGCCGGGGTACGTCAACCCGGCGCGCGCTCTTCCCATTTGGGCCCGCAAACCCTCTAGACACGGAGCGTATCCACAGCTTTACTGTGAGTGACGCCAGGGGGTTGGGGCCCCGGGGACAGAAACGTTCGGAGCGCGATAGCGTCACCGCGGAACCACGTACGCGTTACCCCGGGGGGCGACCCTCGGCCCCGTAAAGCTTGTACCACCATGGAGGTGAGGGTGTCCCAGATCGCAGGCGAGCCCGCGACCCAGGACTTCGTGGAAGTCCGGCTGCCGGCTGCGGGTGCCTACCTGTCGGTGCTGCGGACGGCCACGGCCGGTCTGGCGGCCCGCTTGGACTTCACCCTGGACGAGATCGAGGATCTGCGGATCGCCGTGGACGAGGCCTGCGCGATCCTGCTGCAGCAGGCCGTGCCCGGCTCCGTGCTCAGCTGTGTCTTCCGCCTCGTCGACGACTCGCTCGAGGTCACGGTGTCGGCGCCGACCACCGACGGTCACGCCCCGTCGCGGGACACCTTCGCCTGGACGGTGCTCTCCGCACTGGCCGGGAAGGTCTCGTCCGCCGTCGACGAGGACAAGACCGTGTCGATCAGCCTCTACAAACAGCGCGGCGCGGGCCCCGGGCCGGCGTGAGGAACGGGGACGGGCCGGTGCGGGACGAAGAGCGCGGCACACGGGAGCTGCCGGCGGAGGGCCAAGGCCCCACGGACGGCGCCCGACGCATGGCTGACGGCATCGACGGCATCCCCGAGCAGGCCAGGCCGCACCCGGAGGACGACTCCGCTGAGGCCGCCGGCGACGGTGCCGTGCAGAGCGCGCCTCCGAAGGCACGCGGCAGATCCGGGTCCGCCGCCCGCGCGGGGGCGAGGGCTCGGGGAAGGGCTACGGGCGGGACGATGAGCGAGCACGAGCGAAACGCGGAGGACGACGCGGTGGGCGCCGAGGCCGTGCACGCCACCCGTCACGATCCCCAGGACCGCAGCGGGGCGCGTGCGATGTTCCTCGAACTGCGCCGGCTGAACGCGGGCAGCGCGGAGTACGCGGAGCTGCGCAACCAGCTCGTCCGGATGCACCTGCCGCTCGTCGAGCACCTCGCCCGCCGCTTCCGCAACCGGGGCGAGCCGCTGGACGACCTCACCCAGGTCGCCACGATCGGCCTGATCAAGTCCGTCGACCGCTTCGACCCGGAGCGCGGCGTGGAGTTCTCCACGTACGCCACCCCGACCGTGGTCGGCGAGATCAAGCGGCACTTCCGCGACAAGGGCTGGGCGGTCCGGGTGCCGCGGCGGCTGCAGGAGCTGCGCCTCGCGCTGACGACGGCCACGGCCGAGCTGTCCCAGCTGCACGGCCGCTCACCCACCGTTCACGAGCTGGCCGAGAAGCTGGCCATCTCCGAGGAGGAGGTCCTGGAGGGCCTGGAGTCCGCCAACGCGTACTCCACGCTGTCCCTGGACGTCCCCGACACCGACGACGAGTCCCCCGCGGTGGCCGACACCCTCGGCGCCGAGGACGAGGCGCTGGAGGGCGTGGAGTACCGGGAGTCCCTCAAGCCCCTGCTGGAGGACCTCCCGCCCCGCGAGAAGCGGATCCTGCTGCTGCGTTTCTTCGGGAACATGACCCAGTCGCAGATCGCGCAGGAGGTGGGCATCTCCCAGATGCACGTCTCCCGGCTGCTGGCCCGCACACTGGCCCAGCTCCGGGAGAAGCTGCTGGTGGAGGAGTGACCGGACCGGAGCGGGCCGTCTAGTCGGCCCGGCCCGGGCCCTTGATCCCGAGCGCCCGGGTCGTCGCGGGGCTCACCAGGAGCACCAGGGCCGCGACCGCCACGACGGCGAGGGCGATACCGCCCGGAATGGCCATGCTGTCGGCCTGGAGCAGGTTGTAGGCCACCGGCAGGGCCATGAGCTGGGTGATCACCGCCGGCCCGCGGCTCCAGCCGCGGCGCAGCAGCAGGCCGCGCGCGGCGAGCAGCGGGAGCAGCGCCAGTACCAGCAGAGTGATCCCGCCGGTCACGGCCTGCTGACGGTCGTCCGGGGCGCCGGTGAGCCCGAGGACCAGGATCCACACGCCGCCGATCACCAGGGCGGCACCCTCCAGCGCGGCCAGCGCCGCCGCGTACGTCAGCCGGCGCGGGCGCGGCCCGGAGTCCGCGGGCGCTTCGGTGGTGTCCGGGGCGGGGTTCTGCTCACTGCTCACCCCTGAAGGGTATCCGCCGGCCCTCCGGGGCGGCCGCGGGGAGGTGCCGTGCGCGGCCGCCGCCCCGGCGGTCCACGTGGGCAGGCTCACGCCCTTCCTCTTACCGGATCCCTACCTCGGTCTGGGCCGGGTACCCCCCAGTAGGTACGCTGCCATCCATGCGTGCACTTCTCGTGGTCAATCCGGCGGCAACCACCACAAGCGCACGCAGGCGTGACGTGCTGATCCACGCGCTGGCGAGCGAGATGAAGCTCGAGGCGGTCACCACCGAGTACCGCGGCCACGCGCGCGACCTGGGCCGGCAGGCCGCGCAGAGCTCCGACATCGACATGGTCGTGGCCCTCGGCGGCGACGGCACCGTCAACGAGGTGGTCAACGGCCTGCTGCACGCGGGCCCCGACCCGGACCGGCTGCCCGGCCTCGCCGTGGTGCCGGGCGGCTCCACCAACGTCTTCGCCCGCGCGCTCGGTCTGCCCAACGATCCGGTCGAGGCCACCGGCGCCCTGCTGGACGCCCTGCGCGAGCGCAGGGAGCGGGTCGTCGGCCTGGGCCTGACCTCGGGCACACCCGGCACCGAGGACGAGTCGGTCCCGGCGCGCTGGTTCACCTTCAACGCGGGGCTGGGCTTCGACGCCGGCGTGGTCGGCCGGGTGGAACAGCAGCGCGAGCGCGGCAAGAAGTCGACGCACGCGCTGTACGTACGGCAGGTGATGCGCCAGTTCCTCGGTGAGCAGCACCGCAGGCACGGCACGATCACGCTCGAACGCGCCGGCGCGGACCCGGTCACCGATCTGGTGGTCGCCATAGCCTCGAACACGTCCCTTGGACGTATCTCGGCAATCGCCCGATGTACACGTCACCTAAGGCCTCGTTCGACACGGGCCTCGACGTACTCGGTCTCAGCCGTCTGTCCACGGCCGCGGTTGCCCGGTATGGCACCCAGTTGCTCACTTCGTCCCCCGAGCGGGGACCCCATGGGAAGCATGCCGTCTCACTCCACGATCTGGACCGCTTCACCTTGCATTCGAAGGTGCCGCTGCCGCTTCAGATGGACGGTGACCACCTGGGGCTGCGTACGAGCGTGACGTTCACAGGCGTACGCCGCGCACTGCGTGTGATTGTGTGAGCGGAAGAGGCGAAAGTCCTTTCACTCGAACGTTTAGGCCAGGGTCCACCCCATGGAAGTACGGCTGTGACCCAGTCGACACCGAGGAATCAAAAAAAACTTTCCTGAAGGGGTTGTATCCGCCGCTGAGGTTTGCGAGTCTCTACGTGGCGATCGGGACGGCCCGCAGGACCAGCCTCCACTGATCACCGGAACCCTCTTCAAACCACAGGACCACGCCGGGGAAGACCCGACGATCGGCCCTTCACTTGTTGAGGGATTCGTGAAAGCGTTCACATTCACAAGCAACTTGCACGTAATACCAAGGAGAGGTAGCAGCCATGGACTGGCGTCACAACGCCGTTTGCCGCGAGGAAGACCCCGAGCTCTTCTTCCCCATCGGCAACACCGGTCCTGCGCTGCTGCAGATCGAGGAAGCCAAGGCCGTCTGCCGTCGCTGCCCTGTCATGGAGCAGTGCCTGCAGTGGGCGCTCGAGTCCGGTCAGGACTCCGGCGTCTGGGGTGGTCTCAGCGAGGACGAGCGCCGCGCCATGAAGCGCCGCGCCGCCCGCAACCGGGCCCGTCAGGCCTCCGCCTGACATCCCACCCCTGCTGACAGCCTGAGCTTGGCGGCGCGTACATCGCGTACGCATCTCCCGCCCCCGAGCCGCAGCGCGCAGTACCCCCGATGCGCATAGCTTCGAGCTTTGGCCCCGGACCACCAAGTGGTCCGGGGCTCATTGCTGTCCGGGCCCGGGCGGATTCACTTCTGCGCGCGCACCGGGATGTCGAGGATCACCCTCGTCCCGCGCTCCGGCGCTGGGACCATGTCGAAGGTGCCACCCAACTCGCCCTCCACCAGCGTCCGTACGATCTGCAGGCCGAGGTTGCCCGAGCGGTGCGGGTCGAACCCCTCGGGCAGGCCGACGCCGTCGTCCTGGACGGTGACCAGCAGACGGGCCTCCTTGGAGGTGCCGCCGCGCACCGCGGAGACCTCGACCGTGCCGGTGTCGCCCTCCCGGAAGCCGTGCTCCAGGGCGTTCTGCAGCACCTCGGTGAGCACCATCGACAGGGGGGTGGCCACCTCGGCGTCGAGTATGCCGAAGCGCCCGCTGCGCCGGCCGGCCACCTTGCCCGGGGAGATCTCGGCGACCATCGCCAGCACGCGGTCGGCGATGTCGTCGAACTCCACGCGCTCGTCGAGGTTCTGGGAGAGCGTCTCGTGCACGATCGCGATCGAGCCGACCCGGCGGACGGCCTCCTCCAGGGCCTCCCGGCCGCGCTCGGAACCGATGCGCCGGGCCTGCAGCCTGAGCAGGGCCGCGACGGTCTGCAGGTTGTTCTTCACCCGGTGGTGGATCTCCCGGATCGTCGCGTCCTTCGTGATCAACTCACGTTCGCGCCGCCGGAGTTCGGTGACGTCCCGGCACAGCACCAGCGAACCGATGCGGGTGCCCTTGGGCTTGAGCGGAATGGCCCGGAACTGGATGACCCCGTCGTGCGCCTCGATCTCGAACTCGCGCGGCGCCCAGCCGCTCGCCACCTTGGCGAGCGCCTCGTCCACCGGACCCCGGGTGGGCGCGAGTTCGGCGGTGGTCCGGCCCAGGTGGTGACCGACCAGGTCGGCGGCGAGGCCGAGCCGATGGTAGGCGGACAGGGCGTTCGGTGAGGCGTACTGGACGGTGCCGTCCGCGTCCAGCCGGATCAGCCCGTCGCCGACCCGCGGCGAGGCGTCCATGTCGACCTGCTGGTCGGGGAAGGGGAAGGAGCCGGCCGCGATCATCTGCGCGAGGTCCGAGGCGCTCTGGAGATAGGTCAGCTCCAGCCGGCTCGGTGTGCGGACGGTGAGCAGGTTGGTGTTGCGGGCGATGACGCCGAGAACGCGGCCGGCCCGCCGTACGGGGATGGACTCGACCCGGACGGGCACCTCCTCGCGCCACTCCGGGTCGCCCTCGCGCACGATCCGGCCCTCGTCCAGCGCCGCGTCCAGCATGGGCCGCCGGCCGCGCGGGACCAGATGGCCGACCATGTCGTCCTGGTACGAGGTCGGGCCGGTGTTGGGACGCATCTGGGCGACCGAGACGTACCGGGTGCCGTCACTGGTCGGGACCCACAGCACCAGGTCGGCGAAGGAGAGGTCGGAGAGCAGCTGCCACTCCGAGACCAGCAGGTGGAGCCACTCGAGGTCGGAGTCGTCGAGGGCCGTGTGCTGGCGTACGAGTTCGTTCATGGAGGGCACGATGCGAGCGTACCCGGGGCCGCACGGGTGCCCGAAAAACACCCGCGGGCCGCGGCGCCTGGAAGGGACCCTCAACCCTTCCGGCACCGCAGCCCGGAGCATCATCGGCCGCGGGGTGTGCGGTCCCGGTCGGCCGAAGGCCGAGGAGCCGGGGCAGTCAGGGCAGAGAGCTCCGGGTCCTCGGTCCGCCTTCCTGTGCGGGGAAGACGGAAGCTTTTCATTTTTCCCTGGGGAATCCCCTTACGCATTGTGGACTAGACCACGAGGGCATGTCCATGCGCGCGAGGGCATGCGTCGCTACGGCACGCGATGCCACGCAGCCTAGCCCGCCCGGCTCAGCCGCGGGCCAGATGGCCATGGCAATTTCGGCGAGCGACTCCAGCTCCGCCCGGGCCGCGCCGTCCCGGGCCTGCTGGGACATGCCGTGGAGCACCGCGGCCGCATGGCGGGCGAGGGCCGCGGCGTCGGTGCCGGCGGGCAGCAGGCCGGCCGCGACGTCCGCCCGGATCCGGGCGTCCAGGGCGGCCAGGGACGCCTCGCGCCGGTCCCGCAGCAGGGTCTCGACCTCGGGGCTCGTGCAGTTGGTGGCCGCGTGCGCGACCAGGCAGCCGAAGGGGCGCTCGGGGTCGGTGTACCGGGCGGCGGCCTCGCGCAGCGTGCGCTCGACAGCGGCCCGGGCGGTGGGCTCCTCGGCCAGGGCCCGGTCGGCGAAGGAGCCGTGGGTGGCGGCGTAGACCTGGACGACCTCCTCGAACAGGGACCGCTTGTCACCGAAGGCCGCGTAGAGGCTCGGGGTGCCGATGCCCATGATCCGGGTGAGGTCGGAGACCGACGTCGCCTCGTAGCCGTGCCGCCAGAAGGCCGTCAGCGCCTTCTCCAGGGCGGCCGTCCGGTCGAAGGAGCGCGGGCGCCCCCGCGATCTCGATGGCCTGGCCTGCGCGTTCGTCTCCTGACCCGTCACCATGGAGGGCATTCTATAGCGAACCCTAGAGAAATACCGGCGCCGCGTAGTACAGTTTTAATGTAGCGATCACTAGAAAACAAGACCGAGCAGGCCGTGGAACCCCTGCCCGCGGCCGCCCGTTCTGTTAGATTGGTCTAAACCACATGGCACGTTTCCCAGACTTCGAGCCCTCTTGAGAACGGCAGGCCCAGCGTGGAAGTTGTCATCGTCCCGGACGCCGCGGCGGGCGGCGAGCTGATCGCCGAGGCCATGGCCGAGCTGCTGCGACGCAAGCCCGACGCACTGCTCGGCGTGGCGACCGGTTCCACTCCGCTGCCCGTCTACCAGGCACTGGCACGCAAGTGGCGCTCCGGTGCGGTGGACACCTCCGGGGCGCGCATAGCCCAGCTCGACGAGTACGTGGGGCTGCCCGCCGACCATCCGGAGTCCTACCGGTCGGTGCTGCGCCGGGAGGTGCTGGAGCCGCTCGGCATAGGGATGGAGGCCTTCACCGGGCCGGACGGCACCGCCGCGGACGTGCAGGCGGCCTGCGAGGCCTACGACCGCGCGCTCAGCGAGGCCGGCGGGGTGGACCTGCAGCTCCTCGGGATCGGGACGGACGGGCACATCGGGTTCAACGAGCCGTGCTCCTCGCTCGCCTCGCGCACCCGCATCAAGACGCTGACCGAGCAGACCCGGATCGACAACGCGCGCTTCTTCGACGGTGACATCGAGCAGGTGCCGCAGCACGTGATCACCCAGGGCATCGGCACCATCCTGGAGGCCCGCCACCTGGTGCTGCTCGCCACCGGGGAGGGCAAGGCGGACGCGGTCGCCGCCACCGTCGAGGGGCCGGTCGCGGCCGTGTGCCCGGCCTCGGCGCTCCAGCTGCACCCGCACGCGACGGTGGTGGCCGACGAGGCCGCCGCGTCCAAGCTCAAGCTGGCCGACTACTTCCGCCACACCTACGCCGGCAAGCCGGACTGGCAGGGCATATAGAGGACGTCCGACGCGCCCGCCCCGGCGCACGGGGGGCGGGACGCCGGGGCCTCTGGACTAGACCAGCAGAGGGTGCGCCGGTATACAGAGGGGATCACGGAGCGTGCGGGTGGAGCCCGACGCGCGAAGCCGTGCCACGATGTGAGCCGTGGCCGACGGTCGGTCGGTCGCTTTCGGCACCCGGAGCCGGGAAGGCAGAGCATGAGCACCGACGTCAGCAGTGCGGAGCACGAGGCCGGCACGACCGTCCGTACCGCGCGCGTGCCCAAGTACTACCGCTTGAAGAAGCACCTGCTCGACATGACGGAGACGCAGGCGCCGGGCACGCCGGTCCCGCCGGAGCGCACGCTGGCGGCCGAGTTCGACACCTCCCGCACGACCGTCCGGCAGGCCCTGCAGGAGCTCGTCGTCGAGGGCCGGCTGGAGCGCATCCAGGGCAAGGGCACCTTCGTCGCCAAGCCGAAGGTGTCCCAGGCGCTGCAACTGACCTCCTACACCGAGGACATGCGCGCCCAGGGTCTGGAGCCCACCTCGCAGCTGCTGGACATCGGGTACATCACCGCCGACGACCGGCTCGCCGAGCTGCTCGACATAACGGCCGGCGGCCGGGTGCTGCGCATCGAGCGGCTGCGCATGGCCAACGCCGAACCCATGGCCATCGAGACCACCCACCTGTCGGCCAAGCGCTTCCCCGCGCTCCGGCGGTCGCTGGTGAAGTACA
The DNA here is from genome assembly GCA_016432725.1 of Streptomyces sp. DHE7-1. Taxonomy (GTDB): domain Bacteria; phylum Actinomycetota; class Actinomycetes; order Streptomycetales; family Streptomycetaceae; genus Streptomyces. The sequence goes on along the minus strand of JACJDG010000003.1, from coordinate 5,150,290 downwards.
CGTCCCTGTACACCGCGCTCGCCGAGGTCTACGACGTCCATCTCGCCGAGGCCGAGGAGACCATCGAGACCTCCCTGGCGACCCCGCGCGAGGCGGGTCTGCTCGGCACCGACGTGGGTCTGCCGATGCTGATGCTCTCCCGCCACTCCCTGGACCGCGGCGGCCAGCCGGTCGAGTGGGTGCGGTCCGTCTACCGCGGCGACCGGTACAAGTTCGTCGCCCGCCTCAAGCGTCCCCAGGACTGACCGGGCGCGGAGAACCTTCACGCTCCGCACGCGAAATCGATATGCCGATATGCGGACGAGGTCTTCCGCTGCCGTGACGGCGTCACCTAGATTGCCTGCGCATTACACAGGTGATCAGCGAGGGGACGGAGCCGTGGCATGTCCGAAACGCAAGAAGTGAGACCACCGGTGGTGACGCCGGTCCGGGTGATCATCGGCCTGTGTCTCGTCGCGCCGTTCGTGGCGATGCTGTGGGTCGGCTCGTACTCCAAGACGGACCCCGCCTTCATCGGGATCCCGTTCTTCTACTGGTACCAGATGCTGTGGGTGATCATCTCGACCGCGCTCACGATGCTGGCCCACAAGCTGTGGCAGCGTGACCAGCGCGCCCGCGGTGCCCGGAGCGGGGGTGCGGCGAAGTGAAGGACGGCGTCAACGGCGTCGCTCTCGGCGTCTTCATCTTCTTCTTCCTGGCCGTCACGGTCATGGGCTTCATGGCCGCGCGCTGGCGCAAGGCGGACAACGAGCACTCCCTGGACGAATGGGGCCTGGGCGGACGGTCGTTCGGCACCTGGATCACGTGGTTCCTGCTCGGCGGCGACCTGTACACGGCCTACACCTTCGTCGCCGTACCGGCGGCGATCTACGCGGCGGGCGCGGCCGGCTTCTTCGCGGTCCCGTACACGATCCTCGTCTACCCGCTGATCTTCACGTTCCTGCCCCGCCTCTGGTCCGTCTCGCACCGCCACGGCTACGTCACCACCTCGGACTTCGTGCGCGGCCGGTTCGGCTCCAAGGGCCTGTCGCTGGCCGTGGCGGTCACCGGCATCCTCGCGACGATGCCGTACATCGCGCTCCAGCTCGTCGGCATCCAGGCGGTGCTGGACGTGATGGGCGTCGGCGGCGGCGAGAACACCAACTGGTTCGTGAAGGACCTGCCGCTGCTGATCGCCTTCGGCGTGCTGGCCGCGTACACCTACTCGTCCGGTCTGCGGGCCCCCGCCCTGATCGCGTTCGTGAAGGACACGCTGATCTACATCGTCATCGCGGTGGCGATCATCTACATCCCGATCAAGCTGGGCGGGTTCGACGACGTCTTCGCCAAGGCGGGCGACGCCTTCGGCCAGGTGAACCCGGCGACCGGCAAGCCGCGCGGCGCGCTCGCACCGCCGGAGGCGGGCCAGTGGACGTACGCCACCCTGGCGCTCGGTTCCGCGCTCGCCCTGTTCATGTACCCGCACTCGATCACCGCGACCCTGTCGTCCAGGAGCCGTGAGGTGATCCGCCGCAACACCACGCTCCTGCCGCTGTACTCGCTGATGCTGGGTCTGCTGGCCCTGCTCGGCTTCATGGCGATCGCGGCCGGGGTGAAGGTCACCAACGGCCAGCTGGCGATCCCGCAGCTCTTCGAGAACATGTTCCCGGACTGGTTCGCGGGTGTGGCCTTCGCGGCGATCGGCATCGGCGCGCTGGTGCCCGCGGCCATCATGTCCATCGCGGCGGCGAACCTGTTCACGCGCAACATCTACAAGGACTTCATCAAGCCGGACGCCACGCCGAAGGAGGAGACCCGTGTCTCCAAGATCGTGTCGCTGCTGGTGAAGGTGGGCGCGCTGGTCTTCGTCCTGACGATGGACAAGACGGTCGCCATCAACTTCCAGCTGCTGGGCGGCATCTGGATCCTGCAGACCTTCCCGGCCCTGGTCGGCGGCCTGTTCACCCGCTGGTTCCACCGCTGGGCGCTGCTCGCGGGCTGGGCGGTCGGCATGGTGTACGGCACGCTCGCCGCGTACGGGGTGGCCTCGCCGACCCAGAAGCACTTCGGCGGTTCCGCGAAGGAGATCCCGGGGATCGGCGAGATCGGCTACATCGGTCTCACCGCGTTCGTGCTCAACGTCGTGGTCACCGTGGTGCTCACCGTCGTCCTGAAGGCCGTGAAGGCCCCGGAGGGCCTCGACGAGACCAGGCCGGAGGACTACACGGCGGACGCCGGCGACCCCGGGGTCGCGGTGGAACTCCCGCCCGCCACCGCGGGAAGCGCCCACTAGCGCGACCGGACACGCACCACCCCGCAGCGGGCCGCCGAGGGCACGACGCTCGGCGGCCCGCTGTGCTGCGAGTTGACCCTGCGGAGCCGCCGCAACACGCAACAGGCACAACATGTGGGGGTGACACGACAGCCCGGCACTAGATGTATGCTCATGCTCGCTGTCGCCGCAGGGGAATCCGGTGCGAATCCGGAACTGTCCCGCAACGGTGTACTTGCGTGCTTCCGCACGCCTGTTCAAGTCCGAGGACCTGCCGGCAGCGCGCGCCCGGCCGTCCCGGTCCGGGTGCTCATCGACGTCCGGGCCTCGTGGAATGGGCCGGGGACGCGACGCCGTGTGCGCTCGTGCCGCCCCCTGCCCTCCGCAAGGCCCCGTGCCGAGCGAGGGAGAGCCCCACGTGACCATCGCGCCAGCCGACCCGGCTTCAGCCACCCCGGCGAGCGGAGCCCCGGTGGAGACCGACGGTCCCGGTACCGCGTTGCTGCGGACCCTGACCGAGCTGACCGCCGACCTCCCCGACGCCGACCCCGGCCGGGTCGCCGCGGCCGCCCTGCGGGGCCGGTCCGCCCGGGCCGACGAGGCGGAGTTGCGCGAACTGGCCACGGAGGCGGCCGCGGGACTGATCTCCGAGGACCCCGCCTACTCCCGGCTGGCCGCCCGGCTGCTGACCGTCTCCATCCGCGCCGAGGCCGCCTCCCAGGGCGTCACGTCCTTCACCGGGTCCGTCGCCGTGGGCCACCGCGAGGGCCTCATCGCCGACCGCACCGCGGAGTTCGTACGGCTGCACGCCGAACGGCTCGACGCGCTGGTCGACACGGCGGCCGACGACCGCTTCGGCTACTTCGGCCTGCGCACGCTGCACAGCCGCTACCTGCTCCGCCACCCCATCACCCGGCGGGTGACCGAGACGCCCCAGCACTTCATGCTGCGCGTCGCCGCCGGACTGGCCGAGGACGACACCGCCCGCTCCGTGGACGAAGTCGCGGCGCTCTACGGGCTGATGAGCCGCCTGGACTACCTGCCCTCCTCCCCCACCCTCTTCAACTCCGGCACCCGGCACCCGCAGATGTCGTCCTGCTACCTCCTCGACTCCCCGCTGGACGAGCTGGACTCCATCTACGACCGGTACCACCAGGTCGCCCGCCTCTCCAAGCACGCCGGCGGCATCGGTCTGTCCTACTCCCGCATCCGCAGCCGCGGTTCGCTGATCCGGGGCACCAACGGGCACTCCAACGGCATCGTGCCGTTCCTGAAGACGCTGGACGCCTCGGTGGCCGCGGTGAACCAGGGCGGACGGCGCAAGGGCGCCGCCGCGGTGTACCTGGAGACCTGGCACTCCGACATCGAGGAGTTCCTGGAGCTGCGCGACAACACCGGTGAGGACGCCCGCCGGACGCACAACCTGAACCTCGCGCACTGGATCCCGGACGAGTTCATGCGCCGGGTCGACGCCGACGAGCGGTGGTCGCTGTTCTCCCCGGCGGACGTGCCGGAGCTGGTGGACCTGTGGGGCGAGGAGTTCGACGCCGCGTACCGCCGGGCGGAGGCCGCCGGGCTCGCGAAGAAGACGATGGCCGCCCGGGACCTGTACGGCCGCATGATGCGCACCCTCGCGCAGACCGGCAACGGCTGGATGACCTTCAAGGACGCGGCCAACCGCACCGCCAACCAGACGGCGACCCCGGGCCACGTCGTGCACTCCTCCAACCTGTGCACCGAGATCCTTGAGGTCACCGACGACGGCGAGACCGCGGTCTGCAACCTGGGGTCGGTCAACCTCGGCGCCTTCGTGGACACGGCGGCCGGCGACCTCGACTGGGAGCGGCTCGACGACACCGTCCGCACGGCCGTCACCTTCCTCGACCGCGTGGTCGACATCAACTTCTACCCGACCGAGCAGGCGGGCCGGTCGAACGCCAACTGGCGTCCGGTGGGCCTGGGCGCGATGGGCCTGCAGGACGTGTTCTTCAAGCTGCGGCTGCCCTTCGACTCCCCCGAGGCCAGGGCCCTGTCCTCGCGGATCGCCGAGCGGATCATGCTCGCCGCCTACGAGGCGTCCGCGGACCTCGCCGAGCGCAACGGCCCGCTGCCGGCCTGGCGGAAGACCCGTACCGCGCAGGGTGTCCTGCACCCCGACCACTACGGCGTGGAGTTCACCTGGCCGGAGCGCTGGGCGGCCCTGCGCGCGCGGATCGCCGAGGTCGGCATGCGCAACTCGCTGCTCCTGGCGATCGCTCCCACGGCCACCATCGCGTCCATCGCGGGCGTGTACGAGTGCATCGAGCCGCAGGTGTCCAACCTGTTCAAGCGCGAGACGCTGTCCGGTGAGTTCCTTCAGGTCAACTCCTACCTGGTGAAGGACCTGAAGGAGCTGGGCGTGTGGGACGCCCGCACCCGTGAGGCGCTGCGCGACTCGAACGGCTCGGTGCAGGAGTTCGCCTGGATCCCGGCGGACGTACGCGCCCTGTACCGCACGGCGTGGGAGATCCCGCAGCGCGGTCTGATCGACATGGCGGCGGCCCGGACCCCGTTCCTCGACCAGGCGCAGTCGCTGAACCTGTTCCTGGAGACGCCGACCATCGGCAAGCTCTCCTCGATGTACGCGTACGCCTGGAAGTCGGGCCTGAAGACGACGTACTACCTGCGCTCCCGCCCCGCGACGAGGATCGCCCGCGCCGCCCGGGCGCAGACCCGCGCCACCGTCCCCGTGCAGCAGGTCGCCGACCCCGACGCGGTCGCCTGCTCCCTTGAGAACCCCGAGTCCTGCGAAGCCTGCCAGTAATGCCCGCCCGTCGCCCGACCACCACCCCTGGAGGACGGCGCTCCGCGCCGACAGACATGACCGCCAAGAACCTGCTCGACCCCGGCTTCGAGCTGACTCTCCGCCCGATGCGCTACCCGGACTTCTACGAGCGCTACCGGGACGCCATCAAGAACACCTGGACCGTCGAGGAGGTCGACCTCCACTCGGACGTCGCCGACCTCGCGAAGCTGACGCCGGCCGAGCAGCATCTGATCGGCCGTCTGGTCGCCTTCTTCGCGACGGGCGACTCGATCGTCGCGAACAACCTGGTGCTGACGCTCTACAAGCACATCAACTCCCCCGAGGCCCGGCTCTACCTGAGCCGCCAGCTCTTCGAGGAGGCCGTGCACGTCCAGTTCTACCTGACGCTGCTGGACACCTACCTGCCCGATCCGGACGACCGGGCCGCGGCCTTCGCGGCGGTGGAGAACATCCCCTCCATCCGGGAGAAGGCCGGGTTCTGCTTCAAGTGGATCAACGAGGTCGAGAAGCTGGACCGGCTGGAGTCCAGGGCCGACCGCCGCCGCTTCCTGCTGAACCTGATCTGCTTCGCCGCGTGCATCGAGGGCCTGTTCTTCTACGGCGCGTTCGCGTACGTCTACTGGTTCCGCAGCCGGGGTCTGCTGCACGGTCTGGCCACCGGGACCAACTGGGTGTTCCGCGACGAGACGATGCACATGTCGTTCGCCTTCGACGTGGTCGACACCGTCCGCAAGGAGGAGCCGGACCTGTTCGACGACGAGCTGCGCGGGCAGGTCACGGACATGCTGCGGGAGGCCGTCGAGGCCGAGCTGCAGTTCGCGCGCGACCTGTGCGGTGACGGCCTCCCGGGCATGAACACCGAGTCGATGCGGCAGTACCTGGAGTGCGTCGCCGACCAGCGCCTCACGCGCCTGGGCTTCGCCCCGGTGTACGGCTCGGAGAACCCCTTCTCCTTCATGGAGCTGCAGGGCGTTCAGGAGCTGACGAACTTCTTCGAGCGCCGCCCGTCGGCGTACCAGGTGGCCGTGGAGGGCACGGTCGACCTGGACGAGGACTTCTGAACCTCCTTCTCCCGGCCCTGCGCGCCCCGGGCCTCCTGAGCCTCCCTGAGCTGTCGGTCGACTCGCCTGTCGCGGGCGATGCCGAGGACGGACGGGAGGATCAGGAGGACCAGGATGCCGAGGGTGGTGAGCATTCCGATCAGGCCTTCGATCTGGTTTCCGGTCATGACACCACTGTCGCGCCGGATGCTCCTTACCGACAGTGGCAGGACTGCCGCACACCCTCGATTTACTGCCAGCCTCGGGGCACACTGGCAGCATGCTGAGAAACGTGGCGGCAGTGCTGCTGGACGGCGTGCACCCCTTCGAGCTGGGGGTGGTGTGCGAGGTGTTCGGCATCGACCGCAGTGACGAGGGCCTGCCGGTGTACGACTTCGCCGTGGTCTCGGCGGAGGGCCCGGCGCTGAGCACCCATGTCGGCGGGCTCACCGTGTCGACTCCCTACGGTCTGGAGCGGCTGGAGGAGGCCGACCTGATCGCGGTGCCGGCCGGGAGCGACTACGTGACCCGGGAGTACCCGCCCGCCCTGCTCGACGCCCTCGTGCGGGCGGTGGAGCGGGGCACCCGGGTGCTCAGCGTGTGCTCGGGCGTGTTCGTGCTCGGCGCCGCCGGACTGCTCGACGGCCGGCGGTGCAGCGTGCACTGGCGGCAGGCGGGGGAGCTGGCCCTGCGCAACCCCCGGGCGATCATCGAACCGGACGTCCTCTACGTCGACGAGGACCCGGTGATCACCTCCGCCGGCACCGCGGCCGGCATCGACGCCTGTCTGCACCTCGTGCGCAAGGAGCAGGGCCCGGAGGTCGCGAAGAAGATCGCCCGGCGGATGGTGGTGCCGCCGCACCGGGACGGCGGACAGGCGCAGTACATCGAGCGGCCGCTGCCCGAGACTCCGTGCGACACGGTCGGCGAGGTGCTGGTGTGGATGGAGGGGCACCTCGGCCAGGAGGTGACCGTCGAACAGCTCGCCGCCCGCGCCCACATGGCCCCGCGCACCTTCGCCCGCCGCTTCCAGCAGGAGACGGGGACGACCCCATACCGCTGGCTGCTGCGCCAGCGGGTGCTGCTGGCACAGGAGTTGCTGGAGGGCACGGACGAGACCATGGACGCGATCGCCTCCCGCACCGGCTTCGGTACGGCGGCGGCGCTGCGCCACCAGTTCGTCCGCGCCCTCGGCACGACCCCCAACGCCTACCGGCGCGCGTTCCGCGGCCCCGAGGCCGCCTGAGCGCGCCGGTGGCGGCGGCCTACCAGGGCACCGGCTTCAGCAGCAGCCGCTGCGGCCGGAGCGTGATGCCCACCCGGGTGGTGTCGTCCGACGCACCGATCTGCTCGAAGCGGTACTTCGCCGAGATCGCCGCGGTGATCAGGGTCAGCTGGGCCATGGAGAAGTGGTCGCTGGGGCACTTGCGGTTGCCGACGCTGAAGGGGCTCATGGCGTACTTGGGCACCTCCTTGGCCCGCTCCGGCAGCCAGCGGTCGGGGTCGAAGCCGAGGTGGTCGCCGTAGGAGCGGGCGTCGCGCTGGACGGCGTACGGGCTGTAGACGATGTCCGCGCCCTCCGGAATGCGATAACCGCCGAGCGTGGTGTCGCAGATCGCGCGCCGCGTCAGAATCCATACGGCGGGCCGCAGCCGCATGGCCTCGACGACGACATTGTTGGTGTGCGTGAGCCGGCGGACGTGCTCGAATCCGACGGGCCGGCCGCCGGTCACGGATTCGACCTCGGCACGCACCTTCTCCGCGTGTTCGGGATGTTCCGCGAGCACCTGGAGCAGCCACATGATCGTGGAGGCGACCGTTTCGCTGCCCGGGGTGACTATCGCCACCACCTGGTCGTGGATCTCCTGTTCCCCGATGGGCTCACCATTGTCGTCCGTCGCCTCCAGCAATGCCGTCAGCAAATCGTCCGGCTTTTGACCAGATGCCCTCCGCTCGGCGACGATCTCGTCGACCAGGAGATGCAAATCGGCCAATGCCCGGTTGAATTCACGGTTCGCCGGGAACGGCAGCCGGTACAGCGGTCCGAGCGGGACGACCATCCTGCGGTACATACCGCGGAACACGGTGGCGAGGTCGGCGCTCAGCCGCTCGGCACGCTCGTCCATGTACTCGCCGCGCAGCAGACAGCGGGCCGCGACACGCACCGCGACCCGGAAGGACTCCGAGGTGCAGTCGACGGTCTCGCCGGGCCGCCAGCGCTCGGTCAGCGCGTGCGCCTCCTCCTCCATGACCGGCCCGTACGCGGGGATCGCGTCGAGCCGGAACGCGGGCTGGATGGTGCGCCGCTGGCGCCGGTGCCGGGGGCCGTTGGCGGTGGCCACGCCCTCCTTGCCGAGCAGGCCCTCCAGGGACTCCCACAGCGGCCCGTCGATCCGGTAGTCGGTGCTGAGCGCGAGCGCGCCGGTGAGTTCGGGGGTGGTGACGGCGTAGACCGTCTTGGGGCCGAGCTTCAGACGCACCACGTCACCGTGCGCGCGCAGCCCGGACATGAAGGCGAGCGGGTCGCGGACCAGCTTCAGGCCGTGGCCGAGGACCGGGACGGCGCCGCCGGCCAGGGGTGCCTCGCGCGGTTCCGCCGTCTCGGCTGTCTGGGGCTTCACGGACTCGACGGTCATTTCTCACCTGCCGCTTCGTTGTTGACGTACGGGGGTGTGGCCCGGTCCTCCCAGCTGTCGACCATGTAGCGGCCCGACTCGTGGTGGAACCAGTAGACGGAGCTGAACCAGTTCCGCATATTGCCGACGCAGGCGCGGACGGCGGCGCCGAGTTCCTTTCCCGACACCGTGCCGTCGTCGGCGAGTTCGTCTGCGAACCGCAGCGCCTCGCGTTCGGCTCCGATGAATTCTTCGATGCATTCCTCGACGCGTCGCCTGATTTCCTCGACCGCTTCCTCGAGCGTCAGCCCCTGGTGCGTGACGAGACTGATTCCGAGATTGTGCACCTCGTCGCCCGCGATTTCCTTGGGCAGTGAGCAGAGGTCGTTGTACCAGGCGGCGAATTCCTGACTCAGCAGTGCCGCGCGGCGATAGGCCGGGTCTTTCCGGACGGCGTCCGGGAGTTCACGCCCGGCGCTCGGCTCCAGGAGGTCCGTCCATATCCAGTGGGCGAAGGTGAGCCGCCGCAGGGCGAGGTACTCCTCGACCTGCGGGACGTACGCCCGGCTGCGGTTGTGGAACTCGCGGTCGTAGGCGTCGATCACCGTGTGGAAGTGCCGGGTGAACCGCTGGTTCCAGGTGTGCGGCAGGAACGAGAACAGCCGCAGCACGCTGTCCGCGAGCCCGGCGACCACCGGGTCGGGATGGCCCAGGTGCTGCCGGGGCGCGTCGAGGGCCGCGTGCAGCCGGCGGCGCAGGCGCCGCCAGTCGGCGGCCCGCCCGTGGACGATGTCACGGTCGTGGCGGTCGTCCCAGACGAAGAACCAGGCGCTGTAGTCGGCGATGGCCTGCAGGACCTCGTCGGGGCGTCGGTGTAGTACCCCGCCATGAGGTCGGTGTAGCACAGTCCGTCGGCATATTCCCGCACCTTGTCCGCCGGCATCAGCCGCTTTTCGAGCAGCCACTGCCGGGTCTTCTCCTGGAGCTTCGGCCAATACGGGTGGAGTTGTCGTGGAAAGGAGTCCTCGATCACCGGAAGTGCGAGAGACGGCGGTACCGCCACCGAGGTCGTCGATGTGGTGCCGTGTGAGAAAGCGTGCACGAACTGTCCCCTCTCAGCCGCCAGGAGCGCACAGCCCTCCTTGTCGTGCCGGGCGTGCGCCGTTGCGTATCCCCGCACTTCCCATTCAGCACCACAACTGACCGCCGAGGGAACGGATTTGCTTCAATCACCACCCCAGGTTGCCGGGATTCATGTGACGAACAAATGAGCGACGCCCGTCCGGGAAGGATCCCGGACGGGCGTCGTGACGGACGTCGTCGCTGCTCCGCGCGGTGGCCGGGGCTCCGGCCGGGCGCCTCAGTCGTTGGCGACCACGGGGTAGCGTGGCTCGTTCTCGGCCATCTGGCGCAGCGCGTCCTTGCGATCACGCTTGGACAGGCGGTCGATGTAGAGGTAGCCGTAGAGGTGATCGGTCTCGTGCTGCAAACACCGTGCGAAGTAGCCGGTGCCGCGGACCTTGATCGGGTTGCCCTTCTCGTCCTGACCGGTCACCTCGGCGTAGTCGGGACGCGCGAGCGGCGCGTACGCCGTGGGCACGGACAGGCAGCCCTCGTTGCTGTCGTCCAGCCTGCGCCGGTCGGCCGGCAGGTCGACCAGCTTCGGGTTGCACACCACGCCGACGTGCCGGACGCCCTCGTCGTCCTGGCAGTCGTACACGAAGACCTTCCGGTCCACGCCGATCTGGTTGGCGGCCAGGCCCACGCCCTCGGCGGTGCGCTGGCTGGCGAACATGTCGGCGACCAGCTGGTCCAGCTCCGCGCCGAACTCGGTGACGTCCTTGCACTCCTTGTGGAGCACCGGGTTGCCGACGACCGTGATCGGCCGCGAGGTGCCGCGCTCGCGCCAGGTCCCCTCGCGCTCCTCGCAGTCCTCCGTGTCGACGACGTAGCCCTCGTCGTCGACGGGGAGCACGCCCGCGTGCTGCTGATCGGTGTCCTGCTGCGCCATGACCGACGTATGCCTTCCTGCAAGCATTGGAAATCTCGGATACAGCCTAAACGCGGCCGGTCACCGGTGGTCAGCAAACCTCTTCGAGATCGCGCCAGTCCCGGGAGTCCGGGCTGTCCGCGACCCACCCGTCGAGCAGGCCCCGGACGAGCGACGCCGGCGCGGCGACCCCGCACTCCCGCTCCGGCACCCAGAGCTGCCCGTCGGTACGGTGCCCGAGCGGCCCGGGGTGACCGGGTTCACTGTGGTCGTGGGGGTCCAGGTGCACACCGTCGCCCTCGTCCGACGGCATCCGTGACTCCGAGCACATCCGGCACAGCAGCCGCACCGAGGAGGACCAGTCCTCCGCGGCGAACCCCGCGTCCGCCGCGAGCTGTTCCAGGGCGTCCCGGTCGGCCTCCGTGGCCGCCTCCAGCAGCACCACCCAGGTGGGCACGGGCGAGGGCGCCCACAGCTCGATCTCGTCGAACACCGGGAAGGAGTGCCCGGCGGACGTGGTGCGCTCGCCGTGCGGGACGCCGTCGTGCAGCACGACCTCCCCCAGCGCCGCCCGGACGAGGGCAGCGGGATGGACAGCACCTCGATCCGCGCCGGGTCCAGCCTGCGGCCCCACACCACCTCGGCCTCGCCCTCCGGCGAAAGCCGTACGGCCGCGCTGCCCAGGTCCATGCCGAGCGGCTCGCCCGCCGCGGTGGCGCCGCCGGGCACCCGCAGCCCGTAGGCCTGCCAGGCCCGCCGGGCCAGCGGCCAGTCCTGCAGGGCGGTGGCGGCGATGCCGACGTTCCACCAGTCGGGGGCGCCGGTCTCCCGGTCCAGCAGCGCGACGGCCCGCAGTCCGGCGGCCCGGGCCTGCTCCCAGTCGTGCCGGAACTTGTGCAGCAGAGCGAGGTTGAACCAGGACTCCGCCAGCCAGGGTTCCAGGTCGGCCGCGCGTGTCAGCAGCTCGCCCGCGTCCTCGTACCGGCCGTCTCCGATGAGCGTGAACGCCCGGTCGGTGGCCTGCCGCCAGGAGGCGGAGGGCCGGTGTCGTCCCTTTCCGAAGATCCTCACGATTCCCGCCTGCCAGTTCCATTTCCGCACAGTGGGCTGGCTTGTGCCCCCGGACACCCTCTCCCTCGCATCCAACCACGTACGGCCTCAAAGGCGCTCATTACCCATGGGTTACCCCGTCACACGCGGGGTCAGACAGCGCCTGGGAGAGTACCCGGGCGAGGGATTCGACAACCTCCGGAGCGTAATCCCCGGCGGTGGCCAGGCGCAGCTCCTCCAGGGCCAGCAGCGGACCCTCGGGCCCGGCGTCGCGGGCCTTCTCCTCGTAGGCGTTCACGGCCCGCACGATCCGCGCGGCCAGCGGCTGCTCCGGGTACGGGTCGGCCTGGCGCTCGACGACCGTGGCGACCTCCGCGTCCACCCCGGTCTGCCGTACGACGGCGCCGCCGAGCAGCGCGATGCGCCGCTGCTCCTCGCCGGGCAGTGTGGCGGTGGCCCCGGCCGGGACCGGGTCGACAAGGCTGAGCTGGCCGATGTCGTGCATCAGCGCCGCGTACTCCAGCACGGTCAGCTCGGGACGGGACAGGCCCAGGTCGCGGCCGACGGCCCGGCTGAGCGCGGCGACCCGGCGGGCGTGCCCGGCGGGGGTGCAGCCGGCCACCTCGGTGGCCCGGGCGAGGGACGCGATGGTCTGCCGGTAGGTGGCCCGCACGGCGGCGTAGCGGCGGACCGAGAGCTGGGTGAGCAGCAGCGGCACGCAGAACACGGGCAGCGCCCACAGCCCGGCCACGGCGACCGCGAGCGCCATCACCGCGCCGGTCGCGCACACGGCGAAGCCGATGCCGAGCAGTCCGCGCAGTTCCTCGCGCAGCAGCGGGCCGAAGCGCCAGCGGGTGCGGGAGTGGGCGAGGGCGGCGGCGAGGACGGCGTCGCAGAGCGCGGTGAGGACGAGCAGCGCGACGAGCAGCAGAGCGTAGGCGGGACCGTCCCAGGTCCGGAACGCACCCCCGTTGTAGAGGGGTTGGAAGCAGACGGCGGCGAAGCCCGCGGTGAGGACGCGACGGGCGAGGTGGTCGAGGGTGGATGTGCGGCCGCACCAGATGTGCGGGACGCCGCCGAGCAGGGAGGCGGCGAGGACGACGGTGACGACCTGCGCGGCGCTGTGCCCGGTGGGGTGCCCCGCGTCGGGCCCCAGCAGGGCGTACGACAGCGACCCGGCGGTGCCCAGGGGCGCGGTGCGGCGCGCCCCGGTGCCGGACCACCGGGTCAGCTCGCCGACGGCTATGAGCACGCCGAAGGCGAGCGCGACGCCCTGGTCGTCGACGCCGTTCCACAGGGTGAGGGCGAGACTCACGGTGGCGGTGACGGCCGCGCAGGCGTGGATGAGCCGGAGTGCGGTCACCGGTGTGCCCCGCTGCGGCGGCCGCCGGCCGGCTGCTGGGCGGGGACCGTGCGCGGGGCGTCGTCGGCGGTGACGGCCGGGTGCCAGCCGTGCCTGCCCAGCGCCCGGACGAGGGCGGTGACCATGCGCGGGTCGAAGTGGGTGCCCGCGCAGCGCTCCAGTTCCTCGACCGCCGCCTCCACCGGGCGGGCCCTGCTGTAGGAGCGGGTGGAGGTCATCGCGTCGAAGGCGTCGGCGACGGCGACCACGCGGGCGCACTCGGGAATCTGACCGCCCGCCAGCCCGTAGGGGTAGCCGCTGCCGTCGAGCCGTTCGTGGTGGTGCAGGATCGCCGCGCGGGCCTCGCCGAGGAAGGAGATCCCGCGGACCATCTCGTGGCCGTACTCCGGGTGCAGCTCGATGATGCGCCGTTCCTCGGGGTCAGCGGGCCGTCCTTGCGCAGCAGCCGGGTGGGGACGCCGAGTTTGCCGACGTCGTGCAGGATGCCGGCGAAGCGGAGCACCTCGACGCGTTCGTCGTCGAGCCCGAGTTCGCGGGCGATCAGCACCGAGGCCCGGCCGACCCGCTCGCTGTGGCCGCGGGTGTAGCCGTCCTTGATGTCGACGGCCTGCACCAGGGCGCGGATGGTGGCCTGGTGGGCGGCCCGCTCCCGGTGGTACTGCGCGAAGACCCAGCAGGAGACGCCCATCGGCAGCAGTACGAGCAGCGCGGAGACGGGGCCGTACCGGCTGCGCCACAGCACGGCCATCATCAGCCCGGCCAGCCCGTGCACCGCGCCCGGCGCCAGCGAGCGGGACAGCAGCCCGCGCCAGGCCCGGCGCGCGGGCGCCCTCCCCACTGCCGCAGGGGCGTGGGCGGCACCCCCACACCCGCGGCGAGGAGGCCGCCGTCGAGCGCGCTGAGCACCACGCAGAAGGCGAGCACCGCCGCCCCCGCGGGTACGAGGGCGTAGGGGAAGGCGTGGGCCACGACGGCGTCCCGCCCGCCGAGCGCCCAGTGCACCCGGGCCGCGGCCCACACGGCGAGCGCGGGCTGCGCGGCCCGCCAGACGCGCCGGAGCAGCACCGGCCCGTGCTCGACGTGGGCGAGCAGGGCGGCCGGCAGCGGCACCAGCGCGGCGGCGGGCGGCGGCAGCAGGAATGCGCCGGCGAGCAGCACCGGATAGAACGTTCCGCCGAAGCGGCGCCGTACGACGTGCTCGCAGGCCGCGTACAGCGCGGCGAGCAGGGCCAGCGCCCACCAGGGCGTGCGGATGGTGTGCAGGGGCAGGACGCAGAACGCGGCGAGCAGAGCGACACAGGCCACATAGCCTTGCGCTCTCGCCGGAACCGTCGCCTCCATCGCGCCCTCCCCCGACCGTGCCGGTGCAGGCTCGGAGCCTAGGACGGGATTCGGGGGGTCCGGGGGCCCATGACCCGAGGATTAGCACGTTCGGGTGACAGGGCCGTTCGGCCGGAGGGCGCGGGTCAGGACTCCTGCGGCGTCACCGGCGCCTTGGTGACGTCGTGCTCGGGGACGGTCTGCCCGGAGCGGATCAGGTCGATCCGCCCCATCACCTTGGCACGCAGGTCGGCGGGCACGTCGTCATGGCCGCAGCACCGCTTGACGAGCTTCTTCACGGCCTGCTCCAGGCCGTACTTCTCCAGGCACGGCGAGCATTCCTCGAAGTGGTGCTGGAACTTGTCGCGATCGATGTCCGGCATCTCGCTGTCGAGGAACTCGTAGAGGTGGTCGAGCACCTCACTGCAGTCCGTCTCGTGCGGCTCTCCGCAGCTCATGAGCCCGAGCCTTTCGCTTCGTTCGACTCTCCGGCGCCCGCCGGGACCAGTCCGCGTTCGCGGGCGTAGTCCTCCAGCATGCCGCGCAGCTGACGGCGGCCCCGGTGCAGCCGGGACATCACCGTTCCGATGGGTGTCCCCATGATGTCCGCGATCTCCTTGTACGCAAAGCCCTCTACGTCCGCGAGGTAGACGGCGATGCGGAACTCCTCGGGGATCGCCTGCAGCGCTTCCTTCACGTCCGAGTCGGGCAGGTGGTCGAGCGCCTGCGACTCGGCGGAGCGCAGACCCGTCGACATGTGCGACTCGGCGCGGGCGAGCTGCCAGTCCTCGATCTCCTCGGCCGCGCTGCGCTGGGGTTCGCGCTGCTTCTTGCGGTACGAGTTGATGAAGGTGTTGGTCAGGATCCGGTACAGCCACGCCTTGAGGTTGGTGCCCTCGCGGAACTGGTGGAAGGACCCGTACGCCTTGGCGTAGGTCTCCTGAACCAGGTCCTCGGCGTCGGCCGGATTGCGCGTCATGCGCAGGGCGGCCGAGTACATCTGGTCGAGGAATTCCAGCGCGTCCCGCTCGAAGCGCGCGCTGCGCTCCGCGGTCGACTCGGAGCCGGTCTCCGTGTCCGCGCTCATGCCCCGGCCCTCGGGCTGCTCCGCCTGGCCGTTGTCGGTCCCTGCGTCGGTACCGGTGACCGGACCCACCTCCTCAAGTTCCCGGACGGGACCGAGACCGGTCCCACCTGTTTCGGAGGATAGAACACGACCCGTACCTGCCGCCGCTCGAATAGGAGCGGTCCTGGCCGCGTGCAGCACCGTCCAGTCCAGGTCAGCGCGGCTGCTGCGGCTCGGGCAGTACGTCGAACCCATGCGGCGGACTTCCTTTCCTACGACGTCGGCGCTGATCCCTCAGCACTTCTGTCCGCCTCAACAGCGCCCCGCCGCCGGGCATTCCCGGGTCACCCGAGTGAGCCGGTCCACTCCACGACGCCGTCGGTGATGATCTCCAGCGCCCGCTCCTGGGTGATCTCGGCGCGCCTGGGCACGGCGAACCCGTGGTCGCCGCCGGGCACCTCGATCATCCGGTGGTCCCCTCGGGGAACTCCGCCGGCCGGCCGAAGGGGTCGTTACCGCCCTGCACGACGAGGGTGGGGACCCCGGCGCCGAGCAGTTCCGCGGCGCGGGACTTCTCCGGCCGGCCCGGCGGGTGCAGCGGGAAGCTCAGCGCGAGCACGGCGTGCGCGCCCAGTTCCGCCGCGGTGCGGCAGGCGACCCGGGCGCCCGCGCTGCGGCCGCCGGAGACGACGGGCAGGCCCGGCGCCGCCAGCGCGGGCCACAGGCCGCGCCAGCCGGTGTCCAGGGTCTTCGGCGCGGGTGCGAGCTTCTTACCGGCCACCCGCCAGGGCTGCTCGACGAGGGCCACGGTCACCCCGTGGGCCGGCAGCACCCGGGCGAGCGCCTGGAGGTCGCGGGCCTCGATGCCGCCCCGGCGCCATGGCTCACCGCGAGGACGAGGCGGGCGGCGCACGCCCGGTGCCAGGTGATCCGGGCGTCGCCGGCGTCGGTCGGGACGGTCTGTGCGGTCATGGTGGTCACGTCAGAAGAGTGTGCCGACTTCCGGGGCCTCCAGCTCCTTCAGCAGCTCCGGGCCGCCGTTGCGGACGTTGCTGACGGCGGTGGAGACGGGGTAGGCGCGCATCAGGCCGTGCGGGGCGGGTCGAGCAGCCCGCGCAGGTCCTCCGGGTCGGTGCGGGAGGGGTCCAGCCAGGCGTCCCAGCGCTCCGGGGTGAGCATGAGCGGCATGCGGGGGTGGATGTCGGCCAGGGAGTGCGGTCCCTCGGCGGGGGCGACGGCCAGTGGGGTCCGCTCCGCCTCCGTGGTGATCACCGAGCAGGTGACCCACCAGGCGCTCGGGTGGTCGTCGGGCAGGGTCCGGTCCCGCCAGAACTCGTACAGGCCGGCCATCGCGAAGACCGAGCCGTCGGCGGGCAGCACGAAGTACGGCTGCTTGCGCGGCCGCTTCTTCTTCCCCTCGACCTCCAGCTCGCGCTCCTGGGTGCCGGTGACCCACTCGTAGTAGCCGTCGGCGGGCAGGATGCAGCGCCGGGCGGCGAAGGCGCGGCGGTAGGCGGGCTTCTCGTGCACGGTCTCGGCGCGCGCGTTGATCATCCGGGCGCCGCCCTCGGGCGTCTTGGACCAGGAGGGCACCAGGCCCCACCTCAGCCTGCGGAGCTGCCGAACCGGACGCGGGTCCGCGCCGTCTTTCAACGGACGGTCCAGTACGGCGTAGACCTCCTTGGTCGGAGCCACGTTGTAGTCCGGCTCCAGGGTCTCCTCCGGCTCCCACTTCTCGATCTCGAAGATTCCGGCGAGATCCTCGGGCCCACGACTGGATGCATACCGTCCGCACATACGTGCCACACTGCCAGACTCCGCACGAGGACAGGGAGCTGCTCGGTCAAATGGAAAGCCTCACCGCCGGCCTCTGGGACCGGCTCACCGGCACCCAGCCCGATCCCGGCCTGTGGGTGGTGCTGGCCACCGGGGTCGCCGCGCTGGCCGTCGTCGTGCCGCACCCCCTGTGGCGCATAGCCCGCAACGCCATCACCATCGCGCACGAGGGCGGGCACGGCCTGGTGGCGCTGCTCACCGGCCGGCAGCTCACCGGCATCCGCCTGCACTCCGACACCAGCGGCCTCACCGTCAGCCGGGGCAAGCCGTACGGCCTGGGCATGATCCTCACCGCGGCCGCCGGGTACACGGCGCCCTCGCTGCTGGGCCTGGGCGGTGCCGCGCTGCTGGCGGCCGGCCGCATCACCGTGCTGCTGTGGGCGGCGACCGCCCTGCTGGTCGTCATGCTGGTGATGATCCGCAACGCTTACGGGGTACTGACCGTGGTGCTGACCGGCGGCGCCTTCCTACTGGTGTCCTGGCTCACGGGGCCGCAGGTGCAGGCGGCGTTCGCGTACGCGGTGGTGTGGTTCCTGCTGCTCGGCGGGGTCCGGCCGCCGTTCGAGCTGCAGGCCAAGCGGATGCGGGGCGGCGCGGGCGACTCCGACGCGGACCAGCTCTCCCGTCTGACGCATGTCCCGGCGGGCCTGTGGCTGTTCCTGTTCCACGCGGTGTCCCTGTGCTCCCTGATCGGCGGCGGCCGCTGGCTGCTGGAGGGTTGATACCGGCCCCTCCTTATAAAGTGGCCCCATGGCCCCGAACACCGCCCCTCCCGCCCTCTGGCCCGCCCCGCACGCGAGCGGAGCCGTCGACGCGACGGTCCACGTGCCCGGGTCCAAGTCGGTCACCAACCGAGCCCTCGTGCTGGCCGCCCTCGCCTCCGAGCCCGGCTGGCTGCGCCGTCCGCTGCGCTCCCGCGACACCCTGCTGATGGCCGGCGCGCTGCGGGCCATGGGCGTGGAGATCGAGGAGACCGTGTCGTCCAGCTCCTCCGTCGCGGGCGGCCCGGACGGCTCCGGTGAGGCCTGGCGTGTGCTGCCCACCGGCCTGCACGGTCCGGCCACGGTCGACGTCGGCAACGCCGGCACGGTGATGCGCTTCCTGCCGCCGGTGGCCGCGCTGGCCGACGGCCCGATCCGGTTCGACGGGGACCCGCGGTCGTACGAGCGGCCCCTCAACGGCGTGATCGACGCGCTGCGGGTGCTCGGCGCCCGGATCGACGACGACGGCCGGGGCGCGCTGCCGCTGACCGTGCACGGCGCCGGGGCGCTGGACGGCGGTCCGGTGTCGATCGACGCCTCCTCGTCCTCCCAGTTCGTCTCCGCGCTGCTGCTGTCCGGCCCGCGCTTCAACCAGGGTGTCGAGGTCCGGCACACCGGGGCCTCCCTGCCCTCCCTGCCGCACATCCGGATGACCGTGGACATGCTGCGCGCGGTCGGCGCCCAGGTGGACACCCCGGAGTCGGGCGGCGAGCCGAACGTGTGGCGGGTGACGCCGGGTGCGCTGCTCGGCCGGGACCTGACGATCGAGCCGGACCTGTCCAACGCCCAGCCGTTCCTGGCCGCGGCCCTGGTCACGGGCGGCAAGGTGCTGATCCCGGACTGGCCGGAGCGGACCACCCAGCCGGGTGACCGGCTGCGCGAGATCTTCACCGAGATGGGCGGCTCCTGCGAGCTGACCGAGTTCGGGCTGGTGTTCTCGGGCTCGGGCTCGGTGCACGGCATCGACGTCGACCTGAGCGACGTCGGCGAGCTGACCCCGGGCATCGCCGCGGTGGCCGCGCTCGCCGACTCCCCCTCGACCCTGCGGGGCGTGGCCCATCTGCGGCTGCACGAGACGGACCGGCTGGCCGCGCTCACCAAGGAGATCAACGAGCTCGGCGGCGACGTCACCGAGACGGCCGACGGCCTGCACATCCGCCCGCGCCCGCTGCACGGCGGGGTGTTCCACACCTACGAGGACCACCGCATGGCCACGGCCGGTGCGATCATCGGCCTGGCGGTCGAGGGCGTGCTGATCGAGAACGTCGCGACGACGGCGAAGACCCTGCCGGACTTCCCCGAGCTGTGGACCGGGATGCTGGGGAACTGACGGGCGGACTGGGATCATGCGCCGCTACGGCAAGCACACCGACGAGGACGACATCCGCAGCCGCCCCAACCGCAAGGGCAACCGGCCGCGCACCAACATCCGGCCCAAGCACGAGGAAGCGGCCGAGGGCATGGTCCTCACCGTCGACCGGGGCCGCCTGACCTGCCTGGTCGAGGGCCGGACCGTGCTGGCGATGAAGGCCCGGGAGCTGGGCCGCAAGGCGGCCGTCGTGGGCGACCGGGTGGCACTGGTCGGCGATCTGTCCGGCAAGAAGGACACCCTCGCGCGGATCGTGCGCATCGAGGAGCGCACCTCGGTGCTGCGCCGCACCGCGGACGACGACGACCCCTACGAGCGGGTGGTCGTCGCCAACGCCGACCAACTGGCGATCGTCACGGCCCTCGCCGACCCCGAGCCGCGCCCGCGCCTGATCGACCGCTGCCTGGTGGCGGCCTACGACGGCGGCCTGGAGCCGCTGCTGGTGATGACGAAGTCCGACCTGGCCCCGCCGGACAAACTGCTGGAGCTGTACGGCGCGCTCGACATCCCGTACGTCGTCACCAGCCGGGAGGAACTGGAGAACGGCGACGCCGCCGACCGGGTGCGCGAGTACCTGGAAGGCCGGATCACCGCGTTCGTGGGCCACTCGGGCGTGGGCAAGACGACCCTGGTCAACACGCTCGTCCCGGCGGACCTGCGGCGCACGACCGGCCATGTCAACGCGGTGACGGGCCGCGGCCGCCACACCACCACCTCCGCCCTCGCCCTGCCCCTCGCCGGGGCGGACGAATGGGTCGTCGACACCCCGGGGGTGCGCTCCTTCGGCCTGGCGCACATCGATCCCTCCCGGGTGATCCTCGCCTTCCCGGACCTGGAGCCGGGCACCGAGGGCTGCCCGCGCGCGTGCAGCCACGACGAGCCGGACTGCGCGCTGGACGTGTTCGTCGAGGAGGGGCACGCCGATCCGGCACGGCTGTACTCGCTGCGCCGGCTGCTGTCCACGCGGGACCGCCGGGAGGGCGACTGAACACCGCGGGGTTTGCCGGGGGTCGCGTTCGGTAAGTGCATAATCGCACCGATCCGGAGATCCGGACCTACGGGAGGACCGCACATGGCGTGGCTGCTGGTCATAGTGGCCGGGATTCTGGAGACCGGTTTCGCCGTGTGCCTCAAGCTCTCGCACGGGTTCACCCGGCTGTGGCCCACGATCGCCTTCGCCTCCTTCGCCCTGGGCAGCTTCGGCCTGCTGACCCTGTCCCTGAAGAAACTCGACGTCGGCCCGCGTACGCCGTGTGGACAGGGATCGGCGCGGCGGGCACCGCGATCTACGGCATGGTCTTCCTCGGCGACCTGGTGTCGACCCTGAAGATCGTCTCGATCTCCTTCGTCATCATCGGCGTGATCGGCCTCCAGTTGTCGGGCTCGGCGCACTGACGTCCTCCCGCCGGCCCGCCGTGGGCACCCTCGGGCCGGGACGGCGCCCGGCCGCCCGGCCGGGCGGACGCGGTTCAGACCAGGTGACGCCCCAGCACGCCGCGCACCAGTTCCGCCACGCCGTCCTCCTCCGGTGGTGCCGCGACGCAGGACAGGGCGAGGCGCACGGCCAGTTCGCAGGAGCGGGTCAGGTCGGCGGTGTGCTCCGTGGCGGCGGCGGGCCCGGCCAGCACGGTGACCGCGCGGTCCCGGACCAGCCGCACGAAGTCGCCGGGCGAGGGCAGCGGCCCGTCCGCCCGGCGCTGCGCGGGTACGACGGAGGAGGAGCGCACGGCGGCGAGCGCCGGCGCGGGCAGGCGCTCGCTCCAGCACCCGGTGAGCAGGGCCCGTACCAGCGCGCTGTCCCGGGCCGCCGACGCCGTCCACTCGGCGGTGGCGGTGAGCCGGTCGCGGGGGTCGGTGTGCGCGGCGAGGGCCCGTTCCACCCCGGCGAGATATCCGTCGGCCTCCCGCCGCACCAGCGCCCTGGCCAGCCCCTCCTTGCTCCCGAACTCGTTGTACAGCGTCTGCCGGGACACCCCGGCCGCCGCGGCCACGTCGACCATCCGCACCGCGGTCCACGGCCGGCGCGCGAGCGCCGTGGCGGCGGCGTCCAGTAGGGATTCCCGGGCCGCAGGCATCATCGCCTCCCTGGGGCGGACAACTCTGCGCCCAGATTTGACGCGCTCCCACGCACTGTCAAGGGTGTGCGGGCCACCGTCGCGCCCCGCCCGGTCCGGACCCTTGTGGCCCTGGGGCGTCCATGGCGGATACGGTTCGAGGCATGCCGGACTACCTCGACGACCTCCGACTCGCCCATGTACTCGCGGACGCGGCCGACGCCACCACCATGGACCGCTTCAAGGCGCTCGACCTGAAGGTGGAGACGAAGCCGGACATGACGCCGGTCAGCGAGGCGGACAAGGCGGCGGAGGAACTCATCCGCGGCCACCTCAAGCGAGCCCGGCCACGGGACGCCGTCCTCGGTGAGGAGTTCGGCGTCGAGGGCACGGGGCCGCGCCGCTGGGTGATCGACCCGATCGACGGCACGAAGAACTACGTCCGGGGCGTCCCGGTCTGGGCCACCCTCATCTCGCTGATGGAGGCGGGCGAGGGCGGCTACCACCCGGTCGTCGGCCTCGTCTCCGCTCCCGCCCTCGGCCGCCGCTGGTGGGCCGCGAAGGACCACGGCGCCTTCACGGGCCGCAGTCTGACCTCCGCGTCCCGCATCCACGTCTCCCACGTCGGCGACTTGGCCGACGCGTCCTTCGCGTACTCCTCGCTCTCCGGCTGGGAGGAGCAGGGCCGGCTGGACGGCTTCCTCGACCTGACCCGCGAGGTGTGGCGCACGCGCGCGTACGGCGACTTCTGGCCCTACATGATGGTCGCGGAGGGCTCCGTCGACATCTGCGCCGAGCCGGAGCTGTCCCTGTGGGACATGGCGGCGAACGCGATCATCGTCACCGAGGCCGGCGGCACCTTCACCGGGCTCGACGGCCGTCCGGGCCCGCACAGCGGCAACGCGGCGGCCTCCAACGGCCTGCTGCACGACGTCCTGCTGGACCATCTGGACCGGCGCCGGCGCCCCTGACGGCCCGGCGAGTTCCGCGCACGCCCTCAACTGGCCGCGCGCGCCCTCTTGTTGACCCGCTCTTTACCGGGCACTCTGAGGTCGACCCCCACTTGTGAATTTGTGAATCCGTGCACAACGCCATGGATTCCTAGGAGGTGGCCTCATTCCATGATCGTCCGAGACGCCATGAGCACGGTGATCCTCACCGTCGGCCCCGCCCACACCCTGCGTCAGGCAGCCGCCCTGATGTCCGCCCGCCACGTCGGCGCCGCGGTGGTCCTCGACCCCGACGCCGGCGGCGTCGGCATCCTCACCGAACGCGACATCCTCAACTCCGTCGGCCTCGGCCAGAACCCGGACACGGAACGCACCCACGCCCACACCACCACCGACGTCGTCTTCGCCACCCCGACCTGGACCCTCCAGGAGGCGGCCCTGGCCATGACCCGCGGCGGTTTCCGGCACCTGGTGGTCCTCGACCGCGGCGAGCCCGTCGGCATCGTGTCGGTCCGCGACATCATCCGCTGCTGGGTCCCGGCCCGGGAGCCCGCACCGGCGCTCTGAGCACACAGGGGCGGGCCGGACCCCGTGGGGTCCGGCCCGCCCCGGCCGGCGCCCGGGCCGCCACGGGCGGCTCAGCCGCGCAGCGCCCGCACCGCGGTCTCCAGCCGCTTGCCGAAGTCGGCGTCGGCTTCGCGGAAGTTGCCGATCGCGCGCTCGGCGATGTCCTCGCGCGAGACCTGGGAGACCGCCCCGGCCAGGTTGGCGACCAGTCGCTCCTTCTCCTCCTCCGACATCAGCCGGTAGAGGTCACCCGCCTGCACGAAGTCGTCGTCCTCGGCGTGCGGCGGCGTCGGGTGGCCGCCGGTGCCCGCGGTGAAGCCGTCGAACGGCTGCCACAGCGGCCGGCCGGTCTGCCCCGGACCCCCGAAGCTGTTCGGCTCGTAGTTCCTCGCACCGCCGTGCCGGCCGTCGTACAGGTGGCCGTCCCGGGAGTTGGTGCGCGCCTCGGCGGCGTGCGGGCGGTTCACCGACAGGTGGTCGGCGTTGACGCCGACGCGGTAGCGGTGCGCGTCGCCGTACGCGAACAGACGGCCCTGGAGCATCTTGTCCGGGGACGGGCCGATGCCGGGCACGAAGTGCGCGGGGCTGAAGACCGACTGCTCGACCTCGGCGAAGACGTTCCGCGGATTGCGGTTCAGCTCCAGCCTGCCGATCTCCATGACCGGGTAGTCCGCGTGCGGCCACACCTTGGTCAGGTCGAACGGGTTGAAACGGTACGTCGCCGCGTCCGCCGCCGGCATGATCTGCACGCCCACGGTCCAGCTCGGGAACTCCCCGCGCTCGATCGCCTCGCGCAGGTCGCGCTGGTGGGAGTCGGGGTCCTTGCCCGCCAGGACCTCGGCCTCCGCGGCGGTGAGGTTCCTGATCCCCTGGTCGGTCTTGAAGTGGTACTTGACCCAGAAGACCTCGCCGGCCTCGTTGTTCCACTGGTAGGTGTGCGAGCCGAAGCCGTCCATGTGCCGGTACGACGCCGGGATGCCGCGGTCGCCGAACAGCCAGGTGACCTGGTGGGTGCTCTCCGGGCTCAGGCCCCAGAAGTCCCAGACGTTGTCCGCCTCCGTGGAACCGGTGTACGGGTCGCGCTTCTGGGTGTGGATGAAGTCCGGGAACTTGATCGCGTCGCGGATGAAGAACACCGGGGTGTTGTTGCCGACGAGGTCGTAGTTGCCCTCCTCGGTGTAGAACTTCAGCGCGAAGCCGCGCGGGTCGCGGACCGCGTCCGCCGCGCCCAGGTTCCCGGCCACGGTCGAGAAGCGCAGGAAGGTCTCGGTCTCCTTGCCGGCCTCGGAGAGGAACGCGGCCCGGGTGTACGGGGTGACGTCGGCGGTCACCGTGAAGGTGCCGTACGCCCCCGCTCCCCGGGCGTGCACGACGCGCTCCGGGATGCGCTCGCGGTTGAAGTGGGCCAGCTTCTCCAGGAGCAGCTGGTCCTGCACGAGCACCGGGCCGCCGACGCCTGCGGTCTCACTGTTCTGGTTGTCGGCCACCGGTGCACCGGCCTCCGTGGTGAGCGGTCCCTGCGTCACGTGCGCCTCCTGCGTCATTCCCGACCGGTCCTGTCCACCGGTCAAAATTCGCCTCGATCCTACATTGGACATTGTCCAAGTCAAATGTGATTCCAAAGTCACACCTGTTCGGGATCTGGTCCTCCTGCTGTTACGCTGCTTCCATGAGCGACCTACTGGAACGGCTGCGCGGACGCGGATGGCGGATGACCGCACAGCGACGCGTGGTGGCCGAGGTTCTCGACGGCGAGCACGTCCACATGACGGCCGACGAGGTCCATGCGCGGGCCGTCACGAAGCTGCCGGAGATCTCCCGGGCGACCGTCTACAACACGCTGGGCGAGCTGGTGACCCTCGGCGAGGTGATCGAGGTCACGACGGACAAGCGCGCCAAGCGCTACGACCCGAACGCGCACCGCCCGCACCACCACCTGGTCTGCGCCCGGTGCGGCGCGATCCGTGACGTGCACCCCACGGGCAACCCGCTCGCCGACCTCCCCGACACCGAGCGCTTCGGCTTCACGGTGTCGGACGTCGAGGTGACGTACCGGGGCCTGTGCCCGAACTGCGCGGGTGCGTGACGCGGGACGAGTGACACGGGACAGATGAGGAGAGGGGCCGCGGCCCCTCTCCTTTTTCGCGCGCTCGCACCAGGGAAGCGGAAACGGATGGCGCGAACGACCGAGGGCCGGAACCCATTTCTGGATTCCGGCCCTCGGCCTTCAGTAGCGGGGACAGGATTTGAACCTGCGACCTCTGGGTTATGAGCCCAGCGAGCTACCGAGCTGCTCCACCCCGCGTCGGTGAACACGACACTACGGGAGGGAAGCCCGCGGAAGCAAATCCATTGCCGGCGAACGGCCAGGTCACGCGGAGAGCTCCTCGCGCAGGGCGTCCCGCAGCCGGCCCGCCCGCTCGGACACCTCCGCGGGCCCCAGCGCCACCGCGCGGTCGGCCCACCGCTGCCCTTCCGCCAGCTCACCACGACGCGCGTAGACCAGGGCCAGCCGGAGCGCCGCCCGGCCGTGCCCGGCGTCGGCGGCCCGAGTCCACCACACCGCCGCCTCGGGCTCGCTGCCCTCCCGGGCCAGCAGCAGGCCCAGGTTGAACGCCCCGTTGCGCGATCCGGCCTCGGCCGCCGCCCGGTACCACCGCGCGGCCTCGACCACGTCGCCCCGGGCCGCGGCGAGCATGCCCACCCGCACCTGGGCACGACGGTGCCCCTGGGTGGCCGCCCGCTCGTACCACTCCTCGCACTCGGTCTTCTCGTGCACGACCTCACCCAGTTCGTGGGCCGGCTCCGGGGGCCGCCGCGCGTCCAGCAGGGTCGCGAGCCGGTAGGCCGCCTCGGGGTTGCCGCCGCCCGCCGCGCAGCGCAGGTGCCGCTCGGCCCCCTGCTCGTCGCCCTCGCGCAGCCGGGCCATCCCGACCTGAAGTGCGGCCTCGGTGTGCCCGGCGGCGGCCGCGCGCTCGTACCAGCGCAGCGCGACATCGGCGTCCTCGCCCGTGCCCCGCCCGGCATGCAGGATGCCCAGGTTGAACGCGGCGTCCACGCTGCCGGCCTCGGCGGCCTTGGAGAACCAGGGCTCCGCTCCGGCCGGGTCGTCGCCCTGGAGCAGCAGGATGGCCAGCGCGTTCGCCGCCTCCCGGTGCCCCGCGTACGCCGCCCGCCGGTACCACTGCTCGGCCTGCGCGGTCCGGCCCTGCTCGGCGCAGAGCAGCCCGAGGTTGTAGGCCCCGTTGTCGTCCCCGGCGTCCAGCGCGGCCCGGTACCAGCGCTCGGCGGTCTGCGTCTCGCCGCGCTCGGCGTGCAGCGCGCCCAGCGCGTTGGCCGCGTTGCCGTCGCCGTCCTGGGCGGCCCTGAGCCACCACACGGCGGCACTCTCGGTGTCCCCGGCGTCGCGCAGCAGGAAGCCCAGGGCGCAGGCGGCACGGGCCTCCCCGTCCTTGGCGGAGGTCAGGTACCAGCGCCCGGCCTCCTTGAGGTCCCCGCGCTTCTCCAGGATCGCCCCGAGGTGCAGCGCGGCCCGCCGGTGACCGCGGGCCGCGGCCTGGCGGTACCACTGCTCGGTCTCCTCGACAGCGTTGTCGGACCCGCCCTCCTCCTCGGCGCCGGCCTTCCGGTCGAGCGCGCGCGCCAGCCGGTAGGCGGCCTCACGGTGCCCGCGTTCGGCGGCGGCCCGCATCCAGTCCCCGGCCGCGGCGTCCCCCCGGTGCTCCAGCAGGTCGGCGAGCGCGTAGGCGCCCAGGGCGTGGCCCTGCTCGGCGGACTGGCGCAGCCAGTACTCGGCGGCGGGCTCGTCCCCGCGCTCGCGGTGGTGGCGGCCCAGCGCGTGCGCGGCGGCGGCCGAACCGGCCACCGCGGCGATCCGCCACCAGCCGGCGGCCTCCTCGGCATAGCCGCGCTGGTGCAGCAGGACACCCAGGTTGTTGGCGGCGGCGCGGTCGCCGGCCGCGGTGGCGGCACGCAGGTGGGGCTCGGCTCCGTCGAGGTCGCCACCGCGCAGGAGCATGGCACCGAGGACGCTCATCGCCTCGGTGTCGCCGGTCCGCGCGGCGAGCCGGAGGCGCGCGTCCTCGGCCGTGTCGCCCGTGTCGCCCATTTCGTCCCGGGTCGCCCCCTCACCCGGAGACTGCACAAATCGCCCTGTCTCGAACAGAGTTGCCTTGTCCCCCATAACGTCCATCGTCGCACCACCTGCAACCTGGGTACACCCGGTATACCGCAGCCCGTGAGGTCACTTCAGCGTTTTGTCGACATGCCCACAGAGAGATAAGTCAAACACAGACAGCCCAACTCCCCACGGCGGCGCGGCCGTCCTCCCGATCTGTACATGAGTTCGCACACCACGAAGGCCCGGATCCCTGTAAGGAATCCGGGCCTTCGTCTTCAGTAGCGGGGACAGGATTTGAACCTGCGACCTCTGGGTTATGAGCCCAGCGAGCTACCGAGCTGCTCCACCCCGCGCCGTTGTTCAGCAACCGTATCACGGCGCGGGGGTGGCCTTGATCAGCTCTTGCCGCCGCCCCCGCTCTTGTCGCCACCCGCGGCCTTGTCGGCCTTGGCCTGCGCCTCCTCGGCCCGCTTCAGCGCGGCCTCGAGATCGTCCTGCGCCTTGGCGTACGCGGACCAGTCCGGCTTCGGCTTCTGCAGGGCCTCCTGCCCGGCCTCGAACGCCTTCTGGGCGTCGTCGAGCGCCTGCCTGACCGTCGGGTCGCCGGTGTCGGGCGGGTTGTCCCCGGTCTTCGGCGGCGTGGTCGAACCCTCGACCCCGAACACCTTGTTCAGCGCCTCGTCCAGGGTGTTCTCGAACGCGGTCCTGCCCTCGTAGGTGACCAGCACCTTGCGCAGCAGGGGGTACTTCAGCGAACCGCCACGGACGTAGACGGGCTCCGCGTAGAGCAGTCCCCCGTCCAGGGGCACCGTCAGCAGGTTGCCGTACTCGACCTTGGAGTGGCCTCTGCTCAGCAGGCTGATGGTCTCGGCGATGTCCGACTCCGAGTTGAACTGGCTCTGCACCTGCTTGGGGCCGTAGACGGTGGTGCTCGCCGGCAGCTTGAGGACTCTGATCTTGCCGTAGTCGCTCGTGCCCGGGTCGGAGTCGACGGCCATGAAGGCGCTGAGGTTGTCCCGCCCGTTCGGTGTGAACGTCGTCGTCAGCGAGAACGCCTGGGCACTCTGGTCCGGCATCTTCATGCTCAGGTAGTACGGCGGCACCGCGTTGCCGGAGTCGTTCGACGGGTCGTCGGGCACCTCCCACACCTCGCTGCCGCTGAGGAAGGTCTGTGCGTCGGTCACGTGGTAGCGGGTGAGCAGCTCGCGCTGGACCTTGAACAGGTCCTGCGGGTAGCGCAGATGCTGCATCAGGTCCCCGGAGATGTCCGCGCGCGGCTGGACCGTCCCGGGGAAGGCCTTCATCCAGGTCTTCAGCACGGGGTCCGCGGTGTCCCACTGGTAGAGCTTGACCTCGCCGGTGTACGCGTCGACGGTCGCCTTCACCGAGTTGCGGATGTAGTTGACCTGGTTCTGCTGGGCCACCACCGCACGGGAGTTGTTCGTCGCGGTCAGCGAGTCTGCCGTCGTGTCACCGAGCGTCGTACGGGATGCGTACGGATAGCCGTTGGTGGTCGTGTACGCGTCGACGATCCACTGGATGCGGTGGTTCACCACGGCCGGGTAGGCGTCACCGTCGATGGTCAGCCAGGGAGCCACCGCCTCGACGCGCTCCTTGGGGGTGCGGTTGTACAGGATCCGCGAGCCCTTGCCGATCGCGCCCGAGTAGAGGATCTGCGGCTCGTTGAACGCCACCGCGTACGCGGCCCGGTTGACCGGGCTGTCGAGGTTGACCCCGCTCCTGCCCTGGTAGCTGGTGGTCTTCTCGCGCTCGTTGTCGGAGTAGTCGACCTCCTTCTGGGGGCCGCCGACGATCGAGTACGTGGTGGTCTTCTCGCCGTAGTAGATCTGCTGCTTGTAGCTGCCGAGGGAGCCCTCGGACGGCAGGTTCTTCTCGGTGAAGACCGGGCGGCCCTCGGAGTCGGCCTCGGTGCCCTTGGCGGCGACCGCGCCGTAGCCGTGCGTGTAGCGGAAGTGGTCGTTGATCCAGTTGTTCTTGGGGATGCCGCTCAGGTTCAGCTCACGCAGGCCGATGACGGTGTCCTGCTCCTTGCCGTCCTTGGCGTACCGGTCGACGTCGAGGTTGGCCGGGAACCCGTAGTAGCCCTTGATCTGCTGCAGCTGCTGGAACGTCGGCGAGACGACGTTCGGGTCCATGATGCGAATGCTCGCCGTGTCGCCGACCTTGTCGCGCAGCTCGGTCTTGTCCGCCGTGGTGGACTTGCCGGCGTACTCGGTGACCTTGGTGTCGTCGATCCCGTACGCCTCGCGGGTCGCCTCCAGGTTCTTCTGTACGTACGGGGCTTCCTTGGCCTGCTCGTTGGGCTGCACCTGGAACTTCTGCACGATGGCCGGGTACAGGCCGCCGATCAGGATCGCGGAGAGGACCATCAGGCCGAAGCCGATGACCGGAAGCTGCCAGGTGCGCCGCCACAGGGTGGCGAAGAACAGCAGCGCGCAGATGACGGCGATGCAGAACAGGATCGTCTTGGCCGGCAGGTAGGCGTTGGCGTCGACGTAGCGCAGGCCGGTCCAGTTGCCGGTCGCCTTGAAGTCGCTGGACTTGACGGCGAGCCCGTACCGGTCGAGCCAGTAGGCGACCGCCTTCAGCGCCACGAAGATGCCGAGGAGCACCGACAGGTGCCCGGTCGCGGCGGCGGTGGCGCGCGCGCCCGGACTCGTGACGCGCAGCCCGCCGTACAGGTAGTGGGTGAGCGCGGCGGCGATCAGGCACAGGATCGCGGTGGCGAAGCCGAAGCCGAGCAGGAACCGGTACCAGGGCAGGTCGAAGGCGTAGAAGGAGACGTCGAGGTGGAACTGCGGGTCCTTCTGGTGGAAGGGCACGCCGTTGACCCACATCAGCCAGGTGCGCCACTGTCCGGCCGCGGAGGCGCCGGCGATCAGACCGACGAGACAGGCGACGGCGAGCAGCAGCCAGGTCTTGTACGGCGCGATGCCCATCCGGTAGCGGTCGAGGCTCTGCTGCTCCATGGACATGGCGCTCAGCGGGGCCGCAGCCGGTGGGCCAGCCAGATGTTGAGGCCGACGGCGACGGCCATCAGCAGCCCGAAGACGAAGAACAGCCCGATCTTGGTCCACAGCGTGGTGGTGAACACGGACGAGTAGTGCACCGACCGGTACCACAGCCAGTCCGTCCAGAAGCCCGCGAACATGGTGAACACCATGCCGAGGACGGCGAGGACGCCCAGCGTCATGAGCAGGGCCCGGGCCCGCCGGGACGGGCGTCCCGCTCTGATCCGTGGCCCCGTCGGGCCTCCGCCGCGGTCCGGCATCTGGAAAGCCAAGGTGCGCACCTCGAAGTTCGCTGTCGATACGTCAGGCCCCCCGTTCTCACGGGCCGGCCGAGGCCCCCGTGATCGCGGGCCACACCTATGCAACTTACTCACGGTTCACTCGGTTCCCGATTCCGCCCGGGAACGAGGCAGGATTGTGACCATGTCCAACACTCCCATGGCAGCGAACCCGCTCACCCGGGCCGTACTCGAGATCGACGAGTACGCCTCCGGCCTCGGCTGGGACCAGCCCGCCCGCCTCTTCGCCCTCGTAGACACCGCACGACTGCGGGCCCAGGAACCCTCGCTCGCCACCCAGCTCGGCCTCGACGACGAGTCCGAGGCGGCCGGCCTCACCCCGATCGAGCAGGACGAGGTTCCGGCGGACAAGGCGCTCGACGAGTTCCTCGGCACCATCGCCTGGCCGGACGCGGTGGTGGGCTGCGCGCTCACCGTGGAGCGCCTGATGCTGCCGCCGTCCGCCGAGGCGCAGGTGCCGAAGGGCCTGAGCGAGGCCAAGCTGGCGAAGTGGGTGGCGGAGCACCCCGAGCGCCAGGAGGTCCGTATGACGGTGGCGGTGCTGCGCGACGGCGGCCGCGAGTCGGCGCTGCGCCTGCGCGAGAAGGACTCCTCGACGGAGGTCCTGACGGGGCCGGAGCTGGTGCCGGGCCTGGCCGAGGCGCTGGCGGCGACCTTCGCGGACTGATCACCCCGGTACGGCGATGGGGGCGCTCCCGGTGATCGGGGGCGCCCCCAGCCGTGTCCCGGGGCCGCCGGTCAGCTCTTGGCGGTGCACTTCGGCAGGGCGGCGGTGTCGCCGCCGCGGATGTCCTTCAGGGCGCCGAGCGCGTCGCCGATGGTCTTCACCTTGACGAGCGTGAGCCCGCTCGGGGTGTCCTTGGCGGCTGCCGCGCAGTTGTCGGCGGGGGTGAGGAAGTACCGGGCGCCCTTGTTGCGGGCGCCGACGGTCTTCATCTCGATGCCGCCGATCGGCCCGACCGTCCCCTTGTCGTCGATGGTGCCGGTGCCGGCGACGAAGTTCCCGCCGGTGAGGCTGCCCGGGGTGAGCTTGTCGTAGATGCCGAGTGCGAACATCAGTCCGGCGCTGGGCCCGCCGACGTCGGCGAGCTTGATGTCGATGCTGAACGGGAAGGTGTGGTCGGTGCCGGCGGAGATCCCGACGATGGCGCGCCGGGCGCCGCTGTCGTGGGAGGTCGCCGTCGTGAGGGCGACGTCGCGGGTCTTCGCCGCCGTCCTGTGCTGCTTCTCGGCGGCGGCCTGTTCCTTGGCCGGGACGACGGTGAAGACGACCTTCTGGCCGGGCTTGTGCCGGGTGACGAACCGGGCGACGTCGGACGGCTGCCCGACGGCCGTCCCGTCCACGGCCTTGATCACGTCGCCCGCGTGCAGCCGGCCCTCGGCCGGGGAGCCCTTGACGACGGTGGAGACGATCACCCAGGACTTCACCGGGACGCCCAGTTCCTTCAGGGCGGCGACCTTGGCGCTCTCCTGGGACTGGCTGAACTCCTCGGCGTTCTCCTGGGTGGACTGCTGCTCGGTCTTGCCGTCCGGGTAGAGAGTGTCGTGCGGCACGATCTTGCTGTCGTGCGCCAGCCAGCCGTAGACGGCCTCCACCAGGTTCATCCGGAAGTCGGCGCTGGTGACGCGGACGGTGGTCATGTTCAGGTGACCGTCCGTCGCGTACGTCCTGTGGCCGGAGATCTGCAGCACCGGCTCGCCGTCGTGCTCCCCGAGCGTGTTCACGGTCGGCCCGGGAGACATCTCCGCGTACGGCACGGGGATGAGCACACCCGCGCACAGGAGCGCGATCAGCATCAGGGTGGAGGCGAGCATCGTCGCGGTGCGGCGTGGCATGCCACGACAGTACGGGACGCCTCTGTCAGCGCACCGTCAGGGCACCACTCCTCAGGCGCCGGGGGCGCCGGAGTGGGACTTCTTCTCCATGGCCTCGCGGAACCGCGCGTAGCCGTCCAGCTCGGGACCGTCGCTGCGGATTCTCCGGGTCCGATTGGCCCAACTCCCCCACAGTCCGGCCGCGACCGCGGCAACCAGCGGAATCAGCAACCAGGCGAGCGCCGCCATGCCGACCTCCCAACCCCATGAGCGTCCGCGACTGACTGATCAGCAGATTAACCATTCGCACTGACAACGCTCACGCGAGGGGGGTGGTTACGCAACCGGGCGGGCCGGTGCGCCGACGGTGACGGCGGTCAGCAGGCGCCGACCCATTCCTCGGTCCCGTCGGAGAACCGCTGGTGCTTCCAGATGGGCACCTCGTGCTTCAGGTCGTCGATGAGCCTGCGGCAGGCCTCGAACGCCTCACCCCGATGGGGGCACGACACGCCGACGACGACGGCGAGGTCCCCGACCCGGAGGTCCCCGACCCGGTGGACGGCGGCCAGCGCCCGCACCGGGAACTCGGCGGCGACCTTCTCGGCGATCCGCCGCATCTCGGCCTCGGCGCTGGGATGGCAGGAGTACCCGAGCGCGTCGACGTCGGCGCCCCCGTCGTGGTTGCGCACCGTCCCCACGAACAGCGCGACACCGCCCGCGGCGTCGTCCCCGACGGCCGCGAACACCTCGTCCACGGAGAGCGGGGTCTCCCGGACGCCGATCAGCTTGATGGGGTCCTGAGCCGCCTGCTCACCGGGGTGATCGTTCGTGGGTGCCATGCCCCCATCGTGCCGCACACCCCCGCCCCACCGGAATACGACTTTCACCAGGCTCGCGCGCGGGGTGGCTTGGAGCCTCCTACAGGCCGTGCGGCACGCGGCGGCTCACGGAGCCACGGGGTGGGCGGCACGCGGCGGCTCACGGAGCCCCTCGCCCGGAGCCCTCCGGATCTCACCTGCGGCGGGCCTTGCGGGCCCGCCGCACCACCGCGGCGGCGCCCAGCAGGGCCACCGTCGCCCCCGCCGCGCCCGCGGCCGTGGCGTCCTTGCGTCCCAGCCGGCGTCCGGCGACCGTGTGCCGCCCGGAGACCTCCGCCAGCAGCTCCGCCAGCACCTCCTCGTTGGTCCAGCGGGGCCGCCACCCGGCGTCGTGCAGCCGGCTCCCGCTGACCACCCAGGGGTACATCGTGTACGCCAGGTCGCCCGCCGGGGACGGGGTGAGGCCGATCCGGTGCAGCCGGGCGGCGGCGCCCAGGGCGACCGCCGACGGCAGTTCCATCCGCCGGATCCCGGTCAGCTCCTCGACCTCCTCCTGCTCCAGCCATCCGTCGCAGCCGACCGCCAGCTCCCCGTCCACCTTCTCCAGGACGGCGTACTCCAGGGCGGCGCACAGGTCCTCGACGTGGCAGAACTGCCAGGCCGGACGCGATCCGGCGACCACGAGCAGCCGGGGCGACTCGAAGTACCGGGTCAGCGCGGTGTCGGTGCCTCCCACCAGCACCGCGGGCCGCACCACGGTCACGTTCAGCCCCGGATGCGCGCGGGGGGCGCGCCGGGCCAGCCGCTCGATCTCCAGCAGGTCCCCGACGCCGGTGGCCTCGGCCGTCGCCCGCAGCTCGGCGTCCTCCGACAGGGGCAGCTCGTTCTCCGGCAGCGCCCCGTAGACCATCGCGGAGGTGCACAGCACGACCCGGTGCACTCCGGCCGCCGCGGCGGCGGTCAGCACGGTCTGCGTGCCCCGGACGTTGTAGGCGGTGCGGGCCGCCGGATCGGTCTCCAGGTCGAGGTCGAGCGCGAGGTGCACCACGACGTCCGCGCCCCGCAGCTTGTCCGCGATCGCCGGGTCGCGCACGTCCAGGATGTGCCACTGCGCGGCGTCGCACTCCCCGCGCCGCTCGTCGATGGCGATGACCTGCTTGATCTCCTCGGCGGCGGCGAGCCGCTCGGTGAGCATGGCGCCGATCCCGGCGGCCGCGCCGGTGACCGCCACGACGGGCCCGCGCACGGCGGTCGTCCCGTCGGCGCGCCGCGCCGTGGTCGCGGGACCGTGGTCGGGCGACGGGCGGTCTGTATGGTTTCGCGCTGCGCGAACCTGCGGATCTGGGGAACTCACCGGGCGTCTCCAGCGGTTGTCTTCGGTACGGGCGCGACTGAGGCGCACGTACCAGGTGCATCCATCCTGCCGCAGGCTTTCCGTGGGCGAAGCACCGAGGCCCGATCGGGTCCGGGTGTCTACGCTGGGTGGTGACGTCGGGCAGCCGCGCCGCCGGAGAGAACCGGTGGCCTTACCAGCCGAGGAATCCCGTGAGTGACACCCCATTCGGATTCGGCCTTCCGCCGGAGGAGCCGGAGGACGGCGACGAGGGCAAGGAGAAGGACCAGCAGAGCGGTGGTGAGCAGGGACCGGCCAACCCGTTCGGTTTCGGGCTGCCCGGAGCCGGAGGCTTTGGCGGCCCCGGCGCCGACAACCCGCTCGCAGCGATGTTCGGGTCCCTGAACCCCACCGACCTGGGCGCCGCGTTCCAGCAGCTCGGCCAGATGCTCTCCTACGAGGGCGGCCCGGTGAACTGGGACATGGCCAAGCAGATCGCCCGCCAGACCGTCTCGCAGGGCACCCCGGACGGCGTGAAGGACGCGAGCATCGGCGGCGCCGAGCGCTCCGCGGTCCAGGAAGCCGTCCGTCTGGCCGACCTGTGGCTGGACGACGCGACCTCCCTGCCGTCGGGCGCGGCCTCGGCGGTGGCCTGGTCCCGCGCCGAGTGGGTCGAGGCGACCCTGCCCGCCTGGCAGGAGCTGGTCGACCCGGTCGCCGAGCGGGTCGGCGCGGCCATGGGTGACGTCCTGCCGGAGGAGATGCAGGCCATGGCGGGCCCGCTGATCGGCATGATGCGCTCGATGGGCGGGGCCATGTTCGGCACGCAGATCGGGCAGGCCGTGGGCGTGCTCGCGGGCGAGGTCGTCGGTTCCACCGACATCGGCCTGCCGCTGAGCCCGGCCGGCAAGGCCGCGCTGCTCCCCGCCAACGTGGAGGCGTTCGGCAAGGACCTCGGCGTGCCGCAGGAGGAGGTCCGGCTCTACCTGGCCCTGCGCGAGGCGGCTCATCAGCGCCTGTTCGCGCACGTGCCGTGGCTGCGCTCGCACCTGTTCGGCGCGGTCGACGGCTACGCGCGCGGCATCAAGGTCGACACGGCCAAGCTGGAGGACGTGGTCGGGCAGTTCGACCCGCAGAACCCCGAGCAGCTTCAGGACGCCCTTCAGCAGGGCATGTTCCAGCCGGAGGACACGCCCGAGCAGAAGGCGGCCCTGGCCCGTCTGGAGACCGCCCTGGCGCTCGTGGAGGGCTGGGTGGACGCGGTGGTGCACGCGGCCGCGAAACCGCGCCTGTCGTCCGCCGACGCCCTGCGCGAGACCCTGCGCCGCCGCCGCGCCACCGGCGGCCCGGCGGAGCAGACGTTCGCGACGCTGATCGGCCTGGAGCTGCGTCCGCGCCGGCTGCGTGACGCCTCACGGCTGTGGGCCTCGCTCACGGACGCGCGCGGGGTGGACGGCCGGGACGCCCTGTGGGCCCACCCGGACATGCTGCCGACGGCCACCGACCTGGACGACCCGGACGGCTTCGTGCACCGCGAGCAGCTCGACTTCTCCGAGCTGGACAAGATGCTCGGCGAGGCGGCGGGCGGCACCGGTGAGAAGCCGAACCTGAAGAAGGACGACGAGGCCGGGGGCGACGACACCGAGTGAGCCTGTACGACGACGCGGTCCTCGTGCTGAAGGGGTACGAGGGCCAGGACGAGCTGCGCCAGGCCTACCTGGACCATCTGGCGGCCCACCCGGACGGCATGTGGAAGGCGTGCGCGGACGGTCACCTCACGGCGAGCGCGCTGGTGCTCGACCCCGAGCGGGGCCGGGTGCTGCTGACACTGCACCGGAAGCTGCGGATGTGGCTGCAGATGGGCGGCCACTGCGAGCCCGTCGACGCCACCCTGCGGGACGCCGCCCTGCGGGAGGCGACGGAGGAGTCGGGCATCACGGGGCTGTCCCTGGTGCCGGGAGGTCCGGTCCGGCTGGACCGGCATCCGCTCCCGCCGCCCTGCCACTGGCACCTCGACGTCCAGTACGCGGTGCTGGCCCCGCCCGGAGCCGTCCAGCAGATCAGCGACGAGTCCCTGGACCTGCGCTGGTTCGCGTACGACGAGGTGGCCGGCGTGGCCGACGAGTCCGTCGTGCGCCTGGTGGAGGCCGCGCGCGCCCGGCTGTGAACGCGGAAGGGGTGACCGCCCGGGCGGTCACCCCTCGCCGGTTCGGGCGCGCTCAGCTCCAGACGTTGCCCTGGTTCTGTCCGCGCGCGCCCTGCTGGCCCATGCCGAACTGCGCGGCGATTCCCTGTCCGATCTGCGCGTTCTGCGGCGGCAGCAGCTCGCTGGGCTGCACCAGCGCGAAGCCGGAGCCCATGAAGCTCAGCTCCCAGCCCTCACCGGTGCTGCCGCGCCGCCGCCAGACACCGGAGGAGTGCGTCTGGGCCTGCATCTGCACCCGCAGCCCGGTGGACCAGGCGACGATCGCGTCGGCGTCGCAGTTGACGTACTTGTCGGGCGTGACCTGCATCAGCAGCGGCGCGCCCGAGGTCATCAGGGCGACCTTGCCGCGTCCGGTGATGTTGAGCTGGTACTTCCCGGAACCGGAGATGCCGTACAGGCTGTCGACGGCGATGACCTCGTGGTGCAGCGAGGAGTCCATGGCGAGGACGTAGGAGCTGTCGACGGTCAGCCCGTCCTGCTCGACGTCCATGACGTGCACGTACTGGGCGAGGTTGGCGAGGTAGACGGTGCCCTGTCCGTGACAGCGCATCAGGTCCAGGCCCTCGCCGGTGTGCCTGCGCGCGCGGGCCTGGCCGTTGCTGCGGTACTCGGCGTCGAACTCGACCAGCCCCTGGTAGGCGACCATCGTCCCCTTACGCGCGAGGAGGTCGTCGTGGCCTTCCAGGGTGACGCGGAGCATCTGCTTGTTCTGCAGGCTCCAGCGCTCCTGGGTCTGCTGGTCGTTGTGGGCGAAAAGCGGGCTCTGCATGATGTTCTGACTCCCCCTCAGCCCCGGAACCGAAGGCGGTCGGTGCTGTCCTCGCTGGGCTGGACGACGACGATGCCCTGGCCGGAGAAGGCCATCTGGTAGGCCTCACCGCTGCCCCGGCCGATCAGCGACTGCGCCTTGAAGCTGCGCTTGCCCTTCACCTTCAGGTTCGGGGACCAGGCGACGAGCGCGTCCGGGTCGACGTACGTCTCGTCCTCGCCGCCGCCGCAGTCGACCACGATCGGCTTGCCCCGTGAGGTGAGCGCGACCCACCCCTGTCCGGAGATCTTGGTGTTCCACAGGCCCTGCCCGGCGAACTTGGCGAGCCCCTTCACCCGCTCCACGCCCCAGCTGAGGTGCGCGTCGAAGGCGAGCAGGTTGGTGGCGTTGACCGAGATGCCGTCGCCGTTGAGGTTGATCACGACGACGTCGGCGCCGTAGTCGGCGAGGTAGAGCAGTCCGTCGCCGGAGCACTTCATCAGGGGGGCGCCCTCGCCGGTCATCCAGTCGCGGGCGACCTGGCGGACGGCCGGCGGGTTGGGCTCGTACTGGATGAAGCCCTCGTAGGCGACCATCGACCCCACGCGCGCGAGGAGGTCGCTGCCGGTCTGCATGGCGACCTTCAGCATGTGGCTGCCGTGGTTCTCCATGCGGGCGGTGACGGGTGCGGGAGCGTAGCCCGCGAGCGGCTGGTTCATGACGGGCTCCCTCAGACCTCGTACGGCTGGACGACGATGAAGTTGCCGGGAGCACCCCGGAACTGCAGGTTGACGCTCTCTCCGGTGTCGCCCGGGTACGCGTTGCGGCGCATCCGGACCTGGCTGGAGACGATCACCTGGGAGGCCGCCGACCAGGCGACCACCGCGTTGCAGTCGGCGAACGTCGTCGGCGTCACCGGCAGCACCACGGGGGTGCCGTGCGTCTTGACGACGATCGTGCCGGTGCCCTGGAACTGCATCGTGAACAGCGCACCGCCGGGAATGCCGTGCCCCTCGATGCGCCGGACCTCGTACTGGAGGCTCTCGTCGAAGGCGAGGACGTTCTCCGCCGAGACGCAGATCGCGTCGCCCTGGAGCTCGACGGGGTGCACGTGAGTGGAGTTGTCGGCGAAGAACACCTGGCCCTGGCCGGTGCAGGTCATCAGCTGCATCTCCTGGCCGGTCGCGTTGCCCACGATCCGCCCGGCGAACCCGGCGCCCTTGTAGCTGAAGTCGACCTTGCCCTGGTAGAGCACCATGCTGCCCTGCCGGGCCAGTACGGGCTGGCCGCCGATCCCGAGGTCGACGCGGATGAGCTTGGAGTTCTGCGGCGTCCAGCGCTGCCCGGTGGGCGTCTCCCTGAACTTCTGCAGCGCGGCCGTCACTCCGGCCCCGCCCTGGGGGCGCCCTGCGGGACACCGTGACCGGCGGCCTGCTGGCCGGGGACGTGGCCGTAGGGCGGCTGCTGGCCGTAGCCGGGGGCATGGGCGCTCCGGGCGGTCCGCCGTGGGAGGGCTGCTGGCCGTAGCCGGGGGGCATCGGAGCGCTGGGCTGGCCCCCGTAAGAAGGCTGCGGCGGCTGGCCGTAGGGCGCGGGAGCCGGGGCCGGGGCGGGACGGTGCCACCGGCGGGCGGGGTCAGGGGCGCGATGACCGTCGGCGCGCCGTGCACGTTCGGGGCGGGCGCCGGAGCCGGCGGCGGGGTGAAGCCCTGCGGGGCCGGAGCGGGCGCGGGGGCGGGTGCCGGGGCGGCGGGGCGCCGAACGCCGGCGGGGCGGCGGCCTGGGCGGGCGGGGCGAAGCCGGGGCGGCCGTGGACTGCGGCTGCTGCGGGGCGGCCGGAGCCTCCTCCTCCAGCACCTCGCCGCCGAAGTTCCTCAGCAGCGCGTCGAGACCGCCGTCGAAGCCCTGACCGACCGCGGCGAACCGCCACACGTCCTTGAAGTAGAAGTCGCCGAGCATGACGGCCCGCTCGGTGGAGAACTCCGAGCCGTCGAAGGAGTACCGCGCGACCTCCTCGCCGCCGGCCACGACGCGCAGGTATCCGGGGCCGACCTGCGACATCTGCCCGGCGCCGTCGACGGTCGCCGTGAAGGAGAGCTTCCGGATGCCCGCCGGGACGCGGTCCAGCGTGACACGGAACGACTCCGTGTCGCCGGCCTGGGCGCCGAGCAGCTGGATGGACTCCTCGGGGGACTTCGGCTGGTTGAAGAAGATGAAGTACCGGTCGTCAGAGAGGCGCTCGTCGGCGTCCAGACCGAAGCAACTGATGTCGAAGGTCAGTCCGGGGGCGGAGATCTGCACGCCTACGTACAGATCGGTGCCCGTCGTCAGGTCACTGATCCTGGCCTTGTGGCCGCGTTGGAATTCCCTGGCCATGCGTTACGACCGTCCCCCATCCCGAATGTGAGTGCGTCGCGCCAGGCTAACCGCAAATTTCGGCAGAGGACGCGGCCGGTGCGAGTCGGTACAGAGCCGGTACACAACCGGCCGCGCGCCCCGCGCACGGTCCGGTCACTCGCCGCGCGCGCCGGGCACGTGCGGCAGCCGCCCGGCCGCCACCACCCCTTCGAGGTAGCCGCGGGCCCGCTCGGTGCGCGGGTAGGACTCCAGCAGCCGCCAGAAGTCGGCCCCGTGACCGGGCACCAGCAGATGCGCCAGTTCATGGCAGAGGACGTAGTCGACGACGTACTCGGGCATCCCCTGCAGCCGGTGCGAGAGGCGGATGCTGCCCTCGGCCGGAGTGCACGAGCCCCAGCGGGTGTTCTGGTTGGTGACCCAGCGCACGGACGCGGGACGCGCCCGGCCCTCGAAGTACTGGGCGGACAGCCGCTCGGCGCGCTCGGTCAGTTCG
Organism: Streptomyces sp. DHE7-1; assembly: GCA_016432725.1. Classification (GTDB taxonomy): domain Bacteria; phylum Actinomycetota; class Actinomycetes; order Streptomycetales; family Streptomycetaceae; genus Streptomyces. Next base: position 5,110,031 of record JACJDG010000003.1, on the reverse strand, counting down.
GTGTCGCCCAGTACCCGCCTGCTCTCCTGGGCGGCGAGCTTGTCGAGCATGAGCGTCACCCAGCGCTGCTCCTCCGCCGCGGACATCCGGGCGGGGATCAGCACGACGGTGCGATCGCCCTCGCGGTACGCGGAGACCGTCCGGCGGCGCCGGGTACTCCTGCGGACCTCGATCGCGCTCGCCCCGAGCCGCTCGGCGGCTGGCTGGTCGTGCTGCGCTGTGGGTTTCCGGCGCGGTGCAGGGGGTCGGCGGGCACGCCCCGACGTTACCCGCTGGGGCGGGCCGAAGTCCCGGCTCCGGGGCGCTCGGATGGCGGCGCCCCACCATGTGCTTGATTAGTACGACCGATTTGCCCGACTGACGCCGAGGATCAGTACGACGAACACCCCCAGCCTGTGGATAACTTCGAGCACCGTCGCGGCCCGGCCCGGCATGCTGGCCAAGGTCGGCGGAGCGTGACCGGTTTCACCGGCCCACGGGACATGGGCGACGCGACCACGGGACGTTTGCCCATCCGGGGAATAATTCAGGAGAATGCGACGGACACGGGGACTGTCATGCATCCGATGGTGAAACCCGCGCTGCGGCGCGGCTGGCGCGACCTCAACACCGTGCAGTTCGGGATGACCCCGGCGCACGCGATGACACTGGGACCGATGGACACGGCGACCGGCAGCTTCCTGGACCTGCTCAACGGCACCCGGGGCCTGCCCCTGCTGCGGGACGAGGGACGGCGCATGGACCTGCCGGACGGCCAGGTCGACGCGCTGCTCGAGCGGCTGGCCCGCGCGGGCCTGCTCGACGACACGCGCGGCGGCGGTCCGGCCGCCGACGCCCTGCGGGAGCGGACGGACGTCCTGGAGCGGCTGCGCCCCGACCTCGCGTCGCTGTCCCTGACCACTCCGGAACCGGGCGGCGCGCTCGGCCGGCTCGCCGCGCGCGGCGAGCTGCGCGTGCAGGTACGGGGAGCGGGGCGGGTCGGGGCCGTGCTGGCGTCGGTGCTGTCCGGGGCCGGGGTCGGGGAGGTCGAGGTGCGCGACGTGGGGCGTGTCGAGCCGTGGGACGTGGCCCCGGGCGGGCTCCCCGCCGACTCGCTGCGCGAACGCCGGCAGGACGCGGCACGGGCGGCGGTCCGCCGCGCGGCCCCGGGCCGGCCGGCGCGCCGCACCCGCTCCGCCCGCGCCACGGCCACCGCGGGCACCGGAGCCGGAACCGACGACCCGGGCCTCTCCCTCGTGATCCTCACCCCACGCGACGACGTCGCCGTGCACGCGCCGGACCCGTTCACCGCCGAACCGCTCATGGCCTCCGGCACGCCCCATCTGTACGCGGGCGTCGTGGAGGGGACCGGCGTCGTGGGACCCCTCGTGCTGCCGGGCGGGACGAGCTGCGCGGGCTGTCTGCACCAGAACCGCACCGACCGCGACCCGGCCTGGCCCCGGCTGGCCGCCCAGTGGCGCTCCGGGCACGCCCGCCGGGTGGGGGCCTGTGATCTGGCTCTCGCCACGACCGTCGCCGGACTGGCCGCGGCCCACGCCCTGGCCTTCCTCGACGGGGAGTCGCCGTCCGCCGCGGGTACCCGTTGGGAGATGTCGCTACCCGGCCTGACCTGGCATTCCCGGCCGATCCGGCCGCACCCCGCATGCGGCTGCGGGGCGGCGGAGAGAGGTAAGGGGAGCACTCCTCCACGGACGGGGAGCCGCGCGAGACAATGGCGGTGCGACGGCCGTCGCCGGAGCAACGACGCGAGGCAGGCGCGTTGCGGCCGACTGGGACTTGGAGGGCGCATGTCTGATCTTCCACGGAAGGCGGTCACCCGTACCGCCAAGCTCGCCGCGCTCCCGCTCGGCTTCGCCGGACGGGCGACCTGGGGGCTGGGCAAGAGGATCGTGGGCGAGTCCGCGGAGATCGTCGGGCGGGAACTGCAACAGCGGACCGCGGAGCAGTTGTTCAAGGTCCTCGGCGAGCTCAAGGGCGGGGCCATGAAGTTCGGGCAGGCGATGTCCGTCTTCGAGTCCGCCCTGCCCGAGGAGGTCGCCGGCCCCTACCGCGCGGCGCTGACGAAGCTGCAGGACGCCGCCCCGCCGATGCCGACCCGCACGGTCCACGCGGTGCTCGAGGAGCGGCTGGGCGCGGAGTGGCGCGAGCTGTTCCTCGAGTTCGAGGACAAGCCCTCGGCCGCGGCCTCCATCGGGCAGGTCCACCGCGCGGTGTGGCACGACGGCCGCGAGGTGGCGGTCAAGGTGCAGTACCCGGGCGCCGGCGAGGCCCTGCTGTCCGACCTGACCCAACTCAGCCGCTTCGCCCGGCTGCTGGGGCCGCTGATTCCCGGCATGGACATCAAGCCACTGATCGCGGAGATGCGGGACCGGGTCTCCGAGGAGCTGGACTACGCGCTGGAGGCGCAGGCCCAGCAGGCGCACGCGGAGGAGTTCGCGGACGACCCGGACGTGATGGTCCCGGCGGTGGTGCACCAGTGCGATCAGATCCTGGTCACGGAGTGGATCGACGGGATCCCGCTGTCGGAGATCATCAACGACGGCACCGAGGAGCAGCGCGACCGGGCCGGCCAGCTCCTGGCCCGCTTCCTCTTCTCCGGCCCGGCCCGCACCGGTCTGCTCCACGCCGACCCGCACCCGGGCAACTTCCGTCTGCTGCCCGGCGACCCGGACGGTGACGGCGAGTGGCGCCTGGGCGTGCTGGACTTCGGCACCGTCGACCGGCTCCCGGGCGGCCTGCCGGAGCCGATAGGCGTCACGCTGCGGATGACCCTGGACGGCGAGGCGGACCCCGTCTACGAGCTGCTGTGCACGGAGGGGTTCGTCAAGGAGTCCATAGAGCTGGACCCCGACGCGGTCCTCGACTACCTGCTGCCGATCATCGAGCCGGCCCGGGTCGAGACGTTCACCTTCAACCGCTCGTGGATGCGCAGCCAGGCCGCCCGCATCGCCGACGTCCGCTCCCCCGCCTACCAGCTGGGCAAGCAGCTCAACCTGCCGCCGGCCTACCTGCTGATCCACCGGGTGACGCTGAGCACCATCGGTGTGCTCTGCCAGCTCGGAGCCACGGTGCGGCTGCGTGAGGAGCTGGAGGAGTGGCTGCCCGGCTTCGTCCCCGCGGACGAACTGGACGAGGAGGAGCCGGCGGCCGAGGCGTAGCGGCCGCAACGCACGGCGGGGGCCGGTCCGTTCGGACGGACCGGCCCCCGTGGTGAAGGATTCGCCTCCCTGTACCGGGAGGCCACCGCTTCAGGTGTGCTGGATCACTGCATGACGGCCATGGCCAGCGCACGGCGGGCGCGCATCGAGGCGCGCTCCGCCCGGCGCTGCATGCGGCGAGCGGTCGCCAGGCGCGTGGCCCGGCGTTCCTGCTCGGCGCCCCGCAGCATGTCGTGCATATGCGCACGAGCCAGGGCTTCTGGGATGAGTTGCATCTCTCGGGTCCTGTTCTGACGCGAGTCGTTCGCGCCGGTGGTGGTGAAGTCTGAGGTCGCGGAGCCTGCGGGCTCGGTGGTGGACGGCTTCATCGGGGCCTGCTTCTTGGGGTCGTGCGTGAGGGGACGGTCGATGGTTCCTGCGGCGTTCATGCTGTGACCGGGTTCTTGCGCGGGCGGCCACGCGGCCGCTTCCGGGCGACGACGACACCCTGGACGAACAGCTCGCCACCCCAGACGCCCCAAGGCTCACGCCGCTCCTTCGCCCCGGCGAGGCACGCCTCCATCAGCGGGCAGGTGCGGCAGAGGGACTTGGCGTACTCGACGTCGGCCGGCGACTCGGCGAAGAAGACCTCGGGGTCGTAGGAACGGCAGGGGACGGGTACGCCGAGGTTCTCGATGGCGTCGTCGAGCGCGGTGAGCGCGGTGAGGGGGATCAAGGTGGAGTCCTCCGTGAGGCCGGGCGGGGGATGGTGCGTGAAGGCGGTACGGACGGGGCGTGCGCTTCGAGTTGCACGGTTTGGTCTTCCTCGTCTGTCGTTCCGGCCTGTTGACCGGGCGTCGGCTTGGTACCGGGTTCTTTCCTGTCCCGAAGCCCCTTCGCTCCGTCGTCCCCGTTCGGGGAAAACAGAAGGGCCGCGGATCCCGGGTGGGGTTCCGCGGCCCTGAAGGCGCCGGCCTGATCGGCGATCAGGCTGGATCACTCCAGGGTTCTGGCCCACGGAAGGCCCACATCAGGTGGTGCTGCGTCGTCTGCTTCCGGAATCCGGCACCGGCCGCCGCAAAGACATAGGCATGTGCCTGTGCCACTACCGCTTCCAGTGCCTTCGTCGGTCGCTCATTGCGCTCACGGACGGGAAGGACCGCGAGAGCAGGGGAGGACGCCGGACGGACGGCACGAATGCCGGACAGACCGGTGCCCTGGCTCGAGGCGCCGAGCATGCACGTGGAGACGGTCGAGCGATCGGTCATTTTGGCCGTGCTGATGATGGTTTCGATGCTGGTCACTGGACTCGCCTCCTCTCGGCGTCTGGGGGGACCGGGGTGAACCGATCCATTCGGATATGCAAGTACAACACGGAGTCAGGACCTTGGAGAAGGCCGCCGCTTCCGTGCCTAGAACCTATGGGGATTCCCGGGGCATGCGCAAACTATTTTTTCGACGAGTTCGCATCAGTCGCGCCCGCCGTCCGCCCCGATCTCCTGACCTGCGCAGATGGCCAGAACATCGGCCCCGTAACGCTGCAGCTTGCGGGCACGGACACCAGGGATGCGGGAGAGTCCCGCGGGGTCCTCGGGCCGTGCCTCGGCGATGGCCATCAGGGTGCGGTCGGTGAAGACGCAGAAGTCCGGCTGCCCGCTGCGCTCCGCCTGGACGGCACGCCACTCGCGCAGACGCTCGTAGAGGCCCTCGTCCATGTCCGAGGGGCAGTCCTCGCAGCGCATCAGCTTCATCTCGCCGGCGTCGGTCAGCGTGCGGCCGCAGACCCGGCAGCGGGCCACGGTGCGCTGGGCGCGCCGGGGGACGGCCGGGCCGCGGGCCGCCGCGCCGCGTTCGATGCCGCCGCCGGCGCCGGTGGCGCTGCGGCCGGCGACGGCGGCGGTGCCGGGGCGCAGGCCGTCGAGGAAGCGGCTGGGCCTGCGGTTGGCCCGTCCGCCCGGTGCGCGCGACAGGGCCCAGGAGAGATGGAGCCGCTCTCTGGCGCGGGTCACTCCGACGTAGAGGAGGCGGCGCTCCTCCTCGATCTGTTCGTCGGTCCTGGCGTAGGTGATCGGCACCATGCCCTCGGCGATGCCGACGAGGAAGACCGCGTCCCACTCCAGGCCCTTGGCCGCGTGCAGGGAGGCCAGGGTGACGCCCTGGACGGTCGGGGCGTGCTGGGCGCCCGCCCGCTCGTCGAGTTCGGCGACGAAGTCGCCGAGGGTGGCACCGGGGCGGGCGGCGGAGAAGTCGTGGGCGAGGTTGACCAGGGCGGCCAGGGACTCCCAGCGCTCCCGGACGGCGCCGGAGCCGACCGGAGGCGTGCTGGTCCAGCCCTCCCCGGACAGCACGGCGCGCACCTGCGAGGGCAGGTCGACCACGTCGTCCAGCAGGGCGTCGTTGCCGCCGAAGCGGGCCGCGCCGCGCAGGGCCACACCGGCCTTGCGGACCTCGGGCCGGTCGAAGAAGCGCTCGGCGCCGCGCAGCTGGTACGGGACCCCGGCGTCGGCGAGGGCCTGCTCGTAGGTCTCGGACTGGGAGTTCGTACGGAACAGGACGGCGATCTCGGAGGCCGGGACACCGGCGTCGATGAGCTCCCGGATACGCCGGGCGGCGCCCTCGGCCTCGGCGGGCTCGTCGGTGTACTCGCTGTAGACGGGCTCGGGTCCGGGCCCGCGCTGGGAGACGAGTTCCAGCCGGTGTTCGGCGGCACGGCCGTGGGCCTGGGTGAGCAGGCCGTTGGCGAGGTGGACGACCTGCGGGGTGGAGCGGTAGTCGCGGATCAGCTTGACGACGGTGGCGCGCGGATGACGGGCGCGGAAGTCGAGGAGGTGGTCGGGCGTTGCTCCGGTGAACGAGTAGATCGTCTGGCTGGCGTCGCCGACGACGCACAGGCTGTCGCGGTCGCCGAGCCAGAGTTCGAGGAGCCGCTGCTGGAGGGGGCTGACGTCCTGGTACTCGTCGACGACGAAGTGCTGGTACTGGCTGCGCACCTGATCGGCGATGTCGTGCCGGTCCTGGAGGACGGCGACGGTCAGCAGCAGGACGTCCTCGAAGTCGATGACCGCGCGGTCGCGCTTGAGGTCCTCGTAGGCCGCGTAGACGTGGGCGATCTCCGCCTGGTCGCGCGGGGACTCCCGGCCGGCCTTCGCAGCCGCGTACGCGTAGTCGGCGGGGACGGTCTGGGTGACCTTGGACCATTCGATCTCGGCGGTGACGTCCCGCAGCTCGCCCCGGTCGAGGCGGAGCTTGCAGGCGGCGGCCGCGTCGGCGACGAGCTGGATCTTGCGGTCGACGAGCCGGGGCATGGAGCCGCCGACTGCTTTCGGCCAGAAATACTGGAGCTGTCGCAGCGCCGCGGAGTGGAAGGTGCGGGCCTGGACCCCCTGGGCGCCGAGCTGGCGCAGGCGCCCGCGCATCTCTCCCGCGGCACGGTTGGTGAAGGTGACGGCGAGCACGCTGGACGGCTGGAGGATGCCCGCCCGGACCCCGTAGGCGATGCGGTGGGTGATCGCCCGGGTCTTGCCGGTCCCCGCTCCCGCCAGGACGCACACCGGTCCGTGCAGGGCGGTGGCCACCTCGCGCTGCTCGGGGTCGAGCCCTTCGAGCACCGCGTCGGCCGTGCCCGGGACCCGCGGGAAGAGGGTGGAGTGCGTTGCTGCTGTCACATGGCCATGCTCCCAGGTCGCCCGGGACCGCTGCGCCGGTTGTCCACAGGCGGGGGCCCGCGGTCGTACTGATGCGGCAGGCGTCACAGACGCCGGGGCCTGGCGACCCGCGGCCCGGGGCGGGGAATGCCCGCCCGATCCCTTACGTTCTTCCCCTGGACGACCTTCCCGAGCTGCCTGAGGAGCGCGAGACATGCAGGGCACTGTGACGATGTACAGCACGACTTGGTGTGGCTACTGCCGTCGGCTGAAGAGCCAGATGGAGCGCGAGGGCATCGCGTACACCGAGATCAACATCGAGCAGGACCCGGAGTCCGCCGCCTTCGTGGAGAAGGCGAACGGCGGAAACCAGACGGTCCCGACCGTTCAGGTAGTTCCCTCCAGTGGTGGCACTGAGGTCGTGATGACGAACCCGAGCCTTGCCCAGGTGAAGCAGGCGCTCGGCGTCTGACCCTTGCGAGACGCAGCCCCCGACCGGCCCTGACGCTGATCGGGGGTTTTGTGTGCCCCGGGGAGACCGCAGCGGCAGGACCAAGGCCCGCCACCGGCAACCACCGCCGAAGATGCGAGGCCGTCTCCTGAACGCGCCCTGCACAGGGCGCGGAGAGACTGAGCATTCCACCTGGCGGCCGTCACCGACAGAACCTCTGAGCGCGCGGTAGCAAAGCCGCAGGTTCAGAGCGCGAGCACAGGCCGAGCAGAGAAGTCCTCGCAAAGGTCCTCACCATCCGGGCCATACACGGACTCGACCATGGATGGGTTGCGATTGGTGGTGGCCAGGGGCAGCCATGCCAGCAGGTGGCCGTAGCCGCCGCACACCGACTCGCCACCGTCTCCGCCGTGAACCGCTGTAACGTCGCTCGTCAACTCCGTGCGGTAGGTGTCGTAGGCGATGCGCAGGCCGAAGACGTTCAGCTGGTTCTGCGGGCCCGTGCGGTCCCCGTAGGGGATGCGTTCGAGGGGGCAGTCGTTCCCCACCGAACAGGGTTTCTGCCCCAGCTCCACAAGCGTGCTCCCACTCGTCGGGGCTCGGCATCCGCAGGCCACGAGCCGCGAGAACGCCGGCATGTCAGCAGGCAACTCGGTCAGGTTCTCGTCCTCCACAGCCATGAGCACAGTGGCCAAGACGACGCTCCGACGGGGGCTGAGCACCTGCGCGAGGTGGGCCCGCAGGTCGGATCCCTAGCCGAAGCCCTGCTCCAGGCTCTCGGCGTAGTCGGCAGTCTGCTGCGGGGTCGGTTGCCAACTGTTCAGGTCGAAGCCGAGGGACACCGGCCCTCCGGGTATCAGAGCGAATTCCTGTCCGTTTCGCTCGATGCGGACGCGATGAAGAGCGACGGCGGTAGGAGTGAGGAGCCAATGGCGAAGAGCAAGCCGGTAGGCGAAGAGCGGCCCCCGGCAGGGGGCCGACAGGGCGACGACGAAGAGCTCGAGCAGCCGGCGACGGTGGGCCGCGTAAGCGGCCCCCAGAAGGAAGACGAAGGGGCCGGCTCCCTTGGGGTGCCATCGGCCCCCTTCTTCTCCTTCGTAGACGTGGAGACGGTCAAGCAGGAGGAGCGCCGTCGACGCTGGTTTGGAGAGCCGTACGCAGCTCCCTCGCCGGTGGACTTCGACTACGACAGCTTGACCGACCGGCTTCAAGAAGCAGGGCACGAGCTGCCGCCCTTCTGATCGGAAGACAGAAGGTTCCCAGGTCGGGGGCCTTCCTCGGTTGCTCAGCCTGCATCAGGCAGAGATCGGAACCATCTCGGTTCCCTCTGCTCCCTTGGCTTCCTCCTCAGCCTTCGCCCGCTGCGCTGCCCGCTCCGCATCGAAGTCCTCCCAGCGGCTGACGATCTCCCACTCCACACCCGTGTGCGGCTTCGGCTTTTCGCACGGCTTTCCGTGGAACGAGATCGGCGTGATGGGTGAGAGCATCTGAGACGACTTGGAGGGCACATCCCAGTACGTGATGCCCCGCTGCTTGATGTTCTCGATCAGGTCACCGGGATCGATGGCCAGGACGTCATGTCCGAAGTACGCCCTGACCTTGTGCTTCTTCAGCCATTCACGCCGTTCGTCGACACTCGACCGCTCCCACCACTCCGCGTAGCCCTCGCCCGTACCCGTCCACACGGTCACCGGCTTCGGCCCCTCCTGGTTGGTGACCTTCTCTCGGTCCTGGGCAAGGCCGGCGACCTGCGAGGCGTACGCGACGGCGGTGATCTCGTCCTGCTGGAGTTCCTTCAGGAGCTGTTTCATCTTGCCGTCGATCACGGCGAGCTTCGCCGCACGACTGTCGTCGATGGTCGTCTTCGACTCCATCCGTTCCAGGTGGCCGATCTCGCCCAACAGGGCCGACTCCAGCCAGGGATACAAGTCCTCTGCCCAGAACCTCTGCTTCGGGCATGCCTGGATGCCCTTGCTCTTGTTGCCGTGACACCGATACCGCTCGCGCTTGCCCTTGGCCGGGTCCCCCTTCACGAAGTAGAGGGAGCTACCGCACAGCATGCAGAACGTCACGCCCACCGTCGGCGACGTAGAGCCCTTCTGCTTCTTGTACTTGACCGAGGCGACGGCTTCCGACAGCTTCCTCCACTCCTCCTCGTTCAGTACCGGCTCAGACCGCATGACGGGTGTGCCGTCGTCGTTGCGGACCACGGCGCCATCGGCTCGCACGTACTCCCCAAGCAGAGAGCGGCTGACCAGTACGGCTTGCACTGTGGTCGGCGTCCACCTGGCTCCCCGAGGCTTCGGGGCCGCGAGTCGAGTCGTGCTCTCGCCTGCCGCCGCGCGGATACGAGCGATGTCCTGAGCCGTGGGCACGCCTTGCTCGTTCAGCCAGTCGGCGACGGCCGAGAAGCTCGGCTTCTCGATGAAGCGCCGGATCATCTCGATCAGCGCCAGGCCGTACTCGGGTCGAGTTCGAGGGTGAAGCCTGCGTCGCCCTTCACCGCTCTGCGTCCGAACGGGACCAGGCCACCCGGCCAGCGGCCGGTCTTCCGCATGGTCTCGCGGGAGGCTTTGTTGCGGGCCTTGATGGCGTCCAACTCGGCCTCCGCGACCACGGCCAGGATCTTGGCAATGGTCCTACCCCACGGCTTCGAGAGGTCGAATCCCTCCTCGCAGGAGATGAGGCCCTTACCGTTCGCCTCGCACCAGTCGATGATGTCCGAGAGGTGGCGGACCGACCGCGCGATGCGGTCGATCTTCAGGATGATGATGTGGTCGAACTGGTCCTTCTTGTTGTTGAGCCAGTCCCCCAGCGACGGGCGCACCCACGGCGAGATGGACGCCGATACGTCGATGTCGACGGCGAAGCCGACCAGCTCCATTTCCTCCGCGTCCGCCCGCTTGCTGATGCGGGTCCGCTGCGTTTCCTCACCGGTCTGGTTCTCGTTACCTACGGACAGACGGACCACGCCAAGCGCCCTGGGCTTGTTGCTCACCCTTGCCCCTCCCCAAGACATGGGCGGCCCTCCCCGGTCGCCACAAGGTATGAGGGAAGTCTACAGACCGTGCCGACCATTCTCTTCGCCGACGGCTCCACGCTGACGAACCCGTCGCTGGCCCAGGTGAAGCAGAAGCTGGCGGCGTGACGCTCCGCGGGTTTCCGCGGTGAGACGTGCGACAGGGCGGCCCCGATCACCCGGGTGCCGCCCTGTGGCATGTCAGCGATGTCTCAGATGACGCTCCGTGTCGGCAGCGGCTTGCCGTACCACATCTCGATCAGGCGGGCGGCGATGGAGATGCCGTAGGGCGGCAGCACCTCGCCGGTCTCGAAGGCCGTGCGCAGGTCCTCGCGGGAGAACCAGCGGGCCTCGTGGATCTCGTCGCCGTCGACGGTGATGTCGGTGGAGGTGGCGCGGGCCATGAAGCCGAGCATGAGGCTGGACGGGAACGGCCAGGGCTGGCTGGCCACGTACTCGACCGGGCCGACGTGGACGCCGGCCTCCTCGAAGACCTCGCGGCGCACGGACTGCTCGATGGACTCGCCGGGCTCGACGAAACCGGCGAGCGTGGAGAAGCGGCCCTCGGGCCAGTGGACCTGCCGGCCGAGCAGGATCCGGTCGTCCTCGTCGGTCACGGCCATGATCACCGCAGGGTCGGTGCGCGGGTAGTGCTCGCCGCCGCAGGCCGGGCAGCGGCGGATGTGGCCGGCGGCGGCGATGACCGTGCGCTCGCCGCAGCGCGAGCAGAAGCGGTGGGTGCGCTGCCAGTTCTCCAGGCCGACGGCGTGCACCATGAGGCCCGCGTCCCGCGGCGAGAGCAGCAGCCCCGCCTCGCGGAGTCCCGCCGGGCGCGCGGACTGGTCGATACGGCCGGGCAGGGCGTCCTTCTGGAGCGCGAAGTAGCTGACGCCCTCCTCGTCGTTGCCGAGGAAGTAGCGGTGGGCCTCGGTGAGCGGCGCCTCGAAGGAGGGGGTCATGACGAGTTCGGTGCGGCCGTCGGGCGTCTCGTCGATGAGCACCTGGCCGCCGGAGACCACGAAGCAGCGGGTCGTGGGGTGGCTCCACGCCGCCGCGAGCCAGGCTTCGTCGAGCCGGTGGTGGGCTGCGCGGTCGATGCCGCTCGGGGCGGTGAGCGAGATGGGGCGGTCGGCGGTTTGGTCGGTCCAGGTGGTCACGGGTGCTTCCAACTCCCCCAGTGCAAGGTGCAACGGTTCGTTTCGGCGGGTGGTTCGGCGGACGTGGGGCGTGTGGGCACCGGGCCGGGCGCGGGCGGGGCGTGCGGGCGGTTCTTCCAGTGTGCCCCGCGCGCGGTGCCGTCCCGTACGGCGCCGGCCGGTCAGGGGGCGTTCCGCCAGTTCCCGGCGAGGTCGCCCCACAGGTAGGCGCTGGTCTCGACGCCCTTGAGGAGGAGGTCGAGCTCGACCTTCTCGTTCGGGGCGTGCCAGCCGTCGGAGGGGACGGAGATGCCGAGGAAGAGGACGGGGGCGCCGAGGACCTCCTGGAGGTCGGCGGCGGGGCCGGAGCCGCCCTCGCGGGTGTACCGGACCGGCCTCTGGAAGGCGCGGCTCATGGCGCGGACCACGGACTGCAGTGCGGGGTGGTCGAGGGGGTCAGGCACGGGCGGGTGGCGGAGCCGAAGTCGATCTCGTGCCGGATGCCGGCGGGCAGCTGCTCGGCGGCCCAGGCGCGGACCGCCTTCTCGATGTGGTCGGGGTCCTGTCCGGCGACCAGGCGGAAGGAGAGCTTCACTGTGGCGGAGGACGGGATGATCGTCTTGCTGCCGGGGCCCTGGTAGCCGCCGCCGATGCCGTTGACCTCGGCGGTGGGGCGGGCCCAGATGCGTTCCAGGGTGGTGTGTCCGGCCTCGCCGTGGGTGGCGCGCGACTTGGCGGTGCGCAGCCATGTCGCCTCGTCGAAGGGGAGCTGGGCGAACAGCTCGCGTTCGCGGTCGGTCAGCTCGACCATGCCGTCGTAGAAGCCGGGGACGGCCACGCGCGCGTGCTCGTCGTGCAGGGCGGCGACGAGCCGGGCCGCGGCGGTGGCGGGATTGGGCACGGCACCGCCGAAGGAGCCGGAGTGGATGTCCTGGTCGGGGCCGTACAGGCGGATCTCGCACTCGGCGAGGCCGCGCATCCCGGTGCAGACGGTCGGGGTGTCCTCGGACCACATGCCGGTGTCGGAGACGATGACGGCGTCGGCGGCGAGCCGTTCGGCGCGCTCCTCGACGAGGGCGCGGAAGTGCGGGGAGCCGGACTCCTCCTCGCCCTCGATCAGCAGCTTGAGATTGACCGCGGGCGCGGTGCGGCCGGTGGCGGCGAGGTGGGCGCGGACGCCGAGTGTGTGGAAGAACACCTGGCCCTTGTCGTCGGCGGCCCCGCGCGCGTGGAGGCGGTTTCCGCGGACGACGGGCTCGAAGGGCTCGCTGTCCCAGCCGTCCTCGAGGGCGGCGGGCTGCACGTCGTGGTGGCCGTAGACGAGGACGGTGGGCGCCTCGGGGTCGCCGGAGGGCCATTCGGCGAAGACGGCCGGGGCGCCCGGGGTCGGCCAGACCTCGACGGTCGGGAACCCGGTCTCCCCGAGCTTGGCGGCGAGCCAGTCGGCGCTGCGCCGTACATCGGACGCGTGGTCGGGCTGGGCCGACACGGAGGGGATGCGCAGCCATGCGGTGAGGTCGTCGAGGAAGGCGGCGCGGTGCTCTTCGATGTACGTGCGGACGGCGCTGTCCGGGGTCTGGCTCATGCTCACGAGCCTATCGGCCCGCGGGGCCACCCTGGGCAGGCCGTTCGTCACACTCGGGTGCCCTCGGCCGTCTCGCGCGGGTGGCCGGGACGCTCGTCGGTGAGCAGCCGTTCCAGGGCGGCGCGGTCCGGCAGCGCCTCGGGGCGCACCACCTCGCCGGTGCGCACGTACAGGAAGGCGGCCGTGACCGAATCGGGCGGTACGCCCTGCTGCTCGGCCCAGGCGACCCGGTAGACGGCGAGCTGGAGGGGGTCGGCGGTGTGGGCGCGGTGGGTCTTCCAGTCGACGATCTCGTAGGTGGCCCGGTCGCCGTCGCCGTTCTTGTAGACGGCGTCGATGCGGCCGCGCACGACCCGGCCGGCGAGGGTGAGCTGGAAGGGGGCCTCGATCCGCCAGGGGGTGCGGTGGGCGTACTCGGTGCGTTCGAAGGCCTCCTTGAGGGCCTCGAGGTCGCGCTCGTCGGTGATCTCGGCCTCGCCGCCGGGCAGCTCGTCCGGTTCGAGCATGGGCAGGGTGAGTTCCTCGAAGCGGGCTTCGACCCAGGCGTGGAAGCGGGTGCCCCGGCGTGCGGCGGGCTGCGGGGGGTGCGGCATGGGGCGTGCGAGTTCCTGCGCGAGCCCGTCGGGGTCCTCGGCGAGGCGCATCAGCTGGGACGCGGTGAGGGTGGCCGGCAGGGGGACGTCGGTGATGCCGTGGCGGGCGCGCAGCAGCTCGCCGGTGAGGGCGTCGAGGTCGCGGTCCCAGGAGGCGATGGCGCGGGCCTCCTCGGGGGTGACGCGGGCCTCGTCCGGGGCGGGGGGCTCGGGGTGCGCCGGTCCTCCGGTGGGGTGGGCGGGTCCTCGGCGGTGGGGCCGCTCGTCGGGGGCGGGTGCCTGGTGGGGCACGGCCGGCCGCTCGGCGGTCCAGGAGTCCCAGCCGCCGGGCTCCTCCGGGGAGGGCGCGTGCTCGTCGTACGAGGACTGGGCGTCGTGGGGCGTCTCGTCGTACGGGTGCTCGTCGTACGGGATCCCCTCGTCGTACGTGTCGTACGGGGTCTCCTCCTCGTACGGGAAGTCCTCGTCGTCCGGCGGTGCCGGCCAGTCCGGGTCGTCGAGGGTGCCGGGGTCGTGGTCGGCGGGCGGCCTGGTGTGCTGCCGGGCGGCCAGGGCGTCCAGGTGGGCGCGGACGGTCCCGGCGGCCGCGCGGCGCCGAGCCAGGGCGGTGTCGTCGAGCGGCAGCGGCCACGCCTGTTCGGCGCCGGCCGTGTGCAGCGCCGGGTTCTCCTCGTCCTCGGCGGGCTCGTCGGCCCAGGCCTCGATCTCGCCGTGGCCGGCGGCGCAGTGGTCGTGCAGGGCCTGGAGGAAGGCGGAGGGCCCGCGTGGCCTCTTCTGGCTGGGCCCCACCAGTGGCCGGAGCCGAGGAGCAGGGAGCGGGGGCGGGTGAAGGTGACGTATCCGAGGCGGAGTTCCTCGGTGTGCTGGTGTTCCTTCATGGCCTCGTGGAAGGCCTTCATGCCGCGGGAGTCCCAGGAGCCGATGTCGGGCAGGGTGTCGGCGTCGCCGCGCAGGACGTGCGGCAGCACCTTGGCCTGCGCGGTCCACTTCTCGCGGCCCTGTGCGCTGGGGAAGGTGCCGTTCACCAGCCCGGGGACCACCACGACGTCCCACTCCAGGCCCTTGGACTTGTGCGCGGTGAGCACCTTGACGGTGTTCTCGCCGCCGGGCAGGGCGTTGTCGAGGCCCTTCTCGTACTGGGCGGCGGTACGCAGGTAGCCGAGGAAGGCCAGCACGGTGGCCTCGCCGTCGCCGGCCGCGAAGGAGGCGGCGATGTCGAGGAAGTTCGACAGGGTCTCGCGGCGGCGCGCGGCGAGCGCGTGCGGGGAGGCGGACAGCTCCACCTCCAGGCCGGTGACGGCGAGGACGCGGTGCAGGACGTCCATGAGCGGGTCGGACAGGGAGCGGCGCAGGTCGCGCAGTTCCGCGGCGAGGCGGGCGAAGCGCACGCGCGCGTCCGGGGAGAACGGCAGTGCGTCGTCGTCCCGGTCGTCCTCGCGCAGAGGCGACTCCAGGAACGTGTCCAGGGCGTCCGCGAGCGACACGACTTCGGAGGGGTCGGTTCCCTCGACGGCCTCGGCGAGCCTGCGGTCGGGGTCCTCGGTGGCGTCCGCGCGCGCGTGGGCGACGAGCAGGCGGGCGCGGCGGCCGAGGAGGGCGAGGTCGCGGGCGCCGATGCGCCAGCGGGGGCCGGTGAGCAGGCGGACGAGGGCGGCGTTGGCGCCCGGGTCCTGGAGGACTTCGCACACGGCGACGAGGTCGGCGATCTCGGGCAGGTGCAGCAGCCCGGAGAGTCCGACCACCTCGACGGGGATGTCACGGGCGACGAGGGCGCCCTGGATCTCGGCGAAGTCGGTGGCCGTGCGGCACAGCACGGCGATCTCGCCGGGCGCCCTGCCGGTGCGGACGAGGTGGGAGATGGAGTCGGCGATCCATTCGGTCTCCTCGGCGTGGGTGCGCAGCAGGGCGCAGCGGACCGTGCCGTCGTGCTCGGCGCCGGGGGCGGGGCGGAGGGCCTCCACGCCCGCGTGCATGGCGCGCAGCGGTTCGGCGAGGCCGTTGGCGAGGTCGAGGAGGCGGCCGCCGCTGCGGCGGTTCTCGCTGAGCGCCTGGCGGGTCGCGGGGTGGCCGTCGGGCCGGGCGAAGTGCTCGGGGAAGTCGTCGAGGTTGGCGACGGAGGCGCCGCGCCAGCCGTAGATGGCCTGGCAGGGGTCGCCGACGGCGGTCACGGGGTGGCCGGTGCCGCCGCCGAACAGCCCCGACAGCAGGACGCGCTGGGCGACGGAGGTGTCCTGGTACTCGTCCAGCAGCACGACGCGGAACTCCTCGCGCAGCAGGCGGCCCACCTCGGGGACACCGGCGAGGCGGGCGGACAGCGCGATCTGGTCGCCGAAGTCGAGCAGGTCGCGTTCGCGTTTCGCCGCCCGGTAGCGCAGGACGAGGCCGGCCAGTTCGCGGCGGGCGGCCGCGGTGTCGGGGACCTTGCGCAGATCGGCGTTGGTGAGCTTGGCGTCGGCCAGGGTGTGCAGCAGGCCGGTGTCCCAGGCGCGCAGTTCCTCGGGGTCGACGAGGTGTTCGGCGAGTTCGGAGTCGAGGGTGAGCAGGTCGCTGACGAGGTCGGCGAAGGAGCGGGTGAGCGCGGGGTAGGGGCCGGGGGCCTCGCGCAGCACGCGCGCGGCGAGCTGGTAGCGGGTGGCGTCGGCGAGCAGCCGGGAACTGGGTTCGAGGCCGATGCGCAGGCCGTGGTCGGTCAGCAGTCGGCCGGCGAAGGCGTGGTAGGTCGAGATGACCGGCTCGCCCGGCGGGTTGTCCGGGTCGGGCCACGCGGGATCGGCGGGCGGCGCCGTCGGCGAGGGGTGCCGGCCGGGCGCCGGAAGGGCGTCGGGGTCGGTGACGCCGGCCTTGATCAGCGCCGTGCGGACGCGTTCGGCGAGTTCGCCCGCGGCCTTGTTGGTGAAGGTCAGGCCGAGCACCTGTTCGGGGGCGACCTGGCCGGTGCCGACCAGCCAGACCACGCGGGCCGCCATCACCGTGGTCTTGCCCGAGCCGGCTCCGGCCACGATCACCTGCGGGGCGGGCGGCGCGGTGATGCAGGCCGTCTGCTCCGGGGTGAACGGGATGCCGAGGAGCTCTTTGAGCTGCTCGGGGTCGGTGATACGGGCGGGCATGTCGTCAGAGGCTAGCGGCGGGCACTGACAACTGGGGACGCATCGGCCGCCCGAGCCGGAAGAGCCGCAGGTCAGCGCGCGTGGTGCTGTGCGTCACGGTGCCTCGTGGGAGGTCACTCGACCACGTGCCGCCCCTCCGGCCGGGCGCTGCACGAGGCGCGGAACGCGCAGTGGGCGCAGTGCTGGCCGGTGGTGGGGGTGAAGCGTTCGTCGAGGACCTTTCCGGCGGCTGTGGCCAGCAGCTCGCCGACCCACTCCCCCGCGGGGGGCTCCTGGGTCTGCACCTTGGGCAGGGTCTCCCCGCCGGCGCGTCCGGCCGCGCCCTGCCGCAGGTGCACCAGCTCGGCGCCGCCGGCCTCGGGGCGCTCACCGTCGAAGGCGTCGTCGGCGGCGCCCTCGCGGACGGCGAGCTGATAGACGGCGAGCTGCGGGTGGCGGGCCACCTCGGCGCCGCTGGGGGCCTGCTTGCCGGTCTTGAAGTCCACGACGTAGGCGCGGCCCTCGCCGTCCGCCTCGACCCGGTCCATCTGGCCGCGGATGCGGACCTGGTAGTCGCCCGCGGCGAGGGTGACGTCGAAGTCCTGCTCGCTCGCCACGGGGGTACGGCCGGTGCGGTCCAGGACGTGCCAGTTCAGGAAGCGTTCGAGGGCCGCGCGCGCGTTGTCCTTCTCCTGGGCCGACTTCCAGGGCGCGTCGAAGGCGAGCGCGTTCCACACCGAGTCCAGGCGTTCCATCAGGACGTCGAGGTCGGCGGGGGTGCGGCCGGAGGCGACCTCGTCGGCGAGGACGTGGACGACGTTGCCGAAGCCCTGGGCGGCGGTGGCGGGCGCGTCGGCCTTCACCTCGCGGCCCAGGAACCACTGCAGCGCGCAGGTGTTGGCGAGCTGGTCGAGAGCGCTGCCGGAGAGCACGACGGGCTGGTCGCGGTCGCGCAGCGGCACCTTGCTCTCGGTCGGCTCGAACATGCCCCACCAGCGGTCGGGGTGGGCGGACGGCACCAGGGGCCGGCCGTCCTCGTCGGCGAGGGCGGCGAGCCTGGCCAGGCGGTGTGCGGCCGCTTCCCGCAGCGCGGCGGAGGCGCCCGGGTCGACCGTGGTGGCGCGCAGCTCGGCGACGAGCGCGGCCACGGACAGCGGCCGGCGGGGGCGGCCGGTGACGTCCCGCGGTTCGACGCCCAGCTCGGTCAGGAAGCGGGAGGGCTGGTCGCCGTCGTCGGCCGGCGCCTTCACGGCGGTGACGACGAGACGTTCACGCGCGCGCGTGGCGGCCACGTAGAACAGGCGGCGTTCCTCGGCGAGGAGGGCGCCCGGGGTGAGCGGTTCGGCGAGTCCGTCGCGGCCGATGCGGTCGGCCTCCAGCAGGGAGCCGCGGCGCCGCAGGTCGGGCCAGAGCCCCTCCTGGACGCCCGCCACCACGACGAGCCGCCACTCCAGGCCCTTGGCGCGGTGCGCGGTCATCAGCCGGACGGCTTCGGGGCGCACGGCCCGGCGGGTGAGGGTGTCGGCGGCGATGTCCTGGGCCTCGATCTCCTCCAGGAAGTTGAGGGCGCCGCGGCCGCCGACGCGCTCCTCCGCGCGGGCGGCGGTGGCGAACAGCGCGCACACCGCGTCCAGGTCGCGGTCGGCGTTGCGGCCGGCCGCGCCGCCGCGCCGGGCGGCGCGTTCCAGCCGGCCGGGCCAGGGCGTGCCCTGCCACAGGTCCCACAGCGCCTCCTCGGCGGTGCCGCCGGCGGCCAGGCGCTCGCGGGCGGTGCGGAGCAGCGCGCCCAGACGCTGTGCCCCGCGCGCGTAGGCCGGGTCGTGGGTGACGAGGCGCTCGGGTTCGGCGAGGGCCCGCGCGAGGAGTTCGTCGGAGGGCGGCGGCAGCGGGTTCCCGGCGGCCCGTTCCTCCTCGCGCAGGGCGCGGCCGAGGCGGCGCAGGTCGGCGGTGTCCATGCCGGCGAGCGGGGAGGCGAGCAGGGTGAGCGCGGTCTCGGCGTCGAGCCAGGAGAGGTCGCGCTCCCCTCCGGCCGCTTCCTCCGCCCCGGCCGCTTCCTCCGCCCCGGCCTCGGTCTCCGCCGCGGCCTCGGTCTCCTCCCGCGCGGGTGCTCGCCGTGACTCGGCCGTGGCAACCGTCCGCAGGGCGGTGAGCAGGGGTGCCACCGCGGGCTCGTGGCGCAGCGGCAGGTCGTCGCCGTCGATGTCCAGGGGACGCCCGCCGCGGTGAGGGCGCGGCGGAGCGTCGGGATGCTCCGGGCGCCGGCGCGCACCAGGACGGCCATGTCGCTCCAGGGGACGCCGTCCTCCAGGTGCGCGCGGCGCAGGATGTCGGCGATGTTCTCCGTCTCCGTGCCGGACGTCGGGTAGGTGTACACCTCGACCCGGCCGCCGTCGCGTACGGCCTCTGGCTCCCGGTGGGCGCGCACCTTCTCGGCGGGCAGCCGGGTCAGCGGCATGCGCCGGGTGATCAGGCGGGTGGCGGCCAGCAGGGCGGCGCCGGAGCGGCGGGCGGCGCGCAGCACCTCGACGGGTGCGGGCCGGCCGTCCGGGCGCGGGAAGGCCGCCGGGAAGTCCAGGATGCCGTTCACGTCGGCGCCCCGGAACGTGTAGATCGACTGGTCGGGGTCGCCGAGGGCCACCAGGGTGCGGCCGCCGCCGGCCAGGGCGTGCAGGAGCCGCACCTGGGCCGGGTCGGTGTCCTGGTACTCGTCGACGTAGACGGCGTCGTACCGGGCGGCGAGCCGGGCCGCGACCTCGGGGCGGTGGGCGAGGAGCACCGCGCGGTGGACGAGTTCGGCGTAGTCGATGACGCCCTGGAGGTCGAGGACGTCGAGGTACTCGGCGAGGAACGCGGCGGCGGCACGCCAGTCGGGGCGGCCGATGCGGCGGGCGAAGGCGTCCAGGGCGCCGGGGCCGAGACCCAGCTCACGGCTGCGGGCGAGGACGGCGCGGACCTCGTCGGCGAAGCCGCGGGTGGTCAGGCAGGCGCGCAGCTCGTCCGGCCAGCGCACGTGGTTCAGGCCGAGCCGCTCCAGGTCGGGCTGCCCGGCGAGCAGCCCGCGGACGGTGACGTCCTGCTCGGGTCCGGAGAGCAGGCGCAGCGGCTCCGCGAACAGACCGCTGTCCTGGTGGGCCCGGAGCAGGGCGTAGCAGTACGAGTGGAAGGTGGTAGCCCGGGGCGCGCGGGCCGCGCCGATGCGCAGGGCCATGCGGTCGCGCAGGTCGACGGCGGCCCTGCGGCTGTACGTCAGCACCAGGATGCGTTCGGGGTCGGCGCCGCGGGCGACGCGCGCGGCCACGGACTCCACGAGGGTGGTGGTCTTCCCGGTGCCCGGACCGGCGAGGACGAGCAGCGGTCCGGTGCGATGGTCAACCACGGCGCGCTGGGCGGCGTCCAGTCGAGGGGGGTCGGGCTCGGCGGGCGGGGTACGCACCAGCCGGTAGGCGCCACGGTTCCCCTGCCGCACCGGGGGGTGCGGCAGACGGCTGGTGGTGGAGGAGGAGCTCACGTGGTTCGCCGGTCCTGGTGGTTGTGCTGGTGGGCGGGCGGTCACGCGTGCGAGGCGGTGGCCGCGGGGTGAGGGGCACACGTGCGGCCGACGCTACGCCGCCACTTCGGACGGAAGCAGGTCTTCCGCTTCTTCCCTCGTGGCTCCCGGACCCCTCGGGGCCCGGGTGTCACGCGTATCCCTCGACCAACGAACGTACGTCATGCAACGGACGTCCCCCGTGTCCCTCGTACGGGCCACCGATTCCCCTCGGGGGCATCCGATGGCGGAAGCTGTCAGGTGTGACCGTCCGTGCCCGTGCCGCCGTCCCATCGCGCCCGTCTCATGTCGAGCCGCGGCAGATGGCCCTCGGCGCTCCTGCCCGCCGCCTTGAGCGGAGTGCCCTCCGCCCGGTATCGGGCGAGCGCGCCGAGCTCGTGGCCGGGCAGCAGTACGCCGTCGGCACGGACCACACGCCACCACGGGACGCTGCCCCGTAGAGCGACATCACCCGGCCGACCTGGCGCGGTCCGCCCTCCTCGAGCCACTCGGCGACGTCGCCGTACGTCATGACCCGCCCGGGCGGGATCAGCTCGGCGACCTCGAGGACCCGCTCCGCGTACTCCGGCAGCGCGTCCTCGCATCCGACCCGGGTGTCCTCGGCAGGGCTCCGCTCGCTCATTCGCCCCATCCTGCCGTACCCCACCGACAACGCGGCGCGGAAGGCGGGGGCTGGCCCTCGCCCTCGGGCGGCGCTTCCGGCAGACTGTCCGACCCCGCATCTGCACCCTGATGCCCGCGAGTGCCGGTGGGGCATGCCACCATCGTGCGGGCGGTGACCGGTGATACGAGACCAAGAAGAGACGATGAAGCAGCAGGGTGTGCACCCCGAAGGCGCGGCGGGCACCCCTGACGCGTCCGCGCGTCCCGACGCCGCCGCGTCCGCCCCGGAGGGCAGTGGCGCCACGGGCCGGGACGGCGGCGCCGTGACCGGCGAGGGCACGCGCGACGACGCCACGAGCGCGCGTGAGCACGACGCCGCACGCGCGCGCGACGACGACGCGGAGGGTGCCAAGGCGACTCCCCCCGGCACCCCGCGCCCGGGCGAGGGCTCCGGTGACGAGGCTCACCCCGAGGAGGTGGAGGGTGACGAACCGCTGCTTCCCGCGCGCGTGCACCGTCCGTCCGACCTCATGCGGCTGCTCGTGGGCGTGCTGGCCGTCGTCGTGCTGCTCGCGGTCGCCGCGTTCGCGCACGGCACCACCTCGGGCCTCGAACAGGACATCAACAAGGGCACCGGGCAGGCCCCCGACCTGCTGATCAAGATCGCGGGACTCGCCTCCAGCATCGCGATCCTGCTGGTGCCGGTCGCCTTCGCGATCGAACGGCTGATCAAACGGGACGGGCTGCGGATCGCCGACGGCGTGCTCGCGGCCGTCCTCGCGCACGGAGTGACCCTCGCCACCGACCTGTGGGTGGCCCGGGCCGCACCCGGCTCCATCCAGGAGGCGCTCACCCAGCCCTCGCCGGGCGACATCCACGCCCTCACCGACCCGGTGCACGGCTATCTCGCGCCCGTCATCGCCTACATGACGGCCGTCGGGATGTCCCGCAGACCCAGATGGCGCTCCGTGCTGTGGATCGTGCTGCTGCTCGACGCGTTCTCGATGCTCGTCACCGGCTACACGACACCCTTCTCGATCATCCTGACCGTGCTGATCGGCTGGACCGTCGCCTACGGCACGCTGTACGCGGTCGGCTCGCCGAACGTCCGTCCCACCGGGCGGACGCTGATGGCGGGCCTCCGGCACGTCGGCTTCCACCCGGTCGCCGCGGCCCGTGAGGAGACCGCGGAGTCGGAGAACGGCGACCGCGGCCGGCGCTACTTCGTCACCCTGGAGGACGGCCGGCCGCTGGACGTCACGGTCGTCGACCGGGAGCAGCAGGCCCAGGGCTTCTTCTACCGGGCCTGGCGCAATCTGACCCTGCGCGGCTTCGCCACCCGCTCCAGCCTGCAATCGCTGCGCCAGGCCCTGGAGCAGGAGGCGCTGCTGGCGTACGCGGCGATCGCGGCCGGCGCCAACGCGCCCAAGCTGATCGCCACCTCCGAGCTCGGCCCGGACGCGGTCATGCTCGTCTATGAGCACACCGGCGGGCGCACGCTGGACTCCCTGGCGGACGAGGAGATCACCGACGAGCTGCTGCGCAACACCTGGCGGCAGGCGCAGGCACTGCAGTCCCGGCGGATCGCGCACCGCAGGCTGGCCGGCGATGCGATTCTGGTGGATCGTTCCGGCAATGTGATCCTCACCGAGCTGCGCGGCGGCGAGATCGCGGCCGGTGACCTGCTGCTGCGCATGGACGTCGCCCAGCTCATCACCACGCTCGGCCTGCGGGCGGGCGCCGAGCGGGCGGTGGCCTCGGCGGTGGGTGTGCTCGGCCCGGACGCGGTCGCGGACTGCCTGCCGATGCTGCAGCCCATCGCCCTGACGCGCGCCACGCGCGCGACGCTGCGCCGCCTCGGCCGGGAGCGGGCCGAGCGGGAACGCGAGGCGGTGCTGGAGGCCTCCCGGCAGGCCAAGCTGGCCCGGGCGGAGGAGGCCTCGGCGACGGCCGGCCCCGCCCCCGGGAAGCCCGACAAGAAGACGGTCCGCGCCGAGCAGCGGGCCGAGAAGCGGGCCATCGACGAGGCTCTGGACGAGGCCCGCGAGGAGGACCTGCTCACCCAGATCCGGCACGAGGTGCTGCGGATCAGGCCCCAGGCCCCGGTGGAGCCGGCCCGTCTGGAGCGGGTGCGTCCGCGCACGCTGATCAGCTTCATCGCCGGCGCCATCGGCGCGTACTTCCTGCTGACGCAGCTCACCCACATCGAGTTCGGTCCGCTGGTCGCCAACGCGCAGTGGGGCTGGGTGCTGGCGGCGGTGCTCTTCTCCGCGCTCAGCTACGTGGCCGCCGCGATGGCGCTGCTGGGATTCGTACCGGAGCGGGTGCCGTTCCCCAGGACCGTGGGCGCCCAGGTGGCGGGTTCGTTCGTGAAGATCGTGGCGCCCGCGGCCGTCGGCGGCGTGGCCCTCAACACGCGCTTCCTGCAGCGCGCCGGAGTGCGCCCGGGGCTCGCCGTCGCCAGCGTCGGTGCCTCGCAGCTCTTCGGGCTCGGCTGCCACATCCTGATGCTGCTGTCCTTCGGCTACCTGACGGGCACCGAGAAGACGCCGTCGCTGTCGCCGTCCCGGACGGTCATCGCCGGCCTGCTGACGGTGGCGGTGCTGGTGCTCGTGGTGACGTCGGTGCCGTTCCTGCGGAAGTTCGTCGTCACGCGCGTGCGGTCGCTGTTCGCCGGTGTCGTGCCGCGCATGCTCGACGTGCTCCAGCGGCCGCAGAAGCTCGTCACCGGCATCGGCGGCATGCTGCTGCTGACCGCCTGCTTCGTGATGTGCCTGGACGCCTCCATCCGCGCCTTCGGCGACGGATCGACCTCCCTGAGCATCGCCAGCGTGGCCGTGGTCTTCCTCGCCGGCAACGCGCTCGGCTCCGCAGCGCCCACCCCGGGCGGTGTCGGCGCGGTCGAGGCGAGCCTCACGCTCGGCCTGATCGCCGTCGGCCTTCCCAAGGAGGTCGCGGCACCGGCCGTCCTGCTGTTCCGGCTGCTCACGCTGTGGCTGCCAGTGCTGCCCGGCTGGCTCGCCTTCAACCAGCTCACCCGCAAGGGCGCCCTGTAGGCACTCCCCGCGGACCGGGGCCGGGGCGTCGCTCGTACGGCCCGTGCCCCGCGCGCCCCGGCCCGCACGCGCGCACGATGGAGGCATGGCGAACCCCTCCAGGCTGCGTGCCGCTGCCCTGACCACCAGCGCCGTGCTGCTGGCCGCCCTCCTGGCCGGGTGCGGCGACGGTGCCGGGAACGGGAACGGGGACCTGACGGCGCAGAAACTGGACTGGAAGGACTGCCCGGCCCCGTCCGCGGCGGAGGGCGGCGGCTCCTCCCCGTCGCCGCTGCCGGACGGCACTCAGTGGCAGTGCGCCACCATGAAGGCGCCCGTGGACTGGAGCAAGCCCAAGGGAGACACCCTCGACATCGCGCTGATCCGTGCGAGGGCGAGCGGCGACCCGGGCAAGCGGCTCGGCTCGCTGATCTTCAACTTCGGCGGCCCCGGCGGCAGCGGCGTCACCACGCTCCCCGCGTTCGGCCAGGACTACGCCACCCTGAACACCCGCTACGACCTGGTGAGCTTCGACCCGCGGGGGTGGGCCGGAGCGTGCCGGTGGAGTGCGAGAGCGACGCCCAGCTCGACGAGTACTTCCAGCAGGACGCCACGCCCGACGACAGCGCCGAGCAGACCCAGCTCATCGACCGCACCAAGCAGTTCAACGCCAACTGCGAGAAGCACTCCAAGAAGATCCTGCCGCACGTCCGCACCACCGACGCGGCCCGCGACATGGACCTGATGCGCCAAGTGCTCGGCGACGACAAGCTGCACTACTTCGGCATCTCCTACGGCACCGAACTCGGCGCCGTCTACGCCCACTTGTTCCCCAAGCACGTCGGCCGCGCGGTCCTGGACGCGGTCGTCGACCCCACCAAGGACCCCGCGCAGAGCGCGCTCGGCCAGGCCCAGGGGTTCCAGCTGGCGCTCGACAACTTCGCCGCGGACTGCACGTCGAAGACCGAGGACTGCCCGATCGGCGACACCCCGCAGGACGTCAAGGACCGCATCGCCAAACTCCTCAAGGACCTGGAGAAGCAGCCGATCCCCGGTGCCTTCCCGCGGCAGCTCACCCAGACCGCGGCGACCAACGGCATCGCCCAGGCCCTGTACTCGAAGGACTTCTGGGAGTACCTCACCGAGGGGCTGCAGCAGGCGTACGAGGGTGACGGCAAGATCCTGATGCTGCTCTCCGACTCGATGAACGGGCGCAGCGAGAACGGCGAGTACAGCAACATCACCGCGGCGAACATCGCCATCAACTGCGCCGACGAGAAGCCGCGCTACACCGCGGACGAGGTCCGGCGGAGGCTGCCGCAGTTCCGGGCCGTCTCCCCGCTGTTCGGCGACTACCTGGCCTGGGGCATGCTCAGCTGCACCGACTGGGCGGTACCGGGCGCCGCCGACCATCCCGATGTCAGCGCACCGGGATCGGCGCCGATTCTCGTCGTCGGCAACACCGGCGACCCGGCCACCCCGTACGAGGGCGCGAAGAAGATGGTGGACGCGCTCGGCAAGGGCGTCGGCGTCGAGCTGACGTACAAGGGCCAGGGGCACGGGTCGTACGACAGCAAGAACAAGTGCGTGCAGAGCGCGGTGAACGGATACCTGCTGGACGGGAAGGTGCCGAAGGCCGGCACGGTCTGTTCCTGAAAGACCCGACCGCCGCAGTAAATGTGCAGGTCAGAAGGTTATCCACAGCCCGTCACGGGCCCCGTCCCCGCCGCCTACCATGACGTGGACGCCTTCCGCGGCACGACGCGGGGGGCCTGCGAGGGGGTGCGCATGCTTCGGGTTCCGCGGTGGACGGCCGGGGTGGCCGCGGCGCTGCTGGTGGCCGGGTGCGGTGGCGGCGGTTCGGGCGGGAGCCATGACGAGGGCAAGGCAACGGGCCCGGCCGCACCGAAGGACACGGCCTCCGCACCGGCGCCGTCCCTGACGGACCTGCCCTCCTCACTCACCTCCCAGCGGCTCGGCTGGCACCGGTGCGGGGCCACCGAGGACTCCGCGGCGCCGGGCGACGCATGGCGGTGCGCCACGCTCAAGGTGCCGCTGGACTGGTCGAAGCCCGGGGGTCCGACGATCGGCGTCGCGCTCATCCGGGCCCGGGCGACCGGGAACGACCGGATCGGCTCGCTGCTGTTCAACTTCGGCGGCCCCGGCGGTTCGGGCGTGACGACCATGCCGTACTACGGCGCCACCATCCCCACGCTGCGCGAGCGCTACGACCTGGTGAGCTTCGATCCGCGCGGGGTGGGCGCCAGCGAGGGCGTGCGCTGCCGCGGCGACCGGGACATCGAAGCCGCCGAGGCCGTGGACGCCACCCCGGACGATCCGGCCGAGGAGAAGGCGTACTTCCAGGACGCCGCCGCCTTCGGGAAGGGATGCGAACGGGCCGCGGGCCGGCTGCTGGAGCACGTCTCGACCACCGACACCGCCCGCGACATGGATCTGCTGCGGCACGTGCTGGGCGACCGGACGATGCACTACTTCGGCATCTCCTACGGCACCGAACTCGGCGGCGTCTACGCCCACCTGTTCCCCGAGCACGTCGGCCGGATGATCCTGGACGCGGTGGTGGACCCGGCCGCGGACACGGTGGGCCACGCGAAGAACCAGGCACGGGGCTTCCAGCGGGCCCTGGAGGACTACCTGAGGTCCACCGGCCAGGACCCGCGGCGGGGTACGCGGCACATAGCCGCGCTGCTGAAGAGCATCGACGCCAAGCCCCTGCCGACCGCGTCCGGACGGAAGCTGACCCAGACGCTCGCCCTCACCGGCATCATCCTGCCCCTGTACAGCGAGGCCGGCTGGCCCCGGCTGACCAGTGCGCTGAAGTCCGCCGAGCAGGGCGACGGCTCGAAGCTCCTCGCACTCGCGGACCAGTACAACGAGCGGGACTCCTCGGGGCGTTACGGCACCAGGGGCCACGCGCAGCGGGCCATCTCCTGCCTGGACGACAAGCAGCGGCCCACGCCGGCCGGGACGAGAAGCCTGCTGCCCGAGTTCGAGCGGATATCACCGGTCTTCGGGACTACCTCGGCTGGGACACGGCCGGCTGGTGCCACGACTGGCCGGTGGCCGGGCAGTACGACACCCCGCGGGTGAGCGCACCGGGCGCGGCTCCGATCCTGCTCGTCGGCAACACGGGGGACCCGGCCACGCCCTACGAGGGCGCCCGCAGGATGGCCGATGAACTGGGCAAGGGCGTCGGTGTCGAGCTCACCTGGAAGGGCGAGGGACACGGGGCGTACGGCAACGGCAGCGACTGCGTCGACTCCACGGTGAACGCCTACCTGCTAGACGGAACGGTGCCGGAGGACGGCAAGGTCTGCTCCTGACCACGGCCGACCGGAGCCAGGGCAGGTGTGTTCCGGCGTGGGACACAGCCGTGCCGCAACGGACTAGTCCGATCGGTCGGGGGGATTCCTGTTACTCACTTTCGGGTGACACCGGCCCGGTACGGCGGGCCGGTGGGCCGGCCTCACGAGCCGGGCGGGCCAGTAATGAAGCGGCCGTTTTCCTGACGAACGTTCAATTCGGTGTGTTGGAGTCATACATGGACGTTGCAGCAGAGAGTCACAGGAATATGTTGAACCCGTAATGCCGCGCACATCTCCCCCACAAACCGGGCGCACGGCTTGCACAGTGTGAGTGCGCGGTCAGCCGGCCGCCACTCGTACAACGCACCACCACCGGCCTGCGGAGTTCTTGCGTCCGCAGTTCCACGAGGGGGGTGCCATGGACTCCTGTAGGGGGATCCTCGTGACCGTTTCCGCATCCGTGCGCCGCATGACCGCTGTCGCCGCCGTGTCGGCCGCCGCCGTGGGAGCCGTGGCCCTGCCGGCCTCGGCCGCCGACTACCACCACGGCCGCCACCACCGCGACAGCGTCTACATCAGCAGCGTGCGGTACGACGCCCCGGGACGCGACGACCGCTCGAACCGCGCCCTGAACCGGGAGTGGGTCGACGTCACCAACAACTCGCGCCGCCCGGTCAACCTCGACGGCTGGACCCTGGCCGACAGGGACGGCCACACCTACACCTTCCACCACTACCGGCTGGCCGGTCGCTCCACCGTCCGCGTCCACACCGGCTACGGCCACGACACCCGCAGCGACGTGTTCCAGGACCGCAACCGGTCCGTCTGGGACCGCTCGGACACGGCGACCCTGCGCAACGACCACGGCCGCTTCGTCGACGACGCCTCCTGGGGCCGCGACCGCGACCGTGACCGTGACCACCGCGGCGACCGCGGCCACCGTCGCTGACCCTGGCCGCGAACCGGTGAACGCCGACCGGCGTTCCCGCTGAACAGGTGGGCGTGGCACTCGCCCGGGAGAACGCCACGCCCGCCCCGCACGGCCCGAAAAACCCGAAGCCCACGGCTCTGAGCTGGTCAGAGCCGTGGGCTTCGGCTGTCCCACCGGACGGTGAGAGCGTTGATCAGTAGACCGGCTTGTCCGGTTCGATCTGGTTGACCCAGCCGATCACGCCGCCGCCGACGTGCACCGCGTCGGAGAAGCCCGCGGACTTCAGGACCGCGAGGACTTCCGCACTGCGGACACCCGTCTTGCAGTGCAGGACGATCTTCTTGTCCTGCGGGAGGCTCTCCAGGGCGGTGCCCATGAGGAACTCGTTCTTCGGGATCAGCCGGGCGCCGGGGATGGAGACGATCTCGTACTCGTTCGGCTCGCGGACGTCGATGATCTCGATGCCCTCGCCGTCGTCGATCCACTCCTTGAGCTGCTTGGGAGTGATCGTCGAGTCGGCGGCCGCCGCCTGGGCCTCCTCGGAGACGACGCCGCAGAAGGCCTCGTAGTCGATGAGCTCGGTGACGGTCGGGTTCTCGCCGCAGACCGCGCAGTCCGGGTCCTTGCGGACCTTGACCTGGCGGTACTGCATCTCCAGGGCGTCGTAGATCATCAGGCGGCCGACCAGCGGCTCACCGATGCCGGCGAGCAGCTTGATGGCCTCGTTGACCTGGATGGAGCCGATGGACGCGCACAGCACGCCCAGCACGCCGCCCTCGGCGCAGGAGGGGACCATGCCGGGGGCGGGGGCTCCGGGTAGAGGCAGCGGTAGCAGGGACCGTGCTCGGACCAGAAGACGGAGGCCTGGCCGTCGAAGCGGTAGATCGAACCCCACACGTAGGGCTTGTTCAGCAGCACGCACGCGTCGTTGACCAGGTAGCGGGTCGCGAAGTTGTCCGTGCCGTCGACGATCAGGTCGTACTGGCTGAAGATGTCCATCACGTTGTCGGCCTCGAGCCGCTCCTCGTGAAGGATCACGTTCACGTACGGGTTGATGCCCTTGACGCTGTCCCGCGCGGACTCGGCCTTGGAGCGGCCGATGTCGGACTGGCTGTGGATGATCTGGCGCTGCAGGTTCGACTCGTCGACCTCGTCGAACTCCACGATGCCGAGCGTGCCGACGCCCGCGGCGGCCAGGTACATCAGCGCCGGCGAGCCCAGGCCGCCGGCGCCCACACAGAGCACCTTGGCGTTCTTCAGCCGCTTCTGCCCGTCCATCCCCACGTCGGGGATGATCAGGTGGCGGGAGTACCGGCGGACCTCGTCTACGGTGAGCTCAGAGGCTGGCTCGACCAGGGGTGGCAGCGACACGGGGACTCCGTTGGTCGGTCGATCACTACGGTTGTTCTCCCTGTAACACTGCCACGGGCTTCTTCATTCCGAGACACCTGTTCCGATCCGCGAGACGATTTCGTCCCAGTAGCCGGGCATCGTCTCCCAGGGGTCGTCCCGGCCGCCGCGATCGGTGCGGTCCGTGAGGTAGATCGTGCCCGCGCCCTGCCAGCGGGCGATGCGCAGTGCCTCCTCCAGGTGGCCGCGCGGCACACCGTGGACGAAGTGGCAGAAACGCTCGGGCGGATAGTCGGCGGTCCACTCGGCGGCCTGCGAGAAGCGGTAGTCGGACCAGGGGCCCGAGAACGTCACCAACTGGTCGGCGTTCTCCGCGTACCCGGGGTGCGGGTGGCTGCCGTGGCCCAGGACGACGTGAGCGGTGTCACTGATCGCCCGCAGGGTGGTGATGACCCGTCGGACCTCGGGCAGCGCGCCGCGCTCGGTGGGGCACCGGTCGAGCAGGAAGCCGTCGACGCGGTACCACTCGAGGTGGCGGTGGGCGTCGGAGAGCAGGTCGCCGAACGGGCGGACGCCGTGGGCGAGGTCCAGGTGGCCGAGGACCCGCACGCCTCCGTTGCGCAGCCGGCCCGCGGCTTCCAGGCAGTGCGGGTCGGGACGGCTGCCGGGCCCGGCGGCCACGTTGAGCACCACCCAGTCGAGGGGCGTGCCGGGGCGGGCGAGTTCGGCCCACTGGGCCGGGGCGACCAGCGGATGGGCGTAGCCGGGGATGCCGAGGCCGGTACGGACGCCGGTGCCGGTGGTGCTCGCTGTGGTGCTGGTCAGATGCGGCATGCCGCCTCCATCCAGATGTCGGCGAGGGATTCCTCGAGGTTGATGCGGGGGCGCCAGCCGAGCCGGTCGCGGGCGGTGCGCACGTCGGCCTGCTGCCAGCTGCCGCAGCCGTCCGGGTACGGGTAGGCGACCGGGGCCGCGTGCTCGGAGTCGGCGCGGGGGTGGCCGATGGCGCTGCGCAGCGGTCCGGGGGGCGCGTCGAGTTCGTGCAGGGCGCCGCCGTATCCGGCGACCCGGGCGAGGACGGCGGCGGCGTCACGCAGGCGGACGGCGCGGCCGGAACCGATGTTGATGACGCCCTGCGCGGCGGAGAGGGAGGCGGCGTGCACGGCGCGCGCGACGTCGCGGACGTCGATGAAGTCGCGCTGGACACCGAGTCCGCCGAGCTTGAGTTCACCGTCGCCGGACTGCATGGCGCGGCGCATGGCCTCGGCGAGCCGGCCGAGCGGGGATCCGGCCGGCGTACCGGGTCCCGCGGGCGAGAAGACGCGGAGCACGACGGCGTCGAGACCTGAGCCGAGGACCAGTTCGGTGGCGGCGAGCTTGCTGACGCCGTAGGGGCCCCCGGGTCGGGGCACGGCGTCCTCGGCCGTGGAGGAGCCGGGCTGGCTGGGGCCGTACTCGGAGCCGCAGCCGACCTGCACCAGCCGAGCTCCGCAGCCGCTGCGGCGCAGGGCCTCGCAGACGGTGGCGACGGCGACGGTGTTGTGCCGGACGAGGTCGCGGGCGCCGCCCCGGGTGGCACCGGCGCAGTTGACGACCACGCCGGGGTGGACCGCGTCCAGGAAGCGGGTGAGCGCTCCGGGGCTGCCCGAGGCGAGGTCGAAGCGGACGTCGGCGTCGTCGCCGCGGCCGAGCGCGGTGAGCTGGACGGCCGGGTCGGCGAGCAGACGGTCGGCGACGAAGCGGCCGATGTATCCGTTGGCTCCGATCAGCAGGACCCTCATCGGGCAGCTCCCGGGGTGTGCGCTCCGGCGGCTCCCAAGGCTCCGGACGCTCCGGGCGCTCCGTGTCGGGAGGTGGTCATCTGGTCTTCTCCTTCGAAGGGGTGATGCGGAGGCCCGCGGTGGGGGGCCGGACGCCGTGGCCGTGGCCGGTCGCCGCGCGCTCGGCGCGAGTGGGGGCGGACGCGGCCGGGGCCGGTGGCGGAAGCTTCACTCGGGTGCTCCCGCCGGGGCGTGGGCCGAGGCCCGGGTCAGGGTGCGCAACGCGTGGACCAGCAGGGCGAGCGCCGCGGCGCCGCAGGCGAGCGTCGGCACGGCGGCCGGGCCCCAGGAGTCCACGGGGGTCTGGACGGGCACGGCGAGGAAGGCGCAGCCGGGCAGCCGGGCGGCCAGCAGCAGGGCGAGCGCCGCCGCCTCGGTGAACGCGGCGGCTCCCAGGGCGAGCACGGCCGCGTGCCGCCGGCGGTGCACGACGAGGAGGCGGGCGAGCAGCAGGAGGGCGCCCAGGGCGAGACCCCGCGGACAGGCCGCGCTCTCGTGCAGAACCGTGCCGCACAGGGCGAGCAGGCCGGTGAGGACGCCGAGGAACAGGCCGAGGACACCGGTCAGCAGCGGCCGGGCGGCGCTGGTGAAGTCCTCCAGTCCCCGGCTGCCGGCGAGTCGGCGGCGGGCTCCGGCGGCGAGGAGGTGGGTGCACCAGGCGGCCGGGGCGCAGGCCAGGGTGAGTGCCAGCGCAGGTGCGGCGGTCATCGGCCAGGGGCCGTCGGGAGCGCCGGTGGGCGGGGCGTCGGGGCCGCCCGCGACGACGGCCTGCAGGAGTCCGTCGCCGAGCAGGGCGTAGGCGAGCAGCCAGAGGGTCCAGGCGCGCAGGCCGACTGCCGTGCGCCACGGGACCGGGCCGCGCACCGCGGCGAGCGGGCCGCGGCGCAGGGCGGCGCGTGTCACGAGGGCGAGGGCGAGGAGGCCGGCGCCGGCCACCAGCGGGCGGAACTGGCCCTGGGTGAGGCGCAGTCCGGTCAGGGCGGTCGCGGCGCACGCTCCGGGCAGGAGGGTGAGCAGGACCCAGCCGGCCCGGACGCGGGGTCCCCGGCCTGGTTCGGGACGGGGGTGCGGCGCGCCGTCGCGGGGCACGCGCGCGTACAGCTCCTCGGCGAGCGAGAAGACGTCGCGGTGGCGGAACCGGGCGGCGGTCCGGTCGGTGACGCCGTGCGCCTCCAGTCCGGCCGCGATCTCCAGCGGGTCCACGGCCCGCTCGCACAGTTCCCGGTGACGGTGCAGCAGAGTCTTGACGGGGTCGGCGGTGCCGCGCCGGAACGGGGTCGTACGGGTTCCGGCGGGTGTCACGTCCGCGCCCGTCCGGGCCGGGGGCGCGGAGCCGGCGGCGCCCGCTTCCGGGCGGCTCCGGGCGGCCGTTCCGGGGTGCGCCACGGCGCCGGTGAGCCATTCTCGCGACCGCTCGTCCCAGGCCGTGCCACCGGCCGGCATCCCGGGCCGGTCGAGTCCGCCCGGCCGGTCCATGACGTCGAGCGGGTCCGCACCGCTCAGGGAGTCCGTACCTCCCGGCGCGTCCGTCCCGTTCGACCGGCCCGGGCCGCCCGGCCCGCCGCGCGACTCCCGCACGACGTCCCGGTCACCGCCGGCGCCCTCCACCCGGCCGGAACCTCTCGGGGCGCCGCCTTCCGTGCCGCTCACAGCGTCCCCTCCGATACCGCTCCCGAGGTCGCGCGGACCGGGTCGCCAGGTGGCCGGCCGGACGCCTCGCGGACGCGTTCCCGGGCCATGGGTCCGGTCCAGTGGACGGGCACATGGGTCTCGGCCGGGGCGGCGAACGGCAGCGGATCGCCGTCCTCGTCGAGGACGACGCGGCGCACTGGGCAGTGCGAGACGATCTCCAGGTAGATGCCGTCGAACGCCTCGATGTTCTGCTCGACGGTGAACAGCTCCAGTGCGCGGGCGCGTGCGGCGGCACCGAGGCGCTCACGGCGCTCGGGGTCGCGCATCAGCGCCACGCACGCCTCGGCGAGCGCCCGAGGGTTGCGCGGCGGTACGACGAGGCCGGTGCCGCCGATCACCTCCACCACGGCGCCTACGTCCGTGGACACCGTGGCGCGGCCGCTGAACATGGCCTCCACCAGGGTGTTGGGGAAGCCCTCCATGACGCTGGAGAGGACGACGACGGCGGCGCCCGCGTAGGCGTCGGGCAGGGCAGGCACCTCGGGGTCGCCGATCTCCTCGAAGGAGACCGGATTGTCGCCGACCGCGTGCACGCCCTCCGCCTCGTCCGGGAAGAGCTGGGCGGCGAGCACCCGGCAGTGGCCCAGGTAGGCCTCGCCCTCGGGGCCCACGGGCGTGCCGACGATCCGCAGCCGGGCCTTCGGCTCCTCTTTCCGGACCTCGGCGAAGGCGTGCAGCAGGGACACGAGGTCCTTGGCCGGTTCGACGCGCCCCACCCAGCCGAGCGTGTGCGGATCGGCGCGGTCCGGGGACTCGCCGACCTCGGTGAACGGGGAGGCGTCCATGCCGGGGTGCACGGTGCGGATCCGGGCGCGTTCGGCGCCGCACCGTTCCTGCCAGCGGCGGGCGTGCGCGTTCCCGGGGGTGAGCAGGGTGGCGCGCCGGTAGACCTCGGCGGCGAGCAGGCCGTGGAAGGCGGCGAGCAGCGCGCGTACGGCGGGGGCGGCGGCGTCGGGGCCGAGGGCCAGGTAGTGCGAGCGGAGCTGCACGCCGTACTCGGTCACCAGCAGGGGCACGTCGCACAGGTGCCGGGCGAGCAGTCCGGGCAGGGCGGCGGTGCCGCCGGCGGTGGCGTGGCAGAGGTCGGCGGCGCCGAGGCCGTCGGCGCCGTACCAGTCCAGGGAGAGGGGCGCAGGGCGCGTTCGAGGTGGGCGGTGACCGTGAGCAGATCGGCCACGCGCGCCTCGCGCGCCGTGCGCGGCGCGCCGGGGGCGCGGCAGGCGCGCTCCAGGGTGCGCAGGGCGGTGTCGGAGCGCAGGGCGCCGACCAGTCCGCCCTCGTCACGGGCGAGTTCGGCGAGGCCGTACAGCGCGCTGCCGAAACGGTCCGCCTGCTGGGCGGACCCGGTTCCGGAGGCGGCGCCCGAGGCGGCGCCGGGTCCGCCGCTCAGGGCCTCGACCAGTTCGCCGTAGTACTCGGTGAAGCGCCGGCGCGCGCGCCGGCCGTAGGCGACCCCGTCGCCCTCGGCCCTCCACAGCGGAGCGGTGCGCACCCGGTCGACCTGCGGTGGCAGCGGGACCCGGCCCGCGTCCTCCTGCTGCCGGCCGCGGCTGAGCGCGTAGACGTCGAACTCGTGCTGGGCGAGCCCGCGCACGAGCCGGTCGCACCAGAGCCCGGCGTCACCGCCCACATACGGGTAGCCACCCTCCGTAAGCAGTCCGATGCGCACGTGTGCACCCCCGATCTCCGTGGTGGGAAGCCGCCTTCGTCCCGGCGGCTCGCAGCGGGACGAACGTATGCGGACAGAGCGGTGGCGCGACGGACGGTTGTCCGTCGCGCCACCAAAAGGGGTGAACGGTCGTAACTTTCGGGTGCGCGTCGCGTTCTGTCGCGCTAAGACTGCGGAAGGTGATCGTCCGTGCGTGAAACGTTACGCCGCGGCCAACTCCCGCCGGGCCGCCCGCCGTCGGGCCGCGAGCTGCGGATCGAGCGCGGGCACGGCGGCCAGGAGCTGCTTCGTGTACGGCTCGCGCGGGGCGTCGTACACCTCGTCCACGGGACCGGACTCCACGATCCGTCCCCGGCGCATGACCGCGACCCGGTCGCTGACCTGGCGGACCACGGCGAGGTCGTGCGCGATGAACACGAGCGCGAGGCCGAGTTCCCGCTGCAGCTCGCCGAGCAGCGCGACCACCTGGGCCTGGGTGGTGACGTCGAGCGCGGAGACCGGCTCGTCCAGGACGATGACGCGCGGGTCGGCGGCGAGCGCCCGGGCGATGCCCACGCGCTGACGCTGGCCGCCGCTGAACTCGTGCGGGTAGCGGCCGTAGTGCGCCGCCTCCAGCCCCACGCGCTCCAGCAGTTCGCCCACCCGGGCCCGGATGCGCCGCTCGTCCCGCTCGCCGCGCGCGCGGAGCGGGTCCGCGACGGACTCGCCCACGCTGCGGCGGGGGTTCAGGGAGGAGACCGGGTCCTGGAAGACCATCTGGACGGCCGGGTCCACGCCGGTGCGCGGGCGTCCCGCGTAGCGGATCCCGCCGGCGGTCGGCTCCAGCAGCCCGACCAGCATGCGGCCCAGCGTCGTCTTGCCGCTGCCGCTCTCCCCACCACGCCCAGGGTCTCGCCCCGGCGGACGGTCAGTGAGACGTCGTCCACGGCCGCGAACGCGTTCCTGCCGCGCCCGAACTCGCGCCGCAGGCCGGTGGCCTCCAGCACGGTCTCCCCGGACGCCCGCGCGGCGGCCCGCGGCGCGTCCACGCGCGGGACGGCGTCGAGCAGTTCGCGGGTGTAGGCCTGCCCGGGTGACGCCAGGACCGTGCCGACCGGGCCGTGTTCGACGGCCCTGCCGTGCCGCATGACCAGCACCTCGTCTGCGCTCTCGGCGGCGACCCCGACGTCGTGGGTGACGAGCAGCAGGCTCATGCCGGTCTCCTCGCGCAGCGTGTGCAGGAGATCGAGGATCTGGGCCTGGACGGTGACGTCCAGGGCCGTGGTGGGCTCGTCGGCGATCAGCAGGTCCGGTTCGCAGGCGAGCGCCATGGCGATCAGGGCGCGCTGGCGCATGCCGCCGCTGAACTCGTGCGGGCGGGAACGGGACCGCCGCACCGCGTCCGGGATGCCGACCCGGTCCAGCACCTCGACGGCACGCGCGCGTGCGGCGCGGCGCGACACGCGCGTGTGCACGCGGTGCACCTCGGCTATCTGGTCGCCGATCGCGTAGTACGGGTCGAGCGAGGACAGCGGGTCCTGGAAGACCATGGCCGCCCCGGCGCCGCGCAGCGCGCGCAGCTCCTCGTCCGAGGCCTGCCGCACGTCGGTGCCCGCGACGCGGACCGAGCCGCCGACCCGCGCCCCGGTGCCCCGGTGCAGGCCCAGCAGGGCGCCGGCGACCGTGGACTTGCCGGAACCGGACTCGCCGACCAGCGCGAGGGCCTCGCCCCGCGCCAGCCGGAAGGAGAGTCCGTCCACGGCCCGCAGGGACCCGAACTCCACGGTCAGGTCCATGACTTCGACCAGGCTCATGCGAGTACCACCCGTCGGTCGGCCACCGCGTACAGGACGTCCGCGACGGCGTTGGCGATGACCACGAAGAAGCCGATGACCAGGACCATGCCGACGACGACCGGCAGGTCCACCACCTTGACCGCGTGGACCAGTTCCTGCCCGATGCCGGGGAGACCGAAGAGGGTCTCGGTGAGGACGGCCCCGCCGACGGCTCCGCCGAAGTTGTTGGCGTTGAGCGCGATGACCGGCGCGAGCGCGCCGCGCAGGGCGTGCCGCCCGACGACCGAGCGTTCGGAGACGCCGTAGGCGCGGAACGTCCGTACGTGGTCCTCGGCGAGCGTCTCCAGCATGGCCGCCCGGGTCAGCCGGGCGAACGCGGCGGCCTCGATGAGAGCGAGCGACAGCCAGGGCAGCAGCAGGTTCCACGCCCACTGCTCGGGATCGTCGGTGAACTTCACGTACTGCGGGAACGGCAGCAGCCGCAGCTCCCCGCAGACCACGATCATCAGCACCAGACCGATGACGAAGACGGGCGTGGCCGTGCCCGCGAGGGTGACCGCGGTCAGCGCCCGCTCGGTGAACCGGCCGCGACGCCAGGCGGAGAGCACTCCGGTGCCGACGCCGAGGACCAGCCAGATCACCATCGCGCCGGACACCAGCGACAGGCTGACCGGGAGCTTGGTCAGGATGATGTCGGTGACCTGCCGGTCGCTCTGGTAGGAGAGCCCGAGGCAGGGCGCCGGGCAGTGCGCCAGCGAGGTGCCGGTCGAGTAGTCCTGGCCGACGAGGACGCCTTGCAGGAAGTGCCAGTAGCGCAGGTACAGGGGGTCGTCCAGGTGGAGCTGCTGGGCGACCTGGTGGACCTGGGCCGGCGAGCAGCGCGGACCGCAGCTGATCTGCGCGACGTTGCCGGGGGTGACGTAGAAGACGACGTAGATGATCACCGAGATGGCGAGCAGGGTGACCAGGGCACCGACGCTGCGGCGCAGCACGAAACCGCCGAACCCGTTCACGCGCTCTCCTCCTTGCCGGGCCCGGTGGCCGCTCCGTCGCCCGGGCCGGTCCCGGCCGCCCTGCCCTCGCCCCTGGCGCCCGTGCCGACACGCAGCCGCGAGGCCGCGCGCGGGTCCAGCGCGGTGCGCACCCCGTCGCCGAGGACGGTCAGCGCGACGACGGTGACGAAGAGGGCCCGGCGGGCAGCAGCAGGTACTGCGGTGCGGCCTGGTACCAGACGTCGGCGGCGGTGAGCATCTGTCCCCAGGACGGCGTGGGCGGCTTCACGCCCACGCCGAGGAACGACAGGGCCGCCTCGATCGAGATGTTGATGGGGACGAGCAGGGCCCCGTAGGTGATGACGGGGGCGGCGAGGCCGGGCAGCAGCTCACGGCGCGCGATCCGCCAGGTGCCCCAGCCGCTGAGCCGCGCGGCGGCCACATGGTCGAGCCCCTTCAGGGTGAGCGTCTGCGCGCGCGTGATCTTGGCGATGTTGCCCCAGGCGATCAGGCCGATCACGAACGTGACCAGGACGGGCCGGGGAAGCTCGTGGGAACGATGGCGAGCAGCGCCAGCGCCATGATCATCAGCGGTAGGGCGATGATGATGTCCGTGATCCGGCTCAGCAGTTGGTCGACGAGCCGGCTGCCGAGCGCAGAGGCGACCCCGATCACCACACCGAGGGTCACCTGGAGCACCGTCGCGGCGAGCGCGACCCCCAGCGACACCCGGGCGCCGTACACCAGCCGGGCGAACAGGTCGCGCCCGGTCTGCGGCTCGACGCCCAGCCAGTGGCCGCCGCCGGCGCCGCCGAACGAGCCGATGGGCACGCCGCCGCGCGCGGAGTCGATCAGGGACGGGTGGTAGGTGGTGGGGTCCTGGCCCTCCAGGGCGGTGAGCAGCGGCGCGGCGAGCGCGACGAGGACGAGCAGTGCGACGACGGCCGCGGCGACCAGGGCGGCGCGCTGCGCCCGCAGCCGCCGCCAGAACTGACGGGCCCCGAGGCCCCGGGACGGTGGTGTCCGTCCCGGGGCCTGGGTGGCGACAAGTGCCTCGCTCACGGCGCTACTTCACCGCGACCTGGGAGATGTCGAGAACGCCGGTCCAGTCGCTGATGACGATGTTGCGGACGCTCTCGCCGTACAGGCGCTTGTAGACCGGGTGGAACAGCGGGACCACGAGGGCCTGCTCGCCGATCTTCTTGTCCAGCGCGCCCCACCGATCGGCGGCCGCGTCGAGGTCGGTCAGCTTGTTGATCGCGTCGATCTCGTCGTTGACCGACTTGTCGTCGAGCAGGCCCGTGTTGAAGTTCGCGCCGTCCTTGACGATCTGCCGGCCGTCGAAGATCGGGGCGAGGAAGGGACCGCCGGAGGGCCAGTCGGCACCCCAGTGGGCGAGGAAGAAGCCCGGCTCGGACTTCACGCTGTGGATCTTGTCCGCGTAGTCGTTCTCCTCCAGGCCCTGCAGTTTGACCGTGATGCCGGCCTTCTTGAGGGCGTCCTGGACCGCGGTCGCGATCTCGGGGCTGGTCTCGAGGTCCTTGCTGTTGGAGTGGGTCAGCGTGACGGTGAGGCCGTTCTTGTGGCCGGCCCGCGCCAGCAGTTCCCTGGCCTTGGCCGCGTTGCCGGACCTGCCCGCCGGGAACGGGTCGTAGGGCGTGTGCCCGAAGGACTTCTGGTCGGGCAGGAAGGTGGTGGCGGGCTCGGCGAGCGCGCTGCCGCCGGCCGCGTTGACCACCGAGGACCGGTCGACGGCGTAGGAGATCGCCTGCCGCACCCTGGGGTCGTCGAAGGGCTTCACCTTCGGGTTGAAGGCGAGGTAGTTCGTGTAGCCGAAGTGGCCGGTGCCCACGCGCGCGGCCAGTTCCTTGTCACCGGTCACCTTGGCGAGTTCGGCCGGGCCGAGGTTGGTGTCCGTGGTGACCGCGGCGGCGTCCGCCCCCTGGGACGCGGACAGCCGCTGGTTGATCACGGAGGAGTCGAGGCCGGAGCGGACGTCGATGGTGTCCGGGTAGGCCTTGCGCTCGGCGTCGACGGCCGCGGACCAGTACGTGTTGCGCTTCAGGACGAGGTGCTCGCCGTCGTTCTCGTTGCTGACGACCTTGTAGGGGCCGGACGAGACCGGGTGCTCCTCGTACTTCGTGCCCGTGTCCCTGGCCTTGGGCACGGGCGTGAACTGGGTCTGGGTGGCCAGGTACGGGAACTCGCCCTCGGGCTTGTTCAGATGGAAGACGATGGTCCGCTCGTCCGGCGTCCCGATCGCCGACAGGCCCTTTTTGTCCTTGTACGGGCCCTGGTAGTCGGCGGCACCGACCAGCCAGTCCCGCAGGTAGGGCGCGCCGCCCGACAGTTCGGGCGCGAAGGAGCGCTCGATGCCGTACTTGACGTCGGCGGACGTGATCGGGGTGCCGTCCTCGTACTTGAGGCCCTTGCGCAGGGTGTACGTCCACACGGTCGCGTCCTTGCTGGGACGCCCGGTGTCGGTGGCGAGGTCGGGGACGACCTCGGCGCCGGCCGCGCCGTTCTCGCGGTTGCGGGTGGTGAGGGTGCGGAAGACGAGCGAGGGGACGTTGCCGCCGCCGGAGGTGTACAGGCGGGCGGGGTCGAAGTCCGCCTGCGGGTTGGAGTTCAGCACCGTGAGGGTGCCGCCCCTGTGCGGCGCGGAGCCGCCGGCTGAGCCCTTGGCATCGTTGTCCTTCGGGCCGCAGGCGGCGGCGCCCGCTGCCACGACCAGGCTGACGGATGCCGCTGCCACGCGGCGCGCTGTGACGGACGGTTGACGCATCGGAATGACGACCTCTCGGGGCTGATCGAGGATTTCTCGAAAAGTGAGACAGATGGACGAGGAGTGAGACGGCTGCGGACAGACGTCGGCCCCGGCGTCGGGTCGTCGAAGACACCCGTGACACGGTCACGGACGAGAAAGGGGAAGAAGTCGCGACGCGAACGCCAGGGAGGCGGCGTCAGCGACAGTGGATGTCGGCCACGCAGAGCGCGGTCACACCGAACAGCGCCAGCTCGATGGCTGCGCTGCGCGAGACGGTGTGACGGGACCACATGCCGAGAAATATGAACGAACATGCGACTCATGTCAAAGTGACATAAGCGCCACCTGTCAACTCCTGGGATACGGCCAGGGGTTGGGCCTGCAGTGGATGCCGTCGTGATCGAGGAACTTGGTCTGCTGCTGCATGACCGGGGCGAGTTCGCCGTCCTTGTCGCAGGTCACATGACCGTGTCCGAGCCGGTGGCCCACTTCGTGATTGATCAGCATCTGCCGGTATTCGTGAATTTTGTCCCCGTATGTCTCGCTGCCCTGCGCCCACCGGTAGGCGTTGATCATCACGCGCTCGGTGGACGCGGAGTCGCAGGAGACGTTGTCCTCCGTGGTGTCCAGACCGGACTTGGCGCACCACTCGGCGGTGGTGCCCGGGCTGGCGAGCGTGATCACGAAGTCCGGCTTGCCGGAGGAGATCCGCTCGAAGGTACGGGCGCCGTCATGGGCCCAACTGCGGTCGTCGTTCAGCGTCTTCTGCACGGCCTCGGCGAACAGCGCGGCGTCCAGACCGAGTCCCTGCTCGACGTCCACGCGGTAGGTGTACTTCTGCCCCTTGCCGGGCGCCCTGTCGAGGCCGGGAACCGCGTCGAACTTCCCGGAGCCCTTCAGCTCGGCGCCGAGCCGGTACGTCCGGGCCATCTTCTGGTCGTACGTCAGCGCCGCCACGCTCGGCGCGGCGGAGGGCGCGGTGCCGCCGGGGCCAGTGCGTCGCCCGCCCGGCCGGTGGCGGACCGGGCCTGGACGCCGCTGCCGTCGTGTCCGTCGGCGACCTGTCCGGCGACGACGATCGCCAGAGCGGTGGTCACGGCGGCGGCCGCTATACCGGTGAAGGCCCGGCTCCGGCCTCCGGAGCGCGGCGCGGGCACAGTGGCCCCGGCCCCGTCGCCGCCCGGTCCAAAACCGGCTCCGGCAACGGCCGTGTCCGTCTCGGGGTCGTACGGCCGCTGTCCGCCGCCCGGTTCGGCGCTGCGGCGGGCGCCGGACTCGAAGACGTCGATGTCCTCGCCGAAGGCGTCCAGGTAGTCCTGCCGGGGACCGGCCTGCCGCCGCCGCTGCCGCGGAAGGGCCGTGCCGGTGTCACCCGCGCCCCGCGAGGCACCGGGAGCCGC
The DNA here is from genome assembly GCA_016432725.1 of Streptomyces sp. DHE7-1. Lineage (GTDB taxonomy): Bacteria > Actinomycetota > Actinomycetes > Streptomycetales > Streptomycetaceae > Streptomyces. The sequence continues at coordinate 5,068,473 of JACJDG010000003.1, read as the reverse complement.
CGGTCCTCCCCCGGGCGCACCGGGGCCGCCGGGAGCCGTCCTGGCGCCGCCGGCCGCCCCCTTGAACTCGCCCCAGCCGCCCCCGGCCTCACGCTGCTCGGGATGCCCGCCACGGGTCCGGGAGGCGCCGCCACCGGCCCGCGGCACACCGCGCGCGGGCGTGCCGTCGGGCAGTCGCGGAACGCCACGGGCCGGCGTGCCGTCCGGAAGCGCGGGCACGCCCCGTGCGGGAGTGCCGTCCGGAAGCCTGGGTGTCACATGGAGCGGAGTGCCCTCCGGAAGGCGCGGCACACCTCGCGCGGGCGTGCCGTCCGGCAGGCGCGGCACCCCGTGGGCGGGCGTGCCGTCCGGGAAGCGCGGCACGCCTCGCGCGGGCGTGCCGGGCGGGAAACCGGGCACCCCCGGCGCCGGGCGCGGTGCCGTCCCCGGGGCGTTAGGGCCGCCCGCCGGGGCCTGTCGCTGGCCGGGCAGCCGGACCTCGCGCCCGGCGGCCTCGCGCCCGGCCCCGGGGGCCGTGTCGCGTGCCTCTCCCTGTGCCTTTGTGTCCGCGGAGCCGGCCCTGGGGGCCGCTCCGCGGCGACTGTGGCGTCCCACAAGCCCTCAGCTCTCCGTGTCCGTGTCGGCGGCCGGTCTCCCGGCCTGCGCGAGGAGTTCCCGGAAGGCCCCCGCCACCGTCTCCGGGTACTCCATCATCGCGACGTGCCCCGCCTCCGGCAGCGACAGCAGACGCGAGTCGCGGAAGGAGCGGGCGGCTTTGCGGGCCATGCGGAAGCCGACCAGTTGGTCGCGGCCACCGTAGATCAGGAGGGTGGGGGCGAGCACACGCTCGGCCTGCCGCCACAGCCCGTGCTGTCCGCCCAGGGTGTAGGCGTTGACGATACCGCGCGCGGAGCGTGCCATCGCGTCCCAGAAGTAAGGGAGTTGCTGCCGCCGCTCCAACTCCTCCACCGCGTGGCCGAACGCCTCGGCGGACACGCGTCCCGGGTCGCCGTAGCAGAGCGCCATGACCCCGCGCACCCGCTGCTCGGCGGTCCACTCCCGGGTGAGCCGGGTGAACAGCCGGGCGACCCCGGGGACGCCCAGCAGCCCCGTCGGCACCGCGGTCCGCTGGATCCGCAGCTCCGGCAGGGCGGGCGAGACGAGGGTGAGCGTGCGGACGAGATCCGGCCGGACGGCGGCCACGCGCGTGGCGACCGCGCCGCCGAGGGAGTTGCCGAAGAGGTGCACCGGGCCGCGGCCGGCGGCGTCCAGGCAGCGGATGACCGCGCGCGCGTGCCCGGTGACGGAGTAGTCACCGTCGTCCGGCGGCGGGGAGTCGCCGAAGCCGGGCAGGTCCACCGCCTCGCCGTCGACCACGCCGTCCAGTTCCGCCATCAGCGACGACCAGTTCTGCGAGGAGCCGCCGAGGCCGTGGACGAAGAACGCGGGCGGCAGCCCCTCGCGCGCGGGCGGCCGCGAACGCAGCGACAGGGTGACCCCCGGCAGCCCCACCGACCTCAGCCGCTCACCCTCTCCGACCCGGACGGGCGCGACCCTGGGAAGGACACTTGCGGCCGGTACGGACGGCGACTCGGTCGAAGACATGCGGCAATGTTACGAGACGATCACGTAGCGGCTCATGTGTTCGCCGTCACAGATTGCACCGGTGCGTCACGGACACAGGTTCGGGACCCCGGCGGGGACCGGACGGGGCGGCCACACCCCCGGGAACCGCTCAACCACAAGGCGGACGGACGTTCACGGCATGGCACCGGGATCGGGTGTCTCCTAGGCTCGTACAGAGGGCACCCGCATGTGGCCCCTGCCGGATCCAGGGACGTTCGTAGGAAGGGAGCCCACCATGACCCACGACTCCATCGAGGACCCCATCGAGCCCGACGCGATCGAGGACCGGGAGGACGACAACGCCCCGGAGATCGACGTCGAGGCCCCCGAGGTGGACTCCGCCGAGCAGCACACGGACGTCACCCCGGAGCGCGACGACCCTTTGACGGACGTGGACCCGGCCCGCGGGAACGAGGCCGATCTCGTCGAGCAGCGGCGCGTGGTCTCCCTCGACGAGGACGACTACCGCTGACCCCGGCGGCCACCGGGTGGTACCCGTTCGGCCGCGCCAGAGGGGCGTCAACCGCTTTCATCGCCGTCCGGTACGTGAAATTCTGCGCTCGCACCGCGCACAGCACGGTTACCGAAAAGTACGATGGCCGCGCGGCCTACGCCGCACGTGGACGACTTTGGGAGGCGGCGTGACAGCCATCGAGCAGACTGAGGCGGCACGCCCACGTGGCACACGGCTGCCACGCCGAGCCCGACGGAACCAGTTGCTGGGCGCCGCCCAGGAGGTCTTCGTCGCGCAGGGCTATCACGCCGCGGCGATGGACGACATCGCCGAGCGGGCGGGCGTCAGCAAGCCGGTGCTCTACCAGCACTTCCCCGGCAAGCTGGACCTCTACCTCGCGCTGCTGGACCAGCACTGCGAGGCGCTGATCCAGTCGGTGCGCAACGCGCTCGCCTCGACGACCGACAACAAGCAGCGCGTCCGGGCCACCATGGACGCCTACTTCGCCTACGTGGAGGACGACGGCGGCGCCTTCCGCCTGGTGTTCGAGTCCGACCTGACGAACGAGCCCGCGGTGCGCGAGCGCGTCGACAAGGTCACCAACGACTGCGCCGAGGCCATCTGCGACGTCATCGCCGAGGACACCGGTCTCTCGCGCGCGGAGTCGATGCTGCTCGCCTCCGGCCTCGGCGGTCTCGCCCAGGTCGTGGCGCGCTCCTGGCTGCACAGCGACCGCAGCGTGCCGCGCGACCAGGCGGTGCAGCTGCTGACCTCGCTGGCCTGGCGGGGCATCGCCGGCTTCCCGCTGCACGGCCTCGATCACCACTGACGGTCATCTGTTCCCCCGCGGTGTTCGCTGATGGCGTTCCGGCCCGCAGCGTGTACGTCCCCTCACCGGGCTAATGTGTGCTGGTACGGCGCGGAAGATCGCGCACAGCACTGACCGTCGGAGGGACATAGCCGTGGAGGTCAAGATCGGCGTGCAGCACGCGCCCCGCGAGATCGTTCTGGAGAGCGGTCAGAGCGTCGCCGAGGTCGAGCGCGTGGTGGCTGAGGCCCTGGCCGGAAAGACGCCGCTGCTCAGCCTCGAGGATGAGAAGGGTCGCAAGATCCTGGTGCCGGCGGACCGTCTGGCGTACGTGGAGATCGGCGAGCCGACCGTCCGCAAGGTCGGCTTCGGCACTCTGTAGGTCCCGTTCAGCGGAAGGGGCCCGGCGGCACTGTGCCGCCGGGCCCCTTCCGTCGTTCCGGTGCCCGAGGCGCCGAGGTGCTCGTGCCGCGGCGGGGGCCGGGCCGCCGTGGGGTCCGTGGTGACCGCGCACAGATGGCGCACATGTCGTTCACGGAGGAGGGTTGCACTCCGCAGGTCACGGGTAGGACGGGCTACGACCGCGAAGCACCGGACGGCCGTGGGAGGGACCCCCGACATGATCCTGGAAGCACTCGGATCCGCATTGGTCGGCCTGCTCCTGGCCTGGGCGGCGACGCAGCGGCTGGCACACCGCCTGCCCGCCCCCGCCCTGGTCTTCGCGACGGGCGTCGCCGGCGCCCTCTTCGGTGACTTCGTCACCCACAGCGCACTCGGTCCCGGCACCGCCCTGCTGAGCCTGCTGGGCGCCGCGGTCGTCTCGGCGGCCTCCCTGTCCCTGCTGCTCCGCCCGGCCGGCCGCCGGCTGCGCCGACGATCGATCCCGGTGTAGCGAGCTGCGCCGGCAAGGGGGCGCGCGGCGCCCCCGAACGCCGGGGCCCGGTCTCAGGCCGCGAGGCCCAGCGCGGCCATCCGCTTGGTGTGCGCCTCGGTGATGCGGGAGAACATCCGGCCCACCTCGGCGAGGTCGAACCCGTCGGCCACGCCGCCCACGAGCATCGTGGACAGCGCGTCGCGGTCGGCGACCACGCGCTGCGACTGCGACAGCGCCTCGCCCATCAGCCGCCGCGCCCACAGCGCCAGCCGTCCGCCCATGCGCGGGTCCGCGTCGATCGCCGCACGCACCTTCTCCACCGCGAACTCGGCGTGCCCGGTGTCGTCGAGGACGGCCAGGACCAGCTCGCGCGAGTCGGAGTCCAGGCGGGCCGCGACCTCCCGGTAGAAGTCGCTGGCGATCGAGTCGCCGACGTACGCCTTGACCAGGCCCTCCAGCCAGTCCGAGGGCGCCGTCTGCTTGTGGAAGCCGTCCAGGGCCGCGACGAACGGCTCCATCGCGGCGGTCGGCTCCTCGCCGATCTCGGTCAGCCGGTCGCGCAGCCTCTCGAAGTGGTGGAACTCGGCCGAGGCCATCTTGGCCAGCTCCGCCTTGTCCGCGAGCGTCGGCGCCAGCTTGGCGTCCTCCGCGAGCCGCTCGAACGCCGCGAGCTCGCCGTACGCGAGCGCTCCGAGCAGGTCCACGACCGCGGCGCGGTACTGCGGGTCGGCGGAGGCCCGGGCCCAGTCCTGGGCGGCGACGCCGGTGGGTCCGGCATCGGCGGCGGGCGCGTTCTCAGGCTTGTCAGAGCTAGTCATGAGGCGCACAATAGTCCGCTCCGCCTGCCCCGGAAGCCCCGGCCAACCGGTGTGACCACGACTACGTGAGCAAATCGGCCATCGCATGTGCGCGAATCCGGGGTATGGTGGTAATGCGCCTGGCTGAGTGCGTCGACGATGTTCGACGCGTCCCGACAGGCCGCACGCATGAGGATGCCCGGTCGGTGGCCCGATCGGCTCCGACCCGACAGCCCTCCCCGGCCGTACGGCTCTTACGTACGTCGACCGGAGGGACACCCTCAGCGGTACGAGCGCTAGAGCGTCGGCAGAGGTCCCGTGCTTTACGGCTGGCCCGAGTGGTTCGCCCGTATGGCAGCCGACGTCCCCGGCACGGTCCGTCAAAGACCCCCGCGCTCGCCTCGCGCCGCGCCACACAGAAGAGGCAGCACCCTGACTACGACGTTTCGAGACCTCGGAATCCTTCCCGAGACGGCCGAGGCCCTGGAGGCCGTCGGCATCGTCACCCCTTCCCCATCCAGGAGATGACGCTCCCCGTCGCCCTTTCCGGCACGGACGTCATCGGCCAGGCCAAGACCGGCACCGGCAAGACGCTGGGCTTCGGCCTCCCGCTCCTGGAGCGCGTGACGGTCCCCGCCGACGTGGAGGCCGGACGCGCCGCCCCCGAGGCCCTGACCGACGCCCCGCAGGCGCTCGTCGTCGTCCCGACGCGCGAGCTGTGCCAGCAGGTCACCAACGACCTCCTGACCGCGGGCAAGGTGCGCAACGTGCGCGTCCTCGCGATCTACGGCGGCCGGGCCTACGAGCCCCAGGTCGAGGCCCTGAAGAAGGGCGTCGACGTGGTCGTCGGCACCCCGGCCGGCTTCTGGACCTCGCGGGCCAGAAGAAGCTGAACCTGAACCACATCAAGAGCCTGGTCCTCGACGAGGCCGACGAGATGCTCGACCTGGGCTTCCTGCCCGACGTCGAGAAGATCATCAACATGCTTCCGGCCAGGCGCCAGACCATGCTGTTCTCCGCGACCATGCCGGGCGCGGTCATCGGCCTCGCGCGCCGCTACATGTCGCAGCCGACCCACATCCGCGCCACCTCGCCGGACGACGAGGGCGCGACGGTCGCGAACATCAAGCAGTTCGTCTACCGCGCGCACTCGATGGACAAGCCGGAGATGGCCGCCCGCATCCTGCAGGCCGACGGCCGCGGGCTCGCGATGATCTTCTGCCGCACCAAGCGCACCGCCGCCGACATCGCCGAGCAGCTCGAACGGCGCGGCTTCGCCTCCGGCGCGGTCCACGGCGACCTGGGCCAGGGCGCCCGCGAGCAGGCCCTGCGGGCCTTCCGCAACGGCAAGGTCGACGTCCTCGTCTGCACCGACGTCGCCGCGCGCGGCATCGACGTCGAGGGCGTGACCCACGTCATCAACTACCAGTCCCCGAGGACGAGAAGACGTACCTGCACCGCATCGGCCGCACCGGCCGCGCGGGCGCCAAGGGTACGGCGATCACGTTCGTCGACTGGGACGACATCCCGCGCTGGCAGCTCATCAACAAGGCGCTGGAGCTGGACTTCAACGACCCGGCGGAGACGTACTCGAGCTCCCCGCACCTGTTCTCCGACCTCGGCATCCCCGAGGGCACGAAGGGCATACTGCCGCGTTCGGAGCGGACCCGCGCCGGGCTCGACGCGGAGGAGCTGGAGGACCTGGGCGAGACCGGTGGCCGCGGAGCGCGCGGCCGGAGCCGGGGTGGCCGTGGCGGCCGCGCCGAGTCCGGTGCCGCCCCGGCGGCCGAGCGGGAGCGCGCACCGCGCACTCCGCGCAGCCGTCGCCGCACGCGCGGCGGGGCCCCGACGGACGCCGCCTCGGCCCCGACGACGGCCACCGGGTCCGGCACCGCCGGGGAGACCGCGGGCACCCGCACCCCGCGCCGCCGTCGCCGTACACGCGGCGGGAACGGGGCCGAGCCGGTGACGGCCGCCGCCGCGACCGTCGAGACGCCCGCCGTCGAGACGCCCGCCGTCGAGTCGGTGGACACGGCTCAGGGCCCGGCCGTCCTGGACGCTCCGGAGAAGCCGCGCCGTCGCCGCACGCGGAAGGCCGCCCAGCCGGCCGAGAGCGCCGTGGCCGAGGCGCCCGTGGCCGAGGCCGCCCCTGTGGAGGCAGCGGCCGAGGCCGTGGTCGAGGCCGTCGAGCCGAAGCCGCGCCGCCGGACCCGCAAGGCCGCCGAACCGGTCGCCGAGGCCGCCGTGGACACCGCGGAGGCCACGGAGACGAAGCCGCGCCGCACCCGCAAGAAGGCGGTCGCCGCACCGGAGACCACCGAGGCACCCGAGGCACCCGAGGCACCCGAGGCACCCGAGGCCGAGGCCAAGCCGCGCCGGACCCGCAAGACCGCGGCCGCCGCCGAGACCGCCGTGGACACCGCGGAAGCCACGGAGACGAAGCCGCGCCGCACCCGCAAGAAGGCGGTCGCCGCACCGGAGACCACCGAGGCACCCCAGGCACCCGAGGCCGAGGCCGAGGCCAAGCCGCGCCGGACCCGCAAGACCGCCGCCGCCGCCGAGACCGCCGTGGACACCGCGGAAGCCACCGAGGCCAAGCCGCGCCGCACCCGCAAGAAGGCGGTCGCCGCACCGGAGACCACCGAGGCACCCCAGGCACCCGAGACCGAGGCCAAGCCGCGCCGCACCCGCAAGACCGCGGCCGCCGCCGAGACCGCGGTGGACGGGGCCGAGGTGGCCGCGCCCAAGGCCCGGCGGACCCGCAAGGCCGTGGCCGAGGCGGCCGTTCCGGAGATCCCGGCGCAGGCCACCGAGGAGCCGGAGGCCAAGCCGCGCCGCCGGACCACCCGCAAGGTGACGGCGCCCGCCGCCGAGTCCGCCGAGGCGGCTCCGAAGGCGCGCCGTACCCGGAAGGCGGCGGCCGCCGCGGAGGCGCCCGAAGCCTGATCGGCCCGTCGGCTCCTCAGCCGGACGGCACGACGGCATCGACCTGATGGCCCGGTCCACCTCGGTGGGCCGGGCCATCGGCGTTCCCTCCCCGTCTCCGCCCGGCACCCGGCCCGTCGCCCGCCGCACCGCGACGCCCGATAGCCTTTTCCCATGAGCAGGCCTGCCACCTTCGTCCCGCCCGCCGGTGCCCGTGCGTACTCCCTGCGGACCGCGCGCGGTGAGTTCGCCGTGGTCGACGCGCCCGTCGCCGACGGGGTCGAGCCCCGAGGGGTCGCGCTGCTGCTGCCGGGGTTCACCGGCAGCAAGGAGGACTTCAACCCGCTGCACGTGCCGCTGGCCGAGCGCGGGTACCGGACCGTGGCCGTGGACGGGCGCGGCCAGTTCGAGACGGACGGTCCCGAGCACGACGAATCCGCCTACGCGCAGGAGGAGTTGGCCAGGGACGTGCTGGCGCAGGTGGCGGCGCTCGGCACGGCGCCGGTCCATCTGATGGGGCACTCGCTGGGCGGGCAGGTCTCGCGCGCGGCCGTACTGCTCGACCACTCCCCTTCGCGTCGCTGACCCTGATGGCCTCGGGTCCCGCGCAGATCTCCGCCTCCCAGCAGGAGCGCGTGAAGCTGCTGCGGGACGCGCTGGCGGTGATGACGATGGCCGAGGTGTGGGACGCGATCCAGGCGATGGAGGCGCCGGAGGAGACCGCCACCGGCGGACTGGACGGCGGCCTCGACAACCGGGCCGACCTGCGGCGCCGCTGGATGGGCAACAAACCCGCCCAGCTCCTCGCCACCGGACGCCAGTTGTGCTCCGAGCCGGACCGCGTCGCCGAACTGGCCGCCGTGCCGCTGCCGTTCCACGTGCTGTCGGGCGCGCTGGACGACACCTGGCCGCTGGCGCTGCTCGACGACATGGCGGCCCGGCTGGGGGCCCGGCGGACGGTCGTCGAGGGCGCCGAGCACTCCCCCAACACCGACCGGCCCCTCGCCACGGCCCGGTCCCTCGCCGACTTCTGGGACGCCCGGACCGACTCCGAGCTCTGACCGGCGGCCCGCCCGGCCGGTTCTGGGGGGCGTCTCCCCGATCTTCGTGGATCAGGCCGCGGCGTCCGGTGCGGTGCCTCGGCGTGCGGTCGAGTCGCCCTCGTACCGGGTGTACGTGGGCGGTTCGGGCGTGCGGCGAGGTGCCGTGCCGGGCGTCGCGGACCCGCGAAGATCGGGGAGACGCCCCTAGTACTGCGTCCGCAGGTGCTCCCAGAAGCCGTCCCGCAGGGCGCGGCGGAGGTCGGCCTGGCCACGCAGGGAGTACTGGAGCATGCCCTCGGCCTCGACGAGGAGGTCCTGGTCGACGGAACCGGGGAGGTAGGGGTGGCCGGGCAGCAGCTCGACCAGGGCCTCGCGGCCACGGGCGGAGAGCCACTTGGCGGCGATCCGGGCGCCGACGAAGCGGACGTCCTCGCGGGTGGGCCGGTTCCCGGCGGCGGGCTCGAAGGCGGCCGCCGTGCGGCGCGAGACGTAGGGCTTGAAGAACTCCAGGTCGAGGGTGCGCTGGCTGTCGACCTCCCAGAGCAGCGGCTCGGCCTGGTTGCGGCCCTCGGACGCCTCGATGCCCCAGAGGTGGACGCGGGCGCCGTAGCCCTGGGCCGCCTCCACCGCGGACACCAGGTCCTCGTCGCCGCCGAGCAGGGCCGCGTCGCTGATGGCGCGGTGCCGGGCCAGTGACTCCAGGTCGCTGCGGATGAGCGAATCGACGCCCTTCTGCTGGTTGTTGGCGTTGAGGTTGCCCAGGCGGACCTTGACGTCGGGCAGTTCGGCGATGCCCTGCTGCTCGGCGGTGTGGATGCGGCGGCGGGCGCCGTCGTACCAGTAGACGCGCAGCAGCCGGCTGTCGGCGAAGATCGTGCGGGCCTTGTCGATGAGGGCGTCGATCAGTCCCTCGGCGTCGAGGTCGAAGGCGCGCCGGTCCTCCGTCCCGGCGACGAGCCGGCCCGCGGCGGCGTAGAGGTATCCCGCGTCGACGAAGATCGCGTGGGTCGAGGGCGTCTTCGCCACCTCGGCGAGCATGCGCTGCAGCAGCTCGTTGGTGTGGTCGATGCGGGCGGCGAGGGCCGCCAGGTCGTCGTTCATCGCCTTCATTGTCCCGGCGATCACGCTGCGAACACAACCGCTCTCGGTCAGTCCCACGGACGCCGCTTACCGGTCAGTAATTAGACGTTCGAAAAATTTATTTAGCGTAGGGAATGTTTGTAACACGCAGCTCGTTGGATACCTACGACAGCACGTCACACCAGTAGTTCTCCGCAGGAGGATGACCAGACGAAGGGAGAAGCCCATGCGCTTCGAAATCATGCGACTCGACGAGGTCGACGGCACCACCGTGGACAGCACCGTCGTGGACGCCGCCTCCGTCAACCGGATCGTTCAGCAGGCCGCAGCCATAGGACAGCGCCTCTGGATCCGCCCGGCCGAGAGCGCGGCCTCGTAACACCCGGCGCTCACTCAAGCTTTCCGGGGGAGCCGAGGCCCGCTTCTCAGCTCCCCCGGATCACCTGAGTGACCCCGTTGATGATCTGCTGCACGGCGATCGCGGAGAGCATCATGCCCGCGAGCCGCGTCACCAGGACCACGCCGCCGTCCTTGATGACCCGGATGATCAGCAGCGAATAACGCATCACCAGCCACAGCACGACGTGGATCGCCAGGATCGCGGCCCACACCGAGACCTGGGTGGCCACACTGCCGGCCTTCTGCACGGCGAGGATCACCGACACGATGGCACCGGGCCCCGCCAGCAGCGGCATGCCCAGCGGCACGAGGGCGACGTTCACGTCCTTGGTCTGCTTCGGCTCGTCGGTCTTGCCGGTGAGCAGGTCCAGCGCGATCAGCAGGAGCAGCAGACCGCCCGCGATCATCAGCGCGGGTACGGAGACGTGCAGGTAGTCGAGGATCTGGTGGCCGAGGACGCCGAAGGTGGCGATGACACCGCCCGCCACGCACACGGCCTGGAAGGCCATGCGCTTCTGCACCTTGGCCGGACGGCCCGCGGTCAGGGCGAGGAAGATCGGGGTGATCCCGGGGATCCATGATGACGAAGAGGGTCAGGAAAAGGGAGCCGAAGACGGCGAGGTCGAACATGGTGGTGCTACAGGCCTTGCTGAGAGAGAGGTACGAGGGCGTTCGGGCGAGGCGGGCCGGCCGCCTCAGGCTCCGCCGGTCCCGGCACCGGGAACGCCCCGGTGGCCCGCCGGGTGATCTCGCCGTAGACCTCGGGGTCGGTCGTGTACGCGCCCAGCGAGACGGTCTTGCGGCTGCCGTGGTAGTCGGAGGACCCCGTGACCAGCAGTCCCAGCTCGTCGGCGAGACCGCGCAGCCGGACCCGCGCGTCCGCGTCGTGGTCCATGTGGTCGACCTCGAGGCCGTCCAGACCGGCGGCCGCCAGTTCGGCGATCACGGACTCCGGTACCGTGCGGCCGCGCTTGGCGGCGGCCGGGTGCGCGAAGACGGTCACCCCGCCCGCACCCTTGACCAGCCGGATCGCCTCGAAGGGGTCGGTCTCGTGCTTCTCCACGTAGGCCCGGCCGCCGTCGGCGAGCCACTCCTCGGTGAACGCGTCACCCACGGTCGGCACGACGCCCAGCTCGACCAGCGCGGTGGCGACGTGCGGCCGCCCCACGGAACCGCCGGCGGCGATCCGCTCCACCTGCTCCCAGGTGACCGGCACCCCGAGCTCGTTGAGCTTGGCGACCATGCCCGGGCCCGCGGCACCCGGTCGTCCCGGACCAGCTCGCGCTCGGCGAGCAGACCGGGCTCCTCGGGGTCGAAGAGGTAGGCCAGCATGTGCATGGAGATGCCGTCGACGCGGCAGGACAGCTCGGCACCGGTGACCAGGGTCAGACCCTCGGGCAGCGCGGCGATCGCCTCGGCGTACCCGCGGGTGGTGTCGTGATCGGTCAGCGCGACGACGTCCAGACCGGCCGCGGCGGCACCCCGCACCAGCTCGGCCGGGGTGTCCGTACCGTCGGAGGCCGTGGAGTGACAGTGCAGGTCGATGCGCACGGCTGCTCCAGACTGGTGACGGGACGGTGAGGACACCTAAGGATAGCGGCACGAACCGGATGCCCTGTCACACCCGCAACCGCTGAGCGCCCCTACAGCCGACGCTCAGGGCTTCAACAGCCTCGGCGACAGCGCGCCGCACGGCACCAGGTCTATCTCGGCGCCCGCGTCCCGCAGATCGGCCAGCACCAGCTCGTCGTACATGAGCAGGCCCGACTGCTCGGGCCACACCACCGCCCACAGCCACAGCCCCAGCGCCTCGCCGGCGAAGACCGCGCGGTCGTCGGGACCGCCGGAGACGTGCCAGAGCGGGGTGGGGCGCCCGGCGGCCAGGACCTTGGCCTGGGGCGGCTTCTCGACGTTCATGTACGGCCCCGGGTCCGGGCCGTCGACGCCCGCGTAGTGCGCGCCGAGCCCGACGCCCAGCTCCTCGGCGACGAGGATCAGCTCGCCCATGCCGCCCAGGGGCCGGGACCCGAGCAGGCCACGGCGGTGGCACGGCCGCCGCTGCGGTCGTCACCCGCGTAGGTCACGCCCGTGAACAGCCACCCGACCGGCAGCGGCCACGGCATCCACACCGGGACCTGCGTGCGGTGCACGACCACGTTGAGCGCCTCGACGCTGGGCGGGATCACGGGCTGCAGCGGATACACCGACCCGTGCGCGTCGCACTGCCAGGAATCGGCGAAGAGGCCGGGAGCCCTGACCCGGCCACCACACTTCGGGCAACTGGGTTCGCCCCTCATAGGGCTCCACGGTCCTACCCCGACCGGCCCGCGTCAAGGACGATCACCCGTCCGGGCGGACGCCGCGCGGCCGGGTCTCACCGAAAGAGGCTAGATGCATCTTGCATTAATTAGCTCTGCTAACTTACTATGTGTATAAACCAACTATCCAGTCGGGACGGGAGAGGCACATGGACTCCTTCGACGCGGGAGCCGGCGGCATCCTGCGACAGCCCAAGGCGGTGTGGGCCACGGCCGGCGCCTCCGTCGTCGCCTTCATGGGCATCGGCCTGGTCGACCCGATCCTGCCGTCCATCGCGCAGGGCCTGCGCGCCACACCCAGCCAGGTGTCCCTGCTCTTCACCTCGTACTTCCTGATCACCGCGGTGGCGATGCTGCTGACCGGCTTCGTCTCCAGCCGCATCGGCGGCCGCAGGACCCTGCTGCTCGGCCTCGCCTTCGTGGTCGTCTTCGCGGGCCTGGCCGGCACCTCGGGATCGGTCGGCCAGCTCGTCGGCTTCCGCGCGGGCTGGGGCCTCGGCAACGCGCTCTTCGTCTCCACCGCCCTCGCGGTGATCGTGGGCGCGGCGGCCGGGGGCAGCGCGGCGGCGATCCTGCTCTACGAGTCCGCGCTCGGCCTCGGCATGGCCTGCGGCCCGCTGCTCGGCGCGCTCCTCGGCAACGCGAGCTGGCGCTACCCCTTCTTCGGCACGGCCTCGCTGATGGCGATCGGCTTCCTGTGCATCACGGCGTTCCTGAAGGAGCAGCCGAGGCCCGCCCGGAAGACGTCGATACTGGACCCGCTCAAGGCGCTCGGCCACGGCGGCCTGGCCTCGGCGGCCGTCTCGGCCTTCTTCTACAACTACACGTTCTTCACCGTGCTGGCCTTCACGCCGTTCGTGCTGGACATGACCCCGTACCGCTCCGGCGCGGTGTTCTTCGCCTGGGGCCTGCTGCTCGCGGTCTTCTCGGTGATCGTGGCCCCGCGCATGCAGAAGCGGTTCGGTTCGCTGAAGGTGCTCGGCGGCTCGCTGGTGCTGCTCGCGGCGGACGTGCTCGTGCTCGGCTACGGCGACCACACCACGGCCGTCGTCTGCACGATCCTGTCCGGCGCCTTCATCGGCGTGAACAACACGGTCTACACCGAGCTGGCCCTTGGCGTGTCGGACGCGCCGCGCCCGGTGGCGAGCGCGGGCTACAACTTCGTCCGCTGGTTCGCGGCCGCCGCCGCGCCCTACTTCGCGCCGAAGATCGAGGAGTGGACCGACATCCACGTCCCGTTCGTGGTCGCGGCGGTCACCGCCGTGCTCGGCGCGGTCGTGGTCCTCGTACGGCGCAAGGCCCTCACGCACGAGGCCGAGGAACTCGCGCCGCGGCACGCCACCGAGGACGGGGTCGGCGTCTTCGCCAACTGACCGTTCAGGGACGGGCCTTGGTGACCTTGCTCACTCGGGCGCGGCATCCAGCGGGACGGACCTGCGGGCGGGATCCCTCAGGTCCGTCCCGTTCGCCAGCCAGCGTTCCTGGAGGGCCGGGGCGCCGTGCACCCGCTTCCAGGCGGCCTCGTTGGGGGTCATCGGCAGCAGCGGCAGGAAGCGCACCGGGTCCATCGGGTCGTCCAGCGCCAGGTCCTCGACGAGTCCGCCCGGCTCGCCCACCAGCACGGAGCTGAACGGAGCGCCGGGCCACAGCGGTTCACCGACGTCCAGGGACGCGCCCGGCGCCACGACGACACCCTCCACCTGCGGGGACGCGGCGAGTACGGCGAGCGCGCGGAGCACCTTGTCGGTGTCGGCGAGGCCGGCGCGGACCGACAGGACCAGCTCGGCGCGCGGGCCCTTCACGGGGTCGGCCAGCATCGCCGTGGGATCGCTCATGGGGTGCGCGGACATGCCGAGCGAGGCGTAACGGACCACGTCCCCCTCGTGGAACCGGAGCACCTCGATGCGGTCGGTACCGAGGAAGGTGACCGCGGCGCGCGCGTCCGGTTCGCCCAGCGCGGTGCTCAACCGTGCCTCGACCAGAGGAAGAACATCAACCATGCGGTGAGCATAGAACTCGTCAGCACCGGGCAAAGCGGCGCCTTGACACCACACGCTGCTGCTACGCTGAGCCGGTGGTTCGGGGCAGCACGCAGAAGCGTCGCTATCAAGCCCCGACGCTGAGACTCCCTTACGAGGGACCGGCCGGAGGAGGTGGGGCTGTCATGGATCGAAGTCGACCGTGCAGTACCACTCGCTCTTCCGGCTGCTGATCTAGTTACCGGCTGGCCGCCGCCTTCCCTTTCGCGTCGTCGTTCGGAAGAGCACTTCGTCTCGCTTTGCCTGATCTGCCTGACCTGAATCAGTTCTGCATCAGTAGCGAAGTCGCCACCGCGACGGTGCGGTGCTCCCCGCTTTGTGGACGTGCCAAACATCCTTCCCCGCTCCGGGCCGGGAAGATTTCCGCCGGACGTCCCCATTCCGGGTAGTTCCACCCGTCGACACGCGCTTTCGCTGCCCGCCCGCGAAGGAGCCCGCCCATGTCGATGATCCGTGACCTGCGCGCCGCCGTCCGCCCGTCGTCCCGCGTCACGCTGCGCAAGGAGCAGAGCGCGCCGTACGACACCACGCGCGACCCCGCGACGCCCTCGGCCGTCGTCGACTGCGCCGTCTACCGCGACGGTGCCCGGGTGCGCAGCGCGGAGCCGCTGAGCCCGCAGGAGGCGATGCGCCTGGTGCGCCGCGACGGCGGGTTCGTGTGGATGGGCCTGCACGAGCCGACCGAGGCGGAATTCGCCGGTATCGCCCGGGAGTTCGGGCTGCACCCGCTGGCCGTGGAGGACGCGGTGCAGGCCCACCAGCGGCCCAAGCTGGAGCGGTACGACGACTCGCTGTTCACCGTCTTCAAGACCATCCACTACGTCGAGCACGACCGGCTCACCGCGACCAGCGAGGTGGTGGAGACCGGCGAGGTCATGTGCTTCACTGGCCGGGACTTCTTCATCACCGTCCGGCACGGCGGCCAGGGCTCGCTGCGGGCGCTGCGGCACCGGCTGCAGGACGACCCGAGCTGCTCGCCAAGGGCCCCTCGGCCGTGCTGCACGCCATCGCCGACCACGTGGTGGACGGCTACATCGCCGTCGCCGACGCCGTGCAGGTCGACATCGACGAGGTGGAGACCGAGGTCTTCTCGCCGGGCCGCCGGGGCGGTGTCTCGCGTGGTGTGGACTCGGCGCGGATCTACCAGCTCAAGCGCGAGGTGCTGGAGTTCAAGCGAGCGGTGGCGCCGCTGCTGCGGCCCATGCAGCTGCTGAGCGAGCGGCCGATGCGGCTGGTCGACCCGGACATCCAGAAGTACTTCCGGGACGTCGCCGACCACCTCGCCCGGGTCCAGGAGCAGGTGCTGGGCTTCGACGAACTGCTCAACTCCATCCTCCAGGCCAACCTGGCGCAGGCGTCCGTCGCGCAGAACGAGGACATGCGCAAGATCACCGCCTGGGCCGCGATCATCGCCGTACCGACGATGGTGTGCGGGGTGTACGGCATGAACTTCAAGTACATGCCCGAGCTGCACTGGCGGTACGGCTACCCGGTGATCATGGGCATCACGGTCGTCCTGTGTCTGGGCATCCACCGCACCCTGAAGCGCAACGGCTGGCTGTGAGCGGCGCTGGTTAGGCTGGGCGCATGACAAGCGAGCTGCTCGACCAGGCCCTCGTCGAGGAGGCCACCAAGAAGTCCGGCCTCATCTGGGTCAGGGGCGCCGACGCCCGGCGGCGCGTGCGCTGTGGCACGTGTGGCACGAGGGCGCGGTGTGCCTGGTCGGCGACGGCCCCGGGGAGCAGCCGCTGACCGGCCTCACCGACGGCGGCGCGGCCGAGGTGACCGTGCGCAGCAAGGACAAGGGCGGCCGGCTGGTGACCTGGCCGGCCTCCGTGTCCGAGGCGGCCCCCGGCTCACCGGAGTGGGAGGCCGCGGTGGCCGAGCTGAAGGGCAAGCGGCTGAACGCCCCCGACGGTGAGGAGATGCCCGCGCGCTGGGCCCGTGAGTGCAGGGTGCTCCGTCTGGTGCCGGCCGGCTCCCCGCTCACGCTGCCCGACGGGACTCTGGCCGAGCGTCCGGTGCCCTCCCCGGCGACGACGCGCAGGCCCGTCCCGGCCGCTCTGCCGCGGCTGCTGGCCGGGCGCCGGAAGAAGAAGTAGCCCCGCGGCCCCGGCGGGCTACGACGCCGGGAGCTGCTGGCCGTAGTCGACCGTCTCGCCCTTCGCCGGCCGGGTGACGGTGAAGTCCTCGCCCCAGTCGGTGAAGGTGAGCGTGCCCGCGGAACCGGCGCGCTCCAGGCGGAGCGGGTAGGGCTTGCCCTCCAGGGAGACCTCCAGGGTGCCGCCGTCGCCGCCGTCGCCGGTGATCCGGATGGTGCGGGTGCCCGCAGCCTCGTGGTGGCCGTCGGTCGCCAGCGAACCGTGCAGGGTCAGCAGACCGTCGAGGAGGAGGTCCTTGTCCGTGAAGCCGCTGAACTTCTTGTACGCGGGGTCTCCTTGCGGCACCTTCACGTACTTGCCGTCGAGCTTGCCCGCCGCGGACTTGTCGCCGCCGTTCCAGAACTCCGCGTCGGCCTTCAGATACAGCTGCGTGCCGATCCGCAGCAGCCCGAAGGTGGCGCCCCGGGAGGTGACCGAGCCGGTGCCGCCGTCGTCCTTCAGCCGCATGTCCAGCCGGTACGTACGGCCGCTGGTGACCACGGTGCCGGCCAGCCGTACCGCGGGAGCGGCGTCGGCGGCGGCACGGGTCTTCGCCTGGATCCGGCCGGCGGGCAGCTTGCCCACCCCGTTGGTCCCGGCGTCCGGATCGTCGGCGCACCCCGTCAGCACCGTCGCTCCCGTCACGGCCAGCGCGCATGTCGCGGTCACCAGCGCGGCCCGGCGAACACGGCCCAGGGGCATCGCAGTCACAGGTGGGGCTGCCTTTCTGACGGTTGCTGAGCGGCGTACGGCAGCGTACCGGGGCCCCGCCCGCCCGGCGGAGCCAGTCCGTCCGCACCGCCCACCAGGGCGTACCGGATCGGTACGGGCTAGCCTGAAGCGCACGCGAGCGGGCACAGAACAGCAATCCCACGCAAGGCGAGCAAAGGAAGCACAGCCATGGCAGCCGGCGCCCCCGGATCTTCGTCTCGCACCTCGCCGGGGTCCCCGTCTTCGATCCGACCGGCGACCAGGTGGGTCGCGTACGCGACCTGGTGGTCATGCTGCGCGTCGGGCGGCGGCCCCCGCGCGTCCTCGGGCTGGTCGTCGAGCTGTCCACCCGGCGCCGGATCTTCCTGCCCATGACCCGGGTGACCGGTGTCGAGTCCGGCCAGGTCATCACCACGGGTGTGCTCAACGTGCGCCGGTTCGAGCAGCGGCCCACCGAGCGGCTGGTCTTCGGCGAGCTGCTGGACCGGCGGGTGCGACTGGTGGAGAGCGGCGAGGAGGTCACCGTCCTCGACCTCTCCGTGCAGCAGCTGCCCGCCCGCCGGGACTGGGAGATCGACCGCGTCTTCGTGCGCAGGGGAAGAAGGGCGGTGCCTTCCGCCGGGCCAAGGGCGAGACCCTGACCGTCGAGTGGTCGTCCGTCACCGGCTTCTCCCTGGAGGAGCACGGACAGGGCGCCGAGAACCTGCTCGCCACGTTCGAGCAGCTCCGACCCGCGGACCTCGCCAACGTGCTGCACCACCTGTCCGCCAAGCGCCGCGCCGAGGTCGCCGCGGCCCTGGACGACGACCGCCTCGCCGACGTACTGGAGGAGCTGCCCGAGGACGACCAGATCGAGATCCTCGGCAAGCTGGCCGAGGAGCGCGCGGCGGACGTCCTGGAGGCCATGGACCCGGACGACGCGGCCGACCTGCTGGCCGAGCTGCCCGAGGCGGACAAGGAACGGCTGCTGAGCCTGATGAAGCCCGCCGACGCGGCCGACATGCGGCGCCTGATGTCGTACGAGGAGCACACCGCGGGCGGTCTGATGACCACCGAGCCGATCGTGCTGCGCCCGGACGCCACCGTCGCCGACGCGCTCGCCCGGGTCCGCAACCAGGACCTCTCCCCCGCGCTCGCCGCCCAGGTCTACGTCTGCCGCCCGCCCGACGAGACCCCGACCGGCAAGTACCTGGGCACCGTCCACTTCCAGCGGCTGCTGCGCGACCCCCCGTACACCCTGGTCAGCTCGATGGTCGACGACGATCTGCAGACCCTGGACCCCGACGCCGCGCTGCCGGTCGTCGCCGGGTTCTTCGCCGCGTACGACATGGTGGCCGCCCCGGTCGTGGACGAGTCCGGCTCGCTGCTCGGCGCGGTGACCGTGGACGACGTCCTCGACCACATGCTCCCCGACGACTGGCGGGAGACGGAGTTCCACCTGGACGAGGGAGAGGAGGCGGCCACTCATGGCTCCTGAGCGCGACACCGCTACCCGCGAGCGCAACCCGGTCGGCGCCACGGCCGCCACCCGGCCCCGCGCCCCGCGGCTGGACCAGCCGCGCCCGCCGAGGCGCCGGGTCCTGCCCGAGTGGGACCCGGAGGCGTTCGGCCGGCTGTCGGAGCGGATCGCCCGCTTCCTCGGCACGGGACGCTTCATCGTCTGGATGACGATCGTCATCATCCTGTGGGTGGTGTGGAACATCGCCGCGCCGGCGGGGCTGCGCTTCGACCAGTACCCGTTCATCTTCCTGACCCTGATGCTGTCCCTGCAGGCCTCGTACGCGGCGCCGCTGATCCTGCTGGCGCAGAACAGGCAGGACGACCGCGACCGGGTCAACCTGGAGCAGGACCGCAAGCAGAACGAGCGGTCCATCGCCGACACCGAGTACCTGACCCGGGAGGTCGCCGCGCTGCGCACCGGCCTCGGCGAGGTGGCCACCCGCGACTGGATCCGGTCGGAGCTGCAGGACCTGGTGAAGGAACTGGAGGAACGGCGGCGCCACGACGGGCACGTCGTATTCCCGGCAGAGCGGGCGGAACGGTCGCCCGGACGTGACGCAGACGACCGCTGAGGGGCTACCCGCGGGCCCCTCGGGGCGCCGTACCATCGTCACTATGGCTACGGAAGACGCGGTGCGCGAGGCACTGGCGACGGTGAACGACCCCGAGATCAACCGACCCATCACCGAGCTGGGGATGGTCAAATCGGTGGAGATCGGGGAGGACGGCGCGGTCGCGGTCACCGTGTACCTGACGGTCTCCGGCTGCCCGATGCGCGAGACGATCACCCAGCGGGTGACCGAGGCGGTCTCCCGGGTCGAGGGCGTCACCCGCGTCGACGTCACGCTGGACGTGATGAGCGACGAGCAGCGCAAGGAGCTGGCGAACGCCCTGCGCGGCGGCCAGGCCGAGCGCGAGGTCCCGTTCGCCAAGCCGGGCAGCCTGACCCGGGTCTACGCGGTCGCCTCCGGCAAGGGCGGCGTCGGCAAGTCCTCGGTGACGGTGAACCTGGCGGCGGCCATGGCGGCCGACGGTCTGAAGGTCGGTGTCGTGGACGCCGACATCTACGGCCACAGCGTGCCGCGCATGCTGGGCGCGGACGGCCGTCCGACCCAGGTCGAGAACATGATCATGCCGCCGTCGGCGAACGGCGTGAAGGTCATCTCCATCGGCATGTTCACCCCGGGCAACGCGCCGGTGGTGTGGCGCGGCCCGATGCTGCACCGCGCGCTGCAGCAGTTCCTCGCGGACGTGTACTGGGGCGACCTGGACGTCCTGCTGCTGGACCTGCCCCCCGGCACCGGTGACATCGCGATCTCGGTCGCGCAACTCGTCCCGAACGCCGAGATCCTCGTCGTGACGACGCCTCAGCAGGCGGCGGCCGAGGTGGCCGAGCGGGCCGGCTCCATCGCCGTGCAGACCCACCAGAAGATCGTCGGCGTGGTGGAGAACATGTCCGGCCTGCCCTGCCCGCACTGCGGCGAGATGGTCGACGTCTTCGGCACCGGCGGCGGCCAGACGGTCGCGGACGGCCTCACCCGCACCACGGGTGCGACGGTCCCGGTGCTCGGCAGCATCCCGATCGACGTCCGGCTGCGCGAGGGCGGCGACGAGGGCAAGCCGGTCGTCCTGACCGACCCCGACTCCCCGGCGGGTTCGGCCCTGCGGGCCATCGCGGGGAAGCTGGGCGGCCGTCAGCGCGGCCTGTCGGGCCTGTCGCTGGGGCTGACCCCCAGGAACAAGTTCTGAGGGCTCTCGCGGCCGCACGGCCCGGGACGAAGGGGCGCCGGGAGGTACTGGCGCCCCTCTCTCATGCCCACGGGGCTCCGTCGGGCGTACCCGGCGGTTCCCCGTGCGTACGCCGCCAGGATCCTCAGGCGTACGCGGCGACGTCCTTGACGATCGCGAAGCCGAGCCCGTAAGCGCTCATCCCCCGGCCGTAGGCGCCGACGTGCACGCCGGACCCGGTGGAGCCGGCCAGCACCCAGCCGAACTCGGACTCCCGGTAGTAGAAGGGCATGGGCACCCCGTCCACCGGCAGCGAGAGTCCGGACCACTCCGGTCCCTCCAGGTCGTCGGCCAGCGCCCAGGCGGTCTCGGTCTGCTGGTCCAGCCAGTCGTCGCGCAGGCTGTGGTCCATCTGGCCGGGCCAGGTGAAGGACAGCAGTCCCACGCCCGCCAGCCAGGCCGCCGAGGAGACCGAGGTCGCCTCCAGCAGGCCCGTGCCGTCGGCGCTGCGCCGGGACGGGTTCGCGGCCACGGTGACGACGACCGCGAACTTCTCCCGCGGCTCGTCCGTGGCCGCGGCCGTGTGCTCGTTGCGCACGGAGGGCTCGTCACCGTGGCCGATCGAACCGTGCTCGACGGCGCCGTCGGCCGCCGTACCGACCTGCATCAGCCAACGCGGCCCCGTGAAGGCCTCGTCGAGGCCGTACCAGGGGAAGGGCGCCCGCAGGTACCCGTCGATGGCGCGCGGGGCGGAGGGGGCCGGTTGCCCGCCCTCCGCGGCCGGCGTCTGTGCGCCCACCCGACTTGTCGTCTCCATCTGCCCGGACGCCTCCTCGCTCTCGTCGGACCGGGAGGCCCGCCCCCCTTCGGGCGTACTCGTCCGGTCCGCACAACAACTCGGCAGCATATCCACACCGGTGAGGACAGCAGGGAAACCGCCCGCCGCGTGGGTCGCGCGGACGGCCCGCCGGGGGCTCGTACGACGTGAGCGGGCTGTGAAGTGCGTCACTCCAGCCCGCTCCGGTTCAGGTGGCGTCCGCGTCGAACGGCGGAGGGGCGCCCTTGCCAAGCTCCTCGGGCTTCTTGGACATGTCGACGCGCCCCCCCTGCGAGGAGGACGGGGCCTGGCCGTCGCGGCTGTGCACCGCGTCCGTGACCTCGGCCATCTCCTTCTTCAGGTCGAAGCCGTTGCGGATCTCCTTCAGCCCCAGGTCCTCGTTGTCCAGCTGCTTGCGGATGAAGGTCTTGGGGTTGAGGTCCTCGAACTCGAAGTCCTTGAACTCCGGGCCGAGCTCGGTGCGGATGTCCTGCTTGGCGCTCTCCGAGAACTCGCGGATCTTCCGGATCGTCCGCGTGACGTCCTGGATGACCTTGGGGAGCTTGTCCGGACCGAAGACGAGCACGGCGAGAACAATGATGGTCACCAGCTCGAGTGGTCCTATGTCATTGAACACCTGACGCTCCTTGCGATCCTCGGTCGCTCAACGGTACCCGGCCCGCCTGTCGGTCGGGTACCGCCCGTTGGTGAGACTTGCGTCAGTTCCGTCCGGACGGGCCCGGAGGAGCGGCCGGGGAAGTGCCGGAGGCCGAGGGCGTGTCGGGCACGGGGGCGGACAGCGTGTCCGCCCCGTTCAGCCGGGGAGTGGCGGGCCAGGAGGTCAGCGGCAGCGGTGCGACGTCGTCCAGCGGGCGTATCAGCGGCGAGACCGCGGCCGCGCCGGCCATCACCGGCGTCGTCAGGTCGCGCATGACGTCCTGGACCTGCCCGGTGAGGGGCGGCTGGGCGCCGGGCAGCAGCGGGGCCGACAGGGAGGTCGGCGCCGCCGGGCTCGGGCCGAGCAGGCTGCTGCCCTGGGCGAGCAGGGGTCCCACCGCACGGCGGCGCTGGGTGTCCGGCGTCGCCGCACCCGGGGCCGTGCCCGTGCCGGCCGAGCGGGCCGGGACCACGTTGCCGGTCCCGGAGCCGCCGCGGGCGTCCGCGGCCAGGTCGCCGGGGATGGCGGTGGTGACGCCGCCGAGGGCGACCGCGGCCAGCGACACCGCCCCGGCGGCGGCCGCCGCGAACCGCAGTCCGCGCGAGGCGGAGCGGTCGGCGTCCGGGCGGGCGACGGGATGGATGCGGAAGCCGCGCTGCCCGGAGGCGTGGGCGGAGGCGGCGGGTACGTAGCCGAACTCGAAGCGCTCCTCGCGCCGCACACCGAAGACCCCGGTGTCGGAGCCCCGTCCGAGGAAGTCGCCCCCGGGCGCCGGCGTGCCGCCGCCGTCGGGGTCGCCTCCGCCGGGAAGGCCCTGGAGACGGGCCAGGAAACTCTCGGAGGGGGCGGCGGGGCCGCCTCGGCGAACACGTTCTTCAGCCGTCGCTGGGCGTCCGCCTCCGCCTTGCACCGGGCGCAGGTGGCCAGGTGGGCGAGGACGCGCTCGCGCGACTCATGACCCAGCTCCCCGTCCACGAGCGCGGAGAGCCGGTCTCCCAGGTGCTGCTCGGCGAGGTGCGGCTGAGCGGGTTTCGGACGGGATCCGTTCACGCGGTCGCGCCCCCTCCCCCAGAGCGGGGACACGGGCCACGAAGGAGCGCCGCTCGGCCCTGCGGGCCTCGGGCGACCGGTGGGCGAGGGCCTTGCGCAGCTGGGAACGGCCGCGGTGGATGCGGGAGCGGACGGTGCCGAGCTTCACGCCGAGGGTCGCGGCGATCTCCTCGTACGACAGTCCCTCGATGTCGCAGAGCACGACGGCGGCGCGGAACTCGGGCGCGAGGGTGTCCAGCGCCTGCTGCACGTCGGCGTCGAAGTGCGCGTCGTTGAAGACCTGCTGCGGGGTCGGCTCCTTGCTGGGCAGGCGCTCGGCCGCGTCGTCGCCCAGGGCGTCGAAGCGGATGCGCTGCTTGCGCCGGACCATGTCCAGGAACAGGTTGGTGGTGATGCGGTGCAGCCAGCCCTCGAAGGTGCCCGGCGAGTACGTCGACAGGGAACGGAAGACACGGACGAAGACCTCCTGGGTGAGGTCCTCGGCGTCGTGCTGGTTGCCCGTGAGGCGGTAGGCCAGGCGGTAGACCCGGCCGCTGTGCGTGCTGACGATCTCCTCCCAGGTGGGCGGAGTCCACGCCTGCCCGTCCGCGTCGGTGGAGAAGGTCGCGGTCTGGGCGTCGCCGGCGGTGCCGGCGGTCCGGCTGTGGTCAGCAGCAGTGTCGGTCACGGATTTCGGCTTCCCCGACGACCCGAGAAGACGCCTGAGCATCCCTCTCCGGTCCACAGGCGCAGCCGCACCTCCCCTGTCAGCTCTGGTGGTGTCCAGTGGAGCCCCTACCATAGCCACCTCGCCCGTTAGGACCGGATAAGCGGTTTTACGAGAAATTGATCTGGGCTGATACGGCTCATACGGCTGCGTCAGCATGTGCTCGGCGTCCCGATCCACCGCTCGCCCCCCATCGCGTCCGGGCCCTTCGTCTCAACCCTGTAAACGCGCGGTCCCATCTGCGGGTTCCCGACGCCAACGGATACAGTCACGCCCAGGCACCCACGGGGACAGGAGAGCGTCATTACCGGCAACCGGCAGACTAGCTGGGCGTTCGCCGACGCCTATGTCGCCGAGGACGAAGCGCTGCGCTGGGCCCGCGACCGGGCCCGCGAGGCAGGGCTGCGCTCGGTGTCGCCCGGCACGGGTGCCGCGCTCCGCCTGCTCGCCGCCTCCGTGGACGCGAAGGCGGTCGCGGAGATCGGCACCGGGTGCGGGGTGTCCGGAATCCATCTGCTGCACGGCATGCGCCCGGACGGGGTGCTCACCACGGTCGACCCGGAGCCCGAGCACCAGCAGTTCGCCCGGCAGGCCTTCCGGGCCTGCGGCTTCGCCAGCAACCGGGCCCGGTTCATCCCGGGCCGCGCCCTGGACGTGCTGCCCCGTCTCGCGGACGCCGGCTACGACCTGGTCTTCTGCGACGGGGACCGGCAGGAGTATTCGGACTATCTAGCTGAATCGTTGCGCCTGCTGCGCCCGGGCGGCCTGGTGGTCTTCGAGGGCGTCTTCGCGAACGGCCGTACGGTCGACTCGGGACCGCAGCCCTCGGAGGTGCTGCGGCTGCGTGAGCTGCTGCGCACGGTGCGCGAGAGCCAGGAACTGGTGACGTCGCTGCTGCCGGTGGGCGACGGACTGCTGTGCGCCGTCAAACGGTGAGACGGGCGCCCGGGAGGTCCGGACACACGTCCACCCCGGCACCGCGTGCGCTGCCGGGGCGGACGGAAGGACAGGATCGCCGGCTCGTCAGACGACGACCTTCTTGAGGGCGTCGCCGAGCGCCTCGGCCTCGTCAGGGGTCAGCTCGACGACGAGTCGACCGCCGCCTTCGAGCGGAACGCGCATGACGATGCCCCGCCCTCCTTGGTCACCTCGAGCGGGCCATCACCCGTCCGCGGCTTCATGGCCGCCATGCTCGTTCCCCTTCCTGAAACCAGGCTCATCGTCTGCCGAAGCCCCACGAAGGGCACCCCGCGGTCCTCGTACCGGACACGCGACACCGGCATCGAACACATTGCTTCCAGGCCATTATCCCGCATGGCAGGACCCGATGACCAACATCAGTCGGCATCGCTTGCGCAACGCGCGCGAGCAAAACCACCCAATTCGGCGATGTGGCTGCGATACTGCGCCACCGCACGGACGCCCGGCGAGCGGCTCCGCTCCGTTTTCGTTTGACGCAGGTCACACCTCCGCTCCGGCCCCCGGGCGGCGATGTCCGCCATGCTGTCCTTCGGACCGTGGCGTACCGAGCGGTACGTCACCACATCTGACCGGAGGGGATGCCCCATGGCCGACACCGTTCTCTACGAGGTGACCGACGGACTCGCGACGATCACGCTGAACCGCCCGGAGGCGATGAACGCGCTGAACGTCGCGACCAAGGTCGCCCTCCGGGAGGCGGCGGAATCCGCGGCCGGGGACAGCTCCGTACGGGCGATCCTGCTGACCGCGGCCGGGGACCGGGCGTTCTGCGTGGGCCAGGACCTCAAGGAGCACATCGGGCTGCTGGTGGCGGACCGCGAGACCGGGTCCAGGCAGACCATGACCACGGTCCGGGAGCACTACAACCCGATCGTGCGGGCGCTGACCGCAGCGGCGAAGCCCGTGGTCGCGGCGGTGAACGGGGTCGCCGCCGGGGCCGGGTTCGGCTTCGCGCTGGCCGCCGACTACCGGGTGGTCGCCGACACGGCGGCCTTCAACACCTCGTTCGCGGGCGTCGCCCTCACCGCCGACTCCGGCATCTCCTGGACGCTGCCCCGGGTGGTCGGCCCGGGCCGCGCCGCCGACCTGCTGCTCTTCCCGCGCAACATCAGCGCGCAGGACGCCCTGGAGCTGGGCATCGCCAACCGGCTCGTACCCGCGGCCGAGCTGCGGACCGAGGCCGAGAAGGTGGCCCGCGCCCTGGCCGAGGGACCGACGGTGGCCTACTCGGCGATCAAGGAAGCGGTGGCCTACGGCCTGACGCACTCGCTCGCCGAGACCCTGGACAAGGAGGACGAGCTGCAGACCCGCGCGGGCAGCTCCGAGGACCACGCGATCGCGGTCCAGGCCTTCGTGAACAAGGAGAAGCCGAAGTACCTCGGCCGCTGAGCGGCGGCTAGCCGGGCGGCCGGACCACCGGAGCGGTGCGGCTCACGCACCCCTCCAGGTGGTCGTCGACCAGCCCGCAGGCCTGCATCAGCGCGTACGCCGTGGTGGGGCCGACGAACTTCAGGCCCCGCTTCTTCAGCGCCTTGGACAGCGCCGTGGACTCGGGGGTGACGGCGGCGACGTCGGCGAGGGTCCGCGGCACCGGGCGGCCCGCCGGGTCGGGGGCGTGCGACCAGATCAGCTCGTCCAGCTCGCCCTCGGCCCAGCCGGCGAGCACGCGCGCGTTGGAGAGCGTCGCGTCGATCTTCGCGCGGTTGCGGATGATGCCCGGGTCGGCCAGCAGCCGCTCGCGGTCCGCGTCCGTGAACGCGGCGACCTTCTCGATGTGGAAGCCCGCGAACGCGGCGCGGAAGCCAGGGCGGCGGCGCAGGATCGTGATCCAGGACAGGCCCGACTGGAAGGCCTCCAGGCTGACCCGCTCGAAGAGGGCGTCGTCGCCGTGGACCGGCCGCCCCCACTCCTCGTCGTGGTACGAGACGTAGTCCTCGGTGGACAGGGCCCACGGGCAGCGCGCCCTGCCGTCGGGCCCGGCG
The DNA here is from genome assembly GCA_016432725.1 of Streptomyces sp. DHE7-1. Lineage (GTDB taxonomy): Bacteria > Actinomycetota > Actinomycetes > Streptomycetales > Streptomycetaceae > Streptomyces. Next base: position 5,041,857 of record JACJDG010000003.1, on the reverse strand, counting down.
AGGGCGGCTCCGGCGCTCATCGCTGGTCCTCCTGGCCGGGCTTGTCCAGCCGGGCGTGCGCGGCGGCGCGGGCGCCGGCCAGCGCGGACTCCAGGTCGGCGATACGGGCGTCCCGCTCGGCGAGCTCGGCGGCGATCCGCCCGAGGGCGTCGTCCACGTCGGACATGCGGTAACCGCGCGGCGCGAGCGGGAAGCGCAGGTTCTCCACGTCCTGGCCGCCGACCGGACGGTCCGGGGGCAGGGGGTCCCGCAGCCGCTCCGGGGCGGCCTCCGGCAGCGGGCCGCGCTCACCGCCGCTGACCACGGCGAGTGTCACCGCGGCCACCACGACGGCCAGGGCGACGACCAGGAACAAGAACATCACCATCGCCAGGGGTCCCCACGCTCGTACCGGACGCTGCCGGAAGACGAATCTGTCAGGCTCCGATCGTGCCATGCGAACCGGGCGGTTAGGGTCGCAGGCGGCTGTACCGAGGGATCACTAGGAGAGGTCACGGCGGATGCTCAGGCTGGGCAAGCGGGAATTCGGGACGCACGAGCCCGTGATCATGGCGATCGTGAACCGGACCCCGGACTCCTTCTACGACCAGGGAGCCACCTTCCACGACGAGGCGGCCCTCACGCGCGTGGAGCGGGCGGTGGCCGAGGGCGCCGCGATCGTCGACATCGGCGGGGTGAAGGCGGGACCCGGCGAGGAGGTCACGGCCGAGGAGGAGGCACGGCGGACGGTGGGGTTCGTCGCCGAGGTACGCCGCCGCTTCCCCGATGTGATCATCAGCGTGGACACCTGGCGGGCCGAGGTCGGCGAGGCGGTCTGCGAGGCGGGCGCGGACCTGCTGAACGACGCCTGGGGCGGCGTCGACCCCGCCCTCGCGGAGGTCGCCGCGCGCCACGGCGCGGGGCTGGTGTGCACGCACGCGGGCGGGACCGAACCCCGGACCCGCCCGCACCGGGTGACCTACGACGACGTCGTCGCCGACATCCTGGAGGTGACCCTGGGGCTGGCGGAGCGCGCCGTCGCCCTGGGGGTGCCCCGGGAGTCGGTGCTGATCGATCCCGGGCACGACTTCGGCAAGAACACCCGGCACAGCCTGGAGGCGACGCGGCGGCTGGACGAGATGGTCGCCACGGGGTGGCCCGTGCTGGTGTCGCTGTCCAACAAGGACTTCGTGGGCGAGACGCTGGACCGTCCGGTGAAGGAACGGCTGATCGGCACGCTGGCGACGACCGCGGTGTCGGCGTGGCTGGGGGCGCAGGTGTACCGCGTGCACGAGGTCGCCGAGACCCGCCAGGTCCTGGACATGGTCGCCTCCATCGCCGGCCACCGCCCCCTGCGGTCGCCCGCCGGGGCCTTGCGTAGCCGAGGACGTGGCGTGGGAGGGGCCGGCGAAAGGCCCCGACGGACCCCCGAGGCAGGCGGGAGGGCGGGAAAGGGACCGGGGCGCGGCCCCGGGCCCCGCCCCGCCCCCACCCGGGCACGACGCCCGGTTCCGGGCGTCTAGCGCCCCGCCTCCTTGGACACCAGGGCCACCGCTTCCTCGACCTCGTCGGTCACGTGGAACAGCAGCAGGTCCTTCTCCGTCGCCTTCCCCTGGGCCACCAGCGTGTTCTTCAGCCAGGACACGAGACCGCCCAGTACTCGGTGCCGAACAGCACGATCGGGAAGCGGGTCACCTTCTGGGTCTGGACCAGCGTGAGGGCCTCGAAGAGCTCGTCCAGGGTGCCGAGGCCGCCGGGCAGCACCACGAACCCCTGCGCGTACTTGACGAACATCATCTTGCGGACGAAGAAGTAGCGGAAGTTGAGCCCGATGTCGACATAGGGGTTCAGCCCCTGCTCGAAGGGCAGCTCGATGCCGAGCCCGACCGAGGTGCCGCCGGCCTCGCACGCGCCCTTGTTGGCCGCCTCCATGGCTCCCGGGCCGCCGCCGGTGATCACGGCCCAGCCGGCCTCGACCAGTCCCCGGCCCAGCCGTACGCCCGCGTCGTACTCCACGGAGTCGGCCGGTGTCCGCGCGGATCCGAACACGCTGATGGCGGGCGGGAGTTCGGCCAGCGTGCCGAAACCCTCGATGAACTCCGACTGGATCCGCAGGACCCGCCACGGGTCGGTGTGGACCCAGTCCGTGGGAGCGCGCTCGTCCAGCAGTCGCTGGTCGGTCGTGCTGGCCGTCACCTGTCCCCGCCGCCGGAGGACCGGTCCGAGCCGCTGCTCGTCCGGCGGCTGCTTCTTCCCCAGGGGGTTGCCGGTCGCCATGTGCGCTCCCTCCACTTGCGGGTAGTACCGCCTCAGCCTAGATCCACGCGGGTTTCGGGCGGGGGACGTGAGCATGTCCGGCCTGCGGCGCCCGGTGGCCCCGCTACGCGGTGAGCCAGGAACGCAGCCGCTCCTCGCCCGCGAGGATCTTGGCCACTTCTACCCGCTCGTCCCGCTTGTGTGCCAGGTGCGGGTTACCGGGACCGTAGTTGACGGCGGGCACGCCGAGCGCGGAGAAGCGGGAGACGTCCGTCCAGCCGTACTTGGGCTGCGGGGTGCCGCCCACCGCCTCGATGAAGGCCGCGGCGGCCGGGTGGGAGAGGCCGGGCAGCGCGCCGGGGCTGTGGTCGTCGATCACGAACTCCTCCACCCCGCAGTCCGCGAACACCTCACGGACGTGCGCGATCGCCTCCTCCTCGGTGCGGTCGGGGGCGTAGCGGAAGTTCACCGTCACCACGCACTCGTCGGGGATGACGTTGCCCGCCACTCCTCCGGAGATCCCCACGGCGTTCAGGCCCTCGCGGTACTCCAGGCCGTCGATGACCGGCCACCTGGGCTCGTAGGAGGCGAGCCGGGCCAGGATCGGGGCGGCCGTGTGGATGGCGTTGGAGCCCATCCAGCCGCGCGCCGAGTGCGCCCGCTCGCCCCGGGTCCTCAGCAGCACCCGCAGGGTCCCCTGGCAGCCGCCCTCGACCTGGGCGTCGGAGGGCTCCAGCAGGACCGCGAAGTCACCGCGCAGCCAGTCCGGGTGGGCCTCGGCGACGTGCCGGAGGCCGTTGAGCTCGGCGGCGACCTCCTCGTTGTCGTAGAAGACGAAGGTCAGATCGCGGTTGGGGGCGGGGACCGTCGCCGCGATGCGGAGCTGCACCGCCACGCCCGACTTCATGTCGCAGGTGCCGCAGCCCCACAGCACACCGTCCTCGTCCAGCCGGGACGGCACGTTGCCGGCGATCGGGACGGTGTCGATGTGGCCGGCCAGCACGACCCGTTCCGCGCGGCCCAGGTCGGTGCGGGCGATCACGTTGTTGCCGTGACGGTCGACCGTCAGGTGCGGCAGCGCGCGCAGGGCGGCCTCGATCGCGTCCGCGAGGGGCTTCTCGGTGCCGCTCTCGGAGGGGAAGTCCACGAGCCGTGCGGTGAGCTCGGCGGCGTCCAGCGTGAGGTCAAGAGAGGTGTCGGCCATGGTCCCGACCCTAGGCCATGGGGTCGTGGCGGATCCGCGCCGCGCTGCGCGGGCCCGCCGCCCGGGGCGGGAGGCCCTCCAGTACCTTGTACGCGTGCCAGAGCCGTCCCCCATCCGCCCCAAGCGTCGCGGCCGCCTCCTGCGTTTCGGGGCGGCGCTGTTGGTCCTGTGCGGCGTCGCCGCCTATCTCGTCGTGCAGTACGTCACCGGCGGCCCGGGTGCGCGCGGCTGCAAGGTGGTCGCCGCCGACGGTGACGGGGCGTCCTACGAGTTCACGCCCGAGCAGGCGGTGAACGCCGCGACGATCGCCGCCGTGGGCACCGGGCGGAACATGCCCGAGCGGGCCATAACGATCGCGCTGGCGACCGCCCTGCAGGAGTCGGGGCTGCGCAACCTCGAGCACGGCGACCGGGACTCCATCGGCCTGTTTCAGCAGCGGCCCTCGCAGGGCTGGGGCACCGAGCGGCAGATCATGGACCCGGCGTACGCGGCGGGCATCTTCTACGCCCACCTGGCGAAGGTGCCGGACTACGCCGGCCTGCCGCTGACGGTGGCCGCGCAGCGGGTGCAGCGCAGCGGCTACCCGGAGGCGTACGCCAAGCACGAGCCGGACGCCGAACTGCTGGCGGCCGCGCTGACCGGCCGCACGGCGGCCACCCTGACCTGCGCCGGGCGCCCGGAGCGCACCGCGACCGCGACCGGCCCGGACGCGGTACGGACGGCGCTGGTACGGGACTTCGGGCGGGACGCGCTGCGGGAGACGAACGCCGTGGTGGGCGGTACGCCGGTGCCCTCGCCCTCGCCGTCGCCGAGTGTGACCGCGACCGCGCACGGCCGGACGGTGACCGTGCCGGTGTCCGGGGCGCGCGGCGGGACGCGGGCGCGACGGCCGAGCGGGAGCGCGAGCGGGGCTGGCAGCTGGCGCACTGGGCGGTGGCCAACTCCTCGGCGCTGCACATCCAGCGGGTGTACTACGCGGACCGGGAGTGGACCGCGAGGGACGGCGGCGGTGCCTGGCACCGGGTCGGCGCGGACGGTGCCGGCGGTGCGGAGAAGTCCGCGGGGTCCGTCCGGATCGTGGCCGGACAGTAGTACGGGGACTCCCCGGCAGGGTTGCGCGGCCGGGACGCGGGCGCGTTTCCGGCGGGAGACCGACGACGCTTCGGCAGCCCTTGTGAATCAAGGGACGTAAGGATTCTGCACGCCCCCTCGCGGACTCCCTTTGCCCGTTTTTATCCACAACCGATAATGCGATGCGTTGCCCATTCTTTACCTTCGGCGTCCGCAACCTTCATCGGCCTCGAGCGGTAAGCACGGCGTCCGGGCCCGGACACACCACCGTTCCTCCCCGTCGAATGGAGCACCATGTCCCTCCCCCTGACCCGCCGTATCGCCCGTGCCGCACTGCTCGTCGCAGCGGGAGCGGCCGCCGGGGTCGGTGCGGCCGGTTCGGCCGGCGCGGCCACGAACCAGCCGGTGGCCACGCCGGAGCTGGGCGGCCTGACCGCGCTGGACAGCGCGGCCGGCGTCGGCAGCACCGTCGACGGTGCGACCCAGCACGTCACCGGTGTCGCCGGCAACACGGGCGGCAAGGCGGTCAAGAAGGCGACCCCGTCGGTGGCCAGGACCGGCGCCGGTGCCGTGAAGAAGGCGGCGCCCGCGGCGAAGAACGCGGCCGGCAACGCGGCCCGTACGGCCGGCGGTGTCATCGGGCGCACCGCCACCGGCGCGGCGGGCGGGCTGAGCACGGGCTCGCTCACCCAGGGCGGGCTGCCGACGTCGTCCCTGCCGGCCGCCCAGCTCCCGCTCGGCGGCTGAGTTCCGCCGTCACCGGCGAACGGCCGACGGGGTCCGGGGAACGCTCCCCGGACCCCGTTCACGTCTCCTGAGCCGCTACGCCGCCAGGCGCTCCACCGCCGCGCGCACCCGCTCGTCGGTCGCGGTGAGGGCCACGCGCACGAACCGGTCGCCGGCCTCGCCGTAGAAGTCGCCGGGCGCGACCAGGATGCCCAGGCCGGCCAGGTGGGCGACGGTGTCCCAGCAGGACTCGTCGCGGGTGGCCCACAGGTAGAGGCTGGCCTCGCTGTGCTCGATGCGGAAGCCGTGGCCGAGCAGGGCCTCGCGCAGCAGCGCGCGGCGGGCCGCGTAGCGCTCGCGCTGGACGCGGACGTGCTCGTCGTCGCCCAGAGCCGCCACCACCGCCGCCTGGGTCGGCGCCGAGGTCATCATGCCGCCGTGCTTGCGGATCTCCAGCAGCGGGCCCAGGACGGCCGGGTCGCCCGCGATGAAGGCGGCGCGGTAGCCGGCCAGGTTGGACCGCTTGGAGAGCGAGTGGACGGCCACGATGCCGTCGAGGGAACCGCCGTTGACGTCCGGGTGCAGGACCGACACCGGGTCGGCCTCCCAGCCCAGTTCGAGGTAGCACTCGTCGGACACGAGGAGCACGCCGTGGGCGCGGGCCCAGGCGACGATCCCCTTCAGCTCGTCCCGGGAGAGGACCTTGCCGGTCGGGTTCGACGGGGAGTTGAGCCACAGGAGCCTGAGGTTCGCCGGGTCCAGGTCGCGCGGGTCGTCGTAGACCTCGTACGCGGCGCGGGCCAGGCGGGCGCCGACCTCGTACGTCGGGTAGGCCAGGCGCGGGTACGCGACCCTGTCGCCGGGGCCGAGACCGAGCTGGGTGGGGAGCCAGGCCACCAGTTCCTTGGAGCCGACGATCGGCAGGACGTGCCGGTGGGTGACGCCCCGGGCGCCCAGCCGCCGCTCCAGCCAGCCGGTGATCGCGTCGCGCAGCGCCGGGGTGCCCCAGACCGTCGGGTAGCCCGGCGAGTCGGCCGCGTCGACCAGCGCCTTCTGGATCAGTTCGGGGACCGGGTCGACCGGGGTGCCGACGGACAGGTCGACGATGCCGCCGGGGTGGGCCGCGGCCGTCTTCTTGTACGGCTCCAGCTTGTCCCAGGGGAAGGTCGGAAGCCGGTCGGAGACTGCGGACACGGGTGCTGGCTCACTTTCTGCTTCGGCGAACGCCACGGTCCCGTACGGCGCTGATCGCGGGCGATCGGCCGTACGGGACCGGGGCGGCGCGCTGCGGGCCGCTGGGCCGTCGCCCAGCGGCGTCACTAGGCCTGCGGCGGCAGCGCGGCGATGAAGGGGTGGTCCCGCTCGATCAGGCCCAGCTTGCTGGCCCCGCCGGGGGAACCCAGCTCGTCGAAGAACTCGACGTTCGCCTTGTAGTAGTCCTTCCACTCCTCCGGAGTGTCGTCCTCGTAGAAGATCGCCTCGACCGGGCAGACCGGCTCACAGGCACCACAGTCGACGCATTCGTCCGGGTGGATGTACAAGGACCGCTGGCCCTCGTAGATGCAGTCGACCGGGCACTCCTCGATGCACGCCTTGTCCTTCACGTCGACACAAGGCTGCGCGATGACGTAGGTCACGCTGTCGTTCCTCCTCGATAGGGCGCTGGCGGGCCTCCGTAGGCTCCGCCGCCTGGCGCGCGGGAGCGCGGCGTCGTCGATGCCCGCCCCTAGTATCTCCGTTCTGGGGCAAGATCCGAACAGGAGGGGTGAACTGACCAGTGGAAATCTCGGCGCACGGACGCCTCGAGGTCCGCATCACCGCTGCTGACGTGGGCAAACGCGTCTCCGTGCGGCGCTTGAGCGACCCCGGGGCGGGACCGGAGAAGTTCACCGACACGGTCGGTGTTCTCACATCATGGGACGACGACGTGCTCATGATCACATCGCGCGACGGACGGAGTGTCCGGATCGCTCGGTCCGCGCTGGTCGCGGGGAAGGTGATCCCGGCCGCGCCGGCCCGTCGCAGGGGCCCCGTCGCCACCTACGCGGAGCTGGCCCGGGTCTCCGCTCGGGCGTGGCGGCCGGTGGAGAGCGAGTGGCTGGGCGAGTGGGAGCTGCGCGCGGCGGAGGGGTTCACCCGGCGCGCCAACAGCGTGCTGCCGCTCGGCGATCCGGGGGTCGGTCTCGACGACGCCCTGGAGGCCGTACGGCGCTGGTACGGCGAGCGGGGCCTGCCCGCCTACGTACAGACCGCGACGGGCGCCGAGGGCACGCAGGAGCTGCTGTGCGCGGAGCTGGAGCGGCGCGGCTGGGTGCGCGAGGTGACCGCCGAGCTGTGGACCGGGCCGCTGGCACCGGTCGCGGACGCCGCCGAGGGCGCCGGTGTGGTGCTGTCCCGGGAGACGGACGAGGCGTGGCTCGCCCGGTACCGGCGCAAGGGGATGAGCGAGGTGGCCCTGCGGGTGCTGGGCAGCGGCCCCTCGGTGTGGTTCGCGACCGTGCCGGGTGCCGCCGGCGAGGCTCCGGCGGCGATCGGGCGGTGCGTGGTGGACGGGCGCTGGGCCGGGTTCGCCGCCGTGGAGGTCGACCCCGCCCGCCGCAGGCGGGGGCTCGCCGGCGAGGTGATGGCCGCGCTGGCCCGGCGGGCGCTGGACGAGGGCGCCTCGGCGGCCTGGCTGCAGGTGGAGAGCGACAACGAGGCGGCCCGGGGACTGTACGCCCGGCTGGGCCTCGCACCCCACCACGCGTACCACCACTACCGCCGGCCGGACACCGGTGGCACCGGAGGGTCGTAGCGATCGCCGTGGGAGGGCATGACCCAGACATGCGGCATCCCCGACTCCCGCCCCCGTACCCGCCTCCGCCGGAGCGGTCCGCGGAGCTGCGGCGGCGGTTCGGCGCCGAGGCCCGGTCCGAGCGGCCGGACCTGTCGGCGCTGTGCCTGCTGATCGGCGCGGAGGCGGACGGCTCGCTGGACGAGGACGGCATCGACGCGGCCCAGCTCGAGCTCGACGGGCTGGCCGGGCGGCTGCCGTACCGGCCGGGCGGGCCGCAGGCGTGGGCGGCGGCGGTGTGCCGGCTCCTGGGCGAGGGGAGTCCTTCCACGGCGCCCCCGCCGACTACCAGCGGCTGGAGTCCTCGCTGCTGCACGAGGTGCTGCGGCGGCGGCGCGGGCTGCCGATCCTGCTGTCGGTGGTGTGGCTGGAGGTCGCCCGGCGGGCGGGGGCGCCGGTGTACGGGGTCGCGCTGCCGGGGCACTTCGTGGTCGGGTTCGGGGCGGAGCGGGAGCAGGTGCTCGCCGATCCGTTCGACGGCGGGCGGGTGCTGACCGGTACGGACGCCGAGCTGCTCGTGGCCGGGGCCACCGGGGCCCCGCTGCAGCCGTCGATGCTGGAGCCCGCGACCCCGCTGGAGGTCGTGCAGCGCATCCTCAACAACATCCGGGCGTGGGCTGCCGCCCGTCCCGAGCGGTCGGACGTCGCGCTGTGGGCCGTGGAGCTGAGCCTGCTGCTGCCCGGCCATCCGGCCCGGCTGCGCTACGAGCGCGGGCAACTGCTGGTGCAGCGGGGCGAGTTCGAGGACGGCGCCACGGAGCTGGACGCCTACGCGCATCTGATCGAGGTGGTCGACGAACCGGCCGCCGACCGGGTGCGCCGGCAGGCCCGGACGGCCCGGGCGATGCTCAACTAGGCGGTGTCTCCACGATCTTCGTGGATCAGGCCGCAGCGCCCGGTGCGACGCCTCGGCGTGCGGTCGAGTCGCCCTCGCACCGGGCGTACGCGGACGATTCGACCGTGCGGCGAGGTGCCGCACCGGACGCCGCGGACCCGCGAAGACCGGGGAGACGCCCTCTAGGGGGCGTGGCCCGGCCGGGGGCTCAGAGCCAGCCCTTCTCGCGGGCGATGCGGACCGCCTCCGCCCGGTTGCGGACCGCGAGTTTCTGGATGGCCGTGGAGAGGTAGTTGCGGACCGTCCCCTGGGACAGGTGCAGGGCCGCCGCCAGCTCCGCGTTGGTGGAGCCGTCGGCCGCCGCCCGCAGGATCTCGCGCTCCCGGTCGGTGAGGGGGTTGGCGCCCTCCGCGAGGGCCGCCGCGGCCAGGGTGGGGTCGATGACCCGTTCCCCGGCGAGCACCTTGCGCACCGCGGCCGCGAGTTGGGCGGCCGGTGCGTCCTTGACCAGGAAGGCGTCGGCGCCGGCCTCCATCGCGCTGCGCAGATAGCCGGGGCGGCCGAAGGTGGTGAGCACGACGAGCTTCACGTCGGGGAACTCCCGGCGCACCCGGGCCGCCGCCTCGATGCCGGTGCAGCCGGGCATCTCGATGTCGAGGAGGGCCACGTCCACGCCGTGCGCGCCGACGGCCGCCTGCACCTCGTCGCCGCGCGCCACCTGGGCGACGACCTCGATGTCGTCCTCCAGGCCGAGCAGGGCGGCCAGCGCCTCACGGACCATCGACTGGTCCTCGGCGAGGAGGACCTTGATCGGGCTGCTCATGCCCGGATCCTACGTGGCCTCAGGGCGTCAGCGGGACGCGGGCGACCAGCCGGAAACCCTGTCCGGCCCGACCGGCCTCCAGCATGCCGCCGGCCTTCTCCAGCCGCTCCGTGAGGCCGGTGAGACCGTTGCCGTGGGCGCCGCCGGAGCCGCCGGAGCCGTCGTCCTCCACGGAGAGTTCGAGCATCGGGCCGTCCAGGGTCTGGCGGTGCAGGAGCTGGACGACGCAGCGGCGGGCGCCGCTGTGCCGGACCACGTTGGTGACCGCCTCGCGCAGCGCCCAGGCGAGCGCCGCCTCGCTGTCCTCCCCGGCGCCGGCGAGGTCCGGCTCGGCGGGCAGTTCGGCGCTCACCCCGGCCGCGGTCAGCGCGACCTGGGCGCCGGCCAGCTCGGCGGACAGGCGGGGGCGCCGGTACCCGGTGACGGCCTCCCGGACGTCCACCAGGGCCTGGCGGCTGACCCGTTCGATGTCGGCGACCTGCTGGGCCGCCTTGTCGGGGTGGCCGGGCAGCATCCGCCCGGCCAGCTCGCTCTTCAGCGTGATCAGGGAGAGCGAGTGGCCGAGGAGGTCGTGCAGGTCCCGGGCGAGGCGCAGCCGCTCCTCGTTGGCGGCGAGGTGGGCGACGGTGGCCCGGGCCTCGCGCAGTTCGACCGTGGTGCGGATGAGCTGGACGACGCCCGTCATCGCGAATCCGATGAGCACCACCACCAGCACCAGGTTCCACGCCGTCGTCACGTCCGTGGCCAGGCCGACCAGCATCATCACCACGCCGGTCGCGGGGACGGCCCAGTAGGCCGCCCTGAGCGGCAGGGCCGCCCCGCAGGCGACGGAGACGTAGCAGAACAGGCCGAGCCAGGCGGCGCCGAACGTGAGGCACAGCGCGACGGCCAGCAGGCAGAGGGCGACGATGAGGCCGGCGACCAGGGGCCGGCGCATCGGCCGCCCCATGTTGCGGAAGACCAGCAGCAGGTAGACCCCGGCGAACACCGTCAGGCCCAGCCAGCCGGCCGCCGTGCCGGAGGGCGTGTGGTGGCCGGCGGCCAGGTCGTGGACCGGCGAGCTCATGAAGACCAGCCAGACGCCGATCCAGACGAGCTTGCGCAGCAGCTCCCGGCGGTTGCGGGGCGGCCGGCCCAGGCCCGTCGGCCGCTCATGGCCGCTCGGCCGGTCCTCGGTCGTCATGGTGCTCACGCCTTCAGCGTGTCCTTCCGGTACAGCCAGGCCGCACCGCCCGCGAAGAGGACGAAGTAGACGGCGAGGATGGCGATGTCCGTGGTGTGCGGGGCCTGGCTCTGCTCGATCGCCCGCCCCAGTGCAGCGTACGCGTGCGTCGGGAGCCACTCGGCGATGTCCTGCAGGATCCGCGGGAAGGTGGTGGACGGCATCCACAGACCGCCGAGGATGGACAGACCGAAGTAGACGATCATCGTGATCGGGCGGACCGCGTCCCCGGAGGCGACGTAGCCGATGGCGACGCCGAGCGCGGCGAAGACCAGGCTGCCCGCCCAGATGACCCCGGTGAGGGCGAGCCACTGCCAGGTGTCCAGGCGCACGTCCTTGAAGACGGCGGCGACGACGAACACCACGATGATCGACGGCAGGCTCACCACGGCCGCGCTCGCGGTCTTGGCGAGGACGTAGCCGCGTCCCGGCAGCGGGGTCAGCCGGAGCTGCCGCACCCAGCCGCTCTCGCGCTCCTTGGCGATGCGCTCGCTGTTGCCCATGAGGACGGCGGTCAGGGCGCCGAAGGACGCCATGGAGACCATCAGGTAGGTGGCGACGGTCAGGCCGGTCTCGTCGACCCGTTCGCCCGAGCCCGCGCTGCTGGAGAAGATCAGGTAGATGAACGAGGGGTAGAGCACCGAGAAGAACAGGAACTTCTTGTTCCGCAGGGAGCGGGTCAGTTCCAGCCTGATGAGGGAGTTCATGACTGCTTGGCCTCCTCGGCCTCCGTGATGGCGACGAAGGCCTGCTCCAAGCCGAGCCCGGCGACCTCGAGGTTGCGGGGGTAGAGACCGAGGCCGTACAGGCCGTGGACGGTCGCGTCGGCGTCGGAGGACTGGATGCGGACGGTCTGCCCGGAGACGTCGAGCGAGGTGAGGAAGGGAAGGCCGCGCAGCGCCGCCTCGTCGATGTTCCCCTCCAGGTCGAAGGAGATCCGGCGGGCTCCGGCACGCGCCTTGATCTCGGCAGCGGTGCCGTCGGCGAGGAGCCGGCCCCGGTGCAGCACCAGGACCCGGTCGGCGATGGCGTCGGCCTCTTCGAGGTAGTGGGTGGCGAAGAGGACCGTACGGCCCTGGTCGGCCTGCTCGCGCATGGTGGCCCAGAAGGCCTGGCGGGCGGAGACGTCCATGCCGGTGGTGGGCTCGTCCAGGACGATCAGGTCGCTGTCCCCGGCAGTGGCGAGGGCGAAGCGGACGCGCTGGGCCTGGCCGCCGGAGAGCTTGTTGACCTTGCGCTCGGCGATCTGCGTGATGCCCGCGCGGGCGAGGACGTCCGCGGCCTTGTACGGCTTCGGGTGCAGGGAGCAGGCCAGCTTCACCAGCTCGGCGACGGTGACCTCGTCCATCAGCCCGCCGCTCTGCAGCATGGCCCCGACCCGTCCGGCGACGATGGCCTCGCGCGGGCTGGTGCCGAACACGCCGACCGTGCCGCTGTCGGGGTGCTTGAGCCCGAGCAGGAGGTCGAGCGTGGTGGACTTGCCGGCGCCGTTCGGGCCGAGAAGGGCGACGGTCTCCCCCGGGTACAGCCGGAGCGAGAGGCCGTCGACGGCCCGCACGCTCCCGTACGTCTTGGTCACCTGGTCGAACCCGACCACCGGGGTGGTGGTGGCCGGTGCCGCTGTCGTTGTCATGTCCCCATGCTGGCCGGGCGGGGCGGGGGTCCGGCAGTGTCGGCGGTCCTCAGTGCCGGATGACAGATGTCATGCGGTTCCGGTGACACGCGAAGGGGGCGTCCGGCCCGCGGACGCCCCCCTTCCCGGCCTCGCTAGCTCGGGTTCGTGTCGATGACCGCGACCCGGTTCGTTCCGCTCGTCAGGGCCTGGCGCAGGGCGACGTACACGTCCTGGGGCGTGACCGCCGTCTTCTTGCCGTTGCCCCGGGTGATGAGCACGCCGTCGAAGGTCTGGCCGTAGAGCTGCTTCAGGGCGTCCAGGTCCGGCTTGTCGGTGAGCTTGCCGTCGGGCGTGGCCGCGACCCGCAGGAACTTCCACAGCGATTTCTGCGGGCTCATCTCGATCGAGTGCGCGGCGTCGGTCCGCACCGTCACGTTGGCCGACATCGCCGGCTCCGCGAACTCCTTCATCTCGCGGTCGACCTCGGCCTTGGACACCGTCGGCTGCCTGGTGGCGGTCGGGACCGCGACGGCGGTGGCGGAGTCGGTCTCCACGAGCGTGCGGTAGGCCTGCTCGACGGCCCGGGTGGAGCCGGCCGCATCGATGGCCTTGCCCTCCTTGCCGTAGACGGCGACGGCCTTGCCCGCGCGGAACTCGACACCGCCCTCGACCACGGAGCCGGAGCCCGAGCCGCCGCCGGCCTGCTGGAGGGCCGCCTGCAGCTTCTCCTCGTCCACCGGCATGACGGGCTCGACCTCGCGCTTCTGCCCGAAGAGGGAGCCGATCACGGAGACCGGGTTGTAGTCGCTCTGCGCGGCGCCGCTCACCGTGGCCGCGAAGTCGAACTGCAGGCCCGCGTTGTCCGGCTCGACGGAGACGGTCTTGCCGCCCACGGCCAGCTTCAGCGGCTTGTTCACCCGCCCGCCGAAGGCGTCGTCGAGCTTCTTGACGGCCTCGTCGCGGGTGCCGCCGCCGATGTCGACGCCGAGCACGGTGGTGCCCTTGGGCACGTCGGTGTGGTTCATCAGCAGCCCGGCGCCGTAGGCGCCGGCCGCGACGACGACCACGCCGACGGCGAGCAGCACGAGCTTGCTGCGGCCCTTCTTCTTCGGCCGGGCCGCCGCCTTGGGCTGCGGGGCCGGGTCGGGCAGCTTCGGCGCCTGGTGCGGCACCGGTCCGTCGGCGGGGCGCCGGGGCCGAACGGGGAGTTCCCGGCGGACGGGACGACCGGGATGCCGCTGGTGACGGTCTGCCCGGAGACGTTCCCGGCGCGGTATCCGGGCGTGCCCGGTTCGGGGGCCGGCTTCTGCGGGGTGAGGATCGCGGTGTCGTCGCTGAGGCCTCCGCCGGGACCGGCGAAGGCACCGGGGGCCAGCGGGCCGCCCTGGCGCCCCTGGCCGTTCGTGCCGCCGGGCAGCGAGTGGCTGCCGGTGTCGCCGGGGCGCGGGTGGCTGCCGGTGTCCCCGGGCGCGGGTGGCTGCCGGTGTCGCCGGGCAGCCGGTGGCTGCCGGTGTCGCCGTAGCCGCCGAAGGACTCGCCGCCCAGATCCCGGTCCAGGTCGCTGAGCGAGCTCCTGGGGGCGGCGGGCGGGATCCTCGGCCCGTCGCCGGTGACCGGTCCGCTCGTCGGGCCCGCGGGGCCCTTGGGGCCGCGGCCGCCCGGGCCGTTGAAGCCGCTGGGTCCGCCCGGGCCGCCGAGTCCGCCGGTATTGCCGCCGGGTCCGCCGGGGCCGTCGAACCCGCTCGGTCCGCCCTCGGAGAAGAACGGCAGGTCGTCGCGGCTCGGCTCGTCGCCGCCGGCACGGGCGCCGCCGCGCGGGCCCGCGGCCAGCGCCTCGGTCACGTCGAAGGAGCCGGTGCCGCCGCCGTGGCCCGGGGCCACGGGGCCACCGGTGGCGCCGGGCAGGCCGGAGCCGTTGGTGCCGCCGGGGCGGGAGCCGCCCGGTGCGCCCATGGCGCCGACCACGCCGCCGGGGCGGCCGCCGCCCGGACGGGCGCCGGCGGCACCCGGCCGCGGGGAGGGTGCGGCGGGTGCGGACGGTGCGGCCGCCGAACCGCCGGGCTGCCCGGCGCCGTTCGTTCCGCCGCCGCCCGGACCGCCCTTGGGGGCGGACGACTTCCGGGGCGCGAACCAGTCGCTGGTCTTCTCCTCGGCCTGCGGCGCGGGCTCGGCGGGCGTCTCGGCGGCCGCGGGTGCCGGGGCGGCCGGGGCCGGCCGCGGGTCGGAGCCCGCGTCGTCCTTGGCGCCCTCGGCGTCCGCGACGGGCTTGCGCACCACGACCGGCGGGATGGGCCGCGACCCGGGGATGTTGATCCGGATCCGGGTGGTCAGCGTGGTCTCGGTCTTGCGTTCCTCCGGCTGCGCGGCCGAACGGCCCGCGTCCGCACCGGCTTCGGAGGCGACGGGGGTTCCGTACGGAGGCGTCCCGGAGGGATATGCGGCTCCGCCGCGCCCGTTGGGCCCGGAGGACGGAGTGTCAGTTTCACGACTCAAGGCAGGTTCTCCCGGTTGGCTCCACCGCCCGTTACGACCTCAGCGGGCAGTTCGGCGGCGCGCACCACCATACTGGCCACTTCTGGCGCGTATCCCATGACCGCTGAGGAAATGCACACCGGACTCGCACGCGCAACGTACGGCGAAGTGGTACGTCACTTGCCAAGTCGGGCGGCGCCGCCGCCGGGTTGCCGTCCCGGGCCAAGGGTGGCGCAGATCACAGCTACCGCCATGCCGCCGAACAGGAACAGGTAGGAGCCCAGTCCGGCGCTGAACAGGAAGTCGCCTTCCGGGCGGCTGGCGGTGAGCAGGATGACGGTGATGATCCAGCCGGCCACCGGCGCCACCGCCCCGCCCCGGCCGCGCAGCGCGTAGGCGCCGCCGAGGAAGAGCCCGGCCGCGCCCGCGAGGGCGAGCAGCAGCCCCCCGGGGAACCAGGCGCCCTGGACCAGGGCCCCGGCGAGGGCCACGACAGCGCCGAGCACGAACAGCCCCGCGTAGGCGGCGATCCGCCCGGCCGGGGGCGCCGCAACGGCTGGGCCAGCGCCGACCCGCGTCCGGCGGTGCTCATGACGCCTCCTCGGCGCCGCCGGCGACTCCGGCGAACAGGTCGGTCTCCCCGGGCCCGGCGGTACCGCGCACCAACTCGTAGTACTCGGTGGTGAACAGCGGCTGCGCCAGCTCGTTGGAGAGCGCGAAGTAGGGCTCGGCCACCTCGATCTGGGTGGCGTGGGCACGCATCGCCGCCGCCTTGGCCGGAGCGTGGGCGGAGCCGTCGACGGCGGTGGTGATCCGCTCGTCGTCGACCACTCCGGGCACGTCGGCGAGGGAGGCGCCCTTGGCGAACGGCAGCGCGGCCAGTTCGTCCTGGAGGCGGGCGAAGGCGGCCTCGGCGACGGAGCGCGGCACGCGGTTCCAGTAGACCTTCTCGATCCGGTGCCCCTGTTCGTCCGCCAGTTCGACGGCACGCATGGCGACCCGGTGGGCCTGGATGTGGTCCGGGTGGCCGTAGCCGCCGTCGTCGTCGTAGGTGACGAGGACCTGCGGGCGGACCTCCAGGATCACCTCCACGAGCGACCCGGCGGCGGTGTCCAGGTCGGCCTGCCAGAAGCAGCCGGGGTCCTCGTTGTCGGGGATGCCCATCATCCCGGAGTCCCCGTAGCGGCCGGCGCCGCCGAGCAGCCGGAAGTCCGTCACGCCCAGCTCGCGCAGGGCCGCGGCCAGCTCGCCGCGGCGGTGCGCGCCCAGCGCCGCACCGGTCAGATGCCGCAGCTCGGGCGGGATGACCTCGCCCCGCTCACCGAGGGTGCAGGTGACCAGGGTCACATGGGCGCCCTCGGCCGCGTAGCGGGCCATGGTCGCGCCGTTGTTGATCGACTCGTCGTCCGGGTGCGCGTGCACCAGCAGCAGACGCCGGTCGGGCAGTTCCGTCATGGGACCACCCTACGAGGCGCCCGCCCCGCACAGGCCCGTGGTGATGCCCGGACCACGCCACTCGAGGACTCCGCGCATGAGCGCCGCCCGTCCTGGTAGCGCGGCAGCCCGCCCGTCGGGATCGTCCAGTCCGCGATCGTGACGTCCTCGCCATGGACGAAATCCTCTGTGCGCGACGGTCATGGCGCTCGCTCCTCGTCGCCCGTGCCCAGGGGCAAGGATCGTCACGTTCATGCTAGGCGGGCTCATGAGGACTGGTTCGGCATTGGCGGCAGCGGCCCGCCCCGGGGCCCGGAACGCGCGGTCACAGCCGTCGCAGTTCTGCATGTCGTGCCGGGGCGGAGGCGGGGTGGCCGGTGCGCGGAACGGGGGCGGGGCGGGGGAGCTTGGCGACGAGGCGGTGAGCCAGGAGAGCGGCGGGCCGCCGTACGCCCTCGGGTGGCAGATCGGCGGTGAGCGCGCGCCGTACGGCGGCGGGGGTGACGTCCCGCTCCAGCCAGGCGGCGACACCGGGGGCCAGGTGGACCGTGTCACAGGCGGCGAGGAGTAGCCGGGAGTCGTGACGGTGGAGGTCCGCGAGGAGGTCGGTGGCGGCCTGGAGGAGCGCGGTGGCGGGGTACGCGGGGCTCGGTACGGCGGGGAGCGGTTTGCGCTGTGCCCGTTTCTCACTCCTCCTGCTTCGCGTCCCTTCCTCGCGCGCCACCTGCGGCCGGGGTTCCGCTGGGGCTGGGGCCGCCGGCCGTCCTGCGGCACGGGAGGGAGCCTCGATGTGGTGGTGGGCGGCCGCTGTCGGCTGGTTGCACGAGGTGGTGCGAGTCACGATGCGGCCGGTGGCGGTGCGGACGCGTTCGCGGCGCAGGTAGCCGTGGGCCTCCAACTCGCGCAGGGCGGCGGCGATCCGGGTGGCTCCCTCGGGAAACCGGGCGGCGAGCGTCTTGATATCGGCGGGTGCGCCCTTCGGCAGCGACTGGAGATGCGTGCCGAGCCCAATGGCGAGGAGCGAGAGCTCCCGGTGCTGGGCCAGGTGGTTGCCGATCACCGTGAAGCGGTTGATGTGGCGGGAGTTGTCGTGCCGGAGACCGCCGGTGCGGTGCCCCACGCCGGGCAGCCGGTTCGGGTGCTTGTTGCCCGCAACGCGGGCCTGGGCGCGCGGGGGCGCGCTAGGGTTCTGGGTACCCATCGGGAAGCCTCTATCTTCCTCGGTGGTCAGGCCCTCGCACCGGGATTGCCGTCCCGGCGGGGGCCGTCTCATGTCTGCGGTTGTCCTGCGCTGAGCGTCGGCCCTCAAGGGCCGGGAAATCCAGCCGAGCCGGAGATGTTCACCCGCCCGAGTGATCGTGGCCACGGCGGAGGGGTGGGGCTTGGCCGGGTCCTTTCTCCCGTCGTTCTTTGTCCTTCAGCCGCCGACGCCACCGGAGCGCAAGGGATCGGGTTCCGGTGGCGTGGGGATCGGTGCCGTCCCGCCGCACTCGCGCGAAGAACCTGTCCAGAGCTTGTCTGGTGCCGTCCGGGCTGTCGGGGCGGTTGGTACGGGTAGGCGTCGCGATCCGACGCGGTGCGACGGAGGGGGCACGAATGTCTGCGTACGAAGAGGCGGTGCGGGTCCGGACCGGGGCGGCGCAGGCCGACGAGCCGGGGTGGGAGGTGGATCCGGACGACGACTGGGCGCTCGCCGTGGTGGCCACCGTGGGCAGGCAGTTGAGGCTCCGCCGGGAGGCGGCCGGGATGCGGGCCGGCGAGTTCGCGGCGGCGGTCGGCTACGGCGAGGACCTCGTCTACAAGATCGAGGCCGGCAAGCGGATCCCCGTCCCGAG
Source organism: Streptomyces sp. DHE7-1 (assembly GCA_016432725.1). GTDB lineage: Bacteria > Actinomycetota > Actinomycetes > Streptomycetales > Streptomycetaceae > Streptomyces. The sequence continues at coordinate 5,023,552 of JACJDG010000003.1, read as the reverse complement.
TTCCTGGACGCGGCGGACGGGGTGCTGGGCGCCAAGGGCCTCGTCGCGGCGATGAAGGAGGACGTGAAGAAGGTCCGGTATCCGAAGAAGGTGCGGGATCTGGCGGAGATGGAGGACAAGGCCGTCGAGATCGGCGTGTACGTGTGCAGCAGCATCCCTGGTCTCTTGCAGACACCGGAGCACGCCAGGGCGTTGCTGGAAAGCTGGCTGCCCGCCTATTCGCCGGAGGACCTGGAACGACGGGTGGCCGCCCGCATGGCCAGGCGGTCCGTTTTCGAGCGGTCGCCCGCGCCGGCCCTCGGGTTCGTCCTGGAGGAGGCGACACTGCGCCGCAAGGTTGGTTGCACAATGGTGCGGCGACAGCAGTTCGAACGCCTGCTGGAGGTGGGGCGGCTGAACAACGTCACACTTCAGGTGATGCCGTTGGACAGCACACCGCACCCCGGCATGAGCGGCAGGATCGAGTTGCTGAAGTTCGAGGACGGCACGGCGTTGGGACGCGCCGACGGCATGTCCAGCGGGCGGCCGGTCTCCAGCCTCCGAGAGCTGCGCATTCTCGAACTGCGGTACGGCACTGTCCGAGCCCTGGCTCTTCCACCCGGGGAGTCACTGGCCCTCATCGAGCAACTGCTGGGAGCGACATGATCCGCAAGCCCCTACCGGCGACACCGAACTCGCGTGGTTCAAGAGCAGCTACAGCGATGGCCCCGACGGTGACTCCTGCGTCGAGATCGCGACAGCGCCCCGCACCGTGCACGTCCGTGACTCGAAGGACGTCGAGGGGCCGCGTCTCGCCTTCGCCCCCGCCGCGTGGTCCCGCTTCGTGCGGTACGCGGTCGAGGGCTGAGCCGGCCACTGCCGGCGCCCGGTCGCGGGCGCCGTCAGAACTTGATGCTGCCGATCATGCTGGCGACGTTGGTCGTCAGCTCGCTGATCGTGGGGGCCACGGTGGAGGAGGCGAGATAGAACCCGAGCAGCATGCAGATGACCGCATGACCGCCCTTCAGCCCCGACTTCTTGATCAGCAAGAAGACGATGATCGCCAGCAGCACCACCGCCGAAATCGAGAGTGCCACGGCGGCTCACCTCCAAAAATCCCAGGGACGCGGGGGGGGTTCGGACTATGGGGGTTGTGACCCGGTCGTATGCCGGGCGTCGATCCGTACGGCAAGTCCATGCGGACGCCAGCGGGTTCATACCCACTCAGCGGTAGTGATCATAACTATCCGTGCTCGCGCATCGCTCGGCGCACGGCCGCACAAGGGGGCGCATGGCCAATATGGTCGGGGTATGACGACCGAGGCTCACTCCTTCCCCCGTCGGCACGCCCGCACGCAGCGGTTCACGCTCGGCGCGCCGCGTGCGTTCGCGGTGGCACCCGACGGTTCGCGTGTCGCGTTCCTGCGTTCCAACTCCGGTACCGACCGGGCCAACTCGCTCTGGGTCCTGGACCCGGCGGACGGCTCGGAACGCCTCGCGGCCGATCCGGCCGCCCTGCTGCAGGGCGCCTCGGAGGAGCTCCCGCCCGAGGAGCGGGCGCGCCGGGAGCGCAGCCGGGAGGGCGGGGCCGGCATCGTCGGCCACGCCACCGACGCGGCCGTGGAGTTGGCGGCTTTCGCCTTGTCAGGGCGGCTTTTCACGGCCGAGCTGCGGGCCGGCACGGCACGCGAACTCCGGGTCCCTGGACCCGTGATCGACCCGCGTCCGTCGCCGGACGGACGGCACGTCGCGTACGTGGCGCGGGGCGCGCTGCGGGTGACGGGCGCCGAGGGCGAGGGCGACCGGGCGCTGGCGGAGCCGGAGACCGAGCAGGTGACCTACGGGCTCGCTGAGTTCATCGCGGCCGAGGAGATGAGCCGTGACCGGGGCTTCTGGTGGGCTCCGGGCTCGGACCGGCTGCTGGTGGCGCGGGTGGACGACACGCCGGTGCGGCGCTGGTGGATCGCCGACCCGGCCCACCCGGAGCGTGACCCGAACCACGTCGCGTACCCGGCCGCGGGGACTCCCAACGCGGACGTACGGCTGTTCGTCCTCGACCTCGACGGGGGGCGCACAGAGGTCGCGTGGGACCGGGCGCGCTATCCGTACCTGGCACGGGTGCACTGGTCGGAGGCGGGGGCGCCCCTGATCCTGGTGCAGGCCCGGGACCAGCGCAGCCAGCTCTTCCTGGCGGTGGACCCGGACACCGGTTCGACCCGGATGGTGCACGCCGACGAAGATCCAACATGGCTGGAACTGTTCGCCGGAGTGCCCTGCTGGAGCCCGTCCGGCCAGCTTGTCCGGATCGCGGACGAGGGCGGCGCACGGGTGCTGACCGTGGGCGAACGGCCACTGACCGGACCGCAGTTGCACGTCCGTTCGGTCCTCGATGTGACGGCCGACGACGTGCTGGTCACGGCCTCGGCGGGCGAGGAGGCCGCGTCGCCGGAGATCGGCGAGATCCATGTGTACCGGGTGAACGAGCTGGGCGTGGAGCGCGTGTCGCAGGAGCCCGGCGTGCACTCGGCGGTGCGGGCCGGGGACGTGACGGTGCTGGTGTCCGCGACGCTGGACAGTCCGGGCACCCGTGTCCAGGTGCTGCGTGACGGAAAACGGACGGCGACTGTCACCTCGTACGCCGAAGATCCCGGTTTGTCCCCTCGCGTGACGCTCGTCCAGGGGGCGCACGCCGAATTCCGTGCGCCGTGCTTATGCCTACGGACTACCCCGGTGACACGCCCCTCCCCGTGCTCATGGACCCCTACGGTGGCCCGCACGGCCAGCGGGTGGTCGCCGCGCACAACGCGTACCTGACCTCGCAGTGGTTCGCCGATCAGGGGTTCGCGGTGATCGTGGCCGACGGTCGGGGCACCCCGGGCCGCTCGCCGGCGTGGGAGAAGGAGATCCGGGACGACCTCGCGGCCGTCGTGCTCCAGGACCAGGTCGACGCGCTGCACGCCCTCGCCGGGGACTTCCCGCTCGACCTCGGCCGGGTGGCCGTCCGGGGCTGGTCCTTCGGCGGCTATCTGGCGGCGCTGGCGGTCCTGCGCCGCCCCGACGTCTTCCACGCCGCAGTGGTGGGCGCTCCCGTCACCGATCTGCGGCTGTACGACACCCACTACCAGGAGCGCTACCTCGGCCTGCCCGACGAGCAGCCGGACGTCTACCGCCGCAACTCGCTGATCGACGACGCCGGCCTGGTCGACGCGGCCGAGCCGCACCGGCCGATGATGGTGATCCACGGCCTGGCCGACGACAACGTGGTCGTCGCCCACTCGCTGCGCCTGTCCTCCGCCCTGCTGGCCGCGGGCCGTCCGCACGAGGTCCTGCCGCTGTCCGGGGTGACCCACATGACCCCGCAGGAGACCGTCGCGGAGAACCTGCTCCGCCTGCAGCTCGACTTCCTGCGCCGTTCGCTGCCCCAGCCGGGCGAATCCGCGTGAACCGCCTTAACGAACAGGCAACTTCACGGAAGCGGTACCGATATCTGAACGCGTGAGGCTGGACAGCGTACGGCCGTGCGGGTGCCGTGTGCGGGCCGGGATGCGCCATGTCATCCCGGCCCGCTGCCGTTGCCGGCGGGCTGCCCGGCCTCCCGCGCCCCGCCGGTGCCGGAGCCCTTCACGGGCAACGTCTCGGCGAAGTGGCAGGCCGAGTCGTGCGCGGCCGGGCCGGTGCCCGGGCGGAACGCCTCCGGCACGGCCAGCGCCGGGACCTCCCGGGCGCACCGCTCCCGGGCCTTCCAGCAGCGGGTGCGGAAGCGGCAGCCGGAGGGGATGTCCGTGGGCGACGGCACGTCGCCGGACAGGATGATCCGTTCGCGGTGCTCCCTGGTCTCCGGGTCGGGCACCGGGACCGCCGAGAGCAGCGCCTGGGTGTACGGGTGGGTGGGGTGGTCGTAGATCTCGGTGTCCGTGCCGGTCTCCACGATGCGCCCGAGGTACATCACCCCGACCCGGTCCGAGATGTGCCGGACGATCGACAGGTCGTGCGCGATGAACACGTAGGAGAGGTCGAACTCGGACTGGAGGCGGTCCAGGAGGTTGATCACCTGGGCCTGCACGGAGACGTCCAGGGCGGAGACCGGTTCGTCGGCGACGATCACCTCCGGGCGCAGCGCCAGGCCCCGCGCGATGCCGATGCGCTGGCGCTGCCCGCCGGAGAACTGGTGCGGGTAGCGGTTGATGTGCTCCGGGTTGAGACCCACGACGTCCAGCAGTTCCCGGACCCTGCGGCGGCGGTCGCCCCTGGGGGCCGCCTCCGGGTGGATCTCGTACGGCTCCCCGATGATGTCCCCCACCGTCATACGGGGTTGAGCGAGGTGTAGGGGTCCTGGAAGACCATCTGGATGTTGCGGCGGACGGCCTTCAGGGCCCGGCCCGACAGCGCGGTGATGTCCTCGCCCTTGAACCGGATCGAGCCCGCCGTCGGCCGTTCCAGGTTGCACAGCATCTTCGCGACCGTCGACTTGCCGCAGCCCGACTCCCCGACGATGCCCAGGGTCTCGCCCCGGCCCAGGTGGAAGTCGACGCCGTCGACCGCCTTCACCGCGCCGATCTGCTTCCGGAAGACGATGCCCCGGGTCAGCGGGTAGTGCTTGACGAGCCCGCCGACCTCCAGGACGGGCTCAGTGGTCGCGGTCATCCAGGCACTCCCTCCAGAAGTGGCAGGCGCTGCCGCGCTCACCGGAGACCGGGTACAGCGGGGGTTCGTCGGTCCGGCAGACGTCCCCGGCCATCGGGCAGCGGGGATGGAAGGCGCAGCCGGACGGGATGTGGGTCAGGCTCGGCGGCAGGCCCTTGATGGCGTACAGCTCCCGGCCCTTCAGGTCCAGGCGCGGGATGGAGTCCAGCAGGCCCCGGGTGTAGGGGTGCGCGGGCGCCTTGTAGATGTCGCGCACCGGGGCCGACTCCACGATCCGTCCCGCGTACATCACCGCGATGCGGTCGGCCACGTCCGCGACCACCCCGAGGTCGTGGGTGATGAGGATCAGGCCCATCCGGTACTCGCGCCGCAGCTCGGCCAGCAGCTCCATGACCTGGGCCTGCACGGTGACGTCCAGGGCGGTGGTGGGCTCGTCGGCGATGATGAGCGCGGGCTCCAGGGCCAGCGCCATGGCGATCATGATGCGCTGGCGCATACCGCCGGAGAACTGGTGCGGGTAGTCCCGTACCCGCTGCGCCGCGGCCGGGATGCGCACCCGGTCCATCAGCTCGACCGCTCTGGCCCGGGCGGCCTTCTTCGACATGCCCCGGTGCACCACGAACATCTCGCCGAGCTGGTCGCCGACGCACAGCACGGGGTTGAGGGCGGACAGCGCGTCCTGGAAGATCATCGCCATCCCGGAGCCCCGGACCCCGCGCCGCTCCTCCTCCTTCAGCCGCAGCAGGTCCCGGCCCTGGAAGAGGATCTCCCCGCCGGTGATCCGGCCCGGGGCGTGTCGAGGATGCCCATCACGGCCTGCGCGGTCACCGACTTGCCCGAGCCGGACTCGCCGAGCACCGCCAGGGTCTCTCCCGCGTCGACGGCGTACGACACTCCGTTGACGGCCTTGGCGACCCCTTCCCGGGTCCGGAACTCCACGTGCAGGTCGCGCACTTCGAGCAGCATGCCCGCCGTCACCTCAGCTTCGGGTCGAGGGCGTCGCGCACCGCGTCGCCGAGCATGATGAAGGCCAGGACCGTGACGGCGAGGGCACCCGCGGGCCACAGCAGCGCGTAGGGGGCGTTGCGGACGTAGGGCGAGGCGGCGGAGATGTCGATGCCCCAGGAGACGGCGGGCGGCTTGAGGCCGACGCCCAGGTAGGACAGGGTCGCCTCCAGCGCGATGTACGTGCCGAGTGCGATGGTCGCGACGACGATCACCGGGGCGACGGCGTTCGGGGCGATGTGCCGCAGCAGAATCCGGGAGTGGGAGGCGCCGAGGGCGCGGGCCGCCTGGACGTAGTCGTTCTGCTGGACGGTGATGACCGAGCCGCGCGCGATCCGGGAGATCTGCGGCCAGCCCAGCAGCACCATGAACCCGATGACCGGCCAGACCGTGTTGCTGGTGACCACGGAGAGCAGGACGAGACCGCCGAGGACGACCGGGATGGCGAAGAAGATGTCGGTGCCCCGGGAGAGCACCGAGTCCCACACCCGCCGAAGAACCCGGCCAGGGCGCCCAGCACCGACCCGAGCAGCGCGACCCCGAGTGTGGCGCAGACGCCGACCGTGACGGACGTGCGGGCGCCGTACACGGTCCGGGTGTAGACGTTGCAGCCCTGGCCGTCGTACCCGAAGGGGGCGCCGGGCGCGGGGCCGTCCTGGGCCTTGGCCAGGTCGCAGCTCAGGGGCTGCCGGGGGCGATCGCCGAGGGCCACAGGGAGATGAAGACCAGGAAGACGATGACGAGGGCGGAGACCAGGAAGACCGGGTTGCGGCGCAGGTCCCGCCAGGCGTCGGACCACAGCGAGCGCGGCCTGCCGGTGTCCGACGCGCCGCCGCGGCCGCCCGGGGCTCCTCGAGCGTGGTGGCCTCGCTGGTGGCGAGATCCATGGCGCCTCCCATGCCGGTTCCGGCGATCGCGCCGTCCTGCTCCGGTCGCCGTTCAGGCATAGCGGATCCTCGGGTCGAGTACGGCGTACAGCAGGTCCACGAGCAGGTTGGCGACCAGGAAGACCAGCACGAGCACGGTCACGAAGCCGACGACCGTCTGGGTGTTCTGCCGCAGGATGCCCTGGTAGAGCTGGTAGCCGACGCCGTGGATGTTGAAGATCCGCTCGGTGACGATGGCGCCGCCCATCAGCGCGCCGATGTCGGTGCCGATGAAGGTGACCACGGGGATGAGGGAGTTGCGCAGCAGGTGCCGGGTGATCACCCGGCGCCGGGGCAGGCCCTTGGCGACGGCGGTGCGCACGTAGTCGGCCCGCTTGTTCTCGGCGATGGAGGTGCGGGTCAGCCGGGTGACGTAGGCGAGGGAGACGGAGGCGAGGACCAGGCCGGGCACGATCAGCTCGTCGAAGGCAGCGGCCGGGGAGACGGAGGGTTTGATCCAGCCCCACTCGACGCCCAGCAGGAGCTGGAGCAGCAGACCGGTGACGAAGGTGGGCACGGCGATGACCACGAGGGTGACGACGAGCACCGAGGTGTCGACGGGCCGGCCGCGCCGCAGCCCGGTGATGACGCCCAGGGTGATACCGACGACGATCTCGAAGAGGATCGCGACGATCGTCAGCCGGACGGTGACCGGGAACGCCGTCGCCATCAGCTCGGTGACCGGCTGGCCGTTGAACGCCGTCCCGAAGTCCCCGGTGAAGACGTTCCCCATGTAGGTCAGGTACTGCTGCCACAGGGGCTTGTCGAGGCCGAACTCCTTCTTGAGCTGGGCCGCCGTCGCCGGGTCGCAGCTCCGCTCGCCGCACAGGCCGGCGACGGGGTCGCCCATGACGTTCACCATCAGGAAGATCAGCAGCGTGGCCCCGATGAACACCGGGACCATCTGCAGCAGCCGCCTCACCACGTAGCGCCCCACGACGGCTCAGCCGACCTTGATCTCGTTGTAGACCGGGACGCTGAAGGGGTTGAGCGCGACGCGGGACAGGCGCGCGGTGTAGCCGGCGCTGCCGTTCTGGTACCACAGCGGGATGGCGGCCATGTTGTCCCGCACCACGCCCTCGGCCTGCTGGAAGAGCGCGACCGAGCGGGCGGTGTCGGTCTCGGCGTTGGCACGGTCGACGAGACGGTCGAACTGCTTGTTCGACCACGTGCCGTCGTTGGACGAGGCTCCCGTGTAGTACAGCGGCTGCAGGAAGTTCTGGATCAACGGGTAGTCCATCTGCCAGCCGGCCCGGAAGGGACCGGGCATCTTGTGCCGGGAGATCTGGCTGCGGAAGTCGGCGAAGGTGCCGATCGGGTTGCCGACGCAGGCCCGGTCGTCGCCGAGGGCGTTGTTGATGGAGTTGCACACGGCGTCCACCCACTGCTTGTGCGAGCCGGAGTCCGCGTTGTAGGTGATCTTCAGCTGCCCGCCGGGGATCCCGCCGCCCTCCTGGATCAGCTTCTTGGCGCCGCCGGGTCGTAGTCGCAGGCGTGGCCGCACAGACCGGACTGGTAGCCGCCCTTCGCGCCGAGGACCGGGGAGGTCCAGTCGGTGGCCGGGGTGCGGGTGCCGCGGAAGAGGGTCCGGGTGATCTGCGCGCGGTTGATCGCCATGGACAGGCCGGTGCGCACCTTGCGGGCTCCGTCGGTGTTCCACCTGGGGTCGTAGAACGGGAAGGCGAGGGTCTGCAGGATGCCGGCCGGGGTGTTGATGTAGCGGCCGTCGAGGTCGGTCCGCACGTTCTTGAGCTGGGTGGCGGGCACGTCGTCGACCAGGTCGAGGTTGCCGGCCAGCACGTCGGTGTACGCGGTGTTGTTGTCGGTGTAGACCAGCAGGCTCACGCCCTCGTTGAGCGCGCGGTCCCGGCCCGGGTAGGCGTCCCACTTCTCCAGGGCCATCGCGGAGCCCTTGACGTACGACCGGACCCGGTACGGCCCGTTGCCGACCGGCTTGCCCACCCAGGCCGCGTGGTGGGTGAAGAACGCCCTCGGCAGCGGGGCGAAGGCGACGTAGCCGAGGGTGTCGGGGAAGCTGGAGAACTTCTGGTTGAGCCTGACGGTGAAGGTCAGGGGCCGGTGACCCGGAGCCCCGACAGGGTGTCCGCGGTCTGCTTGCCGCTGTCGGGGTGGACCTTGTCGTAGCCCTCGATGTAGCCGAAGAAATACGCGTTCTTCTGGTTGTGGCGCAGGCTCGCCCCATAGTTCCAGGCGTCCACGAAGGATCTGGCGGTCACCTTCTCCCGTTGGAGAAGGTCCAGCCGTCCCTGACCCTGACGCGGAAGTTCGTGGAGTCCGTGGTCTCGATGCTCTCGGCGAGCATGTCCTTCGCCTGGCCGGTCCTCGGGTCGTACCGCTTCAGGCCGCGGAAGATCATGTCGAGCACCTTGCCGCCCTGCACCTCGTTGGTGTTGGCGGGCTCCAGCGGGTTCTGCGGGTCGCCCCAGGAGGAGGACAGCACCCCGGCGCCGCCCGCGCCGCCGGCGCCGCCCCGCAGGCCGTCGCGACGAGGGCCAGCACCACCGCGCCCGCGGCCCGTCGGGCGTGCCCGGCTCCGCGCATCGGCACCTCCTCCTGATACGCAATCAGACATATCACATGAAAAGGAATATAAAACTCACGCCGCGCGGTGGATTCCGCGATCCCCTTACTGATCGGCGGATCAGGAGGCAGACTCACGGCATGGTCGATCGCGTATTCGCCGACATGGAACTCGCCTCGCTGTACGACAGGTTGAACGCCTGGGGCCCGTCCGACGACTTCTACCTGGGACTCGTCATGGAGGCGGAGACGGTCCTGGACGTCGGCTGCGGGACCGGCCGGCTGCTGCGCGGCGCACGGGACGCGGGGCACCGGGGCCGGCTCACCGGCATGGATCCGGCCGCCGCCATGCTCGTACAGGCGCGGCGGGCCGAGCCGGCGGTCGAATGGGTGCTCGGGGACTTCGCGACGCACCGCTGGGAAGGGGCGTTCGACCTGGTCGTGATGACCGGTCACGCCTTCCAGGAACTGCTCGGCGACGAGGACGTGCGCGGTTGCCTGCGCGGGGTCCGGCGGGCGCTCGCCGAGGGCGGCCGGTTCGTCTTCGAGACGCGGAATCCGGCGGCCCGCGCCTGGGAGCGCTGGACGCCGGAGAAGGTGTACGAGATCCCCGACGGGGACGGCGGCCTCGTGAAGGTGTGGCACGACGCCGAGCCGGCCCCGTCGGGGACCGGCTCGGATTCACTGAGACCTATGCGGGCGCCCGGTGGGACCGGCCGCTGGTGTGCCGCAGCACCCTGCGGTTCCTCGGCACCGACGCCCTGGACGGCTTCCTCGGCGAGGCCGGGCTGGCCGTCGCCGAGCGCTACGGGGACTGGCGGCGGGGGCCACTGACCCCGCCGGCCCCGAGATCATCACCGTGGCCCGGGCGGCTTCCTAGGCCTCCGGGGTCTCGCTCTCCTCCAGCGCCACCAGCGCCGGGTCCATGACGATGTCCTCGTCACGGGCCTCGGTCGTCGGGTCCTCCGGAAGTGGCAGGCCGTCAGGTGACCGCCGCGGTTGCCGGAGATCTGCACCAGCGGCGGCTCCTCCGTCGCGCACTTGTCCTGCGCCTTCCAGCAGCGGGTGCGGAAGCGGCAGCCGGACGGCGGGTGGATCGGCGACGGGACGTCGCCGGAGAGCCGGATGCGCTCCCGGTCCGCGGTCTCCGCGTCGACGCCGACCTCCGGCACGGCCGACAGCAGGGCGTGCGTGTAGGGGTGGCGCGGCCGGTTGTAGATCGACTCGCGGTCGCCGACCTCGACGATCTTGCCGAGGTACATCACCGCGACGCGCTGCGAGAAGTGCCGGACCACGGCGAGGTCGTGGGCGATGAACAGGAAGGCGATGCCCAGTTCCCGCTGGACCTCCTGGAGCAGGTTCACCACCTGCGCCTGGATGGAGACGTCCAGCGCGGAGACCGGCTCGTCCGCCACGATCAGCTTCGGGTTCAGGGCCAGCGCGCGGGCGACGCCGATGCGCTGACGCTGACCGCCGGAGAACTCGTGCGGGAAGCGGTTGTAGTGCTCCGGGTTGAGGCCGACGAGCTCGAGCAGCTCCCGGACCTTCTTCTCCCGGCCGCCGTCCGGCTCGATCCCGTTGACCTCCATCGGCGACTTGATGATCGAGCCGACGGTCTGGCGCGGGTTCAGCGAGGAGTACGGGTCCTGGAAGATCATCTGGATCTCGGACCGCACGGGCGCGATCTGCCGGCGCGAGGCATGGGTGATGTCCTGCCCCGCGTAGGTGATCGAGCCGGCGGTCGGCTCCAGCAGCCGGGTGATGAGCCGGCCCGTGGTCGACTTGCCGCAGCCGGACTCGCCGACCAGGCCGACGCTCTCGCCGACGCCGACCGTGAGGTCGATGCCGTCGACGGCCTGCACCGCGCCGACCCGACGCTTGATCGGGAAGCCGCCGTAGATCGGGAAGTGCTTCGTGAGGCCCTTGACCTCGAGCAGCGTCTCCGCCGGCGCGCCGGAGGTGTCCTGCTGTGCGGGGAGGGTGAGGTTGTCGCTCATGTCTCAGTTCTCCCTAGCGCAGCCGGGGCTGGATCTTGTCGATGAAGATGGTCTGCTTCTGCTCGGCCGTGAGGTGGCACGCGGCCGCGCGACCGTCGGCGAGCGGCGGGCGCACCTCCGAGCAGAGGTTGCCCTGCACCTCTTCCTTGAACGCGCAGCGCGGGTGGAAGCGGCACCCGGCGGGCGGGTTGAGCAGCGAGGGCGGGCTGCCGGGGATCGGCGTCAGGTGCTGGTCGAGGTCGCTGTCCAGACGCGGCATCGAGCTGAGCAGGCCCCAGGTGTAGGGGTGCTTCGGCTCGTGCAGCACCTCGCGGACGCTGCCGCGCTCCACGGCCCGGCCCGCGTACATCACCAGCAGGTCGTCCGCCATGTGGGAGATGACGCCGAGGTCGTGGGTGATGAAGATGATCGCGGAGCCGAACTCCTGCTGGAGGTCCTTGAGCAGGTCGAGGATCTGCGCCTGCACCGTCACGTCCAGCGCGGTGGTCGGCTCGTCGGCGATCAGCAGCTCGGGGTCGCACATCAGCGCCATGGCGATCATCGCGCGCTGGCGCATACCGCCGGAGAACTGGTGCGGGTAGTCGTCGAAGCGGACCTTGGGCTGCGGGATCCCGACCTTCTCCAGCATCTGGATGGCCCGGTCCTTGGCCTCCTTCTTGGAGGCGCCGCGGTGCTTCATGAACGGCTCGGACAGCTGGCGGCCCACCGTGTAGAACGGCGACAGCGCGGTCAGCGGGTCCTGGAAGATCATCGCCATCTTGTTGCCGCGGAGCCGCTCGAGCTCCCGCTCGCCGGCGGTGACGAGCTCCTTGCCGTCGAGGACGATCTCGCCGTCGACGGTGGAGGTCCGCGGGTTGTGCAGGCCCAGGACCGTCAGGTTGGTGACGGACTTGCCGGAGCCGGACTCGCCGACGATGCCCAGGGTCTTGCCGCGCTCGACGTCGAAGGAGAGGCCGTCGACCGCCTTGACGATGCCGTCCTCGGTGGAGAACTGCACCTTCAGATCGCGCACCGAGAGGAAGCTCTCCGGACCGGTCGGGGCCGACGCGTCCTCGGTCTTGGTCAGTGTGGTCACGGTGGTTCGTTCTTCCTAGGAGAGCCGGACGCGCGGGTCGATCCAGGCGTACGCGATGTCGGTGAGGATGTTGAAGATCAGGATGAAGAAGGCACCGAACAGCATGACGCCCATGGTCTGGGGGAGGTCCTTGTGGATCGCGCCGTCCACGGCGAGGCGGCCGATGCCCTGCAGGGAGAAGGTCAGCTCGGTGACGACGGCACCGCCGAGCATGCTGCTCAGGTCGATGCCGAGGACGGTGACGATCGGGATGAGCGCGCCACGCCAGGCGTAGCGGAAGAAGACGTACTTGCGCGACATGCCCTTGGCGCGGGCGGTGCGCACGTGCTCCTCGGCGAGCTGCTCGATCATCGAGGAGCGCGCCATACGGGTGTACTGCGCGGTGAAGATCGAGGCCATCACCAGGGTCGGCAGCAGCATGCCGACGAACCAGCCCCAGGGGTCCTGGGTGATCGGGACGTACCCGGGGTTCTCCATCCAGCCGGTGCTGTAGACGAAGATCCACAGGACGATCGGGCCGAGGAGGTAGATCTGGAACGAGCTGAGCACCATCGAGGCGCCGGTGGCGGCCTTGTCGACGAAGGAGCCGCGCTTGTACGCGGCGATCATGCCGGCTCCCACACCGACCACGAGGAAGACGACCGCACCGCCGGCGGTGAGCGTCAGCGTGGTCGGGAAGCGGTCCATGATCGTCGACCAGACCATCTCGCCCGAGTAGAACGACTGGCCGAGGCACGGGGCGGCGCAGTGACCGGTCGGGAAGTCACGGCCGACGAAGATGCCGGACATGAAGTCCCAGAACTGCTGGGCGATGGGGAGGTTGAGACCGAGGGCCTGGCGGATGTCCTCCAGCCGCTGAGGAGAGCAGTCCTTGCCACAGGCCAGGGAGGCGTAGTCGGAGGGCGCGGCCACGAAAAGGAAGAAGGTGACGGCGCCGATGAGGAACAGAGTGACGACGGCACCGACCGTGCGCCGGAGGATGAACTGAAGCATGGCGGGAGGGCTGCTCTCTGCGGAGACGAAAGGGAGGTTTCACGGAGGTGCGGGGACGCGCTCCGCCTGGTGCGCGTCCCCGCGTTCAGCCGTAGAGAGTTACGACTTCTTCAGGTACAGCTGGTTGATGTCGATGAGGCTCGACACCGAGCCGTAGCGGGCGCCGCCCACGTTGGAGCCCGAGAGCTGGAACTGCTTGGTGTACCACAGCGGAGCCGCCGGGACGAGGTCCTCCAGCATGTAGTGCTGGGCTTCCTTCCACGTGGCCGCGGCCTCGGTCGGCTTCTGGGACAGAGCCTTCTGGATGAGGCCGTCGAGCTTCGCGTCCTTGACGTGCGAGTAGTTCGGCGAACCGTCCGCGACCTGCGTGCCGTCGTAGACCGGGGTCACCACGGTGGAGGCACTCGGCCAGTCCTGGCCCCAGCCCGTGACGTACATGTCGTACGGGTTGTCGAGCTTGCCGATCTGCTCGTAGTAGCTCGCCGCGTCGACCTCCTTGGAGACGACGTCGAAGCCGACCTTGGAGAGGGCGTCCTCGATGGCGACCTTGCGCTTCTGACCGTTCTCGCTGTTGCCGTAGGCGAAGACGACCTTCTTGTCGGCCGCCGGGACGCCCTTGAGGAGCTCCTTGGCCTTCTCGATGTTGCCCTGCGGCGCCTTCAGACGGCCGTACGGGTCGTACTTGGCCTCGTAGCCCGGCAGGGTCGGGGCGAAGTAGTTCGGGGCCACGTCACCGCCGTAGACACCGCCCTCACCGGCGATGAGCGACTTCGAGTTGACGGCGTACGTGATGGCCTTGCGGACCTTCACGTTCTTCACGCGGTCCAGGTTGAACGACAGCTGCATCACGTAGGGCTGGTAGCCCTTGACCGTGCGCTTGCTGACGGCCGGGTTCTTGATGACGTCCTGGATCTGCGTGGCCTCGACACCGCCGGTGAGCTGGATGGCGTTCTTGTCGTTGCCCTGGTCGGCGATCAGACGCTTGGTCTGGGTCGACTCGGTCACGCCGAACTGGAAGTTCCAGCCGTCGACGTACTGGTGACGCACGGAGTCGGTCTTCGGGTCCCAGTTGGTGTTCTTGACGAGCACCAGGGACTTGCCGTTCTTGTACGACTGGATCTTGTACGGGCCGGTGGCGACCGGGGCCGTGTCGTACTTCTCCTTCGTGTCGTCCTTCTTGGGGACGATGCCGTAGCCGGCCATGGCCAGCGTCTGCGGCAGGTCCGGACGGGCCTGGTCGAAGTGGAAGACGACGGTCTTGTCGTCCGGCGTGTCCAGGATGGACTTCGGCAGGTGCTTGCCGTCGAAGCCGCCGCCGGGCAGCAGCTCGCGGTACTTGCCCGTGTACTTCTTGCCGGCCAGCCAGTCGTGCAGGTAGGGCGGGCCGTCGAAGATGAACTTGGCGAACTGGCGCTCGACGGTGTGGCGGACGTCGTCGGACGTGATGGCGTTGCCCTTGGCGTCCTTGACGCCGTCCTTCAGGGTGAACGTCCAGGTCTTGCCGCCGTCGGACATCTTGCCCGCGTCGGTGGCGAGGTCGCCCACGACCGAGACGCCGCCCTTGCCGTCCTCCTTGAACTGCGTCAGGCGACGGAACAGCAGGTTGGCGACCTGACCGGCGTCGGAGACGTAGATCTGGCCCGGGTCCAGGTGCGAGAGGCCCGCCTCCTGGTAGACCGTGATGGTGCCGCCACTCTGGGCACCGGCGACGTCCTCGGCCGGACCGGTCGAGCCGGCGGCGTCGGCGTAGGTGACCGCCTTGGACTGGACCGACGCCTGCTGCTGGTCCTTCTTCGAGTCCTGCCCGGAGTTGCCCCCCTTGTTCTCGGAGCACCCGGTGAGCGCGAGGGAGCCGGCCGCTATGGCGACGACGATGGCCTGCGCTCTGCGCGAGCTGAACGACTTCATGAGGCGAATGCACCTACCTGTCGGTTTGATATTCCTGAGTACTGCCTTACGCGGCTGGTAGGCCGACTCCGGGGGTGGCAGTCATCCCCCACAAGTGGACGATCTACCGCCCGGACTTGGGGTCGAACGCGTCCCGTACCGAGTCTCCGAGGAGGTTGAAGGCGAGGACGAAGATCACCAAGGCGAGACCGGGGAAGAAGAGGAACGCCGGGTCCTGCTCGGTGTACTTGGCACCGTTGGCGAACAGCTTTCCCCAGTCCGGGGTCGGCTCGACGAAGCCGACACCTGCGAAGGACAGGAACGCGATGGTGAGGATGGTGCTGGGCAGCGTGTACGTGAACTGCACCAGGATCGGCGTCACCACGTTCGGGAGGATCTCCTTGCGGACGATCCGCCAGGGCGAGGCGCCGGAGACCTTGGCGGCCTCCACGAACTCCCGCTCACGCAGGGACAGCACGGTCGAGCGCACCAGGCGCGCCATGCCCATCCAGCCGAGGAGCCAGAGCACGATCAGCATCGCCACGGCACGGAGGTACGTGGGCGTCTCCTCACGCGGGTCCACGAAGAACGCGGTCACCACGGGCATGAAGGCGATGAAGAACAGCTGTTGCGGGAAGGCGAGGAAGAAGTCGGTGACCCGGCCGATCCAGTAGTCGGTCCGGCCGCCGAAGTAGCCGCCGATCAGCCCCAGGAGGATGCCGGTCACCATCATCAGGACCGTGATGCCCACCGCCATGTACAGCGAGGTGCGGATGCCGTACACCAGCATCGCGAACACGTCGCGGCCGTACTGCGGCTCGACGCCGAACCAGTGCGACCCGGACAGACCGCCGAAGTAGCCGAGCGGCAGACCGAACTCGTCGAGGACCGGGTTGTCCTGGTACGTCGGGTCCTGGCCGTACAGGGTGTACGGGTCCGTCCCGCTGAGCTTCGTCAGCAGCGGCGCGGCCAGACCGATGACGAAGTACAAAATCACTATCACCGCACAGATGACACCGGTACGGTCACGCTTGAAGCGCTGCCACATCAACTGGCCGGGAGAGCGACCCTCGAGCTTGGTCTCACCCTTGGCGGGCGCAGGAGCCGGCTCGAGTTCGGGCTCCAGGGCAACCGACGGCCCGGAGCCTTCAGCCTTGGCAGGACTGGACATGTGAGTTCTTCCCCCGGGGGTTGGAGAGCTGAGCGCAGCGCAGATACCGGAGAGTTCTGCGGTTTGGGGGAACTTTCGCCAATGCGTTCAACGCGCGTCAAGGGCGGAAGACATAGGGATCTCCCTACCGTCATTATTTTGAGCAAAAATTGCAGAGATCGACACCTGTGCGCGCTTGACATGCCCAAAGGGTTCTCGGCAAATCGGACAGCTTGTGACTTTTTTTTCGTTACATGTCCGAAACTTGACGCGCTTGTCCCCGCTATCCGAACACTCGGTACCGGCGGCTGTCCGGGCGAACCGCTCAGGGAGTCGCTACCCGTGCGGGGTCAGGACATACATGCCGAAAGCCCGGCCCTCCTGACGGCGGAGGGCCGGGTTCTACGGGCTGGGGCGCCGGGCGTCAGCCGTGCTTGGCGCGGCTCGCGGCGCGGGCGCGCTCGCGGGCGTCCAGGTTCACCTTGCGGATGCGAACCGCCTCCGGGGTCACCTCGACGCACTCGTCGTCGCGGCAGAACTCCAGGGACTGCTCCAGCGACAGCTTGCGCGGCGGCACGATCGCCTCGAACGAGTCGGCCGACGAGGACCGCATGTTCGTGAGCTTCTTCTCCTTGGTGATGTTCACGTCCATGTCGTCGGAGCGCGAGTTCTCACCGACGATCATGCCCTCGTACACCTCGGTGCCCGGCTCCGTGAACAGCACGCCGCGCTCCTGGAGGTTCGTCATCGCGAAGGCGGTGACGGCACCGGAGCGGTCGGCGACCAGCGAGCCGTTGTTACGGGTCTGCAGGGGGCCGAACCAGGGCTCGAAGCCCTCGTGGATGGAGTGTCCGATACCCGTACCGCGGGTCTGGGTCAGGAACTCGGTCCGGAAGCCGATGAGGCCGCGGGAGGGCACCACGAACTCCATGCGGACCCAGCCCGAGCCGTGGTTGGACATGTTGTCCATCCGGCCCTTGCGGACGCCCATGAGCTGGGTGACGGCACCCATGTGCTCCTCGGGCACGTCGATCGTCATGCGCTCGACCGGCTCGTAGGTCTTGCCGTCGACGTCCTTGGTGACGACCTGCGGCTTGCCGATGGTCAGCTCGAAGCCCTCGCGGCGCATCTGCTCGACCAGGATGGCGAGCGCCAGCTCACCACGGCCCTGGACCTCCCAGGCGTCCGGACGCTCGGTGTCCAGGACGCGCAGCGAGACGTTGCCGATCAGCTCGCGGTCCAGCCGGTCCTTGACCTGGCGGGCGGTGACCTTGCGGTCCTTGACCGCCGCCTTCGCGTCGGCGCCCTTGCCGGTGCCGCCGCGGCCGACCAGCGGGGAGGTGTTGGTGCCGATGACCATGGAGATGGCCGGCTCGTCGACCGTGATCAGCGGAAGCGGGATCGGGTTCTCGGTGTCGGCGAGGGTCTCGCCGATCATGATCTCCGGGATACCGGCGACCGCGCAGATGTCACCCGGGCCGGCCTTCTCGGCGGGCTTGCGGGTGAGCGCCTCGGTCATCATCAGCTCGGTGATGCGGACGTTGCTGACGGAACCGTCACGCTTGATCCAGGCGACCGTCTGGCCCTTGCGCAGCTCGCCCTGCTCGACGCGGAGCAGCGCGATACGGCCGAGGAAGTTGTCGGCGTCCAGGTTGGTGACGTGGGCCTGGAGCGGGGCCTCCTCGTCGAAGGTGGGGGCCGGGATGTGCTCCAGGATGGTGGAGAAGAACGGCTCCAGGCTGTCGCTGTCGGACGGGACCGTGCCGTCGTCCGGCTTGGTCAGCGAGGCGACGCCGTCACGGCCGCAGGCGTAGACGATCGGGAACTCGATCTGGTCCTCGTCCGCGTCCAGGTCCAGGAAGAGGTCGTACGTCTCGTTGACGACCTCGTCGATCCGGGAGTCGGGGCGGTCCGTCTTGTTGATGCACAGGATGACGGGCAGGCGCTGCTGGAGGGCCTTGCGCAGCACGAAGCGGGTCTGCGGAAGCGGGCCCTCGGAGGCGTCCACCAGCAGCACCACGCCGTCCACCATCGACAGACCGCGCTCGACCTCACCACCGAAGTCGGCGTGGCCGGGGGTGTCGATGATGTTGATCGTGATCGGTTCCCCACCGTCCTTGGGGTGGTACTTCACCGCCGTGTTCTTGGCGAGGATCGTGATGCCCTTCTCACGCTCCAGGTCGTTCGAGTCCATGACCCGGTCGTCCACCTGGTCGAGCTGGTGGGCGGCGAACGCGCCGGCCTGCTTCAGCATGCCGTCGACGATGGTGGTCTTGCCGTGGTCGACGTGGGCGACGATGGCGACGTTACGGATGTCGTGGCGCGTGGCCATATTGCGGCGTACTCCCGGAGTATGAGGATTGCCCTGCGCGGACGTCTTCTGATGCGCGGGCCCTGCCGGGCTGGACACGCCACGGCCTCACCCCATGGTACGTGGCCCTGCGGGTGAAGGCCTCCGCAGGGCCACGGGGTCGGGTGCCGGACGGCCCGTGTTCACGCTCCGGACGAGCTCCGGTCCACTTTCCGGACGGGTTCCGGTTCACCGGCCGGACGGGCCGGGTCTCACTTCGTGGCGGTCGGGCCGGGTGCGATCTTCGCGCCCTTCTTCAGGAAGCCCATGTCCTCGTAGACCGGCGTCCGGAAGCCGAACGCGCCCGCGTTGACCACGTCCTTGCGCACGCCGACCAGCTCGGGCCGCTGGTACAGCGGGATGGACGCGGCCGCGGCCCAGATACGGGAGTCCGCCTTGCGGATCAGGTCGCGCGCCTCGTCCTCGTCCAGCGTCGCCGCGGCCTGGTCGAAGAGCTGGTCGACCTGGTCGGTGCCGACCCGGGTGTAGTTCTGCTCGATGTTCACCGAGCCGTCGGCGGCCGGGATCGGCTTGCCGTAGATCGGCCGGGCGTCGGTGGCGGGGAAGGCGGAGGACGGCCACGAGTACAGGGCGAGGTCGTAGTCGCCGGAGGCGATGTGGTCCTTGAAGTAGCTCTCGTCCGAGACCTTGGTGATCGTCGTGCGGATGCCGACCTTCGTCAGCATCGCCGAGATCCGGGCGGCGACGGTGTCCAGCGTCTCGGACCCCGGCCCCGAGGGGAGTACGAAGCGCAGGTCGAGCGCCTTGCCGTCCTTGGCCAGCGGCGCGGTCACGGCGCCGGCCGGGGCGGCGGTGCCCCGCGGGGCGTAGGCGCCCGGCGCACCGCCCTGCTTCAGGTCCTTGCCGGAGTACTGCCTGCCGTCCTGCGCGAGGTGCTTGCCGCCCTCGTCGCCCTTCTCCCTGCGCTCCTCGGCCGACTCGTGCCCCTTGGCCTTGTCGTCCTCGCCGACGATGTACTCGCCGTCCTTGCCGCCGTCGGACTTCTTCTCCTTGTCGCTCTCGGCGCCGGCCGCCTTCTCGGCCGGCTTCCGCTCCTTCACCGGTCCGCCGGCCACCCAGCCGGCGTCCGTGAGCAGCGCCTGCGCCTCCTTGACGTCCGGACCGCCCAGGGCGCCGCTGCCGTCGGCGTACGCGTCCTGCCCGGACAGCGCCAGGTGACTGCCGACCGGCACGGCGGGCAGACCGAGCGGGGTCAGCACGACCTTGGCCAGCTCCTCGCGGTCGAGGGCCCGCGCGACGGCCCGGCGGACCCGCTCGTCGGCGAGCATGCCCCCGGCGCCGTTGAGGGCGAGCTGGGTGTAGGCGGGCTCCAGCGACTTGCGGACGCCGAAGGCGCGCAGTTCCTCCTGCTGCTCCAGGTACCGGGTGATCGCCTTGCGCAGCTTCTTCCTGCCGACCTTCACCTGCTCGGCTTCGAAGCCGTGCGCGAGCGCCCACGACCGCAGCCTGCTCGCCGAGGTCTTGCCGCCGCCCCGCAGCGGGGAGCCGCCCGAGCCGGACGCCGCCTTGATCCGCTCGGCGTCGGCGGAGTCGATGTCGGCGATCTGCACGGTTCCGTCGGCGAGCGCCGACACCCGCTTGTCGCGGTCCACCGCGTGCAGGACGATCTCGTTCAGCTTGGCGGGGCTGCCCCACCAGCGCGGATTGCGGGTGAGGACGACGTCCTTCTTGGCGGTGTCGACCTTCTCCACCTTGAAGGGGCCCGCGGTGACGTTCAGCTTCCGGCGGGCGCCGTCGTTGAAGGCGTCCGGGGTGCCCATGACGTCCTTCGGGTACAGCGGGGAGAACAGCGACTTCCAGTCGGCGTAGGGGCGGGAGAAGGTGACCCGGACCTGGAGGTCGCCGGAGCCGCGCTCGATCTTCTCGATGCGGTCGTAGCCGGCGTTGCGGGCGGTCCAGTAGGCGCTGTCCTTGCCGGACAGCGCGCGCCACTGGGCCGCGAAGTCCGCGGCGCCGATCTCCCGGCCGTCGCTCCACACCGCCTGCTGGTTCAGCTTGTACAGCACGACCTGGCGCGGCTCGGTCTCGATGACCTTGGCGGACTCCACATAGGCCGGGTTCGCCACCGGCCGGCCGTTCGCGTCGGAACGGAACATCGACGGCAGCACCGCCTGCGCGACGCGGGTGGTGCCCGCGTCGGCGTCGGCCTGGTACGTGTTCAGCGTCTCCGGTACGGCGTCCACGGCCCACTTCAGCGTGCCGCCCTCGGTGACCTTGTCGCGGGCGACGAGGCCGATGTCCTGCCCGGCCAGGGGGCGGCTCGCCTCCTCGTCGGAGCCACAGCCGGCCAGGAGCGGCACCGCTAGGGCGCCCGCGGTGAGGATGGCGGCCGGGCGCAGGACCGCGCGCAGGCCGACGCCGTGGTGGGACATCTCTGCTACCTCCGGGAAGCCGCGGGCGTTATGATCACTTTTGGCGGTATATGGAGCTGATCAGATCTATGCACCCACTGAAGAGGAAAGGATCCGGCAACAGCGGGCGACACGGCGGCAACGAACACGAACCCCACCCGTGCGGCGCAACACACCGAAAGTGCATCCGTACGCCTCGGCCAATCGGTGCACATCTCTTCACAGCACCAGGTGTGACGCGCAACACTCCAAGGCGCATGAACGTCGCCGCTCAAGGCCCGCAGACCCGCGGAAGTGAGGGCAAGTCATGTCCGTGCACGACGAACTGACATCCGTCCAGCGCTGCCTGGACGACCTGCACCGGTCGATCGGACGCCTGGAGCAGCAGCTCGGCAGCGGTGGCCTGGAGATGCGCCGGGTCCGGATGGACGCCGACCATCTGCGCGACAGCCTGCGGCTGCTGCGCGAGGCGGCGAACCACGCGGCCGCCCCGAACCGGCCCGACCTCGTCACCATCTCCGACACGCCGTACGACATCAGCCTGTGGACGGACTCGGACGACGAGGGTCTGGGCGCCCGCGACCGGCACGCTCCCTGAACCCCGAACCGACCGGAGTCCCGTCTTGGCTACTGGTACGGAATCCCAACCGGACAGCGGCGGCGTACGCGGCGCCACGCGCGCCGCGATCGCCGCACCGCACCTGCGGACCGACCGCTGGTGGCTGGCGCCCGCCGTCACCGCGGCCGGTCTGCTCGCCTTCGTCGTCTACTCGACCTGGCGGGCGTTCGCGAACACGCACTACTACGCGGCGCCGTACGTCTCGCCGTTCTACTCGCCCTGCCTGGCGGAGAACTGCCGCGCCATGCGCGCCGGGCCGAACGCGGAGCTCTTCGGGAGCTGGTGGGGCCTCTCCCCCGCGATCATCATCCTGATCTTCCCGCTCGGCTTCCGCCTCACCTGCTACTACTACCGCAAGGCGTACTACCGCAGCTTCTGGGCGTCCCCGCCCGCCTGCGCGGTGGCCGAGCCGCACCGCGGGTACACCGGCGAGACCCGCTTCCCGCTGATCCTGCAGAACGTCCACCGCTACTTCTTCTACGCCGCCCTACTGGTCGCGGGCGTGCTGACCTACGACACCGTGCTGTCCTTCCGGGACACGCACTACCGCTGGGGCCACATGGGCCTCGGCACCCTGGTCTTCCTGGCCAACATCGTGCTGATCTGGGCCTACACGATCTCCTGCCACTCCTGCCGGCACATCGTCGGCGGCAAGCTCAAGCACTTCTCCCGGCACCCCGTGCGCTACCAGGCGTGGCGGTTCGTCGGGCGGCTGAACGCCCATCACATGCTGCTGGCCTGGTCGTCCCTGGTGAGCGTGGCGCTCGCCGACTTCTACGTCTATCTCGTCGCGTCCGGCGTCTTCGACGATCCGCGCTTCTTCTAGTGACTCCAGTGAGGGACTGATTGATGTCCGTGGTCGACCGGCAGGAGTGGGACGTCGTCGTGGTCGGTGCCGGAGGCGCCGGGCTGCGCGCCGCGATCGAGGCGCGCGAGCGGGGCGCCCGTACGGCGGTGATCTGCAAGTCGCTGTTCGGCAAGGCGCACACGGTGATGGCCGAGGGCGGCATCGCGGCGGCGATGGCGAACGCCAACGAGCACGACACCTGGCAGGTCCACTTCCGCGACACCATGCGCGGCGGGAAGTTCCTCAACCAGTGGCGGATGGCCGAGCTGCACGCCCGGGAGGCCCCGGACCGGGTGTGGGAGCTGGAGACCTGGGGCGCGCTGTTCGACCGGACCGGGGACGGCCGCATCTCCCAGCGCAACTTCGGCGGCCACGAGTACCCGCGGCTCGCACACGTCGGGGACCGCACGGGCCTGGAGCTGATCCGCACCCTCCAGCAGAAGATCGTCTCGCTCCAGCAGGAGGACGCCGGAAGGACCGGGGACCACGAGTCGCGGCTGAAGGTGTTCCAGGAGTGCACGGTCACGCGGATCCTCAAGGACGGCGATCAGGTCGGCGGCGTCTTCGGCTACGAACGCGAGACCGGGCGGTTCTTCGTCCTGGAGGCGCCCGCCGTGGTCGTCGCGACCGGCGGGATCGGCAAGTCGTTCAAGGTCACCTCGAACTCGTGGGAGTACACCGGCGACGGGCACGCCCTCGCGCTGCTGGCCGGTGCGCCGCTGCTGAACATGGAGTTCGTGCAGTTCCATCCGACGGGCATGGTCTGGCCGCCGTCGGTCAAGGGCATCCTCGTCACCGAGTCGGTGCGCGGGGACGGCGGCGTGCTGCGCAACTCCGAGAACAAGCGGTTCATGTTCGACTACGTCCCGGACGTGTTCAAGGAGAAGTACGCCGAGTCGGAGGAGGAGGCCGACCGGTGGTACGACGACCCCGAGCACAACCGCCGGCCTCCCGAGCTGCTGCCCCGCGACGAGGTGGCCCGGGCGATCAACTCCGAGGTGAAGGAGGGCCGCGGCTCGCCGCACGGCGGGGTCTTCCTGGACGTGTCCACGCGGATGCCCGCCGAGGTCGTCCGGCGCCGGCTGCCGTCGATGTACCACCAGTTCAAGGAGCTGGCGGACGTCGACATCACGGCGGAGGCGATGGAGGTCGGGCCGACCTGCCACTACGTGATGGGCGGCATCGCCGTCGAGTCCGACACGGCGGCGGCGCGCGGCGTGCCGGGGCTGTTCGCGGCCGGTGAGGTCGCCGGCGGCATGCACGGCTCCAACCGGCTCGGCGGCAACTCGCTCTCCGACCTGCTGGTGTTCGGGCGGCGGGCCGGCTGGCACGCGGCGGAGTACGCGCGGGGCCTCACGGACCGGCGTCCGCGGGTCGACGACGCCCAGGTCAACACGGCGTCCGCGGAGGCCCTGCGCCCGTTCTCCGCGCAGACGGAGGGCGAGGCGGGCCCGCCGGAGAACCCGTACACCCTGCACCAGGAGCTCCAGCAGACGATGAACGACCTGGTCGGCATCATCCGCCGCGAGGGCGAGATGGAGCAGGCCCTGCGCAAGCTGGCCGAGCTGCGGGTGCGGGCGCGGCGGGCCGGCGTCGAGGGGCACCGCCAGTTCAACCCGGGCTGGCACCTGGCCCTCGACCTCCGGAACATGCTGCTGGTCAGCGAGTGCGTGGCGCGGGCCGCGCTGGAGCGCACCGAGTCCCGCGGCGGGCACACCCGCGAGGACCACCCCGCGATGGACCGCGGCTGGCGCAACGTGAACCTGCTGTGCGCGCTCGCCGACCCCGGCGGCACCCTCGCCGGCACCGATCCCGGCCGGGGCCAGATCCGGCTCACCCGGGAGACCACCGAACCCGTCCGCCCGGACCTGCTCGCCCTCTTCGAGAAGGAGGAGCTGGTCAAGTACCTCGCCGAAGAGGAGCTGTACGAGTGAGCAGCTACGAGGCCCGCTTCAAGGTGTGGCGGGGCGATGTGAGCGGCGGTGGCCTGGCGGACTTCACGGTCGAGGTCAACGACGGCGAGGTGGTGCTCGACATCGTGCACCGCCTCCAGGCCACCCAGGCACCCGATCTCGCGGTGCGCTGGAACTGCAAGGCGGGCAAGTGCGGTTCCTGCTCGGCGGAGGTCAACGGGCGGCCCCGGCTGCTGTGCATGACCCGCATGTCGGTGTTCGGCCGGGACGAGACGATCACCATCACCCCGCTGCGGGCCTTCCCGGTGGTCCGGGACCTGGTGACGGACGTCGGCTACAACTACCGCAAGGCCAGGGAGGTCCCGGCGTTCGTGCCGCCGGCCGGGCTGGGCCCGGCGAGTACCGCATGTCGCAGGAGGACGTGGAGCGCTCGCAGGAGTTCCGCAAGTGCATCGAGTGCTTCCTGTGCCAGGACGTCTGTCACGTGGTGCGCGACCACGAGGAGAACAAGGCGGCGTACGCCGGGCCGCGCTTCCTGATGCGCATCGCCGAGCTGGACATGCACCCGCTGGACGCGGCCGCCGAGCAGGGCCTGGACCGCGGTCGCACGGCCCAGGACGAGCACGGCCTCGGCTACTGCAACATCACCAAGTGCTGCACGGAGGTCTGCCCGGAGGGCATCCGGATCACGGACAACGCCCTGATCCCGTTGAAGGAACGCGCCGTCGACCGCAAGTACGACCCGCTGGTGTGGCTGGGCTCGAAGATCAGGAGACGCTCCTCGTAGCGGGCGGTACTACCCCGCACCCAGTCCCGCCGGTACGCGGCCCAGTCGTCCTCGGTGGCCGCGAAGTCGACGTACAGGGCGACACCGAAGCGGGTGCGGCCGGCGTCGGTGCGGGACAGGCCGAGCCGGACGCCGCGGACGGCGGCCGGGACGGTCTCCGCGTGGGCCCAGTGGCCGAAGCGGTTCTCGTGGTAGAAGGGCAGGCCCATGAGCAGGTCGGTGCTCATGGGCGTGACCTCCAGCGCGAGGCTGGTCTGCTGGGCCACATAGCCGCCGTACAGGCTCTGCAGCGGCTGCATGGTGTCGTACGACATCACGGCGATCTGGTCCACGCGGCGCGCCACCTGCCCGAAGTAGGCCTGCGACCACCACTTGGGGTGGCCGGTGGTCGTGCCCAGAAGGAGTGGAAGCCGGGCAGCGGGTCGATCTGGTGGGCGGCGACGGAGAGCAGGGCGTGACGGTCCCGGGTGAGGGCGCGCAGGTCGTCGAGGAGGGAGAGGTAGTCGCGGTCGCCGGAGTGGAGGGGCTCCAGGTCGAAGTGGGCGCCCTCGAAGCCGGCGTCGAGGACGCCACGGGTCGACGCGACGATCGCCTCGCGGGTGGCGGCGCGCTCCAGGTGCAGCCCGTCGGGGCCCTCACTGGCCAGCACGTCGCCGAGCCAGGCCTGGACCCGGACGCCGGGGAGTTCCCGGTGCACGGCCGCCGTGAGCCAACCCGCCTTCCTGTACGCCGACTTCGGGAGCGTGCCGTCGTGCTCCAGGGGCCCGGAGTGGACGTAGAGGTCACGGATGCCGGTGCCCCGGAGGCGGGCGGCGAGAGCCTTGACGTCCGCGTCGCTCTTGCGGCCGTCCACCCAGGCGTGCCCCAGCCAGAGGGCGTCCTTGTGCCGGGTGAGGGTGCCTGGGGCGGGGGTGCCGTTGTAGTTGAGACGCAGGCCCGTCTCGGCGGTGAGCAGGGGCAGCGTCAGAGCCAGGAGCACCGCGAGCAGAACACGGCGAAGACGGCGGCGCCTGGGTTTTCCGCTGTTGGCGGGCGGGGGCTGGTCGGCGGCGGGGACAGGTTGGTCGATGGCGGGTGCGGGCTGGTCGTCGGCGGGTGCGAGCGGGCCGCCCGCGGGCCGGGGCGGTGCTCGGCGAGTGCGCCCTGCTCGTCGGCGGGTGTGGGCGAGTTGTCCGCGGGATCGGAGCGGTGCTCGGCGACTACGACGAGCGGGCCGTCGGCTGCATCGGGTCGCCCATCGGCGGGTGCGAGCGGGCCGCCCGCGGGGCCGGGGCGGTGCTCGGCGAGTGCGCCCTGCTCGTCGGCCGGTACGGGCAGGCCGTCGGCGGGATCCGGCCGTCCGCCGGCGGGCGTGAGCGGGCCGTCCGCGGGATCCGGCCGCTGGTCGGACGGGGCGGTCGGGGTGTTCGTGGGAGCGGGCCGATCACCGGTGGGAGCGAGGTGCTCGTCGGCGGGTGCGGGCCGGGGCTCGGGGGTCGGCTCTCCGGTGCCTCCTCGTTCGGTTCCCTCTTCCGGTCGTGCCGTTCCCTGTCCATCCCGACCCCCTGTCACAGTCTTCCCCCAGCCGCGTCCGCCCCACTCGCGCGGGCGCCTACCTGCCCATACGCTCCGAAATGTGACGCCCTCCCGATCCGCGGCCGGCCCCGGCGCACCCGCGCACCCCTACGGGTGCGCGTGGCGCTCGCGGCGGCCGGCGCGCTCGTGGGAACCGGGTGGCTGGTGTTGCCGATGATGACGGCGGGGGGCGGTGATCCGGTTCCCGCCGCCCCGGCCGGGCCGGTCGCCGGCTCCGCCGCACCGGGGCAGGACGAGACCTCCGCGACCGACCTCGTGCTGCCGCTCGCCGCCCTCGCCGCGGCCGGGGCGCTGGCCGGTTACGGGTATCTGCGGCGCACCCGGCGGGCCCGGACCCGCACCACACCGGGCGTGGTGCCGGCGGCGCCGCCGGTGCCCACCACGGCCGAGAGCGAGCGGCAGGCCCGTGCCGCGCTGGTACTGGCCGACGACTGCGTGCGCGGCAGCCGGGAAGAACTCGTCTACGTCGAGGAGCTGTTCGGGCGGAGGCGGTCGAGCCGTTCACCCACGCCCTGCGGGCGGCGGAGACCGAGCTGTCGGCCGCGTTCGCGATGTGGCGGCGGTACGAGGAGGGCGTTCCGGAGGACGCGGCGGCCCGCCGGCAGGCACTGGTCGGGGTGGTCGGACGGTGCGCGGAGGCGGGACGGCGGCTGGACGCCGAGGCGGCGGAGCTGGACCGGCTGCGCGGGCTGGAGCAGGGGGTGACCGCGGCCCTGGAGGTCGCGGAGGCGCGGTTCCGTGAGCTGGCCGCGCGGACGGCGGCGGCGCAGGCGACGGCCGCCGGGCTGCGGGAGCGCCACGCGCCCTCGGCGAGCGCACCCGTCACCGGATACGTGGAACAGGCGAAGGACCGGCTGGTGTTCACCACCGAGCGGCTCAACGAGGCGCGGCAGTGCGCCGATTCGGGTGAGCTGTCGCGGGCGGCGCGGCAGCTGCGCGCCGCCGAGGGCGGTGTCACGCAGGCCGGTGTCCTGGTGGACGGGGTGGAGCGGCTGGCGGCCCGGCTGCGGGAGGCGGCCGCACTGGTGCCGGCCGCGCTGACCGGCGCGGAGGCGGAGATCGCCGGGCGCGCAAGGAGGGCGGGCGCACCTCCCTCACCGGTGGTGAACTGCGGGCCCGGCTCGCGCACGCGGACGCCGCGTCGGCCGCCGTGCGCGCCGAGCTGACCGGCGGTCCGCACGACCCGCTGGACGCGCTGCGCAGGATCACGCGGGCCGTGGAACGCCTGGAGGCGGGGCGGTCCGGGGTGCTGGAGGCCGCCGCGCTGCTCGTGTCACGTGCCTCGGTCGACGCCACGGAGGAGTTCGTCGCCGTGCACCGGGCGGCGGTGGGCGCCTCGGCGCGGGCCCGGCTGGCGCAGGCGGTACGGGCCCTGGGCTCGGGCACGGAGGCGGACGTGCTCGCCGGGCAGGCCCGGGAGCTGGCCGAGCGGGACGTGCGTACCCACGGGAACCCGTTCGCCGACGGCCACGCCACCGGCCTCACCGGCGCCGTCCTCGGCGGCATCCTCCTGGCCGAGGACCCGGACGGCGGCCCCCCGGCGAGCTTCGGCGGCCCCGGGACCCGCTCCCGCCGCCACCTGCCGTGACCCACCTGCCCCGGGCGTCCGTCAGAGGCTGGGCCCGGCTCGGGCCGACAGCCCAGTGGGCCGCCCGGGCGAGCGGCGCCCCCGGTCATCCGCCGAGCGGCCCCGGCGGGGCGGCGGCTCGTGCGGCACCTCCTGCCGGGCCCGGCGGGAGGCGCGCGGTACGCGGCGCCGCACACGGGCGCCGAGTCGGACAGCTCGCCGCACGGACAGGGGAGTTGCCGGAGACGACGCCGGTCACCCAGGGAGCCCGTCGCCGCGGCCGCACCGCCCCGCCGGGTCCGGTTCTCAGAACAGGCTGAGCAGGGCCTCCGCCGGATCGGTCAGGCCGGTCTCGCCGCCGGGGAGCGGGAGTTCGAACCACACCGTCTTGCCGCGCGGCGTGCGCCGCGAGCCCCAGGCCGCGCTGAGCAGCCCGACGAGTTGCAGGCCGCGGCCGCCCTCGTCCGTGTCCCGGGCCCGGCGTCGCCGCGGCTGCACGAGACCGGAGTCCCACACCTCGCACACCAGGGTCCGGTCCAGCAGCAGCCGCAGCCTGATCTCGCCCTCCCCGTAGCGCAGCGCGTTCGTCACGAGTTCACTGACGAGCAGCTCCGTCGTGTCGACCAGGGGCTCGAGGCCCCAGCCGACCAACTGCGCCCGGGCGTACTCCCGGGCCCGCCCCACGCTGCGCGGCTCACGCGGCAGCGTCCAGTCGCCGACGGACTCGGCGGGCAACCCCTGGACCCGGGCCATCAGCAGCGCGATGTCGTCCTCGCCGTGGTGGGTGTCGAGGGTGCTCAGGACGTGGTCGCAGACGTCCTCCAGGGGCCTGGAGGGGTCGGTGAGCGCGCCCACGAAGGCCTGGAGCCCCTCGTCGAGGGGTGGTCGCGGGACTCGACCAGGCCGTCCGTGTAGAGGGCCAGCAGCGCGCCCTCCGGCAGTTCGACCTCGACCTCCTCGAACGGCTCGCCGCCCACGCCGAGCGGCATCCCGGGCGGCACGTCGAGCATCAGGGCCGCCTCGCCGGGCTCCACCAGCACCGGCGGCAGGTGGCCGGCGTTGGCGAACGTACAGCGCCTGGTGACGGAGTCGTAGACGGCGTACACACAGGTCGCGAGGTACACCTCGGAGAGGTCGGCGTCGCGGGGCTGGCGCGCCGCGCGGGTGGCCTGCTGGACGCCGCCGGGGGTGCCGAGGCCGCGGGCGATCTCGTCCAGCGCGGAGAGCACCTCGGCCGGTTCGAGGTCCAGCAGCGCCAGGGTCCTCACGGCCGTGCGCAGTTCGCCCATCGCGACCGCCGCGCGCAGCCCGCGCCCCATGACGTCGCCGACGACCAGCGCGGTGCGGTGACCGGGGAGTTCTATGACGTCGAACCAGTCGCCGCCGACCTCGGTGGCCGCGTTGCCCGGCAGGTAGCGGCACGCGATGTCGAGACCGGAGGCCTCGGGGTCGCCGGGCGGGAGCAGGGAGCGCTGGAGTATCAGCGCCCGCTCGTGCTCACGGCGGTACAGGCGGGCGTTGTCGATGCAGACGGCGGCGCGCGCGGCCAGCTCCACCGCGAGGTCCCGGTCCCGGTCGCCGAACGGCTCGCTGCCCTTGGTGCGGGCGAACCGCGCGAGTCCGACGACGGTGTCGTGGGCGACCATCGGCACGGCCAGCGTCGACTGCACGAGTTCCCCGTCCTCCGGCGGCACGTGCTGCGGGCGGGCGGTGCGCAGGGCGTCCGCACAGGGCGAGTTGAAGGGGAAGTGGTGGACCGCGCCGACCGCGACCGCGTCACCGGAGCCGCTGAGCGGCGCGTCGGAGACGGCGCTCGCGAAGGCGACGCGCCGCAGTTCGGCGCTGCCGTCGGCGAGGCCGGGCGGGGTCTCGTCGCCGATGAGCAGCCCCTGGTAGAGGTCGACGGTGGCGAGGTCGCAGAAGCCGGGGACCACGACGTCGAGGAGTTCGCGGGCCGTGGTCTCCAGGTCGAGGGAGTTGCCTATGCGGGCGCCGGCCTCGTTGAGCAGCGCGAGGTTGCGCCGGGCCGCGGCCGCCTCCCGGGCGGCCGCGCGGCGGGCGGTGATGTCGGTGCCGAGCCAGGCGATGCCGATGGGCCGGCCGCTGCCGCTGTGCACCCGGTAGAGGTTGACGGACCAGTGCCGGCGCTCCTCGGAGCCGGGCACGAACCCGGTCACATGCATGTCGGTGATGGAGTCACCGGTCTCCAGCACGCGCCGCAGCGTGGCCGAAACCCGATCCGCCTCGGCGCGCGGCAGGTAGTCGTGGACTCCCTTGCCACGGTGGTCGTCCGGGGTTCCGCCGAAGATGGAGGCGAAACGCATGTTGGCCCGACGGACCCTCAGATCGGTGTCGATCAGCAGGAATCCGAACGGAGACTGACCGAAAATCGCCTGCGAGGCGGCGAGGTCCGTCTCGATGCTGCGCAGGGTGCGGACGTCCACCACGATGCACACGGCGGCCCGCTCGCTCTCGGCGGTCCGGGTGGGCATGACGTAGACCTCGGCGAGACCTTCCTCGCCCCGGGCGCCGTCCGGGCCGTCCGGCATCCGGAAGGGCACCACCCCGGTCCACTCCCGCCCGTCGAGGATCTCGGCCATCTTGCGCTGGCTGCGCTCGCGCAGGTCGGAGTCGACGAAGGCATCGATCGGGTCCATCCCGACGGCGCGTTCGGCGGGGATGCCGAAGAGCTGCTCGGCGCGCAGGCTCCACTGGTCGACCAGTCCATCGGCGCCGATGGAGAAGGACGCCACCCTGATGTAGTCGTAGATGGAGCCGGGCGGACTGCTCTGCCACATGGCGTCACCCGGGCCGCCCGCGTTGCGTGCGGCCCGGTCACTCGCGCCGTCCGACGGGTCCTCGGACTCCGTGGCCTTCGCTGGTATCTCGCTCACGCGAACCGTCCCCTCCAGCTCACCGCACCCGGTACCGGTCACCGGGGGCGGCTGCCCACAGTATCCAGCACTACGGCGCCGCACAACACGGTGTTCACGATCACAGCTCGGTCGAGGTGCTTTTCGGACCGGGCCGCGACAACACTTCCAGTCTTCTAACCAGGTAACACGGCCTCGAATCACGTCCCCCCGCACCGGTCACCGGGCAGCCTCGCGGGATGGACGGCGCACACCGGGATGTACACCGCACTCAGCCGGGCACCGCCAGCTCGAACCAGACGGTCTTTCCGCCACCGCCGGGCCGGGTTCCCCAGCGGCGCGCGGCGCCCGCCACCAGTTGCAGGCCGCGGCCGCTCTCGTCCTCGGGCTGGGCGACCCGCTCGCGCGGCGGATCGGGGAGCGGGTCGGAGACCTCGACCAGCAGGGTGCCTCCGAGCCGCGCGGGGCGCACCAGCCGTACGCCGATGGGTCCGGTGGCGTGCCGCAGGGAGTTGGTGACCAGCTCGCTCACCAGCAGCGCGGCGAGGTCGGCGACACAGTCGAGGTCCCAGCCGCGCAGTTGGCCGCGGACCGCGCCCCGGGCGGTGCGCACGACACCCGGCTCCGCGGGGAAAATCC
Source organism: Streptomyces sp. DHE7-1 (assembly GCA_016432725.1). Lineage (GTDB taxonomy): Bacteria > Actinomycetota > Actinomycetes > Streptomycetales > Streptomycetaceae > Streptomyces. The sequence continues at coordinate 4,991,813 of JACJDG010000003.1, read as the reverse complement.
ACTCGGCGCAGTCGCCATCGGTGTCGATCACGCCGATCACTTCCCAGGCCAGCGAGCCCACCCATGTCCGTTTTCATGGGGTTAATGGGCACATACCCGGTATCCAGGGGGCAGTACCGCGCGGGAGGGCGCGCTGTGGTGCGAACGGCGTAGGGGCGCTCTCCCCGCCGCGGCCGCGGCGCCGCTCAGCGCGCTCCCGCGCCGAGACGGGCGGCGACCTCACGGACCGCGGGCACGTCCTGGTCGAGCCAGGGCACCTCCCAGAGCCGGTCGGGAGTGAGCCAGCGCAGTTCGTCGTGGTCCTGGAGGGGCCGGGGGGCGGCGGAGCCGGCACGCAGCCGGGCGGTCCACACCCGCAGTACATAGGGGGACTTCAGCGGCCACTCCCCGGTACGCGTTCGACGGGCTCGGCGTCGACGCCGAGTTCCTCGGCGAGTTCACGCGTCAGGGCGTCCTCGGGCCGTTCACCCGGCTCGACCTTGCCGCCGGGCAGTTCCCAGCGTCCGGCCAGCTCGGGGGGTGCGCTGCGGCGCGCGGCGAGCAGTCGCCCGGCGTCGAGCAGGGCGGCTCCCACCACCACGATCCGGTCCGTCATGGGGCGATCCGTCATGAGACGGAGCCTACGGGACGGCGGGGAAGGTCAGTTGCGGACGCCGTTGCCGTTCTGACCGATGCGCTCCACCCAGTAGAGCTGCTTGTGTCCGTGGTCGTCGAGGCTGTCGGCGATCTTCTGGGCCTCGGCCCGGCTCGCGTACCGTCCCACGCGGTAGCGATTGCCGTTGTCGTCCTGCCGTATCACGATCCAGGGCAGGGTGACGTCCGTGCCCTCACTCATGGCCCCCACCGTTCCTTCTCGCACCGCCCCGCCCTCCCTCACTCCCGGGCGCCCGCCGAGCCCCGCCTAAGGAAACCGCAGTCCGCATATGCCCGAGCGTACGCCCAACCTTCACGGAGCGAATACGTCTTTTCACAAAGAGGTACGCAACCAGCCAGAACGCAGGGGGCGCGCGGCCGTGAACGCGCCGCCCCCGCGCTGTTGTCGGGGTCGGGGGCGTTCCGGCCGCACCCGCGATCACCTGGGAGAACGGCCGGATTGCAGCGGCGGGTACGGCACGGGGTGCCAGGGCGTGCGACGGCGCGGCGACGCACGGCGCGTGCCGGGGTGTGCGCTACTTCACGGGCAGGTGGTACGCGACCCGGTACCGGTCGGCCGGGATCACGACGTCGGCGGTCTCCACGGGGCGGCCGGAGGCGAAGTAGGTGCGCTGGATGACGAGGACCACATGACCGGGGACGCCGCCGAGGACGTGCAGCTCCTCGGCCAGGCCGGGGCGGGCGCCGACCTCCTCGGTGACGTTGTCCACGATGACGTCGATGGCCCGCATCCGCTCGACCACACCCATGCCGCCGAGCGGCCCCTCCTCCGGCAGCATCACCGGGGTACGGCCGGTGACCGCGAGGGGCTCCCAGGAGGTCGAGAGCATCATGGCCTCCCCCGCCTCCCTGAACAGGTACTTCGTGCGCATGACGCGCGAGCCGGGCTCGACACCGAGCCGCTCGGCGATGACGGCCCCGGCCGTCGCCTGCGCGCTGCTGGACTCCCAGGTGCCGCGCACCGCGGCGTCGGCCTGCTCCTGCCGGAAGGGCGTCGCCCCCGCCGAAGGCCGGAAGCCGGAGCGGGCCACGCTCCTGGGCACCGGCCGCTCGCGCACATACGTCCCCGAGCCGGAGCGCCCCTCCACCAGACCCTCGGCCATCAGGACCTTGCGGGCCTCCAGGGCGACGGTGTCCGAGACGCCGTACTCCTCGCGGA